>NZ_CP096480.1:2090000-2225026 GCF_053903255.1 Cupriavidus sp. JZ107 | reverse complement strand
GGTAGCGCGACAGCGCGCGCACCATGATCGCGTTGTTGGCCAGAAGGATGGTCGTCATCGACTCGGGCGAGCTCAGGAGGGCGAGGTGACTGCCGGCGTGCATGTCCATAAGCCTAGCAAGCCGCCTCCCGGGCCGCCTCGACCATTGGCATGAAGTGTCTCAGCCGAAAGGATGAGTTCGCGCCAGCACATGCCCCCGGTCACCGGCGCTGCCGAGATCACGCCGCCTGACAGACCGCCGGCATCCGCACGCCGTCCGCGTGCAACGGCACCGCCCCGAGCGCCGAGGGTCCGGGCCAGTTCAGCTTGGCGCCGCGCCGCAGCGCTTCGTAGACCGCCTCGCCCTTGTTGCGCACATGCAGACGGTGGTACAGCGTGCAGGCATGGGTCTTGGCCGTGGCCACCGAGATATTGAGCACGCGGCTGACCGTCTTGATCGGGTAGCCGCGCGCCAGCAGCGCGAGCACCTCGTATTGCCGCTCGGTGATATTGAGCAGATGCGAGCCGAACGACGGCGTCTCGATATCGGGCTGGATCAATGGCGCGGTCCGGATGGCAATGTCCGTGGGCCAGCCGGGCACCGCGCGCGTCGACTCGATCGGTTCGTCCGGCCGGTTCACGTCCCCTTGCCCTTCCCCGTCCGCGGCGGAGCTGCGCGGGGCAGCCTGCTGCGTCGGATCGGCGTAGATCAGTGCCGGGAAACATTCGCCGCCGGCAAGCACCAGCCGGATGGCGGCATCCAGGACTTCGGCGCAACAGTTCTTCGACAGCAGGCCCGCCACCATCGGCGGCACCGATTCCTGCGCCATCGCGGCGGGCAGGCCATCGGCCAGCACCAGCACCCGCTGCGGCGCCAGGTAGCGGCACACGTCTTCCATCGCGCGCCAGGTGCCGCTGCCATCGTCGTGCCAGCCGTAGATCAGCAGGTCGGCGTCGCGCAGCCGGGCATCATCGGCTGACGGCAGCGCGGCCGGTTCGACATCGATGACGTGGACGGGGAGTTCGGATTGCGCCAGTAGCTGGCGCAGGCCCAATCGCAGTAGTGGATGAGGCTCGATCAACAGAATGGTGGCCATGCCGCTCTCGTTCTTGTTGCGACACGTGCGCCGCGACGGTCGCCCGTGTGATCGGAAGTGCGGCGCTATGTTGCGCCTGCCCCTCCCTACGATCCACCCCGCTTTAGTACGGCGCAGCGTTCAGCGCAGCCGTCCCTTCCCGTCAAGCGCGATGCAATCGCCCCGTTTGCGTGTTTGCACGCTTTCGATCCCTCTAAAGACAGACTTAACTTTCACTTATTCTGCGGTCCAGCATATGCAGGGCAAAACAGGAAAGCAAGGCTCGCCAGATGGTTGGTAAGTCGCTTTTGTGCGAATGCGTACGCAGCGCAAGGCTGGAGGCGGGCTAAGGATTTTCCCTTACGTCAATCGCAAAGCGGCCGCCTTCTTAGGGTTCGGACCGATGTCCGGGGCGCTTTTTTGCGGGGCTCGGCCCGGTCGGAGGCGATGGCGGGCAGGTGTGCCGAGAAAATAATTTACATTACACTTCGGGTAGCAATTTGGGCAGGTTGCGCTACCCGTCTTCCGAAAGTCGTTATCAATCAATCACTTAAGGCCGATTGTCGATGTCTGTACGGGACGACACGCTGGATCCTTCGAAACTGACGCGGACGGAATTCGCCGTGGTGCGGGCGTATGCCCAGGGCATGGCGGCGGTCGATATCGCCAACCGCTACCTGCTGGACCCGGACGAGGACGAGGCGCTGACCGAGTACCAGGCGGTACAGCGCATCCTGCGGCTGCGCGATCGGCTGGTGCAGTTCGCGCTGCAGAACAACCGCCCCGATATCGCGGCGATGTTCGACTCGCTGAAGGGCCGTTCCAATGTCGCGATGGACCGGCGCGTTGACGCGTTGTCGTCGCTGGAGCGACTGTCCCCGGGTCGGCCCGCGCTGGACCATGCGGTGTCGTTGTGGTTCGGGCCGAGCCTGTCGCGCAGGCTGGTGGCGGGCGGTATCGGCAGCATCGGCGAGCTGGTGGAACGGGTCAACCGGCGCGGCGCCGCCTGGTGGCGCGGGGTGCCGCGCCTGGGCGCCAAGTCGGCCGACGTGGTGCGGCACTGGCTCGAGCGGCAGCGGGAGACGCTGCGTGCCAGCGACGGCGGGCCGGTACTCGGGCCGCAGGTCGGTGCGCTGCTGGTGCCGTCGCAGCGGCCGCCGATGGCGCCCGCGCTGCTGGATGATCGGCTCGGCGATCCCGTTCCGCTGGAATATATGCTTTGTGCTTCACTTTGCGGCGACTGGCGCTTTGCGCTGGGCGAAGAGGTACGGCTGGTACGCCAATGGCTCGACGGCAAGCGGCCCGGCTCGCATACCTGGGCCAGTTATCGGCGCGAGGCCGAGCGGCTGCTGCTGTGGGCGGCACGGCGGCGGCGTCCCTTGCGCACGATGACGGCGGACGATCTGGCGGCGTACTGGGACTTCCTCGCCGATCCGCAACCGGCGTCGTTCTGGCAAGGACCCGCGGGCCCTCGCGACCGCAGGCCGTGGCGGCCCTTCGAAGGCGGGCTGCGCGACAGTTCGCGTCAGGCGGCGATGCGGGTGATACGCGCGATGTTTGGTTGGCTGCTGCAGCGTGGCGTGCTGACGCGCCATCCCTTCGACGGGTTCATGATTCCGGGTGCTGCGGTGGCGTCCCTTGGCGGACACGGTGCGGATGGCAGCGCGACGGGCATCGCCGCGCAGAGCGTGAGCGCGTTTCGCCGTTGGCTTGACGGGCCGGACGGTACGCCGATATGGCGGACCGCCAATGCCGCGGCCTATCTGATCGGCGATTGCGAAATGCGGATCGGCGAAGTCGTATTGGCCACCGGCGAGCATCTACGGCTGGACGGCGGCAGGCGCTGTCTGCTTCGGCCGCGATCAGCCTTGGGTGCCGTGGATGCCTTGGATGCCGCGGGACGGATGGCGATCGTTGTGCCGGACGTTGAATCGCGCCAGTTTGAGATGCGGCTCGCCACGCTGGGCGACGAAGCCTGGGGCGCGCTCTCGCGGCACTGGGCGGACCGTGGCCTGGCGGACGGGCTGCCGCGGGCGGCGCCGTTGCTGGGTCCGCTGAGATTGCCGCCCACCTCCCGGGGCCAGGCCAAGCAGGCCAGCCAGCCGCTTGCCGGCTACTCCGCCAGTGGACTGGATCGGCTGCTGCGCGCCGCGTGGCGTGATTTCGTGGCGTTGCCCGAACATGCGGAGCACCGTACCGTTCGCTTTACGCCACGCATGTTGGCTCGGAGGCAAGCCGGAGAGCCGTGATAGCCGGCCGGGCGCCTCGGCCGGGTTCTCGTCCGAGCGGGGCGCGGCCTTCCGCAGCCTGCTATAGCAGCGATTTGTCCAGGCCGAAGCGTGCCTTCAGGGCTTCCAGCAGCGCTTCGCGCGCATCCCGATCGGTCAGTTGGACATCGAGCACGACGCGGCCGGAATCCCATTCCTTGATCGTGCCCAGCAACTCCCCGCCGCTGGTGCGGATCTTGTACTGGCGGCTGATCTCCTTGACCTTGCGCGCCTTGCCTTCCTGCGCCTGCTTGCGGATCGCCTCCACTTCGCGGCTCGACAGGCCGTCGTTCATGATCCGCATCGCGAGCTCGCGCGTGCGCTCCTCGCCTGCCAGCTTGCAGTACAGCGTCAGCTCATAGCCGGCCGCGATGCCGATCGCGCTGGGACGCTCGCGCATCACCATCAGCACCGACTCCGGCAGTTTCAGCAGCGCCAGCGTCTTGTTGACGGTGCCGGCCGACATGCCGGTCAGCTCGCAAATATCTTCTTCCTTGGAGACCTTGCCTTCGTCCAGCAACTGGCGCCAGGCGATGGCATTGTCGAGGGCCGACTGGTCCGAGCGCTGCTCGTTCAGCAGGAACGACAGCCGGTAGAAGTCGAGGTCGCTGAGGTCGCTCTCGACGAAGCACTCCATCTCGAGCTTGCCGGCAGCCGCCAAAGCGCGCTTGCGGTAGTGGCCATCGATCAGGATGTAGTGCCCGGGACGGGAGGGGTCCGGTGCCGCGAGGCCCGGCGTCTTCTGACCGTGGGTTGCGATCGAGGCGGCGCGCTCCTGAACGACCGCGGGATCGTAGATGCGGCGCGCGTTCAGCGGGTTGTCGTGCAGCTGGGCCAAGGGGATGCGCTTCAGGACCCGGCCGTCCGCCGAGCGTTCCTCGTTTTCAGCGCTGAAAGTTTCAGCGCTGAAAGGCGGCCGTGTTTCGGCGCCCTTCGCCTGCAGCAACCCGTGCGGGTGCTTGGCGATCGCGGCTTCGGCGCGGGCGAAGCGATCCAGTGTGTCGGCTCGGTTCTTCTCCGCCGCCATGCCCGCCAGCATGCCGGCCCGCAGATTCTTGATCTTCGTTGCCATTCTCTTTACTCGATCAGGGACAGCACCTCGTCCACCATGATGTCGACCTCCTGCACCGCCTCCCGGGCGCCGGCCACGCCGTGCACGGTACAACCGATCGCCTGGCACTCACGGAACGCGGAGCGCGAGCCGATCATCGATTGCAGCAGAGGAAAGTCGCCGTCATCGCCCAGGATTTCGATGGCCTGGCGTGCGATGGAAACGCGGCGTTGAACCATATTGGCCATCACACGGACGGTCAACGTTTCGTTCTGGACCTGCGCATGCTGCGCGAGGGTCTTGGCGGCCACCGCGGCCCATAGATCGGGGGGCGACGGGACCACGGGTATTACCGCCAGATCCGAGATCAGCAGCGCGCTGGAAGGCGCGGCCGAATGCACCGCCGGCGGGCAGTCGACGACGATATAGTCGTAGTCCTGTACGAACTTGCGCACTTCACGGTGCATTGCTCCGCCGGACGCCGCCAGACCGATGACCGACGCCGGGAAAGGGCGCTCGTCGGAGGCCTGCGCCGCCCAGCGCGTCGCGGTTCCCTGCTCGTCCATGTCGACCAGCATCGCGCGCGCGCCGCGCAAACCGAGGGTGCCGGCCAGGTGCATGCTGACCGTTGTCTTGCCGCAGCCGCCCTTCTGATTGAACACCGTGATGATTTTCGCTGCCACCGGGGCCTCTCTCTTTCAGCGCTGAAAGCGCGGTTTGACTGTAGGCGAAACTTTAGACAATCGCCTCCGTGCTATCAACCGATTTCTTCAAATACACGAATTAGTTACAGTGGAGATGCCAAAAGCCGCGCAAGTATCTTCAAAACTTGTGCTTGAAAATCGGTCGAGAATCGGCCTACATTAGAGGTTGTGCGTTGTACGCCGCACATGACACGGTTAGACAAACTGGATATGATGCCCAACACAGTCGCGTCAAGTCGTGTCACCCTCGTCGGCTTCCGTTCGGTATCTGCGAGAAATCAACGTGCTTGAACGGTTGTTTGCGTCGTGTACAAAGAACTTGCGTCGGAAAGGAAACTCACATGGCAACCGGTACGGTTAAGTGGTTCAACGAAACCAAGGGGTTCGGCTTCATTACCCCGGACGATGGTGGCGCGGACTTGTTCGCCCATTTCTCGGAAATCCAGGGCACTGGATTCAAGACGCTGAAGGACGGCCAGCGAGTGACCTTCGAAGTCAAGGAAGGTCCGAAGGGCAAGCAAGCATCCGGCATCAAGCCGGCCTGATCGCCCGCGTCGCCGCTGGTTCGCGGCACTCGTCGGGAACCAGCAAAAAAGCAGGTGTTCAACACCTGCTTTTTTTTGCCCCAACGAACAGGGCCCGGCATCCGTGGCCGCTGTGGTTCGCTGCTCAGGCGAGCTTGCGCACGCTGGTCCGCGACGGCTGCAAAATCAGCGCCTTCGACGAATCGGCGTCGACCTTGGCGTCCGGATAGACCACCAGCACGTCCTTCAGCGCCTTGCGGAACAACGCACGGAACTTGCGCTCGCTCTCGGTCTCGGTACCGAACTGCATCTGCAGCGCTTCCCAGGGGATCTCGGTGCGCCGCTGAATCGTGAAGAAGCGGTAGGTCAGCCAGGAATAGACGTCCAGCGCGAACGGCGACTGCTTCAGCGCCTTCAGCGCGCGCATATCGACCGGCACAGGACGATTGACCAGCTCGTTGAAGAACGGCTCGGACAGCACCACGAAGCTTTCGAACATCGAGCCCTGGCCGGGCTGCATCGGATCCCACCACGTGGACAGCTGGTCGGCCAGCAGATAGCCGACGCGATCGATCGACATCGGCTCGTGGTTGTTGGTCTGGTTCTGGGTCGGCGCCGATTTGTTCTGCACGATCGCGATGGTCGCCGAGAACAGGCGGATCATCTGCTGGCGCACCAGCGTCATCGTGCCTCGCTTGCCGCCCGTTGCCATCGGGATGCCGAGGTTGTACATGAACTCGGACAGCGAGTTGCCGAGCGAGATGCGGCGGTCTTCGACGGTGCCGGTAAACTCGCCGCGCTTCTTCTTCGCCATGATCTCCTTGCCGATCCAGGCCAGCATCAGGCGTGGATAGGAGCCGTAGGGATAACCAAGCGACACGGTTTCCGACACCAGCTTCTGGCGGCCATTGCTGGCGCGCTCCGAACGCTGCTGCGTGAAATAACCGGGCTGGATCATCAGCGAGATATTGCCGCTGGTGCGCGTCCAGACGGGCGGCGCGCCCTTCGGGGCACGGTAGGGCAGGGTGACCTGGACACTCGCGCGGCTCAGGAAGCCGACTTCGCCACTTTGCCAGGCGTCCTCGCGCTCCATGGCCTGCGCTTCGTCGAACAGCCGCTGAAATTTTTCGGACGGAACCAACGGCGCCTCGTTGCCAGGAACGATGATGCGCGAGGGTCCGGTTTCGACGTCAGTAACGGTGCGGTCGTCCGGGGTGGCCAGGGAACGTTTGATCGGCATATCGGCGTGCTTCGAATTACCCGCCTTTTTACTTGATGACGCCACCCTTGTCACGCAGAAACGGGTACGTTCGGGGATTCGGGCGTATACCCCGAAGCGACACCCAGTCTGGCCGGCGTATACGCCAGCTTCGCGGCTGCTATCGCCACCCCTGATCTGGTCGCGCTCTCTCTCTTTTGCCAGCTCGCATGCCGTGCGGCAGGGGGCAACCCGGCAGGGTTGTCCACTTCCGCGCGGTCATCCACTACAAGCAATACATACCTTTACGGTTAACTACTCGTAAACCGTATACGCGCGGCCAAGCCGTTGAACCGTAAACGTAAACCGTGCGTCTCCGTACCTGATTCTGCGCTGCAGCGTACTCGATTCTGCGAAGCCTCGAACCCGAATCTGCGTATACCCGAACCCGTTTCAGCGCAAGGCCCGAACCGCTTTCTGCGGGGATAACTTCGGCATTGCACAGGCTTATCCACAGCTGCGGCGATGCCAGGCGTACCCGTTTCTGCGCCGAAATGGGAGCGCAGGCCGTGCGGAATCACCGCATAAGCGTGCCTGGGCGCACTTCTACCTCGCATCCGGGCCGAATCTCTCCGGTTCCGTACCCGTTTCTGCGCCCGGCCAGCGCGAACCTGCGCTCCGCTGCCGCGTACCCGTTTCTGCAGCGTACCCAGTTCTGCGAGCCGAACGGGCTGGCGTGGCTTCGGAAAAGCGTACCTACTTCTGCGTACCGAACCGAGCCTCGATCGAACGGCCAGCGTACCTGTTTCTGCGAGGCTTCCGGCTCGACAGACGGCACTTTTGCCGTCGCGCCACCGCGTATACGTACGGCATACGAAAAGCGGGCACTTGCAAACTTATCGGGCCGAACAATCATGGCCCCGCTCGGGAACGTACCCATTTCTGCGACGGCGGCCCGCGCCCGCGCTCGGTGCAGGGACGAGTTCTCCGCCGGGGCGTACCCGTTTCTGCGCGCCGAGGCAGGGAATCGGCCAGCCATGGCGCGTACCCATTTCTGCGGCCAACAGTCCGCTGTCGGCCAGCAGAAGGCAGCATAAAAAGACCGTACCCGTTTCTGCGCCGCACGAAAAAAATTGCCCGAACCGTACCCGTTTCTGCGCGCGCCACCGTGCAGGGATCGCTGAACGGCGTTTCAAGTCGGCGGACCCGTACCCGTTTCTGCGGGCTTCGAACCGTTGCCATGATCGGCACGCGTACCCATTTCTGCGACGGTTGATGGTTCGACAAAGGCGGCGCGCCGCGAATCCGTACCCGATTCTGCGGACGATACAGCGCGAACCCGTACCCGTTTCTGCGGCGCTGGCCCAGGGAAATCGGGTCCCCCATCCGCCCCGGCGCGCGCTACCAGGGGAAGGGGGCGGGGAGAAGGGAGGACGGGGAAGGCGGGGAAGGCGGGGAAGGCGGGGAAGGCGGGGAAGGCGGGGAAGGCGGGGAAGGCGGGACGGCGGGGGCGGCGGGGGGAGAGGGGCCGACCGGACCGGACGCCCGGAAAGCAAAAAGCCCCGCACGGGGCGGGGCTTTCAGCGTCGTCTCGCCGGAAAGGCGAGGGGCGCGATGCCTTACAGCGGGGTGATGTTCGCTGCTTGCAGGCCCTTCGGGCCATTCTTCACTTCGAACGAAACGCGCTGGTTTTCTTGCAGCGACTTGAATCCAGAGCCCTGGATTTCCGAGAAGTGGGCGAACAGATCATCACCGCCTTCGTCCGGCTTGATGAAACCGAAACCCTTGGCGTCGTTGAACCATTTGACGATACCGGTTTTCATGGTCTTGCATTTCCTAAAAAAAATTAAAAAACGGAAGGCGCGTGGCGCTTCCGGCAGAGCAACTCAAGGAAAGGACACCATGGACAACCGAAGTACCATGACGGTGGCTAACGAATGTGCTGTTGCCTCGTCGCTTGAATCTAGCGCGCTTTATACGGGGGATCGGAGCCCACGTCAAGCGCGGAGTTCCCCTGCTGCAGGCTAGATCACGCGCGTGCCCTCGTGCGATCATCACCCATTTTGCATACAGTCTATTTGTCCGTATCGGCGCACCTGTATACAAAAGTGTAAGACATTACGTGTGCCTCCCCTGGCCAATGCGCGGGGAGGCTCTTGCCTTTTGCGAGAGACGGGACAAAACGATACAGGAGACACAGCATGTCGATGCCCGAACCCCTTTCCGAACCCAACGACACACCCGCCATGGCCGCGCCGTCGCGCCGCTCCCCGCTCGAACGCCTGTTCAAGCTGCGTGAGCACCAGACCGACGTGCGCACCGAGATACTGGCCGGCATCACCACCTTCCTGACGATGGCGTACATCATCTTCGTCAACCCGACCATCCTGGGCGATGCGGGCATGCCGAAGGACGCCGTGTTCGTCGCGACCTGCGTGGCCGCGGCGCTTGGCACGCTGATCATGGGGTTCTATGCCAACTACCCGATCGCGATGGCGCCGGGCATGGGGCTGAACGCCTATTTCGCCTATACGGTCGTCAAGGGCATGGGCCTGCCATGGGAAGCCGCGCTCGGTGCGGTGTTCATCTCCGGCTGTCTGTTCCTGCTGGTCACGCTGCTGCGCGTGCGCGAGATGATCGTCAACGGCATCCCGCATTCGATCCGCGTGGCGATCACCGCCGGTATCGGGCTGTTTCTCGCCATCGTCGCGCTGAAGAACGCCGGCATCGTCACGGCGAGTCCCGCCACCCTGGTCACGCTCGGCGATCTGCATCAGCCTTCGGCGGTGCTGGCCATCGTCGGCTTCCTGGCGATTGTCGCGCTCGACCGCCTCAAGGTGAAGGGCGCGATCCTGATCGGCATCCTGCTGACCACGCTGCTGAGCTTTGCCTTCGGCGGCAACACCTTCCACGGCATCGTCTCCGCGCCGCCGTCGATCGATCCGACGCTGTTCAAGCTCGACATCACCGCCGCACTGTCGATCGGCATCATCAACGTGGTGCTGGTGTTCTTCCTGGTCGAGCTGTTCGACGCGACCGGCACGCTGATGGGCGTGGCCAACCGAGCCGGCCTGCTCAAGGCTGGCAAGATGGATCGGTTGAACAAGGCGCTGATGGCCGACAGCACCGCAATCATGGCCGGCTCCTTCCTCGGCACCTCGTCGACCACCGCCTATATCGAAAGCGCCTCCGGCGTGCAGGCCGGCGGCCGCACCGGCCTGACGGCGGTGACGGTGGCCGTGCTGTTCCTGGCCTGCCTGTTCATCGCGCCGCTGGCCGGCACCGTGCCGGCCTACGCTACCGCTCCGGCGCTGCTGTATGTGTCCTGCCTGATGCTGCGCGAGCTGGTCGATATCGACTGGAACGACGCGACCGAGGTGGTGCCGGCCGTGCTGACCGCGCTGGGCATGCCGTTCACCTATTCGGTGGCGAACGGCGTGGCCTTCGGCTTTGTGACCTATGCGGGCCTGAAGCTGCTGACCGGCCGGGCCAAGGACGTGCCGATCATGGTGTGGATCATCGCCGCGGTCTTTATCTTCAAGTTCTACTATCTGCCCGGCCATTGAGGGGAGCAACGTTTCGCGAACAGGGCGGCCACGGCCGCCCTTTTTCACGTCCGTCGCCGGCGATGTGTCCGGAAACGTTCGAATTTTCGCTGCATACTTGTCCCACCGTACCCGTTTCTGCGCACGGCCAGGCATGGCGGAACGCTGATACCGTACCCGTTTCTGCGTCCAAGGTAAGTGCTTATTTACCTTGCGCACCATGGTGGGTCGCCGTTGTTACGGTCATCCCGAAGGATGATTTTGGGGGCATGCCCCGCCCGGGGGCTAGACAAACGAAGCCAAATGCACTGAACTAGAGGCATATTTCCGGGGGCGCTTCGAGGCGCCCCTTGTTGACTCCGGGAAACGGAGTGCGCCAGTGGCGCGACGCAGACCCATTCGATCCGCTGCAGCGGACGTACAGACAGACCGCCGCCAGGCGGCTTCGCCTCCACGACGAGAGCATGCGCCAAGCGTGCCGGAACAATAAGCGGAACAAGTGGTAATCGCGAACGTGTAGTGCCGGGGGATGTTGTTCAACGGGGAAGAATCATGACCGCAGGAGAAGTCCATCGGCCCGTTCTCGAGCCGACTCGATCCGCCACGCCTTCGATTGCCCGCGCCTGGAGCCATCTGGCCGATGTCGCCAGCGCCAAACCCGATCACGATCCCAGCCAGTCCCATCGCGAGCATCGCGACGAATCGATCGCCGATGCCGTTGCCGCCCTGCTCGCGGCCGACGACAGCGTGCCGCCGAACATACGGCAGGCCATCGAGAGCCTGTTGCAACGCCACCGCCAGCTCGAAGCCGATGTCGCCCGCCTGCGCGCGCAGCGCGAGGAATGGATCGTCAACGTGCTGACCTATCAGGCCCTCTATCACCGTTATTCCGGCCAGACCCTGCATGACCCCAGCGACCGCCTGATGCGCGAGCGAGACAGCATGCGCCGGACCATCCGTGAACAGCTGCGCAGCGGCACGACGCCGACCGCGATGTTCGATCTGCCTCCCCACAGCGTGTCGAGCGTGTAATGGCGGCCCCGCACATGGGTGCCCAGCCGCACCGCTTACCACTGGACCGCGGCCCGATCCCGTCCGCCAGCCGGCGCGGCGAGACGGTCAGGCATGCGGCCACGCCAAACGCGCGGGAGAACGGCATGGACCGACTGAGCAAGCCGCCATCGCGGGCCGCGCAGGTCCTCGTGGTATCACGACAGCAGAACTTCGGCATCGATGCGAGCCAGTTTGGTCCCGGTTGGGAGATCCGCCACCACCACCAGTTGCGCGATCTGCCGCGGGTCGTTCGCGGCAGCGGGCCGATGGCCGGCGTGCTCGACCTGGAGAGCGAATACACCGACGCCGAGATCGCGCTGCTCGAGCAGAGCCTGCAATGCCTGCACGTGATGTGGGTGGCGATCACGTCGCCGCAGCGGCTCGAGGACGAGCGCGTGCGGCGCCTGATCCGCGACTATTGCGTCGACTACGTGCGCGTGCCGTTCTCGTACAACGAGCTCGCCTACACGCTCAAGCATGCGCACGGCATGGCCGCGCTGCACGCCGCGCGCGGGCCGGACACGGCGGTGCAGGGCAAGATGATCGGCGAATGCGCGGCGATGCGGGCGATGTTCCGCTCGCTGTCCAAGGTGGCGCACAACGATGCCCCGGTGTTCATCTCGGGCGAGTCCGGCACCGGCAAGGAACTGGCCGCGCAGGCGATCCACGAAGCGTCGAACCGGCGCAAGGGGCCGTTCGTCGCGATCAATTGCGGCGCGATTCCGCCGCACCTGGTGCAGTCCGAACTGTTCGGCTACGAGAAGGGCGCCTTCACCGGCGCCAACCAGCGCAAGATCGGCTGGATCGAACAGGCGCAGGGCGGCACGCTGTTCCTCGACGAGATCGGCGACCTGCCGCTGGAGAGCCAGGTCGCGCTGCTGCGCTTCCTGCAGCAGGGCATGATCACGCGCCTGGGCGGACATCAATCGATTCCGCTGGACCTGCGCATCATCTCGGCCACGCACGTGGACCTGGTCGCGGCGCAGGCAGAGGGGCGCTTCCGTTCGGACCTGTTTCACCGGCTGTGCGTGCTGACGCTGTCGATCCCCCCGCTGCGCGAGCGCGGCGAGGATATCCTGCTGCTCGCCAACGCGGTGCTCGCCGAGCATGGCCACGAGGCCCATCGGCGCATTCGCGGTTTCTCGCCGTGCGCGACGCAGGCGATGATGCAGTACGGCTGGCCGGGCAATGTGCGCGAGCTGATCAACCGGGTGCGGCGCGCGATCGTGATGACGGACAATCGCAAGATCACGGCCGAGGACCTGCAGTTGCACGGCAACAGCGACGCGCCGCGCAAGACCCTCGACGCGATTCGCGAAGAGGCGGAGCGCGAGGCGATCCGCTCGGTGATGGCAAGCCACGGCTTTCACGTGGTGCCCGCCGCGCGCGAGCTCAACGTGTCGCGTGTCACGCTTTACCGGCTGATGCACAAGCACAATATCCGCGTCGAAGGGCAGTCGAACCACGCGGAGTAGCGCGTCGCCGCGGACAGCGGCGATCACCGGGGCCGACGATGCGTCGGCCCTTTTTCATGGTGATGCGGTCAGCGCCGCGGCGCCAATGACGACGCAGGCTTCCAGCATCCGGAGCCAAGACCGCCGCCGTAGCCGGCCGCGTCGCCCGACGCCGCCAGCAGATCGAACGGCAGGCGACCCACCTGCCGCGTCTTGCCGTCGTCATCCACCGCGGACCACTGCCCGCGCGACTCGCCGTCCTCCGCGCTGCCGCCAAGCACGCCCAATGACAAGCCGAAGCCCCTGACGTAGATATCGTTGCTCAGTGCCGTATGGCTATGGATCTCGGCATCGTCGGACCGGTCCAGATGGCTGAAGCTGCCGGCCGCCGCGCCGGTACAGAAGAAGGTGGCCATCGCGGCCAATGCGCAAAGCTTCGTTTTCATTGTCTCTCTCCTCCCTGCTCGGATACCGGACGAGCCGCCGGCGCGCGCAGCGGCGCACGAACAGGCGACCGGCTGACGGCATCAGGCCGCCGACGACCCACGGGAGGACAGCTAGCGTCGCGTCCGGCTGCGGAAGGCCGCGATCGGCAGGACGCGGTTGGACTCCAGGCAGAACGACGATGTCGCCCGATGCGGCAACCGCGGCGCAGGCAATAGCGGGGGCGACAGCAGTTGCAGTACCGACGGCGCGGCTCGCGCCGGACGTTGGGCGCGGCGTCGTGCCGTCATGCGTGCTGGAGGGTGACGCATGGTGGGGCGCTCTCCCGTGGCTGAAGCGTGGATCCTGGCTCTTCCGGGGGGCTGTTGCGACAAGCATGCCAAGCGGCGCCGGCCCTTGCCCAGGCTCGGATTGGCGGGATATCGCGCCAGCGCGGAAAGTCCACCGCTGTGCGCCGGTCCGATTCTGTTGCGGCGTTGAAACCCGGGTGGCGGCGTCGGCCCTTGCCGTGTTTCCGTCCCGGGCCTGCCGCCATCGGCGGCACGGTGGCTCGCGGCCGGCCGGCACAACGGCACCGGCCCGGACATCCGTCCTACGGAGGAAGTTTGGATGAAGCAAGGGCGAGGAGCGGCCGGATGCGTTCGCCAAAACGGCGGAAGTGGCGCGATTCGGCGGCGCTTCCTCCCACCGGGCCCGCAGGTTGCAGCGGCTTAACGGCGCGCGGGCCGGACGCGGGCATGCGGATCCACTGCGCAGGGGCGCATGCAAGGCATCCGGACACGCACGGATCGCACAGACGGACGCACCGTGCCCCGCCACGGTACGTCCGCAGAAACGGGTACGCTCCGCGGCTGCGCTCGCGCGTCACTCCTTGCGGGCCGGCGGATTGGTCGATGGCGCGGTGTCCGCGGCCGGCGTGTCGCCCGAAATCGGCTTGGGCCCGGGCTGGCTACGGTCGCAACCGGCGCTCGCCAGCATGGCGGCGATGCCCAGCGTCAGCGTGCCGAGCCGGACGGTGCGCAACGATGCGGTCGGAAAACGGATCACGGTACCTCCTGATGGAAAGGGGGACGAAAGGCGGTGCGCGACGGATCGGCGCGCTGTCCGCATTAACTCTAGCAGTTGGCCGCGCCGGCCCTTGCCCCGATGCCGGCTTGGGCACAGCCGCAAGGCGCGGTATCCTGAACGCTGCCCCGCCGCGGCCGGCGGTGGCAGGACCCCAGCCCATCCGGACCTCAGCCCACCGACCAAGCCAGGGAGCGCCGTCTTGCCGATGTTCCAACCCGATCCCGAGGACCGCAACGGCCGCCGGCACGGCGTGGCCCGCATGCTGCCCGACCGTCATACGCTGCGCCGCACCGCCATGGTGGTGTCCGCGGCCGTGCAGTCGTGGTTCGCGCACCGCGCCGCCAGCAAGGGCGCCGCGCTGTCGTTCTACATGCTGTTCTCGCTGGCGCCGATCCTGGTGCTGGTGATCTCGATCGCGGGGCTGTTCTTCGGCGCCGAAGCGGCGCGCGGCGAGATCTTCGAGCAGCTGGAGGGTCTGCTTGGAACCCAGGGCGCGGCGGCGATCCAGCAGATCCTGGCGGCCACGCATCGCGCCGGCGGCAGCGGCATGGCCGCGCTGATTGCCACCGGCATCCTGATCGTCGGCGCGACCAGCGCCTTTGCCGAACTGAAGGCGAGCCTGGACGACATCTGGGAGGCCGACGCGACGCCGGCCAGCGGCTGGCGGGCGCTGGTGCGCACGCGGCTGCTGTCGTTCGGACTGGTGCTGGTACTGGCGCTGATGCTGCTGATCTCGCTGGTCGTCAATGCCGCGATTGCCGTGGTGCAGCGCTTCTGGGACGGCATGTGGTTCGAGTCGTGGCTGGCGCCGGTGGCCACGACGATCTCCAGCGGCTTCTCGTTCGTCGTGGTCAGCGTGCTGTTCGCCGTGGTGTTCAAGATGCTGCCGCGCGTGCGCGTGACCTGGCGCGACGTGGCGATGGGCGCGATCATCACCGCGGTGCTGTTCTCGGTCGGCAAGCGCCTGATCGGCATCTACCTGGGCAACAGCGCGGTGGCGTCCTCGTATGGGGCCGCCGGGTCGGTGGTGGCGCTGATGCTGTGGGTGTATTACTCGGCCCAGATCTTTTTCTTCGGCGCCGAACTGACCCATCAGTACGCGCTGCAATTCGGCAGCCTGCGCGAGCGGCAGCGCCGCGGCGAGGCGCCGGAACCGGTCGCCGCCGGGAACCGGTAGAATAACGGCCCATTCCCCTCGGGCGCCCCGCCGCGACAGCCGATCCCAAGCCGGCCGCCGCGGACCGCGACACCAGGCGCGGCGCGATCGGCTCGGCCATCGCGCTTCTGCCGCGCCCGCCGCGCCCCGCCGGGTCCCGATCCATCCGCAGCCATCCGAACGTCCTACCGTGAGCTCGCTCGTATCCGAAATTGCGCGTCGTCGCACCTTTGCCATCATTTCCCACCCCGACGCCGGCAAGACCACGCTGACGGAAAAGCTGCTGTGGTTCGGCGGCGCGATCCAGGTCGCCGGCGAGGTGCGCGCGCGCAAGGCCGACCGCCACGCGACCTCCGACTGGATGGAGCTGGAAAAGCAGCGCGGCATCTCGGTGACCTCGTCGGTGATGCAGTTCCCCTACCGCGAGCACATCGTCAACCTGCTCGACACCCCGGGCCACGAGGACTTCTCGGAAGACACCTATCGCACGCTGACCGCGGTCGACTCCGCCGTGATGGTGATCGACTCGGTCAACGGCGTCGAGGCGCAGACGATCAAGCTGCTGAACGTCTGCCGGCTGCGCGATACGCCGATCCTGACCTTCATCAACAAGCTGGACCGCGAAGGGCGCTCGCCGATCGAGCTGCTCGACGAGATCGAGGACGTGCTGAAGATCCAGTGCGCGCCGATGACCTGGCCGATCGGCATGGGCAAGTCGTTCCGCGGCGTCTATCACCTGATCGACGACAAGGTGCAGCTGTTCGATCCGCACGGCGACAAGGGCACCGCCGCGATCCTGGACGGGCTGGACAATCCGGAACTCGATCGCGTGCTCGGTTCGCAGGCCGATGAACTGCGCGTCGAAATCGAGCTGGTGCGCGGCGCCTCGCACGCCTTCGACAAGGACGCCTTCCTGGCCGGCAAGCAGACCCCAGTCTATTTCGGCTCGGCGATCAACAACTTCGGCGTGCAGTCGCTACTCGACGCGCTGTGCGACCTGTCGCCGGCGCCGCAGCCGCGCGCGACCGACAGCCGCACGGTGCAGCCGGAGGAAGCGAAGTTCAGCGGCTTCGTGTTCAAGATCCAGGCGAACATGGACCCGCGCCACCGCGACCGCATTGCCTTCGTGCGCGTCTGCTCCGGCCGCTTCACGCGCGGCATGAAACTGCTGCACGTGTCGGCCGGCAAGACGGTGGCCATCAACAACGCGATCACCTTCATGGCGCAGGATCGCAACACCACCGAGGAGGCCTACGCCGGCGACATCATCGGGGTGCCGAACCACGGCACGATCCGGCTGGGCGATGTCTTCACCGAAGGCGAGCCGCTGAAGTTCACCGGCATTCCGTCGTTCGCGCCGGAATTCTTCCGCCGTGCGCGGCTGAACAACCCGTTGAAGGTCAAGCAGCTGCAGAAGGGCCTGCAGCAGCTGGCCGAGGAAGGCGCGACGCAGATGTTCCGCCCGATCGCCTCGAACGAACTGGTGCTCGGCGCGGTCGGCATCCTGCAGTTCGACGTGGTGGCGCACCGGCTCGAGCACGAGTACGGCGTCGACGCGATCTTCGAATCGCACGAGTGCGCGACCGCGCGCTGGCTCAAGGGCGACCCGGCCGAGATCGAGAAGCTGATCGAGAAGGCCGGCCACAACGTCGCGCTGGACGGCGCCGGCGACCACGTCTATCTGGCCCCGAGCATGGTCAACCTGCGGCTGACCCAGGAGCGCTTCCCGAACCTGCAGTTCATGGAAACGCGCGAGATCGTCTAGGCGGCTCGCGCCTCATCGTCGTCCCCGCGCATGCGGGGACTCATCGTCCTGCCCGCGGACACCCATCGTGCCGCGGGCAAGCATTCAACCGCGCTTCCAACCCGCCGCTCAGAACGCCAGCGTCGCCTGCACGTAGAACGTGCGCGGCATGCCGACGTACTTGCCCAGGTTGTTGTCGGTCGAGCGCGTGAAATAGCGGCGATCGAACAAGTTCTTGACGCCGACCGCCAGCTTCAGGTTCGACATCGACTTGCCGAAGTCGTAGCCCAGGCGCATGTGCACCAGCGCGTAGCCGGGGATGTCGCCGAGCGCGCCGTTGGCGCTCTCTTCAGTCTGGTACGGCGTGCCATCGGTCGGATCGCCCGGCGAATGCTGGCGCGATTGCGCGAAGCCATCGACGTTCAGCGTCCAGCGGTTGCGGCTGTAGCGCACGCCGGCGGTCGCCACATGGCGCGAGTAGAACGGCAGGTCGCGGCCGGCGAAGGTGCCGTGGTTGTAGGTCGCCTCGGTATAGGTGTAGCCGGCGTACGCCGACAGCCCGGCCAGCGTCTTCGACAGCGTGCCGAAGTCGTAGCGCAGCGAGCTCTCGACGCCGCGGTGGCGCGTCGCGCCGAGATTGGTCCAGGCGTCCGGGCTGCCCATCGTGCCGCCGCGCAGCTGCAGCTCGTCGTCGAAGTCGATGTTGAACAGCGTCAGCTCGCCGCCCCAGCCGTTGGCGTTGAAGTGCGTGCCCAGCTCGTAGGTCTTGGCCTTTTCCGGGGCCAGGCCATTGGTGGTCTGCGCGATCTGGAAGTACTGCAGCGGGCCGAACGACACGCCGGCATTGCCGAACAGCTTCCAGTTGTCGCTGACGTGGTACATCACGGCCAGCGACGGCAGCGGCTCGTCCGACTTGATGTCGGTGCGGCGCTGCGTGAAATGGTCGGTCACGTTGGAGCGGATCATTTCATAGCGCAGGCCCGGCGTGATGGTCCAGTTGCCGACGTTGATGGTGTCGTCGATGTAGACCGCGTTGGCGGTGGTGCCGCCGCTGCGCCATTGGTACATCGGCGAGGCGATCGTGGTCGGATCGACGGTGCCGGGCGTGTAGAACGCCGTGCGCGATGCCTGCTCGTCGCTCGACTCGCGCAGGTAACGGTAGCCGACGCTGACTTCGTGGCTGACGTTGGCGCCGCGGAACAGCTGCGAATAGCGCGGCTCGACGGCGAAGGTGTGGTAGTGCCGCGGGAACGATCCCAGCCGGCGGCGGCCGGCGCTCTCGCTCTCGATCTGGCTGCCGCGGAAGCTGTCGGTGTAGTACGTCAGCACCTCGAACTTGCGGTTGTTGTCCTGGTGCGAGTACTTCAGCGAGACGTCGTTGCGGCGGCCGGCGAAGGTGTCGTAGGGCCGTACCGACTGGAACGGATCGGCGGCGTATTGGGCGGCCGTCAGCCCGCCCGGCATGTCGGCCAGCGCCTCGTAATAGTGGTAGCTGGCAGTGATCTGGTCCGTGCTGGAGATCCGGTACGAACCCTTGAGCATCAGGTCGTCGATGTCGACGCGGTCGTTGCCGCGGCGATAGCCGTCGCCGTGCACGCCCGAATACATCAGCGCGCCGCCCAGGCCGTTGTCGTTGGTGCCGCCGATGAAGACGCTCGGCATGGTCTTCACATTGCCGCCGTGCGTCGCGATCTCGGTTTCCACCGACGCCTGCGCGGCGAACGTTTGCGGAATCGGCCGGGTCACGAAGTTGATGATGCCGCCGACGTTCTGCGGGCCATAGCGCACGGAACCGGCGCCGCGCACCACGTCGATGGTGTCGATATTGCCCATCGACAGCGGCGCCATCGACAGCTGAGGCTGGCCGTAGGGCGCGACCGCCAGCGGAATGCCGTCGAGCAGCACGGTCGAGCGCGGCGACAGCCGCGAGGCGAGACCGCGCACGCCGACGTTCAGCGAGATGTCGCTGCCGCCGGTGCCATTGCTGTCCTGCACCTGCACGCCCGGCATGCGGCGCAGCACCTCGCGCACATTGGTCGCGCCGCTTTCCTCGATGGTGCGCCGGTCGGCGATCGAGCGCGCGCCGGGATGCTCCAGCACCTTGGTTTCGTTGGGCTGGTCGAGCCAGTTGCCGACCACTGTCACCGTGCTCAGCGTCTTGTCGGCGTCCGCCACCGCGGTGGCGGCTTGCGCCTGGGTTTGCGGCGACGCCTGGGCGGTTACGACAGGCTCGGCGGCACGGGCCGGGGACGACAGGCACAGCAGGGCGACGCCGGCGGCTGCGGCGGTCAGGCGGAAGGCGGCTTGCAAGATCGGATCCTGAAGAAAGGCGGGAAAGCGGCATCGGGTTCGCGAGACGGCGCGATGACCGACACGTGACCGGATGAGCGGCATCACGGCGTCGGCGTCACCCGAGAAGCGGCGGATTATAAATGCGAAGCATTCTCAAACGCCGCAAACCTGCCTCGCCGTCATGGTCGACGTTGCAGGAGGCCAACACCGCAAACACCGGCCCAACACCGGCCCAACACCGGCCCAACACCGGCCCAACACCGGCCCAACACCGGCCCAACACCGCGCCGCCGGAAGGGACTCATGTAGCGTCGAGCGCGCATGGCGGCGCTCCGCTAGAATTGCGGCTTGCCGGCGTAGCGAGCCATGGCGACCCATGGGCGCCTCACACCGGCCTCCCGCTGTCCCGGCAGCCGTCACCGCACAAGGCGGCGCCGCTTCTCTCTCCCGCCATGCCTTCCACCCCTGCCAGCACGACCCCGGCCGCTTCCGATCCGGATTCGGTCTTTCGCGACCCCGGTTTCCGCATGTTCTGGTGCGCGCGTCTGTGCACGACGATCGGCTACCAGATCCTGACGGTGGCCGTCGGCTGGCAGATGTACGACCTGACCGGCGACGCGCTGATGCTGGGGCTGGTCGGCCTGGTGCAATTCCTGCCGTCGGTGGTGCTGCTGCTGATGTCGGGGCACGTGGCCGACCGCTTCGACCGCCGCCAGATCGTCCGGATCTGCCAGCTGACCGAAGCCGCGATCGCCATCGGCATGGCGGCGGCCAGTCTGGCCGGCTGGGTCCGGCACGAACACATCTTCATCTTCGTCGCGCTGCTGGGCGCGACACGTGCGTTCGAAACGCCGACGCTGCAGGCGCTGCTGCCCAGCGTGGTGACGCCGCGCCAGCTGCCGCGGGCGGTGGCGCTGTCGAGCTCGGCGACGCAAACGGCGATCATCGTCGGCCCGGCGCTCGGCGGCTTCGCCTATGTGGCCGGTCCCGGCGTGGTCTACGGCATCGGCGCGCTGCTGTTCCTGGCGGCCGCGACGCTGATCACGCTGCTGCGGCTGCGCCAGCGGCCGCAGCGGCTGACGGCACCGGTCAGCATCAGCACGCTGTTCGCCGGGTTTGCCTATATCCGCAGCCGGCCTGTGCTGCTAGGCGCGATCTCGCTCGACCTGTTCGCGGTGCTGCTGGGCGGCGCCACCGCGCTGCTGCCGATCTATGCGCGCGACATCCTGCACACCGGTCCATGGGGGTTGGGCCTGCTGCGCTCGTCGCCGGCGATCGGCGCGCTGGCCACGGCGATCTGGCTGGCCCGCCATCCGCTCGAGCGCAAGGTGGGCCGCGTGATGTTCGGCGCGGTGGCGCTGTTCGGCCTGGCGACGATCTGCTTCGGGCTGTCGACGCTGCTGCCGTTGTCGATGCTGGCGCTGGTGGTGCTGGGCGCCTCCGACATGATCAGCGTGGTGGTGCGCTCGACGCTGGTCCAGCTCGATACGCCCGACGATATGCGCGGCCGCGTCGGTGCGGTCAATTCGGTCTTCATCGGCGCCTCGAACCAGCTCGGCGAATTCGAGTCCGGCGTGACCGCGGCCTGGCTCGGCCCGGTCGGCGCCGTGCTGCTTGGCGGCATCGGCACGCTGGTGGTGGTGGCGGTGTGGATGCGTCTGTTTCCGGCATTGGCGAGCCGCGATCGCCTGCACGACACGCCCGGCCCGGCCTGAGGGCGTACCCGTTTCTGCGTGGCGCCGGCCCGGCGCAAGCGGCGTCGGCGCCACTACTTCCAATATTTTTTCAAACCGCTGCAGGCCTTGCCCAGCAAGGGCTGGCGCCCGTCCGCCGGGTTCCCCGCCGAATATTCAGGGAAACCATTTCTCCATCGATCTGTCCCGAAAATATTGTCAATTTCGATTATCTGTAGGCGAAATCCGACATTGCGTCGGATGAGCGCGGGCAGACCCCGAAATCGCCCCGTGCGATAAGCAAGGGTGTCCCGCGCGCCTGCGGGCAAGGGAGCAGACCATCGATGTGCGGTATCGCAGGAGAAATACGTTTCGATCAACAAATGGCGGACCTTCACGCCGTGGCCGACATGGCGCGGGTGCAGGCCGCGCGCGGCCCTGACGGCGAAGGGCTGTTCGGCCTTGGCCGGCGCGCCTTCGGACATCGGCGCCTGCGCATCATGGATCTGTCCGAGCGCGCGCATCAGCCCTTCATCGACAACGCGCTGGGCATGGGCATCGTCTTCAACGGCGCGATCTACAACCACCACGCGCTGCGCGAGGAACTGAGCGCGCGCGGCTATACCTTCTCGTCGACCGGCGACACCGAGGTCATCATCAAGGCGTGGCATGCCTGGGGCCCCGCGGCACTCGATCGCCTGGCCGGCATGTTCGCGTTCGCGCTGTGGGAGCGCGACACCGGCATCACGCACCTGGTGCGCGACCGCCTGGGTATCAAGCCGCTGTACTACAGCCAGGACGCGCGGCGCCTGCGCTTCGCCTCGACGCTGCCGGCGCTCTTGGCTGGCGGCGACATCGATACCGCGCTCGACCCGGTCGCGCTGCATCACTATCTGACGCTGCATGCCGTGGTGCCGGCCCCGCATACGATCGTGCAGGGCGTGCGCAAGCTGCCGCCCGCCACGCACATGACGGTGCACGCGGACGGCCGCACCGAAACGCGGACCTGGTGGCGGCTCGAGTTCGTGCACGACGCCGCCGACGAGGCGCGCTCCTTCGAGGAATGGCGCGACATGACGCTGGCCGCGCTGCGCGATGCAGTGCGCCTGCGCACCGTCGCCGATGTGCCGGTCGGCGTGCTGCTGTCGGGCGGCGTCGACTCCAGCCTGATCACTGGCCTGCTCGCAGAAACGGGTACGCCCGACCTGCGCACCTATGCAATCGGCTTCGAGGCGGCCGGCGGCGAGGCCGGCGACGAGTTCCACTATTCCGACCTGGTGGCGCGGCATTTCGGCACGCGCCACGAGAAGATGATGATCCCGGCGGCCGATCTGCTGGAGGCGTTGCCCGACGCGATCCACGCGATGAGCGAGCCGATGGTCAGCCACGACTGCGTGGCCTTCTATCTGCTGTCGGCGGCGGTCGCGCGCCACAGCCGCGTGGTGCAGAGCGGGCAGGGCGCCGACGAGGTGTTCGGCGGCTATCACTGGTATCCGCCGCTGGCCGCCAATACCGATGCCGACGGCGGCGTCGCGGCCTATCGCAAGGTGTTCTTCGACCGCACGCCGTCCGAGATGGCCGAGCTGCTGTCGCCGCAATGGCTGGCCGACGATCCGAGCGGCCGCTTCCTGGCGGCGCATTTCGCGATGCCGGGTGCCGACAGCGCGATCGACCGCGCGCTGCGGCTCGATACCACCGTGATGCTGGTCGAGGACCCGGTCAAGCGCGTCGACAACATGACGATGGCCCATGCGCTGGAGGCCCGCGTGCCCTTCCTCGACCACCGTCTGGTGGAGCTGGCCGCGCGCATGCCGGCGCGCCACAAGATCGCCGCCGGCGGCAAGCACGTGCTGAAGGAAGCCGCGCGCCAGGTGATTCCCGCCGAGGTGATCGACCGCCCGAAGGGCTATTTCCCGGTGCCGGCGCTGAAGTACCTGCGCGGCCCCTTCCTCGACTACGTGCGCGGTCTGGTCGACAGCGATGCGGCGCGCCAGCGCGGCCTGTACCGGCCCGGCGTGGTCGAGTCGATGCTGGCGGATCCCGACGCCCACATCACCCCGCTGAAGGGCTCGAAGCTGTGGCAGGTAGCGCTGCTCGAGGGGTGGATGCAGTCGCATGGCCTGTGAGGCCGGCCATGACTGGCGACAAACCGGCAGCCCCCCAACCCGACGATGAAGCCAACGGCCGCCGCGTGCGGCCGCAGTCCCTTGTCGGCAACGACAGGAGCCATCACGCGGACAACAACGAGGAGAAAGATCGAATGTCGACCGTCAATGCGGAAGTCCGTCCCAACAAGCCGGCGATGCTGGCCGACTCCCTCCATCTCGGCGCACCCGTCGATGCCGCGGGGCAGGCGCCCCGTGCCGTGATGCACGACGCGGGCGGCGCGCCGGCGCAGCAGGATCCCGCGTTGCAGCCAAGCCCGGCACCCGCTCCGGTGTCCGCCCGCCCGAACGCGATGCTCGACTGCGGCTGGGGCCGGCTGATGTTCGCGCCGTCGTTCGAATCGCCGGCGCGGCTGGCCGCCGAGCTGCAGCAGGAAGCGCCCGGCCGGCGCGATATCGCGCTCTATGTCGAAGCGCCGCAGCTGCTGCTGGCCGAGGCGCCGCAGACGCTGTTCCTCGATCCGTCGCTGCTGTTCCGCCGCACGCTGGAGGACGGGGATGCCGCGGTAGCGACCGGCACCGCGGGCGTGACGATCCGCCGCCTGTCGACCCGAGCCGATATCGCCGCGATCAACCGCCTCTACGCCTCGCGACATATGGTGCCGCTCGATCCCGCCACGGTCTGGCGCCAGCGCGACCACGACGCGGTGGTCTACCTGATCGCCGAGGACGAATCGACCGGCGACATCATCGGTTCCGCGATGGGCGTCGACCATCTGCTGGCCTTCGGCGACGAGCGCGGCGGCAGCAGCCTGTGGTGCCTGGTGGTCGATCCGCAGACGCATCTGGCCGGTGTCGGCCAGGCACTGGTGCGCGAGCTGATCGCGCTGTTCGCCGCGCGCGGACGCAAGCACCTGGACCTGTCGGTGCTGCACGACAACCAGCATGCGATCGGGCTGTACCACAAGCTCGGCTTCGTGCAGGTCGACGGTTTCGTCGTCAAGCACAAGAACGCGATCAACGAGCCGCTGTTCGCCGGCTCGAGCGAGTGCGACAACCTCAATCCGTATGCCGCGCTGATCGTCAAGGAAGCGCGCCGGCGCGGCATCGGCGTCGAGATCATCGATGCCGATGCCGGCATCTTCAGCCTGCGCTACGGCGGCCGCGAGATCCTGTGCCGCGAGTCGCTGTCCGAGCTGACCGGCGCGGTGGCGATGACCTGGTGCCAGGACAAGGCGCTGACGCGCAAGCGGCTGGAGCAGGTTGGCCTGAAGGTGCCCGCGCAGCGCCAGATCGGCACCGATGCCGAGAACCTGGCCTTCCTCGCCGAGCACGGCTCGGTGGTGGTCAAGCCGGCTTTCGGCGAACAGGGTCGCGGCATCAGCGTCGACGTCCGCACCGAGGAGCATCTGCGCAGCGCGATCGAGACCGCGCACGCCGAGGGCGGCACCGTGCTGCTCGAATCGTTCTGCCCGGGGCAGGACCTGCGCATCGTGGTGATCGGCTACGAGGTCGTCGCGGCCGCGATCCGCAAGCCGGCCGAGGTGGTCGGCGATGGGAAGGCCGACCTGAAGACGCTGATCGAGCGCCACAGCGCGCGGCGCAGCGCGGCCACGGGCGGCGAGAGCCGCATTCCGCTCGATGCCGAGACCGAACGCTGCCTCGCGGCGCAGGGGCTGACGCTGCAATCGGTGCCGGCCGCCGGGGAGCGCGTGCCGGTGCGCAAGACGGCGAATCTGCATACCGGCGGCACGCTGCACGACGTCACTGCCCAGCTGCATCCGGTGCTGCGCGAGGCCGCGCAGACCGCGGCGCGGGCGCTGCGCATCCCGGTGGTCGGCCTGGATTTCCTGGTGCCGGCCGCCGACCAGCCCGAGTACGTGATCATCGAAGCGAACGAGCGGCCGGGCCTGGCCAATCACGAGCCGCAGCCGACCGCCGAGCGCTTCGTCGATCTGCTCTTCCCCTTTACATCCTGAATTCCTGCCGGGCGCGCCGCACCCGGCATCGTGATCCATGCAGAAACTGAAGATCGACCGGCTGTACCTGAAGACCGCGCTGCTCGAGTTGCTCGCGATCCCGAGCCCGGCCGGGCTGACCGACGAGATCGTGCACTACACCGCCAACGTGCTGGACGGTCTCGACATCCCCTACCAGCTGACCCGGCGCGGCACGATCCGCGCGACGCTGCGCGGCAATCGCGCCAACAGCGGCATGGGGCCCGACTGCGCGATCGTCGCGCACCTGGACACGCTCGGCGCGATGGTGCGCGAGCTCAAGCCCAACGGCCGGCTGGCGCTGGCGCCGATCGGCACCTGGTCCAGCCGCTGGGCCGAAGGCGGCCGCGTGACGCTGTTTACCGAGCATGGCCGGCATCGCGGCTCGGTGCTGCCGCTGCTGGCCTCGGGCCACGTCTACAACGAGGCGGTGGACACGCAACCGGTCAACTGGGACCAGCTCGAACTGCGGCTCGACGAGCCGGCGGCGACGCCGGAGCAGCTGCGCACGCTCGGCATCCAGGTCGGCGACTTCGTCGCCTTCGACGCCAACCCCGAGATTCTCGACAACGGCTATGTCGTCTCGCGGCATCTGGACAACAAGGCCGGCGTCGCCGCGGTGCTGGCCGCGCTGAAGGCGGTGCGCGAGAGCGGCGCCTCGGTGCCGATGGACTGCCATGCGGTGTTCACACTGACCGAGGAAGTCGGCTCCGGCGCGACCGCGGTGATCGAGGACGATGTCAGCGAGGTGATCGGCATCGACATCGGTCCGGTCGCGCCGGGGCAGGGCGCGCGCGAGGAGGGCGTGACGATTCCGCTGATGGATTCGGCCGGCCCGCACGACTATCACCTGACGCGGCGCCTGCTGCGGCTGTGCGACGAGCATGGCATCCCCAGCCATCGCGACGTGTTCCGCTTCTACCATTCGGACGCCGGCGCGGCGGTCAGCGCGGGCCATGACGTGCGCACCGCACTGCTGTGCTTCGGTGCCGATGCCTCGCATGGCTACGAGCGGACCCATCTGGACGTGCTAGTCAATCTGGCCGAGCTGCTGACCGTCTATATCCAGAGCGGGCCGACGCTGCCGGAGGACCGCCAGCGCCGCATGGGCTCGGTGGCCGGCTTCTCCCATCAGCTTGATCCGCGCCAGCTGACGCGCAGCGAGACGCCGCTGCCCGATGCCGGCGAACTGGTGCATACGCGCCGCGACAGCGCGTCCTGATGTCGCGCTTGATGACATCCCTTCCGGAATGAACCTTATGGATCTGAATTTCATCGACGCCGACAAGCTGCAGGCCACCTGGGCCTATCTGCTGCAGCTGGCCGTGCACCAGGGTCTGAACGTGCTGGCCGCGCTCGCCATCCTGCTGGTCGGCTGGTGGCTTAGCGGCCGCGCGCGCAACGCGGTGCTGCACGCCTTCGACCGCCCCCATGTCGACGCGACGCTGCGGCCGATGCTGGGCAGCGTCACGCAGTGGGTGGTGCGTGTCGTCACCGTGATCCTGGTGCTGTCGCAGTTCGGCGTGCAGACCGCCAGCATCATCGCGATGCTTGGCGCCGCGGGCCTGGCGATCGGCCTGGCGCTGCAGGGCACGCTGCAGAATATTGCCGCGGGCATCATGCTGGTGCTGCTGCGGCCGTTTCGCGTCGGCCAGTACATCGACGCCCAAGGCATTGCCGGCACCGTGCGCGAGACCGGACTGTTCATGACGGAGCTGACGACCTTCGATGGCGTCTGCCTGCGCGTGCCGAACAACAAGATCTGGGGCAGCGCGATCACCAACTACAGCGAGAATCCGACGCGCCGGCTCGATATCGAGGTCACGGTGCCGTTCGGCGCCGACGTGCAGACCGCGTTGCGGGTGCTGCGCCATATGCTGGCCGACGACGAGCGCGTGCTCGAGGTGCCGGCGGCCGAGGCGATGGTGGTCAACTTCACCAGCGAGGGCGTGACGCTGAACCTGCGCTGCTGGACCTCGAACGACAACTACTGGAACCTGCGCTTCGCGTTTTACGAGCGCGTCAAGCGCGAGCTGCAGGCGGTGGGCATCGATATCGCGGTGCCGGTGCAGGAGCTGCGTGTGCCGGGCAATGGCGAGTCGACGGCGCTGGTGCTACACCATACGGCGCATGCTTCGCCGGCTTCGTCGCCACCCTCGACCATCGGTACGCCGCGGCGCGCCTAGCGCGAAAGCGGAAAACGGGCTGCCGGGTTGTCGTTCCCGCGAAAGCGGGAATCCAGCGTCTTGGACCAGCCACTCGGTCCCCGCCTGCGCGGGGACGACAACGCATGTGAATCAGCCTTCGTCCGCGAACAGCGTGCAGGCGCCTTCCTCGGCCGTGCTGACATTGCGGCGGAACGTACCGAACAGGTCCCGGCCGACGCCATGGCGATGGCGGCTCAGGTCGGGCCGCTCGATCGTGCGGGCCGCCCACTCGGCCTGCGGCACCAGCGCGGTCAGGATGCCGGCCGGCGCATCGACGCGGATCATGTCGCCGTCGCGGACCTTGCCGATCGCGCCGCCCTTCAGCGCCTCGGGGCAGACGTGGATCGCCGCGGGCACCTTTCCCGACGCGCCCGACATGCGGCCGTCGGTGACCAGCGCCACGTGAAAGCCGCGGTCCTGCAGCACCGTCAGCGTCGGCGTCAGCTTGTGCAGCTCCGGCATGCCGCAGGCCGCCGGCCCCTGGAACGGCAGTACCGCGACGAAATCGCGCTCCAGCTCGCCGCGCTTGAAGGCGGCCAGCATGTCGTCCTGATGATGGAACACGCGCGCCGGCGCCTGTACCACCTGATGCTCGGCCTTGACCGCCGAGGTCTTGATCACCGCGCGTCCCAGGTTGCCGTCCAGCACCTTGATGCCGCCGTCGGGCGCGAACGGCTCGCCGGCGCCGCGCACCACCGACGTGTCCAGCGATTCGGTCGGCCCGTCGAGCCAGACCAGCTTGCCGTCGCGCAGCGCCGGTTCGCGCGTGTAGTCCTCCAGGCCCTGGCCGACGACGGTGGTGACATCGTTGTGCAGCAGCTCGCGCGCCAGCAGGCCGCGGATCACCAGCGCCAGGCCTCCTGCGGCCTGGAAGCCGTTGACGTCGGCCTGGCCGTTCGGATAGACGCGCGCCAGCAGCGGCACCACCGCCGACAGCTCGTCGAAATCGTCCCAGGTCAGCATGATGCCGGCCACGCGCGCCATCGCGATCAGATGCAGCGTGTGGTTGGTCGAGCCGCCGGTGGCCAGCAGGCCGACGATGCCGTTGACGAACGCGCGCTCGTCGAGCACCTGTGCGATCGGCGTATAGCGCTCGCCCTGGTGCACCAGCCGCAGTACATGCCGCGCGGCCTCGCGCGTCAGCGCCTCGCGCAGCGGCGTGTACGGGTTGATGAAGGCGGTGCCGGGCAGATGCAGCCCCATGATCTCCATCAGCATCTGGTTCGAATTGGCGGTGCCATAGAAGGTGCAGGTGCCCGGCGAATGATAGGACCGGCTTTCGGCCTCCAGCAGCTCCTCGCGGCCGATCTTGCCCTGTGCGTACAGCTGGCGGATGCGCGCCTTTTCCTCATTGGGGATGCCGGTGGGCATCGGCCCGCCCGGCACGAACACCGCGGGCAGATGGCCGAACGACAGCGCCCCCATCACCAGCCCGGGCACGATCTTGTCGCAGATGCCCAGATACAGCGCGGCATCGAACATCTGGTGCGACAGCGCGACCGCGGTGGCCTGCGCAATCACGTCGCGCGAGAACAGCGACAGCTCCATGCCGTCCTGGCCCTGTGTCACGCCGTCGCACATCGCCGGCACGCCGCCGGCGAACTGCGCGGTGGCGCCCGCCTCCAGCGCGGTCTCCTTGAGCCAGGCGGGGAACTCTCCGAGCGGTTGGTGCGCCGAAAGCATGTCGTTGTACGAGGAAACGATCGCCACGTTGGGCCGTTCCTCGGCCTTCAGGCGGATCTTGGCGGGCTCGGGCATCGAGGCGAAGCCGTGGGCCAGGTTCGTGCAGGACAGCTGCGCGCGTTGCACCTTGCTGCCGGCCATGGCTTGCGTGCGGGACAGGTAGGCCTGGCGCGTCGGCGCGCTGCGGGCCACGATGCGGGCCGTCACTTGTTCGAGTACGGGATGGGGCATGGGGCTCTCTCCAGCGGGATTCTTGGATGTCGCAGGTAATGTCGCAGGTAATGTCGCAGTTCAGCCTAGCGCATGTCATCGAGGCTTGCATGGAGCATGCCTGCCGCGCCGCGACCCCTTGCCGCTGGCTGCCGCGTGGCTCGCAAAGCGCCCGCGACTCACGTAAACTGGCCGCAACGGCCGCGCTTCGGGGTCTCTATCAAGCGACAAGGAGGTCAGGGTGAGCATGCCCGATTTCGACATGGTGCTGGTTGGCGGCACCGGTGACCTGGCCAGGCGCAAACTGCTGCCGGCCTTGTTCGACGCGCATCGCGCCGGATTGTTGCATCCCGCGGCGCGCATCCTGGCCACGGGCAGCCATCCTTCCACCACCGAGGAGTATGTCGCCACGCTCGAGCAGGGCATGCGGCCGGGCCTCGAGCATGCGCCGCCGGGCGACTGGGCCAGCTTCGTCGCGCGGCTGTGCTACGTGCAGGCCGACGCCCGCCAGCCCGAGCATTTCGATGCGCTGGCGCGCAAGGTGCTGTCCCGCCAGCCCGAGGTCGTGGTCTGCTATCTGGCCACCGCGCCGCACCTGTTCGTGCCGATCTGCGAGCAGTTCGGCCGCACCGGCCTGAACCAATCCAACGTGCGCGTGGTGCTGGAAAAACCGCTTGGCCACGACCTGGATTCGAACGAGGCGATCAACGCGGCAGTGGCCCGTTACTTCGCCGAGGAGCAGATCTACCGGATCGACCACTACCTGGGCAAGGAGTCGGTGCAGAACCTGATGGCGATCCGCTTCGGCAACGCGCTGTTCGAGCCGCTGTGGCGGCGCGAGTGGGTGCAGGACGTGCAGATCACGATCGCCGAGGAGCTCGGTGTCGAAGGCCGCGGCGACTTCTACGACCAGACCGGCGCGCTGCGCGACATGGTGCAGAACCACCTGCTGCAGCTGCTGTGCATGGTCGCGATGGAGCCGCCCACCAGCCTGACCGAAGACGCGGTGCGCGACGAGAAGATCAAGATCCTGAAGGCGCTCCGGCCGATCACGCCGCAGGAAGTCGCCGAGAAGACCGTGCGCGGCCAATACCGCGCCGGCGCGATCGCCGGCAAGCCGGTGCCGGGCTATCTCGAGGAGCCTGGCATCGCGCCGGACAGCCGCACTGAGACCTTCGTCGCGATCAAGGCCGAGATCGCCAACTGGCGCTGGGCCGGCGTGCCGTTCTACCTGCGCACCGGCAAGCGGATGCAGTCGCGCGTGGCCGAGATCGTGATCCACTTCCGCGACGTGCCGCATGCGATCTTTCCGCGCCCGCTGACGCTGTCGCCGCAGAACCGGCTGGTGATCCGCCTGCAGCCCGAGGAAAGCATCCGCCTGTACTTCCTGGTCAAGCAACCGGGCGACACGGTCGCGCTGACGCCGACCTCGCTGGACCTGGACTTCGCCAACTCGTTCAAGGTGCGCCGCGCGGGCGCCTACGAACGCCTGCTGCTCGACGTGATACGCGGACGGCTGGGCCTGTTCGTGCGCCGCGACGAACAGGTGCAGGCATGGCGCTGGGTCGAGCCGATCATCGACACCTGGGCGGAGAGCTCGCTGCCGCCCAAGCCCTATACCGCGGGCACCTGGGGGCCGGCGGCCTCGTCCGCGCTGCTGTCGCGCGACGACGCGCTGTGGCACGAGGAGGTCTGACGTTCCGCCTACCCACCGGTTAGCCCCGCCGGTCCGCTGCAACGAATCCACATCCGGGAAATCGCCATGCGCCGCTTCGAACATCCTTCGCCGCTGGACCAGGCCGAAGCGCTGGCTGCCTCCATCAGCCACGCGCTCGACCTTGCCATTCAGGACCGCGGACACGCGGTGCTTGCCGTCTCGGGGGGGCGTTCGCCGGTGCCGATGTTCGAGCGGCTGCGCTATCGGCCGGTGCGCTGGGACGCGGTCACGATCACGCTGGTCGACGAGCGCGCGGTGCCGCCCGGGCACGAGGACAGCAATGCGCGGCTGGTGCAGGAACACCTGCTGCGCGATGCCGCCGCCGCGGCGAGCTTCGTGCCACTGATCGCCGATGCGCTCGAGGCGTCCGAGCCCGCGCGGGCGGTGGTGCGCCTCAATGGCGCACTCAATGCCGCGTTTCGCCAGCCCGACGTGGCGGTGCTCGGCATGGGCGAGGACGGCCATACCGCCTCGCTGTTCGCCGATGCGCCGGAGCTCGGCGAAGCGCTCAATGGCGATACGCCTTGCTATGTGGTGACGCGCCCGGCCAGCGCGCCGCATGCGCGCGTGACGCTGAACCTGGCCGCGTTGCTGGCGACCGAGCGCGTCTTCCTGGCATTTGCCGGGGCGACCAAGGCCGCCGTATTCGAACGCGCGCTGCAGGAGCCGGGGCCTGCGTTGCCGGTGGGACTTGTGGCCAGCCGGCATCGTCATGGCTTCGACGTGTTCTCCGCCTGACGTATTCGCTGCAGTGCGCGCGTTGCCACGAGCGCCCGAATTTTGCCCGATGTTTCCCGCCTTGCGATGACTACCTACCCACGCCTGCTCGCCGATGTCGGCGGCACCAATGTCCGCTTCGCCCTGCAGACCGCGCCCGATGCGATCGGACCGGTCACCGCGCTGAAGGTCGCCGACTATCCGTCGCTGGAGGCGGCGATGCGGCAATACCTGTCGCAGCTATCCGGCCCGCAACCCCGCCACGCGGCGATCGGTCTCGCCAATCCGGTCACTGGCGATCGCGTCAAGCTGACCAACCATGCCTGGGCCTTCTCGATCGAGGCGGTGCGCCAGGCGCTGGGCCTGGAGACGCTGCTGGCGCTGAACGACTTCACCGCGCTGGCACTGGCGCTGCCGTATCTGCGGCCCAGCGAACTGGCGCCGGTGCGCGCCGGCACGCCCGCCGCCGGCTCGCCGCTGGCCTTGATCGGCCCCGGCACCGGGCTCGGCGTGTCGGGGCTGATCCCCGGCCGCCACGGTGCCGCGCCGGTGGCGCTGGCCGGAGAGGGCGGGCATGTCGAACTGATGCCGGCCACCGACGACGAGTGGATCGCCTGGCATGCCGCGCATCGTGACCACGGCCGCGTGTCGGCCGAACGGCTGCTGTCGGGCATGGGGCTGTCGCACACGCATGCCGCGCTCGCCGCAGAAACGGGTACGCCCGTGCGCGTGCCGCTGACCGCGGCGGAGGTCACCGAGGGTGCCTTGCAGCGCGGCGACGCGCTATGCCAGCGTGCGCTGGCCGTGTTCTGCGGCCTGCTCGGTTCGGTCGCGGCCGATGTGACGCTGATCCTTGGCGCGCGCGGCGGTGTCTATATCGGCGGTGGCATCGTGCCGCGCTTCGTTGAGGCGCTGGCGGCGTCGAGCTTCAATGCGCGCTTCGTCGACAAGGGACGCATGCGCGCGTTTCTCGAACCGGTGCCGGTGCAGGTGATCACCGCGCAGTTTCCCGCGCTGCCGGGGCTGGCACATGCGCTGGCCGAAGCGGTCGATCGGCGATGAGCCGCTGCGGGCCTTGCGGATTGCGAACCAACGGAGCGAAGCGATGCGCGTGCTGCTGATCGAAGACGACACGATGATCGGCGATTCCGTGCGGCTCGCGCTGCGTCAGGAAGGCTTCGCGGTGGACTGGGTGCGCGATGGCGAGGCCGGCCTGTCGGCCGCCACGCAGCCGCCCGGCATCGCCGCCGGCGGCGCGGCCGAAGGGCAGCACGATCTGGTGCTGCTCGATCTCGGCCTGCCGCGCCGTTCGGGCCTCGACGTGCTGGCCGGCATGCGCGCGCGCGGCGTCGCCACGCCGGTGCTGATCCTGACCGCGCGCGATGCGGTCGCCGATCGGGTCGCCGGCCTGAACGCCGGTGCGGACGACTATCTGGTCAAGCCGTTCGACCTGCAGGAGCTGGTGGCGCGCATCCATGCGCTCTCGCGACGCGCGCAGGGCCGGGCCGAGCCGCTGGTCCGCTATGGCGCGATCGTGCTCAATCCGGCCACGCGCGAAGTCACGCTGGCCGGCGAGCCGGTCCATCTGTCGGCGCGCGAATACGCGCTGCTGGCGGCGTTGCTGGCCCGGCCCGGCAAGGTGTGGTCAGTGCCGCAGCTGCAGGAGAAGCTGTACGGCTGGGACGACGAGGTCGGCAGCAATACGGTCGAGGTCTATATCCACGCGCTGCGCAAGAAGTTCGGCCAGGGTTTGATCCGCAATATCCGCGGCGTCGGTTATGTCTGTCCGAAGCTCGAGGAGAGCGCCGAGCCAGGTGGCGCCGATCCCGCGGCAGGGGGCGTGCGCTGATGCGATCGATCCAGCGGACCCTGCTGTGGTGGCTCGCCCTCGGCCTGCTGGCCGGCATCGCCGCCGCCACCGCGCTGATCTACGGGCAGGCGCGGCAGGAGGCCAACGCGCTGTTCGACTACCAGATGCGCCAGGTCGCGCTCGCGCTGCCGAGCCAGTTCAGCGGCCCGGCGCTGCCGTCGCTGTCGCCGCCGCTGCCGCCCGGCACCGACAATCTGTTCCGCTCCGACGAGGATGTGGTGATCCATATCTGGGACGGTACCGGCCGCAGTCTCTATCTGTCGCACTCGCGGCCGTCGCTGCCGCCGCGCGCCGAGCTGGGTTTCTCCAACGTCCGCACCGACGACGGCGAGTTCCGCATCTACAGCGTGCAGCTCGGGCCGGCCGTGGTGCAGATCGCGCAGCCGATGAGCGCGCGCCGCGAAGTGGCGGCGCGGATGGCGCTGCGCACGGTGGCGCCGCTGCTGTTGCTGCTGCCGCTGCTCGGCTGGATGGTCTGGCTCGCGGTCGGCCGCGGGCTGCGGCCGGTGCGCGAGATCGCGCGGCAGGTCGGCAAACGCGATGCCAACGCGCTGTCGCCGCTGGCGGTCGCCGAGATGCCGGCCGAGATCGCGCCGCTGACCGAGGCGCTGAACCTGCTGCTGGCGCGGCTGTCCGACGCGATCGACACGCAGCGCGCGTTCATCGCCGATGCCGCGCACGCGCTGCGCACGCCGCTGACGGCGCTGCAGCTGCAGGCGCAGCTGGTCGAACGTGCCGACAGCGAGCCGGCGCGCCGCGAGGCAGTGGGCAATCTGCGCGACGGCCTCGAGCGGCTGACGCATCTGGTGACGCAGTTATTGACGCTGGCGCGTCACGAGCCGGGCGCGGCCGTCGCGGGCCAGCAGCCGGTCGCCTTGCGCGAACTGGCCGCGGCCGTGGTCGGCGAGATGACGCAGGCCGCGCTGGACCGGAATATCGACCTGGGGCTCGACGCCAGCGGCGACGGCGACGGCGACGATGGTGGCAATCGTCGCCAGGCTGGCGATGCTGGCGCTGGAGACGCGGCCGGGCTGACCGTGCAGGGCGATGCCGACGCGCTGCGCATCCTGCTGACCAATCTGATCGACAACGCGCTGCGTTATGTGCCGGCCGGCGGCAAGGTCGACGTGCGCGTGCAGCGCGGCGACGCGGGCCGGGTCGCGCTGATCGTCGCCGACAACGGTCCCGGCATCCCGCCCGAACAGCGCGCCCGCGTGCTGGACCGCTTCTATCGCTTGCCCGATGCGCCGAGCGGCGGCAGCGGCCTGGGCCTGGCCATCGTCGACGAGATCGCCCAGGTGCATCGCGCCACGCTGTCGCTCGAGGATAACGAGCCGGGGCTGCGCGTGCGGGTGGTGTTTCCCGAGGCCGCCAACGCGTCAGGCACGGGCCGCGATTAGGCCGCTGCCTTCACGCGCCGCCACGTTCTTGTCGAAAAGCGTACCCGTTTCTGCGTACTCGCTTGACCGACCCTTTCGGACTTTCCGAACCTTTGCGTCCTCTTCGCTGATCTCACCCCGCTTCAGGAGGTACCCATGCAAATCGATCTCACCGGCAAGACCGCGCTGGTCACCGCCTCGACCGCCGGCATCGGGCTGGCCATCGCCATCGGGCTGGCGCGCAGCGGCGCGGCGGTCATCGTCAATGGCCGCAAGCAGGACACCGTCGAAGGCGCCATCGCGGACGTGGTGCGCGAGGTGCCGGGCGCCACGGTGCGCGGCGTCGCGGCCGACGTGGGCAGCGCCCACGGGTGCGATGCGATCGTGGCCGCGGAGCCGGCGGTCGACATTCTGGTCAACAACGCCGGCATCTACGGTCCGCGCGATTTCTACGAACTGAGCGACGAGGACTGGGCCCGCATCTTCGATGTCAACGTGATGTCCGGCGTGCGGCTGGCGCGGGCGTATACGGCCGCGATGGCGGCCAACGGCTGGGGCCGCGTGGTCTTCATCTCGTCGGAGTCGGCGCTGAACACGCCGGAGGACATGATCCACTACGGCTTCTCGAAGACCGCGCAGCTGGCGGTGTCGCGCGGCCTCGCCAAACGGCTGACCGGTACCGGCGTCACGGTCAACGCGGTATTGCCAGGGCCAACGCTGTCCGACGGCTTGCGCGAGATGCTGCGCGAGGATGCCGACAAGGCAGGGCTGTCGATCGAGGAAGCGGCCGCCGAGTTCGTCAAGGCGCATCGGCCCAGCTCGATCCTTCAGCGCGCGGCCACGGTGGAGGAAGTCGCCAACATGGTGGTCTATGTCTGTTCGCCGCAGGCATCGGCGACGACCGGCGCCGCGTTGCGCGTCGACGGCGGTGTGGTCGATACCATCGCTTGATGCCGGGGCGCGAGCGGGCGGCATCCGCGCGGCGATGGCGAGACGTCGAGACATCGGAGAGCCTTGATTCGACTGATGTTGTGTACGCAGAAACGGGTACGCACGGCACGCCACGCGGCATCGGACGGAGTTCGCACGACGCAGAAACGGGTACGGTGCGGCCCCGCATTCGCACGTGGCGGTGCGGATGGCCCGCCCGATTCATGCCGTGCCCGGGCCTGGCTTTGGCCCGCAAGGTGCACTGTGTGCCGGCAATGAGGCTGGCAGTAGGGCTGGCCATGAGGCTGTCGATGCGGCGGCCAATGCCGCCGCCACCGCGGCCCGCAGAAACGGGTACGCTTGCCGAGCGCAGTGCGCAGAAACGGGTACGCTTCGGCGCCCATGCATGCGCGGCAGCGATGAAACGAAAACACCGGCGCGCATGTCGAGGCCATGCCGCGCCGGTGTCGTTGTTTCAGACCTGAATCAGACGCGCCTCAAACTTCGGCCGCCTCCGTTGCGGCGGCGCGCGTGGCAGCCACCGGCGCGACTGGCCGCGCGAGCCGCCGCGCCGGCGGCAGTGGACCGCAGAAGCCAAAGTCGACCTCCGGCACGCGGCCGCTGATCAGTTCGGCGATCGCGCGTCCCGAGCCGCAGCCGTGCGTCCAGCCCAGCGTGCCATGGCCGGTGTTCAGGTACAGCCCCTGCACCGCGCTTGCGCCGATATACGGCACGTTGCCCGGCGTCGCGGGACGCAGGCCGGTCCAGTAGCGCGCCAGTTCGGGCCGGCTGACACCGGGGAAGATCTCCAGCGTGCGCCGCACGATGGCCTCGCAGCGCACCGGGTTCAGCTCCATCGAATAGCCGTTGAGCTCGGCGGTGCCGGCGATGCGCAGCCGGTCGCCCAGCCGCGAGAACACCAGCTTGTACTCGTCGTCGGTCAGGCTGACGCTCGGCGCGCGCTCGGGGTCGAGCACCGGCAGCGTGGCCGAATAACCCTTGGCCGGATAGATGTCGAGCTTGACGCCCAGCGGACGCGCCAGCATCGGGCTGAAGCTGCCGAGCGCGAGCACGTAGGCGTCGGCCTGCTCGACCGTGTACGCGCCGGTCTCGTCGGCGATCTCGACCCCACGCATGCGGCCGCCTTCGGCCAGCAGCCGCTGCACGCGCACGCCATAGCGGAAGCGCACGCCGCGCGCCTCGCACAGCGCGGCCAGTCCGGTGGTGAAGCGATGCACGTCGCCGGACTCGTCCTCGCTGGTGTAGGTGGCGCCCGCCAGCCGCGGCGCGATCGACGCCAACGCGGGTTCCAGCTTCACCACTTCGTCGGGACCGATCACGCGGCGCTCGCAGCCGAGCTCGCGCATGATGCGCGCCGGCTCGATTGCCGCGTCGAATTCCTTCTGGCTGGTATAGAAGTGCAGGATGCCCCGGGCCAGGTGGTCGTACTCGATGCCGGTCTCGGCGCGCAGCGCCTGCAGGCTGGCGCGGCTGTAGGTGCCGAGATTGAGCAGCTGGATCATGTTGCGGGTGGAACGCCGGGCCGGACATTCGCGCAGGAATTTCAGGCCCCACGACCATTGCGCCGGGTCGGCGCGCAGGCGGAACAGCAGCGGCGCGTCCTCGCGTCCCAGCCAGCTGAGCAGCTTCAGCGGCGCCGACGGGTTGGCCCAGGGCTCGGCATGGCTGACCGAGATCTGGCCGCCATTGCCGAAGCTGGTTTCGCGTGCCGCGCCGGCATTGCGCTCGAGCACCACGACCTCGTGGCCGGCCTTGGACAGATACCACGCCGAGGCCACGCCGATCACGCCGGCCCCCATCACGATGACTTTCATTTCAGGCTCCAGGATGCAAAAAGGGGCAGCCGGCCGGCATCGTCGATGCCAACCCGGCTGCCCCCACTGTCCTTTTGCCTGAGAGATTCACCGCGTCCGCCCCGGACCCGGCTTGCCCCTTCGGCGGCCGTCATCGTCAAATCATGATGGCGGCGCTCTCCAGTTCGTTGTCGTCTCCAGTCTTCGGTACCTGAGCGTTTCGGGGGTACGCCTTCGGCAGCGCTGCCGCCGCGCTGTCGCGGCAGGCTCGCTTTCTCCTGGATGGGCGGACAGTAACACGGCGCGGCGGCGGCCGCAACGCGAGTTACTGACGCCCGGCGGGCGGCGTCCCCGCCTTGCGGGCCTGCTTGTTGGCGTACATCGCCTGATCGGCCTGCGCCAGCAGATCGGCGATGCCCGCATGGCGGGCGGGATCGAACGCGACCGCGCCGGCGCTGAAGTCGAGCCGATAGCCGCGCTGGCTCTGCGCGTTGTGTGCCTCCACGCCTTGCCGCAGCCGGGCCAGCATCGCGTCGCACTGGTCGGCACAGGCGTCGACCAGCAGCACGACGAACTCGTCGCCGCCGAGCCGTCCGATCAGGTCGGACTGCCGGAACGCCTGGCGCAATTGATCTGCGAAGGCGGCCAGCGCCAGATCGCCCTCCGCGTGGCCGAAGCGGTCGTTGATGGCCTTGAAGCCATCCATGTCGAAGAACAGCAGCGTGGCCGGCATCCGCTGGCGCTGGCAGACCGCCAGCGCATGCTGCGCCAGCGCCGAGAAGCCGCGCCGGTTCGACAGCATCGTCAGGTCATCCATCGACGCCAGTTGCGCCGACTCCAGCTCCTGCTCGGCCAGGCGCCCCAGATCGTGCAGCAGCGCCTGGTCGTCCTTGTCGAACTCGCGCGGCGCGGTGTCGATCAGGCACAGCGTGCCGACCTTGGCGCCGCCGCGTACCGCGAGCGGGCAGCCGGCATAGAAGCGCACGCCGGGCGCGCCCGTGACCAGCGGGTTGTCGTGAAAGCGCTGGTCCTGCAGCGCATCGGGCACGATCAGCAGATCGTCGCGCAGGATCGCGTGGCCGCAGAATGATTGCTCGCGCGGCGTTTCGCGTACGGCCAGGCCGAATGAGGACTTGAACCATTGCCGCCTGGCGTCGACCAGGCTGACCAGCGCGATCGGCACGTCGAACAGCCGCGTGGCCAGGCGTGTCAGCCGGTCGAAGCGCTCTTCGGCGGCGGTGTCGAGGAGGTTCAGCGAATACAGCGCGTCGAGGCGCCGCGGGTCATCGGCGGGAATGGGAGCAGGAATCATCTCGTCAATGCGATCGTTGTTACCCCGATCGTCGTCGGCCCGTCTGGAGCGGGTTTGTCGCCGGCCGCCGCGGTGCCGCGGGGCCGGTCGATGGGTCGTTCAATGTGTGGGCGGCCGCATGCGCCGTCGTGGACGTGGCCGCCAGCACCGGTGCGCTGACGCTACACCTCGCGCGTCATCCCCTTCAGATCGATCCATTGTTCGAACTGCTCGGCGGTGACATGGCCCGAGGCGATTGCCGCCTCGCGCAGCGACAGGTTGCGGGCCACGGCCAGCTTGGCGATCTCGGCGGCCTTGTCGTAGCCGATATGCGGGTTCAGCGCGGTGACCGGCATCAGCGATCGCTCGAGCAGCTCGGCGATGCGCGCCCGGTCGGCTTCGACGCCGGCCACCATGTGTTCGGCGAAGCTGGCCGCCGCGTCGGCCAGCAGTGTAACCGACTGCAGCAGGCTGTAAACGATGACCGGCTTGTAGGCGTTCAGCTCCAGCGTGCCGAGGCCGTTGGCCAGCGTGATCGTGGTGTGGTTGCCGATCACGCGGCAGCAGACCATCGCCAGCGCCTCGGCCTGGGTCGGGTTGACCTTGCCCGGCATGATCGACGAGCCCGGCTCGTTGGCCGGCAGCTGCAGTTCGGCAAAGCCCGCGCGCGGGCCGGAACCGAGCAGCATGAAATCGCGCGCGATCTTCAGGAAGGAGGAGGCCGTGGTGTTCAGCGCGCCGGACAGATCGGCGAGCGCGTCGTGCGCGGCCTGCAGCGCGTAGCGGTTGGCCGCCGGTTCGAACGGCAGGCCCGTGTAGTCGGCCAGCGCGCGCGCGAAGGCGGCGGCAAAGCCGGCGGGCGCATTCAGGCCGGTGCCGACCGCGGTGCCGCCCTGGGGCACCGGCATCGCGCGCAGCACGGCCTGGTGCAGCCGCGCCTGCGCATCGGCGACCTGCGCCTGGTAACCGGAGAACTCCTGGCCCAGCGTCAGCGGCACCGCATCCTGCAGATGGGTGCGGCCGACCTTGACGATGTCGGCGAAGGCCTCGACCTTGCTGCCCAGCGTCTTCTGCAACGTCTCCAGCGCCGGCAGCAGCTGGCGCTGCACCGCGCGCGCGGCGGCGATATGCATCGCGGTCGGGAAGCTGTCGTTGGACGACTGGCTCGCGTTGACGTGGTCGTTGGGATGAACCGGACGCTTGCTGCCGACCTCGCCGCCGAGCAGCTGGATCGCACGATTGGCGATCACCTCGTTCAGGTTCATGTTGGTCTGCGTGCCCGAGCCGGTCTGCCAGACCGACAGCGGAAACTCGTCGGGCCACTGGCCGGCGATGATCTCCTCGGCGGCCTGTTCGATCGCCTGCGCCAGCCCCGCGTCGAGCACGTTCAGCTCGCGGTTCGCACGCGCCGCGCACAGCTTCAGGATCGCAAACGCCTCGATCAGCGCGGGCGGCATCTTCTCGTTGCCGATGCGGAAGTTCTGGCGTGAGCGCTCGGTCTGCGCGCCCCACAGGTGGTCGGCGGGGACGGGTACCTGGCCCAGGCTGTCCTGTTCGATGCGGGTCGCTGGGGGCTGCTGGTCTGACATGACTGGCTCCTGTGAACGAACGATGCGGATCGGCCTTCTAGGATACGCCGCCGGGACTGCCGACGCCGCGCCGGCGCGCAAGCCGGCCTACGGGCGCGCCTCCCGCGATCGGTTCGCCAGCTCGGGCGGGCCGATCTCGAAGCGGCCGCGTCCGGCGTCCTTGGCGCGGTACAGCAGCGCATCGGCCTCCTTGGCCAGCTGCTGCCATGTCATCGGCGCGCCCTGGTACAGCGCGATGCCGATGCTGACATTGACGTCGACGAAGGCGCCCTCGATGAAGAAGCGGCGGCCCACCGCATGCAGGATCGCGCCGGCGACGCGCACCGCGACATCGGGCCGGTCGATGTCCTCCATCACGATGGCGAACTCGTCGCCGCCCAGCCGCGCCACCGCATCGCGCTCGCGCACGCAGCGCTGCACGCGCTTGGCAAAGCTCTGCAGCAACTGGTCGCCGGCCGCGTGGCCATAGTGGTCGTTGACCGCCTTGAAGCGGTCCATGTCCAGATACAGCAGCGCCATCAGCCGGTCCTGCGAGCGGCTGCGCGCCATCGCCTCGGCCAGCCGCGTCTCGAACGCGCTGCGGTTCAGCAGCTGCGTCAGGTGGTCCAGGCGCGAGATCTGCGCGAGCCGCAGCGTCTCGAGCTTGCGCGCGGTGATGTCCTGCACATGGACATGCACGCCCTCGACGCGGCTGCCATCGGCGCTCCACTCGGGCCGGAAATTGGTTTCGGTGCAGTGGTAGTCGGGATCGTGGAACTCGGTCTCGAAGGTGACCGCGGCGCCGGCCAGCGCCTGCTGCAGATACGGCTGGATGCGGGCGTAGCGCGCCTCGCCCAGCAGTTCGCGCAGCGTCATGCCGCGCAGCTGGTCGAGCGGAATGCCGAAGGTGCGCTCGTAGGCGAGGTTGTTGAAGACGTAGCGCTCGTCGGTGTCGATGAACGCCAGCAGCGACGGCAGCGTGTCGGTGACCGCGCGCAGACGCGTTTCGCTGCGGTGCAGCTGTTCGCGGCGCTCGCGCACGTCGCGCATCAGCCGGGCGAACGCGCGCGCCAGCACGCCGATCTCGTCATGGCGATGGGTCGACAGCCGCTCGTAGGCCGACAGGTCGCGCGCGCTGTCGCGCACCACGCGCCGCAGCTGCGCCAGCGGCGCGAACATCCAGTGCACCGCGAACCAGTTCAGCACCGCCGCCAATCCCACCGCGACCGCCGACCACAACAGGAAGCGCTGCTGCATCGCGTGCAGCGGCTGGAAGGCCTCCTTGGCCGGCAGCACGGCGACCAGTTCCCAACCGGTGGTCGCCATCAGATAGCGTGCGATGACCGGCTCGCGCGGTGTCAGGAACTCCAGGGTCGCCGGCTGTGCCTGCACGCCGCAGGTCTCTCCCTGCGCGCGCGCCGGCCGCCCGACCTGCTGCTGCAGCCGGTGTTGCACGTAGACCGGCTGCGCGCCGGCCGATACCAGGCAATAGAAGCCGGTGCTGGCGATCGGGCTGTGCGGCACTTCCACCAGGAAGTTCGAGCGCGCCAGGTCGATCCAGCCGCCGACCAGGCCCAGGAAGGTCTTGTCGTCCGAGACGATCGGCACGGCCAGCAGCACGCCGACCGAACCGTCGGCGCGGGCGCGGATCGGCGGGCTGATCACCGGCGCCAGGGTGCGCGCGGCCTCGCGGAAGTAGGTGCGGTCCGCGACCGACACCAGGGTGCCGTCGCGGGCCAGCAGCATGCCCCTGGCATCGACCACGACGGCGCTGTTGAAGGTACCGGGAATCGGAATGGTGCGGCTGAGCATGGCCTGCAGCTGCGCGGCCGGCGCGTCCATCATCGACTTGAATTGCGGGGCGAGGTGCTCGAGCAGGATCAGGCGATCGTTGACCGCGGAATCGAGCTGCTCCGCCGTCAGCTTGACGACGGAATCCTGTTGCGCCTGCAGTGCGTCACGCAGGTCGTCATGGGCCGATTTCAGCGAGCCCACCACGAGGGCGGCGCCGAGCACGGTCGACAGACCCGCGGTGACCAGCGCGATGCGCGTCGTCAACGACAGCGCGAACCGGGGACGACGCGTCGTGGCCGTGGCCGGGTCCTCGCGGCGATCGTCGTTCGGTGTATCGGGCGGTCGTTTCAGCGCTACGTGCGGCGGTGCGTTGGGCGAGTCGTCGAGCAAGGGGGGACGGTTCATGCGTGCCCGCAAGGGCATTCCCCGGGTCGGCGGGTTCCGTAGGCGTCACCGTATCACATCGAGCGGCATGGTGCGAGTCGCGGCGCACGGCCTGTCCCGCTGTCGCAAAGTGCATTTGGCGCGGTATAGTCCAAGCCGTGATCCGAGCCTGGACGCCAGCGGCATCGGTGCCGGTCACGACCTTGGCGCCAAGCTGCGCCGCTCCTATCCAGGCCGCACGGCCCCGCCATGCTATTGCGATGAAACTGCCTTCGCTTCCTCCCGCCGTCCTGGCTTTGCTGGTCGTGGCCGCCGGCGCTTGCGTCACCGCCGCGGCCGCCGTGCAGACCGCCGCGTGGAGCGAACGTGCCGCCGCCCAGCGGCTCGATGCGATGCTGTCGGCGAGCGTGATGGCAGTGCGCCAGCGGCTCGACACCGGCGAGCGCCTGCTGCGCGGCGCCAGCGGCCTGCTGGCGGCCGACCCCGACACGACGCGCGACCAATGGCGGGCTTATATGCTGGCGACCCAGGTCGACGATCTGCCCCCCGGCATCCATTCGGTCGGTTATGCCAGGTTGACGCAGGCCTCCGCGCTCGACGCGCTGGTCGAATCGGTTCGCGCCGAGGGCCTGCCCGCCTTCGACGTGTTCCCACGGGGCGAGCGCGAGGTCTACGCGCCGGGCGTCTATGTCGAGCCCTTCGCCGGCCGCACGCTGGGCGCGCTCGGCTTCGATCACCTGTCCGATCCGGCACGCCGGGCCACCGCGGAAGCGGCGCGCGATTCGATGCAGGCGCGCATGACGCCGCGCGTGGCGCTGCTGCGCGAGGCGCATCGCAGCGTCGCGGCGCAGGGTGCGGTGCTGTATCTGCCGGTCTACCGCAACGGCATGCCGGTCAATTCGGTGGAGGAGCGCCGGCAGGCCCTGCTCGGCTATGTCTATGCGGCCTACCGGCTCGGCGACCTGATGGCCGACGCGGCGGCGGTTCATGGCGGCAGGCTGTCGCTGTCGCTGTATCAGGGGCGGCCCTCCGCCGCCGATACCTTGCTGCTGGCCCGGGCAGGCGGCGAGGCGGCCCCCCGCAACCATTCGCATCCGCTGCGCCAGCTCGATCGCGAGCTGACGTTCGGCGGCCAGACCTGGACCGTACGCGCGACCACGCTGGCCGCGTTCGAGGAAGGGGGGCCCGGTGCGCCCGTGCCGCTGGTGATCGCGGCCGGCGCGCTCGGTACCGCGCTGCTCGGCTGGCTGGCGTGGCATCTGGCCGCGCGGCGCCGCGGCGCCGAACGCGCCAGGCAGGCGGCCGATGTGGTGGCGCAGCGGCATGCACGCCTGCTCGACCATGCACCGATCTGCGTGATCGCTTTCGACGGGCACGGCACCATCACGTCGATCAACCGGCCCGGCGAGCAGATGCTCTGGTACCAGGCGCACGAACTGGTCGGACGCATTCCATACAGCGCGCTGCACGAGCCGGGCGAACTGGCCGCGCGTGCCCGTGCCCTGTCCGCCGAGCTCGGCCAGCCGGTCGCCCCCGGTTTCGAAGCGCTGATCGCCAAGCCCCGCCTCGGGCTGGTCGACGAGCACACCTGGCACTACATCCGCAAGGGTGGCTCGACGCTACCAGTGCAATTGACGCTGTTGCCGCTGTCCGACCCGGGCGGCGATGCCGGCAAGCGCCACGGCCAGTCAGGCCAGTCCGGCCAGTCCCGGCAGGACGGTGCCGGCGGCTATCTGGCGATCGCCCATGACCTGACCGAGCGCCGGCGCGCCGATGCCTATATCGATCACCTCGCGCACCACGACACGCTGACCGGCCTGCCCAACCGCGACTATCTGAGCGGACGCGCCGACGCGTTGCTGCAGGCGATCGGCGCCCGCAATGGCCGGGTCGCGCTGCTGCTGATCGATCTGGACCAGTTCAAGCGCATCAACGATTCGCTGGGCCACCATGTCGGCGACGACGTGTTGCGCACCATGGCGGACCGGCTGCGCGCCGCCGTGCGCCGCGCCGATCTGGCGGCGCGGATGGATGGCGACGAGTTTGCGGTGGTGTTGTCGGACATTGCCGACGACAGCGAGGCGGAACTGGCGGCCGCCAAGATCGTCGCGCGGCTGTCGGAGGAATTGCGGCTGGGCGGCGTCAGGCTGCGGGTGGTGCCGTCGATCGGCATGGCGCTGTTTCCGAACGACGGCAATACCGTCGCCGACCTGTTGCAGGCGGCCGATGCGGCGCTGCATGCGGCCAAGCAAGGCGGCCGCGGCCAGGTGCGCCGCTTCTCGCCTGACATGAAGGAGGCGTCGCTGGCCCGCTTCACCATCGAGGGCCTGCTGCGGCGGGCGCTGGCCGAGCAGGAATTCACGCTGCGCTATCAGCCCCTGGTCGATACCGCCAGCCAGCGCATCGTTGGCGTCGAGACGCTGATCTCGTGGCACACCCCCGAACGTGGCGCGATGCAGCCGGCCCAGTTCATCCCGATCGCCGAGCAGTGCGGGCTGATCGTGCCGATCAGCGAATGGGTGTTGGCCACCGCGTGCCGCGAGATCCAGACGCTGCGGATGCGCACCGGCGTTGACCTGGAGGTCGCGGTCAATATCTCGCCGCCGCACCTGCAGCAAGAGGACTTCCCCGCGCTGGTCGATCGCTGCCTGCGCGAAAGCGGCCTGCCGGCCCGCAATCTGGCGATCGAGGTCACCGAGGGTATCCTGATCGAGGGTACTCCGCAGACGATCGACGCCTTCCGTGGCATTCGCGCGCTCGGCGTGGGCCTGTCGATCGACGACTTCGGTACCGGCTATTCGGGGTTGAGCTATCTGACGCGGCTGCCGATCAACAAGCTGAAGATCGACCGTTCCTTCGTCGCCAATCTCGCCGAGGGCGACGGCAATGGCGAGGACCGGGCCGTGGTCGCGGCGATCATCGCGCTCGGCCATCAGTTGCGGCTGCAGGTCGTGGCCGAAGGCGTGGAAACCGCCGACCAGTTCCGCTTCCTGCGGGAACAGGGCTGCGACGCGGTGCAGGGCTTTCTGTTCGGCGCCGGCGTGCCGCTGGCGGAGCTGATCGCGCGCTGCGAGCGGGGCGTGGTGGTACAGGCCGTCTAGCGACCACGTGTCGGCGGTGCGCCCGCAGAAACGGGTACGTTTTTGTCCCGGCATGCCGCCGGTTCGCGACCGCGGTGCCGCCGCACCAAAAAAAGAAGCCGCCAGTTGCCTGGCGGCTCGTCGGGAATGCGTCGGAGGGGTCAATTAACTCTGGCGCAGGTCAGAGTTTAATTTCACTTAAGGCGTTTTGTCACTGCTTGTAATATTTACCCTTTCTCTTGTGGGGTCAAGCTGATGCCGTCGCGCAACAGTTGCGTCGTTACATCGGCAGAGCGGACGCCGGGACCATGCGGATGTCCGAAAACGGCTTGCCATTGGGCCGCGACGCGCGTCAAATCCGGCCATCTGCGCACATCCGCGCGCCTGTACCGGACGCCACGAGCGCCGATCCCGTCATGACCCCCGCCGATTTCCTCCGTCTGCTCTCGCTGTCCGCCATCTGGGGCGCCAGCTTCCTGTTCATTCGTGTCGGCGCGCCGGTGCTTGGCCCGCTGACCGCGGCCTTCGTGCGCGTGGTCATTGGTGCGCTGGCATTGGCCGCGATCCTTGCCGTACTGCGTATCCGCTGGGATATGCGTGGCAAATGGGTCCGCGTGATGATGCTGGGCGCGATCAACTCCGGCATTCCCTTCGTGATGTACTCGGTTGCCGCGCTGTGGCTGCCGGCCGGTTATTCGGCGGTGTTCAACGCGATGACGCCGCTGATGGGCGTGCTGATCGGCGCGTTGTTCTTTGCCGAACGGATGACGCTGGCCAAGGCCGCGGGCGTATTGATCGGCGTGGCCGGCGTGGCGGTGTTGACGCGGACCGGCCCGGTCGCGTTCAGCATGGAGGTGCTCCTCGGCGCTCTCGCTTGTCTTGCTGCGACCGCCTGCTATGGGCTGGCCGGCTTTCTGACGCGCCGCTGGATTGGCCAGCAGGGCGGGCTCGATGCGAGGCTGGTGGCGGCGGGGAGCATGGTCGGCGCGACACTGTTCCTGCTGCCGTTTTGCGTGGCGGCGCTTGTCCGCGAGAACACGCTGCCGGCCGCAAGCGCCGGCGTCTGGGCGGCGATGGCAGCGCTCGGCATTGTCTGCACCGCGCTCGCCTACATCCTGTATTTCCGGCTGATCGCCGATATCGGACCGGTGCGCGCGCTCAGCGTGACCTTTCTGATTCCGCCGTTCGGCATTGTCTGGGGCGCCGTGTTTCTGGGCGAGTCGCTGTCCTGGGCCCACGCGGTGGGCGGGGCGCTGATCGGCGTGGCGTTGTGGCTGGTGTTGAGGCCGGCGGCGGTGCCGGCGGTGCCGGCCGCGGGGCGGCCATGATCGGGCGGTGAACGGTCATCGCGTGAGTTGGCGGCCGGCGGCCCAGGCCGCGGCGGCGCCGGCCTCGCGACTGCCATGTCCCGCAAGACCGGCGGCAACGTTGTAGCGCTCGCGCACCAGCATGATGACCTGCCGGGCATGCGGCAGGTCGCGCACGGCATCGTCATCGCACCGACCGGGGAAATCGACCTCGGCGCTCCAGTTGCAGCCGGTATGGTCGGGCCGGTGCACGCACACCGCGCGCAACTGGCAATCGTGGCAACCCGGCTGCTCGCGCAACTGCCGCGCCAGGATGCGTTTCAGTTCGGTCAATGGCTTGAACAGGCGTTCCATCGCGAAGCTCCATCAGGTGGGCTGGCATGGGAAGCGGCGGACAGTCAGAGGAGGGCGCTCGATGCGCCGGCGCGGAACGCGCGCCGGGCGACGGATGTTCCGGCTGCCGCGCCCTGGCCGGGCGCCCGGAAAGACACGCCGTGCAGGGCACGGCGCCAGGAATAAAAAGGTGGCTTTGCTTGCCGACGAAGTTTGGCGATCAAGAAAGCGGGGTCTGGTTGCTTCCCTGATCCTCCGGCGACTGGCTACTGCCAAACGCTCCGCGGTACGGAGCGGTCCCCACAAAAGACGGTTGTCGGACGCCGCCAGGCGACGTCGCGGAATTCTTGCGGCAGGCGCTGGTGTCGCGCCACCGGCTGGTCTGCGCTTCGGTCCTGATACTCAGGTGTCGGCGTCGTCAGACAGTGATGCGATAGTAAATGAGAATCGATCGCATTACAAGCATTGATCGATGAGGGGAAACATACTGTTACATTTGCAGCACGCTGTCGATGTCTGGCGTGCCTGGAGCGCGTGTTGTCTTCATGAAGTTCATGAAGTAGGATCGCCGATATGTAGCGTCACTGTCCGATCAAAAGGCTGTCCGATGAAGATCTATCGCACCCGATATAGGAGCGGCCACGGAGAACCGTCAGAAAACGTACGGCATCCATATGCCTACGGCACTTCCCTCTATGCCGGCCGCCCGTTCCGCTATGGCGATGTCCTGATACTCAACCAGAGTGCGGCGATGTACGCGGATGCGGCACAGCCGCTACGGGTTACCGGCAGCCTTCCTCCACGCCATGAACCCTTCTCTCATAAGGTGAGGGCGAAGACGGAAGCAAGAGACGTTGGCACCGCGAAGCGATTTTCCACGACAGTACGCGTACTGCATCGGACCGCGACCTCCGATCCCTATGTGGCCCTCGCCGTTGCCGTCCTTGAGCGGGTTCGGTCGCTTGCCCAACGTCGTGGCATCCAGCCGGACCAGCAAGCCGTCAACTCGGGCGCCGCCGAAATCGATACCTGGCTACGGGCCGCCGCCGAAGCCCTGATCGAACGCGGTTCCGATTCATTGCAAGCGGCTCGTGACCGGGGCCGTCATCAAGCCCTCGCTGAACTGCAAAAGCCGGACAACCTGACACTGCGTGATGCCTCGATCTACTCGGGCCGCTCGGACGGCGCTATCAACGAAGCGCGATTGAAAGGGCGGCTCTACGCGCTGGTGCCTCCTGGCAAGCAAAGGGGTCTGCGCTATCCGCAGTGGCAGTTCGACGCGGAGCCGGAGCGCCTTGCCGCCGTGCTTGCGCCCTTCGTCCAAGCCAATGCCAGTTGCTGGGTAGTGCACAACTTTATGCAAAACGCGCTGGACGGCCTTGGCGGACTAAGCCCGATGGCGTGGATACTTGACGCGTCCAGGCCGATAGCCGCGGTCGTCGAGGCGGCGCTCAGCCGGTACAACGCCGATCAAGGGGCGGCTTGATGTCGGCCTTTACCGCGGAGGAGCTGGACTGCCCGTTGCCTCCGGCGGATCTGGCAGAGCGCTCGATGCCGGAAATCGAGCTGGATCTCGGCAAAACGCCGCTATGGCGAATTCACCGGTCGATCTTTGGACCGATTCACTACACCCGAAAGTCGCTGGGCGGCATTCCCTATCGCTTCGACGCCGCAAATGATGAGTTCGGCGTGCTGTACGCCTCTCCGAGCTTCGCCGCGTGCATGGCGGAGGGAGTGATCAGGGACAGGCTGCAGGGCAAGCTCCTGCCGCTGCTGCTCGATGAAGCAGAGCTATCGACACGAAGCATTGCGGCACTGGCAATCGGGCGGAGCCAGCCGCTGCGCCTGGCTGATCTGACCAAGCCGCACCTGCACCTGGGCATGGACAACCGCGTGCTGACAACGACGGACTATCGCGGGCCGAATCTATGGAGTTCGGCGATCTACAAGGCGTATCCGCACATCGAAGGTATCTATTTCACGTCGCGGTTTGCCAATGAACCGAGTGTCGCGGTGTTCGACAGAGTTCGGTTGATCCAGCGAGGAGACTCGATTCCCTTGTTGCGCTTCCACATGCTGCCGGAATTCCTGGACCGCAACGGAATCGGCCTCGCGCCGCCATCAAGCCCATGGGACGAGTGACGGCGGCGCATGGTGGATCGAAATGGCCGATGCTGCGGATGCGGATGTCGATCCCCCGACGGTCCAGCATCCGGATCTCAGCGCATCAATACTTCCACAAGATCTTCTGCAGCTCGCGCGTGTCGTTCGTTTTGGTCAGCGCCAGCGCGGCCAGGATGCGCGCCTTCTGCGGCAGCTGGTCGTCGACCACCACCCAGTCGTACTTGTCGTCGGGCTGCTCGCCGTTGCGGATCACGATGCCGCTGCCGGTGCGCGAGGCGCGGATGATCTGTACGCCCTTGGCGCGGGCCGCCTTCAGCGGTTCGACCATGTATTCGCCGACGCTGCCATTGCCGGTGCCGGCATAGACGATCGCCTTGGCGCCGTTCCGGACCGCTGCGTCCACGCTTGCCGGATTCGCGTTGCCGTAGGCATAGACGATTGCCACTTCGGGCAGGCGGTCGATGCGGTCGATGTCCCATTCGGTCGCGGTGGTGTGCGGACGCGCCGGCAGGCGGTAGTACGACGTGCGGCCCTCGACCACATAGCCCAGCGGGCCGAACGGCGAGCGGAAGGTCTCGGTCTTGAAGGTATTGCTCTTGGTGACGTCTCGGCCCGTGTGGATCTCGTCGTTCAGCACCACCAGCGTGCCCTTGCCCTTCGACTCGGGGCTTGAGGCGACCAGCACCGCGTCGTACAGATTCAGCGCGCCGTCGGCGCCCAGCGCCGTACCCGGGCGCATCGAGCCGACCACCACCACCGGCTTGTCGCTCTTGAGCGTCAGGTTCAGGAAGTAGGCGGTTTCCTCGATGGTGTCGGTGCCGTGCGTGATCACGACGCCGTCGACGTCCGGCTGCTTCAGCAGTTCCGACACGCGCTTGCCCAGCTTGAGCAGGCGCTCGTTGTTGAAGCTCTCCGAGCCGATCTGGAAGATCTGCTCGCCCTTGACGTTGGCAACCTTCGAGATCTCCGGCACCGACGCGATGATCTTGTCGACCGGCACCACCGCCGACTGGTAGGCGGCGGTATTGATGGCCGAGGCGCCGGCGCCGGCGATGGTGCCGCCGGTGCCGACGATCACGATATTGGCCTTGCGGGCCTGGCTTGGCGCCGTCGCAGCGGCAGCCGTGGTGGCTGCCGGGGCAGCCGGTGCCGCAGGCGCGGCAACGGTTTGAGCTTGGGCTGCGCCGGTGAGCAGTCCGGCGCAAAGCAGCAGCGCGGCGATCGGGCGGACGGGGTGAAGGGTGGTGGTACGGGCCATGATGCTCCTCTGGATGGATGGCTTCGCGTCGCCTTGTGAGCGCGCGGCCGTGTGCAACTGTCCTTGTTCGTATTGGATTCCCTGCGCCCGCCGGGCCGGCTGTTCACCGGTTCACGTCAAGCGCAGAGCGTGGACTATACACACGACGCCGCAGGCCATCCAGAGTCACCCAGCGGTTCTTTCAACGTACCGGGCCGACCCCACGCTCTGGGCGGATCAAGCCGCCAACCGGAACGTCCCCACCGCCCGGTGCAGCGCGTCGGCCTGGTCCTCCAGCGAAGCCGCCGCAGCGGCCGCCTGCTCGACCAGCGCGGCGTTCTGCTGGGCCATCTGGTCCATCTGCGTGACGGCCTGGTTCACCTGTTCGATGCCGCCGGTCTGTTCCTCGGTGGCGGCGCGCATCTCGCCGATCAGGTCGGTGACGCGCTTGACCGCCTCGACAATCTCGCCCATCGCCTTGCCGGCGTTCTCGACCAGCGCCGAGCCGTCCTCGACGCGCTGCGCCGAGTTGCCGATCAGCGCCTTGATTTCCTTGGCGGCGGTGGCGCTGCGCTGGGCGAGGCTGCGTACTTCGCCGGCCACCACGGCAAAGCCGCGGCCCTGGTCGCCGGCGCGGGCGGCTTCGACCGCGGCGTTCAGCGCCAGGATATTGGTCTGGAAGGCGATGCCCTCGATCACGCCGATGATGTCGACCACCTTGCCGGACGCGTCCTTGATCTCGCCCATCGTCGACACCACCTGATGGACGATCTCGCCGCCGCGGACCGCGATCTCGGACGCGCCTTCGGCAAGCCGGCTGGCCTGCCGGGCGTTGTCGGCGGTCTGGCGCACGGTGCTGGTCAGTTGCTCCATGCTGGCGGCGGTCTCCTCGAGCGAGGCGGCCTGTTCCTCGCTGCGCCGCGACAGGTCGGCATTGCCGGCGGCGATCTGCTTGGCGGCGCCGGCGATCGAATCGGCCGAGCCGCGGATGGTGCCGATCGCACCAGTCAGCCGTTGCTGCATCTGCGCCATCGCGAACAGCACGCTGCGCTGGTCGCCGGGCGCGACCTCGACGGGGCTGGCCAGATCGCCTTCCGCGATCCGGCTGGCGATATGCGAGGTGAGCGCCGGCTCACCGCCAAGCTGTTTGTGCAGGCCGTTGGCGATGCGGATGACGACCAGGCTCATCAGCGTGCCGATCACCAGCAGCAGCCCCAGCGATTGCCACAGCGAGGCGCGGAAGGCCGCGTCGATGTCGTCCAGATAGACGCCGGAGATGAAGTTCCAGTCCCACGGCTTGAAGTTGGCGACATAGCTGAGCTTGGGCTGCGGGGCCTCCGCGCCGGGCTTGGGCCACAGGTAGTGGACGAAGCCGGTGCCCGGTCCCTTGCCGATCTCGGCGATGTCGCGGAACAGGTAGGTGCCGGCCGGGTCCTTGAAGTCGGCCATGCTCTTGCCATTCATCTCCGACTTGATCGGGTGCATCACCACCACGGTGTCCGAGCGCATCAGCGTGAAATAGCCGTCGCTGCCAAAGCGCATCGCCTTGACCTTGTCGACGGCGAATTCCTTGGCCTGCTCGACCGTCAGCTTGCCGGCCTTCGCTTCGGCCTCGTAGGCCTTGACCACCGACAGCGCCGTTTCGGTGACGTGGACGAGGTCGGTGCGGCGCTCGTCCAGCCGCATGTTGCGCATCTGCCAGGCGTCCCACAGCAGCAGCGCCAGCAGGCACACCCAGCTGAGCACCAATGGCAGCAGCAATTTCTTTCTCAAGCTAAGACGTTCCAGCATCGTGTTTCCCCGTGGTCCACCGTAAAAATTGTGTTTGTCCGGGGCATAACGGCGGACCGGCGGACAAACTTGACCGGGACCGGCCTAGGGCTTTCCATGAGTGCAAATGCCGGCACAATCGTGTCCGTACGCGTAAAGTTACATGCACTTACTTACAAAGTGGGTCCGCGTGAAATGCGCTGTAATACGGATTGATCACGTCTGGATTGCAGGACCAAATGAGAACAATTATTCTTTCGGTCTCCTGAAACTCCCGTTGCGACGGGTCCACGAGGACGGCCAACGTCCGCGCAGCGCGCTGCGCCCCGTCCCGCACGCCGCATTGCCCCGGCGACAAGCAACACGCAGTGGCGCCGGAACACAGTCATGACCCAATCCCGTCTGGACCCTCGCCTGGACCCGCCCCTGGAAACACGTCTGGGCGCGGCGCAGCAACGCCGGGCGTTCTGGCTCAAGCATCTGCACCAATGGCACTGGATCAGCTCCGCGCTCTGCCTGATCGGCATGCTGCTGTTCGCCGTGACGGGCTTCACGCTGAATCATGCCGGCCAGATCGAGGCCGAGCCAAAGGTCGTCAGCCGCACTGCCGAGGTACCGGCCCCGGTGCTGGCGGCGTTGCAGGCCCGGGAAGCGGCGCTGGCCGGCCAGGACAAGGCCCCGGTCCCCGCGGAGCTGGCGGACTGGCTGCGGCGCGAATTCGATATCGACGCGCAGGGGCGCGAGGCCGAATGGTCCGCCGACGAAATCTACGTGGCGCTGCCGCGGCCCGGTGGCGATGGCTGGGTCAGCATCGCGCTGGACAGCGGCGGGGCGCAGTACGAACTGACCACGCGCGGCTGGATCTCCTATCTGAACGATCTGCACAAGGGCCGCAATACCGGTGGCGCCTGGAGCCTCTTCCTGGACGTGTTCGCGTTCGCCTGCCTGGTGTTCTGCGTGACCGGGCTGTTCCTGCTGAAGCTGCACGCCGGTGGGCGCGTCGCCACCTGGCCGCTGGTCGGCCTGGGGCTGGTCGCCCCGCTGCTGCTGGCCATCCTGTTTATCCATTGACGAGGTTCCTGTATGCGTCGTTTGCTTAGCGTCTCCATGACCGGCCTGGGCGGCCTGACCGGCCTGGCCGCGATGTCGTTCGCCACGCCCGCCGCGGGCGCGGAGATCCAGGTCAAGGTCGAGATCCCGCGCCTGAGCGTCGCCGAATATCACCGCCCCTATGTGGCGATGTGGCTGGAGCGCGCCGACCAGACCCCGGTCGCGACGCTGTCGGTCTGGTACGACGTCAAGCTGAAGGACGCCGAGGGCACCAAGTGGCTGAAGGACATGCGCCAGTGGTGGCGCAAGGCCGGCCGCGACCTGCAGATGCCGGCCGATGGCATCTCCGGCGCGACGCGCGCGCCGGGCGAACACACCGTGACCTTCACCGACGGCAAGGCGCCGCTGGCGAAGCTGCCGGCCGGCGAATACCAGCTGGTGGTCGAGGCCGCGCGCGAGGTCGGTGGCCGCGAGCTGGTCCGCGTGCCGTTCGCCTGGCCGCCTGAAGGTGCCAAATCCGATGCCAAATCCGGTGCCAAATCCGGTGCCGGGTCCGCGCAGGCGAAGGGCCAGCACGAGCTGGGCGCCGTCACCGTCAGCCTGAAGCCATGAGCGGCGCGCGCTGCGCCGCTGTCCGCCGCATTCCTTTCGACGCTTTCCGATCCCGTGCCCTGGAGCCCTCGATGAACCGTTCCGCGATGTACCCAATGTCCCCAATGTCCCTCTGCGCCAGGCTGTCCGCGCTCGCCCTGGTTGCGCTGCTGCCGCTGTCGGCGCACGCCCACCGCCAATGGCTGCTGCCGTCGGCCACCGTGCTGTCGGGCAGCGACCCGTGGGTCACCGTCGACGCGGCCGTGTCCAACGACCTGTTCTACTTCGAGCATTTCCCGCTGCGGCTGGACAACCTCAGGGTCAGCGCGCCGGACGGCAGCCCGGCCAAGGCCGAGAACCAGAGCACCGGCCGCTATCGCAGCACCTTCGACGTGCATCTGACCGCGCCGGGCACCTACAAGCTGGCCGTGGTCAACAATGGCCTGTTCGCCAGCTACAAGGAGAACGGCCAGACCAAGCGCTGGCGCGGCTCGGCCGAGGATTTCGCGCAGAAGGTGCCGGCCAACGCGCAGGAGCTGCAGGTGACCCAGTCGGAGAGCCGGCTCGAGACTTTCGTGACCGCCGGCAAGCCGACCACCCAGGCGTTGAAGACCACCGGCCGCGGGCTGGAGCTGGCGCCGGTCACCCATCCGAACGATCTGTTCGCGGGCGAGCCGGCCAACTTCCGGCTGCTGCTCGACGGCAAGCCGGCGGCCAATGTGGAAGTCGAAGTGGTGCCGGGCGGTAACCGCTATCGCGACCAGCTTGGCGAGATCAAGGTCAAGACCGATGCCGACGGCAAGTTCAGCGTCAAGTGGCCGTCGCCGGGCATGTACTGGATCGAAGCCGAGGTTCGCGACGACAAGGTCTCGCTGAAGCCCGCCAAGGCACGCCGCGCGGCCTATATGGCGACCTTCGAGGTGCTGCCGCAGTAAGCGCGGCGGATTGGACTTACCGGATGCAGCCGATGTCCGCCGCCGCGGCGCCTCGCACGCAGTCCGCGCCGGCGTCCGCGCCTGCCTTCGCTGCCCGGCGCGTGCTGGTGCCGCTGCGCTTCGATGCGCCACCGTCACTGCCTGAGGGCGCGGTGGTGCTGCATCGATGCGGCGGGCAGACGATGGGCACGACGTGGTCGGTGCGTTGCCTGATAGCGGACGATCACGGGAAAGAGGGCGAGGCCGCCGCGATCGCAGCCGGCATCGAAGCGCTGCTCGCGCAGATCGTCGCGCAGATGAGCAACTGGCTCGACGACTCCGATATCGGCCGCTTCAACGGCGCGCCAGCCGGCAGCTGGCTGCCGTTGCCGCCTGCCTGCTTCTCGGTGCTGCGGGCCGGGCTGGCGGTCGCGCGCGACAGCGGCGGCGCCTACGACCCGAGCGCGGGGCCGCTGGTGTCGCTGTGGGGCTTCGGCCCCGACGGTCCGCGCGCGGCACCGCCCGGCGCCGACGAGGTCGAAGCGGCGCGGGCCCGCTGCGGCTGGGCGCGCATCGAGCTCGACGAGCAAGGGCGGCGTGCGCGCCAGCCCGGCGGCGTGTCGATCGACCTGTGCGCGATCGCCAAGGGCTATGCCGTCGACGCGGTATCGGCATGGCTGTCGGCGCGCGGCGTGTCGCATCATCTGGTCGAGATCGGCGGCGAGCTGCGCGGCGAGGGCGTCAAGCCGGATGGCATGCCGTGGTGGGTCGAACTCGAAAGTCCGCCTGCCGCGGACGATTTTCGTGCTGCCGATGCGGCGGAGCAGACCGTGGTGGCGCTGCATGGCCTGTCGGCCGCGACCTCCGGCGACTACCGTCGTTATTTCGACAGCGGCGGCCGCCGCTACGCGCACACGCTCGATCCCCGTACCGGCTACCCGGTCAGCCACGCGCTCGCGTCGGTGACCGTGCTGCATCGGCAATGCTTGATGGCGGACGCGCTGTCGACCGCGCTGACGGTGCTCGGTCCCGAGGCCGGCATGGCGTTCGCCACGCAGCGCGGCATCGCGGCGCGGATGCTGCTGCGAACGCCGCGCGGCTTTGCCGAACGCATGTCGCCGGCGTTCGAGGCGATGCTCGCATGAACGCGCCACGACGATTCGGCCTTCCTTCGCTGGCGAGCGCGCTCAGCGCCCTCGCGGGCGCATCCGGCCTGGCGCTGTCGCTTGCCGGCGCGGGCAAATGGCCGACCGCGAGCGGTGTCGCGCTGGCCTACGCGGGTTTCTGCGGCGCGATTCTGGCGCTGCATCGCCATCGGCACCAGCGCAGCGCCGCTTTCGCGTCAACCGCGGACGATGCGACGCTGATCGCCTATGCCAGCCAGACCGGGTTTGCCGAACAACTGGCGATGCAGACCGCGCAGGCGCTGCAACGCGCCGGCTTGCCGGTGCGCGTCGCCTCGTTTGCGGATCTCGATCTGTCTGCGCTGACGCGCTGCCGGCAGGCGCTGTTCGTGGCCAGCACCACGGGCGAGGGCGATGCGCCCGACAGCGCCGCAGGTTTCACGCGCAAGCTGGCCGCCGCGAGCGGCGACGGCCTGAGCCGCCTGCGCTACGGCATCCTCGCGCTGGGCGACAGCAGCTACGCGAATTTCTGCGCCTACGGCCATGCATTGGCCGCGGCGCTGCAACGGGCGCAGGCGCGGCCGCTGTTCGATCTGGTCGAGGTCGACAACGGCGACACCGGCGCGCTGCGCCATTGGCAGAACCACTTGTCGGCGCTGGCCGGCGGCGCCGAGATCGCCGACTGGGAGGCGCCGCGCTATGGCCGCTGGCGGCTGGTGGAACGCCGGCTGATGAACCCGGGCAGCGCCGGCGCGCCGGCCTTTCATCTGGCGCTCGAGCCCGAAGCGCCGGCCGCGCTGGAATGGCAGGCCGGCGATATCGCCGAGATCGGCCCGCGCCTGCCGCCCGAGCAGGTCGCGCAACTGCTGCGTGACCTGTCCCTCGACGGCACCGAAGCGGTGCGTTGCGATGGCGAGGCGATGCCGCTGGCGGAAGCGCTGGCCACGCGCATGCCGTTGCCCGCGCCGCATGCCGAAGCCATGCGCGGCTTGTCCCCGCAGGCCCTGGTCGACGCGCTGCCGCCGCTGCCGCACCGCGAGTATTCGATCGCCTCGCTGCCCGCCGATGGCCGTCTCGAACTGCTGGTGCGCCAGACACGCCACGACGATGGCCGGCTTGGTCTCGCTTCGGGCTGGCTGACCGAGCACGCGCCGCCTGGCGCCGCCATCGCGCTGCGCGTGCGCACCAACCGTGCCTTCCACGCACCGGCCGACGATCGGCCGCTGCTGCTGATCGGCAACGGCACCGGCATGGCCGGTCTGCGTGCCTTGCTGAAGGCGCGCGCCGCCGCCGGTCATGCGCGCAACTGGCTGCTGTTCGGCGAACGCAGCGCGGCGCACGACGCCTTCTATCGGGAAGAACTGCAGGCATGGCAGGCCGACGGTACGCTGGCGCGCCTGGACCAGACCTGGTCGCGCGACGGCGCTGCGCTGCGCTACGTGCAGGACGCGGTGCGCGCCGCCGCGCCGCAGATCCGCGAATGGGTCGCGGCCGGTGCCGCGATCTACGTCTGCGGCAGCCTGCAAGGCATGGCCGCCGGCGTCAACGACGCGCTGGCCGAGGCGCTGGGGGCGCGCACGCTGGCGACGCTGGCAGAGACCGGCCGCTATCGGCGCGACGTCTACTGAACGGAACCCCTGGGCGCTCGCTTGACGTCTGTCGTCCCCGCGAAGGCGGGGACCCAGTGGCTTCGAACGTCGCTGGGTGCCCGCTTTCGCGGGAACGACGAAATGGCGTTCGAACGATCGCTCATTCCATGCCGGGAAACCGCATGTCCTCGTACCTGACGAAACGCGTCTTGCGCGTCCACCGGTAGCCGAGCCAGATCGCCAGGAAGATCGGAATGCCGATATAGGTCGCGGCCACCGACCACCAGTCGATATTGCCGTCGAGGAAGGCCTGGTAGTTCTGTCCCAGCGCGATCACCAGACACAGCACGAACGCGAAGATCGGACCGTACGGGAAGAACGGCGAGCGGTACGGCAGCCGCGACAGATCCAGGCCACGCCGCATCCAGCCCTTGCGGAAGCGGTAGTGGCTGATGGCGATGCCCAGCCATGCGATGAAGCCGGTCATGCCGGACAGGCTCAGCAGCCACAGGTAGACCGCCTTGCTCTCGAACAGCGAGGTCAGGAAGCACAGCGCGCCGACCGCGGTGGTGGCCAGCAGCGCGGGCATCGGCACGCCGTGGCGCGTCAGCCGGCCAAACACGCGCGGCGCGCGGCCCTCGGTCGCCAGGTTGTAGAGCATTCGCGTCGAGGCATACATGCCCGAATTGCCGGCCGACAGCACCGCCGTCAGGATCACCGCGTTCATCAGGCCGGCGGCGAAGGCCAGCCCGGCATTGCGGAACACCAGCGTGAACGGGCTGACGCCGATGGTCTGCACATCGCTCTTGAGCAGGCTCGGATCGGTATAGGGGATCAGCACGCCGATCACCGCGATGGCCAGCACATAGAACAGCAGGATGCGCCAGAACACCTGCCGCACCGCGCGCGGAATATTGCGCGCCGGGTCGGCCGATTCGCCGGCGGCGACGCCGATCAGCTCGGTGCCCTGGAACGAGAAGCCGGCGATCATCGCCACGCCGATCATCGCGGGCAGGCCGCCGACGAAGGGCGCATCGCCCAGCGTCAGGTTGGCCAGGCTCGCCGGCACGTCGCCGCGCAGGATGCCGAAGATCATCAGCGTGCCGATCGCGATGAACGCGATCACGGTCACCACCTTGACGAGCGAGCACCAGTATTCGGCCTCGCCGAAGCCGCGCACCGAGATCGCGTTGAGCCCGAACATCAGCGCGAGGAACAGTCCGCTCCACAGCACGCCCGGCGTATCGGGGAACCAGTACTGCATCACCAGCTGCGCCGCTGCCAGCTCCACGGCGATCGTCACCGCCCAGTTGTACCAGTAGTTCCAGCCGAGCGCGAAGCCGAAGCCCTCGTCGACATACATGGAACCGTAGGTCGAGAACGAGCCGGCCACCGGCATGTAGGCGGCCAGTTCGCCCAGGCTGGTCATCAGGAAGTAGACCATCGCGCCGATCAGCAGATACGCGGCCAGCGCGCCGCCCGGCCCGGCCTGGGCGATGGTCGCGCCGGAGGCGACGAACAACCCGGTACCGATCGAGCCGCCGATGGCGATCATGCTCAGATGGCGGGCCCGCAGCTTGCGCTGCAGGCGCGGCGCGGCGGCGCCCGAGGCGGTGTCGCTGTCGACGCCGACGCCGGCGCCGCGCGAGTCTTGGGAAGCGGTCATGGTGAACACAGGAAGGCCAGCAATGGGGCGGCATCCTATAAGAAAACCCGCCGGCGGGATAGCCGGGCCGCCAACTCGGTAGAATCGTGGCTTCCCTGCCCGCGTGGCCTGGCGGTGCCCCGATGCGCCGCGGTCCCGACACCATGAAGCTGAACCTCGATTTCAACGACAGCATCCTGCTGCATATCGTGCTGAGCGTGCTCATCGTCCTGATGGGCGTGCTGCTGGTCAAGCTGAGCAACCGCTTCTTCGTCTCGCGTCAGTTGGCGGACCGCGACAATCTGCGCAGCTATCGCACCTGGACCGTGGCCTCGCGCAATCTGATCGGCGCGGTGGCCTTCCTGCTGCTGCTCGGCATCTGGGTCTCCGAACTGAAGAGCGTCGCGATCTCGCTGGCCGCCTTTGCCGCCGCGCTGATGATCTCCGGCAAGGAGCTGGTGATGTGCTTCCTCGGCGCGTTCATGCGGATGATCGCGCGCCCGTTCCAGCTCGGCGATCTGGTCGAGATCGGCCAGTACGCCGGCGAGGTCATCGACATGGACGCGCTGACGACCACGCTGGTCGAGGTCGCGCCGACTCGGCAGTTCACCGGCTTCACGGTGCAGGTGCCCAACAGCCTGCTGCTGACCGTCGCGGTGCGCAACCACTCGCAGGCCGGCAAATACACGCTGGACACCGTGCGCATTCCGCTGGCGGCGCAGTGCGACCCGGACCGCATCGAGGCGGAGCTGCTCGACATCGCGCAGCAGGCCTGCGAGCCGTTTCTCGAGGCCGCGGGCCAGAGCCTGCGCCGCTATGGCGATACGCGTTTCCTGGACCTGTCGCAGTTCGCGCCGCGCGTGATGTTCGAACCGGTCGGCACCGACCGGCTCGATGCGATCGTGCGTTTCCCCGCGCCGGTGGGCGGGCGGCTGCCGGTGGCGCAGCAGATCATCCGGCGCTTCTATCGGCAGCGCATCAACGACAGCAAGGAGACCGGCGGCGATGCCGCCGCCGAGGCCGCGGCCGACAACGAAAGGCGGGATGCCGAACAGCGCGAGGCCGCCGAGGACCGGGCGCGGATGGCGCGCACCGCCCGCCCCGGCGCACCCGGCAGCCCCGGCAACCCGGACACCAGCGGGCCGCCGGCTTCGTCGCCGGCGTTCTGATCGTCGGCGAAAGCCGCTGGGTCCTCGCCTTCGCGCGTAAGACGAGCCGTCGGAACCGGCCCACCGCCGCGGCCGGTGACCGCACAGTGCTGCCGTTTCCCTGGCGCAGTGCGCCATGACCGCTGCGACGCTTGCCCTTACACTAGGGCGATCCGATGACGGCCCGCACCGCATTCAAGCGGTTTCCGCGCGCCTCTCGCCTATCCGTTCCGACCCGTATGAATCCATCGAATCCCACCCCGGACGCCGCTGCCGGCGCCTCATCTGCTGCGCCGGCGGCGCGCCCGCGCGCGCCGTCGCTGCGCCATGCGGCCAGCGTGCTGGTGCTGCGCGACGGCGCCGCCGGCATGGAAGTGCTGCTGGTGCGCCGGCCCGAACGCCAGGACGATCGCAGCAGTGGCGCCTATGTGTTTCCCGGCGGCACGCTCGATCCGCAGGACAACCAGCTGCACGGGCTGTGCGAGGGACTCGATGACGCCGCCGCCAGCGCGCGGCTGCGTTTGCCCGCGGGCGGGCTCGACTTCTACCTGTGCGCGGTGCGCGAATGCTGCGAGGAGGCGGGCCTGCTGTTCGCCTACCAGCGCGACGGCGAGATGGTGGCGCTCGAACGCTTCGACGACGCGCAACTGGCCTGGCTGCGCGAGGCGGTGCGCTACGGCGGCCCCGGCATCGCCGAGGTCTGCCGCCGCTTCGAGCTGCGGCTGGCGATGGACAAGATGGCCTATATCAGCCACTGGCTGACGCCGCCGGGCCTGCCCAAGCGTTTCGACACGCGCTTCTTCGTCGCGGTGCTGCCGCCTGGCCAGAGCGCGATGCACGACGGCGTCGAGGCGGTCGACCATCGCTGGGTGCGTCCGTCGGAAGCGATCGCGCCGGACAGCGGCATGACGCTGGTCAACGTGACGCGGCGCATGCTGGCGTCGATCGCGCATTTCCCGACCGCGCAGGCCTGCTTCGACTACGCGCAAGGGCTGCGCGAGATCGCGCTGATCATGCCGAGGCTGGCCAATGGCCCCAAGGGCGTGCGCCCGGTGCAGCCCGACGAGCCTCCCTATGCCGAGATCGCGCGCATCGATCCCGACGGTGCCGGCCATGGGCGCTACGCCCTCGAACCGGGTGTGCCGGTGCGGCTGTCCGACCGCGTCTGGCGCGTGACCGCGGACAACGGCAACGCGATGACGGGCCCCGGCACCAATACCTATCTGGTCGGCGGCGGCAGGCGCAACGAATGGGCGGTGATCGATCCGGGCCCCGACGACGAGGCGCATCAGCGCGCGGTGCTGGCCGCCGCGCCGGGCCCGATCCGCTGGATCCTCGCCACGCACACGCATATCGACCATTCGCCGGGCGCGGTGCGGCTGCGTGAAGCGACCGGCGCCCAGGTGCTGGGACGCGTGGCAAACCGGCCCGAGCGGCAGGACCCGAGCTTCGCGCCGGACCGCGTGCTCGAACACGGCGAGCGCATCGTGCTGGGGGACATCGACGTACCGGGCGACGCCATCACGCTGCGCGTGCTGCATACCCCGGGCCATGCGTCGAACCACCTGTGCTTCCTGCTCGAACAAGAGAAACTGCTGTTCACCGGCGACCACGTGATGCAGGGCTCGACCGTGGTGATCGGCCCGCCCGATGGCGACATGCGCGCCTATCTGGCCTCGCTGGCCGCACTGCTGGACGAAGATCTCGAATGGCTCGCGCCGGGCCATGGCTTCCTGATGCCGCGCCCGCGCGAGGCGATCCGCCTGCTGATGCGCCATCGCCAGCATCGCGAGGCCAAGGTCGTCAATGCGCTGCGCGAGCTGGGACCGGCGCCGATCGAAACGCTGCTGCCGCGCGTCTACGACGACGTGCCGCCACGCATGCTGTCGGTCGCGCAGCGCTCGCTGCTGGCGCATCTGCTGAAGCTGCAGGCCGACGGACAGGCGCAGGAAGCGCAGGGCGACTGGCGCATGCTGCAGTAAGCCGCTCTCCAGCCCGGCCGATGCGCCGGCGCGCGCAACATCGCAGTGGATTTCCCGATAGCCCAACAAGCGGAACAAGGAGACACCATGAAAGCTGCCGTGCTGCATCAGCCCAGAACCCCGCTGGTCATCGAAGACCTCGCCATCGACAAGCCCGGCCCGCGCGAGGTGCTGGTGCGGACCGCGGCGGTCGGCGTCTGCCATTCGGACCTGCATTTTCTCGACGGCGCCTATCCGTTTCCGATGCCGGTGGTGCTGGGGCATGAAGCGGCAGGCGTGGTCGAGCAGGTCGGCGCCGAAGTGCGCACGGTCAAGCCCGGCGATCATGTGATCACCTGTCTGTCGGCCTATTGCGGCCACTGCGAGCACTGCCTGAGCGGCCATCTGTCGCTGTGCGTCGCGCCGGATACGCGCCGCCGCGAAGACGAAGCGCCGCGGCTGCGCGCCAGCGGCGCGGCGATGAACCAGTTCCTGAACCTGTCGGCCTTCGCCGAGCAGATGCTGATCCACGAGCATGCGCTGGTGGCGATCCGGCGCGACATGCCGCTGGACCGCGCCGCGCTGATCGGCTGCGCGGTGACCACCGGCTTCGGCGCGGTCACGCATACGGCCGGCGTGCGGCCCGGCGAAACCGTTGCGGTGATCGGTTGTGGCGGCATTGGCCTGGCCACGATCAACGCCGCCGCGCTGGCGGGCGCGGGCCGCATCATCGCGATCGACCGCCTGCCCGGCAAGCTCGAACTCGCGCGGCGCTTCGGCGCCACCGATGTGGTCGATGCCAGCGCGGCCGATCCGGTCGACGCGGTGCGCACGCTGACCGGCGGCGGCGTGCATCACGCGTTCGAAGCGATCGGGCTGAAGGCCACGGCCGAGCAGGCCTTTGCGATGCTGCGCCGGGGCGGCGGGGCCACCGTGATCGGCATGCTGCCGCCGGGCGTCAAGATCGAGCTCAAGGGCACCGATTTTCTTGCCGAGAAACGCATCCAGGGCTCGATGATGGGCTCGAACCGCTTCCCGATCGACATGCCGCGGCTGGTGGACTTCTATCTGTCGGGCCGGCTCGAGCTCGATGCGCTGATCGCGCAGCGGCTGCCGCTCGAGCGCATCAACGAGGCCTTCGACGAGCTGCGGCGCGGTGAGCTCGCCCGTTCGGTGATCCTGTTCGAGCAGTAGCCGGGGCCGGCGGACCTCACGTGTGCGCGGCCTCGGCGAGGCCATGCGCGCTGTGGGAAAATCCCGCCCGCGCGCCGCATCCGTCAGGCGCCGGCGAACGAGACGATGAAGACGATCGAATGGAAGGATTGGGAAATCTTCTGCCGCGTGGTCGAGGCAGGCACCTTCACGCATGGGGCCGAACTGGCCGAGGTGCCGAAGTCGTCCGCGAGCGCGGCGATCGCCCGGCTTGAAGCGGAGCTCGGCGGGCGGCTGTTCGAGCGCAACACGCGGCGCGTGCGCGTGACCGAGCAGGGCCAGCGCCTGTACGAACGCGTGGCGCCGCACTTCGCGGCGTTGCGCGAGATCAGCGCCGAGGCGGCCTCGGCCAGCGAACAGGTCAGCGGCACGCTGCGGATCGCCACGCCCTACGAGGTCGGCTCGCAGCATCTGGCGCCGAGCCTGTCGCGCTTGCTGACCCTGCATCCGAACCTGAAGGTGCAGATCGACGTCACCTGGGACCAGCCGGACCTGCTCAAGCACGGCTACGATCTCGCCTTCGTGATGACCAATACCACGCTGCACGACAGCTCGTTTGCCAGCAAGCGCGTGGTGCTGGTCGAGCGCGCGTTCTATGCCGCGCCATCGCTGATCCAGGCGCGCGGTCTGCCGCGCTCGCCAGGCGATCTGAACGGCTGGCCCGTGATCGGCAATGCCGACGATCGGCGCTGGGAATTCGTGCAGGACGGCGCCGAGGAGGCCGTGCTGCCGGTCGATCCGCGCATTCGCACGCATAACGCCGAGATCCGGCTGAAGGCCGCGACCGATGGGCTCGGTGTTGCGCGCCTGTCGCCGAAGTTCGTCGAGGAACATGTGCGCCAGGGGCAGCTGGTGCGCGTGCTGCCCGCCTATGCCTCGTCGCCGCTGAAGGTCTACGTGCTGATGCCCGCGCGCAAGCTGATGCCGGCCGCGGTACGGGCGCTGCTGGACGTGATGGAGCACACGGTCGGGGCCGCGGCGCCGGCGCGGGGGGCGCGGCGCGCGGGAAAGGTGGAAGGCAAGGCCGACGTCAAGGCCGACTCCAAGGCTTGAAGCCGCGGCCGCGGCCCGCTCAGAAGGGCTGGTCGCCGGTCCGCATTTCGACGCCCAGCGTTTCGCCGATCGCCAGGATCTCGTCATCGTCCTCGGCGCGCGCGATCCAGCCCGCGTAGACGCCGGAACCGATCTCCCAGTGCCATAGCGTGATGCCGGCCGCGCGCAACTGCTCGTGGGCCTGCTCCATCAGTTCGGGCACGCTGGTGCTGCCGAGGAAGTCCTCGTCCTCGGGATCGTCGACACCCCAATCCAGCACCAGCGCCACACGTGCCGCCAGCTGGTTGAGGCAGTCGATAAAGGTCGCGGTGTCATGCTGTTCGACCTGGAAGCCCGCTTCCCAGTCGATCACGTCTTGCACCACCGACAGCAGTTCGGTGCCATCCACCGTATCGTCGGCTTCCTCCAGCGCCTCGTCGAGCAGCGCCAGCTGCTTCTCGACCATCGCGCCATCGTCAAAGTTGATCATGCCGAGCAGCCGTTCGACTGCCTGGCGCGACTCGTCGTCGATGACTCCATTCACGCCCAGTCCTCCCGCTTCCGAATGCCGCGCCAGTGTGCCGGCCTGGTCCGCCAACCTGGTTCCCGAACCTAGTCCGCCAACTGGCCGATTTCCCGCCGCCCACGCGGCGTCACGCGCAGCGCGCGCGACGAGGGCGTGCGCTCGATCCAGCGCCGCTGCAGCATCGCGTCGAGCAACGCCGCGCCCAGTGCGCCGCCCAGATGCGGCTTGCGTTCGCTCCAGTCGGGACAGGTGCAGGCGAACTGCCGGCGCTTGCGGCGGGCGCCGTCCAGATCCACGCCGAGTTGCACCATGCCGTGCGTGCCGTGCTCGGACAATTCCACCGCGCTGTCCCGCACCAGGATCCAGCCCGAACGCGTCATCCGCGCAAACAGATCGACCGCCAGCTCGCCGGCCAGATGGTCGTAGCAGGTGCGCGCGTGGCGCAGCGTCGCCGGCGCGGTGCGCGACGGCGGCACCGTTCGCAGGCGCGGCGGGCGGCTCGCCTGCGAGGCCGCGGCCAGCGCCTCGATCGCGACGCCGATCTCGGGCGCGGCCAGCCGGTAATAGCGATTGCGGCCATGCGTCTCGACCGCCAGCAGGCCGCCCTCGGCCAGCCGAGCCAGATGGCCGCTGGTCGACGAGGCCGACAGCCCCGCAATCAGCCCGAGCTCGCCGGCCGGTCTTGCGCTGCCATCCATTAACGCCCACAGCATCGCGGCGCGGCCCGGGTCGGCCAGCAGGCCGGCCAACTGACTGATGCTGGGAGCGTATTCCATAGTTCATTCCACGGTGAAACAACGATCGCAGTATAGGCCGATACTTGCCGATATCAACCTTGCCTTCCTTGTCGCGCATCCCATGATCCTGGACCCGACGAAGCCGCCTCCCGATCCGCTGGCGGCGGTAACGCATCGCGATCCCTATCGGTACTATCGCGAACTCGCGCGGCAGCAGCCGTTTCACCGCGACGCCATGCTGATGCTGTGGGTCGCCGCCGGCCCGGCCGAGGTGGCGGCGGTGCTGTCGCATCCGGCGTGCCGGGTGCGGCCGCCGGGACAGCCCGTGCCGCCGCCCCTCGCGCAGTCGCCCGCCGGGACGTTGTTCGCGCGGCTGATCCGCATGAACGACGGCCAGCGCCATGCGCCGTTGAAGGCCGTGCTGCAACGGCAGCTGGCAACGCTGGATGGGGACGACGTGCGCGCGGCCGCATCGGCATCGGCGCGCCTGTTGCCGGTGACGGACGATCACGCCGCGACCGCGAACCGCTGGGCCAGTGCGCTGCCGGTGATCGCCATCGCGCGTTTGCTGGGCTTCACCGCCGCGGACGACGGCGCCACCGCGAGCCGGATCGCCGCGCAGATCGCGAGCTTTGCCGCGGCCATGTCGCCGCTGGCAGGTCCGGCCGAGATCAACGCCGGCATCGACGCGGCGGCATCGCTGCAGACACTGCCGCTGCGTGTCGACACGCCGTGGGCGAAGGCGTTGTGCGCGGAGGCACGCGCCGCCGGTGTCGACGACGACGCGATCGCCGCCAATCTGCTGGGCCTGATGGTGCAGGGCTGCGAGGCCACCGCCGGGCTGATCGGCAATACGCTGTTGTGGCTTGCCGGCGATGCCGCTGGGGCCGACGATCCGAGCACCACGGTGGCGAAGGTGCTGCGCACCGATCCGCCGATCCACAACACGCGCCGCTTCATGGCCGAGGACGCGCTTGTCTGCGGCGTGCCGCTGCGGCGCGGCGACGTCATCCTGGGGCTGCTCGCCGCGGCCGCCGCATCGGAGCTCGAAGTGGACAATGTCTCGGCCAATACGCCGACGCTGGCCAAGCGCGGCGAGCGGGCCTGGACCTTTGGCCATGGCGCGCATCGATGTCCCGGCGATGCGGTGGCGGCGGCGCTGGCCGAAGCGACCGTCTCCGCGCTGCTGGCGCGCGGTATCGAGCCGGCCGCGCTGGCGCAGGCGTATCGTTATCGGCCGTCGCTGAACGCGCGGATCCCGCATTTCCTGTGATGCCCGAATGCCGTGATTCCAATGACCCCCACGATTCCCACGATCTTGCTGAGGACGCCCGATGATTGCCGTGATCTTTGAAGTCGAATTCGCCCCCGGGCAGAAGGATGCCTATCTCGATATCGCCGCACAACTGCGCCCCACGCTGGAAGCGATCGACGGCTTCCTTTCGGTCGAGCGTTTCCAGAGCCTGAGCACGCCCGGCAAGGTGCTGTCGCTGTCGTTCTTCCGCGACGAGGCGGCCGTGCAGGCCTGGCGCAGTACGATCGAGCACCGCCATGCGCAGGCCGCGGGCCGCGGCGGCGTGTTCGCCGACTACCGGCTGCGGGTCGCGCAGGTTCTGCGCGACTATGGCATGCATCGACGCGAGCAGGCACCGGGCGACAGCCGTGCCGTGCACGATGCCGCGGCCGACGGTCAGTGAGGGCGCGGCATGGATACGCATACGCTGGTTGCTCAAGCGCTGTTCATCGGCCTGACGTTCCTGCTGGCGGGCTTCGTCAAGGGCGTGGTGGGGCTGGGCCTGCCGACGGTCGCCGTCGGCCTGCTCGGGTTGGTGATGCCGCCGATGCAGGCAGCCGCGCTGCTGGTCGCGCCGTCGATGGTGACCAATGTGGTGCAGCTTGCCGCCGGCCCACGCTTCGGCGCGCTGGTGATGCGGCTCTGGCCGATGCTGCTCGGCATCGTGGCGGGCACGCTGGTGGCCGGCGCGCTGGCGCCGCCGTCGGCGATGCAGCACGCCACGGCGGCACTCGGCGTCGCATTGATCGCCTATGCCGCCGTCGGGCTGTCGTCGTGGCAGCTGAACGTGCCTGCCGCCCATGAGCGCTGGCTGGCACCGCTGATCGGGCTGGCCACCGGCGCGATTACCGCGGTGACCGGCGTGCTGGTGATCCCGGCGGTGCCGTATCTACAGGGGCTGCGACTGGCGCGCGAGGAACTGGTGCAGGCGCTGGGCCTGTCGTTCACGGTATCGACGGTGGCGCTGGCGATCAATCTGCTGATGCATGGCGTGCTGGGGCAGGCGCCGGTGCTCGGCGCCTCGCTGGCGACGCTGATTCCCGCGCTGGCCGGCATGTGGCTCGGCCAGAAGCTGCGCAACCGGATCAGCGCGGCGCTGTTCCGGCGGCTGTTCTTCATCGGGCTGCTGCTGCTCGGCGCGGATTTGGCCTGGCGCGGCTGGCATTGACCTCGTCCCTGCGCGCGGCCGCGTATCGGCATGCCGCATAATGGCCTTCCGACTCGTGGACCCTGCCATGGGCCAACTCGCAAGGCTGACCGATGCCGACCCAACGCCGCCGCACCGTCAATCCGTGGGCCAAGCTTGGCAAGACCGCCGCCCGCCAGATGCAGCAGATGCAGCGCGCGGTCGCGCGCACCGTCACCAAATCGGTCGCGCGCACCGTCGCCAATACGGTCGCGCATTCCGTCACGCAGGCCGCGCATCAAGGCAAGGAAGCGCGGCGCGTGCTGTCCGGTGTCGCCTCGCCGGTGCCGGCGCCGGCGAGCCGCGGCGGCGGCCGCTGGCTGGATGGCGTCTGGGGCTTCGGGCCGCTGGCGCAGCGCCACTATCGGCTGTTCATCCCTTCTGGAATCGGCGCGTCGCGGCCCGCGCCGCTGCTGGTCCTGCTGCATGGCTGCGGACAGGATGCCGCCAGCTTCGCCGCCTGCACCCGCGTGGCGGCGCTGGCGCGGGCGCGCCGTTGCATCGTGCTGCTGCCCGAGCAGTCCTCGCGCGCCAATGCGCACCGATGCTGGAACTGGTTTCGGGGCGAGGCGCAGGCCGCGGCGGAGGCCGGCCTGTTGATGGGGATGATCGACGATGTCTGCCGCATGCATCCGGTGCAGCCCGAGCGGGTGCATCTGCTTGGTCTCTCCGCCGGCGGCGCGATGGCGTTGATGCTGGCGCTGCGCTATCCCGACCGCTTCGTCGCGGTGGGTTCGCACTCTGGAGCGGCCCCGCATCTGGCCCGCAATGCGACCCAGGCAGGCCGCGTGATGCGCGGCTCGCTGAACGGACACACGGCCGCGCAGCTGCAGGCGCTGCGGCTGCAGTTGCGCGGCAGGACACCGCCGCCGCTGCTGTTGATCCATGGCGATGCCGATCGTGTGGTCGCCTACGACAACGCGATTGCCAGCGCGACGCTATGGCTGTCGCTGTCGACGCCCGGCGCGTTGCCGGCCGCGGCGGCCCAACCGTCGGTGCGCGTGCTGCGGCGGGGCGAGCGCCGACCGGTCGTGGTGCATGACTGGCGCCGCGACGGCGGGCTCTATATCCGGCTGGTACGTGTCGAAGGCCTGGGCCATGCGTGGAGCGGTGGCGCGGCCAGCCAAGCCTATGCCGATCCGGCGGGACCCGATGCGCTGCGGATCGCGTGGGCGTTCTTTGCCGCGGTCGCGCCGGCACCCGTACGAAGGCGCGCGGTCGCCTGAGCGTGGCTCGCTCAGTCCTGCCGCCGCGCACCGGGCGCGACGATTTCGACATCGGATTGCGCGCAGGCCACGCAAGGCAGCAGATAGCCGTCGTCCTTCTCGTCGGGACTCAATCCCGGCCATTCGATCCGATAGCGGATGCTGCCGGACGCCAGCCGGCACAGGCAGGCGCGGCAGGTGCCGTTGCGGCAGGAGCTGGGCAGGCGAATGCCGGCGCGCAAGGCGGCCTCCAGGATCGATTGCGTCGGCTCGGCGGCGAACTCGAGCCCCGAGGGGGCGATACGCACGCGCAGCGGCGGCGCGTTGTTCGGCTCTCTCATCAGCGCGTTGTTCGGCTCGCTCATCGGCTCGCTCATCGGCTCGCTGGACACCTCGCTCATCGGCGTCCCTCGTTGTCGTGATCCACCCGCGGAAACTGCGCGCGGCCATGGGTGGCATCGCGCAGCGCCGCCTGCGCGGCTTCGACATCGCTGGCGGGCAGCCTGACGATCAGCCGGGCCGTCGAACCATAGGCGCTGTCGGCCAACGTGTGACCGGTCTGTTCGAGCCAGCGTCGCACCCGTGCCTCGTCGGCATAGTCGACCTCGACGGCGAAGCTCGCATACGCGATGCGCTCGACCCGCTCGGCGGTCTTCAGCGCGGCGGCGATCGCATCGGTATAGGCGCGCACCAGTCCCCCCGCGCCGAGCTTGATGCCGCCGTAGTAGCGCACTACCGCGGCCAGCACGCCATCGAGCTCGTGATGGCGCAGCACTTCGAGAATCGGCCGCCCCGCGGTGCCCGACGGCTCGCCGTCGTCCGACATGCCGGATTGCCCGCCCGCCAGCAGCGCCCAGCAGATATGCGTGGCGGTGGGATGCTCGGCACGCAGCGTCTGCACGACCCGCATCGCTTCGTCGCGATCGGCGACCGGCACGGCAACGGCGAGAAAGCGGCTCTTGCGGATATCGAGCTCGGCGTGGACGGGTGAGGAGAGGGTGTACGTGGGCAAGGCGGCGACAGCGGGGAAATGGCAACGGCGGGGCCAGTGTATCGCAGTGGCGATTCGGCTCGACGGAGAGACCGTTGCTGGTAGGCTGTCAGCCTCGCCGTTCGAACCGGCTGCCTGATCGACTGATACCCATGCCGCCTGACCACGTCCATCCCAACCACCGCCGCATCGCCCCCGCCGCCGAGCGCAACCGCGAGCCGATTCTCGAGGTGCTGCGGCGCGTCCTGCCGCCGGCCGGCACCATTCTGGAGATCGCCAGCGGCACCGGCCAGCACGCCAGGCACTTCGCCGCCGCCAATCCGGAATGGGTCTGGCAGCCCAGCGACCCGGATCCGGCGGCGCGGCGGTCGATTGCGGCGTGGAAGGCGGAGGCGGGTTTGCCGAATCTGCGCGACCCGCTGGCGCTGGACGTGGGCCAGGCCGATTGGGGCATCGATCATGCCGATGGCGTGGTCTGCATCAACATGATCCATATTGCGCCGTGGCGGGCCGCCGAGGCGCTGTTCGCGGGCGCCGCGCGGTTGTTGCCGGACGGCGGCGTGCTTTATCTGTACGGGCCCTACCGCCGCGACGGCGAGCACACGTCGCCGAGCAACGCGATCTTCGACGAGCAGCTGCGCGCGAGCGATGCTTCCTGGGGCGTGCGCGAGATGGAGGCGGTGATCGCGCTGGGCGACAGCGCCGGGCTGCGCTTCGAGGAAGCGGTGCCGATGCCGGCGAACAACTTCAGCGTGGTGTTCCGCAAGACCTAGCGCGAGCGCGGCCGGGCCTCTCGCCGAGCACCGCACCGGCAGCGCCAGGCCGTCAGCCCCGCACCAGCATCACCACCGCGATCGCGATCAGGCAGGCCGAGAACCACGCGCGCAGCCGGCGTTCGGGCATCCGGTGCGCCAGCGCGACGCCCCACGAGATCGTCAGCATGCCGCCCAGCGACAGCGGGATACCGCTGGCCCAGTCGACGTGGCGCGCCTGCGCATAGGTCGCCAGCGCGACCACCGCGCCGGGCGTGACCAGAGCCAGTGCCAGTCCTTGCGCCGCCGCCTGGCGAAAGCCGAACAGGCCGACCAGCGCCGGCGCCGCGACCACGCCGCCGCCCACGCCAAAGAACCCGGACATCGCGCCGCCGACGACGCCGACCGCCGGAATCCAGCGCGGCGACAGCCGCTGCTGCTGCGCCGTGACCGCGCGTTCGGGCAACAGCCGCCACAGGAAATAGACGGCCATGCCGATCATGAACAGCGCGAAGATCCGCCGCAGCAGCGCCGCGTCCATCTCCGTCGCCAGCCGCGCGCCGGCATAAGTGGCGAGCACCGCGGACAGGCCGAGCACCAGCGCGGTACGCAGCGCGATATCGGCGCGGCGCCGGTACTGCCAGAAGCCGATCAGCACATTGGGGGCGATCATCACCAGCGCGGTGCCCTGCGCCAGCTGCTGGTCCATGCCATAGAGCAGGCCCAGCGCGGGGATCGCGATCAGGCCGCCGCCGATGCCGAACAGTCCGCCGACTGCGCCGAGCGCACCGCCGAGAAGGAAGGTCAACAGCGCGGGGAGCAGCGGAATATCGGGCATCGTCGGTCGAGGTTGGCGTGGCGGGCGCCACCGCGGCGCCTCGCGCAAAGGTATCGATCATAAAACATGGGCGCACCGCGCACACGGCCGATGTCAGGGCATTCCCTCGGAAACGCGCGCTGCAAGCTAATCGTCAAGATCTTGAAAGCCGATTGAAATCCCGTTTCGCTCCAATGCCGCCGGAGATCGTGCCAGGCCCGCCGATATAGCGCCGAACAACGCCAACAGAGCGAAGCGCGGCGGCCGCACGGTCGCGTCGCGCCGGCATTGCCGGCGCGCTTCGTGTCTGCGTTGCCTGAACCGAGCCTGTCATCGTGCATGTCCGTCGTCATCGCTGTACCCACCTCCGCCTGTTGCTCGCGCCGATCGCTGCCTCGCTGCTGCTGGCCGCGCCGGCCCGTTTCGCCGCCGCGGCGCCGTCCACTGCCGTCGCAACGCAGCCGGACGGCGAATGCCGCGCGCCCGGCGCCGGCGCGACGCTGACGTTGTCCGAGGCGCGCGCGCTTGCGCTGCGTTGCAATCCGGAGCTGATCGCGGCACGCCGCGCCGTGCAGGCCAGCGAGGCCGACATCCAGATCGCCGGGCAGCGTCCGAACCCGGTGCTGAGCGTGGGCGTGGAGAACATCAACCCGCACGCCGGCGTCGGTGCCGGCAGCTGGCGCAACAAGACCGTCGATTCGACGGTGCGCATCGACCAGGTCATCGAGACCGCCAACAAGGCCGGCCTGCGCGTCAAGACGGCGCAAGCCGCCAACGTGGCCGCGGGCCGCCAGATGCAGGCGGCCACCGTCCAGCAGATCGCCGCGCTGGAGCAGGCCTTCATCGACGCGGCGGTCAGCCAGCAGCGCGTCGACGTGCTGACGCAGACGCTGGCGTTGTACGAGCGCACCCAGCAGGCCAACCAGACCCGCTACAAGGCCGGCGACCTGGCGCGCGCCGACGTGACCCGGCTCGAGCTCGATGCCTTGCGCGCCCGCGCCGACTGGCGCGACGCGCGGGCCGATCATCAGCGCGACATGGCCGAGCTGGCGCAGCGCATCGGCGTCCCCGGCACGCTGCAGGACGTCGCGCTGTCGCCGCAATGGCCGAGCCTTGCCGAGCCGGTGCCCACGCTCGACGAGCAGGCGCTGCAGGCGCGGCCCGATGTCGCCGCGGCGCAGGCGCGTCTGCAGGGCGCCGCGGCCGCGCGCGAGCTGGCGCGCGCGGGGCGGGTGCCCGACGTGACGGTCGGCGCGCAGGCCGAGCGCTATCCGGCGTCGGCCACCAACCAGCAGGGCAGCGGCAACAGCTTCGGCGTGTTCGTCAGCATCCCGCTGTATGTCCGCCACAGCTATGGCGGCGAGGCGCAGCGCGCCGAGGTCGATTACTACGCGGCGCTGGACGAGCGCAACCGCGTGCTGCTGGCAGCGGGCAACGAGGTCGGCCGGCTGCGCACCGCGCTCGATGCCGCGCGCGACTCGCTGCGCCAGATCGACGAGGCGGTGCTGCCCGCGGCGGAGCGGGTCGCCGCCGACGCCGAGTTCGCGTTCGGCAAGGGCGCGATCGGCGTGCTCGAACTGCTCGATGCTCGCCGCGCGCTGCGGCAGACGCGACTCGACGCCGCGCAGGCGCGGGGAACCTATGCCAAGGCGCTTTCCGCCTATCTGGCCGCCACGCGCACCGCGGATGACCCGGTCGCCGGGCCCGCGGCCGGCCCCGCCGATCTGCCGCTGCAAGACGTCGCTCCCTACCTTTCCGTTCACTAGCCGGACACCTTCCGGCATTCCGATCCCCGTCGCCATGACCCTCCGTTCCCTGTTGACGATCGTCCTGCTCGGCACACTGCTGGGCCTGAACGCATGCGGCCGCAAGGCCGAACCGGAGTCCGAGTCGCCGCGCGTCGAAGGTGCGGCCATCATCTTCCCCGATACGGTCAAGTCGTTGCCCGGCGTTTCCGCCGAGCCGGTGCGGCGCGGCGCCGAGCGCGTGCTGACGCTGCCCGGCCGGCTGGTCTGGAACGAGGACCGTACCGTGCGCGTGACCAGCCCGTTCGCCGGCCGCGTCGCCGAGATCCTGGTGCAGCCCGGTACCACCGTCGCCGCGGGCCAGCCGCTGGCGCTGCTGTCCTCACCCGACTTCGGCGCGGCGCAGGCCGACGCGCGCAAGGCGGCCGCCGATGCCGCGTTGGCGTCCAAGGGGCTGGCGCGGCAACGCGAGCTGTATGGCGCCGGCATCGTCGCGCAGAAGGACCTGGAGCAGGCCCAGGCCGAAGCCGCGCGCGCCAGTGCCGAACTGCAGCGCGCGCAGGCGGCGCTGCGGCAGGTCGGCGGCGAACTGGGCAAGCCGGGGAGCGTGGGCGTTGGCGCGCCGGATCGCTTCGCGCTGCGCGCGCCGATCTCCGGCCTGGTGGTCGAACGCAACCTGAACCCCGGCATGCAGCTGCGGCCGGACCAGCCGCCTGCCGCGCCGTTGTTCCTGCTGACCGACCCGTCCGATCTGTGGGCGCAGCTCGATGCGGCCGAGGCGGATCTGGCGCTGTTCCGCCCGGGCGGCAGCGTGACGCTGACTTCGGCCGCCTATCCGGGCGAGTCCTTCCCCGCCAAGGTGGTCAAGATCGCCGACTATGTCGATCCGGCCGCGCGCAGCATCAAGGTCCGTCTGTCGGTGCCGAACGCCCAGCGCAAGCTGAAGGCCGAAATGTTCGTCACCGCGCGGATCGAGGCGGCGGGCTTCGACGGCATCGCGGTGCCGGCCCGCGCTGTGTTCCTCGCCGACAACCATCACTATGTGTTCGTGCGCGCCGATGCGCATCGCTTCGAGCGGCACGAGGTCAAGGTGGGCGCGAGCCTGCCGGGCCTCACCGAGGTGGTGTCGGGGCTCGAGCCCGGCATGCAGGTGGTGACCGAAGGCAATCTCTATCTGCAGGACATCCTGCGCGATGCCAGCGCGGCGCAGGCCGCGCTGCGCCAGCAAGCTCGATGAGGCCGGCCGCGTCATGATCTCCCGCATCGTCCATTTCGCGCTGCACCAGAAGCTGTTCGTCTGGATGGGGCTGGCGCTGTTCGTCGCCGGCGGCCTGGCGGCCTTCAAGAACCTGCCGATCGAGGCCTTTCCCGATGTCTCGGACGTGCAGGTCAACGTGATCACGCTGTATCCGGGCCGCGCGGCCGAAGAGGTCGAGCGCCAGGTCACGATCCCGATCGAGACCGCGCTGGCCGGCACGCCCAATTCGGTGCGGGTGTTCTCGCACACGCAGTTCGGCCTGTCCTATCTGATGGTGACCTTCAACGACAAGGCCACCGATGTCACCGCGCGCCAGCAGGTGATCGAGCGCCTGCGCGGCGTCGATCTGCCCGACGGCGTGCAGCCCGACCTGGCCCCGCTGTCGACCGCGATCGGCGAGATCTACCGCTTCCGCCTGAAGGGCAAGGGCCATACGCCGCAGGAGCTGCGCACGCTGCAGGACTGGGTGGTCGAGAAGAACCTGCGCCAGGTGCCCGGCGTCGCGGACCTGGTGACGATCGGCGGCACCATCAAGCAGTACGAGGTCAACCCGAACCTGGCGCGCATGCGCGACGCGCATGTCTCGCTGGCGCAGCTGTTCGAGGCGCTGCAGCGCGGCAACTCGAACGCCGGCGGCGGCGCGGTCGCGCAAGGGCGGCAGCAGTTCCTGCTGCGCTCGCTGGGGAGCTTCCGCAGCTCGGCCGATATCGCCAACGTGGTCGTGTCCGAGGTCAACGGCACGCCGATCCTCGTCAAGGACATCGCCGAGGTGCGCGTCGGCGCCGCGCCGCGGCAGGGCCTGATGGCGCAGGACGACGAAGAGGACATCGTCTCCGGCATCGTGGTGATGCGCAAGGGCGAGAATCCCTCCGAGGTGCTGACGGCGCTGAAGGCGAAGATCGCGCAGCTCAACGAGCAGATCCTGCCGCGCGGCGTCGAGATCGTGCCGTACTACGACCGTGCCGACCTGATCGACAAGACGCTGCACACGGTGTTCGGCAACCTGGTCGAGGGCGCGCTGCTGGTGATGGCGGTGCTGTACCTGTTCCTGGCCAACGTCCGTGCCGCGGCGATCGTTGCGCTGGTGATTCCGCTGGCGCTGCTGTCGACGTTCCTCGGCCTGACCTGGGTCGGCATTCCGGCCAACCTGCTGTCGCTGGGGGCGATGGACTTCGGCATCATCGTCGACGGCGCGGTGATCGTGGTCGAGAACATCTTCAAGCGCCTCGGCGAGCTGAAGGAGCAGAAGATCCGCGACAGCCGCGCGCGGCTGCAGGCGATCGCGCGCGCCGTCACCGAGGTGGGCCGGCCCACGGTGTTCTCGATGGTGATCATCATCGCCGCGCACCTGCCGATCTTCACGCTGCAGCGCCACGAAGGAAAGATCTTCGCGCCGATGGCGTACACGGTGACGGGCGCGCTGGTCGGCTCGCTGATCGTGTCGCTGACGCTGGTGCCGCTGCTGTGCTACCTGCTGCTGAAGAAGGACATCGCGCACCACGACAACGCGGTGGTGCGGCTGTGCAAGCGCGCCTATGCGCCGATGCTGGCATGGGCGCTGGACCACAAGCGGGCGGTGGTGGCCAGCGCGGTGGCGCTGCTGGTCGTCACCGCCGGCGTCGGCAAGCTGCTCGGCAGCGAGTTCCTGCCCGAGCTCGACGAGGGCGCGATGTGGGTCAGCTTCGACCTGCCGGCCTCGGTATCGACCGACGAGGCGCGCGAGCAGGCGGCGCGGCTGCGCCGGACGATCCGGCAGACGCCCGAGGTCAAGTCGACCATCTCGAAGGTCGGCCGGCCGGACGACGGCACCGATCCGAAGCTGATCAATACGGTCGAGATCCTGGTCGACCTGAAGCCCGAAGCGCAGTGGCGGCGCGGCTTCGACAAGCGGCGCATCATCGGCGAGATCAACGCGAACCTGCGCAAGCTGCCCGGCATCGAGCCGAACTTCTCGCAGCCGGTGCGCGACAACATCCTCGAGAGCATCTCGCAGATCAAGGGCCAGATCGTCATCAAGGTGCAGAGCGACAGCCTCGAACAGAACAAGCGCGTCGCCGACCAGATCCTGGCCAACGTGCAGACCGTCCCGGGCGTGATGCGCGCCTTCATCGACCGCGACGGCGAGCTGCCGCAGTATCTGCTCGACTTCGACCGGGCCCAGGCGGCGCGCTACGGCATCAATGTGGCCGACGTGCAGGACCTGATGGAGACCGCGCTGGCCGGCAAGGCGGCCACCGAGCTGTGGGAGGGCGAGAAGCACTTCAGCGTGGTGGTACGGCTGGCGCCCGGCGAACGCGCGCTGCCGAACCTGCCGAACATCCTGATGCAGACCGCCGAGGGGGCGCAGGTGCCGCTGTCGCAGCTGGTGCATTTCCATGCGGCGTCCGGTGCGATGAACATCAGCCGCGAGAACGGGCAGCGCACCACATCGATCGGCGTGTTCATCCATGACCGCGACATGGGCAGCGTGGTCAAGGACATGCAGGCGCTGGTGGCGAAGAACGTGCGCGCCGACGACGTCAAGATCGGCTGGTCCGGCGAGTTCGAGAACCAGCAGCGCGCGATGGCACGGCTGTCGATCGTCGTGCCGCTGTCGGTGCTGCTGATCTTCCTGCTGCTGTTCCAGGCATTCAAGTCGTTCAAGAGCGCGACGCTGATCCTGTCGAACATCCCCTTCGCGCTGGTCGGCGGCGTGTTCGCGCTGTTCCTGACCGGCATTCCGCTGTCGGTGTCGGCGGCGATCGGCTTTATCGCGCTGTTCGGCCAGGCGGTGCTCAATGGCGTGGTGATGGTGACCTACTTCAACCAGCTGCGCGAGCAGGGGCTGCCGCTGCGCCAGGCGGTGCTGGCCGGGTCGATGGACCGCCTGAGGACCGTGCTGATGACCGCGCTGCTGGCGATGCTGGGGCTGTTCCCGATGGCGGTCTCGCGGGCGATCGGCTCGGAGACGCAGCGGCCGCTGGCGATCGTGATCATCGGCGGGCTGATTACCGCGACCGTGCTGACGCTGATCGTGCTGCCGACGCTGTACGAATGGATGGTTGGCCGCAGTTGGCCGGATGAGGCGGCGGAGGAGGAGGGGGAAGCCGTGGAGGTTCGGCGGGATGACGCGGCGGTGGTTTGAACGGTCGTTGTAACACCACCTCCCTCTCCCCAACCCTCTCCCCCGTGAGGGGGAGAGGGAGAACCCCTTGAGCATGTCGAACGCCCGCGGTCTGTTCCCCTCTACCGCTTGCGGGAGCGGGGCGGGGAAGAGGGAGAACTCGAGCGTGTCGAATCCCTGCGGTCTGCTCCGCTCTCCCGCTCGGGGGAGGGGCGGGGGAGAGGGCAAACAACGCCCGTTATCCGTCGGCCCCCGCAACGTCCCTCACTACGCCGGCCCGCAGCATCTCCGCGATCTGCCTTTCGCCATACCCGCATTCCGCCAGCAACGCCCGTGTATCCTCCCCCAGCCGCGGCGAAGGCCGCACGTACCGCGCCGGCGTCTCCGACAGCTTGATCGGCAGCCCGATGCTCTTTACGGGCCCGGCCTCGGGATGCTGCTGCTCGACCACCATCTCGCGCGCCAGCGTCTGCGGGTGCGACAGCGCCTCGCCGATCGAATGCACCGGCCCGGCCGGCACGCCCGCGGCATCGAATGCCGCCAGCCAGTCGGCCGACGGCTTCGTGCGCAGGATCTCGGCCATCGCGGGCAGCAAGGTGTCGCGGTGGCGCATGCGGTCGGAGTTCAGCCGATAACGCGGATCGCTCAGCCACTCGGGCCTGCCCAGCACCTGCGCGATCCGTTCCCAGTTCTTCTCGTTGGCGCCCCCGACGATGATGTGGCCGTCCTGCGTCGGAAAGGCCTGGTACGGTGTCGCCAGCACATGCGCCGAGCCGCTCGGGCCCGGCGACTCCCCGGTGGCGAAATGGATCGCCGCATGCCAGTACAGCTGCTGCAGCCCGGCCTCGATCAGCGAGGTCTCGACGATCTGGCCGCGTCCGGTCTTCTGCTTGTGCTGATAGGCGGCCAGGATGCCCACCGCCGCCAGGATGCCGGCGTTGATATCGGCGATCGAGTTGCCGGTGCGCAGCGGCGGGCCGCCTTCCTCGCCGGTGATGCTCATCAGCCCGGTATAGCCCTGCGCGATCAGATCGAAGCCGCCCTTGTCGGCGGCCGGGCCGGTGCGGCCATAGCCCGAGATCGCGCAATAGATCAGGCCGGGATTGATCTCCGACAGCACGTCGTAGCCGAGCCCGAGTTTTTCGAGCGTGCCCTTGCGGAAGTTCTCGATCAGCACGTCGGCGTCGCGCACCATCCGCAGCAGCACCTCCTTGCCCTCGGGCGTCTTCAGGTCGAGCGCGATCGCGCGCTTGTTGCGGTTCAGCATCAGGAAGGGCGCCGACACGCCGTTGATGCGTGGATCGCGATAGCCGCGCGCATCGTCGCCGCCGTCGGTCTTCTCGATCTTGATCACGTCCGCGCCGAGGTCGGCCAGCATCATGCCGCAGGTCGGGCCGGCCATGATCTGGGCCAGCTCGAGCACGCGCATGCCGGAGAGGGCGCCGGCCTGCGCAGTGCGTTCGGATTGCATGGGGGATGCCATCGCTGTCCTTTCGATATGGTTGCCGCTCAGCGGCCGTGGAACTCGGGCGTCTGCTTGGCGAGGAAGGCGCGATAGCCGGTGCGGAAGTCCTCGGTATCGAAGCAGTCGAACGCCTCGTCGCGCTCGCGCTCGCCCAGCGGTGTGCCGGCCGCCAGCTGGCGCGCGAACTTCTTGTGCCAGCGTGCGACCAGCGGCGCGCCGCTGGCAATGCGCTGCGCGGTCGCGGCCGCCTCGGCGGCGACCTGGTCGTCGGGCACCACGCGCGATACCAGCCCCATGCCATGGGCCTCGTCGGCGCCGACGATCCTGCCTTCGAACAGCAGCTCGAGCGTGCGCGACTCGCCGATCAGCCGGATCAGCGGCGCCATCTCGGCATGGGCCATCACCAGCCCGAGGTTCTTGATCGGCGCGCCGAAGCGGCTGCCCTGGCCGCAGATGCGGATGTCGGCCATCGCCGCGATCTCCAGTCCGCCGCCGACGCAGATGCCGTGGATCTGCGCGACCACCGGATGCCGGCAGTCCTGCAGCGCCTGCGCGGTGGCATGCATCACCTTGCCGTAGGCGGTGGCCTGCGCCTTGTTCGAGCGCGCCTGGGCGAACTCGCCGATATCGTTGCCCGGCGAAAAGGCCCGCTCGCCGGCGCCGCGCACGATCACGCAGCGCACGCCGTCGTCGGCGGACAGCGCGCGGAAGGCCTCACCCAGCTGCTGCCACATCGACAGCGTCATCGCGTTGAGCTTGGCCGGGCGATTGAGCACGACGGTCGCGATGGCGCCATCGCGAATCGTCAGCACGGGACTGTCGTCGGTGCTGTCCTGCCGCGAGTCGGATCGGGGGTCGGGAGAAGCGGAAGCGGGCATCACGGTCATCGAAGGCGCTCCTGGAGGGGTTGGCTGACGGCTCGGCTGACGGCCCGGCAATACGACGTCTTGCCGCACCGTTGATTTGGTATACCATATCCCAAATCAACGCCTTCACAAAGGATGCATCGCCCATGGTTTACCCGGTAAACGAACGGGAAGACGCTCCCGCAACGCTGGCGCCGGACCTGCCGCAAGCGCGCGCCGGCGGCGAGCGCGGCCGGCGCACCGGTCCCGCGACCGTTGCCGCGCCGCTGTCCGCGGACGGCGACGACCCGCTGGCGATCGCGCATCCGACGCTGGCCGCGGTGGTCGCCGAGCGCCTGCGGCACTTGATCATCGACGGCACGCTGGTACCCGGCGTCTGGCTCAACGAGCGCGATCTGTGCGAGCGGCTGCGCGTCTCACGCACGCCGCTGCGCGAGGCCTACCGGATCCTTGCCGCCGACGGGCTCGTGATGCTGCTGCCCAAGCGCGGCGCGCAGGTGATCGCGATGTCCGAGCGCGATGTCGCCGATGTGTTCGACGTGCTCGCCGTGCTGGAAGGACTGACCGGAAGGCTGGCCGCCGAGAAGGCCAGCGACGAGGAGCTGGCGCAGATTGCCCGGCTGCATCGCGCGATGCTGGACGCCTACGCCGCCCGCGATCTGCACGCCTACTACGAGGCCAGCATGGGCACCCATCTGGCGATCAGCGCCGCCGCCCATAACCCCACCCTGGCGGACACGCATCGCCGGCTCAATCTGCGCGTGCAGAACCTGCGCTTCCGCTCGAACCAGGACCAGGACGAATGGGCCCACGGCGTGGACGACCACCAGCGCTTCGTCACCGCGCTGCTGGCGCGCGATGGCGCCACGGTCGAGACGCTGATGCGCGAACACGCGCTGCAGAAGAAGGCAGTGGCGATGCGCGCGGCGCGCGAGCGCGAGGCCGCCGCGGCGCGATAGTCGCAAACAGTTATTTCGGCTGTAACGCCGCATTACGCGGCGAGCGCGGCCTCATCACCGGCCGCATGCGGGCAAGACAGGTACAACGGCCGCTATCTTCGGCCGGCAATGGCGTGGCCGTTCGCCGCCACGGTATCCACGGCAGTCTCCAAGGTCTGCCCGCTTGTGAGACTGGCTTACAACTGCATCCGTCCAGGACCGTTCCAGATCGCTACAGTCGAGCCATGTTCAACGCGCCGCCAAGCCGGGCAGCGCATCAGGAGAAAAACATGACTCGCCAATTGCTGATCGCACTCGGAACGCTGGCCGCCGGCGCGATGTTCGGTCTTGTCTCGCCCGCCCAGGCGCATTCGGACCGCCACGATCATCGGCATGGCTACCATCGGCACGAGCACTATCGTCCGGCTCCGCCGCATGTGCGGCACCGCCACCATCGCCACGACTACCATCGCTACCATGCGCGTCCGCACCACGGCCATGGCCATTACGTATCGCGCCCGGGACACCGCTATGTGCCCGAGCGCTGGGTCCGGGACTCGCACGGGCATGTCGTGCGGCGCCCCGGGTATTGGACCCGCTAAGGGGCGGCAGACGAATCGGCCTGCGGGTGCGCGCATGAACGGCCGCGCAGCCGCAAGGTCATCAGCACCGCCAGCGCGGCGGCAAGCGTTCCGACCATGAAGACCTGCGCGTGGCCGAACTGGTCGGCGACGCAGCCCGCCAACGGACCGGTCGCGCCGTAAGCGAGGTCCTGGAACGCCGCGAAGCCGCCGATCGCGGTACCGCGCAGATGCGCGGGCACGCGTCTGACCGCCTCCAGCCCCATCGACGGGAACACCATCGAGCAGCCGATGCCGGTCAGCAACGCGCCGATCATCGCCACGCCGGGCCCGGGTGCGAGCCACAGCATCGCCTGTCCCGCGGCTTCGACCAGCAGCGAGACCAGCGCCACCGGCACTCCGCCGAACCGGTCCGGCAAGGTGCCGCACAGCAGGCGAATCGCGACAAAGCCCAGGCCGAAACAGGTCAGGCCGTAGCCGGCGCCATGCCAGCCATTGGCCAGGAAATACAGCGGGAAGAAGGCGCCCAGCGCGGCGAAGCCGATGCCCTGCAGGCCGACCACGACGCCTGGTTGCCAGATGCGTCCCAGCACCTGCACGAACGGCGAGCGCGGTCCCGTCTTCGGCGGTGCAGCCGGTACCGTTCGCCACAGCATCAGCGCGCCGAGCACCGGCATGGCGGCGCAGACCAGCATCAGCCCGGCAAAGCCGCAGCGCTCCAGCAGCCACAGCCCCACCGGCCCGCCCGCGGCGAACGCGCCGTACATGCCGGTGCCGACCAGCGCCATCACCAGGCCCGAGCGCGCCGGTCCCATCGTCGCCATGCCCCAGGCGAGCATGCCGACCAGCGCCGCGCTTTCACCAAGCCCGAGCAGCAGCCGGCCCGCGAGCAGCACCGCATAGGCGGCCGTGCCGTGGCCGAGCGATGGCAACGACGACCACCAGCACAACAGCGCCGCGAGCGCGTACAGGAAGAGACCGCGGAACATCGCGGCCTTGCCGCCGCGTTCGTCGGCCAGCCGTCCGGCCCAGCCGCGGCTCAGGATCGTGGACAGGAAGGCAATGCCGACGGCCAGGCCGGAGCCGACATTGCCCATGCCCAGGGCCTGCACGACATGGAGCGCCACGGCGGGCATCGCCATGGCGACAGCGAGGTAGGTCAGAAACAGCGCGACGGTCATCCAGACCAGCCGGCGCAGCGAAGAATCTTGCAGGACGTTCGACATCGACCGCCACTCCTTCACAGAGAGGGCGGCACCGGAACGGTCGACGGACGGGAAACGACGCAGACGCGAGGGATGACGCAAGCGGCCAACGCACACCGCCAGTCGGCACGCGGGTGCCGCTGGTGATGCGTTGATTCACGTAAACGCTTACGGCCGCGCCGCCCGGAACATCGTTGTCGAAAACGACGTCGGGAACGCAGCGGGGGCGATTCTAACCGCGTTCCCGGCGCGCACAATAAAAAACCCTCGCCTCAACGAGGCGAGGGTTTGCGTGCCGGCGCGTATCGCGCCGAGGCAGGCCGGGGATGCGGGCCGATTACAGCGCCGCGTCCTTCAGCTTCTTCAGCGCGCGGACCTTGACCTTGACCGAGGCCGGCTTGGCAGCGAACCACTGCTCCTGGCCGGTGAACGGGTTCTTGCCGAAACGCTTCTTGGTGGCGGGCACTTGCACGGCGGTGACCTTCAGCAGGCCGGGCAGCGTGAATTCGCCCGCGCCCTTCTTGTTCAGCGCGCCGATCATGGTGCTTTCCAGCTGCGCCAGCACGGTCTTGACCGTCTTCGGATCGAGCTCGGTCTGCGCGACCAGGTGCGACACCAGGCTGGACTTGTTGAAGGTGTCCTTCAGCGGCTTGGGCGTCGGCGCTGCGGCCGGCGCAGCCTTCTTGGCGGCCTTCACCGGAGCGGCGGCCTTCTTGGCGGGCGCCTTGGCGGCGGTCTTGGTTGCTGCAGTCTTCGCGGTCGGTTTAGCTTTGGTGGCCATATCGATGTCGTGAACAGGTTCAATGTTGGAGCGCAGTACCGTCGGATGCCGCCGGGCAGCGCCGCGCACAGAATAGCAAAACGCGCGAACGGTGCCTATTTTCAAGGGGTTTTCGGCGTGATTTGGCGGTTGGGCCGTGCAATGTGTCGCGCGGATGCCACCATCCTCGCGGCCGTCGCCGTCGCGATGCCATGCGCGCTCCGATCCGGTGCCCCGATCAGCGGCGTTGCGCGACCCAGATCCCGGCCACGATCGCGGCCAGTCCGACCCCGTGATACCAGTTCGGCCACTCGCCGAGCAGCAGCGTGGACAGGATCGCGGCGAAGGCCGGCGTCAGCGTGACGAAGAACACCGGCAGCTGCGCGCCGGCGCGCGCGACGGCGCGATCCCAGGCGAAATACGCGAGCAGGGACGGCACCGTGGCGACGTAGGCCAGGATGCCGAAGGTGCTGGGGCTCCAGACGATGGTCTGGCCGGCGATGCCCAGCTCCCAGGCGACGAAGGGCACGCTGACCACCACGCCGGCGACGATCTGCGCGTACAGCAGCACGATCAGCGGCAGCGCCGGCCGCTGCTTGCGCAGCAGCCACGTATAGCCGCTCCAGGCGAGCGTCGCCGCCAGCATGAACAGGTCGCCGGGCACGAAGTCGAGTTGCGCGAGCCGGCCCAGCTCGCCGCGCACCAGCACGAACGTCACGCCGACCAGGCACAGCAGCGCGCCCGTGATATGGCTGCGCGTGGCCGGCTCGCGGAAGAACGTCACGCCGACTGCCAGCAGGAACAGCGGCATCGACGCGCCGATCAGCGTCACGTTGATCGGCGTCGACGTCGTCAGCGCCAGATATTGCAGCGCGTTATAGCTGGCGATCGACAGCACGCCGAGCGCAAGGATCAGCCCCGCGTGGCGCCGCAGCGCCGCCGCGTGCTCGCGCACGCCGCTCCACGCCAGCGGCGTCAGCAGCAGCCCGGCCAGCAGCCAGCGCAGAAAGTTCAGCGTGATCGGCGGCACGGCACCGGCCGCCAGATGGCCGACGATGGCGTTGCCGGCCCAGCTCAACGGCGGGAAGGCCAGCAGGAAGAGGGTCAGCCAGCCGGCGCGCGAGCCGGCGATCGGGGAGGTGGGCATACGAAAGGAGGGCGCGAACGCGCAGGCGTCGGTGCCGGCGGCGCGGTGGCGTGGACACTGGAGCGCGCATTATGCCGCCAACAGTGGCTTCGGACGCGCCAGGCCCCGCATTTTCAGGGGGATTGCAAGCTCGCAACCCTACCGGCGTGCTACCCCCGATCGGGGATGGCGTATTCAACCTCGGTTACCGCAGAGTGCAACCGAAATCAGTACGGCGGCGGAGCGTTAGGGCATACCATGTCCGCTTTCCGCCGGTCTGGCAGCTCAAACGGTCACGCCATGTACGCCATCCTGCCCGCCTTCGTCTCGTCGATCTTTCTCGGTTACGGCCTCTACGTGCTGGTGACGAGGGGCGTCACGCGCCTGACCACGACCTTCTTCCTGATGTGCGCGACCACGTTCGCGTGGCAGGGCACCTGGGCCTTCCTGTTCCAGACCACGCATCCCGACGTGGCGCTGCTGCTGGCCAAGGTCGGCTATCTGTTCATCGTCTTCCTGCCGACCACCTTCTATCACTTCATCACCGAAGTGACCGAGCGCCGCGGCGAGCGGCCGTGGCTGCTGGTGTCCTACGGCATGTCGCTGCTGCTGGCGGTGGTGTTGCTGGTATCCGATCGGCTGGTCTCCGACTACTACATCTACAGCTTCGGCAACTACCCGCGCGCCGGGATCCTGCATCCGATCCATGTCGCCCAGACCGTGCTGCTGGCGCTGCGCAGCGGCTGGCTGCTGCTCGATGCGCGCCGCGACGCGGTGGGCGAGAAGCGCCAGCGGCTGACGCTGTGCCTGTGGAGCCTGGGCCTGTATTCGCTGGCGGCGATCGACTATGCGGTCAACTACGGCCACGACATCTATCCGCCGGGCGTGGTCTTCATCGCCGTGAGCCTGGGCATCATCGCGCTGTCGATCGTGCGCTACGACCTGATGCATCCGTACTCGCTGGCCGCCACCGTGGCCCACGAGGTGCGCACGCCGCTGGCGACCATCCGCATGCAGACGCAGGAGCTGGCGGTCGCCTGGCCGACCGTGCTGGATGGCTACCGCCGCGCCGTCGAGCACGGCCTGATCGAGGACAGCCTGCGCCCCGGCCAGCTCGAGCGGCTGCCGACGCTGCTTCGCGCGATCCGGAGCGAGGTCGATGGCACGCAGGCGGTGATCGAGATGGCGCTGGCGTCGATCACGCTGGAGCGGCTGGACCGCGGCAGCTTCGTGCCGCACGGCGTTGCTCATTGCGTCGAGTCCGCGCTGGAGCGCTATCCGTTCCGCCCCGGCGAACGCGAGCGGGTTTCCGTGCAGTCGATACCGGCCGGCTGGCGCTTCCGCGGTTCAGACACGCTGCTGGTCTACGTGCTGTTCAATCTGCTGAAGAACGCGCTGCAGGCGATGCGCGCGCACCAGCGTGAGGCCCGCGACGGCGGGCGCATCGAGATCTCGGCGTGCGAATCGGGCGGCTTCTATCAGCTGCGCGTGCGCGATACCGGTCCCGGCATTCCGGCGGACGTGCTGCCGCGCATCTTCGATCCGTTCTTCTCGACCAAGCCGCACGGCAGCGGTGCCGGCATGGGGCTGGCGTTCTGCCGGCGCGTGATGGAGGCCTTCGGCGGCCGCATCGACTGCGCATCGGCGCCCGGCCGGCATACCGTCTTCACGCTGCATCTGCCGGTCGCCGTGGCGGCCGAGCCGCCGGAGCCGGCGAACGCGGCGGCCTCGATCGGCCCGCTCGACACGCTGGAGCGGATCGAGCCGATGCAGCCGATCCAGCCTATCCAGCCGCTCGGCCACGGCACGGCCGCCTGACGCGACGGCCGTGCCGCGGGGTCAGCCCGAGCGGCGGACCTGCTCCGCTACTAGTTGGCCAGCACCGGCGCGCTCACCTCATACTCCTTGACCCGCTCGACGATCTCCTTCGGGAATCGCGCGATCCGCTTCTCCTTGTCGGCGAACACGATCTGCTGGTAGCCCAGCGACACCGGCCGCTCGTCGACGCAGAAGCGGAACAGCAGATACGCCGAGCACTGCTTGACCTGGAAGGTGTTCAGGTAGCAGTCCACACGCTGGAACGGAAAGGTCTCCTCGACATATTCCTGGTGCGCGCGCTTGGTCACGAAGACGCCGCCCGCGGCCAGCAGATTGCCGTGGATGCATTCGTGGAACCAGCGCTCGCGGCAGATGCCCTGCCATTCGAAATAGCGCGCGAAGTAGGTGTTCATGAAGGCGTTGGAATCCTTCAGATAGATGTCGATCGTGTGGTGGAACGTCTTGCGGGGAGGGGTTTCGACCTGGTCCTGCGCCAGCTGGCCGGTACCGCGGTTCAGGATGTGGGGAATCACGTCACGCATCAACATGGAAAAAGCTCCTGGATCAATGGCTGCGAGCGGCAGCCTCGCTTGCCCCCGGGGGAGAGGGGGCATGGCGCATTCTGGCCGCAGACCCTGCACGGACGTCACCCAACCTTTGCGGGTAGACGAGAAGCGGCGCACGTAAGCGGAACTTGCCATTGCCGTCCCGCCGCTGACTGCGTGATGCCGCACCAACCCGCGGTAAACCCTAGTGGTATAGGTAACTAGACCTTATTACAGTGGCAGTTCGCCGAGCCCGCTCATCGAGTCCGCTCACTGAGTCCGCTCACTGAGTCCGCTCACTGAGTCCGTTTCCCGCGGCCGCGCGTGCGTTTGCATCGTGCCTGTCCGCTGCCCTGCGCCGCGCTTCGGCCCACCGTCTGCCACCCATCGATGTCCGATTCCCTGTCCTCGACCGAACTGTTGTCGCGCAGCCGCGAGCCGGTCTATCTGCAGCTGGCGACCATCTTTCGCCGCCGCATCGAGAGCGGGGTCTGGCGTCCCGGCGAACGGATACCGTCGCTCGAGGACCTGTGCCGGCAATACGGGGTCGCGCGCATGACGATGCACCACGCGCTGTCGGTGCTCGACGACGAAGGCCTGGTCGCGCGCTCGCGCGGGCGTGGCACCTTCGTCAAGGGCGGCTGCAAGCGCCGCCGGCCGGTGTCGCTGCCGGTCACCTGGGGCCAGGCGGTCCAGGTCGGCGAGCAGCTCGGCACCGAGGCGCTGGTCGAGTCGGCGGGCAGCGTGCCGTTGCCGGACGAGCTGGGCCTGCCCTGCGAGGCCGAGCGCGCGTGCGCCTACCATTTCCTGCGCCGGCTGCACCGGCTCGACGGCCGGCCCTTCGCGATCGGCGAGGTCTATATCGAGGAAGGCCTGTTCGCCCGCAACCCGCGCGCGTTCCGGCAGGGCGCGTCGGTGCCGGTGCTGGACCGCTTTCCGGGGCTGCGGGTATCGAGCGCGCGGCAGCGGCTGTCGATCATCGCGGCCGGCGCGGAATCGGCCGCGGCGCTGGCGCTGCCGGTCGGCGCGCCGGTGGCCGAACTGCGCCGCCATGCGTGCGCCGATGGCGTGATCGTCTATTACGCGCGCATCGAATTTCCGACCGAATACGTCTGCCTCGACTTCGACCTGCTCGACCCCGGCGGCCTGGCCGGATGATGGCGAAAGCCGGCGCACCGAATCCGCACCGATCCCCCAACCGATTTCAATTCGACCGACCTGACACCAAGGAAGCGCGCAATATGGAGACCAACCCCACCCAGCAAGCCGGGCAGACGCTGAACGGCGCCGAGAGCCTGGTCAAGACCCTGCTCGCCTGCGGCGTCGATACCTGCTTCGCCAATCCGGGTACCAGCGAGATGCATTTCGTTGCGGCGCTCGACCGCATCCCCGGCATGCGCTGCGTGCTGGGTTTGTTCGAGGGCGTGGTGACGGGCGCCGCCGACGGCTATGCCCGCATGGCCGACAAGCCGGCGGCGACGCTGCTGCATTGCGGACCCGGTCTCGCCAACGGCCTGGCCAATCTGCACAACGCGCGCCGCGCGCAGACGCCGATCGTCAATATCATCGGCGACCAGGCCACCTATCACCGTCCGCTCGATGCGCCGCTGACAGCCGACACCGAGGGCTGGGCGCGTCCCGTATCGGTCTGGACCCGCACCGCGCAGCGCGCCGATCAGGTCGGCGCCGATGCCGCGGCCGCGGTGCAGGCCGCCTGCGCCGCCCCCGGCGGCGTGGCCAGCCTGATCCTGCCGTCCGACGTGTGCTGGGACGAAGGCGGCAAGGTGGCCGCGCCGCTGCCGCCGCTGAGCGCGCCCAAGGTGTCCCCGGACGCGATCGAGCAGGCCGCGCGCTGGCTGCGCTCGGGCCAGCCGACGCTGCTGGTGCTGGCCGGCACGGCGCTGCGCGAGGCGCCGCTGGCCGATGCGCACCGCATTGCCGCCGCCACCGACGCGCGGCTGATCACGCCGATGTCCAATGCGCGCGTGTCGCGCGGGCGCGGCCGCTTCGCCGTCGAGCGCGTGCCTTACTCGGGCGACGCCGCGCGCGCCAGGCTGGCCGGCATCCGCCAGGTGATCCTGGTCGGCGCGCCGCCACCGGTGACCTTCTTCGCCTATCCCGGCAAGTCGCCGCGCCCCTATCCCGAGGACGCGCAGATCCATGTGCTGGCCCGTCCGGAGCAGGACCTGGCCGATGCGCTGGCGCGCCTGGCCGACGCGCTCGGCGCGCCAGCGGTGCCGGTGCCTGATGGCGCCACCCCGGCTGTCGCACCCGCCGGCATCGCCAAGGGTGCGGTGACGTCGGAAGCGGTCGCGCAGACGCTGAGCGCGCTGCTGCCGGAGCAGGCGGTCGTGGTGGAGGAAAGCGTCAGCTTCGGCCGCGCCTTCTATCCCGGCACCGTGCATGCCGCCCCGCACGACTGGCTGCAGCTGACCGGCGGCGCGATCGGCGCCGGCCTGCCACTGGCGGTGGGCGCCGCGGTGGCGGTACCCGACCGGCGCGTGGTCGCGCTGCAGGCCGACGGCTCCGGCATGTACACGGTGCAGTCGCTGTGGACGATGGCGCGCGAGCAGCTCGACGTCACCGTGGTGGTGCTGGCCAATCGCAAGTACGCGATCCTGCTGGGCGAACTGGCCGGCGTCGGCGCCAATCCGGGCAAGACCGCGCTGGACATGCTGGACATCGGCAATCCCGATCTCGACTGGGTCAAGCTGGCCGCGGGCATGGGCGTCGAGGGCGCGCGCGCGGTAGACATGGAGAGCTTTGCCGATCTGTTCGCGATGGCGAACAAGCGCAAGGGGCCGTTCTTGATCGAGCTGCTGATTTGAGCTTTTGGGGGCGGGGTTGGTGCGCTGGCCCTCTCCCCAGCCCCTCTCCCCCAGCCCCTCTCCCCCAGCCCCTCTCCCGCAAGCGGGAGAGGGGAGCAATCCAGCGGAATTTTCCTAGACCGAAGGCGTTCTCCCTCGCTTGCAAAGCGGAGGAGCGCAACAGACCGCTGTGATGACGAACAACCACGGGCGTTCTCCCTCTCCCGCTTGCGGGAGAGGGCCGGGGGGGAGAGGGCAGGGGTATCCCCCTTCGCGACCGAATAATCCACCCTTCCGGACAAGCGAATTGCGGAAGCGCCGATGACTGCGGCAAGCTGCCCGCGGAAGGCATCGAGCCAGGAGACAGCATGACAACACCGACCACCGCGGCGCAGGCCGATTCCGGGCCGGACCGCGTCTACGCGGCCCTGCTGAACGAAGGGCGCTTTCGCATCCAGCACTGCCGCGACTGCGACCGCCACGTGTTCTATCCGCGCAATCTGTGTCCGCACTGCGGCGGCGAGGCGCTGGACTGGACCGATCCGAAGGGCACCGGCACCGTCTATTCGACCAGCGTCATCCGCCGCAAGCCCGATGCGGGCGGCGACTACAACGTCGCGCTGGTCGATCTCGATGAAGGCGTGCGCATGATGAGCCGGGTCGAGGGTGTGGCACCGCAGGCGGTGCGCATCGGCATGCGCGTCAAGGCGCGCGTCGCGCCGGCCGCCGGCGACGGCGTTCCGGCGATGGTGGTGTTCGATCCGATGGAGGGCTGACGCGATGCCAGCACAATCGTTGCGCGGTGGCGTCGCCATCGTCGGCGTGGGACAGGCCGGACTCGGCGAAGCCCACGGCAAGACCGAAATGGAAATCCTGGTGGAGGCGGCCAAGGCCGCCGTCAAGGATGCCGGCATGTCGATGCGCGAGATCGACGGCATCGCCACCGCCAGCGTCGGCGCCACCATGTGGGTGATGCCGGTCGCCGAATACCTGGGCATCCATCCGAAGTTTGTCGACAGCACGATGATCGGCGGCTCCAGCTTCGTCGCCCATATGTTGCCCGCGATGCTGGCGCTCGAAGCCGGCATCTGCGACGCGGTGCTGGTCTGCTACGGCAGCAACCAGCGCACCTCGACCGTCGGCCGCGCCGGCATCGCCAAGGTGCGCTCGGTGCTGGACCCGCAGCCTTACGAGAACCCCTACAAGCCGATGCAGCCGATCACCTCGTACGCCCTGGCGGCCGCGCGGCACATGCACCAGTACGGCACCACGCGCGAGCACCTGGCCGAGGTGGCGGTGGCCGCGCGCAAATGGGCACAACTCAATCCCGATGCGCTGATGCGCGATCCCCTGAGCATCGACGACGTGCTGAACGCCCGCATGGTGTCGGACCCGCTGTCGGTGCGCGACTGCTGCCTGGTCACCGACGGCGCCGGCGCCTATGTGATGGTGCGCGCCGAACGCGCCAAGGACCTGGCCAGGCCGCCGGTCTATGTGCTCGGCAACGCCACCGCAACCTGGCATCGGCAGATCTCGAGCATGCCGGATCTGACGGTCACCGCCGCGAAGGAATCGGGTGAACGAGCCTTCGCGATGGCGGGCGTCAAACCGGCGGACGTCGACGTGCTCGAGCTGTACGACGCCTTCACGATCAACACGCTGCTGTTCCTCGAAGACCTCGGCTTCTGCGCCAAGGGCGAGGGCGGGCCCTTCGTCAGCGGCGGCGCCATCGCGCCCGGTGGAAGGCTGCCGGTCAATACCAACGGCGGCGGGCTGTCGTGCGTGCATCCCGGCATGTACGGCATGTTCATCACGATCGAGGCGGTGCGGCAGTTGCGCGGCGAATGCGGCGAGCGGCAGGTGGACGGTGCAGAGATTGCACTGGTGCACGGCAACGGCGGCACCTTGTCGAGCCAGTCGACCGCGATCCTGGGAACGGCCGCGACGCTATAGCCGGCTCGGCGTTCGAACCGGTGCTGCGACGGCATGCCGCAGCAAGCGAAAGCAATGCGGGCGAACGCTTAACGCGTTCGCCCGCATTTTTTCATTTGGCGAAACCAGCCGAGGTGAAGTCGCGCGAAGTCGGCAATCCGGGTCAACGATGGCGCCGCGCCGCTCGTCTAGAGAGTGCGATGGCGATTCGCGGGCCGGTCAGGTGTAGTCCACCGGCCAGGGGATCGTCCGCGAGTGTTCTTCTCCTGCGAGCCTGCCCGCCCCATGACGCTGCCCACCTGCCCGATGCCCTCGTTCCTTCCCGCGACGCCGCATATCGGTGACCCGCGATCCCGCGCCTGCCAGCCGCCGCTGCGGCCGCGCGATGCCGCGCAGGTGGCGCGCACCGCGGCCAGGCTGTTTCTCGGCGAAGGCAGCATCGATGTCACGCTGGCAGCGGATGCCGGCGGCCGCCTGCGCTCGGTGTTCGCCGATATCGGGCGCGAATACCGCCTCCGACTGCGCGCCTGCGACCGGTCGATCGATCCCGACGCCGCCTGCGCCGCGCTCGAACTGGAGATGGGCGTCAAGGTGCTGATCCGCCTGAGCGATTGCCTCAGCGCCCTGTTCGATCCGCATGGTGCCGTGCAGGGCCGCGTGCCGCACGACGATGTCGCCAGGCGCGCCGCGCTGATCGAGTGCGCGGCGGCGATCGCCGACGAGGCGCTGGTCTGCCGCGACGAGCACGCCGTCAATGCGGGCACCGCGCCGGTGCAGCGCCGCCTGACGATTTCCGCGGGCACTGGCGGCGAGATCCGCCTGCACAAGTTCTCGCGCTGGCAACGGCCATCGGATCCGCGCGGCGCCACTGAATCCGCGGCCGAGAGCGGCACGGCAGATTCCCCGGGGGCTCGCGGCACCGAGATGGACGCATGCCTGGCCTTCCGGATCCGGCCGTGGCGCCGCACCGGGCGCCGGCGCGACGGCGACCCGCGGCGCGTGCTGCTGCGCTGCCGTGTCCGCCCGGTACGTGTGGGAGACGCGCGGCGCATGCATGAGGCCGTGCCGATCTGTGGCCCAGGTGTACGCGACAGGCTCGCCGCGGGCGACTGGCAAGGCGCGTTGCTGGCGCTGCTGATCGGGTTGTTCCGGCTGCCGATGCGTGGCCGCGGCGAACTCGCGGGCAGGGCGCAGCTGAAGGTCTATCCGATGCCACGCGACGGGCGCGCGGCGGTCGTCGTGCGGGTGGGCGGGGAAGGGACGCGGCGGCACGGATACCATGCGGCCATCCACGGCGTCGAAGCGGTCAGGCAGGAACTGCAGAATCCGCGCCGTCTGCTTCCGGTGCTTGCTCCGGAGCCGGCATGCCGCGACGACGACGGCGTGCGCTGCTATTGAGCGTCGAGCCGTCGCGCGCGCCGTGCCATCCGGTGCGCGCGGTTTGCCGCAGCGCACCCACGGCCGTGCGGAAGGCGGCCTTAGCCAAATGCAAATGGCGAGCGGGCCGGCGCCCCCACACACTGCGGTGATGGCATCGGCGGAAGCGCCAGGGCTTCTCTCTATATGTAAACGGACCCAGCCCATGCGGACCGAACGTGCGCGAACAACAAAGTGCGCGGGCCGAGCCAGACCGTTCACCTCAGGAGGAGACGCATGGCAACGAAGCAAACACGATGGCGGCCGCCCGGCATGCTGGCGACCGTGCTGGGCGCGCTGGTCCCAGTGACGGCGGTGGCGGTGGCCGCGCTGGCGCTCAGCGAAGGCGCCGCCGCGGCCGAGCCCTATCCGTCGCGCCCGATCAAGCTGATCGTCGGCTATACGCCGGGCGGACCGGTCGACACCGCGGCGCGCATCTATGCGGACTACCTGGGACGCGTGCTGAAGCAGCCGGTGGTGGTCGACAACCGTGCCGGCGCCAGCGGTGCGATCGCCGCCGAGATCACGGCCAAGGCGCCGCCGGACGGCTACACGCTGTACTTCGTCGCCAGCCCGACCATGACGATGACGCCGCTGATCCAGAAGGCGGTCAACTTCAATCCGACCCGGGATTTCAGCCATATCGGGCTGATCACCGACTACACCAACGTGCTGCTGATCAACAAGGACTTCCCTGCCCGCAACGTCGGCGAGCTGGTGGAGTACGCCCGCAAGCACCCACAAGGCGTGGCGTTCGGCTCGGCCGGCGTCGGCGCGTCCAACCATCTGTCGGCCGAACTGCTGGCGCAGATGAGCGGCGTCAAGATGCTGCACGTGCCGTACAAGGGCAATTCGCCGGCGATGACCGACGTGATCAGCGGCAAGATCGCCTTCATGTTCGATATCACGGGCACCGCGATCGGCCATATCCAGGGCGGCAAGGTGCGGCCGCTGGCGGTCACGTCAAAGGAGCGCAACGCCGCGCTGCCGAACGTGCCGACCATGGTCGAGTCGGGGCTGAAGGACTATGCCGTGACCGGCTGGTACGCGCTGATCGGCCCGCCGAAGCTGCCGGCCGAGGTGGTCGACACGCTGGTCAAGGCGCAGCAGACCGTCGGCGACGATGCGGCCTTCCGCCAGCGGATGACGCAGGGCGGCTACGACCTGAACATCACCGGGCCGAAGCCGCTGGCGGAGCGGATCGAGCGGGAGCTGCGGCTGTGGAGCGGGGTGGTCAAGACGGCGAAGATCGAGGTGGAGTGATCGCCCGTTGACGTGCAGGGGAACCGTTGCGTCGTTCCCGCGCGGGCGGGAACCCGGCGTCTTCCGAAGTCCCGAAGTCGCGAAAGACGCTGGGTCCCCGCTTTCGCGGGGACGACAGGGTAGGCGCGGTGGAGCGCGCCTATTCCTCCACCACCGCCCATCCTTCCATCGCCTGCCCGCCCGCATCGTCGCCGGTCCACAGCAGCACACGACCGGGCTGCTGTTCGTCGCGGCGGCCGCCGACCGTGACGAGGTCGTGGTCGAACAGCGGCGCCATGCCGCGGAAGCCGAAGCGCCTGACGTTCGCCCGCGGCAGTTCCCGCGCCAGCAGGTCCATCATCAGCACCGCCTGCAGCGGGCCGTGGACGACCAGGCCGGGATAACCCTCGACGTCGCGCACATAGTCGTGGTCGTAGTGGATCCGGTGGCCGTTGAAGGTCAGCGCCGAGAAGCGGAACAGCATCACCGGATCGGCATGCAGCTGGCGCTGCCATTGCGGCTGGTGCGGCAGCCGTGGGCGCGGCGGCTGGGCCTGGCCCGGCTCCGGCATCGCGCGATAGACGATGTCGTGGCGTTCGCTGAGCGCCGTCTTGCCGTCGACGGTCAGTACATGGCGGACCGACACGAACCACAGCTCGCCGCTGCGGCCGGTCTTCTGCTGGACTTCCTCGATCGTCGAGGTACGCGTCACGGTGTCGCCGACGCGCAGCGGACGCTGGAAGTCCAGTTCGCTGCCGGCCCACATCCGCCGCGGCAGCGGCACCGGCGGCAGGAAGCCGCCCAGCACCGCGTGACCGTCGCGGCCGAGCTTGTGCTGCGGCGCGCGCGGCAGGAAATAGAGCCAGTGCCACAGCGGCGGCAGCGGTCCGCGCGCGATCGCGTCGCCGTCCAGGTCCAGCGTGGCGGCGAGTCCGAGCACGGGCTGCAGCGCCAGCGTTTCGGTGCGGCTTTCGCTGCGGCCGATCCACTGGCGCAGCGCTTCGAGGCTGGTATCGCCTTCGGTGTCCGTGCTGGTATTGGTTCTCGTTCTGGTTTTGGTGTTGGTATCGGCGTGGGCCGGATCGGCCGTCAATTGGTGGTCCACGGGAATCCTCTCAGGGTGGTGGGAACGGCAGGGACGGCAGTCTTCGCGTCCGTCTCTGCGAGCGTAGGAGTTCAGGCCGCGGCCGGCAACCAGTCCGCCATGCTGTCCGTGTGTTCGAGCGCCCAGACGCGCGCGATGATCGTGCGCATCTCCGCCTCGCTGGCGCCCTGGCGGAAGGCCGCCAGTTGCAGCGCCTTGGCTTCGAGCTCGGGCCGGCTCAGCGTGTTGTCCGGATCGCCCTTGGGTACATCCACGCGTGCTTCCAGCGTGCGGCCGTCGGTGGTCGTCACGGTGACGCGGCCGATCCACTGGCGCGGATAGGCGGCGTTGATCTCGGCGTCGAGCGCCATCGCGACCTTCTGGCGGAAGGCCGCCACGCGCGCATCGCGCAGCGCGTGCTGTTCGAACTCGCCCAGGCCGGCGTGGCCATGCCAGGCGACCAGCCCGAGCACCGTGCCCATCGAGAACTTGGCCTGATGAATCGTGACCGGATCGACCACGGGACCGAGCACATCGATCGCGCCCTGATGCACGTGCGCGGTCACGCTGGCGATCTGCTCGGGCTCGACGCGCTCCCGCTGCATCAGCGCTTTCAGCGCGTCGGCGGCCGGGTGGGTGTGCCGGCACGAGGCGAAGAACTTGAACGACGTCTCGGCGGTGGCCCAGCGCGTGCCCAGGCCATTGGTCAGCCGCGCCGGATCGGCGTCGCTGGACATGCCGGCCGCCATGCCTTGCGCCCCCTCCAGGATGCGGCGCGCGCCGGTGAAGCCGGCCCGCGCCAGATGCGCCGACATCAGGCCGTCGGCGGCCGCCTTGGCGGTATGCAGCTGCTTCGAATCGGCGGCGTCGCGCAGGAATTCCCACAGGCCCGCGGCCTGGGTGCCGGCCGAGCCCAGCGCCTGGTTGATGCCCTCGGCATCGAGCCCGTACAGCTTGGCGACCGCGGCCGCGGCGGCCAGCGTGCCGACCGTGCCGGTGGTATGGAACACGCGATAGTGCGAGCGGCCCATGAATTCGCCGATGCGGATGCCGGCCTCGTAGCCGGCGATCGCCGCGGTCAGCAGCTGCGCCCCGCTGCTGCCCTCGGCCTGGGCCGCGGCCAGCACCGCGGGAAACACCACCGCGGCCGGATGCAGCACCGAGCCGTTGTGCACGTCGTCCTGCTCGACCACATGCGAGGCGGCGGCGTTGACCAGCGCGGCGAACCACGGCGAGGTGCGGCGGCGATCGACCAGTACCTCGGATGGGCCCTGCTGCGGGCCCATCGCCACGGCGAATTCCTGCAGGCGGCGGACCGCCGGGGCGTCCTTGCCGGCGAGGGCCGAGGCGATCCAGTCGAGGAACAGGTCCTTGGTGCGTTCGACCACGGACGGCGGCACGTCCGACAGCGTGAAGCGGGCAAGGAACTCGCAGAGTTCGCGCGTGGGATAGGAGCTTGTGGAGCTGGGCATCGGCTTGGCGTGGTTCGGGTTGGCGCGGCAGGGAGCGGCAGGAACGGCGGAACGACCGTCAGAAAGCTGCGGGCCTAGAAGGACCGCGGCAGGCCCAGCACGTGCTCGGCCACATAGGACAGGATCAGATTGGTCGAGATGGGTGCGACCTGGTACAGACGCGTCTCGCGGAACTTGCGCTCGATGTCGTATTCGGCGGCAAAGCCGAAGCCACCGTGGGTCTGCAGGCAGACGTTGGCCGCTTCCCACGAGGCGTCGGCGGCCAACAGCTTGGCCATGTTGGCCTCCTTGCCGCAGGGCTGGCCGGCGTCGAACAGCTCCGCGGCCCGGTAGCGCATCAGGCTGGCGGCCTCGACGTTGACGTAGGAGCGCGCGATCGGGAACTGGATGCCCTGGTTCTGGCCGATCGGGCGATCGAACACGACGCGCTCGCGCGCATAGTGGCTGGCGCGCTCGACGAACCAGTAGCCGTCGCCGATACATTCGGCCGCGATCAGGATCCGCTCGGCGTTCAGCCCGTCGAGGATGTACTTCAGGCCCTTGCCTTCCTCGCCGATCAGGTTCTCGGCCGGGATCTCCAGGTTGTCGAAGAACAGCTCGTTGGTCTCGTGATTGACCATGTTGCGGATCGGCTGGACCGTCAGGCCGTTGCCGATCGCCTCGCGCAGGTCGACCACGAATACCGACAACCCTTCCGACTTGCGCTTGACCTGGTCCAGCGGCGTGGTGCGCGCCAGCAGCAGCATCAGGTCCGAATGCTGCACGCGCGAGATCCAGACCTTCTGGCCATTGACGACGTAGCGGTCGCCCTGGCGCACCGCGGTGGTCTTCAGCTTGGTGGTGTCGGTGCCGGTGGTCGGCTCGGTCACCGCCATCGATTGCATGCGCAGCTCGCCCGCGGCGATGCCGGGCAGCCAGCGCTGTTTCTGCGCCTCGGAGCCGTGCCGCAGCAGGCAGCCCATCACGTACATCTGGCCGTGGCAGGCGCCGGAATTGCCGCCGCTGCGATTGATCTCTTCCATGATCACGGAGGCGGCCGTCAGCGGCAGGCCCGAACCGCCATAGGTCTCCGGAATCAGCGCCGACAGCCAGCCGGCCTGCGTCAGCGCCTGGACGAACTCTTCGGGAAAGGCGTCCTGTTGCTCGACGCGCTGCCAATAGGCGGAATCGAAGCCGGCGCACAGATCGCGCACCGCTTCGCGGATTTCGGGGTAATGCGCATCGCGCGCCTGGTCGATCGTCATCGGGGGGCCCTTCGCGGGGAATCACGGGAATGCGGCCATTATTCCCGAGCCCGCCGCGCACCGACATTCGCATTTGCCAAAGAGCGGCTTAGGGCGCGCCTTACCTCGGCTCCCCGGCGGCACCGTGGCGGCGGCGACGGCTCAGACGGGCTCGCGCGCCGCGTCGATCAGGTAGTGGACCAGCGTCTCGGCGAACTGCGGCAGTTCCCGGCCGGGCCGGCGCACCAGGCGCAGCTCGCGCCGTGCCCAGTCGTCCTCCAGCGTGATGAAGCGCAGCACCTTGCGGCTGGCGTAGCGGCGCGCGCAGCTGTTGGGCACGATCGCGATGCCGGCGCCCGCCTCGACCATGCGGCAGACCGCGTCGAAGCTGCCGACCTGGATGCGCAGGCTGATGCGCTTGCCCATGCCGCTGGCGATGCGGTCGAGGAAGGATTGGATCGCGCTGAACTGGTTCAGGCCGACGAAGCGGCAGGTGTCGAGCAGATCGGCGAAATGCAGCCGCTTGAACTGCGGCAGCGGGTGGTTGACCGGCGCGATCACGATCAGCTCGTCGCTGCACAGCTGCATCACGTCGAGATCCTCGGTGGCGACCTCGCCGGCGACGATGCCAAGGTCCGCCGCGCCGGCGCCGATCGCCGAGACGATCTCCTGCGACAGGTGCTCCTCCAGTTCGATGTCGACGTCCGGGTTCTCCGACAGGAAGCGCGACAGCGCGCTGGCGAGGAACGAGTTGGTCGCGGTGGTGTTGGCCAGCAGCCGGACCTTGCCCTTGACGCCCTTGGCGTAGGGGCGCAGATCGGCATGCAGGCATTCGAGCTCGCGAAAGACCTCGCGCGCATGGCGCAGCAGCGCGTCGCCCGCCGGCGTCAGGCGCACGCCCTTGACCTGGCGGATCAGCAGCTGCGTCTGGAACGCTTCCTCCAGCTGCTTGATCCGGGTGCTCGCCGCCGGCAGCGACAGGAAGCTGCGTTCGGCCGCCCGCGTCAGGTTATGGGTTTCCCCTACGTTCAGAAACAGGCGCAGGTCGGTCAGGTCGTAATGCATCGTGTCGTGATGGGTTTGGCGGGATCGAACGAAGGGTTTCGGCCGGTGGAAGGCGTCTTTTGGGATTGGCGAATTCCCCTTTCGCTGCCGGCAATTTATCGTATATGCCGCTTCAATAGAACCTCGTAGGTGGGACAGGAGACCGATGATGACGGCGAAGGTGGAAGGATCGGCGGCAGCCAGGACGGCAGGCACGATGGCTGGCAAGGTCGCGGTGGTGACCGGCGCGGGGGGCGGCATCGGCCGCGGCATCGCGCTGGCGCTGGCCGCCGCGGGCGCGCGCGTGGTGGTCAACGATATCGGCGTATCGCTGAGCGGCGAGGGCGGCGATGCGGGACCGGCGCAGCGCGTGGTCCAGGAGATCCGGGCCGCCGGCGGCGAGGCGGTGGCCAACACCGACAGCGTGTCGAGCTGGCAGGGCGCCAACGCGATCGTCCAGTGCGCGCTGGACCGGTTCGGCCGCATCGACGCCGTGATCAACAACGCCGGCAATCTGCGCGACCGCATGTTCTTCAAGATGAACGAGGAGGAATGGCGCGCGGTGATCGACGTGCATCTGCACGGTACCTTCTTCGTCAGCCGCGCGGCCGCCCCTTACTTCAAGGACCAGCAGAGCGGGGCCTATGTCCATATGACGTCGACCTCCGGCCTGATCGGCAACTTCGGCCAGGCCAACTACGCGGCGGCCAAGCTCGGCATCGCCGCGCTGTCCAAATCGATCGCGCTGGACATGGCCCGCTTCAACGTGCGCTCGAATTGCATCGCACCGTTCGCCTGGAGCCGGATGACCAGCTCGATTCCGTCGGAGACGCCCGAGGAGCAGGCGCGCGTGGCCAAGCTGCAGAAGATGGAAGCCGGCAAGGTCGCGCCGATGGCCGTGTTCCTCGCCAGCGAGGCGGCGCGCGAGGTCAATGCGCAGATCTTCGCGGTGCGCGCCAACGAGATCATGCTGATGAGCCAGCCGCGGCCGGTGCGATCGGTGCACGCCAGCGAAGGGTGGACGCCGGAGTCGATCGCCGAGATCGCGATCCCCGCAATGCGCAACAGCTTCCATCCGCTGGAGCGCTCGCCCGACGTCATCAACTGGGATCCGATCTGAATTTCGCCACTGCCGGTGCCGCCGCGCTGGCAGCACTGGCAGCACGGCCCGCCGGGTGCTGACGCCCGGCGCTTTCACTGTCCCTCTGTCCCGCTCTTCTCCCTCCGGCGTTCGGCCTCTTCCTCGATTCTGTTCGATCGATTGTCGCCGACGCGCAAGTCGCCGCGCATTGCGGTTTCCCCTGATCGTCGCCGACCGCCGTCGACGATCGCCATCGACGACCGCCGTTCGTCCCCCGATCCTTCGCCGACCATTCGACTCGCGCGCCGCATGTGGCCCGCAACTTGCTGGTGTACTGCCAACGGTGGCCGACGGATGCCGCCGCGCGGGCAACCGCGACGGGGAGACAGCGATGCGATCGACGCGGTCGAATGCAGGCTGGAACCTGTAGCGGTTTCGGCATTCCAATGGGCACGCACCCGCACGGTGCGCGCCACGATTCCAAAGGGGAGACGCGATTGCCTCGACGGTGCATGGAGACAACCGGCGAACGATGCTTCGCCACACCCGGGCCGACAGCAGGCCCACGCCCGGGCCGATGGGTTAACCCTGCTTTTCCGCAGCGCGATGCGCGATGTCGCGGCGCTGCGTTTTCATCCCGTTTCGATCCCCGCTTCAATGCCGGTCTCGCGCACCGCGAACACGACCACAGCGTGTCGTGCGACGTTGCGCGCGAGGCATTGGCAGCAGCAACGATGCAGGATGTGCCAACGTACGACCCCACCCGTTCCAAGGTTTTGCAGTCCCGGTATGTCGACGATGCTCGTCGGAAGCAATCGTTACAAACGGGTCAGTGCAGCACCAAAGGGAAAGGTGTAAGGTGTGTCCCAGAACATGGTCGCACCGCCCAGTGCGAACCGGTCAGCGTGCCGCTCAGTCGCACGCAGCCAGGACGCAGTTTTCACGAGCAGGACAGCGCCGTTGCGAGTGCGCAATGCGCGTCAACAAGCTCTTCCCCCTGGGCGTTATTTGACTATGATGAAGTAAAGACTTCGCAACATGGTCAGTCTTCCGCCAAGCCGGGGTGGCGGTATTCAAAGGCTGATACGTGGAATGAGGCAGGGTACCTACCTGCAGACGGACTGTGTTCGCCTCGGACGAGACTCTGACGGGAGTGAGGTATGGACATTTTCGGCCACTACGCCACGCGCTTCGAAGCTCGCAAGGAAGAGGAATACAGCATCCAGGAGTACCTGGAGATCTGTAAGAAAGACCCTACTGCCTATGCGACCGCGGCCGAGCGCATGCTCGCCGCGATCGGGCAGCCAGAGCTGGTAGACACGCACCACGACCCGCGACTGTCGCGCCTGTTCTTCAACAAGGTCATCAAGATCTATCCGGCGTTCCGCGAGTTCTACGGCATGGAGGACACGATCGAGCAGATCGTCTCGTTCTTCAAGCATGCCGCGCAGGGTCTCGAGGAACGCAAGCAGATCCTCTACCTGCTCGGGCCTCCCGGCGGCGGCAAGTCCTCGCTCGCCGAGAAGCTCAAGTCGTTGATGGAACAGATCCCCATCTACGCGCTGAAGGGCTCGCCCATCCATGAATCGCCGCTCGGACTGTTCTCGCCCGAGGAAGACGGCAAGATTCTGGAGGAGGACTATGGCATCCCGGTCCGCTATCTGAACACGATCGCCTCGCCATGGGCGGTCAAGCGCCTGCACGAGTTCAACGGCGACATCACGCGCTTCCGCGTGGTCAAGCTGCGGCCCTCGGTGCTGTCGCAGATCGCGATCGCGAAGACCGAGCCGGGCGACGAGAACAACCAGGACATCTCCTCGCTGGTCGGCAAGGTCGATATCCGCAAGCTCGAAGACTATCCGCAGGACGACCCGGACGCGTACTCGTACTCCGGCGGCCTGTGCCTGGCCAACCGCGGCCTGCTCGAGTTCGTCGAGATGTTCAAGGCGCCGATCAAGGTCCTGCACCCGCTGCTGACCGCGACGCAGGAAGGCAACTACAAGGGCACCGAAGGCTTCGGCGCGATTCCGTTCGACGGCGTGATCCTGGCCCACTCGAACGAGGCCGAATGGCAATCGTTCAAGGCCGACAAGAACAACGAGGCCTTCCTCGACCGGATCTACATCGTCAAGGTGCCGTACTGCCTGCGCGTGTCCGACGAGGTCAAGATCTACGACAAGCTGCTGCGCAGCAGCTCGCTGTCGGCCGCGCCATGCGCGCCGAACACGCTGAAGATGATGGCGCAGTTCGCGGTGCTGACGCGGATCAAGGAACCGGAGAACTCGAACATCTTCTCGAAGATGCGGGTCTACGACGGCGAAAGCCTGAAGGACGTCGACCCGAAGGCGAAGTCTTACCAGGAGTACCGCGACTATGCCGGCATCGACGAGGGCATGAGCGGGCTGTCGACGCGCTTCGCGTTCAAGGTGCTGTCCAAGGTCTTCAACTTCGACAACACCGAGGTCGCGGCCAATCCGGTGCACCTGCTGTACGTGCTCGAGCAGCAGATCGAGCGCGAGCAGTTCCCGCCGGAGCAGGAAGCGAAGCTGCTGTCGTACATCAAGGAATACCTGACGACGCCGTTCGTCGAGTTCATCGGCAAGGAGATCCAGACCGCCTATCTGGAGTCGTATTCCGAGTATGGCCAGAACATCTTCGATCGCTACGTGGTGTTCGCCGACCTGTGGATCCAGGACCAGGAGTACCGCGATCCCAACACCGGCGAGATCCTCGATCGCAACGCGCTGAACGACGAGCTGGAGAAGGTGGAAAAGCCCGCGGGTATCTCGAACCCGAAGGACTTCCGCAACGAGATCGTCAACTTCGTGCTGCGGGCGCGGGCCAACAACGGCGGCAAGAACCCGAACTGGACCAGCTACGAGAAGCTGCGCATGGTGATCGAGAAGCGGATGTTCTCCACCACGGAGGACCTGCTGCCGGTCATTTCCTTCAACGCCAAGTCCTCGCGCGAGGACCAGGAGAAACACGAGAACTTCGTCAACCGCATGGTCGAGAAGGGCTATACGCCCAAGCAGGTCCGGCTGCTGGTGGAGTGGTACTTGCGCGTTCGAAAATCATCGTAACGGCGCCTGCACGGGGCCTCTGAACGAGGGCAACCAATATGGCCACGGTCATCGATCGGCGGGAGAATGGCGGCAACAAGAGTGCGGTCAACAAGCAGCGTTTCATCAAGCGTTACCGCGAGCAGATTCGGCAAGCCGTAGCGAAGGCGGTGTCCGGCCGGAAGATCATGGACATCGAGCAGAGCGGGCAGGTGTCCATTCCGGTCAAGGACATCTCCGAGCCGATCTTCCACCATGGCCAGGGTGGCAAGCGCGAGTGGATCCACCCCGGCAACAAGAAGTTCGTCCGCGGAGACAGTTTCGACCGCCAGCAGCAAGGAGCGGGCGGAACCGGCTCGCGGGCGAGCGACTCGGGCGAGGGCGAGGACGATTTCGTCTTCACGCTCTCGCGCGAGGACTTCCTGAATTTCTTCTTCGAGGACATGGCGCTGCCGGACATGGCCAAGCGCCACCTGGCCAAGATCGCCGAGGTGCGCAAGGTGCGCGCCGGCTTTTCGATCGACGGCACGCCCTCGAACCTGTCGGTGCTGCGCACGATGCGCAGCTCGCTCGGCCGGCGCATCGCGCTGTCCGGGCCTTACCAGCGGCGCCTGCAGGCGCTCGAGCAGCAGTACAGCGAGGTGCTCGAGGAAGAGGGTCCCTATACGGCCCGCGCGCAGGAGATGATGAAGGAGATGCGCCATCTGCGCGCCTGCATCGATCGCGTGCCCTTCATCGAGAAGCTCGACCTGCGCTACAACAACCGCGTGCTGAAGAAGCGTCCGCAGGCGCAGGCGGTGATGTTCTGCCTGATGGACGTGTCGGGGTCGATGGACGAGAGCCGCAAGGACCTGGCCAAGCGCTTCTTCATGCTGCTGTACCTGTTCCTGAAGCGGAACTACGAACGCATCGACGTCGTCTTCATTCGCCACCATACGGTCGCCAAGGAAGTCGACGAGGAAGATTTCTTCCATTCGCGCGAATCGGGCGGCACGGTGGTGTCGAGCGCGCTGAAGCTGATGGTGGACGTGATCCACAACCGCTACCCGGCCAGCCAGTGGAACATCTACTGCGCGCAGGCGTCGGATGGCGACAACTGGGCCGGCGACTCGGAGCTGTGCGGCCGGCTGCTGCGCGAATCGATCCTGCCGCTGGTGCAGTACTACGCCTATGTCGAGGTCGCGTCCGAGGAGCCGCAGAACCTGTGGGAAGAGTACATGACGGTCAAGAGCGCGCACGAGAACTTCGCGATGCAGCGGATCATCGGCGCGGACGAGATCTATCCTGTGCTGCACGACCTGTTTCAGAAGAAGGCGGCCTGACCGGACACCGGGCGCCGATGCGTTGACACCCTGGCGTACCGGTGCCCGGCATGGGGTCCATGCAAGGGCACCGCACCGGACAGGCCTTGGCTAACCGGCGGAGCCGCGATGGCGATCCGCCGACATGGGGGTGGGACATGGCATACCTCTCTACCGGTTCGGAGTGGACCTTCGAACTGATCCAGCGGTACGACCGGGAAATCGCGCGCATCGCGGCCGATTTCGGCCTCGATACCTATCCCAACCAGATCGAGATCATCACCGCCGAGCAGATGCTCGACGCCTATGCGTCCGCGGGCCTGCCGGTCGGCTACAGCCATTGGTCGTACGGCAAGCATTTCCTGGCTTCCGAGCGCAGCTACCAGCGCGGCCACATGGGCTTGGCATACGAGATCGTGATCAACTCGAACCCCTGCATCGCCTATCTGATGGAGGAGAACACGATGCCGATGCAGGCGCTGACGATCGCGCATGCCTGCTATGGCCACAACTCCTTCTTCAAGGGCAACTACCTGTTCCGCACCTGGACCAACGCGGACGCCATCGTCGACTACCTGCTGTTCGCGAAGAACTACGTGGCCGAATGCGAGCAGCGTTACGGCGAGCAGGAGGTCGAACTGCTGCTCGACTCCTGCCATGCGCTGCAGAACTACGGCGTGGACCGCTACAAGCGGCCGAAGAAGCTGTCGATCACCGAGGAGCAGGCGCGCCAGGCCGAGCGCGAGAACTATCTGCAGATGCAGGTCAACGATCTGTGGCGCACCCTGCCGAAGCACCGTTCCCACGCGCTGGTGACCGAGGACGAACCGCCAGAGACCGAGGCCACCTTCCCGCCGGAGCCGCAGGAGAACCTGCTGTACTTCATCGAGAAGAACGCCCCGAAGCTGCAGCCCTGGCAGCGCGAGATCGTCCGCATCGTGCGCAAGATCGCGCAGTACTTCTACCCGCAGCGGCAGACCAAGGTCATGAACGAGGGCTGGGCCACATTCTGGCACTACACAATCCTGCACGAGCTGTACGAGCAGGGACTGGTCAACGATGCCTTCATGATGGAGCTGCTGCAGGCGCATACCAACGTCATCTACCAGCCGCCGTACCACAGCCCTTACTACAGCGGCCTCAATCCCTACACGCTCGGCTTCCTGATGTTCCAGGACCTGCGCCGCATGTGCGAGCACCCGGACGACGAGGATTACCGCTGGGCGCCGGAAATTGCGGGCAGCGACTGGCGCAAGACGCTGGACTTCGCGATGCGCAACTTCAAGGACGAGAGCTTCCTGCTGCAGTTCCTGTCGCCGCGCGTGATCCGCGAGCTCAAGCTGTTCTCGGTGCTGGACGACGACCGCGAAAGCAAGCTGCGCGTGACCGCGATCCACGACGACGAGGGCTATCGGCGCATCCGGCAGCTGCTGGCCAGCCAGTACGACCTGTCCAATATCGAGCCGAACATCCAGGTCACCAACGTCGACGTCGGCGGCGACCGCTCGCTGACCCTGCGCCATCTGCAGAGCGACCGCCGGCCGCTGGCGCAGAACTTCGAGGAGGTGGTGCGCCATGTCACCCGGCTATGGGGCTTCACCGTGCGGCTCGAGGTGGTCTACGAGGACGGGCGGCACGAGATCAAGTACGAATGCCGGCCCGAGCGCAAGCACCATCGCAAGGCGGCCTGAGCGGACGATAACGATACGATGATTCGGGTCCGATCCCGCCAGCGGGACGGGGACCGGGGTAGTCCGGCAAGCAAGGCAAGGGCGGAGATTTCAGCGCTGAAATCTCCGCCCTTTTCGTTTGGCGAAGCGGCACGCCGATGCCGTGGACGCTATGCTGCCCCCGCGCCGCCCTCGATCAGCGGCTTGACCTCGGCCGCGCCGCCGCCATCGAGCTGCAGCGTCATGTAAGGGGACGCCATGCGGATGCCGGCCGCGTCGAACTTCTGCTTCAGCGTCGCGTTGAACGCCCGCGTGATTTCGAACTGCGCCAGCGGCAACGTCTTGAACTGGGCCAGCACGACCGGGCCCGACGGATCGAAGCGGTCCAGCCCGAGGATGTCGAGCCCCGACAGCAGCCGATGCGTGAAGCGGATGTCCTGCGCGATCTCGTCGCCGGCCTCGCGGATCAGCGCCATGGCGCGGTCCAGATCGCTGTCGTAGCGCAGGCCGATATTGAACACCGCGAAGGCATGGCCGCGCGACAGGTTCTTGATCGCCTTGATCTGGCTGTACGGCAGCACATGCAGCGCCCCCTTGCCGTCGCGCAGCTTGATCGTGCGGATCGTCATCCCTTCGACGGTGCCGCTGTGGTCGGGCAGCTCGACCACGTCGCCGATCGCGATCGAGTCCTCGACCACGATGAAGAGCCCCGTGATCAGGTCCTGCACCAGCGTCTGCGCGCCGAAGCCGATGGCCAGGCCGACCACGCCGGCGCCGGCGATCAGCGGCGTCACGTTGACGCCGAGATTGGCCAGCACCGCGATCAGCGCCATCACCAGCAGCGCAACGAATACCGCGTTGCGCAGCAGCGGCAGGATGGTGCGAGCCCGCATGCTGGGCGGCTGCCCGCGCCCATGTCCGGGCGACAGCGCCTGCGTGATCGCGGTGTCGATGACCAGCCAGAACAGCCACGACAGCAGCACCGCCGCCAGCGCGCCGAATACCGCGTCGGCGAAACGGCGGCCCAGCGCGGTCGAATGCATCAGATGCAGCAGCGAATTGCCCCAGACGCGGCTCGTCAGCTCCAGAAAGCCGAGCCAGATCGCCAGCCGCAGCAGCGCCACCGCGAAGCGGCCGAAGCGCGCCAGATAGGCCGAGCGCCGCTGCCAGCGTTGCCGCGGACCGTGCTGGGTCGCCTGCGGCGAGCGTCCGGTCACCACCGTCAGCGCCAGCGCGGCGACCAGCAGCGCCACCGTCAGGATGGTCCGGCCCAGATAGTCGTCCGCGTGGCCGGCGGCGAGCAGCGTGCCGACCACCGACGCGCATACCACCGCCAGCACCGGCAGATGCCAGGTGCCGCCGGCCAGCCGCAACACATCGGTGATGGCCGGATGGGCCTGGCGAAAGGCGAGCGGGCGGTTGGCGATCAGATGGCCGATCTGCCGGCGAAAACGCAGGCAGAACCAGGCCATCAGCAGCGCCGCGGCGATGTTGGACAGATTGGCGGTCACCGCGGACAGGTTGATGCCGAGCGCTGCGACCACGCGCGCATTGGTCGCGGCGTCGCCAAGCGCCGCCAGCGCGCCGATCGCGAACAACACCGTGCGCGAGTGCCGGTGCAGGTCGTGGACCGCGCGGCGCCGGTGCGCGGTATTGAAGACCGCGAACAGCGTCTGCGATACCGCCGACAGCACCGCGCCGGCGACCAGCGCATAGGCCAGCGTCAGCGCCGCGACGCCGGCCGGCACCAGATGCAGCGCCAGCGCGCGCACGATCCAGATCGCCATGCCGAACGCGATTGCCCACGGGCCGACCCGTCGCAGCATGAAGATGCCGACGTCGGTCCACGACGGCACCGTCGGTAGCTGGACCCGATCGACCGGCCGCATCAGCCGTCCGCGCACGCGCCGCGCCAGTTCGTGCAGCAGCCAGCCGCCGATGGCCCAGCCCGCCAGCACCGCGGCGAACAGCTGCGCCGATCGCATGACGCTGCCCCTCCCGCGGTCGGTCAGCGCCTGCTGCCATTCCTCGCCGGCGAAGCGCAGGCGCCAGCTCCAGTAGCGCCACGGCCCCTGATCCTTGCCAAGCCGGTCGTCGACCTGCTCGACCGCTTCGGCCAGCGCACCGACCAGCCCGCCGGCCTCGGCCTCCGACGCTGCCGCCGCAGCCGGCGCCGACGCCCCGAGCCCGTCGCGGACCGCGCGCAGCTGGCCGACCAGCGCGGCGCGCTGCTGGTCGTTCTGCAGTGTCTCGATGACCTGATCGAGCGATTGCGCCAGCGGCACGCTGGCCGCGGCCTCCGAGGTCGAGGTCCCGGCAGCGGCATGGGCGGCAGGCTTGCCCAATGGCGCGGCCGCACCGGCGAGGGGCATGGCGCCGATCGCGCAGAGCCAGATCAGCGCCAGCCATGGCAGATGACATCGCAGTTTCATCGTCGCGGGAGCCTCGTCGAAACCGGTCCTCGGCCCCCCGCCAGGAGGGCCGTCATGGGCGCACTGTAACCGATGCCCAAGTGCGGGGCGACCCGTCAACGTCTGACGCTCCGGGCGCCGATTCGGCGTTGCACGCAAGTTCGCCGATAGTGCTACTCTAATTTCCCTCTTTTCTCCGACCCCTTTTTCTTCAGGTTCTACTCAGGCCCCTAACTCAGGAGATTGTCGTGGCCCGCAAAACTCCCATCGAGCGCTATCGCAACATCGGCATCAGTGCGCATATCGACGCCGGCAAGACGACCACGACCGAACGCATCCTGTTCTACACGGGCGTCAGCCACAAGCTCGGCGAGGTGCACGAGGGCGCCGCCACCATGGACTGGATGGAGCAGGAGCAGGAGCGCGGCATCACCATCACGTCGGCCGCCACCACGGTGTTCTGGAAGGGCATGGCCGGCAAGTATCCCGAGCACCGGATCAACATCATCGACACCCCCGGACACGTCGATTTCACGATCGAGGTCGAGCGCTCGATGCGCGTGCTCGACGGCGCCGTGATGGTCTACGACGCGGTCGGCGGGGTGCAGCCGCAATCGGAAACGGTCTGGCGCCAGGCCAACAAATACGGCGTGCCGCGGCTGGCCTTCGTCAACAAGATGGACCGCGTCGGCGCGGACTTCTTCCGCGTGCGCGAGCAGATCGCCGAGCGTCTGAAGGGCGCCGCCGTGCCGGTGCAGATTCCGATCGGTGCCGAGGATCATTTCCTCGGCGTCATCGACCTGGTGCGCATGCAGGCCATCGTCTGGGACGAGGCCAGCCAGGGCGTGCGCTTCGAATACCGCGAGATCCCGGCCGAGCTGGTCGATACCGCGCAGCTGTGGCGCGAGCGGATGGTCGAGGCGGCGGCCGAGGCCAACGAGTCGCTGCTGGAGAAATACCTGGGCGGCGAGGCCCTGAGCGAGGACGAGATCAAGGCCGGCCTGCGCCAGCGCACCATCGCCAACGAGATCGTGCCGATGCTGTGCGGCAGCGCCTTCAAGAACAAGGGCGTGCAGGCGATGCTCGACGCGGTGGTCGACTATCTGCCGTCGCCCGCCGACGTGCCGGCGATCCGCGGCCATACCGAGGACGACCGCGATGCCGAGCGCCACCCGAGCGACGACGAACCGTTCTCCGCGCTGGCCTTCAAGATCATGACCGACCCGTTCGTCGGCCAGCTGATCTTCTTCCGCGTCTACTCCGGCGTGGTCAATTCGGGCGATACCGTCTACAACCCGGTCAAGGGCAAGCGCGAACGCCTGGGCCGGATCCTGCAGATGCATGCGAACACGCGCAACGAGATCAAGGAGGTGCGCGCCGGCGACATCGCCGCGGCCGTGGGCCTGAAGGAGGCGACCACCGGCGACACGCTGTGCGACCCCGCCAACGTGATCATCCTCGAGCGGATGACCTTCCCCGAGCCCGTGATCTCGCAGGCGGTCGAGCCCAAGACCAAGGCGGACCAGGAGAAGATGGGCGTGGCGCTGAACCGCCTGGCGCAGGAGGACCCGTCGTTCCGCGTCAAGACCGACGAGGAATCGGGCCAGACCATCATCTCCGGCATGGGCGAGCTGCACCTGGAAATCCTGGTCGACCGGATGAAGCGCGAGTTCGGCGTGGAAGCGACCGTCGGCAAGCCGCAGGTCGCCTATCGCGAGACGATCCGCCAGCCGATCAAGGGCGTCGAGGGCAAGTTCGTCAAGCAGTCCGGCGGCCGTGGCCAGTACGGCCACGTGGTGATCGACCTGGAGCCGCAGCCGCAGGGCAAGGGCTACGAATTCGTCGATGCGATCAAGGGCGGCGTGATTCCGCGCGAGTTCATTCCGGCGGTCGACAAGGGCATCCAGGAGACGCTGAACGCCGGCGTGCTGGCCGGCTTCCCGGTGGTGGACGTCAAGGTCACGCTGGTGTTCGGCTCGTATCACGAGGTCGATTCGAACGAGAACGCCTACCGGATGGCTGGCTCGATGGCCTTCAAGGACGGCATGCGCCGCGCGCGTCCGGTGCTGCTCGAGCCGATGATGGCGGTCGAGGTCGAGACGCCGGAGGAGTTCACCGGCAACGTGATGGGCGATCTGTCGTCGCGGCGCGGCATCGTGCACGGCATGGACGAGATCGCGGGCGGCGGCGGCAAGCTGGTGCGCGCCGAGGTGCCGCTGGCGGAGATGTTCGGCTACTCGACCTCGCTGCGGTCGCTGACCCAGGGCCGCGCGACCTACACGATGGAGTTCAAGCACTACGCCGAGGCGCCGGCCAACGTCGCCGACGCGGTGGTCAACGCGCGCCGGCAATAGTCGTCAGGCGACGGCCGTCCTCAAACGAAGGGCGGCTCGCCCTGCCAGTCGAAGAAGTCCGGCATGTCGCGCGACACGGTCTGCGGGAACGCCGCCGGCCGCTTCTGCAGGAAGGCCTCGACGCCTTCCTTCGCGTCCGGCGAGCGGCCGCGCGACTGGATCGCGCGGCTGTCGAGCTTGTGCGCTTCCATCGGATGCGCGGCGCCGGCCATCCGCCAGATCATCTGCCGCGAGATCGCGACCGACACCGGCGCGGCGTTGTCGGCGATCTCGCGCGCCAGCGCGTAGGCTGCCGGCAGCAGGTCGTCCGGTTCATGCAGCGACCGCACCAGGCCGCGCTCCAGCGCCTCCTGGGCCGGGAACACGCGGCCGGTGTAGCACCACTCCAGCGCGGTCGAGATGCCGACCACGCGCGACAGGAACCACGACGACGCGGCCTCCGGCGTGATGCCGCGGCGCGAGAACACGAAACCGAACTTGGCCGCGGTCGACGCCAGCCGGATATCCATCGGCAGCTGCATCGTCACGCCGATGCCGACCGCCGCGCCGTTGATCGCCCCGATCACCGGCTTCAGGCTGCGGTAGATCCGCAGCGCGACGCGCCCGCCGCCGTCGCGGTGCGGCGTGTCGGCCGGCGCGCCATAGCGCTTCTCGAAATCGAAGGTCGAGCCGCCCGACGACAGATCGGCGCCGGCGCAGAACGCGCGCCCCGCGCCCGTCACCACGACCGCCCGCACCGCATCGTCGGCGTCGGTCGCGTCGAAGGCGGCGATCAGCTCCTGCATCATCTGCGCGTTGAACGTATTCATCTGTTCCGGCCGGTGCAGCGTGATGGTCGCGATGCCGTCGGCGACGGCGTAGCGCAGCGTTTCGAACGGTGAGGGGTTCATGAGGGCTCCGAGGTGGTCGGTCGATGCGGGAAACGTCGATGGCGATGCCGGCGCCCGGCGCCGGCTCGCTCAGGCGAAGGTGATCGCGCCGCGCCGGTCCGCGCGCTCCAGATGCGGCACGTTGTTGAAGCTGAGCAGCCGCTGCGTATTGCGGCCGCAGATGATTTCGCAGAAGGCGGTATTGCGGAACTGCAGGTTCAGTTCGATCGCCGTCTGCGCGGGCGCGTGCAGCATGTCGGCCACCGCGCGGCCGATCGCGCCGCCCGAACTGACCACCAGGATCGCATCCTCGCGGGCCGAACCCTCGGCGCCGTGCGCCAGCCCGGCGGCGATGCGTTTGCCGAATTCGTCCCAGCTCTCCGGCATGCCGGTCAGCGTGCCGGCGGTCCAGGCCGCGAACGCCGCGCGGAAGGTGCGCCAGTAGTCCGCGTAGTCGCCGTTCTGATGCGCGCGATGGTCGGCGCCGCCGGTGTGGGCGCAGTACAGCGCCTCGCCGTCGTACTCGTTGAAGCCCGGATGGGTTTCGAGCGTCAGCCCGGCACCAGCCTCGCCCATCGCCGCCAGGATCTCGCTGGCGGTGTCCTGCTGGCGCACCAGGGAGCCGGCGATCACGCGGCGGAAGCGCACCCCGCGCTCGACGAAATATTCGCCGAGCCAGCGCGATTGCTGCCGGCCCTGTGCCGACAGGCAGTCGTAATTGGCAGCGCCGAAGGAGGCCTGGCCGTGGCGCACGAGAAATAGCGTTGCCATAGAGGGAGAGCGGAAGGTTGGGAGAGGGGCCAGCGATGGCCGTCGCGCTCGATTGTAGGGCGCGCTCCGAGTGCCGGCCAAGCAAGCGTGACACGCTGCATACCGGTCATGGCCGCGCTGCATTGTCGCGGCCGGCGCGCCTTGCGCGTCGCAAATTTTCGAAAGCCGCCGGCACGTTACGCAAATGGCGTCGCCATACGCGGTTACCTTGGCGCCTGCCCGCCGGCGGGCATTCCTCAGGCAATCCAGACATCAGCACCCCGACATCAGCATCACGACATCAAGAGGTCATGACGATGCGTACGTATCACACCTTGGCGTATCCCGACTGCACCGCCTTCAGCGCGGCACTGGAATCGCCGGATGGCGGACCGGCGATCAGCGCGGCGCTCGTGCGTGGCGAACTGATCGAGGTACAGGGCCATCGGTTTCGCCTGTGCCGATCGGATTCCGGCTGGAAGATCAAGACCGCTCCGCTGTGGCAGATGACACACCGCCAGCGCTTCGCGCGGTTGATGCGGTGCCTGCGCCTGGGCGGCGACGCGGTGCTGTGGGAATCGCGGGTGCGCCGCTTCGTCAAGCATTGGGCGCTGCGCGTCGAGACCGATGGCGGCAACGAAGGGGGCAAGGGCGGCAGCGCCGACGGCAGCCGGGATTGCGCGCGGCCGCGCGTGGTCCCGCTCTACATCAAGGGCTGGCTGCCGCCGGCTCTCGATCATGACGGCCTGTCGGCAGAGAGCCGCCAGGCCGGGCGCCGGCGCCGCGCCCAACTGCTGCGTTACGCTCAGCGGCCCCAGGCCGAACCCGATGGCGCATCGGAGCGCACCGGCGAGGCGTCGCACAGCCGGCCGCCCATGCCGCCTGACACCGAGCTGCGTCGACTGTGCCCCGAAGTCGCGCAGCGTTTGTTCGGTCCGGGTTCCGACCTGCGTGCGCGCAACCTGCGCGACAGCAACCTGGGGCCGCTCGATCTGGGCGGTGCCGACCTGCGCGGCGCGGTGCTGGTCCGTTGCGACGCCGTCGAGGCGGACCTGCGCAGCGCGGACCTGCGCGATGCCGATCTGCGGCTGGCCGATCTGCGTCGTGCCAGGCTGGACGGCGCCAGGCTGTCCGGCGCCCAGCTCGCCGGCACCCGCCTGCAAAACGCCTCGCTCAGCGGTGCGGACCTGCGTGGCCAGACGCTTTACGCGATGGCGTTGGCCGGCGCGACGCTGTCCGGGGCGGACCTGACAGGCGCTGGCTTCGTGCTGCCGCCCGACGCGCTGGTCGACGGCGCCACCCGCCGGGCCGCGCTCAAGCCGCTGCATCAGCATGACGGCAATCTGCTGTGGACGGTGGTCTCGCTGTCCGATCCGCAACGGCGACGCGAACTGATGGCGGCGATCGTCAACGCGCTGAATTGCGCGACCGCGCAAAACGAGGACATCTCCGACACCAATGACGCCCTCGCCGAGTTGTTGTTGAAGGACGTCGACCAGTATTGGGGAAACTCCGGCGAGCAGAGCACCGACATCGTGCTGGATCACTGTATCCGGAGGCTGGCCAGGCACCAGTGCCAGCGCCTGGCCAGAACGCTGCCCGAGTCGTGCGAAGACGTGCTGCTGAAGCTGGCGGACCGATATCGCGCGATGTTTGCCAAGTATGATCCCGCGATCTTCGCCAAGTTTGGCGAACTGCCATGGGAGTTGACGCTGGAGCTGCGGTCGTCCCCCATCAAGGTCGTCCCCGATCAATCGAGTGTGACGCCGGTATCGGCGGTCAGCTTCAGCACCACCGGCAGATAGGCCCGATAGGCGCTGCTCGCCTCGGCCGGCAGATTGCCGACCGGCTCGGCGCCCATCTCGTCGATCCGGCGTGCCACCGGGCCGCTGCGGACCAGCGCGCTGACCTCGCGCCCAAGCCGCTCGACGATGGCCGGCGGCGTCTTCGCCGGGGCCAGCAGCGTGGTCGGCCCGACGATCTCGTAGGCGGCATCGCGATAACCCGCCTCGGCGAACGTCGGCACATCGGGCAGGCCGACGGCCCGCCGCGTGCCGATCACCGCCAGCGCCCGCAGCTTGCCGGTGGCGATATGCTGCTTCAGCGCGGTCACCGAGCCGATCGTCATATTGACCTGCCCCGCCAGCAGGTCCGACACCATCGGCCCTTCACCGCGGTAGGGCACGTGCAGGATATCGAGCCCCTTGGTCTTGGCCAGATACGACTGGATCGTATGCGGCTGCGTGCCCGGTCCCCACGAGCCCATCCGCAGGGCGCCGGGATGCGCCTTCGCGTAGGCGAACAACTCGTCGACGCTCTTGACCGGCAGCGTGCTGTTGACCACCAGCACGGTACGCATCGTGGCGATATCGGAGACCGGCTGCAGATCGGTGCGCGGATCGTAGGGCAGCTTCTTGTACAGCGCCAGATTGGCCGTGATCGGGCCGGGCACCGTCATCAGCAGCGTGTAGCCGTCGGGCGCGGACTTGGCGACATGGTCGGTGCCGATGATGCCGCCCGCGCCGCCCTTGTTCTCGACCACGACCGGCTGGCCCAGCCGCTGGCTCAGCGTGTCGCCCAGCGTGCGGGCCAGCGTGTCGGTCGAGCCGCCGGCCGGATAAGGCACGACGATGCGGATCGGCTTGCTGGGGTAGGGTTGCTGCGCATGCAGCGGCAAGGCGGCCAGCGACAGCATTGCCAGGGCGGCGGCGCGCATCGCGGTCCTGCGTTGGCCCGCCTTGCCGGTGGACGCCTTGCTGCGTGGGTTCATGCTGGTCTCCTCGTGGTCATGTTCGTGTGGTTCCCGCGATCGGCCCGGCGGCGCGCTGCCGCATTCCATCGCGCCGATTCAATCGCACCTTGGTGCCAGATAGCCGCCAATCAGCCGCGCCATCTGCACGGGCAGTTCGTCGTCGTCCAGCCGCAACGGCAGGGGGTCGTGCAACAACGCATCGACCAGCATGCCGAACGCGGCCTGCATGGCGAAGCGCACCTTCGCCTCGGCGCGCGCGCCGTCATCGAGCCGCGGCATCAGCAGCGCCACCATCCGGTCCGCGAAGGCGGCCGCACAGGCGCGATGCGGCTGCCAGGCCTGCGGCCGGGCGCCGGCCTGCTGCAGCGCCGCGCGCAGCAACCCGCGTTGGGCGCGGCAGCCGCGCACCAGCAGGCGCATCGCCTTGTCGATCAGCGCCGCGGTCGGCAGCGCGGCGCACCGGGGCAGCGCCAGATGCCGCTCGATGGCTTGCTGCGCGTCGCGTACCGCGGCCGCCTGAAGCGCTTCGAAAAAGGCCGCCTTGTCGCGGAAACGCCCATAGAAGGCGCCGACCGACAGCTCGCAGGCCGCGACGATCTGCGCCACCGAAATCGATTCGAAGTCGCGCGTGGCCAGCAGCGTGCGGCCCGCGGCCAGCAACGCCTGCTCGGTATCGCGGGCGCGCTGGCGCTTCGGCGCATGCAGCAGCGAACGGGTGTCGAGCGCGGGGAACGCGCTGCGCGCGGTGCCCGGCAGCGGGAAGGGAGAGGCAGGGGTCATGACGGCTTCCGGAGGCGGCGACGGAACGAATTGCGGGACCGGAACGGCGTCGCCGATGCACGGCATCGTCCATCCGATCCAGCGTCCGGCCACGTTAGGGGCACAGGCGGGCAGCGTCAACGAAGGGGCCGCTATTTCCAATATCTGGAAATTCGTTCCATCATTTGACGGTCATCGCCGCGGCCACCCACACTGGATTTCAGGAGACAACATGAACACGCCGGTCGAACAATTCATCGCCGAGCGCCGCCGCGACGACCCGTCGTTCGGCGGACTGCTCGCCAAGGGCTTTGCCTTGCTGCGCTGCTTCATCGACGAGCCGCAGCCGATGGGCAATGGCGAACTGTCGCGCCGGCTGCAGCTGCCGCGCGCCACGGTGTCGCGCATCTGCAAGACGCTGTACGAGCTCGGCTATCTCGACTGGGACCCGAAGCTCGACAAGTACTTCGTCAGCGCGCAGGTGCTCGCGCTGGGCTATCCCTACCTGACCGGCCTGCCGATGCGGCATACCGCGCGGCCGCTGATGCAGGCGCTGGCCGACCGCATCGACGGCGCGGTGTCGATGGGCGTGGCGCATCGGCTCGACGTGACCTATCTGCTCACCTGCACCCACAACGAGGGCACGCCGGCACGGCCAGGCGTCGGCGCGGTGCGGTCGGTGCTGAACACCGGCATGGGCCGTGCGTTCCTGTGCACGCTGTCGAAGGCCGAATTCCAGAGGCTGATGGAGATCGCGCAGCGCGAGCGTCCCGACGAATACGCCGCCAACTACGACCGCATCTGCCACAACGTCGCCCACTACCCCAAACGCGGTTACGCGATCAATGAGGGCGAGGCGGGCATCGGCGTGCATGGCGTCGGCATCTACTCGCGCATCGTCTATCTGAACCGACCGCTGCTGTTCAACTGCGCGATCGCCGGCACCAAGCTGCGCCGCGGCATGCTGGAAAAGCGCGTGGCGCCGATGCTGGCCGAGATGGTCCGCAGCATCGAGCAGGCGGCGGGTGTGGGGCGATAGCGCACGACATTCGCTGCGCCGCCGCTCCTGCGCCCACGCCCGCACGGCCTGAGCACCGGGACAACGAGACACCACGTGGCCGCCGTCACGGCGCCAACGGCCACAACGACAACGACGATGACAACGAAGACAACGAAGACAACGGAGACATCGATGCCAGACCCGACCCCTGACCTGTCCGCCTTGCTGCGGCCACGCTCGATCGCCGTGATCGGCGCCTCGTCCCAGCCGGAGAAGGTCGGCGGCATGCCGATCCGGCTGCTGCGCGAGCTCGGTTACGGCGGCCGCGTGCATCCGGTCAATACCGCCTCGGCCGAGATCCAGGGTCTGCCCGCCACGCCCTCGCTCGGCGCGCTCGGCCAACCGGTCGATCTTGCGATCGTCGCGGTGCCGGCAATGGCGAGCGCCGACGTGATGGCGCAGCTGGCCGCCAATGGCACGCGCGCCGCGGTGTTCTTCACGTCGGGCTTCGCCGAGGTCGGCGAAGCGGGCACCCGCATGCAGCAGGCGCTGGCCGAGCAGGCACGGCATCACGGCATCACGCTGCTGGGGCCCAATTGCCTCGGCGCGATGAATCTGCGCGAGCGCATGTTCGCCACGTTCTCGCCGATTCCATTGAGCGGGCTGCCGCCGCTGGGCGATGTGGGACTGGTCAGCCAGAGCGGGGCCTTCGGCGCCTATGCCTTTGCGCTGGCCCGCGAGGCCGGCCTCGGGCTGAGCCATTGGGTGACCACCGGCAACGAGGCCGGGCTGCAGGTCGCCGACGTGATCGAATGGCTTGCGCACGACGACGATACGCGCGTGATCCTGACGTACATGGAGGGCTGCCGCGATGGCGAGCGGCTGCGCCGCGCGCTGGCCGCCGCGCGGGCCGCGGGCAAGCCGGTGGTCGTCGCCAAGGTCGGCGTCACCGAGGCCGGCGCGCGTTCGGCGCAATCGCATACCGCGAGCCTCGCGGGCGAGGATGCGGTGTACCAGGCGGTATTCGACGAATACGGCGTGCATCGCGCCGAGTCGCTGGAGGCGTTCTTCCGGCTCGGCTATGTGCTGTCGCGCGGCCGCCGTCCATCGCGCTGGCATAGCGCCAGCGGCCTGGCGGCCGATGCGGTGGCGCCGGTGGCGATCGTCACCGTGTCCGGCGGCGTCGGCATCATGATGGCCGATCGCGCCGAGCAACTGGGTTTGCCGATGCCGCCGATGCCGGCCGCCCGGGCCCAGGCGCTGCGCACCGCGATCCCGTTCGCCAGCACCGCCAATCCGATCGACGTCACCGGCCAGATCGTGGCCCAGCCGCGCGTGCTGCTGGACGCGCTGCGCGACGTCGCCGAATGCGGGGAATACGGCAGCGTGGTGGCCTTCCTCGCCGCCGGCGCCAATGCGCCGGCGCTGTGGCCCGAGCTGCAGCGCACGGTCGCCGCGCTGCACGAATCGAACGGCAGCGCGCCGCTGCTGCTGTGCGGGCTGGTCGCCGACGATCGCCGCGCCTGGCTGGAGCAGCACGGGTGCCTGGTGTTCCGCGAGCCGGCGCATGCGATCGAAGCGGTTGCCGCGCTGGCGCGCGCGGCGGCGCAGCCGACCGACATGGGCGGCGTGCTGGCGGCCGAGTCCTGGCCGCCATTGCCGCAGTTGCCCCGCATCGCCGTGGACGCCGGCGCGCTGTCCGAGCATGAAGCGATGCAACTGCTGGCCGAAGCCGGCGTGCCGGTGGCCCCGCACGGCCTCGCGCGCGACGCCGACGAGGCGGTACGGATCGCCGAACGGCTCGGCTATCCGGTCGCGGTCAAGCTGTGCTCGCGCGAGATCCTGCACAAGAGCGACGTCGGCGGCGTGGCGTTGAACCTGCACGATGCCGCCGCGGTGCGCGCCGCCTTTGCGCGCGTGCGGGACGCGGCCCGCTGCCATGCGGAACAGTCGGGCGGCGCGCCGGTGCCCTTCGATGGCGTGGTGGTGGCGCGCATGCTGCGCGGCTGGGGCGAACTGATGGTAGGCGTGCGGCGCGATCCGGTATTCGGGCTGGTCGCGCTGGCCGGCATCGGCGGCACCGCGGTCGAGGTGTTCCGGCAGATGGCGTTCGGCCTGGCGCCGCTGTCGATGCCGCGCGCGCTGGCGATGCTGCGCGCAAGCCGCGCCGAGGCGCTGTTCGCCGGCCATCGCGGCAATCCGGCGGTGCCGCTGGAACGGGTCGCCGAGGTGCTGGTGCGCGTGTCGCGGGCCGCCGCCGCGATCGGACCGCGGCTCGACACGCTCGAGATCAATCCCTTCATCGTCACCGCCGACGGCCCGGTCGCGGCCGACGCCGTCATCACGCTGCGGCAAGACGCGGCCTGAAATCCAAGCGAGCACCCAACATGAACCATCCCGCCAGTCCCGTCTTCTCGGCTCCCGTCTACGACAATCCCCAGCAGGCGCTGACCGCCGCCGCGGCGCTGCCGCTGGTGATCTACGGCTACCCGCTGATCGAAACGCTGCGCACCTGCCGCGTGCAGACCTCCGTCGAGGCCGCCACCGGCTACGGCCGCGCGCCGGTCAACGTGCTGTCGGCCAGCACGCGCCAATGGACGCACGAGGACCGCGACATCGTCACGCCGGCCAACGACCTGCTGTACTTCTGCGGCTGGGTTGACCTGACCGGCGGTCCGGTCACGCTGCACGTGCCGCCGCTCCGCGATCCGGACCGCTACTACGTGGTCGAACTGCTCGACGCGCATACCAACAACTTCGAGAATCTCGGGCCGCGCAATGTACCGGCCGAAGGCGCCGCGGTGCAGCTGGTCGGCGCCGGCCAGCAGGCGGACGGTGGACACGCGGTGGCCTGTCCCACCTCGCTGGTCTGGCTGATCGGCCGCGTGCTGGTACAGGGCGAGCACGACCTGCCGGCGGCGCATGGGTTCGAGCAGGGTTTCCGGCTCGATGCGCCGGCGATCGGGCGGCAGCCGCAATGCGTGCGGCTGTGGCGCGAGTCCGGCGACGCCGCGCTCGACTTCTTCCACAACCTGTTCCAGGCGCTGCGGGAGTTTCCGCCGGCGCCGGAGGAGCGCGGCGTGCTGACGCTGCTGCGGCGCCTGGGCATCCGGCTCGAGGACGAGGTCGAGATCGCCGCGCTGCGGCCGGCGGTGCAGGCCGGGCTGGTCAGCGCCTATCGGCAGGGCATGGCACTGATCGAGGCGCATACGCGCAGCCAGGCGCGCAAGAGCTGGGGCTACAGCCTGAAGCTGGGCGTCTATGGCGACGATTGGCTGATGCGTGCGACCACCGCGATGAAGGGACTGGGCGCGTTGCGCGCCGACGAGGCGGTCTACGCGATGGCGGATTTCGATGCCGACGGACAGCCGCTTGATGGCGCCGGCAGCTACGAGCTGCGTTTCCCCGCGGGCCATCTGCCGCCGGCGCAGGCGTTCTGGTCGGTGTCGCTGTACGGCGAGGACCGCTTCTTCACCGCCAATGCGATCGGCCGCTATGCGATCGGCGATCGCACGCCGGGCCTGCGCCACGAAGCGGACGGCAGCCTCGCGATCGTCATCTCGCATGCGCGCCCCGCGTCGATCGACAACTGGCTGCCGGCGCCGGCGGGACCGTTCTATCTGATCCTGCGCCTCTATCATCCGAGCCCGGCCTTTATCGCCGGCAAGTACGTCATTCCGCCGGTACGGCGGATCGGCTGAGGAGGCCCGCCATGATGCGTACCCACTTCTGTCGTGGCAGCCGGATTGTCAGGGACTTGCTGGCCTGCGTACTGCTTGCCGTCGGCCTCGCGCTCGGCTCGTTGGCCCACGCCGACAACTACCCTTCGCGCCCGGTCAAGCTGATCTCGCCCTATGGCGCCGGCGGGTCCAACGACACCTCTGCCCGCGTGCTGGCCGACGCGCTGAGCCACAAGTACGGGCAGCAGTTCGTCGTCGAGAACCGGCCGGGCGCCGGCACCCGCGTCGCCAACGAACTGGTCGCGCATGCCGCGCCGGACGGCTACACGCTGCTGTGGGCCGCCGCGCCGTTCGCGATCAATACCGCGGCCGGGCTGAAGCAGCGCTACGACATCGCCAAGGACTTCAAGCCGGTCGGCCCGCGCGTGGTCGGGCCGGTCTTCCTGATCGTCAACGCGGCCTCGCCCGCCCGCACGCTGGCGGACTTCGTCAAGCTGGCGCGCGAGAAGAAGGACGGCATCACCTTCGCGTCGCCCGGCATCGGCTCGGGGCCGCATCTGACCGGTGAGCTGTTTGCCGGGCAGGCAGGCTTCAAGGCGCTGACCGTGCATTACAAGGGCGATGCCACCGCCTATACCGAACTGCTGGCGGGGCGTGTCGATGCGACGATCACCGCGATCACCTCCGCGCTGCCCTTTATCAAGGCCGGCAAGCTGCGGGTGCTGGCGGTCGCGTCGGAACAGCGCAGCCCGGTGTATCCGGACGCGCCGACCTTCGCCGAGCAGGGCCATGCCGGCGTGGTCGGCTACGGCTGGTTCGGGCTGGTGGCGCCGGCCGGTACGCCCGACGCGATCGTGCGGCAGCTCAATCGCGATGCCAGCGCGGTGTTTGCCGATCCGGCCATTCGCGCGAAGCTGCACGGACTTGGCCTGCAGCCGGAGCCGATTTCCAGCGCCGCCTTCGGCCAGTTCATCGACGGCGAGGTGCGCAAATGGGGCGAGCTGATCCGCCGGACCGGACTGGTGCTGGAGTAGCGGACCCGTTCATTTCGCCCGGTGGGCGCCGCGGCTACGGAACTACGGAAAGCGCGGCGCCAGATCGGCCTTGAGCCAGTCGATCAGCGCCCGGGTGCGCGCCGGCAGCATCCGTGCATGCGGATAGAGCACCGACAGCGGCCATGGCGCCAGCTCGTAGTCCTCCAGCACGATGCGCAGCTTCTTCTCGGCGACCAGCGGCGCGACCTGATAGGACAGGAAGTGGCCGAAACCGGCACCGGCGGCGCAGGCCGCGACCGCGGGCGCGGTCTGGTTGAACTCCAGATTGCCGGTGACCGGCACCTGGAACACGCGGCCGTCGTCCTGGAAGGTCCACCAGTGCGGGTTGCCGTTGCTGAAGCGCAGGCATGGCTCGCGCGCCAGGTCCTCGGGGTGGCGCGGCACGCCGTGCTTGCGCAGGAAGGCCGGCGTGGCGACCACCACGCGGCGGATCCGGCCGACCGGCTGCGCGATCAGCGTCGAATCGCGCAAGGGGCCGATCCGCACGCCGACATCGACGCCCTCTTCGAGCAGGTCGACCACGCGATCGGCAAAGTTCAGCGAGCAATGCACCGCGGGGTAGCGCTGCACGAAGCGCGTGACCGCGGGCGCCACATACATCTGGCCGAACAGCATCGGCGCGGTCACCGTCAGGTGGCCGGCGAGTTCGACCTGGCGCGTGGTCAGGCCGGCCTCGACCTCGTCGATGGTGGCCAGGATGCGCCGGCAGCTGTCCAGGTAGCTACGGCCATCTTCGGTCAACGCCAGCCGGCGCGTGGTGCGGTTCAGCAAGCGGACCTGCAGATGGGCCTCGAGCGCGGCCAGCGTGCGCACCACCGCCGGCAGCGAGGTGCCGAGCGACGTCGCGGCCGCGGTCAGGCTGCCCTTGTCGACGATCCGAACGAAAGTCTGCATCGCGCGAAGTTTGTCCATGGCGCGACATTACTCCATTTATTGGAGTAGTCAAATACGTTTGGCACGCTTTATTGCAGGCCGGCGGCCGACCACAATGCGGGCATTCGCAATCCCTTGTGCAAACACACCGCAAGAAAACGGAGCCCACCATGTCCGCTGCATCTTCCCGTCCCGCCGCCCCGCTGGTGCTGTATCACGTGCCGATGTCGGGCCATTGCCATCGTGTCGAGCTGTTGCTGTCGCTGCTCGATCTGCCCTACGGCTGCGCGCTGGTCAACGTCCGCGGCGGCGAGCACAAGCGCGAGCCGTTCCTGCGCCTGAACCCGTTCGGACAGATTCCGGTGCTCGACGACAACGGCACCGTGATCGCCGACTCCAACGCGATCCTGGTGTACCTGGCGCTGCGCTACGACGAGGAAGGCCGGTGGCTGCCGCGCGATCCGGTCAAGGCCGCCGCGGTGCAGCGCTGGCTTTCGGTCGCCGCCGGGGAAATCGCCTTCGGCCCGGCCCGTGCGCGGCTCGCCGGCGTGTTCGGCATGGATGTGCCCGTCGACGATGCCCGCCGGCAGGCGGAGCGGCTGTTCACGGCGATGGAACCGCTGCTGGCCGCATCGGCATTCCTGGTGGGCCCGGATGCCACGCTGGCGGATGTCGCCGCCTATGCCTATATCGCCCGGGCCGAAGAGGGCGGCATCAGTCTGGCCCCGTATCCGGCGATCCGCGCCTGGCTGGCGCGCGTCGAAGCGCTGCCGCGCTTCGTGCCGATGCCGGTCGCCAAGGCCGCGGCCTGACTCGATCGACCGTCTCATCTCATCGTCCCATCTCACGTCCCGGAGCCCGTTCATGGAACTGCCGACCTGGCCTCACGACGAATCGCCTTTCCATCGTGGCGAACGGCTGGCGCAAGAGCGCGTCGGCAAGCGCGAGAAGATGGAGGTGGTGGGCCGCCGCATCGTACGCGGTGAAATGCCCGAGCAGCATCGGCTGTTCTTCGCGCAGCTGCCCTTTCTGCTGGCCGGCGCACGCACGGACGATGGCGGCGTCTGGGCGACGATGCTGGTCGGCGCGCCGGGATTCGCCTATGCGCCCGATCCGTTCGCGCTGCGCGTCGATGCGCTGCCGTTGCCCGGCGATCCGCTGGACAGCGCGCTGCGCCACGGCGCCGACCTTGGCCTGCTCGGCATCGAACTGCCGACGCGCCGCCGCAACCGGCTCAATGGCGTGGTGGCGCAGCGCGATGCCGGTGGCTTCACGCTGGAGGTGCGGCAGAGCTTCGGCAATTGCCCGCGCTATATCCAGCAGCGCGAACTGCAGCCAGCCGGATCGTCATCGGTCGAAGCGGACGCGGGTCTGCCCGCGCCACAGGTGCTGGACCGGCTCGATGGCGACGCGATCGACCTGGTGCGGCGCGCCGACACGCTGTTCATCGCCACCCATCACAGCGATCCGGACGCGCCGCACAGCGGCGGCGCCGATGTCTCGCATCGCGGCGGCAAGCCAGGCTTCGTCCGCGTGGACGGCGACGGCACGCTGGTGATGCCGGACTTCAACGGCAACGCCTACTTCAACACGATCGGCAACCTGGTCGCCAATCCGCGCGCAGGGCTGCTTTTTGTCGATTGGGAGGACGGCACGCTGCTGCATGTGGCGGTGCGCGCGGAGATCGTCTGGGATGGTCCCGAAGTCGAGGCCTACGCTGGCGCCGAGCGGCTGGTGCGGATGCGGGTGGAGCAGGCGATCCGGCGCCCCGGCGTGCTGCCGCTGCGCGCCAGGCTCGTCAGCGTGTCGCCGGTGCTGGCCGAGACGGGCGAGTGGCCCGCCTCCGCTGCCGATCACCACTGATAGGTAAGCGTCGCCATCACGTTGCGCGCCTCGCCGTAGTAGCAGTTCAGCAGCCCGGCGCACGAGGACACATAGGTCTTGTCGAACAGATTGGTGGCGGCGATCCGCAGGCCGGCGCCCTTCAGCGACGGGCTGACGCGGCTCAGGTCCAGCCGCATCATCAGGTCGACCAGCGTGGTCGACGGCACCTTCAGCGAGTTCTCGTTGTCGGCCCAGCTGGTGCCGACATAGCGAACGCCGGCGCCGACGGTGAAGCCGGGAAAGATCAGGTAGTCGGCCCACATCGAGGCCATATGCTGCGGCGCCTGGTACGGCGTGTTGCCGACCACGCCTTCGGGCGACTCGACGTAGCGCATGTGCGTGTAGGTGTAGCTGGCCAGCACCGACAGCTTGTCGGTCACGCGCGAGCGTGCCTCCAGTTCGAGCCCGCGTGAGCGCACCTTGCCGGCCGGCTGGTAGTACGGGGTCGACAGCACGCGCGCCGCGACCTTGTCCTGCGTCAGGTCGTACAGCGAGGCCGACAGCAGCGTGCTGCTGCGCGGCGGCTGGTAGCGGACGCCGATCTCGAACTGCCGGCTCTCGGTCGGCGGCAGCAGGCTGCCGTCGCGGGCGGTGCTGCCGCTCGGATTGAAACCCTCGCTATAGCCGGCATACGGCGCGATGCCATTGTCGAACAGATAGACCAGGCCCGCGCGCTTGGTGAACTTCGAGCCGTCCCACTCCGAGCGCGAGGCGGCGCCGAAGCCGAGGTTCGATACCCTGGCCATGTCCTGGCGGCCGCCGAGTACCAGGCGCCAGCGGTCCCAGGCGATCTGGTCCTGCAGATAAAGGCCGGTCTGCTCGAGCTTGCGGTCGATATTGGCGCGGAACAGGCCGGACAGGCCTGCATTGCCGTAGACCGGATCGAAGGCGTCGATCGGCGCGGCAGCGCCCGATTCCCACCAGCCGTCGACATGGCGGTGCTGGTAGTCGACGCCGAACAGCAGCGTGTGCTTCAGCGGACCGGTATCGAATTGCCCTTGCAGCTGGTTGTCGACGATAAACGCGTCCAGGCTCTCGTTGGCGCCCGAGTAATAGCGCGTCAGCGTGTTTGGGCCGGCCCATCCATAGCCATAGACTTGCTGCAGCGTGACGTCGGACGACAGATAGCGGAAGTTCTGCCGGAACTGCCAGCGGTCGTTGAACGCATGCTCGAACTGGTAGCCGACCATGCGTTGCGTGCGCGTGAATTCGTTGTGGCCGGGGTCGCCGTCGAAGAAGCTGCGCAGGATGCGGCGGCCGTTGTGCGCGGCGGTGATGGTCGCGTCGGATGGAATCGCGCCGTGATAGCCGCCATGCGGGTCGCGCTGCAGATAGGCCTGCAGCAGAAGACGCGTGTCCGGGCTGATGTTCAGCAGCAGCGACGGCGCGATGGCGAAACGCTCTTCCTCGACATGGCGGAACTGCGTATCCATCGAGCGGCCGATCGCGGTGATCCGGTAGGCGGCGACGCCATTGTCGTCGAGCGGGCCGGTGAGGTCGAACCCGGCCTCGTAGCGGTTGCGGTTGCCCACGGTGACCTGGGCTTCGCCGGCGCGCTCGAATTGCGGCCGCTTGCTGGTCAGTGCGACCACGCCGCCGGGCGAGGCGCGCCCGTACAGCACCGAGGCGGGGCCGCGAATCACGTCGATCCGCTCCAGGAAATACGGGTCGATCTGCATCGAGCTGTAGCTGCCCGGATCGCCCAGCACCTTCAGGCCGTCCAGCAGCGAGTTGTCGGCGCTGCTGTCGATGAAGCCGCGCAGCGCGACATAGTCGTAGCGATTGGTCGCGCCGACCAGCGCGGTGAAGGCCCCGGGCGTGTAGTTCAGCGCCTCGGACACGCTGCGCGGCTTCTGGTCGTCCAGTTGCTGGCGGGTGACCACCGAGATCGACTGCGGCGTCTCGGCGAGCGGCGTGTCGGTCTTGGTCGCGCCGGCGCTGCGCTTCGCGACGAAGCCGATGCCGGGGCTCAACGCGGTTTCCTGGGTGCCGGTGACCGTCACCGCGGGCAGCACCGCGGCATCGGCCGGCGCAGCCGCGGCCTGCGGCGCCGGCGTGGCGGCCGGCACCAGCAGATAGCCAGCCGGGGTCCTGCCGATCGCGTAGCCGCTGCCGCGCAGCAGCACGGCGAAGCCCTCGTCGACGCCATAGGGGCCGTGCAGGCCCTGCGTGCGCAGGCCGCGCAGCTTGTCGGCGTCGACGGTGATCGCGACACCGGCCTGCTGGGCGTAGCGCGTCAGCGCCTCGGCCAGCGGACCGGCGGGGATGGCGTACCGGGTTTGCGCTCGCGATTGCGATTGCGATTGCGTTTGGGTTTGGGCTTGCGCCTGCGTCTGCGCGTGGGCCCGGGCGGGCAGCGTCATCGCGGCCGCCAGCGCGGCGCCGACGGCCAGCGGCATCGTCAGCCGAACGGCCAGCGCGCGAGAATTCAAGCGAGGCCGCGCGGGCCCGGAATGGGTATGGCTCATGATTTCGCGGTTTCCGTGCTTTTGTTGTTGTTGTGTTTGACGGATGAGGGAGCGGAGCCGGAACTGAAGGGGGAAGGGTCGCGCCACGGTTTTCGCCCCTCTCCCGCTGGCGGGAGAGGGGGCGGGGGAGAGGGGCGGGGGAGAGGGGCGGGGGAGAGGGGCGGGGGAGAGGGCAACGCCGTTTGCCCTGCCGTCGCGGCCGGACATCACCCCCTCTCCCCAACCCTCGCCCCCTTTGCAGGGGGCGAGGGAGAACACCATGGGTACGGCCCGGCCTAGTCGCCAGCCGGCGCGTCCACCCACACCAGATACGGCGTCAACTGCCGCACCCGCACCGCGGGCAGCGCATTGGCCAGCAACTGCAACGCCTGCTCGGTGTCGTCGAGCGGCAGCACCGCGAACACGCGCACGTCGGCGATCTGCTGGCGGTCGTAGCCGATCCAGCCGGGGCGATGCCGGTTCAGCGCGTCCAGCAGCTCGGCCAGCGGCTGGCCGCGCGCGATCAGCTGGTGGCGTTGCCAGGCCTGCTCGATGCTGTCCGCATCGACGCGTTCGATCGGCCCGAGGCCCGCCGCCGTCACGGCGACGCGTTCGCCGGCCGACACCACCGCCTGGCGCGGCTCGCTGCGCGCGCCGGTGGCGCGGGCGCGCACCCTGGATTCCAGCATCGTCAGCACGGTCCGCTGATCGTCGCGGTCGACGCTGAAGCGCGTACCGAGCGCCTCGATGTCGGCCTGCGCGGTGCGGACCACGAAAGGCCGCGCCGGATCGCGCGCGACATCGATCAGCACTTCGCCGCGGATCAGCTCGATCAGGCGGCGTCCCTGGTCATAGCGCAGGTCCACCGCGCTGCCGCTGTTCAGCGTCAGGCGGCTGCCGTCGGGCAGCGTGTGGGTCTGCCATTGACCGGTGCCGGTACGCAGATCGGCCAGCAGGTAGGCCGGCGGCCAAGCGTGCAGCGACAGTGCGATGACGGCGGTCGTCACCAGCGCGGCGGCCAGCGTGCCGAGATGGCGTGCGGTGCGGCGTCGGCGCGAGGGCTTGCCATGGCGTACGCCCTCATGCGGGCCGTCATGTCGTTCGCCATGTCGTTCATTCTCGAAGGCGGCGCGCAATGCCGCTCGCGCCGGCCGGGCATCGCCGCCGGCGTGTTGACGCAGGCCTTCGAGCCGATGAAGCAGCGATTCGACGCGGGCGGCCGCGCGAGCGTGCCGAGGATCGGCGGCTTTCCAGCGCGCGAATTCGATCTGCGCGGTGGCGCGCTCGTCGGGATCGTCGGCGGTCAGCCTGGCAATCCAGTCCGCTGCCTGCGCGACCGGATCGCCGTCGTCGAGGCGCGCGCTCATCCGGCGTGCGATGCCGCGGCGGCACTGGCGTTGCGTGCGTCCTCGTCGCCGTCATCCGACAGGGCGCAATGCGCCAGCGCCTGCACCAGATACTTGTGAATCATCCGCGTCGACACGCCCAGATGCGCGGCGATGCTGGCGTGCGTCTGCCCCTCCAGGTAGTGCATCAGGAAGGCCTCGCGCGGCTTGCGCGGGAGGCCGTCGAGCGCCGCGCTGATCTGCGCCAGCGCCTGCAGCGCGGCGACGGTCTGCTCCGGCGACGGAAAACCGTCCAGCGAGGCCGCCGCCTGCTCCAGCTCCGCCAGATAGGCCTGCTCGAGCTTGTTCCGCCGCGCGCGATCGATGATCAGGCGCTTCGCCGTGGTGGTCAGGTACGCGCGCGGCTCGCGCACGCCGGCCAGCGCATCGCGCGAGGCCAGGATCCGCACGAAAGTGTCGTGCGCCACGTCGGCCGCGTCGTGCGGACAGGACAGCTTCTTGCGCAACCAGCCGAACAGCCACGAATGATGGTCGCTGTACAGGACATCGATCGGTGGCGACGGCAGGGACTCGGCGGCGGACATGGGAGCTCCGGCCATGGCGTGGGCCAGGTCCGGGGAGGGCTAGGAAATGAGAACGATTCGCATTTTATGGGCGTGGGTGGGGTTTGGCAACCGGCAGGTCCGGCATCACGCCAGCTCGCTTTCATGCCAATGCGACAGTGCCAGCCGCGACAGCATTGCCATCGCGCCGAACAGCAGCACGCCGGTGACCGTGATCAGCACCAGCGCGGCGAACAGCCGCGGGATATTGAGCGCGAAGCCGGCCTGCAGGATCTGATAGGCCAGCCCCGCACCCGTGCCGCCGGTGCCGGCGACGAACTCGGCCACTACCGCGCCGATCAACGCCAGGCCGCAGGAAATCCGCAGGCCGCCGAAGAAATACGGCAGCGCGCTGGGTATCCGTAGCCGCCGCAAGGTATCCCAGCGCGTGGCCCGGTTGATGCGGAACAGGTTCAGCAGGCCGGGATTGACGCTGCGCAGGCCCAGCACGGTGTTCGAGATGATCGGGAAGATCGCGACCATGGTGGCGCAGATCACCAGCGCCAGCGTCGGCTCCTTGACCCAGATGATGATCAGCGGCGCGATCGCGACGACGGGGGTCACCTGCAGCAGGATCGCATAGGGAAACAGGCTCGCCTCGATCAGCCGGCTCTGCACGAACACGAAGGCGGCCGCGGTGCCGAGGATGACGGCCAGCGCGAACGCCAGCATCGTGATGCGCAGCGTCACCCATAGCGAGCCGGACAGCAGGGTCCAGTCATCGACCAGCGTGCGCGCGATCGCCGATGGCGCGGGCACCAGATAGGGCGGCACGTCGAGCCAGATGCAGACGGCCTGCCAGGCCAGCAGCGTCAGTGCGCCGACGGCGAGCGGCGCGGCGATGCGTTGCACGGCGGGACGGGACAGCAGGGGCGATGCCATGATTGGACTCCTTGGTGGCGCGTCGCGGTGGCTAGGCGGAATCGGCCGGGGCGACGCCGGTATTGGCCTGCGCCAGCAGCGCCGACAGCCGCGCGCAGTGCTGCATGAATCCAGGGCTGACGCGGTAGGCCTCGTCGCGTTGCGCGGGACCGTCGATCGCCACGTCGGCGATCACGCGGCCCGGCCGTGCCGCCATCACGACGACGCGGCTAGACAGATAGACCGCCTCGTAGATGCTGTGCGTGACGAACACCACGGTCAGCCCGCGCTCGGCCCACAGCGCGCGCAGATCGGCATCGAGCCGGTTGCGGGTGAACTCGTCGAGCGCGCCGAACGGCTCGTCCATCAGCAGCAGATCGGGCTCGGTCGCCAGCGCCCGCGCGATCGACACGCGCATCTGCATGCCGCCCGACAACTCGCGCGGGTACACCTGGCCGAATTGCGCGAGTCCGACCAGCGCCAGCGCGCGCCGTGCGCGTTCGTCGGCCTGCTCCCGCGGCATGCGCGCCAGATCGAGCGGCAGCCGGACGTTGTCGGCGACCTTGGCCCACGGCATCAGCGTCGCCTCCTGGAACACCATCGCCAGCGCGCGGCGCGCGCCGTTGCCGCCGACGGGCCTCGCGCCCGGCAGCGTGCCTTCGCCCCACCAGCGCAGATGGCCGGCCGACGGCGCCTCGAGCCCGGCGAACAGCTTCAGCAGCGTGCTCTTGCCGCAGCCGGATGGACCGAGCAGCGACACGAACTCGCCCGGCCGGATCGATAGCTTGACCCGTTCGAGCGCCACGGTGCCGTTGGGATAGGTCTTCTCGACCTGGTTGGCGAACAGGACCGGCGCGTCCAGGGCACCGGTGTCGCGGGGGACGGCGGACATGGCTCAGGCACCGACGACGGGGACGCGGAACACTTCCTTCTCGCCGTGCCGCTCCAGCAACTCCAGCAGCATCCGGCGCATCAGCAGGCCCGGCTTGTCCGATTCCATATGGAACTCGACGCGGCGGCGCGTATCGATGCAGGCGTCGTAGTCGGTCGCCTCCAGAATCTCGCGATCCTCGGCCACGATCGGCGCGTCCCAGGCGATCAGCTCCTCGGTCGAGCAGTCTTCCTCGCGGTCGTTGCGATACAGCCATTGCGACAGCATTACCGTGCCGTCGTCGATCGGCGTGGCGCAGTTGTAGATGATGTGATGGCGCCCGCTGGCCGGATAGATGCAGCCGAAGCGGCGCGTGAAGGGCATGTCCCAGCGGTTGAACATATGCCGGTGGGTAATCGGCTCGGTGGTGCCCGTCACGCGATGGCCCGCCTCGATATTGCGGATCGGCACCAGCGTCTCGGCCTCGAAGCCCCACTCGCGCTGCGTCAGCTCGTATTTCTCGGGTTTGGGCTGGTCGGCGATGCCGAAGTTGGCGCGGTGGACGAAGCTGAAGTGCGAGTTGTCGAAGGCGTTCTCCATCACGCGCAGCGGACTGGTGTTCCAGCGCTCGTAGTACTGCAGGATGCGGCGATAGGCGGGGTCGCCTTCCTCGGGGAAATCGGGAATCGGCTGCAGCGGATCGTCCAGCGCGACCCAGACATAGCCATATTTCTCTTCGGCTCGATAGGCCGGCACGCGGGCACCGGCGGGGACCCGGTTGTCGGGCGCCTGCGGAATTCGCACGCAGGCGCCGGAGCAGTCGTACTCCCAGCCGTGGTAGCCGCAGACGATGTCGCCGCGTTCGTTGACCCAGCCCTTGGACAGCCTGGCGGTGCGGTGGCAGCAGCGGTCGCGCAGCGCGGCCAGCGAGCCGTCGGAGCGTTTCCACAGCACCAGGTCTTCGCCGAGCAGCGTGAAGGGCTTGGGACCATCGTCGAGCATCGAGACCGGCATCAGCGCGTACCAGAAGCGGCGCAGCACGGGTTGTCGGGTAACCAGCATGATGAATCCTCGGAATGCGAAGGGGGACGCGCGATGGCGTCGGGTTTGAATGAGGGCTGCGAATGGCGGGCGCTTGCCCCTCAGGGCATGACCCTCAGGTCCTTGACGAACTGCGTGGTGTAGGCCTGCTTCCAGTCGGTCTCGGCCTTCAGCAGTCCCGCGCCGACCATGAAGTCGCGCGTCTTCTGCCAGCGCGCATCCGTCATCACGCCGATGCCCTGGCGCGCCGCGTCGCCACCGTCGACGAGCCGGAACTCCTTGAGCCTGGCCAAGGCCCAGGCTAGCTGGTCGTCCTTCATGTTCGGGTTGTCCCGCTTGATCAGCGCATTGGCCGCGGCCGGATTGGCCAGATAGCTTTTCCAGCCTTCCATCGATGCCCGGACGAAGCGCGCGACGAGATCGGGCTTTTCCTTGACGGTTTTCTGCATGGTGACGATGGTGGTGCCATAGGGCGGGTAGCCATCGTTGGCGAACAGGAAGAAGCGGGTCTTGACGCCGGCCTTCTGCGCGGCGAACACCTCCGACGACGCGTAGGCCTGCTGCGCGGTATTGCGGTCGGCGAAGAAGGGCTGCAGGTTGAAGGTGTAGACGCGCGATTGCGCCTCGTCGAGCTGGTACTTCGCCTTCAGCCACGGCCACCACGTGGTGCGCCCGGAGGTGGAGACCAGCACGGTCCGGGTCTTCAGGTCGGCCAGCCCATTGACGTCGTCGTGCGTCATCATCCCCTGCAGATCGCTCTGGAACGAGGTGCCGACCGTCGTCACCGGCACGCCCTGCTCGATGCTCTTGAGCACCTGCAGGTCGTAGCCCATCAGAAAGTCCGCCTGGCCGCTGCTCAGGATCTGCATGCCGTTGACCTGCGGCCCGCCCATGCGGATGGTCACGTCGAGGCCGTGTTTCTTGTAGATGCCCTCGGCCACGGCCTGGTAGAAGCCGCCGTGCTCGGCCTGCGCGTACCAGGAGGTCAGGAAGGTGACCTTGTCGGCGGCGAAGGTGGCAAGCGGTGCGATGGCCAGGGCGGCGGCGGCCACGGTCCGGGTCAGAAAGCTGCCGCGCGGGCGACGCGCGACGATGGCCGATGCGGTTCCGGCCGCAGGCGAGGGGGCGAGGTGCGACGTATTCATGGGGTCTGTGGTGTCGTCGAGGGGGAGGGAGACAGCGGGGCGAGTGCCGGCGTCTACGGCGGGCGCGGCACAACGAGACGATGGGACGGGAAGGCATGGCAGGGACGGGACATCGTGTGCGCTCTCTCTCGTTCGCGGCCGTGGCGGCCGGGTTCAACACGCGGCGCGCGCATGGCGCTGCCGGTGACGACCGGTAGGTCGTGAGAGCAATGTCCCGCGCCGGGGCATCGGCCTGCGATGGCGATGCGTTGGGGATGCGTTGGCGCTAACCGCTTCTACTCGATCGGCAATATCGCAAGAGGCATGCCACGCGGCATTGGGCGGCGAGGTGGCATAGATCGGTCCCGATGCGCCAGCGATGGGCGCTGGCGTGGAATCGGATCGCGGGTTTGGTGCAGCGTGATGCGATCCGGTGCGGCTCAAGCTCCGGGTTTGCGGTTCAGCAGCGCGGCGCCAATGGCGATGGCGGCGGCCTTGGCGAGGTGCCACCGCCAGGGCGAGGCCGCTGTGCGGGCTGGGGACGATGTGCGAATCGAAGGCATGGCGGCTCCCGCTGCGGAGGTTCCGTTACGAGGCAGGCTATGCGAGCGGGCGCGCATTGCCAAGGCGGGCGTGTGTGCTGGCGTACAGACTCTCGCTGCCGGTGCGTGGCAGCGGCCAGCCGTTTAGAACTCGAACAGCGGCAGCGGCGTCTGCGCGGCGGGCACGCGCCTGGGCCGTGCCTGGCCGATGGCGCTCTCTCGCCGCGCGATGATGAGCGGCTCGCACGGACGCAGCTCGAAGCTGGAAGGACGAGGCAACACGATGGCCTCGGCAAGCAGCCGTTCCCGATGCGGCGCCAGGATCTGATAGCTGTCCAGATCGAAGCGGGCCGGCTCGCCCAGCAGCGTCCCGGCGTCCTGCGGCGAGGCCACGGACCCTAGGTAGCACCAGTTGTCGATCACGTGCCATTGGGCGCGCGCGTGGTCCTGCTCGCGCCAGGCGATCGGGCCGGCGAATGGCCACGGCGAGATCGCCAGCGGGCGCAGCGCCTCGGCCAGCCGCTCCCGATGGCCGCGCAGCG
>NZ_CP096480.1:0-2085000 GCF_053903255.1 Cupriavidus sp. JZ107 | reverse complement strand
AAAGGATGCTGGAGGTATCGGAAGTGCGAATGCTGACATGAGTAGCGATAAAGGGGGTGAAAGGCCCCCTCGCCGTAAGCCCAAGGTTTCCTACGCAACGTTCATCGGCGTAGGGTGAGTCGGCCCCTAAGGCGAGGCAGAGATGCGTAGCTGATGGGAAGCAGGTTAATATTCCTGCACCGTCGTATGATGCGATGGGGGGACGGATCGCGGAAGGTTGTCCGGGTGTTGGAAGTCCCGGTCCCTGCATTGGAGAAGGCGCTTTGGCAAATCCGGGCGCAGGATTCAAGGATGTGGGGCGAGCGGCCTAGTGCTGCGAAGCAATCGGAAGGGGTCCCAAGAAAAGCCTCTAAGCTTCAGTCATACGAGACCGTACCGCAAACCGACACAGGTGGGCGAGATGAGTATTCTAAGGCGCTTGAGAGAACTCGGGAGAAGGAACTCGGCAAATTGGTACCGTAACTTCGGGATAAGGTACGCCCTGGTAGCTTGACTGGCCTGCGCCAGAAGGGTGAAGGGGTTGCAATAAAATGGTGGCTGCGACTGTTTAATAAAAACACAGCACTCTGCAAACACGAAAGTGGACGTATAGGGTGTGACGCCTGCCCGGTGCCGGAAGATTAAATGATGGGGTGCAAGCTCTTGATTGAAGTCCCGGTAAACGGCGGCCGTAACTATAACGGTCCTAAGGTAGCGAAATTCCTTGTCGGGTAAGTTCCGACCTGCACGAATGGCGTAACGATGGCCACACTGTCTCCTCCCGAGACTCAGCGAAGTTGAAGTGTTTGTGATGATGCAATCTCCCCGCGGCTAGACGGAAAGACCCCATGAACCTTTACTGCAGCTTTGCATTGGACTTTGAACCGATCTGTGTAGGATAGGTGGGAGGCTTTGAAGCGAGGACGCCAGTTCTCGTGGAGCCGTCCTTGAAATACCACCCTGGTTTGTTTGAGGTTCTAACCTAGGCCCGTGAATCCGGGTCGGGGACAGTGCATGGTAGGCAGTTTGACTGGGGCGGTCTCCTCCCAAAGTGTAACGGAGGAGTTCGAAGGTACGCTTGGTACGGTCGGACATCGTACCTAAAGTGCAATGGCAAAAGCGTGCTTAACTGCGAGACCGACAAGTCGAGCAGGTGCGAAAGCAGGACATAGTGATCCGGTGGTTCTGAATGGAAGGGCCATCGCTCAACGGATAAAAGGTACTCTGGGGATAACAGGCTGATACCGCCCAAGAGTTCATATCGACGGCGGTGTTTGGCACCTCGATGTCGGCTCATCTCATCCTGGGGCTGTAGCCGGTCCCAAGGGTATGGCTGTTCGCCATTTAAAGAGGTACGTGAGCTGGGTTTAAAACGTCGTGAGACAGTTTGGTCCCTATCTGCCGTGGGCGTTGGAATCTTGACGGGGGCTGCTCCTAGTACGAGAGGACCGGAGTGGACGTACCGCTGGTGTACCTGTTGTCTCGCCAGAGGCATCGCAGGGTAGCTATGTACGGAAGAGATAACCGCTGAAAGCATCTAAGCGGGAAACTCGCCTGAAGATGAGGATTCCCTGGAGCCTCGAGCTCCTTGAAGGGTCGTTCAAGACCAGGACGTTGATAGGCTGGGTGTGGAAGCGCAGTAATGCGTTAAGCTAACCAGTACTAATTGCCCGTAAGGCTTGATCCTATAACCAGTGCGTTTAGCGCGTTCGATACGCGCCGCTGGTCTCCGCATACGTGCCATACAGCACAACCTACGCTACATCCCAATACGCCCGATTGGCCCCAAGCCAGTCCGGCAACCCTTTATGCCTGGTGACCATAGCAAGTCGGAACCACCCCTTCCCATCCCGAACAGGACCGTGAAACGACTTCGCGCCGATGATAGTGCGGACTACCCGTGTGAAAGTAGGTCATCGCCAGGCTCTCCATTCAAAAACGCCCCAGATCCCAACAGGTCTGGGGCGTTTTGCTTTGCGGCGGGCCGAAATAGGGCGACTTCAGCAGCGCTTCCCCGCTTGCCGCAAGTGCCTCACAATGCCGGTTTCGCGACCGCGCCTCTCATCCTTTATCTGAAAGTGACCACGCCATCCGACCATTGCTGGTACCTGTACCTGCTCGAATGCGCCGATGGCAGCCTCTATACCGGCATCACCACCGATGTCGCACGCCGATTCGCGCAGCACCAGGCGGGCACGGGTGCGCGCTATACGCGCTCGCGCAAACCGATCGCGATCGCCGCGCAGCTGCGTTGTGCCGACCGGGCGGAAGCGTCACGGCTGGAAGCGCTGGTCAAGCGCCTGCACGTCGCGCGAAAACGAGAGCTGTGCGCGTTGCTGGAGCTGGACCAGGCCGACATGCCGGATTTGCTGGCGTGGCTTCGCGACGGCGGCCGTCCATCCACGGCCGCCGCGCCGCTTGGGGAAGCGTGATTTGTTGGTGAGCAGGGCCCACACTTTCCTTCCCGCACTTTCCTTCCCGCACTTTCCTTCCCGCACTTTCCTTCCTTAAGGCTCGTTTAAGTCTCGGCCCCTAGCATGTCCTCGTCGCGCCCCCCGTGGGCGCCTGAATCAACGAGGAGAACCAGATGATTCGCCGAACTGTTGCTCGTACCGCCATCGCCATTGCCGCCGTGGGCGTGCTGGCAGGCGGGTACAACTATCTCCAGAAGGAAGCGGTGTCATCGAGCTATGCCGCCCCGACTCCGGTGGTCGCGCAGGTCAGCGCCGCGCCGGGCCGCGCGATGGCAACGCCGACCGATTTCTCCGGCATCGTCGACCGTTACGGTCCGGCCGTCGTCAATATCAGCGTAACCGCACGCGCGCAGCGCACCGCGGCGCAGATGCCGCCGGGCATGGACCCCGACGATCCGATGTTCCAGTTCTTCAAGCGCTTTGGCATTCCGTTCCCCTATGGGCCTCAGCCGGACCAGCCGCAATTGGCGCGCGGGCTGGGCTCGGGCTTTATCGTCAGCCAGGACGGCATGATCCTGACCAACGCGCACGTCGTCGATGGCGCGCAGGAGGTCGTCGTCAAGCTGACCGATCGTCGGGAGTTCAAGGCCAGGGTGCTGGGCGTCGACAAGCAGACCGACATCGCGGTGATCAAGATCGATGCGAAGGACCTGCCGACCGTGCAGCTGGGTGACCCGTCTCAGGTTCGCGTCGGCGAGCCGGTCGTCGCGATCGGTTCGCCGTACGGCTTCGAAAACACCGTGACCGCCGGCATCGTCAGCGCGAAGTCGCGCGCGCTGCCTGACGATACCTATGTGCCGTTCATCCAGACCGACGTCGCGGTAAACCCCGGCAACTCGGGCGGCCCGCTGTTCAATCAGCGCGGCGAAGTGATCGGCATCAACTCGCAGATCTACAGCCGCACCGGCGGTTATCAGGGCCTGTCGTTCGCGATCCCCATCGACGTCGCCACCAAGGTTCAGCAGCAGCTGGTTGCGCATGGCAAGGTCACGCGCGGACGCCTGGGCATCGGCGTGCAGGAGGTCAACCAGGCGTTGGCGCAGTCGTTCGGCTTGCCGAAGCCGGCCGGTGCGCTGGTCAATACGGTCGAGCCGGATGGCCCGGCGGCGAAGGCGGGCCTGAAGCCCGGCGACGTCATCGTGCAGATCGGCGATGACACCGTCGACCGTTCGACCGACCTGCCGGAACACGTCGCCGATCTGAAACCCGGCACCGAAACGAAGCTGAAGGTCGTACGCGAGGGCAAGCCCATTACGCTGACCGTCAAGGTAGGCGCGGCCAACGAGCAGACCGTCGCGCAAAAGAGCGATGGCGCCGAGTCTGGCGGCAAGCTTGGCCTCGCGGTGCGGCCGCTGTCGCCAGCGGAGCAGCGCGAGAGCGGCATCGCCGGCGGCCTGGTAGTCGAGGGCGCGTCGGGTCCCGCGGCACGCGTCGGCATTCAACCCGGCGACGTGATCCTGGCCTTCAACGGCACGCCGATCAAATCGGTCGAGCAATTGCGCACGATGGTGTCGAAGGCTGGCAAGGAAGTAGCGCTGCTGGTGCAGCGTGACGACACGCAGCTGTTCGTGCCGATCGAACTGGGCTGATCGAACTCGGCAGACCGAAAGGCGCGCAAGGCGTCGCGCACGGGCGATCGATAGACGATCGCCCGTGCGCGACGCCATTTTTGTCAGTGCGCTGTCGCGCGCCAGCGTATACGACGAGGTATACGCGCCCGTATACGACCCCGTATACCTGTCGTATACGCGCCGACGTCGACGGCAGGTATACGTATACGTACCCACCCCGAAATCGTTGCCCAGAGCGGTTTTCCGGGCTGCATAGCCACACAGGAACGCAATCACGGCGTATCATCTCGACTGCGATGCATGACGAGGCATCGGTGCCATCGTCTTGTGGACTCGATCGAAAAGGAAGTCTATGCAGTTGGATCTCACGCGTGCATCTACGGTGACGGCGACCGACCGGGCGCGGCGCATGCCGCGCGCGACGCCGTCGCCCCGTCGTCGCAAGAAGGTAGAGGTCACCTACTGGGAGCGCGGCTATCGTTCCCACTACTACCGCAACGAGCGCGGCGACAAGCTGGGCGAAGTACATCTGTCCGAGCGTGGCGAAGTGCCCGTGGTCTATCGCTGGGCGGCCGGCAACTATTCGGGGGCCGAAGGGTCGCTGGCGCACGCGCGCATGCGCGTCGAAGAGACCGTGGGCTTCGGCATGCGCCAGCTGCCGTTGTTCTGACGACGGCTACGCTGCCGGGCAACACCCTCACATCGACCGCAGCCTCCGCCGCAGTCCCGCGCGGCGCGCTCCATCGAGCCGACGCTGCCACAGCATCGCCGCCGCGCACCGCGCCAGCAGCGCGATCGAGCGATACAGATCCTCGCACGCCATCAGCCTTGCCTATCGATGCACGAGTCAGTGGCGGCCGCGCGCTACGTCGGTTCTGCTTCGAGGCGCGCCGCGCGCGCTTCTGGCATCATCCGGTTATTCGCGCGCGAAACCGCCCCCTTCGCGCCTGGCTGAACCCGCGGCAAAGCCTGTTGCCTCGCCGCCTTGCCCGTCCCGCTGTCGCCATGACGACCCCTGCCGCTCCCCAACATCCCGATGCAATCGGCGACGCCGCCGCGCCGCCCGCCACGTCCTCATTCGATGCGCAGGAACTCGAGGCGCTCGCCGCGGCGTTTCACCGCGACGGCTTCGTGGTGCTGCGTGGCCTGGCGGAGCCCGCCCTGTGCGATGCGATGGAGCGCGTGGCGCGAGCCCAGCTCGGCGCGGCGGTCGAGCCGGTCGAATACGAAGCCGAACTGGGTTATCCCGGGGCACCCCGCAGCCGCGACGCGGCGGGCGGAGCGACCGTGCGGCGCCTGCGCCAGGCCTACGATCGCGATCCGGTATTCCAGCAATGGGCGACCGACCCACGCGTGGCCACGCTGGTCACCGCGCTGCTGGGCGAGCCGGCGCAGCTGACGCTGGCCCACCATAACTGCGTGATGACCAAGCATCCGACCTATGGCAGCCAGACCGGCTGGCATCGGGACACGCGCTACTGGTCATTCGCCAGTCCGGAGCTGGTGACGGTGTGGCTGGCCCTGGGAAAAGAAGACGAGAGCAACGGCGCGCTGCGCGTGATACCCGGCTCGCATCGGGTCGCGCTGGAGCCTGGGCAGCTCGATGCCGCGGAGTTCCTGGTGGACAGCCATCCGGCCAGCGCGGCGCTGCTGGCGGGCGCGACGCCGCTGTCATTGCAGCGTGGCGACGTGCTGTTCTTCGACAGCCGGCTGTTCCATAGCGCGGGGCAGAACCTGTCCGACGCGGTCAAGCTGTCGGTGGCCTTCGCCTATCTGGGACTGAGCAACCGGCCGCTGCCCGGCACGCGTTCGGCGCAGCACGGCATGGTGCAACTGCCCGCGCCGATGGCGAGCTGAAGCGCTGAATCTGAAGCGCCGAATCTGAAGCGCTGAATCCGAAGAAACGGGAAGGCGCAGCCGTCAGGTCCGCAGGCTGACCAGATTGGTGATCTTCTCCGACGCTTCGAGCAGCGGCGGCAGGAAACGGCGCACCATCTCCTCGGCGCTGGTGCGGTTGGCCTGACCACTGATGTTCATTGCGGCGATGACTTGGCCGGCGCGATTACGGATCGGCGCCGACAGCGACACCAGTCCTTCCTCGAGCTCCTGATCGTTCTGCGCCCATCCCTGTGCGCGGATGCGCGCGATGATCGCCTTCAGTTCGTCGATATCGGTGACCGTGCGCTGCGTGCGCTTGCGCAGATCGCTGGCGTGCAGCACGCGGTCGAGTTCCTGGTCGGACAGTCCGGCCAGCAGCACGCGGCCCATCGATGAGCAATAGGCGGGCAGCCGGCTGCCGATCGACAGATTGATCGTCATGATCTTGCGCGCGGGCACGCGCAGCACGTAGACGATTTCCGTCCCGTCCAGTACCGATACCGAGCAGCTTTCATGGACCTGCTGCGACAGCGCCTCCATGATCGGCTCGGCCAGGTTCCAGAACGGCATCGAGGTCAGATAGGCGAAGCCGAGGTCGAGGATCTTCGGCGTCAGCCGGAACAGCCGGCCGTCCGCCTCGACATAGCCCAGGCCCACCAGCGTCAACAGGATGCGGCGGGCGCCGGCCCGGGTCAGCCCGCTGGCCTGCGCGATTTCCGTCAGGGTCTGGGCCGGACGCTGGGCGTTGAAGGCGCGGATCACCGACAGCCCGCGCGCGAAGGACTGGACGTAGCTGTCGCTGGGCTTCTCGGCCGCGGTGCCGGCGTTGCCGGTGCTGCCCTGCGTTTCGGCGGCGGACGGCTGGGAATCCTGGGAATCGTTCGGGGCGTGGCTGGCCATCGAGGTATACGGCTGGATGCCGAATGCGCACGGAAAGGCCGAAAGAGTAGTGGAAAAGGCCGCAAACCGCCAGAGGGGCATGCCGCAATGCCCCGTTGTGCCGCAGACCGCGGCGGGTCGCGCCCGGCAGCGCCCGAGGCCTGGCGCCGCGGGCGCCACGCTCAGCGGAAACTCTTCTGTACCAGCACGAAGCCCGCGATCAGCATGCAGACCAGCGCGAAGCCGTGCAGCAGATCCATGCCGGCCAGCAGCGTGGCCTGGCGGTCCACCTCCTGCGAGAGCCGCGCCAGATCGAAGCTGGAGAGCCCGCCGCCCTGCTGCAGCGCGGGCTCGAAGCGCGTCACGTGCTCCACCAGATGGGTGCGGTGCGTGGCCGCGCCTTGCTGCATCCACATGCTGGCCAGCCCGGTGCCCGTGGCCGAGGCGATCTGCTTGCAGACGTTCTTGAACTGGTAGGCGTGGGCGAAGTCCTCGACCGGCAGATCGAGATAGGTCATCGAGGCGACCTGGATCATCAGCAGCACCGGCGTCAGTCCCTCGAGCAGCACCACCGGTACCAGCGCGTAGTCGGGCGCACCCGGCATCAGCCGCTGCGACAGCAGCATCGCGGCGCAGGCGTAGACCACCAGGCCGGCCGCAATCACCCGCCGCTTGCGGAACACCATCGCCATGCACAACGTCAGCACGACCGCGCCGATTGCCGACACGGTGCCGCTGACCGACAGCAGCATGCTGGTGGTGCGGAAGGTCAGGCCCAGTCCGCTCTGCGTCAGCGTCGGCAGCAGGTAGGCCCAGATCGCCGACAGCAGGTAGTACAGCGTGTAGAAGCCCAGGCCATACAGATACCGCCTGCCGAGCAGCCGCGACGGATCGATCCACGGGTCCTGGTGGCGATGCAGCCGCCAGGCGCAGAACAGCAGCAGCGCCAGCCCGGCGGCGGCCATCAGCGGCATGTGCGGCGTGCTGAAGAAGCGCGTGTAGCGCATCTCCTGCAGCGTGTGCAGCAGCACCAGCGCGCCGGCGGCGGCGCTGAGCGCCGCGGGCCAGTCCAGCGTCGATACCGGCGGATGCGGGTCGCGCGGGCCGCGGCGCGGGTAGGTCAGCGCCACCAGTGCCAGCACCGGCAGCGCGATCACGGCCTGGAACAGGAACACCGCGCGCCAGCCGATCTCGTCGAGGAAGATGCCGGTCAGCCACGGCGTCACCGCCAGCAGCCCGAACGATCCCAGCCCGAAGCGCAGCAGCAGCGGGGCGCGTTCGGTGGGCGCCGTCAGCAACTGCACGAGGATGCGCGAGGCCGCGAACAGGCCGCCGGCGCCCAGGCCCTCGACGGTCTTGCCGACGATCAGGCCGGTGGGGGAGCCGGCCTCCGCGCACAGGATCGCGCCGAGCACGAACACGACCAGCGACGCCATCGTGAAGCGCTTGTAGGTGATGCGCCGCGCGATCTGGTCGAGCAGCATGTTCATCAGCACGGCGGCCGCGGCATAGGCGCTGACCGCGTACAGGTAGTCGCTCGGCGTCGCATTGACGCCGCCCTGGATGTGCTGGCTCGCCACCGCCATCATCAGCGTCGACGAGAAGTCGAGCCCGGTGACCAGCCCTAGCGTCAGCCCGAATGCCGACAGCCGCAGCGGTCCCATCTCGGGGTGCGAGGCGAGACGCAGCGAAGGTGTCGGGGAGGGATTTGGCGCGGGCAGACCCGCCGGCAAAGGTTGGTGGGGCATGGGCGCCAGCTTAGCCGCGCACGCGTGCGCGAAAAACCGGCTGCGCTGGAAACTTCGTCCGGCTGTCGGAACAATCGGCGCCGCGCGCGCCCATGAAAAATGTCTGCAGGCGCAGGCCGCGAAAAGGGGGAGTCGTGCCGGTCGTACCGGGTCGTTGCGATCAGCGACCGCCAGATGCGCCGTCATCCTGTTGCCGCGCATAAACCACCAGCCGCAGGTGCCGGTCTTCGTCAACCGTCAACGACGTATGCTCGAACGGCTCGGCCTGGCCGTCGACCACCAGCCTGCGCACGCCATTGCAGGGCGCATGAACATCGTGCTGCCGCCACCACGCCTTGAACTCTGGCGCCACCCGTTCCAGCTCGTCCACCAGTTCATGAATATCGGCTTCCTGCGAGGCGCGGGCGAAGTCGCGGCGGAAGCTCGACAACATCAGCGGAGCCTGTTCCTCCCATGCGTCGATGCGCGCGTGCAGCAGCGGATCGGTGAACAGCAGCCACAACAGGTTGCGCCGCTCGGGCGCATGCGTTGCGAAGCCGAAAAGCGCGTCGGCTGGCGCATTGAAGCCAAGCACGTCCCAGCGCAGGTTGAGTACGAAGGCAGGGTGCGGCAGGTCGTGCATCAAGCGTCGGACCAGCGGCGGCAGCACGCACCAGGTCTTGCCCGGCTCGGCAGGCGGGCGTTCGTGGGCCAGCAGGAAGAGGTGACGGCGCTCGGCGGCATCCAGTTTCAGTACCCGTGCCAGGTTGTCCAGAAAGGTCGCCGACACCCCTATGTCGCGTCCTTGTTCCAGCCATGTGTACCAGGTCAGCCCGACGCCAGCGAGCGCTGCGACTTCCTCGCGCCGCAGTCCCGGCGTGCGGCGACGGCCACCGCTGGGCAAGCCCAGGTCGACGGGCGAAAGGCGCTCGCGGCGCGCCCGCAGGAAGGCCGCCAGATCGGAGCGGGTTCGTTCCAAGCTTCGCATCGCTATCCCATTACTTTAAGTAATAGCATAAGCTGTTAAATTGTAATTGTTTAACAAGGATTCGAGAATGATTGCGCCTTTACTCGGGATACGCAAGATGAACTGGAATTCCTGCTTGGCGGCGCTGCCGGCGCGCGCCGTCAATGGCCCGCCGTGGCTAGGTTTGTCCGTTCTGCTGCTGGCCGGTTTCGTCACGATCTTCGACCTGTTCGTGGTCAATGTCGCCATCCCCAGCATGCAGGCCGGACTCGGCGCGAGTTTTGCGCAGATCGGTTTCATCGTGGCCGGCTACGAGCTGGCCTTCGGAATCCTGCTGATTACTGGCGGCCGGCTGGGCGACTGGTTCGGGCGACGGCGCTTGTTCATCGTCGGCATGGCGGGCTTCACCATGGCCTCGGCCTTGTGTGGCTTGGCCCCCGGCGCGGGATTCCTGATCGGCGCGCGGGTGTCGCAAGGGCTGGCGGCAGCCCTGCTGTTTCCACAGGTCTATGCGTCGATCCGCGTCAATTTCGACGGCGACGATAGCCGCCGCGCCTTCGGACTGCTGGGAATGACGCTGGGCCTGGCTGCCATCGCCGGGCAGGTGCTGGGTGGCTGGCTGGTGCATGCGGACCTGTTCGGGCTGGGCTGGCGCAGCATCTTCCTCATCAATGTTCCCATCGGGCTGTTCGCCATCGCGGCGGCACGCTACATCCCCGAATCTCGCGCGCCGCAACGACCGGCCCTGGACTGGACGGGCGTGGCGATGGTCAGCGCCGGGCTGGCGTTGCTGCTGGTGCCCCTGATCGAGGGGCCGGGCCAACGCTGGCCGGCCTGGAGCTTCTGGTCGCTGGGCGTAGCGGTAGCGCTGCTGGCGCTGTTCCATCGGCAGCAGGAGCAGCGGCGAAGGGCTGGCGGCTTGCCTCTGGTGGATATGCGGCTACTGGCCCAACGCCGCTTCGCGCTGGGCGCGGTATTGGTGCTGCTGGTCTATTCCACGTCCAGTTCCTTCTTCCTGTGCTTCGCCTTGCTGGTGCAGACCGGGCTGGGCCTCGACCCCTTCGTGGCGGGCAGCATCTTCGCGCCGTGCAGCGTGGGCTTCGTGTTGGCGTCGCTTGCCGCGCCGCGGCTGGTGGCGCGCTGGGGAACGCGCGCCATCGTCGCGGGTGCGCCGGTCTACGCGGTCTCCATCGGACTGCTGATCGTGCAGGTGCGGATGGCGGGCGCGGAACTGGTGCCCGCGCGGCTGATTCCCGTGCTGGTCGTGGTCGGTGCGGGCCAGGGTTTCGTCATGACGCCACTGCTGAATCTGGTGCTGGGCTTCGTCGAGGAGGCACAGGCGGGGATGGCCTCGGGGTTGATCTCGACAGTGCAGCAGATCGGCGCGGCGTTGGGCGTGGCGGTGGTCGGCATCCTGTTCGGTGCGGCGCTGGCTGCCGATGAAGGCGTCGCCGCACAGGCTGGGCAATATGCCTCGGCCTTCGTAACCGGGATGCTCTACAACCTCGGCGCGGCTCTGCTGGTCTGCGTGCTGTTGCTGATGCTGGCGAGAACCCAGCGGTCGGCAGGCTGACTGTATCGGCGTTTGGCGCAGTCCACAGGAATGCGGCACTGAAGTCATGGTGAAATGAAAAAACCGGCCCGCAGGCCGGTTTTCATTGGCACGCCGAAGGGCGCGCGAGGACGTCAGGCGCCCTGGCCGAAGCGATCGCGGTTGTCCGACACGTGGTCGGCGCGCGCGCCGTCCGTGTAGGCATCGACGCTGCGGGCGCCATCGGTGTAGGCGTCCACCGTGCGGGCGCCGTCGGTGTACGGGTCGGCCTTGCCGACGTGCATCGAGGCGCCTTCGAGACGCAGCACGTCGCGCTCGAGCGTGGTGGCGTGCAGCGCGGTGGCGGACAGGGACAGGCCGGCGGCGCAGAGCAGCGCGAAGGCCAGGCGACGGGGTTGTGCAAGAGTCTTCATGGTTTTTTTCCTTTGATCAAAGCCGTGTGGCCGGCGTCAGCCGACCACACCGCCCGAATCTACGCCCGTCGTTGGCGTGGAAAAAGAGGCTCTGCAGCAACACACTGTTCAGGCATGCGGACAATGGCCGCGAACCATCGTCTGGACAAGACCGCGCTGGCGGCAGCGGGACAAGCGGGGTTCAGAGCAGATGCCGCAGGCCGAACAGGTTGACGCTCAGTCCGGCGATCACCATCAGCAGCACCTGCGCGAGGATGAACAGCACCAGCGGCGAGATGTCGAAGCCGCCCAGGCGCGGGATCACGCGGCGGATCGGATCGAGCAGCGGATCGGTCAGCTGCTGGATCACCGGGGTGATCGGCGAATGCGGATTGACCCAGGACAGGATCGCCATCAGCAGCGTGACCCACATCACCAGGCTGATGCCCCACTTGAGCACGTTGAGCACCGCGATGCCGAGCACGGCGGGCAGCAGGCCGAACGGACTGCCGGCGGTCAGTCCGATCACCGCGAGCAGGAACACCACGGCGGTCAGCCAGGCCGCGACCACGGTGGCCCAGTCGATGCCGCCGACGCCGGGAATGATCCGCCGCAGCGGCCGTACCAGCCAGTCGGTGACCTGGAACACCGCATGCGAGATCGGATTGCGCGCGGGCAAGCGCGTCAGTTGCATCCACAGCCGCAGCAGCAGCGCCATGCCGAAGAGCGTGAAAACGGTGTCGAGCAGAAAGATGGCGATTTGCGAGAGCATCGGATTTCCGTGGTCGTGACGCAGGTGTCTGCGGACGCACAGATTCTGCCATACCCGCAATGCCCCGCGTAGCGCAACGGTGGCCCCGGCCGCAGAGGCGTGCCGGTGCGCCGCGCCGTGTCTGGCCGCCTTGCCGCGCACCTATAATGACGGCCGACTCCAGATTGCGGCCGCGCTGCCACGCCGGCCGCGCCATCGCACGCCATGAACCAGCCCCGTTCCCCGAGCGCCGCCGAGCTTGCCAAGCAGGACTTCGAGGCGCTGTCCGACTTCCGCTACCAGCTGCGGCGCTTCATGCGTTTCTCCGAAGACGCCGTGCGCGAGGAGGGCCTGACCGTGCAGCAGTATCTGTTGCTGCTGCATATCCGCGGCTTTCCCGGGCGCGACTGGGCCTCGATCGGCGAACTGGCCGAGCGGCTGCAGGCCAAGCAGCACGGCGTGGTCGCGCTGGTCAATCGCTGCGAGGCGGCCGGGCTGGTCAAGCGCAAGACCAACGCGGCCGACCGCCGCGTGGTCCAGGTCCATCTGCAGCCCAAGGGCGAGCGTTGCCTGAACCGGCTGGCGCTGCTGCATCGAAGCGAACTCGAATCGCTGCGCCACACGTTCCGCATCGCGCGCCTGACCGCCTTCAACGACGACGGCGTGTCGCGCGGCTAGGGCACGCGCGTCAGGCCGGCTGCGCCAGCGCCTGCGCGAGGAAGGTGAGGGCGCGGCCGTGGGCCAGCACCGCCGACGGCTGGTGATAGGAGCCGCGGGCCCAGCAATTGAAGCCGTGATCGGCGCCCGGATACACGTGGACCTCGGCGCGCGCGTTGCCGGCCATCGCGGCGCGCACCTGTTCGACCGCCTCGGGCGGAATATTGGCGTCGCGCTCCCCATAGTGGAACTGGATCGGGACGCGTACGGAGCCGGCCTGGTCCAGGCGGCGCTGGATTCCGCCGCCGTAGTAGGGCACCGCCGCGTCGACCAGACCGCGCGCCGCGCCCAGATACGCCAGCAGACCGCCGAAGCAGTAGCCGACCGCGGCGATCCGGCCGTCCGGCCCGATCTGCGCGCGCAGCGCCTGCGCCGTCAGCGCGATGTCGTCGACGATGACATCGGGATCGGTGGCCTTGTACAGCGCCATCGCGCGTTCCTTGTCGGCGCCCACATAGCCGAGCTCGATGCGCTGCGCCTCGCGCCAGAAGATGTCCGGCGCCATCACGACGTATCCATCGAGCGCGTATTGGTCCGCCACCGCGCGGATATGTTCGTTGACGCCGAAGATCTCCTGGATCAGCACGATGCCTGGTGTGCCGGGGCGCGTGCCGCCGGGCGGCAGGCTCAGGTAGGCATCGAACGCATGCGGGTCGGTGCCGACGCGGATCCAGCGGCGCAGCGTATCGTTTGCGGACAGGGTTGCGGTCATCGTTTCCTCCATCGGTAGGGCGCACAGGGTAAGGCAAGCCGCGCGAGCTTGCCAAGCGCGCACGGTCGGCCGCAGCCCCATCGAGGACGCTGCCCACATCGCATGTAGGCGGATTCCGACAAGCGCCGGGGCCGGCGGCGGACGGCGGTTCCGTGCAGGGCTTGCCATACTGCTGGCGGAGGTCCGCCGGACATCCTGGTCCTGCTGCGCCTCCTTTCGTTTCCGCAGGGATGCCGATGACCGCTGAAGACGCGCCTGAAGACCGGCATGGTGCAGCCGGCGTAGCGAGGACGGAGCGCCGCGATGGCGCACCGCCTGCCGGCGCCGGCCATCGCGCGCCTGACGCCACCACCGCGCGGCTGCTGCAGCCGGGCCGCAACTGCTGGCGCATCGAACGCGCGTCGCGCTTCGCCATGCTGGTCGATGGCGACGAGTACTTCCGCGCGCTGCGCTCGGCGCTGACCCGGGCGGAACACACGGTCTTCATCCTCGGCTGGGACATCGACAGCCGCTTCGAACTGGTGCCCGGCGGCGCCGACGACGGCTTTCCGCGCGGGCTGCGCGATTTCCTCGACGCGCTGGTGCGGCGCCGCCGCCGGCTGCGCATCTACGTGCTCAGCTGGGACTTCGCGATGGTCTACGCGATGGAGCGGGAATGGCTGCCGGCGGTCAAGCTGGACTGGCAGACCCATCGCCGGCTGTCGTTCCGGCTCGACGCCCGCCATCCGGTGGGTGCCTCGCATCACCAGAAGGTGGTCGTGATCGACCACAGCCTGGCCTTCGTCGGCGGACTGGATCTGACGCGGTGCCGCTGGGACACACCCTCGCATGCGCTGCAGGACCCGCGCCGTGTCGACCCGGACGGCAAGCCCTATGGGCCGTTCCACGACGTGCAGGCCGTGGTCGAGGGCGACGTGGCGCGTGCCCTTGGCGAGATGGCCGCCGAGCGCTGGCGCCGCGGCACCCGGCGCGAGCCGCGCGCACCCGATCCCGCGGATGTCCGCGGCCGGCGGCTATGGCCCGATGGCGTCACCCCGCTGCTGACCGATGTGCCGGTGGCGATCGCGCGCACCGCGCCGGCGTTCGCCGGCGATCCCGGCGTCGGCGAAATCCGCGCGCTGCATCTGGACGCGATCGCCGCCGCGCGCAGCACCCTGTATCTCGAGAACCAGTATTTCAGTTCGGGCGTGCTGGCCGACGCGTTGGCCGCGCGGCTGGCCGAGCCGGAGGGCCCCGAGGTCGTGCTGGTCTCGCGCCGCAGCGAAAGCGGCTGGCTGGAGGAGCACAGCATGGGTGTGCTGCGCGCCCGCGCGCATCGCAAGCTGCGCAGCGTCGATGCGGGGCATCGCTATCGGCTCTATTACCCGCAACTGCCCGGCGAGGGCGAACCCGGCCCCGACGGCGCCCCGCTGCCCGGCATCAACGTGCACAGCAAGGTCATGGTGGTCGACGACACCTTGCTGACGATCGGCTCGGCCAATCTGAACAATCGCTCGATGGGGCTCGACACCGAATGCAACCTGGTGATCGAGGCCGGCGGCGATGACCGCATCGCCGCGGCGATCCGGGCGATGCGCGCGCGGCTGGTGGCCGAGCACCTGGCCTGCGATGCCGACGAACTGGCCGCGGCCCATGCGCGCGGCGAGCCGCTGCACGAGACCATCGCGCGATGTCATCGGCCCGCTCAACGGACCCTGCAGGCCTTCGATCCGCCGCTGGTCCCCGAAGTGGATGCCGTGGTGCCCGACGAGCGGCTGCTGGACCCGATCGAGCCGATCGATCCGGACGGGCTGGTCGATGAGTTCCTGACGCACGAGGCGCGTCCGCGTGTCATCGGCCGGCTGGGCGTGGCGATCCTGCTGCTGGTGGTACTGGCGGGCCTGGCATTTGCATGGCGCTATACGCCGCTGCGCGAATGGGCCGACTTCCGCCGCGTGCTCGATGTGGTCGAGCAGATCCGCGACATGCCGATGGCGCCGCTGGCGATGCTCGGCGCCTATGTCGCCGCGGGACTGGTGATGGTGCCGGTGACGCTGCTGATCGTGGTCACGGTGATCGTGTTCGGCCCGGTCAAGGGCGCGCTGTGCGCGCTCGGCGGCGTGGTGCTCAGCGCCGCCACCGGCTACGGCATCGGCCGCTTCGTCGGGCGCGATGCGGTACGGCGCTATGGCGGCAAGCGCTTGAACGCGTTGAGCCAGCAGGTCGGCCAGCACGGCCTGCTGGCGATGGTGGTGCTCCGGCTGGTGCCGGTCGCGCCGTTCACACTGGTCAATCTGGTGGTGGGGGCCTCGCGCATCCGTTTTCGCGACTGCCTGCTCGGCACGCTGATCGGCATGACGCCCGGCATCGTGATCTCGGCCTCGCTGGTCGACCGCATCGCGGCGGTGGCGCGCAATCCGAACCCGCTGACGGTCGCGCTGCTGCTGCTGGTGCTGCTGATCCCGCTCAGCGTGCTATGGCTGCTGCGCCGGCGCCGGCGCGCGGATGCCGCGCAGGCGGCGCAGGCCGCGGAGGCGGCCCAGGCCGCCAGGGAGGCCCAGGTCGCGCAGGCGATGCAGCCGGCGCAGACCTCCCAGGCGGTGCACCGCGCCGCCATCGGCGAACCCCGCCATGGAGGGCATGCATGAGTCGGATCTATCCATTCCGTGCCGGCGACGTCGTGGAACCGGTCGCGCAGACACCGAGGGAGGCCGCCGCCGCCGCGGCGCCGGCGCAGTTCCTGGTGGCCAGCTACAACATCCACGGCGGCATCGGCGTGGACGGACGTTTCCTGCCGAAGCGGATCGCCGGCGTGCTGTCGGAACTGCAGGCGGACATCGTCGCGCTGCAGGAGGTCGAATCGCGCAGCACCGGCTTCGACATGCTCGCTTATCTGCGCGACCAGACCGGCTATCACGCGATTCCCGGACCGACGCTGACCCGGCACGACGGCGAATACGGCAACGCGCTGCTGACGCGCTTTCCGCCGAGCCGGATCCGGCAGATCGATCTGAGCGTGGGCCGCCACGAACCGCGCGGCGCGATCGACGCGACGCTGAGCTGTCCCGACGGCGTCCATGCCGCCCCGCTGCGGGTGATCGCCACCCATCTGGGGCTATGGCCCGGCGAGCGGCGCATGCAGGTGCGCAGGCTGCTGACCTCGCTGGCCGAGCAGCCGGGGGTGCCCACCGTGCTGCTGGGGGACGTCAACGAATGGTTCCTGTGGGGTCGGCCGCTGCGCTGGCTGCACGCGTACTTCGACGGTGCGCCGCATGTGGCGACGTTCCCGTCGCGGATGCCGGTGCTGGCGCTGGACCGGCTCTGGTGTTGTCCGCGCTCGGTGCTGGCCTCGGTGTCGAGCCACCGCAGCGCGCTGGCACGGGTTGCGTCGGATCACCTGCCGCTGCTGGCGCGGCTGCAAGCGCGGCCGGCGGTGCCGGCGGCCGCGTCATCCGCGGCGGTGGCGGACGAGGAAGCCGACCTGGCGCGCCAGGCCGATCAGCCGTCGCGATAGGCGTCCAGGCGGTTGTACAGTGTCTTCAGGCTGATGCCGAGCGCCTGCGCCGCGCGGCGCTTGTCGCCGTCGAAGCGTGCCAGCGTGGCGAGGATCAGGCCGCGCTGCGCGTCGGCCAGCGTGGTGCCGATGCGTACGTTCAGCACGCCGTCGGCGGCGGTGGGCAACGGCGGCTGCGACGCGATGTTCGGGTTCGGCAGTTCGATCACGCGGTCGGCCAGGATGAAGGCGCGATAGACCGTGTTGCGCAGCTCGCGCACGTTGCCGGGCCAGCCGTACTGGCACAGCCGCTCGAGTGCGCTGGCCGAGAACACCTTGTCGGTGCCTTCGGCGGCGTTCAGCTCGGCCAGGAAGTGCCTGGCCAGCGGAACGATGTCCTCGCGCCGTTCGCGCAATGGCGGAATATGCAGCGGCACCACGGCGAGCCGGTACAGCAGGTCTTCGCGCAGCACGCCGCTGCGCACGGCCTCGAGCGGATCGCGATTGGTCGCCGAGACGATGCGAACGTCGCAGACCACCTGGGCGTCGCCGCCGACGCGATGGAAGGTGCGCGTCTCCAGCACCCGCAGCAGCTTGATCTGCATGTCGGGCGCCATTTCGGTGACCTCGTCCAGGAACAGCGTGCCGCCGTGCGCCTGTTCGAAATAGCCGGCCTTCTGCTGCATCGCGCCGGTGAATCCCCCCTTTTCGTGGCCGAACAGCTCCGATTCGATCAGCGTCGGCGCGATCGCGCCGCAGTTGACGGCGACGAAGGGTTTGCCGCGCCGGTTGCTGCGCTCATGTATCGCGCGGGCCACCAGTTCCTTGCCGGTACCGCTTTCGCCGACGGCCAGCATCGGCACATCGGTGGCCGCCACGCGGGGAATCTGCTCGAGCAGCCGGCGCATCGCCGGCGAGGTGCTGCGCCACAGGAGCGCAAAGTCGTCGCGCGCCGGCCCCTGGCCGCCGTCCTCGCGTGGGTGGTCCCGCGCGGATTCCCGATGGCGGGAGCGCGTCGTGTCCGGCAGATCGTTCGAGGTGCTGGTCGACATGTAGCGAAAGGCGGAGCGGAAAATAGAGACAGGCGGTCGGCGGACGGTGGTCGCGGGCGGCACGGCCAGCGGCAGACGCGCGCGATCCACGGCTTGGCGAGAGCCGCATTGCGGTTCGCGTAACGCAATGCTAGCTTGCGATCGCGCGGGCCACCATTGCAGTTTGTCCGACAAGCCGGTACGGCGCGGCCACCAGCGGATGTCAGACTAACACCGGTATGGCGGCGCCTGGCGCTTGCATAGAATGGGGTCTATTCAGGGCAGCAACGCCCGCCGCGGCGGCAACGGCCGCGGCGCCTGTCTCATTTCCACCATTCCGGTCAAGGGTTTCAGCGGCCGGCATCAGTCAAGCCTATGCCTCACATCCTGATCGTCGACGACGACGAGAACACCTGTGCAGCGCTGGCCGAGATCGCCGCGGCGGAGGGCTTCACCGCGGCCACCGCGGGCGACCTGCGCGAAGCGTGCCTGCAGATCGGCTGGCAGATGCCCGATGCGGTGCTGGCCGATCTGAAGCTGCCCGACGGCGACGGCAAGGATCTGTTCAACGAAGTCGGCTCAGCCGGCGTCGATATCATCCTGATGACCGGCTACGCCAGTGTCGAGAGCGCCGTCGAGGCGCTGCGCCTTGGCGCGACCGACTACCTGGTCAAGCCGATCAACGTGGCCCGCCTGCAGACGGTGCTCAAGCGCATCGCCACCACGGGCGATCTGAAGGCGGAGGTGCGCTCGCTGCGTGGCGAGCTGCGCCGCTACGGCCGCTTCGGCCGGCTGCTGGGCAGCTCGGAGGCGATGCAGGCGGTCTATGACCAGATCAGCAAGGTCGCGCCGACCGAGGCCACGGTGCTGCTGGTCGGCGAAAGCGGTACCGGCAAGGAGCTGGCCGCGCAGACGGTGCACGAGCTGTCGCCGCGCCGGCGCCAGCCCTTCCTCGCCGTCAACTGCGGCGCGATCTCGCCGAACCTGATCGAATCCGAGATGTTCGGCCACGAGCGCGGCAGCTTCACCGGCGCCGAGCGCCAGCACAAGGGCTATTTCGAGCGCGCGGCCGGCGGCACGTTGTTCCTCGACGAAATCACCGAGATGCCGATCGAGCTGCAGGTCAAGCTGCTGCGCGTGCTCGAGGCCGGCACTTTCATGCGTGTGGGGACCAATCGCGAGCTGCGCGCCGACGTGCGCGTGGTCGCGGCGACCAACCGCAATCCGGAGGAGGCGGTCGCCGAAGGCAAGCTGCGTGCGGACCTGTATCACCGTCTCAACGTGTTCCCGATCGAACTGCCGCCGCTGCGCACCCGCGGCGACGACGTGGCGCAGCTGGCCGGGGCCTTCCTCGATCAGCTCAACGCCGAACACGGCACGCAGCGCCGCTTCGGGCCGGACGTGCTGGCCAATCTGCGGCTGCATTCGTGGCCGGGCAATGTGCGCGAGCTGCGCAACTTCGTGCAGCGCGCCTTCATCATGGCCGAGGACGACGTCATCGCCGAATCGCCGGTGCCGTTGCAGGCTGCCGCCTCGCAGGTGCCCGCCACCGCGATCGTCACGGTGCCCGTCGGCATGTCGCTGGCGGACGCGGACCGCGAGCTGATCTTCGCCACGCTGGAGCAATGCGCCGGCGTCAAGAAGCACGCGGCGGAGATCCTCGGCATCAGCCTGAAGACGCTGTACAACCGGCTCGAGGAGTACGCGGCCGGCGGCAAGTTGCCGGAGTCGTTCAAGACCTCCGGCAATGGCGCCAACAGCGGAACCAACAGCGGCGCGCACGAGCGCCCGCCCGCCGCCAGCTGACCCTGCACGAGACTGTCCTGCCCGCCCCCCCACCACCGAAGCCTCGGGCTGGCCCGAGGTATGCTTCGGCTCGGAAATCCGGCCCACCGCAATGGCGCGGCGACCCTGAGATGACCCAAACCTCCATGTCCAAGCGACCTCTCCCCTCCAGCCGCGCCGATGCGGAAAACGGTGGCCAATCCGGTGGCCAGTCCGGCGGGGCGGGCACCGAACACTGGGTGCCGGCGACTGTCGATGCCACCTCGGAAGTCACGACGCTGATCGACCAGGTGTCGCACGATCTGCGCTCGGCGCTGAACGGCGTCCAGAGTTGGGCCTACGTGCTGGACCATTCGCTGGACGCGCCCACCGCGTCGGTGCAACGGGCACTGGCGGGCTTGCGTACCGCGATGCAGCAGCAGGTCGCGCTGATCCAGCATATGGAAGAGGCGGTGCGGTTGCTGGCTGACGAGGCCGAGCCGCAATGGCAGGCGGTCGATCTCGCGGCCGCGATGGCGCAGGCGATGGAGTCGGTCAAGCCGGCCGCCGAAGCGCGCCGCGTCACGCTGGCCGATGTGCTGGTGCACGAAGACCGCGGCGGCCGCGGCGATGTCCTCGTGCTGGCGGACCCGCGACGGCTCGAGCCGATGCTGCGCCATCTGGTGTTGCATTGCCTGAAACAGGCGCGCAACGGCGACACCATCGACGCGCATCTCGAACCGATGGACGACCAGGTGAAGCTGCGCCTCACCGAGAGCCGCGCGACATCCGATCGCATCAAGGAGCGCCTGTCGGTACTGTCCGAGTTTTTCCGGCGCGACGTGGGCAACGCCGGCGCCGCGCCGGCGCGCCAGAGTTCGGCGCTGCTGCTGGCGCGCCGCATGGCGGAGCTGCATGGCGCGACGCTGGGGGCTGAACCGTCGACCCAATGCGAGCAGGACGGCGACAGCGCCTGCATCGCGGTGACCTTTCCGCGCGTGCCGCCGGCGGCCGCGGCGGCAGGCCATGAGGCGCCGTTCGGTCCGTCCGCGGGTCCGGCCTGACGGAGACCGCAGGGCCTGACGCGCACCAGGTCCAGCGCTGTTTCCCGGCTGCTGGATCCGCCTTTTTTCCCGCCCTTCGTCTGTCGTTTTCTCCCCTTCTTTTTTCCCGCCTTTCCCCCCTTTTCACACGCGCGCACCGGCCGCTCGCGACGCCAGTACTTTTTACGTGCGATGCACTTTGTGCAACGCCGAGTGCTGTCGTATGCGCCGCTTGCGCGCCGGTCCCGGCATCTTCGCTTCTGGCCCGTCGCTTGCATCTGTTTCGCTATTCCAAACGAGCAGGAGCCGATGATGCAGAAGGCCAAGACCGGGTCCGCACCCGCCCATGGATCCGCCGCGAAGTCTGCCTCCGCCAGCGCGGCAAAGCCGGGCAAGAAGGCCGACCGGCAGGACGACGTGAAACAGAGCGACGCCTGTACGTATCAGCAGGCGGTCGACGAATCGGTGGAGATGACCTTCCCGGCGAGCGACCCGATTTCACCGAGCGCCGCCATGCATGCCGAGAAGGAGACCAGCACCGACGTGGACGACACCGACTGGGAAATCGAACCGGGCAGCGCGCATCAGCCCGAGGGCACGCGTCCCGCGGCCGAGCGCAAGGGCGCCGCCGAGGGGGCCGCCAAGGGGGCCGCCAAGTCTGCAACGAAATCCACGTCGAAGGCCAAGTCCTGATGCCAGCCTGGCTGGCGTCGCGACCGCCGAACGCCATGCCGAATTCGATTGCCGATCCATCGCTCGCCAAGCGGGTGTCTGCCAACCGATTCGAAGGAGCCAGCATGTCCCTGATCATCGCCGGACGCTTTGATACGTTCGCCCAGGCCGAGGCGGCGGCGGGCCAGTTGTTTGCCCGCGGTTTCGCCGAGGACGACGTGACCCTGTTCTTCGTCAATCCCCCGGGGCAGCACGGACGCTTCCCGCTCGGCGGCGACGTGGCGGTCGATGCGGGTACCCGCAAGGCAGGGGCGGGCGCGGGCCGCGGCATCGTGTTCGGCGCCATCGCCGGTGCCGTGATCGGCGCGGTGGCGCTGGCCCTGATGCAGGCCTCCGTGCTGGTGCTGGCGCTGGCCACGGGCCTGGGCGCCTACCTGGGTTCCCTGGTCGGCGCGCTGTCGATGACGCGCGACCCCGACCGCGTCTCGAACGCGCCGGATCCCAATCGCCAGGTCAAGACCGAGCGCGATGCCGGCGTGCTGCTGGCCGTGCATGTCAATCCCGATACGCGCGAGACCGCCGCCGAGGTATTGCGCCAGGCCGGCGCCAAGGACGTCGAGCGCGCCTACGGGCGCTGGAGCGAAGGCCGCTGGGTCGATTTCGACCCGCTCGCGCCGCCGGTACCGGCCAGCCGTCCGTGAGGCTTGCCGGTCCAATGCGAGCCGCGGCCGCGGCGATCAGGGGCGCGAGCGCGCCGTTGTGTCAACCGATAACCGAAGCAGGAGCCGCCAATGAATCCACTGGACAGAGACCCGCGCGATCCGCGAGACATCAGAGACCCACGCGATCCGCGCGATCCCCGCGATCCGCGTGACATGCGCGATCCCGCCGCGGCACGCGCGCCTGCCGGCGCGACCATCGTCGGCGATGTCGATACCAATGCGAGCGGGCCCGGCCCATTCGTGATGGCCGCCGATACCTTGGAAGGCAACAGCGTGATCGGACCGGCCGGCGAGGACCTCGGCACCATCGACCACATCATGCTCGACGTGCAGGGCGGCCGTGTCGCCTATGCGGTGCTGTCGTTCGGCGGCTTCCTCGGCATCGGCGAGAAGCTGTTCGCGGTGCCGTGGTCGGCGCTGACGCTCGACACGCGTCGCAAGTGTTTCGTGCTGGGGGTCGACAAGGACAAGCTGAAGGCCGCGCCCGGCTTCGACAAGGACCACTGGCCGGCGATGGCCGACCCCCAATGGGCGACCAGCATTCACCAGTACTACGGGACCTCGCCGTATTGGAAGGAGGACTCGTACGATCCGTGGGCATGATGGCCCGCCTGATGCCGCGGTTGAGGCCTCCTTGGGGCCCACTTGAGGCCCCCTTGAGGCCTCCTTGAGGCCCCATACCGTCTGCTGACTGTCGTTTCCCGAGCGCGGGAACGACAGCGGTGGTCAACGACAGAGACCGCTATGCCCGCTTGCGCTGCGGGCTGCGCGATGCGCTGTCGCTGCCGGCGCGTTTGGCCGCGGTTTTCTTCGTGGACGACGACGCCTTGCCGGACTTGGCCGCACTCTTGCGGCTGCTTGCCGGCTTGGCCTCCTTTTCGTCCTTGGCCCCGGCTGATTTACGCGCGGTCTTGCGCGCGCCCGTGCTTCGCTTGCGCGGTGCTTTCTCTTCCTGCTGCTCGTCCGCTTCCTCGTCCTGCGCCTCGTCGCGTGGCTCGTTACGCCGCTCCCCGCGCGTACCGCCGCGATCGCCCCTGCGTTTGATGCTTTCCTTCAGCAGCGCCATCATGTCGATCACCTCGGCGGACTTGCGCGGTTCCTCGCCGCCTGGCTCGGCCGGCGTCAGCAGGTGGGTCTTGCCTTCGGCGATCTTCCCCTCGATGCGCTCCATCAGGTCGTCGCGATAGGTATCGCGATAGGCCTCCGGGTTCCAGTCCTCCTGCATGTCCTCGACCAGCCGGGTCGCCATCTCGATCTCGCGCGGGCTGACGCCCTGCTGCTTGCCGCTGCTCTTGGGCAGCTTCAGCTCGTCCATCGGCAGCACTTCCTCGGCCCAGCGCATGGTGTTGAGCACCAGCGCATCGCCGAGCACCAGCACCGCGGCCAGATGCTGGCGGTTGTGGATCACCACCAGGGCCAGCGCCGCGCGCCCGGTGCGGCGCAGCGTCTCGCGCAGCAACGCGTAGCCCTTCTCGCCGCGCCGGTCCGGCTCGAGATAGTAGGGCGTCTCGAAGTAGTACGGCGGGATCTGGTCGGCCTGCACGAAGCTGACGATATCGACGGTCTGCGTCGCCTCGACGTTGGCCTGGCGGAAGTCCTCCGGCGACAGCAGCACGTATTCGCCCTTCTCGTACTGATAGCCCTTGACGATATGGTCCTTGTCGACCGGCTTGCCGGTCTTCTTGTTGATGCGCTGGTAGCCGACCGGCGCCATGTCGCGCTCGTCGAGCCAGTCGAAGTCGAGCGCGTTGTCGCGCGCGGCCGCCTTCAGCACGACCGGGATGTTGACCAGGCCAAACGAAATGGCGCCTTTCCAGATGATGCGCGGCACTGGGCGGCTCCGGGTCAGGCCCGCTGCGGCGGAGGCGGCGGCACGTCGCCCGGCGGCGGGTCGATGACGGGCTCGTGCGGATCGATCGGCGGCACCTCGGGTTCGGGCGTCCTGGGCGGCTGGTCCGGGGTTTGATCCGGTTCTGGCGTGGTGTGCATTCGTTTCTCCGTGGAAGCGTTCGGACTGGCGGCCGCGCCGGTGCCGACCGGGTGCGCCAATGGCGAATGCAGCGGCGGTGGCGCACCAGCGCCGGTCGTGGCATCCGAGCCGCCATCGCTGCGGCCATCGCCGCGGCATTCGTCGAGCAGGCGCGAGAGCACCTCCAGATCGACCGGCTTGGTCAGGTGGTCGTCGAAACCGGCGGCCTGCGTGCGCAGCTTGTCGCCGGGCTGGCCGTAGCCGGTCAGCGCGACCACCTTCATCGTCTGCAGCTCCGGTATCGCGCGCAGCCGCTGCGCGATCTCGAAGCCGTCCATGCCGGGCATGCCCAGGTCGAGCAGCACCAGCTCGGGCTTGTACTTGACCGCGCGCACGATCGCGGCGGCGCCGTCCAGCGCCGTGATCACGGTATGGCCGAGCGCTTCCAGCGTCATCGCCATCGCCTCCAGCGCGTCGACGTTGTCGTCGACCACCATCACCGTGCGCGGCTTGCCGGCCGGCGCCTGCCGTCCGCCCAGCGTCGGCTGCCAGCTGCGCCACGGCTGCATCGGCAGCTGCACGATGAAGCTGCTGCCATGGCCGGGCCCGTTGCTCTGCACCGACAGCTGGCCGCCATGCATGCTGACCAGCCGATGGACCAGCGACAGGCCGATGCCGGGCCCATTGCCGCCGGCCACGGCGATATTGCCGTTGGCGCCGTCGCGCTCGAAGGTCTCGCGCAGGCCCTGCAGCCGTTCGGGCGACATCCCGGTACCGTTGTCGGTAATCCTGATGGTGACCATGCCTTGATCGGCCTGGGCTTCGATCGACAGCAGCCCATCGGGCGGCGTGTACTTGGCCGCATTGTTCAGCAGGTTGCCGAAGATCTGCGTCAGGCGCACCAGGTCGCCGCGCACCGGCATCGGCCCCTCGGGCACCGACAGGCGCAGCTGATGGTTGCGCGACTCGATCAGCGGGCGGACCGTCTCGACCGCGGTGTTCAGCGCGGAACGCAGCTCGACCAGGTCGTCGCGCAGCGTGATGGTGCCGCGCGTGAAGCGCGAGATATCGAGCAGGTCGTCGACCAGCCGGGTCAGGTGATAGAGCTGGCGGGCGATGATGTCGCGCGCCTTGAAGCTGTCCTCGCGCGAGGGCGCGCAGTGCATCAGCAGATCGGCGGCGCTGCGCATCGGCGCCAGCGGGTTGCGCAGTTCGTGCACCAGCATCGCGAGGAAATCGTCCTTGCGGCGCTCTTCCTCGCGCAGCATCTTCTCGGCACGCTTCTGCTGCGTGATGTCCTCGCACACGCCGACCACGCGGTAGAACTCGCCGCTGGCGTTGTTGACCGGGAAGGCGCGCGCGCGCACGTCGCGGGTCTGGCCGTCGGCGTGGACCAGCGCGAACTCGAGGTCCATATGGCCATCGCGCAGCATCGCGTCACAGGCAGCGCGCACGCGTTCGCGATCGGACTCGGCGACCCAGCCGAAGCAGGCGCTGCCGTGCCGATGCAGGTCTTCGACCGGACGGCCCGTCAGCGTGACGAAGGCCGGACCGACGAACAGGAACTTGCGCTCCTGCGGATCGAAGATCCACAGCACGTCGGACAGGTTGTCGGCCAGCTGGCGGAACAGGAACTCGTTGTCGCGCAGCGCCTGCGAGGTCCGGTGGTAGGCCTCCTCGGCTCGCCGCAGCCGCAGCAGCGCCTTGACGCTGGAGACCAGTTCCTCCGGCTCGACCGGCTCCACCAGATAGCTGTCGGCACCGTGGTCCAGCGCCTCGACCCGGTAGCGCGGGTCGCTGGCCGATCCCGACGTATGCAGGATCAGCGTGCGGCAGCTTTGCGGGTCGTCCTTGATGATGCGGCAGACGTCCAGGCCGTCGATGTCCGGCAGCTTCATGTCGAGCAGCACCAGGTCCGGCGCATAGCGGCGCACCAGCGACAGCGCCGACTCGCCGGTCGACGCTTCCAGCACCGCATAGTCCGCTCGGCGCAGGATGCGGCTCTTGATGTAGCGCGAGCCCTCGTTGTCGTCGACCACCAGCACCAGCGGCCGGTTGTCGCGGGAATCGGACGACGTTCTTGTTTCGATCGGACTCATGCTGTCCTCGCCATCGGCAGGCGTGCGGCTTGGCAACGGGGTGGCAGGTCGGTTTTTGCGTTCGGCGCGATCTTGCCGCCCACGCGGTTTGTAATAATTACCAATCTAGCTCTCCAACACTTGTAGTTGATGCAAAGCCACTTTTGAGGCGGAATTCGCCCGAATAAGTGGCTTCAGCGGCGCTGCGCCTGACCGGAGTGGGCCTCCGCGCTGGGGGCGGTGCCGCCATGCGGGCCGCTGGGCCGGACCTCGGCCGCTTTCTGAGAGACCTCGCTGGGCGGCGTGGTGCCGGACGGCTGCGCGCCCTTGCCGAAGCGGGCGGCGATCTGGTCCTGCACGCGCGCCAGCGCGTCGGCCTGCTGTTTGGCGACCTCGGCCTCCTTGGCCTTGCGTTCGTCGGCGGCGCGCTGCTGTTCGGCGGTGGGCGCCGGCAGGCGGGCCTGCGCGGGGGTCCAGGCGAGCGCCGTCATCAGCGCCAGGGCGGCAAAGTGGGCAATGCGGATCGTGGTCCGAGGGGTTGTCATGGTGGCTCCCGGTTCGTGCTTGCGTCGTCGTTCCGTCACGCGTCCGGCGCTGCAATGCGCGGACGCATGTGTCCGAAGTGGCAAGAACCATGCCCTCGTTTGTCCGACACGGGGGAGCCGCATGATGCACTGCGGGGGTGGAACGGCGGCGGGGCGCCGGTCCGGGGGGGTCAGCCGTTGCCGAGGCGCCGGATCGCCGCGGTCAGCGTCTGCCTGGTGCTGCCGTAGTCCGCCCAGGGATCGGCGTGCTCGATCTCCTCGATGCGCGCCAGGGCGTTGGCGATGGTCCATTGCGCGCCCGAGCGCAGCGATGGCAGCTCGTCCCAGCTGCACGGGATGGACACGCCAAGGCCCGGCCGCGCGCGCGCCGAGAACGCGGCCACCGTGGTGGCGCCGCGCCCGTTGCGCAGGTAGTCAATGAAAATTTTGCCGACGCGGTTGCGCGGACCGCTCTTGGAGACGAAGCGCTGCGGGATGGTCTTCGCCATATGCACGACCAGCTGCTGGGCGAAGTCCTTGACCTCGTCCCAGCCGAGCCGGCGCGCGATCGGCACCACCACGTGCAGGCCCTTGCCGCCGCTGGTCTTCAGGAAGGCCGTCAGTTCGAGCTCGTCGAGCATGCCCTTGGTCAGCGCGGCCGCCTCGACCACATGCTTCCAGGGCACGCCCTCTCCGGGGTCCAGGTCGAAGATCACGCGATCGGGCTTTTCGATCTGGCGCTTGTCGGCGTTCCACGTATGGAACTCGATCACGTTGAGCTGCGCCGCGGCGACGATGCCGGTCTCGCTGGCGACCTCGATCATCGGCGGGTGGCCCGGCCACAGCGACGGATCGAGGCGGTTGACGCCGGCGATGTTGAAGGTCTCGGCATGCTTCTGGAAGAACAGTTCGCCGCCGACGCCGGACGGGCCGCGCAGCACCGCCAGCGGCCGGCCGCGCAATTCCGGCAGCATGCGCGGGGCGACCGCCTCGTAGTAGCGCACCAGGTCGCCCTTGGTCGCGCCGGTCGACGGATCGATGACGCGATCGGCATGGCTGACGCGGACGTTGCCGATCTGCTGGCGGCCGGAGGAGGACTTCGTCGCGGCAGCGGGTCTGGCCGATCGCGACGTTTCCCCGGTCTCCGGCTCGTTGCCTTTGCCCGGCTTTCTGGCGGACTTCGCCGGTTTGTCGTCCTGCTTCGTCTTGTCCTTCGTCTTATCGTTCGCCTTCCGCTCGGAGGCCACCGTTTTTCCCTTGCCCACGGTCTTCCCTGGAGCGGGCATCGCCTTCTCCTTGCCGATTGCGCTGGCGCTCTTGTCGGACCGCAGTCCATGGAAGACCGCATGGCGGATCAGTCCGTCGCGCGTCCACGAGCCGAACGACACCTCGGCGACCGCCTTGGGCCGAACCCAGATGCCCTTCACGCCCTTGGCGATTGCCGGCATCTTGTCGAACGGGGAGGCATCGGTGCGCAGGGCATCGAGCTTGGCCCGGATCGTATCGAGCGTCTTCGTGTCGAAGCCGGTGCCGACCTTGCCGGCATAGATCAACCGGCCCGACTCGTCGTGGATGCCCAGCAGCAGGGCGCCCAGGCCGTTGCGCGTGCCCTTGGGCTCGGTGAAGCCGCCGATCACGAACTCCTGCCGTTCGCTGCATTTGAGCTTGATCCAGTTCGGCGAGCGCGCGGACACGTACGGCGCATCGACGCGCTTGCCGATCAGCCCCTCGAGCCGCAACCGGCAGGCCGCGCTGAGGATCTCCTCGGGGCCTGCCTCGAAGCTCTCGCTGAAACGCAGATGCGCCGACACGTTGTGTTCTTCGAATACCCGCCGCAGCAGGTCGCGGCGCTCGACCAGCGCGACCTGGCGCAGATCGTGGCCGGCATAGTAGGGGACGTCGAACACGAAGAACTGGATCGCATCGGTGCGGTCGCTGTCGAAGGCGTTCTGCAACGCCTGGAAATCGGTGCTGCCGTCCTTGTCGACGACGACGATCTCGCCGTCGAGCCAGGCCGACGGCAGATTCAACGTGCCCAGTTCGCGTGCCAGCGTCTTCAGCTTCGACGTCCAGTCGTGGCCATTGCGCGTGAACAGCTTGACGTCGCTGCCGTCGATGCGGGCCAGCAGGCGATAGCCGTCGAACTTGAGCTCGTAGATCCAGTTCTGCGCATCGGCGGGCGCGCCTTGCACCAGCGTCGCCAACTGCGGCGCCAGCGTCAGCGGCAGTGCGGCCCGGCGCGCGCCGGGTGGAAGCCGGATGGCGCTGGCCGCGGACCGCTTGCTGGCGGCAGTCTTGCCGCTGGCCGCCGATTTGCCGGAGGCTGTTTTCTTCGCGGCTTTGGTTGCCGCGGTCCTGGTTGCGGTCTTGGTTGCCGTATTGGTTGAGGGCTTCTGCGCGGTCTTCGACGATGCCTTGCGCGTGCGCGCGCCGTCCGTCTCCAGCGCGCCACCGCCCAGTACGCTGTCCGGCATCGCCTCGGTGATATCGAACTCCGCCGCCGGCCGCGCCGCGTCGTCGCGCTCCTTGATCAGCAGCCATGGCTCCTGCCGTTCGTCCCGGCCGCGCATCCGTACCAGTGTCCAGGCCCCATGCAGCTTCTCGCCCTGCAACTCGAACTTGAGCTTGCCGTCGCGATAGCCCTGATGCGGATCGCCGATCGGCAGCCAGGTGCCGCGGTCCCAGACGATCACGGTGCCGGCGCCGTACTGCTTTTCGGGGATCACGCCTTCGAAGTTCGCATATTCGAGCGGGTGGTCCTCGACGTGGACGCTCATCCGTTTGTCGGCCGGGTCCAGGCTTGGACCCTTCGGAATGGCCCAGCTCTTGAGCGTGCCGTCGAGTTCGAGGCGGAAGTCGTAGTGCAGGCGGCGCGCCGCGTGTTTCTGCACGACGAACGACAGCGCTTCGGCGGTTTTCGCCGCGGCACGCTGGGCGACCGCGCGGCCGGCCGGTTCCGCCGTCGTGCCAAAGTCGCGCATCGTGCGATAGCGCTGCAGCGGGTCGGGATTCGCGCCTCGCGCCGCGCGCGGTGCCGCCGGACGCGCGGCGGCGCGCGACGTCGACCGTGTGCCCGAGCCTTTGGCCGCGGCTGCAGGGGTCTGCCTGCCGGTTCGCTTCGCTGCGGCCTTGGCCGGCTGCTTTGCTGCTCGCTTTGTCGCCATTGCGGCCGCTCCTCGATCGGAACACGCGGAATTGCGTGGCCCTGGTCCTTCGCGTCAAGCGCGGCATTTGCATTGCCGTGATTTCGCTTGAGATTTCGCTTGAGATTTCGCTTGTTAGTTCGCTTATAGGCAATCGGAATGCGGCGATCCATCGGCCACCGTCCTACATCCGGCAATGACCGGAACGATCGCCACCATGGCGGGATAGCGGGGCGAGCGGATCCGCATGACGAACAGCGGGCATGTTGCCGCGCTATGGGCGCTGCCGCACAGACGCCGCCGTGCACATCCTGCATGGCCGAGTAAAAAGTACGAGCCAGACGCATCGCGCCGTGTTGTCCGGCGATATGGCCGCGTGTCGCCGCGGCGCGGCCTGCGGTGATTGCCGCGAGCCATTGCGTCGCCGTGGCGCGCGGCGAAGCGTGTCGGCCGCGCGTGGAAGACCTGTTGTTTCTGGCATGCGTTTCGCGTCATGGGCGGCGTAGGCCGGGTCCTGCGCGGGGCATCGCCGTGCCGGCAGGGCCTGATCACGAACCCGCCTGGCGTGGCCGCGGGCGTGCCGCCAACGCGCGCGCCATCGCGGCATGCATGGGCCGTCTCAGGAGTGAACAACATGACGAAACACCACCTCGTACGTAGCGCGCTCGCCGCGCTGGCATTGACCGGTTCCTGCGTCGCGCTGGCGCAGGTGCCGGGTGACCGCGGCGCTGCCACCGGCACCGCGCCGGGTACCGCACCGGCGGGCCAATACGATCCCGCCAATCCGGCCGCGGCAGGCACGCGCGATCCGTACAGCAGCGGCGCGCGCGTGGGCGACAAGTTCGATCCGTATACGCAGGGCACCAACCAGCCGACGCAGCAGTATCTGGCGCCGGCGGGCACGCAGCCGATGCCGATGAGCGGCAGCTACGACGCGCGCATGGAGAATCACGACACGCACTATCACGACCTGTCGACGCTGGGCTCGCGCGTCGGCAAGCGCAGCCAGTTCCTCGACGGAGGTTGATCGGCCGGCTGCATCGATTCGAGTACCGGGGACAGCAAGGAGCGCGGCGGGCATCGGCCCGCCGCGCTCCTGTCGTTTCAACGAGGCCGCCACTAAATGCTGTCGATCGGTGTCCCTCTATCGCAGCGGCGGAAACACGTACCACGAACCGTCGCGATGACGGAAGAAGACGATCGACAGCCGTTTTCCCGCGCGTTCGAAGCCGATGCACGCATAGGGCACGCGGCCGCTGCCGGTATGTCCGAAACGGGTGACCCGGCATGGGTGGCTGGCCGACAGCGGCAGCCATTTCTGCGCGGCCTCGCGCAGGGTCGTCGTCTTGCCTTGCATCGCACGCTCCCCTTGATGTTGGTAACGCGATGCCGCGCTCGCGAACGCAGCACGGCGGCGCGATCTCGCGTTCTTGCTTACCAGCGTAGGAGCGACGGCGCGCGCGGCACGTCGGCTTGATCCGCGGCGCGGCCTCGGCGATCGGCGGATTGCGTTGTCAGCGAATGACCACAGCGATGCCGTGAGGAATTTTCACGGGTCGTAAGAAGGGGAGGGAACAGGAAGAAAAAAGGGACGCGGATGCGTCCCTTTGCTGCCGATGGAAGGCAGCCGATCATCGGCAATTACCGCTCGCGGTTCTGGCCCGACTGTCCGCCCGAGGACTGCTGCCCAGGCTGGCCGCTGGTGCCGGACTGCTGTTGTTGCTGGCCGCCGCTCTGGCCACCCATGCCGCTCTGCTGGCCGCTCTGCCTGCCGCCTTGCTGCTGCTGGCCGCCTTGGCCGCTTTGGTTACCCATTCCGCCCTGCTGGCCGCTCTGGCCGCCGCCTTGCTGCGACTGGCCGCCCATGCCGCCCATGCCGCCTTCGCTCTGGCCCATGCCGCCCTGCTGACCGCCCTGGCGACCGCCTTGCTGTTGCTGACCGCCCTGGCCGCTTTGGTTACCCATTCCGCCCTGCTGGCCGGTCTGGCTGCCGCTCTGCTGATGCTGCTGAGACGATTGGCCACCCTGGCCCATGCCACCCTTTTCGGTGCCGCCTTGCTGCGCCTGCGGTTGCTGTTGCTGTTTCATTGCTGGTCTCCATCAGCGGCGAAATGCCGCGCCTTGGTGTCGTGCAATGGGCGTGCCACCGCGCCGCAACATGATTTCAAGCCGGGCGCCCGGGCATGACACGACGCAGGTATGGCGTTTGCGTGTCGTCGATGGTCAACATTCGGTCAGGGGAGGGCATATGACCAAGCAACCGACGCATCCGGAACGTGAACCGCGGCAGGGTCAGGCCGGCGGACGGCCGCAGGGCGAGACGACGGGAGAAAGAACGGCACAGGGAACCAGCGAGGGGCCGGGACCGCTGGCCGAGAAGTCGCAGCCGGACCCCGGCACGCTGCCGCAGAAGGGCGGCGGCGAACCGATGCCGCGCCTGCCGCACGAGCGCGACGAATCGCATCAGAGCCAGCACACCGGCAGCAGGCCGGTGGGACGTCAGGCCGCGCGCGATATCGAGCGCGGCCTCGAGGAAACCGATCTGTACGGCTCGCGCGGGCGCCGTGGCGGCGCGGCCTCGGAGGACAACGATTGAGCCTAGTACGGCAATGACAGCCGATGCCGGCTCTGCCAATTGTCGACGTAGCGCTTGACCAGACGTGCATCGCCGCGAATCAGGATGCCGTTCTCGGTGTTGCGTTCCTCGGCCGATTTGGTGAAGTTGAACGAGCCGGTGAAGACCGCCTCGCCGTCGAAGATCATCACCTTGTTGTGCGCGATGGCGGGGCGCGAATCGATCATCACCTCGATGCCCTGGTGCTTCAGGAAGGTGGCGCTGGTATAGCGCTCGGACACCTGGCTCTTGTCCAGGATCACGCGCACATCGACCCCGCGCTTGCGCGCCTGCATCAGCGCCTCGGCGATCGGCTTGCTGGTGAACGAATACGCCTGTACCAGCACGCTGCGCCGCGCATTGCGGATCGCGTCGACCAGCATGGCCTGGCAGCTCTCGCCATCGGGCGTGAAGCACAGCGCGTAATTGGCGCCGTCAGCGAAGCTGCGCGCGCCGTCGGCGGGGGCTATCGGCGCTTCGCCGCTGCGGGGCAGGATGCGCGCGGACGCGGCGGGCGCCAGCAGCGAAGAAGAAAGCAGAACGGACAACAGGGCGCCGGCGACGATGGCGGGCGCGCGAAACACAAAGGACATGAGACAGCGTGAATGCGTTGCCGCGGAGCGCGCCGCTCGCGGCAATGGTAGCCAATTGAATAACGAATCGAAATGGAAACGTTGCGAGGCGGGGAAGTTAGCAGCGCGAGCACGCAAAGGCAAGGCGGTTGGAACGGCGCGGCCCGGCTGCCTATGATGAAACGCGTGCCGGCACATGCCGACGCCGATCGGTTATCCCAACCCAGGCGCCAGCAGCCCGGCGCCCAACCCTGGAGGCAAGCGATGTCGAATCACACCTACAAGCTCGTCGAAATCGTCGGCACGTCGCCCGACGGCACCGATGCCGCGATCCGCAGCGCGCTCGCCAAGGCGTCGGAGACCATCAAGAACATGGACTGGTTCGAGGTGGTGGAAATGCGCGGCCATATCGTCAATGGCCAGATCGCGCACTACCAGGTCACGTTGAAAGTCGGCTTCCGCGTCGAATGAGCGTGCCGCACGGCTGGCGCCGCGCATGCCGCGGCCGCCGCCGCCGTGTTGGATTCCTTCCTTCCTTCCTTCCTTTCTTCCTTCCTTTGGTGTTCCTCGCTGCTGCCTGACTGTTCCGCTGAAGCGGCGCGCGGCTTGCGGTTTCACTTCCATCTCTGCAGGGGCGCCCAGGCTCCCGCCTTGACCCCGGAACCCCACGGGTGTACCCTCTGCATTGGTGTTCATTCTGCGAATTGAAGTTCGTATAGCGAACATCGGCAACAACAAGAGTCCGCATGACGGACCATCGTTTGACTGCTAGGGCCTTTATGGGCGCCGCCACGGCGCGCCCGGAACCACGCCAGGCAGAACCCTCCGGAGACGACGCTTCCAGCGGCCGCCCGACACGTCGGGCGGCGGGCTCCGGCCGGTCCGGCCAGGCCATCTCGACTGGAACGCAATTGATCAACAAGCTCTTCGACTCGGTGGAATCGGCGGTGGCCGACATCCATGATGGCGCGACCATCATGATCGGCGGCTTTGGCCTCGCCGGCATGCCGGCGCAACTCATCGATGCGCTGATCGCCCAGGGCGCGCGCGACCTGACCATCGTCAACAACAACGCCGGCAACGGCGAAACGGGCCTGGCCGCGCTGCTCAAGGCCAAGCGCGTGCGCAAGATCATTTGCTCGTTCCCGCGCCAGGTCGATTCCTACGTGTTCGATTCGCTGTACCACGCCGGCCAGATCGAGCTGGAACTGGTGCCGCAGGGCAACCTGGCCGAGCGCATCCGCGCCGCCGGCGCCGGCATCGGCGGCTTCTTCACCCGCACCGCCTACGGCACGCCGCTGGCCGAGGGCAAGGAAACCCGCATCATCGACGGCCAGGGCTATGTGTTCGAGTCGCCGATTCACGCCGACTTCGCGCTGATCAAGGCCGACACCGCCGACCGCTGGGGCAACCTGACCTACCGCAAGACTGCGCGCAACTTCGGCCCGATCATGGCGATGGCCGCCAAATGCGCGATCGTGCAGGTCAGCCGCGTGGTCGAACTGGGCGAACTGGACCCCGAGCACATCGTGACGCCGAGCCTGTTCGTCAAGCGCGTCGTCAAGGTCGACGCCGCTGCCGCAGACAACGCCGCGGCCAATGCCGCCTGACGCGCGGACGCGCCCAACCCGCATCGAAGAGAGAAGCGATATGCAACGCCTGACCCGCGATCAGATGGCCGCCCGCGTGGCCCGAGACATTCCGGACGGTGCCGTGGTCAACCTCGGCATCGGCCTGCCCACCCTGGTCGGCAACCATCTGCCGGCCGACCGCGAGATCCTGCTGCACAGCGAGAACGGCCTGCTGGGCATGGGCCCGGCGCCCGCGCCCGGCGAGGAAGACGGCGACCTGATCAACGCCGGCAAGCAGCCGGTCACGATCAAGCCCGGCGCCTCGTTTTTCCATCACGCCGATTCGTTCGCGATGATGCGCGGCGGCCATCTGGACTACTGCGTGCTCGGCGCGTTCCAGGTGTCGGCCACCGGCGACCTGGCCAACTGGCACACCGGCGCGCCGGGCGCGATTCCCGCCGTCGGCGGCGCGATGGACCTGGCGATCGGCGCCAAGCAGGTGTTCGTCATGATGGAACACCTGACCAAGCAGGGCGAGAGCAAGATCGTTCCCGAATGCACGTATCCTCTGACCGGCATCGGCTGCGTGACCCGCGTCTACACCGACCTGGCCACCATCGACGTGACCCCGGACGGCCTGGTCGCCCGCGACCTGGTCGAAGGCCTGTCGTTCGACGAGCTGCAGCGCCTGACCGGCGTGCCGCTGAAGCAGGCGCAGCCCGCTTGATGCCCCGCCTGATGCACCATCCGATGGCGACGGATCGCAGTTGCTGCCGATACCGCCGCCACCACCACTGAAACCAAGGACGAGACACCATGACCGAAGCCTTTATCTGCGACGCGATCCGCACCCCCATCGGCCGTTACGGCGGCAGCCTGTCCGCGGTGCGCGCGGACGACCTGGGCGCGGTACCGCTGAAGGCGCTGATGGCGCGCAATCCGAACCTGGACTGGAGCGCGATCGACGACGTGATCTACGGCAACGCCAACCAGGCCGGCGAAGATAACCGCAACGTTGCGCGCATGTCGCTGCTGCTGGCCGGCCTGCCGCAAAGCGTGCCCGGCGCGACCATCAACCGCCTGTGCGGCTCGGGCATGGACGCGACCGGCACCGCCGCGCGCGCGATCCGCGCCGGCGAAGCCGGGCTGATGATTGCCGGCGGCGTCGAGAGCATGAGCCGCGCCCCGTTCGTGATGGGCAAGGCCACCACCGCGTTCTCGCGCGACGCGCAGATCTTCGACACCACCATCGGCTGGCGCTTCATCAACCCGGCGATGCGCGCGGCCTACGGCGTGGACTCGATGCCCGAGACCGCCGAGAACGTCGCCACCGACTACAAGATCAGCCGCGAAGACCAGGACCTGATGGCGCTGCGCAGCCAGGAAAAGGCCTCGCGCGCGCAGGCCGACGGCACGCTGGCGCAGGAAATCACCGCGGTCACGATCCCGCAGAAGAAGGGCGATCCGATCGTCGTCGAGCGCGACGAGCACCCGCGCGCCACCAGCATGGAAGCGCTGGCCAGGCTCAAGGGCGTCGTACGTCCGGACGGCACCGTGACCGCCGGCAACGCCTCGGGCGTCAATGACGGCGCCTGCGCGCTGCTGCTCGCCAGCGAGGCCGCCGCGCGCCAGCACGGCCTGACGCCGAAGGCCCGCATCGTCGGCATGGCGACCGCCGGCGTGGCGCCGCGCGTGATGGGCATCGGCCCGGCGCCGGCCACGCAGAAGCTGCTCAAGCAGCTGGGCATGACGATGGACCAGATCGACGTGATCGAGCTGAACGAAGCGTTCGCCGCGCAGGGGCTGGCGGTGCTGCGCGAGCTCGGCGTCGCCGATGACGATGCGCGCGTCAATCCGAACGGCGGCGCGATCGCGCTGGGCCACCCGCTCGGCATGAGCGGCGCGCGCCTGGTCACCACCGCGATGTACCAGCTGCATCGCACCGGCGGCCGCTTCGCGCTGTGCACGATGTGCATCGGCGTGGGCCAGGGTATCGCGATGGTGATCGAGCGCGTCTGAGCGGCGCCCGCATTCGCAGCGCCGAGAGGACGCTTGAGCTGCTCAAGCCGCTCGATCCGCTCAAGTTTTGCGGCGCGCCTGCCGTTGACCAAGGCAGGCGCCGACGCTCAGCGTTGCGACAGATTTCCCAACGCAGTTGGTGCGGCCGGGCCGACTGGCTCGCCGGTCCGCCGCACGCTTTCTTTGCGCCCGAATTTGCGCTGAACTTCTGCTGAATCTTCGCAGTACCGGTTCCATACCGGCATGGAGTAATCGGATGTCTCTTCCCGTTGCCACGCTCGTCACCGGCGCCAGTTCCGGCATCGGCCGCGCCATCAGCGAAATGCTGCTGGCCGACGGCGTGACCCGCGTCGTCAATGTCGACTATGCCGCCCCGGGCTGGTCGCATCCCAACATGACCTTTTTCCAGGCGGACCTGACCGACGCCGCGGCCACGCGCGCGGCGGCTGCCGAGGTGACGTCGCGTTTCGCCATCACGCGCCTGGTCAACAATGCCGGCGCGACCCGTCCCGGCACCGCCGATAGCGCGACCGTCGAGGATCTCGACTACGTGGTCGGCCTGCACCTGCAGGCGAGCCTGCTGTTGACGCAGGCCTGCCTGCCGGCAATGCGCGCCGCGGGCTTCGGCCGCATCGTCAACATGGCCTCGCGCGCGGCGCTGGGCAAGCCCGAGCGCGTGGTGTACTCCGCCACCAAGGCTGGCATGGTCGGCATGACGCGCACGCTGGCGATGGAGCTCGGCGGCGACGGCATCACCGTCAACGCGGTTGCGCCCGGGCCGATCGCCACCGAATTGTTCCGCCGCAGCAATCCCGAGGGCAGCGAGCAGACCAAGCGCATCCTGGCCAGCATCGCGGTCAAGCGCATGGGCACGCCCGAGGACGTGGCCCGCGCCACGCTGTTCTTTCTCTCTCCCGAAAATGGTTTCGTCACCGGACAGGTGTTGTACGTCTGTGGCGGTACCACGCTGGGCGTCGCACCGGTCTAGGCGCGGCCCCTATTACAAGTCGTGGCCCGCATGGACGGCCACCGAGGAAACTCCCTGGAGCATACGATGAAGTTCAACTCGCAACCGTCGCAGGCGCGCCGCCGCCTGCTGGCCGCCGGCGTCGCGCTGGCTACCACGTTCGCCGGCGTCTCCGGCGCTGCCTACGCGCAGGATGGCTATCCGACCAAGCCGATCACGATGATCGTGCCGTTCTCGGCCGGTGGCACCACCGACATCCTGGCCCGCATCGTCGGCCTGCAGCTGGGCAAGGCGCTCGGCCAGCCGGTGGTCATCGAGAACCGTCCGGGCGCGGGCGGCAACATCGGCGCCTCGCTGGCCGCCAAGGCGCCGGGCGACGGCTACACGCTGTTCATGGGCACCATCGGTACGCACGCGATCAACCAGTCGCTGTACTCGAAGCTGCCGTACGACCCGGTCAAGGACTTCGCGCCGATCACCCGTGTCGCGATGGTGCCGAATCTCGTGGTGGTCAACCCCAACGTGCCGGCCAAGAGCGTCAAGGAGCTGATCGCCTACGTCAAGGCCAATCCGAACAAGATCAGCTACGGCTCGTCGGGCAACGGCTCGTCGATGCATCTGTCGGGCGAACTGTTCAACTCGATGACCGGGCTGAACATCCAGCACGTGCCGTACAAGGGCAGCGCCCCGGCGGTCAACGATCTGCTGGGCAACCAGATCGGCCTGATGTTCGACAACCTGCCGTCGTCGTACCAGCACGTGAAGGCCGGCAAGCTGCGCCCGCTGGCCGTGACCTCGGCCAAGCGTTCGCCGGCGCTGCCGGACGTGCCGACCGTCGCGGAAGCCGGCGTGCCGGGCTATGAAGCGACGTCGTGGTTCGCGCTGTACGCCACTGGCGGCACGCCCAAGGCCATCGTCGATCGCCTGAACGCCGAAGTGGTCAAGATCCTGGCCATGCCCGACGTGCAGAAGCAGATGGCCGGTCAGGGCGCCGAGCCCAACCCCGAGAAGCCGGAACAACTGGCTGCCTTCATGAAGACCGAAGCGGCCAAGTGGGCCAAGGTCGTCAAGGCCTCGGGCGCGACCGTGGACTGATCGTTGCGGATGCCGCGCCGGGTTCGCGCGGCGCAACGACGGGAAAGCCGGCCTTCGGGCCGGCTTTTTCATGGCCGTCGTTTTTTGGGGGCCGGTATAATCCGCGGCTTTCAGCGCAGCTTCCGGCCGGCATCCCCATGCCACGCCCGAACGCCGGACTGCACTCCGATTCGCCTTCCCCAGCTTTCGTCGCAACGCGGTTGTGATCGCGCGCGGCGCCCTCCATAGACCAGACCCATGCTTTCCTTGCGCCAGCAATGGTTCGGCAATATCCGCAACGACGTGCTCGCCGGCACCGTCGTCGCGCTTGCGCTGATCCCCGAAGCCATCGCCTTTTCCATCATCGCGGGCGTCGATCCGAAGGTCGGCCTGTACGCGTCCTTCTGCATTGCCACAGTCATTGCCTTCGCCGGCGGACGGCCTGGCATGATCTCGGCCGCCACCGGCGCGATGGCGCTGGTAATGGTCACCCTCGTCAAGGAGCACGGCCTGCAATACCTGCTGGCCGCCACCGTGCTGACCGGCGTGCTGCAGATCCTGGCTGGCCGGCTGCGGCTGGGCGTGCTGATGCGCTTCGTGTCGCGCTCGGTGATCACAGGCTTCGTCAATGCGCTGGCGATCCTGATCTTCATGGCGCAGCTGCCAGAACTGATCGGCGTCAGCTGGCACGTCTACGCGATGGTGGCCGCCGGCCTGGCGATCATCTATCTGCTGCCGCGGATCACGCGCGCCGTGCCGTCGCCGCTGGTGACGATCGTCGTGCTGACCGCGGTGTCGATGCTGCTCGGGCTGGACATCCGCACCGTCGGGGACATGGGCCAGCTGCCGGACAGCTTGCCGATGTTCCTGCTGCCGCAGGTGCCGCTGAACCTGGAGACGCTGGCAATCGTGCTGCCGTATTCGGCGACGCTGGCGGTGGTCGGGCTACTCGAATCGATGATGACCGCGGCCATCGTCGACGACATGACGGACACGCCCAGCGACAAGAATCGCGAATGCATGGGGCAAGGCGTGGCCAATATCGCCGCCGGCCTGCTGGGCGGCATGGCGGGCTGCGCAATGATCGGGCAGTCGGTGATCAATGTGAAATCCGGCGGCCGCGGACGTCTGTCTACCTTGGTGGCCGGCGTGCTGCTGCTGGTGATGGTGGTGTTCCTGGGCGATTGGGTCGCCCGCATTCCGATGGCGGCGCTGGTTGCGGTGATGATCATGGTGTCGATCGGCACCTTCAACTGGGCCTCGATTCGCCGCCTGCGCGAGCACCCGCCCAGCTCCAGCATCGTGATGATTGCCACGGTCGCGGTGGTAGTGATGACTCACGATCTGGCCCGCGGCGTGCTGGTCGGCGTGTTGCTGTCGGGCGTGTTCTTCGCGTGGAAGGTGGGCAGGATGCTGGATGTCGCGTCGTCGCTGGAGGGCGGCGTGCGTGTCTACACGGTGACGGGCCAGGTGTTCTTCGCCTGCGCCGACCAGTTCGTCCGCGCCTTCGACATCAAAGAAGAGGTCAAACGCATTCGGATCGATGTCAGCCGGGCTCACTTCTGGGACATCACCGCGATCGGGGCGCTCGACAAGGTCGTGCTCAAACTGCGGCGGGCTGGAATTGACGTCGAGGTGGTCGGACTGAATGCGGGCAGCGCGGCGATGGTCGAGCGCTTTGCGTTGCACGACAAGGGCGGGGATGCCCGGGAATTGCCGGCGCACTGATTGCCGGTGCTGATCGCCGGCAGCGGCGGCAAAAAAAAGCTCGCGACTGGCAGCGAGCTCGAGTTCCGGCCCACCCGGGCAGGAGGAGACATCGTTGGGGGCCGCGGCAGCGCGGCTGCCTCGGCTTGGGCGTCGGGCGGGCTGGGGTCTTGGCCTGGGCCTTGACTCGGCCTCAGTTCAGGCTGACCTTGACCACCTGTTCCTCGACGCCGACAAAGCGGACCAGCTGGCGCAGCCCGCTGGGATACTCCTTGATGTGATGGCCGACCGGGGTATCCGGCAGGCGGTAATAGATGGCGCTGGACGGGGCGGCGCTGGTTGGGGCGGCGATTCGGCCTTCCAATGCGGAGGGACCGTCGCCTTCCCACGGAATATCCCGCTCCTCGGCGAGATCGTGCGATCCGGGCATGGCGGCTGTTCCTGATCAAATGCGGCTTTGTTTCCAATGTATTGCAGCGCCAGCCGATTTGCTATTTCACCTTTTTTAATTCTGGCCTAGCCATCGGCTCGATTTGTCATATTGCGAGCAATAGGGTGCAGCGCCGAGCCGATGGCTTGCGCGCCGCCTCCATGCGCTACCATTGGCGCTTTGCGCGCATTCCGGCGCGCATTTCGCTCCCATCGTCCGCATGTCGATCCAGCACGCCCTTCTGACCTCGTTGATGGAGAAGCCCTCGTCAGGCTACGAACTGGCGCGGCGCTTCGACAAGTCGATCGGCTATTTCTGGCACGCCACCCACCAGCAGATCTATCGCGAACTCGGCCGCATGGCCGAACGCGGCTGGATTGCAGCGCAGGACGACGAAACGGACGCGCGCAGCCGCAAGAAGGTCTATCGTGTGCTGCCGGCGGGGCGGGAGGAGCTGGTGCGCTGGGTGCTGTCGCCGACGGCCGGGCTGGACCAGCGCGACGAGATCCTGGTCAAGCTGCGCGCCGACGCGGTGGCCGGCCCGCTCGGACTGGGCGACGAGATGCGGCGGATGATCGCGTTGCACGAAGAACGGCTGGCAACCTATCGCGCGATCGAGCAGCGTGACTTCGCCGCTCCGCACCCGGACCGCGCCCAACAGCTGCGGCATGCGCTGCTGCGCCGCGGGATCCGTTACGAAGAAGATTGGGTGGCGTGGGGCACGGCGGTGCTGCCGTTGCTGGAGCCGGAGGGCGGGCGGTAGCCCGCGCGGCAATGGTGTTGTTGCCCGCCATCGCCGCACCAGGATGTCGATATGGAATGGGACTTCGCTAACCGATACCGCAGATCGCTGCCACCCGCAGCCGAATCTCTTTGAGTTCCTGTTCGGTCGCGCATTGCCCATCATAGCGGGCACTTCGGGCGATCCAATCCAACGTGGTGATTTGATCCGGCAAGGCCGCGCATTCGCGCGGCATGCCCGATATACGCACTTGCATGCGGGCACGAGCGGTGCCGGCGGGCGCGAGAGAGGTCGTCAGCGGAACCCCGATAAAGCGCTTTGTCGGGCCGTTGATTCCTGCCGGCGACAACACCAGTATGGGCGGGAAGCCCGCTTGTTCATGTCCCTTCGTTGGATCGAGGCTCATCCACCAGATTTCACCCGCTTGGGGAACTCGATGCTGAACGTCGGCCGTTGCGAACGCGCCGATTGCCGTGCCGCTCGTCGTGGTTGATCGCATAGACAATCATCAGTCGTTATCAGGATTGCCCGCGGCACCAAATTCATTGCCTACCGGAGCTCCCCAATCAACGGTAGCCTCGACCTCATGCCCGGCTTGCAGTTCGAGGATGAACTCCTCCAGCGAGAAGGAAGGCTCGGCCTTCTTCTCCAGGACCAATTTCCCCTCAAGTACCGTCGCCTCTATCACCGCGTTCTCAGTGATATTTGCTTCTTCTGCCAAGTACGACGGAATGCGAAGAGCAAGACTGTTGCCCCAACGCTTCACTGTCAATGCGGTCATTAGCTGTTCCTCCACTTTCAAACTTCGCGCGTGAGGAGAGCCCCCCGTGATCTGGTCGTCATGTTCGGGGAGCGGGATCGCAGGCTATATCGCAGACAGCTCCATTCTTTAGCTCCACCGTCAACCAATTCATAACTTTGGTAACGGGACGGCTGCGGTGCGGCGTCCTCACGTATCTACAGTGTAGATACGTGAATAGGGGGTGTCAATCTGGCTCACTGCAATGGAGACGGGGGCCAGGACGGTCCCCCGTCCGGTTTCGTTTACACCAGATCCCTCACCCCAACGCCCGCGCCGACGTCAGCCAGCCCCAGCCGGCGGCGCGCCAGCGCGTATTCCTCGGCGAAGCGGTCGACCAGGTCGGCGGCGGGTACCACGCGCTTGATCGCGCCGACGCCCTGGCCGGCGCCCCAGATGTCCTTCCACGGTTTGACCCGGTTCGAGCCGAAGTTCATCGCGGTCGGGTCGGAGGCGGGCAGTGCTTCCGGATCGAGGCCGGCGTTGACGATGCTCTGGCGCAGGTAGTTGCCGTGCACGCCGGTGAACAGGTTCGAATAGACGATATCGCCGGCCGTGCTGTCCACGATCATCTGCTTGTAGGCCGGCTGCGCGTTGGCTTCCTCGGTGGCGATGAAGGCGGAGCCGATATACGCGAGGTCGGCGCCCGCGGCCTGCGCCGCCAGGATGCCGTTGCCGCTGGCGATGGCGCCCGACAGCAGCAGCGGACCATCGAACCACTCGCGGATCTCATGCAGCAGTGCAAACGGGGACTGCGTGCCGGCATGGCCGCCGGCGCCCGCGGCGACCGCGATCAGGCCGTCGGCGCCCTTGTCGATCGCCTTGTGCGCGAACGTGTTGTTGATGATGTCGTGCAGCACGATGCCGCCGTACGAGTGCACCGCCTGGTTGACCTCGACACGCGCGCCCAGCGAGGTGATCACGATCGGCACCTTGTAGCGCACGCACAGCTCCAGGTCGTGCTCCAGCCGGTCGTTGGACTTGTGCACGATCTGGTTGACCGCGAACGGAGCCGACGGGCGGTCCGGATGCCTGGCGTCGTGCTCGGCAAGCTCGGTGGTGATGCGGTCCAGCCATTCCTCCAGCAGCGAGGCCGGCCGTGCGTTCAGCGCGGGGAAGGAGCCGACCACGCCGGCCTTGCACTGCGCGATCACCAGATCGGGATTGGAGATGATGAACAGCGGCGAGCACACCACTGGCAGGCGCAGGCGTTGCAGGAGCGGAGGAAGGGACATGGCGGCCTCGGTTCGTAAAGAAGGGTTGTGTTCGTTGGATGGCTGCGATCGATGGCTGCATCGATATGCAACCAGTTGCATAGTGAATCGAAAGTTAGCACGGCGTTCGCAGGCTTTCAATACCCGTGACCAACGCATTGGCGCGCTGTGACGCTTGCGCCGGGCGATTACCGTACGGTGCCGCGCATCCGCTGCGTGGGGACGCGGTGGCGCCTTGTCTACAATGTGCCCAATGAATCAGCAGGAGTGCAGGTGAGCGACGATCCTCGACCGGCAGCCGCGGGCCGCGATCTGTTCGAAGGCAATCTGGCGGACTGGCATGCCGATCCCGAGCGGGCTTTCGATGGCTGGCTGGCGGTCCATGGCTTTGGCCATGGCACCGCGGTGGTCTATCGGGCCATGTGGGGCAAGCTGCTGCGCTGGTCGCGCGAACATGGCGTCGCGCCGCTGTCGTGGTCGGCCGCGCAGATCGGCGCCTTCCTGGATGCCGAGGGGCTCCACAAGCGCCATCGCTATCGCTATACGCGGCTGATCGAGCGCGTCTTTCACTACCTGTCGCTGCAGCAGGCGGGCCTGCATAACCCCGGCAGCCAGGCGGTGCGGGCCCATGTGGCCGAAGGCGACAACGATCCGACCCCCTTCCTGCTGCCGGCCGAGCGCGACGCCGTGGTGGCGCGTGTGCTGGAACCGGTCACGATGCCGGACGCGGATGCCACGCCGAGCGCGACCGCCTGGAAGCGCGCGCGGGACATCGCGGTGGTCGCCACGATGCTGGGCGCCGGCCTCAAGGTGGGCGAGGTACGCGGGCTGCGGCTCGACAGCATTGCGTCCGACGCCAGCGAGCTGCGGCTGACCCGTACCGACAACGGCCGCACCTATCGCGCGCCCGTGTTCGACTTCGCCCGCCGGCCTCTGCTTGCCTGGCTGGCGGTGCGAGAGGCGGGCGGCACGCTCGGCACGCTGGTCTTTCCGGCGCAGCCCGCGGGGCGGCCGCTGCACGCCGCCTCGCTGTACCGGCGGGTCGAGCAGTTGCTGGACGAGGCCGGCGTGCTGGACGGACGCACCGAGCGCGCCTCGCCGCAGACGCTGCGCAACAGCTATGGCGCGCTGCATTTCGAGGCCGGCGCCGAGCCGGCCACCGTCGCACAGTATCTGGGCATGCGCGATCTGGAGTCGGGCTGGCGGCTGCACGCGGCGTATACCGCCTGGCAGGCGCGCAGCGGCCAGCTTGCCGCGGCCGGGGCGGGATCGCCGGCCGGGTTACCATAACGCCCCTGACGGCGGTGGCTCGGCCCCGCCGTCCGCATGTTCAATCGATAAAGTTCACGATGCCAGACACTCTGCTGCTGACCGGTGCCACCGGCTATATCGCTTCGCATACCTGGGTTGCACTGCTCGCGGCCGGCTACGACGTGGTCGGGCTGGACAATCTGTCCAACAGCAACCGTGCGGTGGTCGACCGGATCGCCACCATTTCCGGCAAGACGCCGCGATTCGTCGAGGGTGACGTGCGCGACCGCGCCTTGCTGGACCGACTGTTCGCCGAGCACAAGATCGGCGGCGCGATCCATTTCGCCGCGCTGAAGGCGGTCGGCGAATCGGTGGCGCAGCCGCTCGCCTACTACGACAACAACCTGAACGGCCTGCTGACGCTGTGCGCGTCGATGCAGGGGGCCGGCGTCAAGACGCTGGTATTGAGCTCCTCGGCCACCGTCTATGGCAATCCGCATACGGTGCCGATCCGCGAGGAATTCCCGCTGTCGGCGACCAATCCCTACGGCCAGACCAAGCTGATGGGCGAGCAGATCCTGCGCGATCTCGAACGCGCCGACCCGCACTGGCGTATTGGGTATCTGCGCTACTTCAACCCGGTCGGGGCGCACGAAAGCGGCCTGATCGGCGAGGATCCGGGCGGCGTGCCGAACAATCTGATGCCCTATGTGGCGCAGGTGGCGGCGGGCCGCCGGGAGCGCCTGATGGTGTTTGGCGGCGACTATCCGACCCCGGACGGCACCGGCGTGCGCGACTACATTCACGTTTGCGACCTGGCCGACGGCCATCTGGCGGCGCTGCGCTATTTGAACGAGCGCGGCGAGGGAATGACGGTCAACCTCGGAACGGGCCGGGGTTACAGCGTGCTGGAGGTGGTGGAAGCGTATCGCCGCGCCAGCGGGAAATCGATTCCGTATGAAATCGTCGCCCGCCGCCCCGGGGATATTGCCTCGTGCTATGCGGACCCGGCATTGGCGCAGCGCCTGCTCGGCTGGCAGGCGCGTCACGATCTGGACCGGATGTGCGCGGACTCGTGGCGCTGGCAGTCGATGAATCCGCTGGGGTTTGCGTCCTGAGGGACGATCCTCGCCGATTGCCGCAATGAAAAACCGGGCCTGGGTTTGGCCCGGTTTTTTTATTGCCCCGACCCCAATCCCGGTGGCTGGGGCTGCCGGTGTGGTGACGCCGCAAGGCGTCCCGGCGGATGCTGCCTTTATCGCACCAGGAAGTCGTCGATCGATTTTCCGGAGGCCAGCGCCTGGGTCAGCCAGCCGGGGCGCTTGCCACGGCCCGTCCAGGTATTGCCAGCGCTGTCGCGATAGCGCACGGGCACTTTGCGCGCGGTTTTCTTGCCGGGTACCGCCTTGCTGCCAAAACCGAGATCTTCGGCGGTCAAGCCATATTCTTCGATTTTCTTGCGGATATCGTCGATTACCGCTGCCTGCTCTCGTGCCTTGATCTCTTCGGCTTGCTTCTGCAATTCGTTGATTTTCTGAACGATTTCCTGATAGGTTGCCATTTTGAGACCTCTGATTACGGTGGGCGAGATGAACGGCATGAATTATAACGGCCTGCGATAGCGATGCAAATGCTGGCGCAGGTTGAAACCGATTTTTGACAAAATCGGTCACGAAACCTTTCATGATGAACTTTTCTCGCGCCGGTCTGTCGCCGGCGTCATGTTTGGCCGGATTCCATGCGATTGCCGCCTCGCCGGCGTGGTTTCGTGATGCCATGGGCCTGGCTCTTTCGTTTGTCGCATTCGTTTTGTGCAATATGGCGCGGTAAAACGGATGCGATGTTGCCCTCGGCGCGTTTCCATTGCCCGTCGGCGTCACGGATCTCCGCCACAGGGACCCCGCCGCCATTCCCCGATTCAAGTAATCCCCACCGGCGGTCGATATCCCCACAGCATGGGCTGTCGCCCGGCAGGTTGGCGGACTGTCCGCCGCTACTGATCGATCGAGTCGTCCCATGTCCTTGCGTCGCCTTGTCCTGTCTTCGTCGTCGAATGTCCGCGCACAGCTTGCTGCCAGCGCGGGTGAAGCCAGGCAACGTGCGATCACCGACTGCTTTCGTTGCAATAAGGTGACGTCGCGTGCACTGCGTGCGGTGGCTATGCTAACGTCCCGGGCGATGCCGACCCGGCGGCCGACGGCAGCCGGTGCGTGCACGGTGCGCCGGGGTCCCGCACCACGATTTGCCGCGCTCGACGCGGTTCCGCAATACCAAGGGCGTCCCGTCGCCGGCCTGCGGGCCCGAGCCTGACGGCGCCACCTACACGCATTCCGCAGCGCCCCCTTCGATATGAGTTTTAGCGTTCTGCTGCTCGCCATCCTGCTCGGCATCGCCGTCGGCCTTCGCGCTGTCGGCCGTGGCCGCGATGGGACGGGATGGTCCGGCCGCATGATGGCCCTGACCGCGGGACTGGTGTCGCAGGCGTCGATCGGCCTGCCGGTCTGGGTCGTGTTGCTGTCCGGCTCGGTGCCGCGTTCAGCGGAGTGGTCGCAGGCGCTGGCCGCGTTCGTGGGCGGCATCGCGACGACGGTGCTGGCCCAATGGCTGCACCGCGCGCTGGCGTACTGGCGCGGTGCCGCCATGCTGGCGACGCTGGCCGGCGCGGGCGTGATCGCCGCGGCAGGAATCGGGCTTGGCCACCAGTGCGGCGGCGCGGCCTCGCGCACCGCCTGCATCGATGCGGTGAACCTGCTGCATCCGGCCTGGTTCGGCCTTGGCCTGGCCGTGCTGGGGACGGCGGCGTTCGCGCTGTTGTCGTTGCTGGACCGCCGCCATGCGCCGCAGCGCGAACGCGACGTCCTGCTCAGCGATGCCGGCGAGCCCGAGAGCGAGCGCAACGGCGGCGCGTCGCCGGGTTTGCCGGCGCGGATCGTGCGCCGGCTGAACGGCCGCATGCCGGGCCGGTTGACGGTCCGTCCCGTGGGGCGCGGCCAGGCGACCGTCGGTGAATACAGCGTGGCGACCGATGTGCCCGATCGCGCGGCGTTCGCCCGCTGGCTCGACCAGTCGATCGCCCATGCGCGGCTGGCCGAGACCAGCTGCGCGGTGCTGCTGATCCATATCGCCGACTTCCGCGAGGTCGATGAAGTCTTCGAGGTGCGCGCCGACGACATCCTCGCTCAGGACGCCAGCGTGCTGGCCCAGGCCGCGCTGGAGCCGCACGACTTCCTGGCGCGTCTGGCCCGCGACGAGTTCGCGGTCGGCGTCCCGGCGCTGCTCAATTCGAATCGCGCGCACGAACTCGGCTCGCGCGTGCTGGCGTCGATCTCCGAGTTCGTCACCGCGCGTGGCCTGCAGATGCAGATCGGCGTCAATATCGGCATCGCGGTCTATCCGCGCGACGCGCAGAGTTCGGAGGGGCTGATGCAGGCGGCGCGCGTCAGCCTGTCCGAGGCGCGCGAATCCGGCTCGAACCAGGTGCGCACCTTCAATTCCGCCGCCGGCGAGCGCGCGCGCCGCATGCGGGTGATCCGCCGCGACCTGTGGCTGGCGATCCAGGACGACGGCCTGTCGCTCGAATACCAGCCGAAGTTCGACGTCGACGCGCGCACCGTGGTGGGCGCCGAGGCGCTTTGCCGCTGGCGCCATCCGACGCTCGGCGCGGTCAATCCGGCCGAATTCATCATGGTGGCCGAGCAGTCCGGTCAGATCGACAAGCTGGACGACTGGGTCATCGCCAGCGTCTGCAGCCAGGTGCGCGAGTGGCAGGACGCCGGCCTGCCGGTGGTCCCGGTCGCGATCAACGTGTCGGGGCTGCGCTTCGCCAGCCGCGATTTCCCGCAGTACCTGCTCGAGCAGATCCACCAGCACGACATTCCGCCGTCGGCGATCACGCTCGAGATCACCGAGACGGCGGCGATGAAGGACATCGCGCAGTCGCTGGAGACGCTGACCGAACTGCAGGCGCTCGGCATCCACGTCGCGCTGGACGACTTCGGCAGCGGCTATTCCAGCCTGGGCTATCTGAAGCGGCTGCGGGTCGGCACGCTGAAGATCGACCGCACGCTGATCGGCGGCCTGGAGTCGGATCCGCAGGGCCGCGCCATCGTCGGCTCGATGGTCGCGCTGGCGCACGAGCTGCGGATGCGCGTGGTAGCCGAGGGCGTCGAATCGCAGGCCCAACTGGACATCCTGGCGCGCATGGGCTGCGACGAAGTGCAGGGCTATCTGCTGGCCCGCCCGATGGAAGCCGCCGGCTTCGCCGACCTGCTGACCACTGCGCGCCGCTGAACGCCACGCCTCGGAACCTGCGAACTAAAGGAAGCGAGCCTGCCGGCCGATAAGTCTGGTTGGCGCACAGCGCCGCGGTATGGGGCCGATTCCGGTCCGATATGGCGGCACGCGCCGCAGCGATGCGCCGGCAGGGGCCGGCGCCGACCAGCACAGCATACGGATCGCCACACGGACCATGCCGGCCGATCCGCCGCCGTTTCGAGGTAGCCGCCATGCCAGCTCAACGCATTCTTGTCGTCGACGATTCGCCTTCCCTGCGTCGCATGATCGCCGCCTGCCTGCGCGCCGGCGGCTACGACGTCGCCGAGGCGGGGGACGGCGACGAGGCGCACGCGGCGGCCGAGGCCGCATCGCCGGCGCAGCCGTTCGACATGCTGGTCACCGACCAGGTGATGCCGGGCATGGACGGCCTGACGCTGATCCGCCGGCTGCGCGCCACGACGCGCTACGCCGCGATGCCGATCCTGATGCTGACCACCGAGGCCGACGGCCAGATCCGCGCGCAGGCGCGCGAGGCAGGCGCCAGCGGCTTCCTGCCCAAGCCCTTCGATCCCGATCAGCTGATGCAGTCGGTCGCCGCGCTGCTATCCCCCTCCGAAGAGGGGTAATTCCGGCCGCTTCCGACCCTTCAGCCGCGCATCGGAACTGCCGATAACCAGCAAGGGGCGAGGCGCGCGCCGTTCGCGGGCGCCCTTGGGGCCGCGCCATCGCGGCGCCATCGCCATGCAGTTGCCAGGGCAGTTGCCACGCAGTGGTCAATAAAGGCGGTCGGGCCGGCTGGGGTGCACTCCGCCAGCGTGCAACGACGGCCACAACCGGGGAGCGGGAGCGCAAGATGAACGTCAACATCAGGACCGAAGGAAGCGGCGAGGAGTTTCTCGCCTTCACGCTGGGTCGCGAGGAATACGGCGTCGACATCCTCAAGGTGCAGGAAATCCGCGGCTACGAGGCGGTCACGCAGATCGCCAACGCGCCGGCCTATCTGAAGGGCGTGATCAACCTGCGCGGTACCATCGTGCCGATCGTCGACCTGCGCATCAAGTTCCAGCAGCAGACCGTCAGCTACGACCAGTACACGGTCGTCATCATCGTCGACCTGAACCATCGCACCACGGGCATCGTCGTCGACGGCGTCTCCGACGTGCTGACGCTGACCCCCGCCCAGATCAAGCCCACGCCGCAGTTCTCCGGCAATCTCGACACCGAATACATCCGCGGCCTCGGCTCGGTCGAAGACCGCATGCTGATCCTGGTCGATATCGAGAAGCTGCTGGCGACCGAGGAGCTGGCCGCGATCGAAGCCGCCGCCGCGGCCTGACGCGCGCACCCCGAACGAATCGAGCAGCACAACGTCATGAGAAACAACCAGCCTGTCACCGCGCGCGAATACAAGCTCGCGCCCAACGATTACCTGATTTCGCGCACCGACCTGAAGGGCCGCATCACCTTCGCCAACCGCGCGTTCATCGAGGTCAGCGGCTTTACCGCCGAGGAACTGCTCGGCGCTCCGCACAATCTGGTGCGCCATCCCGACATGCCGCCCGAGGCCTTCGAGGACCTGTGGCGCACGCTGCAGGCGGGCCGCTCGTGGGTCGGGCTGGTCAAGAACCGCCGCAAGAACGGCGACTACTACTGGGTCAGCGCGACGGTGACGCCGACCCGCGTCGACGGACAGACCGTCGGCTATACGTCGGTGCGCTCGATGGCGAGCACCGAGCAGATCGAGGCGGCGCAGGCCGCGTACGCGCGCGTTCGCGCCGGCAACGCCGGCGGCATCCGCATCCGCGAGGGCGCGGTGGTCCGCCGCGGGCCGCTGGGCTGGATCGACGGGCTGCGCCGCCTGGGCCTGCGCGGCCGCATCATGCTGTCGCAGGGCGTGGGCCTGGCATGGTTCCTGGCGGCGCTGGTCGCCTTCGAGCTGCTGGCCGAACCGCAGACGCGCGCGGCACTGCGGCCATGGCTGTGGGGCGGCTTCGTACTGGCGGGGCTGTCGGCGATGGCCACCGGCGCGGCGCTGCTGGCGATGGTGCATCGGCCGATGCGCGAGATGCTGGACTTCGCGCTGCGCCTGGGCGCCGGCGACCTGACCACGCGCTACGAGTTCTCCAGCAACGACGAGATCGGCGCGCTGGCCAAGGCGATGCAGACCATGCAGCGCAGCCTGCTGTCGGTCGTCCGCGAGATCCAGGAAGGCATGAGCGCGATCGCCACGGCCACGCGCCAGGTGGCCGCCGGCAACAACGACCTGTCGCAGCGCACCGAGCAGCAGGCGGCGTCGCTGGAAGAGACCGCGTCGAGCATGGAGGAGCTGACCGGCACGGTGCGCCAGAACGCGGACAACGCGCGCCAGGCCAGCGGCCTGGCGGCCAACGCGTCGGAGACCGCGGTCAAGGGCGGCGAGGTGGTCGGCCGGGTGGTGCAGACGATGGACGAGATCAACGGTGCGTCCAAGAAGATCGTCGACATCATCGGCGTGATCGAGGGCATCGCGTTCCAGACCAACATCCTGGCGCTGAACGCGGCGGTGGAAGCGGCGCGCGCGGGCGAGCAGGGCCGCGGCTTCGCGGTGGTGGCCGGCGAGGTGCGCAGCCTGGCGCAGCGCAGCGCCAATGCGGCCAAGGAGATCAAGGGCCTGATCGGCGATACGGTGGCGCGGGTGGACAACGGCTCGGCGCTGGTGGGCCAGGCCGGACAGACCATGGGCGAGATCGTGCAGGCGGTCAAGCGGGTGACGGACATCATGGGCGAGATCAGCGCGGCGTCGGCCGAGCAGAGCTCGGGCATCGAGCAGGTGAACCAGGCGGTGGCGCAGATGGACGAGGTCACGCAGCAGAACGCGGCGCTGGTCGAGCAGGCCGCCGCCGCGGCCGGTTCGCTCGAGGACCAGGCCGCGCGGCTGCGCGACGCGGTGGCGGTGTTCCGCGTCAGCCTGCACGCCGAGCCGCGCCCGCAGCGTCCGCGCGCCGCGGCGGTGCCCGACACTGCGGCGCCGCGGCTGGCACGCGCGTGATGATGGGTTTTTGACGGGCGATCGGGCACGGACGCCGGCAGGCGCCCGGCACCGATCGAAGCACGGACAGCAGTATCAACCGGCACGACAACGAAGCCGGAAAGCAAGCCGGCAAGCGCACCGATCGCTGGCGATCGGCGCCGCATCCGGCCGGACGGTCATCCAGAAGAAGAGGTAGTTCTCATGCAATGGTTCAAGCAACTGCGAGTCGCGACGAAGCTGGTCGTCGGCTTTCTGATCGTTTCCGTCATCGGCATGGCGATGGGCCTGCTGGGGGTGGTCAATATGGGCCGGATGACCGAATGGACCAGCCGGATCTACAACACCGACCTGCAGGCGCTGAAGGCCGTGCAGGACGCCAACATCAATCTGCTGTACGCCAGCCGCGCGCAGATCGCGCTGCTGTCGGCCTCGACGATGGGTGAACGGACGACCGAGAAGACGCTGATCGAGAAGTCGTTCGGCGTGGTCGACGAGCGCATCAAGCAGGCCCGCAATTCCTTCCAGACCGAACAAGGCCAGGCGCTGATCAAGCAGTTCGATACGTTGCTGCCGGCCTATCGCGACCGCATGGCCAAGTACGTCGAGCTGGTCTCGCGCCAGCCGCTCGATACCTCGCAGTTCGAGAGCCAGGTGTTCGAGGAAAGCACGGCGCTGCTCAAGGATGGCCATGCGATCGAAGAGCTGATGTTCAACATGGTCAAGCGCCGCGACGCCGGTGCCCGCGCGAACATGGAAGAAGCCGAGGGGGTCTACGAGAGCTCGCGCCTGTGGATGCTGGCGCTGGTGCTCGGCGGCCTGGCGGTGTCGTTGCTGCTCGGCGTGTTCCTGGCCCGCGCGCTGTCGCGCCAGCTGGGCGGCGAACCGGCCTACGCGGCCGCGATCGCATCGCGCATCGCCGACGGCGACTTCTCGACCGAGATCAAGCTGCGTGCCGGCGACCGCGACAGCATGCTGTACGCGATGAAGCAGATGCAGCTGCAGCTGTCGGGTATGGTGCAGGAGTTCAAGACCGCGGCCGAATCGATCGCCTCGGCCTCGCGCGAAATCGCCGCCGGCAACAACGACCTGTCGCAGCGCACGGAGCAGCAGGCGGCGTCGCTGGAAGAGACCGCGTCGAGCATGGAAGAGCTGACCGGCACGGTGCGCCAGAACGCGGACAACGCGCGGCAGGCCAGCGGCCTGGCGGCCAACGCGTCGGAGACCGCGGTCAAGGGCGGTGAGGTGGTCGGCCGGGTGGTGCAGACGATGGACGAGATCAACGGTGCGTCCAAGAAGATCGTCGACATCATCGGCGTGATCGAGGGCATCGCGTTCCAGACCAACATCCTGGCGCTGAACGCGGCGGTGGAAGCGGCGCGCGCGGGCGAGCAGGGCCGCGGCTTCGCGGTGGTGGCCGGCGAGGTGCGCAGCCTGGCGCAGCGCAGCGCCAATGCGGCCAAGGAGATCAAGGGCCTGATCGGCGATACGGTGGCGCGGGTGGACAACGGCTCGGCGCTGGTGGGCCAGGCCGGACAGACCATGGGCGAGATCGTGCAGGCGGTCAAGCGGGTGACGGACATCATGGGCGAGATCAGCGCGGCGTCGGCCGAGCAGAGTTCGGGCATCGAGCAGGTGAACCAGGCGGTGGCGCAGATGGACGAGGTCACGCAGCAGAATGCGGCGCTGGTCGAGCAGGCCGCCGCCGCGGCCGGTTCGCTCGAGGACCAGGCCGCCCGCCTGCAGGCGTCGCTGGCCCGCTTCCGTCTGGCCGCCGACGAGCTGTTCGCGCCGTCGCTGCAGGCCCCGTCCGTCGCCAGCCCGATCGCCGCTCCGGCGGCGCCGGCATCGGCCGCCGCGGCCGCCAGCCGTCACGACGAGCCTGCTGCAGCGGATCGTGCGGAACGTGCCGAACGCGCCGAACGTGCCGAACGTGCCGAACGTGCCGAGCCGGCTCCGGCCAAGTCCGCCCCGCGCCTGCCGGGCCGCCCGGCTCCGCGCGCTGCCACCGCCGCTGCGGCTGCCGCCGCCGCCGGTGCCGACAGCGACTGGAGCGCCTTCTGAACACCCCGCCGCGGCGGGGCGGGCGCGGCCGGCACGGCGCGCCCCCGACCATGACAGACGATGAACAGCGAAATCACCCTGTCCCTGCCGCGTGAGGCCGCGGACAAGCTGCGCGGCGAGTTCGACCATTTCGTCCGGCTCTCCACGGGGCTGGACCGGCAGTTCGTGCCGCCCTCGTTCGAGGACTTCCTGCGTGCGCGCGTGATGCACCAGGACGGGCCGCTGACCGAGCGCGCGGTCACGCGCCTGCTGACCGGCGGCGAGTACGCCTGGGCCAAGCGCGTGTTCGACAAGCAACTGCCGCATGCGCTGGCCAATCTGATGCGCGATGCCGAACGCTTCGGCTTCGGCCTTGCGGTGCGCTCGGAATGGTCGCAATCCGAACGGCTGGCGCAGGCGCGCAAGTGGGCGGTCGAGATTCTCGACCACGCCGGCGCCGATCCGGCGCTGGCCGATACGCTGGCGGAACACATCGCCAACGCGGCGATCGACGTGCGCACGATCGAAGAACAGATGCAGACGCCGGCCTGGCGTCTTGCCGACAGCCTGCGCCGGCGCGTCTACGACCTGCTGTATCTGGTGCAGACCGAGCGCGGCACTGGCGCCGCGCTGACCCGCCTGGGAGAGCTGCGCGCGATGGTGGGCCTGGCGCTCGACTACGGCGCGATCGACGCGCAGGAAGCGGGCCGCGTGATGGAGCAGATCGAGCACGCCCGGCCGCACCTGTTCCGCGACGAACCTGACGATGTATTCGCACGGCTCGCCGCGTGGCTGCGCCGCGTCTTCAAGCCGATGCCGGCTGCGCCGTCAATGGTGGAAAGCGACAGGCGTTCGCCGTGAACGCGAAGCGTTTCCAGTAACACGGGAAACTCGCCCGAAAACTGCGCTGAATCGCCTCTCAAGTGATTCTCGCGGCATGTCTGCTGTTACAGATTTGATTCAGATTACGTTACAAGGTTGTTACATCTGTCTGCGTCGTTTCGGCCATGTATCATCCGTACGACAATGCGCATCCCCAACGTAAGTAGGGATTGGCAGCGGCAGCCGATTGCCGATATAAAGCGGTCAGTCCATTTACATTCCGTAACATTTGTTACCAGATGTGAGTTTTGTAACTGGACCGGAGTAGTTCCGATCAGATGTAGTACCCGTCGCACACGCACTGAAACGATCTGGACGCCGGAGGTCTGCCACCGGTAAGCGCTGGACAAGCGGGCGAGGGTTCATTGGTAGCGGGGATAAATTGGAAAGCAGTGAACTTCTGCAGGAGATCAGGGAGGTCAATCTCGCCTATCTGCTGCTCGCGCAACGCCTGGTGCGCGAAAACCAACTCGAAGCCATGTTCCGCCTGGGCGTCAGCAAGGAGATCGCTGACATCCTGGCCAAGCTGACGCCGGCTCAGCTGGTCAAGCTGGCGGCGTCCAACATGGTCCTGTGCCGATTCCGGTTCGACGATCACGCGTTGCTGTCCACGCTGACGCATACCGCCAAGAGCCACGATATGCAGCAGATCCACGCTGCGATCCTGCTCGCGCGGCAACCGGTGGAGTCGCTCAATTGAGCGCGCTGCTGCAGGCCCAACCGGCCCGGAGCTACACCGCCGCTCCGGCCGCCCCGCGCAAGAGCGTACTGCAGGATGCCAACCAGACGCAGCTCGCCATCGAGCTGATCGGCCTGGGTGCGCGCCTGCAGGTGCTCGAAGCCGAGACCACGCTGTCGCGCGACCGGCTGATCCGTCTGTACAAGGAACTGCGCGGCGTGTCCCCGCCCAAGGGCATGCTGCCGTTCTCGACGGACTGGTTCACGACCTGGCTGCCGAACATCCACTCGTCGCTGTTCTTCTCGGCCTACCAGTTCATGGTCGAGCAGGGCGAGGCGAGCGGCATTCGTGCCGTGGTCGCCGCATACCGGCTCTACCTCGAGCACGTGTCCCTGCTAGGCGGCGAAATTGTCTTAAGTTTTACGCGTGCCTGGACGTTAGTACGGTTCTTCGAGAGCAATATGCTGCAGCTTTCCAGTTGCACATGCTGCGGAGGACAGTTCGTCACACACGCCTACGAGCCGAACGCGAACTTCGTCTGCAGCCTGTGCCGGCCGCCATCGCGCGCGGGCAAGGCAAAGAAGCCCTCGAAGGACGCCACGCCAGCGCAACCCGCCTGATTCACGCCGGGCTTGCGCGGCGAGCCAGACCGAGGCGGCACGGCGCGCAGCTTGCCGTGTCTTCCGAGGTACGGCTCGCGCGTGTCCGACGCGTGTTTTTCTGACGGGGAATCGATCGTGCTAGTTGTTCTTGGCTATGTCGTCGTAGTGGCGGCGGTGCTTGGTGGATACGCCATGACTGGCGGCCACATGGGCGCGCTATATCAACCGGCAGAACTGGTGATCATTGGTGGCGCCGCGGTTGGCGCCTTCATCAGCGCCAACAGCGGCAAGGCGATCAAGGCGACCTTGCGCGCGCTGCCGCAGCTGCTCCGCAGCAGCAAATACAACAAGGCGCTGTACATGGAAGTGATGGCGCTGCTGTACGTGCTGCTGTCCAAGGCGCGCCGCGAGGGCATCCTGTTCCTCGAAAAGGAAATCGCCGATCCGGCCGCCAGCAGCGTCTTCAGCCAGTACCCGCGCATCCTCGCCGACCCGGCGATGATGGAATTCCTGACCGACTATCTGCGCATGATGGTCAACGGCAACATGAATGCCTTCGAGATCGAGGCCCTGATGGACCACGAGATCGAGACCTTCAAGCACGAGGCCGAAGTGCCCGCCCACGCGCTGGCGCGGGTCGGCGATGCGCTGCCGGCATTCGGCATCGTCGCCGCGGTGATGGGCGTGGTCCATGCGCTGGCCTCGGCCGACCTGCCGCCGTCGGTGCTGGGCGCGCTGATCGCGCATGCGATGGTCGGTACCTTCCTGGGCATCCTGCTGGCCTACGGCTTCGTCTCGCCGCTGGCCTCGCGCGTCGAGCATCAGGTTGCCGAGACGGTCAAGATGTATCAGTGCATCAAGGTCACGCTGCTGGCTTCGCTGAATGGCTACGCGCCGCTGGTCGCGGTCGAGTTCGGCCGCAAGGTGCTGTACTCGAGCGAGCGTCCGTCGTTCCTGGAACTGGACGACCACGTGCGCGAAGTCAAGAGCCTGACGTAAGCGCGTCGTCCAGGCAGTCCGCGAGCCAGTCCATCCGTCCGTCCAACGCAGGCCAAGCATGACCGATCACGCGCGCCCCATCGTCGTCCGACGCGTCGCCGCCCACGACAAGCCGCACGGCAACCACAGTTGGAAGATCGCCTACGCCGACTTCATGACGGCGATGATGGCCTTCTTCCTGGTGCTGTGGCTGCTGAGCACGTCGACGCCGAAGGACCTGGTGCAGGTGGCCGAGTACTTCCGCACGCCGCTGAAGGTCGCGATCGCCGGCGGCCAGAAGACCAGCGAGTCGCCGAGCGTGATCCCCGGCGGCGGCATCGATCCGGCCAGCAAGGACGGCGAAACGCGGCGCATGCGCGAGGACGACCCCCAATCGCTGCAGAAGCGCCGCGACCAGCTCGAGACCGAGCGGCTGCGCGCGCTGAAGCAGCGGCTCGAACAGCTGATCGAGAACAACCCGGTGCTGCGCCAGTTCCGTCCGCAGCTGCTGCTGGACATCACCAGCGAAGGGCTGCGCATCCAGATCCTCGATACGCAGAACCGGCCGATGTTCCGCACCGGCAAGGCGGTGGTCGAGCCGTACATGCGCGACATCCTGCGCGAGATCGGACCGGTGCTCAACGAGATGCCGAACAAGGTCAGCCTGTCGGGCCATACCGATTCGTCGACCTACATGAACGGCGAGCGCACCTATTCGAACTGGGAGCTGTCGGCCGACCGCGCCAACGCCTCGCGCCAGGAACTGATCGCGGGCGGCATGCAGGAGGGCAAGGTGCTGCGCGTGCTGGGCCTGGCCGCCACCATGCCGCTGGACAAGAAGGATTCGCTGGCGCCGGTCAACCGCCGCATCAGCATCGTGGTGCTGAACCAGCGCGCCCAGGCCCGCTTCGAGGCGGAGAACGCCAGCGCGGCCGACGTCGCGGTGCGCGCCAAGGCCGGCGAGTCGGCGCAGGCGCTGCAGCAGGGGATGGACGAGGCGACCGGCGCGTCGGCGGCGCGGGCGCAGTAGAAAGGCTTGCCCTGTCCCCCGGCCCCTCTCCCGCAAGCGGGAGGGGAGCGCCTTCCGCATGCCGAGGGTGTTCCCCTCTCCTGCACGCGGGCAAGGGGTAGGGAGAGCGCAGCCGGCGCTTAAATCAGTAACAAAATTTAATAAGACCGTCGGCGAGGTCGATAACCAGCTGGTAACGGCTCAATGCTTAGCAATCAGTGATTCAGGACGGTCATGTCTGTCGATATCGATATCACGCAGTTCTACCAGACCTTCTTCGAGGAAGCGGAAGAGCTGCTCGTTGAAATGGAGCAGTTGCTGCTCGGCCTCGACATCGAGGCGCCCGACGCGGAAGACCTCAATGCGATCTTCCGCGCGGCGCATTCGATCAAGGGCGGGGCGGCGACCTTCGGCTTCAGCGCGCTGACCGAAACCACCCACCTGCTCGAGAATCTGCTGGACCGCACGCGCCGCCACGAACTGGCGTTGTCCAGGGCCATCATCGATACCTTTCTGGAAACCAAGGACGTGTTGCAAGACCAGCTCAACGCCTACCGCAACGGTACCGAACCCGATCCGCAGACCCTTGCGCGCATCTGTGCGGTGCTGCAGCAGCTGGCGTACGAGACCGGTGGCGAAGCACCGGCCCCCGCGCCGGTAGCGGCCGCTCCGGCGGCGGCCCCGGCTGCCGCCACGGCCGCGCCCGGCGGCGCGCTGAAGGTGCGCCTGCTGAACGTGTCGAAGGACGACCAGGCGCTGCTGCGCGAGGAGCTCGGCAATCTCGGCGAGATCCTCGGCGAGACGCAGAGCGACAGCGAGCTGGCGATCGAGCTGGCGACGCAGTGCAGTCCCGACGATATCGTCGCGGTCTGCTGCTTCGTGATCGACGCCGAGCAGATCGTGATCGAACCCGCCACCGGCGCGGCTGCCGCGGCGCCGGCCGCCGCCGCCGCGACGGCCGTTGCCGAAACCGTGGCCGCGCCGGCTCCGGGCCCCGTTACCCCCGCACCGGCGGCGGCACCCGCAGCCAAGGACAAGGAGCGCGCCAAGGCCAGTGCCGCGGCCGCGCACCAGGAGTCCGGCTCGATCCGCGTGCCGACCGAGAAGGTCGACCAGATCATCAACCTGGTCGGCGAACTGGTGATCACGCAGTCGATGCTGGCGCAGACCGCGTCGTCGCTCGACCCGGTGCTGTTCGACCGGCTGTTCTCCGGCATGGGCCAGCTCGAGCGCAACGCGCGCGATCTGCAGGAAGCGGTGATGTCGATCCGCATGATGCCGATGGACTATGTGTTCTCGCGCTTCCCGCGCCTTGTGCGCGACCTGGCCGCCAAGCTCGGCAAGCAGATCGACCTGGTGACCTTCGGCAAGGCCACCGAACTGGACAAGAGCCTGATCGAGCGGATCATCGACCCGCTGACCCATCTGGTGCGCAACAGCCTGGACCACGGCATCGAGACCCCGGACAAGCGCGTCGCCGCGGGCAAGGATCCGACCGGCCAGCTGATCCTGTCGGCGCAGCACCACGGCGGCAACATCGTGATCGAGGTCAGCGACGATGGCGGCGGCCTGCGCCGCGACAAGATCCTGGCCAAGGCGATGCAGAACGGCCTGCCGGTGTCGGAGAGCATGAGCGACGAGGAAGTGTGGCAGCTGATCTTCGCGCCGGGTTTCTCGACCGCCGAGGCGGTCACCGACCTGTCGGGCCGCGGCGTCGGCATGGACGTGGTCAAGCGCAACATCCAGGAGATGGGCGGCCACGTCGAGATCAGTTCGCGCCCCGGCAACGGCACCACCACCCGCATCGTGCTGCCGCTGACGCTGGCGATTCTCGACGGCATGTCGGTCAAGGTCGGCGAGGAGACCTTCATCCTGCCGCTGAACTGCGTGATGGAGTCGCTGCAGCCGAAGGCCGACGACGTGCGCACCGCCGCCAATACCGAGCGCGTGATGCACGTGCGCGGCGAATACCTGCCGCTGCTGGAGCTGCACCGCGTCTTCAACGTCGAGAACGCGGTGCAGGAGCCGACCCAGGGCATCGCCATCATCCTGCAGGCCGAGGGCAAGCGCTTCGCGCTGCTGGTCGACCAGCTGATCGGCCAGCACCAGGTCGTGCTGAAGAACCTGGAGACCAACTACCGCAAGGTCCCCGGCATCTCGGCCGCGACCATCCTGGGCGACGGCAGCGTGGCGCTGATCGTCGACGTCGCCGCGCTGCAGCGCACCGGCGTGCGGCGCCAGGAGCCGGTGCTGGCGTAACGACAAACGGATATTCATACCGTCGTCCCCGCGAAAGCGGGGACCCAGCGACTCGACACACGATGCGGGAAAGACGCTGGGTCCCCGCCTTCGCGGGGACGACAAGGATTGAACAAGGAGCAACACATCATGGCCGGCATCGGACATAGCGACACCCCCGGAAGCGAGGCGGCGGGCCAGGAATTCCTGGTGTTCACGCTGGGCTCCGAGGAATACGGCATCGACATCCTGAAGGTGCAGGAGATCCGCAGCTACGACGGCGTGACGCGGATCGCCAACGCGCCGGACTTCATCAAGGGCGTGACCAACCTGCGCGGCGTGATCGTGCCGATCGTCGACCTGCGCATGAAGTTCCGCCTCGGCAATGTCAAGTACGACCACCAGACCGTCGTCATCATCCTGAACATCGCCGGCCGTGTGGTCGGCATCGTGGTCGATGGCGTGTCGGACGTGCTGACGCTGACGGGCGAGGCCATCAAGCCGGCGCCCGAGTTCGGCGTGTCGGTGTCGACCGAGCACCTGACCGGCCTGGCGACCGTCGAAGGCCGCATGCTGATCCTGCTCGATATCGAACGGATGATGACCAGCCCCGAGATGGAGCTGATCGAGGGCGAGGCCGCCTGAGCGGGCGCGGGCCCCCAACGGCCCGCCGCTCGCCATCGCCAGCCCCGCGCATCATCCTCACCCCGTCGCCACCCTCGCCGATCCACCCGCAGACATGACGCCGCAACGAACCCCCGCTCCCCGCGCCGCGGCCCCCGCCATGCCGCTCGCCACGTTGCGGGACGACGCGCGCGACTTTCTGCTGACCGACCGCGACTTCGACAAGGTGCGCGCGCTGATCCACCGCCGCGCCGGCATTTCGCTGGGCGCGCAGAAGCGCGAGATGGTCTACAGCCGGCTCGCGCGCCGCCTGCGCGCGCTGCATCTGAGCGACTTCGCCAGCTACCTGGCGCTGCTCGAAGCCGACGAGTACTCCGGCGAGTGGGAGTTCTTCACCAACGCGCTGACCACCAACCTGACCTCGTTCTTCCGCGAGGCGCACCATTTCCCGCTGCTGGCCGAACATGCCAAGCGGATCGGCCGGCCGTATTCGGTCTGGTGCGCGGCGGCGTCGACCGGCGAGGAGCCGTATTCGATCGCGATCACGCTGGCCGAGGCGCTCGGCGATCGCGCCGGAACCGTGCTGGCCACCGATATCGACACGCAGGTCCTGGCCAAGGCGCGGACCGGCGTCTATTCGGCCGAGCAGGTCGCGCGGCTGTCGCAGGAACGGCTCAAGCGCTTCTTCCTGAAAGGCACCGGACAGCGTGCCGGCCAGGTCAAGGTCAAGCCCGAGCTCGCCTCGACGATCACGTTCGAGCCGCTGAACCTGCTGGCGCCCGACTGGGGCATCCGCGAGCGCTTCGATGCGATCTTCTGCCGCAACGTGATGATCTATTTCGACAAGCCGACCCAGGGCCGCATCCTGGAGCGCTTCGTCCCGCTGCTCAAGCCGCATGGCCTGCTGTTCGCCGGCCACTCGGAGAACTTCTCCTACGTGACGCGCGCCTTCCAGCTGCGCGGGCAGACCGTCTACGAGCTGGCGCCGGGCGCCGCCAGGGCCGGAGCCGCCTGATGCAGACGCCGCACCTGCCGGAGGCGATCGCCACCCGCACCTACTTCGACCGCGAGTTCGGCAAGCAGGCGATCAAGCTGCTGCCCAACGAGTACTACGTGACGCGCGACGACGTCGTGCTGACCACGGTGCTCGGCTCGTGCGTGGCCGCCTGCATCCGCGACGAAAAGGCCGGCGTCGGCGGCATGAACCATTTCATGCTGCCGGACGACGAGAACGCCGGGCCCGACCGCGTGCTGTCCGCATCGATGCGCTACGGCTGCTATGCGCTCGAGGTGCTGATCAACGAGCTGCTGAAGATGGGCGCGCGCCGCGAGCGGCTCGAGGCCAAGGTGTTCGGCGGCGGCGCGGTGCTGGCCAACATGACCACGCTGAACATCGGCGACCGCAACGCGGAGTTCGTGCTGCGCTATCTGAAGACCGAAGAGATCCGGGTCGCCGCGCAGGACCTGCGCGGACCGCACGCGCGCCGGGTCAGCTATTTCCCGCAGACGGGCCTGGCGCTGGTGCGCCGGCTGACGCGCCAGGACGACCAGGCGGTCGTCGAACGCAGCGAACGCGCGCTGGCGCGCGCCATTTCCGCGACGCCGGTACGCGGCGGCGTCGAGCTGTTCGGGCGGCGCGGCGCCGCTTCCACCGTTTCCTGAATTCGAAGGACCCGCTTTCGACATGACCGCCGCCGCCAAGATCAAGGTGCTCTGCGTGGACGACTCCGCGCTGATCCGCAGCCTGATGACGGAGATCATCAATAGCCAGCCCGACATGGAGGTGGTCGGCACCGCGCCGGATCCGCTGGTCGCGCGCGAGATGATCAAGCGCCTGAACCCCGATGTGCTGACGCTGGATGTCGAAATGCCGCGCATGGACGGGCTCGATTTCCTCGAACGCCTGATGCGGCTGCGGCCGATGCCGGTGCTGATGGTGTCGTCGCTGACCGAGCGCGGGTCGGAGATCACGATGCGCGCGCTGGAACTGGGCGCGGTCGACTTCATCACCAAGCCCAAGCTCGGCATCCGCGACGGCCTGCTCGAATACACCGACACCATCGCCGACAAGCTGCGCGCCGCCTCGCGCGCGCGCCCGCGGCCCGCGGCGGCGCCCGGCGCCGAGCCCGCGGCGCCGGCGCCGATGCTGCGCACGCCGCTGCTGTCGACCGAAAAGCTGATCATCGTCGGCGCGTCCACCGGCGGCACCGAGGCCATCAAGGAATTCCTGATGCCGCTGCCGCCCGACGCGCCCGCGGTGCTGATCGTCCAGCATATGCCGGCCGGCTTTACGCGCTCGTTCGCGCAGCGGCTCGATGGCCTGTGCCGCATCAAGGTCAAGGAGGCGGAACATGGCGAGCGCGTGCTGCCGGGCTATGCCTATATCGCACCGGGCGACCAGCACCTGCTGCTGGCGCGCAGCGGCGCCAACTATGTCGCGCACCTGTCGCAGGACCCGCCGGTCAACCGGCATCGGCCGTCGGTCGACGTGCTGTTCGACTCGGCCGCCGTGCATGCGGGCAAGAACGCCATCGGCGTGATCCTGACCGGCATGGGCCGCGACGGCGCGCGCGGCATGCTGCGGATGCGCGAGGCCGGCGCCTACAACCTGGCGCAGGACGAGCAGAGCTGCATCGTGTTCGGCATGCCGAAGGAGGCGATCGCCGCCGGCGGCGCGCACGAGGTGGTGCCGCTGTCGGCGATGAGCCAGCGCGTGATGGCGCGGCTGGCCACCTTCGGTACCCGCGCGCAGCGCGTTTGAAAACCACGTGGATGCGCCGCGGCTGCGCGGCGCGTCCGGATAGACGCAATCATCCACAACCGTAATGGAGCCGTAGAGTGGACAAGAACATGAAGATCCTGGTGGTCGACGACTTCCCGACCATGCGCCGTATCATCCGCAACCTGCTCAAGGAGCTGGGTTTCGCCAACGTCGAGGAAGCCGAAGACGGCGCCGCCGGCCTCGAGAAGGTCAAGGACGGCAGCTTCCAGTTCGTGGTCTCGGACTGGAACATGCCCAACATGGACGGCCTGACGATGCTGCAGGGCATTCGCGCCGATCCGGCGATTGCCAAGACCCCGGTGCTGATGGTGACCGCCGAGGCCAAGAAGGAAAACATCATCGCGGCGGCGCAGGCCGGCGCCAATGGCTATGTGGTCAAGCCGTTCACCGCGGCGACGCTGGACGAGAAGATCACCAAGATCTTCGAGAAGATCGCCAAGGAAGGGGCTTGAGGCAGCCGCTATGTCCACCACGTCGAATATCAATATCGAGTCCGCCGAGCAGATCATCCAGCGCATCGGCAGCCTGACGCGCATGCTGCGCGACAGCATGCGCGAGCTGGGCCTGGACAAGGAGATCGAGCGCGCGGCGCAGGCGATCCCCGACGCGCGCGACCGTCTGAGCTACATCGCCAACATGACGGAGAAGGCGGCCGAGCGCACGCTGAACGCGGTCGAGCTGGCGCAGCCGATCCAGGCCGATCTGGAGAAGCAGGCCGAGGCGCTCGACAAGCGCTGGGAAGACTGGTTCGCGCGGCCGGTGGAGCTGGCGGATGCGCGCGAGCTGGTGCTCGACACGCGGTCGTTCCTGACCGAGGTGCCGACGCAGGCCCGCGCCACCGGCAGCCATCTGCTCGAGATCATGATGGCGCAGGACTTCCAGGACCTGACCGGCCAGGTCATCAAGAAGATGATGGACATGATCCAGACGCTGGAGCAGGAGCTGCTGCAGATGCTGATCGACAATGTCCCGGCCGAGCGCCGCGTCGAGACCGGCCCGGCGACGCTGATGAACGGACCGCAGGTCAATCCGGAAGGCAAGCACGACGTGGTATCGGACCAGTCGCAGGTCGACGATCTGCTGGCGAGCCTGGGTTTCTGAGCTTCCGAACCTGTGACTACCTGAACGCCTGAACGCCTGGACGCCTGTACGCGAACGGCGGTGCGTTCAGCCGATCGTCCTGTCGGCTGCCGGCAGCGTGTCGTACAGCGCCCAGACCCGATCGCGCCACGCCGTCGCACCGATGCCGCGAAGCAGGCCGTGCACGGCGCCGCCGCGCGCTTCGCGGTGCAGCGCTTCGATGGCGTTCAGCAGGGGCGGATACACCGTGTCGACGCCTGTTTCGTCACGCGCGTCCGCGGCCCAGCGGGCCAGAGCGGTGACGATGACGACCTCGTGCCGCTGCTGGCCGGGCAGCTGGTGGTGCGCGAGCAGTTTGCGAACCTGTGCCAGCAGCCACAATGCAACCTCGGCGTTCCAGGTCCAACGGGTGTACGTGGCCGCTGAAGTGAGGTCGAGCAGGATGGCACCACGCTGTCCCGGCGTCAGCATGTCCAGCAGTCGCTCCAGTTGCTCGCGAACCACGTCGATGGTGACGAGGTGCCCGTTTCGGACGGCATCGCGCCACATCTCGCCGCTGCCCGACATGACGTTGAACAAGCTCCTGGCCAGGGGCTCCACTGCCTTGTGTCGGACCGGGGCCGGCAAGGCGGACACGCGCGCGAGATGCAAGTCCCAATAACGGGGATGGGCGCCAAGCGTCTTGATCGCGCCCGCCAGCGCGGACGCCTTGCCGCGGTCGGAGACATCCGTGGCCAGCTGCAGATAGGCCGATACCGCGCCCTCCGGATCGGCATGCCATCGGCCCAGGTTGTACACCATCGACGGCAGCAGCGCTTCGCGGACACCCGGCGGCCAGTCCTTGATGAGCCCATGCACCAGGTTCCACCGACGTGTCGAATCGGCCGGCCGTGTGTCCATCGCATCGACCCGGAAAGCCAGCAGCTTTGCCAATCTGGCCTTGACCGACATGTCGCGCGCCGCATCGGCCAGACGAAATACGGTGGACCAGACGCTCTCCAGCCGCTCGGCCTGGTCCGCGATCGACAGCAGGTGTTCGCACAGCTCGACACACAGCGATGCATCGAGACGCATGGCGCAATCCGCGAGGTAGGCCGCCATGCCGCTGTCCGCGATGGCGCATCGCTCCTCAGGCTCGACCACGTGGGCGACCATGCCGAGAAGCACGCGTGCGGCGTCGGCGGGCCGCAGCCGTTGTACCGCGATGTCGGCCAGCGATCGCCAGCGCGGCAGCGATGTCTCCGGCAGCGGATGCGTGGCATCCATTCGCACGCTGCGACCTAGTGCCATCAATACCTCGGCGCATGACTGCGCCGGCAGCTCGGTGGCGCAATGGAGCAGCGCATCCCAGCGCGCGCGGCGATCGGCCACCGTCACTCCAAGAAGATCGCCAGGATTCGCCTCCTCCAGGCCAAGCGCCGATGCGCACAGCAGCTTCGTACGAAGCGCGCACGCGGGCTCGCCTCGCGATGCCAGGGCTTGTTGCCGCTCGAACAGGCAGGCGTGCGTCTCGAGCCAGCGCGTCCCCGATGCGCGATCGGGAGCGCTGGCGTAGGTGCCGATGGCGGCCAGCAGCGCGATGGCGTCCTGCTCGTCCGGTGCATCGTCCGCGATGGCCAGCCATTGCCGCAGCGGCATTTCCGCCAGAACGCCGCCCTTGCTGTCGGATACGCAGGCGGCCAGTGCCCGGCTGCAATCGCCCGGCGGGAGGGCAAGCATGTCGGTCACGAAAGCGGGACGACCGGCATGCTGGATGCGGGTGCCCGCGGCCACGGCGGGGCGAAACGGTGCCAGTATGCGGCTGGCTTCGTCGTCCAGGATCCTCCATCGCGTCGTGACGCACTGGAACAGGCGCTCGTGGAGAGCCGCATGCCATGGCTTGGGCAGTGCCGCGATTTCCGCACAGCGCGCATGCAGCTGTGTCAGCGAGCGGGTCCATCGGATGCGGTCCTTGACCCGGGCGGGAGCGGTGAACAGCCGCTCCATCACGGCATGGATATGGCGATTGACCCGGGCCAGCCGGACCTTGTCGGCCTTGTGCAGCCAGGTGGCGACATATTCGAGCACATGGTCGTTGGTGCCGAGGCCTTCAGGGTGTGCGGTGGCAGGGGAAGGGGGCGTAGCGGTCAGTGGCATGGCGGCAGACAGGGCGATCAGAAGGGAAGGCATGGCGCCTGGGATGGGATTTCGCGCCGTTCACGCATCGGCTGGCCGGTCCCGTGCCTTGCGTTTGAGCCGATTGCCGTCGGCGGCCGGTGGCTCATCCTCGACTGGCAGCGACGCATGGAAATGCGCCCATACCGGCGCGAAGAGGTGGATCATGTCGGCCTTCTGGCAGGCATCGTGCAGCCAGTACAACGCGGAGGCGCACTGGTCCGGTTGCAACGTGCGAATCGCCGTGGCGAGCGCCGGCAGTATCTGCGCGGCGTCGCGCGGTTCGGTGAGCCGCGTGGCGCGTTCCGCCAGCGTCGTGAACAGCCTGACTTCGTGGCGTCCGCTGCGGGGCAAGTACAGCCCTTCGTCGATCAGCCAGGTAAATCGGTGGACGGAGGCGTAAGGCGCCATGGCCATCAATACGAAGCCGCGATCCGCCCACGTCAGCATGCCCAGCAGCTCGGTGAATTGTCGCCGCGCCTGACGCTCGCTGACGGGCCAGGCCGCGAGCGAGACATCGCCTGGTGCGGCCGCGGCAGTGTCGTCGGCTCGCTGCGGCGGTGGTGTGTCGGGCAACGGCTCGCGCGTGACCAGCAGCTTGTGCGCGATCGCGGCGAAGGGGTCGCGGCGCATGCGCCGCGGCAGATCGACCGCCGCGTTGACCATATCGGACCAATGGCGGGGGTCGTCGTCATACACCTGGAGCAGGCCCGACAGCAACGTGGGCCGATCGTCCAGATCGAGTTCCTCAAGTAAGCCCATCAGGCGCGGTACCGCGAAGCCGGCCGGCACGTCCGTGCTCAGCTCGGCATCGACCAGGGCCAGCAACGGCTCGCGCCGCAGCGCGCGTGGCAGGGCGGCAACGCGGTCGCTCAGCGCGAACCAGCGTTGCAGGCGACCGTCGGCGTCCGGCAAGCGCTGGCCGAGCGCGACCAGGACCTGCTGTTGCAGCGCGGGCTCGAGCCCGCGCGACGCCCCGAATACCGCCTCCCAGATCCGCTCGTAAACCGCTACGGAATTCATGCGGAACGCCTGCTCGACCACCCGGTTCATCACGAGGACGGCGCGCGCGTCGGGCAGCCGGCTTGCCGCTTCCATCAAGGCGATATAGGGCGCCGGCCTGGAGGTGATCTCGTCGAGCCCGTCGATCCGGTCGAGCATGGCGACCAGGGCCTCATTGGCCTGGTCCGCCGGCATCTGGTTGCCGATCGCGCCGATGATGCGGTACCAACAGGTGTCGCGCGGCTCGGCGGCCATGTCCTGTTCCAACGCAGCGGCGAAGTCGCATGCCGCGCTTGCTGCCAGCGCCAGCCAGATCGGCGGCCGCGCTGCCGGCGGTAACGCCCGGGCTTCGTCGAAGACGCGATGCCAAAGCGACGCGCGGCACGCCATCCGCACGACATAACGCGACGGATCGGCCAGTGCCTCGGCGACCGCCGTCAGCAATTGCACGCGTTCGGCCAGGCTGGCCACGCCGGCGCGTCCCTTGCGCTCGTGGGCAGCCGCCAGCATGCCTTCGAGCAGGTCGCGCCATCGTTCCTTGTTCCTCGACGCCCTGGCGGCCAGGCCGGTCAGCGCCGGGACGCGTGCGTCCGCGTCCAGGGCCAGCGCGATATCGAGCAGGGCCGGGACCGGCCGCTGCGCGATGTCAACAAGCGGCGCGCGATGGGCACTGCCGTTCGCCGGGCGCGTAGTTTGCGCCGGCGCGGCGGTGTGGAGCAGTGCGAACCGGGCCATATCGGCGCGCATCTGGATGGCCGGATGGAGCTGTTCGACCGGCATCCGGTTCAACAGCGAACAGCGATCCGCCGGGGCCAGCTGGGCGATGTCGCCGAGCGCTCGCTGGAACGCCGAGTTCGAGACGATCCACTTCAATCGCTCGCGCAGTCGGACGGGTGCGACGAAGTCGCGATCGAGCTGGCCATGCATGCGCCTGGACGTCCGCGACAGCGCCACGATGGCCGCGCCGCGCAGCCGCTCGACGATCTGGCGCAGCATGCATTCGGGCAGGGTATCGAGCGCGATGCGCCCGGCGCCCTGGGCCAGGGTGCCATTGCCGGTGGCATGTTGCGCCGGCTCGGGATTGGCGTGGGCTGCGGCGATCGCTTCGCCGGATGAAGAGATAAGGAATTGGAAGGGCATGGTTGCCTCCGTCGTGTCGCCGCGCTTTCGCGCTGCGGTGTGGCCCGCCCCGGCCGGACAAGGGATCGAGCCGGGCACCATAGCGGCATGCCATCACCGGCTCTTTTCGAATTGCCCCGGATTTACCGCAATCGCCCGCCGGCACGCCGCCATCCCGAAAGAATCCCGCAGGACCGCCGTTAACCTCTGTGATCGAACCGTTCTCGCGGCGCTGCGTGCCCGCGCCCCCCTGCCATCGGCCAAATAGCGTGGCAATCCCCCGCCTATTTCCCCTAATGGCGGTGCTCCCCCGCTCCGATAATCGACCCCGTCGAAGGGCGGCATGCCGCTTCGCCACGGAGCGGCCATGTCCGAAGAAAGCGATCTCGAGAAAACCGAACCCGCCTCACCCCGGCGCCTGGAAAAGGCGCGCGAGGAGGGGCAGGTGGTGCGTTCGCGCGAGCTCGGCACCTTCGTGATGCTGATGGCCGGCGTGGCAGGTCTGTGGGGCCTGGGCGGGATGCTCGGCCGCAAGCTCGATACCGTGATGCGCGCCGCGCTGTCGTTCGAGCCCGCCGTGGCGCACGATCCGGCCCGCATGCTGTCCGGCTTCGCGCAACTGGTGTGGGAATCGCTGCTGGGGGTGCTGCCCCTGTTGCTGCTGTTCGCCGTCGCCGCGCTGCTGGCGCCGATGGTGCTCGGCGGCTGGCTGTTCTCGACCAAGTCGCTGCTGCCCGATTTTTCCCGGCTGTCCCCGCTCAAGGGGCTGGGGCGGCTGTTCTCGGCGCAGTCGCTGGTCGAGCTGACCAAGGCCGTCGCCAAGTCGCTGCTGGTCGGCGGCATCGGCTTCTGGGTGCTGTGGCGCCATCTGCCGGACGCCGTGGCGCTGATGAACGCGCCGGTGCAGGAGGCGCTGCTGCGCCTGCTCGAGCTGGTGCTGCTGTGCTGCGCGCTGGCCGCCGGTTCGCTGCTGCTGGTGGCCGCGATCGACGTGCCCTGGCAATTCTGGGACTACTTCAAGAAGCTGCGCATGACCAAGGAAGAGGTCAAGCAGGAGCACAAGGAAAGCGAGGGCAACCCGCACGTCAAGGGCCGGATCCGTCAGCTGCAACGCCAGATGGCGCGGCGCCGGATGATGGCCGAGGTACCCAAGGCTGACGTGGTGGTCACCAACCCAACCCATTTCGCCGTGGCGCTGCGCTACGAGGAAGGCCGCATGGGCGCGCCTCGCGTGGTCGCCAAGGGCACCGAGGAGGTCGCCGCGCGCATTCGCGAGCTGGCCGCCGAGCATCGCGTGCCGATCCTCTCCGCGCCGCCGCTGGCGCGCGCGCTGCACCGCCATGTCGAGCTGGGCCACGAGATTCCTTCCGGGCTGTACACCGCCGTGGCGGAGGTGCTGGCCTGGGTCTACCAACTGAAACACTGGCACCACGCCAACGGGCCGCTGCCCGAAGCCCCGACCGGCCTGCCGGTGCCCGACGAACTTGCCGTACCGGAAAGCCGCGCATGAATGCATTGAACTCGCTGTTCCGACTGCCCGGCGGGCAGTCCGCCGGCCAGCTGAAGGCACTGGCCGGGCCGCTGCTGATCGTGATGATCCTCGGCATGATGGTGCTGCCGCTGCCGCCATTCCTGCTCGATCTGCTGTTCACCTTCAATATCGCGCTGTCGATCATGGTGCTGCTGGTCGGCATGTACACGCAGCGTCCGCTGGACTTCGCCGCGTTTCCGGCCGTGCTGCTGTTCTCGACGCTGCTGCGGCTGTCGCTGAACGTCGCCTCCACCCGCGTGGTGCTGCTCGAGGGCCATACCGGCCCCGACGCGGCCGGCAAGGTGATCGAGGCCTTCGGCCACTTCCTGGTCGGCGGCAACTTCGCGGTCGGCATCGTGGTGTTTGCGATCCTGGTCGTGATCAACTTCATGGTGATCACCAAGGGCGCGGGCCGTATCGCCGAGGTCGGCGCGCGCTTCATGCTGGACGCGATGCCGGGCAAGCAGATGGCGATCGACGCGGACCTGAACGCCGGCCTGATCAACGAAGAGGGCGCGCGCAAGCGCCGCGCCGAGGTCGCGCAGGAATCGGACTTCTACGGCGCGATGGACGGTGCCAGCAAGTTCGTGCGCGGCGATGCGATCGCCGGCCTGCTGATCATGTTCATCAACGTGTTCGCCGGCATGGTGGTCGGCATGGTGCAGCACGACCTGGACTTCTCGACCGCGGTGCGCAACTACACGCTGCTGACCATCGGCGACGGCCTGGTTGCCCAGATCCCCGCGCTGGTAATCTCGACCGCCGCCGGTGTCATCGTCTCGCGCGTGTCGAACGACCAGGACGTCGGCGAGCAGCTGACCGGCCAGCTGTTCTCCGATCCGCGCGTGCTGTACCTGACCGGCGGCATTATCGGCCTGCTGGGCATCATCCCCGGCATGCCGCACATTGCCTTCCTGCTGCTGGCCGGCGGGCTGGTCTGGTTCGGTACCTATGTCAGCAAGCGCCAGCTGGCTGCCAAGCAAACCGCCAAGCGCGAAGAGCGTACGCCCGCCGCGCTGGCCAACGAGAACACCGAGGCGACCTGGGACGACGTCACGCTGGTCGATCCGCTGGGCATGGAAGTCGGCTACCGGCTGATTCCGCTGGTCGACCGCGCGCAGAACGGCGAGCTGCTGGGCCGGATCAAGAGCATCCGCAAGAAGGTCGCGCAGGAGGTCGGCTTCCTGGTGCCGGTGGTGCATATCCGCGACAACCTGGAACTGAAGCCCAACGCCTACCGCATCACGCTCAAGGGCGTCGAGATCGGCTACGGCGAGGCGGTGCCCGGCCAATGGATGGCGATCGATCCGGGCCAGGTCAGCGGCACGCTGCCCGGCACGCCGACGCGCGATCCGGCGTTCGGCCTGCCGGCGGTCTGGATCGACAGCGGCATCAAGGAACAGGCGCAGGCGCTCGGCTACACCGTGGTCGACGCCAGCACCGTGGTCGCCACGCACCTGAACCATCTGATCCACCAGCACGCGGCCGAGCTGCTGGGCCGCCAGGAAGTGCAGGCGCTGCTGGACCGTATCGCCAAGGATTCGCCGAAGCTGACCGAGGACCTGGTGCCCAAGACGATCACGCTGACGTCGCTGCAGAAGGTGCTGCAGAACCTGCTCGACGAGAGTGTGCCGATCCGCGACATGCGCACGATCCTCGATGTGATCGCCGAACATGCGCCGAAGATCAGCGACCCCAACGAGCTGACCGCGCTGGTGCGCATGGCGCTGGGCCGCGCGATCACGCAGCAGTGGTTCCCCAACGGTGCCGACCTGCAGGTGATCGGCCTGGATGCCGGCCTCGAGCGCGTGCTGTCGCAGGCGTTGAACTCGGGCGGCAGCATCGAGCCCGGCCTGGCCGATGCGCTGGTGCAGCAGGCGCAGGCCGCGGTGGCCCGCCAGGAGCAGATGGGCCTCGATCCGGTGCTGCTGGTCCCGCATGCGCTGCGGCCGTTGCTGTCCCGCTTCCTGCGGCGGACCATGCCGCAGCTCAGGGTGCTGTCGCACGCGGAGGTGCCGGACAACCGCAATATCCGTATTACCGCGATGATCGGCGGCGCGGGCTGAGTCCGATCGTCGGGGGGGCGGCGCCGCAGCCGCGGTGCGATCGCAGGCGACAGGAGCACTCCCTGTCGCCTGTTTCTCATCAGGGACCGAAATAATTGCTGGGCGCTGCCGTTAACCCGGAGACGAGGACGTGCGGCGCCGTCATCGCCCAAATAGCGCCGCAATCCCCCGCCTATTCAGCCCAATAGCACGAGACCCCCGCTCGCATAATCGACACGTCGAAGAGGCCGGCTGCCGCTTCGCCACGTGGTGTCGATAGCCGAATGCGGCGATCCCCGCAACGTCCCGCTCCCTCCTTCCTGCGCGAGACGTCCGTCGCCACCACGCGAGAACAGACCGGCCTGTGCCCGTCGGCCGCATGCCGACACCATCGCGGCCAGCGATGCCGCGGTGCCGGACAACCGAACATCGAATGATTGCCACGAGCGGCGGTGCCGCTGGATCCCGCTGAAACAAGGGTCGCGAAACATGAGCGTAGCCAAATTTGTGGCGGCCAACGGCCGCGAAGCCTTGCGCCAGGTGCGCGAAGCCATGGGGCCGGACGCCGTGGTGCTGTCCAACCGCACCGTCGACGGCGGCGTCGAGATCGTGGCCATGCGCGATACCGATCTGGGCGCGATCTCGGACAGCGCGCCTCGGTTCCAGCCGCCGCTGCGCGAGCCGATCCAGGCCGCGGCCGCGGAGGACATCGACGGCATTCGCGGCGAACTGCAATCGATGCGCGCGCTGATCGAGCGGCAGCTGTCGGGCATCGCGGTCCCCGCCGTGCCGGCCGCCGCGGCCGATCCGCTGCGCGAGTCGCTGTTCGAATGGCTGGTCGGCGCGGGCTTTTCCGCGCAACTGGCGCGCACGCTGCTGGCGCGGCTGCCGGCCGGCTACGACCGTCCGGCCGCGATGGGCTGGATCCGCCAGGAGATCGCCAGCAAGGTGCCGGTGCTGGCCGACGAGGACGCGCTGTTCGGCCAGGGCGGCGTGCTGGCGCTGGTTGGCCCCACCGGGGTCGGAAAGACCACCACCACCGCCAAGCTGGCCGCGCGCTTCGTGCTGAAGCATGGCGCCGACAAGCTCGCGCTGCTGACCACCGACACCTTCCGGATCGGCGCGCACGAGCAGCTGCGGATCTACGGCGACATCCTCGGCGTGCCGGTGCACGCGGTCAAGGATGCGTCGGATCTGCGTCTCGCGCTGGGCGCGCTGTCGCAGAAGCATCTGGTGATCATCGACACCGTCGGCATGAGCCAGCGCGACCGCAACCTGTCCGAGCAGATCGCGATGCTGGCCGGCGCGCCGGCGCCGGTGCAGCGCGTGCTGCTGCTCAATGGCGCCAGCCACGGCGATACGCTCAACGAGGTGGTGCACGCCTACCGCCACGATGCCGCGCCGGGCGCCGGCATCGACGGCTGCATCATCAGCAAGCTCGACGAGGCCACCCATCTGGGCTCGGTGCTCGATGTCGTGATCCGGCACCGGCTGCCGGTGTTCTACGCGTCGACCGGCCAGCGCGTGCCGGAGCATCTGGAACTGGCGCGCGGCGACGCGCTGGTCGAGCGCGCCTTCCTGATGCCGCGGCGCGGCTCCGTGTTTGCCGACGCGCAGGCCGCGCGCCGCGCGCTGGCGGCGCAAGGCGCCGACGATACCGCCGACGCGAGCCACGGCGCGCGCAGCGAAGCCCACGACGTGCTGCGCTCGATCGCCGACAGCGGCCATGCCGTCGGCGCGTGCGTCAACGCGCTGCGCGATGGCCCCTATGGCTTTGCGCTGCTGCGCGAGCTGTGGGCCAGCCGCGGCCAGGGCCAAGCCGCCCCGACCGAGCTGCGTCCGCTGGTACGCCAGGTCCGCGATGCCGTCTGCCAGGACGCCAGCCGGCATTGCGAACACTTCGTGCTGTCCGCCTCGGTGACGCTCCCCTGCGCGGTGCCGGGCCGCCGCGCGCCGCAGCCGTGGCAGCACACGCTGTGGCTCGGCGACCGTGACGGCATGCCGCTGATGGCCACCGTGACGCCGCTGGCGCGCACGCAGCAGGCCGGCGGCTGGGACACCGAGATGGCGGACTGGCGCGCCGCGCTGGCCGCACGCCGTACCGTCGTCCATCTGCTCGATACGATGCCGGCCGGCGCTACGCTGCAACGCTGGCAGTCGAGCGGCGAACGCTGGCTGGCGGCAGCGCGCAAGAGCACGCGCGTGCTGTGCGACGGCACGGCATGGAAGCTCGATGCGCTGGCCGACACGCTGACTTTCCACGCGCAGGCCGAACTGCGCTGGCGCGACCGCGACGCGGTGCAATGGGTTGCGCAGACCAGGGTGCGCGTGCTCGAAGGGCAGGCCCGCGCCGCGCGCGGCACCGCCACCGAAGGCGGCATCGAGGCCGTGCTGCTGGTGGCGCGGACCATCGAGCGCGACAGCGGCCAGACGCTGGCCGTCGACTATCTGCTGGCCGATCCGGCGCTCGCCGGCGCCGGCGCGCAGCTCGCTCAGTGGGCACGCTGGGGCGAGGCCGCGGCGCTGCAATGCCGCACGCTGCGCCATGCGCTGGACCATCTCGGCCGCCCGGCCGGCATGTCGCCGCAGGCCTTTGACGTCGATGCGCTGGTCGCGCTGCAGGCAGGCATGACCGCGTTGCGGCTGGCGCATGCGCCGGCCCAGGCGGCGATCGACTGCCTGGCAGGACTGGCCGGCCAGGCAGGCCGGTCGGCCGCCAGGGACGCGGCGCCCGGCGCCGCCGCGCTGCTCGAAGGACTGGGCCGCCTGCTGGCCTTGCTCGACGTGCTGGAGAACTTCCCGGGTCGCAACGCCGCGGCGTCGTCGCCGGCTACCGGCTCGAACGAACAGCGTGCTGCGGATGCGCCGATCGCCGCGATCCACGTCGCGACCCATGCCGATGCGGCCACTGCACCGCCCACTCCGGCGCTGCCCGAATCCGCGCAGCACCTCGCCCAACGGATGACGCGGAGCGCCGCGGGCACGCAAGAGAACGCGTCGGCGAAGTTCGACCTGGCCGCGCTTGGAGACTGATTGAACATGCTTGCCGTCGATCAGGCCGAAAGCCTGCGCCGCATGCTGGCGCCGCGCGCCACCCGCCGTATCGCCGTGTTCGCCTGCGAGCCGGGTGCCGGTGCGACCACGGTCGCGCTGGGCCTCGCGCATGCGCTGGCGCTGCAGGGCGAGCGCGTGCTGCTGGTCGATGAGGACCTGCCGCACGCGCGCGCGACGCGCCTTGCCGGTGCCGCGCCCTCGGGCACGCTGGCCCAGGTGCTCGCCGGCACCGTCGCGGCCGATGCCGCGGTCGGTCGCCGCGAAGCCGGCATGCCGGCGCTGCTGCCCGGCGATGCGACGGCGTGGGGCTCGCTGCAGGCGCTGCAGGACTTTCGCACCGTCGTTACCGACGCACGAGTCGGCGCCGATGGCGCGCTGTCACGCTTCGCCGGCGCCGCGCACAACCTGGTGGTGGTGATGCGGCCCGAGCGCGAATCGCTGACCGCCGCCTATGCCTGCATCAAGCGGCTGCATCATCGTTACGCCTGCCGGCAGTTCGAGCTGGTGGTCAACGGCGCCGCCAGCGAAGCGTCGGCGATGGCCATCGCCGGCAATCTGGCGCGCACCGCGGGCCAGTACCTGGGCGTGCAGGCGCGCTGCGCCGGCGTGCTGCCGGCCGACCCGCTGGTCGCGCGCGGCACGGCGCTGTCGCGCGGCGTGGTCGACGCCTTCCCGGGCGCGCCGGCCACCGCCATGCTGCGCCGACTTGCCGCCAGCATCGCTGGCTGGCCTCTTTCACCCGATCCCGAACCGATGCCCGCTGCGGGCCCTCCTGGCGCCTCGACCGTTGTCGCCAGCGCCGCGCCGCCCGCATCGGCGATGGCCTGCTAGCACTCGCGAGAATTCCACCATGTACACGATCCAGGGAAAGCTCGAACAGACCGACACCGTCCAGACCCATGCGCCGCTGGTCCGGCGCATCGCCCTGCAGCTGGCGGCGAAGCTGCCGGCCAGCGTGCAACTGGACGACCTGATCCAGGCCGGCATGATCGGCCTGCTCGATGCCGCCCGGCGCTACGAAGACACCCACGGCGCGCGCTTCGAGACCTATGCCAGCCAGCGTATCCGCGGCGCGATGCTCGACGAGGTACGCGCCAATGACTGGCAGTCCCGCAGCCTGCGCCAGTCGACGCGCCGGATCGAACGGACCGTGCGCGCGCTGGAGCAGAAGCTCGGCCGCACGCCGCTGGACTCGGAGGTCGCCGAAGAACTCGAGATGCCGCTGGACGAATACCAGAGCATGCTCAACGAGGTCTATGGCTGCCAGCTGCTGCACTACGAGGACTTCGAGCGCTCCGGCGAGGAGGACTTCCTCGATCGCCACCTGACCGTCAGCGAGGACGGCAATCCGCTGACGCTGCTGATGGAGAGCGGCATGCGCGGCGCGCTGATCCGCGCGATCGAACGGCTGCCCGAACGCGAGAAGCTGGTGCTGTCGCTGTGCTACGACCAGGAGCTGAACCTGCGCGAAATCGGCGCGGTGCTCGAGGTCACCGAATCGCGCGTTTGCCAGATCCGCAGCCAGGCGATCAACCGGCTGCGCAGCCAGTTGCGCGGGCTGCTGTGATGGCTGGCACGGCAGCTCGCATGTTCCGGTCGATCGCGGCGGTCGCCGCGGCGATGACGTCGACCGCCGTCGTCGCCTCGCCGCTGATGCATACGAACTTCGGTGCCGACTCGCGCCATGCGTGGACGGCCTCGGTGTCCGCACCGGCGCTGTACGGCCGCGGCGTGCGGGCCTTGTCGGCGCCTATCCTACCCAGCGGCTTTCTGACACAGGCCGAAGGGGTGATCACCGCGGTGCGCTGGCGTTACCGTTTTGCCCGTGTGCCACCGCCAAATCTGCAAGCCTATCTCTGTAATGCCAACCGCTGCGTGATGCTGCCGGGGCCCGAGGGCAAGACCGATGCCTTCCGCGGGGATGATGCCGACAAGGGTTTCGTCTTTGCGTTCCGCATTCCGGGACAGGGGCCGCTGAGCCCCGTGCTGCAAGGACAGGCCAGCCAGATCACGGTCAGCTATCGCTGAATGGCGGGCGCTGCCCAAGCGGCCAGGTGACCGCGAAGTCGCCGTCGTGACGACGTGATTTGCGGTGGACTTGCCGGCTCGGAGCGGGTGGCATTGAATGTGCTTGTTGCCAATGGAGAATTTGGCAGCGAGACATCGAAATGAGCCCCAACCGAACCAGCGGTAATCGCATCCGCCTGCTGGAGAACGGCGACGAATATTTCCCGCGCGTCTTTGCCGCGATCGCCGCCGCCCGGACCAGCGTGCTGCTGGAAACCTTCATCCTGTTCGACGACCGCGTCGGCGTGGCGCTGCGCGAGGCCTTGATTGCCGCGGCAAAACGCGGTGTCCATGTGGCGATCACGGTCGACGGCTACGGCTCGCCCGATCTGCCGCCGGAGTTCGTCGCCGGCATGGTCGCCGCGGGCGTGCGCTTCCACATCTTCGCGCCACGCCGGCGGCTGCTCGGCGTGCGGACCAATCTGTTCCGCCGGCTGCATCGCAAGCTGGTGGCGATCGACGGACGGATCGCCTTCATCGGCGGTATCAACTTCTCCGCGCAGCACCTGACCGACCATGGTCCGCAGGCCAAGCAGGACTATGCGGTCGAGGTGGAGGGACCGGTCGCCCACGAGGTGCATCGCTTCCTCGCGCAGACGCTGCCGCCGGGCGACGTCGAAGTGCCCGCGGTCCCGCCTCCGCCGCCGGCCGGCACCATGGCCGCGTGGCTGGTCACGCGGGACAACGACGCGCATCCGACCGATATCGAATGGGAGTACCTGCAGGCGATCCGCGCCGCGCGGCACCAGGTGGTGATCGCCAACGCCTACTTCCTGCCCGGCTATCGCGTGCTGCACGCGATCTGCGAGGCCGCGCAGCGCGGCGTCGACGTGCGGCTGATCCTGCAGGGCAACCCCGACATGCTGTGGGTCAAGCGGATGGCCGACATGCTGTACGCCCATCTTCAAGACGCCGGCGTGCGCATCTTCGAATATTGCGAGCGGCCGCTGCACGGCAAGGTCGCGGTGATCGACCGTGACTGGTCCACCGTCGGCTCCAGCAATCTCGACCCGCTGAGCCTGTCGCTGAATCTCGAAGCCAATCTGGTGATTCGCGACGCCGGCTTCGCCCGCGGCCTGCGCGAGAACCTCGACACGCTGATGGCCAATGCGTGCCGCGAGATCCCGCCGAATCGCCAGACGCGGCGCGCGCCGCTGCAGCTGGCGGCGACCACGCTGATGTTCCACTTCCTGCGCCGCTTCCCCGCATGGGCGGGCTGGCTGCCGGCCCACACGCCGAAGCTGGTGGTGGCCACCGCCGAGCCGTCGCGCCGGCCCTGGCGATTTCCGGTCCTGAAGCGGGACGCCGGTGGAGCGGAATAGTTGACGGTACAAAGGGATGACGCGGAAGGATGACGGCAATACGACGACGGCAAATCGACCACGACAACCAGATGACGGCACGACAGGCGACTGACCACCACACGAGAACACGGCGGCGCAGCCGCTGGGCGCAGGTGCGCCGCGTATTGGGCATCGTCTTCGTCGCGCTGGTGGTGGTGCTGGTGGTCAGGAAGCTTGCCGAGGTCGAATGGGCCGAAGTCTGGGTCACGCTGCAGGAATACGACTACCGCACGCTGACGCCGGCTGCGCTGCTGGTCGTGCTGAGCTATTTCTGGCATTCGGCGTTCGACCTGCTGGGCCGCTGGTATGCGCGGCATCGGCTGTCGTCGCCGCGCGTACTGGTGATCGCCTTCGTCAGCTATGCCTTCAATCTGAACCTGGGCGCGCTGGTCGGCGGGCTCGGCATTCGCTATCGGCTCTATTCCGGGGCGGGACTGTCGGGCGCGCAGATCGCGTCGGTCTATACGATCGGCGTGGTCAGCAACTGGATCGGCTATCTGGCGCTGCTCGGCGCGGTGCTGGCTGCCCGCACCGTGGTGCTGCCGCCCGAGTGGGGGCTCAATGCCACGCTGCTGCAGATCGCGGGGTTTGCGCTGCTGGCCGCGGTCGCCGCGTATCTGGTCGCGTGCGCCAGGGCGCGGCGGCGCCGCTGGACGGTACGCGGCCATGCCTTCCATCTGCCGCCGTTGCGGTTCGCGGTGATGCAGTGCGCGCTGTCGATAACCAACTGGCTGACCATCTCGGCCATCATCCAGACGCTGCTGCCATCGTCGGTGCCGCTGCTGGTGGTGCTGGGCGTGGTGCTGATCGGCAGCATCGCCGGCGCGGTCGCGCATATTCCGGCGGGCCTGGGCGTGCTCGAGACGGTATTCGTCGTGCTGCTGGGCGACCGCGTGCCGCACCACGCGCTGCTGGCCGCATTGCTGGCCTATCGGGCAATGTACTACCTGCTGCCGATGCTGCCGGCGGTGGTGGGATATTTCCTGCTGGAGGCGCGGGGAAGGCGCGCCAGCACGGTCGAGCCGACCGCGTGAAGGGTGGGGTTCGCCCCTCTCCCGCTTGCGGGAGAGGGGCGGGGGAGAGGGCAGCTTGCTATGTGGTGGCGCTTGCAACCACCTCCCTCTCCCCAACCCTCTCCCGCTGAGGAGGAGAGGGAGCACGCTTTCGGCGAGGGAAAACGAAGCGGGAAGAACCGGACGCCCCGGATATTCGCCCCTCTCCCGCTTGCGGGAGAGGGGTGGGGGAGAGGGCCGCGGGCGGCCGCTATGTGGCGGCGCTGCAACCACCTCTTCTCCCCAGAGAGAGAATCAGCCGCTGGCTAGGCTGACGCCGCGCGGACCGGCCTGTGCCCGGCCGTTGCGGCCGTAGACCGTGGCCGTGTCGCCGCGCTGGCGCAGCGTCTGCAGCGCGTCCTGTGTGTATTCCAGGTGCGCCGACACCACGGCCCCATTCAGCGTATTGGCCTCCGCCGCGCCGCGCGCGGTCAGTACCAGCGTGCGCCACGCGGCGGCGACGCCTTCGTCGATATGCAATCCCACCAGTTGCCGGCCGCTGCCGACGCGGATGCCGAGCGCGGCCATCTGCGCCTGGCGTGCGGTGCCGAGCTGCGCGATCTGTTGCGCCAGTTCCTGCTTGTTCTGCACCAGCTCGCCCAGCGACTGGAAGTCGCCGGCGCGAATCGCGGTCCGTTCCTGCTGCAGGGCATCGACGAAGGCCGCGATGGCTTGCGTTTCCCGCTGCATGCTGGCGATCAGGGCTTGGCTCATGGGCGCGAAGTCGAAGGAAATCGGTGGGGGTAGGGTCTACGGGTTCAGTGAGATCAGCCGGTTCAGCCTGATCAGCGGCCGCCGTCCTGTGTCAGCTCGCGCAGCGTGGCCAGCAGACCGTCGGCGATCTTGCTCGGGTCCATCTTCAGGCGCCCTTCGGCGATGGCCTGGCGGATCTCGTCCACCTTGGCTTGATCGATATCGCCGTCGGCCTCATGGGCCAGACGCGAACCGATATCGCGCACCTGGGTGCCGAGGGGGCTCATGGTCAGGCCGCTCGCGGACAGTGCGGCGCCCGGCACGGGGCTAGACGCGGTGCGTCCAGTGCTTTCAGCGGCACCTTCGCCGGTGCGCGGCAGGGTCGATTGGTGGATCTTCACGGGATGTCCTTGCTGGGTTTGCTCAGCTTAACGGCGGGGCGTGGCCAAACTTTAGGACGCGAATTGTGACACGCTGTAACGACGTTGTGGCGACGGCTGGGGCTGCGGGTGGGGCTATGGCTGGGCTATGGCGGCGGCTATTGCTGCAGCACCACCGTGTCGGCGTCCCGCACCAGCCCATTGACCACCTGCCCGCTCTTGAGCCGGACCTGGACGGTGTTGCCAGGGGCGGCGTCCGCCAGGATCTTTCCCTCGCTGCGGATCTGGAAGGCCTCGCCTTCGATGGTCACGGCGACCATCTGCCCCTGCTTGACCGCGATCGCCTTCCGGACCATGTCCATCCGCAGCGGCGAGCCGGCCGCGATCCGGTTGGCCGTGACCGCGCCCTCGAGCTGCGCCGGGTCCGTGACGACGGCGCGCGGCAGCCCGGCAAGATCGCCTTCGCGCCGTTCCAGATCGGCCGGGCCGATCGGCTGGCCCGGCGCCAGCGCATGCGCGGCGACATAGTAATCAGCCACCACCGAGACGCGTGCCTGCACGTAGCGTGTCCATGGCCGCTCTCCGCCGCAGCGCACGCCAACCGAAACCCGGCCCCAGGCCGCCGCGCCGCCCGGCAGGAACGGCTGCGGCGCCACGCATTCGCGCGCGCGCCCGCCCGACGGTGGCACCACCTGGATGCTGGCCTTGCCCGGCAGCCCGGCGGTCTCGCGCAGCAGGAACTGTTCGACCGCGACGCGCACCGGATCGTCGGTGAACGGCGACGGCTGCGCAGCCTGGGACGGCGAGGCGGATGTCGTGACGGGTGTCGTGGCGGTGGCCGCCAGCGCGGCGGTGCATGGCAGCGCCGCGCAGAGCGCCAGCAAGGCGAGGCGGCGTGATGCCGATCGGTGCGTGCGAAACATGGCGTGATCCCGGCAGGCGAAACGGAAAGTCAAGAAACAAGGCGGCAGGCCGTACGCGGGCGCGCGCGGCAGGCGCGCGTGGAGGCGACAAGCGTCCGGCAACGAGACCTCATTGTAGGCAGCGGCCCGCGCGCCCTCCGCCCGAAATGCGCACGTTTCCCCGTCTTATTCATCCGATTGCACTGGCCAGCCGGCACCTAAGATGGCACCCGTAAAGAAGGCCGGGTCCGATCCCGGCCGCCCTCACGCCTTTGCCGACGCAGGGGCGCGTGGTTTCGTCACACGTTCCTCGATAGCGAGAGATAGCGAGATACGGACATGATCGACAGACTCGATGCGTCGTTCCGTTTCCAGCAGGAAGCGTTGAACTTGCGCAATCAGCGGCAATCGGTGATCGCCGCCAATATCGCCAATGCCGATACGCCGGGCTTCAAGGCCCGCGACTTCGACTTTGCCAGCCAGCTGTCCGAATCGGTCGAGCGGGGGCGGCAGGCCAACGGCGTGTCGCTGTCGACCACGTCGACGCGCCATCTGCCGGGGCAGGCCTCGGTCGCCAGCGAGTTCGAACTGGCGTACCGCATTCCGATGCAATCGAGCATCGACGGCAACACCGTCGAGATGGACACCGAGCGGGTGGCGTTCGCCGACAACTCGGTCAAGTACGAGTTCGGCCTGACGGTGATGAACGCGAAGATCAAGGGCATGTTGTCCGCCATCCAGTCGTGAGGAAGCCATGCCCGCAATGAATATCTTCGACGTGACCGGTTCGGCGATGGCCGCCCAGTCGCAGCGCATGAACGTCACGGCCTCGAACCTGGCCAACGCGGACAGCGCGGTGGCGCCCAACGGCCAGCCGTACCGCGCCAAGCAGGTCGTGTTCGGCCTCGCGCCGACGCCCGGCCAGGCCGATATCGGCGGCGTGCAGGTGCGCGGCGTGATGGAAGACCCGTCGCCGCCGCGCATGGTGCACAACCCCACCCATCCGCTGGCCAACGCCGACGGCTACGTGGTGATGCCCAACGTCAATCCGGTGGAGGAGATGGTCAACATGATCTCGGCGTCGCGGTCCTACCAGGCCAACGTCGAGGTGTTGAACTCCGCCAAGAACATGATGCTCAAGACGCTGACCATCGGTCAGTGATTCCGCCATTTCAACGGGACCAACCGGACCAACGGGACCAACGATGACCACCACGCCACCCGTCAGCAACAACAGCAACAGCGCCGCCAACCAGCTGGCCAACAGCGCGTCCAGCGCCGCGGATCTGCAGAACAACTTCCTGAAGATGCTCGTCACGCAGATGAACAACCAGGATCCGCTCAAGCCGATGGACAACGCGCAGCTGACTTCGCAGCTCGCGCAGATCAGCACGGTCAGCGGCATGCAGACGATGAACGCGACGCTGGCCCAGCTGCTGAACCAGGTCAGCGCCAGCCGCGCGATGGATTCGGCCGCGCTGATCGGCCGCACGGTGATGGTGCCGGGCAAGGAAGTCGCCGTCTCGGGCGGCAAGCCGAGCCAGTTCGGCATCGATTTGCCGGCCACCGCCGACGCGGTCACCGTCGACGTGCTGGACAAGGACGGCAACGTGGTGCGCACCATCGACCTGAAGGGCCAGACCGCCGGCGTGCACGACGTGAGCTGGGACGGCAAGAACAACGCCGGCGGCGTCGTGCCGGACGGCGAATACACGTTCAAGGTCAGCGCGACCGCGGACGGCAAGAGCGTGCAGCCGGTGGCGCTGGTCTACGGCAAGGTGCAGGCCATCAGCGGCGATGCCAATGGCGTGCTGGTCGATATCGGCGGCGGTCATACCGCGCTGGTCGACGACGTTCGCAAGATCCTTTAATCCGAATCATCGGCATTCAACAGAACGCCAGCGCGGCGGTGCCACCGGCGCCGGCGCGGGCAAATTCGTACGACGCGTAACAAGGGGAAATCATGGGTTTCGGTCAAGGAGTCAGCGGCATCAATGCCGCGGCACAGAATCTGGACGTGATCGGCAACAACATCGCCAACGCGAACACCGTCGGCTTCAAGCAATCGACCGCACAGTTCGCCGACGTCTACGCCGGCTCGAAGGTCGGCCTGGGCACGCGCGTGAACTCGGTGGTGCAGTCGTTCACGCAGGGCAATATCGAGGCGAGCGGACGCTCGCTGGACGTGGCGATCACCGGCGGCAATGGCTTCTTCCGCATGGTGGGCGCCGACGGTTCCGTCTTCTTCTCGCGCAACGGCCAGTTCCTGCGCACCGACGACGGCCGCATCACCAACGCGCAGGGCCTGCAGCTGACCGGCTATCCGGCCGGCGTGCAGCCGGGCGGCGGCGTGCAGCCGCAACCGCTGGTGGTGTCCAGCGCCCAGATGGCGCCGAAGGCCACCGACCGCATCACCGCGCAATACAACCTGGACTCGCGCGGCACCGCGCCGACCGTGCCGTTCACGACCTCGGCCGGCAACCCGCCCGCCGCCGCGATGTTCAACTACAGCAGCACCATCGAGGTGTTCGATTCGCTGGGCAACGCGCAGCAGGTCACGGCCTACTTCCGCAAGGGCGCAACCGACGCGACGGGCACCGACTGGGAGGTCTACGTGACCGACGCCACCGGCGCGCAGCTGTCGGGTCCGAACGCGATGCGCTTCGATCTGAACGGTGCGCTGGTCACGCCGGCGCCGGGCGCGACGATTCCGGTCAACGTGCCGGCCGCCGGTGGAGCCGCCGCGATGAACATCCAGCTGGACCTGGCCGGCACGACCCAGTTCGGCGACGACAACGATCCGAAGTCGATCGTGCAGAACGGCTATACGTCGGGCTCGCTGCTGGGCTTCTCGATCGAAGCGGACGGCACCATCCTGGGCAGCTATTCGAACGAGCAGACCCAGTCGCTGGGCCAGGTCGTGATGGCCTCGTTCGGCAACGTCGAAGGGCTCAAGCCCGAGGGCGACAACGTCTGGAGCGCCACCGGCGCCTCGGGCCAGCCGCTGCTCGGCTCGCCGGGCGGCAGCATGGGCCAGCTGCAGTCGAACGCGGTGGAAGCGTCGAACGTCGACCTGTCGGGCCAGCTTGTCAACCTGATCATTGCCCAGCGCAACTACCAGGCCAACGCGCAGACCATCCAGGCGCAGGACCAGGTGCTGCAGACGCTGGTCAACATCTGATCGGCACGTCAGCGGTAACCGCAAGCATTGGATAGGAATCGCAGATGGATCGCCTGATCTACACCGCCCTGTCGGGCGCCAAGCAGACGCTGGACCAGCAGGCCGCGGTGGCCAACAACCTGGCCAACGTGTCGACCACGGGCTTTCGCGCGCAGGTCAACATGTTCCGCGCGGTGCCAGTGGTCGGGCAGGAGACGCCCACCCGCGCCTTCACGCTGGCCAGCACGCCGGGCGCCGACATGAAGGCCGGCCCGCTGACCTATACCGAGCGTCCGCTCGATATCGCGATCAAGGGCAATGGCTGGCTGGCGGTGCAGGGGCGCGACGGCGCGGAAGGCTATACCCGTGCTGGCTCGCTGCAGGTGGGCCCGGACGGCCAGCTGCTGACCTCGAACGGCCTGCAGGTGCTCGGCGACGGCGGCCCGATCGCGGTGCCGCCCGGCTCCACGGTGACGATCGGCAACGACGGCACCATCACCGCGCGCGGCCCTGGCGAGACCGCCAATGGCCTCGCGCAGGTGGGCCGGCTGCGGCTGGTCAATCCGCCGCCCGATGCGATCGCACGCGGCGACGACGGCCTGTTCCGGCTGCGGCCGGGCGCTGCGCCGCTGGAGACCGACCAGACCGTCCGCGTGATCGCCGGCGCGCTCGAAGGCAGCAACGTCAATCCGGTCGAGGCGATGGTCGACATGATCGCCAACGCGCGCCGCTTCGAGATGCAGATCAAGATGATCCAGGGCGCCGACGCCAACGAGCAGCGTGCCAACGCGCTGCTGTCGAACCGTTAAGCGCCGACGCCAAGCACCCACCAATGAATCGACAGGGCACGCCGGCGCGCGTGCCCGCCACCGAAGGAACACCATGAACCGCTCTCTCTGGATTGCGAAGACCGGCCTCGATGCGCAGCAGACGCAGATGGACGTGATCTCGAACAACCTGGCCAACGTGTCGACCACGGGCTTCAAGCGCAGCCGCGCGGTGTTCGAGGAATTGATGTATCAGACGATCCGCCAGCCCGGCGCGCTGTCGTCCGACCAGACCACGCTGCCGTCGGGCCTGCAGCTCGGTACCGGCGTGCGTCCGGTCGCCACCGAGCGCATCCACACGCAGGGCAATCCGCAGCAGACCGGCAATGCCAAGGACGTGGCCATCATCGGCCAGGGCTTCTTCCAGGTCACGTTGCCGGACGGCACCACCGCGTACACCCGCGACGGCTCGTTCCAGGTCGATCAGAATGGGCAGCTGGTGACCGCCAGCGGCTTCGTGATCGAACCGGCCATCGCCATCCCGGCCAACTCGACCTCGCTGACGATCGCGCGCGACGGCACCGTGTCGGTCACGCAGCCGGGCAATGCCAACAACGTGCAGGTCGGCCAGCTGCAACTGGCCACCTTCATGAACCCGACCGGCCTGGAAAGCCTGGGCGAGAACCTGTACGTGCAGACCGACGCGTCGGGCGCACCGAACCCGACCGTCCCCGGCCTGAACGGCGCCGGCATCCTGCAGCAGAACTACGTCGAAGCGTCGAACGTCAATGTGGTCGAGGAGCTGGTCAGCATGATCCAGACCCAGCGCGCCTACGAAATCAACAGCAAGGCCGTACAGACGTCCGACCAGATGCTGCAACGCCTGACTCAGCTGGGTTGAACATGAACGCCATGCTGTTCCGTCTGGGCCGGTCGGCCTGCCGTCTGGCCTGCATTCTGGGGCCGCTGCTGGCCACCGGCTGCGCGCTGATGCCGCGCGAGCCGCTGGTGCAGATGCCGACCACGGCCCGGGCCGAGCAGCGGCCGATGATCGCGCCGACCGGCTCGATCTATCAGAACTCCTACGCCGGCAACCCGCTGTTCGAGGATCGCCGCCCGCGCAACGTCGGCGACATCCTGACCATCGTGATCAGCGAGAACGTCAACGCGTCGAAGAACTCGGGCACCAACGCCTCGCGCACCAGCAATGCGGCGCTGGCCTTCGACGCGGTGCCGCGCGCGCTCGGCGGCCTGTTCGGCGCCAGCCAGAACGCCAACATGAGCGGCGAGAACGGGATTCGCTCCAGCGGCGGTTCCAGCGCGGCCAATACGTTCAACGGCACCATCACGGTCACCGTGATCGAAGTGCTGGCCAACGGCAACCTGGTGGTGTCCGGCGAGAAGCAGATGGCCATCAACCAGGGCGCGGAATTCATCCGTTTCTCGGGCGTGGTCAATCCGCGCACGATCACCGGCGACAACGCGGTGCCGTCGACCCAGGTGGCCGACGCGCGCATCGAATACACCGCCAAGGGCTATATCGACGAAGCGCAGAACATGGGTTGGCTGCAGCGCTTCTTCCTCAACGTTTCACCGTTCTGATTCGCGTCATGTCTTTGCGCTTGGCTGATTGCCTCCGCGGTTGCCGCCGCCCTAGCCGATCCGGCGTCTCCACGCCGGGCCTCCTGCCGCTGCTCGCGCTCGCCCTGGTGCTGGCGCTTGGCGTGCTGCTGCCCGCGGGCCCCGCCCATGCCGAACGCCTGAAGAACCTGGCGACCATCCAGGGCGTGCGCGACAACCCGCTGGTCGGCTACGGCCTGGTGGTCGGTCTGGACAACACCGGCGACCAGACCATGCAGACGCCGTTCACGACGCAGAGTCTGACCAACATGCTGTCGCAGCTGGGCATCACGCTGCCGGCCGGCCGCAACATGCAGCTGAAGAACGTGGCCGCGGTGATGGTCACCGCGACGCTGCCGCCGTTCGCGCAGCCGGGCAGCCAGCTCGACGTGGTGGTGTCGTCGATGGGCAATGCCAAGAGCCTGCGCGGCGGCACGCTCTTGATGACGCCGCTCAAGGGCGCTGACGGCCAGGTCTATGCGATCGCGCAGGGCAACCTGCTGGTCGGCGGCGCCGGTGCCTCCGCCAACGGCAGCAAGGTACAGATCAACCAGCTGGCGGTCGGCCGCATCGCCAACGGAGCCATCGTCGAACGCGCGGTGCCGGCGTTCCAGGCGGACAACGGCATGCTGACGCTGGAGCTCAAGAGCTCCGACTATGGCACCGCCGAGCGCGTGGTCGAGGCGATCAACCGCAATCTGGGCGGCGGCGTGGCCAGCGCGCTCGACGCGCGCGTGGTTCAGGTGCGCGTGCCGCAGGCCTCGTCGCAGCGCGTGGCGATGCTCGCGCGCATCGAGAACATCGACGTGACGCCGGCCCGCGCCGCGGCCAAGGTCATCCTGAACGCCCGCACCGGCTCGATCGTGATGAACCAGGACGTCACCGTGCAGGACTGCGCGATCGCGCACGGCAACCTGTCGGTCGTCATCAATACCCAGCCGGTGATCAGCCAGCCGGCGCCGTTCAGCGGCGGCGAAACGGTGGTCGCGCCGGTGTCGGAGATCAACCTGAAGCGCGACGGCGGCTCGCTGCAGCTGGTCCGCGCCGGCGCCTCGCTGTCGGCGGTGGTCCGTGGCCTGAACTCGCTGGGCGCGACGCCGGCCGATCTGCAGACCATCCTGGAAGCGATGCGCGCGGCGGGCGCGCTGCGCGCCGAGCTCGAAATCATCTGATCGCGACGGGCCATCGCATGAGCCAACCGATCCACGCTCAAGCCGATCTGTCGCAGCGCTTCGCGCTCGACACGCAGGGATTCGAAGCGCTGAAGCAGGGCGCGCGCGACGGCAGCGCCGACACGCTGAAAGCCGCCGCCAAACAGTTCGAGGCCGTCTTCACGCAGATGGTGCTCAAGAGCATGCGCGAAGCGACGCCGCAGGACGGGCTGTTCGACAACGAGCAGACCAAACTCTATATGTCGATGCTGGACCAGCAGCTGGCCCAGCATCTGTCGTCGAAGGGCATTGGCCTGGCCGAGGTGATGGCGCGCCAGCTGGCGCGTGCCAGCGGCCAGCCGCTGCCGCCGGAGGCCGCCGCCGCCAGCCGCATGGACGATGTGGCGGGCTCCCTCGGTCCGCTGCTGGACGGACGCACCACCGCAGCGGCCGGGGCCGACGAGGAACAGGTGCCGCGCGCCGGCACCGTGGTGCCGGGCGCCAACTGGAACCCGACCGCGGGCCTGCGCCAGTACCAGGCGCAACAGAGCGGCCAGTGGCAGGGCGGCGCCGCCATGTCCGAAGACACGCCGTCCCATATCAGCGCCTTCGTCAGCCGCATGGCCGGCCCGGCCGTGGCCGCCTCGCGCGCCAGCGGCGTGCCGGCACGGTTGATCCTGGGCCAGGCCGCGCTCGAGTCGGGCTGGGGCCGCCGCGAAATCACCCATGCGGACGGCAGCACTACCCACAACCTGTTCGGCATCAAGGCTGGCGCCAACTGGAAGGGCCCGGTCGCCGAGATCACCACCACCGAATACGTCGACGGCCAGCCGCAGAAGATCAAGGCGAAGTTCCGCGCCTACGGCTCGTACGAGGAAGCCTTCTCCGACTACGCACGGCTGCTGACCAACAACCCGCGCTATGCCGGCGTGGTATCGGCGGGCTCGGCCGAGGAAGCCGCCCACGGCCTGCAGCGCGCCGGTTATGCGACCGATCCCGAGTATGGAGCGAAGCTGGTCAGGATCATGCGCAAGGTGCCGGTCTAAGGACCGGCTTTGCGATCCAGAACACCGCCGGTTTTCTCCCTCTCCCGCTTGCCGGAGAGGGGCGGGGGAGAGGGCATTTGGCGTTTCGCACGCCACCGCCGCCCGAAACGACCCGCAACCCTAAAGTCCGCCGCCCAATCTGCCGTTACCACCCTCATCCACCGCCACGGTCGCGACTGCATCGCGCGGCCAGGGCGACCAACAGAATCCGGGGCTAGTGCATGTCTCTCTTCAATATCGGCTTGTCCGGCCTGAATACGGCACAGAACGCGCTGACGACCATCGGCCATAACGTCAGCAACGCGGCGACCGCCGGCTACACGCGCCAGAACACCATCATCGCGTCGTCGGGCGGCCAGTACACCAGCCAGGGCTTCTTCGGCCAGGGCTCGACCACCACCACGGTGATGCGGGTCTACGACGAATTCCTGACCAGCCAGCTGCGCGCCGCCGAAACGTCGAGCGCGCACCTGTCGACGTACTCGGAACAGATCAAGCAGATCGACAGCCTGCTGGCCGACCAGAAGGGCGGCATCGCGCCGCTGATGCAGAAATTCTTCGCCGCGGTGCAGGGCGTGGCCGACAAGCCGGGCGACACCGCGGTCCGCCAGAATATGCTGAACGCCGCCCAGTCGCTGGCCGGCCAGCTGCGTTCCGCGGCGTCGTACTTCCAGAACCAGCAGGAAGGCATCAACAGCGAGATCCAGAGCTCGGTCACGCAGGTGAACGCCTTCGCCAAGGAGATCGCCTCGCTGAACAGCGAGATCGCCAAGGCCACCGCCGCCAGCGGCGGCCAGCCGCCCAACGATCTGCTGGACCAGCGCGACGAAATGGTCGCGCAGCTGAACAAGCTCGTCGGCGTCAAGGTGGTCGCGCAGGACGGCGGCAGCTACAACGTGTTCGTCGGCAACGGCCAGCCGCTGGTCGTCGGGGCCAACTCGTACGACCTGAAGGCCGTACAATCCGCGGCCGACCCGTCGCGGATGGGCATCGCCTATACGCTTCCGGACGGCACCGCGATCGAGATGGATGACGCGCTGTTCAGCGGCGGCAGCATCGGCGGCCTGATGCAGTTCCGCAGCGAGACCCTCGACGCCGCGCAGAACGCGATCGGCCGACTGTCGCTGGCGATCGGCCAGACCTTCAACGCGCAGCACCGCCTGGGCATGGACCTGAAGGGCCAGATCGGCGGCGACATGTTCGCGATGGGCTCGCCGACGGTGATCGGCAACACGCGCAACAACGGCACCGGCACGGTAGCCGCCACGGTTGCCGATGCCACCGCGCTGACCACCAGCGACTACACGGTGACCTACGACGGTACCAGCTACAGCCTGGTGCGGATGTCCGACAACGAAGTGGTCGCCACCGGCGCCGGCCCCACCTTCACGGCCGACGGCCTGAGCATCACGGTCGGCGGCACCATGGCCGCGGGCGACACCTTCCAGATCCAGCCGACCCGCAATGTCGCTCGTTCGTTCGACCTCGCCATCACCGACCCCGCCAAGGTCGCCGCCGCCTCGCCGGTGCTCGCCGAGAGTAGCGCATCCAATGTCGGCTCCGGTACGGCCAAGGTCAGCAATGTCGCACAGGGCTTCAACGTGCCGCCGTCGAAGATCGTCGCGACCTACGACGGCACCGGCTATACCTTCACCGACGCCGCCGGCAATCCGGTGACGCCGGACGCCGGCCCGGTGCCCAACGGCAGCGCGGTCGACTATACGTTCGACGGCGTGACCGTCAGCTTCGGCGGCGCGCCGAAGGCCGGTGACAGCTTCACGATCGGCTCCAACGTCGGCGGCTCGTCCGACAACGGCAATGCGCTGGTGCTGGCCAAGCTGCAGACCACCAAGACCATCAACGGCGTGTCCAGCTTCAACGACGCCTATGCCGAACTGGTCAACGACATCGGCAGCCGTACCAAGTCGATCGATATCGCGTCGACCTCGCAGAACAGCATCACGACCCAGGTGCGTACCGCCCAGCAGTCGGTCTCCGGCGTCAACATGGACGAGGAAACCGTCAACCTGCTGCGCTTCCAGCAGCTCTATCAGGCCAGCGCGCAGGTGATCCAGACCGCCTCGTCGCTGTTCGACGCCATCATCAATATCCGCTGACGGGCCGCCCGCCTACCGAGACCAGGAAACCATCATGCGTGTCGCCACTTCCACGTTCTACCAGCTCGGCCTGTCCGCGATGAACGGCCAGCAGTCCTCGCTGCTGCACGTGCAGCAGCAGCTCGGCACCGGCCGGCGCGTGCTGAACCCGTCCGACGACCCGATTGCCGCCACGCGCGCACTCGGTGTGACGCAGTCGATTGGCGTCAACGAGCAATACGCCACCTCGCGTACCCAGGCCAACATCAGCCTGGCGCTCGAGGAAAAGACGCTGCAGAGCGTGATCACCACGATCCAGAACGTGCAGACGCTGATCGTCAACGGCGGCAACGGCACCATCAGCAACGCCGACCGCGCCTCGATCGCGTCCGAACTGCAGAGCAACTACGAGCAGCTGCTGGGACTGGCCAACGCCGACGACGGCAACGGCCAGTACCTGTTTGCCGGCTTCAAGTCGGGCACCCCGCCGTTCGCGGCCAATGGCGGCACCGTGCAATACGTCGGCGACACCGGCTCGCAACTGCTGCAGGTCGACGTCGCCCGCCAGATGGCCGCCGGCGACAACGGCCGCGATGTATTCCTCAGCGTCACCGGCTCGGCCGACTACGTGATGACCGAAGGCGGCGGCAACACCGGCACGGCGCTCTACGGCGCGCTGTCGGTCACCGACCCGAGCAACCCGCTGTACGGCCACGAATTCTCGATCGACTTCACCGTCGACGGCGCCGGCAATACCAGCTACACCGTCACCGACAACAGCGCCGTGCCGCCCACGGCCATCGTACCGTCGACGCCGTATGTCGCCGGCGACGCGATCCAGTTCGGCGGCGTGTCGTTTACCGTCAAGGGCGCGCCGGCCAACGGCGACTCGATGACGCTGGCCCCGGCCAAGCAGGCGGGCACCGACATCTTCGCGAACATCCAGGCCGCCATCGACGCGCTGAAGCAGCCGATCGTCACCGACGCCGACCGTGCGCGGCTCGATAACGCACTGTCGACCGCCAACCGCAAGATGTCCAACTCGCTCGACAACGTGCTGACCGTGCGCGCGTCGGTCGGCTCGCGGATGCAGGAACTCGATGCGCTCGACACCATCGGCGCCAACCGCGACCTGAACTACGAGCAGACGCTGTCGGGCCTGCAGGATCTGGACTACGCGTCGGCGATCGCCGAGTACTACCAGCGCCAGACCGCGCTCCAGGCGGCACAGCAGTCGTTCATGCAGATTCAGGGGATGAATCTGTTCAATTATCTGCGGTAAGCCTGGATAAGGCGGACAGGGCCGAGCGGCCTGCCTCGCCTCCTTACTGCGCCTTCGCTCCGGAGCGGCGGACCAGCTCGGCGCACTTGCCGGTCTCTTGCTGGATGAAACGGGCGAAATTCTCCGGTGTGGAGGCGAGCGGCCGCAGCGCCATCGTGGCATTGGTGCGCTCCATTTCCGGGGTCTTCAGTGCCTGTGCGATGTCCGCATTCAGGCGCTCGATCACCGGGGCCGGCGTTCCCGCAGGTGCCACGATGCCTCCCCATGCCACGGCTTCGAAACCGGGGAAGCCAGGTCGTCGCCACTGCCGGGCAGGCGCTGCGGATAGCGGATATCGAGCGGCGCGCATAACGGCAGGCACGCGACGATGGCTCGTGGCGGGATGCCAAATTCGACCAGCCGGGAACGCTGCAAGGCGGCGAGCATCGTCAGATGGCCGCCGGCCGACTGGCCCCCGATGGCGATCCGTTCCGGGTTCCCACCATGCCTGGCGATGTTCCGATATACCCGTGCCAAGGCGCCAAGGCAATCGCCGAGCATCGCATCCCACTTGTGTTCGGGGGGCCAGGCGATACGAGACAGACACCAGCACGATCCCCGCAGCGGTCAGCGCCGGCGCCATCAGGCCCATCGATTCCTTGTATCCGTTCGTCCATGCCCCGCCATGGGCAAACACCAGTACCGGTGCGCCTTCCGCATTGGGCGACTTCGCGGGTAGACGTCGACCGTCTGGTAAGGGTCGGGGCCATATGCCGGAGCGGCGATGCGCGTGCACTGGCCGAGGGCCGCTGCCGAGTGCTCGAGGGCTCTGCGGGCGTAGTCCTCCGCCTCGGCGGGAAAGATTGGCCGCTGCGGTGGAAGATCGGCAAAGGACATCGGGCGGCTTACTCGGGATGGCGCGGTGACGTCACTGTACGTATAGTACGTACACAGCGTATATCCGGGTAATTCCCGACTTCGGTGGAAACCGCTTGCGGTACTCGTTGGCGCCGAGGGCTTAAGACGCGGGGGGCTCGGAGTCCTGCTGTGCCTCGACAATGATGCGCAAACATTTGAGGAAGAGCGGCCGGTATTCATCGGGCAGCAATGCCATGAAGCGCCGCTCGACCTCGACGTCGCGGGGCATCACCCGCTCCAGCAGCCGCGCGCCTTCCGGCGCCAGGAATAACTGATACGCGCGCTGATCGTCCTTGGCAGCTACCCGCTGAATCAGGCCGGCGGCCGACAGGCGCTTGACCATCTCGGCCATGGTGTTGCGGTCCATGAACAGGCGATCGGCCAGTGCGCTTTGGCTCAGACCCGGCTCCTGGTACAGGATGACCAGCGCGGCCTTCTGCCTCGGGGTGATCGAGTCGCTGGCGAACGTCTGCGCAAACATCTCCTCGGCGCGGAAATGCGCACGCCGCAGCAAGTGGGTCGGGACATCTTCCAGCTTGAATCCCTGCAATATTTTCCTGACCTCAGGCGATACCTGGCTGCCCGCATGATCGCTTGCAGCGTGTCCGTGCTTGTCCTTGGCACGCGATGTGGAAGCGGTCTCCCGGTTCCGGGAGGTGGTGCGTGTCGGCATGGGCAAATCCATCAGCAATGTACTGAGCGCCATTGTGCCAAATACGCACGCCTGTGCACATGCCACCCATGCTCCATCTAAGCACTATGCGTACTAATTTTTCCGGCGAATGAGGGTAAACGTGCATCGGCGCGGTCGCGTTTTGCATTGACTTCGTTGTTTCCCGTTGCATAGACTGATGGACATAGAACGTACACGTACAAATGCACCAAAACGGAACTTCGGATTCCGGCCAACTTGATGGTGCTCGTGCCCGCGTCAGAAACCATCCGGAGAGCGGATTGAGACAGATCGTTGCCACCCGTTGCCTTCCCGAGCCGCGCTTTCACTACAGCCCGGTCGTTCGGACACAAGCCGGCGTGTTCGTATCGGGCCTCGTCGGTCTGGAGCCACGAACGGGAGCACTTGCTCAGGGCACGCATGCACAGACGCGGCAGATTCTGATGAATCTGTTTGCGCTGTGCCATGAGCAAGGTTGGCCCCGCGAGTGCATCGCGATGGCGAGGCTCTTCTGCATTCCCTCAGCGCGGCAGGCCGACATGCATCGTGCATGGGAGGAGGCGTTCGCCGATATCGCGCCGCCGGCACGGTCGTTCGTGGTCGTGCATTCGCTGCCGTTGGGCGCGGATGTGGAGATCGAATTTCAGTTGGCGCCCTGAGAGCGCAAGGAGGTCGGTATGTCGAACGGAGAAATCGTGGCGGGCTTCCTTGCTCCGCATCCCCCGCACCTGGTCTACGCCGAGAACCCGCCGCAGAACGAGCCGCGTGCGGAAGGCGGCTGGGAACAGCTGCGCTGGGCCTATGAGCAGGCCCGCGCAAGCCTGGACGCGCTCAAGCCCGATGTGCTGCTGGTCCATTCGCCACACTGGATCACGCAGGTCGGGCACCATTTTCTCGGTGTCCCTCATCTGTCGGGCAAGTCAGTCGACCCGATCTTTCCGAACCTGTTCCGCTACCGCTTCGAATTGGACATCGATGTCGACCTCGCGCAGGCCTGTTGCGACGAGGGCCGCAAGCTCGGCCTGGTGACCAAGATGATGCGCAATCCGAATTTCCGCGTCGACTACGGAACCATCACCACGCTGCATATGGTGCGACCGCAATGGGATATTCCGGTGGTCGGCATCTCGGCCAACAACACGCCTTACCACCTCAACACGAAGGAGGGGCAGGGCGAGATGGACCTGCTCGGCCGCGCCACGCGCGAGGCGATTCGCAAGACTGGCAGGCGCGCAGTCCTTCTGGCCAGCAACACACTGTCGCACTGGCACTTTCATGAGGAGCCGTCGCTGCCTGAAGACATGAGCAAGGAGCACCCGGAGCGCTACGACGGCTACAAGTGGGATGTCCGCATGATCGACCTGATGCGCAAGGGCCAGATGAAGGAAGTGTTCGAGCTGCTCCCGCAATTCATCGACGAAGCATTCGCCGAGGTGAAATCCGGCGCCTTCACCTGGATGCACGCGGCGATGGGGTATCCCCAGCTTGCCGGCAAGCTGCATGGCTACGGCACCGTCATCGGTACCGGCAACGCCGTGATCGAGTGGAACCTCGAGGAGGCCGGCCTCTCCAGCCTGGAGCCCGTGACGCAATCCAGTCTGAGCCCGGCATAACCATAAGAAGCAGGAGACCTGAACGTGACGATCGTATCCGCATTCCTCGTTCCCGGCAGCCCGCTGCCGCAACTGCGGCCCGACATCGGGCCGTGGGGCCGCATTCGCGAAGGGTTCGCGCGGGCCGGCAGGGCGCTCGCCGAATCGAAGCCCGACAGCGTGCTGATCTACTCCACGCAATGGTTTGCGGTGCTCGACCAGTTGTGGATCACCCGCGAGCGCAGCACAGGCCTGCACGTCGACGAAAACTGGCACGAGTTCGGCGCGCAGGAGGTCGACATCCACTCCGACTGCGCACTGGCCCAGCGGTGCGTGCAAGCCTGCAATACCGCAGGCATCAAGACGCGCGGCGTCGACTACGACCAGTTTCCGGTCGATACCGGCACGATCACCGCCACCACGCTGATGAGCATCGGCTCGACCGAGCTACCGGTCGTTGTCGCGGCGAACAACCTCTACCACGGCGCCGAGCAGACGGAGCAACTGGGCGCGATCGCGTCAGCCGCGGCGCGGGACAAGCGCGTGGCCGTGGTGGGGATCGGCGGCCTGTCCAGCAGCATGTTCCGCGAGAACATCGACATGGAGACGGACCATATCGTCTCCGACGCGGATGACAAGTGGAATCGGCGTGTGCTGGGCCTGATGGAAGGCGGCGATATCGACGCGCTTCGCGCGGCGCTGCCGCAGTACGCCGCCGAAGCGCGCCCCGACATGGGCCTCAAGCACTTCTACTGGCTGCTCGGTGCGATGGGCGGCAGTTTCAAGAAGGCCACGGTGCATCAGTACGCGCCGCTGTACGGCAGCGGCGGCGCGGTCGTGGAGTTCTCGGTCCAGTAGCGTGTCTCGGTAAGGGCTTGCACTGCAGGCTTGCACTGCGGGCCCGCATTTTGTCTCCAAGGAGCATTCGTCTTGAAGCAGTACAGAAATTTCATCAATGGCCGGTTCGTCGAGAGCCAAAAGCGGTTTGCAGGAATCAACCCGGCGACCGGAGTGCGCTTTGCCGATGTGCACGAAGCCACCAGGGAGATGGTGGATGAAGCCGTCGCGGCGGGCCATCAGGCAGTGCGTGGCTGGGGCGCGACCTCGGTGGCCGACCGTGCCGATATGCTCTATCGCATCGCTGACGAGATCGATCGGCGCGCCGATGACTTCCTCGACGCCGAAGTCAGCGATACGGGAAAACCGGTATCGCTGGCCTCCAAACTGGATATCCCGCGCGGCGCGGCCAACTTTCGCATCTTTGCGGACATTCTGAAGACGGCTCCACTGGAGACCTTCCGCACCGAGCTGCCTGGCGGAGCCCACGCCATCAACTACGCCGTGCGCAAGCCATTAGGGGTGGTTGGCATCATTTCTCCGTGGAACCTGCCGCTGCTGCTGTTCAGCTGGAAGGTCGCTCCCGCGCTGGCCTGCGGTAATGCGGTGGTGGCGAAGCCGTCGGAAGAGACGCCGGGAACCGCGACGCTGCTCGCCGAGGTGATGCAGGAAGTGGGGCTACCGGGCGGCGTGTTCAACCTGGTGCATGGGTTCGGGCCGAACTCGGCCGGCGAGTTCATCACCAAACATCCCCGCATCAACGCCATCACCTTCACGGGGGAATCAAAGACCGGCACGGCGATCATGCACGCCGCCGCCGAGGGCGTGAAGCCGGTTTCGTTCGAGCTGGGCGGCAAGAACGCTGCCATCGTCTTCGCGGACTGCGATTTCGACAAGACCGTGGATGGCATGACGCGCGCGGCGTTCCTCAACAGCGGCCAGGTTTGCCTGTGCTCCGAGCGGATCTTTGTCGAGCGTCCCATCTACGATCGCTTCGTGACGGCGCTCGCCGAACGCGCCAAACAAATCAGGCTGGGCGACCCCACCGACGAGGCGACTGGCATGGGCCCCGTCATCTCCGCGGGCCATCGCGACAAGGTTCTCAGCTACTACGCGCTGGCGCGTGAAGAAGGCGCCGAGTTCATCGTCGGCGGTGGCATCCCCAGCCTGGGCACCCCGTTCGATGACGGTTTCTGGGTCGAGCCGACGCTGATCGCCGGCCTGCCGGACGATGCACGCTGCGTGACGGAAGAGATCTTCGGGCCGATCTGCCACGTCACGCCTTTCGACTCGGAAGCCGAGGTCATCCAACGCGCGAATGCGACGCCCTATGGCCTGGCCGCGACCATCTGGACCAGCAACGTGAACAAGGCCCACCGCGTCGCGCAATCGATGAATGTGGGTGTGGCCTGGGTCAATGCCTGGTTCCTGCGAGACCTGCGCACCCCGTTCGGCGGAAGTGGCCTGTCCGGCATCGGGCGCGAGGGCGGCCTGCACTCGCTGAACTTCTACTCCGAGCTGACCAACGTCTGCATCCATGTCGATGCCCCGGATGCACGCCATGACTGAGAAGACTCCGAGCAAGGCCGCGACTTCGGCGGCCGTCGTCGAAGGCCGGGCGCAGCCGCGCGGCAGGTTTCCGCACGTCAAGCGCGCCGGTGATTTTCTGTTCGTCTCCGGCACCAGCTCGCGCCGGCCCGACAACAGCTTCGTGGGTGCGGACGTCGATGCCATGGGCGTGCTCGACGCCGACATCCGACAGCAGACCCGCGCGGTCATCGAGAACATCCGGGCCATTCTGCAGGGCGTCGGCGCGGAGCTGAACGATCTGGTGGAGCTGTCCGCCTATCTGGTCGATATGGGCGATTTCAAGGGCTACAACGAGGTGTACGCCGAGTACTTCGACTACGACGGTCCGGCCCGCACCACGGTGGCCGTACACCAGCTGCCTCACCCGATGCTGCGCATCGAAATCAAGGCGGTCGCCTACAAGCCGCTGGCTCCACGCGCATAAAGGAAGATTGCATCGTGACACCACAACAACGCGAAGAGGCCGCACGGGCCCTTTATCACGCCATGGATAGCGGGAAGCCGATTGCGCCGTTGCGCGACAGCTACCCGGACATCAACGACGAAGATGCCTATGCGATTCAGGCCATCAACACGGACCGTCGCATCGCGTCAGGCCGGCGCGTGATCGGCCGCAAGATCGGCCTCACCTCTGTCGTCGTTCAACGGCAGTTGGGCGTAGACCAACCCGACTTCGGCGCGCTCTTCGATGACATGTCGTTTGGCGATGCCGAGCCGATTCCGCTGTCGATCCTGCACCAGCCAAAGGTCGAGGCAGAGATCGGCTTCGTCCTGGGCCGCGATCTCGACATGGACCGGCCCACGCACCAGGAAGTGCTGCAAGCCGTGGACTACGTGATCCCGGCCCTCGAAATCGTGGGGAGCCGTATCGCCGACTGGAACATCAAGTTCGTCGACACCGTCGCCGACAACGCTTCGTGCGGGGTCTACGTATTGGGTTCGACACCGGTTTCCCTGCGCGGCCTGGATCTTGGCCTGGCCGGGATGTGCCTGTCGCGCCGTGGCGAACCGGTGTCGACCGGCGCCGGCGCGGCCTGCCTGGGCAACCCGCTGAACGCGGTGGTCTGGCTGGCGCGCACGATGTCGCGGCTCGGAAAGCCGCTGCGCGCAGGCGAACTCGTCCTCTCTGGAGCGCTGGGCCCCATGGTTCCGGTCAAACCGGGCGACGTGTTCGAGTGCCACATCAATGGGGTGGGACGCGTATGCACGCAGTTCGAATCGGATAACCAGGACACGGGAGTGGCGGCATGACTGCGTACGAAGAGATCACCGTCCGTCTGGACGATGCTGCCCGATACGCGCGCGAGATCCCGCAGTTCGACACGGACAGCAAGCTGAGCCTGCGGGACGCCTACGAGATCCAGCGGGCCTCCATCGCACGCCGACTCGAGCGAGGAGAGCGCCGTGTCGGCCTGAAGATGGGCTTCACCAGCCGGGCGAAGATGGTCCAGATGGGCCTGTCGGACGTGATCTGGGGCCGGCTGACCGACGCCATGCAATTGGAGGAGGGCGCCAACGTCGAGCGTTCGCGCTTCGTGCATCCGCGGGTCGAGCCGGAACTGGCGTTTCTATTGAAGAAGCCGTTGGCGGGAAACGTCACCGGCGCCGAGGCCCTGGCGGCGGTCGAAGCCATTGCCCCCGCGCTGGAAGTCATCGACTCGCGCTATCGGGACTTCAAGTTCACGCTTCCGGAGGTCATTGCCGACAACGCGTCGTCCAGCGGTTTCGTGGTCGGCGGCTGGCATTCGCCGTCAACGGACTTCAGCAATCTGGGACTCGTGATGAGCATCGACGGACGCGCCGTGCAGATCGGCTCGACGGCGGCACTGCTGGGCGATCCCTTGCGCTCGCTGGTGGCCGCGGCGCGTGTTTCGGCGGCGGCGGGCGAGCCGTTGCAGGCCGGGTGGATCGTGCTCGCCGGCGGGGCGACGCCAGCCGAGTGGATCCATCCCGGACAGCACATCGCGATGCGGATGCAGGGATTGGGCAGTGTCGGCTTTCAACTGGTCTGAGCACCCGGTCCGCTCATCCGCATCCCAGCACCCGTTCCTATCCTGAGTTCGCTATGCCCAGAAAATTCAAGGCTGCCATCATCGGCAGCGGAAACATTGGCACCGATCTGATGATCAAGATCCTGCGTCACGGCCATTGCATCGAGATGGCGGCCATGGTCGGGATCGATCCTGCCTCGGACGGTCTCGCCCGTGCATCGCGCCTGGGCGTGGCGACCACGCACGAGGGCGCCGAGGGTCTGACGCGCCTGCCCGTTTTCGACGAGATCGACTTTGTGTTCGATGCAACCAGCGCCGGCGCGCACGTACGCAACGACGCGCTGTTGCGTGCGCACAAGCCCGACATCCGCATCATCGATCTGACGCCGGCCGCCATCGGCCCGTACTGCATTCCCGTGGTCAACGGTCAACGAAATCTGGACGCGCCAAATGTCAATATGGTGACCTGCGGCGGTCAGGCGACCATTCCGATGGTGGCGGCGGTATCGCGCGTCGCCAAGGTCCACTACGCCGAAATCGTCGCCTCCATCGCCAGCAAGAGCGCCGGGCCCGGAACCCGGGCCAACATCGACGAATTCAACGAGACAACATCAAAGGCGATCGAGGCAGTGGGTGGCGCCTCCAAAGGCAAGGCCATCATCGTGCTGAACCCGGCCGAGCCGCCGCTGATCATGCGGGACACCGTCTACACCCTCAGCGATGTCGCCGACGAAGCGGCCATCGCGGATTCGGTGGCGAGGATGGCAGCCGATGTTCAGGGCTACGTGCCCGGCTATCGCTTGAAACAGGCCGTTCAGTTCGACCGCGTCGAAAACCTCAATGTGCCCGGCGTGGGCCGCATCTCCGGCCTGAAGACCAGCATCTTCCTGGAGGTCGAAGGGGCCGCGCACTACCTGCCGGCTTACGCGGGAAACCTCGACATCATGACCAGCGCTGGCCTTCGCACGGCCGAGCAGATGGCGGCACGCATGGCGGCCGCGACGGCCACTGCCTGAACCCGGGACACGACGATGAGCAAAGAACAGAACGCCATGCCGCCCAAGCTTTACGTCTCCGATGTGACGCTGCGAGACGGCAGCCACGCAATCCGACACCAATACTCGTTGACCCAGGTCCGCCAGATCGCCAAGGCGCTGGACGACGCCCGCGTCGATTCCATCGAGGTCGCACATGGCGATGGGCTTCAGGGTTCGAGCTTCAACTACGGCTTCGGCGCCCACACCGACCTGGAATGGATCGAGGCGGTGGCCGATGTGGTCAAGCACGCCAGGATCGCGACCCTGCTGCTGCCCGGCATCGGCACCGTTCACGACTTGCAGGCGGCGTACAACGCCGGGGCCCGCATCGTGCGCGTGGCAACCCATTGCACCGAAGCCGATGTGTCGCGCCAGCACATCGAGTTCGCGCGCCACCTGGGCATGGATACGGTGGGCTTCCTGATGATGAGCCACATGTCTGCTCCGCAGGCGCTGGCTCAACAGGCCAAGCTGATGGAAAGCTACGGCGCAACGTGCTGCTATGTCGTCGATTCCGGCGGCGCGATGACCATGAACGATGTTCGGGATCGCGTCCTCGCACTGCGCGAAGTCTTGCAGCCCGAAACCGCCATCGGCATCCACGCTCATCACAACCTGAGCCTGGGCGTGGCCAACTCCATTGTCGCGGTGGAGGCTGGCGCCATCCGTGTCGACGCGAGCCTGGCCGGGATGGGCGCCGGTGCAGGCAATGCACCTCTGGAGGTGTTCATCGCCGCTGCGGAACGCATGGGCTGGCAGCATGGCACGGACTTGTACCGACTGATGGACGCCGCCGATGATCTGGTACGTCCGCTGCAGGATCGCCCGGTGCGCGTAGACCGCGAAACGCTCGCACTCGGCTACGCCGGCGTGTACAGCTCGTTCCTGCGACACGCCGAGGCTGCCGCCCGCAAGTATGACCTGAAGACGGTCGACATTCTGGTGGAGCTCGGCAGGCGCCGCATGGTCGGCGGTCAGGAAGACATGATCGTCGATGTGGCGCTCGATCTGAAAAAACAAATGGCGGTATAGGCGGGCGTGTGGTGGTCTTTTCCCGCGCAAGGGAACGCCTGCCAGACGTTCATTGATTTCCTCTGCCTGGTACGTACGTACCCTATCGATGAGGGGCCCGAATATGACAGCACAAGCTGTTCTTCAGAAGAAGACGGATTGGTCGATATGGTCGATGGCATATTGCCAGGTCGACATGGCCAAGGACTTCTTTGGCGGTGCCGGTATTTATTCGAATGCCGGAAGCTGTCTCAGCCCAATGATCTACACGTTGCTGGTTGGCGGCGAAGTCGGCGGAAAGCAGCATGTCGCCCTGGTCGATTGTGGTTTCCAGAACAACCACTGGCTGACGCGCTACGCATTTTCAAGCTGGGAGGACCCCGCGGCAGTCCTCGGCCGGGTCGGCTTCGCGCCCGAGGATGTCGAAACCATTCTGGTGACCCATATGCATTTCGATCATATGGGAAATTTCGAAGCATTTCCTAACGCAAAGCTCCATATCCAGTTCGACGAATATGCGGGATGGTCGGATGCCGTGTGCTCGGCACACCAGCACGAGACGGAAGAAGAAAAGGAATGGGTCTTTACCTCATTCGATCCCGCGGATCTGATACGGGCATCACAGGGGGTCTCGAACGGGCGGATCAAGTTCATTCGCGGCGACGAAGAGGTCTTGCCCGGTGTCACGGCGAGGCTGGCCAAGGATAGCCATACCTTCGGTTCGCAATGGTTCGAAGTCAGCACGTCAATGGGCCTTTTATCGTCGCCGGGGATATTGCCTACTGGTACTCCAACATTGAGCGCATGTGGCCACCCGGATACCACCAGGGCAACGCATTCAATCAGATCAAGGCGTATCGGCAGATGCGAGAAGTGGTGAAGAACAAGACCGATCGCGTGATACCCGGTCATGATCCGGAAATCTGGAATCGCCATCGGACCTGGACCGCCCCAAGCGGAAACCAGATCGCGGAAATCAACGTCAAGGCTGGGGACACGTCAAGACGCCCGGATGCATCCGGCAACAGGACACTGATCACTTGAGATCATCGGTTCGAGAAGCAGCGAACGCCATCTATCGTTCGTCGGGACACCTTTCCTCGGAGAGCCCATGTCGTTTTTGTATCGCCAGTTTCAGACACAGGAACAAATTGACGCGCAATACGACGTCGAGAAGTCCGTCCCGGATTTCATGGTCTACGCCAGACACTATGCAGAAGAGAGCGAGGCCGTACGCAGGCGCTTGAAGCTTGTGCCGAGCGTGCCGTTTGGTCTCACCCTTGATGAGACGCTGGATATCTTCCCTGCCGAGGCGCCGGGCTCGCCGGTCTTCGTGTTCATCCATGGAGGAGCCTGGCGCAGCCTCAGCAGCAAGGAATTCTCCACGGTAGCAAAGGGCCTGCACGCGCGTGGCTTCACGACCGTCGTGGTCAACTATTCGCTCTGTCCCAAGGTCAGCATCGATGAAATTACGCGCCAGGCTCGCGCCGCGGTTGCATGGGTACTGAGAAACATCGAACGCTATGGCGGAGATCCAGGGCGTGTGGTTCTCGGCGGACACTCGGCAGGTGGGCATCTGACGGCCATGTGTCTGCAAACCGATTGGCAGAACGCGTACGGATTGGCCAGGGACCCGCTTGCCGGGGCCGTCATGGTGAGCGGGGTATTCGAAATCGAGCCGTTCCGCTGGTCGTCAATCCAGCCGATGCTGCAGATCGACGATGGTGTCATTCGGAGAAATACGCCACTGCACCAGGTGCGTCAGTGCCGCACGCCGATCCTTGTGTCGTGGGGCACCGAGGAACCAGAGGAATTCGCACGCCAGTCGCGCGCTTTCGCGCAGGCATGGGGCGACGCGGGAAACCAGGTCCAGACGCTGCCGCAGGACGGCCGCAATCACTTTGATGCCATCTACGGTTTCGAAGAATCCAACCACCCGCTGACCGAGTGGATCGTCAAGGTTGCGGGGATCTGATTTCAACCGGATCGAGATAGAGAGCCGACCATCATGAAGAGCAACATTTCTGCCGTGGCGCCCGCACGTCGCGCCTTTCTTTCCGCTGGGGTCGCTGCGGCGGGGTTGGCGCTGGCGAGCCCGACGACGGCAAGTTCGCCGGTACGAAAGGGGCCGCCGGTCTGGATGGATTTCGATCAGGAAGCCCTGGACAAGGCCTACGACCAGGCCGCATGGGCGCCGAACATCGAAACTCTCATCAGGCGCTGCGAAACGAACACCGAGGTCGCCCGGCGCCGTATCGGCGCTCCACGCAAGATTGCTTACGGCCCAACTTCGCATGAAACGCTGGAACTGACCGCCGCGAAGAAGGCCGGAGCGCCCGTGCATATCTTCGTTCATGGTGGGGCATGGCGTGGCTCCTCTGCGGCGCAGTGGGGATTCATGGCCGAGAATTTCGTGGCGAACGGCATCCACTATGTCGCCCCGGATTTCATCAACGTGATTCAAGCGAAGGGCAGCCTGGGGCCGATGGTCGACCAGGTCAAGCGGTCCATCGCATGGGTCTACCGGAACGCCGCATCATTCGGCGGCGATCCGAATCGAATCTACCTGTCGGCGCATTCGTCGGGCGCGCACCTGGCCGGTGTGGCGCTGACGACCGATTGGCAGGCCGAATTTGGCCTGCCCAACGATATCGTCAAGGGCGCGGTCCTGGTCAGCGGCATCTATGATCTGAAGCCTGTGAGGCTGTCGTCTCGCAGCAGCTACGTGAGCTTCGATGACGATGTCGAACAACGCTTCAGCCCTCAGCGCCACCTGGACCGGCTCAATACCCCGCTCGTATTGGTGCACGGGTTGCTGGAGACGCCGGAGTTCATTCGCCAGTCACAGGACTTCGGTGCCGCTGTTGCCAAGGCCGGCCATCCTGTGCAACGGATTACTGGACCGGAGTACAACCATATCGAGATCGTCGAAACGCTTGGCAGCCCTTTTGGTCTGGCGGGGTATGCAGCGCTGAAACAGGTGTTGGGATAACCGCATCTTTAACGCTAGGGTCGCATTCCGCTTGCGCCGCCGTTCCCCCGCCACGCGTCATCACCTGGTCGAACGCCTCATCCGCGTTGTCACCGAGAACGTTTCCGCGGGATGGATGGTGACGGAGACTTCGAAGGTGTCGCCCGCCTCGTCAAGGTAGCGGCGCACGACTTTCAGCACCGACGACCCGATTTCGATGCCGAGCGCGCGGGCCACGCGTTTGTCGGTCAGCGTCGAGGCACGTACGCTTTGTTCGATCTCGGCGATCTGCCGGCCGTGGCGCGACTCGATCAGCGAGCTGACGAGCACGTCCGGCGTATCTCGCACGATGGCGCCGATGTCCTCGTAGGCGGTATCGATATAGATGTCGGTCCACGCGATCGGCGTGGCGGCCGCATCGTCGTTCCATCGCACGCTTGAAATGCGCAGCCATTTCGTTGCCGGCGTGCCCCCCAACGCAGCAGCCACTTCGGCAGGCGCGACGGTCGTCTCCACGGCTTGCACTACGCGCCGATGCTGCTCCCCGAACTGCATCAGATCTTCGACCGACGCCAGCGTCGGCTTGAACACCGCCTTGGGCTCGGCGGCTTCGACACGTGTGCCGACGTTCTTTCGGCGCGACACCAGCCCGAGGTCCTGCAGTTCCTGCAATACAGCGCGGATCGTGTAGCGGCTGGCGTGGAACTGCTCGCACAACTCGAACTCGGTGGGCAACAGCGCTCCGACCGGATAGCGGCCGCCCTTGATGCCGTCCAACAGTTCGCGAGTGATCTCTGATGCGGTTCGTCTGCTCATTTCGCCATTGTCCCCGACTCAACGGAGCGCGATTCAAGGGTTAACACCTATTCTCCGGTATATGTTCGAACATATTTAATGCGGATATGTTCGAACATATCGAACGACCAGCCTATTGCAACAAGGTCGCTCCATGCCCAGCTACAGCATTCCCGCCGCCAGTACCGTCGTCGATTCCGCGCTGTTCCGCGATGCTTTCGGAACCAGGAAGATGCGAGAGATCTTCTCCGACGGTGCGCTGGTACAGCGCTACATCGACGTCGAGGTCGCCCTTGCCAGCGCCGAAGCCCGCGTTGGCGTGATTCCGGCCGAAGCGGCCGAGACGATCGCACGCGAAGCGCGTATCGAGCGCATCGACTTCAATCACATGCGCGAGGAAACCGATATTGTCGGTTATCCCATCCTGCCGCTGGTGCACCAGCTGGTGCAGATGTGCGGCGACGCAGGACGTTACGTTCACTGGGGAGCCACCACGCAGGACATCATGGACACGGCGGTGGCTCTGCAGGTGCGCGACGCGCTGGACAGTATCGATGCCGACATTCGCGAGCTGCGGGGCATCCTGGCCGATCTCGCCAAGGCGCATCGCGATACCCCGATGGCCGGCCGCACGCACCTGCAGCAAGCGCTGCCGGTGACCTTCGGCTACAAGGCCGCTGTCTGGCTGGCGATGTTCGACCGGCACCAGCAGCGCCTGGCCCAGCTACGCCCCAGGGTTGCGGTGGTGCAATTCGCCGGCGCCGCCGGCACGCTGGCATCGCTGGGCGACAAGGGCTTCCAGGTGCAGCGCGAGCTGGCCGAGGAGTTGGGCCTCGGGGTACCCGCGACGACCTGGCATGTCGCGCGTGACGGTTTTGCCGAGGCCGTCAATCTGCTCGCGCTGATTACCGGCTCGCTCGGCAAGATCGCGTTGGACATCATGATCATGGCGTCCACCGAGTTTGCGGAAGTCTACGAGCCCTTCGTCAAGGGGCGCGGGGCGAGCAGCACGATGCCGCAGAAGCGCAATCCCATTTCGAGCGAACTGATGCTGGCGGCATCGAAGGCGGTGCGTCAGCACGCCGGTTTGATGGTCGATGCGTTGGTCCAGGACTTCGAGCGCGCCACGGGGCCGTGGCACGCGGAGTGGATCGCGATTCCCGAGAGCTTCATCCTGACGTCCGGCGCGCTGCACCAGGCAAAGTTCGCGCTCGGCGGACTGATCGTCGATGCGCCACGCATGGCTCACAACCTCGGCATCTCCAAGGGCCTGATCGTGGCCGAAGCCGTGATGATGCGGATGGCCCCGCATATCGGTCGCCAACAAGCGCATGACGTCGTCTACGACGCCTGCCGCACCGTCAACGAAGCCGGCGGCACGCTGGCCGAAGCCCTGCTCGCCTTGCCCGCTGTCACGCAGCACTTCGACCGTGCGGCGATCGAGCAGATGGTCGATCCCACCAACTACCTCGGACTCGCGCCGCAGATGGTGGACCGCGCCGTCGCTCTATCGGCGGAAATCCCCTGAGCCAGCGCCGCCAGTACGGGACCGAGGCCGGTCAACGCGCACCGATCGCATCGAACGATTCAAGCGCATCCATTGCGGCGGCGGGCCGAAGCAGTCCGATCGCTGCAGCCTACCAAGGAGACAAATCATGAAAGCCATCCCAACCGTCGTGCGCGCCTCGATGACGATCGCCGCGCTGCTTGCCGCGGCGTCGGTACACGCGCAGAACTGGCCGACCCGGCCGATTACCTGGATCGTGCCCTTCGCCGCCGGCGGCCCCACCGACGCGCTGGCACGCACCATTGCCGACCGCGTGTCGCGCGAAGTCGGCCAGTCGATCATCATCGAAAACACGCCTGGCGCAGGCGGCACGATCGGGGCAGGGAAGGCAGCTCGCGCGCCCGCGGACGGCTACACGATGCTGGTGGGGCATATGGGCTATATGGGCGCCGCGCCGGCTCTCTACAAGAAGCTGCCCTACGACCCGGTCAAGGACTTTGCCCCGGTCTTCCGCTTTCCGGATACGCCAATGGTCTTGATGGTGCGCAAGGACCATCCCGCCAAGGATGTAAGGGCGCTGGTCGACTATGGCAAACAGAATCCGGGCAAGCTATTCATCAGCAATGCCGGCATGGGCTCGACCTCGCACTTGATCGCGGCGATGTTCGCCTCGTCCGCCGGCATCAAGGTCTCGCTGGTGCCGTACAAGGGTGCGGGTCCGGCGCTGATCGATGTCATCGGCGGGCAGGTCGATGGCATGTTCGACCAGACCAACACCGCGTTGCCGCAAATCACCGAGGCCAAGGTCAGGCCGCTGGCCGTCACGTCGGCCAGGCGGGTGGCACAGCTCAAGGACGTGCCGACGCTTGCCGAGACGGTCGCTCCCGGCTTCGAAGCGGCAACCTGGTATGGCATCTATGCGCCCAAGGGCACGGCACCGGCGGCAGTGGAAAAGATGCAGCAGGCCTATCTGAAGGTGATGAAGGACAAGGCGTTCACCGACCGGTTGTCGGCGCAGGCGATCCAGATGCTGCGCGAGGACCAGTACACGGCCAGCGCGCTGGGAAAGCACACCGAAGCGGAAGTCGCCCGCTGGAAGGTGCTGGCGGCCAAGGCCAATATCTCGCTGGACTGAGCGCGATGACGGCGACCCGCACCGAATACGACGCCTTCGGCCCGGTCGACATCCCGGCCGACCGCTACTGGGGCGCGCAGACCCAGCGTGCCCTGGCCGTCTTCGACATTGGCAGCGAGCGCTTCCCGCCCTGTTTGATCCGCGCGTTCGGCCTGCACAAGATGGCGGCGGCCACGGCCAATCTGCAGTGCGGCGCGCTGGATGCCGGCATTGCGGCGGCCATCATCGATGCGAGCGCAGAGGTGTGGCACGGCGCCTTCGACGACCATTTTCCATTGACGGTCTGGCAGACGGGATCCGGTACGCAGACCAATATGAATGCGAACGAGGTCATCGCCAATCGCGCGAACGAGCGGCTAGGCCAACCGTTGGGGACCAAGCGGCCCGTTCATCCGAACGATCACGTCAATCGCTCGCAATCATCCAACGACAGCTTTCCGACGGTGATGCACCTTGGTGCGGTGCTGGAATTGCAAGGCACGCTGCTACCGGCACTGACGGCACTACGAGACAGTCTGCAGGCCCGCGCCAAGGACTTCGCCGATATCCTCAAGCTGGCCCGCACGCATCTGATGGATGCCGTGCCGACGACGCTGGGCCGCAGCTTCGAAGGCTTCGCCGCGCAGATGGATCACGCGGTGGCACGCATCGATTCGACGATGCCGCGGCTGCTGATGTTGCCGCAGGGCGGCACTGCGGCAGGGACGGGGCTGAACGCGCCCGCCGGATTTGCGCAGGCATTCTGCGACGAAGCAAGCCGCCTGACGGGTCAGCCATTTCGTCCCAATCCCTGCAAGGTCGAAGGCATGGCAGCCCACGATGCCTTGCTGGAACTGTCTGGCGCGCTGAACGTCATCGCGGCATCGTTCATCAAGATCGCCAACGATCTGCGCTGGATGAGCTCGGGGCCGAGCTGCGGCATCGGAGAAATCGTCATGCCGGAGGACGGGTTGACATCGTCGATCATGCCGGGCAAACGCAACCCGACGATCGCCGAGGTCATGGTGCAGGCTGGCATGCAGGTGGCCGGCAATCACGTGACCGTCACCATGGCAGCCGCCAGCGGCAATTTCGAGCTGAACGTCGCCAAGCCGGTGTTGATCCATAACGTGCTCCAGTCCATTCGACTGCTCGCAGACAGCGCGCGTACGCTGGCACAGCGGGTGATTCCGGGACTGGAGCCGAATCACGCGACCATGGCGCGACAGCTCGAGAGTCCGCTTCTGGCGGCCACCGCGCTCAATCCAGTGATCGGCTACGACCAGGCAGCACGGATCGTGCGCCACGCCATGGCAATGGGAGTGTCGCCACGTCAGGCGGCGGTCGACCTGGGGGTGCTCGGCGGCGAGGAGTACGACCGGCTCGTGAACCTCGAGAAGATGGGGCGTGGAGTCGCATAGTCCTTGCCCCATGCAGCGGTGAAAGGTCTCGAGCCCTTTTGGCTTGAAGGCAAGCAAGCTTTGCCGTTGACCTGCCGCTCGATCCGAAGCGATCAATGACGCGGCGGATTCGGATCGCTTCCTGCGGGGTTTCGCGTCTCCTGTACCTTCTGCTCGCCTACCGGCGCATTGCTGACCGGCGAGACCAGCGAGGACGGATCTATTGCGCCAGAGCCGGTCGGCGCCGTACTTCCCTGCGCCTGCGTCGCCGGGGCTTCCGATACACCGACTCTGCGGTCATCGTCGCCACCGCACGCCGACACCCCAAGGGCTGCCAGCGCTGCGGCGAACGCTACGCCGGCGCAGCGGGTCATCGAATCCTGTTTCACCTTGCACCTCCTGATTCTCGGCAATCGCTGCATGGTGCGGCACGCTCGGCAGTGCGGCCCGGCCCTGCCTTCGTAGGGGCAGTCTTGTCGCAAATCGACGCGACGGAGAAGACGAAAGCTGTAACAGATCGTTACGCGTCTTCTCATTTGGATCGCCCGAACTACCGTCTGCAATATGCGGCCCGCATGTCGATGTTCAGCCTTTGGTGACCCCGCCAAGGAGGCAACAGATGGGTGCTCGAATTGCAGTGATATCGCTCGTCGGTGCGACTTTGCTGGCCGCACATCCCGCTCCGGCGCAAGCGCCTTCCACCGATGCACAGATCAACGCGATCGTGCAATCGATCCTCAACCAGATGACGCAAGCCGAGAAGCTCGACTACGTCAGCGGCACCGGCGCATGGGACGTCAAGCCGCTGCCTCGGCTAGGCGTGCCGCAGATCCGCGCGACGGACGGCGGCCTTGGCGTGCGATTGAGCGATCCGCAAGGCGTCGCCTATCCGGCCGGCCCTGCGCTCGCATCGACATTCAGCGTCGATCGCGCCAAGCAGATGGGTGTCGGCCTTGGCCTGGACACGCGCAACCACGGTTTCCAGCAGGTGACCGGCCCTGGCCTGAACATGTATCGCACGCCTTTCGCCGGCCGTGCGTTCGAGTACCTGTCCGGTGAGGATCCCTTTCTTGGCGCGGTGCTGGGCGCCGCGCAGGTCAATGCGATCCAGTCGCAAGGCGTGTGGGCCGACGCGAAGCACTATCTCGCCAACGAGCAGGAGGTCAACCGCTTCAACCTGATGGAGACCATCAGCGAGCGGGCACTGCGGGAAATTTACATGGTGCCGTTCGAATCGGCTGTAAAGAACGCCAATGTCGCGGTGATCATGTGCGGATTCAATGGGCTCAATGGCGCCGATCCGGTTTGCGAGAGCGAGCATGCGATTCAGCGGGTGCTGAAGAACGAATGGGGATTCAAGGGCATCGTCGAGACCGACTATGCGACGCTGAAACATGGCCAGGCCGCGGCAGTGGCGGGCGTGGATATCGAACGGCCGTCAGCGCTGCATTTCACGCCAGCCGCGCTCAGTGCGATGCTGGCAAACGGCTCGTTGACGCAAGCCCAGCTCGATGACAAGGTGCGCCGGATTCTCGGACGCGTCGTGGCCTACGGGTTTATCGGCAGCGTGCCGCCGGCGACCGGCGAATCGCATCCGCCGTTTTCCGAGCGCGCCGCGCTGGACGTGGCGCGCGAGGGCATCGTGCTGCTGAAGAACAGCGGGCAACTGCTGCCGTTGCAGCGCGGCTCGGTGCGCAATATCGCGGTGATTGGACGGCTGGCCACCGACGTGCCGCCGACCGGCTTCGGCAGCGCCTATGTCCGGGCCTCGCGCTTCATCACCGAGATCGACGGCTTGCGGCAGATCGCCGGTCCGGGCACGAATATCGTGCTGCTCGACGCGCTGACGCTGGATCCGGCCCGCTCCGCCTGGACCACGCCGACTGGGCAGCCGGGCGCGCAGGCGCAGTACTTCGCCAATGCCACCTGGAGCGGTGCGCCGGTGTTGTCGCGCGTGGAGCCGGTGATCAACCTCGATACGTCGGGCAATGCGCCGCCGGGAAGCGCCTATACCACGCGCTATGGCGGCGACGGCTCGGCGCCACCGTCGTCGGTACGCTGGACGACCACGATCCGGCCCACGATCACCGGGCCCCATGTGTTCAAGGCCAGGGCCGATGGCGCGGTCCGTCTCTACGTCAACGGCCAGCTGATCATGGACAACGGCGAGGGGACACCGCTTCCCAACAACGTGATTCCGCCTACCGTGCCGCTGAGCGCGCGCATGCATTTGCAGGCGGGGCAGACCTATACCGTGCAGTTCGACTACTCGCGCCGCCCTGGCTATATCCCTGTGTTCGGCGGCTTCCTCGGCGCGCAATTGAGCTGGGCCTCGCTGCAGGCGCCAGCGGATCTGCGCAACTACGATGCGGTGGTGGTCGCGGCCGGCAACAGCGCGGAGTACGAGGGAGAAGGATTCGATCATCCCTTTACGCTGCCGGAATTCCAGGACGAGCTGATCGCCAACCTGTCGCGAGCGAATCCGCGCACGATCGCCGTGCTGCATGGTGGCACCGGACTCGACATGCGCAACTGGATCGATCAAGTAGGCGCCGTGCTGCACGCGTGGTATCCCGGCTCGAACGGCGGGCAGGCGCTGGCCGAGATCCTGTTCGGCGACGTCAATCCTTCCGGCAAGCTGCCCATCACGATCGAGCGGAACATCGCGGACAACCCGACCTATCCGAACTACCCGCAGTTTTCCAACGATCCGAACATCCGCGCGATGACCTACACCGAGGACATCTTCGTCGGCTATCGGGGATTCGAACGCAGCAACGTGGCGCCGCTGTTCCCGTTCGGGTTCGGGCTTTCCTATACGACCTTTGCCTACTCGTCGCTGAGCGTGTCGCCAGGGTTTGCCGCGGGGCAGGGCCGGATCGCCGTGTCGTTCGATATCACCAATTCGGGCCAGATGGCGGGTGCCGAAGCGGCACAGGTCTACGTGAGCCAGCGCGGATCCGCGGTGCCCAGACCGGTCAAGGAGCTCAAGGGATTCACCAAGGTCTTCCTGCAACCGGGGCAAACGCAACGGGTCACGGTGTACCTGGACCAGCGCTCGCTGTCGTATTTCGACCCAGCCCGCAATGCGTGGGTATCGGAAGCCGGCGCGGTCGATGTCCTGGTCGGCGCTTCGTCGCAGGACATCCGGCTGCGCGGCCAGCTGTTCAATATCCTGCCCTCGGTGGTGACGCCGCGCGCCAGCAATCCGCTGCCGGACCCGACGCTGGTGCAATTGGGGCCGGTGCATCCTTGATGCTGGCCGGATGATCGCTTGACACCCGGCCGGCGGGATCCCAGGCCGCCAGCGACGTGAATCCGAACGCAGCGCCGCGTGGCCGGTTCGGCCACGCGTGCGGGCGGCCGGCGCGAGCCTCACGGGCCGAGCGTTCGGACTGCGGAGCCGGCGTCCGCCATGAACGGCGCGTGAAGGCAGTGGTCCTGATCAGAACAGCAGGATGCCCCCCAACGCGCCGCCGCGCTGCCTCGCCGACAGCCCGTCGAACGACTTCGAGCGCGTCTCGCCGATCTCGGCGACCAACGTGATGCTCTTGGTCAGGCTGTAATACAGGCCCGCGGTGAGATTGGCGTTGGATTTGAGTCCGGTCCCTGGGTTGTCGCGATTGCGGCTCTGGCCATAGCCCAGACCGAGCTTGATTCGATCCGTTGCCTTGTACGTGCCCTGCACAAGATAGGCGGAGGTCCGCACATCGCCCTGGTCCGCATCCGACAGAATGCCCAGGCCCTTGCCGGTCTGGTAGTTCGCCAGCAGGCCAAAGCGCCCGACGTTGACCGAGCCGCCGACTTCCACTGCCGCCATGTTCAGCGAATTTCCAGCGGTGTCCTCCATGCGCTGCGACTTGCCGCCCAGCCACAGCTTGTACTGGTCGGTGCCGAAATTGACGCGGCCCTGGAACTGAGGCGTGTTCTTCGCCGTGTAGTCGGGTACGCCGATCACCGGCTGCTGATCGACCGGGCTCATCACTGCCACATCGACGGACAAGCCACTGAACGACGGGGTGGTGTAGACGAACTGGCCATAGGTGCCGACATAGGCGTAGCCCGCGCCAATATGACCGAGCGACACGCGACCGCGCTGCGTGGCACGGGTCGCGGCACCGACACCGAGCAGCGTCATGTCGTTGATGATCGCGTTGTAGCCATACAGCCCATAGTCGCGGCCGAGCTTGACCGTGCCCATGCTGCTGTTGCCGAACGTCAGGTAGGCCTGGCGCACGTCCACCACGTTGTTCTGGGAGATGGCGTCGCCGGTCGCGGCTGCCGCCCCGATACCGATCAGCGCGGCCACATCGTATTCGTCCTGGCGCGACTTCGCGCCGACCGACAGATAGCTGGGCAGCAGGCCATTGCCGATGACCGTGCTGTTGTCCTTGCCGCCGCAAGCGAGCGCGCGGCTGCCAAGCGCCAGTCCACCAATGCTGTCGCCCGAGCACGAATTGGTCGTATAGAAGGCATTGATATTGCCGCCCACCGTCAGCGTCCAGTCGCCGGCCTGGAACTCCGCGGCGCCTGCATGGCTCGTGCAGACCAGCGCGGCGAGGACACATGCGCGGCGGATGGATTGTTGGGGCGGTTTCGGTGTTGCGTGCTGCTTCTGCATGGATGTCTCCTCTTGTGTTGTTGATCTGATGCAGCCGGTTTGCCGGCCGGGCGCATTGCGCAAGCGGCGTGCCGGAGCAGTTGAAGAAGAGGAGCGGATCGAAGGGCTGTGGCGCGGTGAGGCACCGATGCGCACGCTTGAAGCAGCCGTGCCGATCGATGCGGCAAAACGAAACAGGACGCTCGGCGTGGGCGTCCCGAGGCGCCGCACACAATGACCGGCCGATGCGCCGTACGAGGACAGTTGTTGCGGAATCGCTCAGCGATGCGCCGGCATGCGGGATCGGCCGTTCGCGATGTGCCTTGTGTCATTTCCGCTCACTGCGTGCAGCAATGCGACAGGCCGGAACAGTGATACCAATCGGCCAATCGGGTTACAGTGCTCGAATAGTCCAGCGGAGGCGGAAATGACAGTCACCCGGCGTTCTTCGGGCTTGGTGGTGGTGCGTCGGACGCGAGCGCAATGGCGCTGCCTCGTCCTGCGTGCGTACGGCAATTGGGATCTTCCGAAGGGAACGCCGGAGCCCGGCGAAGAGCCGTTGCAGACCGCACTGCGCGAGACTGCCGAAGAGACAGGTTTGTCCGCGCTGACGATGCCTTGGGGCGATGACTATCGCGAAACCGAGCCATACGCCAAAGGCAAGGTCGCACGCTTTTATATTGCCTTGTCCGACGAAGGGACGGTCAGCCTTCCGGTCAGCGCCGAGCTGGGCCGGCCGGAGCATCATGCGTTCCGCTGGGTGTCGTTTGCCGCGGCACTCGAACTGCTGCCGCCGCGCTTTGGGCCGATTCTTCGGTGGGCGCAGAGCGTGGTCGAAGGTATAGCCGAAAAAGATCCCGCATGACCGAGCGCCCGATATGGCGGCAATTCCGCTGCCTATCAGGAACCTCGCGCACCCCGATATCGTCCAAGCTGGATTCGGACCGATATGGAAATCCATCATGCGAAAAGCTTTCCTGAGTGCAATGAGTCTCGTCTTGCTGCTGGGAATGATGGCGGGATGCAGCAACACCGGCGCCCCGGGCGACCGGCAATCCGGCATCACCATGTACGGCACGGTCGACGCCGGCGTCAGTGTCACGCGGTAGGGCGGGGCAACCTATCTCGATCCGTCTTTAACCGCACGACAGTGGGTCGAGCCATTCGCCAATGACCGTGCGTGCGGCGCGTTCCAGCAGAGGACCATGCCGCGCGGCATCCGCACGGATCGCAGCGATGTCGAGCCGATGCGCGGCCAACTCATGCGCATGCCCGGTCAACCATCGCTCTATCTGCCGATGATCGGCCTCAAGGTGAAATTGCAAGCCGAGAATGCGCGGTCCGAGCGAAAACGCCTGATTGGGAAATCCTGGCGTTTCGGCTAGACGCGATGCGTCTTCCGGAATGGCGAATTGGTCGCCGTGCCAGTGCAGTACCGGAATGGCGCCAATATGCCGCAGCGGCGAGGCTCGGCCGTCCTCGGTCAGCGTCAATTCGCCGTAGCCGATTTCCACCTTGCCCGTCGGCGCCACCGTCGCGCCCAGCGCTTCGGCCATCAGTTGTGCGCCGAGACAGATGCCGAGAGTTGGCTTGTCCTGCCCGAGCCGCGCCGCGATGGCGGCCTTTTCCTCCGCGAGAAAGGGATAGCGATCCGTCTGGTACACACCGATCGGGCCGCCCAGCACCACCAACAGATCTGCCGCCGCCACCGTGGCACGGTCGATTGCGTCGACGCCGGCCTCCAGATAGCGGACCGTATAACCGCGTTCGGTCAATAGCGGTTCAATGATGCCCAGATCTTCGAAGGCGACATGGCGGATTGCCAATGCGGTGCGATTCATGCGGTTCAGCTCCATTCAATCAATCAAACAATCGGTCGCGGTATCGGACAGCATTTCGGCCCGCATTTGGGCCAGCATTTCGGCCGGCAGGGCGGGCGGATGGATGCTCCGCCCGCCCTGCCGCCAGGCCAAAGGGCTTACGCGGCGGCTCGCAGCTTCACCGCCGGAAAGTCCACCGGCACGGCAAAGGCCACATTGACGTAGTTGGTGAACAGATTCAGCGCCACGTGAGCAAGGATCTCGACGATTTCCTCGTCGCCGAAGCCTGCCGCGCGCACCGCCCGCACATCGGCCTCGCCGACCTGCCCGCGCGCCTCGACCAGTTTCAGCGCGAAGCGCAGGGCTGCCGCGGTCCTGGGATCGGTGGACTCCCCACCCTGCGCGGCTGACATTTCCTCGGCGCTGGCACCCGCCTTGCGGCCCAGCGCGGTGTGGGCAGCCAGGCAATATTCGCAGGCATTGCGGTTGGCTATCGCCACGGCGATCTGCTCGCCAAGCCGTGCAGGGATGACGCCGTTGCCGAGCGCGCCGAAGCTGCCCCACATGCTGTTCAGCGCGGCCGGAGAATTGGCCACGGCCTTGAACATGTTCGGCGTGGCACCGAACGCGCCGTGGATCTGCATCAGCAGTGCCTGGCGGTCCGCAGTGGTGTGATTGGGATCGATCAACGGGACGCGGGACATGCGGTGACTCCTTGAAGGGGATGGCTGCCGTCCGAATGGAGCGGTCGAGTGGAATGGTAGGTAGAATGCCTGGACGCAAGGTGTGGAAACGTCCATGAAAATTGTCCATTCATCCGAAATCGCCGCCCAGTCGCCGGCGGATCCCGTCGATCGGTTGACCGCGCTGCTGGACCGGTTCCGTGTCCGCACCAGGCTCTTCCATACGGGAAAGCTGTGTGGACGATCCACCTTCGAGCCGCTGCCGGGACGGGCCTTCCTGCATGTGCTTCGCCGAGGCGAGATGGAAGTGCGGCACCGGCCCGGCGATACCGACGTGCCGCGCTTCCACCTTGCCGAGCCGACGCTGCTGCTCTATCCCCGCCCCGTGCATCACCAGTTCATCAATCCTCCCGAGGACGGCTCGGATTTCACCTGCGCGACGCTGGACTTCGACGGTGGGGAACGCAATCCGATCGTGCAATCGCTGCCCTCGCTGGTGCGGGTGCCGCTCGATGCGGTGGAAGGGCTCGGGCCTGCGCTGGACCTGCTGTTTGCGGAGGCGGATCAGGTCCGCTGCGGCTCGCGCGTGCTGGCCGATCGCTTGTTCGAGGTTGTGCTGATCCAGCTGTTGCGCTGGATCATCGATCATCCCGCGGAGGTGGGCGTGACGAGTGGGCTGATCATGGGGCTATCCGATCCGCGCCTGGCGAAGGCGCTCGTCGCCCTGCATCGGTCGCCGTATGAGGACTGGCCGCTGGCGCGGATGGCCTCGACCGCGGGCATGTCGCGCAGCGCGTTTGCCGCGGCGTTCAAGGACGCGACCGGTACCACCCCGGCCGCTTATCTGACGGACTGGCGGCTCAGTCTCGGCGCGTCGATGATGCGCTCCGGGCGACCGGTGAACCTGATCGCCACGGAGCTGGGATTCGCCAGCGCATCGTCGTTCTCGAAGGCGTTCCGGCAGCGGATGGGCGTGTCGCCGCGCAAGTGGCTGGCGGAGTCCTGATTCAGCGCGCCACGGCGGCGCGGCCGCGAATGGCCGCCAGCACCAGCACGGTCGCACACGCCTCGAGGAACGCGACGAAGTACAGGCCCGACGACAGCTGCCCGGTATTGGTCTTGAACCAGCCGATCATGTACGGCGCCACGAAGCCGGCCAGGTTGCCGATCGAATTGATCAGGGCGATGCCGCCCGCGGCAGCGGTGCCGGCAAGGAAGGCGGACGGCAGCGACCAGAACACCGGGAATGCGGCCAGGATGCCGATCGACGCCAGCGTCAGCGCGACCAGGGCCAGCATCGCGCTGTGCAGCCACAGTCCGGTCAACGTCAGGCCGACCGCCGCGAGCAGTGTGGCCATCGCGCAGTGCATCCGGCGCTCGCCGCTGCGGTCCGAGTGAATACCATTGAGGACCATCGCGATGGTGCCCGCAATAAACGGAATCGCCGATACCAGACCGATCTGCAGATTGCCCTGGACGCCCAGTTCCTTGATGATCGACGGCGACCAGAACGCAATGGTGGCATTACCGCTGACCACGCAGAAATAGATCGCGGCGCAGATCCAGACGCGGGAATTGACGAACGCGGCCTTCAGCGTCGAATGCTTGGCGGGATCACGATTCTCCGCCTCGATCGTCCGGGTCACCAGCTGCTTCTCGGTGTCGGACAGCCAACGCGCGTTCGCGGGTTTCTCCGGCAGGTACATCATCACCGCGATGCCGGCGAGCACCGACGGAATGCCTTCGAGCACAAACAGCCATTGCCAGTTGGCGAGGCCATCGACGCCATCCATCGTCGTCATGATGAAGCCGGCCAGCGGGCCGCCGATCACGCCGGCGATCGCAAACGACGTCATGAACAGGCCATTGATGCGCGCGCGCCGTGCGGCGGGGAACCAGTACGTCAGGTACAGCACGACGCCGGGGAAGAAGCCCGCCTCGAACACGCCCAGCAGGAAGCGCAGCGCGTAGAACTGCATCGGCGTCTTGACGAAGATCATCGCCATCGACGCCAGCCCCCACAGGATCGTGATGCGGGCCAGCGTCTTGCGGGCGCCGATCTTCTCGAGCAGCAGGTTGCTGGGCACCTCGAACAGGAAATAGCCGAGAAAGAAGATGCCGGCGCCGAAGCCGTATACCGCCTCGCTGAACTGCAGGTCCTGCAGCATCTGCAGCTTGGCGAAGCCGACGTTGACGCGGTCGATCCACGCGAGGATGAACAGGAAGACCAGGAAGGGAATCAGGCGGATGGCGATCTTGCGATACGCCACTTCGCATTGCCGCGCGACCTCGATGGGCTGCGCGTTCTCCAGGGCGCCAGCGGCGCCGCTCATCGCGGAAGACATGGGTGTTGCTCCTAGGGTGTGGTGGGCGGGGCCGCGCTGCATTGGCGCAGCCCTCGGACGGTCGCTGTGCTGGGGGAACGCCAGCCGTGGCGGCGCGATCTTCTCTGTGCCGTGTAGTTCGGGCCGACGGGGGCCGTGTCAGCGCAGCAGCGGCTCGATGGATCCGGCCACCTGCAGCACGCGCGCGTCCCTGCCATGCAGCCCGCAAACGCTCAGGCCAATAGCCGGCGCGACCGGCAATGACACCGCGCAGCCGTCCAGGAAATTGATCACGCTGGGATTGCGCAGCACCAGGGCGTTGGTCGCGAAGAAATCCTCGTCGCGCTCGAGTGCATCGAGCCGCGGCGCCGGCACCGCAACGGTCGGCATCAGCCAGGCGTCCGCCTCGCGCAGCCGCTCGGCCGCGTGTTGCTGCATCGCGCGGCGCTCGGCCAGCAGCGTGATGTAGTCCGCCGCGCTCTGTTGCGCGCCGCGCCGAATGCGCTGTGCCACCCGCTGGTCGTAGCGTTCGCCATCGCGCGTCAGCCAGTCGCGATGCAGGGCCCATGCCTCGGCCGCGGTCAGGCCGCCTCCGGCGTTGATCTCCGGCAAGCGGCGCAGTTCGGGGAAATCGAACGGCACGATGCGCGCGCCTTGCGCCGACAGCCGCGACAGCATGTCTTCGAATGCCTGGGCGACGTCGGCATCGACGCCATCGCAGACGAAATCGCGCGTCACGTAGACGCGCAGCCCGGCCAGCGACGCCGGACGCGCGTCCAGCGTCTCGCCGCTCAGCACGGCATCCATCGCGGCGCAACAGGCAACCGATCGCGCCAGCGGGCCCGCCGAATCGAGCGACGTCGACAGCGGGACGGCGCCGTCGAGCGGCACCCGGCGCGCGGTCGGCTTGAAGCCGGTCAGGCCACAGAAGGCCGACGGAATGCGGATGGAGCCGCCGGTATCGGTGCCCAGCGCGGCCACCGCCATGCCGCCCGCCACGCTCACCGCGCCGCCCGAGGTGGAGCCCCCGGCGATCCGCTCGGCATCGAACGGCGAGCGCGGCGTGCCGTAGTGCGGGTTCAGGCCAAGTCCCGAGAACGCGAACTCGCTCATATTGGTGCGGCCGATCAGCACCGCACCCGCGGCCCGCAGGCGCGCGACGGCTGGCGAATCGGCGGCCGCCGGCGCATTGCCGTCGAGCACGCGCGAGCCGGCGCGGGTCACCTGTCCGCGCACGTCGAACAGGTCCTTGATCGAAATCGGCAATCCGGCCAAGGGCGAGGCCACCAGACCGGCGGCCCGTGCCTGGTCGGCGGCGCGCGCGGCAGCGAGCGCACCGGCTCCGTCCACCTCGACGAACGCCGCGCCGCCGGCGCTGCGATGGCTGTCGATGCGCGCCAACGCCTGCTCGGTCAGCGCGACACTGGTGGTCTGTCCAGCGGCCAATTGGGCCGCCAGCGCTGCAATGGTCGGCTCGCTCATTCGGCCACCGCCAGGGTTTGCACGCGATAGGCGTGGCGCAGCGTGCGGTTGCGCACCGGGTCATGCAGTTCGACCTCGAACGCCTCGCCATGGCCCAGCTCGCCGATCACGGCCTGGGTGCCGCAGAACATCGCCGTGCCAGGCGGCAGCGAGGCCTCGCCGGTCAGCCGCTGGATCAGTTCGCGCGGATCGAGCAGGCGCGTGACCTTGCCCTCCTGGTACAGCGCGCGCTCGCCGTCGCGCACACGCCAGCAGCGCATCTCGAGACTGTCCCAGTGGTCGGCCACGTCCTCGAAACGCCAGACCTGCGTGCCGACCGGTTTGTCGCACATCTGCTTGGACACCGTCACGTCGTAGGCTTCAACCTTGCGGTCGGTGTGGTCCGAGCCGACGCCGACGTACAGTCCGTCGTTACCCTGCAGCAGCACGACTTCGATTTCGCCGGACGAGTCGTCGCGCGGCACTTCGATGACCTCCGCCGTGGTCAGCAGCGACGCGGCCAGCGGATAGAAGGTCGGCACGCTGGCGGGCGGCTTCACGCCGATGGCCTGCAGCTCTTCGATATGGTGCTGGACGGCCTCGAGATCGCGGCCCGTCCATCCGGCAATGATCAAACGTTGAATGTCGAGGGCGAGTTCGCCCCCGCCGGCGACTTGGAAATGCAGTGTCGGCATTGCGTACTACCTTGATTGGGGAAAAGAGGGTGGTTAGAGCGTCCGGATGATGTTCTTCCGGAATTCGTCGATATGCGTGCGGACCGCTTCCCGCACAGCGGGCACATCCCTGCGCTCCAGTGCGTCGACGATCTCCAGGTGCTCCTGGTAGACGTTCTCGAGATGCTGCGGGTCGGACAGCGACAGGAACCAGAAGCGCGCCTGCTTTTCATGCAGGCCGCGCAGCAATTCGGCCAGTACCCGGTTGCGCGAGGCGGCCGACATCGCGGTGTGGAACTTGAGGTCCAACGAGGCCAGCGCGGGGATGTCGCGACCGGCGATCAGCGGTGGCGAGCGGTCGACGATGTCGCGCATCGCCTTGAAATCGCTGTCGTGCCCGCGCTCGCAGGCCAGCGTGGCGCACAGCACCTCATTGGTGGCGCGCACCTCGATCATGTCGAGTACTTCGTTCAGCGACAGCGGCGTCACCAGCACGCCCTTGCGCGGCATGATCGATACCAGCCCTTCGACTTCCAGCCGATGCAGCGCCTGATGGACCGGGGTGCGCCCCAGGCCGAGCATGGTCGCGACCTGCGCTTCGTTCAAAGGCTCGCCGGGCCGGAATTCGCACGAAATGATGCGCCGCTTGATTTCCGTATAGGCCATTTCACGCATGGCCGCCCCCGTCTGGGAGGCGGTCTGCTTGCCGTTTTCGTCGTCGGTTCCTACCAGTCGGATGGATGTCGCCACGGTCCGCTCTCGTTCTCATCTGAAGTGAGAGTGATACTAGGGTGATATTTCACTGAGGACAAGGGTTGGATTTATCAGGGTTTACGCTGATGGGTAGTACATCGAGGAGGCGGGACGGATGGGAGGCTGGCGACGTGCGTGGCAAGGACGCCGCTTTCGATGCCTACTGGCTGCCGCGGGATTCGCGGTGGGCTGACTCCCGGCATCGAGCTTCAAACGTGCGGCTCGCTGTTCCACCTCGGCCGCCGTGCGCAGCATAGGTCGTGGAGGGGGATAGTGGAGCGCCGCTGCAGGGATTCCCGCAGCGGGAACCGGTGCGAAGGCGCATAAAAAAATCGGGGCCGCCGACAGGCCATGCGCCCCACCGACCGCCTCCTATGAGCCATCCGGGCGAGATCGTTCTTGGCTGGCCTCGATGGTTTCCTCCAGCATCTCCAGCCGGTCCTGTCCCCAGAACAGCTCGCCGCGATAGACGTAGGAGGGTGAGCCAAAGACGCCCGCCGCGACGGCCTCGTCGGTGTAGCGCCGATACTGTTGCGAGATCTCGGCCGTTCTCGCCTTCGACAGCAGGGCGCGATCGTCCATGCCATAGGCAATCAGGATTTGCCGAAGCGTCGCCTCCGATGAAATGTCCTGATCGTCGCACCATTGCGCATGGAGGATCGCCTTGTGCAGACGGCCCACGGATAGTCCAAGGGAATCGGCCGCGATGACGATGCACGAGGCGAGATCCGCGTTCGGACACATGAAAGCCGGCTTGGGGTTGATCGGCATGCCTAGCTTGTCGCACCAGCGACGCAGTTCCGTCAGGCGGTAGGCCTGGCGCTCGGGGGAGCGCTGGTGCAGCAGGATGCCGCCGGTGCGCGCATAGATTTCGGGAAGATCGACAGGCCGGTACCGGATCGCGATGTCGTGCCGCCGCACAATCGCCTCGAGGCGGTCGGCACCGAGATAGGCCCAGTCGGAGTTCATCCAGAAGTAGTAGTCGATGGCGGCCGTGCTCATGTGCGCGCTCCTTCGGTGGTTGCCGGCGGCACGGCGAATCGAAGCGGGCCATGCATCCGTGCCGCGCTGATTGCCGCAATGATGCCCAGCGCGCTCAGATACCAGACGATGTAGCGCGGGTCGCCATTGCCGTAGGCGAGCAGCGAAGTCGCGACGATCGGCGCCAGGCCTCCGCCGATAGCGCCCGAGACCTGCACCGCGATCGAAATGCCGCTGTAGCGCACTTCGGGCGGAAACTGTGCGGAAAACAGGCTCCCTTGCGGACCATACAGGCAGGCGTAGACGACACCGATGGCGATCACCATGGCGAAGGTGATCGAGCCGGGGTCGCGGTACTGCAGCATGCCGAAGAACAGCGGTGCGAAGCCGATGACGCCGACCGCGCCCGCCATGAAGACCCACTTGTAGCCCACCCTGTCGCCGAGCATGCCGAACAGCGGCATGGCGAACAGCGCAACCACCGCGCCCCACACCGTGGCGTCGAGCATGGCGATGCGCGGAATGCCGAGCGTACCGGTCGCGTAGGCCAGCGCAAAGGTCACCACCGTATAGAACCACGTCACCTCGGCCAGCCGGCCGCCGATGACGACGAGCAACTCCCTGGGGTAGCGCCGCAGCACGACCTTGGCGGGCACCTGTACCTTGTCCCCCTTGCTCTTCATCCGCTCGAAGTCGGGAGACTCGGCGACCTTGACGCGAATGAACCAACCCACCAGCAGCAGGATGACGCTGGCCAGGAACGGCACGCGCCAGCCCCATGTCAGCATGTCTTCGTCGGGCAGCGTCGACACCGCGGCCATCGCCAGGGAAGAGAGGATGAGCCCGGGCGCGACGCCGGCCTGCGGCAGGCTGCCGAAAAAGCCCTTCTTGCCTTCCGGTGCGTGCTCGACCGCCATCAGCACGGCGCCTCCCCATTCGCCGCCCACGGCCACCCCCTGCAGCAGGCGCATCAGTACCAGCAGCACGGCGGCCAAGTATCCAATGCTGTCATAGGACGGAATCAGTCCGATCAGGATGGTCGGAATCCCCATCAACAACAACGTGATCAGCAGCATCGACTTGCGGCCGACCCTGTCGCCAAAGTGTCCGAACACGATACCGCCAAGGGGGCGTGCGAAGAAGCCCACCGAGTAGGTGGCGAAGGCTGCCAGCGTGCCGGTGATCGGATCGAAGGCGGGAAAGAAGATCTTGTTGAAGATCAGGGCTGCGGCGGTGCCGTAGAGGAAGAAGTCGTACCACTCGATGGTGGTGCCCATCATGCTCGCGAGCCCGGCGGTAATGTATTGGCGGCGCGACCGCGCCGCCTGTGGAACAGGCGCTGTCATAGCGGCTTCCTTGAAGTGAGATGGCGAAAGCCGACCGGTCAGGCCGCCGGCAACGGGGCGATGCCCCGGGTCTGGCGCGCCCAGTAGTCGAAAGTCGCGTTGACGATCGAGGGCTTGAGCAGATAGTCGTGCGCTTCGCGCGCGAGGGCGTCGTCGACCGGCGTCAACGCGCCGAAGGCTTGCGCGCGGATCTGCATGCGCGCCGCCCGTTCCAGATAGACCGATAGATACGTCGCCTCTTCGCACGAGGCGCCCGCGGCCAGATAGCCATGGTGCGCCAGCACGATCGCACGCTTGTCACCCAGTGCCTCGGAGATCAGCACGCCCTCCTGGTCCGCGATCGGAACGCCCGGCCAGTCCGCCAGAAAGGCACAGTCATCGTGCAACGGCGTCATGTCCATATGCGCGATTACCAGCGGCTGGCGAGCGGCCGCCAGTGCCGACGCCCACGGGGAATGGGTATGGATGATCGATTGCACGTCGGGGCGGGCCTCGTACACCCACAGATGAAAACGCGTAGCCGGGTTGGCCATGCCTTTGCCCGTCAGCGTGTTCAGGTCGCGGTCGACCTCGATGAAATCGTCGGGGGTCGCTTCATCGAAGCCAAGGCCAAAGCGCAGGGTCCAGTAAGCATCGGGCCGCTGAGAACGGACGCTGATTTGTCCGGCCAGTCCGGCTTCCTGTTCTGTCATGGCGAGGATGCGGCAGGCATAGGCCATGGTTTCCTGCACGCTGCGCTCGACGGCGTGCAGGTGCTGCGCCATGTCGCGTGTCGCGCGGGCATCGAAATAGGCCTTTTCTCTGAAGGCGGTGCTCATACTGTCTCCTGGTCATGGATGGATGCGGAACGCTGTCGTTCCAGGAGCGAGTATGAAAAGCGAACGCCATGGGAGCCATGCAGCTCAGCTCATAGCTGCTATTCCAGCGGATTGGGCGGCAGTTTGGCCGAGATGCGCATGGCGCAATCGAGCAGATCGGCAGTCAGCGGCAGCGGCTGACGGTCGGCGCGCAGGATGGCGACGACGCGGCGATGCAGCGAGGGCCGTTGTATCGGCACCTTGCGCAAGCCATAGTCCGTCAGCAGCTTCTCGGGAATGCGGTTGGGCAGGATGCACGCGCCGACGCCGGAAGAAACCAGCCTGAGCATGGCATCGATCGTTTCGGCTTCGGCCACGAATTCCGGATTCAGTCCGCTGCTGTGAATCATGCGGCGAAGGGCGTAGTGCGGCGGAAATCCGACCAGCCGCAAGGTCGAGTCGGTCAGGTCGCTGGCCTGCAATGTCGACGTGTCCCGCACGATCAGGCACATGGCATCGTCGAACAACACATGCGATACCAGCCCACCGGAATCGACGGCGGCATCGTAGACGAAGCCCAGGTCCACCTTGCCCGCCTCGACCAGCGAGACAACTTCCGGAGAGCTGCGGCCCAGCAGCGACAGGTTGACGCTCGGATGGGTGCTGACGAAGGCCGCGACCACGTCCGCGGTGAAGTAGTAGCTCAACGTATGCACGGTGGCCAGCCGAACCGTGCCCTGGCTGACGCCATGCCGCTGGCGAATGGCGTCGACGGCGCGATCGATGGCGCCATAGGCCGGCAGGACCGCCTCCTGCAGTTGCCGCCCCGCCTCGGTCAGCTCGACGCCGCGTCCGGTGCGCACAAACAGCGGCTTGCCGAGGCTGGTTTCCAGGGCGGCAAGCTGCTTGCTGATGCCGGACTGCGTCTGATCCAGTTGCTCGGCGGCCTTCGACAGCGATTTGAGTTCCGCGATCCGGAGGAAATAGCGCAGTTGGCGGTCCATGGCTTCCATGGCCGCAGTGTGCGCCGGCAAGGGCCGGGCTGTCTCTCGGGGTTTGTCAGCAGCGGGGCGGCTGGCGTCAGGCAGGCGGCCCGCTGTTATGCGGTCTCGCGGCGATTCCCGCTCGCGGCCCGCACGATGCTCGACGGCAGACGGCCGGCGACCCGCAGGAACGACCGGCGCATCGCCTGCTCGGAAGTGAAGCCGCTGCGGCGTGCGACTTCCTTCAGCGAGGCTGCGGTCGTCTTGAGCATCGCCGTTGCATGTTCGACGCGAATACGCTCCAGCGCCGCCGATGGCGATTCCTGGGTCTGCTCCATGAATTTGCGATAGAACGATCGCACCGAATGTCCGCTGTATTCGGCCATGTCCTCGGCGCGCCATGGCTCCGCCGGCCGCGCCGCGATCTGCGCAAGCAGCTCCCCGAAGGCCCCGGCGCTGCTGGTTTGCAGGCGCAGCGCATCGCTGTATTGCGCCTGACCGCCAGGCCGGCGCATGTGCACGACCAAGCGTTTGGCAACGGCCGCGGCGCAGCTGGTGCCGGCATCCTCTTCGATGAGCGCGAGTGCCAGATCGATCCCCGCGGAAACGCCCGCGGAGGTGTAGACGTTGCCATCGCGCAGGTAGATCGGGACCGGGTCGACCCGCACGCCCGGATAGGCGCGGGCAAGCCGGTCAGCCGCACGCCAATGAGTGCAGGCGGCACGTCCTTCCAGCAGTCCGCTGGATGCCAGCAAGAACGCGCCCGTACAGACCGAGCAGACCCGCCGCGCGCTTGCCGCCAACGCGGTCAACGCGTGGCGCAACGCCGGTTCGTCGCAGGCCGTGTCGACGCCCGGTCCGCCGGGCACCATCAGGGTATCGACCGGCAGCGACAGTTCGCTCCAGGGTTCGGTCAGCACGGCCAGCGGTCCGGTGCCCTTCACCGGGCCACCCATTGTGCTGACGATGCGGACGTCGTAGGCGGGGCCCCGCTCGCCCGCGGCGGTCACGAAGGCCTGCACCGGGCCGGCGAGGTCAATCGCCTGGAAGCCGGGGTAAACCAGCAGGGCGACCACCGGTGACGCCGGCTTCGGCGCGGGCACGGCGGCTGGCAGCGGTTGAGGGCAAGTTGGCAGGGCCATGGGGAAGGGCGCTCCTAGTATGACTGGACGTCGTGTCCGCTGAAGCAAGCGTCGCCACGCGTTCTTGGGAGCTATTCGATGCTGGTGAATTTTGCGTTATTCGAAGGTGTCACACAACTGGACCTGACGGGGCCGTATGAAGTCCTGGTTCGCGCGCCGGGCTTTCAATGCGAGCTGGTCGCCAAGCAGGCCGCACCGGTTCGGTCCGATCGTGGCCTGATGCTGGTGCCGACCACGACCATCGCGCAGGCCTCGCCTTGCGACCTGCTGGTCGTGCCCGGCGGCCCGGGCACCGATGCCGCCCTTGTCGATCCCGAGTGGATCGCATTCGTGCGTGAGCAGGCCGAGCAGGCGCGTTGGGTGTTCGGCATCTGCACGGGATCGCTGCTGCTCGGCGCGGCGGGTTTGCTGCACGGGCGTCGCGCCTCCGGCCACTGGCTGGCCCGCGATCTGCTGACTCAGTTCGACGCCATCCCGATGGACGACCGCACCACCATCGACGGCAAGTACTTCACGTCCGGTGGCGTGACCGCGGGCATCGACATGGCCTTGCGCGTGGTCGCCAACGTGCTCGACCAGGAGGCGGCCGAGCAGATCCAATTGCAGATCGAGTACGACCCCGAACCTCCTTTCGTTGGCGGCACGCCATTTACCGCTCGGCCGGAGATCATCGCCCGCTGCAGGAGTGCGGGCGCGCAGCGGCGCAGACTGCGCGAGGTCGCCGTACAGGAAGCCGCGCAGCGGCTGGCCCTCGAATGGAGCCGGCAATGAACGCCGTGGCCATCCGTCTTCGCCGTGCCGCCGTTGTCGTCGCTGCGATCGCGGGCATGTTCCATGGCGCGACAGCACGCGCGGAGGCGTACCCGGCTCGGCCGGTGACCATTGTGGTGCCGTATGCAGCCGGAGGACCGATGGACCTCGTGGCCCGCCAACTCGCGGTGGTTTTGAAGGACCGGCTCGGCACCACCGTAGTGGTCGAGAATCAGGGCGGGGCCGGAGGCACGATCGGATCGCAGCGAGTCGCGCGCGCTGCTGCCGACGGCTACACGCTGCTGCTGCATCATGTCGGGCTTGCGACCGTGCCGGCGCTGTATCCGTCGCTGAAGCTCGATCCGCGGCGTGACCTGGTGCCGCTGGCGCTGGTATCGGAAGTGCCGATGATGATCGTCGTCCCATCGGGATCATCGATAGCGGGAATCGAACACCTCGCATCCAGGAGTCGTGGCGGCCAACTGAACTGGGGAACCGCGGGGCCCGGCTCGGCCTCGTCGCTTTGCATGCGGCTGGTCGGGGCAGCGATGCGCGGCCGCGATACCGAGATCGCCTACAAGGGCACAGGGCCTGCGCTGATCGACCTGATGGCAGGACGCGTCGATGCGATGTGCGACCTGGTCACCAACCTGAAGCCGATGCTCGATAGCGGCAAGGTCGCCGCAATCGCAACGGTGTCGGAACGCCGCAATCCCTTGTTCCCCGCAGTGCCTGCGCTCGTCGAGCAAGGCTTGCCAGTGGCCAGTTTCGCGGTGTGGTACGGGTTGTTCGCCCCGTCCGGCACATCCACGGCGGTCGTGCAGGCATTGCGCCGTGCCAGTGAGGCGGCGGTGGGCGATGCTGCGTACCGCACGGCGCTGGCCGGCGCCGGGGCCACTGTACCGAACGCCGGCGACGCTACGGGGAATCGACTCGGTGAGCGGTTGTTGCAGGACATAGCGCGGTTGCGCCCTTTGCTGACGGCTGCCGCGGAGGGCCGCCACTAGGGAAGCCCGGGACGCCGTCCCGCGAGTCCAGGGCGGCAATCGTTGGGCAGCGGCTATCCCAGATCGACCAGGACCTTCCCCCCCTCGATGCGCACCGGATAGCTGCGAATGTTCTCCGTCGCCGGCGCGCACACCGCCGCGCCGGTCCGCACATCGAACTTGCCCTGATGCAGCGGACATTCGATCTCGTGTCCATCGAGAAAGCCGTCGCACAGTCGCGCGTGTCCATGCGTGCAGAGATTGTCGGTGGCATAGATTTCGCCATCGACGGCGTAGAGCGCAATCTCGCGTCCGGCCACTTCGACAGCGATCACGTCGTCCTGCGGCACGCTGGAAAGTCGGGCCGCTTCGGTCCAGGTTTCGGTCATCGTTCGCTCCAGGATCAAATCGGATAGATCAGCGAGTTTGGAATCATCTCGCTGTCGAAGATGCAAAGCCGCGAGGCGAAACGCAGGCCGCCCGGCGTGCGCACCACCGTGTCCAGATAGCGGCCGGTGTTCAGCACATCGGTCAGCTGATCGGGCTTGGTGCGCAGCACCGCGTAATTGGCCTCGGACACGATGCGCTCGCCGTCGGCGCTGCGCACCAGCGGTGCGCCGACGATGTGGCGCTGATAGTAGGGATCGTGGAACAGCGTCTCCCGAATGCCGTAAATGCGATCCCGCAGCATGGCCTTGCTTTCGAACGACAGCGTCGCCAGCGGCAGGCCGCGTTCGTGGTTTTCGCGCGGCTGGACCCTGTAGAGGCAGTCGTCGGTGAAGAACTCGGGCCAGCGGTCCCAGTCGCCGTTGTCGACGACGCTGGCGTAGTCGGCGTACAAGGTCAGCAGCGCGTGGTAGTCGGCGAATTCCATCGTCATACCTCCATCACCTTGCGCCAGTAGGCGTACATACCGCGAATCAGCGTCTCGGTGACCATGTGGTCGGTGTTCTCCGCGGTGAGGCCGCCGAGTTCGGCGAGCACGCGGTGCCAGGGCTTCTGCGCGAAGCCTTGCTGCGAGCATTCGATCGCTTCGCCGTCGTCGGCCGAGACGAAGCCGGCGGGGCCGAACAGATTGGCCTGGCGCAGCCGGCGTCGCGTCATGGCTTCATCGTCGTCCTCGAAGCCGAAGTGGGTCCAGACGAAGTCGAACGCATCGGGTCCTCTCGGCTGGATATGCCGCGTCGATACCGAATTGACCTGCTGCTGGAAGATGACGCTGGGGAATATCGTCATCATCACGGCCGTGGGTTCGCCCCACCAGGGCTCGTGCACGATGTCGAGCAAGCGGTCGTCCTGCAAGGCCATCTGGTCCTTGAAGCTTGAGACACCGGAGGTGACCTCGCTTTTTCCGCCCTGTCCGCGTGTGGAAACCATCGCGGCATGACGCCAATGCGGATCCATCACGAGGCGCGCCTTGTTGTCCGCGCGCCAGAGGCCGAAGGTCACGAACCACGTATGCAGCAGTCCCGGATGGTACGGGTCCTTGATGTTCTCCTGCATCAGCTTCCAGTTGCCTGGAATGCGCTGTTTGTTGTAGCCGAGCAGCTTCAACTTGCGCCCGCTGAACAGGCGGTCGAAGTAGCCGAGGATGTCCGGGCCGAGGTAGGTCTCCAGCGATTCAACGTCGTGATCGAACGACGCGAATACCACGCCGCCGCGCGTGGCCACCTTCAATTTGGTCAGGCCGTGTTGCTCCGGCCGGAAGTCGGCGGGCATGCCCCCATTGACCTTGCCGTCCTGCTTGACACCGCGACGAAACGGCACGCCCTGTAGATTCCCTTTCAGGTCGTAGTTCCACTGGTGATACGGGCAGTGGAAGTCCTTGCGGTTGCCGCTGCGCTCGCGGCAGAACTTCATGCCGCGATGCGCGCAGACGTTTTCGACCACGTTGATATCGCCGTCCGCATCGCGTATCACGATGACGGAGCGCTCGCCAATCGCGGTGCGCTTGAAATCGCCGGGATTCTGTATCTCGGCTTCGAGGGCGACGTAGTTCCAATGACCGCGATAGAAGCAGCGCTCCAGTTCCCGCTGGTAGAGCTGCTGGTCGGTATAGACGCGGAACGGGATGCGGCTGATGCCGTCGTCGGGCCATATCGGCTCGGTGCATGCGGCGTGGATATTCATGTTTGGTCTCCCTATTTTTTTGGTCCGGTTTTCCCGGCGCCCATTTCTGAAGCGATCGAATCGTCAACCGCCCGACGCGTAGAAAGCATCGGCGTAGATGTGCTCCGTGCGGACGCCGCGATCGCGCAGCAGTACCGTTGCGGCTTCGACCATCGGCGGCGCGCCACACAGGTATGCCCGCCAGCCGGTCAGGTCGCCGTAGTCCTGCTCGACCGCCTCCGTAACAAGCCCGGTACGCAGATCGCGGTCGCTGCCCGGCAAAGTCGACACCACATCGATGCGCAGGCGAGGATGCCGCTGGGCAAGCTCGTTCAACCAATCGAATCCGTAGGCATCCCGCGGCGATCGAATGCCGAAGTACAAATGGATCGGGTTGGTCAGCCCGGCCGCAATGGCGCCGCGCACAATGGCGAGCACCGGCGCGAGGCCTGTCCCTCCGGCAATGCAAAGAATCGGATCGTCATTGCGCGTGCGCAGATACGAGGTGCCTAGCGGCCCGCTGACGCGAACGGTGTCGCCCACCTTCAGCCGATCGCAGATATATCTGGTGACGCGACCGTCCGGAACCATGCGCACATGGAATTCCAGTTCGCCTTCACCCGGCAGCCGCGCCATCGAATAGGGGCGGATATGGTGCGGCGTGAACTGCAGCATCGCGTATTGGCCCGGGGAGAACGACAGCGGCTTGGCCGGTGCGAGCCGGATCAGCTTGATGTCGTGCGTCAGGTCTGCGAGCGCCGTCACCGTGCTCCTCACGATGCGAGCGGGGTGGACGACGATCTCGTCCGGCTCAGGGATCTCGATGGTGCAGGGGCCCATCACCACGGACTGGCAGGCCAGCAGAGGGCGAGGGTCTTGCTTGCCGATGCCGCCGTTGCTGGTATTGCCATCGACGGCGTGACGCACATCGCCCTCGACCAGCCGACAGCGGCATGTGCCGCAGCGTCCCGCCATGCAGCTGTACGAGATTGGCACGCCATGCTGCTGGAGGGCGGTCAGCAAGTTCTCGCCCTGCGGTACATCGAGACGCTGTCCGTGGGGAAGGACGCGCACTTCCATATCGTCTCCGGTTCGTTGTTGTTGTTCTCGTTCTCGTACTGTCCGGCCCCCATCTTCGGGCATCGGCACAGATAAACCAATAGAATCCGCCTTATATGACCCATTCACCAAAGTGATAATGAAAAAGGAGGGGGGAGACATGCGGCTGCAAGACGTCGATCTGAATCTGCTCGTCGTGTTCGAGCACCTGCTGCGATTGCGTACGGTATCGGGCACCGCGCGCGAACTGGGCCTGACGCAACCGGCCGTCAGCAATGCGCTCGCGCGACTGCGGCGAATCTTCGACGACCAGTTGTTCGTACGCAGCGCCAAGGGGATGCTGCCGACGCCAGTGGCTGAGGATCTTGCCGAACCGGTCGCCTATGCACTGGACGCGTTGCAGTCGGCCTTGAACCGCAAGGTCGCCTTCGATCCGCTGCGCAGCGATCGCCGATTCCAGCTGGCAATGACCGATATCGGCGAAGTGCATTTCATCCCCAGGCTGATGAGCGCATTGCGGGAGCGCGCTCCCGGCGTGTCGATCGCGACCGTGCGCAATACCGCGATCAACCTGGCAGAGGCAATGAGCTTGGGGCAGGTCGATCTCGCATTGGGCCACCTGCCCGAGCTGCCATCGGAGTTCTACCAGCGCCGGCTGTTTCGCCAGCGCTATGTCTGCATGTTCCGCGCGGGCCATGCGCTGGACAAACGCATCGTGCGGCTACAGGACTTCGAGCGTGCCGACCATGTGGTGGTAACGGCCGCAGGCACTGGCCACGCGCGCGTCGATGAAATCCTGGCCAAGCTCGGAGTACGACGCAACATCCGCCTGCGCGTACCGCACTTCGTCGCACTGGCCGATATCGTCGCCACCACGGACCTGGTGGCCACCGTCACCGAGAAGTTCGCAGAGCGCAGCGCGGCATATTTCGGTCTCAAATCGATCCGCCATCCGGTCGATCTCCCGGATATCCAGATCAATCTGTTCTGGCATGGACGCTATCACCGCGATCCCGGCAATCAGTGGTTGCGGGATTTGATTTTTGAGTTGTTTGCGGAGGGGTGAGGCGGCGTGCCGACTGTCGGTCCAATGGGCAGGCCGCTGAATGGAACTCGTCCCCACTTCGGTAGGGATCAATTTCATATCCAATGGACCGTTAATCAACCGGTGACAACGCGATCTGCCGGTTGGATGTGCGTAGGAAGCGAATCAATAAAACAGACCCGCCAGTTCCGCTGCGCACTTGTATAACGCCGATGTTGCGTAATCCCACTCATTGGGGGTGTCGCCTTCCGGTGCCTTGCGCGACCATTCCGCGCTTGCTTGTTACCCACGCTGTTCTTCCCGTATTCCCCTGCTTGGGTTCTACGTCGCGGCGTGTGTCAATAGGAATGCGCAGATAGTAAGAAACTTTATTAACTGAGTTAAAAAATACTAAATTCGTCGTTTAATTAGAAATCGAGAAATTCCTCTAATTCGACGGAAATCCTAAAGAATCAATCTTTGACATTTGGCCTGCGAGTTCCTCGCTATAGTGCGCCAGCCAATCTCTTCCGCATCGTCATCTCCATGAACCGCCGCTGCTATCGCCTCGTCTTCAATCAACATCGCCGCATGCTGATGGCGGTCGAGGAGTCTGCCGCCGGCATGGGCAAGGGACGCCACGGCGCATCGCGCGCGGAACGCGCCACGGCTAATGGCGGGACGCATCAGGTCGTCGCGCGCTTCGGGTTGCCCGCGGTGACATTGGCGGCGTGGCTTGTTTGGGGACTGCCGGTGCATGTCCGGGCGCAGGTGGTGGCGGATCCTAACGCCGGTGCTCACCGGCCCACGGTCGTACAGACCGCTTGTCAATCCTGCGATTAGGGCAGCCGCTGAAGGAGTTGGGCTAGGGTTACAGCTCGGTGCCTTTGGCGCCAGTGTAATAGAACAATTGGCGCGGCCAGATGTTGGGCAGACAGTTGTGGACGGAGGGCTTGGCGTCGCCGTCGATCGCGTTACTGGTATGGTCCCTTCCCTTGCACCTGTAATTAACGAAATCGGCGAGCGTGTGAAAGCTACGGATGCAGCGCAGAAATTGCGGGATGGATTGAACAAATGAAATTGCAAGTTGATGGAAAATTAAAAGGATGGGTCATGACAGTCCTGGTTGTTCTGGGATTGTTGATAATATTCCTAGCGATAAAGGTTGTTCCTGCCGGGGTGTGGAGGATAGTAGTTGCTTCGCTAGGCTTGGCAATAGCCGCCATCGGCGGATATGCGGCAAAAGCACAGGTCCTTGGCCTTCGTCCATTTGGAGAGCCTGCTTGGCGGAAGGCAAAACGCACGTACGTGGACAATGAAGACAATGCTTGATTGAGATATCAAATCTCGTTCTTGTGAGAAAGTCATACGTGGTCTGGAGATTTTTTGGGGAAAAAAATTTCATCCGACTAATCTAATGTATTGGCTGTCATGACTCTGACCATGGAAATAAAGAAACTAGACCATCGTCGGACTTGGACGAATTATGTTCCTATCGGGGAATAAGACAGAGCGAAAAGTGATGTCTCGACGTGGCCGAGATATCGTGAAAAGCACCGCATGCCCCGCTGCATCCAGTATTCATGAAGCTCCAAAAGAAATCTGTTCCTACTGCGCGTTGGATATGCATCACGGGCGCAATCGCCATGTCTCAGTTAGGTCACGGGCAAGCGCTTCCTGCTAACCCGCCCCCGTCAGCAGTCCAAACGGTAGCCGAGCAAGAGCAACGCATCCGCCAACAACAGGAAGCGCGTGAACGAGCTCAGACGGTGGATTCTCCCGGCGTACGCGCGGCTGAGGCGGCACCAGTCGAATTCCCAACTCTGCCGGACGAGACGCCGTGCTTCCGCATCGACAACTTCGTTCTCGATGTTCCCGGCGATCTGCCGGCACCTGTACGGGAACAGGGCGCCGCAAGTTTGCCGCAGGACCCCTTCGCATTCGCCCGCACCTGGCTCGACCACTACAAGGGTAACTGCGTCGGCAAGCATGGCATCGACCTGCTGATCAAAGGCGTCTCGCAAGCCATCCTCGACCGCGGCTATGTAACTAGCCGTGTGCTGGTGCCTGAGCAGGACCTAAGCACGGGAACGCTGCGTTTGACCTTGATACCCGGCGTCATTGGCGAACTGCGCTTTGCCGAGCCGGACCTATGGGGTACGTGGAGGAGCGCGTTTCCAACTCGTAGCGGTGAGCTGCTGAACTTGCGCGATCTCGAACAAGGGCTCGAGCAGATGAAGCGCGTCGCCAGCCAGGACGTCGATATGCATGTCGTGCCGACCGCCACGCCTGGAGTCAGCGATGTCGTCATCGCGGTCAAGCGAAGCAAACGTTGGACGGTAGTCGCGTCCGTCGACGACTCGGGCAGCCGTTCGACCGGCAAGCGACAAGGCAATGTCAGCCTCGCCATCGACAACCCGTTGGGGCTCAATGATCTATTCAACGTGGGCTATTCCCGCGATCTCGAGTTCGGCGACAAGGCTCGTGGCACCAAAGGGTGGAATGGCTTTTATTCCGTACCGTGGGGCTATTGGACCGCGACACTGTCGGCCTACAGTAGCGACTATTTCCAACAGGTCGCCGGCGTCAATCAGACGTTCGTGTTCAGTGGCGAGTCCCAGAACGTGGACCTCAAGCTGCATCGGGTGATTCGCCGCTCGCAGAACGACGTGTTGGGTCTGCAATGGCGGTTAACGCGCCGCTTTGGCAAAAGCTACATCGAAGACACCGAGATCGCGCAACAACGGCGCAACAACACCGTGGCGGAATTCGGCATCACCGACCGGCACTACTTTGGCGCTGCACAACTGGACGCCAGCCTTCTGTATCGGCAAGGTGTTGGCGGCTTCGGATCGCAAGCCGACACGCTGGCGGCGCAAGGCGGACCGACCTGGCAGTTCAAGATGGCGGTGGCCGATATCAACCTTTCCGTGCCGTTCAAGCTGGGTCAGCAGTCGACGCGGTATGTGACCACATTCCGTGGTCAGTTCACCAACGACCGCTTGTACTTCGTCGATGCCATTACGATTGGCAGCCGCTATACCGTGCGCGGTTTCGATGGAGAGAACTTGCTGGCGGGCGATCGTGGCTTCTATTGGCGCAACGAGCTGCAGCTTCCGGTCGCGAATACTGGGCAGGCACTCTATGCGGGACTGGACTACGGTCGCGTATTCGGGCCTTCGACTGCCGCATTGGTCGGCACTCAACTTGCGGGCGCCGTACTCGGATTGCGCGGCGGCGTAGGAACCGGATTGGGAGCGTTCTCCTACGACGTGTTCGTCGGTACGCCCGTGTACAAGCCAACGGCTTTCCATACGGCCGGCGTAACCGGCGGGTTTCAATTGGTGTATCAGTACTAGATACCGCTTTCCAATCCGACAATCCTGTTTCCATTCCACAGTTCCATCATGAAAAGCAACCACGCAAAGCGGATCGGCGCACTTGTCTTGACTGTCGGCGGAGCGCTTCTCCTGACTTCGTGTTCCCTGATACCCCAGCCGAAACGATACCTGTCCGAAAAGGCCGTTGACTACAACCCGGCCGATTCGGCCCGGGTTCGGTTTTACGTGGAGGCGGGAGTTTCTGCCTCATATCGCGCCGAATCGACATGCTACTCGGGATGGTATGAGGAGGACAGCAAGCGCGTGGCCGTTACCGGCACAGGACTCTTTGACAGCTGGAAGTATTCGTCACACAGTACGACGATTGGGATGCCGCAAAGCCCGCGTCCCTGGATGCGTTTCGAAGGACTCGTTTTCAAATCTGCGATCAACGAATATGTCGTAAAGGGCGCGAAGCCGCTCACGATCTCCATGTCGGAAACGTCGCAGAATTGGCGGTGCGATCCGCCTTCCGTATCGTTCGTGCCAGAGCCTGGCAAAGACTATGACGTCTTCATGTCGACCCAATATAGACGGTGCTGGATCGATATCCGCGAGATCGACGCCGAGGGCAAGGATGTTCCAATCAAGCCGAACGAGGCATCGCGCTGCAGCGCCACTTCCTGAGCCCGTTGTCCGATGATCGATCCCGCTTTCCCCAAAATCCTGATCATCACCGGCCTGATGGCCGCCGGCAAATCGTCGGTCGCGCAGGCCATCGCGGAACGCCTGCCAAAGTCCGTCCACCTGGGTGGCGACACATTCCGCAAGATGATCGTGAACGGACGAGCGGAAGTGACACCGGAACTCTCTCCAGAGGCGCTGCAACAACTCTCGCTGCGCTACCGAATCGCCTGCGACGCATGTGAGGCCTATGCCGACGCGGGCTTTACCGTAATCTATCAGGACGTGATACTTGGCGAGTATCTGAACGAGGTTTTCACGAGGCTGTCCCGCTGGTCGCCGGGTGTACTAGTGCTGAACCCTTCGTTGGATGTGGTCGCGCGGCGCGATGCCGAGCGGCGCAAGACGGCGTATGCCGGCGATTGGACGCCTGCCTCGCTGGCCGCAGGGCTTCAACATACACCGCGTATCGGCTTGTGGCTCAACACCTCGGCCATGACGGTGGAGCAGACCGCCGACTTCGTATTGCGCCATCCGGAGGCGACCAGGTCAGGGAGGTACTAGAACGAGGGCCGGACTGCCGTCATTCGAATCTCGCCATGGCGGCGCGGAAATCCCCGCATTTCCTGGTTGCCTTACCATGCGGTCATTGCACAGCGGACCCTCTCCGCATCCAAACGATCGAGCACAAGCCATGGCATTGACAATCACCCCAGGAACCACGACCCGCACCCTGATTCGCGGCGAGGCAGGCGATATCGAACTGCTGATCGACGCACCAAAGGAAGCGGTGCAGGGCATAGCCGTTGTCGGCCACCCGCATCCGATGCAAGGCGGTACGGCCGACCACAAGGTGCCGCACCAGTTGGCGCGCGAATTGACCGCCCACGGTTTTCTGGCGGTCAGGCCAAACTTCCGCGGCGTTGGCGGAACCGAGGGCGCGCACGATGCCGGTGTCGGAGAGACCAACGACATGCTGGCGGTAGTCGGCCATCTGCGCGAGCAATACCCGGATCTGCCTCTGGCGCTGGCGGGATTCTCGTTCGGGGCCTTCGTTGCCGCGCTGGCATCGGTGCAGCTCGCCGAGCGCGGCATCACGATCGATCATCTGATATTGACCGGAATGCCCTCGGGCCCCGTTGCGAATCACCGCAGCTACGATACGCCGGAGGTGCAGGCCAATGCGCTGGTGATTCATGGGGAGAACGACGAGCGCGTCGCGCTGTCGGCCATCTTCGATTGGGCCCGCCCGCAGCAGTTGCCGGTCGTGGTGGTGCCGGGTGCGGACCATTTCTTCTCCGGCAAGCTGCCCGTACTCAGGCGCCAGGTCGCCAGATATCTGGAGCGTCCGGCCTCGTCCCCCGAGGCGTGAATCCACTGTCGGCCGGCGCCTAGCCCGGCAAGGCGCCGCCGATCAACCTGACCCCCTTCCACTGCCCGCTCTCGACCATCTGCGACACGATGGCCTGCAGCGCGGCCTCGACGCTGCGGCACGCCAGGCTCAGGCTCGCCGACGACGACAGGCACAGGCTGACGCGCCGCTCCAGCGTTGCGTCGGAGATAGACATCGCGGCGAGCTGATCGTCTTCGTCGCCGGCCAGCGCCGACCACGGCAGGATGGTCCACCCGAGCCCCTCGCGCACCGCGGACAGCAGCACCGATACCGCGCTGGTTTCCGCGACGAGGCGGCATTGCAGTCCGGCGCTGACCAGCGCGCGATCGCACAGCACGCGGACCGAATTGGGAAAGCTCGGCAGCAGCAGCGGCAGCGCCGCGGCCTGCGCCAGCGTGATGGTGTGTGGATGCCCTGGAATCGGCCGGCCCACCAGCATCAATTGCTCGTCGAGCAGCGGGGTCGACTGCATGTTGGGGCGCTGCTGCACGTCCATCGCGACGGCGAGATCCAGCTTCTGCAGCGCCAACGATTCCGCGAGGTCCGCGCTCGAGCCTTCGACGATTTCCAGGGTGATATCGGGGAAGTGCTCGGTCACATGCCGCAGCAGCGGCAATGCAAGCACGCGCGAGGTGCTGGTCGGCAGCCCGACGGTGACGTGGCCGCATGGTACGTCGCGGCCGTGCTGCACCGCGGCCTTGGCCTCTTCCATCTGCCGCAGCACCATCTTGGCGTGGCGGTAGAGGATATGGCCGGTCTCCGTCGGTCTCGTGCCAGAGGGGCCGCGTACCAGCAATCTGGCGTCGAGTTCGGCTTCGAGGTTGGCGACGTGCTGGCTCAGCGAGGGCTGGGCGATATGGAGTGCATCGGCCGCGGCGGTGATGCTCTCCAGTTCGACGATGCGCGCGAAATAGCGCAGCTGCTTCAGGTCCATATTCGGCAAGGCGGTGGCGTGGTGGTCCACGCCAAACGGTCGCGAATGCGGCCGAATCGATGGCGGGGCACGCCGGCAATGTAGCATCCGCCGGCGTCCCGCTGCCTGTTCCGACAGTCGGGACCTACCGCAGGACTAGCCGCGAATCGGCAGGTCGAGATACGACGCCAGTTCGCCGCCGAGCCGGATCGACAGCCGCGGGGGACGGCCATACGGCACCTGCGGAAAATGCCCGCGGTCCGCGCCGGCGATCGACAGGCGCAGCCGGCTGCCGGCAGCAAGGGTCCAGGCGACGGGCAGCATCGCGAAGTGCAGGCGCTCGGTCTGCCCCGGTACCAGACGGACGGCGTCGGCAGCCGCAAACGTGCGGTAGGGCCACGTCGTGCGGTATTCCGGCGGGCACGGCGCGGTCTTGCGATGCAGCGCGCGCAGCATGCCTTCGGTGATGTAGCGCACTTCGCCGGACGCCTCGACCTCGGACAGGAACACATGCAGCGCGGCATCGGGCTGCGAGCTCGCGAGGCCGATGTTCAGTACGACATGGCCGGCGATCGACAGCGGCGCCGTCAGTACCGCGCCATCGAAGGACAGCAGATCTCGCTGCCGTTCGCTCCAGTCTGGGTAATAGTCCTCGATATTGGCCGCGCCAAGCCGCTCATAGCGTGTTTGACGGCCGGTTGACCAATTGAAGCTGGCCATCGTGTCCCGGTCCGATTCCGTGGCGGGACACGCGGGCGACAGGCTTTCGGCATCGGCGGTCAAGTAAAGCCGCTGCGCGCGCTCGGCCGGCGGCCACGTCGGCGCTGCATGCCATTGCTCGTCGTGAACGCTGTAGTAGTGGACGCGTCCTTCCTGCTCGAGCCCGGACGGCAATTGCATCAGATGATGATCGAAGAAGCGCAATACCTCGGCCAGCAGCGGGAAGTCGGATGCCGCGCGGCTGCGCCATGGCGAGATATTGGTGCGCGCACCGTGGTCCCACGGGCCCAGCAGCAGCCGGCTGTCGTGATTGGGCAGCGACAGGAAGCGGGTGATCGCGCCATTCGCATAGCCGCCGCCGTCGTACCAGCCCGAGACCGAATACACCGCGACATCCTGCGCAATGCCGTCGAGATAGCGGTAAGGACTGCAGCTGCCCGAATCGAGCGCCGGATCGTGCTGCGTGGCGCCATCGCGGAAGGCGAACTCCGGCGCCAGATCGGCCAGCGCGAAGTTGTTGCGATGCTGCTCGATGGCCGCCTGCACCAGGCTGCCATCGGCGTCCGCGTCGACGCGCTCGGGCCCATCGAAGCGTGGATCGTTGAAGTACGGATAGCGGGCCAGCAGCGCCCGGTCGTCCTGATCGAGCGCAACCATCAGTTCGTCGTAGGCCTGCACCCACACCTTGGACAGCAGGCCGCCGGGGTACAGCTGCTCGCTGTAGATATCGGAGACCGCGAACAGCGGCGCGATCGCCTTGACCGCGGGATGGCCCGTGCTGGCCAGGAAGCAGGCGGCCGCGCCGAGGTACGAGATGCCGGTCGAACCGATACGGCCATTGGACCAGGGCTGCGCCACGATCCAGTCGGCGATCTCGAAATAGTCGTCCCGCTCGGTCGGCGAGCGCAGCGCGTCGCGCGTGCCGAAGCTCGCGCCGGTGCCGCGCACGTCGACCACCACCACCGCATATCCCTTGGGCACGAAGGCATCGCGGTACTTGGCGGTGTTCGGGCTCGGCTCGGCGCCGGGCTCGCGCAGCCGGAAACGGCGGAAATAGGGCGTGAAGATGACGATGGTGGGATAGCCCGCCGGCGAGCCTTCGGCCTCCAGTGGCTGCGGCACGAAAACATCGACGGCGAGCTGGCATCCATCGCGCATCGTCACATAACAGGACAGCGGATGATCCGGAATGGCGAAGCGCGAAGGGCGCGTTTCGAGATAGGCGCTGGCCGGCGTTTTCCAGGCATTGCCGCGGAGATCGATATCGGACATGAAACTTGCGTTGAAGTCGGTGGGTTCGCGGCAATGGTAAGCAGCGCCCCGGAAGCCGCGGAAAGACGAAATGTCGATGGGGACATAGGGCTGGGCTATGGCATGCTGCGCCGCGGCACCTTGGTTCGTCTATCGCCGCGTCGGGATGCCCCATGACAGGGCCGAACGCCGGCGCGAAATCGCATGACGTGCACCGTGGCGATTCGGCATGCCCCCGGGGAGGGCAGGCGGCAGTCCGTCATAGGATCGACCTATGACGGCATCGAGATTCCGTATTGGTTCGCTCCCGCGCGAATTCTTACCATCGCTCTACGAGCCGGATCGAGGCGCGCCGATGTGAACGCCGCCATCGACACCATTTCTATTCGCATGACTGGGGAGAACTGCAGATGTACCGTTCCTTGATGGGCGCCGCGATGGCGGCCCTGATGACGCTGTCCGGCGCCGCCGTCGCGCAGGACGCCTATCCCAACCGTCCTGTCCGGCTGATCGTGCCGCAGTCGGCGGGCTCGGGCGGCGATGTGGTGGCACGGATGCTGGGCGACAAGCTTAGCCAGGAGCTGGGCCAGTCCGTGGTGGTCGACAATCGCGCCGGCGCCAACGGCATCATCGGTACGTCGTTCGTAGCCAAGCAGCCGGCGGACGGCTATACGCTGCTGCTGACCGGTGTGTCGCAGGTCAGCTTCAATCAGCATCTGTACAAGTCGCTGCCCTACGATCCGCAGAAGGACTTCACCTTCATTGCGCCGGTGGTCGATACGCCGTTCGTGCTGGTGACCAGCAAGGCCAGCGGCATCACGTCGATGGCGCAGTTCATCGAGAAGGCGAAAACCAAGCCCGGTGGGCTGACCTTCGGCAGCGCTGGCGTCGGCAATTCCACGCATCTGGCGATGGAGATGCTGGCCGACAAGGCGGGCATCAAGCTGACGCATGCCGCCTACAAGGGCTCGGGTCCGGCGCTGACCGGCGTGATCGCCGGCGAAGTCGATGCGATGGTCAGCGTGGTCGGTTCGGCGCTGCCGCAGATCACCGGCGGCAACGTGGTGCCGGTGGCGATCGTCGGGCAGAAGCGCGCGAAGGAGTTGCCCAATGTGCCGACCGTCAAGGAGGCGGGCCTGGACGTGCCGGTGATGCCGGGATGGTATGCGTTGCTCGGGCCGGCCAATATGGACGCCAAGGTGGTGGCTCGGCTCAATGCCTCGGTGCAGGCCTTCCTGGCCGATCCGCAGGTCAAGAGCAAGCTGGCTTCGCTCTATCTGGAGCCGCTGTCCGGTTCGGCCGACGCGATCAAGCAGCGCGCCGTGACGGACGCCAAGGTCTGGGGCGAGTTCATCAAGCGGCGGGGGATTCAGAACTCGTGATCGAAAGCCTGTGGCGTTGAGCCGGCAGGCCTCGACGGCAGCCTGTCGCCCTCGCGAGCGCGGGGACGACAGGAGCTTCTGCGATACCGCTAACTCTGCAGCTCCGGCACGTTGCCCGCTTCGTCGTGCACGGTCAGGCGATCGTCGATGTCCTGCACCCCGGCGACCCCGCGTACCGCGGCCAGCAGTGCCTCGTGCTCGGACGACAGGATGTGCCCGCTCAACCATACGCGTCCGCCGACTACCGCGACGTCGATGGCGCCGGGATGGCCGACCAGACGGCCCATTTCCGCGCGAACCCGCTCGGCAATGGTGTCGTCATCGGCCGCGTGCTTTCCCAGGCCGGTCGCGCTGCGTACCTTCGCCGCGATGCCCTGCATCCGGTCGGTGATCCGTTTGGCCTGCTTCTCCGCCAGATCCTGCATGTCGTGGCGGCTTGCCTCGGCCTTGTCGCGCAGCTCGGCGCGGCGCCGGCGACCCGACTGCGGATCGAACAGGTACATGATCGCGGCGCCAACCGCCGCCGCGACGGCAAACGGCAGCAGCCCCGGCCTGTTGCCGTGCATGTCGCGCTGCGTGCCTTCCCGCCGCTCCTCGTGCATTCCGTCGTTCATTTGCGCCTCCTTGGGAACAATGGCTTCACGCCCCGCCCGGCGGCGGGGGCGCGCTTAATGCGCCGAGCATCAGCTGTGCCAGTCCGAGCGCGCGCGAGGAGGGCCGGGCAGGCCGCGTCCATCGCATGGCGAGCGGGATCGGCAGGTCCGCGCAAATGCGAACTTACAGCGGCGTGTAATTCGGAAAGGCGAGCGAAACGGAAAACGACGTAGCCAATGCACGTGGCGTAATGGCGTCATGCAGCCGGCGTGATGCCAAGCGTTACGGCAACGAGTGAAGGGAACGGAAACGGCTGACTGGAAAACCGGGATGCGGAACGCGATCTCGGTGGGCAAGGTCGTCGCCGGCGCCGGATAGCTATGCCTCCGGCGCCGTCGTCGATTTGCGTTGGTAGGCTCGATTGGACTCGAACCAACGACCCCCACCATGTCAAGGTGGTGCTCTAACCAGCTGAGCTACGAGCCTGTGGAAGGCGCGGATTATAGAGAAGCTTTTGCGGACGCACAAGCCCGTCGGGCAAAAAACGCAGCGGGGCGTTTTCCGCTGTGGGACGCCGCCCGATTGCCGCGGCAGCGCGGCTCTCCTAAAAAGGGAGCATTGGCAAGCCAATCCGTCCATCGCCATGCTGAAAATCGCCACGTTCAATATCAACGGCATTCGCGCCCGCCTGCCGGCATTGCTGGAATGGCTCGAGCGCGAGGCGCCGGATGTCGTCTGCCTGCAGGAATTGAAGACCGCCGATTCCGGTTTTCCGGCCGATGCCATTCGTGCCGCCGGATATGGCGCGATCTGGCACGGCGAGAAATCGTGGAACGGCGTGGCAATCCTGTCGCGCGGGACCGATCCGATCGAAAGCCGGCGTGGGCTGCCCGGCGACGACAGCGACAAGCAGAGCCGCTACATTGAGGCCGCGGTGCATGGCGTGCTGGTCGGCTGTCTGTATCTGCCCAATGGCAACCCGCAGCCGGGACCGAAATTCGAGTACAAGCTCGCCTGGTTCGAACGGCTGCTGAAGTATGCGGCCACGCTGTACGACAGCGGCCATCCTGTCGTGCTGGCCGGCGACTACAACGTGGTGCCGACCGACGAGGACATCTATAACCCGCGCTCCTGGCTCAAGGACGCGTTGCTGCAGCCCGAAAGCCGCGCCTGTTATCGGCGCCTGCTCGAGCAGGGATGGGTCGATGCCTTGCGCGCAAACTATCCGCACGAACGGATCTACACGTTCTGGGATTACTTTCGGCAGCACTGGCAAACCAATTCGGGTCTGCGCATCGACCATCTGCTGCTGAATGCGACGCTGGCGCCGGCGCTGCGCGAGGCGGGCGTCGATCGCTGGGTCCGCGGCGCGCCCCAGGCGAGCGATCATGCGCCGGCCTGGATCACGCTGGACGTTGGCGGCGCCGCGGGCGGGCGCAGGGTATCGGCGAAGACGGCGACGAAATCGCCGGGCGGCGCACCGGCTGCGAAGAAGGTGACCGCTGCAAAGAAGGTGAGCGCTGCGAAGAGGACGACCGCCGTGAAGAAGACCATCGCGGCGAACAAAACCACTGCTGCAAAGAGGCCTGCCGCCAAGAAGGCAACCGGCGCGAGGCAAAGCGCGACTAAGCGACAATGACGCCCGTCGCGGCCACGGGGCCGTGTCCATGTCGTTTGTCGATTCACCTTCCGCTCGCTTTGCCCATGCTTCTGAAAGTCGGCACGCTCGCCAAGCAAACCGGCCTGACCGTCCGCGCCCTGCATCACTACGATCGCATCGGGCTGCTCAAGCCGTCGGGCCGCTCCGCGGCGGGCTATCGTCTCTACAACCGCGACGACGTGGCCCGCTTGCACGCAATCCAGGTGTTGCGGCAGTCAGGCCTGTCGCTTGCCGCGATCGGCGCGTTGCTGGCGGGCGGGGGGCCGCCGCGTCATCGCATCGTCACGCAGCAGATCGAAGCGCTCGATCGCGAGATCGCGCGGGCGACCGAGCTGCGCGGGCGCCTGGTGCTGCTGCAGACCGTGCTGGCCGCGGGCGGCGAGCCGGAGATCGAGCACTGGCTGGCGGCCCTGCGCCAGATGCGCGCCTATCGCCAATATTTCAGCGAGGCGGAACTCGAAACCATCTTTCGCCAGTGGATTGCCACCGAGGCGGAATGGCAGCCGCTGCTGGATGAAGTCCGCGAGGCCATGGCACAGCAGTGGCCCGCGGACGCGATCGGCACGCAAGCGCTGGCCGCGCGCTGGATGCATCTGGCCATGCGATGGATGCAGGGCGATATGGACCGGGCCGTCCGTTGGGGCGAAATGATCAAGCAGGCCGCGCAACAGGGCTTTGGCGGCATCGACGCCGCGATGGTCGCTTATATGGAGTCGGCCGTCGCACTGCGGATGGCGGCGTGGCTACGGCATCTGTCGCCGGACGAACTGGCGCGGCTCGACAAGCGCCTAGAACCCGAATGGCAGGCCCTGGCGCAGCGGGCCCGCGCGCTGATCGCCGCCGGCACCGATCCTTCGGCGGCCGCGAGCCGCACGTTGCTACACGATTGGGACGCGCTGGTCGATCGCATGGTTGGATACGATGCGGGGCTACGGGAAAAGCTGCTGAAGGCCTATCGCGACGAGCCGCTGCTGCAGATCGGGCATATGGTCGATGCCGAGGTGCGGGAGTTTGTCGAGGCGGTGCGCGCGCACGCCGGCGAGGCGGGGTGCGGCGGCGCTGACGGTCGGCGCTGAAAATCGGCGCTGAGAAGCAGTTCAAGCCATGACATGACGGCACCCGCCACGGGTGCGGGGGTTGACCCTGACGTGCACGTCAGGGTCTATGCTGCCCGGCTTTCGCAGCAGGAGCCGATCATGTCCCAAACCGAAACGACCGCGCTGGCTCAGGGCCGGCCCAGCACGACCGCCCTGATGATGGCCATCGCGCGCGCCGCCCACCAGTTGCTCGACGAGCCGATCGTGCTCCCCGATGCCATCGCCTTGCCGATCCTCGGCCCCGAGCTCGAGCGTGGTGTCCGCGACGATCCCTATCGTTATAACGACCCGATGGCGCGTCCGATGCGCGCGGCCGTGGTCGCGCGCGCGATGGTGGCCGACGCCGAACTGGCCGAGGCCTCGCGGGCTGGCGTGCGGCAATGCGTGGTGCTCGGCGCGGGCCTCGACACCCTGGCGTGGCGGGTGCCCGCCGCGGCCGACGGCATGCGCGTCTTCGAGGTCGACCATCCGGCGACGCAGGCGTGGAAGCAGGGGTTGATGCGGCAGGCCGGACTGAGCATGCCGGACTGGGCGACGTCCGTGCCCGCCGACCTTCAGCATGCCTCGTTGCAACGCGTGCTGGAAGAAGCCGGCTTTCGCGGCGACCGGCCCGCCTGCTTCGTGTGGCTGGGCGTGACGCCGTATCTGACCGACTCCGCGATCGAAGCGACGCTGCGCTATGTCGCCAGCCTGCCGCCGGGCACCCGCATCGTGTTCGACTATCGGGTCGATGCCGCCATGCTGCCGCCGTTTGAACGCGTGATGGCCGTGCATATGGCCGAGCAGGTTGCCGCGCTGGGCGAGCCCTGGCTATCCGAATTCATGCCGGAGCAGCTGGCGCAACGGCTGACCGCGATGGGCTTTGGCAGCGTGACGGACCTCGACGCGCCGGCGCTGAATGCGCGTTACTTCGCCCGCCGCAAGGACGGGCTGCAGACCGCGGGTGGCGGCCTGCGCGTGCTGTGTGCCCGCGTCGGCGAAGGGCGATAGCGCGGCGTCGCCGCGCCGATCCGGTCCGATCGAGTTCAGCCGCGTGCTCAGCCGCGTGCCGCCAGCGTGCGCCGCGCGTAGTACTCGAACGTCAGCTGCGAGCGTCGCGGCGTCAGGATCCAGTCGTGCGCCTCCCTAGCCAGCGCCTCCGGCAGCGGCTTGATCGTGCCCGCCGCCATCGCGGCCAGCTGCATGCGGGCCGCGCGCTCGAACAGCAGCGCCATCACGCAGGCCTCCTCCACCGAGGTCGCGGCGATCAGCAGACCGTGGTGGGCCAGCAGGATGGCACGCTTGTCGCCCAGGGCCGCCGAAATGATTTCGCCTTCCTCATTGCCGACCGGCACGCCGGGCCATTTTTCGAGGAAGGCGCAATCGCCGTACAGCACGCAGGTGTCCATGTGCGACACCGTCAGCGGCACTTCCAGCATCGACAGCGTCGCCGCGTGGAACGGATGTGTATGGATGATGCAGTTCACGTCCGGCCGCGCCCGGTAGATCCACGAGTGAAAGCGGTTGGCCGGATTGGGCATGCCGCCGCCTTCGAGCACGCGCAGGTCTTCGTCGACCAGCAGCAGGTTCTGCGCGGTGATCTCGTCGAAGCCGAGCCCCAGCTGCTGTGTGTAGTAGCGGCCGGGTTCGTCCGCGCGCGCCGTGATCTGGCCGGCGAGGCCGGAATCGTGGCCGCCGTCGAACAGGATGCGGCAGGTCAGCGCCACCTTTTCGCGCAGCGATCGTTCCGGTACGGTCAGCCGGGTTTGCATCTCGCCCTGTGCGCGGGCGATCAGCTCGTCTTTCTTCAGGTCGAAGGTATCAGCCATATTGCAGGTTCCGTTGGGATGTTGAAGGAGGGCCGTCGGTCATGTCTTCACTTCTATTCGGCCTTGATCTTTGCCGCGTCGACCACCGCCGCCCACTTCTTTTTCTCGGCGGCCATCATTGCAGCGTATTCCTGTTGCGTGCCGGCCAGTGCTTCGCTGCCTTGCGCCGCCAGGCGGCTGCGCAGGCTCGGACGGGCCAGCGTGGTACGCAGTGTCGTGGACAGTTTCTCGACCACATCGGCGGGTGTGCCGGCCGGAACGTACAGCGCATTCCAAGAGCTCGTCTCGAACGACGGCAAGCCGGCTTCCTGGCTCGTGGGCACCGCCGGCGCCGCGGTGGAGCGCGTGCCATTGGCGATGGCCAGCGCACGCAACTTGCCGGCCTTGACCTGCGGCATGACGACGGGCACGGCGTCGATCACCGCGGCCACGTGGCCGCCGATCGCGGCATTGACCGCTTCGGCGCCGCTCTTGTACGGCACGTGATTGATCTTCGTGCCGCTCAGCAGCTTCAGCAACTCCATGCTCATGTGCGGCGCGCTGGCGCTGCCCGCCGAGCCGTAGTCGAGCCGGTCAGGGTGGCTGCGCGCATAGGCGAGGAATTCCTTGAGGTCGCGCGCCGGTACGCCGGTCGCCACCGCCAGCATGAACGGCGACTTCGACACCATGCCAAGCGGCGTGAACTGGCTCTCCGGCGAGTAGGGCAGCTTGCCGGCCGGATAGATCAGCGGATTGACGATCTGGGTGCCGACCGTACCCATGAACACGGTATAGCCATCGGGCGCCGCCTTGGCGGCGGCCTGCGCGGCGAGCAGCCCGCCGGCTCCAGGCCGGTTCTCGATCAGCACGGTCTGGCCAAGCGCGCCGGACCATTCCTGCCCGACCAGGCGGGCGATATTGTCGGTAATCCCGCCGGCGCCAAACGGCACCACCAGCCGGATCGGCTTGGCTGGAAACGGTTCTGCGGCTACGGCATTGACGGCCAGCAGGCAGCAGCCGGCCACCGCCACCATCCATCGGGGCGCTTTCATCTGGAACTCTCCGTTGTGTGTCATGTCATTGCCGGCATGACACAATGTGTCCTACAGAATGTGTTGTGTCAAGTAGGACATGTTGTACCCGGAGCGCCGATATAATGCCGCGGTCGCTTTCGCTACCGCCCCCCATGGTCAATCTGGCGCATCGCCTTCGCACGCTCCGCCGCCAACGCGGCCTTTCGCTGGAAACGCTGGCCGAGCAAACCGGCCTGACGCGCAGTTATCTGTCCAAGCTGGAGCGAGGTCTCAGTTCGCCATCGATCGCCACGATCCTGAAGATCGCCGATGCCTATGGCATGGGGACGGGGCAGCTGCTGGGCGATGCACGCGACAGTGCGCACGAGGTCGTCTGCATTTCTCGCGCCGGCGAGCGGGAGCCGTTGTCGCCATCGGCGCGCGAGGGCACCTATCGCTACGAGGCCATCGCCGCGCAGCGCAAGGTCAAGGCGATGGAGCCCTTCATCATGTATCCGCCGCGGGAGTTTCCCGACGAAGCGCGCTCCGCGCACAGCGGCGAGGAGTTCCTGTTCGTGCTGAAGGGCCAGGTCGAGGTGATGCTGGGGGAAGAGACCATCGCGCTGTCGATCGGCGATTCGCTGTACTTCGATGCCGATCTGCCGCACCGCATTCGCACGGTGGGACGCGCGCAGGCCGAGGTGCTGGTCACCACGGCGAAATAAGAACCACAGCCGCAATGACAAAGCCGCCGGGGCGCATCGCTCCCGGCGGCTTTGTCATGATGTGGGCGGAGACGGCTGGCGCCGGGCGCCTTCGAGGCCGTTTCAGGCCGTCTTGGCCTCTTGATAAGCGGCGTACAGGCGCTTGAATACCGGTCCGGGCACACCGCTGCCGATCGTCTTGCCGTCGATCGTCACCACCGGAAGGATCTCCTTGCTGGCCGACGACAGCAGGACTTCGTCGGCGGCAAATACCTCGTCGCGGGTGACCGGGCGCGACACCAGCGGAATCTCGAAGCGTGCGCACAGCTCTTCGATCAGGCCATAGCGGATGCCCTCGAGGATCAGATTGTCCTTGGGCGGCGCGGCGACGGTGCCATGCTTGACGACCCAGACGTTGGACGCCGAGGCCTCGGTCAGCATGCCGTCGCGGAACTGGATGGCCTCGGTGACACCATGCTCGGCGGCATTCTGCGCGGCGAGCACATTGCCCAGCAGCGACGTCGACTTGATCTGGCAGTGCAGCCAGCGCTTGTCCTCCATCGTGACGCAGGCGACCCCACGCTCGGTCGCCGCGGCCGGCGGCAGCGACATCGGATTGGTCATGATGAAGACGGTCGGCGTGATCTCCTTCGGGAACGCGTGCATGCGCTTGGCGACGCCGCGCGTGACCTGGATATAGATCATCTGGTCAGGCATCGGATTGGCCTGCATCACGCGCGCGATCAGCGCCGACCATTGGCCTTGGTCATGCGGATTCGGAATACCGATCGCGTCGAGGCTGCGCGCGAGCCGCGCCAGATGCTGTGCCGCGCGGAACGGCTTGCCGGCGTAGACCGGGATCACCTCGTAGACGCCGTCGCCAAAGATAAAGCCGCGGTCGAGCACGGGAATGCGCGCCTCGGACAGTGGCGTCAATTCGCCGTTCAGATAAACGATGGCGTCGGAGCTGGAATTCATGGTCTGAATGGGATCGAAGTGAGAGGAACAGCGTTCAGGCATTGTTCCACAACGGGTCGCGGGCAGTCATGCCGAATCCGCATAACGTCGAAGCCCCGGCCCCGTCGCCCAGGCCGCCCCGAAAGCAAGCTCGGCCTTGCTTGTAGGACGAATCCTTGCCGTAATCAGCCATGCGCCGACGGCGCCGCCAGGTCCCCTCCGGAATACTCCGGGGAAAACGACTGACAGCGTGGCGCCGTGCTCACCTTCGTGCTGCTGACCCTCGCCGCGATCGGACTGATCGCGATCGTGATCTACCTGTCCAGATGACTGGCGGATGGACGACCGGAGTCGTGCGCCTGGGCACGAGCCAGGGCCGGGCGCGCTTGCAGCGCGCTTCAGCTGGCGCCGTCGGTGCGCAGCGGCGCGGCCGCGACAGGCAGGCCCGGCGGCTCCAGGCCGCCACCGCTGTCGTTGGCGGCGGTGTGCTCGGGTGTGGGCGCGGGCGTTGGCGTTTCGTCGAGCCGATTGCCATGCGCGTCGAGGTCGGGCCGGCGCGCAAACAGCAGCGCAAAGTCGCTGAGCGCCTGCCACGTGCTCTGGTGCGCAATGATGTCCGAATGATTGCTGCCGGGGATGGTCTCCACCGCCACCGGTCCCGGCCACGCCGCCATCAGCCGCTCGGAGCATTCATGCGGAACCACGTCGTCGACCTCGGCGAGCAGCACCTTGGTCCGCTGTACCACCTTCTTGCAGTGCGAGATCGAATCGAAGTGATGACGCATCAGCTGACGCAGCGGCACCAGCGGGAAACGCTTGCGCACGAGTTCCAGCAGCGAATCGTAGGGCGTAATCAACTGCAGACTCTCGAAGTCCTGCAGGTCCGCCAGCTGGATCGCGACCCCCGTGCCCAGGCTGCGGCCCACCACATGCACGCGCGTGCCCGGCAACACGCGACGCAGGTGCAGCAGGAACTGGCTGGCGTCGGCCACCGCGGCGGCCTCCGAGGGGCTGCCGTCGGAATGGCCCAGGCCCCGATAGTCGAACGTGGCGAAGCCTACTTCGGCCGGCAGCCAATGTAGAAATTGCATGGTCTCGAGCACGTCTTCGCCGCGACCTGGCAGATAGAACAACAGATCGGTGACGGCACAGTGCGCGTCGCCGCGATACACGTAGCCGCGCAGCATTCCGCCTGGAATGGTGTGCGAATAGGCGGTAATGCCCTCCGGCAGCTCGCGCGGCGGGCGCCGGCGCGCGTCGAACAGCAGGCGGCCCTGGTTGATGCCGAGGTAGGTCCAGTAGCTCAAGAAGCCGGCGGCCGTCAGCACGGCGGCGGCGCCGATGGTCTTGTAGGGCAGGTGCGTCAGGACCTGGCGAAACAAGTAGCGATTCGCATTGCGGTTTGGGTTGCGTTTCTGTTCTTCCATGAGGCGCACCTTATACGAATTCGGCCCCGCGCGGCAAATCGACGCCAAATGCGGGGCGGATAGCGGCAATTGCCGGCAGTACCTGATTTGAGCGGACCCGCGCGTTGCGGCATCGCATCGGCATTGCGGCTATGCCCTCGCGATAGGCGGATCGATTTCCTATGCTGCCTGTGTCCCCTCACCTGTCCCTGTCCTGACATGGAGAACAACATGGATCGTCGCCAGTTCTTGAAATGGGGAAGCTTCATCACCGTCTCGGTCGCCACCACGGGGTTGGCCGGCTGCGGCGGTGGCGATGACAATCCCGATCCGCCCGAACCGGACCTGTTCGACTTCCGCCACGGGGTCGCCTCGGGGGATCCCCGCCCCGACAGCGTCGTGCTGTGGACGCGCGTCGAGGGCGACAACGGCAGGCGTCACGTCAATGTGCGCCTGCAGGTGTCGACCCAGGAGGACTTCTCCACGCTGGTCGTCAACGACCTGTTGCGTGCACTGCCGGATTGGGATTACACGCTGCGCACCAAGGTCACCGGCCTGAACGCCGCCACCACCTACTACTACCGCTTCCGCGTCGGCAGCCGTTTCAGTCCCGTCGGCCGCACGCGCACCGCCCCCGCGGCCGGCACGCCGCTGTCGCAGCTGAAGTTCGCCTTCGTCAGTTGCCAGGACTGGAGCATCAACCACTGGGCCGGCATGGAGGAGCTCGCCCAGCAGGACCTCGATTTCATCGTGCATACCGGCGACTACATCTACGAGGCGGTGGCCGACGGCGCGCCGGTCAACCTGGTCGAAAGCCGCCATACGCCGCTGTCGCTGCCCAACGGCACCACGCTGCCGAGCGGCTTCCGCTACGCGACCACGCTGGAGGACTACCGCTATCTGTACAAGGCCTACCGCAGCGATGCGCGGCTGCAGGCGCTGCATGCGCGCTTCCCGATGATCGCGATCTGGGACGACCATGAGTTCTCCGACGACTGCTGGCAGGACCGCCAGAGCTATGACGCCGACGACGACCAGACGCCGCAGACCGCGCGGCGGCGCAGCGCCAACCAGGCGTGGTTCGAGTACCTGCCGGCCGACGTGACGCTGGACCTGAACAACCCGTCGTTCCAGAACATCCAGATCTATCGCGCCTTCACCTTTGGCAATCTGGCGACGCTGCTGATGACCGACGAGCGGCTGTATCGCGCCGACCATCTGATCTCGGAGGCCAATGCCGGCGGCGATGTCGGCAGCCGCTTCTTCATCCGGCGCGACACGCTGAAAGCCGCCGAGGACGCGAAGATCGCCGCGGCGGGCGGTGCGCTGACGCCGGTATCGATGCTGGGCGATGCGCAGCGCGCGTGGTGGCAGGACCGTATCGGCGGCGCGGCGACGACCTGGAAACTGTGGGGCAATCAGGTCTCCCTGCTGCGCATGCAGGCCGATCTGACCGAGGCGATCGCCGAGCTGATGGTGCTGCGGCTGATCGCGAGCAATACGGCGCTGACACCGCTGCGCGACCAGATGGAGACGGCGCTGACAGCGGACCTGCGCGCGGCGGTATCGTCGGGGACCTATCCGAACAACGTCGCCTACGCCAATCTGCGGCAACTGCTGTCGACGCAGGCGGGCATCGACGCCGCCAACTTCGACGCCAATATCAAGCCGACGCTCGACAGCCGCCTGCCGCCGGCTTCGCTGCTGGCCACCTACGTGCTGAACGCCGACCAGTGGGATGGCTACGACGCCGAGCGCCGCAATCTGATGGCCTTCCTGAAGACGAACAACGTGCGCAATGTGGTGGCGCTGACCGGGGATATCCACGCGTTCTTTGCCGGCGTGGTGATGGACGACTACGATGCGGCGACACCGACGCCGGTGATGGTCGACCTGGTCGGCGCAGGGCTGTCCAGCAATACGCTGATGAGCACGTACAAGAGCGTGGTCGACAACGATCCGCGCCTCGCCGAGATCAAGGCGCTGATCTACGAGGAGGTCAGCGGCGCCGTGGTCAACACGCTGAATCGCACGCTGCAGCATTTCAATCCGTGGATGCGCTACGTGGAGACCAACGTCACCGGCTATGCGATCGTCACGCTGACGCCGGACCGGCTCAATTGCGCGTTCCATATCCTGAAGGGACTGGTCGACGGCAATGCGCCGCCGCAGCCGGCGACGACCAGCGTCACGACGGTGGAGGTGCCGGCGGGCTCGGCGGTGGTCAACGTGGTGTAGCGCACCACGCCGCCGCGGCTCCCCTCTCCCTTTCGCGGGAGAGGGGAGCAGTACGACTCGGGATGTCGCGCGTCACGCGCTTTGGTACGATGCCCTCGTTGCCCGAGCCACCACGGAGTCCCCATGCGTCGCAGCGTTGCAGGCCGGGTTCTGCCCGCCGTCATAGTGGCCGCGTTGTGCGGCGCCAGCCTTGCGCATGCCGCGCGCTCGTCGTCACCGGCCGATCAGGCGCCGGTGCCGCCCGTGGTGCCGTCCATGCCGGCCCAGCCCACGCCGGTCGCCACCGCGGAAGGCATCACCGAGTACCGCCTGCCCAACGGGTTGCGCGTACTGCTCGCTCCCGACGCGGCGCAGCCGACCACCACGGTCAATATCACCTATCTGGTCGGAAGCCGGCACGAGAGCTACGGCGAAAGCGGCATGGCGCACCTGCTCGAGCACCTGCTGTTCAAGGGCACGCCGAGCCTGCCCGACGGCGCGACCGGCCGGCAGATGGCCAGCCGGGGCATGCAATTCAATGGCACCACCGCGTACGATCGGACCAACTACTTCGCCACCTTCGCGGCCAGCGAGGAAAACCTGGACTGGCTGCTGCGGATGGAGGCGGACCGGATGGTCAACAGCACGATCTCGCGCAGCGCGCTCGGCAGCGAGATGACGGTGGTGCGCAACGAGCTGGAGCGCGGCGAGAACAGCCCGACCGGGGTGCTGCTGCGGCAGCTGGCCGCCAGCGCCTATCACTGGCACAACTACGGCAAGGCGCCGATCGGCGCGCGCAGCGATATCGAACACGTCGGCATCGACGCGCTGCAGGCCTTCTATCGCCGCTACTACCAGCCCGACAATGCGGTGCTGGTGATCACCGGGCAATTCGATCCGCAGCGCGCGCTGGCCAGCGTGAGTCGCTATTTCGGCGCGATTCCCCGGCCCGCCCGTGTGCTGGCGGAGCAGTACACCGTCGAGCCGCCGCAGGAAGGGCCGCGCGAGATCCTGCTGCAGCGGCCCGGCGATATCCAGGTCGTGGCCGCGCAGTATCACATCGGCCCGGGCGCGCATCCGGATACCGCGGCGATGACGCTGCTGGTCGATATCCTGACCGCGATTCCCGGAGGACGCCTGTACCACGGACTGGTCGAGCAGAAGAAGGCGGCGTCGCAGACGGGCTTTGTGCGGGCGTTGAAGCAGCCGGGCAGCGTGGTGTTCCTGGCGCAGGTCGGCAAGGCGCAGCCGCTGGAGCCGGCGCGCAGCGGGCTGCTGGAGCTGGTCGAAGGCATCGCCGCGCGGCCGATCACGCAAGAGGAGCTCGACCGCGCGCAGCGGCGTGCGCGCAATGGCTACGAACGGATGCTGAACGATCCGGCCAGCTATGGCGTGGCGCTGTCGGAGGCCATCGCCAAGGGCGATTGGCGGCTGATGCTGATTGCCCGCGATCAGATCGAGCGCGTGACGCTCGACGACGTCAACCGCGTGGCACGCCACTATCTGCAGCGCGCCAACCGCACGCTGGGCCAGTTCATTCCCGTCGATGTGCCCGGCTACGTGGCGATTCCGCCGGCGCCCGACCTCGCCGAACTGACGCGCGACTATCGGGGCAAGCCCGGCGCGGCCCCGGTCGCGCCGTTCGCTCCCACGCCCGCCAATATCGAGGCGCATACGGTGCGCGCCACGCTGCCGAACGGCATGGCGATGGCGATGTTGCCCAAGCCCGCGCGGGGGCAGCGTGTGCAGGGCCAACTGGTGCTGCGCATGGGCGATGTGCAGAGCCTGCGCGGGCTGGACGCCGTGGGCACGCTGACCGCCGGCATGCTGATGCGCGGCGCCGGCGGGCGCGATCGCCAGCAGCTGATCGATGCGTTCGAGGCGCTGAGGGCGACGGTCGGCGTCTCCGGCGATGCCGAACGCGTGACCGTCGGTTTCCAGGCGCCGCGCGAGCACCTGCCGCAGGTCCTGACGCTGCTGCGCGACGTGCTGCGCGAACCGAGCCTGCCGCTCGCGGAATTCGAGGTGCTGCGCGCCAGCACGATCGCCGGCATCCAGAGCCAGGTACGGCAGCCCGAAGCCCTGGCCCCGGTCGTGCTGGGGCGGCACGGCAATCCCTATCCGAAGGGCGATCCGCGCTATGTGCCCACGCTGGAGGAATCGATTGCCGAATTGCGCGCGGTCCGGCTCGAGCAGGTGCGGGACTTCCATCGGCGTTTCTACGGCGCCAGCCATGCGCAGTTCGCGCTGGTCGGCGACTTCGATGCCGCGGCCGTGCGGCAGCAGGTGGAGGTCCTGTTCGGCGACTGGAATGCGCCGATGCCGTTCGCGCGTGTGGAGCGCGATTTCGTGCCGCTGCATCCGGCGAGCCTGGCCGTGCCGACGCCGCACAAGGCCAACGCCAGCTTCATCGCGGCGCTGCCGATCGGCATGACGATGGACCATCCCGACTATGCGGCGCTGGCGATCGCCAACCGGATCTTCGGCGGCAGCTCGATGAAGAGCCGGCTGGCCGATCGCCTGCGCCAGCAGGAGGGCATCAGCTACGGCGCCACCAGCTATCTGCGGATCGGCGCACTCGACACCGCGGGGCGTTTCGGCATCCAGGCATCCTTCGCGCCGCAGAACCTGCCGCGGCTGAAGGCTGGCGTGCAGCGCGAATTGCGGCGATTCCTGCGCGAAGGCGTGACCGGGGACGAACTGGCCGAGGCCAAGAGTGGGCTGCGGCAACAGGGGCTGGTCACCCGCAGCCGCGACGAGGCGTTGGCCTCGATGCTGGCCTATCAATTGTTCGTCGGCCAGACCATGGCGTTTACGGAGCAACTGGAGGCCCGCATCGAGCAGGCCACGGTCGAGCAGGTCAATGCGGCGATCCGGCGGTATCTGGACCCGGACCGCTTTGTCGAGGTCTATGCCGGCGCCTGGCCGGACGCCCGCGGGGCCGAGGACACGGGCAAAGTCGCGGCCTCGCCGGAGGGTGGTCTATAGCTTTATATAATGACGTCGGTTTAAATGATAAATTGTACAAATCGAGGGGGCATCGCCAGAATGGGGCCTTCGCTGCGAAACACAAAGCACGCAGCACAAGAATCTGAACCCTGACACCGACCATCCAACCAAGGAGCGATCCCAATGCTGCAATCCCGTGAAGGCCAACGCGTCCCCAACGTCACGTTCCGCGTCCGCGAGAACAATGAATGGAAGAACCTGAGCACCGCGGAGCTGTTCGACAACAAGACCGTCGTGGTCTTCTCGCTGCCCGGCGCATTCACCCCGACCTGTTCGTCGACCCACCTGCCGCGCTACAACGAGCTGGCGCCCGTCTTCGCCAAGCACGGCGTCGACGCGATCCTGTGCGTCTCGGTCAATGACACCTTCGTGATGAACGAGTGGGCCAAGGACCAGGAATCCGAGAACATCGTGATGATCCCCGACGGCAACGGCGAATTCACCGACGGCATGGGCATGCTGGTGGACAAGACCGACCTCGGCTTCGGCAAGCGCAGCTGGCGCTATTCGATGCTGGTCAAGAACGGCGCGGTCGACAAGATGTTCATCGAGCCGGAAGAACCGGGCGACCCGTTCAAGGTCTCCGACGCCGACACGATGCTGGCCTATGTCGCTCCGAACGCCAAGAAGCCTGACCAGGTCGTGGTGTTCTCGAAGGAAGGCTGCCCGTTCTGCGCCAAGGCCAAGCAGCTGCTGGCGGACAACGGCTACCAGTACATCGACGTGCCGCTGGAACACAAGATCCGCGGCAAGGTGCTCGGCGCGGTGTCCGGCACGATGACCGCTCCCCAGGTGTTCATCAACGGCAAGCTGATCGGCGGCGCTGAGCAGGTCGAGCAGTATCTGGCTGCCTGATCTTCCGCAGCGCCTCTTTTCCCCAATTCCACTGAATTTTCCGTGGCGCGGTCCGGCAGTCGCCGGACCCGATGGCGGCGTGCCGCCATCGGGTCCGTGGATTGAACCGCCCCGAATACAACGAACGTCTCTCCGAACAGGAATTTCGCCATGCAAACCATCGACACCGACATCGCCGTGATCGGCGCAGGCACCGCTGGCCTCGCCGCGTATCGCGCCGCCAGGGCCGCCGGCAAGCGCGCCGTGATCATCGAGGGCGGGGAATACGGCACCACCTGCGCCCGCGTTGGTTGCATGCCGTCGAAGCTGCTGATCGCGGCGGCCGAGGCCGCGCACGAGCTGCGCCATACCGCGCCGTTCGGCGTCCATGTCGATGGGCAGATCCGCATCGACGGCCGCGAGGTGATGGACCGGGTGCGGCGCGAACGCGATCGCTTCGTCGGCTTCGTCGTGCGCGGCGTCGACAATATTCCGGAGCAGGACCGCCTGCGCGGCTATGCCCGCTTCATCGACAACACGGTGCTGCAGGTCGGCGACGATGCCGGCGGCACCGTGGTCCGCGCGAGTCGCGTGGTGATCGCCACCGGCTCGAGCCCGGCCGTGCCAGCGCCGTTCCGCGTGTTCGGTGACCGCCTGGTAGTCAACGACGACGTCTTCGACTGGCAGGATCTGCCGCGCCGCGTGGCGGTGTTCGGTCCCGGCGTGATCGGCCTTGAACTGGGGCAGGCGCTGTCGCGTCTGGGCGTGCAGGTGCGCGTGTTCGGCGTGCGCGGCGGCGTCGGTCCGTTGACCGACCCGGCGATTCGCGCCTACGCCGCCCAGGCCTTCCGGCAGGAGTTCTATCTGGATCCCGATGCCAACGTCACGGACATGGCGCGCGAAGGCGACGAGGCGGTGATCTCGTTCATCGACCGCGACGGCAATTCGGTCACCGAGCGCTTCGACTACGTGCTGGCCGCCACCGGCCGCCAGCCGAATGTCCGCAATCTCGGCCTCGAAAACACCGGCCTGGAGCTCGACGCCCGCGGCGTGCCGGTATTCGATCCGGCCACGCTGCAGTGCGGCTCAGCCCCGATCTTCATCGCCGGCGACGCCAACGACGTGCTCCCGCTGCTGCACGAGGCCGCCGACGAGGGCAAGAGCGCCGGCGAAAACGCCGCCAGCTGGCCGCGGGTTTCCCCGGTGCCGCGCCGCGCGCCGATCGCGGTGGTGTTCTCGGACCCGCAACTGGCGATGGTCGGCCAGCGCTACGCCGACCTGCCGGCCGACAGCTTTGTCACCGGCGAGGTCAGCTTCGAGGACCAGGGGCGCAGCCGCGTGATGCTGAAGAATCGCGGGCTGATGCACGTCTATGCCGACAAGGCCAGCGGCCGTTTCCTCGGTGCCGAATGGATGGGCCCGCGCGCCGAACATATCGCGCATCTGCTGGCATGGGCATATCAACAGCAATTGACGATCGGTCAGATGCTGGCGATGCCGTTCTATCACCCCGTGATCGAAGAGGGCCTGCGCACCGCGTTGCGCGATGCACAAGCCAAACTGCGCGCCTGAGCCGGGTAAATGCCGCCGTGGCGGCATTCCTTCCATTGCCGTTATGCGTGCTGCCGCGCATCCCCGCCTCGACATCGCGGGGGTGCGAATTATTATGTAATTGCCGAATATTGTGATTCTGTCTTATTGGATTACATTTTTTATGGTGACGCGAACATAACCGTGAGCTAGCATAACGGCACCCTACAACTGGCAAGGAATGACGATGGCGACTTACAAACAATTGCTGGCAGAAAAGGAAAAACTCGAAGCGCAACTTGAGGAAGCCAGGCAAACCGAAGTGGCGACGGTGATCGCCCAGATCCAGCAGCTGATGGAGGATTACGGTTTGACGGCAGAGGATCTCGCGCCGCGCCGCCGTGGCCGTCCTCGCAAGTCGGCAGCCCGCTCCGGCACGCCGGCCCCGGCCAAATATCGCGATCCGAAGACCGGCAAGACCTGGTCCGGCCGCGGCCGCGCACCGGCATGGCTGGGCAAGAATCGGGATCGTTTCCTGATCACCGAGTAAGGTTGTGCGTGCAAGACCGTGCGTGATTGCAATTCACCAACGGTAATGCGCCGAATGGCAATATCCGGCGCGAGCGATGTCCTGCCAGGGGACGCGATTGACGCGATTTGCCGCCGTGCCCCCGCATGATTCTGTGCGATAGCCGGTCCCGGGGGCGCAGCATACCTGTCCGTTTTTTGCGGGAATTCCTGTTTTTTGAACCGGTTCCGCCAGCCTGCTTGCAGCAAGACATTGCGACAAGACATTGCGACAAGACAATGCGCAAGCCATTGACGGCGCTTAATTAAGTCTCTTCTTACAATCGAGCCGATCCTCCGTATTGCGACGGGTCAACGCAATACGGGCCGGCCGCCGCCGAATTGCCGAAACGATAACGGTAACGGTGCGCGGCGCATCGAAACGCTCGCCTCGCGCCAATACGATATCCCGCGCCGCTTCCGTGCGATCGTCCGATTCGCAGGTCAACCATACCGACCCTTGCAGGCAAAGCACGGTGTATCCTTGGCCGACCACCAGCCGAAGCGGTTCGGAGCCGATTCTGTCAACGCGACCAATACGATCGATCCGGTCAATTCGGACAATGCCGTCGGGTCCGGCGAATGCATGCATGGCGATCTCCGTGCGTGCCCAGTAGCGGTGGGGCGCCATGTCATTGTGGTCGCGCGTCCGATAGCCTGGCCGGATGTTTCGGCATCCCCGGCATTCCGGCGCATCATGACCGGCGCCAATGACCGCGCCAATACGGCGCCAATGACGACGCCTGCGCTACCATGACTGCGCATATCCGCAGCAACCAGCCATGACGAAGATCAGTCCGGCCGCTTCCCAGGCCTTGCGCGCCATGTCCCTCGACGCGCTGCGCGGATTTGACAGCGCGGCCCGTCATTTGAGCTTTACCGCGGCGGCGGACGAGCTGTGCCTGACACAGTCGGCCATCAGCAAGCAGATCAAGAGCCTGGAGGACGGGCTGGGCGTGCCGCTGTTCCTGCGCGGGGCCAAGGGGTTGTCGTTGACGCCCGAGGGCCGTCTGCTGCAGCAGGCCGCCCGCGAGGCGATCGAACGGCTGGCCGGCACGGTCGAACGCCTGATCGCGCCGGAGCGCAGCGCGATCTCGGTGACCACCACGCCGTCGTTCGCCACGCTATGGCTGGTGCCGCGCCTGGCGCGGTTTCAGGCGGAGGCGCCTGATGTCGACGTGCGTGTGGACGCCTCGGAGGCGGTCGCCAATCTGGACCGGGACGGTTTTGATCTGGCCATCCGGCTGCGCTCGCCGGGACAGGCCGCCGCCGCGCTGCTGCGCGAGCGGTTGATGCTGGTTGCCGCGCCACCGGTCGCCGCGCGCATCCAGCGCGCCGGCGATATTCGCGGCGCGACGCTGCTGGTCTATCACGATCCCAATGCCCGCTTCGGCTGGATGTCCTGGGGCGAGTGGTATCGGCGCCTGGGGCTGACGGCCGCCGCCAGTCAGCCCTGCCTGTATTTCTCGCGCTACGAGCACGTCGTCGCCGCGGCCGCGGAAGGGGCGGGCATTGCGATCGGGCGCACACCGCTGATCCTGCCGCTGCTGGCTCGCGGCGAGCTGCAAGTGGTACTGCCGGAGGCCGGGATGGACGGCATGGAGTACCAGATCGTGCTTGCGGACCATGCACAGGCACGGCCCGCGGTGCACCGCTTCGAGGCCTGGTTGACGCGCGAACTGACGCGCGACGTCACCGGCTGACCGGAGACGCCGCGGCCCACGCCATCAGAAGCGGTGGCGCACACCCACCCCGTAGTTGTTGCCGTGGGACAGGCCGCCGACCTTGTCGTAGTAATAGGCGACATAGACATCGGTGCGCTTGGACAGGTTGTAGTCGTAGGCCACCGCCGCCGTATTGCGCTCGATATCGGCGACCTCGTTCTTGACCTTGCCGTAGGCATACGACAGCAGCAGGCTGCCGGCGCCGATCGGCACCGACGCGCCGATCTGTCCGTTGCTGTGCTTGATGTCCCCGGTCGCGCCGTCGATATCCGATCGGATGTGCTGGCCCTGCGCAAACAGCTTGACCACCTTGAAGTCGTAGCTGAGGCCGGCCTGCACGGCGTTCTGCTTGCGAAAGCCGACCATCGCGGCGGGCGAGGTCACGTCTCCCGGCGTGTTGTTGAACTTGACCTGCTGGAACGCGACCGTCGCGGCAAACGGCCCGTTGAAATACAGCACGTTGCCGCCCCACTTGTTCTTGCCATTGTCGCCGGCCTGCTCGCCGAACGCATAGATCGCATTGAAGCTGAGCCCGCCGAACTTCGGCGACGAATAGACCAGCGAATTGCTCCACCCGGAATCGCCAATGATGCCCGGATCGTAGACCGTGCCGCCATTGCTGCTGACATAGGTGTGGAAGATGGTCGGCGAGAAGTGGTACGAATCGACCAGCGGATTGAACAGGATCGTCGACAGGAAATACGGCGTGGTATTTCGGCCGAGCCGGACGGTGCCGGCTGACTCGCTCTGCAGCCCGACGTAGGCGCTGCGCGTGAACATGCCGTCGGCATCGAACCGGCCCGCGCGGCCGCCGTCGGCCCGATAGAAGCCATTCAGATCGAAGATCGCCTTCAGGCCGTTGCCCAGATCCTCGGTGCCCTTGATGCCCCAATACGACGTCTGCATGCCGCCGGCACCAAGCACATAGGCGCGATCGCCGCCGACCGCCTTGTTGCTGCCGACGTAGGTGTCGATCTGCCCGTACAGCGTCACGCTGGACTGCGCCAGTACGCCCCCGCTCGCCAATGCCGCCACGGCGGCCACCATCGCGGCCGACAGCGCGCGCGCCGGCCGGAATATCGTTGTTGTCATGCGAACCTCCATCGTTGACCCTGATTTCTCTCGTGCTGCCTTCTATCGAGGCGTCGTTGTCGTGATGTCCCCGCTCGGCTGGCTCGGCCGATTTACCGGGGTGTTCGGAGCAGTGTGCGGAAATCGGGCGGGACCGACCACCATCATTTTTCGTGCGACGCGAGCACAAAATGTGTGCGGTGGCGGAACGAGCCGTGCAGAGGTCCGGACGAGATGGGGGGGACGGCGTCGCGCCCGTTATGCGGCCAACGTCAGCGGCGCGTGCAGGCCGCCGATGGCGGTCTTCAGATGCTCGGCGAATGCGGCGGCAGAGGGCGGCAGCGCGCGGCCCTTGCGAGCGGCCAGCACCAGCCGGCCCAGCGCCAGCTCGGGATCGCCGAGCGGCACCGCGGTCAACGTGCCCTGGCGCGTTTCGCGCAGCGTGCCGGCATGGAACTGGAAGCAGATCGCATCGGTCTGCCGGACGAAACCCTTCAGCGTCTCGACCGTGGTCGCCTCGAGCATCACCGACAGATGCAGCCGATTGCGCGCGGCGATCGCTTCGATCAGACCGCGGCTGGCAAAGGTGGCCGGGCCGAGGGCCACCGGGAAGGCCGCGCAGTCGGCCAGCCGCAGCGTGCGCCGTGCGGCAAGCGGATGGTCGGGCCGCATCATCGCGCAGAACGGCTGTGGCGCGGCCGCGAGCTCCTGCAGCAGCGGACTGGCAGGGGGATCGTGCGCCAGCAGCAGGTCCGCCTCGTCCTGCTTCAGCGCTTGCATCAGCGCATCGGTCCCGCCGATCTGCACCTGGAATTGCACGCCGCGATGATGTGTCTGATAGCGGCCGATCGCGCCGGGCAGGAAATCTGTCGCCACCGACTCCGCCGAGGCGATCCGCACCGAGCCGCGCACCAAGCCGCGCAGCTGTGCCATCTGTGCCGCCGCCGCGTCCAGGTCGGCCAGGCTGCGCCGGATGGTGGCCACCAGCACTTCGCCGGCCGACGTCAGCCGCACGCCGCGCGGCAGCCGTTCGAACAGCGGCGTGCCGATCTGCTGTTCCACCTCGAGAATCTTGCGGTTCAGCGCGGTCGACGCGACATGCAGCTGTTCGGCCGCCTTGCGGATCGAGCCGCAGCGGGCCACGGTGTCGAGATACAGATAGACGCGGGGAGGGTGGAGCATCGGCTCGGGGGGCGCGCGGCAGGAATCGGAACGATCACTGGCAAGCAAGGATCGTGCGCGGTCTCGAAGCCCTGGAGACAACACGGGCGTGGCCGCCCTGCGCTGGCCGATCTTCCGTTCGCATCCTATTGTGGGACGTGGTTGGGTCGGTCCGATCGTATCCGGGGCGGCCCGTGTCTCGTAACAACACTGACGGAGCGCATGGCTATGCAGAAGATTGGATCGGCAAGGTGGCAAGGCGGCATCAAGGACGGCGGCGGCACGATCTCGACCCAGAGCGGCGTGCTCAAGGATGCGCCATACGGCTTCAAGGCACGCTTCGAGGGCGGCCCCGGCACCAATCCGGAGGAGCTGATCGGGGCTGCCCATGCCGGCTGCTTTTCGATGGCCCTGTCGCTGATTCTCGGCGAGGCGGGCATGGTGCCGGACAGCATCGACACCAAGGCCACCGTCACGCTGGAAAAGGAGGGCGGCGGCTTCAGTATCACGGCCATCCATCTGGACGTGGCGGTGCGTATCCCCGGCGCGGACCAGGCCGCCTTCGACAAGTGCGCGCAGACCGCCAAGGAGAACTGTCCGGTGTCCAAGCTGATGAAGGCACCGATCACGATGAATGCCACCCTGAATGCCTGAGTACCCGCCCGCCGCCGTGCCGCGCCCAGGCGGCACGGCGGCGAGATTTCCCGGGAACCGGGCGCGCAACGCGCTTTCTATAATGGACAGGGCGCAGCGCCCCGCCATCCGGCGCTGCTGCCCGCCACCTCAGGAGGCAACATCATGCAGAGCAGCGAAGCGGTGCTCACGCAGGCCCGCGCGGCGCTGGCCAATCTGCCGTTCCACGGCCAGCATCTCCATCCCACCATCAATTTGCGCCTGTCCGACGGCGCACTGATTCTCGAGGGCGACGTCCCGGATATCGTCGCCAAGACCCGGGCCGCGGCCCGGATGCGCAAGATCGACGGCGTATCGTGCGTGATCGACCATCTGCGCGTGGCCAACGGCGCGGCGCCCGCCGGCGATGGCGAACTGCGCAACGCGGTCTGCGAGCGGCTGCTGCAGGCCGTGGATTTCCGCAGTTGCAAGATCTGCGTGCATGCCAAGGGCCGGCTGGAAACGCTGCGCGAGGCGGTCGGCGAGCGCAGCGGCTGGATCGAGGTCAATACGGTCGATGGCATCGTGACCTTGCGCGGACAGGTGATCAGCCTGTCCCATATGCGGCTCGCCGGCGTGCTCGCCTGGTGGTCCCCCGGCTGCCAGTGCGTGGTCAATGAACTCGAGATCGCGCCGGCGGAACGCGACAACGACGAGGAGATCACCGAGGCGCTGCGCCTGGTGCTCGAGTCGGATCCGATGGTCAATGCGGACCAGATCGCCATTCGCACCGAGAACCGCGTGGTCACGCTGGAGGGCTATGCGGGCGAGGGCGCACGCCGCCAGGCCGAACGCGATGCCTGGTATCTGCACGGCGTCGAGGACGTCATCAACCGGATCGAACGCCGGCCAGATGCCGTCTGAGCGCGCGGCAAGCGTTGCGCCAGGGTTTGGCGCTGCCATGGGCCCGGCCTATCGTCAGGCCGCGGTCCCTTCGCGCAGCCCGTCCTCCACGCGCCAGTAACGGCGCCGCGCCCGCAGCGCATAGCGGGCGCGATAGTCCGACATCGACATCCCGGTCGCGCGCTGGAACAGCCGCCGGAAGGTCGCTGCATCGCTGTAGCCGCACGCTTCGGCGATCGCCTGCGTGCCGTGCAGCGAGACCTCCAGCAGTGTCTTCGCCCGCTCGATTCGCAGGGCATGCAGGTAGGCCAGCGGCGTCATGCCGGTAACCTGGCGGAAATGCCGCAGCAAGGTCCGCTCGCTGACCGCGGCCGCGCCCGCCACCTCGGCCAACCGGTATGGCGCGCCGATATGGTCCCGCAGCCAGCGCCTGGCGCGGAATACCGGGCTGTCGGCGGTCGGGGTGAGCCAGCGCTGCGCCGTCAGCGCCGGCGTCAGCAGCTGGCGTTCAGCCTGCAGCAGCAGCACGCGGGCACTGGCCTGGGCCAGGTCGGGATCGTGCAGATGGCCGAGCACGCGCAGCATGAATTCGGTCTGCAGGGCCGGCGCCACGCTGTGGAAGACGCGGCCGTGCACGCCCATCGGTTCGTCGTGGGTGAAGTCGCACAGCCGGTAGCGGCGCGCCATCCAGCTCTGGTAAAGCCACGGTGCGCCGATGCGGGCGCCGTCGAGCAGTCCCAGTTCGGCGGCATAGGCGATGCCGTTGAACGACGCCGCGATCCAGCCGCCCGCCTGCGCATGCCGCTCCACCAGCTTGAGCACCGCGCGTTGCTGTTCGAACAATTCGCCGAGATGCGGCGCGTTGCGCGCCATCACGCCCGGGATCACCAGCAGTGAACGGGTTTCGCCCTGTTTGCGGCCGCGCTTGGCTGCGCGCGAGCGGCGGCGTGAGCGGACCAGACCCGGTACCGGCATCGGCAAGGCCCGTCCCGTTTCGCCGATGACCTGCCAGCTGAGCCCGCACTCGCTTCCCGGGCGCTGCAATTGCGCGATGCCGCTGGCCGTGCGCAGGACGTCGAGCGCGGCGAACAGCGAGCCCGGCATGGCATGGGGCAGCCACAGCAGCCGCACATGCAATGCCGGCGCGGGGCGGTCCGTCGCCGGTAGCGGGCCCAGTTCGGGGAAATTCGGCGCAGACGCGTCGTCGTCGGGGCAGGGCGGTGGAGGCGCTGGCATGGCGGGATCGACATCGGAAATGGCGATATTGGTCCTCCCCGATGCGGCGGACAAGCCCTAGCATCCCGGATTGACTCCCGGCACAACGCGGCCCCTTGCCGCCAACAACATTCGCTAACCGGGCCTTCACCTCAGGAGACTTCATGCAGCCACGCCTGCAACCCGCCGTACGCCGCCTCGCCGCGGCAGCCCTGTTCGCTTGCGCCGCCGGTGCTGCCACCATCGCAGGCCCCGCCCAGGCCGCGCCCGATGCGACGCTGCTCGAGGCGGCCCGCGCCGCGCAGCCGAAACTGATCGAATCGCTGAAGGAGATGGTGTCGATCGAATCGGGCAGCCGCAACGCGGCCGGATTGGCCCAGATGGCGGCGTATGCCGAAAGGCGGCTGGCGGCGCTGGGCGCAACCACCGAGCGCGTCAAGCCGAAAAGCGGGGACAGTCCGATCGTCAAGGGCACGCTGACGGGCAACGGCAAGGCGCGCATCATGCTGATCGCGCATATGGACACGATCTATCCGCCCAATACGCTGGCCACGCAGCCGATCCGCCAGGATGGCAACAAGCTGTACGGGCCCGGCATCGCCGACGACAAGGGCGGCATCGCGGTGATCCTGCACGCGCTGGAAATCCTGCAGGCGAGCGGCTGGCGTGACTACGCGCGCATCACGGTGCTGCTGAACGCCGACGAGGAAATCGGCTCGGAGGGCTCGGGCGAGCTGATCGCCGCGCTCGGCGAGCAGCACGACGTGGTGCTGTCGTGCGAGCCGACCGCGGCCAAGGCCGTGGTCAAGGCCGAGGCGCTGCTGCTTGGCGCCAGCGGCACCGCCAGTGCGACGATGGAGGTCAAGGGACGCGCCGCGCATGCCGGCGCCGCGCCCGAGCACGGCCGCAACGCGCTGCTCGAACTCGCCCATCAGTTGCAGCAGACCCGCGATATCGCCAAGTCGGTTCCCGGCACGCAGCTGAACTGGACTGGCGCGCAGGCGGGCGTCGTGCGCAACCAGATTCCCGAGGTCGCGGTGGCGACAGCCGACGTGCGCACCACCGTCAAGGACGGTCCGCAGAAGCTGAAGGCCGCGCTCGAGCGCAAGGTCGCCGAGAGCCGGCTGGTTCCCGATACGCACACCACGGTGTCGATGGAAGAGGGCCGTCCGCCCTTCGTCGTCAACGAAAAGGGCCGCGCGCTGGCCAAGCGGGCGCAGCAGATCTACGCCGAACTGGACGGCCGTCAGCTTGCGCTGGCGGAAGGAACCGGCGGCGGCACCGACGCGGGCTACGCCGCGCTGTCGGGCAAGCCCGCGGTGGTCGAGAGTTTTGGACTGGCGGGCTTCGGCTATCACGCGCGCGACGAGTACATCGAGATCGACTCGATCGTGCCGCGGCTGTATCTGATGACGCGCATGCTGCAGGAAATCGGCAGGCAATAGCGCTGCGCTTTCCATTACCGGCAATCTGAATCCAGTCCCGCGTCATTCCGATCTTTTCAATGCGCCCGCCGGCAATAACCGGCGGGCGCATTTTTTCTTGCGTAATGCCACAGAACCCGCCAACGCAAGTTTTGCAAGGCGTGCAGGGATTGTCTGTCGGATTCACAACGTGGGGCGCGTGCTGGCGCGGAATTGGATCGGCACGCCCGTTGCTAGAGCTAGAAACGCGTCGCCGGCGGCTCACCGCACGGCGTCTTTCGCTCACCCCACAACGGAGTTTCCATGGACACCTTGACCGATCTGCTGGATGCCAAGGGCTGCCCGCTGGGCCAGCAACATTTCACTTGGAAGGACCTGGTCCAGGCGCCGATCAGCAAGCTGGACGATGACGCATTCACCCGCGTCCGCATCATTCTGATGAATGGCATCGAATCCGATGCGCTGCGGCTCAAGCACATCATGTCGCGCTGCAATCGGGAATTGCGGATTCCGCTCGCGCAAATCCGCCGCGTCGAGCATCACCAGGCCACGATGATCAACTGGCTGATCGGCGCCGATCATTCCCCGCTGGAGACGACGATCGCCTATGAACAAGTGGCCATCGAGGTCACCGCGGCGGTCGCGCAGACCGAGCCCGATCCGTACCAGGCGCAGGCCTATCGCTTCGGCCTGCTCGAGGACTTCGATCATCTGTACCGCTATAGCGCGCTGCTCGACCGGCTCGAAGGCAAGGACGCGAATGCGATCACGCAGGGCCATACCGACATCGTGCCGGGACGCTCGACCTGGGTCGAACACCGCGCGCCGCAGGACGACGTGCGCGAAAGCTACGACCGCGCCAACGCCGCGCTGATCACCAAGATCCACGCCGCGATGATCACCGCGGCCGAGTACCAGACCCACGACTACTACATGAACATCGGGCCGCTGTTCTCCGACCCGCTGGCGCGCCAGCTGTACGCCGAGATCGCATCGATCGAGGAACAGCACGTGACCCAGTACGGCTCGCTGATGGATCCCGATGAAAGCATGATCGAGAAGTGGGTGATCCACGAAGCGATGGAGGCCTACAACTACTACAGCTGCGTGCAGCAGGAGAGCAATCCGCGCATCAAGGCGATCTGGGAACGCTTCCTCGACTACGAGCTGGGTCATCTGCATGTCGCCTGCGAAATGCTCAAGCGCCACGAGAATCGTGACCCCGCAGAGATCCTGTCCGGACCGCTGCCCAAGCCGATCGACTTCGCCAGCCAACGCGATTTCGTGCGCAAGGTGCTGGCGGACGAGGTCGACCTGCGCGCCAACGGCATGGACTTCGTGCCGCTCGACAAGGACAGCCCCGCCTCGATCGAATACCGCCGCGTGATGAATGCCGACGGCTCGCCGTCGCAGCTGGTTTCCGCCGGCTATGTCTGGACGCCCGGCACCGAACTGGCGCGGATGCACACCGCCGCCTGAGGCGATCGCTGAAGCCGCTACGAAGCCGCCACGAAGCCATCTCGCTGGACCAGCGAACTGGACAACCGAAACTGGAGAGAACGCATGCAACAGACCACCCAGATGGGCGTCAACCGCACCGGCGCGCAGATGTCGCCGATCGACACCGAGACCATGGAGCGTTATGCCGAGAACATGGGGCCGGACAGCGGGATCGACGACATGAACGTACCGGCCGAATCGCAGCCGGCCGCCGAGGTGCGTGCCCAATATATCGACGAGGCAGACCCGGTCGGTTCGGTGCCGCTGCCCGGTACGCTCAAGGGCGCGATGAGCACGACGATGGACAAGCTGACCGGCAATCGTCCCGAGGTGCTGATCGACAAGCTCGGCGAGCGCCTGGCGTTCGAACGCACCGGCACGCGCCTCTACGAGCTGATGATCGCCAAGTGCAAGGAGATGGATACCAGCGCGGTCGATCCCGACGTGCTCGGCACGCTGATGCATTTCCATGATGAAGAGGCCGAGCACTTCGCGATGGTCGACGAGACCATGCGGGCGATCGGCGCAGACCCGACTGCGGTCACGCCTTGCGCCGACGTGGCAGGCGTCACCGCCATGGGAGTACTGCAGACCATCGCCGATCCGCGCACGAACTTCGCGCAATGCCTCAATGCGCTGCTGACCGCGGAGATGACCGACAACGCGGGTTGGGAATTGCTGATCAAGCTCGCGACCGAGACCGGCCATACCGAGATGGCACAGAAGTTCCAGCAGGCGCTGACGGAGGAGGAGCAGCATATGGCCACGATCCGGCAGTGGCTGGAGCGTGCAGTCATCACGGAAGCGACGTAAGACGAGCGCACCAGCACCAGCACCAGCACCAGCACCAGCACCAGCACCAGCACCAGCACCGGCGCCGGTTGCCGCGGCGGACCCGCGGCACCGCCCGCCTGAAGGAGGGCGCATGAAGGAAATGTTCTATCGCGACCATCTGATCGCCGCGCACGCGGTGCCGGTCGGCGCCAGCGCGGGCGTGCGCTACGGCTACCAGGGCGAGATCCTGCCGGCCGGCGCGCGCGCGGCCACGACGCAGGAGGACTTGCCGGCGTCCTTCGCCTCCGATGTCGAGACGGCGTTCGACAACGCGGCCACCGCGATCGAGGCCTGCCTGCTCGAGGGCCGGCGGCTGATCGATATCCGGCTCGACGGCGCCGACACGCCGGCGGCATCGTCCGACCCGGCCCGGGCCCCCGGCTCGGGCAATAGCAACCAGAGGAGCATGCAATGACCCAGAAGCAGACCGACCAAGGCAAGAGCGGATCGAGCGGCAAGGGTGCCGCGCAGGGTGACAAGGGCGGTGAAGGCGGACGCGAGGAGCCGAGCCCGATCGACGTGCAGAAGTCCCTGAAGGGCATCGATTTTCCCGCCACCAAGGAAGACATCCTCTCGCGCGCCCGCGACGGCGGCGCCAGCGAAGAGGTCATGGCCGAACTGGAGCAACTGCCGGAGCGCGACTACGATTCCCCGGCGGAGATCTCGCGGGAGTTGGGCAAGCTGCATTGAAGCTGATGCGCTCGACGCGCGGCATGGGCGGTGGAGCGCGAAGGTGAGGCTCAGGTACACCTTCTGCTGCGACTTTTCGCAAAAGCGCGCTGCGGTCTTGCGGCGCGCTCATCGATTGTCTAGATTGGCCCGTCTACCGTGGAGGGGCCAGCATGCGCACGATCAACCTGGATGAAGCTTCCGCCGACTTGCCGCATCTCGTTGAGATGGCGGCGCAAGGGGAGTCGTTTGTCATCGCGAAAGGCGGCAAGCCAATGGTCAGGGTCGTTCCGGTCCAGGCCATCTATCGCTCCGGTGAAAAGCGGATCGGCATTCTGCAGGATCGGTTCAACGTTCCCGAGGATTTCGACCGGCTGTGCAGTGATGAAATCGAAGTACTCTTCACTGGCCGAATATGAAGCTGCTTTTCGATACGCATATCTTGCTGTGGGCGTTGATCAAGCCCGGACGTCTTCCAGCCATCGTGGAAGACATGGCCCTCATTACCGCGGATCCAGTGGTCGCACGTTATCCCGGCCCGGTGCGACACGTGTGACACTGGACCGAAGAGAGCCCAGACGGGTCCTTACGACACCGCCTCCAACACTGGCGCCACTACCGGCCGCGGTCCGGGAAACGAATCGCGATAGCCCATTTCCGGATCGCGCGCGAATATTTCGGCGGCCCAATCGACGAAGACGCGGACCTTGGCCGACAGGTTCCGGTTTTGCGGATACATGGCCGAGATCGGCATGACTTCTTCCTGCCAATCGCCCATGATTTCAACCAGCCGGCCGCTTTCCAGATACGGTTGGGCCATCACACGGGAAATGACGGCGATACCGTGGCCTTCCAGCGCGCAGCCGATATAGACCTCGGGATCGTTGGTCGAGATCGCCGACGGTAGCAGCAATTCATGGCGTTCGTCGCCGCGCGTCAGGATCCATGGCATTTCGCGGCCGGTGCGCGACGACAGGTAATTGATCGCGCGATGCTGCATCAATTCATCCGGCGTGGTCGGCGTGCCGTGCTGCTTCAGATAAATAGGCGAGGCGTAGAAAGCCAGGCGCAATTGGCCGATTCGGCGCGCCACCATCGTATCGTCGACGGTATCGCCGACCCGAATGACCACGTCGACGCCTTCCTTCAGCAGATCGATCGGTTTGCCATTGATCGTCAGTTCGACCTTCAGGTCCGGATAGCGCGCGAAGAACTCATGCAGATTCGGCACCAAGGCCAGCCGCGCCAGCCCGCCGACCGTATCGACCCGCAGCGTGCCGCGCGGGGTCTGGTTCTGATGCGTCAGCGATTGCTCGGCTTCGTCGACATCGGCCAGAATGCGGACGCACCGTTCGTAATAGGCGGCGCCTTCCGACGTCACGCTGATCCGGCGCGTGGTCCGGTGCAACAGCTTGACGCCCAGATGCGTTTCCAGATTCTGGATCAGCCGCGTCAGCGTGGCCTTGGGCAAATCGAGCGATTCTGCCGCGCGCGCGAAACTACCGACATCGACGACGCGGGTAAAGGCTTGCATTGAGACGAAGCGGTCCATGGCGGCTGTCCAATAAGAAAGCCATAGCGAGCGGACTGTGCCGCGCGGCTGGCGAGGGCGAATGTTACTCACTCTGCGAGGCGTATGCACGGTAGGGTCTTTCATTGGCATAACCGCAACAGTGGAGCGGTTATTGGCCGAATGGGGACGATCTACCGGAACGAACCCGGGGCCGGCGCGATTATTCCATCCGCAGAATAGTGCGTTGGCAAACTGCGCCTTTATCCCGCCTACGTCAATCACCATAATTCGGTGCAACGCAACATGCAAACCATGCGTCGAGCCGTTTCCGGCGGCCGCGCAACGGAACCCAGACCATGACCAAGCCGACGCAAGATACCGCTTCCCAGCCCGCCAAGGCCGGCGCCGCGGCGCGTGTGGTGCGGCATGAGATCGCCAGCGGCGAGCGCACCATTGCTGTGCACGTGTGTTATCCCGCCGGATATCCGACCGCGTGGGCGCCGTCTCCGCTGCCATGGTTGCTCTATCTGCATGCCGGCAGCTTCGTCGACGGCGGCATCGAGAAGGCGGCCCATCTGACCCGCCAGTTGGCCGGCGCGGTCCCGGCGGTAGTGGTCGCGCCCGAATACTCGCTGGCTCCGGACCATCCGTTCCCGGCCGCCCCGGAAGACGCCTTCAATACCGCCGAATGGGTATTGCGCCAGGCGCGCCGGCTCAAGGTCGACAAGATGCGTTTCTCGCTGGTCGGCGAGGAAGCCGGCGGCAATCTGGCGATTGCGGTGGCGCAGATGTTGCGCGATCGCGGTCTGCCGGCGCCGCGCGCGCAATGGCTGATCCGCCCGGTCACCGACCCCTGCCTGCAGCACGCCTCCTGCGCCGGCCAGGCGCACGTGCCGCTGGAAACGCTGCAGCGCATGGCCGTTTGCTATCGCGATTACCTGCCGACGCCCGCGGCGTCGGTCCATCCCTACGCCGCGCCGGCGCATGCGATGCGTCTGGCCGGCCTGCCGCCGACGCTGATCCAGGTGGCCGAGCTCGATGCCCTGCGGCCGGAAGGCGAGGCCTTCGGTCGCAAGCTGCTCGACCGCGGCGTGGCGGCGGAAACCCGAATCATGCCCGGCGCCTGTGGCGCCGGTGTCGAAGCATCCCACGACCGATGTCAGGTATGGGTCGATGAAGGCGCGCGCTTTCTGCGAGAACGTTTCGCGGACAGCGACGAAGCCTCGCCACAGGCCGAACGCCGGCCGGCAGCCAAGCCTTCCGGTTGGGCGCCGTGACGTGCCCGCGGCCGCGCCGGTGCTGACAGGCTAGCGCGGACCGCCATTCGAGAAGTCAGCCGCGTGTGAATGTCTCCGGACCCCGCGTCGGCGCCCCAGGGTTTGCATACCCGCAAGGCGTCGAACGGGCCCGGCGGGCGGCGTTCGTCCTTTTGCTTTTCCGGTTGAAGAAAACCCGAAACGGAGTGAAGAAATGAAGCTGCAATCCCGACGTAGCCTGATCGCCGTCGCCATCGTGATCGTGCTGGGCACCGGCCTGGCCACCACGGTCCTGCGCCCCTGGCATGCCGGCGAGGCACAAGCCGTGCCGAGCCCCGCCCCAAGCGCGGCGGCGGTTGATGTCGCCGCCGCCATCGGCAAGACCATTACCGAGTGGGACGAATTCTCGGGCCGCCTGGAGGCGATCGATCGCGTCGAGGTGCGGCCGCGCGTCGGCGGCACCATCGACGCGGTGCACTTCCGCGAAGGCGCGATGGTCAAGAAGGGCGATCTGCTGTTCACCATCGACCCGCGTCCTTACGCGGCCGAGGTGGCACGCGCCGAAGCCGCGCTGGCCGCCGCGCAGGTACGCGCCAGCCATGCGCAGAGCGAGCAGGTGCGGGCGCAGCGGCTGCTGGACGACAACGCGATCTCGCGCCGCGAATTCGACGAACGGATCCACGCGGCGCGCGAGGCGAACGCCAACGTGCGCGCCGCGCAGGCGGCGCTCGATTCCGCCAGGCTGAACCTGGCCTACACCCGCATCACCTCGCCGGTGACCGGCCGCGTCTCGCGCGCCGAGATCACGGTGGGCAATCTGGTCGCGCCGGGCGCCAATTCCCCGGCGCTGACCACGGTGGTGTCGGTGTCGCCGGTGTACGCCAGCTTCGAGATCGACGAGCAGAGCTATCTGCGCTACACCGCGCCGGGCGCCGCGGGCGGCGCCAACGGCAAGGGCATGGCGGTCTATCTGGGCCTGGCCAACGAGGAAGGCCATCCGCATGAAGGCCGCATCCAGTCGGTCGACAACCGGCTCGATCCGCGCAGCGGCACGATCCGCGTACGCGCCGTGTTCGACAACCCGGACGGTCGCCTGCTGCCGGGGTTGTACGCCAAGGTCAAACTCGGCGGCAATGCGCCGCATGACGCGGTGCTGATCAACGACCGTGCGATCGGCACCGACCAGGGCAAGAAGTTCGTGCTGGTGGTCGACAAGGACAACAAGCTGAACTATCGCGAAGTCCAGATGGGGCCCAACTATGACGGTCTGCGCGTGATCCGGTCCGGCCTGAAGGCGGGCGAGGTCATCGTGGTCAATGGCCTGCAGCGCGTGCGGCCGGGCGACACGGTTGCGCCGACGCCGGTGCGCATGGCGCTCAAGCGCGAGCTCGAGCGGGGCAATGCCACCGGGAAGAGCGCGGACAACCAGCCCGAGCAGGCGAAGAAGGAGTCGGTCGGATGATAGAGAACCTGCACGCCGCCGGCGCCTGACGATCCGGTACTCCCCTCTCCCGCCTGCGGGACAGGGTTGGGGAGAGGGCAGGGCAGTCGATGAACCGACCGCGCCATTGCCAGCGCATGGCCCTCTCCCCGGCCCTCTTCCGCAAGCGGGAGAGGGAGGACACCGATCCCGCGCCATTTCATCGCCCATATGCTTTTCCATGGCGTCCCCAGCGGACCGCCAGGGGGCTCCCTTTTTATCGAGACCCGTCATGAACCTCTCGAAATTCTTTATCGACCGGCCGATTTTCGCCGGCGTGCTATCGGTGCTGATCTTCCTGATCGGCGCGATCGCCATGTTCAAGCTGCCGATTTCCGAGTATCCGGAAGTCGTGCCGCCGTCCGTCGTGGTGCGCGCGCAGTATCCCGGCGCGAACCCGAAGGTGATCGCCGAAACGGTGGCCTCGCCGCTCGAAGAGCAGATCAACGGCGTCGAAGACATGCTGTACATGTCCTCGCAGTCCAACAGCGACGGCCTGCTGACGCTGACCGTGACCTTCAAGCTGGGCACCGACCCGGACAAGGCCCAGCAGCTCGTGCAGAACCGCGTGTCGCAGGCCGAGCCGCGCCTGCCCGAGGACGTGCGCCGGCTCGGCATCACGACCGTCAAGAGCTCGCCCGACCTGACCATGGTGGTCCACCTGGTCTCGCCGAACGACCGCTATGACATGACCTACCTGCGCAACTACGCGGTGATCAACGTCAAGGATCGTCTGGCCCGTATCCAGGGCGTGGGCCAGGTGCAGCTGTTCGGCTCGGGCGACTACGCGATGCGCGTCTGGCTCGATCCCGAGAAGATGGCCGAGCGCCAGCTCGCCGCCAGCGACGTGGTGCGCGCGATCCGCGAGCAGAACGTGCAGGTGGCGGCCGGCGTGATCGGCGCCTCGCCGTCGCTGCCGGGCACCGACCTGCAACTGTCGGTCAACGCCCAGGGCCGCCTGAACTCCGAGGAGGAGTTTGGCGGCATCATCGTGCGCACCTCGCCGGACGGCGGCGTGACCTATCTGCGCGATGTCGCCCGCATCGAGCTGGGCGCGTCCGAATACGCGCTGCGCTCGCTGCTCGACAACAAGCCGGCGGTCGCGATTCCGATCTTCCAGGCGCCGGGCTCGAACGCGATCCAGATTTCGGACGACGTGCGCAAGACCATGGAAGAGCTCAAGGAGAACTTCCCGGACGGCGTCGACTACAGCATCGTCTACGATCCGACGCAGTTCGTGCGGCACAGTATCGAGGCGGTCACGCACACGCTGTTCGAGGCGATCGCACTGGTGGTGCTGGTCGTGATCCTGTTCCTGCAGACCTGGCGCGCATCGATCATCCCGCTGCTGGCGGTGCCGGTATCGATCGTCGGCACGTTCGGCCTGATGTACGCGTTCGGCTTCTCGATCAATGCGCTGTCGCTGTTCGGTCTCGTGCTGGCGATCGGTATCGTGGTCGACGATGCGATCGTGGTGGTCGAGAACGTCGAGCGCAATATCGAGCAGGGTCTGTCGCCGAAGGAAGCCACCTACCAGGCGATGCGCGAAGTCAGCGGCCCGATCATCGCGATCGCGCTGGTTCTGTGCGCCGTCTTCGTGCCGCTGGCGTTCATGACGGGCCTGACCGGCCAGTTCTACAAGCAGTTCGCGCTGACGATCTCGATCTCGACGATCATCTCGGCATTCAACTCGCTGACGCTGTCGCCGGCGCTGTCCGCGCTGCTGCTGCGCAGCCATGACGCACCGAAGGACTGGCTGTCGCGGGCGATGGACCGCGTGCTGGGCGGCTTCTTCAAGCGCTTCAACCGCTTCTTCGGCGCCAGTTCCGAGCGCTACGGACAGGGTGTCAAGGGCGTGGTCCGCCGCAAGGGCGCGGTGTTCGGTGTCTATGCCGTGATGCTGGTGCTGACCTGGGGCATCTTCCAGCTGGTACCGAAGGGCTTCGTGCCGGCGCAGGACAAGCAGTACCTGGTCAGCTTCGCCAAGCTGCCTGACGGCGCGACGCTGGACCGCACCGAGGACGTGATTCGCCGCATGTCCGAGATCGCGCTGAAGCATCCCGGCGTGGAATCGGCGGTGGCGTTCCCGGGCCTGTCGATCAATGGTTTCACCAACAGCCCGAGCGCCGGCATCGTGTTCGCCACGCTCAAGCCGTTCGAGGAGCGCAAGTCCGAAGACCTGAGCGGCAACGCCATCGCGGCGCAGCTGAACCAGCAGTACGGAGCGATCCAGGACGCGTTCATCGCGGTGTTCCCGCCGCCCCCGGTGCAGGGTCTGGGCACCATCGGCGGCTTCAAGCTGATGATCGAGGACCGGGCCGCGCTGGGCTACGACGCGCTGTTTGCCGCGACCAATGCGTTCGCCACCAAGGCGCGCGCCACGCCGGAACTCGCCGGCATCTTCAGCAACTACCAGGTCAACGTGCCGCAGCTGGACGTTCAGCTCGACCGTGTCAAGGCCAAGCAGCTCGGCGTGCCGGTGACGGACGTGTTCGACACGCTGCAGACCTATCTCGGTTCTGCCTACGTCAACGACTTCAACAAGTTCGGCCGTACCTATCAGGTCAAGGTCCAGGCGGATGCCAGCTACCGCCAGCATGCCGAGGACATCCTGCAGCTGAAGACGCGCAACGCCGCCGGCGAGATGGTGCCGCTGTCGTCGCTGGTGCAGGTCAAGCAGAGCTTCGGCCCGGACAGCGTGGTGCGGTACAACGGCTTTACCGCCGCGGACATGAACGGCGGACCGGCGCCCGGCTTCTCTTCGGGCCAGGCGCAGGCTGCGGCCGAGCGCATCGCCGCGGAGACGCTGCCGAAGGGCATCAAGTTCGAATGGACCGAGCTGACCTATCAGGACATCCTGGCCGGCAACGCGGGTGTGTGGATCTTCCCGCTGTGCGTGCTGCTGGTGTTCCTGGTGCTGGCCGCGCAGTACGAGAGCCTGACGCTGCCGCTGGCGGTGATCCTGATCGTGCCGCTGTCGTTGCTGGCCGCGCTGACCGGGGTCTGGCTGACGCGGGGGGACAACAACATCTTCACGCAGATCGGCTTCATCGTGCTGGTCGGGTTGTCGGCGAAGAACTCGATCCTGATCGTGGAGTTTGCCCGCGAGCTGGAGCATCAGGGCCGCACCATCGTGCAGGCCGCGATCGAGGCGAGCCGCCTGCGTCTGCGCCCGATCCTGATGACCTCGTTCGCTTTCATCATGGGCGTGGTGCCGCTGGTGGTGTCGACCGGTGCCGGCGCGGAGATGCGCCACGCGATGGGCGTGGCCGTGTTCGCCGGCATGCTGGGCGTGACGTTCTTTGGCCTGTTCCTGACGCCGGTGTTCTACGTGGCGCTGCGCAAGCTCGCCACGCGGGGCAAGGCCGAGCCGGAGCCGGCGCCGGAAGCACGGCCGGAACGCACGGTGGCATTGGCCGAACCGCAGCATTGAGCGCATGCCGCGGGGTTGCTCCCCTCTCCCGCAAGCGGGAGAGGGAGCACGCCGGCGGCAAGCCACGAACTGAAGAGCGACGACGAGCCGACTGCAAGTCGACAACGAAGAATTCGAGGATGAACAAATGACAGCAAACCTGCAATCGTGGATGCCGCGGCTGGCCACGCTGGCCGCCGCGCTGGTGCTGGCAGGCTGCTCGCTGGCGCCGACCTACAAGGTGCCGGAAACCGCGACCATGCCGGCCTTCAAGGAGGCCGAGGCCGCGCAGGCCGAAGGCGCGCAATGGAAAGTGGCCACACCCGCCGAGGGTGCCGAACGCGGCCAATGGTGGAAGCTGTTCGGCGATGCGGAGCTCGACCGCCTGATCGAAGCGGCCAACAGCAATAACCAGGACCTGGCCGCGGCCGCGGCGCGGGTCAAGCAGGCGCGCGCGTTCACCGGCGTGGCCGAGGCCGATCTGTATCCGCAACTGAGTGTGGGTCTCGATCCGACCCGGTCGCAGCCGTCGGCAGCGTCGCTCGGCTTGCCCGACGGCACGCCGGTATCGCCGCGCACCGTGCTGCGTGCACGTGCCATCGCCAGCTACGAGCTCGACCTGTTCGGCCGCGTAGCCGACAACGTGCGCGCCGCGCGTGCCGAGGGCGAGGCTGCCGAGGACCTGTTCCGCTCGGTGCAGCTGACACTGCAGGCCGATGTCGCGCAGGCCTATTTCACGCTGCGCACGCTCGATGCCGAGCGTCAGCTGCTGCGCGCCACCATCGCGCTGCGCGAGGACGCGGTGCGCCTGCTCAAGCGCCGTTTCGATGCCGGCGAAACCACCGACCTGGACCCGGCACGCGCCGAAGCGGAGCTTGGCACCGCGCGTGCCGATCTGGCCGACGTCGAACGCCGTCGCGCCAATCAGGAGCATGCGCTGGCGGTGCTGACCGGCGTGCCGCCGGCCCAGTTCGCACTGGCCGAGCGGCCCTTCGACGCTGCGCCGGTCGCGATTCCGGCCGGCCTGCCGTCCGAATTGCTCGAGCGCCGGCCCGACATCGCACAGGCCGAGCGCCTGATGGCCGCGGCGAACGCCCGCATCGGCGTCGCCAAGTCGGCCTTCTTCCCGCGCATTTCGCTGACCGGCGTGTTCGGCTTCGAGTCCAGCGAGCTGTCCAACCTGTTCCGCTGGTCCTCGCGTGCGTGGCTGCTCGGTCCGCTGATCGGCTCGACCATCGCGGCGCCGATCTTCGACGGCGGCCGCAACCGCGCCAATCTGGCGGCGGCACGCGCCCAGCATGAGGAAGCGGTGGCAGCCTACCGGCAGACCGTGCTGGTGGCGTTCCGCGAGGTGGAGGACGGGCTGGCCGACGTCCGCTGGCTGTCGCAGCAGGCGAGCGCGCTCGACAGCGCGCTGGCCGGCGCACGCCGCGCCCAGCGGATCTCGCGCAGCCGCTACGACGCCGGCGCGGTCGACTATCTGACCGTGATCGATGCGGACCGTACCGTGCTGCAATCGCAGCGCGCGGCCAATCAGGTGGCGGGCCTGCGCGCCGCCGCGACGGTCGCGCTGGTGCGAAGCCTGGGCGGCGGATGGGGGCCGGTGCAGGCGCCGAGCGACGCGGCGGCACGTTGATCGTGGCGAGGCAATAACGCAGAACGGCCGCTGCCGGCGTGGAGCAGGCAGCGGCCATGCCGCAACAAGAGGCCGGTCTTTCACCGGCCTTTTTTTCATCAAAGCATCATGCCGCCCGAGGCCTCGACGCGTTGCGCGTTGATCCAGCCAGTACCGGGTGCGAACAATGCCGCCACGACGGCGCCGATGTCGTCCGGCTTGCCGGGCCGGCCCAATGCGGTCACGGACGATACGAAGGCATTGACCTCCGCGTTGTCGCGCACGGCGCCCCCGCTGAAATCGGTCTCGATGGCACCGGGCGCCAGCGTGTTGACGCTGATGCCGCGCTCGCCCAGCTCCTTGGCCAGATAGCGCGTCAGCACTTCGACGCCGCCCTTCATCGTCGCGTAGGCCGAGTAACCCGGCAGCGCAAAGCGCGCCAGGCCGGTCGACACATTGAGGATGCGCCCGCCGTCCGCAATCAGCGGCAGCAAGGCCTGCGTCAGGAAGAACGGTGCCTTCAGATGGATGCGCATCAGTTCGTCGAACTGGTCTTCGGTGGTTTCGGCAAAGCTCGCATGCAGGCCGATGCCGGCGTTGTTCAACAGGAAGTCGAAACGGTTGCGGCCCCAGCCGGCCAGTACGGACTCGACCTGCGCGGCGAAGCCGGCGAAGGTCCGGCTGTCGCCGACGTCCAGTTGCAGCGCGGCGGCGCGCCGGCCCAGCCCCTCGATTTCCGCGACGGCACGCTCGGCCTCGGCACGATGGCCCCGGTAGGTCAGGATCACGTCGGTGCCCTGGCGGGCGAGGTGGATCGCGGCATTGCGGCCGAGGCCGCGGCTGCCGCCGGTGATCACGGCGATGGTGGAGGTAGTGGTCATCAAGCGGACTCCGGTGGAAGTTCGGGTTGCGTTTCGGATGCGGTGGCGCCGCATGTGTCCACTTTATTGATTCGACCGGAGCGCATAAACTGCCGCCATGTGGCAGCTATGTTTGCAATACGTAAACAATTGACCAACGATCCGGCCCATGGATTCCCTCGACACGCTGCGCATCGTTCTGCGCGTCGCCGAACTCGGCGGTTTCGCCCGGGCCGCGGACAGCCTCGCGCTGTCCAAGGCCGCGGTATCGATCGCCGTGCAGCGGCTGGAGGCCAGCCTTGGCACGCAACTCTTCCATCGGACCACGCGCCGGGTCCAGCTGACCGCGGACGGGCAGGCGTTCTACGAGCGTGCGCGGGATCTGCTCGATGACATGGACGAGTTGCACGGCATGTTCCAGCGAGACGGTGGCGCGCTGAAGGGCCGCTTGCGTGTCGACATGCCGGCGGGCATGGCATCGCGCTTCGTGATTCCGCGACTGCCGGAATTCCTCGACCGGTATCCCGAGCTTTCGATCGAGATCAGCGGCACCGACCGTCGCGTCGATGTCGTGCGCGAAGGCTTCGACTGCGTGGTTCGCGTCGGCACGCTCGACGACAGCAGCCTCGTGGCGCGGCCCCTGGGGGCGATACGGCTGATCAACTGCGCCAGTCCGGACTATCTGCGTCGCCATGGCACGCCGCGCAGCATCGAGGATCTTCGCGATCATCGGCTGGTGCACTACGCCGGCACGTTGGGGCAGCGCCCGGTCGGATTCGAATATCCGGACGGCGGCGGCCATGCGGCATTGCCGATGGCGGGCAGCGTCACCGTCAACAACGGCGCCGCCTACGAAGCCGCGGCCGTGGCAGGGCTTGGCATCATCCAGGTACCCGCCATGGCGATGCAGTCAAGGCTGGCCGCAGGAGAGCTGGTCGAAGTCCTGCCGGGCTGTCCACCGCCGCCGATGCCCGTGACACTGCTCTATGCGCAGCGGCGCAACCTGCCGCGGCGCGTGCGCGTCTTCATGGATTGGATCGCACAGGTCCTCGAACCGCATCTCGAACCGGTGCCGTCAAGCCCGCGCAGCGCCTTGCCGGCATGAGCCGTTGGTGTCCGGCGACGGCAGCCTGCTTGGTGAACTGCACACGCCGCTGCGGTACAGTCGAGGCCATGAGCAAGCCCCGTCCCACCGAGCCCACCCACGACCCTGGCGATGCCGCGCTGCGGCAGCGCGCCGCGCGCCGCAGCACGCTGGTCAGCGTCGCGGTCAATCTGGTGCTGACCGCGGCCCAGGCCATCACCGGCATCCTGGCCGGCTCGCAGGCGCTGCTGGCCGATGCCGTCCATTCGCTGTCGGACATGCTGTCCGATTTCATCGTGCTGTTCGCCGGCATACACAGCGGCAAGGGGCCCGACGAAGACCATCAGTACGGGCACCAACGCTTCGAGAACGCGGCTTCGCTGGCGCTTGGCGTGCTGCTGCTGGCCGTCGGCGCCGGCATGCTGTGGTCGGCCGCCGGCAAGGTGGACCCCGCCGCGGACACGCCGCCGGTCGGCATGGTGGCGCTGTGGGTGGCGCTCGGCACGCTGGTGTTGAAGGAGTCGCTGTTCCGCTATCTGCTGGCGGTCGCGCACCGCGTTCGCTCCAGCATGCTGGCGGCGAACGCGTGGCATTCGCGCTCGGACGCCGCGTCGTCCCTTGTGGTCGCGCTCGGCATCGGCGGCAGCCTGCTCGGCTACCGCTGGCTCGACCCTGTCGCCGCGATGGTGGTCGGGCTGATGATCATCCGCATGGGCTGGCGTTTCGGCTGGAACGCGATGCAGGACCTGATGGACCGCGGCGCCGATGCCCACACCGTCGAGGCGATCCGGCACAGCCTGTTGTCGACCCCCGGCGTGCTGGGCGTGCATGACCTGCGCACCCGCAAGATGGGCGACCTGATCCTGGTCGACGTGCACCTGGAGATGGAAGCGATGCTGACCGTCGAGCAGGGCCACGCCATCGCAATGGAGGCCCGCCGGCGCGCGATGGAGAATCGCGACGTGCTCGACGTGATGACCCACATGGACCCGGTCCGCCGCGGCGGCGCCACGATGGACCGCGCGGCCGGCTAGCGCTTGCGCAGCGGCGCAAGCAGATGCGACAGGCCGTTGTGGTCGAGCTCCTGCATCAACGCCAGCAGCCGCCCGATTTCGCCGGGCGGAAATCCTTCGCGCGCAAACCAGTTCAGGTAGTTGCCCGGCAGGTCGGCGATCAGCCGGCCCTTGTATTTGCCGAACGGCATGGTGCGGGTAACGAGGAGTTGGAGGTCTTCGGGTTGCATGGCGGCTGCGAGCAGTTCGGCCGGGATGGGAACGCTTGTCGAACTGTTCGGGTGAGTCGGCGAGAACTACAATCGTATCCGACATGCCATCCATGGAACCGTCCACCACCTCGATCGCAGCTCTCCATGCTTGTGTTGCATGCCTGCGGATACCGTACGCTGACTAGCCGCGCTGGGCATCAGCGTACGGCGATCCGGGCCTTGCAAGTGGCCATGGGACTACCGGTTGAACGACTGATCGCGCTGGACACCTTGCGCAAGCAGCGCAATGCCACGGACTACTCCGGAGATACCTTGCCTCCCGCACTGGTAGTCGAATGCATCGAGGCAGGCAAGGCATTGCTTGGCGACGTCTTGCACTGGCTGCATGCCGAGAAGTCGGAATTGCTCTCCCAGGGCAGCAAGGACCCAAGGCGACTCTGCAGTGCCATCAACCAGCTTCGACCCCCGCCGCAGCCGTAGGCAGCGACGAACGAGTCCGCTCCAGCCGCACGCTCCAGGCCGCGACCGCCAGTGCCGATAGCGGGGCCAGCGCGGCGACCCAGGGCAGGGCGGTCAGGCCCGGTCCGTGGTCGATCACCATGCCGCCGAGCCAGGCGCCGAGTGCATTGCCGAGATTGAAGGCGGCGATGTTGAAGCTCGATGCCAGATTCTGGCCCGGGCCGCGCGCGTGCCGCAGCACGCGCAGTTGCAGCGGCGACACCGTGGCGAAGGCGGCGATGCCCAGGATGCCGACGAAGGCGACCACCGCGAACTGGTTGTGGATGGCGAAGGTCATCAGTGCCAGCACCGAGGCCAGCGACGTCAGTGTGGCGAGCACCGCGGCGACCGGACGGCGGTCGGCCAGCCGGCCGCCGAGCAGGTTGCCGACGATCATGCCGGCGCCGAACAGCAGCAGGATCGGCGACACCGTCGCCTCGCCATAGCCGGCCACCTTGGTCAGCAGCGGCTGCACGTAGGTGATCACCGCGAAGATGCCGATGGCCTGCAGGATCGTCATGGCAAGGCCCAGCATCACCTGCGGGCGCACCATGGTCGCCAGTTCGTCCTTCAGCGAGGCCGGCGCGCTGTGGTCGCGGCTGGCCTTGACCAGCACGCCGATCACCACCAGCGACACCAGCCCGATCAGCGTCATCGCCCAGAACGTCGAACGCCAGCCCAGATGCAGCCCGAGCCAGGCGCCGGCGGGCATGCCGAGCAGCGTCGCCAGCGTCAGGCCGGAGAACATCACCGAGATTGCCGAGGCGCGGCGATCTTCCGGCACCAGGCCGGTCGCCACTACGGCGCCGACGCCAAAGAAGGTGCCATGCGTCAGCGACGTGATCACGCGGGCGATCATCAGCGTGGTGTAGTCCGGCGCCAGTGCGCAGGCCGCATTGCCGACGGTGTAGATCACCATCAGCGCCAGCAGCACCGCCTTGCGCGGCATGCGCCGGGTCAGCAGCGTCAGGATCGGCGCGCCGGCGGCGACGCCGAACGCGTAGCCGGACACCAGCATGCCGGCCGAGGCAATGGACACGTGCAGATCGGCGCTGACCTGCAGCAGCAGGCCCATGATCACGAATTCGGCGCAGCCGATGCCGAAGGAGCCGGCGGTCAGCGCGTAGAGGGCCAGCGGCATGCCGGCGCGCGCGGGCTTCGCAGTGGGGTTGTTATTGGGCGGGATGGTGGCGGTAGGCGGGGCGGCCATGACAACTCTCCTATTGGAAGGTCCGCAGTTTGCCCGCCCCCATCTTTTTGAAAAACCGGCGGTATCATGAATCAGTTTCAATATTTGATTGATAGTCATGGACCGTATCGGCGATATCGCGCTGTTCCTGCGCGTGCTGGACCTCGGCTCGATCAGCGCAGCGGCGCGCAGTCTCGACCTGTCGGTGGCCGTGGCGAGCCAGCGCCTGAAGCGGCTGGAACAGGATCTGGGCGTGCGGCTGCTGCATCGGACCACCCGCAGGCTGCACGCGACGCCCGAAGGCGCGGCGCTTGCCGAGCAGGGCCGGGGGCTCGTCGAGGAACTGGAGGCGCTTGGCAGTTCGTTGCGCCGGGCCGGTGGCGAGGTCACCGGTACGCTGCGGGTGACCACGGCGTCGTCGTTCGGGCGCCAGTACCTGTCGCCGTTGTTGCCCGAATTCATGGCGCGGCATCCGCAGCTGCGGCTGAACATCCATCTGGACGACCGCGTGGTGGATCTGGTCAGCGCCGGCTTCGATCTGGCGGTGCGCATCGGCGCGCTCGACGATTCGACGCTGGTGGCCCGCAAGCTCGCCAACAATCGGCGGCTGCTGTGCGCGTCCCCGGAATATCTGCGCCGTCATGGCACGCCGCGCACGCCCGACGACCTGTCCCGGCACGAATGCCTGGTGCTGGTAGGAAGCCAGGGGCGGCAGGACCTGTGGCGGCTGGAGGGCCCCGACGGCCGCGAGATCGCGGTACGGGTACGAGGCCGGATCGAGGCCAATACCGGCGAATTGCTGTCGGACGCTGCGCTGGGCGGGCTCGGCATCGCGCTGCATTCGTACTGGCATGTCTGCGCGATGCTGCGGGCCGGCCAGCTGGTGCAGGTGTTGCCGGACTACCAGATCGCCGACACCGGCATCTATGCGGTGATGCCGCAGAGACGGCTGGTGCCGCCCCGTGTGCGGGCACTGGTTGATTTCCTGGCCGAGCGCTTCGGCGATGTTCCGCCGTGGGAACGCGGCGACAGCCGCGGAGGCTGAACCGAAACGGATGCGCGCCCGCGATCCTTCAACAAAAGCCGATGGCGCGCGGCGGCGGCCACGCCATGGACCGGACGAGCCGATCGTGGGCTGGTCGCCACCGCCAACACACCTGTCACGATTTCAGTTTCGATTTGCCGCCCTTGTGCGCGCCGTCCGAATAGGGATTGCGCGGACCGCTCCTGGCGCCGTCGCTGTAAGGATTGCGCGCACCGGCCCTGGCACCCTGGCTGTACGGATTGCGCGCGCCGGCCTTGGGCCCCTTGGCCTTGCCGTTCGATGCGAGCGTCGAGCGCTGCTCGGTACGGGCGCCCTGCGTGTACGGGTCGAATCGGTCCGAACGCGCGCCCTGCGTATAAGGATCGAATCGGTCCGAACGTGCGCCCTGCGAGTAGGGATCGCGTGCGCCGGTGGTCTGTGCGTTGGCCGATGACATCGCGCCGAACGTCACCATGGCGGCGACCGCCATGCCAACGAGTCCGCGCGTGGAAGCCGTTGAAATCGGCGCCGTCGTCTGCGAAGGGAAAGGTCTTTTCAGCATCATCTACCTCATCGTCTGGCGCCGCGATTGCCGGCGCGGATTGCATGGAACAGTGGATCCGTTCCACGTTGGGTCATGCGCGGGCCGCTGTCGCGGTCAGCGCATGGTCGCTCAGGAAGCGGTGAATCTGGGACACGACGGCGGCCCCCTCGCCAACGGCCGAGGCGACACGCTTGGTCGATCCAGAACGCACGTCGCCGATCGCAAAGACGCCTGCCGCACTGGTCTGCAGCGGCAGCTCCGCGCTCGAAGGCGATGGCAGGTCGGCGCCGGTCAGCACGAAGCCCTTGCTGTCCAGCGCGATGCCGCAGGGGCCCAGCCAGCCCGTCTTGGGATCGGCGCCGATGAAGACGAACAGATGGCGCGCCGACATGGCACCTTCGATGCCGCCGGCGCCGCGGTAGTGCACGCGTTCGAGCCTTCCCTCGCCCTCGAGCTGCGTCAGCTCGGTCCGGGTATGCACGGTGACGTTCGGCAGCGAGCCGATGCGATCGACCAGGTAGCGCGACATGCCGAGCGCGAGACTCGCGCCCCGGATAAAGATGTGCACGTGTTCGGCGTGGCTGGCGAGGAAGACGGCGGCCTGCCCCGCGGAGTTGCCGCCTCCAAGCAGCAGCACCGGCTCCTTGCGGCAGAGCCTGGCTTCCACCGGCGTGGCCCAGTAGTAGACCCCCGAACATTCGAGGCTGGCCAGATTGCCCAGATCGGGACGCCGGTATTCGGCGCCGCTGGCGATCACCACGGTGCGCGCGCTGATGCGCCGGCCATCGGCGAGCTCGACACAGCGCGGATGCCGGTCACAGTGCAGCGACGTGACCTCGCACGGAATGCCGATATGCGCGCCGAACTTCTGCGCCTGCACGAACGCCCGGCCGGCCAGCGCCTGGCCCGTGATGCCGGTGGGAAAGCCCAGGTAGTTCTCGATGCGGGCGCTGGTGCCCGCCTGCCCGCCGGGCGCACGGCAATCGAGCACGGCGACCGACAGTCCTTCGGAAGCGGCGTAGACGGCCGCGGCCAATCCGCCGGGTCCGGCGCCGACGATGGCCACGTCATAGACATGGGCCGGGTCGAAGTCCGGAATCAGGCCCAGGCAGGAGGCCAGGTGGCGCTCGTCTGGATTGCGCAGCACCCGGCCATCGGGGCATACCACCAGCGGGAACTCGTCGTGTCTTGGCGTCAGCCGGGCCAGCAGCGCGATGGCGTCGGCATCCTGCTCGGCATCGAGCGTGGTATGCGGAAAGGCATTGCGCCGAAGGAAGTTCTGCAAGCCCCGGGTTCGCGCATCGCCCGGCCGACCGAGCAGGACGACGCCGTGGCCGCGCTCGAGCACCAGCACCCGTCGCAGGATCAGCGCCCGGATGATGGTCTCGCCGATGTCCGCCTCGTTGATCATCAGCTTGCTCAGTTCGTCGGGACGCAACAGCACCGCTTCGACATCCTCGACCACGCAGGCATCGACGACGGCCGGCTTGTTCGACAGCTGCGTGACATCCGAGGTGAACTCCCCGCGGCGGCTATAGACGTGGATGGTCTGCCCGGCGCGCAATCCATCGCGGCCGGAGATCCGCACCTTGCCCGACAACAGCAGGAACACGCCGGGGCATGGACTGCCGGCCCGGTACAGATAGTCGCCGGCGGCGAAGTGGCACAGCGAGCCGAAGCGTCGCACCCGTTCGATGTCGGCGTCCGCCAGCACCGGAAACATCTGGTGAAAGCGCGGATGATCGCGCACGCCGCCATCGGCTACCAACGCGCCGTCATCGTCTTGCGCTTCGACCTGCTGTCGCGCGCCTGCTGCGTCGGGCGGGACCGTCGGATCCATGCCTGCTCCTGGTTGGCCGCCCGCTACGCCCGGGCCGGCAGGTCCATCAGCTTTTCCATCGTGATCGGCAGATCGCGGATCCGTTTGCCGGTCGCATGGTGGACCGCGTTGGCAACCGCCGCCGCCAACCCCGTGATGCCGATTTCGCCGATTCCGCGCGCGCCGAACTCGTTGAACGCTAGGTCCGGATAGTCGAGCAGGATCACGTCGATCTCCGGCTGGTCCGCGTGCACCGGCATCACGTATTCCGCGCAGTTGTTGTTGCCCGGAATGCCGTTGCGCTCGTCGAATTCCGTCGCTTCGAACAGCGCCATGCCGACCCCCATCACGATCGCGCCCTCGACCTGATTGCGCGCCATGACGGGGTTGATGACGCGGCCGACATCGATCGCGCTGACGACCCGCGCGACGCGCAGCCGCGAAATGCCCGGGTCCCACCGCACTTCGACGAAATGGGCGCCGAAGGACATGAAGGACACCTTGTCGGTCGGCGTGCCGCCCGTATGCGCATGGCCTTCGGCATTGGCGAAGCGCCGGGCGCGAAGCACGTCGGCAAAGTCGATCGCCCGCTTGCCATCGGTCAGCTGCCCCTTGCGCATGCGCAGCGCTTCCGGCTTGACGCCGGCGAACTCGCCGCCGGGCTGCGTGGCGATGCCGCCCAGTTGCGCGATGGCGTTGCGCGTCGCCTCGGCGATCGCCGGCAATACGCTGGCGGTCGCCCACGACCCCCCGGAGACCGGCGCGGCGGGGAACGAGGAGTCGCCCAGCTTGACTTCGATCCTGTCCAGGCCGAGCCCCGTCAGCTCGCTGACGGTCTGCGCCGCAATCGTGTAGGTGCCGGTGCCGATGTCCTGGATCGCGCAGAAGGCGATCGCGGTACCGTCGTCACGCAGCTGCACGCGCGCCTGCGCCGGCGTACGCCACGCGTCCCAGTTGCAGACCGCGACGCCATATCCGGCGATCTCGTTGCCGACCCGCATCGAGCCGATGCGCGGATCGCGCCTGGTCCAGCCGATCTTGTCGGCGCCCTTGGCAATGGCCTCGCGCAAATGATTGCTGGACCATGGCAGATTCAGGCTTTCGTCGCGCGTGGACAGATTGGCGAGCCGGAACTGGACCGGGTCGGTGCGGCAGGCCAGCGCCAGTTCGTCGATCGCCGATTCGAGTGCGAACAGCCCCGGGGCCGCGCCGGGCGCCCGCATCGACGTGGGGGCGCCGCGGTGCACCTCGGCAGTGTGGTGGCTGACCAGGACGTTCGGGCACGCGTAAATGCTGCTTGTCATGCCGCCGCAGTTCTCGACGTACTGCTCGATGAAGGACGTGGTATTGATCGACTCGTGCCGGATCGACGTGATCCGGCCTTTCGCGTCGGCGGCCAGCCGCAGCCGCTGCTTCGTCTCCGGCCGGTGTCCCGTCGCGGTAAACATCTGCGCGCGCGGCACCACCAGCTTGACCGGCCGGCCCGTCATCCGGGCCGCCGCGCTGGCCGCCACCGAATGCGGCCACAGGAACAGCTTGCAGCCGAAGCCGGAGCCGATGAACGGCGCTTCGACCGTGACGTACTCGGGCGGCAGTCCGAAGATCTGCGCCAGCGTGTTGCGATGGACCGTGACGCCCTGGGATGCCTCGTAGACCCGCAGGCGGCCGCCGTCCCACCAGGCGACGGTGGCGTTCATCTCCATCGGATTGTGGCTCTCGACCGGCGTGTGGTAAGTCGCATCGACTCTGACCGGCGACTGCTCGAAGACCGCCGCCGCCGACCCGCGTGCGTGCCCCCGTCCGCCGTCCTGCGGCTTGCCGGCGGCGAGCGCCTGTTCGAGGTTCGCCAGCGCTTTCGTCTGCTGGTAGCTGACCTTTACCTTGTAGGCCGCTTCCCGCGCGTGCTCGAAGGTATCGGCGATGACCAGCGCGACAAACTGGCCGGCGTAGTGGATGGTCGCGTCCTCGAACGGCAGCCGATGCTCGTCGGTGATGGCCGTCGTCAGGATCGCCGTTGCCGAGATCGGATTCTTCGGAATGCGATGCAGCGGCAGGAAGCGATTGTGATGAAGGACATCGACCACGCCTGGCGTGCGCATGGCTTCGCTGACGTCGATGTGTTCGATGCGGCCGCTGGCGATGGTGCTGAAGACGCCGTAGGCGTACAACATGCCCGGCAAGCGCCGGTCGGCGGTATAGGGGGCGGCGCCGGTCAGCTTGAGGCGGCCATCGATACGGCGCGGCGAGGCGCCAATGGCGTTGGTAGTCACGCGGATCTCCGGAAACAGGATGGGCTGCGGATCGATAGGTGGCAAACGGGCGCTACGCGAGCAGCGTCGACAGGTTGCGGGACACCGCCTGCTGGCCGAGCAGGATCTTGAAGCCGTTCTGCCCGTACGATTTGGCCCCGGTCATCGCCGCCGCCGCGGCCGACTGGATCAGCGCCGGCGTCGGCGTCTGGCCGCGCAATACCGCCTCGGCGCCTTCGGCGCGCCACGGCTTGGTGCTGACGCCGCCCAGCGCAATGCGGATATCGCGCACGGCGTTGCCCTCCATCACCAGCACGATGGCGCTCGATGCCAGCGCAAACTGATACGAGGTACGGTCGCGCAGCTTCAGGTAGGCGGACCGGCTTTGCGCCAGCGGCGGGTCGAGCGTGACGTGCGTAATCAGCTCGCCGGGCTGGATCGCATGCTCCTTCCACGGCTCGCTGCCCGGCAGCAGGTGGAACTGCGCGAACGGCACCTCGCGTCTTCCATTCGGACCCTGCAGCTGGATCGTCGCGCCGATCGCCACCATGGCCACGCACATGTCGGACGGATGAGCGGCAATGCAGTGTTCGCTGCCGCCGAGCACGGCATGGACATTGCGATTCAGCCCTTCGATCGCCGGGCATCCCGACCCCGGCGTGCGCTTGTTGCACGGCGAGACGCCGTCGCGGAAGTAGCCGCAGCGCACGCGCTGCATGATGTTGCCCGCCGTGGTGGCCTTGTTGCGCAGCTGGGTACTGGCGCCGGACAGCAGGGCCTGGGACAGCACCGGGTAGTGGCGCTGGATGTGGGAGTGCCGCGCCAGTTCCGTATTGCTGACCATGGCGCCGATGCGCACGCGGCCGTCCGCGCCCACTTCGATCTGGTCGAGCCCGAGCCGGTGGATGTCGACCAGCCGGGCAGGTCGCGTGATGTCGAGCTTCATCAGGTCCAGCAGCGTGGTGCCGCCGGCAAGATAGACCGTGTCGCCGGCACCGGCATGCAGCGCGATCGCTTCGTCGATGCTGCCCGCGCGCGAGAATTCGAAGTTGCGCATCAGCTCTCTCCCCGCAGTTTGCCGCGCGCGTCCTGAATCGCCGTGACGATGTTGCGGTAGGCACCGCAGCGGCAGATGTTGCCGCTCATCGCTTCGCGCAGCGATGCGTCGTCGGCGGGGATACGCTTGTCGCCGATCACGCCGACGGCGCACATGATCTGGCCCGCGGTGCAGTAGCCGCACTGGTAGGCGTCGTGTTCCCAGAACGCCTGTTGCACCGGATGCAGCCGTTCGCCTTGCGACAGGCCCTCGATCGTGGTGATGTCGTCGCCCTGGTGCATCACGGCGAGGGACAGGCACGCATTGACGGGCACGCCGTTGACGTGCAGCGTGCAGGCGCCGCATTGGCCGTGGTCGCAGCCCTTCTTGGTGCCAGTCAGGCCCAATTGATCGCGCAGTACGTCGAGCAGGATCGCGTTGTTGGCCACGGAAAGCGTGTGCGTTTTTCCGTTGACCTTCAGCGTCAGCGCACGCGCATCGGCGGCTTCGCGGCCGGCAGGGCCACCGGCAGGGCCGCCGCTGGGCGCCGCGGATGCCGTCGGGATCCAGCCGACACTGGCTGCGCCGACGCCTGATGCGCCGACCGATTGCAGGAAACGTCGCCGCGTCAGTCGTGGTTTCAACGCGCCGGTCGCGTCGTCGAGCTGGTGCTCGCCGTCGTGGTTTGCTGTATCGCCCATGGGCCTGTTCTCCGGGTGGGGGAAGGAGGAGATTTCATGGTAGTGGGCGGTGGGGCGTTGCGGACGCGGTCCGCGCGACAAGACCCAATGCATGCCGATTCGGGCCAAACCAGGCCGATACAAGCGCAATACAAGCGCGCAATACAAGGCCAGCGCAACGAGTCTGCCGTGGACCCGCCGCCCGCCGGCTTCAGCGCGCCGGAACGAGGAAGCGGAACGTCGCGCCTCGCGGCGGATTCGGCAAGGCGCAGATCTGTCCGCCGAACGCTTCCACGATCGACCGGCATATCGCCAGGCCGACGCCGAGCCCGCGCGGCTTCGTCGTAAAGAAGGCTTCGAAGCAGTCCTTGCCGTCGGCCGTCGGCAGCCCTGGTCCGGTGTCCCGAATCTCGACCATCACGCGGCCCATCGGGTCGAGTCCGCTGACGACGCGCAGTTCGCGCGGATGTCCAGCGGCGTCGGCATCCATCGCTTCGACGGCATTGCTCAGCAGATTCAGCACGACCTGCTGCAACTGCGTGCGCTCGGCGGCCGCGAACAGCGGGCCCGGATGCAGCGCCAGCACGATGTCGATGCCCTTGCTGTCGGCCTCGGCGGCGACCAGCGGCAGCGTCTGGTCGATGACCGCGTTGATATCCACCGCTTCGACACGCGCCGGTGCCTTTCGCATCAGGGCCCGCGTGCGATCCAGAATGTCGGTCGCCCTTGCGCTGTCGCGCATCACGCGCTCGAGCGCGCGTACGGTGGCCTCGATGTTCGGCGGGTTTGCCGCGAGCCAGCGCAATCCGGCATTGGCGCTGGTGACCAGTCCGGCCAGCGGCTGCTTGACGTCGTGCGCGATCCATGCCGACAGATGGCCCATCGTGACCAGCCGGTTGGTGTGGGCCAGCTCCGCATGCAGCATCCGATTGCGGCGTTCGATGGCGAGCGCCCGCGCCTCGGCCTGCTTCTGCTGGCTCAGGTCCAGCACGATGGCGATCCCTTGCTGAACGGACTCGTCGAAGGCGGTCGCGCCCATCAGGACCGGAAGCCGGGTGCCGTCCTTGCGAAAGTACTCTTTCTCGATGGGACGCAGCGCGCCGGTCCGCCGGATTTCGTCCATTTCAAGAACGACCTGGTCGCGCCATTCCGGCGGCGTCATCTCGAACCAGTTCATCGCGCCGTTTTCGACATCCTCGCGGCTGTAGCCGACCATGTTCAGGAAGGCCTGATTGGCGTCGAGCAGGCGGCCGTCGAGATCCCACAGCACGATGCCGATGACGTCGACCTCGAACAGCCGGCGCAGCCTGTATTCGCGGTTCTGCAGATCGGCGTACAGCCGCGCGTTCTCCAGCGACAAGGCGGCCAGCGTCGCAAGAAGTTCGAGCAGGTCCAGCCGGGCCTGCGCGAAGACGCGGGCCATCAGGTTGTTCTCCAGATACAGCGCCGCCTTCAGCCTGGCATGCGCGACGACCGGCAGGCACAGTACCGATCTGACGCGATGAAGGGCCACGTGGGGGTCGTGCTGAAAGCGGCTGTCGGCGGCGGCGTCGTCGACGAGGACCGTTTCACCGGTTCGCAATGCAAAGCGGATCAGGCCTTCCGTTACCGCGGCGCTCCATTTGCCGTCGTCGGGCAGGCTCACCCGGGTCCCTTCGCCGTCGATGGTGACTTCCGCAGCCAGCGAAAGGGTATCGTCCCTCGACAGCAGAAGCACCGCACGTGCTGCGCCCGCGTGCTGGGCCAGCGTCTGCATCAGGGTGATGGTCAGGCGCTCAGTCCTGCCGTCGCCATAGGCCGCGCCCGGCTCTATCCCGTCGCCTGTCTGCGGATCGGTCTGCCCGGACGCGCCTGCACGCGCCTGAGCCGCCAATCCGTCCGGCAGCCGGGCACGGGGCCGCGGATGGAACCGACGGAGCAGCCTGACCTTGGCCTCGGCGCCCCAGCGACCATAGCAGTCCAGCGCGTCGTCGATGTAGGCGGTGGCGATCCGGCCGAGCCCACGGGTTGCATAGAAGCGGCTGGCCAGTTCGCGTGCGAGTCCTTCGATCAGCAACGAGCCGTGCAGCCGGGCCGCGCGCGCGCTGTCGTCGTACAGCTTTTCCGCCGCCAGCCCGTCGCCATCGAGGTCCGCGATCTCGGCGCTCAGCAACAGATGGCGACAGGCGGCCATCGCCGTGCCCGTGGCCCGCGCCCAATCGCCGATCAGCGCCCGATGCCGGGCCAGGCGCGCGCGCAGGGGCTCGGCGTTCCGCGTGGTGACATTGCGCAGGGTCGCGCAGATCGCCAGCGCGGTGAAGAAGTGGCATTCGGCCTGTTCCGGGTGGTCGGCATCGAAGGCATCCGGATTGTGCCCGGATCGCTCGCCAAATACGGCTGCAGCGGCAGCCAGAGCGGCGTTGGGATCGCCCGCCAGGTAGTGGAGCATCACCTTGCTGGCCCAATAGGAATGAACCAGCAAGGTCATGCCCGAACCGGCGACGCTGCTTTCGAAGCGCCGGCCATCGAAGGCGCCATCGTTGAAGTCCGCGAGATGGCAGGTCTTTCCCATCAGGCATGCAAACGTCCGCTCCGGGACCTCCACCAGCTTCGCGGACTCGGACGATCCCGAGGCCCGTGCCAGTTCGAGGTAAGCGAGGACTTCGTCGTAGTCCTGTTGCAGCGCGTGGCCGCGCATCAGCAGATACATGCCGATCCGGTTCGCCAGCCGGCAGGCAAGGCCGGCATCGCCGCTTGCCGCTGCTTGCCTTGTCGCCTGGCGCAGCAGGTCGACGGGCTCGTACTCTGGTACGGATGTCGAGGCGATCATCGTCTGGAGCCAATGGCGTGCTCGACGGCGCTCAACAACTGCTGGGCCTCGAATGGCTTGCGCAGTATCCGTACCGAATCCGGCGGCAGCGCATGCGTACCGCATTCGGCTGGATCGTGTGCCGTCATCAATACCACCTGCAGGCCCGGCCGCCTTTGCTGCAGGATCGCGGCAAGCTGCCATCCGTTGATCACCGGCATGCGAATGTCCGAGATCAGGCATGCGATGGCATCGAGATAGGGGCACTCCAGCAACGCGGTGGCCGTTGCAAAGCACAGCGTGGCGTGGCCTACGGAGGCAAGAAGGTCGGATATCGACTCGACGATCGTCGGGTCGTCGTCGATCACGGCAACCACTGAGTCCGGCGCGAATACCATTGCCTTTACCTTTGCTTTTCCAGCCGGCCGCTATCCGCGGGAATGGTCCGCCTGCGGATTGCCGCGTCGAACCGGCGCGACGTCCTGGCAGCCGAAGGCATTGAGCTGTACCGACATGCGAACCAGCTCGGCGAAGGAGCCGGCGGCCATCTTGCGCATCACTTGCCGCCGATGGATTTGCAGCGTGACTTCGCTGATGCCCAGCTGCGCCGCCGCCTGCTTGTTCAGCAGGCCGCTGACCGCCAATGCGAAGACTTCGCGCTCGCGGGGTGTCAGCAGTGCATGGCGCCGGAGCAGGTCCGCCACTTCGGTGCGCTGTGCCAGCGTCTGCCGGTGTTTGGCGAGCGCGGCTGCCACGGCGGTAACCAGTTGATCGTCGCTGAACGGCTTGGACAGGAAGTCGATGGCACCGGCGCGCATCGCGCGCACCGTCATCGGGATGTCGCCATGGCCGGAGATGAATACGATCGGCGGATGCGCGCCGCCGGCCAGCTCGCATTGCAGGTCCAGGCCATTGACGTCCGGCAGCCTGACATCGAGAACCAGGCAGGACGGCGTCTGCGGCCGCTCGCAGGCGATGTACTCCTGCGCGGACCGGCATGCCACCACGCCCATCCCCATGGACTTCAACAGGTCCGTGGTGGCTTCCAGTACCGACGGGTCGTCGTCGATGACGAATACTGTGCTGTCCCGATTCATGTCCGTTCCATGGCGGTTGTCATTGTGGCGGCGGCGCGCCCTGCGGCGCACCGGTCTCGGTGGCGGCCCGTGGCAGCACCACGCGCAGGATGGCGCCATGCGGCCGGTTCGACGTCGCCGCGATGTGGCCGCCGAACGCTTCCACGATCGATCGGCAGATCGACAGGCCCATGCCGAGCGCGCCGCGCTTGGTCGTGACGAAGGCGTCGAAGCAGTCGCGGCCGTTCAGCGACGGAAAGCCGGGGCCAGTATCGCGAACCTCGATCAGATAACCGTCCGGATGATCGCCGTCCGTCAGCACCGTCAATGTGCGGGCGGCCTCGGACGCGCCGCTCATGGCGTCGATCGCGTTGACCAGCAGGTTCAGCATGACTTGCTGCAGCTGTACCCGGTCCGCGGTGGGCCGCATCGGCGAGCGGCCGAACGTGGTCTCGATCGCAATGCCCTTGCGGACCGCCTCCGGCGCGATCAACGAGATCGTCGTGGCAGCCACCTCATTGATATCGACCGCTTCCGCGGCGGGAGCGACCTTCCTGACCAGTTCCCGTGTCCGGTCAAGGACTTCGGCCGCATGCATGCCGCCGCCAACGATGCGCTGCAGCGCATCCCGGGCCTTGTCCAGGTGCGGCGTTTCTGCCGCAAGCTCGGCCAGTGCCGCCATGCCGCTGGCGGCGATGTCCGCGAGCGGACGCTTGACGTCGTGCGCGATCCAGTCGGACAGTTGGCCGATCGTGGCGAGGCGGTTGGCATGGGCGAGCTCGACATGCAGCTCGCGGCTGCGCCTTTCGCTGTCCAGCGCCCGCTGCTCCGCGGCCTTGCGGTCCGACAGGTCCAGCACGAAGGCGACGCCGCTGCGCGCTTCGTCGAACATGGCCGCGCCGATCAGGATCGGGACGCGCGTGCCGTCCTTGCGGATGTACTGTTTCTCCCAAGGCGCCATCGCGCCTGTTTCCCGCAGCTGCTGCAGCTTTGCCGACATCTGGGTTCGCCATTCCGGCGGGGTCATCTCGCGCCAGCTGATGCCGCCCCGCTCGACATCGGACCGGTCATAGCCTGTCATCGCGAGAAACGCATCGTTGGCGTAGGTGACGTTGCCATTCAGGTCCCAGAACAGGATCCCGATGACGTCGGATTCCACCAGCAGCCGCAGCCGCGCTTCCCGCTTTTCCAGCTCGGCATACAGTCTGGCGTTCTCGATCGCGGCGGCAGCATGCGTGGCCAGTATCTCGAGGATGTCGAGCCGCGTCGCGCGGAATGCGCCCGGGGTGTCGTTGTGCGCAAGATAGAGCACGGTCATCTGCCCACCGAAGCCCGCTATCGGCAGGCACAGCACCGAGCGCAGGCCTTGGCGGGCCACGGCCGGCTCGCCGGCAAACCGCTCGTCGCCGCGGGCATCGTCCACGATCAACGTCTTGCCGCGCTTGACCAGATGCCGGAGGATCGCTTCGGGCCAGCGCCGCGGCGCGTCGCCATTGCCGAGGTCGACCGCCACGCCGTCCGCGGCGAAGCGGGCCGAAGCCATGGTCTCCACCTCGTTCGAATGATGCAGGCGAAGCAGCGCCCCGCATTGCGCCCCCGTGGACTCGAGCACGGCACGCATCACCGTCACCAGCAGCCTGTCGAGCGCGAAATCGTCGTTGACCGGCGACGGCCGCTTGACGAAATCGGCAAAGCTGAACTGGTGCAGCGGCATCATTGCCGTCGGAGCCGGCTCCGCTGCATCCGCCGTGAATCGACTGGCGATCGGATGGGCACGTTGCAATTGATCCACCTTGGCCCGGGCGCCCCACTGCCAGTAGGCCTCGATGGCGTCGTGCAGGTAGATGGCCGCGATGCGTTCGAGCCCTCGCTCCTGGTAAAAGCGCGCGGCCAGCTCGGCCGCCAGCGCCAGGACATGCCTGAATCCGTTCTTGCCGGCGGCCCGTGCACTGCGTTCGTACAGCTGGCCGGCTTCCAGCGTGCGACCTTCGATCCGGGCGATCTCGGCGCCCAGCAGCAGGTGCTTGTCGGTGAAGGTGCGCGATTGCGATTCGGCGGCCCATTTGCGGATCGTCAGATAGTGCTCGTCGAGCTGCGCGCGCAGCGCCGGACGCCGCTCCTCGGGTGCCGAATTCCAGGCGGCCGCGGCGGCCAGCCCGGTATAGAACCGGTACTCGAGATGGCGGACCAGGTGGATCTGGCCGGGCGGCCCTTGCTGGAATCGCTTCGATGCCGCGAGCGCCGCGTCGTGCTGGCCGGCCAGATAGAGCAGCATGGTCATCGACGTCCAGTAGAGTTGGGAGACGACATTCAGCCGCGGTCCGCGGACGTCGGCTTCGAACGCGGTGCCGTCGAAGTCGTCACCCGTAAAGTCAGTCAGGCTACGGGTCTGTCCGCGCAGGCAGGCAATGGTGCGCTCCAGCGTCGTCAGCAGCGCGATGCCGTCCTGGAATCCGGTTTCCCGCGCAAAACCGAGGTAGGCAAGGCACATCCGGGCGTCCTCCGCAAGATCGCGGCCCTGCATGAACTGATGGATGGCGCAGTGGAAGGCGGAGAAGCAGGCGAAATAGATGTCGCCCGCCTCGATGCCCTTCTGGTAGGCCAGGCGCGACCATTCGACGCTTTTCTCCAGCGGCTGCGTCCAGGCCGCCGTCAATGCCATCGTATTGAACGTCCTGGAAGTTTCACGGCTGGTGGCGGCCTGGGCGGCTTGCGCGGCCCGCTCGCATGCGTCCAGGGCCAGGCGATGTCCCTCGCGGTAGCGCCCCAGCGCGGGGCCCATCAGCAATCCGAACAGCGCGAATCCCTGGTTGGACGAGCGGGCCGATCCATGGTCGAGGCTCAGCGTCACCATGTTGCAGACCACGACGATGGCCAGCCTGAAGTCGGTGAAGCTGGCCGCCGGCCACGTATCGGCGAGCAGCCGCATCGACATCAGCCGCAGCGGATCGGTCATGGCCGGCAAGCCGGCGATCGACCGCACGGCATGCTCGTCGAACCGGCGCCAGGCCGATTCGAGGGCGAGGTGCACGTCGTCGGCGCAGGGATGGGCGTCCAGCGAGATGCCGAGCCGGTTCAGTGCCGCGACCGCCGTGTCGACGGCCAGATCGTTCTCCGAGCTGACCATGTGCAACTCGATCTTCAGGCGATTGGCCGCGGCGATCTCCAGTTCGGTGCGGGCGAGCGTGAACAGCTCGCCGATCATGGCCTTCGCCTCCGCCACGCCGCCGGCAAGGAAGCGGCATTCGGCATGTTCGAGCGCGAGCTCGTATGCCAGGGCGCGCTGATCGCGTTCATCGGCGCTGGCCAGTTGAGCGCGGCCGGTCGCCAGGTAGTCGCATGCCGCCGCGTAGGCGGTGGAGGCCCTTGCCTTGCGGCCGGCGCGCAGATTCAGCGCCGCAACGTGCGGCCGTTGCGCCGCGGAGATCGGTCCGCCGCGATTCAGATGGCCGACGATCTCGAAAAGGTGGTCGTCGAGATCTCCGTCCGTCGTGTTGTTCAGCAGCAGCATCCCGATGCGCCGATGCATCTGGCTCCTGGCGGCATCCGGTTCCAGCGCATAGGCGGCCTCGTGGACGCGGTCGTGAGCGAAGGCGTACTCGCTCGAATACCGCAGCACCAGTCCGAGCGCGATCGCTTCCTCGAGATGGCGGCGGACGTCCTTCTCGCTGGCCGACAGTGCTATGGCCAGCTTGTACGCCGGCGTCCGGCTTCCCATGCAGGCCAGCACCGTGACCGCGTGGAGCGACGCCTCGGAAAGGCGTGTCAAACGCTCGACCATCAGACCGACGATGTTGTCGTCGATCTCGCGCCGGCGAATTCGCTCGAGGTCCCAGCCCCAGCCGCGGCTCGGGACGTCATAGACCAGCAGGCCATCGTCCGCCAGCGCGGCGACGAACTGCACGATGAAGAACGGATTGTCGCCAGTCTTGTCCAGGATGCACGCACTCAGTGCGGACACCGCGCTGACAGGACATTTCACCGCGTCGGCGATCATCTGCGCGACCTGCGCCTTGCCGATGCCGCGCAGCGAAATATCCAGCGGCGGGCTGGGCTGGGCGTGAAGTTCATCGAGCAGGCTGGCGAGTTCCGGCCGGCCTTCCACTTCGTTGCTGCGGTACGAGCCGATCAGCAGCAGGTTGGCCATGTCGGGATGCGTTGCCAGGTCGCGAAACAGGTCCAGCGTCGCGGTGTCCAGCCACTGCAGATCGTCCAGGAACAGGACCAGCGGATGCCCGGGACGGGCGAATACCCCGATGAAGCTGCGGAACACGCGCAGGAAGCGCGCCCGCGCCTCGGTGCCGGAAAGCTCCGAGATCTCCGGCTGCGGGCCGAGCAGATGCTTCAAGTCGGGGATCAGGTCGACGATCAGGCCGCCATGGCCGCCCAGCGCCGCCTGCAGCGGCGCACGCCAGGCCTGCAGCTCATGCTCGGTCTTGCCGAGCAGCTCGCGGACCAGAGGCTGGAGTGCTTGCGCCACGGCTGTGTACGGCTCGGCGCGCTTGTACTGGTCGAACTTGCCGATCGCGAAGGGGGCGGTCGACGCCGCGATGGTCTTGCGCAACGCGTCGATCAGCGCGGACTTGCCGATACCGGAATAGCCGGAGACCAGCACCACCCGGCGCTCGCCCGCATTGGCGACGTCGGCATAAGCGGCTTCGAGCTGCGCCAGCTCGGCGTCGCGGCCATAGAGTCCTTCGCGGAAGCGGAATCGTTCGGGCGATTCGCCCGCCCCGGGGGGAAACGGCCGAATCGTCCGGTCGGCCTCCCATTGCGCCAGGCAACGGGCAAGATCGGATGCCAGCCCGCTCGCGCTCTGGTAGCGGTCGCACGGGCTCTTGCCGAGCAGTTTCATCACGATGTCGGAGAGCTGCGCCGGCACCGATTCACGCCGGTGCATGGGCGGAGCCGGTTGCCTGGCCAGATGGCCATGGATCCATTCCGCCGGGCTCGATGCGGTCAGGGGCAACGTGCCCGTGAGCAGTTCGTAAAGCGTGACGCCCAGCGAGTACAGGTCGCTTCGTTGGTCGACGCGCCGATGGATGCGGCCGGTCTGCTCCGGTGCCATATAGGCGAACGTGCCGAACGTTGGGGCTTCGTCTCCCGGATCCTGGCCGGGCGGCACCGCGATGCCGAAGCCGGTCAGGCGGGCGGTGCCCGTCGCCGCATCGAACAGGACGTTTCCCGTACGGATATCCCGGTGAAGCCATCCCGCCTGGTGCATCTTCGAAACGGCGGTGGCCAGCGCGATCGCGATGGCCAGGAATCGCTCGATGGCCAGCGCCGGCCCGGCCAGCCGCGACGCGATGTCGCCGCCCGGATCGTGCAGCAGCAGTGCGCCGCTCTGCTCGACGAAGGCAAGCGGAACGACCGCCCATTCGCCATCGAGCCGCTCCTTCAGCCGGTCTTCGTGGCGCAGGCGGGCGCAATCCGGCTTGCGGCCGGGGCGGCCGACCGCTTCGACCACCAGCAGCGCAGATGCAAGGGGCTTCGCAGGGGAGGGGTGTCCGCGATAGATCCGGCGATCGGGCTCGTCGGACAGCAGTTCGATGTGGCCGCCGAACCAGTCGCCAGCTGGGCGCGGGTCATGCATCGCGACGATCTCCGTGCACGTCCTGTCTCCCTTGTCGGACTGGTCCGCGTAGTCGTGTAGCCGCGGCCAGCGCGGCCGTCGGGGTGCCATATGATCGCGCGAACCGCGCCGACTATCCAGCCCGCGGTATGCCGCTCGACATCATACAAAGCCATGATTTACGTACGGGCCCAAATGCTGTTGCCTGCGGGCCCTTGGACAGGGCGCGGAGGCGCTGCCGCTGCGCCGAGACACCCGGCGGCGTCGATCCTGCCGCTGGCGATCGCCGTCGCGGCAAGGCGGTCGGTCCAGTGGCCGCTGACGATCAGGCCGCCGCGATGCGCGAGCCGGACGCCCGCCGCGAACGGCTGGCAACAGGTGGCGTGGCCGGACCCTGTGGCCTGAAGGTGGACATAGGCCAGGGCTTCGGTGCCGACCGCGCGTACGGCCGCTTGCGCACGCGCCAGTTCCGCCGCCGTCGTTGGCAGGCTCAAGTTCAGCCCGACGCGGCCCGGCGGCCATGTGGTCAGCAGCGCCTGGACCGCGTCGCGCAGGAAGCCGCTGTCGGCCGACGTCCGGCCGATCCGATCCGGCCACGTACCGAGCGTCGCGGCAAGCTCGACCCCATCGAAGCCCGCGTCGATGGCCTGCTCCGCCGCGGTACGGTACGCGTCGAGCGCCGCATCGATCTGGTCCTCGTTCAGCGGCAAGCCGACCGCACCGGCCGATGCGCCGATGCGCGCCACGGCAATGCCGCCTGCCGCATGGATCGAACGCGTGGTCTCGAGCCAGCCATTGACCTCGCCGGCGCAGGCGATCCCCCTTGTCAGCGGATGACCCTGTCCGGCCAGCGCGCCGTCGGCCAGCGCGCAGACCCTCAATCGGCCTTCGGCGGTTCCGTGGCTGTCGGCCTGGCGGGCGCAGCGGACAGGGTCCGCCGGGGCGCCGACCATGAAGATCCGGTGTCGCAGGCGTAGCGCGCCCAGGGTCAATGGCAGGAGCAGGGCTCGAAATGGTTCGGCGGTCATGGTGGGGTGAGGCAGTGCCGCGGGGACACCGTTGATGTTGGTCCAGCGGTGCGGCAGGGGCGAGTTATTCGTTGCTAAGAATCGCCCGGCATGGCCGCGGGCCGGCGGGAGTTGGGGCGGGCAGGGATCAGGCGCCCGCAGCGTTCTTAGCAAGTCTTAACTCGCGTTATGCGCAGGCGCCGACAAGAATGACCGCAATGCATTTCTGTCTCCACTGAGCTACAGATCCCCATGAATACGCCGCCAGCCGCCACGTTTGGCCTTGCCGCAAGGCGCGTTCCGCCGCCTCCGACCGCCCGCGCCGCGAGCTCGCTGTTCGAGCCCGGCGTCACGCGACATGTGATGGACAACGGGGTGCCGGGGCGCGGCGCTCCGTTGTCACCGGGCGCCCGGGTTCAGGCACGGCGGGGGGCAAGCTGGCTGATGCCGGTCACGGTGTGGGAGTCCTCCGCGGATGGCGGGGCCGCGCCCGCACCGCCGCCTGTAGACGGCCATATCCTGGAGTGGCATTTGTCGGCCTCCACCGTGCAGCGGGTGTTGCCGTCCGGCCACATCATCGAAACGCTGCCGCCGAACGGCTTCCTGCTCCGCCCGATGGGTCTGTCGCTGCGGGTGAAGACGGCCGGCCCGACCTGCTACGTCCATTTCCATCTGGCCGACTCCTTTCTGCGTACCGTCGCCGTGGACTGGCTCGGCGATGCGGCCGACTGCGACGGCTTGCTTTGCTGCGGGCAACTGATGAGAAGCGATGCTCAGCTTGTGTCGATGCTCGATGTGTATTTGCGCCGCGCGCTGGACCCTGACGAAGCGCCGACCCGGCTCGAAATGGACAGTCGCGCCCACCTGATTGCGTTGCAGGTCCTGCGGCGCCATTCCACGCTGGTCGAGGGGCAGCTCCGCGCCAGGCGCGGCGGCCTGGCGCCCCATCAGTTGAAGAAGGCCTGCGAGCTGATGACGCGCGATCTCGCCGAGGATATTCCGCTGAGCGTGCTGGCTGGCGAGATCGGCGTTTCGTACCATCACTTCTGCCACGCCTTCAAGATGTCCACCGGACAGCCGCCACGGCAATGGCTGGTCGAGCGCAGGGTCGAGGCCGCGTGCGAACTGTTGCGGACCACGCGCATGACGGTGACCGAGATTGCCGCTGCCGTCGGATATGACGACCAGAACCAGCTGCTGCGCGTGTTTCGCAGCAGGCGCGGGACCACTCCCGGCGCGTATCGGCGCGAATTCCAGGATGTCGCCGGCGGCGCGGCCGTGGCCATGACCGTGGCCGCATGATGGCTTGAGGCCGAGCATGGAATCGGCTCGCTCGGCGCGAGCGCCCTGCAATGTGTCATACAATCGCCCGCTTTTTCGCCGGGCATGCCTTTGCCTCACCCGATTGGACTAATAGAAAGCTGTGATTCCGGCGCGCGCCCGCGTCACGGTATCTTCGCGCCGGAAGCCGTCATCGAGTCGGGGACGCAATGGTCGAGCGATTTCAATTCCTTGTTCCGGGAGCGAACGGCGCTGCCCTGATGGCGCGGCAGGGGCCATAGCCATGGCGCCCGAAGCGACGCTGAACTTCGGCCCTTTCAGCCTGCTCCCGCGTCAGCGCGTATTGCTGGAGGGCGGGGTGCCGGTACGGCTTGGCAGCCGCGCGTTCGATCTGCTTGTGACGCTGGTGGAGCGGGCTGGCGAAATCGTTCCGAACGCCGAACTGATGGCGCGCGTCTGGCCGAATGTGATCGTCGAATCCGGCGCGCTCAGGGTCCATCTGGCCGGCCTGCGCAAGGCGCTTGGCGATGGCCGGCAGGCACAGCGCTACATCGTCAACGTGCCGATGCAGGGCTACTGCTTCGTTGCTCAGGTCACGCCGGGAAGCGCGCCGGATTTGCCGGCAACGACTGCCTCCGAAGCAGGCGGAGCGGGCGGGATGGCCGGTGCAGGCGGCCCGATACCCACGGCAACAGGCACCGTGCCGGCCCCGCAAGCGCCGATGGCGATGCCGCTGCCCGCGCAGGTAGCGCGCGTGATCGGCCGGGACGAGGTCGTCGCCGAACTGGTGCGGGAGCTGCCGCAGCGGCGGTGCGTCACGGTGACCGGACCGGCCGGAATGGGCAAGACCACGGTCGCACTCGCCGCGGCAAGGCAGCTTTCCCCTACGTTTGGCCAGCACGCGGTATTCGTCAATCTGGCGCCGCTCAAGGACGCCTCGCTGGTCACCAACACCGTTACCGCCGCGCTCGGGATTTCCGCGCCCGGTGCGGCATCCTTGCACGTCCTGCTGACCCATCTGCGGGACCGTCGCGTCCTGATCGTGCTGGACAATTGCGAGCATGTGATCGAGTCCGCCGCGGAACTGGCCGAGGCGCTGCTGACAGGCGCGCCTGGCGTCCATTTGCTGATGACCAGCCGCGAGCCGCTGCGCATCCACGGCGAATGGGTCCAGCGGCTCGGCTCGCTCAGCGTACCTCCCATGCTGGAAAAGCTCAGCGTGCACCAGACGCTCGGCTATGCGTCGGCGGACCTGTTCGTCGAGCGCGTCAGGGCCAGCCTAGATTCGTTCGAGCTATGCGAAGCCGATCTGCCGGCCCTTGGCCGGATTTGCCGCGCGCTCGACGGCATACCGCTGGCACTTGAACTGGCGGCCGCGGGGGTGGACCGGCTCGGCATGCGCGGCGTGGCTGCCCATCTCGACGATCGGCTCGGCCTGCTGACCCGTGGACGCCGCACCGCGCTGCCGCGCCACCAGACTCTGCGGGCGGCGCTGGACTGGAGCTATGCGCTGCTGCCCGAACCGGAGCGCTGCCTGCTGCGAAGCCTGTCGATCTTCCGTGGCCGGTTTACCGCGGAAGGGGCCAGGGCCCTGATGGACGGCTGCGCGATGGCCGGCGATGTCGACGAGCATCTGTACAACCTGGTCAGCAAGTCGCTGCTGATGTCGGACGTCAGTGGGGAGGTCGCGCAGTACTGGCTGCTGGAGACCACGCGCGAGTATGGGCTGGCGCAGATGGAAAGCCATGGCGAAACGGCCAGGGTGTCGCGCCTGCATGCCGGCCACATGGTGCAGCTCGCCGACGCGGCCGAACGCGCGAGGCCGCATCAGCCGCAGGGCGAATGGCTGGCGCGCCATGCCTACCTGCTCGACGACTTTCGCTTCGCGCTGCACTGGAGCCTGTCCGAGCGCGGGGATCTGAACATCGGCGCCGCGCTGGCCGGCGCCTCCGCGCCGCTGTGGTACGCGCTGTCCCATATGGCCGAATACCTGTCGCTGGTCGAGCGACTGCTCGAACTGCTGCCCGGTACGGACGCGCTCGACCCCGCTCGCGAGATCGCGGTGCGCGAGGCCCACGGCCATGCACTGTGGAACAGCCGTGGTGCAGGACCCGCTGCCATCGCGACCTTCGAGCGTGCGCTGGAGCTTGCGCAGCGGACCAATTCGATTCCAGACCAGCTGCATGCGTTATGGGGCCTGTGGCTGGTCAGCAATTCGTTGGGGGACTATCCGCTGACCGTCCGCCGGGCCAATCAGTACGGGGAGCTGGCTCCGCTGACCGGCAATCCTGCCGATGCGGTGGTGCATGACAGGATGATGACGCTGAGCATGCATTTCACGGGCCAGCATGCCAGGGCGAACTTCCACGCGCGGCGGGTGCTGGCACAACCGTTGAACGTCAATGTCAGCGCGCGGCGCAGCGGCTTCCAGTTCGACCAGCGCGTGGCGGCGCTGATGACGCTGGCGCGCATCCTGTGGCTACAGGGTTTTCCGGATAGCGCGCTCGATCATGCGGAAGGAGCGATCGAGCGGGCGCTGAACATCAACCATTCGCTGTCGCTGTGCTTTGCCATCTCGGTGGGGTGCGGGCCGGTGGCGTTCTGGAGCGGCGACGGCGAGCGGGCCGAGCGCTATACCGCTCTGTTGCGCAAACGCGCGGCGGAGTACGCACTGACGTTCTGGGGCCATTTCGGAGAAGGCTATGCGCTGGTGCTCGGCCGTCGTCGCGGCGACGTCGACCACGCCGACGTTCCGGCAAATTGGCCGCGATCGCTTCGGGACACGCTCTGCACACTCGACGCGGACCTGGTCCAGACGGCGGATTTCGAACGCGGCCGGACCGGGGTGGTACCGTGGATCTCCCCCGAGCTGTTGCGGATCGAGGGCGAACGCCTGCGCCGTCTTGGCGATGCCGAGGCCGCGGAGCGATCGATACGGGCGGGCCTGGCGATGGCCGACGAACATGGCGCCCGGTCCCTGTCGCTGCGCTGCGCGATGAGTCTGGCGGACCTTCTGGCTGATGTCGGATCGCGCGGCCCGGCGATCGACGTGCTGGCGCCGGTGTATGAAGCCTTCACCGAGGGATTAGGCACGGCGGATCTGCAGGCAGCCTCGTGCCTGTTGAAGCGGCTGGCGTGAGGGCGCCGGCGGTCAGGCGATCGCGCTGGCGCCGATGCTGTCGAGCACGAAGCGGACGCGGGTGGCCACGTCGGCTCGCGGCAGTTCGATCAGCGTATAGCCGCAATCGCGATACGCCTGCGCGACGGCATCAAAGGTGCGCTCGGCTTCGTCCAGCGATTGCTTGCGCTCCGCGTCCTGCCGATAGATTTCCGGCCACGGCGGTGCGATGAAGACCTGTTGCCGATAGCGGAATGCGACGGCGGCCCGCAGCAGATGCTTCGGCACCGGCAGTTCGCACAGCCGCAGATAGCCGATGACGTCCGGCACGCCGCGATCGAACAATACCGGGCCCGCTTGCCGCTGCCCCATGCGATAGGACCTCAGTTCCCAGCCGAGCATCGCCTCGGCGAAGGCCTGCCGGTCGCGCCACGGCAACGCGGGGCCGTCGATCGCGACCTGATCCTGGATGATGCCGCGGCCCGCTTCTTCCGAGCGGGCGTAGCCTTGCTGCTCGAGCGCATCGATCAGCGTGCTCTTGCCCGAGCCCGGGCCGCCGGTGAAGACGATCAACCGGGCGGTATTGTCGGTGCCGCGGGCGGCGGCATGGCGGCCCGTCAGGCCCATGTCTTGTGCTGACATTGCTCCTTCCTCAAGTTGGGAGTATGGGGTGCTTCGGTTTGGCGCACTCGCGCCGCGACTACTTCGACGTGGCGATGCGCGCCGTCAACAGCGGGTAGGGATTGATCGCGCCGGCCGGCGTATAGATGCCGTAGTGCAGATGCGGCGGCGTACCGCGCGCGTTGCCGGTATTGCCGACATAGCCGAGCACGGTGCCCGGCATGACGCGATCGCCGGGCGCGATCTCGCCATAGCGGTCGAGGTGGGCGTAGTAGTGCATCTGCCGGCCCGGTCCCATGACCCAGACGACCTGGCCGCCGAGATTGTTGGTGCCGACGCGGGACACGATGCCTTCGGTCGCCGACACGACTTCGCGTCCGCGCGGCGCGAAGATGTCGATGCCCTGATGCCGGCGGCCGCCGGAGCGCGCGGCATTCCAGGTATCGCGCAACGCGTTGGCCGATACGCCCGCGACCGGCACCGGCAGCGCTTTCGGCGCCGGCATCGCGGCCAGGCGGATGCCGTAGACCATGCGATCCAGCACCGGCTGGAGGCGCGGCCAGGCCCACCAGGCGACGGCCGCTAAGGCCGCGATCCACAACCAGCCGGACCGCCTGCGCAGGATCGACACGGTGGTCAGTCCGTCGCGGTGGTCGCCGGCCCGCGCGGAATCAGGCGGCCCTCGTGGTGGCAATCGACACGCCGGCCTGCAGCGTGCGGGTGACCGGTGTCTTGCCGGCGATTTCCAGCAGGCGTTCCCACTGCTCGTCGCTCAGCGATGCCGACGTGTGCAACGTGCGTTCGATCCGCGTATCGCCGTCGCGGTTCTTCAGCAGCGTCAGCTCGACGCGAAGATCGCCGAGGTCCCAGCCCTTGCGGTCCGCATACATCCGCAGCGTGATCGCGGTGCACGCGCCCAGCCCGGTCAGCACATAGTCGTACGGAGCCGGCCCGGCATCCTGTCCGCCGGCCCTGGCGGGCTCGTCGGACACCAGCTGATGCTTGCCGGTGGTGATCTCGTGCCGGTAATTCGGTCCGGCGGCGCGGACGCTGGCGTGGGAAACCGGGGTCATGAAGGGGCTCCTGTCGGCGACTTCGAACGGCGAAGGGTCTGCGCAATGCCGCACCGCGGCGGCGCATGGCAGTGCTGCCTACACTATCACTTCGGGCTGGACCCGTACACTGGAACGCCGAAAGCCTGCGCCGGAAATCCAGCGGATTGCCATCGCCTTACCATTGGCGGCCCTCGCATATGTACGTGCATCGGGTCCCATGGACGCCGACACATATGCGGATATTGCCAGCGACCCAGGAGGCTTCCCAATGCCCGAAGTCGAAACTGGAGTACGAATATTTGTCCCCCAACACGGCAGCGATCTCGGCTTCCACGTCGTTGAAGTCCTTGCCGAGATACTTGTCAGCCTGGCGTACGAACTCCCTTCCACGGTCTGCCCAGGCATCTTGCTCTACGCGTGCCAGCCGATGTCGTTTGCGCTGCCACAAGATCCAGGCGGCAAGGCATCCGAGCGCCGCAGCTTCGATCAATATCAATGACATCAGGATTCTGCCGGGCCCACTGCGGGATCCAGCGTCGCGTTGACGGTGACTGGCGCATCGACCCGCCGGGCACCCCGTTCCCAACGGTGTCGGACGGCGCGGGAACGAAGACTCGGCGCGACCAACGGAACGCCGATGCATGCGGCGTTGAACAGAATCGCAAGAAAGGTCGATAGCAGCGGCCGCAATCCGGGCGGTGATCTCCTGGCATGGCAAGCTGCCAGTTTATCGCGGCTGCGCGCCATCAGAGCACCGCGCGCAGCCGTGCATCCTGCCATCGATGCCCGGCAACGGCGCAACGTGTTGGTTCAGGTGTGTGCCTCAATTCGTCGTCAACACCCGCACCGGCCCGCGCCGCTCCAGCATGTCGACGACGACATGCCGGCCCGAGCGCCGCAGCGCGACGTCGGCCGAGCCGCCGCCGACCGCGAGGTTGCGGAAGACCACCTCGTCGAGGAAAGCCGGCAGAGCCGGCTCGTCGAAGGTGATATGCACGCGTTCGGTGTCGAAGCCCAGCCCCAGGCTGGCCTGCAGCATGTACAGCGGCGCGGCCGCGGCCCAGGCCTGCGGGATGCAGGCGACCGGATAGAAGGTCGGGCCCTGCGTGCCCTGGCGCGGGAAGCCGCAGAACAGCTCGGGCAGGCGGCGCAGGTCGATATAGGTCGACGCCGCGAACAGGCCCTCGAAGATCCGTGCCGCCTCTCGATGGAAGCCGTAACGGGCCATGCCGCCGGCGATCAGTGCATTGTCGTGCGGCCAGACCGAGCCGTTGTGATAGCTCATCGGGTTGTAGCGCGCCTCGTTCGACGCGACGGTCCGCACGCCCCATCCGCAGAACGACGTTCCCGACATCAGCGTGCGGACCACCGCGGGCGCGCGCTCGGGAAACGCGATGCCGGTCAGCAGCGCATGGCCCGCGTTCGACGTGCGCACCCGGCAGGGCCGCTTGTCGCCATCGAGCGCGAGCACGTAGGTGCCAAGCGCCTCGTCGAAGAACGCCGCGTCGAAGGCCGCGCGCAGCGCCTCGGCGCGCGCGGCGCATTGGGTGGCGCGCTCCGTCATGCCCAGTTGCCCCGCAATGTCGGCGCCGGCCTGCCAGGCACCGTAGACGTAGGCCTGCACCTCGGCCAGTGCGATCGCTCCCTTGGCCAGCGTGCCGTCCGCGTGGAACACCGAGTCCTGGCTGTCCTTCCAGCCCTGGTTGACCAGCCCTTCGGTGGTGCGCCTGCCGTACTCGACGAAGCCGTCGCCATCGCGGTCGCCATAGCGCTCGATCCACTGCAGCGCGGCCTCGAGGCTCGGCCACAGCCGCTGCAGCGTGCCCAGGTCTCCGGTGCGATGCAGATAGGCGCCGGCCAGCATCACGAACAGCGGCGTCGAATCGATGCTGCCGTAGTAGCGGCGGAACGGCACCTCGCCGAGTTCGGCCATCTCGCCGTGCCGTACCTCGTGAAGGATCTTGCCGGGCTCGGCATCGGCGGCGGCATCGTTGTCGGTGGCCTGATTGGCCGCCAGATAGCCGAGCACGCCGCGCGCGATATTCGGGTCCAGCCACAGCGTCTCCAGCGCCGTGATCAGCGCGTCGCGGCCGAACACGGTGCTGAACCACGGAATGCCGGCGTAAGGGTACGGACCTTGCGGCGTATCGGTGATCAGCATGTACAGGTCGGACACGCTGCGCCGGACGGCCTCGTTGAAGATCTCGTTCGACGTGACGATCGAGGCCGCGCGCGAGGCCGAGTTGCGCAACGCCCGCCTGGCATCGCGCAGCGCGCTGAAGAACGTGCAGCGCGTCTGCTGCGGAATCTCGCCGATGCCGCAGCGGATCTCGACGAACAGCAGCCGCGCCTCCTTCGGCTGCAGCTCCATCGTGAAGCGGGCGCAATTGCCGGTCAGCCGTGTCGGCGCCGGATCGAACAGCAGCGCGGTGTGCCGGCTCTGCTGGTCCAGTCCGGTATAGCCGAGGATGACCCGATTGTTGGTGATGCGGGCCGGATGGTGTTCGCCGCGGCGCTCGCGCTTCGAGCCGCGGACTTCGAACAGGTCGGCGAAATCCGCGGCAAACGCCAGTTCGAGCTGGATGCGGCGCGGCTTGTCGTCATAGTTGCGGATCAGCAGCCGCTCGTAGCATGTCGCATTCCACAGGAAGCGCGAGCGGCGCAGATGGAGCACGTCGTGTTCGACCGTTAGCTGGCCATCGCCGTCGAACAGATCGGGATTGGTCAGGTCGCAGGTCAGCGTCGCGTTGTCGTCGCGCAGCGTCGATGACAGCAGCATCGGCCGCGCGCCATCGATCGACAGGAACAGGTGCGACAGATGGCGGCAGTCCCGATGGAATACGCCCTCGGGACTGCCGGGACCGGACAGCGCATCGCCATTGTGGTCGAACACGGCGAAGGTATCGCCATGCTTGAGCGTGCGCGGCCTTCGTTCCTGCAGCGACGCGGCGGCCGGGATGAAGAACTGGGCGAGCTGGGTACCGCCGGGCCCGCTGGGCGCCGGCGCGTGGGTAGCGGCAACAGTGCTGGCGGTTGGCATCGTCGCGATCCTTTGCGGTTCAGGCGAGGGCACGCAGACCGACGCGATCGCTGCCGATCGCGTTGCCCACCGTTGCTCCCATGGCACGGCGCAGCAGCGCACCGGCGTTCAGGTCGGCCAGGCTGCGATAGATCTCGACATACCGCTGCGCCATTTGTTCCACGGTGAAGCGGCGCTCGAAGGTGGCGCGGATCCGGCCCCGGTCCAGTTCGTCGATGCGTCCGACCGCTTCCGCCGCCTGCTCGATGTCGTCGACGATAAAGCCGGTCACGCCCTCGTCGATGACTTCGGGCACCGAGCCGCAGCGATAGGCGATCACCGGTGTGCCGCAGGCCATCGCCTCGATCATCACCAGGCCGAACGGCTCCGGCCAATCGATCGGGAACAGCAACGCGCGGGCATTGCCGAGGAATTCGGCCTTCTGGTGCTCGTTGATTTCGCCGATGAACCTGACTTTCGGATGCGCGGCGATCATCGGCGCGATGACCTCGTCCCAATAGGCCTGGTCGGCCTTGTCGATCTTGGCGGCGATCTTCAGCGGCATGCCGGTACGCGCCGCGATCTCGATCGCGCGATCGGGCCGCTTTTCCGGCGAGATGCGGCCGAGGAAGGCCAGATAGCCCCCCTTCGGATCGGCGGTGAAGGGCAGCAGGTCGCGCGGCAGCCCATGGTGCACCGTGCCGACCCAGTTGACAGGCGGCATCGGCCGGCGCTGGTGGTCGGAGATCGACACCAGCGGAAACTCCGGAAACGCGCGATAGAACGGCGCCAGATCGGGCAGATCGAGCCGGCCATGCAGCGTGGTGACGGTGCGCTCGGCGATATCGCGGATCAGCGGGAAATGCAGCAGGTCGATGTGGAAGTGCAGCACATCGAAGTCGTCGGCACGCCGACGGACCTCGTCCAGCATCATGACGTGATAGGGGATCGGGTCTTTCACCCTGGGATCGAGCCGTAGCGCGATGTCGGAGCCGCGTACCAGCTTCGCGGCGGTCCTGGAGTCGCCGCTGGCGAACAGGGTCACGTCATGACCCTGGCGGACCAGCTCTTCGGTCAGATAGGACACGATGCGCTCGGTGCCGCCGTAGAGCTTGGGTGGGCAACGCTCGGCAAGCGGGGCGATCTGGGCAATCTTCATCAGCAAACCTCCTCTTCAAGCGAAGTTGACTGTCCGGAAGCCGCGCGGCCGCGATGGCCGGCGCGGCGTGGGTGCCGTTCCAGAGAAGACGGGCCGACGCCAAAATAGGGGCGGCTGTGTGACCTTCAAGAGCCCGCCTCCCCAAATTTTTTGGGCGGCGCAGCTGCGCCGCCCTTCTGGATTAGTTATATGCGATGCCGAAACGGTGTGAAGAGCGGGCCGCATGGCGGCTTTGCGCAAAGGGATGTTCGGTGTTCAGCGCTGGCCGTCGCCGAGACCATGACGGGCATGCCATTGCGCCAGCGACTCCTCGGGCCACTGGCCGCAATGGATATGGCCCTTGCCGCGCGGCACGTCGACCCAGGGCGCCGCAAAGTCCAGCGCCGCCTCGACGACCTCGGGCGGCCGCGGCAGCGGGGTATCGATCGCCGACGCATGCGGATGGACCAGCTCCGGCCAGCGCGGGTCCCATAGCCACAGCGGGCTGCCGCATTGCAGGCAGAAATGGCGCGATGCCGGCGAGCGGGTCGCGCGCTTGCCCGGCTCGCGCATCACGGCGTGATAGATGCCCAGATGCTTGCGGCCCCGTACGCGCAGCGTGTTGGCGTCGGCGCCCAGATTGATCGCATAACCGCCCGAGCCCGCCGTCTTGCGGCAGATCGAGCAATGGCAATGCATGAACGGGTAATACGAAGACGACTCGACGCTGAAATGCACCGCGCCGCAATGACAGGAGCCTTCCAGATGCATGGCGACCTCATCTTCCAGAGTGGTGGATCGAGGTTCCCATTGTGGAAGCTGATCGCTGGAATACCAATCGAATGCCAATCCGCAGGCCGGGATGCAGGGAGGACGCCGCGCAAAACAAAAAGCCCGCCGATCTTGCGATCGGCGGGCTTTCTGCTTGTTGCTGGCGGAGTGGACGGGACTCGAACCCGCGACCCCCGGCGTGACAGGCCGGTATTCTAACCGACTGAACTACCACTCCTTGTCGGCATCCGGACGCCTTTGGCGACCGGTCAAGCTGGCGTCCCCTAGGGGATTCGAACCCCTGTACTCACCGTGAAAGGGTGATGTCCTAGGCCTCTAGACGAAGGGGACTGGAACCGTTTCGCTAACGCTGTGTTTTGCGTCGCGAGGGGCGCAAGTATAACCCCGTTTTTTTCGCGTGTGAAGCCTCTTCGATGCAATTGGCGAATTGGCGGGCAGGGTAGATGCCTATGGCATCATTCCGGCACGACAACATGAGGATGGACATGATTCAGGACACGCACAGCAAGCTGATCGGTTATTTGCTCTGGATCTTCGGATTCACCGGCTCGCATCGTTTCTACTATGGCAAACCGGTAACGGGCACGATCTGGTTCCTGACGCTGGGCCTGCTTGGCATCGGCTGGCTGATCGACCTGTTTCTGATTCCCGGCATGGACCGGGATGCCGACCGCCGTTTCACCTCCGGCCGCGTGGATTTCAATATCGCCTGGATCCTGCTGACCTTCCTCGGCATCTTCGGCGTGCATCGGATGTATATGCGCAAATGGCTGACCGGCCTGCTGTATCTGGTGACCGGCGGCTTCTTCCTGATCGGCGTGCTCTACGACTTCTGGACGCTCAACGATCAGGTGTCCGACAAGAACCGCGTGTTTTCCTGAGCGGCGGACCGATTCGAATGCGCACGGAGCGCTGACCGATGGCAGGCAGGCAAGGCGCCCTGGGCCTGAAAGGCATCGCGCTGCTGGAGGCGGCCAAGGGCGCGCTGGTGGTGCTGGCCGGGATCGGCCTCGCGGCGCTGCTGCATCGCGACGCGCAGGCACTGGCCGAAGCCATCGTCGCGCGGCTGCACCTGAATCCGGGCAGCCGCTATCCGACGATCTTCCTGTCGCTGGCCGCGCATCCCGACGATCCCCGCCTGTGGGCCATCGGCGCGTCGGCCGCGGTCTATGCGGCGATGCGCTTCGCCGAGGCCTATGGGCTGTGGCACGAGCGCGCCTGGGCCCAATGGCTGGGCGTCTGGTCCGGCGCGATCTATATTCCGGTGGAACTTTACGAAGCGGCGCGGCATCCGACCTGGATACACATCGGCGTGGCCGTCGCCAACGTGGCGATCGTTGCCTATCTGGCCGCGAGCCTGGCCCGCCGTCGCGGCACGCAGCGATGACAGGCCCCTGATCCCGGCACGATATCTGCAACGCCTGTAACGGGAACGGCCCGGGGTTGCCAAGGGACGATCGAAGACCGACCACGCGAGGAGCCCGATATGCCTGAATCGAACGATCCGACTCGATCATCGGCCGATCCATCTGCAAGGCCGCGGCATTTCTCGATGATCCGCGAGCTGGCGCTGGCCGACGTCTTCACGCTGGCCAATGCGGGCTGCGGCATGGCGTCGGTGTTCTTCGCGATGTTCTACATCGACAGCCAGTCGCTGCGGCATTTCCTGATCGCGGCGGCCTTCGCGCCCGCGGCCTTCTTCTTCGACGTGATCGACGGCCGTGTCGCGCGCTGGCGCCATGCGCATTCGGCGCTGGGCCGCGAGCTCGATTCGCTGGCCGACATCATCTCGTTCGGCGTCGGTCCCGCGGCGCTGGCCTTTGCCGCCGGCATGCGCGGCGGCTGGGACCTGATTGCGCTGATCTATTTCGTCTGCTGCGGCGTCAGCCGGCTCGCGCGCTTCAACGTCACGGCCGAATCGCTGTCCGGGGCCAGCGGCAAGGTCGCCTATTTCGAGGGCACGCCGATCCCGACCAGCGTGGTGCTGACCGGCGTGCTGGCGCTGTGCGCCTGGCAGGGGCGCATCGGCGACGCGCTGTTCGGCGGTGCCTGGACGCTCGGTCCCGCGGTGCTGCATCCGCTCGTGCTGCTGTTCGTGCTGTCGGGCTCGCTGATGATCAGCAAGACGCTGCGGATTCCGAAGTTCTGAGGCGGCGATCGTCTATCCCAGGCCCTTATCGCAGCCCCCTTATCGCAGCCCTTATCGCAGCCCTTATTGCAGCCCTTATTGCAGCCCTTATTGCAGCTCCTATCGCAGCCGCTATCGCAGCGACAGCCACACGGTCTTCGGCTCCGTGAAGTTCTGCAGCGCCGCGTCGCCATGCTCGCGGCCCAGTCCCGAGTCGCCGGCCCCGCCCCACGGCAGCCGGACATCGGTATAGCCATAGGTATTGATCCAGACGGTGCCGGCCTTCAGCTCGCCGGCGACGCGGTGTACGCGGCCGATGTCGGCGCTCCAGACGCCGGCCGCCAGGCTGAACGCGGTCCCGTTGGCGATGCGGATCGCATCGGCCTCGTCGTCGAACGGAATCACGCTGGCCACCGGGCCGAAGATCTCTTCCTGCGAGATGCGCATCTCGTGCGCGACGTTGGCGAAAACCGTGGGCGCGACGAAGTAGCCGCGCTCGCCGACACGCATGCCGCCGGCCACCGCCGACGCCCCTTCCTGCTTGCCGATCTCGATATAGTCGAGCACCGTCTTCAGTTGCGCGCTGGACACCAGCGGACCCATCGTCGTATCGGGCAAGGCCGGGTCACCGACGCGGATCGCGCGGGCCCGTTCGGCGAGCCGCTCGACCACCTCGTCGTAGACGGCGCGTTGCGCGAGGATGCGCGATCCCGCGGAGCAGACCTGGCCGGCGTTGAAGAAAATGCCTGACGCCGCGGCGCGTACCGCCGCGTCGAGATCCGCGTCGGCAAAGATGAGGTTGGCCGATTTGCCGCCCAGTTCGAGCGTGACGCGCTTGAAGTTGCCGGCCGCCCCCTGCATGATGCCGCGGCCCACGCCGGGCGAGCCGGTGAAGGTCACCTTGTCGACGCCGGGATGGCCGACCAGCGCATCGCCTACCACGCTGCCCTTGCCGGTGACGATATTGAGCACGCCGGGCGGCAGGCCCGCTTCGAGCGCCAGTTCACCGACGCGCAGTGCCGACAGCGGTGCAATTTCCGCGGGTTTGACGATCACGGTGCAGCCGCATGCCAGCGCCGGCGCGATCTTCCACATGCCTATCATCAGCGGGAAATTCCACGGCACGATCGCGGCCACCACGCCGACCGGTTCGCGCACGGTATAGGTCAGCGCATCGGGGCGGGCCGGTATCACGTCGCCGTGGATCTTGTCGGCCCAGCCGGCGTAGTAGCGCACGGTGTCGATCACCGCCGGCATATCCTGCCGACGCACGGCGGCCAGCGGCTTGCCGGCGTCAAGGCTTTCCAGTGCGACCAGCTCGTCGCGATGGGCCTCGAGCAGATCGGCGAAGCGCTGCAGGATGCGGCCACGCTCGGCGGCACGCATGCGGCTCCAGCCCTTCAGCGCGCGGCGTGCGGTCTGCACCGCCAGATCGACCTCGGCCGGACTGCCTTGTGCGACCAGCGCGATCGGAGCCTCGGTGGCGGGATTGATGTCGGTCGAATAGGCCCCGGAAATGGGCGCGACGCGCTCGGCGCCGATCAGCAGATCGTGCCGCGGCAGCGCGGAAGAGTTGGGCCAGATCGGCGAACTCGGCGAACCAGGCGAGTGAAGCGGCGACGGCATGATGGCTCCTCACGGGATCGACCCCGATGCTGTGTCGATTCAGTGTCCGCAAGCCAGCAGTCAAAGTCCAATTAATAGATCGGATTGATTTATCAAAAAAACTTATCCAAGTGCAACGGCCGCATTGTTGCCGGTCGCGTCTAACCCCGCGCCATGCTTTCCGGCGCGACCAGCGCCACGATCGCCGCGTGCAACTCCGCGGCGACCACGGGCTTGTGCAGCAGCACCGTGCCACTCGCATGCACGCTGCGCAGCCGGTCGGCCGCGGTATCGCCGGTAATGATGATCGCGGGTACCGCTTCCCCCAACTGCTTGCGCAGCGCGGCCATGGCCTGCAGGCCATCCCGGTTTCCGCGCAGCCGATAGTCCGCGACGATCAGATTGGGCCGGAACGCCGGCAGGCAGGCCAGCGCATCGCGCTCGGACTCCGCCGCCCGGCAGTCGCATTGCCAGCCCGACAGCAATTCGGTCATCGCCAGCCGGATATGCGGATCGTCGTCGATGACCAGCGCGCGCACCGCGGGCAGCGGCTTCAGCGGTGCCGGGGCATCGCTTGGCAGTCGATGTACCAGCGCATCGATGCCGGCCGGCGGCAGCCAGACCCACGGCAGCGCCATGCGGAACACCGAACCGCGCCGCGGCGTCGACGCCAGCGTGACTTCGGTGGACATCGTCCGTGCCAGACCGCTGGCGATCGACAGTCCCAGCCCCAGGCCCTTGCGCTGATCGCGCTCGGGATTGCCGAGCTGATGGAACTCCTGAAAGATCGCCGCGTGCTGCGACGCCGGGATGCCGATCCCCGTATCCCATACCTCCACCACCGCGTGTTCGCCGCGCCGGCGGCAGCCCACCAGCACGCCGCCGCGCTCGGTATAGCGGATCGCATTGGCGATCAGATTGCGCAGCACCAGTTCGACCAGCGCCGGATCGGCAAACACGGCGCAGGTGGTCTCGCGCGTCCGGTAGACCAGGCCGCGCGCTTCCGCCAGCGGCGCGAATTCGCTTTCGAGCCGGTAGAGCAGCGGTTGCAGGCGGAACGCCATCGGCCGGGCCTGCACCACGCCGGCTTCGAGCTTGGAGAAGTCGAGCAAGGTGTTCAGCATCGCCCGCGCGGCATCCGACGCGGACTCGATATGCGTCAGCAGCTGGCGCTGCTTGTCGTCGAGCGCGGTGCGGCTCAGCGACACCAGGAACAGGCCCAGAGCATGCAGCGGCTGGCGCAGGTCGTGGCTGGCCGAGGCGAGGAATACCGACTTCGCGCGGCTTGCCTGTTCGGCCTCGCGCTGGGCCGATTCGGCGCGCGCGGTCTGTTCGCGCAGCTGGCCGATCAGTTCGATATTCTCGAAGCGCAGCGCGATCGAATGCCGCGCCACGCGCGCGTAATTGCGCGCGAAGATGATCAGCACGATCAGATAGAGAGGCGTTGCCAGGAACATCGGCAGATAGTCCGGGTCGCCGGTGGCCAGGAAACTGATCCATACCGGCAGGATCGCCGGCACGAAGAAGCCGACGGCGACCGGCAGGCAGGCCGAGAACACCGCGAGCGCAGCGGCGCTCATGCCCGCGATCAAGCACAGCACCGAAATGACGATGGGTGGTTGACGAACATCCAGATAGAGCAGGGCGATCAATCCCCACAACGCGCCGATGCAGGTCAGCAGCATCGTCATCCAGCGCGCGTAGTACGGCGCGCCGGCCTCGCTGGTGCGGGCCGGCATGCGATGGCGGCCGAGCACGCCGTAGGCGCAGGCCAGCGTCATCGCGGCCATCCATGGCCACGCCAGCGGACGATCGCCGGACAGCACCAGCCCCGCGGTCAGGAACCAGGATGCCAGTGCGCAGCCGACCATGGCGACGCTGAAGCTCTGGTCCAGCAGGTCCATCTGCGCGGCCAGCAGCCGGCCCTCGTCGAAGCGCGGCAGCAAGGGCAGCCGCCGGCGGCCGCTGGCGGGCTTCACCGCGCGGCCTGTATCAGGCCGCGCCGCTGGGCCTCGATGATGGCCTCGACGCGGCTGACCACGCCAAGGTGATCGAGGATGGCGGCGACATGCACGCGCACCGTGTTCTCCGACAGGCCGAGATGGTGCGCGATGATCTTGTTGGAGCGGCCCAGCGCCAGCTGGCCCAGCACCTCGAGCTGGCGCGGTGTCAGTTGGCTCGGCAGGTAGCGTGCCGCGCCGGTGGCGGACTGGCCCGGCACGATGGCGTCATCGGCCGCGCGGAAGAAGTAGCTGCCGCCCTGCAGGCAGCGGGCAATCGCCTGCTCGATCTGCGTGGCATCCGCCGATTTCGGCAGGAACCCGGCCACGTCCTTCAGCACGTCCGCGGGAATCGCATCGCGGCCGGACGTGCCGGAGACGATCAGGATGCGCGCCGCGGGGAAATGCCGGCGCAGCACCCGCACGCCCTCGATGCCGTTCAGGCCCGGCAGCTGGATGTCGAGCAGGATGATGTCGATCGCCGCGCCGGCATGATGTTGCACCGCCTCCATCACCGTGCCGGCCTCGGCGATCGCGGACACGCTCGGGCTGTCTGCCAGCAGCAGACGCAGTCCGGTTCGGAACAGCGTATGGTCGTCGATCAGCAGCAGGCGGGCATCGGGCATGGTGGTCGGGAATGGGCCGGTCATCGGCATCGCGCGGCGGGGCCGATGCGCGCCGATCGCGGCTGCCGACCCTCGTCAGTGCTGGATTGGAATCGATTCCCGCTCGCTTGTCCATGCCCGCGATCGGACGCCAACTAGTCCGGATGGATTATTGGCGGGACGGGCGCATGGTGCGAGGATGCGCCCTGAGCGGAACCGCGACTCGCTCATACCACTTTGGAATACCCGCACCTCCCGGCTGCGGGTATTTTTTTGCCCGGGCCTTGTTCACCGATATGGCCGCCGTGCATGGCGGTCATTCGCGGCAATGATCCAGCCCCATCATGCAGCCTGGTCCAGTGGCCACACCCGCGTATCGCGCGGCGTATCGAAGCGATAGTCGCTGTAGGGGCGCGCAAACAGCTCCGTGCCAAGACGCTCGGCCTGCGCCATCGCGTCGGTCGGATCGCGTACCACCTCGCCGCGGCGATTGCCGGTGCCACGCACCACGCCTGCCAATTGCGAATCGGTATAGCGGGCATACTCCTGCAATTGATGGACGATGCCGAGTGCCGCGCCGGCATAGCTTTCCTCCGAGGCCAGCACGAGCCCCAGCCGCTTGCGGGCGAGCTTGGGCATCACGTTGGCGGAATCCGGATGCGAGGCGGCGTAGTAGCAGAACATCCGGTCGAAGAAGGCCTTGGTCTGCGCCGACAGGCCATACCAATAGATCGGCGAGCAGAACACCACGCCGGCCGCCGGCAGGAAGTCCTGCAGCAACAGATCGCGATAGCCGTCGTCGATGCCGCAGCTGCCATCGGGACGGCGGCATTGGCGGCAGTCGCGCAGCAGCCCGCCGATATGGTCGTCGAGAAAACGCAGCTTGACCGGATGGCCGGCGCGCTCGGCGCCGCGCTGCACGGCCTGCGCCATCACCGCCGAATTGCCGTCCCGCCGGGGGCTGCCGACCAGGATCAATACCGAGCCGGCAGAAGGGGTTTGGGAGACAGTGGTGTCCGTCATCATGTTCCTTGCATTGTGGGGTAGCGACACGGCGACTGTAGGATGGCGGCTGCGGCGCGACAAACGAGCAATTCTCGCGTCGGATCAATTGGATTCATCCCAGCGTTTTGTGCGCATTTTTCGGAGCGCATTGCATGTTCGCTTCCTTGCCGATCGCCGCCCTGCGGGTATTCGAGTCCGCGGCGCGGCATCTGAGCTTCAAGGCCGCCGCGGCCGAGCTGTCAGTGACGCCGGCCGCGGTATCGCATCAAGTGCGCGGACTGGAGTCCTGCCTGGGTGTGGCGCTGTTTACGCGCTTGCCGCGCGGTGTCGCGCTGACGGTCGAAGGCGAGCGGCTGTTCCATCGAATGCATGGCGCGCTGCTCGATGTGGCACAAGCGATCGACGAGCTGCTGCCGCAGCCTGCGGCCGGGTCGCTGACGGTGACCACCACCATGTCGTTCGCGGCGCTGTGGCTGGTGCCGCGGCTCGGACGCTTCTATCAGGCTCATCCCGATGTGCATGTACGGATCGACAGCGACGGCGCGCCGGTCGACCTGCATCAGGACGCGCGCATCGACGTAGCGATCCGCTATGGCACCAGCGCCTGGCCCTCGCTGCTGAACGCGTGCCGCCTCGGCGAAACCTTCGGCGTCTATGGATCGCCGGCCCGGATCGCGGCGGCCGGCGTAGGGGCCCCCGAACTGATCACGGTTCGCTGGACCGATTCCACGCTGTACGACGATGGCTGGCAGGCGTGGTGCGATGCCGCCGGTGTGCGCTGGCTGCAGGATGGCGCGACGATGCGCGCCTACGAGGAAGAAAGCTATGCGCTGCAGGCCGCCGTCGCGGGACAGGGGCTGGTGCTGGCCAGTTCGATCATGGTATCCGACAGCGTGCGCAACGGGATGCTGCAGCCGTACCGGCCCGATATCACGGTAGCCGGTGCCGCCTATACGGCGCTGTGCGTGCCCGGACGCGAGCGCCATCCGCCGGTGCGCGCATTTCTCGCCTGGCTGGCGCGGGAATGGGCTGAATAGCGTCATATCATTCAGATCGTGGCGGTTCCGCCAGCGGCCCTGGGAGGAAAGCATGCCGATCGCAGCCCGACACCGTGGTGCCCTTGCCGCCCGCCTCGCAAGCGTGGCGCTCGGCATGGCGTGCATTGCCGGCATGGCCCCGACCGCATCGTTGGCGGCATTGCAGGACCACTTCCTGTACTTCCCGAGCAAGGCACCGGTGGCTGCGCTGGTGTCCGACGAATTGCGCGCCTGGCCGGGAGAGGACGACTTTCTGGGCCTGCTCGCTGAACCTGCTCGTCCGGCCCGTGCTACGGCGATCGTGTTTCATGGCAACGCCGGTCATGCCGGCCATCGCAAGGTCTATGCGGACGCGCTGGTGGCGCAGGGCCTGCGCGTGATCCTCGCGGAATATCCGGGCTACGGGCCGCGCGAGGGCCGGGTAGGCGAGGCCAGCTTCGTTGCCGATGCTCAGCGTATCGTCGAGCTGGCCCATTCCCGCTACGGCGCGCCGCTGCTGCTGATTGGCGAATCGCTCGGCGCCGGCGTGGTCGCCGCGGCCGCCGCGCAACAGCGGGACAGGATTGCCGGCCTGATGCTGATTACGCCGTGGGACCGGCTGGCCCATATCGCCGCGCATCACTACGCCTGGTTGCCGACCACCTGGCTCTTGCGCGACCGCTACGACAGCGTCGCCAATCTCGCCGCATTCGATCGCCCGGTATTGGTGGTGGTCGCCGAGCGCGATCGGATCGTGCCGGCACGCTTTGGCCGCGCACTGCACGATGCGCTGGGCACCCGCCGCCAATTGCGCATCGTGCCGGGTGCCGACCACAACGACTGGTTCGATCGTGTCGATGGAGCGTGGTGGCGCCAGGCGCTCGCTTTCTTGCTCGAAGCCGGGCCCGCCGGCGTCTCTCCGTGAGCCGGGTTCATCAGCGCCAACGGTAATTGCATTAATGTTGGAACTTACGGATTTGGTCGCGCATTGGTTATGCTTCTGTCATTGCATTGAATGAACCAATCGGATGAAGCTCTCACCCGCCATTCCAATTCTGCGTATCTTCTCGGTGGAGAAGGCCAAGGAGTTCTATCTCGATTTCCTCGGATTTTCGGTCGACTGGGAGCATCGGTTCGAGGAAAGCCTGCCCCTGTACATGCAGATATCGCGCTCGGACTTGCTGCTGCATCTGAGCGAGCATCATGGCGATGGCACGCCCGGAACGGCCGTTTTCCTGCGGGTCGACGACATTGACATGCTGCAACGGGAATTGGCGGCGAAACCATACCGATATGCGCGGCCCGGCGTCGAAACGATGGACTGGGGCAAGGAAATGCAGGTGGTCGACCCCTTCGGTAATTCCCTTCGTTTCTGTCAGCTCATTCACGATTAATTAAATTTCGAACACCTACCGTAGTAGGGGTTGCGGGGCGCCGCGCAAATTCCGTTGTGCGAAATCAATTACACTGGCGCAAAAAATAAGCTTTATTTCGGCAGGGGTCAGGAGCCAAAGCTTGGTGAAGAGTCGAATTGCGTCGGGCATGGCCCCGGCGCGCCAGTCGTATGCCATCGTCGTCGACGACCATCCGCTGGTGGCGCGCGGTATTGCGGGATATCTGACAACGCATTGCGACTACGCGGTGGCGCACTATGCCGCGAATGCGCAGGAGTGCTTTCAACGGATCGATGACGACGGTCCTCCCAGCCTGCTGGTGGTCGATTTCTGGCTGCCCGGCGGCACCGCCCTTGCGCTGCTGCGAGAGGCCGCCGCAAAGCTGCCATCGTGCCGCCTGCTCGTGATGAGCGGCGATGAGGACGCGCGCGTGCAGATCAAGGCCATGGAGGCCGGCGCGCATGGCTTTCTGCGCAAAAGCGAGCCGCCGGAGACGTTCGCCCAGGCCGTAGCCGCGTTGCGCAAGGGGGGAACCTGGTTTCCCGCGATGCCGCCGGCGGAACTGACGCCGGCATTGCGGCGCGAACTGCCACTGAGTCCGCGTGATCTCGGCCTGACCGACCGGCAGGGCCAGGTTCTTGCATTGATGCTGCGCGGGCTGCCGAACAAGCAGATCGCGAAGGAACTGGCGATTTCCGAGCAGACCACCAAGGAACACGTGACGGCCATCCTGGGCAAGCTCGGTGTCAGCAATCGCGTCGAAGCCATCACGCTGCTGCACGGACGACGGCTCGAACCGTGAGCGAGCCGTTGTCGCCACCGCTGGGGCTGCGTCCCACCGCCGAATCGAGCGTCAGCCCGCGCGCCAGGGCGCGCCTGGTCGACATGACGTTCCAGCGGCTGGTCTTCAGCGTCAACGCCATCCCGTTCGTCGGCTTGCCGTTCGTTGCGTGGCTTCACGTCACCGGCAAGGACGCGCGTTCGCTGCTCGTCTGGACGCTGGCCTATTGCCTCGCGGCCGGCTGGATGCAGCTGGAGCGGCGCCACTATCAGCGCGAGCGGGCGCAGTCCGACGATGCCGTGATGGCCGAGCGCTGGCTGCCGGTGGTCAAGCGGATCGCGCTGGTTCACGGCCTGTGCCTGTCGATGGCGACGGTGTTGACCGCGGGACAGGTGACGTTCGACTTCGCGCTGCTGCTGCATATCAGCCTCGCCGCCATCCTGGCCGCCAACGCCACGCACCAGACGCCGATCCTGGGCGCCTTCCAGCGCTTTTTTTTCGCCTGCTGGGGCGTGGTCACCGTCAACGTGCCGTGGAGTTTTCCCGACCACTGGCAATTCGTGCTGCCGCTGACGCTGCTGTATGCGGTCGCGATCTATCGGCACGCGCTGATCGCCAATCAATTCTTCCGTCAGCAGGTGCAGCTCGAAGACGACGGCATCCGCCTCGCGGAAAGCTACCGGCTCGCCAAGGAGGCGGCCGAGGACGCGCTGCGAGCGAAGAACCTGTTCCTGACCACCGCCAGCCATGACCTTCGCCAGCCCGTTCATGCGATGGGCTTCCTGATCGAAGCGATCGCTCAGCGCAATCGCGATCCGGCGCTGATTCCGCCGCTGGACGATCTGCGGCGCAGCGTGCGATCGGTTCATCTGATGTTCAACTCGCTGCTCGACCTGTCGAAGATCGAGCAGGGCATGGCGATGCCGCGCAATGTGCCGGTGGCGCTCGCGCCGATCATGGAGGAGGTTGCGGCGCTGTTCCGCGAGGAGGCGCATAGCCGCGATCTCGATCTGCGCGTGCGCGTGCCGAAACAGGCGGCCGCGGTGCTGGCGGACGCCTCGTTATTGCGCCAGTCGCTGGTCAACCTGGTCCACAACGCGCTGCGGTACACGCAGCGGGGCGGCGTGCTGTTGTCCGCCCGGCGTCGCGGGGCGGACTGGCTGCTGGAAGTCTGGGATACGGGCATCGGCGTGGCCAACGAGGACAAGAGCCGCATCTATTCGCCGTACTATCGCAATGAATATGCATGGCGCATCGATAGCGCGGGCCATGGACTTGGATTGGCCGTGGTGGCCCGCTGCGCGACGCTGATGGGTGCCGCCTATGGGCTGACCTCGGTGGAACGCCGCGGCTCGCGCTTCTGGTTGCGCTTTCCCGCCGCGGATCCGGCGCAGGCCCATGTGCAGGAGATGACGACGGAGTCCCAGGCGCGGCCGACGAGCACGCTGCCGCCGCTGAGCGGCTGCTGCCTGATCGTCGAGGACGATCCGGTGGTTGTCAGGGCGTGGATGAGCCTGATGCAGGCATGGCACGTCGATGCCCGCTTCGCCGCATCGGCTACCGAGGCGTTCGCGCTGCTCGACGGCGGCCTGCGCCCGCAGGCGATCCTGTGCGACCAGCGCCTGCGTTCGGGCGAGAGCGGCTTCGAAGTGCTGAAGGACCTGCTGGAGCGCTGTCCCGACGCCAGCGGCGCGATGGTCAGCGGCGAATTCGATTCGCCGGCGTTGCTGCAGGCCGAACGCGAAGGCTATGTGGTGCTGCGCAAGCCGTTGGAGCCGGCGCAGTTGCATGCATTGCTGTATCAGTGGCTGCGGCGCGAAGAGGCGCTGCATCGTTCGTCGTGATTCGAAGGGGGGCGATGCGGGCCTGCATCGCTGTCCAATTCCTTGCAGGCGGTCAACATGCCCATTCAGATCCGTGACGAAGTACCAGCCGACATCCCGACGATCGAGGCGGTCGTCGGCGAAGCATTTCGCAGCGCGACGCATGCCAGCGGCACCGAGCCGCTGATCGTCAATGCGCTGCGCGCGCGAGGACAGCTGTCGATTTCACTGGTCGCCACGGACGCCGACCAGATCGTCGGCCACGTCGCGGTGTCACCCGTTGCAATTTCCGACGGCAGCGAGAAATGGTATGGCCTGGGACCGATCGCGGTACTTCCCGCATGGCAGGGAAAGGGCGTCGGCTCCCTGCTGATGAACGGGGCACTGGACGCGCTGCGCCGGCAAGGCGCACGGGGCTGCGTGGTGCTCGGCGAGCCTGGCTACTACGGACGCTTCGGCTTCGTTTGCCGCGCGGATCTCGTCTTGCCCGACGTGCCGCCGGAATACTTCCAGGCGGTGCGCTTGAAAGGGGGCTGGCCGACGGGGACGGTGCAGTATGACGAGGCGTTTTGGGTGACCGGGTAGCGTGCGTGCGCCTGCGCCAACAGGAGCGAGACATGAAAGGAAGCTGCCTCTGCGGCGAGATCGAATATGAAGCCCGGGCATTGGCCGGTCAGATTGTCCATTGCCATTGCCGCAAATGCCGAAAGGCGCATGCCGCTTCCTTTGCCACGACGGCGAGGGTGGATCGGACCGATTTCCAGTGGCTGAAGGGAAAACCGTTTCTCGGCTCGTTCGAGTCATCGCCTGGCAAGCTGCGCCATTTTTGCAAGCAATGCGGCAGCCACCTGATGGCTGAATGGATCCATCAGGATCAGGTCATCCTCCGCGTTGCGACGCTGGACGAAGATCCGGGCCAGCGGCCGGCCGCGCATATCTGGGTGTGCGAGCAGGCCGAGTGGTTGGCGGATACGGAACTGACGCGGTCATTCGACAAGGCACCGCACTGAGTTCTTGCGGTGGCTAGGTGTATGTTCGTGAAGATGGACGATCTGCCAGGTGCCAGCGCGGACGAGCCGCTGTTCACCTGCGTACAATGCCGGGCTCCACCCCTGAGATGATCCCGTGAAGAAAACTGACCTCGAAAAGAACAAAGGCCTGAAGATCGCCAACAGCATGAAGCAGGCAGGCGCCAAGCGCGGCGGCCCGGCGCCGAAGACCGAGCGCCGCGGCGCGGCCGCCAAGACCGGACTGCTCGGCAAATTGCTGGGAAAGGCGGTGCCGCCGGAGAAGTCCGGCGATTGAAGCCACAGGCGGCTTAGCGCGCCCCAAACACCAGCGATTGGTGCACCGCCACCCCGGCCATCACCCCATCGGCGCTGGCGAACGTCGCGCTATGCATGCCGCGCGCGATATCGCCCGCGGCGTAGACGCCCGGGACCGTGGTGTTCTTTTGGGCGTCGGTCCGGATGATCGAACCGAACGGCACTTCCTCCATTTCGCAGCCAAGCTGATGCGCAATGTCGCTGTTCAGGCTGCTGCGGACGGCTAGATAAAGCGCATCCACAGCGGCGGTGCGGCCGTCGGTAAACTCGATTGCCGATAGCGCCGTGCCCTGGCCGTGCAGCGCCTTGATCGGCGCCGTTTCGATCGATACGCCACGCTTCTCCAATTCCGCGAGCACGGTGTCGTCGGCGTTGTCGCCGCCATTCAGATAAAGCGTGGTCGGTCCCCATTCGGCAATCAGCATGGCCTGATGGACCGACATCGGCGACATGCTGAGCACGCCCAAGCGCTGGCCACTGAATTCGAAGCCATGGCAGTACGGGCAATGAATCACCGACTTGCCCCAGCGTTCCTTCAGCCCCGGCAGGTCGGGCAGTTCGTCCGAGATGCCATAGGCGAGCACCAGCCGGGCGCCTTCCACTACCTCTCCATTCGCCAGCCTCACCGAGAAGGCGCCCAATTCTCCGGACGCGCCGATGGCCTTGCCCTCGATAAACGTCGTGGTGGGATAGGCGGCGACCTGCTGCCGCGCGGTCGCGAGCAAGGCGCCGGGATTGCTGCCGTCCTGCGTGAGAAAGCCGTGCGAATGCGTGGCAAAGCGATTGCGCGGGGCGCCCGCATCGATGATGCAGACCGATCGTCTTGCCCGCGCGATATAGGTGGCGGCCGACAGGCCGGCGAAACTGCCGCCGATCACAATGGCGTCATACCGCATGGACGTGCTCCAGATCGTGGCGGCCGCCGCGGGCGACCATCCGTTGGTGGAAATCGGCGCTCAGCATGGCCAGCGTGACCTCGCCCAGCCGCGCCAGCAACAGCGCTTGCGCGTCGTTGAAGGCCTGGTCGAGCGCGGCATTGACGGCCTGCTCGACCAGGCAACCGGGCGACTCGGTCCGATTGCCGATGGCGAGCAGCGAGGGGCAGCCGAGCGCGGTGTAGACGTCGCGCAGCGTGACCGTGGACAGGTCGCAGGCGAGCGTCCAGCCGCCGCCGTGTCCCTTTTCCGAGCGCACGTAGCCCTGCTCGCGCAGGCCCGCCATGACGCGGCGAATGACCACGGGATTGGTGTCCATCGCCTTGGCGAGGACCTCGGAGGTGACCGGACCATCGTGCTCGGCCATGTGCAACAGGACGTGGAGTACGCCTGACAGTCTGCTATCGCGTTTCATGAAACTTATGGTGTTACATGAAACGCCGACTGTCAAGGGGCTGTTGCTGCGTTGGCAAGACCGCGGTCGCTATCTCGTCGTTCCCGCGAAAGCGGGAATCCAGCGTCGTTGCAAGCCACTGGATCCCCGCGTTCGCGGGGACGACAGTGCTTGTCGGCGATTCGACTACGTTCGGATTGCCTGCCGACGGATCAGATCCACTGGTCGTTCTGCACAGTCCGTTCGCCGCCTTCTTCACCGGTATTGCGCACGCCGCGCGGCTCGATCAGCAGCAATTTCACTTCTTCGGCGGCAAAGGGCTTGTGTTCGATGCCCTTGGGCACCACGGCCATCTGGCCGGCGCGCAGCACGATCGCGCCATCGCGAAGGTCGATCCGCAATTCGCCGTCCAGCACGATGAAGGTCTCGTCGGTATCGGCGTGCGTATGCCAGATGAAATCGCCTTTGAGCTTGACGACCTTGAACTGGTAGTCATTCATTTCGGCGACGACGCGCGGCTGCCAGTGGCCGTCGATTTGCCCGATCTTGTCGATCAAATCGATGGCGGTGCCCTGGCCGCGGGTGGCCGGGGCCGCGTGATTGTTGGCTTGCATGAGTGCTCTCCATGGATGCGGAGAGCACAGCGTAGGCGGATGCTGCGGCGGCGTCTTGAACGATCGTGCGAGCCGGATTGGCGCGCAGAATCAGCGGCCGCCGGCGGCGCGCACCATGCCCAGCCACCTGGCCGGGGGAATGCCGTACGCCCTGGTGAAGTGCCGGGTCATATGGCTCTGATCGGCAAAACCGGCGGCGGCCGCGCAGTCGGCCAGTCCGACGCCGCTCTGCATCAGGCGGCGTGCCGTCTCCAGGCGCCGCATCGTCAGGTAATGGTAGGGGCTGGTGCCGTAGAACGTGCGGAAATCGCGCGACAGGCTCCAGCGGTCTCGTCCGCAGGCGGCGGCCAGCTCTTCCAGCGTGACGATGCGATGCGACGAGGCATGCAGATAGTCGCGCGCCAGCTGGGCCGCCCGGAAGTCGCAGGAGGGGCGCAGTGGCCTGGCACCGGAAGCGGCGTCGAGCGCCAGCGCAAGCTCGACCATGCCGTCGTCCTGTTCCAGCGGATCGAGCCGCGTATCCGGCTGCTGCAGCAGCGCCGCGGTGGCGGCGAACAAGCGCGGGTCGTCGCTGATGCCGCCTTCGATGAATGGTAGCGGCTTGCCGCCGAGCACCGCCTGGAATACCGCGGGCTCGATATAGAGCATCCGGTAGCGAAAGCCCTCGTCGGTACCGGCCTGTCCGTCGTGCGGCTCGTCCGGATGCAGCACGATGGTCTTGCCCGGCAGGCTCGCGCGCAGGCTGCGCCGATACTGGAAGCATTGCACGCCGGCCAGCGTGCGCCCGATCGCATAGGTATCGTGCCGATGCATCGAATAGGCATTGCCGGTGAGAAAAGCCTCGATGCGCTCGACGCCTTGCGCTGGCTCGGCGCGATGCACCCAATCGGGGCTTTCGGCGCGGCGTGTTGTCATGATTGAGAAGGGTTCCAAGCGGCAATGATGCGGGGCATTGTCTGCAGAATGTATAGCCTTGCGCCCTTACCTGCAATCCGCTGTAATCCCGGGGGCTTCCTGTTCCCGCCGCCGAATAACTACCGAATAAAGAGACAAGCGAACCCGCCATGTTGAAAACCCGAATTGGCATTCTTGCCTTGGCGATATCCGCCCATGCCGTTCCCGCCTTTGCGCAATCCGCCGTCAATCGCGACGAATTCTATTGGCTAGGCGAGATCAACAAGGCCACCACCGTCATCAATACCGATGAGGGGCTATTGGACAAGTCACTCGCGCCGCGCATCGCGGCGGGCATCGTCAAGGTGCTGGAGGACGGCAATCGGCCCGGCGGCAAGCGGCCTTCCACGGTGATCACCTTCGAGCCCTTGCTGATCCAGGCGGCCGGCGTCGAGGTGACGCTGCTGCATGCAGGGCGGTCGAGCCAGGACATGCATGCGACGTACCGCGCGGCGATCCTGCGCGACCACCTGCTGAGCCTGGCCGACCAGTTGAACAGGACGAGCCGATCGCTGGTGTCGCTGGCCGAGAAGCACGCCAATACCATCGTGCCGAACTACACCAATGGCGTGGCGGCGCAGCCTAACAGCCTCGGCCACTATCTGCTGGGGCATGCGGCCGGACTGGAACGCGACGCGCAGCGGATTCGCGAGGCCTATGCGCGCATCGACCGCTCGCCGATGGGAACCACGGTATTGAACGGCACCAGCTGGCCGCTGAATCGCACGCGGATGGCCGACTATCTGGGCTTCTCGGCGATCGTCGACAACGCCTACGATGCCGCTCAGATCTCCTCGACCGAGCAACCGGTCGAGGTTGGCGCGATCGTCACCAGCATTGCGCTGCATGCGGGCAATTTCATCGAGGACGTGATGACGCAGTATGCGCAGTCGCGTCCTTGGATGCTGCTGCAGGAGGGCGGCAGCAATACCTATGTCTCCAGCGCGATGCCGCAAAAGCGCAACCCCGGCCTGCTCAATACGACGCGCCGGCATGCCTCGACGGCGGTCACGCTGGCGATGGGGCCGGTCATCCAGGCGCACAACATCACGCCGGGGATGGGCGACGCCAAGGAGGTCAAGCCCAACAGCGACATGGTCCAGAGTGCGATCCGCGTGCTGCAGGGCTGGGACAAGATCCTGAACGCGCTGGTGATCAGCCCGGAGCGCGCGCTGGAAGAACTGAACAGCGACTGGACAGCTTCGCAGGAACTGGCCGACGTGCTGATGCGCAAATACAAGCTGCCGTTCCGCGTGGGTCATCATTTCGCATCGGAAGTGGTCGATTACGCGAAGGCGAACAATATCCGGCCCAGCGAATTTCCATATGCGCAGGCGCAGCGCATCTATGCGGAGGCGGTCAAGGGCCAGGGGCCCGCGCAATTGCCGATGAGCGAAGCGGAATTCCGGGCCACGCTGGATCCGGTGGCGATCGTTCGCCACCGCGCCACCGTTGGCGGTCCGCAGCCTGCCGAAATGGAGCGGATGCTGAAGGCCGCGAAGCAGACGTTGGCGCAGCAGGACGCCTGGATCAAGGAAAAGCGCGGCCGGATCGACGCATCGCTGGCCCGGCTGGATCGGGATTTCAGCAAGCTGGTGAAGGCCGCGAACTAGGCCCGGGCGCGATGTTGATCCGATGAAAGCCGTTCGATCAACCGCTGCGCATCGAATGGCGCCTTGACCTTCATGTCGTTATCAAAATAGCAGTACACGTCGCGCCGCGCCGCCTTGCGTGCCTTGATGTGAGAAATACGCTTGGCGTCGTCCGGTTCTCCGCCGCCGCCCCACGCGCTCAGGCGATCGGCCCAGCGATCGAGCGCGGGATCCGAATAGGAGCCGCCATACAAGGTCTCCGTGCCGTGCAGCCGCAGATAGACGAAATCCGCGGTCACGTCCTCGACGTAGGGCCAGTCCGCCACCGCATCGGAGACCACCAGCGCCACCCGATGCTTGCGCAGCAGCGCGGGGAATTCCCGCGTGCAGAAGCTGGCGTGCCGGATCTCGATGGCGTGGCGCAGCCGGCGTTTGCGCGTCGGCTCGAACCACGGTTGCTTGACGCGGCCATCGTGCTCCCGGGCGAGCTTTCTCGCTTCCTCGGTATTGCGGGGCAGCATCGCCAGGAAGCGCTCCAGCCGTTCGGGTTTGAAGCTGAAATTCGGCGGGAATTGCCACAGGAAGGGCCCCAGCTTTTCCTGCAACGCCAGAACGCCGGAGGCAAAGAAGTTCGCCAGGGCCGGGCGCGCCTTTTCGTCGCGGAAGCGCAGCATATGGGTCAGATAGCGCGGCCCCTTGACGGCAAAGACGAAGCCGGGCGGCGTGGCCTCGTACCAGGCACGGTAACTGCCGATGGTCTGCAGCGAGTAATGCGAGCCGTTGATCTCGATGGTGTCGACCGCGCGCGCGGCGAATTCGAGTTCGCGCGCCTGGGCCAGTCCCTTCGGATAGAAGACGCCACGCCAGCCCTCGTAGCGCCATCCCGAGATGCCGATTCGAATAGTCATCGGATTGCGCCGGCGGCGGCCGATTCGCCTTGCGTCGTGGCGATGGCCTCGCTGGGCGACGAATGATCGATATGGACGATCATAGGCCGAATGCGCGCAACCAACAGGTGCCGCGACATCCACCGTGCGCGTAGGAACCGGCCTACGCGAGTCTCCGTTGCCGACCGATCCCTGCCGCGCGGCATGGCCCCTACATTGCACTTAAGCCGCAGCCGATTACGGCAACGCGCGGCAATTGCCAGGAGCTGGGTTATGTCGTTTGCACTATTCCTGATTGGACTGTTGATCCTCGTCGGCGGCATTGCGTGGGGCCTGATCACGGCCGGCGTGCCGGAGACCTATGTGGCCATCGCCTGTGTGATCGTGCTGGGTCTTGGCATCATGGGCGCGGTGTCGCGCACCCGTACCAAGGACCCGTCATAGCGCATCAGGCGCGGCCATTCCGCGCGGATCCGTGCGATTCGGATGAATGGGGCGCCTGCCGCAACGGCGGCGCCACCGTCCGGACCGCCGCCGCGCGTTGGCTCAACCACATGCTGGCGAGCACCAGCACCATGCCGGCCAATTGCGGCGCGCTGAGCCACTGATCCAGCAAGCCCCATCCCAGCAGCACCGCGCTTAGCGGGCTGAGAAATCCCAGCGACGCTACCACCGACGGTTCCAGCCGCGCGATGCCGCGAAACCACAGCACATAGGTCAGCGCGGCGCCGATCAATCCCAGATAGAGAAAGCCCGCCACGTTGGCCTGCGTCAGCTGCCCGAGCGGTGGCTCGATCCACAGCGCCACCGGCAGCAGCAACAGGCCCCCCGCCACCAGTTGCCATGCGGTGAAGGTCAGCGCGGACACGGGCGGTTGCCAGCGGCGCGTCAGCACCGTGCCGAGCGCCATCGATGCTGCGCCCAGCAGTCCCGCGGCCACGCCGGTGGCGTCCAGCGCGGCCTTCGGCGTCAGCACCAGCAGGGCCACGCCCACCATGCCGCCCATCGCGGCGATCACGGCAACGGGCCGGATTGCGCTGCCGAGCAGCAGCCGGGAGAACAGGATCACGATCAGCGGTTGCACGGCGCCCAGCGTCGCGGCCACGCCACCCGGCAAGCGATAGGCGCTGACGAACAGCATCGCCCAGAACACCGAGAAATTCAGTGCGCCGAGCACCAATACGCGCAGCCACCAGCCGCGCTGCGGAAATTGGCGGACCCACAGCAACAGCAGCAGGCCGGCGGGAAGGGCGCGCAGCATGGCTACCGTCAGCGGATAGCCGTCGGGCAGCAGGCCCGTCGTGACGACATAGGTGCTGCCCCAGATCGCCGGGGCCAGGCCCGTCAGCAGCAGGTCGGTGGTGCGGTTCATGGTAAGTGCCTCAGGCGAAATCCAGCACTTCGGCCAGCGGCCGGCGCGGCTTTTGCGGCCAGTTGCCCGGCGCCGCGTGGCCGACCGCCACCAGAATGGCTGGCACCTCGTCCGGGGCCAGCGCGAACTCACGGGCCACGCCCTGCGGATCGAAGCCGGTCATCGGGCCGGTCGCCAGGCCCATGCCCTGCGCGGCCAGCATCAACGTCGCGGCGCCCAGCGAGGCGGTGCGGATCGCTTCGTCACGCCGGCTCTGCGGCTGCTCCAGATATTGGCCGCGCGCCGCATCGACCCAGCCCTGCACCATGCCGGCCGGCATCAGGCCAGCTTCGACCATTGGCTGCAAGCGCTGCGCCAGCGTGTCTGGATCGGCCAGCACGCCGCAGACGATAAAGACGACCGCCGCATCGGTGACCTTGGGCTGGTTCCACGCGACCGCGCGCAGACGTGCCTTGGCCGCGGCCGTTCGGACCGCGATAAAGCGCCAGTTCTGCAGGTTGTAGGCGGTGGGTGCACGCGTTGCCAGCGCGGTCAGCGCTTCGATCTGCGCGTCGGATAGCGGACGGGAGGCATCGAAGAAATTGGCGGAGATACGTTGCTCGATGGCATCGATGACGGGATGGTTCATGGTCGTTCTGGTTTCGAAAAGTTCGTTGAATGTCGGACGGCGATTTGGGCAGTCATTGGGGTGACGTTTATTCACGGTCCAAGATTAATCGCGGTCCTCGCGCGTTGAAATATGCGATATGCTCACCACAATATTTACTAGCGGTGAATAATCGGGGCGAATCGACCGTGGACCATTTGACGGCGCTGCGCGTATTTCGGGAAGTCGTCGAGCGCAACAGCTTTGCCGCGGCGGCGCGGCGGCTTTGCCTGTCCCCCGCCGCGGTCAGCAAGAATATCGGCGAGCTGGAAGCGCACCTGTCGACGCGGCTGCTCAACCGCACCACGCGGCGGCTGAGCCTGACCGAGGCGGGCCAGCAGTACTACACGCAGATTGCACAGATCCTCGACGACCTCGACGAGGCCGACCGCGCGCTCGGTCCGATGCAGAGCGAGCCGACCGGCACGTTGCGTGTCAGCGCGCCGATGTCGCTGACGTTGACGCAATTGGCCGATGCGATTCCGCAGTTCCTCTGTCGCTATCCGCAGCTGTCGCTTGACTTGCGGCTGGACGATCGCCGCGTCGATCTGGTCAAGGAGGGCTTCGACGTCGCGATACGAGGCACGGACAAGCTGGAGGACTCGAGCCTGGTCGCGCGCAAGCTGATGTCGATGACGCACGTGCTGTGCGGCGCGCCGGCCTATTTCGCGCGCCATGGCGTGCCCGATTCTCCCGAGGCCCTGCGCCAGCACGAATGCGTGCAGTTCAGCCTGTCCGGCCACGCGAGGCTATGGAGCTTTCGCAAGGCGGGAGGGCGGGGAGACGTCGAGGGCGGCGTCCAGGTCGACGTGCCGATCGATGGCCGCTACAAGGTCACATCGAGCCTCGCGGTGCGCGAGGCGCTGCGGGCGGGATTCGGCATCAGCCTGATTCCGCTGATCTATGTCCGCGAGGATATCGAAGCCGGGCGGTTGGTCACCGTATTGAACGAATGGACCGCCGTCGAGACGCATGTCTATGCCGTCTATCCATCCCGGCGGTATCTCAATTCGAAGGTGCGCGCCTTCGTCGACTTCTTGATCGAGACGCTCGGCTGAATGGTGGAGGACTGCCCTCCAGGCTGCCTCAAGGCTGGCGCGCGTAGCTGACGGTCAGCATTTCCCATTGGTGCCCGTCGGGCTCGTTCCAGTAGACGATGCGCCCGCCTTGCCAGGTGTCGACCGCATGATCGACGGGGCCACGGACCCTGCTGCGGTAGGCAATGCCGGCCGCCTGAATGCGCTGCAGGATGCGGTCGAATTCGTCTTCGCTGACCCGGAAGCAATAGTGAATGCGCGGAAACGGCTCGTCCCATTGATCGAAATCGAGCGTCAGGCCGTCGTTCAGGTAGACCGGGCAGAACGGCCCAATGCCGGTTTCCGACCACGGCACGCCCAGCAGCTCCGCCACTTGCTTCGCCGCCGCGATCTTGTCGCGCGCGGGCACCATCAGGTGATCCAGTTCGATCGTCATCGTGGTCTCCGTTCTGGCGCGGCACGATGGCTGCGCATCGCGCCTGCGACCCTTAACCTGCGTTCAAGGCAGCCATGCCGCGTGGGGAGGGCAAGCCGTCCTAGACTGGCTTCGTCCTGTCCGATCCCACCAGAAAAGGCTGCGCCCCATGATCCGTTTTCCTTCCTTGCGCCGGCTTTGTGCCTGCCTGGCGCTGACCGTCGCCACGCCGCTGGCGCTCGCGCAATCCGCATCCGCATCGAGCGCCGGCTACCCGGAACGGCCGATCCGCTTGCTGCTGGGCCAGGCCGCCGGAGGCGCCGTCGATACCATCGCCCGCATGCTGGCCGAACGCCTCGGCGCCACGCTGCGGCAGCCCGTGGTGGTGGAGAACCGGCCCGGTGCCGGCGCAATGATCGCGGCGGAGGCGGTGGCGCGCGCGCCGGCGGATGGCTACACGCTGGCGCTGCTGGACGAAGGCGCGCTGACCGTCAATCCGGTGCTGCAAAAGAAGATCGCCTATGACGTCGTCAAGGATTTTAGTTACCTCGGCACCGTTGCGCGTATCCCGCTGGTGATGGTGGCGCACCCGTCCCTGAACGTCGCGACGCCGGACGATTTGACGCGCTACAGCAAGGCAAATCCGTCGGCATTGAGCTATGCGTCGGCGGGCGTCGGCAGCCCGCCGCATCTGGCCTTCGAGGCCTACAAGCAACAGTCGGGCGCCGTCGTTGCGCACCTGCCCTACCGCGGCGGCGCACCCGCGCTGGCCGATGTGGTGGCCGGCCACGTGCATCTGACCTTTATCGACACCAATCTGGGCAGCCAGTATGCGAAGACCGGGCGCGTCAAGCCGATCGCGGTGTCGACGCGACAGCGCAGTCCCTTGCTGCCCGCCGTGCCGACGTTCGAGGAGGCAGGCCTGAAGGGATTCGAATTTGCCCCATGGGTCGGGGTCGTGGGCCCGGCCGGGTTGCCGGCCCCGGTGGTCGAGCGTATTACCCAGGCGCTGCAGACCGTGCTGGCGGACCGCGATTTGCTGGCACGCGTGCGAGGCAGCGGCTTCGAGCCCTTCGCCACCGGCAGCGCGGCGTTCGCGACGCTGGTCCGGCACGACCTCGAGGCGCGCCGCACGCTGATTCGCGAACGCCATATCCGGCTCGAGAACTGAGCCGTCGCCACCCCCGCGCCCCTCGTCAATCGTCAATCGTCAATCGTCGACTGCTCCCTCCCATGACCAAAACCCTGTTGCTCGATGCCGTCCCCGGCGCCAACGCCGGCGCCGATCTCGATACCTTCGTCGATGCCTGTCTGATCCTTGCCGCCCAAGGCCATGCCGCGGGCTTGGCCGGTCAGATCACGATGCGTGACGCCCAATCCGGCGGTATGGTCACGCTCGCGCTCGGCACAGGGATGGAAGAGGCCAGCCCGGCCAATGCGCTGCTGGTTGACGCGGAACTGAACACGCTGCAGGGCAAGGGCAGGGCCAATCCCGGCGTGCGCTTCCACAGCTGGATCTACCGGCACCATCCGCAGGTCAAGGCGATCGTCCATACCCACCCGCCCGCGCTGTCGGCGCTGTCGATGCTGGGCATCCCGATGCCGGTCGCGCACATGGATGCGGCGATGTTCCACGACGATTGCGGCTTCCTGGCGCACTGGCCTGGCGTGCCGACCGGAGACGACGAGGGAGGATTGATCTCGGCCGCGCTGGCCGGCCGGCGCACGGCCTTCCTGGTCAATCACGGCGCGGTTTGCACCGGGGCGACGCTGCAGGAGGCGGTCTACCTGAACGTGTTCGCCGAGCGCAACGCGCGCATGTGCCTGGATGCGCTGGCCGCCGGGTCGTTGCAGCCGGTCGATCCGGCCGCCGCCCGCGAGGCGCACGACTTCCTGTTGCAGCCTGCGATCGTCAACGCGACGTTTGCCTACTGGGCGCGCCAGGCGAAGGCCGCGTTGCGTCGCTGATCCGCCGTTGATCGGCGGCCGCTATCGCGTCGCGATACGCGCCGCCGCCGACTCGATCGCGCGGATCGCGCGGCTGACCGCCTGGGTCGGCGTCGCGCCGCTGCGGTGGATCAGCACCACATGGCGATGCAGATTGGCCCCTTCGATGGCAAGCCGGTGCAGCCCGCGCGCCTTGATGGCGATGTCGGGCAGATCGCGCGGCAGGATCGTGGTGCCGACGCCCTGCATCGCCAGGTCGAGCGAGACGCTGACCGAATTGCTCTCCACCGCGATCGACAGCGGCCCCGGCAATTCGCGTTCGATCACGCGCCGCAGCGCGTACGGCCGCGGCGGCACGATCAGCGGCCGTTGCGCCAGCGCGCTGACGCTTAGCGTTGCCGGGTTCGGTGCACCCGGCTCGCGGCTATAGGCGGCGATCTGTTCGATGCACAGCCGCCGCAGCGTCACGGTGTCGGTATCGACGGCGAGGTCGTAGACCAGCCCGATATCGGCATGGCCGCGCTCGACCCGCTCGACCACATCGGGCGAGCTGGCGTTGAACACGCCGAGCGTGATGCGCGGATGCGATGCGCGCAGCGATGCGACCACCTGCGGAACCAGATAGGCCGCCAGCGTATTGACGGTGGCGATCGTCACGCGCCCATAGCCGCCGGCCGAGGTCTGCCGCGCGACGTCCAGCGCGCTGTCCACCATGCCGAAGCCCTGATCGATCTCGCCGACCAGGCGTTCTCCCAGCGGCGTCGGCCGCATGCCGCGCCCATGCCGGTCGAACAACGGTGCCCCGAGGAAGGATTCCAGCGCGGCTACCTGCTTGCTGACGGCGGCCTGCGTGATGCCCAGCGAAGCAGAGGCGGCGCGCAGCGATCCGGCGCGCGCAACGGCGAGAAAGGTGCGAAGCAGGCGATCTTTGTCTTGCATCGAGCGGGGCGCTGAGAGTATCTGCCGGAGCACGTGCTCCGCGGCGTCTGCATTGGAATCGATTCAACCGGCGCTGTCCATCGGGGTGCGTGCTATGGTTGCGCCAACGCTCCATCGATCCATGCCTGCCGGCCAATTCCAGCTCCTCCCTTGTGCGTTGCCCGGCGTGCTCGCCGTCCAGGCCAGCTCGCGGCACCGCTTCGCCCGCCATACGCACGAACAGTTCGGCATCGGCGTGGTCGAGCGCGGCGCGCAGCGTTCGGCCAGCGGGCGCGGCGAGGTTCAGGCGGTGGCGGGGGACATCATCACCGTCAATCCCGGCGAGGTGCACGACGGCATGCCGCTGGACGAGGCCGGGCGCTCGTGGCGCATCCTGTATTTCGATCCCGAGGTCGTCGCGCCGGTCTGTCACGATGTGAGCGAAGGGGCCGCGCGGCTCGGGGAATTCCTGCAGCCGGTGCTCAGCGATCGCGCGTCGGCCGCCGTCTTCCTGCAATTGTTCGATGCGATGACCGGCGGCAATGCAGCCGATGCGGCCTTGCGCCGCGACAGCCTGCTGCTGATGCTGCTGGCGCGGACGATGGATTGCCGGCACGGCTCGCGGGTCGGCGACGGCGCCCCGGCGGCGATTGGCCATGCGCTGGCGCGGATCGACGACGACCCTTCGGTGCCCGTGTCGCTGGACGATCTCGCCAACGCCAGCGGCCTGAGCCGCTTCCAGGTGCTGCGCGCCTTTACCCGTGCCACCGGGCTGACGCCGCATGCCTATCTGGTACAGCGGCGGATCGATCTCGCCCGCCGCCTGATCGCGCAGGGCGAGCCGCTGGCCGACGCGGCGATCGGCAGCGGGTTTGCCGATCAGAGCCATATGACGCGCATCTTCGTGCGCAAGTACGGGCTGTCGCCCAGCGCCTATGCCGCCATCGCCACCGGCCGATCGTCGCGCTGATGGGCATCGTCTGAAGACCGGCTCCCGCGCCGCTGCAATTTCGTTCAAGACGCCTGCCATGCCGCCGCCTAGCCTTAGGCATCCAACGATGCGGAGGCGGCCATGTCCGACAAAACCGAAGGTTATTTCTATCTGGCGCTGGCCATGATCCTGGTCGGCAGTACTGTCATTGCCAGCAAGGTCATCGCCGCCGGGCTGCCGCCGTTTACGGCGACGGCGTTGCGCTTCGCCATCGCGTTGCCCGGTTTCCTGCTGCTGATGAAGCTGACCGGCACGCGCCTGCCGCCCATCGGCCGTGGCGACCGGCTGCTGCTGGTCCTGCAGGCCGTCGCCGGCAGCGTCGGCTATACCACCTTGCTGATCTCCGGCCTGCGGATGACATCGGCCGCGGACGCCGGCGTGATCATCGGCACGCTGCCGGTGGTATCGGCGCTGGTGTCGATCGTCGTGCTGAAGGAGCGGCCCGGTGTCGCCTTGCTGCTGGCCATTGGGTTGGCGACCGCCGGCGTGGTCGCGGTGGCGGCGCCGGGCGGAGGCGGCGACAGCGGTCGGGGCACGTGGCTCGGCAACGCGTTGGTGATGGGCGCGGTGTTCTGCGAGAGCCTGTTCATTCTGCTGAACAAGCGGCTGCGCCAACCGCTGCAGCCGCTGGCCCTGTCGACCGTGATGACGGCAATCGGTCTCGCGGCATCGATCGTGCCCGCGCTGTTCGAGGCGCCATGGCGGCATGGGTTGCCGAGCGGCGCGCTGACCGCGGTGCTGTATTACGCGCTGGTGCCGACCGTGGCGGGCTTCGTGCTGTGGTACGCGGGCTCGGCCCGCACCAGCGGCACCGAGGCCTCACTGTTCACGGCGCTGGCGCCGATATCGGCCGTCGCGATGGCGTTCCTGCTGCTGGGCGAGCCGGTCGGCGTCAGCCAACTGATCGGCATCGCTTGTGTGGTGGTGGCCGTGCTGAGCCTGGTGCTGGTCGGCAAGCGCAATCCCGGCAGGCCGCGCACGGTGGCGCGCCGGGAACGCGGGTTCGACCGCGATTGCGACCGCCGCTGCGACCGCAAGTGCGGGCTAGCGCAGCGGCCGTGAGCGCGCGGCGCCGTCCGCGGGCATATACGCCCGCGGCGTCGTGCCGAGGTAGCGGCGGAACATCGCGATAAAGCTGCTGACGCTGGCATAGCCCAGATCGATCGCAATCGTGGTGACGCTGTGGCCCGCCGCCAGGCGCTCCATCGCCGCCAGCAGCCGCATCTGCTGCCGCCACTGGACGATCGTCCATCCCGTTTCGGCCTGGAAGCGCCGCGTCAGCGTGCGGCGGCTCATGCCGATGCGTGCGGCCCAGCCATCGAGATCGGTGTTGTCGTCCGGCGCGGCTACCATCCGCGCCGCCATCCGCGCGAGGCGAGGCTCGCGCGGCATCGGCAGGAACAGCGTCTGCGCCGGCTCGCGCGCGAACGCATCGGCGAACACCGCGAGGTAGTGCTCGAGGGCCGTGCCGGTGGGCGCCTCATCGCCGGTCAGCGCCGCGAGCAGCGCGTCCAGCAGCGGCGACAGCCTTGCCACCTGACCGTGTCCGGCATCGCGGCACGGCTCCACGCGCCGTCGAAATACAGGCCGGTGCCGGCCATGCCCCCCTGCACGCTCGCGCCATGCATCATTCCCGGTGGGATCCACGCGATGCAGCGGGTCGGCATGACCCAGCGGCCGCCCTCGGTCTCGATGGCGACCACGCCGGACTGGATCGTGAACAGCTGTCCTTGTTCATGCCGATGCCGGCGGCGCTCGCGGATGCCGGCATGCGACAGCCGGCGGATTTGCTTCAGCGACACGATCGATCGAATGGTGGCCCGATTGGAATATCGCCTGGCATTCTAGCGTTAGCGGGCAAGATGGGTCGGCTCTAGACTGGCTGCATCGCCAACACCATGGAGCCATTCGATGTCATCTACCGCGCCATCCCGATCGCTTGTCCGCAACCGCGGAGGCCGCGCATGAAGCCGGAAACCATGCTGCCGGACCATATCGATACCGTGCAGGCCAACGGCATCACCGTACGCAAAGGCAGTGTCGGCGCGTTCCTGGCGAACTGGCGGGTGCTGTCCAATCCGTCGCAGTCCGACGACAGCCGTGCCGCGGCGAGGGAAGACCTGATCGCGCTGCTTCCGGCGCTGACCGCGCTGGGTCTGTTCGATGTGTTCGAGGCCCGCGATCCGCGACTGCGCGAGCTGATCGCACAAGGCCGCGACGGCGCGTGAGCGCCCGCCGCGGCCTCATGCCCGCCGGGTGCGGGATGCGGTTGCCGCTGAAGATCAGACCAGCGTCAGCCGCACGTCGATGTTGCCGCGCGTCGCGTTCGAGTACGGGCAGACCACATGGGCCTTGTCCACCAGCGCTTGCGCGGTGTCGCGCGCGACGCCGGGAATCGCGATCTGCAGTTCGACCTCGATGCCGAAGCCGGTGGGGATCTGGCCGATGCCGACGTTGCCGGTGATCGTGGTCTCGGCGGGCAGCGCGATCTTCTCGCGGCCGGCGACGAACTTCAGGGCGCCCAGGAAACAGGCCGAGTAGCCGGCGGCGAACAGTTGCTCGGGGTTGGTGCCCGGACCGCCGGCGCCGCCCAGTTCGCGCGGCGTGCTCAGCTTGACCTCGAGCGCGCCATCGGACGAGACGGCACGGCCGTCACGGCCACCGGTGGCTTGGGCTTGGGCACGGTACAGGACTTTTTCGATCGACATGGTTGGCTCCTTCAGGTTGATGGCCGGGTTGTTACTGCAACATAGTGCGCTATTACATAGCGCGCGATATAAATTCGTCAAAACAGGACGGCGTCGTTGCCCCTTGCGGCTCAGTCCGCCGCGCTTTGGGCGATCTTCGCCGTCACGCTATCGAGCTTGCGCTTCAGGCCGGTCAGTTCCTCGACGCTGCACGCCGACGCGCACAACACCGACTCCGGCACCTTGCCGGCCTGCGTCTTCAGCGCGCGGCCGGCCTTGGTCAGGCTCACGATGACCTGCCGTTCGTCCGCTGCCGCCCGTGCCCGCGACACCAGCTGCTGGGTCTCGAGGCGCTTGAGCAGCGGCGTCAGCGTGGCCGAGTCCAGATTCAGCTGCGCGCCGATTTCCGATACCGTCAAGCCGTCCCGCTCCCACAGCACCATCATCACCAGGTATTGCGGGTAGGTCAGGCCCAGCGGCCGCAACAGCTTGCGGTACAGCTTGTTCAGCGCCAGCGAGGCCGAATAGACCGAGAAGCAGAACTGCCGGTCCAGCAACAGCGCGGTGGCAGGGTCGATTCGGGAGTTGGCTGCGGCGTTCATGGAACGGAATATAGATCGTGCGCGATTGAATAGCAAGAAATTTATTTGCTGGTACCGAAACATTGTTCCAAGCGCGCATGCCAACGTCCTCGTTGTCCCCGCGCAGGCGGGGACCCAGCTGCTTCGAAAGACGCTGGATTCCCGCCTTCGCGGGAATGACTCGGTGGAATGCGAGTTCGGCCAGCGCACCTCGCTCGTCTCGATTCTCTCCCGTCAGCCCGCCACTTCCATCAGCGCATCGACCACCACGACGCCATCCGGACTCGCCATCACCGGATTCAGGTCGACCGAGCGGATCGCCCCGGCGGCGGCGTGGACCATCCTGCCGACCGCCACCGCGGTGCGGCACAGCGCGGGCATGTCCACGGCCGCTTCGCCTCGTACGCCGGCCAGCAGCGGCGCGATGCGCAGGGCCTGCAGCGCGCGGGCGACGTCGTCTTCCTCGCAGGTGGCCAGCAGTACCGCGGTGTCGCGCAGCACCTCGACATACTTGCCGCCGTCGCCGACCACCAGCACGGCGCCGAATACCGGATCCCAGTGCGCGCCGATCATGCATTCGCGCTGGCCGCGCACCATCTTCGCGACGATGACACCCTCGGCCTCGACACCCATGCCGGCCAGCGTGGCCATCTGGCGATCGAATGCCGCGACGATCGAAGCGGCGTCATTGCAGCCGAGTGCCACCAGCCCGTGTTCGCTCTTGTGCGGCACCGCGGCGGCGCAGGCCTTGACCGCGACCGGCCCGCCGAGCGCCCGCCATGCCGCCACCGCATCGTCGGCGCTGCGGCACAGGCGATGTGCGACGACGGGAACGCCGGCCTGCGCCAGCCTCGCAAGGCTGGCCGCTTCGCTCAGCGTAGCCGACGGCGACGAGACATCGAGCGCGGCCGCCGCCGGCGGTGCCGGCGGACGCGCGGCCAGCTCCGCCAGCCGCAACCGGTGCCTGCGCCACTGGCTCAGCGCCGGCAGCGCCTCGCCGGCATTGGCATAGACCGGTACGCCGCGCTGCCGGAACGGGGCCGCCACGCCCTGCTGCCAGGCCGCTACCACGATCGGCTTGCCGCTGGTATCGGCAAAGGCCGCGGCATCGGCGGCGAAGCGTTCGATGTCGTAGCCCATGCCGGCCACCGGGATATCGAGCAGCACCATGTCTGCCGCCGCGTCGCCGGCGATCACCGGCAACACATCGCCGAACAGCGCGCTATTGGTCAGCAGCGCGGCGGTCACGTCGACCGGATTGGCGGTGGCGGCGAAGCCGGGCAGGCGCTCGGCCAGCGCGGACTGGGTCTGCGCGGCCAGCGGGGCCATCGACAGTCCGCAGGATTCGGCGGCATCGGCCGCCATCACGCAACTGGCGCCGGAATTGCTGACCACCACCAGGCCACGGCCTTGCGGGCGCCAATCGCGCAGATACAGCGGCGCGCAGCGCGCCAGTGCATGGGCGTCGTCGACGCGCCAGATGCCGTGATGCGCGAGAAACGCATCGACGGCGCGATCCTCGTTGGCCAGCGCGCCGGTGTGCGAGGCCGCGGCGCGTTGGCCCGCGCTGGTGCGCCCGGCCTTGATCGCGACGATCGGCACGCCGCGCGCCCGCGCCACGGCGGCGGCCTGCGCCAGCGTGGCCGGATCGGTCAGCGTCTCCAGATACAGCAGCATCAGCCGCACGTCATCATCGTGCGCGACGGCGAGCGCCAGGTCGCTGACGGTGACGTCGGCCTGGTTGCCGGTGGCATGCATGTGCCGCACGCCGATGCCCTGGTGGCGCAGCAGGCCGTAGACCATCGCGCCCATGCCGCCGCTCTGGCTGATCACCGCGACCGGGCCATCCTGCGGCGGTACTTCGATGAACATCGTCGAGAAGCTGGCGATCGCGCCGCTGCCGAAGTTGGCCAGGCCCTGGCTGTTGGGGCCCACCATGCGCAGGTCTCCCGCGCGCGCGATATCGACCATCTTCTGCTGCTGGCGCCGGCCTTCCTCGCCCGCTTCGCCGAAGCCCGAAGCGATCACGATGGCCGCCGCCACGCCCAGCCGCGCGCAATCGGCGACCGCCTGCACCGCCGCGTCGCCCGCGACCACGACGATGGCAAGTTCCGGCGCTTCCGGCAGCGCGTCGAGCGACGCGTAGCTGCGCAGGCCCTGGATCTTGTCGCGCTGCGGGTTGATCGGATACAGCGTGCCGCGGTAGCCGTGCTGCTGCATGTAGTGGATCGGCCGGCCGCCGATCTTGTGGATATGGTCCGAGGCGCCGATCACCGCGATCGATCGCGGCGTCAGCAGGGCCTGCAGGCCGCGGGGGAGGGAAGCTGCCATGTCGTTTTCCTGTCAGTCCAATGGGTAAGGCCGAGCGATGGATAAGGCGGAGCGATGGATAAGGCGGAGCGATGAGCCAATCAATGGAAGGTCAGTCGATCGTCGCCCCGGACGTCTTGACCACGCCGGCCCATTTGTCGATCTCGGCGCCGAGGAAACGGCCCGTGGCGTCGGGCGACGTCCATTCCGCGCCGAAGCCCTGCGTGGCGAAACGCGAGCGGACCTCGGCATCGTCGAGTACGGTACGCAGCGTCTTGCTCAGTGTGTCGATCACCGGAGCCGGCGTGCCGGCCGGCGCCAGCAGCGCGTTCCATGCGGTGGCCTCGTAGCCGGCCAGGCCGGACTCGGCAATCGTCGGCACATCGGGCGCCGCGGGCGAGCGCTTGCTGCTCGTCACGGCCAGCGCCTTGAGCTTGCCGTCGCGCACGAACGGCATTGCCGACAGCATCGTGTCGAACATCACCGTGGCCTGACCGCCGATCACATCGGTCAGCGCTGGCGCGCTGCCCTTGTACGGCACGTGGGTCATGCGCACGCCGGCCATCGCGTTGAACAGCTCGGCCGACAGATGGGTCGATTGGCCATTGCCGGAACTGGCAAAGGTGACCTGACCGGGCTTGGCCTTGGCCAGCGCGATCAATTCGGCGACATTGCGCGCCGGCGTCGACGGCGCGGTCACCAGCACCAGCGGTCCGCGCGTCAGCAGGCTGACCGGCGCGAAGTCGCGGCGCGTGTCGTAGCCCGGCTTGCGGAACAGCGTCATGTTGATCGCGTGCGCGGTGGTGGCGACCAGCACGGTGTAGCCGTCGGGCGCGGCCTTGGCGACGGCCTCGGCGCCGATGTTGCCGCCGGCGCCTGGCCGGTTCTCGACGACCACCGGTTGCCCGAGCCGCTCGCCAAGCTTCTGCCCCACCACGCGCGCGACGATGTCGGTGGGCCCGCCCGGCGGATAGGGCACCACCATCCGGATCGGTTTTGCGGGCCAGGTTTCCGCATGGCCAGGCCGCGGCAACACGGCGCACAGGGTGCCAAGCGCGAGCATCGACAGCAGGGCGCGCAACGCATGCCGCCTATGCCGCATGGATAGGGAAAACGAAGGGGCGAGCGCGGCCCGCCGATGCTGCTGATTCGGCTGCATAGGTGTCTCCATGTGGTTGTTGTGCTGTGCGGGGAATCCCGCCGGCGAATCACTGCCCGCCATTCCGACCGCCATTCCGACCGCTATTCCGGACCGCTATTCCGGACCGCTATTCCGGACCGCTATTCCAAGCCGCTATTCCAAGCCGCTATTCCCGCTGGAATCGCAACAGCGTGCGCTCGCCATGCCGGAAAAAGCCCGCGCGTACACGGTCGCCGATTGCCACGCCGGCCTCCGCATGGCCCATCACGCGGGGCCCTTCATCGAGCGTGGCCAGCACCAGCGTGTAGGGGACCAGCGCGCGGAAGCTGTCGTCCGGCGCGCGCGCGACCTCTGTCACCGCATAGACGGTCGCTGCGCCGGCGGCATCGCGCCACGCGAGCCGGACGCTGCCGCAGCGCTGGCAGGCATGGCGCTCCAGCGATTGGGCCGTGCCACAGTCGCCGCAGGACTGATAGCGAACGCGGCCGGCTTCCAGACCCGCGGTATAGGGATGACGCCCCTGGGGCAGGACGTCATCGGCGGAATTGGCTGAGCTCGGCATCACAGGGCCTCCAGCACCAGGCTGACATGGGAAGACAGCACGCCGCCATCGGCATGGAACAGCGCGCGGCGACGCGGACGGATCTGGCGGTCCCCGGCACGCCCCGCGAGCTGCCGGGTCGCCTCGGCCAGATGCATCAGCCCGCCCGCGACGCCTGAGTGGCCGAACGCCAGCAGGCCGCCATGGGTATTGAGCGGCAGCGCGCCATCGATATCGAAGTCGCCGGCCAGCAGCCGCGCATGCGCGCCGCCGCGCGGCGCCACGCCGATCTCTTCGAGCAGCATCAGCAGCGTGATGGTGAACGAGTCGTAGATCGCCAGATAGTCGAGCCGGTCGACACCGATGCCGGCCTCGGCGAGCGCACGCGTGGCCGCGTCGCCGGCGCCGGTCGTCATCACGCTGTCGATCGCGCACAGATGCTGATGGCGGTGCGCCTGCCCCGCGCCGGTGATCCGTACCGGCTGGCCGGACCCCGGTTCCGCCGACACCACCAGCGCCACCGCGCCGTCAGAGATCGGACAGCAGTCCGACAGCAGCAGCGGCGTCGCCACCGGCTTGGCGGCGCAGGCGGCGGCCGCGCTCAACGGTTCGCGCAGATGCGCATCGGGATGCGCGGCCGCATGCTTGCGCATCAGCACGGCGAAGTCCGCCAGGGCGTCGCGCGGCAGGCCGGTCTCCATCAGATAGCGCGACGCCAGCAGCGCGTAGTACGCCGGCACCGAGGCGCCGTTTGGCACCTCGACCTGCGGCTCGCCGACCTGGGCCAGCGTCTGCACCGACTGGTCGCGGCTCTGCCCGCTCAGGCGGTTCTCGCCGGCCACGACCAGCACATGGCGGCAGCGGCCGGCGCTCACCAGCTCGCGCGCCAGCATCGCCATCGCTCCGCCGGTGGCCCCGCCGGCGGCCATGCCGTGCGCATAGGCGGGTTGCAGAGACGCATATTCGCAGAAGCGGTCGGCCAGCATCAGATGCGGCAACGTGGTCGCGTAACCGCACAGCACGCCGTCGATGTCGGCGCGCGACAGCTCGGCTTCCGCCAGCGCGGCGTCGGCGGCCTGCGCCATCAGCGTCAGCGGCGTGCCGCCGGGCAGCCTGCCGAAGCGGGTATTGCCGGCGCCGCGCAACCAGGCGGCGCGTTGCGTCGATTCGCTCATGTCCGGCCCATGTCAGCGCTTCAGCAGCGGGCACTTCGACTTCGACGGCGGGATGAACGCCTGGTCGCCGGGCACCGTGGCGAGGACCTTGTAGTAGTCCCACGGATACTTCGATTCGGCCTGCGTCTTCACCTCGAACAGGTACATGTCGTGCACCATGCGTCCGTCTTCCCGGATACGGCCGTTGGACGTGAAGAAGTCCTGGATCGGCATCGCCTTCATCTGCTTCATCACCGCGGCGGTCTCGTCGGTGCCGGCGGCCTGCACCGCCTTCAGATAGTGCATCACCGACGAATAGACGCCGGCCTGGCTCATGTTCGGCATCTTCTTGAGCTTGTCGAAATAGCGGCGCGACCATTTGCGGGTGGCGTCGTTCATGTCCCAATAGAACGCCTCGGTCAGCACCAGGCCCGCCGCGGTCTTCAGCCCGATCGCGTGGATGTCGTTGATATAGAGCAGCAGGCCGGCCAGCTTCTGCTTGTTGTCGCGCGTCAGGCCGAACTCGTGCGCGGCCTTGATCGCGTTGACGGAGTCCCCGCCCGCGTTGGCAAGGCCCACGACCTGCGCCTTGCTGGCCTGCGCCTGCAGCAGATAGGAGGCGAAGTCGCTGGCGCCGATCGGATGGCGCGCGGCGCCGAGCACCTTGCCGCCGGTTTCGTTGACCACGGTGGTGGCCGAGTCCTGCAGCGTGTGGCCGAAGGCGTAGTCGGCGGTCAGGAAATACCAGCTCTTGCCGCCGCGCTGGACCATCGCGCGCGCGGTGGTATTGGCGAGCGCATAGGTGTCATAGGCGTAGTGCACCGAGATCGGCGTGCACAGATCGTTGGTCAGCCGCTCGGTGCCGGGGCCCGAGAACACCACGATGCGGTTCTTCTGCTTGGCGACTTCCAGCACGGCGAGCGCGGGCGCGGACGCCGCGACATCGAGGATCGCGTCGACGCGGTCCGTGTCGAACCATTCGCGTGCCTTGTTGGCGGCGATGTCGGCCTTGTTCTGATGGTCTGCGACCACCAGCTCGATCTTGCGGCCCAGCACCTTGCCGCCGAAATCGTCGATCGCCATCTGCGCCGCGGTGGCGCTGCCGCGGCCCGTCACATCGGCGTAGAGGCCGCTCATGTCGAGGATCAGGCCGACCTTGACCAGATCGTCGGAGAGGGCCGCTTTCGGCTGGGCCTGGGCATAGGCGGCGCCGCCGAGCGCCAGGGCGCCGCTGCCGAGCATCGCGGCCAGCGTGCGGGAAACGAGGCCGGCAATGCGCCGGCGTGCGGGAAATGGCTTCATGTCGTGGGTCTCCTCCGGATCGTTGGTGTCGCCGCCCAGTGTCGCCGCTCAGACGGTGGCGATCGGTGTGGTGGGCGAACCGACCGCCCCGGGCAGGCGCAGCGGCGGCGCCGTCAGCATGAAGCGGGTGCGGCCATGCTCGCGCAGCCATTGCGCCAGCTCGCGCAGATACCAGAGCTCGCCTAGCGGCAAGCCAAGCTTGAACAGGCAGTGTTGATGCAGTGGCAGCAGCGGATGCGGACCCGGACCGCTTGGCGGTTGCGCCGGATAGCGCTCCACCGCGTAGTTGTCGGCGATCAGCGCGGCAATGCCGGCATCGGTGATCCACTGCAGCAGCTTGTCGTCGCGCCCGTTCAGCGCGCTGCAGCTGTGGTGCAGCACGTTCTCGTCGGGTTCGCGCTGCATCGACAACACCACCTCGGCAAAACCGGTGCGCAGCAGCAGCATGTCGCCGCGCTCGACCTCGACCCGGTCCGCTTCCATCGCGCGCATCAGCTCGTCGTAGCCGATATCGCGGAGGTCGGTGCCGTAGCAGTGCGCCAGATCGACCAGCACGCCGCGGCCCTGCATGCCCTTGACGGCGAAATTTTCGATGCCGAGAGCGCGCGCCTCGCTGTGTTCGTGATTGCAGCCGTGCGCGGCGAAATGATCGTCGTCGGCGTAGTCGACCGGCCCGACGATATGTTCGTTGGCGCGATAGCCGTTGTAATAGACCCGCTCGGCGCGGCCGTCGCCGTCGGCATCGAACAGCGCGCCGACGTGCGCCAGCGAATCCCATTGCGTCGAATATTGCAGCGACAGCAGCACCTGGTCGTCGCTGATCACGTCGGTGGCCGCTGGGTCGACCTTGGCCAGCGGGAAGTTGACGTAGGGCAGGTCGTCGCGGAAGGTGGGCCGCAGCACCGGCGGATGGCGGCGCGGATTGAGCTTGTTGCCGCCGGGATAGTCCAGCGGCAGCGACAGGCAGAAGCTCAGGCCGGCCTGGACCTCCTGCGCGGCCTTGCGTACCTGCTCGGCGCCGATCAGATTGAGCCGCCCGATCTGATCGTCCGGGCCGAAGTCGCCCCAGGTCGAACCGTCGGGACGTTGTTTCCAGCGCATGCCTGATGTCTCCATGTCGGTGGTCCTCCTTGTTGTTGTTCGGGATGTCCTTTGCGTGGCCGGCGTTTGCGGCGGCAGCCCGCCGGCATTGCGGGGCGGACTCGATTACGGCGTATCGGCTGGCGACAGCGCGGCAGCCGCCGTGCGCGCGGCGGCGCCACGGTGCGGCCAGCGGTCGGGCTGCGACGCCTCGATGGCGCCCAGATGGGCGACGATGCCGTCAGCCTCACGCCGCAGCGCCTTGGCCATCGCGGCCTCCCGTTCGGTGATGCGCTCGTTCAGCGCGGCGATGCTCAACGCCCCGAGCGGATAACCGTCGGGCCCGGGCAAGGCGATCGCGATGCCGCCCATGCGCTCGACGACCACATCGAGCAGCACCGCATAGCCACGCTCGCGCGTCGCCTCGACATGGCGCAACAGCGCCCCCGTGCTCAGCCGCGGATAGCGCTTGAGCGCCGGCGCTACGCAGCGCAGTACCGCATCGATTTCGTCGTCGGGAAGGGCGGCCAGCAAGGCCAGGCTACCGGCGCCGACGCCGAGCGGGCGGCGGCTGCCGATATCGAGATAGTTGGCGCGGATCGGGAAATTGCCGAAGCGCAGCTCGGTGCAGACCGATTCCCAGCCGCTCGGCACCGACAGGATTGCGGTGTCCTCGAACGCGCAGGCGAGGCGGATCAGCGCCGGACGGGCCAGGGGCCGCATGTCGAGGCGCCGCAGCGCGGCAGCGCGCAGCACCAGCCATTCCGGCCCGGGACTGAAGGCCTTGGTGGCCGGGTCGCGCGACACCAGGCCCTCGGCGGCCAGCGTGTCGAGCAGACGCAGCGCCGACGCCTTGTCGACGCCCGACGCCTGCGCCAGGTCGGTCAGCCGCGTATTACGCGGATCCGACAGCGCCCGTAGCAGCTGGCAAGCCTTGCGCAGCGACGATCCCTGCGTCGTCATCCGGCCGTCTCCCTGTTCTGGTCATTTCGCGGAATGAAACCGCAGATGCCGTTATAGGGCGACTACAGGGCTGCGTCATTTTGCGACGCATCAAAGTTTCGCGGCGTGAAACTCGATTGGCGGACTCGCAACGACGTCCGGGCGATGTGTCGGCCGTGTTCGCTTTACCGGACATTCGCCGGCAGCGGCGGAGAAATGTCTGGAATTCCGTATCCGAAGAAAGCTGGCTGGAATCATCAGGCGCAACAGCGGGCCGCGGGCTCGACGGCAACACCTATCCCGCAAACACCGGCTCATCCCGATCGACCTTCGCCGCGGCCAGCAGCGCGTTCAGTTCGGGCACGCACGAACCGCAATTGCCGCCGGCCTTGACGCAGGCGGTGATCTCGGCCGCGCTGCGCAGGCCGTGCTGGCGGATCGCGTCGCAGATGGTATTGCGGCCCACGCCGAAGCAGGAGCAGACCGTCGGGCCGGCATCGACGCCGGGTTGGGCCGCCTGGCCGATCAGCAGGCCGATGCGGTCCTCGTCATCGAGCAGGCTCTTGGCGAACAGGCTGCCGAGCCAGGCCCGAGCCGGCAGCAGGTCGGACCGCGTCGAGACATAGACGCAGGCCTGCACCTTGTCGTCGACGACCAGGGCGGCGTGGTAGATGCCGGCGGAACGGTCCTCGCACTCGAGCCAGTCGGCCTCTGGATCAGCCGCGCCGAGCAACTGGCGCGCCCAGGCCGCACGATCGCCGACTGATTCTCGGCCTGCGAATTCGTAGCGCTCGAACCGTTGGCCCGTCACGCGGGTCCACCAGGTCAGCGCACCGCAGTCGAGCCGCTCGCGCGTCAGCGCGAAGCCGTGCCACGAGACCGGAAACGGATCGACGCGCACCGGCGTGTGCTTGAACTCGGGCTCGCCGGACACTGGATCGACCACCGGATTGACCAGCGCGCCGACGCGCGCATCGGAGCTGAACTGTCCGTTCCAGTGGATCGGCACAAAGACGCTGCCGCGCGGGATGCCGCCGCCATGGCGCACGCGCACCACCATCGCGCCCCAGCGGGTCGACACCCGCGCGAGCCGGCCTTCGCCGACGCCGCACAGCAGCGCGTCCTGCGGATGCATGTCGACGAAGGGCTCGGGCAGGTGTTCGGCCAGCCGCGCCGACATGCCGGTGCGGGTCATCGTGTGCCACTGGTCGCGCACGCGGCCGGTGTTCAGGATCAGCGGGTAGTCCTCGTCGGTCGCGTGGACCGGCTTGCGCGGCGCGGTGGCGACGAAGCGGGCGCGCCGATCCGGGTGCGAGAAGCCACCTTCGCCGAACAGGCGCGCGGTGCCGCCACCGTCCCCGAGCACCGGCCATTGCACCGGTTGCAGCGCGTCGTAGCCTTGTGCGTCGAGGCCGGCGAGGCCGCCGATGTCGAAGGCGCGCGGGACCACATCGTCGCTGCCGACGTCGCTGTGGTTGCCGCCCTGGTTCCGATACGCCGACAGCCGCGCATGCTCGTCGAAGATCTCGCGCGGCGAACCGTAGTCGAAGCCGGCAAAGCCCATGCGGCGCGCCACCTGGCAGACGATCCACCAGTCGGCCCGGGCCTCGCCCGGTGCGGGCAGGAAGGCGCGCTGGCGCGAGATGCGGCGCTCGGAGTTGGTCACCGTGCCGTCCTTCTCGCCCCAGCCCAGCGCCGGCAGCAGGATGTGCGCGCTGTCGTTGGTATCGGTGCGGGTCACGATGTCCGACGCGATCACCAGTTCGCAACGCTGCAGCGCGCGGCGAGCCTGGTCGGCGTCGGGCAGGCTGACCACCGGATTGGTGGCCATGACCCACACCGCCTTGATGCGGCCCTGCTCGATCGCCTCGAATAGTTCGACCGCCTTCAGCCCCGGGCGGTCGGCGATGGCCGGAGCAGCCCAGAAGGTCTGCACCAGCTCGCGATGGCGCGGCTCGGCCAGCTCCAGATGCGCGGCCAGCATGTTGGCCAGGCCGCCGACCTCGCGCCCGCCCATCGCGTTCGGCTGGCCGGTCAGCGAGAACGGGCCCATGCCGGGTTGGCCGATGCGGCCGGTCAGCAGGTGGCAGTTGATGATGCTGTTGACCTTGTCGGTGCCCGCGGACGATTGGTTGACGCCCTGAGAGTACGCGGTCACGACGCGCGGCGTGCCGGCAAACCATTGGTAGAAGGTCAGCAGGTCGGCCGGATCGATCTTGCAGGCACGGGCGACGGCCGCCAGATCGGCCTCGCCCGCGGCGGCCTGCAGTGCGGCCGCGAGCGCGTCGTCGCCATCGGTATGCGCCTGCACGAACTGCGCATCGGCCACGCCTTCGCGGTGCAGATACTGCAACAGGCCGTTGAACAGCCAGACATCGGTGCCCGGCCGTACCGGCAGGTGCAGGTCGGCCAGATCGCAGGTGGCGGTGCGGCGCGGATCGATCACCACCAGCTTCATCCGCGGGCGTTCCGCCTTGGCCCTGGCCAGCCGCTGGAACAGGATCGGATGGCACCACGCCGTGTTCGAGCCGACCAGCACCACCAGATCGGCGAGCTCCAGGTCTTCGTAGCAGCCCGGCACGACGTCCTCGCCGAAGGCGCGCTTGTGGCCGGCCACCGCCGACGACATGCACAGCCGCGAGTTGGTATCGATGTTGGCCGTGCCGATGAAGCCCTTCATCAGCTTGTTGGCGACGTAGTAGTCCTCGGTCAGCAGTTGCCCGGAAACATAGAGGGCGACCGACTCCGGACCGTGGCGGGCGATGATGTCGCGCAGGCCCGAAGCCGCGCGGTCCAGCGCCTCGTCCCACGACGCCCGCCGCAACGCGCCGTCGGCCTCACGCAATTGCGGATGCAGCAGGCGGTCGTTCAGGTCGACGGTTTCGGCCAGCGCCGAGCCCTTGACGCACAGCCGTCCCGCGTTGGCGGGATGCGATGGATCGCCGGAGACCTCGACGGTGCCGTCGGCGTGCCGCTGCGCGCGAACGCCGCAGCCGACGCCGCAGTAGGGGCAGGTCGTCTGCACGCTCGCCACCGGCTTGGACCGCGCCGCGGCGTCTTCGGCGATAGCGACTGGAATATCGGAGAGTTTCACACCTTGCCCCTTGCTACTGGATTCCATGTTGGCGCCGTGATGTCACATTCGTGCCCGTGCACGCGGGGACGACGACGGTATCGCCCACCATGTCGTCACGCGGCCACCGCCTCGCACTGCGCCTTGCCGAACAGCAGCCGATTGCGGATCGCGCCGATCGGCGTGCCGTTCTGGATCAACTCGAAATACCACGGACCGTCCTGCACGTCGCCATACAGCACCGCGCCGGCCAGGCGGCCCTGCTGCAGCACCAGGCGCTTGTAGATGCCACGGCGCGGGTCGCGCAGCACCAGGTCCTCGCTGTCCTCGCCGCCGACGATGTCGCCGGCCGAGTACAGCTCGACGCCGCTGACCTTCAGCCGCGTGGCGGTGGCCTGCTGGACATAGCGCCGGTGCCCGGCGCCGGCCAGATGCGCCGCGCAGACGCGGGCCTGATCCCAGATCGGTGCGACCAGTCCGAAGGTCGCCTGGCGGTGCTGCACGCATTCGCCGACGGCATAGATGCGCGGATCGTAGGTCTGCAGCGTGTCGTCGACGACGATCGCGCGCTCGCAATGCAGGCCGGCGGCGCGGGCGAGTTCGGCGTTCGGACGCACGCCGGCGGCCATCACGACGAGATCGGCCGGGATCTGCGTGCCGTCTGCCAGGCGCACGCCGGTAACCCGCGTCTCGCCGAGAATCTCGCTGGTATTGGCGCCGAGCAGGATCCGCAGGCCGCGCCGCTCCAGCGTGCGCTTGAGCAGGGCGGCGGCGTTGGCGTCCAGCTGTCGATCCATCAGCGCGTCGCCAAGATGCAGCACGGTGACGTCCATGCCCTGGCGCAGCAGGCCGTTGGCCGCCTCCAGCCCCAGCAGGCCGCCGCCGATCACCACGGCATGGCGATGCGCGCGCGCGGCGGCCAGCATCGTCTCGACATCCTGGATGTCGCGGAACGCGATCACGCCGTCGAGCGCGTGTCCGGGCACGGGCACGATGAACGGGCGCGAGCCCGTGGCCAGCAGCAGCCGGTCGTAACGGATCTCCTTGCCGGACCGCGAGCGCACCAGCCGGCGCGCGCGATCGATCGCCACGACCGGATCGCCGGCCAGCAGCGTGATGCCATGGCGCGCATACCACTCGCGCGGATGCAGCATGATGTCGTCGACCGTCTTTTCCCCGGCCAGCACCGGCGACAGCAGGATGCGGTTGTAGTTGCCGTGCGGCTCGGCGCCGAACACGGTGATGTCGTACAGATCGGGCGCGAGCGCCAGCAGCTCCTCGACGGTGCGCATGCCGGCCATGCCGTTGCCGACCACGACCAGGCGGGGCTTGTCGGTGTGGGTCATTCCGCCACCCATACCTTGCCGTCGTAGACTCGAGCGGGGTAGGCGTGCACCGAATGCTCCGGCGCCTCGAGGCATTCGCCGGTGCGCAGGTCGAAATGCTGCTTGTAGATCGGCGAGGCCACCACCAGCCGGTCGCCCAGGTTGCCCACCAGACCGCGCGAGAGTACCGCCGCATCGGCGTTCGGATCGTAGTTGTCGATCGCGAAGACCTGGTTGTCCGGCCCGACGCGGAACACCGCGATCTGACGGTGCCCGACCAGCGCGCAGACGCCGGTGTTCGGCACGATGTCGCGCAGCGCGCAGACCGCGGTCCATTGTTCGGAGGCGTGGGTGGCAAGCTGGCTCATGGATGACTCCTGGTACGGCTGGGTTTGGTACTTGTTCGGTACGCGTTCAATACTCGTCGTCCCCGCGAATGCGGGGACCCAGTGACTTCGAACGTGGACTGAAGACGCTGGGCCCCCGCTTCCGCGGGGGCGAAGACCGAGGCCATCACGCTACCGGGTCCGCCTCGGCGACCCGATCGATGCGCACCAGCGGCACCGCCACCGGGCGCTGCGCCGGCATGCCGCCGCCGGCCACGCGTTGCAGGTTCCTTTCCTCCGGCGTGGCCGGACGGATCTGGCCGCGTTCTTGTACGAACACGACATGCTCGTCCCCTCGCTCGCTGTTGACGAAATGGTGGAAACGCTGGCGCGTCTGCGGATCGGTGACGGCCTTCTTCCATTCGCATTCGTAGGTATCGACGACCAGCTGCATCTGTGCCTCGAGCTCGGCCGCGATGCCCAGGCTGTCGTCGACGACCACGGCCTTCAGATAGTCGAGGCCGCCTTCGAGGTTGTCGCGCCAGACGCTGGTGCGCTGCAGGCGGTCGGCGGTGCGCACGTAGAACATCAGCACGCGGTCGATGTAGCGGACCAGCGTATCGCGGTCCAGGTCGCTGGCGAGCAGCTCGGCATGGCGCGGCTTCATGCCGCCATTGCCGCAGACGTAGAGGTTCCAGCCCTTGTCGGTGGCGATCACGCCGATGTCCTTGCCCTGCGCCTCGGCGCATTCGCGCGTGCAGCCCGACACGCCGAACTTGATCTTGTGCGGCGCGCGCAGGCCCTTGTAGCGGTTCTCCAGCTCGATCGCGAGACCAACCGAATCGCCGACGCCATAGCGGCACCAGGTCGAGCCGACGCACGACTTCACGGTGCGCAGCGACTTGCCGTAGGCGTGGCCCGACTCGAAGCCGGCCGCGATCAGCTCTTCCCAGATCAAAGGCAGCTGTTCGACCCGCGCGCCGAACAGGTCCACGCGCTGGCCGCCGGTGATCTTGGTGTAGAGGCCGAACTTCTTGGCCACGCGGCCGACCGCGATCAGCCCGTCCGGCGTGACCTCGCCGCCCGGCATGCGAGGCACCACCGAATAGGTACCGTCCTTCTGGATATTGGCCAGGAAGTAGTCGTTCGAATCCTGCAGGCTCGCGTGCTCGGGTTTGAGCACGAACTCGTTCCAGCAGGAGGCCAGGATGCTGGCGACGGTGGGCTTGCAGATATCGCATCCGTGGCCCTTGCCGTGCGCGCCCAGCAGCGCGTCGAAGGTGCGGAAGCCGCCGACGCGGACCAGGTGATACAGCTCCTGGCGCGAGTAGGCGAAGTGCTCGCACAGGTGGTTGTTGACCACCAGCCCCTGCTTCTTCATCTCGGCCTTCATCAGCTGCGTGACCAGCGGCACGCAGCCGCCGCAGGCGGTGCCGGCCTTGGTGCAGGACTTCAGCGCGCCGATGCTGGTGGCGCCGTCACCGACCGCGGCGCAGATCTGGCCCTTGGAGACGTTGTTGCACGAGCAGATCTGCGCGCCGTCGGGCAGCGCATCGACGCCGAGGCCCGGCTTTGCCTTGCCGTCGGAGGACGGCAGGATCAGGAATTCGGGCGATTCCGGCAGCGGCATCCGGTTCAGCATCATCTGCAGCAGCGTGCCGTACTCGGCCGCATCGCCGACCAGCACGCCGCCGAGCAGGTAGGTGCCGCACTCGGACACCACCAGCTTCTTGTAGACCTCCTTGCGCTCGTCGGCGAACTGGTAGACGCGCGCGCCGGGGGTGCGACCGTGCGGGTCGCCGAGGCTGGCCACGTCCACGCCCATCAGCTTGAGCTTGGTGCTCATGTCGGCGCCGGTGAAGGCCGCCTCATCGCCGAGCAACTGGCTCGCGGTCACGCGGGCCATGTCGTAGCCAGGCGCGACCAGGCCGAAGATCTTGCCCTGCCACAGCGCGCATTCGCCGATCGCGAAGATGTCCGGATCGGAGGTGCGGCACTGGTCGTCGATCACGATGCCGCCGCGCTCGCCGATCGCAAGGCCCGCGGCGCGCGCCAGTTCGTCGCGCGGGCGGATGCCGGCCGAGAACACGATCATGTCGGTGTCCAGGTGCGTGCCGTCGGCGAAGCGCATCCGGTGCGTGCCGTCCTCGCCGTCGACGATCTCGACGGTGTTCTTGCCGGTATGCGCGGTGACGCCCAGCGCCGCGATCTTCCGCCGCAGCATCTGGCCGCCGGCATCGTCGACCTGCACCGCCATCAGCCGCGGCGCGAATTCGACCACATGGGCCTGCAGGCCCATGTCGTGCAGCGCCTTGGCGCATTCGAGGCCGAGCAGGCCGCCGCCGACCACCACGCCGGTGCGCGAGCGCGCGCCACATTCGCGCATCGCTTCCAGATCCTCGATGGTGCGGTAGACGAAGCAGTCGGCGCGATCGCGGCCGGGCACCGGCGGCACGAACGGGTAGGAACCGGTCGCCAGCACCAGCTTGTCGTAGTGCAGCGTCTCGCCGGTCGAGACGGTGACCGTGCGCGCGGTCCGGTCGATCGCGGTAGCGCGCGCGTTCAGCCGCAGCGCGAAGCCGGTCTCGTCGAAGAAGCCCGGCTCGACCAGCGACAGGTCGTCGGCGCTCTTGCCTGCGAAGAATTCGGACAGGTGAACGCGGTCATAGGCGGGGCGCGGTTCCTCGCACAGCACGGTGACCTGCAGGTTGGCGCCGCTTTCTTCGCGTGCCTGCGCCAGGCATTCGAGCAGTTTGTGGCCGACCATGCCGTGGCCGATGATGACGAGCTTCATGATGCGTTCCTTGTTCGTGGGCGCCTGCGTGGGCATCTCGTGGTGCGTTGTTGTCGGCAGTGGGGCAGGCGGTATTGGCTAGCTGGCGAGCGCGTTCTCGAGCAGTGCCTGTTCGCGGGCCTTGTGCTCCGCGGAGAAGCGCACCGCCACCGCGCACAGCGCCGACAGCACCACCAGCACGCCGAGCACCATCAGGGTCTGCTGCAGGCTGCCCAGGCCCTTCATCAGCAGGCCGGCGGCGACCGCGCCGACATTGCCGCCCGCGCCGATGATTCCGGACACGCCGCCCAGCGCCTTGCGGTCGATGAACGGCACCAGCGCATAGGTCGCGCCGCAGGCCATGTGCGTGAACAGGCCGAAGGCCAGCATCGCGATCACCGCCAGCACGACCGAATTCGATTGCGAGAACCACAGCAGGCCAAGACCCTCGCCTAGCATCAGCACGAACAGCAGCGTGGTGCGAGCGCTCAGGCCGTGCGTGCGCGCAACCCTGTCCGAGGCCCAGCCTCCCAGCGCGCGGGCGAACAGCGCCAGCAGGCCGAAGCTCGCCGCGGCCAGGCCCGCGGCCTTCAGCGACAGTTCGAACTTGTCGACGAAGTACATCGCGGCGACGTTGTGGATGAAGATCTCGACGCCGAAGCAGGCGCCGTACGTCACGAACAGCAGCCATACCCGGTAGTTGGCGCTGGCGGCGACGAAGCTGGCCCAGCCGCCTTTCTTGCCGCCGTCGATGGCGACGCCGCGCGCGCGCAGATCGGCGTAGTTGCCCTGCGGGCAGTCCTGCGTGAAGCGCCAGTACAGCGCGGCCATCAGCAGCATCGCAACGCCGGGAACCAGCAGCGCGACCCGCCAGCCCATCGTCTCGCTGACGCCGAGCATCAGCACGCCGGCCAGCAGCAGCGGCATCAGGCCCTGGGCCGCGCCGCCGCCGGCATTGCCCCAGCCGGCGGACGCGGCATTGGCGGTGCCGACGACGTTCGGCGCGAACATCACCGAGGTGTGGTACTGCGTGATCACGAAGCTCGCGCCGATCGCGCCGATCAGCAGCCGGAAAAACAGGAAGGCCTCGTAGGTCTGCGCCATCGCCACGCCCAGCACCGGAATCGAGCCGAGCACCAGCAGGCCGGTATAGGCCTTGCGCGGCCCATAGCGGTCGCACAGCGGGCCGATGATCAGCCGCACCAGGATCGTCACGGCGACGGCCGCGATATTGATGTTGGCGACCTGATCGGGCGTCAGTCCGAACTCGCCGCGCAGCATCGGCATCAGCGGCGCGCAGGCGAACCAGGCGAAGAAGCAGACGAAGAACGCCATCCACGTCATATGGAAGGCGCGCATCTGTGGCGTGCGGAAGGTGAACAGCGCGATGCGGGTCGCTTTGCTTTCCGCGCTGGAATTCAGGCTTGCATCCGGGCTGAGGGTCGCTGCCATGCTGGCTCCAAGAAAACAAAAGGCGTCCCGAGAGCCGATGCAGGCGATGCGATCGGTTCAGGGGACGCCGTTGTCCTGACGCCGGCGGTGAAGACCGCCGACGCGCTGTGTGTCTGGAGCGGGCCGCCGTTGGTCCGCTCGCGTCACAATTCAGCAAGCGGCATGCCAGCGGGTTTTGTGCTGTTCGATGCGGATACGACGCTGCGGCAGCGCGGCAAAGATCACGCGATGCGCGCTGTTGGGGCGGGGCGGCACGACGATGGTGCGCCGCAATGCGCGGCGGCGGTGCGCGGGGTCAGCCGGCGCTGGCGAGGTCTGGCGCGCCAGGGGTGACGTCCGCTTGCGGGGAGGAGGGCGAAGCGTTGGACTGGTCCAGCCGGGCCGGCATCGCATGACGCGATCGCACGGTCTTCAGTTCGTTCAAAGGCACTTCGTTGCCAGCCTCGTCGACCAACGCGGCATGGACCTTGAGACCACTGGTGGCCGAGCGCACCTCCACCAGGCCGCAGCCATCCCTCAGATGGCGGTCGCCCCACTGCATCAAGCCAATCAGCACGGGCAGCAGTTCGACGGCGGCGCGCGTAGGCCGGTAGGCGAAGCGCTCCCGCGCCCCCGGCTCGCGGTAGCTGACCCGCCGGAGCAGCCCGGCCTCGGTCAGCGTCTTGAGCCGGGCGGACAGCACGGCCGGCGAGCATTGGAGCCGGGACAGGAAGTCGTCAAAGCGGCTGACGCCGCTCAGCACGTCGCGAAGGATCAGCATCGACCATTTCTCGCCGATCAGAGCGAGCGTGCCGGCGATCGAACAATGACGGAGGTCTTCGGAGGTCGGTTCCATGATCGCAGCATAGCAGGCTGACTTCATTTGCAAAAGTCAGGATCTCGCCTATACTCTGGCTACGATAAATGAAGTCAGGATGCCAGCCATGCCCGCCGTCTTGCGTGCCGCCGAGATCGCTCCCTTCCTGTTTGCCAGGCCCCTGGCCTTCGGCGACTTTCCGCAGACCTGGACCGTCAAGGGTGGCCAGATGCTGACGGCGCGCGCCGTACGTCTCGATGACTTCGTCCGCCAGCGGGCCTTCGTCGACGGCCTGTCGCGCGAGAGCCGCTACTACCGCTTCCTGACCGGTGGGTTGGTGTCGGACGACTTGATCGGGCAGTTCGTCCGCAGCCGCTCCGCGCTTGTGGTCACGGCCCGCGGCGATGGCGATGGCGGCGGCGAGGAAATCATCGTCGCCAATGGGGAATACGCGGTGGGGGAAGCGGGCGTCGCCGAACTTGCCCTCGTCGTCACCGACCGCTGGCAGGGGCGCGGCATCGGCCGCCGGCTGGTGCAGACCTTGGTGCAGGGCGCCAGCGCGCAACGCCTGCGTGCGCTGCGGGGTGAGGTATTGAGCGAGAACCGCCGGATGCTGGCGATCCTGCGCGAGCACGGTTTCTCGGTGCGGCTGCATCCGGACGACGCGTTACTGCACGAGGCCACGCTGACGCTGAATCCGCCGGCCCGGCACGCCACCGAGTGGCTGCCGGAGAACTGGTTCTCGATGCGCTGAGCCGCGGCGGCGTGTTCAGCCTTCAGCGCTTTCGGGGCCTTCAGCGAGGATCTGCCGGATCGCCTGTTCGAACGCTTCCGCCGGCTGACCGCCGGTGACCAGATAGCGATCGTTGAAGATGATCGACGGCACCGATTGGATGCCCATCGACTGGTATTCCCGTTCCTCGGCGCGGACCTCGTCGGCATAGTCGCCGTTCTCGAGCACGCGGCGCGCCGCGGCACCATCGAGGCCCGCCGATTGCGCCGCCTCGACCAGCACGCCATGGTCGCTCGGATCCTTGCCGTCGCCATGATAGGCCTGCAGAAGCGCCAGCTTCAGCGGCAACTGCCTGCCTTGGAGCCGGGCCCAATGCAGCAGGCGATGCGCGTCGAAGGTGTTGTAGACGCGCTCGCGCGGACCGAACGAGAACCCGACGTCGGCGCCGCGCTCCCGGATCATCGCCTGCGTCTCAGCGATCTGCGCCGGCGTGCGGCCGTACTTCTTGCCCAGATAAGTGACGATGGCCTCGCCACCGGGTCCCATGTCGGGGTTCAGTTCAAACGGGTGCAGCACGACCCGGGCATCGACCTCGTCGCCAAGACGGGACAGCGCCAATTGCAGCGAGGAAAGGCCGATCGCACACCAGGGGCAGGCGATGTCGGAGACGAAATCGATTTTCAGCGGTTGGGGTTGGGGCATGTGGGGATTCCTGACAGAGGGATTGGATCCGAACGACGGTCGGAATCTTCAATTGGAGCGCGACAGGGTAGCGTGAATATCCGGACCCTGCAGGAGCGGCTCGCATGGAGCCATTCAGGTGCTGCTCCAACCCTGGACCTTCGCGGGAGGCGCAATCAAGCGCAATTCCAATGGTTGCTGCGTCTGTTCTGCTCGTGCAACGGCAAGCTCGCGCCAAGCCTTGGCGATGGCTTGGTACTGTACTTTTAGCGCTGCAGCACACCAGAAGTCATAAGGATCCTTCGCTAGTTGTTCCTCTGTTTCCCGGGCAACCGCAATCAAAGCCTTTACATGCTGTTCAAGAAATTCCGCGCTCACAATGCGATCTCCACGAATCCTTTCGCTGTAATCCGATCATGGCAAAAACCAAAAACGCCAGACCAGTAAGCCTCTCGCTGGAAACGGTCGCCGCTCCAGGGTCCCTCCATAAAAAAATCCAGCCCAAACTCACTGTCTACATGGTTCTTGTCGATTAGCGGCGCAAGGAGTTCTTTTGTACCCTCCGTCATCTCGCCATCCACTCGGGGATTCCAAAGGATGCAATCGACGTCACGGGGGCCGGGTTTTTCCGTGGCGAACGACCCGTCGAGCCAGAGTGTTGCCTTGACACCGAGGGACTGAAGCTTCTTTATCCAGGCTTCCAACCGAAGATACAACTCTCGCCGCCGCCCGTCGCGCGGGAACCGTTCCACCGCGACGGCGCGAAAGTCCGAAAGCGTGATCCTGTGACGGCCGGGAGGCCACAACGGCGGATAGTCCTGCTTGGGCACGGTTTGGTCCCTTACCAGCGAGTGTCTGGGAGTTCGCCCGGTTGGGCACGGTTTGTCCAGACGGAGCCATTTGCAACCCCTTCATTAGAGAAGGGAGGTCACGAATATACTGTGCATCCATACAGCTAGTGCGGCGCATCGGGACAAAAGCGAACAAGAATGCCGATTCGCAAAACTACCGACCTTCACCCTCCGGCGTCCGCTACTAGACGACCGGTCTAATTCTGGTATCATCGACCCCATGCCACCCTCCACCACCGCTGACGTCCGCCAGCACATCCTCGACACGGCCAAGCCGATCATGCTCCGCAAGGGATTTTCGGCGGTGGGGCTGAACGAGATCTTGCAGGCCGCAGGGGTGCCAAAGGGCTCGTTCTATCACTATTTCGGCTCCAAGGAAGCGTTCGGCGAGGCCTTGCTCGAATCCTATTTCACCGACTATCTGACGCACCTGGAGCAAATGCTGGTGCGCGGAGAGGGCGATCACGGCCAGCGGCTGTTGCGCTACTGGAACGTGTGGCAGAACGCGCAGAATGCGGACGACCCGGAGGGCAAGTGCCTGGCGGTGAAGCTTGGCGCAGAGGTGTGCGACCTGTCGCAGGCGATGCGCGGCGTGCTGGAACGCGGCACCGGGCAGATCGTGCAGCGGTTGGGCGCCTGTATCGAGGCGGCCTTGCGCGATGGCTCGCTGCGTGGGATCGACGATCCGTACGAACTGGCGGCCACGCTGTACCAGTTGTGGCTCGGCGCCACGCTGTTGGGGAAATTCCGGCAGGACGGCAAGCCGTTCGCGCTGGCGATGGCCGCGACGCGGCAATTGTTGAAGCTGTCGTAGCAGAGCACGGCTGGCGGAAAGACACCGCCAGTGGCGACGCGGAAGGCGCGTCGTTTTTTTTGGTTTCGTTACTAGACGACCGGTCTAATTCCCGGTGGCCGTTCGATTGAACCGACAAGGATTCGCATCATGAAACTGCTGATCGTACTGACCTCGCATGACCGTCTTGGTGACACCGGCCAGAAGACCGGCTTCTGGCTGGAGGAACTGGCGGCGCCGTACTACGTGTTCCGCGACCAGGGCGTCGATATCACGTTGGCCTCGCCGCTAGGCGGACAGCCGCCGCTGGATCCGAAGAGCAGCGACCCGGCCTCGCAGACCGACGCCACCCGGCGTTTCGAGGCCGATGCCGAGGCGCGCGCCGCGCTGGCATCGACGCGCAAGCTGGCCGACGTGTCGATCGACGATTTCGACGCGGTGTTCTACCCGGGCGGCCACGGGCCGCTGTGGGACCTTGCCGAAGACCGGCACTCGATCGCGCTGATCGAACGCGCCGTTGCCACCGGCAAGCCGGTCGCGGCGGTGTGCCACGCGCCGGGCGTCCTGCGCCATGTCAAGGGACCGGACGGCAAGCCGCTGGTCCAGGGCAAGACGGTGACGGGCTTTGCCAATACCGAGGAAGCGGCGGTCGGCCTGACCGACGTGGTGCCGTTCCTGGTCGAGGACATGTTGACGGCCCATGGCGGCCGCTACGAAAAGGCCGCGGATTGGCAGCCGTATGCCGTCACCGACGGCCTGCTGATCACCGGTCAGAATCCGGCCTCCTCGGAGGCGGTCGCGCACGCGCTGCTCGGCGCCGTGGCGGCACGGGACCATTGAGCCCGCCGCGCGCTGCCGCCTTGCCACCTTGCCACTTGGCTTTACCCGCTGTTTCGATCTCACTGAAGGAAAACGATAGATGTCCGCGCTGTTCCAACCGTTCCAACTGAAAGATGTCACGCTGCGCAACCGGATCGCGGTGCCGCCGATGTGCCAGTACGTCGCCGAGGATGGTGTCATCAACGACTGGCACAAGGTGCACCTGGCCGGCATCGCGCGCGGCGGCGCCGGTCTGGTGATCGCCGAGGCCACCGCCGTCTCGCCGGAAGGCCGCATTACCCCGGGATGCGCCGGGCTGTGGAATGACAAGCAGGCCGAGGCCTTCGCCCCCGTGGTCGGTGCCATCAAGGCCGCTGGCGCGGTGCCTGGCATCCAGATCGGCCACGCGGGACGCAAGGCGAGCGCGAACCGGCCGTGGGAAGGCGATGACCACATTGCCGAAGGCGATCCGCGCGGCTGGCAGACGATCGCGCCTTCGGCGATCCCCTTCGGTGCCGGCCTGCCCAAGGTGCCGCGCGCGATGACGCTGGACGATATCGCCCGCGTCCGCGCGGACTTCGTCGCGGCCGCCGAGCGGGCGCGCGACCTCGGCATCGAATGGCTGGAATTGCATTTCGCGCATGGCTATCTGGCGCAGAGCTTCTTCTCGCCCCACTCCAACCAGCGCGACGACGCCTACGGCGGCTCCGCGGAAAACCGTGGCCGCTTCCTGGTCGAGACGCTGACGGCGGTGCGCAAGGTCTGGCCCGAGCGCCTGCCGCTGACCGCGCGTTTTGGCGTGATCGAATACGACGGCCGCGACGAGGAAACGCTGAGCGAAGCCATCGCGCTGACGCAGCGGCTCAAGCAGGAAGGGCTGGACATGCTCAGCGTCAGCGTCGGCTTTTCGACGCCGCAGGCGAACATTCCGTGGGGTCCGGCATTCCTCGCGCCGGTGGCCGAGCGGGTCCGTCGCGAGACCGGCCTGCCGGTGGCTTCGGCCTGGGGCATCGATACGCCGCAGCTCGCCGAACGCGTCGTCGCCCAGCAGCAGCTGGATCTGGTGATGGTCGGTCGCGCCCATCTGGCCGATCCGCATTGGCCGTACCACGCAGCCAAGGCGCTCGGCGTGGACCGCCCTTCGTGGACCCTGCCCGCGCCGTACGCGCACTGGCTCGAGCGCTACAAGGTCGCCTGAGCGTGACCAAGGCCCCGTCACGGCGGGGCGTCGCGCGTGCTCAAGCGGCGGTGCCTGTGCCGCGCGCGTCCGTCTTGGCCGGGCGGCGCGCACCGGCCGTCGCGGTACAGCCAATTGAAGCGACGATGATGCAGCCGATCGCCAGCCATTGCGTGGCGCTCAGCTGCTCGTGCAACATCACCAGGCCCGCCAACGCACCCATCGCCGGCTCCATGCTGAGCAGGATGCCGAAGGTCCGCCGCGGCAGCCGCTTGAGCGCGACCATCTCCAGCGAATAGGGAATCGCGCTGGACAGCACGCCGACGGCCAACCCCGCCAGCAGCAACGGCGGGCTGAACAGTGCCGTGCCCGCATGGGCGAGGCCAAACGGGAATACCACCAACGACGCCATCAGCAAGCCTAGCGAAGTCGCCTGGCCCCCATGCGCATTGCCGGCGCGCTGGCCGAAGATGATATAGAGCGCCCAACCGACCCCGGCGGCGAGCGCGTAGCCGATGCCGACGGGATCGAGATTGTCGGCGTGCTCCCGCAACGGCAGCAGCAACAGCAGTCCCGCCACCGCGAAGGCGATCCAGACGAAATCGAGCGCGCGCCGCGACGAGGCGATGGCCACGGCCAGCGGCCCCGTGAACTCGATCGCAATCGCCAGCCCGAGCGGCACGGTCCGCAACGACATGTAGAACATCAGATTGGTCGCACCCAGCGCCGCGCCGTACAGCGCAATGGCGCGCGCATCGGCCCCCTTCAGCGGCCACCGCCACGGCCGCCACGCCACCAGCAGGATCAGCGCGGAAAACCCGACCCGCAGCGCGGTGGTGCCCTGCGCGCCGACCGCATCGAACAGGCTTTTGGCAAACGACGTGCCGACGCACAGCGATGCCATCGATCCCATCAGGGCGAGCACGGCGAGCAGGGTGGAGCGGTCTTGGGACGATGCGGAGGACACGATTTCTTGTTGTTCAACTCGGCCGGCGAGCCGAGGCCTGGAACGATGCCGGCACGGAATAGGAAAGCCGCAAGTGTAGTGGAAGGTGGGGTGCGGGGCACACCGCGGGATGGGTGGAGTCTGGTTGCGCGGAACGACGCTGATCCGCTACCGGGGCAATTCACTTGGGGCCACGGCTACTGCGCCTCCGCGCTCCCGGCCGGCCCCGGCTGCGTTTCCCCGTTTTGTTCGATCTGCCTGGCCTTGCGCATCCCGCGCAGATTGAGTGCGGCCAGCGCGAACTGCAGCACCACCAGCGCATAGGCGCTGGTGTGCAGGCCCCAGATGACCCACAGTGCGTTGCTCAGCAGGAAGACCCAGAAGCCAACCTTACGGCGCGTGGCGACTCGCGAACCGATCAGCCAGGTGGCCGCGACGGTGATGGCCATCGCGGGCCATTGCAGCATGTCGATCCAGTCCATCGCCTCTCCCGGTTGCGTGTCGGCCCATGCGGTCCAAACGTGGACCAGCATAGGCCGGGGCGGCGATCGCAGGACACCGGCGTCGGGCCGCATCGGCTGTCAGCCGATTCCGACACCGGCGCCTTTGGCGGCAGCGGTCAGCTGGCGAAGGTGACGTAGCCCTCGGGCGAGATCGGCCAGGCGGGGTTGTGGGCCACCTCCCACAGATGCCCGTCCGGATCGGCGAAATAGCCGGAATAACCGCCCCACGACAAGGCGCGCGCCGGCGACACCAGTGTCGCGCCGCTGGCGACGGCCTTGGCGATCAGCCGGTCGACTTCCTCGGGCGATTCGACGTTGTGGCCCAGCGCCGAGCCGCGCGCGCCCGGGCTGGATGGGCCATGGATTTCCGCTTCGAACGAGCTTTGGGTCCACAAGCCGACGATCAATCCGTTGAACTGGAAGAACGCGATATCGCCGTTGTCGAATACCGGCGACCAGCCCAGTCCACCGCAATAGAACGCCTTGGCGCGGTCGAGATCGGCGACGGGCAGGGTAACGACGGAGATGCTTTGTTTCATGATGGCCTCGCTGAATGGGCGGACCGGCATGCCGATGCGGCAGCCGGACCAGCGTCGAACGAAAGGCTTCGCCGCAAGAAGCGGGCAGGGATCGAGGCGGCAGGCGAAGTAGACGCGCGCGACCCCGCCCGCTCGGATGCAGGCGAAGGTCGCGGGTCGGCGGGCGCCGACAGAACTCCGGGAACCGGAGCGGGCGGACTAACCGATACCGCCGCTGTCTTTTTCGACGGTGCGATTGTAGCGCTGGCGGGTGGCATCACAGGCAAAACCTGCTTGCCTTTGTCTGCAATGTCAGGGCTTCGGCGTGGCTTTACATTTGCCGACCTCGTGCCTTAAATGTTCCGCACCAGCGCCCTCCGCCGATCCCGCCTCCCACCCTCATCCCTCGCAGGTCGCAGACCGATCGATCCGGGCACACATACCACGTGATGGCCATCACCGTGCCACCGCGCGGCCTCCAGGCCGGACAGCCTGTCGAGGACGCTGCGTCAAGAGCAAGACGAGAGGTGCGCCATGACCAGTGTGACCAGGGAAACCATCGACCAGTGGAAGTCGGGGATGCGGGGAGCGGTATTGCAGGCCGACGATCCGGGTTATGAAGAAGCGAGAAAGGTGTGGAATGCCACGGTGGATTGCCGGCCGACCGCGATCGCGCGCTGCGCCGGCGCCGCCGACGTGATCAGCGCGATCGGGTTTGCGACAAGACATGGCATGCGCGCGGCGGTGCGGGGCGGCGGCCACAATATCGCCGGCACCGCCGTCTGCGACGAGGGACTGGTGCTCGATTTATCGGGGATGCGATCGGTCGTGGTCGATCCGCAGGCACGGGTCGCATGGGTCGAGCCAGGTGCGACGCTGGCCGATTTCGATCATGAGGCGCAAGCCTTCGGGCTGGCGACGCCGCTGGGCATCAACTCGACGACCGGCGTCGCGGGCCTGACGCTGGGCGGCGGTTTCGGCTGGATCAGCCGCAAGTACGGCACGACGGTGGACAACCTGCTCGGTGCGCACATGGTGACGGCCGACGGAAGACACCACCGTGTCGATGCCGACAACGATCCCGATCTGTTCTGGGCCATCCGCGGCGGTGGGGGCAATTTCGGCGTGGTCACGCAGTTCGAGTTCGAGCTGCATCCGGTCGGACCTGAAATCTACGGCGGCCTGGTGGTCTATCCGTTCGAACAGGCGGCACAGGTGCTGCCGCGCTATCGGGAGTTCATGGATTCGGCGCCGGACGACGTGACGGTATGGTCGGTGTTCCGCCTCGCGCCGCCGCTGCCCTTCCTGCCGCCCGAGGTGCACGGCAAACCGGTGATGGTGCTGGCCTGCTGCCATATCGGCCCCTCGGCGCAAGGTGCCGACGCCATCGCACCGATCCGCGAATTCGGCCAGCCCTATGGCGAGCATCTTGGGCCCATGCCCTATGCCGCCTGGCAGAAGGCCTTCGATCCGCTGCTGACGCCGGGGGCGCGCAACTACTGGAAGTCGCACAATTTCGCGCGGCTCGACGACGGCATGCTGGCCGTGCTGGAAGACGGGCTGGCGACGTTGCCGTCGCCGGAATGCGAAATCTTCATCGGTGCGCTGGGCGGGCGGGTCGGCCGCGTGCCGGTCGACGCCACGGCCTACGCGCATCGCGACGCCAACTTCGTGATGAACATCCACGGCCGCTGGCAGCAGCCCGCCGACGACAAGCGCTGCATCCAGTGGACGCGCGGCCTGTTCGATGCGCTGACGCCATTCGCGCTGGGCAGCGTCTACGTGAACTTCCTGACGCAGGACGAGACCACGCGGGTCGACGCCGCCTATGGCGCCAACTACGCGCGGCTGGCGCAGATCAAGCGCGAATACGATCCGGACAATCTGTTCCGCGGCAATCAGAACATCCGTCCGGCGCAGTAACGCCGTCGCGCCATTCCGGCACGCAACGCCGCCCGGTGGCGCGGCCTAGGCCGTCGCCACCTGTGGCGGCCGCGGCCGCGTCGCCACGGCGAACGCGATCTGCGCGAGGCCCGCGGCCAGGCCCAGCGATACGCCGACCTGCCATGCCAGCGTGTAGGAGCCGAGCGCGTCGAACAGCAGGCCGCCGCCGAAAGCGCCGACGAAGCTGCCGATCTGGTGGCTGAAGAAGGCCACGCCGCCCAGCATCGCTTGCCAGCGCAGCCCGAAGGTCTCCGCGATCCAGCCCGCCACCAGCGGCGCCACGCCGAGCCACAGGAAGCCCATCACCGCGGCGAACAGCAGCGTGCTCTCCGGCGTCGGCGCCGACGAGAAATACCAGATCAGTGCCAGCGAGCGCAGCGTGTAGATGCCGCCGAGCAGCAGCAGCTTGTTGACGCGCCCGCCGGCCCAGCCGAAGAACAGGCTGCCGAGCACGTTGAAGCCGCCGATCACGCCGAGCGCCTGCGCACTCAGCATCGCGTCCATGCCGCAGACATCGAGATAGGACGGCAGGTGCGTGGTCAGGAAGACCAGCTGCATGCCGCAGACGAAGTACGCCATCGCCATCACCAGGAAGGGAGCATGGCGCAGCGCCGTGCCCAGCGCCTGGCGGGCGTTCTGCTCGATGCCGCTCGGCGACACGGGCGCCGGCAGCCGGTCGACCCGGCCGGCGAACCACGCGGCTGGCAGCATCGCCAGCGCCAGCACGACGAAGGCGACCATGCCGACACGCCAGCCGTAGCCTTGCGCGACCACCTGTCCAATCGGCGCGGCGATCAGTGCCCCCAGCGAGCCCGCGGCCGACACGATGCCGAGCACCGTGCTGCGCAGCGTCGGCGAGATCGGCCGGGCGGCGACCGCCATCGCGATCGCGCTGCCGGTGCAGGCCATCGAGGCGCCAATGGCGACGCCGGCGCCAAGCGTGACGCCGAGCATGCCTTGCGCCCCGGCCAGCAAGGCGAGCCCGAGCACATAGAGCGCGGCGCCGCTCATCATCAGCGGGCGGAATCCGATCCGCACCGCCCAGGCGCCGGCGATCGGCTGCAACAGGCCCCAGGCGAGGTTCTGCACCGCGATCGCCGCGGTGAAGTCCGATACCGAGATGCCGATATCGCGCGTCAGCGGCGGCATGAAGATGCCCAGGCTTTGGCGCAGGCCCATCGCCAGGCTCAGCATCACGGAGGCGCCGATCAGGATCGGCAGGGCGGGGCGCAACTCGCTGAGCAGCGAGGGAGTCAGGCGGGAGGAAGGCACGGCGAGGCTGTCTCGAAGAGATTTGTCGTTATGGGTATGGGGGACTGCGGTGCCGCAAGGGCTTGCGGCGCGGCGGCGCGAGGCGGCGTGCGGGGCATGTCCAGGGACGACCGAGCGTAAGTCCGTCCGTTCGGGGGTGTCAATTTTTCTCAAAGACGGACCGCGGCGGCCGGATCGTGGAACCGGCGCGGGGGGCGCGTGCGGCATGGAAATTGCAGCCGCCGCTCGGACATGACCACCACGCTGCCCGATTCCGTCCGCCGCCTGCTGCGCGAGCGCTTCGACATCCAGCGCCTGCGCCCCGGCCAGGCCGAAGTCATCGACAGCGTGCTCAAGGGGCACGACACGCTGGCGGTGATGCCGACTGGCAGCGGCAAGTCGCTGTGCTACCAGGTACCGGCGCTGTGCCTGGACGGCCTGACGGTCGTCGTCTCGCCGCTGATCTCGCTGATGCAGGACCAGGCCGAGAAACTGGAAGGGCTCGAGCTGGACCCGGCGGTCGTCAACAGCGCCGTCGGCGATGCCGCCGCCGATGCGGCGCTGGACAGCGTGGCTCGCCGCGACGAGCGGATCGTGCTGACCACGCCGGAACAGCTGCAGGACCCCGAGGTCATCGCGTCGATCCAGCGCAATCGCATCGCGTTGCTGGTCGTCGACGAAGCGCACTGCATCTCGCAATGGGGACATGACTTCCGTCCGGCGTATCTCGGCATCCCTGACGCGGTCCGTGCGCTCGGACGGCCGCCGGTGCTTGCGCTGACGGCGACCGCCACCGACGCGCTGATCCACGATATCGCCGCGCAGCTGGACCTGCAGTCGCTGTGCGTGGTGAAGGCCGGCCTGTACCGGCCCAATCTGATCTATGCGGTCCAGCATGTCGCCGGCGACGACGAGCGGCTGGCGCAGGTGCGCAGCCTCGTCGCGCGCGAGAAAGGCGCCGGCATCGTCTATACGGCCACGGTTCGCGAAGCCGAGCGGCTGCATGCGGGCCTGAAGGAGGCCGGGCAGCAGGTCGCGCTCTATCACGGCCGCTGCACGGCCGGGCAGCGCCGCGACAGCCAGGCCGCCTTCATGACCGGTGAATGCCGCGTGATGGTCGCCACCAATGCGTTCGGCATGGGCATCGACAAGCCCGACGTCCGCTTTATCGTCCACGCCCAGCTGCCGGGCAGCCTCGACGCCTACTATCAGGAGACCGGCCGTGCCGGCCGCGACGGCGAGCCGGCGCGCTGCACGCTGCTGCATGACGAACGCGACAAGCGGGTGCAGCAGTTCTTCCTGTCGAATCGCTATCCCAGTGCCGATACGCTCGAGCAGATCGTCGCAGAGATGCGGGACATCGATGCCGCCGAACCGCTGTCGCTCGACGCGCTGCATCAACGGCTGCCGAACGTGGCGAGGCGCAAGCTGCAGGTCGCGCTGACGATGCTGTGCGAGGCGGAAATCGCGCGCCGCCACAAGGACGGCCGCTACAGCCGGCAGCCGGGCAAGAACGATGCGCAGGCGGTGCAAACCATCGCGGCCCAGTACGCCGAACGCAGCGGCAAGGACCGCGCCACGCTCGAGGCGATGCTGCACTACGCGCGCAGCGGCAGCTGCCGCTGGGCGATGCTGCTGGAGTACTACGGCGAACATGGCGGCCCGGAACGCTGCGGCACCTGCGACAGCTGCGTGCGGGCGGCCGAGGCGGCGCGCCATCCGGTCGAACCGCTGCCCGAATCGAAAGCCGGCGCGAGCGCGCCGCGTTTCGCCGAAGGCGACAAGGTGCGCGCCCGCCGCCATGGCGTCGGCACCGTGGTGGCGACCACGCGCGAACGCGTCGATGTGCGCTTTCCTGATGGCGCGATCCGCCGCTTCGTGCCGCGCTATCTGAAGCGCGAGGCTATGCCTGCGGGCCGTACCACGGATAGCTGACGAAACCGTCAGCCTGGCGCCAGCGCCGTGACCGGCATGGACGGATAGCATCGGTGCCGCCCGATGTTCTCCGATGCCGCCATGCCTGCCGACCCTGTCTTCAACACCTCCCGTTCCCTGTCATTCGCGGCAACGCCCGCGATCGCGCTGGTCCTGCTGACGGCATTGACGCTTGCCGCCTGCGGCAGGCAGGATGCCCCCGCCGCTGCCCGCACTCCCGAGGTCGCCTATGTCACGCTGCAGCCCCAGCCGGTGGCGCTCAGCACCGAACTGCCCGGCCGCACCGTGGCCTACCGCGTCGCCGAGGTTCGGCCGCAGGTCGACGGCATCATCCTGAAGCGGCTGTTCAAGGAAGGCAGCGAGGTCCGGCAGGGCCAGCAGCTGTACCAGATCGATCCGTCCACCTACCAGGCCGCGCACGCCAGCGCCGCCGCGACGCTGGAGTCGGCCCGGCAGACCGCACAGCGCTACGAGCGGCTGGCACGCGAGCGGGCGGTCAGCCAGCAGGAATACGAGCAGGCGCGAGCGGCCTGGCTGACCGCGCAGGCGGCGGTGGACCGCGCCGCGATCGACCTGCGCTACACCCGGGTGCTGGCGCCGATCTCCGGGCGCATCGGCCGCTCCTTCGCCAGCGAGGGCGCGCTCGCCACCAACGGCCAGGCCAACGCGCTGGCCACCGTGCAGCAGCTCGATCCGATCTATGTCGATGTCACGCAGCCCTCGTCCGCGCTGCTGGGCCTGCGCCGCGATCTCGCGGCCGGTCGTCTGGAAGCGGCGGGGGAGAACGCGGCCCGCGTGCGGCTGATCCTCGAAGACGGCAGCGAGTACACCGAGCCGGGCCGGCTCGAGTTCACCGAGGTGGCGGTGGACACCGGCACTGGTTCGGTGACCTTGCGCGCGGTGTTTCCGAATCCGCGGCACGAGCTGCTGCCCGGCATGTTCGTGCGCGCGCGGATGCAGCAGGGCGTGCGGCCCGCCGCGATGCTGGCGCCGCAACGCGGCGTGACGCGCGACGCGAAGGGGCAGGCCACGGCGCTGCTGGTCAATGCGAACGACGAGGTCGAACTGCGCCGGATCGACGCCGAACGCGTGATCGGCGACAACTGGCTGGTCAGCGCGGGCCTGCAACCGGGCGAGCGCCTGATCGTCGATGGGCTGCAGTTCGTGCGGCCGGGCATGAAGGTGCGTGCGCTGCCGCTGGCGGGGGCAGCGCCGGCCAGCGCGCCCGCCTCCGCAGTCGCGGCCCCCCCGGCGCGCGCCGCCGTTTCGCAGCGTTGAACGGAGCGCCCCGATGTCCCGCTTCTTTATCGAACGCCCGATCTTCGCCTGGGTCATCGCGCTGGTGATCATGCTGGCGGGCGCGCTGTCGATCGGCGCGTTGCCGGTCAGCCAGTATCCGGCCATCGCGCCGCCGACCATCGCGATCCAGGTCAACTACCCCGGCGCCTCGGCGCAGACCGTGCAGGACACCGTGGTGCAGGTCATCGAGCAGCAGCTCAATGGGCTGGACCGCCTGCGCTACATCTCCTCCGAGAGCAACGGCGACGGCAACATGACCATCACCGTCACGTTCGAGCAGGGCACCAATCCGGACATCGCGCAGGTGCAGGTCCAGAACAAGCTGCAGCTCGCCACGCCGCTGCTGCCGCAGGAGGTGCAGCAGCAGGGCATCCGCGTGACCAAGTCGGTGCGCAACTTCCTGATGATCGTCGGCGTGGTGTCGAGCGACGGCAGCATGACGCGCGAGGACCTCGCCAACTACATCGTGTCGAACATCCAGGATCCGCTGTCGCGCACGCCGGGCGTCGGCGACTTCCAGGTGTTCGGCGCGCAGTACGCAATGCGGATCTGGCTCGATCCGGCGAGGCTGACCGCGTATCAGCTGACGCCGTCGGACGTCCGCGCCGCGATCCAGGCGCAGAACGTGCAGGTGGCCTCCGGCCAGCTGGGTGGGCTGCCGTCGGTCGCCGGCCAGCAGCTGAACGCGACGGTGGTGGGCAAGACGCGCCTGCAGACGCCCGAGCAGTTCCGCGAGATCCTGCTCAAGGTCAACGGCGACGGCTCGCAGGTCCGGCTCAAGGACGTGGCCGAGGTCGGCTTCGGCGGCCAGGACTACAACATCAATGCCCAGTACAACGGCCGCCCGGCTTCCGGCATCGCGATCCGGCTCGCCACCGGCGCCAACGCCCTCGATACCGCCAAGGCGATCCGCGCGACGCTGGGCGAGCTGGAGCCGTTCTTCCCGGCGGGCATGCAGGTGGTCTATCCGTACGACACCACGCCGGTGATCTCCGCGTCGATCGAAGGCGTCGTGCGCACGCTGCTCGAAGCCGTGGTGCTGGTGTTCCTGGTGATGTATCTGTTCCTGCAGAACGTGCGCGCCACGCTGATTCCGACCATTGCGGTGCCGGTGGTGCTGCTTGGCACCTTCGGCGTGCTGGCGGCGTTCGGCTATTCGATCAATACGCTGACGATGTTTGGCATGGTGCTGGCCATCGGACTGCTGGTCGACGATGCCATCGTGGTCGTGGAGAACGTCGAGCGGCTGATGGCCGAGGAAGGACTGCCGCCGAAGGAGGCGGCGCGCCGTTCGATGGGCCAGATCCAGGGCGCGCTGATCGGCATCGCGCTGGTGTTGTCCGCGGTGTTCCTGCCGATGGCGTTTTTCGGCGGCTCCACTGGGGTCATCTATCGGCAGTTCTCGATCACGATCGTGTCCGCGATGGTGCTGTCGGTGCTGGTCGCGCTGGTGCTGACGCCGGCGCTGTGCGCGACCATGCTGCGCCCGCTGCCGCAGCACGGTCATGAACATGGGCACGGCGCGGCGAAACGCGGCCCGCTGGGCTGGTTCAACCGCGGCTTCGAGGCGGCCACGCGCGGCTACGAACGCGGCGTGGTGGCGGTGCTCAAACGGCGCGGCCGCTACTTCGCCGTCTACCTGCTGATCCTGGCGCTGGCCGCATGGATGTTCACGCGGATTCCGACCTCGTTCCTGCCGGACGAGGACCAGGGCGTGCTGTTCGCCCAGGTGCAGACGCCGCCCGGCGCGTCGGCGCAGCGCACGCAGCAGGTGCTGGACCGGCTGCGCGAGTATCTGCTGCAGGAAGAGGGCGGCGTGGTGCAGTCGCTGTTTACCGTCAACGGCTTCAACTTCGCCGGCCGCGGCCAGAGCTCCGGCTTTGCCTTCGTGCTGCTCAAGCCATGGCACGAACGCATCGGCGAGGCGACCAGCGTGTTCGATCTCGCCCGGCGCGCGCAGGCGCGGTTCAGCGGCATGCGCGATGCGATGGCCTTCGCCTTCGTGCCGCCGGCCGTGATGGAGCTCGGCAATGCGACCGGCTTCGACGTCTATCTGCAGGACCGTGCCGGTGTCGGGCGCGAGGTATTGATGCAGGCGCGCGACCGCTTTCTGCAGCTCGCGGCCCAACGTCCCGAATTGCAGCGGGTACGGATGAACGGCCTGAACGACGAGCCGCAATATCGGCTGGAGATCGACGACGAGAAGGCGCGCGCGCTCGGTGTGTCGCTGGCCGAGATCAACAGCACGGTGTCGATCGCCTGGGGCTCGAGCTATGTCAACGACTTCATCGACCAGGGCCGCGTCAAGCGCGTCTATCTGCAGGGCCGCCCCGATGCGCGAATGCATCCCGACGACCTCGCCAAATGGTTCGTGCGCAACGACCGCGGCGCGATGGTGCCCTTCACCGCGTTTGCCAGCGGCAGCTGGGGCCATGGCTCGCCCAAGCTGCAGCGCTACAACGGCGTCGCGGCAATCCAGATCCTGGGCGAGCCGGCGCCGGGCCACAGCTCCGGCGAAGCGATGGCCGCGGTCGAGGCCATCATGGCGCAGATGCCGGCCGGCGTCGGCTATTCGTGGAGCGGGCTGTCGTACGAGGAGCGGCTGTCCGGCGCGCAGGCCCCGGCGCTGTATGCGCTGTCGCTGCTGGTGGTGTTCCTGTGCCTGGCTGCGCTGTACGAGAGCTGGACCATTCCGTTCTCGGTGATGCTGGTCGTGCCGCTGGGCATCGTCGGTGCGCTGGCGGCGACGCTGTCGCGCGGGCTGCCCAACGACGTGTTCTTCCAGGTCGGCCTGCTGACGACGATGGGGCTGTCGGCCAAGAACGCGATCCTGATCGTCGAATTCGCCAAGGCGCTGCACGATCAGGGCAAGGGCATCGTCGAGGCCGCGATCGAGGCAAGCCGGATGCGTTTGCGGCCCATCGGGATGACCTCGCTGGCCTTCGTGCTGGGCGTGGTGCCGCTGGCCACGTCGGTCGGCGCGGGTTCGGGCAGCCAGCATGCGATCGGCACCGGCGTGATCGGCGGGATGATCACCGCGACGGTGCTGGCAATCTTCTGGGTACCGCTGTTCTATGTCGCGGTGCATCGCTGGTTCGGCGGAAAGTACGCCCAGCGGACCAGCGAAGCGTCGGCAAAGACCGCGTGAAGAACCTTACCGGCCGGGTATTTGTTACTCACGGGTCCGGTGCCCGGGCGCGAGCCGATGCCGGCGGCACAGGCCTTGCTCCGGCCGCAGGCGCGTCCTGACGCGGTTTGCGGCCCCTGCTGCGCATGCGCCGCCGCCAATGGCAGGGTTCTTGCAGCTTGCCTGCAGGCATCGTGACGTATGGAGGACACCATGGCACAGCAACCGCAGGGTGGACAGCGCGGACAAGCCGGGCAAGGCGGCGACGCAAGACAGCAGAACGCCGCCGCGGACCCGGCGCAGCGTCCCGATCCCGAGGGCGCCAATACCGATGAAACCGTACAGGCAGAGGAGCGCGCCGCCGGAGGAGTCTCCGGCAGCGGCAATACGCTGGGCGACGGCATGACCGCCGGTGGCGCCGAGAACGTCGAGCAGCGCAAGGTCTTCAAGCAGGAGGACCAGCAGGATGACCAGGGCCAGCAGGGCAACAAGCAGCAGGGCCCGGTGAAGATCGCTGTCGCGGGAGACGAACACGGGGACGAGGACGCGACCAGCCAGTAGGACGCGATCGCATCGATCCCATCGACAGGGGCCACCACGTCCCGCGTCGGACGTCAGGCACCCACAGCAGAGGAGCATCCGATGAAAACCACCTGGGTCCTGGTGGCCGACGAGGCCATCGCCCGTATTCTCGAAGGGCACAAGCCCGGCCAGGAACTGGCCTGCATCGATGAACTGACCGACGCCGGCGCGCATGCGGATGCCGCCGACCTGCGTCGCGACGCGTACGGACGCCGCGCGGGCGCGGGAGCGGGTCCCGGCGCGGGGCCAGCGGTGGGCGGTGGCACCGGCCGCCAGCGCGCGCCGTCGAGCGTCACGTCGTCGGCCGGCGAGGACGAACTGCATCTCGAGGCCGAGGGCTTTGCCCGGCGCGTTGCCGAGCATCTGGCCGATGCACTGCAGAAGCAGCGCTATGACGAGTTGCGCATCGCCGCGGCGCCGCGCTTCCTCGGCCTGCTGCGCAAGCACCTGCCCGCGCAGGTCGCCAACGTGGTGACCGAGGAAGTCGACAAGGACCTGGTGCATCTGCCCGAGCGCGAACTGACCGAACGGCTGTTTGCCGCCAGGTTTGCCGGCGATCGGTCCGGCGGCCAGGCCGCGGGCTGAGCGCGAGGCCGCCATGCCGCGCCGCGCGGTGGGCGCGGTCCGTAATCTCTACGGACTGCTGAAGGACACGGTCAGCGCCTGGATCGACGACTACGCGCCCAGCATGGGCGCGGCGATCGCCTACTACACGGTGTTTTCGGTGGCGCCGCTGCTGCTGATCGTCATTTCGGTGGCGGGCGTGGTGTTCGGCGCCGAGGCGGCGCGCGGGGCCATCGTCACCGAGCTGCAGGGCTTTATCGGCACCGAGGGCGCGAAGGCGATCGAGGACATGCTGGCGGCGGTCAGCGAGCCGGCGACCAGCACGCTGACGACGCTGGCCGGCCTTGTCACGCTGCTGATCGGCGCGACCACGGTATTCGCGGAACTGCAGAGCGCGCTCGACCGCATCTGGCGCGTGCCGGAACGGCAGAAGAGCTCCGGGCTATGGGGACTGCTGCGCGCGCGCGTGCTGTCATTCGGCATGATCCTCGGCATCGGCTTCCTGCTGATCGTCTCGCTGCTGGCCAGCGCCGCGCTGGCGGCACTGTCGCGCGGTTGGGCGCCGCTCTTCGGAGAGGAAGAAGCGGTGGCCCATATCGTCGATTTCGTCTTCAGCCTGGCCGTGATCACCACGGGGTTCGCGATGATCTACAAGATCATGCCGCGCGCCCGCGTGCGCTGGCCCGACGTCTGGCTCGGCGCGCTGGTGACCGCACTGCTGTTCACGTTCGGCAAGTTCCTGATCGGCCTGTATATCGGCAAGACCGGCGTGGCGTCCGGCTACGGCGCCGCGGGCTCGCTGGTGGTGCTGCTGGTCTGGGTCTACTACTCCGCGCAGATCTTCCTGCTCGGGGCGGAATTCACCTGGCTCTACGCGCACCGCTACGGCTCGCTGCGCGGGCAGCAGCCGGCCGAACGGACGGTGGCTGTCAAACCTGGCCGCTACGTCGAGCCGCAGGAGCTCAGGGGCCCGCCCGAAGGGCAGGGGCGGCACCAGGGGCCGTGAGTCCCATGTCGCCGAAGCACGCCAGGCAGTGCCACACCTTCTTCAGATCCTGAGAGTCGTGCCTGCCGCCGCGGGCCGCCTCGCCGATCAGCGCGGGCGTCAGCCAGCCGCCGCGTGCCAGCGCGCAGCCCAGTTCGACGTAGCGCGGGCCGCGATAGCCGGGGTGGCGGCGCAGTTCGTCGACCGACAGCCGGAAGCCCGCATGCCATTCCAGCGCGCAAGGCAGCGCGCGGGCCATCGCCTCGATTTCGGTGCCGCGATAGCAGGGATCGAGCACCAGCGCCTCGACATCGCGCGCCAGATCGACCGGTCCGTGCACCTGCGCCTCGATATAGTCATCGAGCGGGTCGGGCTGCGGCGTGGCTGCCAGCGCCATCAGGCCCATGCGCTCGGACACACCGAACGCGGTGGGCTCGTAGACGCTGTCGGGATAGCAGAAGGTGGTGCGGCCCAGCACCGCGCCGGTCAGCCGCAGATGCGCCGAGCCGAAGCGCGGCGAGCCGCCGGTGGCTCGGCGGCGGAAATCGAGCGCGCCGTACTTCGGGCGCTCGGCCGGCGCGGCGTCATCGTAGGCGCCGCCGAACAGCCGGCTCTCCCACTGCCAGCGGTCGCCGCCGGGGTGCGCGGTCAGTCCGCCATTGCTGGTGCCGGTCTCGAACTGCGAGCGATAGACCCCGTCGTTGGCAAGCGCCTGCAGGAACGGCACGCCGCGGTGCAGGCGGTCGGGATGGAAATTGAGCGTGACGCGCAGCGTCGGGTCGATCGGCTCGCCGAGGCTGCGTGCGGCGACATGGGCGAGGGCGCGCGCCTGCGGAGAATCCGGGGGCGGCACCCATGCATTGCGGGCATCGATGGCGTGGACGGGCATGACGGTCGCTCGGCGTTCGGCTGGCTTGCGGCTTGATCTTGCGCTCACCGCGTCGGCGCTCACTGCGCGCCTTGCATTCTAACGTCGCCGATGCCGATGCCGATGCCGATGCCTGTCCTTCGTCCCATCAAGCCTGCATGCCGTCCAGTACCTTGTCCAGCGTCAGCGGATAGCTGCGCAACCGGATGCCGGTGGCGTTGAACACGGCGTTGGCCAACGACGCCCCGGCGCCGCAGATGCCGAGCTCGCCGACGCCCTTGGCGCCGAGCGGATTGGCCTTGTCGTCGTATTCGTCGAGAAACACCGCGTCGATCGCCGGGATGTCCGCGTGCGCGGGCACGTGGTAGCCGGCCAGGTCGCGGTTGACGAAGGCGCCGTAGCGCGGGTCCACCGTGGTCTCTTCCATCAGCGCCGCGCCGACGCCCCAGATCATGCCGCCGATCATCTGCGAGCGCGCCGTCTTCGGGTTCAGGATGCGGCCGGCCGCGAACACGCCCAGCATGCGCCGCAGCCGGATTTCGCCGGTATCGATGTCGACGCCGACCTCCGCGAAATGCGCGCCGTAGGCGTGCTGCGAATAAGTCTGGTATTCCGGACCGCGCTGCACCTCGCCGGTGACGCTGAGCCCGTCGGGCATCGCACGGGCGAGCAGCGCGCCCACCGGCTCCGATCTGCCACCGGCATGCAGGCGGCCGTCCGCCAGGCGAGCCTGCGCCGGGTCGGTGCCGAACAGCGGCGAGGCGCGGTCCGCCGCGGCGACCTCCGCAAGCCGGCGGCACAGCGCGGCGCAGGTATTGAACACGGCCGAGCCGGTGCTGGCCGCACCCCAGGAGCCGCCGGAGCCAGGTGTCGGCGGAAAGTCGCTGTCGCCCATCTCGACCAGCACCGCCTGCAGCGGCAGGCCCAGTGATTGGGCCGCGATCTGCGTCAGGATCGTATAGGTGCCGGTGCCGATATCGGTCATCGATAGCCGCACGCGGGCAATGGCATCGCGATACAGCGTGACCTCGGCGCTGGACGCCTGCAGGTAGTTGGGCCGGATCGCCGCCGACATGCCGTAGCCGATCAGCCAGCGTCCGTCGCGCATATTGCCCGGTGTCGTGGGCCGGCGCGACCAGCCGAATCGTTCGGCGCCCTCGCGCATGCAGGCGACCAGTCCGCGCGTGGAGAAGGGGACGTTGCGCTCGGGATCGACGCGCGGCTCGTTGCGGATGCGCAGTTCGATCGGGTCCATTCGCAGCGCATGCGCCAGCTCGTCGACCGCGCACTCCAGCGCCAGCGCGCCCGGGGCCTCGCCCGGCGCGCGCATGATGTCCGACGGCGGCAGGTCCAGCCGCACCAGCCGATGGCTGGTGCGCCGGTTCGGCGCCGCATACAGCGAGCGCGTGAAGGCCGCGGTCTGCTCGGCGAATTCGTCGTACATCGCGGTCTGCTCGATGACGTCGTGCGCCAGCGCGGTCATGCGGCCATCGCGGCCGGCGGCCAGGCGGATGCGCTGGCGTGTTTCCGTGCGATGGTTGGTGTTGGCGAACATCTGCTGCCGCGTCAGCGTGACCTTGACCGGCCGCCCTGTCATGCGCGCGCCGATCGCCGCCAGGATCGCGTCGGCATGGGTCGGCACCTTGGAGCCGAAGCCACCGCCGACATGCTTGCAGACCACGCGCACATTCTCGGCCGGCAGATTCAGCGTGCGCGACACCGCGATCTGGCAGGTGTCGACCATCTGCGTCGAGGTATGGATCAGCAGCCGGTCTCCCGACCACTGCGCGACAGTGCCGTGCGGCTCCATCGGGTTCACGTGTTCGTACGGGGTCGTATAAGTGGCGTCGATTCGCACCGGCCCGGCGGCGAACGCGGCATCGAAGTCGCCGACCGCGGTGTCGTGCGGCATGCCGGCATTGATGCCGTCCGGCACGTAGGCGTTGCGCAGCTCGGCGGTCATGTCGAATTTCGCGCCCCATTCGGGCGTGTACCGCACCCGCACGCGCGCCGCGGCATCGCGCGCGGCCTCGAACGAGTCGGCGATCACCAACGCCACCGGCTGGCCGTAGTGGCGCACCTGGTCGCTGTCCAGCATCGGCTTGGGCCGCTCGAAGCGCCGCGCGACCTTGGGCGGCCCATAGGGCGACTGCGCCGGCGCGTTGCGATGCGTGACGATCAGGATCACGCCGGGCATCTGCGCGGCGTCCTCGGTATCGATGGCGGCGATGCGGCCGCGCGCGATCGCGCTTTCGACGAGGTAGCCGTAGGCGAGCGGGCCGTTGGGCACGTGATCGCAGGCGTAGACGGCGCGGCCCGTGACCTTGAGGCGTCCCTCGACCCGGTCGACCGGCGTGCCGATCCATTGTTGACCGGCGTTTTGATCTCTCCGCTGGCGCTGCTGAAGTTCATCCATGGTGGGCTCCGTCGCGTTGCGATGCCTGCGTCAGGCTGGCCTGCAATACCCGCCTGGCCAGCGGAATCTTGAAGTCGTTGCCGCCGAAGCCGCGCGCGCCGGCCAGCGCCGTATCGGCGGCCCGGGCGAACAGCTGCGCGGACGGCGCCTTGCCGGTCAGCATGGCCTCGGCCTCCGGCACGCGCCAGGGACGATGCGCGATGCCGCCGAAGGCCGCGCGCACGTTCTGCAGACGGCCGCCTTCGACCTGCGCGATCAGCGCCACCGACACCAGCGCGAAAGCGAACGAGGCGCGGTCGCGCACCTTGCGGTACGACTGCACGCCGGGCGGGGGCGGCGGCAGCACGACCGCGCCGATCAGCTCGCCGGGCGCTAGATCGGTTTCCAGATGCGGTGTCTGTCCCGGCGCGCGATAAAGCTGGTGGATCGGGATCACGCGCATGCGCCCATCGGGCTGCACGGTCTCGATGCGCGCGTCGAGCGCGCTCAGCGCGACCGCCATGTCGGACGGATGCACGGCGATGCAGGCCTCGCTGTGGCCGACCACCGCGTGCATGCGGTTGCTGCCGCGCAGCGCCGCGCATCCCGAACCCGGCTGCCGTTTGTTGCACGGCATCGCCGTGTCGTAGAAGTAGGGGCAACGCGTGCGCTGCAGCAGGTTGCCGGCGGTGGTGGCCTTGTTGCGGATCTGCGCGGAGGCGCCCGACAGCAGCGCGCGCGTCAGCAGCGGATAGCGTTCGCGTACCAGCGGATGGGCCGCCAGATCGCTGTTGCGCACGGTTGCGCCGATGCGCAGCGTGCCGTCGGCGCCGGCCTCGATGCCCTGCAGCGGCAGCGCATTGACGTCGACCAGCCGGGCCGGGCGCTCGATCTGCAGCTTCATCAGGTCCAGCAGATTGGTGCCGCCGGCGATGAAGCGCGCGTCGGGCTGTGCCGCCGCCGCGATCGCTTCCCTGAGCGCGGTCGGGCGCTCGTAGCTGAATGGCCTCATCGCTGGCTCCCGGCCGCGCTGCGGATCGCGGCGACGATATTCGGATAGGCGCTGCAGCGGCACAGGTTGCCGCTCATGCGCTCGCGCACCTCGGCCTCGCTCAGGTCCTGCAGCGACACCGTGCGGGCACCGCTCAGATCGGCGCTGGCATGGCTCGGCACGCCGTCGGCGACCTCGCGCAGCATGCCGACCGCGGAGCAGATCTGCCCGGGCGTGCAGAAGCCGCACTGGAAGCCGTCGTGCGCGATGAAGGCGGCCTGCACCGGATGCAGTTGCCCGTTGCGCTCGAGCCCTTCGATCGTGGTGATCTCGTCCTGCTGGTGCATCACCGCCAGCGTCAGGCACGCGTTGATGCGGCGGCCGTTCAGCAGCACCGTGCAGGCGCCGCATTGCCCGTGGTCGCAGCCCTTCTTGGTGCCGGTCAGATGCAGCGTCTCGCGCAGCGCGTCGAGCAGCGAGGTGCGGACATCGAGCGCGAGCCGATGGCGTTTGCCGTTGACCGTCAGTGTGACGGGCTCGTTCGGGGTGCCGCCGGCGGCCGGCATCGGCTCGCTGGCGGCGGCGGCCGCCGTTTGCGCGCCGGCCGGAGCGCAGGGCAGTACCGTGACGCCGCCGGCGGCCACCGTGGTGCCGAGAAACGCGCGCCGGCTGAGCCGCGGCGTGCCTGTATCGTCGTTGCGATCTCTCATGTGGGGGCTCCCGAGTCGAGGTGACGGGCGCGGTGCTGGCGTCGATGGATCGGGTGGAACCGGCGCGGCAGCAGCGCGTTCGGGCGCAGTTTGCGCAATCGGCTGATCGCCTGGTAGCCTCGGCGCGGTTGAAACCTCTTCAACCGAATGACACGGAACGAGGCAGGGCCTGGGGTTGGCGGCGATGGCGTCAGCGCATCGTCACGACGCTGTCAGCGTGGTGACAGTTTTGGGTCAGCGGCCTGTCAGCGCATTGCCGCGATACTGCAAGCCAGGGTGACGCCGGGCGCGACGCCGGGCGCTATGAAGCCCCGCGCGACGGGCGGCACGCTCCCCCACTTTGAACCGCATCGACAGGATGGCGCGATGGACCGCTTGCGGGCGCTGACGGTATTCGTGCGTGTGGCCCAGGCTCGCAGCTTCAGCCAGGGCGCGCGCGAGCTTGGCATGACGCCGCAGGCGGCGAGCAAGCAGGTGATGCTGCTGGAACGGATGCTCGGCGTGCGGCTGCTGCACCGTACCACGCAGAAGGTCGGGCTGACCCGCGAAGGCGAGTTGCTGCTGGCGCAGTGCCAGCGCCCCGTCGAATCGCTCGAGGTGGCGCTGCGCCATATCGATGGCGACCGCGAGCAGGTGGCGGGCGTCGTCCGCGTCGCGGCGCCGTATTCGCTGGCGCATCGCTATGTCGCGCCGGCGATCGGCGAATTCGTGCAGACGTATCCCGACGTCGCGGTCGAGCTGATGGTCGGCGATCACCTGACCGATGTGATCGAGCAGGGCATCGATATCGGCCTGCGTACCGGCACGCTGCCCGACAGTTCGCTGGTCGCGCGGCGCATCGCGCCGCTGCAGCTGATCGTCTGCGCGGCGCCGGCCTATCTGGAGCGGCACGGCGTGCCGAAAAGCATCGCCGAGCTGGAGCGGCATCGCTGCACCAGCTTCCTGCATCCGCGCACGGGCAAGGTGTTTCCGTGGGAGTTCCTGGTCGACGGCGAGATCGAAGCGCGCATCTTCGCGCCGTTCGTCGCGACCAACGATGTCGATGCCGAGGTCGAGGCGGTGGCCAGCGGCGCCGCGATCGGGCAGTTCTTCCAGTATGCGGTGGCGCAGCATCTGCGCGCCGGGCGGCTGGTGCCGGTCCTGCCGCAGCATGTGACCGAGCGCTACGGCGTGTTCCTGTACATGCCGGCACGGGCGCATGTGCCCCGGCGCAATCGCCTGCTGGCGGATTTTCTGGTGCAGACGCTGGCAGCGCATCCGGACTTCGCGCGGCTGTCGCTGGGGACGGTCGTGCCGGTCAGGCGGCGGGCGTGACTGATCGGTTTGCGGGCGTGGTTTGCCCTCTCCCCCGACCCCTCTCCCGCAAGCGGGAGAGGGGAGCCGAACGTCGGTCTATCCGTGCGGTCGGCTCCTTTTCACCTCTGTCCCGCTTGCTGGACAGAGGAGCAGAGCAGCGGTTTGCCAGTGTCGTCGCGCGCCGCTTTTCTCCCCTCTCCCGCTAGCGGGAGAGGGGCTGGGGGAGAGGGGGGCAGCGGCGCTCGACGTGCGACAGCGCCTCACCGTGCCATCACGACGCCGGGCACGGCAATGCCGCCGCGATCTGCGGGCGGGCCTGCGCGACGCCAGGCGAATCGTCCGCGCTGACCGTGTTGTCGGTGAACCTGCAGCCGTAATCCGGCCTCGCCACCGTGGCCGCGTCGAGCACGTCGTCGCCCGCGGGTCTCGGGCCGCCCTGTTCCCACTGCACCATTGCCTCGAACGCCGCCTTCTGCTCGGCCACGGTGAAATCGCAATGGCTGACGCCACGGATCGCGCGCTGCACCAGCCACTGCGCGGTGCCCTGCGCATCGGCCCGCCGCTTGTAGATCTGCTGCATGCTGAACGGCACGTACATGTCCCCCAGCGTATGCAGCGTGACCACCGGCACGTTGATGCGCGCATTGGTCTTCGGAATCCAGCGCAGGCCGTCGCGCCGCAGGCGGTTGGCCTCGGGATCGGCCCTGGCCCGCAGGATGGTGTCGTTCAGCGTGGTTTCCTCGGCGGACAGCGCCGGATCGCTGTCCAGCTGATACACGATGCCGGTGGTCGACACGCCGTTGCGGTTCAGGATGCCGTTGATGGTGCCGTCGCCGCCGAACGTGCCCCACACCGTGTTCTGCACCGGGCCGGCAAAGCCTTGATCGAACATGGGCCGGGCGCCGCCGGTCAGGTTCTGCACGATCGCCTTGACCTTGTCGCCCTGCGCGGTGGTCGCGCTCGGGAAGGTCGTGAACAGCGCGTCGCGCACCGCCGGCCCGATCTCGGCCCAGTTGGTCACCGGCCATGCCGTGGCCGGACGGCCGGCATACTGCTGCGCTGCCAGCTGATAGGCCGCGAAGTAGTCGAACAGTTCGGTGTCGCCCATCACGCCGCACATCGGCACCGCGCCGTGATAGCGGACCTTGTTGTTGGCGGTGTCCAGCGTTTCCTGGTCCACCGCAGCGGCCGCGATATGGCCGCCCATCGAGTGGCCGACGATGTAGATGCGGCTGGGCGGCGCGAGCGGGCGCCGGTTCTGCGCGGCGATCTGCACGAAGGCCAGCGCCAGCGCATTGGTGTCCTCGACGCCGGCGCGCACGTCGTAGTAGTTCTTGCTGTAGCTGGACGCTGCCCACGCGTAGCCGGCCTCGATCAGATGGCGGCGGATGCTGGGCGTGGTGACGCCCAATGCCGCGCCGGTGCCGGCATAGCCGTGCGCGTACATCACCAGCTTGCCGTTCCACTGCTTCGGAACCTCGATGCGATAGCCGGAGCCCTTCAGCGTGCCGGTCCAGCGATCCGTCTCCGGGGCGTTGGGCAGTGCCTCGAAGGCGAGGGCGGCTTCGTTGACGGTGAAGGTGCGGCTGTCCTGGGCGCGGGTCTCTTCCGGCTGGCGCGGGGGATCGTCGTCGTCCCCGCCGCAGCCGGCGAGCGGCAATGCGGCGGCCAACGCCAGCGCCAGGGCGGCGCGCGTGGTGAGCTGCATGGTTTGTCTCCTCGTTATCTCGTTTTCGACTTCGGGAGGCCTTCGCCTTCATGCCGCACTGCCACATCGCTTCGTCACGAAAACGAACGACCGTGCACGAAGTCTAAAGATGAGGAGACAAAAAGTAAAAGAAAAGCCGCCCGGTGTTTCGCGCTGCGAAATAAACGCCGGGCGCTTCGTCGTTCCCGCGAAGGCGTGGACCCGGCGACTAGTTGGAGGCCCAGTCGCTGAAGCCACTGGGTCCCCGCCTGCGCGGGGACGACGGGGAGGGATGCAGTGTTCAGCCGCGCTTCGGAATCTCCAGGCCGCGGATCACCGCCGGCCGCGCGACAAAGGCGTCGAGCACGCGTTGCACCTGCCGGAAATCGTCGAAGCCGACGAGCTCGCGGGCCTCGTAGAAGCCGATCAGGTTGCGGATCCACGGGAAGGTTGCGACATCGGCGATGGTGTACTGGTCCCCCATGATCCAGTCGCGGCCCGCCAGATGGTTGTCGAGCACGCCGAGCAGGCGCCGCGACTCGGCGACGTAGCGGTCGCGCGGGCGCTTGTCCTCGTATTCCCGGCCGGCGAACTTGTGGAAGAAGCCGAGCTGGCCAAACATCGGGCCGACGCCGCCCATCTGGAACATCACCCACTGAATGGTCTGATAGCGCGCGGCCGGATCCGCGGGCAGCAGCTTGCCGGTCTTCTCGGCCAGGTACAGCAGGATCGCGCCGGATTCGAACAGCGCCAGCGGCTTGCCGCCCGGGCCGTCCGGATCGAGGATGGCCGGAATCTTGTTGTTCGGATTCAGCGACAGGAATTCCGGCGACAGTTGATCGTCGGTGTCGAACCGCACCAGGTGCGGCTCATAGGGGAGCCCGATTTCCTCCAGCATGATCGACGCCTTGACGCCGTTGGGCGTCGGCAGCGAATAGAGCTGAAGCCGGTCGGGATGTTGGGCGGGCCATTTGCGGGTGATCGGGTAAGCGGAAAGATCGGGCATGGTTCCTTGGGTTGGGCTTGAGCTTGGGCTTGGGCTTGGGCTTGAGCTTGGGCTTGGGCTTGAGCTTGGGCTTGGGCTTGGGCTTGGGCTTGGGCTTGGGCTTGGGCTTGAGCTTGGGCTTGGGCTTGGGCTTGGGCTTGCTCTGGACGGACGCTCGCCGCCACGGCGGGCAGAGGCGATCATAAGCGCATTGCCGATGACGCGCCGGGCGGCGCGCGGCCGGAGCCACTGGCCGTTTTGGTACGATGCACGCTTCCCGAATCCGCAGTACTCCGTGTGAAGCGTCTCTTCCTACTCAGCGCCGGCCATGCCGGCGAGCGCGCGCCATGATGCGCGACCGACTGCGCAGCACCCTCGCCGACTGGCGTGCGCGGCTGCGCCGGCCCACCGGCCGCCAGATCGCCTGGGGCGCGGCCGCGGTGCCCGTCCTGTTTCTCGCCTATACGCTGGTGCTGGTGCCGTTCACGCCCGGCATCAGCGATATCCGCAAGGCCAAATCCGAACGGCCGGCCCAGGTGCTGTCGGCCGACGGCAAGCTGCTGGCCGAGTTCAAGCGCGCCAACCGCGACTGGGTGCCGCTGGACAAGATCTCGCCGAACGTGGTGGCCGCATTGATCTCGACCGAGGACCACCGCTTCTACCAGCATTTCGGCCTGGACTGGCGGCGCACCGCGGCGGCGGCCTGGTACACGCTGTCCGGCGACCGGCAGGGCGGCTCGACGCTGACCCAGCAGCTGGCGCGCAACCTGTATCCGGAGGAAATCGGCCGCGCGGCCAGCGTGACGCGCAAGATCAAGGAAGCGATCACCGCGCTGAAGATCGAGGCGCTGTATTCGAAGGACGAGATTCTCGAGACCTATCTGAATACGGTGCCGTTCCTGTACAACGCGACCGGCATCGAGATGGCGGCACGCACCTATTTCGACAAGCCGGCCGACCGGCTCGACGTGCTCGAGAGCGCCACGCTGGTCGGCATGCTCAAGGGCACCAGCTACTACAACCCGGTGCTCAATCCCGAGCGCGCGGTGGAGCGCCGCAATACGGTGCTGGCGCAGATGGTCAAGCGCGGCAAGCTCAAGAGCGCGCAATTCGAGGCGCTGAAGAAGCGCCCGCTGCGGATCGACTTCGAACGCCAGACGCCGGAGGAGGGACCAGCCCCGCATTTCGCGCAGCAGCTGCGCAAATGGCTGATCGACTGGGCCGACCGCAACGACTACAACATCTACACCGACGGACTGGTGGTCCATACGACCATCGATTCGCGGCTGCAGGCGATGGCCAACCAGGCGGTCGCGCGCCAGGGGGCGCGGCTGCAGGGCATCGCCGATGCCGCGTGGTCCCCGCGCGGCGGCTGGAGCGCGAATCGCGCGCTGGTCGAGGCCTTCATGCGCGAGACCGCCCAGTACCGGGCAGCGCGCGAGGCGGGCCTCAGCGATGCCGACACGCTGGCGCAGCTGCGCAAGGACGGTGACGCGATGCGGAAGCTGCACGAGCAGAAGACCCGCATCCAGGCCGGCTTCTTGGCGCTGGATCCGCGCAGCGGCGAGATCCGCGCGTGGGTCGGCAGCCGCGACTTCGCCGACGACGCCTTCGATCACGTACAACAGGCAAGGCGCCAGCCCGGCTCGACCTTCAAGCCCTTCGTCTATGGCGCGGCCTTTGCGCAGGGCATTGGCCCCGACACGACGTTGCGCGACGAGGCGGTCGAGATCCGGCTGGCCGGTGGCGAGGTCTGGCGCCCGACCGACGGCGGCCCGCCGAGCGGGCGCGACCTGACGCTGCGCGACGGCCTGGTCTATTCGAAGAACACCATCACCGCGCAACTGATGCAGCAGGTGGGCCCCGCGCGCGTGGCCAACTTGGCGCGGGCCATGGGCGTGCGGCAGAGCCGGCTCGATACGGTGCCCTCGCTGGCACTGGGCACCAGTCCCGTGACGCTGAAGGAAATGGTCGCGGCATACGGCACCATCGCCAACGGCGGCGCCTATCTGCAGCCGACCATGGTGACCCGCATCGAGGACCGCGACGGCCGGGTGCTGGAGTCCTTCCGCCCGGCGTCGCCGGAGCGCGTGTTGCCGCCCGCGGTCGCCTACACGCTGCTCGATGTGATGCGCGACGTGGTCGACCGCGGCACCGGCGCCAGCATCCGCAGCCGCTATGGCATCCGTGCCGACGTCGCTGGCAAGACCGGCACCACGCAGGACAACGCCGATGGCTGGTTCATCCTGATGCATCCGCAACTGGTGGCCGGCGCCTGGGTCGGCTTCAACGACGCGCGCGTGACGCTGCGCAGCGACTATTGGGGCCAGGGCGCGCACAGCGCGCTGCCGATCGTCGGCGACGTAGTCCGCCGCGCGTTGCAGACGCGGACCATCGATCAGCGCGTGCGCTTCGAGAACCAGCAGCAACCCGGCATGCTGGACCCGTGGCTGAAGTCGGTGGAGGGCTGGTGGGCGCGCACCTTCGGCCCGGCGTCCGAGCCGGAGGCCACGGCCGAGGTGCACGTCGCGCCCGCGCCGGCAGAGCGGCGGCCGGCGCCGGTGGACGACGGCATGGCCTCCGAGCCGGAAGTCCTCGACGAGCCCGAGCCGCTGCCGATGCCGACCGATCCGCAGGCATCGGCGCCGTTCGGGGAACCGGTGCCCGGGTCCGGCCAGCCGGCATCGGCTGGGGCAGCGCCTGGGGCGATCAATGGAACAAACGGTGCGGCTGGCGCGGCCGGCACGAACGCGGGGCCGAATCCGGAGGGCTACCCGGGCACCTATCCGGGAGCGGCTGTCGGTACCGGCACCGGCGCTGGCACCGGCACCGGCAACCCCGCGCCGCCCGCGGTGCAGGGCAATGGAGCCGCGCAAGGCGCGGCCAACGGAGCGGCCGGGGCACGGCCATCGTCAACGTCGCCCACGCCGTCTGTTGCGCCGTCGCCGCACGCGGCACCGCCCGCCGTGCCGTCGGCACCGCCATCCACGCCGGCCGCATCGCCGGCACCGGTTCCAACACCGGCCCCGGCGCCGCCGGCCACCAACGGCACGGCGAGCCCCAATGCCCCCGGCTGACCGCAGTAGTCGCCGCAGTGCCCCATGCGCTATGCTTGCGCGATTTGGTGAGGATAGGCGCGCACAATGGGCATCCTGAGCTTGAGCAATCTGGTGGCGGAGTTCCTGCTCGCGTTCTCCGCGCTGCTCAGTATCATCAACCCGTTCGGCATGGCCTTCGTGCTGTTCGACCGGACGCGCTTCCTGACCGTCGAGGAGCGCCGCAAGCTGAGCCGCCAGGTCGCGATCAATTCGCTGATCGTGCTGCTGGTGACGTTCTTCCTCGGCACCGCGATCCTTGGCTTCTTCGGCATCTCGCTGCAGGCGCTGCGCCTGGCCGGCGGCTTCGTGGTGGCGTTCAGCGGCTGGACCATGCTGAACGCGCCGACGCAGCCCGCCGAGAAGCGCATCGAATCGGTATCGACCGGCGATGTCACGCAGATGGCGTTTTTCCCGCTGACGATCCCGCTGACCACCGGACCCGGGTCGATCGCCACCGCGATCGCGCTGAACGCCAGCCGCAGCCGCGAATGGCGCGATGCGATCGAGTCGGCGGTGGTGTCCGTGACGGTCAGCGTGGCGGTCGCGATCGTCGTCTATGTCGTCTACAGCCGCGCCGAGCTGCTGGCCCGCGTGCTGGGGCCGGAAGGCACCAATGTCGTCACGCGGCTGTCGGCCTTCCTGCTGCTGTGCATCGGTGTGCAGATCATGATGACCGGCATCAGCGAATACCTGACGTCGTTGCCGGGCCTGGGCTGATCCGCACGGCGGCCCGCAGGTTCGATCGCACCGCCGGCAAGCCGGCCGCCGGCTAGTCCAGGCGGAACTGCCCCACCGCGCCGGTCAGCCTCGCCAGTTGCTGCTGCTGGCGCGCGACCTCTTCGGCGGTCTGGTCGACATGGTCGGCGTTCTGGCGCGCCGCCGCGTCGATGCCGGCGATATTCCCATCCACCTGATCGATGCCGGCGCGCTGTCCCCCGGTGGCGAGCGCCATCTGGTCGACGATGGCGGCGAGCCGCGCGACGCTGGCCTCGAGCTCGCCCATCGTGCTGCCGGCGGTGCCGACCAGCTCGGAGCCCGCGCGTGCGCGATCGACCGATTCGCCGATCAGCGCGCGGATCTCCTTGGCCGCCGCTGCGCTGCGCTGGGCCAGCGTGCGCACCTCGCCCGCCACCACGGCAAAGCCGCGGCCCTGCTCGCCCGCGCGCGCGGCCTCGACCGATGCGTTCAGCGCCAGGATATTGGTCTGGAACGCGATGCCGTCGATCACGCCGATGATGTTGGCAATCCGTTCGCTGGCCGCGTGGATCTCGCCCATCGTGCGGATGACCGAGCCGATCACCTCGCCGCCCTGCGCCGCCACCGCGCGCGACGTGCCCGCCAGCGTATGCGCCGCCTGCGCGTGGTCGGCGTTCTCGTGGGCGCTGCGGCGCAGCTCGCTCATCGCCGTGACGATTTCCTCCAGCGCGTGCTGCTGGCCGTGGGTCCGTTCGGCCAGCACCGTATTGCGCTGCAGGATGTCGCCTGACGCGGCCGCCGCCTCGGCGGCGCTGTCGCGGACCTGCAGCAGCGTGCCGCGCACCGCGTCCAGCGTGGCCTGGAACGAGCGCGCCAGCGCGCTGACGGGCTGCGGCTCGCCTGCGCGCGCCGGCGTCAGCGTCAGGTAGCCGGGATCGCGGCCGATGCGCGCGGCCAGCGCCGCCAGTTCGCCGGCGGAGCGGGCGTCGGCCTCCATGCGATAGGCCAGCACCACCAGCACCGCGGTCTGTACGACGACGAAGGCAGCATGCAGCAGCACGATGCCCAGGCCCGGTTCCGTGAAGCAGATCACGCCCCAGCCCCAGGTCTGGAAGTAATTGAAGCTCAGGTGGTGCACCGCGATCAGCGCCGCGGCCAGCAGGATCGGGCGGAAGTCACGATAGGCGAGCAGCACGGACAGCAGCACGAACACCGCGAAGTGGTACTCGGCCTGTCCGCGCGCCTGGTGGATCAGCAGCCCGACCATCGCCATCGAGATCGCCGCGGTAGCGAGCCGGGTGCCCAGCCGGCCCGGCAGCGCTGCCGCCCACAGGCTGGCCGCCACAGACAGCGGCAGGCCGACCGCGAGACTCGGACCGATGGTGCCGTAGCGCCAGCCGGCCAGCAGCGAGGCGGCCCACAGCAGCCAGATCGTTCCGACCAGCAGGCGGTCGGCGCGCCGGTGAACGGCGGCCAGCAGCGTGCCGGCGGCCTGCGTCTCGGGCATGCGTGGATCCGGTCGCGCTGCGGTGCGATCCGCTTCGGCGCGCAAAGCCAGTGTGCTGCTACCCATTCGATCCCCCCTGTCGTTGCAATCAGTTCGCATTCGTTGTGGATGTTGTTATCGCGGCTGCACGACGGCATGCCGCCGCACCGACGATATCGGCAGATTCGGGGTGGACCTGAGGCCGGATGCAGTCATGGTTTACCCGCAGGAAAGACGGGGTTTGCCGGTAAGGATTGCCAGCCCGGTTGTAAGGAGGCATCGGCAAGGCTAGCGGTCCGGCTCGTTGGAAGGGAAGCGCAGCCAGCCTGGCAGCGCAGGGAACGGATATGGCGGTGGCGGCATGAAAGTTGCGGCCGCACGGCCAGGTGCCGCGCGACAAGGCGTGGCGTTCGCCAACCTTTGCCAGACAGGAGAAAGCCCATGGCCACACCCGAGCAACTCCCGCCGCAGCATCAGGACCGGCAGCCCGGCCTGGAGAGCGAAATGCACCCGAAGCCCGACAGCGGCGCCGACGACTATGTCGGCAGCGGCCAGCTGACCGGCAAGGTCGCGCTGATCAGCGGGGGCGACAGCGGCATCGGCCGCGCCGTCGCGGTGGCGTTCGCCCGCGAGGGCGCCGATGTCGCGGTGGCCTATCTGAACGAGCACGAGGATGCCCGGGAGACCGCGCGGCTGGTCGAGGAAGCGGGCCGCCGTTGCCTGCTGATGGACGGCGACCTGGGCGACAGCGCGCATGCCGCGCAGGTCGTCGAGCGGACCGTCAAGGAGCTCGGCAAGCTCGACATCCTCGTCAACAACGCGGCCGAGCAGCATCCGAAGCAGCAGCCCGAGCAGATCGACGAGGGCCAGGTCGAGGCGACCTTCCGCACCAACGTCTTCGCGATGTTCCACCTGACCCGCGCCGCGCTGCCGCACCTGCAGCCGGGCTCGGCCATCGTCAATACCACGTCGGTCACCGCCTATCGCGGCAGCGCGCACCTGCTCGACTACTCGTCGACCAAGGGCGCGATCGTCTCGTTCACGCGGTCGCTGGCGCTGCAGGTGGTCAAGCGCGGCATCCGCGTCAATGGCGTGGCGCCGGGGCCGATCTGGACCCCGCTGATTCCGTCGACCTTCTCGCCGGAGCAGGTCGAGAAGTTCGGCAAGGAGACGCCGATGGGCCGCCCCGGCCAGCCGTTCGAGGTGGCCGCCGGCTTCGTCTTCCTGGCCTCGCGCGCGGCCAGCTACATCACCGGGCAGGTGCTGCATATCAACGGCGGCGAGGTGATCAACGGCTAGCGCAAAGGCAAGTTTCGTTGTGGCAAGGGACCGATGGGCCGGACCGGCGCCGGCCCATCGGGGTGGCGCTCGCGCTTGACGTTCAGGGCTCGGCGTCTAACCTGAAGGCTTGCTGGGGTAAGCTGCGCATTCGTGCAGTGGCCGCTATCGCGGTTGCCCGGTCCAGCCCTTGCCACCATGCCCCACAGCTATCTCGGTACGCGCCACTACTTCGCCACGCAGCGCCGCACGCTGGTGGCGCTGCTGTTCGGCGCGATCCTGTTCCCCGCGGCGGTGCTGGCGACCTGGGCGTGGCTGTCGCTGCGCGCCGACGTGGCCGAGGCCGAGCAGCGCTCGGCGCGGCTGGCGCGGGTGATCCAGGAGCACGCCAGCAAGGTCTTCGAAGCCAATCACCAGATCAACAGCCGCATTCGCGATGCCACCGCGGGCTGGAGCAACGCGCAACTTCGCCAGCACGAGGACGACATCCACACCCGTCTTGCCGATATCGTTGGCGGCCTGCCGCAGGCGTCGTCGCTGGCGGTCTACGACGAGCACGGCATGCTGCTGGCGAGCAGCCGCTTCTATCCGGTGCCGCGCGTATCGATCAGCGAGCGCGAGGATTTCCGTGCGATCGTCGGCGGGCTGCGTCCGTTCGACGTGACCGGTGTCGTCATCGACAAGGTGGTACCCGAGCGGGTCATCAACGTCAGCATGCCGCGCGTCGGCCCCGCAGCGGAAGTCGCCGGGCTGGTGTCGGTGGCCCTGCGCCCGTCGTACTTCGCCGACTTCTATCGGGACGTGCTGAGCCAGGAGACCGGCGCCGAGGCCGCGCTGGTGCGCAGCGACGGCGTGGTCCTCGCGGCGTATCCGGACAGCGTGCCCGAGCAGGCGCCCGATGCGGTGCGCGAATCGCTGCAACGGATATCGGAAGGGTCCGGCGACAGCGTCTCCAGGATGACGGGCCTGGGCGGCGACGACAGTATCGTCGCCAACTGGTCGATCGGCAGCGGACTGCTGCACGCGGTGGTTGGCATTCCGATGCGGGTGATTCACGCCCAGTGGCGGCACCGGCTGTATATCGGCGCGACCGTCGCCGCGATTCCCGCCTTCGCGCTGTGGGCGCTGGCCTGGATGAGCCTGCGCCGGCTCAAGCGCGAAGAGCAGTCGTATCTGCGCTGGCAGGAGGAGGTCACGCGGCGCCAGGAGGTCGAGGAACGCTATCGGCAGTCGCGCAAGCTCGAGGCGGTGGGGCATCTGATCACCTCGGTCGCGCACGACTTCCGCAACGTGCTGTCGGTGATCTCGTTCAATACCGATCTGATGATCACGCGTCCCGACGTTGCCCGCGAGAAGGCGCTGGCCGGCATCAAGCGCAGCGTGGCGAGCGGCGTCGCGCTGAGCAACCAGCTGATCGGCATGGCCCGCAAGCGCCAGCACCGCAAGGAGGTGCTGTTGCTGGCGCAGGAGGCGGAGGGGTGGACGCCGCTGATCCGCTCCGCGCTCGGTCCGCGCGTGCAGTTGCGCTACGAGATCGATCCGGCCTGCTGGCCGGTCTGCGCCGACAAGAACGAACTCGAGCTGGCGATGATGAACCTTGCATCGAATGCGCGCGACGCGATGCCCGGCGGCGGCCAGTTCGTCGTGGCGGCATCGAACGTGACGCTGGACGGCAGCCGTCCCGGCGGCATGCGCGGCAACTATGTTTGCCTGTCGGCGCGCGACAACGGCAAGGGCATGCCCCCCGAGGTGGTCGAGCGCGTGTTCGAGCCGCTGTTCACCACCAAGACCGCGGGGCTGGGCAGCGGCCTCGGCCTGGCGCAGGTACACGACTTCTGCCGCGAAGTCGATGGCGTGGCGGTGATCGAATCCGAAGTCGCCAAGGGCACCACGGTGCGGCTCTATCTGCCGGCTTGGGAACATGGCGACAGCCATGCGCGGACCCGTTGGGGCGCCGGCGCCAGCGCGGTGCTGATCGTGGCCGATCAGCCGCGCAGTGTGCAGAGCGCCGTCGAATCGTTGCAGGCGACCGGCCACCGGGTCACGCTGGTGCGCGACGAGGCCGAGGCGATGGCGGCGACCGACCGCTACGGCTTCGATCTGGTGATCGCCGATGCGCGCCTTGGTCCCGCCCTTGGCGGACTGGCGCTGCGCGATCGCCTGACTCGCAGCTTTCCGTTCCTGCCAGTGATCCTGATGACCGACGACGCCGACATGATCGCGCTGGCGTCGGTGTCCGGGCTGCCGTTCCTGCTCAAGCCATGGAACGCGCAGACGCTGGTCAAGGCCGGCATCCTGGCGCCGACCCGGGCGGTGGACGGACAGTCGAGCCCGTCGCGGCTGTAGCGCTCGGCCGCGCCCGCCCGCTGCCGATCAACCGGTACGGCGCAGCAGCGCGACCGGCAGCGGATCGAGCACGTCGGCGACGCGCAGCCGGCCATTGGGCGCGGACAGCGTGCGGCCGGTCAGCGCATCGGTCCAGCGGCTCGCGCCGGGCTCGCCGACGCACAGCAGCGTGTCGCCCCATGCCGCCTGCGCAATCGCCGGCCGGTCCTGCACCAGCCGTGCCGCGAGCCGCGCGGTGATCGCGATCACGCGATCGTCGCCGTGGCGCCGCTCGAACGCCAGCAGATGCGACGCCGCCGGTCCTTCGCCATGCAGCTGCCGATAGCCGCCGTCGCGGAACAGCGCCGGCTGTTGCTGCCGCGCGGCCAACAGTGCGCGCACCAGCTGTACCTTGATGCGGCCGTCGCGCCATTGCTCGAGCCAGCTCTGCCAGCCCGCGGTGCAGGCGAGCGCCGCCCGCAGCGCGTCGTAGTCGACCGGGCGGCGATTGTCGGGATCGACGAGGCTGAAGTCCCAGCCCTCCGTGCCCTGATAGCGGTCGGGGACGCCGGGCGCCGTCAGCTGCAGCAGCGTCTGCGCCAGGCTGTTCAGCGCGCCGGCCGGGGCGATGCGCTGCGCGAAACGCGCCACGTTGCCGAGCAGATCGCTGTGCGCCATCGCCTGCAACAGTCCCGCATAGGCCTGCTCGTAGGCTTCGTCGGGCCGCGTCCAGTGGCCGTGCCGCTTCGCTTCGCGCACTGCCTTGATCTGCCACGCGCCGACGCGCTCTAGCAGCGCCTGCACGGCCGGGTCGCCGGCATCGCGGTCGGCGGGCAGTTCGGGTGGCCACATGCCCACCAGCGTCTGGTACAGCATCAGCCGGTCGGCGCCATCGGGACCGGCGCGCTCGGCGGAACCGGCCAGCCGCAACGCCCGTGCCTCCCACTCGGCGACGGCCGCCTGCCATTCCGGCGCGAGCTCGCTGAGCACCGCCAGCCGCATCCGCATGTCTTCGCCGCGCTTGTGATCGTGGGTCGCGGTCGCCAGCATCGCGTGCGGCCAGACCTGCGCGCGCACCGTCATGCGGGCATGGAAGCGATCCGGCGGCATCGCCAGCGTGGCGGGGTGGCTGCCGACCTCGTTGCGCGACAGCAGCCGGCCGTAGCGGTAGAACATCGTGTCTTCGGCAGCCTTGGCAGCCAGCGGCGGCATCAGCTGCTGCACGCGGGCGCGCGCTTCGCGCAGCCCGGCGCTGGCGTGCGGACCCGCGCACAGCCAGGCCAGCAGCCGATCGACGGTCGCGGTGTCGTCCGGACGGACCGCGCGGCGGGCCAGTTCGGCGGCGGTCTCCAGCCGCAGCCGATCCTCGCGCGACCACGCGTGTTCGCCCAGATAGGTGCGGTAGACCTCCAGCGGTTCGAGCAGCGCGGCCAGCGCGCGGCGCCAGCTCGCCAGCGTCAGGTCGCGCGTGGCGGGCTCGGCGCGGGCGCACGCGTGCAGACGACGGCAGGCACCTTCGAATTCGGTGACGAGGAAGCGCGACAGCAGATGGCGGCGCGCCTCGCGCACCTGATCGCCGTATTCCCGGCTGTCGCAGCCGACCTGCTGCCACAGCGTGGTCAGTGCCGTTTCACCGGCGCCGTCGTGCAGCACCGCGCCGACCTCGTCCATGAAGTCGTAGCCGGTGGTACCGTCGATCTGCCATTCGGTGCGCAGCGTCTCGTGCTCGGCCAGGATCTTCTCGATCACGATCCAGGGCCGTGCGCCGCGCGCCGCCATCGCGGCATTCAGGTGCCCGCGCAGTTGCTGGCAATAGCCGCCGGGGTCGGCCAGGCCATCGACATGATCGACGCGCACGCCGTCGATCAGGCCATCGCGCGCGAGCCGCAGCACCAGCGCGTGCACGTCGTCGAACACCTGCGGCTGCTCGACCCGCACCGCGACGAGCTCGCTGACCTCGAAGAAGCGCCGCCAGTTCAGTTCGTCCGCGGCGGTGCGCCACCAGGTGAGCCGATAGTTCTGCTGCTCGAGCAGCGCGTGCAGCCGCTCGAGGCCGCCGGGCGTGGCCGTATCGAAGCGGCTGCCGTTGCCGCTGCTGCTGTCGCCGCTGGCGTCGAACGCGGCCATCGACTCGTCGGACAACGGTACCTCGTGCTCGCCGTACTGCAGCCAATGACGCTGCCCGTCGCTGCGGACGGCGATCTCGCCCGCCTGCAGCGTCTCCCAATACGGGCGCCCAAGGATCGGCAGCAATACCTTGCCGTGCAGTTCGGGGTCGGGCGAATGCCAGTCGATATCGAAGTGTCCGGCGTAGGGACTCTCCGCGCCGCGCGCCAGCACGTCGGCCCACCAGCGGTTGTGGGTCGAGCTGGCCGCCATATGGTTGGGCACGATATCGATGATCACGCCGAGCCCCGCTGCGCGCGCGCGTCCGGCGAGCGCCCGGAAGCCGGCGTCGCCGCCGAGCTCGGGGTTGATCCGCTGGAAGTCGGTGACGTCGTAGCCGTGCGTCGATCCCGGCTTGGCCGTGAAGATCGGCGACAGGTACAGATGGCTGACGCCGAGCGAGGCCAGATAGTCGACCTGGCGCTCGGCATCGGCGAAGGTGAAGCCGGCATGCAGCTGCAGCCTTGCGGTGGCGCGCGGCACGATGGTGTTGCCGCGGTCGGCAGCATGATCGACAGTGTGCGGGGCCGGGTGAGCAGCGCCGGGGTGTGACGCGTTGGCTGGGGCTGACGACATGGTGGCAAGCGTGCGGCGTTCAGCCGGTGGTATTGACGGATGGTTGCTGCTGCCCGGATTGCAGATAGGCGACCGTGGCGCCGGCGGGCAGCGTGCCGTCTTCGAGCAGACGCGCGGCGCCGGGCTCGCTCTCGGCCAGCAGCTCGCCTTGCGGCGCGTCGCCGCAGGAAACGACGGCGTCGCCGAGATTGGCCCACAGCGTCAGCAACGCGCCGTCGCCCAGGCGCCAGCTGGCACGCACCGCCGCGTCGCCGAGCACGGCGGCGCCTTCGCAGCGCGTGCCGGGCAAGCGCGGCAACAGCTCGCGCCGGCGCAGCGTGATCAGCGACTTGTAGTACTGCGCGTATTCACCGTCGGGGTCGAACTCGGGCCGCGATGCCTCGAAGGTGGTCGGCGCATTCGGGTCCGGAATGCTGTCCGCGCGCGCGCCGTCGGCAAAGCCCGCCATCGAGCCGAACTCGCGGCGGCGCCCTTCGCGCACCGCATCGGCCAGTTCCGGCGGATGGCTGGTGAAGTAGAGGAAGGGCGTCTGCGTGCCGCCTTCCTCGCCCATGAACACCATCGGGATCTGCGGACACAACAGCTGCAGCGCGATCGCGGCGCGCAGCGGGCGCGGCTTGGCCAGCGCCGTGATGCGCTCGCCGAACGCGCGATTGCCGATCTGGTCGTGGTTCTGCAGGAAGCTGATGAACGCGGTAGGCGGCAGATGGGCGCTGCGCTGCCCGCGATGGACGGGCTTGTCGCCGCCCGATTCGCGCGTGCGATGCGGCGACGCCTCGCCCTGATAGGCGAAGCCCTCGGCCAGCACGCGCGCCAGATGGCGGGTGGTGGGGCCGAGCGGCTGGTGGTCGCCCCGCGGTGCCGCGTCCTGGTCATAGGCGCGGCCGTAGTCCGGACCGGGATGGCTGCCGGAATCGGCGCGATGCGCGGCATCGGCGCCGGCGCCGAATTCGGGAGCGACCACCGCGCCATAGTCGGCGTAATAGCCGTCGTGTTCGCCGGTCAGGAGCACGTGCAGCACGTGGTGCGCGTCATCGTTCCACTGCGCGTCGTAGCCGCCGGCGAGCAGCGCGGCATCGTTGTTGTCATTCTCCAGCACCAGATGGATCTGGCGGCCGGCGCAGCGCTGCCGCAGCGTGGGCGCCAGTTCGGCCAGCCAGCCCTCGTCGGCGATGGCGTGCACCGCATCGAGCCGCAGACCGTCGAAGCGGAAGTCCTGCAGCCAGTAGCTGGCGTTCTCGGTGAAGAAGTCGCGCACTTCCTGGCGACGGAAGTCGATGGCCGGGCCCCAGGGGGTGCGCACATCCTCGCGGAAGAAGGCGCTGGCGTAGCGCGGCAGATAGTTGCCCTCGGGGCCGAAGTGGTTGTAGACCACATCGAGCAGCACCATCATGCCCAGGCCGTGCGCCGCATCGATCAGCGCCCGCAGCTGGTCTGGCGTGCCGTAGCTCGATTCCGGCGCGAACGGCAGCACGCCGTCATAGCCCCAGTTGCGGCTGCCGGGAAACTCGGCCAGCGGCATCAGCTCGACCGCGGTAAAGCCGAGCGCCGCCAGCCGCGGCAGTTCGCGCGCCGCGCCGGCGTAGCCGCCGCACAGGCCGACGTGCATCTCGTAGACGATCGCTTCGTGCCATGGCCGGCCTTGCCAGTACGGATGGCACCACTGATAGGCGGCCGGATTGACGACCACGCTGGCGCCGTGCACGTCGCCGGCCTGCGCGCGCGACGCGGGGTCCGGCACGATGGTGCCGTCGCCAAGACGGAACCAGTAGCGCGCGCCTTCGCAACAGGCCACGGTGGCCTCGAACCAGCCGTCGGCGGCCGGTGTCATCAGCACTGGGCCGGCGTCGTGGATCTCGAGCCGGGGAATCTCGCCCTCGGCCGCCATATCGGGCGCCCACAGCCGGAAGCAGGTGCGGCCGTCGGCCAGCCGCAACGGTCCGAAGCGCGGCTGGCTGGCCGGCGCCGCTTCAGGCGCGCTGCCCAGCGGCGCGGCCGCCGGCGCGGTGCCCAACGTTTCCCAGCCGCCGCGCGGCTGGGCCGCGGCCGCCGCGGCTGCGGGATTCGGCTCTACGCTCATGATGATTTCCGTATCGATGAAAGGCGGGCGGCGGCAGCGGCGACGGCGCGCGGCCCGCGCACCGTGCCGTCCCGCCGGCTTGGGACATCAGGCGGCCGCCGTCGGCAGCGCATCGCCGAACCCGCCGTTGTTGGCAGTCGCACCGGCCTGCGCGGGAGCCGCGCCGCGGTCGACGCGTGCGCTCCGGCTGCGCCGCCGCGACGGCGAGGCCTGGATCGCCAGTTCTGGCGCCGGCTCCGGCGCCATGACCGGCGCCATCGCGGAAGCGATGGCCGGCGTGGAGCGCGGCGCGCGCTGCGGGACGCGTTGCGGCTGCGCGGATTCGGCCTGCGCCACCTCTGCTGCGCGCTGCGTGGCGCGCTGCATCGCCAGCGCCGATGCCAGCGCAGGCGACAGCGCGCTGTACAGCGACAGGTATTGCTCGGCCGGCCGGGTCCAGCAGAACAGCGACTGCATGCCGGCGCGCTGCAGCACCTTCCACGCGCGCGGCCGCCGCAGCCATTGCAGCGCGCGCTCGATCGCCGCGCTCATCGCCTCGACGGTCTCGCCGTCGAACAGGAAGCCGGTGGCGCCAGGCCGCGGGGTCGAGCCGTGGCCGGCGTCGCGCACGGTATCGACCAGGCCGCCGACGCGCGAGGCGACCGGCACCGTGCCGTAGCGCATCGCATAGACCGGGGTCAGCCCGAAGGGCTCGAAGCGGCTGCCGTGCAGCAGCACGTCGGCGCCCGCGTGCAGCAGATGCGCCGTTTCCTCGCGGTAGCCGATCGACACGCCGACGCGCTCGGGATAGCGCGCGGCCAGCGCCTCGAAGCCGCGCTCGATCGCGGCGTCGCCGCAGCCGAGCACCGCGAACTGCACAGTGTCGTCGGCCTGCAGCGCGCGTTCGATGGCACCGAGCGCGACATCGGCCATTTTCTGATGGGTCAGCCGGCTGCCCATCGCGACCAGCGGCGCGGCGGGATCGGCCGGCAGCCCGAAGCGGTTTTGCAGTGCCGCCTTGCAGGCGCGCTTGCCGGCCATCGAATTGGACGTATAGCAGTGCGGCAGCAGATCGTCGCTGGCCGGGTCCCAGTCCTCGGTGTCAATGCCGTTCGGGATCGCGCCCAGCACATCGCGCCGCGCCTGCAGCAGTCCTTCCAGCCCGTGGCCGAACTGCGGCGTCAGCATCTCCTGCGCATAGTTGTGGCTGACCGTGGTGACGCGGTCGGCGTAGCGGATGCCTGCCTTCAGGAAATTGAGCTTGCCCCAGAACTCGACGCCGTCGGCGGTCAGGCAGTCCTCGGGCAAGCCGAGCTGCCGCGCCAGGCACAGCGGGAAAATGCCCTGAAAGGCCAAGTTATGGATCGTCAGGATGCTCGGCGTATCGAGCCCCGCCGCGCGCATAAGCAGCGGCGTCAGCCCGGCATGCCAGTCGTGCGCGTGCACGGCCGCTGGCATCGGCAACGGTGTGCGGCCAGCGGCAATCGCGGTGGCCGCATGCGCCAGCGCCGCGAAGCGCTGCGGGTTGTCGGCAAAGTCGCGCCCGGTCGGGTCGGTGTATGGCGTGCCGGCGCGATCGTAGAACGACGGGCAATCGAGCAGGGCGACCTGCACGTTGCTTCCCGGCATTCGGCCGAGCATCAGCCGCATCGCGCTATGCCCGGGTGCCAGCGCCAGCCCGGGCGCGCTCTCGGCAAGCTTCAACGCGCCGAGGCTGCGCAGCCCCACGGCGCCGGCCAGGGCCTGCGGATAGCCCGGCATCAAGATCGTGACATCGAGGCCCCGCTGCTGCAGGGCGCGGGCCAGCCCGCTGACGACATCTCCCAAGCCGCCTGTCTTGGCCAAGGGCATGGCCTCGGCCGCCACGAATAGCACGTTCGTGTTCAAGTTGATCTCCGCCATTCTGAATGCGCTGGTGGTGGGGCGGCGGTCGGGCTGCACCGCCGCTGTTGCACTTCACTTGCGGAGCGTTGTCGCGAGGCCCCGGCGCGTGAAGCGTTGGAGCCATGCGAATGGCATGCCAGCGTGGCGTGAGTTTCGCAAAGGCTTTGCGTTCAACGGTTTGCGTAACCGGTTCGTAACTGTTGAAACACGCGCTGCGTAAAGGCTCCGCCGGCCGGTGTAAGAACTACATGCCCGGGCCGCCCTTGTGGCGGGTGCCCGCGGTGCTCATCGCGGCGCGATGCAGCAGCGGCACCGGCACCGGCTCGACGCGCCAGATCCGCTCGCAATACTCGCGAATCGCACGATCGGACGAAAAACGCCCCGAGCGCGCGCACGACAGCACCGACATCCGCTGCCAGCGCGTCTGGTCGGTGAACGCAGTGGACACGTCCTGCTGGCAATGCAGATAGGAGGCGAAGTCGGCCAGCAGCATGTAGGGGTCGTGCTGCAGCAGTCCGCCGAAGATCGGCTGGAACACCGACGGATCGCCGCGCGAGAAGAACCCCTGGGCGATCAGGTCGATCACCGCGCGCAGCTCGGCATGGCTCTCGTAGCAGGCGGCCGGCCGGTAGCCGGCGGCCTTCAGCGCGTAGACCTCCGAGGCCGACAGCCCGAACGGGAAAAAGTGATCGGCGCCGATCGCGTCGCGCAGCTCGATATTGGCGCCGTCCATCGTGCCGATCGTGATCGCGCCGTTCATCGCGAACTTCATGTTGCCGGTGCCGGACGCCTCCTTGCCCGCCAGCGAGATCTGTTCGGACAGGTCGGCGGCCGGATAGATCTTCTGCCCATAGGTCACATTGAAGTTCGGCAGGAACACCACCTTGAGCCGGTCGCGGACCTGCGGGTCGCGGTTGATCACGTCGCCGACGGAGGTGATCAGCCGGATCATCAGCTTGGCGTAGTGATAGCCCGGGGCCGCCTTGCCGGCGAACAGGAAGGTGCGCGGCACGATGTCGGCGTTTGGATCGGACTTGATCCGGTGGTACAGCGCGACGATATGCAGCACCGCCAGATGCTGGCGCTTGTACTCGTGGATGCGCTTGACCATCACGTCGAACATCGACGCCGGATCCACGACGACGCCGGTGGTCTCGCGCACCAGCCGCGCCAGGTCTTCCTTGTTCTCGCGCCGCGCCGCCTGCCACCGGTCACGAAAGCCGGTGTCGTCGGCGTACGGTTCCAGCTCGCGCAGTTTGTCCAGGTCGCCGATCCAGCCATCGCCGATGGACTCGCACACCAGCCGCGCCAGCCTGGGATTGGACAGGGCCAGCCAGCGGCGCGGTGTGACGCCGTTGGTGATGCTGGTGAACTTCTCCGGCCACATGGCGTAGAAGTCCTTCAGTACGTCCTCGCGCATCAGCCGCGAATGCAGCTCGGCCACGCCGTTGATGGTATGGCTGCCGACGCAGGCAAGATGCGCCATCCGCACATGACGCTGGCCGCGTTCGTCGATCAGCGACAGGCGCGACAGCTGCGACTCGTCGCCGAAGAAGCGGATCCGGACCTCGTGCAGAAAGCGCGCGTTGATCTCGTAGATGATTTCGAGATGGCGCGGCAGCGTGCGCTGGAACAGCGGCAGCGGCCACATTTCCAGCGCTTCGGGAAGCAGCGTGTGGTTGGTATAGGCGAAGGCCCGGCGGGTGATCTCCCAGGCTTCGTCCCAAGCCACATCGTGCTCGTCGACCAGCAGCCGCATCAGTTCGGCGATGCCGATGGCCGGATGGGTGTCGTTCAGCTGCACGGCGAACTTCTCGTGAAAGCGCGTGACGGGAATGCCATGCGCGTCGAGCAGCCGCAACATGTCCTGCAGCGAACAGGACACGAAGAAATACTGCTGCTCCAGGCGCAGCTCCTTGCCTTGCTCGGTCTCGTCGTTGGGGTAGAGGACCTTGGTCAGGTTCTCGGAAGTCACCTTCTTGCTGACGGCGCCAAGATAGTCGCCGCGATTGAACACGCCGAAGTCGAACGCCTCGGTCGCCTCCGCCCGCCATAGCCGCAATGTGTTGACCGTGTTGACGCGATAGCCAAGGATCGGCGAGTCGAAGGGCACGCCGACCACCGTCTTGGCCGGCACCCAGCGGACCCGGTAGTGGCCGCGATCGTCGGTGTAGTGCTCGGTCTGGCCGCCCAGCTTGACCTGGACCGCCCATTCGGAGCGCTGGATCTCCCACGGATTGCCGTGGCGCAGCCAGGTGTCGGTGCTCTCGACCTGCATGCCGTCGATGATCGACTGATGGAAGATGCCGTACTCGTAGCGGATGCCGTAGCCGAGCGCGGGGATCTGCATCGTCGCCAGCGAATCGAGGAAGCAGGCCGCCAGCCGGCCCAGGCCGCCGTTGCCCAGGCCCGGCTCCAGTTCCTGTGCCAGCACCGTGTCGAGATCCAGGCCGAGCTCGGCCATGGTTTCCTTGACCTCGTCGAAGATGCCCAGATTGACCAGGTTGTTGCCCAGGTGGGGGCCCAGCAGGAATTCGGCCGACAGATAGGCGACCGTGCGCGAAGGCTGGCCCAGATAGGTCTCCGCCGTACTGATCCAGCGCTGCACCAGCCGGTCGCGCACCGTATGGGCGAGCGCCTGATACAGGTCGTTGGGACTGGCAAGGCCGGGCAGCTTGCCCTGCGTATAGAAGACGTGATCGAGGAAGGCGCGGCGGATGGTCGCGCCCGACATCGCGGTGCGAGTGTCCTCGTGGCTGTCTGGGGGCATGGTTTCGGTGAGCTGCGCCCGGGCGGCTTGCGGCATGGCGGTCCTCCGGTTGGAAAACCGCAAACAGCTGCAAGAGACGTACCTTGCCGTCGGTAAGCGCGTTTTGCTTGACCAGACGGGCATCGGCGCCCTGGCGGTTCTTGCCAATTATTGGTGAGTTTGTAGAAAACGGTTAGATCTGATGCGGGATGCGGTCGGCTCCCCTCTCCCGCTGGCGGAAGAGGGGTTGGGCGGGACGTAGGGCGGCCGATCCGCAACGTCGCCAGCCATCCTGCCGCCCGATTCCCTCTGCCCGACCCTCTCCCCGCTCTCCCGTCAGCGGGAGAGGGGGAACACCGGCGTCGATGTCGTCCGTTTCCTACAAACGATTGCGCTAGCGGCGGGATGCATCGGGCGCCGCCCCGGACTAATGTCGGAATGCCATCCCGGACAACGGCGCAACCACCGCTCGACACGGCGCCGGAGGGGAAGGGCGGAGAGGGGAGACACGATGCGCGCTTCGACGCCAGCCGCCGACAGCGTGACGGCAGGGACGACAGCAGGGACCACGGCAGCGGCCGCGGCAACGACCGCGGCGGCGCGCGACGCAATGCCGCGCGGCGTCCGCTATGTCAACGACACCGGGCCCGGCATTACCCGGCGCCTGCTGCGCGGCCGCTTCGCCTACTTCGCCCCCGACGGCACCCGCATCCGCGATCGCGACACCATCGCCCGCATCGATGCGCTGGCGATTCCCCCCGCCTACCAGGACGTCTGGATCTGCCCCGATCCGCGCGGCCATATCCAGGCCACCGGCCGCGACGCCCGCGGCCGCAAGCAGTACCGCTACCACCCGGCCTGGATCGCGCTGCGCGACGAGAACAAGTACGACCGCCTGCTGGCATTCGGCCGCGCGTTGCCGCGGCTGCGCCGGCGCGCGCGGCGCGACCTGCAGCGCAACGGCATTCCGCGCGAGAAGGTGCTGGCCGCCGTGCTGCTGCTGCTCGACGCCACGCTGGTGCGGGTCGGCAGCCGGCGCTACGCGCGCCAGAACCGGACCTACGGCCTGACCACGCTGCGCCGCCGCCATGTGCAGGTGCGCGGCAGCCGGCTGCGCTTCCTGTTTACCGGCAAGAGCGGCGTCGAGCATGACGTGACGCTGCAGGATCGCCAGCTCGCGCGGCTGGTGCGCACCTGCGCGGACCTGCCGGGCCAGCATCTGTTCAAGTACCGCGACGAGGACGGCCAGCTGCGCGAGGTCGGTTCCGACGATGTCAACGTGTACCTGCGCGAACTGGCCGGCGAGGACTTCACCGCCAAGGACTTCCGCACCTGGGCCGGCAGCGTCCATGCGCTTGCCGAACTGCGCAAGGCGCCGGCGGCCGAGTCGGAGGCTGCCCGCAAGCGCGCGGTCGCCGCGACGATCAAGATCGTGGCCCGGCGGCTGCGCAATACGGTCGCGGTATGCCGGCAGTGCTATGTCCACCCGACCGTGGTCGACGCCTATATGAACGACCGCATGGCGGCCTGCGTGCAGTGCCGCCGCTCGGTCGCGGCGCTGAGCATGGACGAGACCCGGCTGCTGGCGCTGCTCGAAGCGCAGGGCGCGGCGGCCGGCGAGCGCGGTTAGCGGATGCGGGGCAAGGGCGTCAGGGCGCTGGCGCCTCGGCCTAGCTCTGTTCGAGCAGTTCGTCGATCGTGCGGATCAGCGTGTCCGGCGCGCAGGGCTTGCGGCAGTAGCGCACGATCGGATTCGGCACCTCGGGCAGCGTCTGGATGCTGGTGAAAACGACAATCGGTGTATGACTTAGCGACGCGTCGCCGAGCAGCAGATGACACAGCAAGGCGCCGTCGCCGCGCGGCATGACCCAGTCGGTGACAACCACCGACGGGTGCAGCCGCTGTGCGGCATCGAAGCCGGCCAGTCCATCTTCGGCCAACTCGACGGTAAATCCCGCGCGGCTCAGGGCGCTGGCCATGGCATGGGCTACGGCGGGATCGTCGTCCACGACGAGTACGGTTCGCACGGTCAGACCTTGTGTTTGCAGATCGCAATCGTTTCGACCGTGCCATGCAAACCGCGCGCCAGGGGGCCACCGCCCACCCGACTCAGCCCTTCTGCGCACGCCCCGTGCGCAGCGCGTCGATGCGCCGCTGCACGCCCGGCTGGCTGAACAGCGCCTGTACATCAAAGCGCAGCCGGCGCTGCCAGTTCGGATGGCCGCTGGTGGTGCCCGGCAGGTTGGGCTGTTCGACGTCGGCCAGCAGGTCCTCGACGGGCACCAGCCGCAGCGGCGTGCGGGTGCGCGACAGCCAGGCAAGGATCGTGGCCACCGGCGCGCGGTCGGGGTCGGGCGCCTCGCCTTTGGCGAGCCCGGCCTCGCACAGCGCCTGCCAAAGCGCCTGCCGGTCGCGGGCGCGCTCGGCGCGCGCGCTGGCCTCGGTGACATCCGGGCCAAGCTGGTCCAGGCGCGCGCGCCACGTGATGTCCTGCCCCGCCCACCAGCCGGCGATGGTCGGCAGGTCGTGCGTGGTGGAGGTCGCGACCGCGTTGGTCGGCCAGCGCTCGGGCGGCACGAACGCCGCGGGGCCTGCGTCCGCCTCGTCCCCCTCTCCCACCTCCTCGGTCTTGTCCGCCTTTTTTCCCTTGCCGCCAGCTTCGCCCTCCGGCTGCGCGCGCTCGAACCACAGCACGTCGATGCCGAGCATGCCGCGCTCGGCCAGCGTGGTGTTGAAGGTGTCCGGCACCGTGCCGAGGTTCTCGCCGATGATGATCGCGCGATGGCGCCACGATTCGAGGGCGATCAGCCGCAGCAGGTCGTCCATCGGGTAGCGCAGATAGGCGCCGGATTCCGGCGGCATGCCTTCAGGCACCAGCCAGACGCGCGCCAGCCCGAGCGCGTGGTCGATGCGCAGCCCGCCGACATGCGCGAGGTTGGCCCGCAGCATCTCGATGAAGCCGGTGTAGCCGTGCCGGCGCAGGCCCCGCGGCGAAAACACCGTGATGCCCCAGCTCTGCCCCAGCGCGTTGTACACGTCGGGCGGGGCGCCGGCGGAAAACCCCTGCAGCATCTCGTTCTGCCGGGTCCAGGCATGGCTGCCGGTGGGGTCGGTGCCGACCGCCAGGTCGCCGATCAGGCCGATCGCCATGCCGGCATCGCGGGCGCTGCGCTGCGCGGCGCGCAGGCCGTCGTCGGCCAGCCATTGCAGGAACACGTGATAGCCGATCTCGTCGGGACAGGCGCTGGCGAAGGCCGACAGCGCGGCGTCCTGCGGCGAGCGATGCGTGACGGGCCAGCGCCGCCAGTCGCCGGCCACCTGCAACTCGGCGCGGGTGCCGGCCTGCGCCACGTGCTGGGCCTGCAGCGCCTCGAAGGCGGCGTGCGCCAGCAGCGGCGTGCCGCCATTGCTGCGGAATTTCGCCAGATCGTCGGCGGCGTCGGCGGGCAGCAACTGGTCGCGGTGTTCCCATAGCCAGCGCGTGATCTTCAGCCGCGCCTGCGCGACCGCCGGCCAGTCGATCTCGGCCTTCGATTCCAGCGTCTGCATCACGCCGCCCAGCTGCAGCGCCGAGATCGCGCGCGCCACCGCCGCCTGGCCGAACACCGGCGCCGGGTCGGCATAGAGCACGTTCAGGAACAGCCGGCTGGACGGCGAATAAGGGCTGTAGCGTTCGGGAAAGGCCGCAAAGCCGGCGTGCAGCGGACTGATGGCGACGGCGTCGGCGCCTTCGCGGGCGGCCGCCTCGGCGAACATCGCCAGCGCGCTCAGGTCGCCGATGCCGGCCGGCGCGCCGCGGCGCAGGCCGTAGACCTGCACGGACGGGCCCCAGGGCTTGCGGCTGATCCGCTCCTGCTCGGACAGGCCGATGCCGCGCAGCGCGTCCTGCACGCCGAAGCAGCGCAATGGCGCGACGGCCACCTTGACCTCGATGTCGCCCATCAGCAGCCGATGGTAGCCATGGCTCTGCACCGCCGGCACGATCAGCGCGCCGTGCGCATCGCGCCGCGCGACGCCGGTCTGCACGCTGCCGTCTTCCAGTTCGAGCCGGAACGGCTGCTCCTGCCGGGTATGGACGAGCGGCACGCGGATCGGCTTGCCCTGGTCGGCCGTCAGCAGCGGCGCCAGCGCGGTGGCGGCATCGTCGGCCAGCATCCGGGCGCGCGAAGCCTCGCACTGGCCGATGGTCTTGCAGGGCAGCTCCAGCCGTTCGAGCACGGCCCGCAGCGATGCCTCGGGGACCACGCGTTCGCGCCCCTGGGCATCCTGCCAGTGGACCAGCAGGCCGGCGCGCTGGGCGAGCAGATGCAGCGATGCGAGCGCGGCATCGGGATTGGCTTGGCGCGGCATGGTGAGACTCCTTTGTGGCTGGCTGGTCGGGATGGCGGACGATGGCAAGGATGGCCGTTGAACCGGGTCCGTCCGCTACGACGGCCCCGACGGCGCCAGCGTGGCGGCCAGCAGCACCGCGGCGTGCGGCGCGACGGGCTGGACCGGGTGATCGAGCGGCGCTTCGGGCAGCTCCGGCCGGGCGCTGTCGAACAACCGGGACCAGATCAGCGCCGGCGGCGGCAGCCGGTATTCGACCGGCTCGGTGCCGGCGTTCAGCAGCAGCACTGTCACATGGACCTGGCCGTCGGCGTCGCGCGTCGCGCGCCTGAGCGCCAGCGTCCGCTCCTCGGGATTGGACCACTGTTCGGGCGTCAGCGGTTGGCCGTCGACGCCGAACCAGCCGATATCGTGAAGACCCGGTGCGAATTCCTGACGACCGTGCAGGAAGTGGCGTTCCGCGTAGGCGGGCAGCCGCGCGCGCAGGCCCAGCAGCCGGCGCACGCATTCGACCATGCCGCGCCCGGTCGGCGTGCGCGCCTCGTCCCAGTTCAGCCACGACAGTTCGTTGTCCTGGCAGTAGGCGTTGTTGTTGCCCTGCTGCGTGCGCAGCCACTCGTCGCCGGCGGTCAGCATCGGCGTGCCTTGCGACAGCAGCAGCGTGGCCATCATCGCGCGCGCGACCTGGCTGCGGGTGGCAAGGATGGCCGGATCGTCGGTCGGGCCTTCCACCGTGCCGTCGGGGCTCCAGTTGGCACTGGCGTTGTCGTCGGTGCCGTCGCGGTTGTCCTCGCCGTTGGCCTCGTTGTGCTTGGTGGCGTAGCTGACGAGATCCGCCAGCGTGAAGCCGTCATGCGCGGTGACGAAGTTGATCGAGGCCCAGGGCTTGCGGTGGCGCCGGTCGAACAGGTCGGCCGAACCGGTCAGCCGCGCGGCCAGATCGCCGCGCTGGCCGGGGTCGCCGCGCCAGTAGCGCCGCACCGTGTCGCGGAACTTGTCGTTCCATTCGGCGAAGCCTGGCGGCTGGTTGCCGACCTGATAGCCCCCCGGACCGAGATCCCACGGCTCCGAGATCAGCTTGACGCGCGACAGCACCGGGTCCTGCAGCACCGCGTCGAAGAAGCCGGCGCCCGGATCGAAGCCGTTGCCCTCGCGGCCGAGCGTGCTGCCCAGGTCGAAGCGGAAGCCGTCGACGTGGTAGCACTGGACCCAGTAGCGCAGCGAGTCGAGCACCATCTGCAGCACGCGCGGATGCGACAGGTTCAGCGTGTTGCCGCAGCCGGTGTCGTTGATGTAATGGCGCTCGTCGCCCGGCACCAGCCGGTAGTAGCTGGCGTTGTCCAGTCCCCGCCACGACAGCGTCGGGCCCAGCTCGTTGCCTTCGCAGGTGTGGTTGTAGACCACGTCGAGAATCACCTCGATGCCGGCTGCGTGCAGCCGGCGGATCGCCACCTTGACCTCGTTGAGCTCGCCGCCGCTCAGATAGGCCGGCTCGGGCGCGTAGTAGCTCAGCGTGCTGTAGCCCCAGTAGTTGCGCAGTTCCCGCTGTACCAGGAAGCGGTCCTGCAGGAAGGCGTGGATCGGCAGCAGCTCGATCGTCGTCACGCCAAGGTGATGCAGATGATCGACGAAGCGCGGGTCCGCCAGCGCGGCGAAGGTGCCGCGCTGATGCGGCAGCAGGTCCTCGCGCCGCATCGACAGCCCGCGCAGGTGCGCTTCGTAGATGACGGTGCGTTCCCACGGCACCGCCGGCGGCCGGTCGTCCCCCCAATGGAAGCTCTCGTCGACGACGATCGCCTTGGGCATCATCGGCGCGCTGTCGCGACGGTCCGGCGTCAGGTCGGCGCGCGGGCTCTGCAGCCGGTAGCCGAACAGCGCATCGGCCCAGCGCAGCGGGCCGGTCAGCTTGCGCGCATAGGGGTCCAGCAGCAGCTTGGCGGGATTGAAGCGATGGCCGTGGTGCGGTTCGTACGGGCCGTGCACGCGATAGCCGTAGACCGTGCCGAGCGCGGCGTGCGGCAGATAGCCGTGCCAGACCTCGTCGGTGCATTCGGGCATCGTCAGCCGTGCCAGCTCCTTGCGGCCGTTGCGCGAGAACAGGCACAGCTCGACCCTGGTGGCGTTGGCCGAGAACACCGCGAAGTTGATTCCGAGGCCGTCCCAGTGGGCGCCGAGCGGGTAGGGTTTGCCGGGAAGGAGCGTGCTGGCGATCGGGGAACGCGACAAGCAGGGCCCTCCTAGTCGGGCAGATGGCGCAGCAGCAGCGTCGCCAGCGGCGGCAGCGTCAGCGACAGCGAGGCGGGCAGCCCATGCGACGGCTCGGCCTGCGCGAACAGTTCGCCGCCGTTGCCGACATTGCTGCCGCCATAGCAGGCGGCATCGGTATTGAGGATTTCCTGCCAGCGTCCGGCATGCGGCACGCCGAGCCGGTAGCCGGGCCGCGGCATCGGCGTCATGTTGACCACCGCGAGCACCACGTCGCCGCTGTCGGGCGCCGCGCGGCGCAGATAGGCGAACACGCTGTTATGGCTGTCGTCGCCGATCACCCAGCTGAAGCCGCCCGGATCGTGGTCGCAGGCGTGCAGCGCGGGCAGCTCGCGATAGACGCGGTTCAGGTCGCGGATCAGCATCTGCATGCCGCGATGGCTGGGATGGTCGAGCAGCGCCCAGTCGAGCTCGCTCTCGTGGTTCCATTCGAGCCATTGCGCGAGCTCGCCGCCCATGAACAGCAGCTTCTTGCCGGGGTGGGTCCACATGAACCCGAAATACGCGCGCAGGTTCGCCAGCTTCTGCCAGTGGTCGCCCGGCGCCTTGTTGATCAGCGAGCCCTTGCCGTGCACCACCTCGTCATGCGACAGCGGCAGCACGAAAGCCTCTGACCACGCGTAGACCATGCCGAACGTCATGTCCTGGTGATGCCAGGCGCGGTGCACCGGATCGTGCGACAAATAGCGCAGCGTGTCGTGCATCCATCCCATGTTCCACTTGAAGGTGAAGCCCAGCCCGCCGCTGTCGACGGGCGCGGTCACGCCCGGCCATGCGGTCGACTCCTCGGCGATCGTCATCGCGCCGTGGCAGCGTTCGCGCACCACGGTGTTCAGCTCGCGCAGGAATGACACCGCTTCCAGGTTCTCGCGTCCGCCGAAGCGGTTCGGCACCCACTGGCCGGCCTTGCGGCTGTAGTCGCGGTACAGCATCGAGGCGACCGCGTCGACGCGCAGTCCGTCGATATGGAACTCGCGCAGCCAGTGCAGCGCGCTGGCCAGCAGGAAGCCGCGCACCTCGTTGCGGCCGAGGTTGTAGATCAGCGTGTTCCAGTCCTGATGGAAGCCCTCGCGCGGGTCCTGGTGCTCGTACAGCGCGGTGCCGTCGAACTGCGCCAGGCCGTGCGGATCGGTCGGGAAGTGCGCCGGTACCCAGTCGAGAATCACGCCGATGCCGGCCTCGTGGCAGCGGTCGACAAAGGCGGCAAAGGCCTGCGGCGGCCCGAAGCGCGCGGTGGGCGCGAACAGCGACAGCGGCTGGTAGCCCCAGGAGCCGCCGAACGGATGCTCGGTGATCGGCAACAGCTCGATATGGGTAAAGCCCAGGTCGCGCACATAGGGGATCAGGCGCTCGGCCAGGATCTCCCATCCGCGCGAAGGATCGTTGACCTCGCGCAGCCACGATCCGGCATGGACCTCGTAGATCGACATCGGCGCCGAATATGGATCCTGGCTCGAGCGGCGGCTCATCCAGGCCTGGTCGGTCCAGCCGAACGGCGGCGCCGACACCCCGGCCTGCGTGACCACCGACGCGGTGCCTGGCGGCAGCTCGGTGGCCAGCGCCAGCGGATCGGCCTTGTCGGGCAGCGGATGGCCGTTGGCGTCGCTGAGGTCGAACTTGTAGCGGCTGCCGGGCTGCACGCCGAGCCCGGCCGGCACGAACAGCTCCCACACGCCGGCGCCGTAGCGCAGCCGCATCGGATGGCGCGCCGGATGCCAGCCGTTGAAGTCGCCGATGACCGAAACGCGGCTGGCGTTCGGTGCCCACACCGCGAAGCGCACGCCCTCGATGCCGTCTACCGTCATCCATTGCGCGCCCAGGCAGCGGCCGAGCTCGAAATGCCGGCCCTCGCCGATCAGGTGCAGGTCCAGCTCGCCGAGCAGCAGGTCGAACGAATACGGATCGGCGCTCAGCTGGCGGGTGCCGTCGCCCCAGGTGATATCGAGCCGGTAATCGCGCCGGCCCAGCCTGTCGGGCAGCGTGCCGGCGAAGATGCCGCCGGCGTGGATGCATTGCATCGGACCGATCGCGTTGCCGACGTTGTCGGCCAGCGCGACCGACTGCGCGCCGGGCAGGCAGGCACGCACCACCATCCGATCGCCCTCCCGGTGCGGACCGAGCAGCGAAAACGGATCGGCATGCCGCGCGCCCAGCAGGGCGTCGTATTGGGCGGCGGTGTGTTCCGATTGCCCGTGCTGGCCCCGCGTCGACGCGGGGCCGGAGGAAGTCATGGTGGCCATGGTTGCGTCTCAGACGTGAGGGGGCGGGGGCGGCGAGGCCGGCGGCCCTGCAGTGCCGGCGGGCGCGCCGGTCAGCGTACGGATCAGCCGCGCCAGGCCGTGCACCGGCAGGTCGATCCACGTCACCCGATTGTCGGCCTCGTACTTGACCTCGTAGGCGGCGCGTTCGAGCAGGAACAGATCGAGCAGCGGCTGCATCTGGCCGGGGGCGACCCACGGGTGCAGCGCGGTCTCGGCCACCTCGCGGTAGCCGCCGAGGAAGGCGTCGGTGGCGGTCTGCCGGAAGCGCTCGAGCAGCCCCTCGCGCCGCTCGGCCTGCGCCGGCGGCAGCGCCGAATGGGTGCGCTCGCTGCGGTCGGTGCCGACCGTCGCGGCGGCATAGTCGAACGAGCGCAGGATGCCGGCCACGTCGCGCAACGGCGACGTCTTGCGGCGGCGGTAGGCCAGCGGCAGGCCCGGCTCGCCCTCGAAGTCGATGATGTAGGTGTCGTTCTGCGCGATCAGCACCTGGCCCAGATGCAGGTCGCCGTGAATGCGCGTCTGCAGGCTGCCCGGCGCTGCCGCGGCGAGCGCGGCGACCAGGTCGGGCAGCCGTTCGCGGCTGTCGAGTACCGCCTGCACGTCGGCGCGGTAGCGCTCGCCGATCGCGCCCTGCGGCGGCTGGCCGGCGCCGGCGCCGATCAGCTGCAGCGCGGTGTCCAGCGCGGCCATCGCGTCGTCGGTCCACTCGCGCACCTGGGCCTCGCCGGCCGGCACCGGCGTGAAGGCCTCGTCGTCGCTCGGCCGCGCCAGCACCGCGTGCAGCTCGGCCAGGCGCCGGCCCAGCGTCGCCGCCATCGCCGCGAAGCCGTGCATCGCCTCGGTGAACTCGTCGTCGCCGTTCTCGTTCTCCATCGGCAGCGCATCGTCGATCGCGCGGCCGATATAGTCCAGCGTCCAGTTCCAGCCGTCGCCCTGGTTCAGGATGTAGCCCTGCAGCAGCATCAGCGTATGTGGCGTGCCGTCGGCGCCCGTGCGTACCACTTCGCCGAGCAGCGCGGCGGCATTGGCATAGCCCTGCTCGGTCAGGTAGCGCGTCATCTCGGCTTCCGGATGAATGCCGCCGGAGACGCGGCGCACCAGCTTGAGCACCGCCGAGTTGTTGAACGACAGCGAACTGTTGGACTGCTCCGCCGACATCCACTGGACCGGATCGTCCTCCAGCGCCAGCGCCGCCAGGCCCGGTCCGCCGCGGAAGTGGATCTGCCCGCGCGGCGTGGCGATCTCGGTGCCGGCGCGCAGCGCCTTGACCACCTCACGGGCGAAGCGTTCGACGACGAAGCCGTCGGTGGCCAGGCCGACCCGGCTGCCGCGGCGCACGCGCGCCATCGCCAGCCCGTGCGCCAGTTGCGGCACGCTCGCGCCGGGCGCGTCGTGGTCCCACAGCACGCTGACCGGCAGCTGGTAGCACTCGCTGCGCTCTTTCAGCGCGACCTCGACCTCGGACAGATAGATCGCTTCGCCGGGCGCGGCGGCGCCGAACGGCACCGCGTAGGCAATGGTGACGCCCCGGATCTTCTCGCTCTTGGCGCCGAACCAGCGGCGCCGCGCGATGTAGTCCGGCAGCACTTCGTTCGACAGGATGCGACGCGACGCTTCGGTCAGGTCGGCTTGCGCGGTGTTTTGCATGATCAGCGTGATCAGCTCGGGCATCTGCTGCGGCGCGTCGACGTGCCAGGACGGCGGCTGCGCCTCGGTGGACAGCACGAACCAGTAAAAGCCATAGGGCGGCAGCGTCAGCAGATAGGTCAGCTGGCCGATTGCCGGGAACGGGGTCGCGCCGAGCATCTCGACCGGCACCCGGCCTTCGAATTCGGACAGGTCCAGCTCGACCGCCTGCGGCGCGCGCGACAGATTGGCCACGCAAAGAATGTGCTCGCCCTCGTATTCGCGCAGATAGGCCAGGATTTTCCGGTTGCCGGGGAACAGGAAGCGGAAGCTGCCGCGGCCGAACGCGCGGTGCTGGCGCCGCAGCGCCAGCATGCGGCGCATCCAGTTGAGCAGCGAATGGGTGTCGCGCGACTGCGCTTCGACGTTGACCGCCTCGTAGCCGTACAGCGGGCCCTGCAGCGGCGGCAGCACCAGCCTTTCCGGATCGGCATGCGAAAAGCCGCCGTTGCGGTCGGGCGACCACTGCATCGGCGTGCGCACGCCGTCGCGGTCGCCCAGGTGGATGTTGTCGCCCATGCCGATCTCGTCGCCGTAGTAGATCACCGGCGTGCCCGGCATCGAGAACAGCAGGCTGTTCATCAGCTCGATGCGGCGGCGGTCGCGCTCCATCAGCGGCGCCAGCCGCCGGCGGATGCCCAGGTTGATGCGCGCGCGGCGGTCCGACGCATAGACCTCCCACAGGTAGTCGCGCTCGCTGCTGGTCACCATCTCCAGCGTCAGCTCGTCATGGTTGCGCAGGAAGATCGCCCACTGGCAGTTCGGCGGAATCTCCGGGGTCTGGCGGATGATGTCGGTGATCGGGAAGCGGTCCTCCCGCGCGATCGCCATGTACATGCGCGGCATCAGCGGGAAGTGAAAGGCCATGTGGCATTCGTCGCCGTGCGCGGGCCGCTCGCCGGTGGCCGGCGCGCCGCCGAAGTACTGCTGCGCGTCCTCGGGCCACATATTGGCCTCGGCCAGCAGCAGCCTGCCCTGGTAGTGGTCGTCCAGATGCTTGCGGATCTGGCGGATCACCGTATGGGTCTCGGGCAGGTTCTCGTTGCTGGTGCCCTCGCGCTCGACGAGATAGGGCACCGCGTCGAGCCGCAGCCCGTCGATGCCCATATCGAGCCAGAACCGCATCACCGACAGCACGTCGCGCAACACCAGCGGATTGTCGAAGTTCAGGTCCGGCTGGTGCGAATAGAAGCGGTGCCAGAAGTACGCCCCGGCCACCGGGTCCCAACTCCAGTTGGACTTCTCGGTATCGCAGAAGATGATGCGCGTGCCGCTGTAGGCCTGGTCGGTGTCGGACCAGACGTAGTAATTGCGCGCGGCCGAGCCCGGCTTGGCATGGCGCGCGCGCTGGAACCACGGATGCTGGTCGGAGGTGTGGTTGATCACCAGCTCTGTGATCACGCGCAGCCCGCGCGCATGAGCGGCGGCGATGAAGCGCCGCACTTCGGCCAGCGTGCCGTATTCCGGATGGACGTTGCGGTAGTCCGCGATGTCGTAGCCGTCGTCGCGGCGCGGCGAGGGATAGAAGGGCAGCAGCCAGATCGTGTCGACGCCGAGGCTGACCAGGTAGTCGAGCTTCGCCAGCAGACCGGCGAAGTCGCCGACCCCGTCGCCATTGGCGTCGTAGAACGACTTGATGTGCAGCTGATAGATGACCGCGTCCTTGTACCACAGCGGATCGGCGTTCAGCAGCGCGGTGCTGCCGCGCTCGGAGAGGCGCTTCATGCAGACTCCTCGCGTCTTGGCTTGACGTGCCAGAGGGCGAACGGCAGCGCATGCGGATCGAGCCGGATGCGCTGATGCTTGCCTTGCCACTGGAAGCGATGGCCGTGCATCAGATCCTCGGCGGCCAGCGCGCCGTGATCGGGCAGGCCCCATTCCCACAGCGGCAGTTCGATATCGGCCTCGCGCACCGCGCGCGGGTCCAGGTTCACCGCGGCCAGCAGCACGTCGTCGCCGAAGCCGGCGTCCGCATCGTGCGAGGTCGGCACATAGCGCGCGAAGTACAGCACCGCGTCGTCGCTCGCGTGCAGGAAGCGCAGGCCGAGGTGGTTCTGCAGCGCCGGATGGCTGGCGCGGATCTGGTTCAGCCGCGTGATTTCGGCAACGATATTGCCTGGCCGGTTCCAGTCCCAGGCGCGCAGCTGGTACTTCTCCGAATCCAGATACTCCTCCTTGGTCACGCCGTTGACGACCAGCGGCGTGCCTTCGCACAGCTCGAAGCCGTTATACATGCCCCAGAGCCCGGACAGCAGCGTCGCCAGCGCGGCGCGGATCAGGAACCCGGGCCGTCCCGAGTCGTGCAGGAAGTAGGGGTTGATGTCGGGCGTGTTGACGAAGAAGTGCGGCCGGAAATATTCGCGCAGCGGCGAGCGCGTCAGTTCGGTCATGTACTCGATCAGCTCGCGCTTGTGGTTGCGCCAGGTGAAGTAGGTGTACGACTGGCTGAAGCCCAGCTTGGCCAGCCGCGCCATCATCTTCGGCCGCGTGAAGGCCTCGGCCAGGAAGATGGTGTCGGGATGGCGCTCGCGCACGTTGGCGATCATCCATTCCCAGAAGGGCAGCGGCTTGGTGTGCGGGTTGTCGACGCGGAAGATGCGCACGCCCTCGTTGACCCAGAACATCACCACGTCGCGCAGCGCGATCCACAGCGCAGGGGCGGCGCCGCCCTTGGCGTAGAAGTCGACGTTGACGATGTCCTCGTATTTTTTCGGCGGATTTTCCGCATAGCGCAACGAGCCGTCGGGCCGGTGTGCGAACCATTCGGGATGCTCGCGCAGCCACGGATGGTCGGGCGAACACTGGATCGCGAAGTCGAGTGCCAGCTCGAGCCCCGCCTCGGCGCTGGCCGCGCGCAGCCGGCGGAAGTCCTCGATCGTGCCCAGTTGCGGGTGGATCGCGTCGTGGCCGCCCTCGGGCGAGCCGATCGCGTACGGGCTGCCGGGATCGTCCGGCGCGGCGCGCAGGCTGTTGTTGCGGCCCTTGCGGTTGGCGCGGCCGATCGGATGGATCGGCGGGAAGTACAGCACGTCGAAACCCATCGCGCGGATCGCCGGCAGGCGTTCGATCACGTCGTCGAAGGTGCCGTGGCGCTCGGCGTCGCCGCTCTGCGAACGCGGGAACAGCTCGTACCAGCTGGCGAAGCGCGCCGCCAGCCGGTCGGCCTCGACCGGCATCGCGACCGGATGGCGCGTGGCGAAGTGGCGCGGATCGGCCGCCTGCATCAGCGTGCGGGTATGCGGCGACAGCAGGATCTCGAGCCGGCGCAGGTCGTCGCCGGCGGCCGCCTCCAGTTCCGCGGCGACGTCGCGCAGCGCGCGCGTGGCGTCGCGCTCGCCGCTGCGGCCGTGCCGCAGCGTATTGGCGACCAGGCGCGCGCCTTCCTCGATTTCCAGCGTCACGTCGACCCCGGCCTGCTTCTTCTTGGTGACCTCGTCGCACCAGGTGGCGAATGCATCGTGCCACGCCTCGACGGTGAATTCGTGCCGGCCCAGCGCGGTCAGCGCGAAGCTGCCGACCCAGCGGTCGTTGACGGTCGGCGCCATCGGCGCCTCGTGCCAGCTTTCCTCGCCGGGGCCGCGCCACAGCACGACGGCGGCGAGCTTGTCGTGGCCGTCCATCCAGATGTCGGCGCTGACCTCGACGCGCTCGCCGGTCACGCGGCGCACCGCGAAGCGGCCGTTGTCGCAGGCGGGCGCGACGTTCTCGATGGCGATGCGCGGCGCCTGTACGGCGGCGGCAACGCTGCGCTCCAGTGCGGCGCGCACCGACGCGCCGAAGCGCTTGCCTTCGCGCCGGGCCGGCTCGGCGAGCGCCGCCGACGGGGCGGCATGGAACAGCTGCACGCCGGCCGGGGCCAGCGTGATGTTGTCCAGCGCATCGAGCAGCGTGCCCGCCTCGACGCCGCCGCCGGGTCCGCCGTCGGCCGCCAGCAGCGTGCCCGCGCCATGCGGCAGGGCGCTGAGGATGCGATCGGCCCCGAGGCTGGCGGGCTGCTGCGTATCGGGATTGATCACGATGGCCAGCGGCAGCGGCGCGCCGGCGGCGGGCATCGGCAAGCGCGCCAGCGCGATCAGCGCGCCATCGGCGCCGCTCAACTGGCGCACGGCCAGCGCCGGGGCCGGACCGCGCGCGGCGATCCAGGCGTTGGCATGGATCAGTTCGTGCGACAGGTCGTAGCTCAGGCCTGGGTCGGCATCGCCATCGCGGGAGCCCGGCTGGTCGTAGGGCTGGTCACGTGGTGGGTCCTCCTCGCAATCGCCGCCGCCGCATTCGAAGCCGGCCGGCACCAGGATGCCGTCTCCCAGCGCGGCCGCGGTCCATAGCGCGCGCCGCGCCGCCAGCGCGTCGAGGCCGCGGGCCTGGATCGCCGGTGCGGCCAGCACCGCGCCGAAGGGCCGCAGCCGGGCGATTTCCTCGGTCAGCCAGGGGCTGCGGTAGTCCCACCACGGCAGCGAGCAGAAGGCGCCATCGAAGCCGCCGCCGCTCAGATCGGCCAGTTGCGCCGGGCTGGTGCCGGGCGTCCACGCCAGCATCAGCGGCGGGCGCCGTGCGCCCGTGTGGCTGCCGCTCACGCTTGTGTCACGGGCGCCCTTCAACGCGGCGCTCAGCCTGGCCCAGTGCCGTCCCGCCACGCGGGCCGGCGCGCGGCACACATAGCCGGCGATATCGAGCTCGGCCAGTCCCTGCAGCCGCTCGGTCCACCACGACACCAGCGCGGCAGCGACCCCCTCGTCGTGCCAGCGCAGCCGTGTGCCAGGCAGATGGTTGTCGGTATCGCGCGGATCGGGCATCGCGCCGTCGTGCCGCCAGAGCGGATCGATCGGCGCGGCGCCGTCGGGATAGCGGTCCAGCGCGAGCTCCAGCAGGCAGGCCAGCCCTTGCGCCCGGCAGTGGGCCGCGAGCGCGGCCAGCGTGTCGGGCGGGGTATGCAACGCGGAGGCGCCTGTCAGCAGCACATGATCGAAGCCGAGCGCCTTGGCCCGGGCCAGAGCCCCGAGGGCGCCGTCATTGGCCTGGTGGACAAAATTCGGATCGATCTGGCAGATGCGCACGGATTGGCTCGTCGGAGGCGAAGGACAGTCCGGGCACTGATGCGAAGCGCGTGCCAATATACCGCCGCGTCGGACAAGCACCGACGCGCCGGCAGAGCCTCCCCTTGCCGGGCAAGGCGCCGAGCACGATTGCGGCCGGGAAGCCGCTTGCCGATATGACAAGCCCCGAAATGTGGCCTGTAAAAACTACAGTGCCGCGCTGGCAGAAAGTATCCGAAGGAGTATCCGCCGCGTGTAGCCGCGGCAAGCATTCGAGCCGTCGGCGGGACCGGGCTCAGGCGGCAGGACGTCCGGTGGCCGCACCGCGCCGGCGCCGGCCGCTGCTGGCGGGCCGCCGTGCGGCCGCAACGGGGCGGCCGTCTTTATCGGCGGACATCGCGGCAACCGCGGCGCCATCGACTGCGGCGGGGGCCGGCAGCGCGGCGCGGCCAGACGCCGGCACGGTGCATTCGCAACTGCGGCGGCACACCAGCACGCAGCCATGGCCGGCCTGCCGGCAGTAGTCGCGATGCAGCACCGCGGCAACGATGGCCGGATGGCAGGCCATCAGGCCCGGATAGGACTCCAGCGCCCACGGCCACGACAGGCCATCGTCATGCAGCACCAGCAGCGCCTGCGGCGGCCAGCCGGCCTGCGCCTGCGCCAGCGGCCCGCGCACCATCGCGCCGCCATCGACCAGGGCCTCGCGCTGGCGCAACAACGGTTGCACCGTGAGCGGGCCGGTCACTTCGGTGCCCGCCTGGATCACGCAGGCGCAGAAGTGGCCCGCACCGGCGACGCGCACGTGGCCGGCCTGTGCTTCGATCTGGGCGGCCGCCAGCGCCATGTCGCCGCCCCCGGGAAGCGTGGCGCGCACGCGGTCGATCTGCTGCATCTGCGCGCCGAAGCCCTGCAGCGCGGCGACCCGGCGCGCCGCTTCGGCGCCGCGCCCCAGGCCCAGCACCACCGTCGACAGTCCGCGCGCGGAATGGATGTTCAGACCGCCCGGTGCGAGATCGCCGTCGGCCGGGGCCCACACCACGCCCACCGCCACGGCGGGCAGCGAGACCGGGCCGGGCCGATCGGCGGGGGACAGCGTCATCCGGATGACCGAGCCGGCGGGGCCGTCGTAGCGGTCCAGCGCGGTCACCAGTTCGTACAGCGCGGCAAGCCTGCCCCCCGCGCGGGCGCCGGCGTGCCTGCCGTCCGCACCGCGCGACGAATCAACCGGCCCATCGCGCGACCGATCGCCCAACCCATCGCGCGGGCGCGGCCGGTCCACGGCCAGGATCTCGACCTGCGGCGCGGCGGCGCCGGTCACCTCTTCCTGCAGGGGCCGCAGATGCAGCACGCCGCCGCCGGCGTGGTCGAGCATGCCGGTGGCCGCCGCGACGGCCGCTCGGCCGAGCCGTTCGGTGGCGATTTCGCCGAAGCCGCAGCGCACCGCCAGTTCCGTAGCCGCGTCATGCGCGTGGGCGAGGTCGTCGGTCGCGTCGATCGCAAGTCGAGTCTGCATGGCTGCGTGGCGGGGTAAAGAGGAGTGAACAGCGGTGAACCGGCGTGATCAGGTCTGGCCGGCGCGGGCTTCGCTGCCCTGCGCCGCGCGATTGCCCAGTTCGGCAAACAGCGTGACGATCTGCTGGTTGAAGGCGGGGATATCGTCCGGCTTGCGGCTGCTGACCCAGTTGCCGTCGCGCACGACCTCGCGATCGACCCATTCGCCGCCGGCATTGCGGATATCGTCGGCCAGCGACGGCCAGCTGGTCAGCGTGCGGCCCTTGACCAGACCGGCCGACACCAGCAGCCAGGGACCGTGGCAGATCACTGCAATTGGCTTGCCGTCGTCCTGCATTTTCTTGACGAAGCGCTGCGCGGCCTGGTCCATGCGCAGCGCGTCGGCATTCATGGTGCCGCCGGGCAGCACCACGCCGTCGAAGTCGTCGGGATGGGCGTCGGCCAGCGTGGCCTGCACGCCGAAGCGATCTGCCTTCTTGTCGTGCTGGGCGCCTTGTACCTCGCCATCGTGCGGCGCAACGATGACGGTTTCGGCACCGGCCTGTTGCAAGGCCTGGCGCGGGCCGGTCAGTTCGACCTGTTCGAACAGATCGGTAACCAGGAAGGCGATGCGCTTGCCCCTCAGCGGATGATTGGCGTCGGGGGACGTGTTCCGGTTCATGTTGCGGTCCTCGTTGCACAGGGAAGTCGATCCGTCGATTCATCGAATCGCCGAAATGGAGCCGGACGCGGTCCGACCTTGTAGCTTTTGCGGCCGGCGGTAAAAAAGCGCTCGCCGCCGCGCCGCGGGTCTTGCGGGATGGCGGCGTCCGCGTCCACTTCGGTCCAGAGCGGCAAGAAGCGTGCCCCCGAGGCCGGGTGCCGAGCCACGTCGGCCTGAGTCCGATGGGCCCGCAGCGGCCGCTGGCATAACATCGTCTTATCGATGTGCCGGCCGATGGACCCGATCGGCAAGGCCATCGCAGCCGGAGTCCGCATCCATGGACCTTGTCGTAGCGCGGCCCGAGGGCCTGTACTGCCCGCCGGGCGACTTCCATATCGACCCGTGGCGCCCCGTGGCGCGGGCTGTCATCACCCACGCCCATTCCGACCATGCGCGCGCCGGCAGCGGCCGCTATCTTTGCGCGGCGCCGGGACGCGGCGTGCTGCTGTCGCGCCTGCCCGATATTCACCTGGACAGCCTCGACTATGGCCAGGCCATCGTGCACAACGGCGTTCGCATCAGCCTGCATCCGGCCGGGCACGTGCTCGGCTCGGCCCAGGTCCGGCTCGAATACCGCGGCGAGGTCTGGGTCGCATCGGGCGACTACAAGCTCGCGCACGACGGCACCTGCGCGCCGTTCGAGCCGGTGCGCTGCGATACCTTCATCACCGAGAGCACCTTCGGCCTGCCGATCTATCGCTGGCAATCGCAGGCCGAGCTGATGGCGCAGATCCTGTCGTGGTGGCGCGCCAATGCCGAACAGGGCCGGGCCAGCGTGCTGTACTGCTACGCCTTCGGCAAGGCGCAGCGCATCCTGCATGGGTTGATGACGCAGGCGGGCGAGGCGGGGATGCCGGGCCCGATCGTCGAGCATGGCGCAATGACGGCGCTGAACCGCGCCTATGCGGCCGCCGGCGTGGCGCTGCCGGCGACGGTGCATGCGTCCGAGTTGCCGGCGCGCAGTCCGCTGCTGCGCCAGGCGCTGGTGATCGCGCCGCCGTCGGCGCAGCGCTCGCCGTGGCTGCGGCGCTTCGGCGATGCCTCGCAGGCCTTCGCCAGCGGCTGGATGCGGATTCGAGGCACGCGCCGGCGGCGCGGCGTCGATCGCGGCTTCGTGATTTCGGACCATGCCGACTGGCCCGGCCTGCATGCGGCGATCGAGGCGACCGGGGCGCAGCGGGTGTTCGTCACCCATGGTTATGTGCATGCGATGGTGCGCTATCTGTGCGAACGCGGTCTGCAGGCGCAGGGTTTCGAGACGCAGTACGGCGACGAGGAGGACCACGATCGGGACGAGCCAGAAGGCGCGGCCGGCGCCAACGGCGCGCCCGGAGAAAACGGCGAGCCGGCGGACGGCGCGATCGACGCAGCGGACGGCAAAGCGGACGGCAAAGCGGACGGTGTATCCGCCGATCCAAGGGGCGGATCATGAAGGCCTTCGCCGAGCTGTACGCCGCGCTCGATGCAACGACCTCGAACAACGCCAAGCTGGCGGCGCTGCGCGGCTATCTGCAGGCTGCGCCGCCGGCCGACGCCGCCTGGGCGGTCTATTTCCTCGCCGGCGGCAAGCCGCGCCAGCTGGTGCCGGTGGCGATGCTGCGCACGCTCGCCGAGCACGCGGCGCGTTTGCCGACCTGGCTGTTCGAGGAGAGCTACCAGGCCGTCGGCGATCTGGCCGAGACCATCGCCTTGCTGCTGCCCGAGTCCGAACATACCGACGATGCGGGTCTGGCCGAATGGGTCGAGCAGCGGCTGCTGCCGCTGCGCGGCCTGCCGCCCGACGTGCTGCTGCCCAGGCTCGACGCGCTGTGGCGGCCGCTCGACGCGCAGGCGCGGCTGGTACTGTTCAAGCTGATCACCGGCGCCTTTCGCGTCGGCGTCTCGCGGCTGCTGGTCACGCGCGCGCTGGGCGAGGTGGCCGGCATCGATCCGAAGCGCGTGGCCGAACGGATGGTCGGCTATACCGATATCTCGGCGCGGCCCGATGCCGAGCACTATCTGGCGCTGATCGCGCCCGACGGCAGCGGCGAGCACGGCGGGGTCGGAGAGCGCGTAGGCGATGGTGCCAACGTTCCACGCAGCCGCGGCGGCCAGCCCTATCCGTTCTTTCTCGCCCATCCGCTGCAGGCGCCGCTCGAGCAGTTCGACGCCGTGCTGGGCCCGGTCTCGCAATGGCAGGTCGAATGGAAATGGGACGGCATCCGCGCGCAGATCGTGCGGCGCGACGGCCAGACCTGGATCTGGTCGCGCGGCGAGGACCTGATCACCGAGCGCTTCCCCGAGCTGGCAGAAGCCGCCGCACCGTTGCCCGACGGCACGGTGATCGATGGCGAGATCGTGGTCTGGCGCGACGAACGCGTGCAGCCATTCGCCCTGCTGCAGCAGCGCATCGGCCGCAAGAACCTCGGCGCGAAGCTGCTGCGTGACGCGCCGGCGGTGCTGCTGGCCTATGACCTGCTCGAATGGCAGGGCGAGGACTGGCGCCGCCGCGCGCAGAGCGAGCGCCGCGCCGCGTTGGAGCGCGTGCTGGCCGCGCATCCGCATCCGTCGCTGCGGCCCAGTCCGCTGGTGCAGGCGGACGACTGGCCCGGGTATGGGGTGCTGCGCGAGTCGTCGCGCGAGCTCGGCGTCGAGGGCTTCATGCTGAAGGCGCTCGATGCCGCCTATGGCTCGGGCCGGACCAAGGATGTCGGCGTCTGGTGGAAATGGAAGATCGATCCGTATGCGGTCGATGCGGTGCTGATCTACGCGCAGCGCGGCCACGGCCGCCGCGCGAGCCTGTACACCGACTTCACCTTCGCGGTATGGAGCGCGCCGCCGGGTACCGAGGGCCGGGTGCTGGTGCCGTTCGCCAAGGCGTATTCGGGCCTGACCGATCAGGAGATGCGGCAGGTCGACGCGATCGTGCGGCGGACCACCATCGAGACCTTCGGGCCGGTGCGCAGCGTCGAGCCGACCCAGGTGTTCGAGCTGGGCTTCGAGGGCATCGCCCGCAGCAGCCGCCACAAGAGCGGCATCGCGGTGCGCTTTCCGCGGATGCTGCGCTGGCGTACCGACAAGACGATCGAGGAGGCCGACACGCTGCAGACGCTGCAGGGCATGCTGCCGTCCGCCGAAAGCGGCGACCGAGGGAACGCGGCATGAGCGCGCGTGGGGCCGACGCATTGGCCTTGCCGGCGGCGCCGCTGGCGCAGGCGCTGCCGCAATGGTTCGCGCGGCGCGGCTGGCAGCCGTTTCCGTTCCAGCAACAGGTGTGGCAGGCAATCGCCGCGGGCCGCAGCGGCCTGGTGCATGCGACCACCGGCACCGGCAAGACCTATGCGGCCTGGCTCGGCGCGCTGCTGCGCCATGGCGAGCCGGTGGCACAGACCGCCACCGCGCCGCCGCTGACCGTGCTGTGGCTGACGCCGATGCGCGCGCTGGCCGCCGATACCGCGCGCGCGCTGCAGGCGCCGCTGGCCGAGCTCGGACTGAACTGGACCGTCGGCCTGCGCACGGGCGATACCGGCAGTAGCGAGCGCACCGCGCAGGCGCGGCGGCTGCCGACCGCGCTGGTCACCACGCCGGAGAGCCTGTCGCTGCTGCTGACGCGGGCCGATGCGAGAGAGGCGTTGGGCCGCGTGCGGATGGTGGTGGTCGACGAATGGCACGAGCTGATCGGCAACAAGCGCGGCGTGCAGGTACAGCTGGCGCTGGCGCGGCTGCGCCGCTGGTGTCCCGACCTGGTGGTCTGGGGTTTGTCTGCCACGCTGGGCAACCTCGAACACGCCAGCGAGGTGCTGCTGTCCGGCACGCCGGCCGATCGGCGCGAGCTGGTGCGCGGCAAGATCCCCAAGGAGCTGATCGTCGATACGCTGCTGCCCGATGCCGCCGGGCGGTTTCCGTGGGCCGGGCACCTGGGCCTGTCGATGCTGCCGCATGTGGTGCGCGAGATCGACGGCAGCAGCACCACGCTGGTCTTCCTCAATACCCGCTCGCAGGCCGAGCGCTGGTACCTGGCGTTGCTGGAGGCGCGGCCCGACTGGGCCGGACAGCTGGCGCTGCATCACGGCTCGCTGGATCGCGATGTGCGCGAATGGGTCGAGGCCGGCCTGAAGACCGGCGCGCTGAAGGCGGTGGTCTGCACCTCCAGCCTCGATCTGGGCGTCGACTTCCTGCCGGTCGAGCGCGTGCTGCAGGTCGGCTCGCCCAAGGGCGTGGCGCGGCTGCTGCAGCGTGCGGGCCGCTCCGGCCACGCGCCGGGGCGGCCCTCGCGCGTGACGATCGTGCCGACCCACAGCCTTGAACTGGTCGAGGCGGTCGCGGCGCGCCACGCGGTCAGGGCAGGGCGCATCGAGGCGCGCGAGTCGCCGGTCAAGCCGCTCGACGTGCTGGTCCAGCATCTGGTCACGGTGGCGCTGGGCGGCGGCTTCGTTCCCGACGCGCTGCTCGACGAGGTGCGCGGCGCCTATGCCTACCGCACGCTGACCGACGCCGAATGGCAGTGGTGCCTCGACTTCGTGCGGCAGGGCGGCAGCAGCCTGTCCGCCTATCCGGACTACCGGCGCGTGCAGCCCGACGAGCAGGGCGTCTGGCGCGTGCCGGACGTCCGCCTTGCCCGCCGCCATCGGATGAGCGTCGGCACCATCGTCAGCGATGCGACGATGCAGGTGCGCTACTGGAGTCGCGCGGGACGCGGCGGCGCCTCCCTCGGCACGGTGGAGGAGGGCTTTATCGCGCGGCTGTCGCCGGGCGACTGCTTCCTCTTCGGCGGCCGGCTGCTCGAGTTGGTGCGCGTGCAGGAGATGACCGCCTATGTCCGGCGCGCCGACAAGGGCCGGCCCGTGGTGCCGCGCTGGAACGGCGGGCGGATGCCGCTGTCGACCGAACTGGCCGACGCGGTCGTCGCCACGCTCGAGGATGCCGCCGCGCAAAGGCTCGATCCCGCGGATACGCCGGAGCTGCCGTTGATCCAGCCGCTGGTCGAACTGCAGCAGCGCTGGTCGGCCCTGCCGACGCGCACCACGCTGCTGGCCGAGACGCTGAACTCGCGCGAGGGCTCGCATCTGTTCCTGTATCCCTTTGCCGGGCGCTCGGTGCATCTCGGCCTGGGCAGCCTGCTGGCGTGGCGGCTCGGCTCGCAGTTGCCGACGACGATCTCGGTCGCCGTCAACGACTACGGGCTGGAACTGCTGTCGGCCGCGCCGCTCGACTGGGCGCACTGGCTGCCGCTGGTGCTGGCGCAGGAACGGCAGCGCGATCTGGTCGCCGACGTGCTGGCCAGCCTCAATGCCGGCGAGCTGTCCCTGCGGCGCTTTCGCGAGATCGCGCGGGTGTCGGGGCTGGTGTTCCAGGGCTATCCCGGCGCGCACAAGAGCGCGCGGCAGCTGCAGGCCTCGTCGAGCCTGTTCTACGAGGTGTTTCGCAAGCACGATCCCGAAAACCTGCTGCTGGGCCAGGCCGAGCGCGAGGTCCTGAACCAGGAGCTCGATGCCGCGCGCCTGTCGCGGACGCTGGATCGGCTTGCGGAGCTGCGGCTCGATCTGCGCGTGCTGAAACGGCCGACGCCGCTGTCATTCCCGCTGATCGTCGAATTCCTGCGCGAGAAGCTGAGCACCGAGAAGCTGGCCGACCGCATCGCACGGATGCTGGCCGATCTCGAACGGGCGGCGGGGCCGGAGGGCGAGGGCGACGAAGTATCGGTGCTGGCGAACGAGCCGCCGCCCGATCGCGTCGCGGAGATCGCGCGCTTCGGCATGGCCGATCACGCCGGCCGGTCGTCCTCGTCCTCTTCCTCGTCCTCTTCCTCGTCTTCGTCGTCCCGGCGCCGGCGCCCACGCAAGGTGTCGAAGCCGTTGCCGCCGCTATGAGCGTGCCGATGTCGTCCGCTCCGTCGTTCTCGCCCTCGTCGGCTTCTTCATCCTCGCGTCAGGTCGAGGTTGCCGGCGAGACACTGTGGCTGCTGCCGGAGCGCGCGCTCTGGTGGCCGGCCGCCGCGATGCTGCTGGTGGCCGACGTCCATTTCGGCAAGGCCGCGGCCTATCGCGCGCTGGGCCAGCCGGTGCCGGCCGGCACCACGCGCGACAACCTGGCACGGCTGGCGGATCTGGCGGCGCGCTATCCGGCGCGCGAGCTGGTCTTTCTCGGGGATTTTCTCCATGCCCGCGCGAGCCGCACGCCGGCGGTGCTGGCGGCCCTCGCGGATTGGCGCCGCGGGCTTCCGTCGACGCTGCGCTGCACGCTGGTACGCGGCAATCACGATGCACGGGCCGGCGATCCGCCGCCCTCGCTCGATATCGCGGTGGTCAGCGAACCGTGGCGGCGCGGACCATTCGCGCTGTGCCACTTGCCGGGAGCGGCGAACGGCGGCTACGAACTGGCCGGGCACCTGCATCCCGCCTATACGCTGCGCGCCGGCTCCGACTCGGTTCGTCTGCCGTGCTTCGTCTTCGATGCGCATGCCGGCATCCTGCCGGCGTTTGGCGCCTTTACCGGTCACGCGCCGGTCAGGCGGGCGCCGGACCGGCGCCTCTATGTGATCGGCGACGACCGGGTCTGGGCCGTGCCGGCGCGCTAGCGCAACGGGTGAGCCGTCGCGGTCGGCCTCATGGATGCCAGGTCGCCGGTGCTTCGATGCGCGGCGCCGGCCGCTGGCTTCCCGCCATCGCATAGGAAAGCCGGTTCGCCGCCTCCACCACGGTCTTGGCCATCTTCAGCAACCGGGCTTCCGTCAGCCGGGAGGTCGGCCCCGAGATGCAGATCGAGCCGAGCAGCCGCCAGTGCAGCCCGAACACCGGCGCCGCCACGCTGGACACCTCGGGCTCGCGTTCACCCATCGAAAGATGAAAGCCCCGCTGCCGGATGGCTTCGTACGGCCGGCCCGACGCCCCGGAGAAGGCCAGGATCACGCGGCCGGGCGCGCCCTTGTCCAGCGGCAGCGTGGAACCGATCCGCACATGGTGCCGGATCGCCTGCGGTCCTTCGACGCGCAGCAGGCAGGCCCGCTCGTCTCCCTCTCGCACGTAGAACGACGCGCTCTCGCCGGTCTTGCGCGACAGTTCGCGCAGTACGGGCTCCACCACTTCCTGCACGTTGAACGTGGCCTGATAGCAGGCGCCGAGCCAGCCCGCCGCGCGCCCCAGGCGCCAGTTCCCGTCTTCCTTCTGCACCAGGTAGTTGTGCGCCGCCAGCGTCCTGGCGAGGCGAAGCACGGTGGTCTTGTGGATTCCCGTGCGCCGGCTGATCTCGGCCAGCGGCAGATCGGCATCGTTGACGCCAAACGCCTCCAGCACCATCAACGCCCGCGAGACGGCCGTCACGCCGCCGGCGGCGTCATCCCCGCGCTCTGTCGAGCCCTTCATCGCTCCGCTCCGATATGAAATGCGTTTTGCACAACGAAACGGCATTGTATGAGGTGAAACGACGCAACACAATGCGCGAAAACCAAACGGAGACAACCATGCAAGGCCCCTGCCGATTTTCGATCGCCGCCATCTGCCTGGCGAGCGCCTTCCTGACTTCCACCGCTGCCACCGCCACTACCGCCGCTGCCGGCTATCCCGCCAAGCCGATCCGCGTGGTCGTGCCGTTTCCCGCGGGCGGCGGGACCGACATCATTGCCCGCGAGGTCACCAACCGGGTGGCGCTGTCGACCGGATGGACCTTCGTCGTCGAGAACAAGCCCGGCTCGGGCGGCAATCTCGGCATCGATGCCGTGGCCAAGGCGCCCGCGGATGGCTACACGATCGCGCTGGGCCAGACTAGCAATCTGGCCATCAACGCCACGCTCTATCCCCGCCTTCCGTACAAGCCGATGACCGACCTCGCGCCGATCGCGCTGGTGGCCAGTGCGCCGCTGGTGCTGGCGACGTCGACGACCTCGCCCTACAAGACCCTGGGCGAAGTCATCAGCGCCTCGCGTGCCAGGCCATCGGCCATCAATTTCGCCTCGCCGGGCAACGGCACCGTGGCACACCTCGCCGGCGAGCTGTTCCAGAAAACGGCCGGCATCGAGCTGACCCATATCCCGTACAAGGGCGCGGCGCAGGCGGTCAATGACCTGATCGGCGGCCAGGTCGACCTGTACATGGCCTCGGTGCCCAGCCTGCTCGGCCATATCCGCAACGGCAAGCTGCGGGCGCTGGCCGTCACGTCGACCGGCCGCGTCGCCGACCTGCCGCAGGTGCCGACCTTTGCGGAGTCCAACGTGAAGGGCTTCGAGGCCTCGACCTGGTTTGGTTTCGTGGCCCCGGCCTCCACGCCAAAGGACATCGTGGTGCGCCTGAACGCGCAGTTCAACAAGGCGCTGCAAGCGGCCGAGCTGAAGAAGAAGCTGAACGACCAGGGCGCAACCGTGCTCAGCGGTACGCCCGATCAATTCGGCGCGCTGATCCGTCAGGACATCGCGCGCTGGGCGGCGGTCGTCAAGGCGTCCGGCACCACGCTGGATTGACGTCTTCGGTCATCCCGCCCGCCGTCCCCATCCGATCCGATTCCATCCGATTCCATCCGATCCTTTCTGCCTCACGGAGTAGCACCATGGCCCAGCCCAACATCCTGAAGTCGTTCGAGCGCGTGTCGCCCGATATCGTCGCGCGCGCCGCCCGATTCCAGCCTGCCATCCTTGCCGACGTCGCGGGTCGCCGCGGCGCGGTGCACGGCCGCATCAAGCCGCTGCGTCCGCAGATGAAGCTGGCCGGGCCCGCGTTTACCGTGGAAGTGCGGCCCGGCGACAACCTGATGATTCACGCGGCGCTGGCGCTGGCGCAGCCCGGCGATGTGCTGGTCATCGACGGGAAGGGCGACCAGACCTCCGCGCTGATGGGCGCGATCATGATGAACGCGGCGCGTCAGCGCGGTCTTGCCGGCGTGGTGATGGATGGCGCGGTGCGGGACAGCCTCGAGATCGAGGCGCTCGATTTCCCGGTGTTCTCGGTGGGCACCAATCCCAACGGTCCGACCAAGGAAGTGGCCGGCCGCATCGGCCACCCGGTCTCGATCGGCGGCGTCACCGTGAATCCGGGCGACTTCGTCAGCGGCGACGCCGATGGCCTGGTGGTGGTCGAGCGCGAGAAGATCGAGTCGCTGCTGCCGCTGGCCGCGCACAAGGAAGAGGCCGAGGCCCGCCGGATTGCGCAGATTCGCGAGGGCAAGACCAATGCGCCGTGGCTGCTCGCCGCGCTGGTGACCGCGGGCGTGCTGAAGGAAGGGGAGGTGCTGTAATGACCCGCTCCGTCATTCTGGTCACGGCCGCCGATCTCGCGCAGCCGGCGCTGGACCTGCTGCGCGACTACGACGTCGTGTTCGCCGGCAAGGCGCCGCAGCCCGACGATCTCGTGGCGCTGGCCAGGCAAACCAACCCGGCCGGCATCATCGTCCGCTACGGCAAGGTCGGGGCCGACATCATGGACGCCGCCCCGGCGCTGAAGGTCATCTCCAAGCATGGCAGCGGCATCGATGTGATCGACCAGGTGGCAGCCGCCAGGCGCGGGATCGCGGTGAAGGCAGCGGTCGGCGCAAACGCGGCGGCGGTCGCCGAACATGCCTGGGCGCTGATCCTTGCCTGTGCCAAGTCCGTGCCGCAACTGCATGGCAGGATGCGGGCCGGACACTGGGACAAGGCCGCCCACAAGACGATCGAGCTGTCCGGCCGCACGCTGGGCATCGTCGGCCTCGGGGAGATTGGCCGCCGCGTGGCCGTCATCGGGCAGGCGATGGGCATGCGCGTGCTCGCCTTCGATCCCTTTGCCCGCACTGTGCCGGAGGGCGTCGAACTGGTGGAACTGCCGGCGCTCTACCGCAACGCCGACGTGGTGTCGCTGCATTGCCCGCTGACGGACGAGAACCGCCGCATGCTCGATCGCGAAACGCTGGCGACCTTCAAGGATGGTGCGATCCTCGTCAACACGGCGCGGGGCGGATTGATCGACGAGGCGGCGCTGGTCGAGGCGATGGCGGCCGGCAAGCTGTATGCGGCCGGGCTCGACAGCTTCGAGAGCGAACCGCTGCCGTCTCCTCACCCGTTTCGCGACATTCCGCAACTGATTCTGTCGCCGCACATCGGCGGGGTCAGCGATGCCGCCTACGTGAAGATGGGCATCGGTGCCGTGCGCAACGTACTGGACGTGCTGGAGGCCACGGTCGCCACCTGAGGACTTCTTGCTGCTGGCGCCGCCATCGCGCCGCGCCAGCCGCGACACAAGATCGCCGCGGCCAACCGCGTTATGGAGACAACTGTGAAAACGACTTACCGCCTGGCTGCCGCCGCAGCCGCTATCGGCCGCACCGTGCTGCTGGCCACGACCCTGATCAGCGCCGGCGCCGCATTCGCAGCCTATCCCGACAAGCCGGTGCGCATCATCGTGCCGAACCCGCCCGGTGGCGCAGTGGACGTCGTCACCCGCAAGGTGGCGCAGCAACTGTCTGTCCAACTCGGCCAGAGCTTCGTCGTCGAGAACAAGCCCGGCGCGTCGGGCACCATCGGCACTGGCACGGTCGTCAATGCGCCGGCCGACGGCTATACGCTGCTCGCCAACGACAATTCGTACACGACGCTGCCTTACGTGTTCCGCAAGCTGAACTGGGATCATCAGTCCGCGCTGGTGCCGATCGCACCGTTTGCGTTCTCTCCGGTGGTGCTTGGCGTCAAGGCGGATTCCCGTTTCAAGGACCTGGCCGCGCTGGTCGCCCACGCGCGTGCGCACCCGGATACCGTGACGTTCGGCTCGGGCGGGGCCGGCAGCGCGCCGCACTTCGCGACCGAGGCGTTCCAGCAGGCCGCCGGCATCCAGCTGATGCATGTACCGTACAAGGGCGCCGCAGACGCCATGGTCGGGCTGTTGTCGGGCAACATCGACGTGCTGGTGCTGTCGACGCCCAGCGTGCTGTCGCAGGTCAAGGGCAAGCAGATCCGCCTGCTCGCGATCAGCGGCACGCAGCGGGCGGCAGCGCTGCCCGATGTGCCGACCTTCGCCGAGGGCGGCGTGCCGGGCTTCAGCCAGTTCAATTGGTCGGGGCTCGCCGCGCCCAAGGGGACGCCGCCCGAAGTCGTGCAGACGCTGCAGAAGGCAGTCCACCAGGCGCTCAGCACGCCGGACATCAAGGCGTTTCTGGCCAATATGGGTGCTCAGCCGGGCAATCTCGACACCGCCGGCTTTGCCAGCCTGATCCAGCGCGAGACCGCGCAATGGGCGACGGTGGCGCAGCGCGCCAACATCGAGAAGCAATGAGCCGGCGCGGGCCGACGCACAACAGGGAGCCGAACCGATGCTGTTACTGACCCAACCCGCGCTGCGCGATGCCGAAGTGTTTACGTCGCTTCCCGATGCCCTGCGATGCCGGGGCGTTGCCTCCGATTGGGCCCGTGCCAATCGCGGCGGCGCCGCGATCGACGCCTTCCTCGAAGGGCCGGTATGGGCCAACGGTTGCCTGTGGGTCACCGACATCCCGTTCGGGCGGATCTTCCGGATCTCGCCACGCGGCGATTGGGAACTGGTCGCGCAGTATGACGGCGAACCGAACGGCATGAAGTGGCTCGGTGGCGACGAGTTCCTGATCACCGACTACCGCAACGGGCTGATGCTGCTCGATGCCGGGTCGGGCACGGTGCGGCCCTGGCTGGAGCGGCGCAACAGCGAGCGCTTCCGCGGCGTCAACGACCTGACCTTCGACTCGCGCGGCAATCTGTACTTCACCGACCAGGGGCAGACCGGCATGCACGATCCGAGTGGCCGCGTCTATCGGCTGGCGCCGGACGGAAAGCTCGACATGCTGATCTCCAACGCGCCGAGCCCGAACGGACTGGTGCTGTCGGCGGACGAAACCGTGCTGTTCGTCGCCATGACGCGGGGCAACTGCGTCTGGCGCGTTCCGCTGCAGGCCGATGGTTCGGTCAGCAAGGTCGGCCAGTTCTTCACGAGCTACGGGCCCAGCGGTCCGGACGGCCTGGCGATGCGTGCCGACGATCATCTGCTCGTCGCCAATCCGGGATTGGGCTATCTGTGGGTGCTGAACCCGCGCGCCGAGCCGGTGGAGGTAATCCGCAGCCCCGTGGGGACATCGCTGACCAATGCCTGCTTCGGCGGCGACGACGGCGGCACGCTGTTCATGACCGAATCGACCTCCAGCTCCATTCTGCGGATCGAGATGCCGCAGGGCGGCGCGCCGGTGCATGCCGTGGGGAGCGGCCGGTATGGCAGGTGAGGGCGCCGCCGAGCCGAGGGGTATTCGGGATATCTGCTTCAACCTGACGGCTGTACGCCATGGCAACCGATGGCTGGCTAAAAAATAAGGGATGTCCGTCGAATACGGCAGTTGGCGATTTTTTACTATGAGATGACAACGCCTTGCGGCGATCGCTGCTCGTTGTTGCATATTAGCGTGTCCAGCACCTTTCAGATTTACAATAACTCCCACGCAGAAACGCTGGAAGGCTGTTGACTTGTATTGGCGAAACCACCGGGCCCCCTCCACCAATGTCGAGTACATGCTGATCACAGGGGGAATCCCCCTGGGATTGGTTGGATGTGTTTTTGCGCATAATTGCTATGCGAAGAGCTATGGCGTTCATTGGAGAGTCGCCATTGTCAGCGCCGTACTACTAGGCCTCGCCGCGACCGTCGCCGCTTATCGAGAACTCGCTCACGGAGCAGCTTGGCGACGCAAAACTGCCGCTGTTGCGTGCTTTGGCGCCATCTTGGGCTTTATAGTCGGCTTCATCTGGAGCGAAGCGCTACCTGCTTTCACCGCTTCGGGTACTCGTGTCTATACCGTGGCTTTCACCCAAACAGACGGCTGGAGGAATTGTGCGTTTGGCACGCGTTTTCGTGACGCGAATCTGGGCAGCGATATTACTCTGTGCGGGGCAAAATGGGGTTTGCCAAGATCAGCTAGCCGGGGCTATGTGCAGGTCACCGAAAGGGTCGGGCGCTTTGGCGTTCAGTTGAACGAAGTCGTCGTCATCGACACGAGTCCGCATTGAATGGCCAAGCGCTATGTGTCAATCGGCCTGCATCAGTATGCCCAATTAATGGCGCAGCACTCCGGGATGGCAGCAATTGGCACCCTTATCAAGCGCCGAGTCTGGACATTCGATTACGACGAGGAAAACGGCGGCGCCCGGTTTAACCCGGGAGCTCCATGAGGGCGCCGCCAGTATGGCGGATGCCGACCCTCAATCGGTGCGCGTCCAGCCGCCCCCCATCGCCTGGTACAACGCCACGCTGGCATTGAGCCAGTCCGCCTGTGCCTGGATCAGGCTCAGCTCCGCGCTCAGCAGTCCGCGCTGGGCGTCGAGCTGCTCCAGATACGGCGAATAGCCGGCGCGATAGCGATTGGTCGCGTGGCGCAGCGCGGCGGCGAGGGCATCGCGCTGCTGGCCCAGATGCAGCACCTGCGCCTCCAGCTGGCGCAGCGCCGCGAGGTTGTCGTTGACCTCCCGAAAGGCGGTCAGCGCGGTGCGGCGGTAAGCGAAGGCGGCCTGATCGCGCTGGGCCGTGGCGACCTGCGCGCCGGCCTCGATGCGGCCGCCCTCGAACAGCGGTGCCAGGATGCTGCCGCCGAGCGACCAGATGCGGACCGGGCTGGCGACGCCGCTGGCGTACAGCAGGCCGGCCGATCCCGATAGATGCAGCCGTGGCAGGAAGGCCTTGCGCGCGGCGCTCAGGTTGGCATCGCTCGCGGCCAGCTGGAATTCGGCCTGCGCGATGTCGGGCCGCCGCCGCAGCAGGTCGGCGGGCAGGCCGTCGGGGACCGGTGGAGGCCGCAGGGCGGACAGCGCGGCGCCGCGCGCGATCTCCCCCGATAGCGAGTCGCCGATCAGCAGCAGCAAGGCGTTCTCCTGGCGGGCGACGGCCAGCTCGGCCTGCGGCACCGCCTGCGCGGTGGACTCGTACTCGGCGCGCGCCTGGGCGTACTCCAGCTGCGAGGTGTAGCCGGCCTCGGCCCGGCGCCGCGCCAGCCGCAAGGCGTCCTCGCGGGCGGCCAGCGTCTGGCGTACCACGGCAAGCTGGGCGTCGAGCGCGCGCAGCGTCAGATAGGCGCGCGCGGTGGCCGCGGCGACCGACAGCACCGCCGCATCTCTTGCGGCTTCGCTGGCCTGTGCGCCCGCAAGCGCGGCCGCCGACAGGTCGGCCAGGCGGCCGAACAGATCGATCTCATAGGCCGCCTGGAACTGCGGTTCGAACGAATTCGAAATCGACTCGCGTCCGAGCGCATTGAGGCTGCGGGAGCGTCCGCCCGTCGCGGTCGCATCGAGCGTCGGCAGCAACTGGGCCTGTGCGAGCCGCTGCTGGGCGCGCGCTTCGGCGACCCGCGCGGCGGCGATGCCAAGGTCGGCATTGCTCGCCAGCGCGCGCTCGACCAGTTGTGCCAGCACCGTGTCGCCATAGCGGCGCCACCAGTCGCGCTCGAGCGGCACGCTGGGACCGGGTTCGACGCGCCACGCCGGTGGCGGCGTCAGCGCGGCGGCGGCCGGTGGTGCGGGCCGCGGGCCCATGCAGCCGAACAGCAGCGGCAGCGCCGCGGTGCACAGGACCACGCGCAACGCTGTCCGAATACGTAGGAGGCAAGCGCCAGCCGTCATCGCGTGCGGGACTCCGCTCCCCGCGTATCGACCTCGACCCGCACCGACATGCCGGGCCGCAGCCGCGCCGCGAGAGGCTGGTCCGGATCGATGGCGATACGCACCGAGATCCGTTGCGCGACCTTGACGAAGTTGCCGGTCGCGTTGTCCGGCTGGATCACCGCGAACTCCGAGCCTGCCGCCGGCGCCAGCTGTTCAACGTGGCCGGTCAGCCGCGCGTCGTCGAGCCCGTCGACGCGGAAGCTCGCCGGCTGGCCGGGCGCCATGTGCGAGGTCTGCGCCTCCTTGTAGTTGGCGATCACCCACAGCGTCGGCGGCACCAGGAACATCGCCTGCGTGCCGGCCGTGACGTACTGGCCCAGGCGCGCGCCGATCTGGCTCAGTTGCCCGTCCTGCGGGGCGCGCAGCACGGTGTTGGCCAGGTCAATCTCGGCCAGCTTCAACGCGGCGCGCGCCGCTTCGACCGCCGCCTGCAGCCCCTCGCGGCTGACCGCGACCGCCTGCACGTCCTGGCGGGCAATCTCGGCGGCGGCGCGGGCCTGGCGCACCGCGGCTTCGGCCTGCCGCAGCGCGGCGCGCGTCTGGTCGCGCTCGCGCAGCGACACCGAGCCGTCCGCCACCAGTTCGTCGACCCGCCGCATATCGGCCTGCGCCCGCAGCAATTGCGCCTGCGCGTTGGCGAGGCTGGCCTGCTGCGCCAGCACCGTGGCCTCGCGCGAGCGGCGCGTCTGGTCGGTGTTGTTCAGGTTCGCGATCTGCGTGTCCAGATTCGCGCGCGCCTGCTCGACCCGCTGGCGGTAGATGCGGTCGTCGATCTTCAGCAGCACCTGGCCGGCCTTGACACGCTGAAAGTCGCGCACCGGCACATCGGTGACGTAGCCGCTGACCTGCGGGCTGATCACCGTTGTCTGCCCGCGCACATAGGCGTTGTCGGTGCCCTGGATCACGCGCGTAAACGGCGGCAGTCCCCATGCGTACAGGATGATCAGGATGCTGGCGAGCGCGATCGCGACGACGATCACGGTGGCCCGCCGCGTGCCCTTGGGCGGCGACCAGCCAGTCGGTGGCGCCGAGGGCTGCTGCGGTACCTCGACGGGGTCCTGCAGGCGCTCGTGCGACTCGGCCTGACCGGACTTCTGGGCGGAAGGGGTGGGGCCGGGCTCGCGGGGCGGCGTTGGGTCGGTCACCGGTGGCTCCAGATATCGTTGTTGTTGTCGCGGCTATTGCTGACGCTGCCGCATTCTCGCCATCGCTTCGAGCGGCTCGGCCATCGGGTTGTGGCCGCGAATCCGATCGCGGATATAAAGTGCCAGCAGCCAGGCGAAGGTCACCGATGCAATGATGCCGATCATCAGGAAGACATCGTTGAACGCCAGCACATTGGCTTCGCGCGTGACCTGCTGCGCCAGCAGCGCCGAGCCTTCGAATTGCCGCAGCGTGGGATCGGACAGCACGCGTCCGTAGGCGCCGCCCAGCGCCTGGATGCGTGCCGCGTCGAGCGGGTCGGTCAGCGTGATCGACTGCACCAGCGAATGCGAATGGAACTTCTCGCGATAGACCTGGAACGTTCCCAACAGCGCAGAGCCGGCCAGGCCGCCAAGCGATTGCGTGATGCCGAACAGCGCCGAGAAGCTGACGATATGGCTCATGCCCCTGGACAGCGCGCGCAGCATGCCGATCAGCAGCGTCGGGCCCATGAAATAGACCGCGGCGAACGCGATCAGCGCCTGGCTCAGGTACATGTTCGCCGGCCGCGTCAGGTTGTTCGAATGCGCGTCCATGAAGGCGCCGATCGCGATCAACAGCAGGGAAATGCGGATCGGCCGCTCGAGATTCAGCGGGTTGACCGTCAGCGCGCTGACGGCCAGGCCGGCGATGGTCGCCAACGAGACCACGACGTACAGCGGAACCAGCTGGTCGTTGCCCATGCCCAGCGCGGTCAGCAGGCCGACCGCGCCGTAGGCCTGCTCCGACAGCAGCACGCGCACGGCGATCGCCACCAGCGCGAAGCGCAGCATTGCGCGACTGCTCAGCCAGCGCGTGTTCAGCAGCGGGTTGGCACGGTTGTGTTCGATCCACAGGGCCGCGGTGATCAGCGCGACCGCGCCGCACAGCGCATAGCCGAGCCAGGCGGCCTCGGTCCACCACAGGATGCGGCCCTGGCTCAGTACCGCGCACAACAGCGCCATGCCCGGCGCGAACAGTGCGAAGGTCAGGAAATCGAGCTTCTCGAAGGCGCGGATGCGCTCGCTTGGTGGCAGCCGCAGCAGCGCCACCGCGACCAGCGACAGCAGCGCCAGGCCCAGTTCGAACAGATACAGCGCCTTCCAGTTGCCGGCTTCGAGCATGCCGGAGGTGAGGACGCGGGCCAGCGGCGTGGCCAGTTGCGGCACGCCGATGCCCAGCACGATCCCCTTGAGCCGGTGCGCCGCCGGCATCGACTGGATCATGTAGTACAGCGCCAGCGTGCTCAGGCCGCTGGCCGCGATGCCATTGGCCGCACGCACCAGCAGCGCCGTCTCGAAGGTATGGACGAAGATGTGGGCGAGCGTGATGACGACATAGCCCAGCAGGAACAGCCGCGCGAAATGCTGCAGGCCGTATTGCTGCCGGAACTTGATCAGCAGCATGCTGGCGCAGACGTTGGTCATCACGTAGACCGTCGACAGCCAGGCCGCCTGATCGCTGTAGAGGCCGAATACCCCCTGGATATTGTTCAGGTTGGCGATCACCAGCGCGTTGCCGAAGCCGGCGGTCAGGCCGATCAGCACGCCGACGCAGAAATAGCCGACGCGCCGTGGCGCCGGATGATCGGGCGTCGCGGGAGAGCCCGGAATGGTGGGCCGCTCATGCGGCTTGAACTGGTATTCGGCCGTGGCAGCGCCCATTGGCATGACGGGAAGCGGGTTCAGCGAAGGTCCAGCGGGTTTGATGATTGCCGCTGCCGGGCTGAAGTGTCAAGCCATCGTTTGGGTGTCGGGGCAGGCAGTACGGAACGAAGTCCGACACCGGTCGGCCATCAAATGCGATGGCCGGGACGTGAATCCCGGCCATTGCTCGAGGGAAGGCGGTCCGCTGTCAGGCCGCCATCGCGCGCCGTTCATCCTCGGTCAGCTGCGGACCGTCCAGGGTCACGCGCGAATCGTCGTGGCGGAACTTGCGGATGATCGGCTTCAGTTCCTCCTTGATATGCGCCTCGCTGTAGCCGTTGAACAGGTGGCCGAACAGGCCGCGGCGCAGATCGCTGGTGCCCATCAGCCAGTCGGCGATCGGGAAGGTCAGGTTCATGTTGTAGTGCATCATGATTCCCTGGTTGTGGTGCGCGGTATGGTGCCGGCGGATCGTGTTGATGAACGGCATATTGCGCACGAACCAGTTGTCATGGACATGGCAGCAGTAGTGGAACACCTCGTAGACCAGGTAGTGGCCGACCATCGTCATGAAGACGATATAGGCGGCGTTGGCATTGATCAGCAGATAGGCCAGATAGCCGAGCAGGCCACCACCGACACCCAGCGTGATAAGGACGCGCCAGGGGAAGAACACGATGCGGAATTCGCGCGTGGTGTCGATGGTCGGCTCGTTATCGGTGAAGTACTGGTGATGCTGGCGAGTGTGCCGCTCGTAGATCGCCCGCAGCGCGAACACGTCGATGCGCCGGTGCATCACGTACTTGTGCATGAACCATTCGACCAGGTTGCCGGCAAGAAAGACCGGCAGCACCAGCAGCCATTCCCACGTCGCGTTCTCCAGCCGCGCCGCGCAGTAATAGAGCGCGGCGATGCCGGCGGCAAAGATCACGCCGATATGCAGCAGGCCGTTGTATAGCGGGCTGATATCGGCCTTGTATTGCTCGCGGAATTTGCGTTGGCGTTCGCTCATCATGATGTTGTCTCCTGTCTATGCCGAACTGACATCGTACTAATATATTAGTGGTATATGAAAATGTGTCAAACGGTTTTTCGGCGCGGTACGTCAGGCCGGCCATCAAGCAACCCATCAAGCAAACGGCCCTCGAATGGAGGGCCGTGCGGACACCGTCGTCCCCGCGAAGGCGGGGACCCAGTGACGTTTCGAAACGCTGGGTTCCCGCTTTCGCGGAAACGACATGGCAGGTTTGTTCAGCTCGACACTTCCTCCAGGCACCGGCCCTTGGTCTCGATGCCGAGCCACAGCACGGCCATCGCGGCGATCGCGAACGATAGCGCGCCCAGCGTGAAGATGCCGCCCTGGCCTGTGACGGGCAGCAGCACGCCAACCAGATACGGGCCCACCAGCGAGCCGATGCGGCCGATCGACGAGGCGAAGCCCGAACCGGTTGCACGGGAGCGCGTCGGATACAGCTCGGGCGTGTAGGCATACAGCACCGACCACATGCCGAACAGGAAGAACTGCATGCACAGCCCGGCGGCGATCAGCTGTTCGACCGGCAGCTTCAGCACTGCGGCCTGTCCGTACAGATAGGCGGACGCGGCGCTGCCGAGCAGCATCAGCGCGCAGGTCGGCTTGCGCCCCCATTTTTCCAGCAGCCACGCCGAGAAGATGAAGCCGGGAATGCCGGCCAGCGAGATATAGACGGTGTACAGCACCGACTTGGTCACCGCGTAGCCGGCCTGCTGCAGCAGCGCGCCGAGCCAGGTGGTCAGGCCGTAGTAGCCGAGCAGCGCGAAGAACCACACGCCCCACAGCATCACGGTGCGTCTGGCGTACGGGCCTTTCCACAGCTCGCCGAACATCGTCTTGCGATCGTGGACCGCGGCCGGCGCGAAGCCCTGCTGGACTTCCGGCAGCGGCTTGCCGCTGGCGCGCTCCACGCGTGCCTCGATGCCGGCCATCACGGCCTCAGCCTCGCGTTGCCGTCCCGCCCCTTCGAGCCAGCGCGGGGATTCCGGCACCGTCCGCCGCACCACGAAGACGAACGCCGCGGGAAACGCCATCGCGATGAAAATGCCGCGCCAGCCGATTACCGGCAACGTCAGATACGCCAGCAATCCCGCCGCGATAAAGCCGATCGGCCAGAAGCCCTCCAGGATCGCGACATACTTGCCACGGCTCCTGGCCGGCACGATCTCGGACACCATCGACAGCCCGATCGGAAATTCCATGCCCATGCCGAAGCCGAGCAGCACACGGTACAGCATCAGCGAGGTCACGCTGTCCGCCAGCCCGCACATCAGGCTGCCCACGCCCCAGAAGATCATGCTGACCTGGAACACCGGCTTGCGGCCGAAGCGGTCGGCCAGCATGCCGGCCACCGCGGCGCCGGCAAACATGCCCAGAAAGCTGGAGCTGGCGAGCAGGCCGGTCTGCGCCGCGCTCAGGCCGAACTCGGCTTTGATCGAGCCGAGCACGAAGGTCATCATGCCGAGGTCCATCGAATCGAAGAACCACGCGGTGGCGATGATGCCGAACAAGGTGCGCTGATAGCGGGTCATGGGAAGGCGCTCGAGCCGCGCCGCGACTCCGGGGGTCAGCGCCACACTGCCTGCCGACATGTCCATGGTTGTCTCCTGTCTTTGTCGTGGGGCCGCCTGTTGGCGGTCTGACTAATATATTAGATGGATGCTATACGTATGCAAACTGCGCACAGGGGATGAGGTGCCGCGTTGACGTTCGGGGCGCCGTGTTCTTGCCCGGGAAGCGTTATCTGGCGCGGCCTGGCGGACGAGGCTCGGGATTTGCCCTAAGCCGCCCGGCGGGAGCCCGAGGCGGCGTCGTGGGCGGCGAGTTCGCCGCGCCACGCGTGCTCGATGACGCGCGCATAGGTGCCCGGCAGGTCGTCGACGGGAAACGCCTGTGCCAGCCGCGTGACGCCCAATGCGTCGCGCGTCAGAGCGGGCAGCGCGTCGCGCGGCACACCGAAGGCCTGCAGATTCGACGGAATGTCGAGCGCGTCGATCAGGTCCCGCACGGCCAGCGGCACGCCGGCGATGCGCTCGGCGTCGCTGTCAGCGTCGACACCGAACAGCGGCGCGAGCGCCAGCAGATCGGCGCCGCGCGTGGTGCGCAGCGCGTCCAGCACATAGGGCAGCATCACCGCATTGGTACTGCCATGCGAGCGGTGGGTCAGGCCCGCGACGGCGTAGGCGATGCCATGCACCGCGTTCAGGCCGGCACTGCCATAAGACAACGCGGCGTAGAGGCTGGCATAGGACATGCCGATTCGCGCTTCGATATCGCGGCCGCCGGCTGCACCGTTGCGGCCGTCGCCGACGTTGCCGCTGTCGCGATAGGCGCGCAGCAGGTAGCGGCTGCACAGCGCGATCGACTCGCGGGCGAACAGCATCGTCAGCGCCGAGCGGCCGCTATAGCCGGGATCGGCGTTGCCTTGCCGCGGGTAAGCCGCGCTGTCCACGGTCAGGTACGACTCGATCGCATGCGTCAGCGCATCGATGCCGGCATCCGCGGTCACGCGCGGCGGACAGGTGTAGGTGAACTCGGGATCGATCAGCGCGATCTGCGGGCGCAGCGCGTTGTCCATCACCGCGATCTTGGTCGCGTTGTCGGGGTCGACGAGGATCGCGCCGGGGGTCGCCTCGGAACCGGTGCCGGACGTGGTCGGCAGCGCGACCAGCGGTATCGGCCGCGTGCCGGCGGGCAACGCACCGGCGAACTCGCGCACAGGCCGGCCTTCCCGCAGCGTCAGGCTCAAGGCCTTGGCAAGGTCGATATTGCTTCCGCCGCCCAGCGCGACCAGATGATCGGGAACACGGCCACCGAGCCGCGCGCGCAGCGCCAGCGTGGCCTCGTCGCACAGCGTCGTGCTCGGATCCGGCATGCCCCCGTCGTAGACCACCGTGTCGATGCCGGCCGCACGCGCGGCCTCGACGTATTCGGCGGCCCACGGCGTGCGCTCTGTGAAAAAGGTATCGGTGACCAGCACGCCGTGACGATGGCCGAGCCGCTGCAGCAGCGCCGGCAATTGCGCGCGCGTACCGGCGCCGACGATCAGACGCGCCGGCGCGCAGAAGTAGACCAGGTCTTCGATTCTCATGGCAGCTCCAGGGGGATGGACGGAGAGGGGGCAGGCGTGTCCCCGGTGTGGATCGAGTCGGCGAGTTGTCGCAGCCACGGCGAGGCGAACTCGCAGACCGCATCGGCATGACCGGTCAGCAGGCCATGGCCGGCGCGTTCGATGGTGGCCAGACGGCCGGCGGGCAATCCATTGGCCAGCGCCTGCGCATGGGACCAGGGGCAGTCGTCGTCATCGCGGCCATGGATGACCAGGGCCGGCATCGGCAGCGTAGCCAGGCGCGACCGCTGATCGGTCTGCCGGATCGCCTGCCACGTCAGCGCGACGGCGGCGTGGTCGGCTGCCTCGCTCAATCCGAGCCGGCGCTCGCGCGCCGCGATCTCGTCGAGCAGCGGCGCACCATCGTCGGCGCCGAACCAGCGCGTCTCGCACAGGGCAGGCGAGCCCGACAGCAACCACAGCGCGAGTGGCGAGCGTGCCTCGCCACGGTCGTCGCGGTAACGGTCCGCGTACTGCAGCGCCACCGACACCCCCATGCTCCATCCCGCCAGCACAAAAGGACGCCCACCGGCATGCCGTTCCACGACCTCGCGTACCGCGGCCGCATAGCGCTCCAACGTGTACCCGCCGGCCGTCGCCGGCCGCGGCGCCGCCCCACGTCCCTGCAGATTCGGCAGCACGAAGGTGCAGAGCGGGCTCAACCGTTGCGCCACCGGCAACCACGCCGCGCGCGTCCCCTGGATGCCGTGCAGCGCCACCACGCACAACGGCCCGCTGCCGACTTCGATCACGTCCATGGAGTCTGCCGCCATGGTGTCTCCTGTACATCTAATATATTAGATGGATCATAGTAGTGTACAGAATGGCGGGAAGGCAAGCGGATAGTCGGCAAGGGACGGCGGCTAGTGGACTGTGTGCATCGGCGCCATACGAATTTTCACTGAAACGGGCACTTTCAGCATTTGCTGAAATGGCCTGTTTCAGTGAAAATCGGGCACATCGACTGTCTAGAAACGCGCCACTTCCATCAGATGACGTTCACCGAAGTCGCGACCCCGGCACTTGAACGCGAGGCGACCGCGTTGCGCACGCTATTGCGGCAGGTGCCAGTGATCGAACGCCTCGAGTTGGCGACCGCCTTTCCCGAAGACATGGGGCCGGGCGTTGTCGCCGACATGCGCGTCGAGGACCGGTGCCATACGCTGGTCTGTCGCGTTGTCACAAGCGGCCAACCCCGCCATGTGCGAGCCGCATTGCTGGAGCTTCGGCATCTCGCGGCGGTTGGCGGTCGGGACGACGCGACGCCAGTGCTGATTGCACCGTATCTCTCCGCCGCAGCGCGAGCCTTGTGCCGCGAGCACAATGCGGGTTACCTCGACCTCGAGGGCAATGTTCATCTCGTATTCGGCAGCGTCTTCATCGAGCGGACGGTGACAAGCAAGCCGTTGGCCGAACGCCGCGACCTCCGTTCCTTGTTCAAGCCGAAGTCGGCGCAGATGCTGCGCGTGATGCTGCGTGAGCCAGGGCGCGCGTGGCGCGTCACGGCACTGGCCGAAGCCGCCGGCATCAGCCTCGGCCACGCCAGCAATGTCCGAGCCGGCTTGCTCGATCGCGAGTGGGCGAAGGTCTCGCGCGACGGTCTATCCCTGAGCGATCCCGATGCGCTGCTCGATGCCTGGCGCGATGCCTACGAGCCGCCGGTCGGCAAGCGTCACGGTTTCTATACGCCCCTGCATGGCAGTGCGCTCGAGCATGCGGTACGAGATGCGATGCGGACGCGGACCGGCCTGATGACGCTTGCCTCATTCTCGGCGGCGCAATGGCTAGCCCCCTATGCCCGCACGGCGACGCAGTATTTCTATGCCGACGAGGCGGGACTCGAACAACTGCGCTCGGCGTTGAAATTGTCACCGGCATTGAAAGGCGAGAATGCCGTGGTGATGACGCTGGAGGACCATGGTCCGTTCCGCGATACGGTCGAGCCGGCCCCCGGTGTCATCTGCACGAGTCCCGTTCAGACCTACCTCGACCTCGCGAATGCCGGCGAACGGGGCAGGGAAGCGGCCGATCATCTGCGGAAACATCAGCTCGCCTGGCACACATGAAATCCGGTGAACCGCAATCCGCGGTGGACTACGACGATCGCACGACAGCGGCGGTCCAGACGGTACTGATCCAAATCGGTCAGATTCTTGGCAGCTTCAAGGGAAAATTCGCCATTGTCGGCGGCGCGGTGCCCTGGCTGTTGCTCGGCAAGACAGACGATATGCCGCATGTCGGCACCATGGACGTCGATCTCGGACTGGATGCCGAGGCCTTGGGCGACGGCCAGTATGCGACGCTGATCGACGCGCTGAGGCAGCACGGATACGAAAGCGCCGTACGCTCCGGCGCTTTCAGTTGGTGCGCGAGGTTCCTGCAATGGACGACGGCCCGCCGATCGATGTCATCGTCGATTTCCTGATGCCGCGGGATGCCGAGATCGTGAAGAACGTTCCGCCGTTGATCAGCGACTTTGCGGTACAGCGTGCCGACGGCACGGATCTCGCGCTGCGCTTCTACCAGATGGTGGCGATTGCAGGACCGATGCCGACTGGCGGGACCAATCGCGTGGAAATTGCGGTGTGCTCGATTCCGGCGCTGCTTGCGATGAAGGGGCATGCGCTAGCCGGGCGCTACAAACAGAAGGATGCCTACGACATCTATTACTGCATCCGCAACTACCCCGGAGGACCCGAGGCGCTCGCCCAGGCTTGCCGTCCATTGCTCGATCACCCGAGTGGCACGATCGGCTTCGATTGCATCGCGCGCAAGTTCGATACGGTAGAGGGCTTCGGGCCGACCTGTGTGCGAAGGTTTGTCGAGGATACCGATGTCCTGCGCGACCGGACGCCCGAACAGTGGCAGCAGGATGCGTTCGGACAGGTCGATGCCTGGCTGCGGGCGCTTGGCTTGCGTCGCTGAACGTCGCGGCGATATCGCTGCCGGGTTTCCCGCTCGCACGCAAAATGACTCATATACAATTTGCATTCGTCAAACATGCAAACGACGTCAATGGTCAAGAAAGCGGCGACAGTCAGGCGGGCGGCGGCCCATGTCGAGGATGACGGCAGCGAGAACGGGGCCGGGCCGCGGGGGCGGCTGACGGACCAGGCCTATCGGTGGATCGAGGAAGCGATCGTCACGCTGCAGCTTGCGCCTGGATCGTCGGTCTCCGAATTCCAGTTGAGCGAGATGACCGGTATCGGCCGCACGCCGATCCGCGAGGCGATTCAGCGGCTGGCGCGCGAGCATCTGATCGTGGTGCTGCCGCAGCGCGGCCTGCTGATTCCGCCGATCGACGTGGCCAAGCAATTGCGGCTGCTGGAGACGCGGCGCGAGGTTGAGCGGTTGATCTGCCGCAGCGCGGCTCGCCGTGCCACGGTCGAGGAGCGCCAGGCCTTCCGGCGCCTTGCCGCCGAGTTCGAGCGCGCCGTCAAGAAAGGGGACGAAGTCGCGTTCGTGCGTGCCGATGCGGGTTTCAACGAGCTCTGTCTGCAGGCCGCGCGCAATGAATTCGCCGAGGGCGCGATGCGGCTGATGCATGGGCTGTCGCGCCGCTTCTGGTATTTTCACTACAAGCAGGCCGCGGATCTTCCCGAGATGGCGCGTCTGCACGCCCGTGTCGCCGCCGCCATCGCGGAAGGCGATGTCGACGGCGCGGGCGAGGCGCTCGACGCGCTGCTGGACAATATCGAAGACTTCACCCGCGCGACCGTGCTGGGCGACCGCCGCTAGGGGTTGCGAAGCGCGGCCGGCCCAGGCCATGCAAGACCATTCAGGCATTCGGCCGGCACGGCGCGGGTTTGCAACCAAGGAACCCACCAACGCATGCCACGTCGTCAGACTCGCCAGATCCGCCCGTTTCGTCTGCTCCCGGCCCTGCTGTTCAGCCTGCTGACTGCCCCAGCCTTCGCGCAAGCCCCCACGCCGCCCGCGTCGACCGACCCCGTCCCGGCCGCGGTCGAGGTCCGCAATCTGACCACGCCGACCACCTGCGCCGAGGAGGACAACGTCTCCTTCGCGCTGTCGGCCCCGTCGATCCAGCGCTTCCGCGTCGAGGCGCTGCATCCCGCCTATATCGGCAAGATCCGCAAGGACAGCTCGGCGCCCGACTTCTCGGGCTGCAATTTCGGCGATACCCCACATCCGACCGATCCGCGCCACGCGTTCAAGCCGCGCAAGGTCCGTCTCTATGACGGCAAGGATCTCGCGATCGTGGGCATCACGTTCGACAGCTTCTGGCGGCCGCAGCGCGTGCCGGTCACCGTGGGCGGGCGCAAGGACGGCGGTTTCCATCTGATTCAGTTCTTCGACAAGCGCAAGGGCGCCAAGGGCAAGGTCGTCGAGACCGAAGTGCTGGTGCTCTATCCGTCGGACGGCTACTGGCGCGCCAAGCCGCTGCCGGCCGCTCACCTGCCCGACAACGCCTACGGATCGTCGTTCCTGATGGGGCCAGTGCAGCAGGATCTGCGGCCGATCGTCGATATCGCCCACATCGATATCGATCCGCGCCAGCGCACGATCGGCCTGCGCTTTACGGCCGGCGGCGAGGCACAGGTGGCGATCCGCGAGATCAGCCGCACGCGCACCGCGCTCGACGTCGCCTTCAGTCCGCCGTATCGCGCCCAGGCACCGTTCGCGATGCTGCGCTCGATGTACGTTACCGAGGACAATGCCGACATGAGCCGCGTGGCCTGGCAGGACCCGGCCGGCCAGCGCCGCGATGCCACAGTCGCCGAGGTGTCGGACTGGCAGGCCAGCGATGTCCGTTTCGGCCGTACCGTGCCGTCGCGGCACAACACCAGCGCCCCGGACATTCGCTTCAGCGATTTCCGCTGACCTGCCTGCACGGTCTGCCGCCTTTGTAATTCCGGCCACCGGAGCGACGTGGCGGCCGGCGTGCCATGGCACCGCCGCCGGCGGAACGAAGTTTGCTTGATGACCCGGTTGGTCATGCCGCCCCGGCGCAGCGTTTGCGCCCGGCGGCATCCGCCGAGCCGCCATCAGGAGACCGCCGTGAACCAAGCCGTCCGTCCCTTTGCCGTCGTCACTGGTGCCTCGTCGGGCATCGGCTTCGAGCTTGCGCGCTGTTGTGCGACGCAAGGTTACGATTTGCTGATTGCCGCGGATGAGCCCGCGATCGATACCGCCGCGGTGGCGCTGCGCGATACCGGCATGGCCGTCGATGCGCTGTGCGTGGACCTGGCCGATCCGGCCGGCGTCGAGGCGTTGTATGGGGCCACGCGCGGACGTCCGGTCGACGTGCTGTGCGCCAACGCGGGCCGGGGACTGGGCCGCGCCTTCCTGGACCAGGACTTTCGCGATATCCAGCGCGTGGTGGAGACCAATGTCACCGGCACGCTGGACTTGCTGCACCGCATCGGCCGCGACATGCGCGATCGCCGCACCGGCCGGATCCTGATCACCGGCTCGATCGCCGGCTTCATGCCGGGCACCTATCAGGCCGTCTACAACGCCACCAAGGCCTTCCTCGATTCGTTCTCGTTTGCGCTGCGGCACGAACTGCGCGATTGCGGGGTCACCGTGACCTGCCTGATGCCGGGCGCGACCGAGACCGATTTCTTCGAGCGCGCCGACATGGTCGACACGCGCCTGGGCCAGCAAAAAAAGGACGATCCCGCGGAGGTCGCCCGCGAGGGATTCGAGGCGATGCTGCGCGGCGAGGGCGATGTCGTGACCGGCTGGCAGAACAAGCTGCGCGCCGCGATTTCGAACGTGACACCGGCCGATCTGCTGGCCGAGCAGCACCGCCGCATGGCCGAGCCAGGCGGTGGCTTCGAGCGCTGAATTCGCCGGAGCGCAAGCTTGCCGCGAGCCAAATCGTCGATAAGGACCATTGCATAGCGGCCCTGCGCGTACTAGCGTCGTAGTTGTCGTTCCCCACCGCCGCCGATCCGGCGCCAGATGCGCGCCGGCGGACGCGTTCGCATCCCGGGCACCGAGCCAGCCCATCCAACTGGTGCCCCACAACAAGGAGACAGCCATGCGACAGCGCACGACCTTCGATCCCGCCATTCCCGCATCCCCGCCGCGCAAACGCCCCCGCGGCTGGCTGATGATGGCCACCGCCGCGCTGCTGCTTTCCGCGTGCGGCGGCGACGATGACGACGACCACCATGGCCACAAGCCGCCGCCTCCGCAGCCGGTGGCCGGCTGCGAGCTGAACGGCACCACCGGCGGCGAAGTGATCGTGCTGCCCGGCGAACCGGGCGCGCCCGAGGTCGCGACGGGCTACGCGCCGAAGCGCACCGTCTATGCCAGGACCTATATGGCAGTGACCAACAATCCCGTGTCGACCAAGGTCGCCTGCGACATCCTGAAGGACGGCGGCACTGCCGTCGATGCGGCAGTGGCCGCGCAGATGGTGCTGAACCTGGTCGAACCGCAATCGTCCGGCATCGGCGGCGGCGCCTTCATCATGCATTACGACGCGCAGACCAAGAAGGTCATTGCCTACGACGGCCGCGAGACCGCGCCGGCCGGCGCCGACGAGAACTATCTGCGCTGGAAGTCCTCGACCGACCAGACCCCGCCGCTGCCCAATGCCGTGCGCAGCGGCCGCTCGATCGGCACGCCGGGCACCTTGCGCGTGCTCGAACTCGCCCATCGCGACTACGGCAAGAAGACGTGGAAGGAGCTGTTCTCGCCGGCAATCAAGCTGGCCACCGACGGCTTTGCGATTCCACCGCGCATGGCCGCGTCGATCTCCAGCGCGACCACCGTGCAGAACATCAAGCGCGATCCGGAGATGGCTGCCTACTTCCTGAACCCGGACGGCACGCCGCGCGCGGTCAATACGATCCTGAAGAATCCGGCGCTGGCGCAGACCTTCACCGCGGTGGCCGAGGGCGGGGCCGATGCGTTCTACAAGGACGGGCCGATCGCGCGCGCGATCGTCGACAAGATCCGCACGACGTACGACGGCGGCACCACGCCGGGCGTGACCACGCTCGACGACCTTGCCAACTACCAGGCGAAGAAGCGCGAGCCGGTCTGCACCACCTACCGGCAATACGAGATCTGCGGCATGCCGCCCCCGTCGTCGGGCGGCATCGCGGTCGGCCAGATCCTCGGCATCCTGGAGAACTTCGACATGGCCAGCCATGCGCCGACCAGCATGGACCAGAACGGCGGCAAGCCCAGCGTCACCGGCGTGCATCTGGTCGGCGAGGCCGGCAACCTGGCCTATGCCGATCGGAACCAGTACGTGGCCGACACCGACTTCGTGCCGCTGCCCGGCGGCAGCCCGGACACGATGCTCAACAAGAGCTATCTGGCCCAGCGCGCCGGCATGATCAGCCTGACCGCGGCGATGCCGCGGCCCGTGCCCGCCGGCAACTTCGGCGGGGCGCCGATGGGGGCGCCGATCATCGCCGAGCGCGGCACCACGCATCTGTCTCTGGTCGACAAGTACGGCAACGTGGTGGCGATGACGACGACGATCGAATCGGGACTGGGCTCGTACCACATGACCGGCGGCTTCCTGCTGAACAACGAGCTGACCGATTTCAGCGCGGAGCCGGTCGATGCGAACGGTGCGCAGATCGCCAACCGCGTGCAGCCGCTGAAGCGGCCGCGCAGCTCGATGTCGCCGACGCTGGTGTTCGAGCGCAAGGGCGACGGCAGCCGCGGCGACTTCAAGATGACCACCGGTTCGCCGGGCGGTGCCACCATCATCCAGTACGTCGCCAAGACGCTGGTCGGCGTGCTCGACTGGAAGATGGACGCGCAGCAGGCGGTGTCGATGATCGACTTCGGTTCGAACAACGCGACGATGATAGTCGGCGGCGAGCATCCGAACGTCGATACCAGCACGCCGCAAGGCGGACTGCCGGGCGACAACGACCCGCTGGTCAAGGGTCTGCGCAACCTGGGCCACAACGTCAGCGTGGGCAACCAGTCCAGCGGCCTGTCCGCGATCGTGCGTGAAACGATCGGTGGGGCGCCGGCGCTGGTCGGCGGTGCCGATCCGCGGCGCGAGGGCGTGGTGCTGGGCGATACGTTCCGGCCGTGACAGCGGCGCGTTAGCGCGGCAGTGAAGGGGCGGGCCGGGTCCTGTGCGAGCAGGCCCGGCCCGCTTCGCTTGCAGCGCCGGTTCGGGCCGGCGCCGGCAGCGCCCCGGTACAATACCCGCCTTCCGCTTGCGCGCTGACTCTTGACTCTCTCGCTCCCATGACCACGCTAGGAACGCCGCTGTCCCCCCGTGCCACCAAAGTGATGCTGCTCGGCTCCGGAGAGCTCGGCAAGGAAGTGCTGATCGCCCTGCAGAGGCTCGGTGTCGAAACCATCGCGGTCGACCGCTACGAGAACGCGCCGGGCCAGCAGGTCGCGCATCACGCGCGCACCTTCGCCATGAGCGACCCCGAACGGCTGAAGGGGCTGATCGAGGCCGAGCGGCCCGACCTGGTGGTGCCCGAGATCGAGGCGATCGCCACGCCGATGCTCGAGGCGCTGGAAGCGGCCGGCACGGTGCGCGTGATTCCGACCGCCCGCGCCGCGCGGTTGACCATGGACCGCGAGGGCATTCGCCGGCTCGCGGCCGAAACGCTGGGCCTGCCGACCAGCCCGTATCGCTTCTGCGATTCGCTGCAGGAACTGCGCGAGGCCATCGACGGCGGCATCGGCTATCCGTGCGTGGTCAAGCCGGTGATGAGCAGCTCGGGCAAGGGCCAGAGCAAGCTCGACGGCCCGCAGGACGTCGAGCGCGCGTGGGAATACGCGATGGCCGGCGGGCGCGTCAGCCACGGCCGCGTGATCGTCGAAGGCTTCATCGATTTCGACTACGAGATCACGCTGCTGACCGTGCGTGCCCGCGGCGCCGACGGCAACATCGAGACGCATTTCTGCGAGCCGATCGGCCATCTGCAGCAGGCCGGCGATTACGTCGAGAGCTGGCAGCCGCATCCGATGCATCCCGCCGCGCTGCAGAAGGCGCGCGAGATCGCCCGCGCGGTGACCGGCGATCTCGGCGGGCAAGGACTGTTCGGCGTCGAGCTGTTCGTCAAGGGCGAGCAGGTCTGGTTCAGCGAGGTCAGCCCGCGCCCGCACGACACCGGCATGGTGACGATGATCACGCAGTGGCAGAGCGAGTTCGAACTGCATGCGCGCGCGATTCTGGGCCTGCCGGTCGATACCGCGCTGAAGAGCCCGGGCGCGAGCGCGGTGATCTACGGCGGCGTGGAAGGGCAGGGCGTGGTGTTCGACGGCGTCGACGAGGCGCTGCGCGTGCCGCGCACCGATCTGCGGCTGTTCGGCAAGCCGGAGAGCTTCGCCAGGCGCCGCATGGGCGTGGCGCTCGCCTACGATGGCGACGTCGAGACTGCGCGAGCCAACGCGCGAGACGCGGCAAGCAAGGTGGTGCCGCGGCTGCCGGACTGATCGACGTCACCAACCGGCGCAGCGGCCGTACGGATCGGCCCCACGGATCGGCCGCACGCACCTGCCGTACCTGCCGACCAACCCATGCCCCGCCCGGGCCGCGCTCATGCCGCGGCCCTTTTTGTTTGCGAACGAACAGGCGACCCCTGATGTGGGGCAACCGCGGCAGGTAATGCCGCCAACGCGCCGCGCTAACCAGCCGCCGTCGCCAGATGTCGGGCCAACCGGTTTCTCTCCTGGCACAGGCGCCCGCCGAGCTCGCGTTGACGCGCGGGTGGTAGTCGATCCTGGATAGCGGCGATCGACAGGGCGCCCACGACATCGCCGGCTGGCCCTCGGACAGCCACGCCGATGCCCCACGAGCCTTTCAGCACCATCCCCTCGTTGACCGCATAGCCGCGTTGACGCGCAGCATAGATTTCGCGGCGCAGTGTCGTTTCCGTGATGGACGGATAGCGTTCGCGCAGCAGCGGGGCGATCTCCACAAGGCAACGATCCACCTCGGCATCATCGAGTGCCGCCAGCATGGCCAGGCTGCCTGCGCCAACCCCGAGCGGATGCCGGGCCCCGGGTTGCAGAACGTGCGTCTTCAACGGGTAGTCGCCGTCTTCGCGCAGCACGCAAAGCGCATAGATATCGCTGCGGATCGAGAAGAAGGCCGAATCGCCGCTGATCCGTGCCAACCGTGCCGCCGAGTCGGCCGCCTCGCGGCCAAGTCCAAAACGTTCGCTGGCGATGTTGCCGAGCACGTAACACTGCGGGCCGACGAAATAGCGCGCGCTTTGGTCGTCCTGCTCGATCAGGCCTTCCGCGGCAAGGGCTTGCAGCAGGCGGTGCGCGGTTGGCTTGTTGAGCCCGGTGTCGCGCACGAGTTGCGCCAGCGTGGTACCACGCTGGCGGCTCTGGGCGACCGCGCGCAGCAATTGGAGGGCACGGCCGACGGCCTGCGTGCCGGGTATGGTCTCTGTCATGGCGGAATATGGGTCCGTATTGTGGACCATGGTTAACCACTATATTGGTGGGAAACGGTGGTCCCCTCCGTAGCTTGGCGTGTAGGATCTGTCCCGGATATTACGCCAATTGCCAATCGAGGTCCATATAGTGGACCTATGTACGATTCCAGACCCCCGCGAGAGGTAACCCGATGCCGTTTCCTTCCATCATTGGCTGGTACCACCTGCCGTTCGGCAAGTTCGACGATGCCGATCCAGAAGCGATGATTGCCGAGAGCGCGCAAGGCGCGCTGCGGCATGCTGGCGTCCCGGCCGAGGACATCGATTCGGTGCATGTCGGCACCTTCAACGGCGGCTTCGTCTATCAGGACTTCCCATCGGCGCTGGTATTCAACGCCGTTCCCGCGCTGCGCTTCGCCGCCACCGTCCGCTGCGAGAACGCCTGCGCCACCGGTTCGGCCGCGGTGTACTCGGCGCTGGACGCGGTCCGATCCGGCCGCTCACGCTACGCGTTGGTGATCGGGTTCGAAAAGATGAACAGCCTGCCCACCGCGGAAGTTGGCGCCGTGCTGCAAAAGTGCTCGTATGCCAAGGAGGAGGCGGGCGTGGCCGGCGGCTTCGCCGGCATCTTCGGCGGTATCGCGCAAGCCTATTTCGATCGCTATGGCGACCACTCCGATGCGCTGGCGGCGATCGCGGCCAAGAACCATCGGAACGGTGTGGACAATCCGTTTGCGCATATGCGGCGCGACTTCGGCTACGAGTTCTGCAGGACGCCGTCGGAGAAGAATCCCTATGTCGCCGGGCCGTTGAAACGCACCGACTGCTCGCTGATCTCCGACGGTGCCGCCGCGCTGGTGATCGCGGCGGACGATGCTGCTCGTTCCTTGCCCCGCGCAATCGCCTTCAAGGCGGCGGTGCAAGTCAGTGATTTCCTGCCGCTGTCGCGTCGGGACCGCACCGAATTCGCCGGTGCACGGGAAGCATGGCGCCGCGGACTGGCGGAGGCCGGCGTGGGCCTGTACGACTTGTCGCTGGTGGAGACGCATGATTGCTTCACCATTGCCGAGCTGCTCGAATACGAGGCGATGGGGCTGGCCGGCCCCGGGCAGGGCGCCACCGTCGTGCTCGACGGCGTCACGCTGAAGGACGGACGGTTACCCGTCAATCCCTCCGGCGGGCTCAAGGCCAAAGGCCATCCGATCGGCGCTACCGGTGTGTCGATGCATGTCATGGCGGCAATGCAGCTCGCGGGCGAGGCGGGCGGCATGCAGATACCGAACGCATCGCTGGCCGGCGTATTCAATATGGGTGGCGCGGCCGTCACCAACTATCTCAGCATCCTGGAGCGCCGCGCATAAGCGCATGTTCCGCTATCGAGGCAAGCGCCATGTTGACCCGTGTCATGAACCTGGGCGACCTGCTGACGCAGGTCGCACGCCGGCTGCCAGACGCTCCCGGCTTCATCACGCCCACCGCGACTTACCGCTGGGCCGAGATCAATTGCCGTGTGGACGCGGTCTGCGCCGCCTTGCGTGCGAAGGGCGTGCGCAAGGGCGATCGCATCCTGGTCCATTCGCGCAACAACCTGCCCTTGTTCGAGAGCGCCTACGTCGCGTTCAAGCTCGGCGCGGTGTGGGTGCCGACGAATTGCCGTATCGCTCCGCCTGAGGCCGCCTATCTCGGTCGGGCGAGCGGCGCGCGCGTGATGCTGTACGACGGCGGCTTCGAGCACTATGTCGACGCCGTCAAGAAGGCCAGTCCGGCCCTCGAGATCGTGGTGGCGCTGGGCGCGCCTCGCGAGGGCGAGTTGTCGTACGAAGCGATGGCTTCGAGCCGCGCCGAATTCCAGGCCGAGGAGGTGGATCGCGACGATCCGCTGTGGTTCTTCTATACGTCCGGCACCACTGGGCATCCCAAGGCCGGCACGCTGACCCACGGACAGATGGCCTTCGTCATCACCAATCATCTGGCCGATCTGATGCCCGAGCTGACCGCGGCCTCGCGCTCCCTGGTGGTGGCGCCCCTGTCGCACGGCGCCGGCATCCATGCGCTGGTCAACACCGCGCGCGGCGCGGCGAGCGTGCTGCCGGCCTCCGAAAAGCTCGATCCGGAAGAGGTGTGGGCCCTGGTGGAGCGATATCGCGTCGACAACATGTTTACCGTGCCCACCATCGTCAAGATGCTGACAGAGCATGAGGCGGTGGACCGCCATGACCACAGTTCGCTGAAATACGTCATCTACGCTGGTGCGCCGATGTATCGCGCTGATCAGAAGCACGCGTTGCGCAAGCTGGGCCGCGTGCTGGTGCAGTATTACGGGCTGGGCGAAGTCACCGGCAATATCACGGTACTGCCGCGCGAACTGCATCACGAGGACGACGACGCCTGCCGCGTGGGCAGCTGCGGCTATCCGCGTACCGGCATGGAAGTGGCCATTCTGGACGGCGAAGGCAGGCGGCTGGCACCTTTCGAGACCGGCGAAATCTGCGTGCGCGGCCCGGCCGTCATGCTCGGCTACGACGGCAACCCGGACGCCAATGCCAAGGCTTTCCAGGGCGGCTGGTTCCATACGGGGGATCTCGGACATGTCGACCGCGAAGGCTTCGTCTACATCACCGGCCGCGCGTCGGACATGTATATCTCCGGCGGCTCCAATGTCTATCCGCGCGAGGTCGAGGAAGCGCTGCTGACGCACGATTGCGTGCATGAGGTGGCGGTGCTCGGCATGCCCGATCCCAAATGGGGGGAACTCGGTGTGGCCGTGGTGGTGCTCAAGCCAGGTGAAAGCGCGAGCGCCGAGGCGCTGGCCGAGCATCTCGAGGGGCGGCTGGCGCGCTACAAATGCCCGCGGCTGTTCGTGTTCTGGGACGCCTTGCCGAAGTCCGCCTACGGCAAGATCACCAAGAAGGACGTGCGCGCGCGCCTGAACGCAGAGTGGGAGCGGTACTGCGCCACGCAGACGGTTTAGTGCGGCCGTGCACGGTTGCGGCCGGGCCGTCCGGCATTGCGCGGCACCGAGCGGGCTGGGAGCGGCGTGGTGGCACGTGCAAGCCGATGGGAGCGCCAGCGCCCGCGGCGCGTATCCGCGGCCCGGCGACGTCCGCCTGTGCCTGGTCGCCATACCCTCCGGCACGTCCGCCGAGGCGGCGGGCTTGCGGCTGCTGAGCGCCGACGAACGCGACCGCGCCGCCTGCTTTCGCCGTGATATCGATGCGCTGCGCTATATCGCCACCCGCGCGCGGCTGCGGCTGTGTCTCGCCAGCGCGCTCGACGTACCGCCCGGCACGCTGCAATTCTGCGTGGATGCCGGCGGCCGTCCGATGCTGGCTGGCGAGCATGCCGGCCGGCTGGACTTCAACGTTTCCCATAGCGGAGGCTTCGGCCTGATCGCGTGGTCCGCCGAGCGGCGTGTGGGCGTCGATATCGAGCGACGCGAGTTCGCCTGGCGCTGGCAGGCCTTGCTCGACAGCGCATGCGGCGAGGGCGACCGCGCGTGGCTCGCGCGTCAGCCGCCGGGCCGCCGGGCCGCACGCTTCTACGACGTGTGGGCCGCCAAGGAAGCCTTGCTCAAGGCCCATGGTTCCGGCATATCGGCCGGCCTTGCGCATTTCTCCATCGCACCGGGACGCAAGGAAGGCGCCTCTGGTTGCCGCCTGCATGGCGCACCGCCACTGTGGATCCCCACCAACGAAGGGAGCGCGCCCATGCCCCTGCATGGCTATCGCGCACACAGCCTGCCGGGCATCGCGGGCTATGCCGCTTGCGTGTCATGGGCCGTCGATCGCGGCACGAACGTCGCCGCGACGGCCAGCGACAACGGCATGGCGCGCGCGTCGATACGGGGGCGCCGTTAGACAGTTGTTCGCCGCGGACACAGCTGCGCGCACACATGTATCGAATGTCGGCACATTTGCGTCCGCCAGCCTCGAATCCTTCGTCGCCGGGTCCTTGGCATCGAGTTTGCGGTGTGATCCGTCGATGGCGAAACCCTCTCGCTATCGCGGCTCACTCGTTCCCAAACCGATACCAAGCAAAGGACTCCCTCATGGACAACATCGCTCTCCTGGAGAAGCAGATCGAAGAGCACCACGCCATGCTGGCAAATCACCCGGTGTTTCATTCGATCGAATCGATGGACGGACTGCGTACCTTCATGGAATGGCACGTGTTCGCGGTATGGGACTTCATGTCCCTGGTGAAGCGCCTGCAAGCCGATCTCACCACCATCACGCTGCCGTGGGTGGCACCGCGCAACGCCAATGCAGCGCGGCTGATCAACGAGATCGTGCTCGGCGAGGAATGCGATGAAACGCCGAACGGCCATATGAGCCATTTCGATCTGTATCTGCATGCGATGCGCGATGTCGGCGCATCGACCGAGCGCATCGAGCGCATGATCGATCTGCTGCGGAGGGGCCATACCGTACAGGAGTCGCTCAGCACGGTAGGGGCCCCCGCACCGGTGGCACGCTTCGTCAACTCGACCTTCGCCACCTGCTACCAGGGGGCCACGCATCAGGTGCTGGGCAACTTCTTCTATGGCCGCGAGAACGTGATTCCCGACATGTTCCGCACGCTGCTGGACGGCTGGAAGATCGATCCGAAAAGCGTGCCGCTATTGACCTACTATCTGGACCGGCATATCGAGGTCGACTCCGGAGAGCATGGCCCGGCCGCGCGCGCGATGATCGTCGAGTCGGCGGCGAACGACCCACGCAAGATCACCGAGGCGCTGGAGGCCGGCCTGCGTGCCATCGACGAGCGCTTGCGGCTGTGGGATGGGCTGCATGCGCATCTGGTCCTGCAGAAGGAAGAAGTGGCTGCCTGACCCGCCATCCGCACGCGCCGGGCGCCGCGCGGCGGCGCCCCGGCTTTCGTCATGCAAATCGCCGAGGCAAGACCTATGTTGGCACTCGATAGTTATGTCAGCCACGCTGACCAATGGGAGCAGCGCGCGACCATCCGCTCGCGCCCGCGCCGTGTCGTCGAGGATGACGACCTGCGCTATTACCCGGTGGAACGGCAACCACTGTACGCGCATCCCGCGATCGTGGAAGCCGGTCCTAACGTGCAGGACTTCATCCTGCTCCAGAGCTTCTACAAGTACATCAACGACGTCATCATCTTCGAGACCGAAATCGTCAACCGCACCGCGCTGGCGATCGCCAAGAATCGCTTCCCGTTCGAGTTCCCGTTCCCATGCAAGAGCGATGCGATGTCGGTGGTCATCGACGAGCATTACCACGCCTACGTGGCGATGGACTACCTCGATCAGGTGGAGCGCAGCACCGGCATCGCGCCGATCCGGCAGAACAAGGAGATCGAGTTGTCGCGCGCGATACCGCTGGCGATGGCGCAGGTCGCGCAGGAGCACGCGCCGGGCATGGAGCTGATCGCGGTGGCGATTTCCGAGAACACGGTGACGGCCGAAGTGGCGGCATTCTCGCGTGACGCCACGCTCAAGCGCTCGGTCAAGGGCGTGATGGCCGACCATCTGGCTGACGAAGGGCGGCATTCGGTGTTCTGGATCAATCTGGTGAAGCTTTACTGGGCCAACGTGGATGAGGATACCCGTGTCGCACTGGGCCGCTGCCTGCCGTTCTTCCTGCAGGAATACCTGACAGCCGAGCTGCAGCTGGAATTCGATCGCCGACTGGTCGGTGCGCTGGAGCTGCCGTCGGCGGTGCGGGCGCAGATATCCAACGACATGGTGGGCGCGTATCCGATCACCAACAAGCACCCGATGATCGTCAACATCCGCCGCTTCCTGAAGATGTCCGGCCTGCTCGATCACGAGCCCACGCGCCTGGCGCTGGCTGACTACCTGTGAGGAGGGCGTCATGAGAACGCTTGTTTTTGCCGTGACAGGCAACGATGCGCTTGGCGCGCGGATCGCTACGGTGCTGCACGAGATGGGCCACACCGTACACGTCGCCGCGCACGAAGCGGGGCCGCTGCGCGACGCGGCGGAGGCGCTGGGCATTCCGGTGGACGGGCCGTGGCCACCGGCGCAGCGCGTTGAGTGGCTGGTGCAGTCGCATTACCTGCCCGATGCGCCTCTGGCCGCAGCAGATCATGTGCTGGCGTTCGTCGCGCACGCGGCCGATTTCCCGCCGCAAGCCGTGGCCGTGCAATGGTGCGTGCGGGACGATATTGCGGACAGGCTGGCCGCCTCGCGCGAGTGCGCGGTGTCGGCGCCGTTGTGCGGGGCCGACATCGCGCTGGATATCGAGACAGCGGCGGAGGATCTCCTGCTCGAATTCGTTAGCGGTCTTGGCCGCGATGCGGTGCAGATCCACGCGCTGCCCAGGGTCGCGCGGCCCGACACCGAGGCATTGCTCGATTTGCGGCGTTTGGCTGGCTGGCACGCATCGAACGAAACTTCGCGCGTCTTCGCGCTGGACGCCTCGCTGCCTGAAATGGTGGCGCGCACGGCTCGACTGATGCCGTACGCCACCGCGCTGCGGGACGAGGTCGGCGACGTGGACTACCGCACCTTCGTCGGCGCAGCGATCAAGCTGGCACGCCAGCTTGCCACCATGCAATCCGGGGCTCATCAGCAGGCGGCCACGGCGCCGGTCATCGCGGTGCGGCTGCGCAAGTCGCGCTTGCTGTACGCGGCCATGCTCGGGGCCATCGGTGCCGGGGCCGCCTACCTGCCGCTCGATCCGGCGTTCCCGCCGGAGCGCGTGCGAACCATCCTGGAGCAGTCGTGCGCGGTCGGTCTGATCACTGACGAGCATTACGACACGGGGGCGCTGGGCGATCTGCCTGTCCGTGTACTGCGCTATTCGGAGCTGGACGCCAGCGGAATCGACATCGTCTCGGATGCCTGGCCCCTGGAACAGGACGCGCGGCGATCCACGCGTTGCGCAGTCACGATCTTCACCTCGGGATCCACCGGCGTCCCGAAAGGAGTGATGTTGAGCCATCGCAGTATCGTGCACTTCTGCCATTGGTACCGCGATTACATCGAACTGACGCCGGCCTCACGCGTGCTTCAGTTTTGCACCGTGGCGTTCGACGTTTCGCTCCTGGACATCTTCCCGACGTTCCTTGCAGGGGCGATGCTCTGTATTCCCACGGAGGAGCAGCGGCATGCGCTGGACGAGTTGAGCGCGCTGATCGGGGGCAACGCGCTGACGCATGCCTTCCTGCCGCCGGCGCTGCTGGCCGCGATGCCCGATGCAGAATGGCCGCATCTGCGCCATCTGCTGACCGGGGGCGACGTGTGCTTCCCGGAAACGATCGAGCGCTGGAGCCGCGGGCGCGCGTTTCACAATATCTTCGGACCGGCCGAATGCACGGTGCTCGCCACGATCGCAAGGCTGGGCCCGGGCGACAGCAATCGGCTGATCGGCAAGCCCATGGCGAACGTGCGTTGCTATGTGCTGGACGAGCAAGGCAAGCCGGTGCGCACTGGCGAGGCCGGCGAACTGTGCATTGCCGGCGCGGGCGTGGCGGACGGCTATCTGCATCAGCCCGAGCTGACCGCGCGCAGTTTCGTGGCCAATCCGTTTGCGCCGGACGGCGGCCAGTGGCCAGAGGCGAAGGAGGAGCGCATCTACCGCACTGGCGACATCGTGCAGTGGGATCAGCACGGCGGGCTCCATTTCGTCGGCCGGCGCGACGCCCAGGTCAAGATTCGTGGCTTCCGCGTCGAGCTTGGCGAGATCGAAGGCGCGATCCTGAAGAGTGGGCTCTATGGGCAGTGCGCCTGCGTGGTCGACGACAAGAAGCGCATTCGCGCTTTTGTCACGCGGCCGGTTGAGTCGGCCACGCCAGACGCGCTGCGCGAACGGCTTGCGCAGCGGCTCCCGGACTTCATGTTGCCGCAGGAGGTGGTCGTACTGGAGCGGCTGCCGGCCACGCACAACGGCAAGATCGACCGGGCCGCGTTGGTACGGCTGCCATCGCCGCGCGCGGCGCATCTTGCCACCGAGGGCGAGCCGGCAAACGAGGCCGAACGTCAGCTGCGCACCTTGTGGGCCGGCTTGCTGGACCTGGATGAGGCCGAGATCAGCCGAGACGACTCGTTCTTCCATCTCGGCGGCCATTCGCTGCTGGTGTCGCGGCTGATGCTGGCGGTCAAGATGCAGTTTGCCGGCAATGCCCCCCTGGCGCGCTTCATGGAGCGACCGACCATCGCCGCGCTGGCCACGCTGCTCACCGATCGCGAGCAGAAGAAGGGCGATCAGATCCCCGAACGTGTGTACGAGGACATGCGGCTGCCCGACGACGTCTGGCCGGTGGAAGGGGTGCGCAAGCGCGCTGGCGACCCGGAGGCGGTGCTGCTGACCGGGGCCAACGGCTTCCTCGGCAGTTTCCTTGCCGCCGAGCTGATCGCGCAAACGCGCGCCACCGTGTATTGCCTGATTCGTGCCGAAGATGCGGCGGCCGGACGCGCGCGGCTGGATCAGGCCCTGCACGCCAACGGCCTCACCGCGCTGGTCGGGCATCCCCGGGTACGGGTAGTGCTGGGCGATCTGGCCAGGCCCCGACTGGGGCTGTCGCCGGACGCGTGGCGCCACCTGGCGCGCGAGATCGATGCCATCTATCACAACGGCGCGCACGTCAACCACGTCTACGACTACCCGTTCCTCTACGAGGCCAACGTCGGCTCCACGCTGGAGCTGCTGCGGCTGGCCTGCGACCACCGCAACAAGTCGCTGCACTTCGTCTCCACGCTGTCAGCGGCGAGCGCAATGGACGGCGGCGGCATGGTGCTGGAGGAGGGCCCGGCGATGAATGCGCCCGCCTTCGTCAACAACGGCTACAACGTGTCGAAGTGGGTCTCGGAACATCTGGTGTGGGAGGCATTGCAGCGCGGCTTCGATGTGACCATCCTGCGGCCGGGCAATATCACCGGGGTGGCGGCCACCGGACTGTGCCAGCCCGACCGCAATCGCATCCTGCTGCTGGTCAAGGGCTCGGTGCAGCTTGGGTACGCGCCGGCCGGCGATACCGCCTTCGATTTCAGTCCGGTGGACGCGCTGGCCCGGGCGATGGTCCGCTGCACCCTGGATCCGCGGCGCGACGCCGCGGTGTTTCATCTGCAGAACCCGCAACCGCTGAGTTGGGAGGACTACCTCGGCGCGCTTGCCCGCCTTGGCTACGACTTGACGCTGGAGGACCCCGCGGCCTGGCGGCGGCGGTTGCCGTCGATCGACGAGCGCAATGCGCTGTTCGACGTGGTGGCGTTCTATCTGGACGATAGCCAGGAGGACATCGGCGACATGTCGCGGATCGCCTGTGCGCGCACCACCGCGACGCTGGCACGGCTCGGCGTGGCCTATCCCGCCAAGGACCGGTCGCTGCTGGAGAGCCATTTCCGCTATCTCGTCGAGAGCGGCTTTCTGCCGCGCCCGGCACCGCGGACAGCGCGTTCCCGCGATGCTGCCGACGCTCTGAACTCCGCGCCGCAGTCGGCGTGAGAGCCGCGGCGCGCCCGCGCCGTGGCTGCTGTAGGCGATGTTGTTGCCGTACTTCCCGCTGCATTTTTCTTCAACCAGGAGAGCACCATGCTGCAAAAGACCCGCACCACACTGCAACCCGATACGCTGATCCGCAACCTCGATACCAGGCTGCACGAGGGCATCGCCGACCTCGACGCTCCCGCGCGCAAGGTATGGGCGGTGGTAGGCCGATTCGACGGCTACAACCGCTTTGTCACCGGACTGGAGCGTATCGAGATGACCGGTACTGCCACCGGCCTGCGCTCGCTGCGCAACAAGTTCTTCACCGGCGGCGACCTGGTCGTCGAACAGCTCAACTCGCGCAATGACGACGCCATGACGATGACCTGGACGCTGATCTACACGACGTTCGATATCGGCAACATGTGGGCGTCGATGGAGGTGATCCCGCGCGGTGACAATGCCTGCACCGCCATCTACCGTATTGTCGGCGAGGCGCGTTCCGGTGATCCGAAGGACCAGCCGGCCTTCGACGCCTTCGCCGAGGGCTTCCTCAAGATGGCGATGGGCAACCTGCGCGAGCTGTTCAACAAGCAGTAAGGTTGACGAGGCCGCGCCGCCGTATGGCGTCACCCTGCGACTGCGGTGGTCCAGCGGGCAGCGCGCCTCCGGCAAACACGCCGCCGCCGCTCCGTGCGGCGGCCTCCTTTCCCGCAATGCTCTGAGGCGATCCGACATGGATAGACACTTACCGCCGGCTGGCAATTGGACGCTCGCGCAACGCGCCGTCCGCATGAAGCCGTCCGCGCTGCGCGAACTGCTGAAGGTGGCAGAATGCCCGGACATCATCTCGTTCGCAGGCGGGCTGCCGTCCCCTCTGGCACTGCCCGCTGCACCGCTGCGCGAGGCTGCGGCGCGGATCCTGCGCGACGACGCCATCGCCGGGCTCCAGTACGGGCCGAGCGAAGGCTTCACGCCGCTGCGCGAGGCCATTGCCGCGTGGCACAGCCGTGCTGGGCGGCGCATCGCGGTGGAGCAGGTGATCATCACGACCGGCTCGCAACAGGGGCTCGACCTCGTTGCGCGTGTGCTGGTCGATCCTGGCAGCAAGGTGCTGGTGGAAAGTCCAACCTACCTCGGAGCGGTCCAGGCACTCGCTCAATACGAGCCGCGGTTCGCGCAGGTTCCGATCGATGCACAGGGGCTGCTGCCGTCGGCGCTGGACGAGGCCATGATCAGCGACGCGCGCCTCCTCTACACGCAGCCCAATTTCCAGAATCCCACCGGACGGAGCCTTTCCGCGCAACGCCGCGCGGAACTGGTGCGCCGCGTGCGCGGCCGCGGCGTGGTGCTGATCGAGGATGATCCGTATGGCGAGCTCAGCTATGGCGCCCCGGTGCCCCCATCGCTGCTGTCGATGGCACCCGAACAGGTGGTTTATCTAGGGTCGTTCTCCAAGGTACTGGCGCCGGGCATGCGGGTGGGCTATCTGGTCGCCCCCGAGGAACTGGCGATCAAACTGGTGCAGGCCAAGCAGGCCAGCGACTTGCATACCGCGGGCCTGATGCAGCGGCTGGTGCATGAGGTGTTCACCGACGGCTTCCGCGGGCGGCATGTCGCCGGCTTGCGCGAGCGGTATCGTCGCCAGTGTGCCACCATGCTGGCCAGTCTCGCGCGGCACATGCCGGACGGCGTCACGTGGACCCGTCCCGCTGGCGGCATGTTCCTGTGGCTGACCTTGCCCGGAGGTCTGGACAGCGCACGGCTGTTCCACGACGCAATCGAGGCGGGTGTCGCCTTCGTGCCTGGCGCGTCGTTCTATCCGTTGGCGGCCCGGCATGACACGCTACGCCTGTCGTTCACCACCGCATCGCCGGAGCAGATCGAAGACGGGGTGGCACGGCTGGCGGAGGTGGTGCGGTCGCACCTGCAGCGAGGGCAGTAGGGTGGCCGGGCGCGATGCGGCCGGAACGGGCCATCATCAGGGGGGGCGGACGTGCCGCTGCCTTGCCGTCATGGATGGACCAGCAACGCGACCGTTGCGGCGACGTGATGGAGCTTCCGATGACCGCATGGGCCGCCGCCATCGCGCGATTGCGGCGGCCCAACGCAACCCTATGACGGATTGGACGGCGCGGCATCCGTCTGCGGCAACCACTCCTGCAGCACGCATTCCACCGTGATAAACGACAGATTGGAGCCGCGCACTAGACGGCCGGCAAAGACCTGACTGTCGACACCGGACAGGATGGCGGTCAGCTCGGTCAGACCCGCGGCGCCATCGCCGTCGCGTTGCAGGCGCACCTCGCCGGTCAGGCTGACGATCTCCACGCCGGGCCCGGGAACGCGGATCAGCGCGGCGGAGTCGCGCGCATGGGCAAGGCAACCGTCGACGAGGCTGCCCACAGCGCTGCGGACCACTGCATGGGCAATGCCGTACTGCCGGCACAAGCGTTCCAGCGCTTCGATCAGATCTTCGTTGGGCTTGAGGCGCGCCACCAGGGTGCGGCCGTATTCGCCGTTCTCCAGCTTGATTTCGGGACCGGCGATCATGACCGCGCCTCCTCGACTTTCGGTCCAAAAAGCGTGAAGAGGGTCTCGGTGTCCGCGAAGTGCTCGAAACCGCCGCGTTGGAACGCGGTCATTCGGACCAGCAGCGGTGTGGTGCCCACGATCAGCCGATCCAGGATGACATGCCCCCCATGCAGCAGATGGTCGGAGCCGAGGAAAGCGGCATGACAGTGCAGCGCCGTCCCTCCGGCGGCATCGCGGCCGATAGTAAAGGTGCCGTGCAGCGCGGTCGCCTCGCCCGCATCGAGGAGCGGTGCGCCATACGTATAAGGCCGGTCGCCGGCGTCGGCCTTGACCACCACGTGATACTGAAGGCGGCACGCCGACCCATGCAGGATGCGACCGCAGCCGCTGTGAAGGCCGTGATGGTCGATGACATGCCGCAATACCGCGCCGGCGTTGCTGCCTGAGGGAATCTCGACGCGCAGCTCGCGCGTCTTTCCTACCTCCGCGGCCTGCACCCGCGGGTAAGCGGATGGGCCAGGATGGCGGAACGTTCGTGGTTGGGAAAGCATGGTTGAACACCGGAGTTGAGGGTGCGATTGTTTAGCAATTTGAATGCCCAGGACCCATCGCGCCTGTTCCATGGTGAACCCGCCGATTCAAGCGGCTTGCAGGACTGCATTGCGTAAAACGCTGCGACAGTTGTCGCAGCTTTTCAAACAGTTGTCGTCTGGGACAGCTGTGCCGGCATGCCGAGTTGATCGGCCATTTCGATAAAGCGCCCGACGCAGGGATTGACCGTGTCAGCGCTCCACACCAGCGCCACGTCGATATAGGGGGGCTGGAGCAGCGGAATGAAACGCACGTTGTCCGCGTGGGAGGTCTGCATCGAGCTGTGCACCAACGCTACGCCGAGGCCCTGCCCCACCAGGTTGACGATGGTCTGCTGGTAGTTGGTTTCCAGGCGGATATGCGGCGTGAATCCGGATCGCCGGCAATGTTCGACGATGGTGTTGTAGATAAAGGGGGAGGCGCCCTGCGGCGAGATAATGAAGTCATCACCGCGCAATTCGGATGCCGAAATGGCTCTGCGCTCGGCCAGAGGATGATCGTCGGGCAGCACCGCGACCAGCGGCTCGCGGAAGATGGTGCGCGTTTCCAATTCCACTCCGGCATCGGACGGATACATGATGCCGACATCCACCTTGCCCGCGCGCAGGTCGTTGACCAGCGAGGTGGGAATGTTCTCGCTCAATTTCAACGTGACCCGCGGAAACGCAAACGCGTAGGCACGCGTCAGCGTGGGAAGGATGCTATATGCTGCGGCGAACATAAAGCCGGCAACCAGCGTGCCTTCCTCGCCGATATTGGCCGCGGTGGCATGGGCGCGCGCCTGGTCCACCGTGGCCAGCGCGGTCTTGGCATCGCGATAGAAGCGGCGTCCCGCCGCGGAAAGCTGCACATTGCGGCGTGTGCGTTCGAACAGCACCACGCCGAGCTCGCTTTCCAGCATGGCAATCTGGCGCGAAAGCGGCGGTTGGGAAATATGGAGAATGCGCGCGGCGCGGCCAAAGTGAAGGGTCTCGGCCAATACCACGAAATAACGTAGCTGCCTTAGCTCCATGTACGAATCCAAGCGGCGAACGATGAATTCAATTGATATCGTGGCGGTATGACTGAAAGCATCATAACGTATTGGCGGTCATAAATATACCGCGCTATGCTTTACCGTGGCGCATCCAGCCGAAGCGGCGCGCCGCCATCGCCATCGCCGGGTCACAAGCCGGCGCGATGCCCGATAACCACTAAATAAGGGACGCCATGAAAGCCCGTGATCCCCAGGACTACACACGCGAACCCACCATTCGCCCGGCTTGGCCGTCGTTGTCCCAGCTATGCGGCGAGGACCCGGCGATGCTTGCCACCCTAGATCGGGCCCGCCTGCTGATAGACCGCAAGCTTCCCATTTTGATTCTCGGAGAGACAGGAACCGGCAAGGAATTTCTGGCGCGCGCATTGCATGCCTACAGCAATCGCCGCGATGCCTCGCTGGTATCAGTAAATTGCGGTTCGATTCCCGAAAATCTGATTGAAAGCGAATTATTCGGCTATCAGCGCGGCGCGTTTTCCGGCGCCCTGTCCACCGGAATGAAGGGAAAGGTGGTGCAGGCGCATGGCGGCACGTTGTTCCTCGACGAGATCGGCGATATGCCCGCCGCCCAGCAGACAAGGCTGTTGCGCGTGCTGTCCGAACGTGAGGTGACGCCGATCGGATCGGCCGCGCCGATCACAGTCGACTTGCAGCTGATCTGTGCCACGCACCAGAACATCGAAATGCGCGTCCAGGCCGGTGCCTTCCGCGAGGACTTGTATTACCGCATTGCGGTTGGCATCGTGCATCTCCCGCCGCTGCGTGCGCGGCGAGATCGCGCCTGGCTGCTCGACGCCATCCTGGCCGCCGAGGCGCAAGGTGCCAATGCCGCCAGCGTGATGGACGACGAGGCGCGCGAGATCATGACGACGTATAGCTGGCCCGGCAATCTGCGCCAGATGCGCTCGGCCATTCAGTATGCATGGGCAGTCAAGAGCGGCGACCGCATTCGCGCCTGCGATCTGCCCCCGAACGTGCTGGCCAATTTCGGTCGGCCGCATGTCGCGCTGGCCGGGAAGGGCAGCGCGGCTTCGGTGTTTTCCGGCCAACTCGGCCGGCATTCCGTCACGGTCCCGAGACTGGCCCAAGCCTACGGATTGCCAGCGGCTCCGAGCAACGGCACCGAAGCGCAAGCGCCGACCGGCGATGAGCGCGAGAACATCATCCGCGCGCTGACCGCGAGTCGCTGGAATATCTCGGCAGCATCGCGTGAGTTGGGAATGTGCCGGGCCTCGCTTTATCGCAAGCTGCGGCAGTTGCGTATTCCTCATCTGCGGGACGTTGGCAGCGACCTGCTGCTGACGATGGGCTGATCGCGCGGTGCGTTGAGGCCCGACCAGCCGACGTCGCAGGGATCAAGGCGGGGGACGGCACGGTTCGCCGCCCCGCCTCCACGCCGCACCATGCGTGGCGTTCAATCGTTCGAAACCGATCCCGCGCCGCGCGTCAACGCCATTCGACCGGCATGGTCCTGTACGAACTGCACCGCCACACGGCCGGAACGCGCACCGCGTGCCAACGCCCACTGCAATGCTGGTTCACGCGCCGCCTCGATCGCCGTGGAGTCGAATCCGAGCGCTGCCAGCCGGCTCTCGACGATGGCGAGATACTCGCGCTGGCCGAAGCCGTAGAAGGTCACCCACAGACCAAAACGCTCCGACAGCGAGATGCGCTCCTCCACCGCGTCGCCCGGATGCAGTTCGCCGTTCTCGTCCAGGGCGGTGCCGACGTTGTCGCTCGCGCTTTCGGGCAATAGATGGCGTCGGTTGGAGGTAGCGTACACGAGCACATTGGAAAGAGCGGCGCCGACCGAGCCATCCAGCACGGTTTTCAGGGTCTTGTAGCCGGTTTCTCCGACATCGAACGACAGATCGTCGCAAAACACGATGAAGCGCTCGGGGCGCCGGCGCACCAACTCGACGATGCGCGGCAGTTCGTTGAGGCCAGGTTTGTCCACTTCAATCAGACGCAGTCCCTGCGGAGCGAACGCATGCAGGCAAGCCTTGACGATCGACGACTTGCCGGTACCGCGCGCGCCCGTCAGCAGCACGTGGTTGGCACCGAGGCCGAGCACAAACTGCCGCGTGTTCTGCCGCACCGCCTCTACTTGGCGGTCGATGTTGTGCAATGCGTCGAAGCCAATCAGCGCCGGCTCCCGAATCGGTTCCAGCGGCGGCACGCGACCAGAGCCATCGAGCCCTCGCCAGCGGAACGCTATCGCCGCGTCGAAGTCCACGGCAGGCGGCGATGCGGTGCCGCTCAACATCTCGACCGCGCGCGCAATGCGTGCAAGTTCGGCGACGATCGTGGCGTGGAGTCCCGCTCCGCTTTCCGGCGCGGAGGCTGGCGTGACCGCTGCCGCGTACGGGTCGGGCGCTGAGTCGCGCAGATGGGCCTTCATTGCCGCACCGCGTCCGTTGCCTGCATCGGCGCGCGCAATCGCTGCGCCAGCACCACGCCGAGCAGGGCGAGGCCACCGCCGATCACGTGGTAGCGGTGCAGCGCTTCATCAAGCATCAATATCGCCAGTGCTGCGGTGAACAGCGGCAGAAGGTTCATGAACATGGCGCAGCGGCTGGGTCCGAGGTAGTGCACGCCACGCATCCAAAGATAGGGCAGCACGACGGAGGCGAGCACGCCGGCATAGAGGATCAACGGCAAGCTCGCGGCGGTAGGCACTCGCGCGCTGGCCGGAAGACTCAGCACCATCGGCACCATGAAGACCAATGCGGCGAGGGCCTGCACGTATGTCGACTGCCACGCCGGCAGCCCCAACTCCCAGCGCTTGAGCAGTACGCCGTATAACGCATAGGCCAGCGCCGCGAGCAGCATCAGCAGATCGCCGGGATGAAAGCTCTGGCTCAGCCAATGGGCGGGCTCTCCCCGCGAGATCAGATGCACGACGCCGATCAGGGAAAGCAGTCCGCCGCCGACCATGCCCACGGTGGGCGCCTCGCGCAGCAGCGGGCTGCCGAGCGCCATGGTCAGCAGTGGAACCAGCGCGGTGATGATCGCCATATTGGTGGCGGTGGTGGTTTTGGCCGCCTCGTACGAGAGCAGCTGGAACAGCGTCATGGCGAGAAATCCCAGCAACGCCAGGCGCGGCAACTGGCGGCGCACCACGGCGCGGTTCGCCCATGTCGGGCGCAGCAGCCAAAGGCTCATCAACGCGGTGGCAAGCAACAGCCGATAGAAGGTCACCGCCACCGGATCGATTGCCGATGCGCTCAATTTGGACACGATCACATTGCCGGCCCACAGCGCGACGGCCGCAAGCGGCATCAGGAAATGCGGTGGGTTCATCGCGGAAGATTGGTTCATGGCGCGCTATTGCTTATGATGGTAATCACGTCGATCGCGGCATGTACGCCGCCAGGCCATCGTGCCAGCCAGTGAAACCGCCTGTCTAACTCCAATATGTCAACCCGTATCGCGAAAGGGACAATCGCTGCGACCGATCCGCACGCGCACCTGCCTTACGAAACCACGTCGATGCCGGTCTCTGCGATGGCCGCTTGGTATCCCCATGGCACTGTCATCTCCCCGCATCGGCATCGCCGCGCGCAATTGCTTTACGCCGTCGAGGGCGTGATGCATATCGAGTCGGAACGGGGCTCCTGGGTCGTGCCGCCTACGCGGGGCGTATGGCTCGAAGCCGGGCTCGATCACACGGTGCAGATGAGCGGCGACGTCAAGATGCACTCGGTGTTTGTCGAGCCGGACATGGCCGAGCCATTGCCTGAGCAAAGCTGCGTGGTGGAGATTCATCCGCTCCTGCGCGAGTTGCTTGTCGCTGCGGTGGGCGTGCCTCTGGATTACGCTCCCGCGTCGCGGCACGATCTTCTGATGCGCTTGCTGCTGGCCGAGATTCCAGCGGCTCCGCTGTTGCCGATGTATCTCCCATGGCCGCGCGACACTCGGCTGCGCGCCATCTGCGAAGCGCTGCTGCGCGCGCCGGACGATGCGCGCGCGGTAAGCGAATGGGCTGCAATGATCGGCCGCTCGGAGAAAACGCTGCACCGGCGCTTTCGCAGCGAAACCGGCCTGACGTTCGGCCAGTGGCGGGAACAGGCGCGACTGCTGCTCGCGCTAAAACGGCTGGCGCGCGGCGACAAGATCCTGACGGTGGCGATGGATCATGGCTACAACAGCCAGAGTGCCTTCACGGCGATGTTCAAGCGGCATTTCGGCATGACACCGTCGCGCTTTTGTCAGTAGGGGGCAGCATTGCCACCCCCTCCAACAGCACCAAGCGGAATCAACGATCGACCAGGCTTTCCATTAGTCCCGTGTAGCGGGGCCCGGTAGTCGCCCCCCGTGGCATTGCCGCATCGAGTTCCGCCAATAGTGCAGGATCGACAGCGGCCGACGCCGCCGCCAGATTTTCTTCGAGCCGCCGCACATGCCGCGTGCCGGGGATCGGGACAATATCGCTGCCGCGCGACAGCACCCACCCCAGCGCCAGCTGCGCCGCGGAGACACCTGCTCGCTGGGCGTAGGTCTGCAGGATCCGGGCGAGCCGCATATTGGCGTCGAAGTTCGCGCCCTGCAGGCGCGGGTCGGAGGTGCGGCGGCTGTCGCCCTCGGGGAAGTCCTCGGCGCGTCGCGCCGTGCCGGTCAGGAAGCCACGACCGAGCGGGCCGAAAGGTACCAGCCCGATGCCTAGTTCGCGCAGGCAGGGAAGGATATCGCTCTCGATATCACGCTCCCATAGCGAGTATTCGCTCTGCAGCGCGGTGACGGGATGCACCGCATGCGCCCTCCGAATGGTTCGCGGCCCCGCCTCGGACAGCCCGAAATAGCGCACCTTTCCCGCCTTGACCAACTCGCCGACCGTGCCGGCCACATCCTCGATCGGCACGGCCGGATCGACCCTGTGCTGATACAGCAGATCGATATGGTCGGTGCCGAGCCGCTGCAGGCTGGCATCGACGACGGAGCGGATATGTTCGGGCCGGCTGTCGGTGCCCGCTATCTTGCCGGCGGAGTCGACTCTAAAGCCGAACTTGGTCGCAATCACTGCGCCATCGCGGCGTCCGGCCAGCGCCCGGCCCAGCAGTACCTCGTTCAAATAGGGCCCATATACCTCGGCCGTATCGAAGAAGGTGCAGCCCAGTTCAAGCGCGCGGTGGATCGTGCGGATCGATTCCGCCTCGTCGGCGGGCCCGTAGGCGTAGCTCATGCCCATGCAGCCAAGACCCAGAGCGCTTACCACCAGGCCCTGGCTCCCCAAAGATCGTGTCGGCAGCATCATGTCCTCATCGAAGGGTTTGAATTTCCGTCGCCGCTAACGGGACGGGATGCGAAGACGACAAGGGGGGCTCGCCGCGATGTCGACGTCCGGGCCACCTTGCCGCGGCGTGACAAGCAATTGCCCTGCCACCGGCCGTTGGACCGCTGGACCGCCCATGGACACGACCCGCCGGCCGGGCATCGGATGCGGCAATGAGACAGGTGTCGCATCGGCTCGACAGTTGACGGCCAGTTGTGTCCGTCGTGCCCCCGCCGCGATGCGCGGCTCCACCAGGGCCAACGGCAGGTATCGCGCGCAATCCCAGGTAAATCCAGCGTTTGCCGGCGTGCGTCCGTGCGCTGCACAGACCTGCCTGCATTGCCATGCCGCTGGCCTTCAAATTGCTATGAATGGACGCCTCGTCGCACAACTGGCGGCGAGGTCATAGTCAAAAGAAAACAGGAGACGCCTATGTCCTCGCTATCCCGTCGCGATTTTTTGTTGCGCACGTCTTTCGCCGCCGCGGCCACTGCCTTGGGCGCCGGCGCGCTTCCGGCCCAGGCCGCCGAATTCACGCTCAAGTACGCCAACAACCTGCCCGACACGCACCCGCTCAATGTTCGCGCCAAGGAGGCGGCCGCGCGCATTGCGAGCGAAACGCGCGGCCGCGTGTCGTTGCAGATCTACCCGGCGAACCAGCTCGGCAGCGATACCGACATGCTGTCGCAGGTGCGCTCGGGCGCCGTCGATTTTTTCACGCTGTCGCCGCTGATTCTCGGCACGTTGGTGCCCGCCGCGCAGATAAGCGGCATCGGTTTTGCGTTCAAGGACTATGGCCAGGTTTGGGCGGCGATGGACGGCGAGGTGGGCGCGCGCGTACGCGCCGAGATCGCCAAGACCTCGCTGATCGCGTTCGACAGGATCTGGGACAACGGCTACCGGCAGATCACCACCAGCACCAGGCCGGTACGGCAGCCGGACGATTTGAAAGGCATCCGACTGCGGGTGCCGATGAGCCCGCTATGGACTTCGATGTTCCGCACGCTGGGTGCATCGCCGGCCAGCATCAACTTCGCCGAGGTCTATTCGTCGTTGCAGACCAAGGTGGTGGAGGGCCAGGAGAATCCGCTCGCCACCATCGTGGCGGCGCGACTCTACGAGGTGCAGAAGTACTGCTCGCAATCCAACCATATGTGGGACGGCTTCTGGTTCCTGGCCAATGCCCGCTCCTTCGGCCGGCTGCCGAAAGATCTGCAGGACATCGTGCGCGCATCGATCAATGACGCAGCATTGCAGGAGCGCGCCGATGTCGCGCGTCTGAACGCGTCGCTGCGCCCCGAGCTGCAGGGCAAGGGGCTGCAGTTCAACGAGGTCGATGCCGAAGCGTTCCGTCAGCGGCTGCGGGTGGGTGGCTTCTATGCGGAATGGCGTCAGCGCTTCGGCGACCAGGCCTGGGCCACGCTGGAGAAATACACCGGCAAGCTGGGGTGAACCGCACCATGGAACTGACTCTCAACAAGACCCCTCCGGCGGTAGGCTGCGCGCCGCGCTGGCTGTCGTGGACCGTAGACCGAATCATGCAGCTGGTCGGCTTCGCGGCCGCTTGTCTGGTACTGGCTGAAACCTGCGTCCTGCTCGGCGGGGTGTACTACCGCTACGTTCTGAACCAGCCGCTGATGTGGTCGGACGAACTCGCGTCGATCCTGTTCAGTTGGCTCGCCATGCTCGGCGCCGTGCTGGCGGTGCATCGCGGCAGCCATATGCGGCTTGCCGCGATCGCCAACCGGTTGCCGCCCCGCTATCGCGGTTGGCTGGAGGCGGTCAGCGGCGCGACCGTCTGCGTATTCGCCGCGTTGATCGTCGGCCCAGCGCTCCAGCACGCCGAACTTCAGATGCCGATCACCACGCCGGCGTTGCAACTGCCGGACGGCATTCGCAGCGCGGCCTTGCCGGTGGGCGCGCTGCTGATGCTGCTGGCGGCGGTATCGCGGTTGGCTAGCGAGGTAACCGGCGCGCAGCTGGCGGCGGCACTGGCCACCGTCGGAGCCATCGCCGGCGCATTGTGGCTCGCGCAGCCGGTACTGTTGGCACTGGGCAATTACAACCTGGTGCTGTTCTTCGTGATACTGGTGGGCGCCTGCGTGGCGGGAGGTGTACCGATCGCGTTCAGCTTCGGCGTGGCCGTGCTCGGGTATCTGATGTCGGTCACGCATGCGCCGTTGGGGATCGTGGTCAGCCGCATGGACGAAGGCATGGCCCATCTGGTGCTGCTGTCCGTGCCGCTGTTCGTGCTGCTCGGCGCGCTGTTGGAACTAAGCGGGCTTGCCCGCACGCTGATCGACTTCATGGCGGCGCTGCTCGGCCACGTACGCGGCGGCTTGCAGTACGTGTTGCTGGGCGCGATGTTCCTCGTGTCCGGCATCTCGGGATCGAAGGCCGCCGATATGGCGGCCGTGGCGCCCGCGTTGCTCCCCGAGATGAAACGTCGCGGATCGAAGCCGGAGGAGCTGGTGGCGTTGCTGTCAGCCAGCGGCGCGATGACAGAGACCATTCCACCCAGCCTTGTCCTGATCACCATCGGAGCCGTGTGCGGGGTGTCGATCACAGCGCTGTTTATCGGCGGAATCGTGCCTGCGGTGGTGGCCACGTTAGCCATCGCCGCGGTGTGCTGGCTACGCGCGCGAGGCGAGTCCGGACAACTGGAAAAGCGGGCCAGCGCGCGCAAGATCGCCCGGACCTTTGTTGCCGCGCTGCCCGCGCTGGCGCTCCCCATCCTGATCCGTACCGTGGTGATCGAGGGCGCCGCCACGGCCACGGAGGTATCGACCATCGGCATTGCTTATACCGCATTGGCCGCGCTCGGCATGCATCTGCTGGGCAACCGCGTCGAATGGCGGCGGTTGTACGGCATCCTGCTCGATACGGCGGCATTGTCCGGCGCCATCCTGCTGATCATCGGGTTGGCCACGTCGATGGCCTGGGCGCTGACGCAATCGGGCTTCTCGGCCTCGCTGGTCGCCCTGATGCAGCAGGTGCCGGGCGGGCCGTACGCCTTCATGGCGATCTCCATCGTGGCCTTCATCGTACTGGGCAGCCTGCTCGAGGGTATCCCCGCCATCGTGCTGTTTGGCCCATTGCTGTTCCCGGTGGCGCGCTCGCTGGGTATCCACGATGTGCATTACGCCATCGTGGTGATTCTGGCCATGGGGCTGGGCCTGTTCGCGCCACCGATGGGCGTGGGCTTCTACGCGGCGTGCGCGATCGGCGGTATCGAGCCGGACCGCGTGATGCGCCGCGTGTGGCCTTACCTGGGCGCGCTGCTGGTCGCACTGGTGGTGATCGCTTGCGTGCCGTGGCTGTCGATCGGCTTTCTCGACTAAGCGGACGTTCGGGGCGTCCGGTCGTCTCGGACGCTCCTGCATCGTCCCATCTCTGGAGGACCTTCCTTGAATCGACCCCATCTATACGACCCCGGCCAAGGGCCGGCGTCCCGCCGGGTGGCCGTGGTGACCGGTGGCGCCGTTGGCATTGGCGCCGCCATCGTGCGGCGGCTGGCGACGGACGGCCATATCGTGGTGATCGCCGATCTGAATCTGCACGCGGCTGCCGATCTGGCGGGCGTGCTGAACCGCGAAGGTTTCGAGGCCTATCCGCAACTGCTCGACGTGGGCGAACCGGATTCCATCGCGGAGGCATTCGCGGACCTGAACGCCCAGCTAGGCCGCTGCGATGTGCTGGTCAACAACGCAGGCATCGCCAAGACCTATGCATTCCTGGACTATCCGCTGGAACACTGGCGCAAGGTCTTCGACATCAACGTCACTGGGGCGTTCCTGTGCGCGCAGCATGCCGCGCGGTTGATGTCGGCGCGGCAGTGGGGCCGCATCGTCAACCTCGCGTCGGTCAGCGGGATCCGCGCCAGCGCGGGTCGCACTGCTTATGGTACGTCGAAGGCCGCCGTGATCGGACTGACGCGGCAGATCGCCATCGAACTGGCCCCGCACAACATTACCGTCAACAGTGTTGCCCCGGGACCGATCGACACGTCGCTGACGCAAGCCCTCCATTCTCCGGTGGCACGGGAAAACTACACGCGTTCGGTGCCGGCGGGGCGCTACGGGCAACCGGAGGAGATTGCAGGCGTGGTCGGCTTCCTGTGCTCGGACGCGGCCTCCTATGTCAACGGACAAACCCTGGCGGTCGACGGCGGCTTCCTTGCTGCCGGCGTGCTCGAAATCTAGGCAGCGGGGTGGCGACGATGGCGTTTTCCGTGACAGTGGCCGGCTCCAGCGAGTGCTTTGGCGTGGAACCCGACGAAACGGTACTTGCGGCCGCGTTGCGCCAGGGCGTGGCGCTCAAGCACGGCTGCCGCGTAGGGTCCTGCGGCGACTGCATGGCCCTGGTGGTCAGCGGTGACATCGTGCGCGGGGCGCGCGAAGCGCAAACGCTCGCGCCGGCGCAGCGCGCGCTGGGCGGGGCACTCCTATGCCTGGCGCGAGCACGCAGCGATCTCCGCATCCAGGCCGAGCTGACCGCGCCGGACAATGCGGGGGCCGAGGTCCGCCGCATGCCGTGCCGGGTCGCCGAGATCCGCAACATGGCGCCCGATGTGGCGGCGCTCCGGCTCAAGCTGCCGGCCCTGCCCCCGCTTCGTTACCGGCCCGGGCAGTATGTCGATCTGATCCTGCGTGAAGGGCTGCGCCGCAGCTACTCGCTTGCCACGGCCTTGCCCGAGGACGGCTGCATCGAGGTCCATGTCCGGCGCATCGCGGGCGGCGCGTTCAGTGCGCGCGCCCTTGACACATTGCGCGTGGGCGACATCCTGCGCCTGGAAGGGCCGTTCGGCCAGTTCTATCTGCGCGAGGAGAGCCGCAGGCCGATCGTGTTGCTGGCCTCCGGCACCGGCTTCGCGCCAATCAAGGCGATCGTCGAAGCGGCGCGCGCCAAGGGGCTGGTCCGCCCGATGACGCTGTATTGGGGCGGAAGACGGTGCGATGACCTATATCTGGCAGCGCTGGCGCGGCAGTGGGAGACCGACCTGCCGTGGTTCCGGTTCGTGCCGGTGTTGTCGGAATCCATGGAGGGCGACGGCTGGCAGGGGCGCACCGGGCTGGTCCATCGCGCCGTGATGGAAGATCTGCCCGCTCTGTGCGATCACGAGGTCTATGCCTGCGGCGCACCGGCGATGGTCGACGCTGCACGACGGGATTTCGTCGCTGCGCGAGGCTTGCCTGGGGAGCGCTTCTTCGCCGACGCCTTCCTGCCGGCCGCCGCAGCGCCCTAGTTGACGATCTCGATGGTGCGATGAATGGCTGCGGCGTTCGCTGCGTGCTCCGCCTGCGCTGCCTTGGGCGCGACCACAGGGGGCGGAGGCGATCGGCGGCGCACCGGCCCGTGGCTACGGCGGGCGGGGCGAGCGCCTCTCGCAGCGTCAGGCGTTCCGGACAGCCGCGCGCCTCAGGCCGCCGGCTCGGCGTGAATCTTCCCCAGCAGCCACTGCATCCCCGCCAGATGCTGCTGGTCGTGGCTGCATAGATAGTGCACGAGGCTGCGGACCGTCAGCGGCCCGTAACCCTCGAACTCTGCGGTGCGGGCAAGCTGCCGATCGTCCAGCCCGGCGATCAGCGCGACGGTCTTCTCGCGCGCCGCGCGGAAGTCTGCGAGCGCCTGCGCGCCATCGGCCGTCGCATAGGCACGCTCGATTGCCAGCGCGTCGCCGTCGATCGACGGCAGCAGCGGGTGGGTCTCGCTCAGTGCGCGCTCAAGGCGCCGGTGATAGCCGTCGATCTCGATATCCCGAACGTGGCACAGCTGGCCGATCGGCGTGAACGGCTCGCTCGGCACGCCGTTCCAGCTGGCCGGGGACCAGTTGCGATGCTTGGCCGGAACGGCCGCGTAGAAGGCTTCCAGTTGGCGCGGGAAGTCGCGCAGGGCGGCAAGGGTGGCGGCGTCGATCATGTCGTGGGGGCGCTTGGGCTCGGCGTGGCGGAACGCATGGCGAAATGTACCGAGCGCCGCGGCACGTCGACAACCATGACGCCGCTGTTTCCCTCCGGCGGACCGGAACAGAGCCGCGCCGACCCGCGCCTCGGTCATGCGGCGGCCGCCTCGTCGCCGGCCATCCGGTCGATCTGCCGCATCGCCTTCTCGATTTCGTCCGCGTCGGTCGGCCTGACCAGCCGCGCCACTTCCTTGCCATCGCGCAGGAACACCAGCGTCGGCCACAGCTTGATGCGGAACGAGCGGCCCAGCGGACGGCCGCTGCCGTCCTCGACCTTGATGTGCCTTACCTGCTGGTGGCGCGTGAAGGCCGAGGCGATCGGCCCCTGCGCCCGCATGCAGTAGCCGCACCAGGGCGCGCCGAATTCCAGCACCGCGGCGCCGGGCAGCGCGTCGATATCCTCGCGTGGCGGTTCGATCGCCATATAGGTTTCGGACATGGCCATTTGTCGTCTCCGTCGTTGTCCTCGATATCCCTGAACTAGCGAAATTCACGCCAAGCGCGGCTCAAGTGTGCGCCAGGGCTGACGTAAACCCTGAATGAAACCACACTAACATCAGAATTAAGCGGCTACTGAGTCGCTTTTTTGATGATAGCCGTCCCCTTGGCCCATCATGAACATCAGTCAACGTCTGCTTTTCACGCTGTTCTTTTCCCTGCTCGCCATGCTCGTCGTCGGCCTCGGCGGCATCTGGCAACTGAACCAGGCCGAACAACGCCTCGAGTACTTCAACGAAAACACGCTGACCAGCGTGCGCCGGCTCAATGCGATCAAGGACAGTACCACCGCGATCCGGGTGCAGCTGTACCGCCACGCGCTCGCCGACGATGCGGCTGCCAAGGACGACGCGGAGAAAGAGGTCGCCAAGGCGATCGCACGCTTCGACGAGCTGGCCGCCAAATACGAGCGCGAGGACATCTCCAACGATGCCGACCGCAAGCTGCTGGAAGAAGACCGTGCCGCGCTGGCGCGCTATCGCGCCCAGCATGCCGCGTTCTTCACGCTCTCGCGCACCAACGACACCGCGGGCCTGCATGCGATGCTGTCGTCGGGCGAGCTGCATCTGGCATCGGCCGCGCTGCGCAAGCAGATCGACGCGCATCTGGACTTCAACAGCAAGATGGGCGACGACTCGGTGGCCGAGAACCAGCGCGCCAGCGCGATCGCGGTGCGCGTGTTCGGCACCGTGATCGGCGTGACCGTGCTGGTGGTGGCCGTGCTGGCGTGGCTGCTGTATCGCCGCATCCGCGACAGCCTGGGCGAGATGCAGGCCAGCATGGAGCATGTCAGCGAAACGCTGGACCTGGGCCATCGTTCGCCGGTGCGCCGTCTGGACGAGGTGGGTCGTACCGCGCAGAGCTTCAATGCGTTGCTCGACCGTGTCGCCGCAGCGATGCGCGAGGTGCGCCAGTCAAGCGATTCGGTCGGCGTGGCCGCACGCCAGATCGCCGCCGGCAACGCCGACCTGTCGTCGCGCACCGAACAGCAGGCCGCGTCGCTTGAAGAGACGGCCTCCAGCATGGAAGAGCTGACCACCACGGTCCGCCACAACGCCGACAGCGCGCGCCAGGCCAGCACGCTGGCCGACAACGCCGCCGCCGTCGCGCAGCACGGCCATGTCGCCACCGGCCAGATGGTCGAAACGATGGGCGCGATCAGCACCAACTCGAACCGCATCGCCGAGATCACCGGCATGATCGAGGGCATCGCCTTCCAGACCAACATCCTGGCGCTGAACGCGGCGGTCGAAGCGGCGCGTGCCGGCGAGCAGGGCCGCGGCTTCGCGGTGGTGGCCGGCGAGGTGCGCACGCTGGCGCAGCGCTCGTCGACCGCCGCCAAGGAAATCAAGGAGCTGATCGACGCCTCGGTGACGACCGTGCGGACCGGCTCGGCGCAGGCCGAAAGCGTCGGCGCGACCATGAACGAGATCCAGCAGGCGGTCAAGCAGGTGTCCGACATCATCGGCGAGATCGCCGCGGCCACCGGCGAACAGAGCCGCGGCATCGAGCAGGTCAACCAGGCGGTCGGCCAGATGGACCAGGTCACGCAGCAGAACGCCGCGCTGGTCGAAGAGGCCGCGGCCGCGGCGCATTCGCTGGACGAACAGGCGACGCGCCTGCTCGACACGGTGGCGATGTTCCGCCTCGCGGCGGGCCATGACGCCGCGATGCCGTCGAAGGCCCAGGCGGCTGTCCGCGGTCAGCTGGCGGCGGCTTGAGAACGTGAAGGACCTGAAGGACCTGAAGGACCTGAAGGACCTGAAGGACTAGCTCGCGGCGACCCGCTGTACGGTGCCGCGGTTGCCGTCGACGGCCACCATGTCGCCGTCGGCGAGCTGCGACAGGATGCCCGGCAGATTGACGACCGCCGGAATGCCGAACTCGCGCGCGACGATCGCGCCGTGCGACAGGTAGCCGCCGGTCTCCATCACCAGGCCGCCCGCGCGCAGGAACAGCGGCGTCCAGGCCGGATCGGTGCTCGGCGCGACCAGGATGTCGCCGTTCGCCATCCCGGTCGCCTGTTGTGGGCTGCGCGCGACGCAGGCCGGTCCGCGCGCCTGCCCGGCGCCGACCGGCGTGCCGGACCAGCGCCCGGCGGCCGCATCGGCCACGTACGTGGCGCTCGATTCCGCGGACGAGAACACCGCCGGCAACGCGCCCGGCTGTTCGACGATCACCGCCGGCTCGGTCCGGTCCGCCTGATCGGCCAGCACCTCGGCCCGCCGTGCCGCGCGCCGCGCTGCATGCCGCAGCGGCATGCGCCCTTCGGCGACAGCGAGCAATTCGAATGCGGTCAGATGAAATACATCGTCGGGCCGCTCGAATCCGTCCTCCTTGCCGCCACGGGCCAGTTGCGTGCCCAGCGCGAGCGCGGTACGGCGCACCGCTTCCAGATACCGCATCAACGCGCTGCGCGCCGCTTCGCGCTGATTGCACTCGCGCGTGGCCACTCGCACCAATCGCTTCAGCACCGCCAGCATCGCGGGCCGCGCCAGCGGCGGGATCGCCCGGCGCAGCCGCTGCCATGCCTGCGCCGCGGCAACGCGCTGGCGCTGCCGTACCGCCTCGGCGTTGCTGCCGATCATCCCCAGCACGGTATCGAGCAGATAGTCGGGCGCCTCGCGCCAGCGCGGCTGCCGCACATAGCTTTCCGCGGTGGCCCGATGGCCGTAGCGATCCAGGAACTCGGCGAATGCTCGCCGGAAGGGACTGTGCGCGGGCAGCTGCTGCGCCCACTGGGCGCCGCTGCGCTGTGGACCGCGCAGCCAGGCCAGCGCTTCGGCGTCCGCCGCGGCGGTCTCGGCCAACGCGATCAACGCATAGCCTTGCTGTGCGGTCACGCTCGGCTCGCCGCCTGCCATCAGCGCCGCCGTCACCGCATAGCCTTCGCCGGGGCAGTACTTCTCGACCAGATCGACAAGCCCTGCCAGCGTGCCCCCTGCCGACCCCTGCAGGAAGAACAGCGGATCGGCCTGCGCCACCGTGCGGAACTGCTCGCGCAGCAGCGCGGCCAGCGCGGCGGGGTCGTCCGGCAACGCTTGTTCGCGCCACTGGCGCGCCTGCTCGGCGGCGCGCGCCAGCGCGGCTTCGCCCAGGCGGCGTTGGCGCGGCGAGCGCGCCAGATAGCGCAGCATGCGCAGGCCGCGGGCGAGCCGGTCGCCCGCGGTCGGCGGCGGCACCGCGATCTCCGGCTGCGTGCCGCCAAGCAGGCGATTGACCGCGTCGGGACGCACGCCCAGCGCGTCGTAGCACTCCCATTGCATCAGCGACACGTCCAGATACAGGCGGCCGTCGAACAGCGCCGCGTGTTCGGTGCCGGGCAGGATCGGATAGCCGGACAGCGAGAAGCCGAGCGTCAGCATCCGGTTCGCCATCGTGCGGCAGCCGTGCCAGTCCAGCGCGGACAGCGGATCGGGCATGATCTCGCGGGTATTGCCGCGCGACCAGTAGCGCGGCTGCTCGCGCAGCGCCGGATAGGTGTGGCGCGCCCGCGCGGTGACGGGCCGCGCCTGCACGATCCAGAAACGCTCGCCGTCCCAGACCCATTCGATGTCGTAGCGGGGATTGGCGAAGTCGAGCGCGCCGGCGGCATCGCGCGCCAGTTCGCCAAGCGCGATGGCCTGCGCGTCGGACAGTACCGCCTGGGCGGCCTGCTGCGCGGGCGTGTCGATCGCCGTGGTGCCGCCGCCAGGCAGCAGTTGCGTCATCCTTTGCTTGCCGCCCAGGCGGCGCGCGATGACGCGCAGCGCGTCGTCGCCATCGGTGCTTTCGTTGCTCTGCAGCCGATACTCGTCGCCGTCGGCCTGTCCGCCGACCAGCGCCTCGCCCAGGCCCCAATGCGCGTGGATCAGCAACTGGTCGTCGCGGCCGGACAGCGGATCGCAGGTAAAGGCGATGCCGGCCGCCACCGCGGCCAGCAGCGGCATCACGACCACCGCCATCGCCGGTGGCTCCCCATCGAGGCCGAGGCGTTGCCGGTAGGCGACCGCAGCCGGCTCCCACACCGAATCCCATGCCGCCTGCACCGCCTCGGCGACGGCATCGACGCCGGTCACGTTCAGCCGCGACAGATGGATGCCGGCAAACGACGCTTGAGCCGAATCTTCCTGCGGCGCCGACGAGCGGACCGCCAGCGGCGTCCGCTCCCAATCCCGGGCCGCGAGCTCGCGCGCGAGCGCGTCGCGCAAGGCCTGGGGCACCGGATCGCCGGCGCGCCGGCCGCGGCTGGCCTCGGCGTGGATTACGAAGCCGTCGGGCACGGGCACGCCGAGCTGCGCCATCAGCGCCAGTTGCCAGCCCTTGCCGCCGGCCGCGGCGGGGCCTTGCGCCGCGGCAGCCCGCCAGTCGAGCAGCAGGGCGCTCATGACGCGTCCTCCGGCTCGGCCGCGCGTGCCGCGCCGTGGAAGAACAGGTCGACGGTCGCCGCGAACTCGGCGCGCAGATCGCTTTCCGAGGCTGCCAGCCAGCGCATCAGCGCGCCCAGATACAAATGATGGAACAGCGTGGCCAGTTGCCCCGACGGCAGGTCGCGGCGCAGCTCGCCGCTCTGCTGTCCCGCCGCCATCAACGCATCGAAGGCGAGGTCCATGCCGCTGCGCCCCGGCGCCCCTTCACCGTCGCTCTGCCCGAAGCGGCCCGGCCCGAGATCGAGAAAGCGGAAGCGCAGATAGTGCGGCAGGTAGCCGCGGCGCGCCTCGCACCAGTCGGCCGAAGCCGACAGCAGATAGCAAAGCCGTGCCTGGAAACTGCCCAGCCCGTCCAGCGCGGCCCGCAGCTGCTGCAGTCCCGCGGCCAGCTCGCCGTGGAACTGATGGGCGAGCAGCGCCTCCTTGACCGGGAAGTGGTTGTACAGCGTGCCCTTGGCCACGTCGGCCTGTGCGGCGATCTGCTCCATCGTCACCGCGTCATAGCCATGCGCCTCGAACAGATCGAAGGCGGTGGCCGCCAGATGGTCGAGCGTCTGGTTGCGCTTGCGCTGACGTCGCCCCGCGGGCGGCGGAGCGGCGCTGGCGTCGATGGGTGGGTCGAACGGGGTCTGGATGGTGCGCTGAGACGAGGCTTCCATTTGCACGTCGCTTAAATTTGAACGTCGTGCAATTTTATGCTTCGTACTTCGCTTGTCAAGCCATCCGGCGGAAAGACTCAGGCAGCCGTTTCCGCCTCGGTGTCGCCGATGTAGACGACCTTCTCGGTCATCGGATCGAACGGCAGCGAGCCATGTTCGTGCACGACCAGCCAGCGGCCATCCCGTTTCTGCAAGCAGACCGTGATGCGGATCCAGGTGCCGCCGGCCGGATGGTCGGGCTCGTCCACCGGCGCGATGCGGCTCAGGCAATGGCAAAAGGCAAGGTCCGCGCCGACGGTCAGCACGAGGTCCTTGCGCTCGGAACGGAAGCGCCGGGGAAGATAGGGAAAGCAGGCCTCCCAGGTGGCGCGGTATGCGTCCACACCACGCAGCGCGTAGGGCGGCTTGACGTCGAACAGCGCCACGTCGGGCGCATAGTGCGCCGTCATGGCGGCGGCGTCGCGCCGTTCCAGCGCGCGCGCCCAGTCCTCCATCATCTGCCTGATGGTGCGTTCATCGGTCTGCTGGTCCTTGCTGATGCTCATGATGGGCTCCTTGTCGGTTCGGTTGCGAACCCGCTTCCGGGGCCTGTCGGTACGGCCCGCGGAGCGGCTCCTATCCCTTTGTCGAGTGGGAGCGTCGCAATTCGACAATCGCCGATCCCCCGTCGCCCCCGCGCAGGCGGGGGCCCAGTGGCTTGGGGCACCCTCGACAAGACACCGGGTCCCCGCCCGCGTGGGGCGCCGGAATTTCGTGTCTTAAAATGCACAGAACCGGGTTTGCCACCGCTGGCAGCGGCGGCAATCGCGCCGATACTTGCTGGAAGACCTGTCAGGTCGCAAACCATCGAGGAGTGCGTCATGAGAAGGGTTCGCCTTGTCGTCGTACTGGGTGCCGTCACGCTGCTGGTCGGCGGCTGCTTTCTGCTGGGCATGGGTGACCGCGCCACGCTGACGGTGGCGCAGGGCACCGGTCCGTCGCCGACCCTGCCGCCACCGAACAAGACGCTGCTGCCGACCGTGGACATCGCACCGGCGATCGGCTGGACGGCCGGCGCGCGGCCGACGCCGGCACCCGGCCTTGCGGTGACGGCCTTCGCCGATGGGCTCGATCATCCGCGCTGGCTTTATGTGCTGCCCAACGGCGACGTGCTGGTGGCCGAGTCCAATGCACCGCCCAAGCCGGAATCGGGCAAGGGCATCCGCGATTGGGTCATGAAGCTGGTGATGAAGCGGGCCGGCGCCGGCACGCCCAGCGCCAACCGCATCACGCTGCTGCGCGATACCGACCGCGACGGCGTCGCGGACAAGCGCTCGGTGTTCCTGCAGGGCCTGAACTCGCCGTTCGGCATGGTGCTGGTCGGCAACGACTTCTATGTCGCCAATGCCGATGCGCTGATGCGCTTTCGCTATCGTCCCGGCGCGGACCGCATCGACGAGCCCGGCGTCAAGGTGGTCGACCTGCCCGCCGGCATCAACCACCACTGGACCAAGAACGTGATCGCCAGCCACGACGGCCGCAAGCTGTACATCACGGTCGGCTCCAACAGCAATGTCGGCGAGAAGGGCATGGAGATCGAACATGGCCGGGCCGCAATCTGGGAGCTCGATCGCGCCAGCGGCAAGATGCGGCTGTATGCGACCGGTCTGCGCAATCCGAACGGACTGGCCTGGGAGCCGGTCACCGGGCAGCTGTGGACCGCGGTCAACGAGCGCGACGAGATCGGTAGCGACCTTGTTCCGGACTACATCACCGCGGTGCGCGATGGCGGCTTCTATGGCTGGCCATACAGCTACTGGGGCCAGCACGTCGACGTGCGGGTCAAGCCGCAGCGCCCCGAATTGGTGGCCACCGCGCTGGTCCCGGACTATGCGCTCGGTCCGCACACGGCCTCGCTGGGAATCACGTTTGCCGACGGACTGCGCTGGCCCGAGCCGTTCCGCGAAGGCCTGTTCGTCGGCCAGCATGGCTCATGGAACCGCAAGCCCAAGAGCGGATACAAGGTGATCTTCGTTCCGTTCCGCGGCGGCGTGCCAAAAGGCGAGCCGATCGATGTGCTGACCGGCTTTCTCGACGCCTCGGAGCACGCCCATGGCCGCCCGGTCGACGTCAAGGACGATCGCCGCGGTGGGCTGCTGGTCACCGACGATGTCGGCAACGTGGTCTGGCGCGTCACCGCGATGACGGCGAAGCGCCGATGAGGGGCGGTGCAGCAGCATGGGCGGCAGGCGTCTTGCTGCCGCTGTCGGGATGGGCCGATGCGCAGGATGCGCGCTCCGCGTCGGCAGCGGACGCGGAGCGCGCGCTGGCGCCGGTGGTCGTGACCGCCACGCGCATCGATGCCCCGGTATTCGATACGCCCGCGTCGGCCGACGTGGTTTCGGGCGGGGCGCTGCGCGACGACAGGCCGCAGATCAATCTGAGCGAAGGGCTCGGCGGCGTGCCTGGCCTGCTGGTCAAGGACCGGCACAACTACGCGCAGGACCTGCAGTTGTCGATCCGCGGCTTCGGCGCGCGCTCCAGCTTCGGCGTGCGCGGCCTGCGGCTGTATGTCGACGGCATTCCCGCGACGATGCCCGACGGACAGGGGCAGACCTCGAATATCGATATCGCGTCGATCGATCGCGTCGAGGTATTGCGCGGCCCCGCGTCGTCTTTGTACGGCAACGCATCGGGCGGCGTGATCCAGGTCTGGACCGAACCCGGCGCGCGTCCGCCGTTGCTCGAAGCCAGCCTCGGCGCCGGCAGCTACGGCGCCTGGCGCTATGGCCTGAAGGCCAGCGGCGCGCCCGCGGAAGGGGAGCCGGGCCTGGACTATCTGGTCAGCGCCTCGCGTTTCACCACCGACGGTTATCGCGACCACAGCGCCGCGCGCAAGAACCTGGGCAACGCGCGGCTGACGTGGCGTCCCGATGCCGACAGCAGCTGGACGCTGGTGGCCAATGCAGTCGATCTGAGCGCGCAGGACCCGCTCGGGCTGACACGGGCGCAGTTCGGCAGCGCGCCGCGCTCGGCGCAGCTGGCCGAGCAGTTCAATACGCGCAAGACCGTGCAGCAGGCGCAGGGCGGCCTGCGCCATCAGCGCCGGGTCGATGCGGACAACACGCTGACGGCGATGGTCTACTACGGTCGGCGCGAGACCCGCCAGTTCCTGTCGATCCCTCCGGCGGCGCAGCGCAGCCCGTTGTCGGCGGGCGGCGTCATCGATCTGGCGCGCGACTACGGCGGCGCGGACCTGCGCTGGACGCACCATGCGCGGATCGGCCGCATGCCGCTGACGCTGATCGCGGGGCTCGCCTACGACACGATGGAGGAAACGCGCCGCGGCTACGAGAACTTCATCGGCAGCACGGAACAGCCGGTGCTCGGCGAGCAGGGGCGCCTGCGGCGCGACGAACGCAATACGGTCTGGAACTTCGACCAGTATCTGCAGGCGTCGCTGGACGTGACACAGCGCTGGACCGTCGAGGCGGGGCTGCGCCACAGCACGGTGCGCTTCTCCTCCAGCGATCGCTATATCGTCGGCGCCAATGGCGACGACAGCGGCTCGGTACGCTACGACAAATGGTTGCCGGTCGGTGCGGTGCGCTATCGCGTCAGCGAATCGCTGAATCTGTATGCGACCGCGGGACGCGGCTTCGAAACGCCGACGCTGAACGAGATCTCGTATCGGCCCGACGGATCGGCCGGACTGAACTTCGCGCTGCAGCCCGCCACCAGCACATCGCTGGAAGCCGGTGCCAAGCAGAAGCTCGCTGGGGGCGTGTTGACGGCCGCGCTGTTCCAGACCCGCACTGACCAGGAGATCGTCACCGCGACCAGCAGCGGCGGCCGCGCCAGCTACCGCAATGCCGGCCGCACGCTACGCCAGGGCGTGGAACTGGGCTGGAGCGGCGTGCTGCGGCCGCATTGGCAGGCGCAGCTCGCCTACAGCTTTCTCGACGCGACGTTCCGCGACACGGTGCCGGCCGGCATCGTCGCCGGCAACCGTCTGCCCGGCACCGCGCGCCACGCTGTCTATGGATCGCTCGCCTGGGCCCCGTCGCGCGGCTGGCGCGCCGGCATCGATCTGCGCTATCTGGGCGCGGTCCCGGTCGACGACCGCAACAGCGATCGCGCGCCCGGTTATTTCGTGACCGGCATCCACGCCGGCTATGCGATGCCCCTCGGCCGCTGGACCTTCAATGCGTTCGCGCGGATCGACAATCTGTTCGACCGCCGTTATGCCGGATCGGTGATCGTCAACGACGCCAATGGCCGGTATTTCGAGCCGGCGGCCGGACGCAATGCCTTTGCCGGGGTATCGCTGTCTTATGCGTTCTGAGTTCGCGCCGCGGTAAATGCTCCGTTAATTCCATGCGGCGGAAAAACGCAACAGCGTTCGCAAAAAGGGATCGGTGTTTCAGGTCTTACAATATGTCACGCCTTTCCAGAGGGGCGGGAAATTATGCTCAAGATTCCCCATAAGGAAATCAAGGAGAGGGAAATGAGAACCAATTTCAAATACCGGGGGCTTGCATTCGGCGTCGCCGCGTCCGCTGCAATCCTGGCCGCCTGCGGTGGCGGCGGCGATGACGATGGCGGCGGCACCGGTACGCTCAGCGTGTCGATGACCGATGCGCCGGCCTGCGGCTTCGACCATGTGTTCGTCACCGTCGACAAGATCCGCGTCCATACCAGCGCCAACGCCGAGGATGGCACCGGCGGCTGGGCCGAGATCGATGTCAATCCCTCCCGCCGCATCGATCTGCTGTCGCTGCAGAACGGCACGCTGACCAAGCTCGGCCAGACCGTGCTGCCGGCCGGCCAATATCAGCAGGTCCGCCTCGTGCTCGATCGCAATACCGGCAATTCGCTGGCCAATTCCGTGGTGCCGACCGGCGGCGCCGAACAGCCGCTCGATACGCCGAGCGCCACGCAAAGCGGGTACAAGATCATCCGTCCGTTCACCGTGCAGCGCGACACGCTGGTCGACCTGGTGCTCGACTTCGATGCGTGCCGCTCGATCGTGCAGCGCGGCAACGGTTCCTATGCGCTGAAGCCGGTGGTGACCGCGGTGCCGCTGGTGGTCAGCGGCGCGATCCAGGGCTACGTTTCGCCCGCGCAGGCCGGCGCGACCGTCTATGCGCAGCAGAACGGCGTGACCATCAAGGGAACGCTGGCCGACAGCAATGGCGCCTTCACGTTGTCGCCACTGCTGCGCAGCAGCGATGCAGGCAACTACAGCGTCGTGGTGGTGCAGAACGATCGTGCGACCGGCGTGATCCAGAACGTGCCGGTCACCGCGCAGACCACCACCACGGTCTCGACCTCGGCGGCACCGATCACGCTGCCTGCCTCGCCGATGCGCCGCATCACGGGCGCGGTACTCCCCGCCTCGGCACAGGCCTTCGTGCAGGCGAAACAGAATGTCGCCGGCTCGCCGATCGAGGTCGCCGTCGCCAACGCGAACTTCGATACCGGCGCCTATCAGCTGAACGTGCCGGCCGCCGCGCCGCTGGTGGGCACCTACCAGCCGACGCTGCCGATCGCGCTCGCTGCCGACACCGCCGCCGCAGGCAAGTACACTGTCACGGCGACATCGATCACTGGCGCCACGCTGAGCACCGAGCGCGACGTCTCGGCAGGCGATGCGACGGCGAACTTCCAGTTTTGATCGGTTGAACCCCACATCAACGACAAGGAACATGCAATGAGTTCGATGAAGGCAATCTGCGCGCTGCTGATCGGCGCCGGCACGCTGCTCGGTGGCTGCGCTGTCTATACCCCGCACGGTGCGGTGGTCACGCCGGGCGCGGTCGTGGTCGATCCGGGCCCCGGCCCGTATCACTGCCCGCCGGGACAGGCCAAGAAGGGACGCTGCTGATATCGGTCGACACTGTCGATCGTCTGTTCACGATGTCATTGCCGCGCGGGCGGGAATCCGGTGTCTTTTGACGCCACTGGGTCCCCGCCTGCGCGGGGACGACAATTGGTTCGAAGACGGTAGATGGGCCTGCGGGCCCTTCTTTTTTGCCCGCGCTTCAAGCGCAGGCAATCAATCGCGAATCAATCGATCCAGCTTGCCATGGACGGTGGCCCAGGCCTCGTGATCGGGCAATGGTCCCTTGGCATGGATCAACGGTTTCCATGCCGGATTGCGCGCCAGTTCGGCATTGATCGCAACGAAATGCCGCTGGTCTTCGGGAAGGTCTTCCTCGGAATAGATGGCACCGACCGGGCATTCCGGCACGCACATCGAGCAGTCGATGCACTCGTCGGGATTGATTACCAGGAAATTCGGCCCTTCGTGGAAACACGACATCGGGCAGACGTCGACGCAATCGGTATAGCGGCACTGGATGCAGGCATCCGTTACGACAAACGTCATGGGGAAATGCGCGGGACAGCGGGGGACGACGAAAGCCCCGATGCTAGCGCGCGAGCCGGCCGCCGTGCCGGCGCGGGTTTGTGCGACACCATCAAAAATCTTCAAGCCATCCGATGATGTGTGCGGCGCTAGCCGGACCGCCAATAAAAAAGGGCCGGTAATGCTACCGGCCCAACGTCCTTGCACCCATGAAGAAGACAAGGTCGATATGATCGTTCGCGCGGCGGCGCGCCCTGGCGCCGCCGCATGCCCGCATGGCGGGTTCGCAGGCTTCGCTTAGAAGCGGTGACGCATGCCGATCGTCACGCCGGTCTGGTTCTCGCCGGCCTGGGCGGTACCCGCGCCGTTCAGGCCCAGGTCCGAACCGTCCTTGTTGCGCACGTAGCCAACGTTCAGATAGACGTCGGTGCGCTTGGACAGCGAGTAGTCGGCGGACAGCACGAACATCCACGGATCGGCACCGGTGTTCTTGGTGTCTTCGTAGTAGGCCGCGCCGGTCAGGCTGAAGGCCGGGGTGAACTTGTAGCGAGCGCCGGCCCAGTACAGGTTGCTGCGGGTGCTGGTGTCGGTCAGCGCGCCGAGGCCTTCGTCGCGCATCCAGCGATAGCCGGCGAACAACTTGGCGGCGCCGAATTCGTAGGCGGTACCGACCGCCAGGCGCTTGGCCGCGCGGTCCTGCAGCGCGATGGTGGCGCCCTGGTACTGGTCGTACGCGGTGCCGATCGAGAAGCCGCCCGCCGCATACGACAGGCCACCACCGAACTGGCGCGCCACCTTGGCTTCGCCCGGCACTTCACCGTTGTTGTCGCGGCCGAAGCTGTAGAAGCCGGTCGCGGTCAGGCCACCGAACTTGCCGGTGTACTTGATGTTGTTGTCGGCGCGGCCGTTGAAGGCCGAATCAACGCTGTTCAGCGAGTAGCGCGGACCGACGCCCATCGGGTCGAAGGCACCGAACAGGTCGTACAGCGCGTTCTGCTGACGGCCCAGCGAGATGGTGCCGAAGTTGCCTTGCAGACCGACGTAGGCGGCGCGGCCGAACAGGCGGCCGCCCTGGGCCGAACGGCCGGTGTCGATGTCGAAGCCGCTTTCCAGCACGAACAGACCCTTCAGGCCGCCGCCCAGGTCCTCGGTGCCGCGCAGACCCCAGCGCGAGCCCGACAGGTTGCCCGAGTTCATGCGCACGGCGGTGTCGCCGCCGCCGGCGCTCGGCGCGTTGCTGATGACTTCGATGCCGGCATCGACGATGCCGTACAGCGTGACGTTGGTTTGGGCGGACGCTGCGCCGGAGGCGGCGGTGGCAGCGGTCGCGGCCAGCGCGAGGAGGGCTTTCTTCACGGTGTGTTCTCTTTTGACTGGTGATGGAAGACTGAAGAGGTCTGCCGCCGGCAGCGTGGCGCGGGTTCGACCCGTGAACCCCTGCCGGCGCAAACGGGGGCGATCTTCGCTTGCTTTTATGACACCTATAAGTAAGGTGAAAATCACGTTGTAAAAAAGCCGCAGTGCCATCCCGTTACGGCGTGCGGGGTCCGTGAAGACTTCGGATCAAACAGAGATGAAAAAGGGCGAAGCGCCGAAGCGCTTCGCCCTGGTGGCCATTCACGGCGAGCGACGGCCCGCGGCGGTTCAGCCGCCCTTGGCCAGACGGCCTTGCATGCGCTTGGCGCGATCGGCCGAGCCCGGGTGCGAATCGAACATGCCGGACTTGCCGCCATCGAGCTTGGCCAGCTTCTCGAACGCCGTCACCAGGCCCTGGCGATTGGCCTTGTTCTTCGTCAGCAGGTCGAACGAGTAATCGTCGGCCGCGGTTTCCTGTGCCTGGGAGAACTGCGCATTGATCAGCTTCTCCGACAGATCGCCCAGCTGCGACTGCGACAGCGCGGCCACGGTGCCGTTGGCGCTGGCCGCCAGCGCGCCGCGCGCGGCGACGGCGGTGTAGGCCACCTGCATCTGGCTCTTGCTGTGGCCCAGCGCCACGTGGCCGATTTCATGGCCAAGCACGCCGCGCACCTCGTCGTTGTTCATCATGTCCATCAGGCCGCTGTAGACGCGCACGCAGCCGTTGGCCATCGCCCAGGCGTTGACGTCCTTGGTCAGGTAGACCTTGGCCTGGACCGGCACGCCGCTGTCCTTCAGGCCGGCCATGATCGCGGTCAGGCGCTTGGTGTACGGGCTGTTGCCCGGGGCGATCTTGTTTTCCTTGTCCGATTCGGCGCAGGCCTGCTCGGACAGCGACTTGACGTCCGCGTCCGACAGCGTGGCGGCCTTGAACAGCGAGCCGCCGGCGTCGACCATGCTGTTGACGTTGGTGCCGGCGCAGCCGGCGATCAGCGCCGCGGCGCAGGTGGAAAGCACAGTGAGAGAGAGAACGGTTTTCATGCGTTGCATTGCCCCTGGATTCTTATTAATTCGTTATCAAGCGTGCCCGACGAATAAAAGGCGCCGCATTGTACGATTGTTTCGATTCCCCGATTGCAAACAACGGTAATAAAAAACGCCGGACAGGCCGGCGTTTCGGGGTCTTCCGGGTGAATTCACAGAAATAACCGTTTCAAGATCGCTTGCGATTGACGAATTCCGCCATGTAGCGCTGCGGCTCGCCGGTATCGAATGCGCTGCCGAATTCGGCGACGCTGTTGGCGATCGCCGTATCGACCGGTTGATCCTCCCATTCGCGCAGCAGCCGCTTCTGCTGGCGCACGACCGTCGGCCCGAAGCCTGCCAGCAGCAGTGCAACCCGCTCGACTTCGGCGTCGAGCTCGGCCAGCGGCACCACGCGATGCACCAGCCCCCACGACAGCGCCTGCGCGGCGTCGCACAGCTCGCCGGTCAGCAGCATCCAGGCCGTGCGGGCATTGCCGATCAGGCGCGGCATCAGCGCGGCGTGAATCACCGACGGAATGCCGACCTTGACCTCGGGCATGCCGAGGTTGGCGTTGTCGCCTGCGATCCGCAGGTCGCACGCCAGCGCCAGTTCCAGTCCGCCGCCGAGGCACCAGCCCGGCATGCGCGCAATCACGGGCACCGGGCAGTGCCGCACGGCATCGCAGAGCGCGCGCAAGCCGGAGATGAAGCGCTCGGCGGTGTCCCGCGTCAAGCCGGCCATCTCCTTGATGTCCGCGCCGCCGATGAATCCCTTGTCGCCGGTGCCGCGCAGGATCAGCACGCGCACCCGGGAGTCGGCGGCCAGCGTGCGTACCGCCTCGGTCAGCGCGGCAATCACCGGCGTGCCGAGGATATTGAGCGAGCCGGCCTCGCTGATGGTCAGCGTGGCAATGCCGCGCGCGTCGATGGCGACGGCCGCATGGCGGCCCGGATCGGCAACAGGTGTGGCGGTGGTGCTCATGGTGTCCTCACTGCAGTTTGGCGAACTGGATCTTGTCGACGACGCGTTTCCAGTGCTGGTTTTGATGGCGGATCAGGTCCGCGAAGGCCTTGCGCGAGGTCCACGCCGGAATCGCGCCCTGCTTCTCGATGGCGGCAATGACCTCGGGGTCCGCCAGCGCCTGGCGCACCGCATCGTTGAGCTTGTCGAGGATGGCGTCCGGCGTGCCGGCCGGGGCGCCGAGGCCGAACCACGACGGATTGTTCATCGCCGGCAGTCCGGCCTCCGCGTAGGTCGGCACATCGGGCAGCAGCTTCAGGCGCTGCCTGGCGGCGACCGCCAGCGGCTTCAGGCGCTTGCCCTGGATCAGGCCCGACGAGGACGGAATATTGTCGAACACGACCTGGATCTGCCCGGCCACCGCGTCGTTCAGCGCCGGTCCCAGTCCCTTGTAGGGAACGTGCAGCATGCGCGTGCCGGTCTCGCTCATGAACAGCTCGCCGTTCATATGGCTCAGGCCGCCGTTGCCCGAGGAGCCGAACGAGTATTTGCCGGGGTTGGCCTTCAGCAGCTTGATGAAGGACGCGACATCGGTCGCCGGGAACGATGGGTTGACTACCAGCACATTCGGCACGTCGGCCAGGTTGCTGATCGGCGCGAAGTCCTTGACCGGGTCGTACGGCGTCTTCACGTAGACGTTGGGATTGACCGCGTGCGAGCTCTCGACCTCCATGACCAGCGTGTAGCCGTCGGCCGGCTGCTTGGCCGCATAGGCGCTGCCGACCGCGCCGCCGGCGCCGGGCCGGTTTTCCACCACGACCGGCTGCGCAAGGATGGCGCCCATCTTCGTGCCGACGATCCGGGCCAGGATGTCGGTGGTGCCGCCGGCGGCGTAGGGGACGATCAGCTTGATCGGCTTGCTGGGATAGCTGTCGGCATGCGCGTGCGTGGCGACGGCGGCCGTGGCGGCCAACGCGGCAATCAGCCGCATGGACTTGTGCAAGGCGGCGCGGTGCGGATGTTTCAAGGGTGTCTCCTCGTGGATGTTCGTATGGAAAGGAAAGAACTCAGGCGCCGTGCTCGCCGAGCAGCGGCGGCGCGGCGAGCGGGGTGGCCGGCGTGTCCGTCGTGTCCGTCGTGTCCGTCGGCGAACCCGGCAGCATCGGATTGCGCACCATCGGAATGCGGCCGAGCACCGGATGTTGGGCGTGCCGCAGCAGGCCGCGATGCCGGACCTGCGGATGCGCGAACACTTCCTCGATCGAGTGGATCGGCCCCCATGGCACGCCGGCGGCATCGAAGGCGTCGGTCCATTGCCGGCGCGAGCGGGTTGCAAAGACCTGCGCCAGCAAGGCCCGCAATGCCGGCAAATTGGCGATACGCGCGCTGTTGGTCCGATAGCGCGGATCGGCCGGGAGGTCGGCCAGTCCGGCCACCTCGCAGAAACGCCCGAACTGCGCATCGTTGCCGATCGCCAGGATCAGATGGCCGTCCGCGCAGCGGAATACTTCGTAGGGCGCGCAATTCGGATGCGCATTGCCGCTGCGCGGCGGATTGCGGCCCGAGAACAGATAGTTGGCGCCCTGGTTGGCGTTGAGCGCCACCGCGACGTCCAGCAGCGCGATGTCCAGATGCTGGCCCTCTCCGGTTGCCTGGCGCTGGAACAGCGCGGCCAGCACCGCCGACGTGGCATACATGCCGGTGCTCAGGTCGACCACCGCGACGCCGGTGCGCAGCGGCCCCTCGCCGGGCTCGCCGTCGGGCTGGCCGGTATAGCTCATCAGGCCGCCCATGCCCTGGAACACGTAGTCGTAGCCGGGCTTGTCGGCCATCGGGCCGCTTTGGCCGAAGCCGGTGATCGACAGGTAGACCAGCCGCGGGTTGCGCGCCTGCAGGCTCGCGTAGTCCAGCCCGTAGCGCTGCAGCGTGCCGGCCTTGAAGTTCTCGACCAGCACGTCGGCCTGGTCGGCCAGCGCCAGGATGGCGGCCTTGCCCTCGTCGGTGGTGAAGTCGATCGCCAGCGAGCGCTTGCCGCGATTGCAGCAGGCGAAGTACGCCGACATCCGTTCGCTGCCGTCGGGCGACTGCAGATAGGGCGGGCCCCAGCCGCGCGTGTCGTCGCCGCGCTCCGGATGCTCGATCTTGGTGACCTCGGCACCGAGGTCGGCCAGATTCTGGGTACACCAGGGCCCGGCCAGGATTCGGGACAGGTCCAGCACCTTGATGCCGGACAGGGCCTTGTGCAGCATGGGGTCTCCGCGTCGATTCGATCGCGGAGCAGTATATTTTTGCGCCCGGCGGCCAACCAGTCGAATGTCTTCAAGCCACCGTTCGTGGCAATTCAACGGTCGGGCGGCCGGTCACGCCAGCGCGTCGCGGGTCGCCGCCACGTGCGGATCGCCCAGCAGGAACTCGGCAAAGGCCTCGGCGAAGGCGGGCAGCTTGCCGGCGGCCGGCAGCACCAGATTCAGCTGGCGTCGCGCCCAGTCCTCGGCCAGGCGTACGCCGACCACACGGCCGTCGCGCAACGAGGCCGCGGCGACGCTGCGCGGCACCAGCGCCAGCCCGACGCCGGCCTCGACCAGCGCCAGCACCGCGTCGAAGGTCGGCGCATGCAGGCGGACGTTGGGCGAGCGCCCCAGCCGGTGCGCGGTATCCCGCAGGAACACCACATTGCTGGTATCGCGGCCCGGGCAGACGAAGTCGTGCTCCAGCGCCGCGCCGAAGCGCACGCCGCCGGGCTGCGCCTCGGCCTCGCGCGCCAGCGGATGATCGGCGGGCACGGCCAGCATCAACTCGTCGACCGCATACGGCATCCATCGCACGCCCTGCGTCTCGACTTCGCCGGCCTGCACGCCGACATCGGCCTCGCCAGCGGCGATGGCGGCCGCGATCTCGAGACTGGCCCGCTCCTCCAGATCGATATTGACCTCGGGATGGGCGTTCAGGAAGCGGCCGACGCTGGGCAGGATGAAGCCGTTCAGTGAACTGCTGTTGGCGATCAGGCGGATATTGCCCTTCAATCCCGCGGAAAACCGGCCGAGTTCGCCATGCATTCGTTCGAGGCCGCGCAGCAGCTCGCGAACGTGGCCGAGCAGCGCGGTGCCGGCCGCTGTCAGCTCCATGCCGCGCGCCGCGCGCACGAACAGCGGCGTGCCCAGCGCCAGCTCGAGGTTCTTCAGCCGATAGCTGGCCGCCGATGCGGTGATATGGATGGCGGCGGCGCCGCCGGACAGGCTTTGCGATTCGGCGATGGCCTGGAACAGCCGAAGGTCCGTCAATTCGTAGCGCACCGGGTTCTCTCTGGCGGGTCGGTCGATGGGCGATGCCGTGCATGGCGTGCCGGTGCCGCATTCTAAGCCCCGCCGCAGCGGCGGCCGGCGTTGGCGAGCGGCGCTACAGGCCGAACGGATATGTGTCCGGCATGCCGGTGCGCGCCGCGGTGGGCAACGGCGTCACCGCGTCGGTCCGATCGAACCAGGCGAGTGCATCGAACTGCTGCGGCAGGCAGGCGAACGCATAATGGCTGGCGAACTCGGTATCGGGCCGGTACACCACGCCGATGAAGCGTTCCTGGCGCGGCACCGTCAGCAGCGCGCGCGCCTGCTCGTGGACGCCTTCGCGCAGGTCGATGAAGCAGCGGTCGATGCCGGTGCGCTGGAACAGCGCCTCGTAGCTATCGGCGCGCGCGGGCACCACGTCCATCAATTGCATCGGGCCATCCCAGTCGGACGCCGCGGCGACGGTGCCGCGCGACGTCGAAAAGCCGATCAGCGCTGCTTGCTTGCCGAAGCGGGCTCGGCACAGCCGGCCGATATTGGTCTCGCCGTGGTCGCGGCCCATCGCGGTCGCGTCGGCATCGCCGATATGCGAGTTGTGCGCCCATACCACGGCCTTGGCGCCGGGCGCATAGGTGTCCAGCAGCCGCGCCAGCGTGTCGAACATATGGGTGTCGCGCAGGTTCCAGCTTTCCGGGCCGCCGTAGTACATCAGCCGGTAGTACTGCTCGGCCGAGGCGACCAGGTGGGCGTTCTGCGCGGCGTCGAAGAACGGCTCCTTGCCACGCGTCGCATAGTCGAGCTGGCGCTCGAGCAGCGCCTGCAGCTGGGCGATGACTTCGTCCTCGCAATCGCGCGCGCGGCCGGTCAGCACCGCGCGCCCATAGCGCGACGGGTCTTCGCGCCACGGCAGCAGGCAGCCGTAGCGCTCGCGCGCCTCGCGCGCACCGTCGGGATCGACGCGGTTCAGATAGCCGAGCACGGTGGCGATCGAGCTGCCCAGGCTGTAGATGTCCAGGCCGAAGAATCCCGCGCGCGTATCCGGCGCCCGTTCGGCGTTGTAGCCGCGCATCCATTCGACCAGCGCCTCGACCGACGTATTGCGCCACATCCAGGTCGGAAAGCGCCGGAACGGCGGTTCCTGGTGCTCGGCCGCCGGCAGCTGGCGGACATAGCGGTCGATCGCCGCGGCATCGGGCCAGTCGGCCTCGACCGCGACGATGCGAAAGCCGTGCCGCTCGATCAGCCGTCGCGTGAAGGCCGCGCGGGCATCGTAGAACTGCGCGGTGCCGTGCGTCGATTCGCCGAGCAACACCACGCGGCAATCGGCAAACCGGTCCACCACCGCGGCGAATCCCGGATCGTCGATGGCCGGCAGACGCTCGGCGGCCTCGGCGATCCGTTCGACGATATCGCTGTCGGCGAGCACCTGGCCGGTGACGGGATCGTGCAGTGCGCTGGTCATGTCGGTCCTCCGTGGATTGTCGATGGTGTCGATCGTCGTCTGGTCGATCGTCGTCGGGTCGATGGACTTCAGTCGCTGGGCGTTTCGTTGCCGGCGTCCTCGGCCGTGCGTGCGACCAGCGGCACGAAGGCCACGCCGGCGAGATCCTCGCGCTCGAGTGTGCCGTCCTCGCGCTTGCCGATACGCAGCAGCCGTTGCGCATGGCCCGGATGGCCGTGCGGCATCACCAGCGTGCCGCCCGGTGCCAGTTGTGCCAGCCACGCGGCGGGGATATCGGGGCTGGCCGCGGCGGAAACGATGGCGTCGTACGGCGCGCCCGCTTCCCAGCCGGCGGTGCCGTCGGCCAGGTGCACTTCGACGTTGTCGAAGCCCAGCGCGCGCAGCACGTCGCTGGCCCGCTCGGCCAGCCGCCGCCAGCGCTCCAGCGTGATGACGCGGGCCGCGATGCGTGCCATCACCGCGGCCGCATACCCGGAACCGGTGCCGATCTCGAGTACGCGGGAGGCGGGATGCAGCCGCGCGGCTTCGACCATGCGCGCGACGATATAGGGCTGCGAGATGGTCTGGCCGGAGCCGATCGACAGCGGCGCGTCGTCATAGGCCGACTGGCGCAGCGCGTCCGGCACGAAGCGCTCGCGCGGCACCTCGCGCATCGCCGCCAGTACCGCGGGATCCTGAATGCCGCGCGCGGCGATCTGCAGCTCGACCATCCGCTGCCGGTAGCGTTCGGGTTGTTGTTCGGGGCTGTCGAAGAGGGGAGGCATCATGGCGGGATCGAGGCGCGATTGGTCTGGCGCAACTCTGTTCGCGATCGTGCTCGCATTGACGCATCGACCGTGCCATCGATGGCGCCGCACCATGCCGCGTGGTTTCGATCACGTCATTTCCTCGGCTTCCCGCAGGCTGGAAGATCGTGCACGGGCCCGCGTACAAGCCGTGTAAATGCTCCCTACGCGTGCGCGACGCTGCGGGCGCGATGCCGCTGGCGCCGTTCTTGCGTACCGCTCGGCTTCTTTTCCCTCGCCGTCCGGCGACTTCCAAGGAGCATGACGATGAAGAGCAAAGCACCTCGCACCCACGCGATCAGCGACGTCACCGATGTGACCGATGTGACCACCGAGCGCCTGGCCGAGCAGCGGCCGATTCCCGCGGTCACCGAAGTGCCCGACGCTTCCACCATGCTGGCGCGCGACTACCTGAAGCTGACCGCGCTGGGCTGGAGCTTCTATGCGGCGTTGATGGAGGAGGCGGGCTTCCAGTGGACCTCGTGGGCCTGGAAGTGGAACCCCGACGAGCGCCTCGCGCAGCAGATCACCGCGCCCGCGCCGGCGCTGTCGATGGCGACGAAGTACGGGCAGACCGCCTGGGAAATCGGCGCCGACATGCAGGGACGCTGGCTGGATGCATGGATGCGGTACTTCACGTGGAATCCGGCGGCGATGTGGGGCGGGATGACGGGAACCGCGGAGACGGGCGCTAGAGCGTAGTCACCACGGACCTGGGCGTTCGCGGTGGGACGATGTAGCGGAAGCGCTGGTAGAAGGCCCCGCTCTCCTACTTGCGGGAGAGGGGTGGGGGAGAGGGCAGCGGCGGTCGTATTCGCGATATCGCTCCTGCGGGCCCCCTCTCCCCCAACCCCTCTCCCGCCGCGCGGGAGAGGGGAGCAAGTCGTCCAGCGCGCAGGCGCCGAAGCACGTTTACGGCGCTGTGCACGTATAGTTCGACGCCTGCGCAGCGGCCGCGGCGTCGTTGGCCGGTCCCGTATAACGCGGATACTGCGGATAGCGGCACAGCGGACGCGAGAACGCGGTCGCGCCGTTGTTCTCCTTCGTCGCCGTCAGCGTACCCGGCGCGGAGCCTTTGGTGACCCAGGTATCGAGCGCCGTCAGCAGGTCGGTCTGGTCCGCACCCGGGCCGCCGGCGCAATGGTTGACGCCCGGTGCCAGGTAGTAGCGCACGAACTCGTCGGCCGATGCCTGCCCGCCGACCGCGGCGACCATCCCTTCGTAATAGGCGTCGGTGGCCTTGAAGCTCAGCGCGGCATCGTTGGTGCCATGCCAGAGGATCAGCTTGGCGTTGCTGTTCTTCAATGGCCGCAGGTCGGTGTTGGTTGCGTCGTTGAGGTTCGACAGATTCGCCAGCGCGGCGACGTTGCTGTCCCACGTATAGGTTAGCGAGTTCTGTGAGCGGTCGCGCGCCAGATAGTTCTTGACCGTCGTGTCCTGAAACAGGAACTGCAGCGCCACGTTCAGATTGCCGTTCCCGGTCAGCCAGGCGCCCCACGCTCCCGGGTCGTCCTCGTTGCCGCTCAGCGCCCAGCCGGCATTGGAATAGGCGCCGTTGGCCCACACCGCAGGCGAGGTCCACGATTGCACGGCCGCCAGCTGCGCGTCCGACAGGCAGGCGTCCCCGCCATCCGTGCCGCCGGCACAGCGAAGCACCGCCGGATCGAAGCTGCACGACCGCGGATTGGAAACGACGCCGTCCGCGATGCCATCCTGCGCGTCGCAGGCATCCCGCACCGCCTTGGCGAGCAAATTGATCTTTGGCGCGCCCAGCATGCCGCCCGGAGCGGCGAGGGCCTTCGCATTGCGATTGAAGGCGCCCATGAAGCCGACCCAGTTGTAGGCCGGCGCGCGGGCGATGATGCCGTCGAACAGGTCCGGATTGCGCTGCGCCGCCATCAGCGCCTCACGGCCGCCATTGGAGCAGCCCTCGAAGTAGGACCGCTCCGGCGCCTTGCCATAGGCGGTTTGCAGCATCTGCCGCGCCGACGACATCACCGTCGGTACCGACTGATGGCCGAACAGCGCGGCGGCGTGCGGATCGTCGAGCGCGAAGTCCGCTGACAGCACGTTGCCGGCATGCCCCGAGTCGCTGTTGACGGTGGCGTAGCCCTGTTTCAACGCGGTCAGGTTGGTGGGAACGTCGATGCCGGGGATCGACCCGTTGTAACCGCCGCCGCCGCCGTAATACAGCTTGCCGTTCCACCGATCGGGGAGCCGCAGTTCCAGGTTCAGTCGCGGTGCGATGATCGCGTTGACCTTGCAGAACAGCGGTTGGGGCCCGCTTGCCGCGACGGTCGCGGCCGCCGTGACCGTCGCGCCGGCGACGGTCTTGCCCGCCAACTGCGAGCACGCCTGCTCGGCATTGGCCGAGGCCGACGGCCCGGGTTTGTGGTCGTCGTCGCTGCCGCCGCAGGCGGCCAGCGCGGCCATCGCGACAGCAGTCAGGGCGATACGATGCCAACGGAAAGCGAAAGTCTGTGCCATGTCGTCTCCTTCGATGTCGTGGAGTCAGGCCAGGACGGGCGCGACCTGCCCCTCGACACCGGTCTGGCACAGACTCGAGCGGCTGCTGCTGTTGCTGCTGCTGGGGGCGGTCCGAAGGAAGAATAGACGGGAGGCGAGGTGCAGATTGTCCCCGCGCGGACAATCGCGCCGCCATCGGATCGGGGTTTGCCCTAGGCTCGCCACTTGATGTGCTGCGCGGGCAGCCTGCCGGCAAGGGAACAGCGGGCGGTGCCGTGCCTCAGCGCCGCCGCTCGTGTTCGATCAGCTGGGCCAGCAGCCGCACGCCTTCCTCGATCCGTTCCTCGGCGATTCCGGTGTAGCCGAGGCGGAAGTGCGGCGATGGTCCGTCGGTGGCAAAGAACACGTCGCCGGGCTCGATGATCACGCCGTGCCGCAGCGCGATATCGCCGAGCTTGCGCGCGTCGAGGCCCGGCGGTCCCTCGACCCAGAACGATGACGCGCCGGGCGAATTCTGGACGCGGCATTGCGGCAGATGCCGCGCCAGCATGTCGCGCAGCACGGCCGCGCGGCGCTGGAAGATCGGGGCGACCCGCCGCAGCAGCGCGTCGTGGTGGCCCAGCGAGATGAACAGCGCGGTGGCGCGCTGGTTGTTGGCCGGCGGGTGCCGCAGCATGTAGCGCCGCAGCGCCCGCGCCTGGCGGATCACCGAGCTCGGCGCGACGATATAGCCGAGCCGGATGCCGGGCACGAAGGACTTCGACAGGCTGCCGACATAGATCACGCGGCCCTCTCGATCCAGGCTCTTCAGCGCGGGAATCGGCTGTGTCAGTGCCGGATTCTCGGTGTCGTAGTCGTCCTCGATCAGCACCACGTCGTGCCGATGCGCCTCGGCCAGCAGCGCCTCGCGCCGGTCCAGCGGCATCGTCACCGTGGTCGGGCACTGATAGCTGGGTGTGACGAAGGCATAGTCGCAGCGCGCCAGCTCACCCTCGGGACGCAGGCCCGAGTCGTCGACCGGCAGCGGCACCACCTCGCGTGCCCGCATGCCGAAGATCGCGCGCGCATCGCTGTAGCCCGGTTCCTCCAGGCCGACCACCGCGTCGCGCATCAGCAGATCGGCCAGCAGATAGAGCGCATGCTGCGCGCCCAGCGTGACCATGATCTCGTCCGGATTGGCCCAGACCCCGCGGCGCGGCAGCACGTGGCGCTGCAACTGCTCGATCAGCAGCGGATCGTCGCGGTCGATCAGGTCGGAGGCCCAGCCACGGATCTCCAGCACGGCCAGCGCCATGCGCGAGCATTCGCGCCAGTCCGCGGTCGGAAACAGCGCCGGGTCGAACTGCCCATAGATGAACGGATACGGATAGTTCTGCCAGTCGTTGGGCTTGACGATGGCGCGCAGGCCGCTGATATCGGGCAGCCGTTCGCTCCAGTCGGGGCCGGGCGTCTCGCTGCCGCCGTCGCTGCGGGCCGCCGTGTCGGCGTTCGCCGTGGACGCCGGTGGCGCCACGCTCGGCAATTGCTGGACGACGAAGTAACCGCGGCGCGGCCGCGTTTCGAGGAAGTGCTCGTCGACCAGTTGCTGGAAGGCCAGGATCACGGTATTGCGCGCGATGCCGAGCGTCGCGGCCAGTTCGCGGCTCGACGGCAGCGCGCTGCCTTCCGGCAATTGCCGCGACAGGATGGCGGAGACGATCTGCTGGCGCAGCTGCGCCTGCAGGCTCAGCGCCGAGTCGGCGGGCAATTGCAGCAGCCGATTCCAGAAGGTGTTTCCCTTGCCCGCCGTGGCCATGCCGTTCGCGCTCCGTATCGCCGGTTTCGTCCTTGGGTCGGGGAGCATTATCGGATATGGGGCGGGGAGGGGGTATGGGTGGAAAGCCGGTGATCGAAGCGGATGCGTCGCTGATGGCTTTGCTCCCCTCTCTGCTTGCGGGAGAGGGGCTGGGGGAGAGGGGGCACGCAACAGCGATATCGCGTGCTCGACCGCCTGGCCCTCTCCCCAACCCTCTCCCACAAGTGGGAGAGGGAGCGCGTTGGCGGTTGGCCCGTCGCGCCGCGCTGGCAAGCGCTTCAACTACAGCACATCATCCTTCAAGTGATACCAGTGGTACAGGAACCGCTGCCCCAGCCGCCGGAACGGTGCGAACGCCGGCGACTCGACCCACTCGCGCACATTGGGGAACGGCAGCGCCGAGCGGAAGATCGGCAGCTCCGGTCCCGGGTTCTTGCCCGCAATCATCGCGGCCATGCGCCGGCCGGCCTGGGCCGAATACATGACGCCGTTGCCGCCGTAGCCCATCGCGTAGTAGATCGTCTGCGCGGGATCGGGCCGGAAAATGCGCGGCATCATGTCGTGGCTGACGTCGACCCAGCCCCACCACGAGTAGTCGATCGGAATGCCCTTGAGCGCCGGGAACTTGCGCACCATGTCGTCGACCAGCTTCTGCTCGTATTGGGGCCGCGGCGCGTCGGTGCCGGTGATCGCGCTGCGGCTGCCGATCTGCAGGCGGCCGTCGGGCATCAAGCGATAGTAATGGCGCAGGATGCGGGTGTCGGTGATCACCTGCGTCGTGCGGAAGTTGCAGGCCGCGATTTCGTCGGGTGTCAGCGGCCGCGTCACGATCGAGTTCGACAGGATCGGGAACAGCCGGTTCTTCAGATGCGGATGCAGGTTCTGCGAGGTATAGCCGCCGGTCGCGACGCCCACTGCGCGCGCCCGCACGATGCCGCCCGGCGTGCGCAGATAGTGCACGCCGTCGCGCGTGGTCCAGTCGAGCACCGGGCTCGACGGGTGCACGGTCGCGCCCAGCGCGCGGGCGCGGCGCAGATAGCCGAAGGCCAGCTTGCCGGCATGGATGCCGATGCCTTCGGGCTCGTGCATCGCCCCGGCCGCCTCCTTGTCGTCGACGTATTCGCGCTTGACGGTATCGGCATCGAGAATGCGGGCGTCGTAGTGGAAGACCTCGCGCAGCAGCTTGGCCTCCTTCTCCAGCGCCGGCATCGCCTCGGGACGGTGCGCGATGTACAGGTGGCCGCCGGGCTGCGGATCGCAGTCGATATCGCGGATCAGCGTCTTGAAGGTCTCCATGCCGGCGCACACTTCCTCGTGCAGCCGCAGCGCGGCGTCCAGGCCGTAGCGCTGGATCCATTGCGAGCGCTTGAGCCGGCCCGACGCGCATTGCGCCTGCCCGCCGTTGCGCGTGCTGCAGCCCCAGCTGACGCGGTTGGCTTCCAGCACGGTGGCCTTGATGCCGTGTTCCTGCGCCAGGAAGATCGCGCAGGTCAGCCCGGTGAAACCCGAGCCGATGATCGCGACATCGACGTCGACGTCGTGCGTGATCGGACCGTCGTCGGGCGGCGGCTCGCCGGCGGTGCCGATCCAGTAGGTCGGCGCGTAGTCGCGGCCCTGGCCGGGCGTCGGCGCGACCAGCGGGTCGTAGGCGGGATCGTAGGGCCGGGACGGACCGGTTGCCCGGTTTTGTCCGGTGTGGCCACCGGCCTGGCCCGGCGTCCCGTTCTCCCGTCCGATGGCGGTGATATCGGCAATGGCTTCCATCGCTGCGCTCCTGTTGGCGACGCGTTTGTCGACGCGTTCGATCAGCCGCGCGAACCGGCCGCCAGCGCGGGACGGTCCTTGCGATAGGCGTTCTTGACCGCGATCTTGCCGTCGCGGAAGGTGAACACGTCGACCATGCGCGCCTCGATGCGCGAGCCGTCGGCCTTGGTGCCGCGGAACGTCGATTCGCTGACGCCGCGGTCGCCGCAGACGAAATGCTCGCCGTCGAGCCAGGCGGCGTCGGGGAAGGTCTGCCACGCCAGCTGGAAGCCCTCGCGCACCGCTTCGCGGCCGCTGAACGTGCGGCCGAACAGCTCGCCGCCGGCCACCGCGTGGAACACGCAGTCGTCGGTCATGAACGACATCAGCGCGTCGATGTCGTGGCGGTTCCAGGCGTCGCTGAAGGCCTGCAGCGTGGCGGCGGTGACGCCGCCGCTGGCGCCACCGGCCTGCTGTCCGGACGGGTTGCTGTCGGGCGCGACGATGGCTTCGGTGCCGGCCTGCTTGCTTGCGTACTCCACTTGAATCTCCTCGATGTTGTTGCGGTCCGCGCGGCAGCGGACCAGGTCCTTTGCACGTTCCCAGCATAGGGAAGCGCCGGGACGCGCTGTAGGGCCAGTTGGATGGAATCGATTGGGCCAGCGTTTGCCGCTGGTGGAAACGCTGACCCTCTCCCCCAGCCCCTCTCCCGCATGGCGGGAGCGGGGAGCGCGTCATCGGCGTTTGATATGTCGCAGCGTTCGGGGCTCGTCTCCCCCTCTCCCGCTTGCGGGAGAGGGGTTGGGGAGAGGGCAAGGCGCTCGCCAGCCTCTGTAAGAGTCAAAACCGATGCACTTCGGCCCGCGGCATGTCGCCCAGATGCTGCTGATGCGGATCGATCTCGTTCTCGCGCAACGCCGCGCCGCGGCGGTACTGCCGACGCACCAGGTAGACCAGCAGCAGGATGCCGAGGCTGACCACCCCGAGCAGCAGCGGCTTGCGCTGGTCCGGAATGAAAGCCATTGCGATCACGATGCCGGCCATGCCGATGATCGCCACATAGGTCAGATACGGATACATCCACATGCGCACGCGCAGCTTTTCCGGCGCCTCGCGTTCGAGCCGCGCGCGCAGACGCAGCTGCGATACCGCGATCAGGATGTAGACGAAGATCGCGACCGTGCCGTAGGAGTTGACCAGGAAGGCGAACACCGTATCGGGCGACACGTAGGACATCACCACCGCGGCATAACCGAACAGCGTCGAGAACAGGATCGCGCGGACCGGCACGCCATTGCGGTTCAATTTGGCCAGCGCGGCCGGCGCATCGCCGCGGCGCGTCAGCGCGAAGATCATCCGCGACGACGCATACAGGCCCGAGTTCAGCGCCGACAGCACCGCGGTCAGCACCACCGCGTTCATCACCTGGGCGGCGCCACGGATGCCCATCGCGTCGAGCGCGCTGACGTACGGGGTGGCGATGCCCGGCGAGTTCCACGGCACCAGGCACACCACCAGCAGCACCGAGCCGACGTAGAACACCAGCACGCGCGTGATCACCGAGTGGGTCGCCTTGGCCACCGCCTTCTGCGGCTCCGCGGTTTCGGCCGCGGCGATCGTGACGATCTCCGCGCCGAAGTAGAAGCCCGTCGCGGCGACGGCGCCGGTCAGCACCGGCATGATGCCGTTGGGTGCGAACCCGCCGTGCGCGCTCAGGTTGGCGACGCTGGGCGCGGTATCGGGCCACATGCCCAGCACGAACAGGCCGGCCAGGAACAGGAACACGACGATCGCGGCCACCTTGATCGACGCGAACCAGAATTCGAACTCGCCGAAGGACTTGACCGAGAACAGGTTGGTCAGCGTCAGCATCACCAGCAGCACCAGGCTGATGGCCCAGGACGGAACGTCGGGCAGCCAGTAGCGGATCAGGTCCGCTCCCGCCACCGCTTCGATGGCGACCACGATGACCCAGAAGTACCAGTACATCCAGCCGGTCAGGAAGCTGGCGAGCGCGCCCGTCTGGGGCTTGTCGCGCCATGCTTCGCGCGCGTATTCGTAGAAGGAGCCGACGGTGGGCAGCGCGCACGCCATCTCGCCCAGCATCCGCATCACCAGCACCACCAGCATGCCGGTCAGCAGGAAGGAAAGGACGGCCGCCGGGCCGGCCGACTTGATCACCACGCCGCTGCCGACGAACAGTCCGGCACCGATCACGCCGCCGAGCGCGATCATCGTCATGTGGCGCTGTTTCAGGCTGTGCTTGAGGCCGCGCGAGCCCTCGGGGTTATCCAGCAATTTTTGTCTCCAGTGCTTCTCATGATGGTGTCGTCACGGCGTCGCTGTCTTTGTTTTGTCTGTCCGGGGCCGCATTGCTGCGGCGGCCCCGAAGGCCGTGATCGCGCGGCGCGGCAGGGCCGCACCGCGCGCCTCGTTGCTTCCGTTATACGTAATCCTTGTACTTGTCGAGCAGGCGGACCGGCTTGGACAAGGCATCGCGGCGGAACGGATCGCCCAGTTCGCGGGTGCACATGATTTCCACGATGGTGGTCTTGCCGTGGTTCATCTGCAGGTCGATGGCCTTCTTCAGCGCCGGGCCGACATCCTCGAGCCGGTCGACCACGATGCCTTCGGCGCCCATCGCGCGGGCGATGTTGGCGAAGCTCGGGTTGTCCAGCTCGCCGGCGACGAAGCGGCGATTGTAGAAGTCGACCTGGTTCTTCTTCTCCGCGCCCCATTGGCGGTTGTGGAAGACCACCGCGGTGACCGGGATGTTGTGGCGTACGCAGGTCATGGTCTCCATCAGGCTCATGCCCCAGGCACCGTCACCGGCGTACGAGATCGCCGGCCGGTGCGGCGCCGCGACCTTGGCGCCGATGATGGTCGGGAAGGCGTAGCCGCAGTTGCCCCAGCTCATCGCCGCGAAGAAGCTGCGCGGCTTCTCGAAGCGCAGATAGCTGTTGGCCACCGAGTTGATGTTGCCGATGTCGGTCGACACCATCACGTCGGCCGGCATCGCCTTCTCGAGTTCGCGCAGCACCTGGCGCGGATGCAGGTAGGTGCCGCCATTCGGCGTCCGTTCGTTCTTCTGCTCCTCGATCATGTCCAGGCTGAACGGGTCGCGCTCGTGCGTCCACTCGTCCAGTTCCTTCTCCCAGGCGGCCTTCTCGGTGGCGATCTGGTCGGCGCGCGCGGCGCGGGTCGCGTCGCAGGTCAGCGTGCGGTTGGCCAGCCGTTCGGTCAGCGCGACGGCGGCCGCCTTGGCGTCGCCGCAGATGCCGACCGAGATCTTCTTGACCAGGCCGAGCATCTTGTGGTCGGCGTCGATCTGGATGATCTTGGCCGTCTTCGGCCAGTAGTCCATGCCGTGCTGCGGCAGCGTGCCGAACGGTCCAAGCCGCGAACCGAGCGCCACCACGACGTCGGCGCGCGAGATCAGCTTCATCGCCGCCTTCGAGCCCTGATAGCCCAGCGGACCGCACCACAGCGGGTGGCTCGCGGGGAAGGAGTCGTTGTGCAGATAGCTGTTGACCACCGGCGCGCCCAGCCGCTCGGCCAGCGCCTTGCATTCCTCGACGCCATCGGCCATCACCACGCCGCCGCCGGAGATGATCACCGGGAACTTGGCCTGCGCCAGCAGTTCGGCCGCTTCGTTCAGGCTCTGCTCGCCGCCCGGGCCGCGGTCCAGCCGGCGCGGCTGCGGAATCTCGGCCTTGATCTGGCCGTAGAAGTAGTCGCGCGGAATGTTCAGTTGGGTCGGGCCCATCTCGGCCATCGCGCGATCGAAGCAGCGGCCGGTGAATTCGGCCATGCGCGCCGGATTGGTGACGTGGCCCTGGTACTTGGTGAACTCCTGGAACATCGGCAACTGGTTGGCTTCCTGGAAGCCGCCCAGGCCGATGCCCATGGTGCCGGCCTCGGGCGTGACGATGACCACCGGGCTGTGCGCCCAGTAGGCCGCGGCAATCGCGGTCACGCAGTTGCTGATGCCGGGGCCGTTCTGGCCGATCACGACGCCGTGGCGGCCCGACACGCGCGCATAGCCGTCGGCCATATGGCCGGCGCCCTGCTCATGCACGACCGGGATCAGGCGGATGCCGGCGGGCGCGAAGATGTCCATCGCGTCCATGAAGGCCGAACCCATGATGCCGAACATATCGGTCACGCCGTTGGCGGCGAGGGTTTCGACAAAGGCCTCGGAAGGCGTCATGGCTTGCGGGCCGGCGGTGGGGGTGTGGTCGGACATGCTTGCGGTCTCCGGTAGGTTGGGATCGTTGTGACTCGTAAAACGGTACGGGATGTACCGAAAACTGTTGTTTGGCTGAAATGTAGGACGGACCTTGAGCATCGTCAATAGGAAAATCCATTATTCGGTATGAGTTGTACCTAAAAGTGAGACTGGGATAAGATGGCCTCGTAAACAGCCGGCGGCGGGCATGCGCCTGCGCGGCGCGTCGAAGTAGTCCAGCCTTATCCAGGAGAAACCGAAGTGGCGATCGACCTTGCCAGCGTGACGCCGGACCGGATGGTGTCGGTGCGTGAAGTGTTCGGCATCGACAGCGCGATGCGGGTGCCGGCCTTCGGCGTGCGCGACGATCACGTGCCGGAGATCGATCCGGGCTACCGCTTCGAACCGGAGGTCACGCTGGCGATCCTGTCCGGTTTCGTCAGCAACCGCCGGGTGCTGGTGCAGGGCATGCATGGCACCGGCAAGTCGACCCATATCGAGCAGGTGGCGGCGCGGCTTAACTGGCCGTGCGTACGCGTCAACCTCGATGGGCATATCGGCCGCATGGACCTGGTCGGGCGCGACACCGTGGTGCTGCGCGACGGCCAGCAGGTCACCGAATTCCAGGAGGGCATCGTGCCGTGGGCGCTGCAGCGGCCGATCGCGCTGGTGTTCGACGAATACGACGCGGGCCGGCCGGACGTGATGTTCGTGATCCAGCGCGTGCTCGAGCGCGATGGCCGGTTCACGCTGCTGGACCAGAACCGCGTGATCCAGCCGCATCCGTTCTTCCGGCTGTTCGCGACCGCCAACACGGTCGGGCTTGGCAATCTGACCGGCATGTATCACGGCACCCACCTGCTGAACCACGCGCAGATCGACCGCTGGAACGTGGTGGCGACGCTGGACTATCTGCCGCGCGAGGCGGAGATCGATATCGTGCTGGCGCGCGTGCCGGAACTGGCCGACGCGGCCGGACGCGAGTTGGTTGGCACCATGGTCGCCGTCGCGCAGTTGACGCGCGAAGGGTTTGCCGCGGGCGACGTGTCGACGCTGATGTCGCCGCGCACCGTGATCGCCTGGGCCGAGAACTGCCAGATCTTTCGCGATCCGGCGCTGGCGTTCCGGCTCAGCTTCCTGAACAAGTGCGAGCCGGGCGAGCGCCCGATCGTGGCCGAGTATTTCCAGCGCGGCTTCGGTACCGAGCTGGAGCCCTGCGGCGACGCGGCGGCCTGACGATGTCGACGCCGGCGATACCGGACGCGTCGGGAACCACGGACGCCGCGATCACGGAGCCCGCGAAACCCGCGCTGCCGGCTGCGACGCAGCGCCGGCGCGAGGCGTTGTGCGCGGCGGCCTTGCGCGCGCTGGCAGGGGACGCCGCCTTGCATTACCGCGCGGGAAGGCCATGGCGCGGCCAACGGCCGCTGCCGCTGCACGCGCCGCACGTGCTGACCGATGTCGGCCGCGACTCCTTCCCCGACCTGCGCGGCAGCGTGGACGCCGTCGCGCTGCGCCTGCGCCATGGCGATGCGGACCTGCATCGCGCCCTGCGGCCCGCCGACCCCGTCGCGCGGCTGCTGTTTGAACTGTTCGAGCAGTTGCGCTGCGAGACCCATCTGCCCGCCGGCATGCCGGGTGTGGCCGCCAACCTTCATGCCCGCTTCGAACGATGGTCGCTGGCCTTCCATCGCTCAGGCCTGACGGAAGGGCGTTTCGGCATCCTGGTCTACACGGTGGCGCAGGTGGCCTGGTCGCGCCTGTCGGGCCGGCCGGTGGTCGAGGAGACCGAGGACCTGATCGAGGCCACGCGCGCGGCGATCGTGCCTGCGCTGGGCACCGCGCTGGCCGGCATGCGGCGCACGCGCGCCGACCAGCGCGCCTTTGCCGAACACGCGCTGGCCGCGGCGGAGATGGTGGCCGGGATGCTGCGCGACGATGCCCGTCGCGCAGGCCTGGCCGACGACGATGGGCGTGAAGCGCACGAATCCGTGCGCGACGGCTTCTCGCTGCTGCTCGACTTCGAGGACGAGGCGTTGTTACAGGAAGCAGGCGGCGCGGGCACCGGCGGTGCTCGTGCCCGCGCCAACGAGGCCCGTGCGCCGGCCTACGCTGCCTTTACCACCCGCTACGACCGCGAGCTGCGCGCCGCCACGCTGGCGCGGCAGGCTTCGCTGCAGGCATGGCGCGAACGCCTGGACCGGCGCATCGTCGGCGGTGGCATCAATCCGGTCCGCATCGCTCGCACGTTGTCGTCGGCCTTCGCGCTGCCGGCCGCCGATGGATGGTCGTCCGGCGACGAAGAGGGCCGGCTCGACCGCAGCCGGCTCGCGCAGCTTGCCTGTGCCGGCGGACAGCCGCGCATCTTCCGCCAGCCCCGCCTGCAGGCGCGCATCGATGCGGTGCTGGCGTTCCTGATCGATTGCTCGGGCTCGATGAAGGCGCATATCGACCAGATCGCCTTGCTGGTCGATGTGATGACCCGCGCGGCCGATGCCGCGGGCCTCGCCACCGAAGTGCTCGGCTTCACCACTGGCGCCTGGAACGGCGGCCGCGTGGCGCGCGACTGGCAGGCGGCGGGCCGCCCGCCGTCACCGGGCCGCCTCAACGAGGTCTGCCATCTGGTGTTCAAGGATGCCGACACCAGCTGGCGCCGCGCACGGACCGGCATCGCCGCGCTGTTCAAGGCCGATCTGTTCCGCGAAGGCATCGATGGCGAAGCGGTCGACTGGGCCTGCGCCCGCCTGCTGTCACGCCCGCAGGCACGCCGTCTGCTGGTGGTGGTATCCGACGGCAGCCCGATGGACCGCGCCACCGCGCAGGCCAACGGCGAACGGCTGCTGGACGACCATCTGAAGGACGTGGCGGCCCGCCACGAGGCCCAGGGGCGGATCGAACTGATGGGGCTCGGCGTCGACCTGGACCTGAGCCCTTACTACCGGCGCCACTTTCCGCTGGATACCACCCGGCCGCTGGATACGGCGGCGATCGATGTCATTGCGAGGTGGGTGGGGAGTGGGGGACGCTCGGCGCAAGGCTGACGCCGAGTCGGGCGCCGGCTAGCGTTGCAGTTGCCTCGACATCTGCGCGAGCGGCATGAAAAGGATGGAGTTCAATATCCGCATTTCACCTGCATCAGGTTGGGCCTCAGCCACGACCTGCTCGACGACCTCACCCTTGGCGCGTTCCAGCGTGGCGAGCAACGCGTCGAGTTCGGTCGCCGCTCCACCTTCGGACAGGCCCAATTCCACGCCGGCCTGTATCACGTCGTCACGGCGTATGTCGCGGAAATGGCGGGCGTTGCCGATCGGCATGGTCAATTCGGAGTCCGGCCAGAACGGGTCGTTGTTTCGGTAGGTGACCGTGTCATAGACCACGGTGCTGACCAGATCGTAGAAAGGCGCGAGCGCATAGCCGCGCGGCCCGCTGAAAAAGGACAGATTCTTCATGTGAGCGTCGCCATTGCCCATCAGCACATTGAAGGCGATCCACCGATACAGCGCCAGGCGCGACGCGGTGCGTTGCAAGGTCAGCGCGATCAGTTGTTTCACGGTCTCAGTCGAGCTCTGCGCATACTTGAGGACGCGGCTCTTTCCCCGTATCTGCATGCCGTCGATGACATGACGCCGCCAGATCCGCCCATCGGCGCTGCGGCGGTCGAATCGCGCCACGGCGAACACGGGCGCCGGTACGCGAAGAAAGGCGGTGGCGGGAACGGGAAGGCCAGCGCGTGCGGCCAGCCGCATGCAAAAGAACTCGTTGATCGCGGTGTGGCGCCAGGTCTCGGATCGGGAATCCGGCTTCAGGATATGCGTCGACGGTTCCGCGCCGACGGGTTCCCAGATGCTCCAGTGTCCCGGTCCGCCCTCGAGAATCGCGGCGAGCTTGTGTTGGGCACCCGCGACCGACATGTGTTTGGGGGCGTTCGCATCGAGAGGGCGGCGGGGCAAGTCGAGAATCCGCGCGTTCAATGTTTCCAGCGGAAGAGGAACGCGCCCGGGCGCCGGCTCGTCGGCGCCCGGCGGCAGCAGCGTGATGGCGCCAGCGGACTCGGCCCCGTAGTAGGCGAGCATCGACCAGGCGTCGTCGACGTCCAGCCTTGCCGCCGTCGCCAACAAGCCGCGTTGCTCTTCCTCCGGCAAGAGGTTGTCGAAGAACCATTGCACCGGGCGATCGGTACTGGTGTCCGTTTGGCGGCCAGGCTGCAACGGCAAGTCGGGACACAAGGCAAACCGGTCTGGGCGCTGCAGCCACAGCGGGTCGTATTCAAAGCTCCAGACGCCGTTGTCCTCGACCAGCTTGCCGATCCCGATGCCATTGGCACTTGCCATCAACGTCCGCGAATCGCCGTTCATTTCCGCACCCGCCGTTTGGTGACCGTCTTGGGGTTCGCCATCCATGGTTCGACATCGAAGGCTTCGGCGGACAGCAACACGCCCAGCTCGCGCAGCAGGTGCAGGACCTTTCCCAATTGGGCCGTGGATTTTCCCGCTTCGACGTTGGAGATGAAAGTTGGTGACAGGCCTGTACCCCGCGCCACTTCATCGCGGGTGAGCCGTTGGGACAGGCGAGCGGCGCGGACCAGTTGCCCGAGCACTTCAGGGTCGGAGATGGGGACGTGCATGGCACGATACCGTAGTCGATCGGCATCATTATAGGGCGAATGTCCGATTTGGGGAGCTTATCGTATTCGCTCGAATACTTTATACCGGTTCTTGCGCCAGGGCAGGTATAAAGAGTGCGATCGTAATCTTTATGATCATGTCGAGCGTTGAAGACTGATAAGGATTACGATCGGCAACGTTAACCCGAGAGCCTAGGTGGAGGGGGCCCCAAACCACTGCCACAGCGCTCCCACCATCAAGTACGCACCCAGCACGACCAGCACGCCAAACGCGACTCTTCGCGTGGCTTCCGTCGACAGCGGCGGCGGGAAGCGCCGTGCCGCGATCGTGCTCAGGGCCACGACCGGGAAGGCCAGCGCGGCCTGCAGCCACACGTCGCCGGCCAGCTCGCCTTGCCAGGCGCTGTAGGCGGTGCGGACGGCCGAAGTGGTGGTGAAGACCAGGATCCGCGCGCAGCGGATCTGCACCATGTTCAGCGGCTGACGGTAGAACTGGAAGATCAGCGGCGGCCCCGAGACGCCGAACAGGCCGCTGAGCAGGCCGCCGCAGACGCCGCTGACGAAGAAGCTGCCGTCGCCGGAGCGGCTTGGCAGCGCGGCGGGGCGCAGCGCGGCGCCGATGCCGCCATACAGCACGACCGCACCGAGCATCAGCTGCAGCACGCCGGCGGCGGTGCCGCTCAGGTAGTGCAGCAGCACGACACCGGCGACCACCGACGGCAGGATGCCGAGCGTGGCGGCCCGCACCGCGCGCCAGTCGATATGGTGCAGCTTGCCCGGCAGCGCCAGCGCGCCGTTGGCGAGCGTCAGCAGGCTGACCAGCGCGGCCAGCGTGGCGACCGGTGCCAGATGCAGGCCGCTGGCCGCGCCCATCACGATCAGACCCATGCCGAACCCGGTCACGGTCTGGAAGTAGCTGCCGAGCCCGAGCAGAGCCAGTACCGGCAGCAAGGTTTCGAGATTCATCGGGACTGCGCGGCTCCCGATGGCGGCGTGGCGGCAGGCAGGTCGATGGGCAGCGCCATCTGCGCGCCGGCATCGCCGTCTTCGAGGTCCGCGGCCTGTGCCTGCACCACGGTCACCGCGATCACATGGAAGATGTCGTCGGCGCTGCAGCCGCGCGACAGATCGTTGGCGGGGCGCCGCAAGCCCTGCAGCATCGGTCCGATCGCCACCGCGCCGCCCAGCCGCTCGGCCAGCTTGTAGCCGATATTGCCGGCCTCCAGGCTCGGGAACACCAGCACGTTGGCATGCCCGTGCACCTGCGACGCCGGCAGCTTGCGCTCGGCGATCTCGGCGACGATCGCCGCGTCGAGCTGCACGTCGCCGTCGATCGCCAGGCCGGGCCGCAGCGCACGCACGCGCTGCGTCGCCGCGGCGACCTTGTCCACGGCGGCGTGGTGGGCGCTGCCATTGGTCGAGAACGACAGCATCGCCACGCGCGGCGTCTCCATCAGCAGGCTCTGCGCGCTGTCGGCGGCGGCCATCGCGATCTCGGACAGCGCTTCGGCGTCCGGGTCGATCACCAGGCCGCAGTCGGAGAAGATCAGCCCGCCCTTCAGCGAGTGGAAGGGCTCGCAGAACATCATCAGGAAGAAGCTCGATACCAGGCGGAACGACGGCGCGATGCCGATGATCTGGATCGCGTGGCGCACCACGTCGGCAGTGGTATGGACCGCACCGGCCACCGAGCCGTCGGCGTCGCCGGCCCGCACCATCAGGTTGGCGAAGCACAGCGGCGCCAGCACGTCGCGTTGCGCCTGCTCGGGCGTCATCCCCTTCGATCGGCGCAGCGCCAGCCATTGCTCGGCGTAGCGGTCCCGCTGCGCAGCGCTGGCCGGGTCCACCACGTCCAGGCCGTCCAGCGCGATGCCGTGCCGCTCGGCGGCATCGGCGATGCGGGCGGCATCGCCGACCAGCACGATGCGCGCGATGCCTTCTTCCGTGGCGCGCCGCGCGCCCTGCAGCACGCGCGGATCCTCCGCCTCGCACAGCACGACGCGCCGGGGGGACGAGCGCGCGCGCTCGATGATGCGGTGGATCGCTTTCATGGCGGATACGGTGAATAAAAAAGCGGGATGAAACGTACCGAAAACGGGATTTGACCGAAGCATAGGTCGGCTGGCCCTCGCGGTCAACAAAAATCTCGAAAAACGGTACGTCATGCGCACTAAAACGGGACACAAGGGACCGTCATGGTGCGATGGAAGGGCGCGCGCGGCTGGCAGCAGAGCCGAATACGGTGCCGTTCGGCGGCCGGTCCGTGCTTGGACCCACGATTGCCGCCCAGTGGCACTATGGCGCGCGCCACCCGCTGCCTACGATAGCGCTACCCAACGTGCAAGGCGTTGGCCGCCGATTGCCGCCACGATGCGGCGACGGCCGATCAAAGGACGCGACAGCCGTCCACTGCAAGGAGACATTGGCATGCGACCTGCTTCCAGTCTTCCCCTCCTCGAGTAGGCACCTCGCCGGTGCCTGGATTCTCCGTGCCGCTCCCTGGCTCCCTGCCGCGGCACGCAACCTGTCTTTCTTGAGGAATACGACGATGCGTTGGATCGAGCGTTGGATCAAGCAGTTCGCAACAGGCGCAGTGCTGGCCGCCGCCGTGCAGACGGGCGCGCTGGCACAGAGCAAGGAGGTGGTGATCGCCTACCAGGACATGGTGGTGCCATGGCGCCATGTGCAGGACGCCAAGGAGATCGAGAAGCAGACCGGCTACAAGGTGTCGTTCCGCCAGTTTTCCGGCGGCGGCGACGTGATTCGCGCGATGGCGTCGGGACAGATCGCGATCGGCGAGGCCGGCACCTCGCCGATTGCCTCGGCGCTGTCGCAGGGGCTGGACGTCGAGCTGTTCTGGATTCTCGACGACATCAACGCCGCCGAGGCGATGGTCGCGCGCAACGGCACGCGCATCGACAGCGTCGCCGATCTGAAGGGCAAGCGCGTCGGCGTGCCGTTCGTCTCGACCACGCACTATCACACGCTGGTCGCGCTGGAGCAGGCCAAGGTCGATCCGAAGCAGGTCCGCATCATGAACATGCGGCCGCCGGAAGTCGCCGCGGCCTGGCAGCGCGGCGACATCGACGCGACCTTCATCTGGGACCCGGTGCTGGCGCGCATCAAGCCGACCGGCAAGGTGCTGCTGACCTCGGGGCAGATCGCGCAGTCGACCGGCAAGGCCACCTTCGACGGCATGATCGTCAGCAAGAAGTTCGCGCGGGAGAACCCGGACTTCATGGTCAAGTTCGTCAGGATGCTGGCCGCCGCGGATGACAGCTATCGCAAGAACAAGGCCGCGTGGACCGCCGATTCGCCGATGGTCAAGACCGTCGCGAAAGTGTCGGGCGCCAAGCCCGAGGACGTGCCGGGCAGCATGTCGCTGTACGCGTTCCCGACGCTGGAGGAGCAGGCTTCGGCGCGCTGGCTCGGCGGCGGCGCGGCCAAGGCCCTGCAGTCCGCGGCGCAGTTCCTGAAGGAGCAGGGCACGATCCAGACCGTGCTGCCGGACTACTCCGCCGGCGTCAATGCCGAGTGGGTCAAGCGGGCGATGCGTTGAGCCGCCGCCTGTCCAGTTCTTCCAGCGATTCGCCAACGACCCCACAGGGAGCCGAGATGGCCAAACTCGAAATCGACAACCTCAGCGTCAACTATGGCGGCGCGGGCGGTGCGCAGACGCTCGCGCTGTCGCAGGTCAACCTGACCATGGAACGCGGCGACTTCGTCGTCGCGCTGGGCGCCTCCGGCTGCGGCAAGACCACGCTGCTGTCCTGCATCGCCGGCTTCATGCAACCGTCCGAAGGCGAGATCCGGCTCGACGGCCGCGCCGTCAACGGGCCCGGCGCCGAACGCGGCGTCGTGTTCCAGAAGCATGCATTGATGCCGTGGCTCAACGTCGCGGACAACGTCGCGCTGGGTTTGCGCATGCGTGGCGCCGGCCGTGCCGAGCGGCTGCGCATCGCGCGCGACAAGCTGGCGCTGGTCGGGCTGGAGCATGTCGCGGACAAGCCGGTCTACCAGTTGTCGGGCGGCATGCAGCAGCGCGTCGGCATCGCACGTGCGCTGGCCAACGATCCGGCGGTGATGCTGATGGACGAACCGCTGGGCGCGCTGGACGCGTTGACGCGCGAATCGATCCAGGCGCTGATCCTGCAACTGTGGGCGCGCGAGCAGAAGATCGTTTTCTTCATCACGCACAGCGTCGAGGAGGCGCTGTTCCTGGCCACACGGCTGATCGTGATGACGCCGTCGCCGGGCCGCATCGCCCACACCTACGAGCTGCCGTATGCGCGCCGCTATATCGAATGCGGCGATGCGCGCGCCGTCAAATCCGATCCGGATTTCATTCGCCACCGCGAGGAAATCGTCGACCTGATCCATGCCACGCCACAAGGATAAGCCGATGCCTGCCACCGTTCAGAGCCTGCCGGGCGCGACGCGCGCGCCGGGCGCCCTCGTTGCCAACGAGATGTCTTCCACCACGAGCGCCACCATCGCATCGCCCGCATCGCCCGCCTCGCCGGCATCGCCAACGCGCAAGCTCCGCACGGTCTCCGGTTACCGGATGCCGGGCGAGGGCTCCAGCTCGCGCATTTCCGTGGTCACCGTGGTGTCGCTGCTGGTGCTGTGGTGGGTCGCCAGCCATTTCGGCTGGCTGCCGCCGCTGTTCCTGCCGACGCCGGAGTCGATCGGCAAGGCCTTTGTCGATGCGTGGAACGGCAATGTGCAGGGCGGCCTGCCGCTGCTCGACCATTTCTGGGCCAGCATGGTGCGCGTGTTCGGCGCCTTCGCGCTGGCGGCCGTCACCGCGGTGCCGGTCGGCGTGCTGATGGGCGTGTCACGCATCGCGCGCGGCGTGTTCGATCCGCCGATCGAGTTCTACCGGCCACTGCCGCCGCTGGCCTATCTGCCGCTGATCGTGATCTGGTTCGGCATCGACGAGACCTCGAAGATCCTGCTGATCTTCCTCGCCTGCTTCGCGCCGATGGCGATGTCCGCGCGCGCCGGCGTGCGTTCGGTGACGATCGAGCAGATCAACGCGGCCTATTCGATGGGCGCCACGCCGTGGCAGGTGATCCGCCATGTGGTGCTGCCCGCCGCGCTGCCCGACATTCTGACCGGCATGCGCATCGCGATCGGCTTCGGCTGGACCACGCTGGTCGCGGCCGAGATGGTGGCCGCCACCGCCGGCCTGGGCCAGATGGTGCTCAACGCCTCGAATTTCCTGCGTACCGACGTGGTGGTGATGGGCATCGTGCTGATCGGGCTGATCGCCTATGGCTTCGATCTGCTGATGCGTGCCGTGGAAAAGTGGCTGGTGCCGTGGAAGGGAAGGGCTTGATGGGCTGATGCGCGATGTCGCTGGACTACTCCCCTCTCCCGCCTGCGGGAGAGGGGCCACTACTGCCGGGCGCTCAGGTCTTAGAACGTCGACGCCAGATCCGCCGCCGCCTGCTGCAGCCGCGGCACGAATTCCAGCGAACGCGACAGCGGCGAGCGCACCGTCGGCGCATGGACGGCGAGGGCGGCCACCACCTGCCCGCGCTCGTCGCGCACCGGCACCGCCACGCAGCTGATGCCGGCGACGAACTCCTCGTTGTCGACGCCGATCTGCTTGTGCGCGCAGCGGTCCAGCTCGGCCTCGAGCAGTTCGACGTCGGTGATGGTGTTCTGCGTGAAGCGTTCCAGCGGCAGCTGCCGCACCAGCGCGCGGCGCTGTTCGCGCGGCAGCAGCCCGAGCAGCAGCTTGCCGCTGGCCGAGCAGTGCAGCGGCACATGAGAACCGGGCTTCAGGTCCAGCCGCAACGGCCAGGGCGCCTCCATGCGGTCCAGATAGAGCACCGCGCTCTCGTGCAGCATGGTCAGGTTGACGGTCTCGCCGATATCCTCGACCAGCCGCGACAGGATCGCGTGGCGCAGCTGGCGGGTGCCGGAATGCGTGACGATGGCCACGCCCAGCCGGGCCAGCCGCGGGCCGACCGCATAGGCGTTGCGCGCGCCCGGTTCGCGGATCACCAGCCCGCCGGACTCGAGCGCGCCCAGCATCCGGTGCAGCGAGGCCTTCGGCGCCTCGAAGCCCTGCATGATCTCCGCCAGCGTCAGCGGCCGGTCCGCGGCGACCAGGAATTCGAGCAGCGCAAAGGCCCTCAGTGTCGGTGTGTCGCCGCGGTCGTTCGCCGCGTCGCTGGGCGGCGGCGAGGGCGGCACCGGGGCAGGCCGCGCAGCGGCCTTGGCTGCGGCGGCCGCGCTGGCCTTGGCGGCCCCGCGCGCGCGCGGAGCAGTCGCCGCGGCGGTGGTGGCGGTTTTCAAAGCGATTCCTCCGTTCCGGAAAACGAGACAAGGCGATTGTACTTCCGGAAGGGGCAGGGGTGCCAGGCGGGGGCAGGGGCACGCGCCGGCCCTCTCCCCCACCCCTCTCCCGCCCGCGGGAGAGGGGAGCCGGGTTCGGATGTAGCAGTCATGTCAAGCCACCAGTTCGCTGCTCTCTCCCGGGAGAGAGCAGCCGAGTCGCACGCAGCAGTCACGTCCCGCCACCGGCTTGCTCCGCTCTCCCGCTTGCGGGAGAGGGGTTGGGGAGAGGGCGGCAGCCAAGTCAAGCCGCTGGTTTGCTCCGCTCTCCCGCTTGCGGGAGAGGGGTAGGGGAGAGGGCAGCAGCGTCCCCATTCCCCACGTCCTACCTCGCCAGCTGCAACGTCACGATCCCCGCCAGCACCAGCGCGGTCGCCAGTAGCCGCCGCCGGTCGAACGGCTCGCGCAGCAGGAAGTAGCCCAGCAGCGCGGCGAAGATCACGCTCGATTCGCGCAGCGCGGCCAGCTTGGCGACCGGCGCCAGCGTCATCGCCCACAGCATCAGCGCATACGAGCCGACCCGGTTGATGCCGCCGATCCACGCGCGCTTCCACTCGGTGCGCAGCAGCGTCAGCAGCGTGCGGCCGCGCCGGACCGCCGCATAGCCCGGCATGAACAGATGCGACAGCGTCTGCAGCCAGACGATGTACGAGAACACCTGCCCGTGGCGCTTGACCGCGGTGCCGTCGATCACGGTGCCTCCCGCCAGGCACGCGCCGGCCAGCAGCGCGAACCCCATCAACTGCGGCGATTGCGTGCGCCACCGCACCAGGCTGACCAGCCCGCAGCAGATCAGCGCGATGCCGGCGTAGCCGCCGGGGCCGAGCCGCTCGCTGCCCATCGCGAGCAGCAGCAGCGCGACCATCATCGGCGCGCAGCCCCGCATCAGCGGATAGGCCTGGCTGAAGTCGCCGCGGTTGTAGGCGGCCACCAGCGACAGCTTGTAGACGACCTCCAGGCAGACCGTCGCCAGCAGGAAGGGCCAGACCGCCGGCGCGGGCAGCGGCACCAGCAGCAGGAAGGGCAGCGCCGCCAGCAGGCAGAACGTGTCGATCAGCGCCATCGACGACAGGCGGTCGCCGCCGATCTTGACGATCGCATTCCAGGAGGCGTGCATCACCGCGGACAGCATCACCGCGACGAACGCCATCCAGTGGAAGTCGGCGGGAAGGGTCATGCCGCCTTGGCCAGCTGCGCCGCCATGTCGATGCCCATCTCCTGCAGCGTCAGCCCGATCGCCGACACCACGTTGCGCATTTCGTTGTCGTCGATCGCCCCGATGCAGCCGACGCGGAAGGTCTCGACCTGCGTCAGCTTGCCCGGATAGAGGATATAGCCGCGCTCTCGTACCTTCGCATAGAAGGTCTTGAAGTCGTAGCGCGGGTTGTCCGGCGCGTGGAACGTCACGATGATCGGCGCCTGTACCTCGGGACGCAGGAAGGGGCGGAAGCCCAGTTCGCGCATGCCATCGACCAGCGCGGCGCAGTTGCGGCGATAGCGGTCGCCACGCACAGCCTGCCCGCCCTCGGCCAGATACTGGTCCAGCGCCGCCCGGAAGGCGGCCACCACGTGCGTGGGCGGCGTGAAACGCCACTGCGTGGTCTTCTGCATATAGGCGTACTGGTCGTACAGATCGAGCGCCAGCGAATGGCTGTTGCCCTGGCTGGCCTCCAGCACGTCCTTCCTGACCAGCACGAAGCCCATGCCGGGCACGCCCTCGATGCATTTGCCGGTGGCCGCCACCAGCGCGTCGAACGGCATCGTCCGCGCATCGATGTCGATCGCGCCGAACGAACTCATCGCATCGACAATCAGGCCCTTGCCGAGCCGCGCGCACAGCTGCGCGATCTCGGGCAGGGGATTGAGCACGCCGGCGCCGGTCTCGCAATGGACCTGCGCCACATGGGTGATCGACGGGTCGGCGGCCAGCGCGGCCTCGATGGCCGCCGCGCTGGCGGGCTGGTCCTCCGGGATGGCCAGTTCGACCGCGGCGCGGCCGATCGCCTTGCAGATCTTCAGGATGCGCTGGCAATAGGCCCCGTTCTGCGGCACCAGCACCTTGCCGTCGCGCGGCACCACGTTCGCAATCGCCGCTTCGACGGAAAACGTGCCGCTGCCCTGCATCGGCACGCAGACGTGGGTGCCTTCGCCGTGCACGATGCGAATCAGATCCTCGCACAGGCTGCCGGTGATGGCGTTGAAGGCGGCGTCCCACGACCCCCAGTCGCGCAGCATGGCTTGCTTGGTCGCGAGCGAGGTGGTCAGAGGGCCGGGCGTCAGCAGAATGGGGTCGTTGCCGCGAATCATGGTCGAATCTCCTGGCAGGGTGTGGCGGAGCGGGAATCGTTTGTCATCGTTTGTCGTGGTTTGCCGCCGAGGGCTCAGTCGCGATCACCGGCGCCGCGCCATGCCTGTGTGCGGCGCTCGAGCCAGCGCTGCAGGCCGTGGTACGCCAGGCAGGCGGCGGCGCAGGTCAGCACGACCAGCGTCGCCATCGCCGCGGCCGGGCCGATATCGCCCGATTCGTCGAGGTTGACGATCTCGACCGAAGCCAGCTTGGTATCGGCGCCGTACAGGAACACCACCGCCGACACGGTGGTCATCGCGTTGATGAACAGGTAGCGCGAGATCTCGACGATCGCGGGCAGGCAGGCCGGCACGGTCACGCGCAGGAAGGTGGTGTAGAACGGCACCTTCAGCGAGGCGGAGACGGCCTCGAACTCGCCGTCGAGCTGCTTGAGCGCCGTCACCGCGGTCAGATGGCACGACGCGTAGTAATGGACGATCGTCACCAGCACCAGCATGCCCAGCGTCTGGTACAGGACATGGAGCGGATTGGCGGCCGGCACGAAGAAGAAGATGTAGCCCAGCCCAAGCACCAGCCCCGGCACGCCCATTGGCAGCACCGCCATCAGCCGCACGAAGCCGCGCAGCCACTGCAGGCCACGGGTCTTCTCCAGCAGATAGGCGGTGGTGAAGATGAAGACCGGACCGACCAGCGCGCAGGCCAGCGCCAGCTTCAGGCTGTTGAAGTACGAAGCGACGACGCCGCCTTCCACCAGTCCGAGCCGGTAGTGGTTCAGCGACAGCGAGAAGTCATAGGGCCACAGCTTGACGAACGACGCGTAGACCGCCATGCCCATCACGGCAACCATCAGCGCGGCGACCATCCAGCAGAACGTCGCCATCGCGGCATCGAAACGGCGGCTGCGACGCGGCACGTAGGGCACCGAGCGGGCCGACATCTGTGCCATCTGGCGGCGCTGCACCCGCGCGTCGATGCAGTAGGTGATCAGCACCGGCACCAGCAGCATCAGCGCGACCACCGCGCCCTGCGAGAAGTCCTGCATGCCGATCACCAGCTTGTAGATGTCGGTGGCCAGCATGGGGAAGTTGCCGCCGATCACCTTCGGGATGCCGAAGTCGGAGATCGCATAGGTGAATACCACCATCGAGGCACTGATCAGGCCATAGCGCGCGGCGGGGATCGTGATCGTGAGGAACTTGCGGACGGTCGACGTGCCCAGCGCATCGGCCGCTTCGTACAGCCTGGCATCGGTCAGCGACAGCGCCGTGATCAGGATCATCAGCGCATGCGGGAAGGTGGCGAACACCAGCGCGCCGACCACGCCGAGCGGCCCGTAGATCTGCACGCCGCCCATATAGGGCTTGAGCAGTCCCTGGTTGCCGAACCAGAAGATGAACGAGATCGCGGCCAGCAGCGACGGTGCCAGCAGCGGAATCAGCGCGAGATTGCGCAGCAGGCCCTTGGCGCCGATGCGGCTGCGCGTCAGCGCATAGGCGAAGGTAAAGGCCAGCGGCACCGTGATGGCGGTGGCCAGCGCCGATACCCAGACGCTGTTCCAGACCGAGTGCCACAGCGCCGGCGTGGCCAGGTATGCGCGGAGATGCGCGATGCCGGCCAGCGTGCCGTCGCGGTTCTGCACGCTCCTGGCGAGGATCATCACGATCGGCGCCAGCACGAAGCACAGCAGCGCCAGCGCGGCGGCGCACAACAGCGCGTGCGCGATGCGGTCGGTCCAGTGCGTACGGACCGTGCCGAGGACGGTGGCGGGCGCGAAAGCGGGAGATAGCGGCGTGACAGGCGGCGCGGGCGCCTTCGACAGGAGCAGGCTCATGGCTGGCGGAACACTCGCAGGCGGTCGGCGGGAATGGCCAGGCGCAGCGGATCGCCGGCGCTGGGACGCAGTTCGTGCATGTCGTTGAGCGACAGGTCGGCATAGAGCGGCGCCGCGGTGGCGCCACCGTCGGCCAGCTTCAGCGTCAGCCGCGAGAACGCGCCGAGAAACTCGATCTTGTCGACGGTGGCGTCGAGCACGTTTTCGCCCTGCTGGTCGCAGCCGCGCACGCAGACATCCTCCGGCCGGAAGAAGACCTGCACGGTGTCATCGGTACAGCAGCCCGGCGGCGCGATGCATTGCAGGCGCCGTTCGCCCAGCCGCAGATGGCCGTCGCTGTCTACCGTCGCGGGCAGCATATTGGTCTTGCCGACGAAGTCCGCCGCGAACGGCGTGGCCGGGCGCTGGTAGATCTGCGCCGGCGTGCCGATCTGCTCGATCGCGCCGTGGTTCATCACGACGATGCGGTCCGCCATCGACAGCGCTTCCTCCTGGTCGTGCGTGACCAGGATCGTGGTGATGTTCAGCCGCTGCTGCAGCGCGCGAATCTCGCTGCGTAGCCGCACCCGCACGCGCGCGTCGAGCGCGGACAGCGGCTCGTCGAGCAGCAGCAGGCCGGGCGAGGTCGCCAGCGCCCGCGCGATCGCCACGCGCTGCTGCTGCCCGCCCGACAGCTGGCCGGGATATTGCGCGCCGCGCTCGGGCAGGCCGACCAGGGTCAGCAGTTCGGCCACGCGCGCACGCCGCTGCTCGCGCCGCATGCGCCGGTTGACCAGCCCGTAGGCGACGTTGTCCGCGACCGTCAGGTTGGGGAACAGCGCATACGACTGGAACACGATGCCGTAGTCGCGCTCCATCGGCGGCAGCGTCGAGATATCACGCCCCGCCTGCATGATGGTGCCGGCGGTCTGCGATTCGAGGCCGGCGATGATCCGCAGCAGCGTGGTCTTGCCGCAGCCGGACGGGCCGAGGAAACACAGCAGCTCGCCCTCGCGCACGTCGAGGTCGACATGTCGCAGCGCGGTGAAGCCGTCGGCACCGCCGAACCGCTTGTGGATGCCTTTCAGGCTCAGATAGCTATCGTGCCTGCTGGGGGACGTGGACATGGATGTGGGCTCCATCGGGTCGGTTGCGGGCGGTGGCGGCTCGCGATGAGCGCGTGCTTTGCGTCGTTCCCGCGCAGGCGGGCATCCAGCGTCTCCGAGAGTCGCTGGGTCCCCGCTTTCGCGGGGACGACGAGCGCCGGAGGACCGGACGCTGCTTACTGCTTTTCGGCCTTGGCGCTGTAGCGCTTCTGCCATTCGGTCAGCACGCGCTCGCGGTTCTTCGCGATGTAGCCGAAGTCGTTCTTGACCAGCATCTTTTCGTAGCCGGCCGGAATCGTGTCGATCTTGCGGGCCACGCCGGGGTAGGCCACGATCGCCCAGTCGCGCGCGAACAGCTCGTTGGCTTCCTTGCTGGCCAGCCAGTCCAGATAGCGCTGCGCGGCCTCCTGCTTTCTGGTGCCCTTGACGATGGCCGCGGCCTCGATGTCGTAGCCCAGTCCTTCGCGCGGGAAGATGATGTCGATCGGCGCGCCGGCGGCCTTGGTCTTGTGCGCGCGCAACTCGAACGAGATGCCGATCGGAAATTCGCCGGCGCCGGCCTGCTTGCACGGCTTCGAGCCGGAATGGGTGTACTGGGCGATGTTCTCGTGCAGCGCATCCATGTACTTCCAGCCTTCCTGCTCGCCGAACAGCTGCAGCCACGCGGTCACGTCGAGAAAGCCGGTGCCAGAGGAGACCGGGTTGGGCATCACGATCATGCCCTTGTAGATCGGCTTGGCCAGATCGCGCCAGGTCTCGGGCCTGGGCAGGTTGCGCTTCTTCGCTTCGATGGTGTTGAAGCACACCGTCGCGCCCCAGACGTCGAGGCCGACCCACGAGGGCGGCGTCGCCTTGTCGCTGTAGTCGCGCGTCAGCCGTTCGAAGCCCTTCGGCGTATAGGGCTGGAGCATGCCTTCCTGCTTGAGCAACTCCAGGCTCGAGGCGGCGAGGCCGGCGATCACGTCGGCCTGCGGGTTGGCCTTTTCGGCGAGCGCCTTGGCGGTGATCACGCCGGTCGAGTCGCGCACGTACTTCAGTTCGATATCGGGGGCGACCTTGGCGAAGCCCTCGGCGTAGGGCTTCAGCGTCTCGATTTCCCAGGCGGTGTAGACGGTCAGCGTGGTCTTCTGCGCGAACGCGGCGCCGGTCAGAACAAGGGCGGCCGTGGCGGCGAGGGCTTGCTTGGCAAGTGTCATGGCGGTTCTCATTGTGGGGCTCCTTGTGGCATTGTATGTGCCATGTTGTGTCAATTTGGTGAATTACGTGCAGTGCCACACGAAGCCATGCACCACCTTGAATCACCGAGAAACCCTTGTGTAGCAACACTTGCAAGACATATGCCCATACGGAGCCGCGCTTTTTTCTCCGATCCAGCGCTCCGCGGCGTCTTGGTTTGTTGACAATATACAAACCGCTTGCTTTAATCGCAACCAGCAAATGCACGCACGCCGGCCGGTCTTGGCGGACCGCTGAAACGCCCTGCGCCGCGTGCAACGCCATCCCAGCAAGTCAGGAGTGTTCATGTCCCGCCAAGCGCCGCTGTCCAGCGAAATCGAGATCCTGCAGAGCCAGTCGCTGACCTCGCTGGTGCAGCGGGAGCTGGAGCGGCGCATCACCGCGGGCGAGCTCGCCCCGGGCGACAAGCTCAACGAGATCGAGCTGGCCAGCGAGCTCAACGTGTCGCGCGGCCCGGTGCGCGAGGCCTTTCGCGCGCTGGAGCAAGCCGGGCTGCTGCGTACCGAAAAGAACCGCGGCGTGTTCGTGCGCTCGGTGTCGCTGCAGGAGGCCGACGAAATCTATGCGTTGCGTGCCGTGCTGGACGAATACGTCGGCCGGCAGCTGGCGCAGCGCATCACGCCCGAAGCGCTGCGTGAGCTGCGCGCGATGATCGAGGCGCTGGGCGCCGCCAGCGCGGCGCGCGACCTCGACGACTATGCCCGGCTGAACTTCGCCTTCCACGATCGCATGGTCGAGCTGGCCGGCAATGGCAAGCTGCTCGAGACCTATCGACGCCTGGTCAAGGAATTGACGCTGTATCGCCGCGAGGCGCTGTCCGCCGCGCCGACCGCGATGCCGGCCTCGACCCGGGAGCATCGCGACATCGTCTCGGCGATCGCGTCGCGCGATCCGGAGCTTGCCGGCCGGCTGATGCGCGAACACGTCGAACGCGGCCGCGCCCGGCTGCACGCGGCGGTGCAGGGCCAGGCCGGAGCCGACACGGCGGCGCCGGCCGACACGCCTGCAGGCTCCGCCTGAATTGATCACCGGCTGGCGGCGCCCGGTCCCTGCCGGGCGTCGTCCGACCCTTACGCTTCCTCCGTCCAGGACCACCGACATGCCCGCCCCTCGCTCCGACTCCTCGCCCGGCAAGCCCGCCGTGACCGTCAACCAGCGCACCTACCGATGGATGCAGCAGCCCGTCGTCGTGGTCTGCGTCGACGGCTGCGAGTTCGACTATCTGGAAGCGGCCGCCGCCAGCGGCAGCGCGCCGTATCTGAAGCGGCTGCTGGCCGAGGGCGCGGCGTTCCGCGGCGCCTGCGTGGTGCCGACCTTCACCAATCCGAACAACCTGTCGATCGTCTGCGGCGCGCCGCCGTCGGTGCACGGCATCTGCGGCAACTACTTCTTCGATCGCACGGGCAATGGCGGCCGCGGCGAGGAAGTGATGATGAACGACCCGAAGTACCTGCGCGCCGGCACCATCCTCGCGGCCTTCGCCGAGGCGGGCGCCAGCGTCGCAGTGGTCACCGCCAAGGACAAGCTGCGCCGGCTGCTGGGCCATGGGCTGCGGGGCATCTGTTTCTCGTCGGAGAAGGCCGACCAGGCGAGCGTCGAAGAGAACGGCATCGACAATGTGCTGGAACTGGTCGGCATGCCGGTGCCCAGCGTCTACAGCGCCCAGCTGTCCGAATTCGTGTTCGCCGCCGGCGTGCGCCTGATGGAGACGCGGCGCCCCGACCTGATGTATCTGTCGACGACCGACTATATCCAGCACAAGTTCGCGCCTGGGTCGGACGGCGCCAACGCCTTCTACGCGATGATGGACCGCTATCTGGCCCGGCTCGACGCGCTGGGCTGCGTGGTCGCGCTGACCGCCGATCACGGCATGAATGCCAAGCACGACGCCCGGACCAAGGCGCCGAACGTGGTCTTCCTGCAGGACCGGCTCGATGCCTGGCTCGGCCGCGGCGTGGAGCAGGGCGGCGCGCGCGTGATCCTGCCGATCACCGATCCCTATGTCGTGCACCACGGCGCGCTCGGTTCGTATGCGACCGTCTATCTGCCCGACGATGCGGACGCCGGCGCCGCCGCCGCGTTGAAGGCCAAGCTAGGCGATATCGAGGGCGTCGATGCCGTGCTCGACAACGCCGAGGCCTGCGCGCGCTTCGAGCTGCCGCCCGATCGCGTCGGCGATCTGGTCGTGATCAGCGGCAAGCATGTGGTGCTGGGAACCAGCCGCAGCCGCCACGACCTGAGCGGGCTGGACGCGCCGCTGCGCTCGCACGGCGGCGTGTCGGAGCAGACCGTGCCGCTGCTGTTCAACCGCCCGACCGCCGGCATTCCTGGCAAGGCGGTGCTGCGCAATTTCGACATCTTCGACGTCGCGCTCAACCATCTGCATTGATCCGCCCGCATCTCGCCGGGGTCGCAACGATCCCGCCCGCACCCACGGAGCCCCGAACATGAACGCCCCACAGTTTCCCGCCGCCCAGGTCAGCCCGCACTTCCGCGCCGAGGCGCTGCGCATCGACGGCGAGAAGGTCGTGCGCGACCGCGTCATCGAAGTGCGCAATCCCTACGACGGCACGCTGGTCGGCACGGTGCCGAAGGCGACCGTCGAGGACGTGCGGCGCGCCTACGCAGTCGCGCGCGCCTATCGCTCGACGCTGACCCGCTACGAGCGCGCCGCGATCCTCGATCGCGCCGCCGCGCTGCTGCGCGAGCGCACCGAGCCGGCCTCGGACCTGATCACGCTCGAGTCCGGCCTGTCGAAGAAAGATTCGCTGTACGAGATTGGCCGCGTCGCCGACGTGCTGAACTTTGCCGCCAACGAGGCGCTGCGCGACGACGGGCAGATGTTCTCGTGCGACCTGACACCGCACGGCAAGAAGCGCCGCGTGATGACGCAGCGCGAGCCGCTGCTGGGCGTGATCACCGCGATCACGCCGTTCAACCATCCGATGAACCAGGTCGCGCACAAGGTCGCGCCGTCGATCGCCACCAACAACCGGATGGTGCTCAAGCCGTCCGAGAAGGTGCCGCTGTCCGCGTACTACCTGGCCGATCTGCTGGTCGAGGCCGGCTTGCCGCCGCAGATGCTGCAGGTGCTGACCGGCGATCCGGCAGAGATCGCGGACGAGCTGATCACGCATCCGGCAGTGGACCTGATCACCTTCACCGGCGGCGTGGCGATCGGCAAATACATCGCCGCCAAGGCCGGCTACAAGCGCGTGGTGCTGGAGCTCGGCGGCAACGATCCGTTGATCGTGATGGACGACGCCGACCTCGACCGCGCCTCCGACCTCGCGGTGCAGGGCTCGTACAAGAACTCCGGCCAGCGCTGTACCGCGGTCAAGCGCATGCTGGTGCATCAGGCCGTCGCCGCGCGCTTTACCGAGCTGGTGGTCGAGAAGACCCGGGCGTGGAAATTCGGCGACCCGATGGACCGCGGCGTCGACATGGGCACGGTGATCGATGCCCAGGCCGCGGCGCTGTTCGAGGCGCGCGTCAACGAGGCGGTGGCGCAGGGCGCGCGGCTGCTGATCGGCAACCAGCGCGACGGCGCGCGCTATGCGCCGACGGTGGTCGATCGCGTCGATCCGGCGATGACGCTGGTGCGCGAGGAGACCTTCGGCCCGGTCTCGCCGATCATCACGTTCCGCGACATCGACGAGGCCATCCGCATCTCGAACGGCACGGCCTTCGGCTTGTCGTCGGGCATCTGCACCAACCGCATCGAGGACTTCACACGCTTTGCCAACGAGCTGCATGTCGGTACGGTCAATCTGTGGGAGGTGCCCGGCTACCGCATCGAACTGACGCCGTTCGGCGGCATCAAGGACTCGGGGCTCGGCTACAAGGAAGGGGTGCAGGAGGCGATCAAGAGCTTCACCAACCTGAAGTCGATCACGATGCCGTGGGGGTGAGGGCCTGGGGCGGGCGGCAAGGAACCACCCCCTCTCCCCAGCCCTCTCCCCCTGAGGGGGAGAGGGAGAAAACAATCGGCCGGAACGTAAGGCGTCGCGTCGGGTAAGGCGTCGCGATCGATTTCCAGCGGTTTTCTCGCCTCTCCCGCTCGCGGGAGAGGGGGAGAGGGAGAGCACAATCGGCCGGAACGTAAGGCATCGCGTTGGGTAAGGTGTCGCGATCGATCTCCCGGCGGTTTTCTCCCCTCTCCCGCTCGCGGGAGAGGGGCGGGGGAGAGGGCAAGCGGCGTGCGCCGTTGCCACCACCGCCTGTCACAACGCTCGGCTAAAATCCCCGCACCTTCCACAAGCCCCGGAGCGCCCGTGCTGGCCGAACAACGGCAGAAATTCATCCTCGACCAGCTTGCCGCCAGCGGCGCGCTGCAGATCAGTCAGCTGGTCGGCGAGCTCGACGTGTCGCGCGAAACCATTCGCCGCGACCTCAATGCGCTGGCCGCGCGCGGCCTGCTGGTGCTGACCCATGGCGGGGCGCTGGCGCCGAACCGCGCGGAGGCCGATACGCAGACGCGGGCGGCGGTCAACGCCGAAGGCAAGCGCGCGATCGGGGTACGGGCCGCCGAGCTGGTGCCCGATGGCGCCTCGGTGATCATCGACTACGGCACCACCACGCATGCGGTCGCGCAGGCGCTGCTGGGCCACCACAACCTGCTGGTCTATACCAACGACCTGTCGATCGCGCTGCTGCTCGGCCGCCGCAACGGCAACCGCGTGGTCGTGCTCGGCGGCGAGTTGCAGGACAACGAGGACGCCACCAACGGCTGGGACACCGTCGAGCAGCTGTCGCGCTATCACGCCGACTTCGCCTTCATCGGCATCGGCGGCATCAGCAACGACGGCGAGGTCAGCGAGTATTCGCGGCCCGCGGCCGAGCTGCGCGGCCGGATGCTGCTGTCGGCCAGCGTGCCTTGCGTGGTGGCCGACCATACCAAGTTCGGACGCCATACCGGCGTGCAGGTCAGGCACTTCGACAAGGCCGCCTATCTGATCAGCGACATGGCCCCCGAGGCCCCGCTGGCCGACGCCCTGAAGCGCCGCGGGCCGGCGCTGCTGATCGCCTGAAGCGGGTCCCGGGACGGACGGCTGCGCATTTTTTCGCTCAGGGTCATAACACTTTTGACTGTCGAAATTCACCGTTTCGGTGCTAAAGTCGCGCTCCGACTCAAGAAAATCGACAGAGACAGCCGTGAGCCTTCCGACCCTCGATGCCTTCCTTGCCGGCGTGGCCCGGCGCGATCCTGACCAGCCCGAGTTCCAGCAGGCGGTCAAGGAAGTGATGATGACCCTGTGGCCGTTCGTCGAGCGCAACCCGCGCTACGCCGACCAGGCCCTGCTGGAACGGCTGGTCGAACCCGAGCGCGTGATCCAGTTCCGCGTGGCATGGACCGACGACCAGGGCAAGGTGCAGGTCAACCGTGCCTTCCGCGTGCAGCACAGCTCGGCCATCGGCCCGTACAAGGGCGGCATGCGCTTCCATCCGACCGTCAACCTGTCGGTGCTCAAGTTCCTCGGCTTCGAGCAGACCTTCAAGAACGCGCTGACGACGCTGCCGATGGGCGGCGGCAAGGGCGGTTCCGATTTCGATCCCAAGGGCAAGTCGGACGGCGAGGTGATGCGCTTCTGCCAGGCGCTGATGACCGAGCTGTATCGCCATCTCGGCGCGGACACCGATGTGCCGGCCGGCGATATCGGCGTGGGCGGCCGCGAGGTCGGCTTCATGGCCGGCATGATGAAGAAGCTGTCGAACCAGTCCGCCTGCGTCTTCACCGGCAAGGGCCTGGCCTTCGGCGGCAGCCTGATGCGTCCCGAGGCCACCGGCTACGGCACCGTCTATTTCGCGCAGGAGATGCTGCACCGGAGCGGCCGCGACTTCGACGGCCAGCGCGTGCTGATCTCCGGCTCCGGCAACGTCGCGCAATACGCCGCGCAGAAGGCGATCGAACTGGGCGCCAAGGTGCTGACGGTGTCCGATTCGGGCGGCGTGCTGCACTATCCGGAAGGCATGAACGACGAGCAGCTGGCCGCGCTGATGGAATTCAAGAACGAGGAGCGGGGCCGTCTGTCGGACTTCGCCGAGCGCGAGGGCCTGCGCTTCGAGGCCGGCCGCACGCCGTGGCATGTGCCGGCCGATATCGCGCTGCCGTGCGCGACGCAGAACGAGCTCGATGGCGAGGATGCCAGGCGGCTGCTGGCCAATGGCGTGTTCTGCGTGGCCGAGGGCGCCAACATGCCGTCGACGCTGGAGGCGGTGGACCATTTCCTGGCCGCGCGCATCCTGTACGCGCCGGGCAAGGCCAGCAATGCCGGCGGTGTCGCGACGTCGGGGCTGGAGATGTCGCAGAACGCGATGCGGCTGTCGTGGCATCACGCCGAGGTCGACGCGAAGCTGCACTTCATCATGAAGGACATCCATCAGAACTGCATCAACCACGGACGCAAGGACGACGGCTACGTCAACTATGTCGAAGGCGCCAATATCGCCGGTTTCGTCAAGGTGGCCGACGCCATGCTGGCGCAGGGCGTGATCTGACGACAGGGGCGGCCGGCGCCGGCGATGTAGCTTCTTACCCGTCTTGCCGCCGCGCCGCTTGCGGCGTGGCAATTCTGCAAGCCCGTGTAAGAACGCGCCACCGGCGCCGCGCCATACCGCGTCGCACAGCGGGCCTTCGGGCCCGCTTTCTTTTTGTCAGTCGGCGCGGGCCGACGGCGGCGCGGCCGGAATGGCTCTTGCATCCTGCTGCTGGCGCGGCCGGCATAGCGTGACCAGCGGCAGCGCGAGCCCGAAGGCGACATAGACCAGCGCCAGCGACCACGGCGACAGCCGCCGCTCGAAGCCCGGCGTCAGCCGTTTCGGCGTCAGGCGCAGGTCCACCACGCAGGCCGCCGCGGCGACCGCGAGGCCGGCCAGGATCGCTGGCGCCGGCCGCCGCCGCTGCGGCGAGCGCCCCACCCACGCTTCGTAGAACGCGGCCCAGAATACCGACATCGCATGATGGATCACGTATCCCACCGCGGTATAGCGCCATGCCGGACCATTGGCATGGATCGCGCGATCGCCCCAGACCCAGTGGCTGACCGCATTGACCGGCGCCAGCGTGTTGCGGCAATCGAAATGGCCGCCGCAGGCCAGGGCGATGGTGGACAGCGCGCTGGCGCTGGTGCCGGAGACCAGGCTGCGGCCGACGAAATCCTGGATGGCGCTCATGTCGGTTCCTTGGAGCGGGAGGCGGCAACCGGCGGCACCGCGCGTCCCACGGTGCTGCTGACCGGCGCCAGCGGGTTCATCGGCGCCGCGATCGCCGCGGCGCTGGCACGCGCCGGCTGCCGGGTCCTCTGCGGCGTGCGCGATCCGGCGAAGGCCGCGCGCGACCTCGGCTCATGCGAATTCCGTGCCGTCGATTTCGGCGCGCTGACCGACGCGCAGGCATGGCTGCCGCTGCTCGACGGCGTCGACGTCGTCGTCAATGCGGTCGGGATCTTCGCCGAGCGCGGCGCGCAGACCTTCGAGCTGTTGCACCGGCGCGCGCCGATCGCGCTGTTCGCCGCCTGCGCGCAGGCGGACGTGCGGGCGGTGATCCAGATCTCGGCGCTGGGCGCCGACGAGCACGCCACCACGCCGTACCACCTGAGCAAGAAGGCCGCCGACGACTACCTCGCCGGCCTCGGCATGCCCGCGGCGATCCTGCAGCCCTCGCTGGTCTACGGGCCGGGGGGGACCAGCGCGCGGATGTTCGGCACGCTGGCGACGATGCCGTTGCTGGCGTTGCCCGAGGGCGGCAGGCAGCGCGTGCAGCCGGTCCATCTGGACGACGTGGTGGCCGCGATCGTAAGGCTGGCGACGATGGCCGCCGGCAATCGCGGCGCGGCCCCCGCAATGCGCACGGATTGGCCGCAAGGGCGCATCGCTGTGGTAGGACCGACTGCGCTGACCCTGCGCGACTATCTCGGCCAATTGCGCGGCACGCTGGGGCAGCCCGGCCCGCTGCGCGTGGTGCCGGTGCCCGATGCGCTGGTTCGGGCCGGTCTGCCGCTGATGACGCGGCTGGCCCCGGGGCTGCCGCTGAACCAGGATGCGCTGGCGATGCTCGCGCGCGGCAATACCGGCGATCCGGCGCCGATGCATCGGCTGCTTGGCCGGCCGCCTCGCGCCGTCGATCAATTCGTGCCGGCGCGCTGGCGCCAGGCCGCCCGCACGCAGGCCGTGCTCGGCTGGCAGTTGCCGATCCTGCGCACCGCCGTCGCGCTGGTCTGGATCGTCACCGGCATCGTCTCGCTCGGCCTCTATCCGGTCGAGGACAGCTACGCGTTGCTGGCGCGCGCCGGCGTACCGCAGGCGCTGCGGCCGCTGGCGCTGTACGGCGCGGCCGGGCTCGACCTGCTGTTGGGGCTGATGTGCTTCGCGCCCGCGCGCTGGCGCTTCCCGTGGATCTGGGCCGCGCAGGCCGCGCTGATCCTCGGCTACACCGTGATCATCAGCGTGCGGCTGCCCGAGTTCTGGCTGCATCCCTATGGTCCGCTGACCAAGAACCTGCCCATGCTGGCCGTGCTGTGGCTGCTGGGCACGCTGGAGCGCAAGCGATGGACTACATGATCGTCAAATGGATCCACGTCGTCGGCAGCACGCTGCTGTTCGGCACCGGCGTAGGCAGCGCCTTCTATCTGCTGGCCGCCACGCTGACACGCGACAGCCACGCGGTCGCGGTGACCTCGCGCCATGTAGTGATCGCGGACTGGCTGTTCACCACGAGCACGGCGATCCTGCAGCCGGTGACCGGCTACATGCTGATGCGCATCGCCAATTTCTCGTGGGAGCTGGCGTGGCTGCGCGTATCGATCGGGCTGTACGTGATCGCCATCGCGTGCTGGCTGCCGGTGGTCTGGCTGCAGATGCGGATGCGGACCGTGTCCGCGGCCGCGGCCGGCGCGCAAACGCCGCTGCCGCCGGCCTACTGGCGGTACTTCCGCTGGTGGTTCGCGCTGGGCGTGCCGGCGCTGTTCAGCTTCCTGGCGATCTTCTATCTGATGATCGCCAAGCCGGCGACGCTGTTCTGAAGCGCGCCGGCGAAGCTGTCGCCGCGGGCGCCGGTCACCGCCCGCGGCCGGCGTCAGCGCGCGCCGGTCTCGCGCGGATCGGTGCTGGGCTCGCGCGCCTGGTCGATCGCCGCGCCGCCGCTGCCCTTGCGCTCGCGGCCCTTCAGCGGCGCCGGCGGAGGCGATGGCGCGGAGCCGGAGGCCTGGGTGCGCGGCGACGGCTCGTCCTTGCCGCCGGGCGGGTTGGGCAGCGGATCGCCCAGCTTGCCAAGGCCGCCCGGATTCGAGCGGATCGCTTCGCCTTCGCGGGTCGACGGCTGCGTCACGGCCTTGGGCTGGCGCGACATCTGGCTACCGCTGCCGCGCTCCGATTCAGTCCGCACATTGGCCGGCTGGGCGGCGGCGGTGGCGGCCCATGCCGTGCCGAGCGCCAGCAACGCCGCGCAAACGCCATGTCGATGGAACAGCATGATTTCTCTCCTCGCAGGGGGATCTCGACATGGACAAGCACAACGCGGGCCAAGGTAGGCCCCTCAAAACTAAAGCGTGCGAATCGAACTTAACAGTTCGGTAACACTTCGGCCAACACTCCTGATCAGTATCGGTGAGCGACCCGGTACTGGCACCGCCAGGGCCTGGCGGTGCGATCGATCCCTTCGACAGGAGCCATCATGATCGGCACGCCTACCGCCATTTCGCCCGCGGTCGTTGACCACCGGCCGCCGCGCGAGGCGGATACCGTTCCCCTGGGCAACGCTGCGACGATGGCGGTGCAGGCCGGCGGCAGCGCCGTCCGCCTGCGATGTCACCCTTCGCCGACCAGGCCGTTTCCATCGCGGTCGTCGGCAGACCGGGTGTCGGGCGCATGGCATGCGGTCGTGTCCCTTCTGCGGCGCAATTCGCCGACGGCGATGAAGCGGTGCGCCAGTTCGGAATCGCGTACGAGTCCGGACAAGCCGTGCCGTGCCGGTGGCGGTATCCGCCCGGCCGCGGCAGACCGGCCCCCGCAGGCAGCGCAGCCTGCCTCGTGGTCTCTGCTGCTCGATCTTCCCTTCGAGCTGCTGTGCGAGGTGCTGGCGAAGGTGCCGGCTTGCGACCGGCATTTCGCGTTCAGTGGATCGCCGCTGTCCGCCACATGCCGGTCCTTTCATCTCGCGTGCAACACCATCTCGACGATGCGGCAATACCAGGACGAAGATGCCATCGCCCGGCGTATCGCTGGCATGCGGCGGCCCGATCAGGTCCGGTCGACCACCGACGTGCTGGCCATGCAGCCGCCCTCGATACGGGAGTGGGCCATGAAAGCGATCGTGTCGATGGCGGGCGCGATGTCCCCGGAGGACAGGCGGTACCTGATCGTCGCGGCGCTCGAGCGGGCGCGAGAACACTCCGAATCGTGGGCCCTCGAGTTGATGCGCCATTTCGCCCGCTGGATACCGCATGACGACACCGCGTCTCTCGACATGCTGACCGACTCTGCCGTTCGGTTGCTGCCAGGCAACGACGAGATCCGCCTCGCCAGATCGCGCGTTCTTGCGCAGCTGGCGCAGAGAATCAATCCCGCCGACCTGCCCGGATCGGTCCGGCGGTGGGAAACGATCTATCGGGCCATGCCGCCCGATCTGCACGGCGAGGACTATGTCGCGCTGCGCGGGCTACGTCAGGCGCTGAGCCATCTCGGCAACGACTTCGACGCCGCCTTCACGATCGGCGATCCGACGGACCTGCTGATCGATTTGCTGTCCCGGCTCGGCCAGTTGCGCGCAGCGGGATCGGATCTCCATATGGCTGCCTGCGGCGACGAAGAGCTCGCCTGTCTGCCGCTGTCCGTGCCTGGCGCCGGGCCGTCGGCCTCGCGGCTGCGCGCCTGGACCGGCGTCAAGGCCAGGGCCGTACCGCAGGCCGATCGATTGCCTGCCCATATGGTCTAGTCCGCCAGTCCGCGCGCGAGGTTGCCGACGCGGCGGCCAACGCGGTCCGGACATGCGCCTTCCCTGAAGCACCGCAGATCACTGGAGGAAACCATGCCGATCAACGCGTATGGTTCGGTTCTACATGAGGCATCGCCTCCGCGCCTGGAACACGACGCCGGAAATCGGGAATCGATGGCCAGCGGTTCCGGCCGCCAATGGCCTCCGGCCTTCGCGACGCACGCCAGGCTGTCCCGGTCGAGGGAATGGCACCTGCTCAACGAGGTCACGTACGCGGTGTGGGGAGGTGCGACGACGGGAAGAGCCGGGCTGCAGGTCGGCGCGTTCGTCACCGGGAAAATCGACACGCTGTCCATCACGTCCGTCGTGCCCGCGACCAGCGAGGCCGGCGTTGCCGGCGCCGTCTTCGCCATCGTCGAAGCGGCCGGGGTGTTGCACCTGACATGGAAGGCGGGCTGGAAAAAGGCGGCGCTGGACGAATGCAAACGGCAACACGCCCAGGGTCATGCCCGGTTCGTCCAGGCGGATACCGGGCGGCAGGGCCGGATAGGTTGGCTGCTGGCCAGGCAGCAGGAATTGCAGGCGCCTTTGCGCGGTTTGCCGGCCGGCGAAGGCGGCAATCCGTTGTTGCCGCCGGCCCGGCATGTGCCCGATGCCGGCGGTCCGCCGAGGATGCTGGCCGATATCGCGCTCGAACTGCGGGACGTCAGGATCGGGCTCGAGAAGCAGGCGCTGGACCTGAACAACGACCTCGAACACTACGCCCTGTACGAGCAGGCGGCGAACGAACTGGGGCAGGCGGATGACAATATCCGGACGATGGGCGTGGCCGCCGCGCGTGACGTCGTCATTCAGTTGGGCGGCAGCGGATGCACCGTTGCCTCGGCGGTCGGAAGGGCCGGCGTTCCCGGCGTGGACATGGCGGCGGTCGGCATCGCCGGTGGCGTGTTCAGCGTGGCGATGGGTGTGCTGCAGATGGCCGCCGGGTTGCTGAGCTGGTATCAGTCCGCGCGCCGGCTCGACGATCTCTGCACAGCGCGTGCGCGCGCCTCGGAGTGGCTGACGCCGGACCATCGACTGCAGCGCACGGCCGCCATCGCCGATGCGTTCTACGAAGCGGCGCGCAGCGAACCGGCGGAGCCGGCGCAACGGGAGCAACGTTCGCAGCAGGCGCTACAGGCGGAACTGGCCAGACGGGCGGACATCGAGCGCGCCAACGAACTGATCGACATCCTGATGCATCACCGCGAGCAGGCGTTCCAGGCCATCGAAGCGGCGGAGCGGAGCAAGATCTGGTGGTCCAGGGTCCGCACGATATACGGTGCGGTCTCCGTCGGCATCGGTGTCGCCGCGATCGTGGCCACGACGGTATTCGCGCTGATACCACCGGTGGGCATCATCGTCGGCGCCGTCGCGCTGCTTGCGGGTACGGCGTGGCTGCTGGTTGCCTGTGTACGCCTCTATCGGGACCGGAGCCTTGGCCGCGCGGAAGCGGCGCGAGATCGACAGGCGCGCGCGCAGGCGCAGCAATTCGCCGATGCCGGTCGCGACCCCAACGTGGAAGACCTGCGCGGCAACCGCCTGCTGGCCATCGACGTGCTGCTGCACACCTTGCTCGATCACGAGCAGACGGTCGCCAGAGGCGCACTGTGGGAGATCCTGGCCGCGCTCGAGATGGACCGCGCCCTGATGCACGCACTGGAGCTGCGCTCGTCCGTGCGGCTCGACGCCGTCTACGCCGATGACCGCCGTACCCTGATCGAAAGGACGCGGTGCTGCGCCTCTGCCACCGAAGAGGCGGCACTGAGGAAGATGATCGACGGCATGAGCGTGCGCAGCGATGACGCGGTGCTCGGGCTGCTGCGGCAGCTGTTCCAGGACTTCATCGAAGGCAAGACGCCGATGCGGCTGGAGTACCAGCGCCGCACCGGCGTCTTCGCGTATCTGGGCGGGAAACTGCCTGCCGGCCTGCGCCGCTGGCTGGGGCTGGGCGGGGCCGACGCGGCACGGCGAGCGCCAGTGCCGACGACCATCAGGCCTCCGATGGTGCCGGCAATGGTGCCGCCGATGGTGCCGCCGATGGTGCCCGCCACCGAGGCGACGGAGCGGACCCCGTTGGTCGCGGCGCCGGCAATGCCGATGCCGGCCGAACCCTCGCCCGTTCGCGTTCGCTGACGCCGCGCCGGACCGGCCAGGCCGGCCGGCCGATCAGGCGTTGGTGCGGAACGGGTGGTACTGATACAGCCAGGTCTCCGACAGCGGCTTGCCGTTCAGGCGCAGGAACAGCCGCATGTCGACCGGCTCGTCGCCGTCGACGGTCAGGTCGAACTGCGCGCGCCAGTGGCCCGGTACGCCGTTGGGCACGGCCTCGGTGAAGATGTACGAGAACTTGCCGCGCGAGGCCCACAGCACGGCCTCGGGCTTGGTGCCGAACGGCAGGCCTTCGAGCGGCGCGCCCTTGAACTCGACCATGAACTTGCGCACGCCCGGCGGGCGCGGCTGGCCGGGCTGGCCGCCATTGCCCATGCGCGTGGCCACGCAGCGGGCCAGCGGCGTCGGGTAGGGCTCGTCGGCCAGCCAGTGCAGGCGGTAGCGCAGGCGATAGGCGCTGCCGGCCTTGGCCGGCGCCTTCGGCACCCACATCGCGACGATATTGTCGTGAATCTCGTCATCGGTCGGGATCTCGACCAGCTGCACGGTGCCTGCGCCCCAGCCTTCGCGCGGCTCGACCCACAGGCTGGGCCGGCGCTCATAGAAGACGCCGTCCTGGTAGTGGTCGAAATTGCGGTCGCGTTGCAGCAGGCCGAAACCGCGCGGGTTGTCGTCGCCGAACGCGGACGCGATGGTGCGCGGGGGATTGTTCAACGGGCGCCAGATGCGCTCGCCGGCGCCGGTCCACATCGCCAGCCCGTCGGAGTCGTGCACCTCGGGCCGCCAGTCGACGCCGGTGCGCTTGACCGACTCCGAGTACCAGAACATCGAGGTCAGCGGCGCCAGCCCCAGCCGGCCAACGTCCTTGCGCAGGAACAGCGCGCAGTCGACATCCATCACCACGCCCTTGGCGCGCTGCATCGTGAAGCGGTAGGCGCCGGTGACGCTCGGACCGTCGAGCAGCGCGTGCACGGTGACGGTATCGCTGCCGTCGCGCGGCGCCTCGAAATAGAAATGGGTAAAGGACGGGAATTCCTCGGGCTTGTCCGGCTGTGCGACATCGACCGCGATGCCGCGCGCCGACAGGCCGTACTGATACAGCTCGCCGATCGCGCGGAAGTACGAGGCACCGAGGAAGGCGACCCAGTCGTTCTTGCGCCAATCGAGCTTCTTCTGGTCGCCGAGGCGGCTCTCCTGGAAGCGGAAGCCGGCGAAGCCGCTGCCGCGCGGCAGCTTGCGCGCCGGGCTGTTGGCCGGCATGTCGAAATACGACTCGTCGTAGACGATCTCGCGCGCGGTGCCGCCGTTGTTGCTGGCGCCGCCGGTCTCGACCAGATGCATCCGTACCGGCACGCGGAAGAAGGTGCCCAGGTGGAAGAACGTCACCGGGAACTGGCCCGGGCCATCGGCGAACAGCGCGTCGTCGGTGCGATAGCGGATCTTGCCGTGTTCCTCGTAATCGATCCTGGCCAGGATGTCGGCCGGCGGCGAGGGCGGCGCGACATACGGCCGGCTTGCCATGGTGCGGGCCAGCTCGACCAGGCCCTCGTGGGTGAAGGGTTGGCCCTTGGCCAGCTTGATGCGGCCAGCGGCCAGCGCGGAAGCGGGAATGCCCAGTGCGGCGAGCGCAGCAGTGGCGGCGGCGGAGACCAGCACGGTCCGTCGGTTCATTTTCGGCATGCGGTGATTCGGCGTCTGGCGCCTTCAATGAAGTTGCAGAAAAGACGCCCGCTGGCGCAAAAAGTTCGACCGCTCCGTGGGGAAGCGGACGCCGCGGGCACGACAGAACGCAGCATGGTACCGCATGGTTCCGGCGCACTCGGCACTTGAAGAGATGCGCAACGGACGCGGACAAGGAGCGGACGAGACGCCGCTGAGACCGGGCTGAGACCTTGCCGGACGCTGGTTGGGAGGCTGCCTGGACCCTGCTGAAGCAGGCTCGGACTTGCCCCGCACGCAAATAGAGGTTGTGATTCCGCGCTTGTGAAATATAGTATGTGATATATCAATTCACCAAAAAAGCACGGGAGACAGCCATCATGAAGGTATGTATCTACGGCGCCGGCGCCATCGGCGGCTACATCGGCGCGCAACTGGCCGGGGCGGGCGTCGATGTCAGCTTCGTCGCGCGCGGTCCGCATCTGGCGGCGATGCAGGCGAACGGCGTCAAGCTGCTGATCGACGGCGAGGAACGGGTGCAGAAGGTGCGCTGCACGTCCGATCCGCGCGAGCTGGGGGAGCAGGACTATGTGTTCATCACGCTCAAGGCGCATTCGGTGCCGGGCGTCGTCGATCTGATGCAGCCGCTGCTGGGGCCGGATACCGCGATCGTCACCGGCGTCAACGGCATTCCCTATTGGTACTTCTATCGGCATGGCGGCGAGCTCGCCGGCACCACGCTGCAGAGCGTCGATCCGGGCGGCAGGCAATGGAGCGGCTTCGGGCCGGAGCGGGCAATCGGCTGCGTGCTGTATCCCGCCGCGGAGATCGCCGCGCCGGGCGTGATCCGCCACGTCTACGGCAAGAAATTCCCGCTCGGCGAGCCGGACGGCACGCGCTCGGAACGGGTGCTGCGGCTCAGCGAGGCGATGATCGCTGCCGACCTCGAGGCGCCGGTGCGCGAGGACATCCGCAACGAGATCTGGCTCAAGCTGTGGGGCAATCTGTGCTTCAACCCGATCAGCGCGCTGACGCACGCCACGCTGGACGTCATCACGTCCGACCCGGGCACGCGCGCGCTGTCGAGGCAGATGATGCTCGAGGCCAAGTCGATCGCCGAACGCTTCGGCGTGCATTTCCGCGTCGATGTCGAGCGGCGGATCGACGGCGCGGGGGCCGTGGGGGCGCACAAGACCTCGATGCTGCAGGATCTGGAGGCGGGCAGGGCGATGGAGATCGATCCGCTGCTGACCGTGGTGCAGGAGATGGGCCGGCTGGTGGACCAGCCGACGCCGATGATCGACGCGGTGCTGTCGCTGATCAAGCAGCGCGAGCGGATGGCGCAGGCGGCGTGAGCGCGGCGGGGCCCGCCATGGCGGCCACCATGGCGCTGGCCGTGGTGACCGCCATGACGGTGACCATGGCCGGGGCGGTGCAACGGGTCGGTTGCGCCGCCGCCACGCCTGGACGATGCCGCCACATCGAACTGGCGGTGCACGCGTTCTGATATACCATATACAAAAATCGAAAGAGCGATCCCATGTCCGTGCAACCCGCGCAACGTCAAGCCGAGATGTCTTCCGCCACTGCCTCAGATGCGCCTCCCCCGGGCCTGGCGCTGTCGCTTCAGCCCATCAATGCCGGCGCGAGCCTGCGCGACCAGGCCTACGCGATGCTGCGGCAGGCGATCGCCGATGCCGACATCTACCAGTCGCGCGAGGAGATCCGGCTCGACGAGCGCGTGCTCAGCGAAGCGCTGGGCGTCAGCCGCACGCCGATCCGCGAGGCGATGACGCTGCTGGAGCAGGAAGGCTTCCTGCGCACGGTGCCGCGCCGCGGCATCTACATCATGCGCAAGACCAAGCGCGAGATCGTCGAGATGATCCAGATGTGGGCCGCGCTGGAGAGCATGGCCGCGCGCCTGGCGACGCTGCATGCCACCGACGAAGAAATCTCGCGGCTGCGGCATATGTTCGACAACTTCCGCGACACCACGCCGGCCGAGCATATCGAGGAATACTCGGACGCCAATATCGCGTTCCATCAGGCGATCGTGCAGCTGTCGAAGTCGCAGATCATCATGGACACGATCAAGAACATCTTCATCCACGTCCGTGCGATCCGGAAGATGACGATCTCGCAGAGCGACCGCGCCGCGCGCTCGATCGTCGACCATCTGCGCATCATCGAAGCGCTGGAACGGCGCGATACCGAGCTGGCCGAACGGCTGGTGCGCCAGCATTCGCTGGACCTGGCCGACTACGTCGAGAAGAACTGCGATTTCCTGGATTGACGGCTGCCCGGGTAGCACGCTTCGCAAGTATCGAAGGCCGGCTCGCCGGCCTTTTTCATACCCTCGCCTTATGGCCGGCCCTATGCCCGCGCCTGCGTCTCCCGAACGAATTCCGAGGCCGACTCCAGCAGCCATTCCCGCAACCGCGACATCGCGTCGCTGACCGGCTGCATTTCGGGATAGACCAGGTAGTACCCGCCCGATGACGGCATTGCCAGCGGCACCGGCATCACCAGCTCGCCTTCGTTCAGGTAGCGCTCCACCAGGAAGCGCGGCACCAGCCCGATGCCCAGCTTGGCGCGCGCGGCGGCGATCACCATGCTGTGGTGATCGTAGCGCGTGCCGCGCATCGCATTGACGTCCTCGACGCCCGCGAGGCGCATCCACTGTTCCCACTCGAACTGGCGCGTCGACAGATGCAAAAGCTCGGCCCCGGCGATATCGGCCGGGCGGATGCGCTTGCGGCCGCCGAAATAGTCGGGATGGCAGACCGGCACGGACTCCTCGGGAAACAGCGGGTCGGCGCGCGCGCCGGGGTAGTGCGGCTCGCCGAAGTGGATGGCGGCGTCGAAATCCGTTCCGTCGAACAGGAACACGTCCGAGCGCGCCGTGAGGTTCAGCACCACCTGCGGATGGCGCGCGTAGAAGTCGGGCAGCCGCGGGATCAGCCATTCGACCGCCAGCGTCGGCAGGCAGGCCAGCTCGACGATGCCGCCGCTGCCCTCGTGCGCCATGATGTCCAGCGTATCGCGCTGCAGCTTGCGCAGCGTCTCGCGGACCTGCCGGCTGTACAGCGTGCCGGCCGGCGTCAGCGTCAGCCGCTGGTTGACGCGATGGAACAGCTGCACGCCGAGCTGGCTCTCCAGCGTGGCGATCTGCCGCGACACCGCGCTCTCGGTGACGTAGAGATCGGCCGCCGCGCGGCGCAGGTTCAGATGCGAGGCGGCGGCCTCGAAGGCGCGAAGACTGGACAGGCTGGGGACGCGAAATGCCATGGGCGCGATGGGGTGGAACGTGGTTGCGAAGTGGGCAGGACGTGGGCAGGACGTGGGTGCGACGTGGCCGGCAAAGTTGATGCGTTTTTCTCATCAACCCCGGCAAATTTCTCGCTTGAGCGCGGTCCGGCGATGAGAAAGAATCGGCGCCGTAGCAAATACCAAAGCCGATACCAACACCAATACCAACACAGCAAGAGCCCCGGAGGAGACCGCATGACACCGATCAAACCGTCCCGCATCCTTGCCGCGATCGCGGCAGCCGCGCTGACCGTGCCGATGAGCGCGGGCATCGCGCAGGCGCAGGAATTTCCGAACAAGGCGGTCCGCATCGTCGTGCCGTACCCGCCGGGCGGGACGACCGATATGGTAACCCGGCTGATCGGCGATCAATTGTCCAAGGTCTGGGGCCAGCCGGTCATCGTCGACAACCGTCCGGGCGCGGGCGGCATCGTCGGCACCAGCCTGGCGGCCAAGGCACCGGCCGACGGCTATACGCTGCTGATGGGCTCGGTCGGCGAGTTCGCCATCAACCCGACGCTGTACCGCAAGCTTGCCTATGACGTCGCCGATTTCGCGCCGGTGTCGCTGGTCGCCCGTGTGCCGAACGTGCTCGTGATGTCGCCGTCGTTCGCCGAGCGCTCGAAGGTGATGTCGCTGCCCGATTTCGTCGCCTACGTGAAGGCCCATCCGAAGAAGGTCAACATGGCCTCGGCCGGCAACGGTACCTCGACCCATCTGGCCGGCGAACTGTTCCAGCGCATGACCCACACCGAGATGAGCCACGTGCCCTACAAGGGCAGCAGCCCGGCGATCTCCGACATGATGGCCGGCAATGTCGACGTGATGTTCGACAACCTGCCCGCCTCGCTCGAATTCATCCGCGCCGGCAAGCTGCGGCCGCTGGCCGTGACCTCGGCGCAGCGCTCGCCCGCGCTGCAGGACGTGCCGACGGTGGCCGCGGCCGGTCCGGTGCCGGGCTTCGATGCGACGCCGTGGTTCGGGCTGTTCGCCCCCAAGGGCGTGCCGCCGGCGGTGGCCGAGAAGATCGCCAGGGACCTGGCGGTCGCGCTGAACGATGCCAGGATCCTCGGCCGCATGCGCAATATCGGCGCCGAGCCCGCCTTCAACACGCCGGGCCAGTTCGCCGAGCTGGTCAAGCGCGACCGCGAGAAGTGGGGCGAGGTCGTCAAGCAGTCGGGCGCCACCATCGACTGATGCAGATTCCCCGGGGCCGGCCCGTCGCAAAGGCGCGGGCCGGCCGCTTTTTTATTCGTTTGTCTTCCCTTGCATTACGAGCTTTCCATGTCCGACCACATCCTCTCTCTGGTGTCCGCCTGCGTGGGCGCGACCAAGGCCGCCAAGCTGCTGTCGCTGATCGAAACGCCCGCGGGCCTGCCCGCCGGTGCCGCCGGCCAGCCCAGCCGTGCCGAAATCGCTCACGCGCTGAACGTGGTGCTGTTCGACGGCATCCTGACGCGCGTGCCGACCGGCCGTGAATACACCGAGGATGTCGCCGCGGCCGGCGGCAAGGTGAATTTCGACCACGGCGCGCTGCGCACGGTGGCGTGGCGGGCCAATGGCCAGCTGCCTCCGGGCGAGGCCGCCTTCACGCGTTTCCTGCGGCCGCTGGGTTACCGCCTGAACGGCACCTATCCGCTGGACCGCATCGGCATGACCGGCCGCTCCTACGCGCACGAGGACGCGCCGGACGGCATCGCGCAGTTCTTCGTCAGCGAGTTCCACCCCGAGCGCTTCAGCGCGGAGCTGCAGGCGGCGGTCACCCGCGTGGTTTCGACCTCGGTCGACCCGCTGCGTCCGGACACGGTCGCGCTGCTGTGGAAGCTGGACCGCGACCGCGCGCTGCCTTTGGCCGAAGCCGTTCACGTGATCCGCAACCTCACCGCCTGCTTCGAGCGCCATCACGCCACGCCCCGGCTCGAGGACTACCAGCGCATCCTGCAGGAATCGGCGGAGATGGCGTGGATCGCCACCGAAGGCAATGCCTTCAACCATGCGACCGACCGCGTCGAGGACGTGTTCGCGCTGAGCGACCAGCAACGCGCCCTCGGCCGTCCGATCAAGGAGAAGGTCGAGGTCTCCGGCAGCGGCCGCGTCAAGCAGACCGCGTTCCGCGCCGATCCGGTGATGCGCGAGTTCGTCGGCGCGGCCGGCGAGATCGTGATGCGCGAGGTGCCGGGCTCGTTCTACGAGTTCATCACGCGCGACCGCTACGCCGATGGCGCGAGCCAAAGCAAGCTGGATCTGGGCTTCGATGCCTCCAACGCGCAGGGCATCTTCAAGATGACCGCGGCCACGGTCTGAGGCTGCGCAGATGTCGTCCAGCAAGGAGCTGATCGGGTATCTGTCGCAGGCCCATCCGGACCTCGACGTGCTGACCGATGCCACCGACCGCGCCGGCTACGAGACCGGCGCGCGCTACGGCGCCGGCATCGCCGCGGCGGTGGTGCGGCCCGCCACGCGCGAGCAGGTGCAGGCCGTGGTGGCGGCCGCGCAACGCTTCGGCGTGCGGCTGGTGCCGCAGGGCGCGAACACCGGCCTGGTCGGCGCGTCGACGCCGGATGCCGGCGGCGAGCAGGTCGTGCTGAGCACCGCGCGCCTGAAGGGCGCCATCACGGTCGACCCGCTGAACCAGTCGGTGACCGTCGGCGCCGGCGTGCTGCTCAGCGAGCTCAATACGCGGCTCGCGCAGGACGGCCTGTTCTTTCCGGTGGACCTGGGCGCCGACCCTACCATCGGCGGCATGATCGCCGCCAATACCGGCGGCGCGCGGCTGCTGAAGTACGGCGACGTCCGGCAGAACCTGCTGGGCGTCGAAGCCGTGCTGGCCGAGCCCGCCGGCGAACTGCTCGACCTGAACCGGGCGCTGCGCAAGAACAATGTCGGCTTCGACTTCAAGCAGCTGTTCGTCGGCACCGGCGGCGCCTTTGGCGTGGTCACCGCGGCGACGCTGCGGGTCTATCCGCTGCCCGTGCAAACCGCCACCGCGCTGCTGGTGCCCACCGGCGTGGCCGAGCTCGAGGCGCTGCTGCTGGCGTTGAACGCCGAGCTGGGCGATTTCCTGTCGTCGTGCGAAGGCATTTCTCGCGAAGCGGCGCAGGCCGTGGTGCGCCACCTGGACGATGTCGAGGACCCGTTCGCCGAGCTCGAAGGCGCCGATTACGCAATGCTGGTCGAGCTGTCGTCGACGATGCCCAACCGCGCCGGCGGCGTCGATCTCGAGGCGCTGCTGATGGATTTCCTCGAGCGCCACTACGGCACGCTGATCGGCAACGCGGTGGTCGGCAAGCCCGAGGCGCTCTGGCGCCTGCGCCATTCGATCACCGAGTCGATCCGCCACGAAGGCAAGATCATCGCGCTGGACCTGTCGGTGCCGCGCTCGCGCTTCCCCGCCTTCCGCGCCGAGGCGCGCGCATTGATCGCGGCGCGCTGGCCGTGGCTGCGGATCTACGACTTCGGTCATCTCGGCGATGGCGGCGTGCACCTGAACATGGTCTGGCCGCTGCAGGACGCGCCGGCCTACGACGACGCGGTGGCGGGCGAGGTCCGGGCCGAGCTGTACCGGCTGACCGTCGAGCGCTTCGAAGGCAGCTTCAGCGCGGAACACGGCATCGGTCCGTACAACGAACGCTTCTATCGCGATTTCACCGCGCACGCCGTGCTCGATCACGTCGGCGCGATGCAGGCGCGGCTCGATCCGCGCCGCACGCTGAGCCGCCTGTGGCTCGGCACCGGCGAATGACGAGCCAGGACGAATGACCAGCCAGGACACATCCATGTTCCCCTTTGCCTCGGCTTTCCAGCAGCCGGCCGGCTCGCCGATCCGCGAGCTGTTCCAGTACCTGTCGCGCCCCGGCATGATCTCGTTTGCCGGCGGCTACCCGGCCGCCTCGACCTTCGACACCGCGGCGATCGGCCAGTGCATGGCGGAGGCGCTGGCCAGCCATCCGGCCGAGTGCCTGCAATACGGCGCCACCGAGGGCGTGCCGGCGCTGCGCGAGGCGCTGAGCCGGCAGATGGGGCGGACCGGTACGCCGACGGCCGCCGAACGGATCCTGGTGACATCGGGCTCGCAGCAGGGCTTCGACTTCCTGGTCCGCGCCTTCGTCGAGCCGGGCGTGCCGGTCATCGTCGAGGCGCCGACGTATCCCGCGGCGATCCAGGCGCTGCGCCTGGCCGGGGCCCGGCTGGTGCCGGTGCCGGCCGATGCGGAAGGCATCGATACGGACGCGCTGGAGCAATGCCTGCGCGAATGCGCGCCCGCCGACAGGCCACGGCTGATCTATCTGGTGCCGACCTTCGCCAATCCGACCGGCGCGACGTTGTCGGTCCGGCGGCGCGAGGCGGTGCTGCGGCTGGCGGCGCAATACGAGCTGCTGGTGATCGAGGACGACCCTTACGGCTGTCTCGCGTTCGACGGCGCGCCGCCCGCCACGCTGCTGGCGATGGCCAATGGCGAGCCCGCGCTGCGGGATCGCATCATCTATCTGGGCAGCCTGTCGAAGACGGTGGCGCCGGGCCTGCGGATCGGCTGGATGGCCGCGCATCCCGACGTGGTGCGGCGCGCGGTGCTGGCCAAGCAGGCCTCGGACCTGTGCACGCCGCCGTGGATCCAGCGCGCGATGGCAGCCTATCTGGACGCCGGCCATCTGCAAGGACAGGTCGCGCGCATCATCGACGTCTACCGCGACAAGCGCGACGCGATGGTGTCGGCGCTCGAGCGCGAGCTCGGCGGCCGCATCGACTATATGCGGCCCGGTGGCGGCATGTTCGTCTGGGCTTCGCTGCCGGACGGCACCGACTCCGCCGAACTGCTGCGCGAAGCGATCGAGGAAAACGTGCTGTTCGTTCCCGGCAAGGCGTTCCACGTGGCGACCGGCCGGCCCTCGCCGGCGCTGCGCTTGTCCTTCGCGACGCCGTCGGTGGCGGAGATCGAAGAGGGCGTACGGCGCCTCGCGCGCGCGTTGGCGAAGCGCTGACCGGCCCAGGCGGCGGCATTCCCCGGTAAGATCGCGGGGCTTCGCCTGGGCCTGAGCGCCTGTCGTCCGTTTCCCTTTCCGCCTTCCCGATCCTTCGATGGAATATCTGATCATTGCCGTTGGCGCTGCCCTCGCGGGATTCGTGCAGGGCCTGTCCGGGTTTGCCTTCGGCATGGTCGCGATGTCGCTGTGGGCGTGGACGCTCGAGCCCAGCATGGCCGCCGTCCTGACGGTATTCGGCTCGCTGACCGGACAGGTGATCGCCGCGGTCCGCGTGCGGCGCGGCTTCGATGTCGCCGCGCTGCTGCCCTTCATCGCCGGCGGGCTGGCCGGCATTCCGCTCGGCATGCTGCTGCTGCCGTATCTCGACATGGCGTCGTTCAAGACCGCGATCGGCGCCTTCCTGGTGCTGTGGTGTCCGGCCATGCTGATGGCGCGGCGGCTGCCGCCGCTGCGCTGGGGCGGCAGGGGCGGCGATGCCGGCGCCGGGCTGGTGGGCGGCGTGATGAGCGCGATCGGCGGCTTCAGTGGCACCGTGCCGACGCTGTGGTGCACGTTGCGCGGCTACGAGAAGGACCGGCAGCGCGCGATCATCCAGAACTTCAACCTGACCATCCTGATGGTGACGATGCTGGTCTACCTGATCGCCGGCAACGTCACCGCCGAAATGCTGCCGCGGTTCGCCGTGGTCGCGCCCGCGATGCTGATTCCGGCGCTGATCGGCGCGCGCGTCTATCACCGCATCGACGAGGCGCGCTTCCGTGCGATCGTGCTGACCTTGCTGACGGTGTCCGGCGTGATGATGCTGTCGTCGGGCCTGCCGACCGTGCTCGGCCGCATCGGCTAGCGGCCGCGGCGTTCGCGCGGCATCTCCGTCAGGCCGGCTCGCCGCCGAATGCCTGCTCCAGTTCTTCGCGCAGCAGCCGGCCCAGTTCGACGCGCCGCCCGGCATGCATCCGGCTGCTGATCGCGCCGAGGCTGATCGCCGCCTCGGCACCGTAGGGCAGCGTGAAGGCGCAGCCCACGCCCGACACGCCGACGGTGATGCTGTCGACGATCTCGGCAAAGCCCTTCTTCCTCGCGCGTTCGACCGCGCTGTTCAGCTTGGCCAGCGTCATGCCGTGCTCGGCATAGAGCGACGCGCGCCGCTTGAATACCTCGCGGATCGCGTCGTCTTGCATCTTCGCCATCAGCGCCAGGCCGCCGGCGCCGATGCCCAATAGCCGCCGCTGCTGCGGCACCGTGGTGAAGATCCGCACCGGGAAGGGCCCTTCCTCGCGATGCAGGCAGACGGTGAAGTCACCCTGCTGCACCACCAGGAACACGGTATCGCCCGACAGCCGCGCCAGCCGCTTCATCGCCGGCAGCACCAGATCGACCACCGGCGCCTTGTCGTGGACCGCGGCGCCCAGCTGCAGCGCATCGAGGCCGAGCCGATAGCGCTTGCTGGCCGGATGGCGCTCGGCGAAGCGCTCCTCCTCCAGGCAGCACAGCAGGCGGTAGGCGGTCGGCCGCTCCAGCCCCGTGGCCTCGACCAGCTCGGCCAGCGACAGTCCTTCCTCCTGCCGTTCCGCCATCAGCCGCAGCAGCTGCAGGCCGCGCCGCAGCGTCTGCGCGCCGGCGGTCCTCGCGCCTCGTTCCCCAGTCTCCTCGGTCACCTTGGTCGTCCTGGCCATCGTATGTCCCGTATGTCCATATAGTGGTTATTTGGTGCGGATAAGTTTGTATTGTAGAAACCTTGCTTTCTACACTGGCCCTCGTTCGGCGGCAAGAGCGTCGAGACGAATCACGCGACCGACCACAACACCAACCACAAGACCAGACGAGGAGACCGGCATGGGCGATGCCACCATCGAGATCGAGCAGACAGGCGCGGTACGGCGCCTGTGGCTGTCGCGCGAGAGCGCGCGCAATGCGCAAAGCCAGCAAATGCTGGACGAACTGGACGCCGCGCTGCAGGCAGCCGAGCAGGACGACGGCGTGCGCGTGGTGGTGATCGGCGGACGCGGCAGCCATTTCTCGGCCGGCCACGATCTGAAGGAAGCGCAGGCCAGGCGCGCGGACTTCACGGTGGAGGAGCGCTGGGCCTACGAGAGCCGGCGCTACTTCGATTACTGCCTGCGCATCTGGGACTTCCCCAAGCCGACGGTCGCGCAGGTGCAGGGCGCCTGCGTTTCCGGCGGCTTCATGATCGCCAATATGTGCGACCTGATCGTGGCCGGCGAATCGGCTTATTTCTCCGATCCAGTCGGCCATACGCTGGGCGCCGCGGCCACCGAGGTGCTGATCCATCCTTGGGTGATGGGGCTGCGCAAGGCCAAGGAGATGCTGTTTGCCGGCGGCCGGATCGATGCCGCGGAAGCGCTGCGCATCGGCATGGTCAATCGGGTGGTGCCCGACGCCGCGCTCGACGACGAGGCGCTGGCGCTGGCCGCGCGCATTGCGCAGGCGCCGCCGTTCGGCCTGCGGCTGATCAAGCGGTCGCTGAACCGGACGCTCGATGCGCAGGGGCTGCGCTCGGCGCTGTCGGCCCACTTCGATACGCACCAGCTGTCGCACCTGAGCGAAGGCTTCCTGCGGGCACGCGATGCGGGGCTGGCCAAGGCGATCCAGTCGGGCCCGGCCCGCGAAGCGCGGAGCGGCGAACATGGCGCATAAGCTCGACCCGCTGCTGAATCCGCGCTCGATCGCGATCGTCGGCGCCAGCGACGACGCCGGCCGCATCGGCGGCATGCCGATCGATCTGCTGACGCGCTTCGGCTACCGCGGCGACATCCATCCGGTCAATCCGAAGTACGACACGGTATTCGGGCTGCGTTGCCATCCGTCGATCGAGGCGCTGCCCGAAGGCATCGACCTGGCGGTGCTGGCGATCGGCGCGGAGCAGGTCACGCCGATGCTCGAGCGCTGCCATGCGCGCGGCATCCGCGCCGCGATCGTCTACGCGGCCGGCTTTGCCGAAGCGGGCGAGGGCGGGGCCGCGCTGCAGCGCGAGATGGAAGCCTTCGTGCGGACCACCGGCATGGCGGTCGCCGGTCCCAACTGCATGGGCTTCGCCAATCTGAACACGCACGCCTATACCGCGTTCGCCTCGGTCTTTCGCACCGCGCCGCCGCAGCGCGAACGGGGCACGGTCAGCCTGCTGACGCAGAGCGGCAATGTCTGCGCCGCGGTGTTCGCGATCGCGCGCGAGCTCGGCGTGTCGTTCAGCCAGTTCATCAATACCGGCAACGAGGCCTGCCTCGATTTCGCCGAGTACCTGCAGTTCCTCGCGCAGGACCCGGATACCGATGTGGTGCTCGGCTATATCGAGGAACTGCGCAATGGCGCGCGCTTCATCGACGCCGCCATCGCCTGCGCGCAGGCCGACAAGCCGGTGATCGTGTTCAAGGCCGGCGAGACCGACAAGGGCCGCGAGGCGGTGCGCTCGCATACGTCGGCGCTGGCCGGCAACCAGCAGATCTATCGCGCCGCCTTTGCGCAGCTGAACGTGATCGAATGCCAGGACTTCGCGCAGATGGCGCATCTGGCGGAGCTGGCGCGCTACCGGCGGCGCAGCGCCGGCCGCCGCGTCGCGATCGTCAGCATCTCGGGCGCGGTCGGCGCGATCCTGGCCGACAAGTGCATCGGCGCGGGCCTCGAGGTGCCGACCTTGCCGGAAACATTGCAGCAGACGCTGCGCGCCGGCATTCCCGACTACGGCATGGTGTCGAACCCGGTCGACGTGACCGGCAATGTCGTCAACGACCCCGGCTTCGTGCGCACCGCGCTGACCGCGCTGGCGACCAGCGACGCGATCGACGCCGTGATCGTCTACGCGCCCGGCTATCTGCTGGACCGCATGGCCGACGACCTGATCGACACGGCCGCCGCCCATTCGCGCCTGCTGCTGGCGATCGACACCGGCCGCGCAACCCGTCGCGACGACCTGCGCGCGCATGGCGTGCCGGTGATGACCGATATCGGCATGGCAATGCAGACGCTGCCGCCGCTGCTGCAATGGCACGAACGCCGTGCCCGGCGGCCCTGGCGCGCGCTGCTTACCCTCTCCCCCGACCCCTCTCCCGCAGGCGGGAGAGGGGAGAACGCCGCCGGTATGGCAGCGCTCAGGGAGGAGCCATCGTCCTCCGAAGCAGCGGTCGCGCTTGCGGCAACCGGCTCCCTCTCCCGCTTGCGGGACAGGGCTGGGGAGAGGGAACGGGCGGCCGTCATGCCGGCGCCGCCGGCCTTGCCCTGCGATGAACAAGCGGCGCGCCGCTACTTGGCCGCGTACGGTGTCGGCGATATCCCGGGTTACGTGGTGCGGCACGCCGACGAGGCCGCCGCCGCGGCGCTGGAATTGGGCTTCCCGGTGGTGCTGAAGGTGCTGAGCGCGGACCTGCCGCACAAGACCGAGGCCGGCGGCGTGCGGCTGAATCTCGGCGATGCCGACGCCGTGCGCGCAGCCTGCGCGGAGATGCTGGCCAGCGTCCGCCAGCATGCGCCGCAGGCCCGCATCGACGGCGTGCTGGTACAGCCGATGCTGAGCGGCGGCGTCGAGCTGATCGTCGGCGCGGTGCGCGACCCGGTGTTCGGGCCGACGCTGACGGTCGGCCTCGGTGGCGTGCTGACCGAGCTGTACCGTGACGTCAGCCATCGGCTGCTGCCGGTCGATCGGCGCACCGCCGAGCAGATGCTGCGCGAGCTGCGGGCGTTCCCGCTGCTCGACGGCTTCCGCGGACGTCCGCTGTGCGACGTGCCCGCGGCCTGCGAGGCGATCGCGGCGTTCTCGGACGCGGTGCTGGCGCTCGGCGATGCGGCCGACGAGGTCGAGATCAATCCGCTGCTGGTGCGCGACAGAGGCAAGGGCGTGGCGATGCTCGATGCCCTGATCGTGCCGAAACGGGAATAACCACCGGCAAGCACCGCGCAGGCATCAAAGCCGAAGCAACGAAGCGCAACACAACGACAATCGAGAGGAGACTGACCATGACCACCAGACCCTGGATCGCCGCCCTGGCGCTGACCCTGCCACTGACCCTTGCCATGCTGCCCGGCGCCCGTGCCGCCGACGCCGGCGCCTATCCGTCCAAGCCGGTGCGCATCATCGTGCCGTTCACGCCGGGCGGGGCCGCCGACATCATGACGCGCGCGCTCGGCGAACGGCTGCGCCAGCATCTGGGCCAGCCCGTGGTGATCGAGAACAAGCCCGGCGCCGGCACCGTGATCGCCTCGGACTACGTCGCCAAGCAGGCCCCCGACGGCTATACGCTGCTGATGGCCGCGTCGTCGCTGGGCATCGCGCCGGCGGTGTTCAAGACGGTCGGCTACGACCCGGTCAAGGACTTCACGCCGATCACGCTGGTCGCCTCGGTCGTCCATGTGCTCGAGGTCAACGCCAAGCTGCCGGTGAACAACGTCAAGGAGCTGATCGACTATCTGAAGACCAGCGGCAAGTCGGTCAGCTACAGCTCCGCGGGCTCCGGCACCTCGACGCATCTGGAGGCCGAGCTGTTCAAGACCATGGCCGGCGTGCAGATGGCCCACATCCCGTACAAGGGCAGCGCGCCGGCGCTGAACGACCTGGTTGGCGGCAATGTGCAGGTGATGTTCGACGCGTACGCATCGTCGGCCCCGCACATCAAGAGCGGCAGCGTGCGCGCGCTCGCGGTGACCACGGCGAAGCGCTCGGCGACGCTGCCCGATCTGCCGACGGTCGCCGAGTCGGGCCTGCCGGGCTACGAGGCGATGCCCTGGCTGGGCCTGCTGGCCCCGGCCGGCGCACCGCCCGAGGTCGTCAAGCGCGTCTACGCCGCCACCCAGCAGGCGCTGAAGGACCCGGGCCTGCGCGAGCAGTTCCGTGCGCTGGGGCTGGACATCATCGGCAATACGCCGGAGCAGTTCGCGGCCTTCATCAAGCAGGACGCGCAGAAGTGGGCCAAGGTCGCCAAGGCGTCCGGCGCGCAGGCGGATTGAGCCGATGCAGCTGACGCTGAACGAACAACAGCGGCTGATCGAGGAGAGCGCGCTGAACTTCCTGTCGCGGCAGCCCGAGGCCGCGGGGCCGTGGTACGAGGCAGGACCCGAATCGGGACCCGAATCCGGACCCGAATCAAGACACAACTTGCGATGGATGCCGATGTGGCGCGCCTTTGCCGAGATGGGCTGGCTGGGACTGCCGCTGCCCGCGCAAGCCGGCGGCTTCGATGGCGGCGCGGTCGAAACGGGGCTGTTGATGCGTGCCTTCGGCCGGTACGGCGTCAATATGCCGTACCACGGCGGCATCCTGCTGGCGGCGCGCATGCTGGCGGCGATCGGCACGCCGGCGCAGCGTGATCGGTGGCTGCCGGTGGTGATCGACGGCAGCCGCCGCCTGACGCTGGCCCACGACGAACCGCAATGCCACGACCCGTGGGCCCCGCGCGCGACGGTGGCGCGGCGAGAAGGCAGCGGCTGGCGGCTGCACGGCGCCAAGCTGCTGGTGCCCGACGCCGATGGCGCGGACGCCCTGCTGGTCAGCGCTCGCATCGAGAACGAGGGAAGGGCGCCGAAGCCGGACGCCGATGCGGAACGCGACGGTCAAGCGCTGTTCCTTGTGCCGATGCGCGATTCCGTCGCCGAAGGGCTGCGCCTGCATCGCTGCCATACCGTCGATGGCACCGCTGCCGCCGACGTGTGGCTGGACGGCGCCCATGTCGAGGCCGACGCGATGCTGGGCGCCGGGGATGGCGGCGATGCCGCCCCGGTGCTGCACCGCCTGCTGGCCGAGGGCGCGATCGCGCTGTGCTGGGAGGCCTGCGGCGCGATGCAGGCCGCCTTCGAGCGCACGGCCGCCTATGTCCGCCAGCGCGAGCAGTTCGGCCGTCCGCTCGCGAGCTTCCAGAGCGTGCAGCACACGCTGGCCGAGATGGCGGTGTGCTGCGAGGAAGCGATCGCGGCCTGCGAGCTCGCGGCGTTGCGCGTCGACGCGGGGCTGCGGGACGCAACCGATGCCGTCGCGCTGGCCGCGATGGCGAAATCCAAGGTAGGACGCGCGGCCCGCTACGTCTCGCAACAAGCGGTGCAACTGCATGGCGGCATGGGCGTCTCGGAGGAACTGCCGATCGCCGGCTTGTTCCGCAAGCTGACGCGCTTCCAGCAGCAGGACGGCAGCCCGTCGTGGCATGCCGCGCGCTACGGCCGCGCGATGCTCGCGTCCGGGGCCTGGCGCGACAGCCGCACCCTGCCGTCTTCCGATCGATCTTGCGCCGAGGCGACCACGACATGGATCTGCAACTGACTGCCGAGCTCGCGGCGTTTCGCGAGGAAGTGCGCGCCTTCCTGCGCGACAGGCTGACGCCCGAGCTGCGCCGCGGCCAACGGCTGACCACGGCGATGTATCCGGAGCCCGAGGTCTCCGGCCCCTGGCAGGCGATGCTGCGCGAGCGCGGCTGGCTGGTGCCGCTGTGGCCTGAGGAGTGGGGCGGCACAGGCTGGAGCCCGCTGCAGCGCTTCGTCTTCGAGACCGAGTGCGCGCTGGCCGGTGCGCCGCTGGTCCATCCGATGGGCGTGCGCCTGCTCGGGCCGGTGATCCTGCGGTTCGGCACCGACGCGCAGAAGCGGCACTATCTGCCACGGATCCTGTCCGGCGAGGACTACTGGTGCCAGGGCTTCTCCGAGCCCGGCGCCGGCTCCGACCTGGCCGCGCTGCGCACGCGCGCGGTGCCCGATGGCGGCGACTACATCGTCACCGGCTCCAAGCTGTGGACCACGCACGCGCACCATGCCAACCGGATGTTCGCGCTGGTCCGTACGAGCAACGAGGGCCGGCGGCAGGACGGCATCAGCTTCCTGCTGATCGATATGGATTCGCCCGGCATCACCGTGCGTCCGATCGCGACGATCGGCGGCGATCACGACGTCAACGAGGTGTTCTTCGACGAGGTGCGCGTGCCGCAGGCCAACCGCATCGGCGAGGAAAACGCCGGCTGGGCATGCGCGCGCTACCTGCTCGAGTTCGAGCGCGGCGCCGGCATTTTCAGCCCGCGGCTGCGCTCGCAACTGATGCGCGTCGGCGACGTGATGGCGGTCCTGCAGGCGGGCGGCCTGCGCCATGACAGCGCGCAGCGCGAACTGCTGCATGCGCGCTTCGGCGAGGTCTGCGCCGATCTGGATGCCTTCGAGATGCTGGAGCTGAAGACGCTGGGCCAGCTGATGCCGGGTCAGAGTCCCGGCCCGGTGTCGTCGATCCTGAAGCTGCGCGCCAGCCGGCTCAAGCAGCAGATTGGCGAGCTGGGAGTGGAGATGCTGGGGCTGGAGGGGCAGCGCTGGCGCGATGACGTGGCGGGGCTGCCTGAGGGCGGCAATCCGGACGACGAGATCGTCGGTACCGTGCTGCCCGAGTACCTGAACAGCCGGGCCTTCACGATCTTCGGCGGCGCCGCCGAGGTCCAGCTAGGGATCATCGCCAGGAGCGTGGTCGGCGTGTAGTACGGGGACTGTAGTACGGCGCCTGTGGTGCGGCGCTTGTAATACGGCGTCGGCAGGACGGCGGCGGCAGGACGGCCGCCGCTGCATCGCGCCACGGCGGCCGTTCGCAGCGCGACGGCGCTACACCCCCAACGCCTTCGCCATCGTCTGCCCGAGCTCGGCCGGCGAGCGCGACACATGGATGCCGGCCGCGCGCATCGCATCGATCTTCGCCTCGGCCGTGCCGCTGCCGCCCGAGATGATCGCGCCGGCATGGCCCATGCGCCGACCCGGTGGCGCGGTGGTGCCGGCGATGAAGCCGACTACCGGCTTGTCGCTGCCGGACTCGCGCAGGAACTGCGCGGCTTCCTCCTCGGCCGAGCCGCCGATCTCGCCGATCAGGATGATGCCTTCGGTGGCGTCGTCCTCGAGGAACAGCTTCAGGCAATCGATGAAGTTGGTGCCGTTGACCGGATCGCCGCCGATGCCGATGCAGGTCGACTGTCCGAGCCCGGCCGCGCTGGTCTGCGCCACCGCTTCATAGGTCAGCGTGCCCGAGCGCGACACCACGCCGATCCTGCCGGGCCGATGGATATGGCCGGGCATGATGCCGATCTTGCATTGGCCCGGCGTGATCACGCCCGGGCAATTGGGACCGACCAGCCGGGTGCGCGAGCCGGACAGCGCGCGCTTGACGCGCACCATGTCGAGCACCGGGATGCCCTCGGTGATGCAGACGACCAGCTCGAGGCCGGCGTCGACCGCTTCGAGGATCGCGTCGGCCGCGAACGGCGGCGGCACGTAGATCACGGACGCCTGCGCGCCGGTGCGCTCGGCCGCCTCGGCGACGGTATCGAACACAGGCAGGCCGAGGTGGGTCTCGCCGCCCTTGCCGGGCGTCACGCCGCCCACCATCTGCGTGCCATAGGCCAGCGCCTGTTCGGTGTGGAAGCTGCCCTGCGCGCCGGTCAGGCCCTGGCACAGCACCCTGGTGTGGTTGTCGATCAGCACGGCCATCTCAATGTCCTCCCCGCTTGGTGTTGCGCGTGGCCGCGACGACCTTGGTCGCCGCATCGGCGAGGTCGTCGGCCGACACGATCGGCAATCCGGAATCGCGCAGGATCGCCTTGCCCAGTTCGACGTTGGTGCCTTCGAGCCGCACCACCAGCGGCACGGTCAGATCGACCTCGCGCGCGGCCGCGACCACGCCCTCTGCGATCACGTCGCAGCGCATGATGCCGCCGAAGATATTGACCAGGATGCCTTCGACATTGCGGTCGGCCAGGATCAGCCGGAATGCCGTCGCCACGCGCTCGCGCGTCGCGCCGCCGCCGACGTCGAGGAAGTTGGCCGGCTTGCCGCCGTGCAGCTGGATGATGTCCATCGTGGCCATCGCCAGGCCGGCGCCATTGACCATGCAGCCGATATTGCCGTCGAGCTTGACGTAGTTCAGCGCATGGCGCGCGGCCTCGGTCTCGGCCGGGTCCTCCTCGGCCTCGTCGCGCATCGCCTCGATATCGGGATGGCGGAACAGCGCGTTGTCGTCGAAGTTGAACTTGGCGTCCAGCGCCATCACGTGGCCGCTGTGCGTGACGACCAGCGGATTGATCTCGACGATCGACGCGTCCAGTTCGGTGAAGGCGCGATAGGCCGCCAGGAACAGCCGCGTGGCCTCGCCGACCTGCTTGCCGCGCAGGCCGAGCCCGAAGGCCAGCCGCCGCGCGTGGAAGGGCTGGATGCCGGTGGCCGGATCGATCGCCAGCTTCAGGATCTTCTCCGGCGTGTGCGCGGCGACTTCCTCGATGTCCATGCCGCCTTCGGTCGACGCCATCAGCGTGATCCGTGACGTCGCGCGGTCGATCAGCATGCCGAAATAGAGCTCGCGCGCGATGTCGCAGCCTTCCTCGATATAGAGCCGCCGCACCTCGCGCCCGGCCGCGCCGGTCTGCCTGGTGACCAGCACCGCGCCGAGCATCTTGCCGGCTTCCTCGCGCACGGCCTCGAGCGAGCGCGCCACGCGCACGCCGCCCTTGCCGCCGGGATCGTTCTGGAAGCGTCCGGCGCCGCGGCCGCCGGCATGGATCTGCGACTTGACGACCCACAGCGGGCCCCCGAGCGTGCGTGCCGCGTTGGCTGCCTCGTCCGGCGTGAACGCAACCGCGCCCCGCGGCACGGCGACGTCGTAGCGCCGAAGCAGCTCCTTGGCCTGATATTCGTGAATGTTCACTGTCTCCTCACTGGTTTGGATACGTCGTTGTCTGAAGCCCGAACAGAACTGCATGCGTGGGGCGAAAGACGCTGGGTCCCCGCCTTCGCGGGGACGACGCCACTCCCTCGTCGTTCCCGCGAAGGCGGGAACCCAGCGGCTTCAGGTTCGACCGCTGGTCGAAATATGGTATGTAATATATCAACGCACAACAAGGCGAATTATCGGCCCCGCGGTACACGGAGGCCAACGAAATCGACATTGATGCGGACCGCCACTAAGCGACAGTGTTTATAGAAGTTGGGCGAATTTATCGGCAAGAAAAAGGCTGTTTTGCTGCGTTGCGTCGTCGAAATTTGCCGCCTTTCCCACATTTCTCCTTGCCGACCTTTGATATATCACATACGGTATGTCATCAAGATCGCCCGAAACGATCGATTCGCGTCGCAAGCCGGCAGCCCTGCCGAGAAGAAGGTGAAGCGGTGCGTGCCCACACAACCGGGCCGCCCGGAGTCCAACGAGGAGACCAAGACATGTCTGCAGTCGTATCGCTGCGGCCGGAATCGACGACGGCCGATGACACCCTGAAGCAGAAGAGCCGGGATGCCGGCATCGTGTCGGGCGGCCATCTGGTCGCGCGGGCGCTGAAGAACGAAGGGGTCGACACCATCTTCACGCTATGCGGCGGCCACATCATCGACATCTACGATGGCTGCGTCGACGAAGGGATCCGCATCATCGACGTGCGCCACGAACAGGTCGCGGCGCATGCGGCCGATGGCTATGCGCGCCAGACCGGCAAGCTCGGCTGCGTGGTGACGACCGCCGGCCCGGGCTGCACCAATGCCGTGACCGGCATTGCCACCGCCTTCCGCTCGGAAAGCCCGGTGCTGCATATCGGCGGGCAGGGCGCGCTGACGCAGCACAAGATGGGTTCGCTGCAGGACCTGCCGCACGTCGACATGATGGCGCCGATCACCAAGTTCGCCGCGACCATCCCGAGTACCGAACGCGTTGCCGACATGATCTCGATGGCCGCGCGCGAATGCTTCAACGGCGCGCCCGGGCCCGCCTATCTGGAGATTCCGCGCGACGTGCTCGACCGCGAAGTCGAGATTGCCCGCGCCGTGGTGCCGCGCCCCGGCCACTATCGCGCCTCGACCAAATCGATCGGCGATCCGCGCGACATCGAGAAGCTCGCCGACATCCTGGTCAATGCCGAGCGTCCGGCCATCCTGTTCGGCCAGCAGGTGTGGACCGCGCGCGGCCACGAGGAAGCGATCGCGCTGTTGCGCGGCCTCGATATCCCGGGCTACTTCAATGGCGCCAGCCGCGGGCTGCTGCCGCCGGGCGATCCGCATCACTTCGACCGCACGCGCTCGCAGGCCTTCGCCAACGCCGATGTGCTGGTGATCGTCGGCACGCCGTTCGATTTCCGCATGGGCTACGGCAAGCGCATCAGCAAGGAGCTGACGCTGGTGCAGATCGACATGGATTACCGCACCGTCGGCAAGAACCGCGAGATCGACCTGGGCCTGGTCGGCGATCCGGGCGCGATCCTCGGCGCGGTGCTGCAGGCCGCCAGCGGCCGCATCAAGCAGGACAAGCGCCAGGCGCGCCAGAAGTGGATGGGCCAGCTGACCGAGGCCGAAGGCGTCGCCACCGAGAAGCTGATGCCGCTGTTCCTGTCGGAGAACACGCCGATCCATCCGTATCGCGTCGCCTACGAACTGAACAACTTCCTCGGCGAGGACACGATCTACATCGGCGACGGCGGCGACGTGGTCACGATCTCGGCGCAGGCGGTGCGGCCGCGCAATCCCGGCCAGTGGATGGACCCGGGCGCGCTGGGCTCGCTCGGCGTCGGCACCGGCTTCGCGATCGCCGCGGGCCTGGCCAATCCGGGCAAGGAGGTGCTGTGCTACTACGGCGACGGCTCCTTCGGCATGACGGCCTTCGACATGGAGACCGCCAACCGCTTCGGCGTGCCGTATCTGGCCGTGATCGGCAACAACTCGGCGATGAACCAGATCCGCTACGGCCAGCTGGCCAAGTACGGCGAGTCGCGCGGCAACGTCGGCAACCTGCTGTCGGACGTGCCGTTCAGCCAGTTCGCGCAGATGCTGGGCGGCTATGGCGAAGAGGTGCGTGACCCGGCCCAGATCGCCGGCGCGCTGCAGCGCGGCCGCGAGTCGATCGCCCGCACCGGCAAGTCCGCGGTGATCAATATCTGGGTCGATCCGCGCGAATACGCCCCGGGCACCAAGAATCAGACCATGTACAAGTAGCCGGCTGCCGGCCCCGGCCGACAGCGCGATCGCGGCGTGCGACACCGGATGCGGGGGCCTGCACCAGGCCCCCGCATCCGGCGGGCGGCGCACGCCCTCGCCGGCCCGGCCGCGGCCCTGGCTCCAGTGCAACGAACGATCACACCATAGAGGCGAGGAGACGACGCCATGAGCAAGGCATTGGAAGGAGTACGCATCCTGGACATGACGCACGTGCAGGCGGGGCCGTCGGCGACGCAGCTGATGGCGTGGCTGGGGGCGGACGTGATCAAGGTCGAGCTGCCCGGCCGGGGCGACATCACGCGCAGCCAGCTGCGCGATGTGCCGAACGCCGACAGCCTCTATTTCACGATGCTGAACTCCAACAAGCGCAGCCTGACGCTGAACATGAAGACGCCGGAAGGCAAGGCGCTGCTGGAGGACCTGGTCGAGCGCTGCGACGTGCTGGTCGAGAACTTCGGCCCGGGCGTGCTCGACCGCGCGGGCTTCGACTGGGACCGGCTGCGCGCGCTCAACCCGCGGCTGATCTACGCGTCGATCAAGGGCTTCGGCCCCGGGCCGTACGCCGACTGCAAGGCGTACGAGAACGTCGCGCAGTGCATGGGCGGCTCCGCCTCGACCACCGGCTTCGAGGAAGGGCCACCGACCGTGACCGGCGCGCAGATCGGCGATTCGGGCACCGGCGTGCATTGCGTGATCGGCATCCTGGCCGCGCTGCTGCAGCGCGAGCATACCGGCAAGGGCCAGCGCGTCGAGGTCGCGATGCAGGACGCGGTACTGAACCTGTGCCGCGTCAAGCTGCGCGACCAGCAGCGCCTGTCGGCCGGCGCGCTGCGCGAATATCCGAACAAGGAATTCGGCGACTACGTGCCGCGCGCCGGCAATGCGTCGGGCGGCGGGCAGCCGGGCGCGGCGCTGCGCTGCGCGCCGGGCGGGGCCAACGACTACGTCTACGTGATCGTGCAACCGCAGGGCTGGGAACCGCTGATGCGGCTGTGCGGGCGCGAGGACCTGATCGCGCATCCGCAGTTCGCCACGCCGGAAGCGCGTCTCAAATGCCTGCCCGAATGCTTCTCGATCATCGAGAAATGGACGCGCACGCGCACCAAGTTCGAGGTCATGGAAGCGCTCAACGAGGTCGACGTGCCGTGCGGCCCGATCCTGTCGATGAAGGATCTGATCGAGGACCGCTCGCTGTACGAGCGCGGCTATCTGGTCGAGGTCGATCATCCGCAGCGCGGCCGCTATGTGCAGCTGGGCTGTCCGATCAACCTGTCGGAATCGCCGGTCCAGGTCGATCGCTCGCCGCTGCTGGGCGAGCACACCACCGAGATCCTCGAATGGCTGGGCCGCACGCCCGCGCAGATCGAGGCGCTGCGCGCGGCCGGCGCGGTCTGACGCCGCCTTGCCCTGGGCGGCCCGGCGCCGCCCTTCGTTCGCAAACTCCGCTGCAACCATGACCCAATGGAGGTCTGACATGGCGTATGACAAGGACGCGGTGCGCAATATTCTCGCCACCGCCAAGGAACAGGGACGCACCGCGCTGACCGCGCCCGAAGGCAAGCTGGTCTGCGATGCCTATGGCATTGCGGTGCCGGGCGAAGGCCTGGCGACGTCGCCGGCCGAGGCGGTCGAGCTCGCCGGCCGCATCGGCTTTCCGGTGGTGATGAAGATCGTGTCGCCCGACATCCTGCACAAGACCGAGGCCGGCGGCGTGCTGGTCGGCCTGGACAGCCAGCAGAAAGTCGAGGAGGGCTACCGCACCATTCTCGATAATGCGAAGCGCTACAACGCCAAGGCGGACATCGTCGGCGTGCAGGTGCAGAAGATGATCGGCGGCGGGCAGGAGGTGATCATCGGCGCGGTCACCGATCCGTCGTTCGGCAAGCTGGTGGCGTTCGGCCTCGGCGGCGTGCTGGTCGAGGTGCTCAAGGACATCACGTTCCGCATGGCGCCGGCGAGCGAGCAGGACGCGCTCGGCATGCTCGACGGCATTGCGGCCGCCCAGGTGCTCAAGGGCGTGCGCGGCGCGGAACCCGTCGATCGCGCGGCGCTGGCCAGCATGATCCAGCGCGTGTCGCAGCTGGTGACCGACTTCCCCGAGATCGCCGAGCTGGACCTGAACCCGGTGTTCGCGAGCCCGAGCGGCGCGATCGCGGCCGACGTGCGCATCGTGCTGGACCACGCGCCGCAGCCGCAGCGCTATCGCCCGACACAGGAGCAGATCGTCGCGCAGATGAACCGCATCATGCGTCCGGACACCGTCGCGGTGATCGGCGCCTCGTCCGAGGATGGCAAGATCGGCAACTCGGTGATGAAGAACCTGATCAACGGCGGCTACCAGGGCAAGATCTATCCGATCCACCCGAAGGCCGAAGAGATCATGGGCATGACCGCGTACAAGAGCGTGCTCGACGTACCGGGCGAGATCGACGTGGCGGTGTTCGCGATCCCCGCCAAGCTGGTGGCGCAGGCGCTGGAGGAGGTCGGCCGCAAGGGCATTCCCGGCGCCGTGCTGATTCCGTCCGGCTTTGCCGAGACCGGCAATGTCGAAGGGCAGGAGGAGATCGTCGCGATCGCGCGCAAGCACAACATCCGGTTGATGGGGCCGAACATCTACGGCTTCTACTACACGCCGAAGAACCTGTGCGCGACGTTTTGCACGCCTTATGACGTCAAGGGCAAGGCCGCGCTGTCCTCGCAATCGGGCGGCATCGGCATGGCCATCATCGGCTTCTCGCGCTCGGCCAGGATGGGCGTGTCCGCCATCGTGGGCCTGGGCAACAAGTCCGACATCGACGAAGACGATCTGCTGACCTTCTTCGAGCAGGATGACGAGACCGAGATCATCGCGCAGCATTGCGAGGACCTGAAGGACGGGCGGGCGTTTGCCGAGGCGGCACGCCGCGTGTCGAAGGTCAAGCCGGTGGTGGTGCTCAAGGCCGGCCGCACCAGCCTGGGCGCGCGCGCCGCGAGCTCGCACACCGGGGCGCTGGCCGGCGACGACCGCATCTACGAGGACGTCTTCAAGCAATGCGGCGTGATTCGCGCCCGCTCGCTGCGCGACCTGCTCGAGTTCGCGCGCGGCATTCCGAAGCTGCCGACGCCGAAGGGCGAGAACGTGGTGATCATCACCGGCGCCGGTGGCTCGGGCGTGCTGCTGTCCGATGCCTGCGTCGACAACGGGCTGTCGCTGATGACGATGCCGGAGGACCTGGACGCGGCCTTCCGCAAGTTCATCCCGCCGTTCGGCGCGGCCGGCAATCCGGTCGACATCACCGGTGGCGAGCCCCCGACCACCTATCGCAACACGATCAAGCTGGGGCTGGAGGATCCACGCATCCACGCGATCATCCTGGGCTACTGGCACACGATCATCACGCCACCGATGGTGTTCGCCAAGCTGGTGGTCGAGGTCAAGGAGGAGATGGCAGCCAAGGGCATCGAGAAGCCGATCGTCGCCTCGCTGGCCGGCGACGTGCAGGTCGAGGAAGCCGCCGAATACCTGTACCAGCATGGCGTGCCGGCCTACGCGTACTCGACCGAGATCCCGGTCGCGGTGCTCGGCGCGAAGTACAAGTGGGCGCGCGGCGCGGGCAAGATCTGACTCTGCGGCGAAGGGCGAGAGCGGCGGCGTTGGGAGGCGCCGCTTGCCCTCTCCCCCGGCCCCTCTCCCGCAATGGCGGGAGAGGGGAGAGCGTCAGGCGAGAGCTGATGGCATTTCCCGATCCCCCGGTTTCCTCCCCTCTCCGACCTGCGGGAGAGAGGGGAGCGCCGGGCGAGAGCTGATGGCATTTGTCGATTCCCTCGGTTCTCTCCCCTCTCCGACCTGCGGGAGAGGGGGGAGCGCTGGGCGAGAGCTGATGGCATTTGTCGATTCCCTCGGTTCTCTCCCCTCTCCCGCGTGCGGGAGAGGGGCGGGGGAGAGGGCAGGGCCCCGACACCGCCCATAAAAAACCACCCGCCACAGGAGACCCCCATGCAAACCTGGATTCGCTTCGACGCCGGCGATGGCCGGTCACGGATGGGCCGGCTCGATGGCGAGCGGGTGTTCGAATACGACGGCCCCGGCTATGCGTCGCCGAACCCCACCGGCGTTTCATTCCCGCGCAACGAGGTGAGGCTGCTTGCGCCATGCGAGCCGTCCAAGATCGTCGCGCTGTGGAACAACTTCCGCGCGCTGGCGCAGAAGCTGGGCAAGCCCGAGCCGGAGCATCCGCTGTTCCTGATCAAGCCTGGCACCTCGTTGGCCGGCCCCGGCGACACCATCGCGCGGCCGGTCGGCTATGCCGGCAAGATCGTGTTCGAGGGAGAGCTCGGCATCGTGATCGGACGGGTCTGCCGCGATGTGCCGGTCGCCGATGCCGCCTCGCATATCTTCGGCTATACGGTCGTCAATGATGTCACCGCGGCCGACCTGATCGCCGAGGATCCGAATTTCGCGCAATGGTGCCGCGCCAAGGGCTTCGATACCTTCGGCTGCCTGGGGCCCGCCATCGTCACGGGCTTCGACTGGCGCGACGCCAGCGTGGTCACGCGGCTCGACGGCGCCGAGCGCCAGCGTTATCCGCTGTCGGACATGATCTTCACGCCCGAGCAGATCGTCAGCCGCCTGTCGCGCGACATGACGCTGATGCCGGGCGACGTGATCGCCTGCGGCACCTCGCTCGGCGTGGGATCGATGAAGGCCGGCGCGGTCGTCGAGGTGCGCATCGACGGCATCGGTGCGCTGGTCAATCCGGTCGGCGGCTAGCCCGCGCGGCGACGCGCCGCCGGCCTTGTTCCCGATGGTCGCGATGGAGGCCCGCCATGACGGACCCTCAAGAACTGGCTTATCTGCTCGCCTGCGCGTCGATGGTGGCCGGCCTGGCCGGCTACCGTCACGCCGGTGCAGCCGCGCTGCACGCGGGTTGCCTCGGCGGCATTGTGCTGGCCATCTCTGCCGCCTGGCTGTCCGGCGGCAATGGTCCGATGGTGGTGCTGACGGGATTGGCGCTGGCCGCGGTCGCGGCAGCGGGGATCGCGATCGGCGCGCGCAGCGGTGTGCGCGGCGCGCGGTCTTCCGAAGCGAAGTAGTTCCTCGAAGTCGTTCGATCGAAGTCGTTCGTCGAAGTCATTCGTCGAAGTCATTCGTCGAAGTCATTCGTCGAAGTCATTCGTCGAAGTCATTCGTCGAAGTCGTTCGTCGAAGTCGTTCGTCGAAGTCGTTCGTCGAAGTCGTTCGATACAAGCACGTCGTCCCCGCGCAGGCGGGGACCCAGTGGCTTTCATTCAACGACGCTGGGTTCCTGCGTGCGCGCGAACGAGGTGGTAGTTCGCGAAGCGGCCATTCAGCTGACGCGCCGGCCCATCGCGTCCAGATACCCGTTCTTCTTCTCCAGAATCAGCTGGCTCAGGAACGGCGCGTCGTAGGCGGTCAGCAGATGCGCGTGATAGGTCTCGATGTAGTGCGCGATCTGCGTGCGCTCGCAATCGACCACGCCGCACAGCCAGCGGTACATCGCCTCGTCCCAATGAAAGGGCAGCTCCAGTTCGACGAAGGCCGAGTTGTAGGCGGCGAGCTGCGCCTGTACCGGAATCTGGGGGTCCGCGGCCGCGGTGGTGACGTCGTTCTGCCGTTCGATCTGCGCTTGTGCCATGTCGCTCTCCTTGTGCCGGTGCGGTGGGACATGCAGGCAGCATAGGGGGCGCGAACGATTAACAACAATTGAAGTTGATCGGCAAAACCATAAGCCATCGTTTATGGATGGGCCCGCCGAAGGAAGGGTCAGCCGCGGGCCGCTGCCGCGCCCTTGCCGCGGATCAGTCCGGCGACCGCGGTGATCCGATCGATCTGCGCCGCGCCTTCGCTGAGCAGGAAATGCTTGAACGCCAGCGCGACCGGCGGCAGCCGCTTGTTCTTGCGATGGACCACGTACCAGTTCAGCATCACCGGGAACCCTTCGACGTCGAGCACCGCCAGATGGCCGGTACGCAGTTCCAGTGCCACCGTGTGGGCGGACAGGAAGGCGATGCCCATATTGGCGATCACGGCCTGCTTGATGGTCTCGGTGCTCTTGATCTCCATCGTGATGCGCAGGTTCTGCAGCCGCGCCGCGAACCCTTCCTGCATCGAGTTCCAGGTGTCCGAACCCTTCTCGCGGCAGATGAAGGCCTCGTCGGCCAGCGCGGACAGCGGCACGTTGCGCTTGCCGACCAGCGGATGGTCCGGCGCGGCGACGATCACGTAGGGGTGAGGCGCGAACGATTCGTTGACGGTATCCATCCCCGCCGGCGGGCGCACCATCACGGCGAGGTCGGTCAGGTTGCCGGCCAGCTGGTGCAGCAGTTCCTCGCGGTTGTGCACCGCCAGGTTCAGCGTGACGCCGGGGTGTCGCCGCATGAATTCGGCAATCACGCGCGGGAAGAAGTAGTCGCCGGCGCTGATCACCGCGATATTGAGCCGGCCTCCCGCGATGCCGCTCAACTGTGCCATCGCGTCCTCGGCCTCGCGGAACTGCTGGATGATGCTGCGGCTGTAGTGCAGCATCTCGGTGCCGGCCGGCGTCAGGTAGATCTTCTTGCCGAGCTGCTCGAACAGCGGCAGGCCGACATGGTTCTCCAGCTGCCGCACCTGCGTCGACACCGCGGGCTGCGTCAGGTGCAGCTCCTCGGCCGCGCGCGAAAAGCTCAGGTGACGGGCCACCGTTTCGAAGACCTTGAGCTGGCGCAGCGTGGCGTTTTTCATGGCGGCCTCTTCGGTCGACGCGGCGCTTGCTGCGGCGCGTGATCGGGATCGTTTCGCTGCGGTGCACGCTTCGTGCATTGCGACAGCGCCGCCGATCCATAGACGGTCGTCAATGATCTTAATAAAAAAGTTAAGGCGTCGTGGATAGTCGTTTGCACTAGCATCGAAGGACCCGTCGGCGTCCGCGCAGCCCTGCCGGACGACCATGGCGACATAAGAAAGCACAGCGCTGCCCCGTCAGTCCCACGCTGGCGGCACCGGCAGCGGCCGCGCGCCCACGAGGCAGGCGGTGCCAGAGGAGACCACGATGAATGTCTCGCTTCCGCAGTTGAAGGCCTTCGCCGCCGTCGCGCGGCATCGCAGTTTCACCCGTGCCGCCGCCGAACTGGGACTGACGCAATCGGCCGTCAGCCGCAGCGTGCGCGAGCTGGAGGAGGAGATCGACCTGCGCCTGTTCGACCGCACCACGCGCCAGGTCGAGCTGACCGAGGCAGGCACGCTGCTGTCCGAACGCATCTGCCATCTGATCGACGAGGTCGAACAGACCTTGCACGAGACGCACTCGAGCGCGCGGCCCGCGCATGGGCGCGTGCAGCTGGCGGTGGCGCCGATGCTGTCGTCGATGCTGGCGCCCGCCTGGCTGCAGGCCTGCCAGAGCGCCTGGCCGGACATCGATATCGTGCTGCGCGATGTCGGCCCCGAGGCGGCGCTGCATGCGGTGCGCGGCGGCGAGGTTGATTTCGCGGTGGTCAGCGATCCGGAGCCTTGCGCCGAGCTGCAGTTCGACCCGCTGTACGAGGAGACCTTCCATGCGGTGCTGCCGACCGGCCATCCGCTGGCGTCGCGCGAGGCGCTGGGTTGGGGCGATCTGAACGATGCGCAGCTGTTCGGGCTGGACCGCCAGTCGGGCATGCTGGCGGCGATCGAGCGCGCCATGGCCGCCTACCACGTGCGCCCGCGGGTCTATCGGCCCCTGGGCCATTTCTGCGCGGTGCTCGGCATGGTGGCGCGGCGGCAGGGATTGGGCGTGGTGCCGTCGCGCGCCCGCGCGGCCGGCGTTCCGCCCGGCGTGGTGCTGCTGCCGCTGCGGCCGCATGCCGCCATGCAGGTCGTGCTGGTGCGCCGCAAGGGACGGTCGCTGAAGCCGAACGCCGCAGCCATCTGGCGCGTGATTACCGAGCAAGAGGGCCCGGATGTGGCGTTGAAGACCGGCTAACTTGGGGCCTGTGGCACGGGAACGACAGAACAGGGCGTTTATTGATATATCACATACAGAATATTTACTTATGGTGCGTTGCACCATATACTGGGCATTCCTTGATTGATGTCTTATCGGAGTGTCCTGATGCAAACCACCCTGTTGACCCTGCTGTCGCTTGGCCTGTTCTCTCTCGGCGTGTCCGCCACCGTGCTGCTCGCGACCTCTCTGCCCGCCCCGGCGCTACTGCGCGCCCAGGCGCATGGCCGCCTGGCCGGATTCGGTAGCGCGCCCCGCGAGGAGGACGCCACCGAGGACTCGCACAAGGCCGCCGGCCAGTTCGTGCTGACTCATGCCTGATCGCAAGTTCGCTGGCCACGCCCCGGTCGTCTCTCGCGGCCATAGCGACGGACGAACCCGCCCGTGGCCAGCGGCTTCGCAGTCGCGCGTTCCCTCGTCGTTCCCCCCTCCTTTTCTCTCTTTTCCCCTCTCTTCCTCTCCGCCGCAGGGCGTCATTGCGCGGCAGTCCGCCGTCTCTTGAGTCGACAGCCATGGATGGACAAGCGAAAACGCCTTGACCATTTTGATATATCACATACCGTATAACACTAGCGGACGTTGACGACGCATCTGGCGACTGGATGCATGGAGACCGTGAAACGTCCGCGAGTCGATTTGACGCGAGGCAGTGACCCAGGGCAGTGCCGGCGGAGAAGCGGGAGCGTCGTCCGCAAGTTGCCACGGCCGATGGCGCTATCATCGACCGGCGGCGTCCCCCCGCGGCGCTCTCCAGGCATCCACGACAACGAACAGAGATGGCCATGAACCATGTCGTAATCCCCATTCCGGTCGAGAGCATCGGCCGCCAGCGCAAGCGCCGCCAACCGAAGGGGCGGCAGGTCGACCCCGCCGCGCTCGCCGAAGTCCGCGCCTTGCTCGGCGAGGCGCCGCGCCGGCGCGATCTGCTGATCGAACATCTGCATGCGATCAACGACCGCTATGGACAACTGGCCGCGCCGCATCTGGCCGCGCTGGCGGCCGAGATGAAGATGTCGCAGGCCGAGGTCTACGAGGTCGCGACCTTCTATCACCACTTCGACGTCGTGCGCGAGGATGCCGACGGCGCGATCGCGCCGCCGCCCGCGCTGACCGTGCGCGTCTGCGAGGGCATCGCCTGCGAGATGGCCGGCGCGCAGTCGCTGCTCGACAGATTGCCGGCGCTGTTCGGCACCGACGTGCGCGTGGTCGCCGCCCCTTGCATCGGCCGCTGCGAGCGGGCGCCGGCGGCGCTGGTCGGACAGAATCCGGTCGATGTGGCGAGCGCCGAGGCGATCGCCGAACGTGTCGCCGCGGGGGCGGTGCGCCACGAGCCAGAGCCGTACGTCGACTACCTGGCCTATCGCGAGCAGGGCGGTTACCGGACGCTGCGTGCGGTGGCCGAAGGCGCGCTGTCCGCCGACGATGCGATCGCGACGATGGAGCACGCGGGACTGCGCGGGCTGGGCGGCGCCGGTTTTCCGGCCGGCCGCAAATGGCGCATCGTGCGGGCCGAGGCGGGACCGCGAATGATGGCCGTCAATATCGACGAAGGGGAGCCGGGCACCTTCAAGGACCGCTTCTATCTGGAACGCGATCCGCATCGCTTCCTCGAAGGCATGCTGATCGCCGCGCAGGTCGTGCAGATCGATGCGATCTATATCTACCTGCGCGACGAATATGCCGGCTGCCGCGCGCTGCTGACCGAGGAACTGCGGCGGCTGCGCAAGGACCCGCCGTGCGCCGGTCTGCCGCCGATCGAATTGCGGCGCGGCGCCGGCGCCTATATCTGCGGCGAAGAGTCCGCGATGATCGAATCGATCGAAGGCAAGCGCGGCTGGCCGCGGCTGCGGCCGCCCTATGTGGCGCAGGTCGGCCTGTTCGGCCGGCCGACGCTGGAGCACAACTTCGAAACGCTGTACTGGGTGCGCGACATCCTGGAGCGCGGCGCGGATTGGTTCGCGGGGCAGGGCCGGCATGGACGCAAGGGATTGCGCTCGTTCTCGGTGTCGGGCCGCGTCAACAAGCCGGGCGTGCATCTGGCACCGGCCGGCATCACGATCACGGAGCTGATCGACGAGTACTGCGGCGGCATGCTCGATGGCCATCGTTTCTACGGCTATCTGCCGGGCGGCGCGTCGGGCGGCATCCTGCCCGCGTCGATGGGCGATATCCCGCTGGACTTCGACACGCTGCAGCCGCATGGCTGCTTCATCGGCTCGGCGGCGGTGGTGGTGCTGTCGGACCATGACCGCGCCGTCGACGTGGCGCGCAACCTGATGCACTTCTTCGCGCACGAGTCCTGCGGCCAATGCACGCCCTGCCGCGTCGGCACGGCCAAGGCCGTGCAGCTGATCGCGCAGCCTCAGTGGGACCGCGAGGCGCTGGCCGACCTGTCCGCGGTAATGCGCGATGCGTCGATCTGCGGCCTGGGCCAGGCCGCGCCCAATCCGATCGACTGCGTGATCCGCTATTTCCCGCACGAGCTGGCCTGAGCCCCGCAAAGCGGAAAGACACCGAAAGACGCCGCACGACAGAACCACGAGACCGCCATGAATGCATTGACCCGCGCCGAACGCGCCCTCGTCCAGGCCTCCGATCCGGCCTCGGTCTCCTTCCAGCTGAACGGCCGCGAGGTGGTGGCCGCGCCCGGAGAAACGCTGCTGCAGGTGGCGAAGCGCGAGGGCGTCGAGATCCCGCACCTGTGCTACAAGGACGGCCTCGAGCCGGCCGGCAACTGCCGCGCCTGCATGGTCGAGATCGACGGCGAGCGCGTGCTGGCGCCGTCGTGCTGCCGGCAGCCGGCCAACGGCATGAAGGTGCAGACCGATTCGCCGCGCGCGCGCAAGGCGCAGGGCATGGTGCTCGAGCTGCTGCAGTCGGACATGCCCGAGACCGCGTACACGCGCGACAGCGAGCTGGACCGCTGGTCTGCCCGGCTCGAGATCGGCAAGCCGCGCTTTGCGCCGCGCGCGCCCGTGGCGCCCGATCTGTCGCATCCGGCCATCGCGGTCAACCTCGACGCCTGCATCCAGTGCACGCGCTGCCTGCGCGCCTGCCGCGACGAGCAGGCCAACGACGTGATCGGCATCGCGCTGCGCGGCGCCGACGCGAAGATCGTGTTCGACATGGACGACCCGATGGGCGCGTCGACCTGCGTGGCCTGCGGCGAATGCGTGCAGGCCTGCCCGACCGGCGCGCTGATGCCGGCGCGTGCCGCCGCGCTGGCGGTGCCGGACAAGCAGGTGCAATCGGTCTGCCCGTACTGCGGTGTCGGCTGCCAGCTGACCTATCACGTCAAGGACAACCGCATCCAGTACGTGGAAGGGCGCGATGGCCCCGCCAATCACGCGCGGCTCTGCGTCAAGGGGCGCTACGGCTTCGACTATGCCGCGCATCCGCATCGGCTGACGGTGCCGCTGGTGCGCCGCGAGGGCGTGCCCAAGCGCGGCGATGCGGTGATGGATCCCGAGCGCGTGATGGAGGTGTTCCGCGAGGCGACGTGGGAAGAGGCGCTGGCGCTGGCCGGCGGCGGCCTCGCGCGCATTCGCGATACCCATGGCAAGCGCGCGCTGGCCGGCTTCGGCTCGGCCAAGGGCAGCAACGAGGAGGCCTATCTGTTCCAGAAGCTGGTGCGGACCGGCTTCGGCAGCAACAACGTCGACCATTGCACGCGGCTGTGCCATGCGTCGTCGGTGGCGGCGCTGCTGGAAGGGATCGGCTCGGGGGCGGTGTCCAACCCGGTGATCGACGTCGGCAAGGCCGAGGTGGTGATCCTGATCGGCGCCAACCCGACCGTCAATCATCCGGTCGCGGCGAGCTGGATCAAGAACGCGGTGCGCAACGGCACCAAGCTGATCGTCGCCGATCCGCGCCGCTCGGACCTGGCGCGCTTCGCCTATCGCTTCCTGCAGTTCCAGCCGGATACCGACGTCGCGCTGCTCAACGCGATGATGCATGTGATCGTCACCGAGGGGCTGGTCGATCGCGATTTCATCGACAGCCGCACGATCGGCTACGACGAGCTCGAACGCAATGTCGCCGCCTACAGCCCCGAGGCGATGGCGCCGATCTGCGGCATCGACGCGGAGACGATCCGCCATGTCGCGCGGCTCTACGCGACCGCCGGCAGCGCGATGATCCTGTGGGGCATGGGCGTGTCGCAGCACGTGCACGGCACCGACAACGCGCGCTGCCTGATCGCGCTGGCGCTGATGACGGGCCAGATCGGCCGGCCCGGCACCGGCCTGCATCCGCTGCGCGGCCAGAACAATGTGCAGGGCGCCTCGGACGCCGGGCTGATCCCGATGATGTATCCGGACTACCGCCGCGTCGACGATGCCGACGCCGCCGCGCGCTTCGAGGCGCTGTGGGGTACGCCGCTCGATCGCCGGCCGGGTTTGACGGTGGTCGAGGTGATGCAGGCGATCGAGCGCGGCGAGGTCCGCGGCATGTACATCATGGGCGAGAACCCGGCGATGTCGGACCCCGACGCGCAGCATGCGCGCGAGGCGCTGGCCGCGCTCGATCATCTGGTGGTGCAGGACATCTTCCTGACCGAGACCGCCTACCTCGCCGACGTGGTGCTGCCGGCCTCGGCCTTCCCCGAGAAGACCGGCACCTTCACCAATACCGACCGCATCGTGCAGCTGGGCCGGCAGGCGATCGATCCGCCGGGACAGGCGCGCCAGGATCTTTGGATCATCCAGCAGATGGCCGCGCAGCTCGGCCTGGACTGGCGCTACGACGGCGTGGCCGACGTGTTCGACGAAATGCGGCTGGCGATGCCGAGCATCGCGGGAATCAGCTGGGAGCGGCTGCAGCGCGAGCACGCGGTGACCTACCCGTGCCGCGCCGAAGGCGATGCCGGCGAGCCGGTGATCTTTACCGACAGCTTCCCGACGCCAAGCGGGCGCGCCCGCTTCGTGCCGGCCGATATCGTGCCGGCGGCGGAACGGCCGGACCACGACTATCCGTTCGTGCTGATCACCGGACGCCAGCTCGAACACTGGCATACCGGCAGCATGACGCGAAGGGCAGGGGTGCTCGATGCGCTCGAGCCGGATCCGACCGCGCTGGTCCATCCGCTGGACCTGGCGCAGTGGGGCGGCAAGCCGGGCGACATCATCACGCTGGCGTCACGCCGCGGCGAGGTCGCGCTGTACGCGCGCGCCGACGAGGGCACGCCGCGCGGCGCGGTGTTCGTGCCGTTCTGCTACTACGAGGCGGCGATCAACAAGCTGACCAATTCCGCGCTCGATCCGTTCGGCAAGATCCCCGAGTTCAAGTACTGCGCGATTCGGGTGACGCTGGGCGGCACGCCGCCGGTGCAGTCCAGCTATGGGGGCGGACAGATCCTGGCGCGGGCGGGATAGGCCGCTGACGGGCCGAATTATCGAACCAGCCCGAGATCGCCGGCCCGCAACGGTGCGTGCAGCGTCCGCTCGGTATGCAGCGGCGCCACCATCGGCGTGCGCGTGCCGCGCGACGACAGGCGCTGCGCGAGGAATGTCACCACCTGCTCGATCACGCCGGCATCGCGCAGGATGCGCCGATGGCCCAGGCCCTCGGTGGTCAGCAGCGTCGCGCCCGGCCACGCGCCGGCTATTGCCGCGCCATCCTCCCAGCGCACCTCCTTGTCGTGGCGATCGTGGACGACCAGCGTCGGCGGCACCGGCCGGCAGCGGCCGATGTCGGGCACGTTGAAGTCTCCCCACGGCATGCCGAGCCACTGTTCGCTGTTGCGCTGGACGCGTGCCAGCACCGCCGGCGCCACGCCCAACTGCCAGGCCAGCGTGGCCGAGGCATGGCGCATGTCGGCAGGCGCGCCGATCAGCACCGCGGCGTCGGCGGGCAATCCTTCCCGCAGCGCCAGCGCCGCCGCGGCGGAGCCCAGCGAGTGCGCCACCACCGCCTGGATCGGCCCGGCGTGCCACGCGGCCGCCAACAGTGCACGGGACATCTCGATCAGCGAGCTTTGGCCCGGCCCTAGTGCACCGGCATCGGAGGCGCCATGCGACAGCGCGTCGAAGGCGACCACGCGGTGACCGGCGGCAAGCAGCGCGGGCACCAGCGTCTGCCAGTGCGCGGCGTTGCCGCCCCAGCCATGCGCCAGCAGCACCGCCGGACCTTCGCCATGCCAGCGGTAGACGCGCACGCGGCGCGTCGCGCCGCCGCCGGTCACCAGCGCCCAGTCGGCGCGCGCGCCGGCAAGGAAGGCCTGGCCGGCGGCATCGATATTCGCTTCCGGCACGCCGAACCACGCGCGCTCGAAGGCGCGCGCCGTCTGCTCGGGAAACAGCGCCGACGCGGTCTGCCAGCGCAGGCGCCGCCATGCCAGGCCGGCCTGCGCGAGCCGCGCGGCGAGCTGGCCCGGCGCGGCTTGGCCGGGGCGGCGGGAAGACAGGGCCTGTGTCACGATATTCACTCCGTTTGCGGTTCCATCCCTGGCCCGTCGACCTCCCTGCGCGGCCCCTCCTGCATCTCTCTCGGGCCTCGATAAGACCGACCGGTCGTGCTATTTATCGGCGAAAATGTTACCGATCGAAAACGTTGCCGCGTGGACCAGCGCAAAACGGTTCCGCGCCGGTGACCCCAGCAAGCTATGCGGCCGCGCGTTTGCCGCGTGTCACCAGCGACTGGAAGGCGCGGCGCGCCATCGCTTGCGCGTCGGCGCGCCCGAGCATCTTCAGCGATTGCTGGAAGGCCATCACGATGCCGGCCATCTCGAAGGCGATCTGGCGCGGTTCCTCGTCCGCCCCAAGACCGCCATCCTGGATCGCGTCCGTCGCCACGCGGACCACGATGCCGTTCCAGTCCTTCAGCGCGCGGACCAGCATGTCGCGGATCACGCCGGGCCGGTCGCGATATTCCTGGCCCAGCGCCATGAACAGGCAGCGGCCGCCGGAGTCGGTGCTGCCGATCCATTCGAGCTGTCCTTCGAACAGCGCGCGCAGACGGGGCACGCCGCGCGGCTGGCGCAGCGCGGGCTGCACCACCATCGCCGTGAAGCGCTCGATCGCCAGTTCCAGCACTGCCTGCTGCAGGGCCTCCTTCGACTTGAAGTGCGCGTACAGGCCGCTCTTGGACATGTCCGTGCTGGCGGCCAGTTCGGCAAGCGACAGCTGCTCGAATCCGATCCGCGTGGCGGTATCGAATGCCTGAGCGATGATTGCGCTGCGCGTCAGCTGGCCTTTTTGCATGCTCGGAAGAATAGCACGACCGGTCGGTCTGTCAAACCGAACTTGGCGCTAACGAGGTCGATTCGCTATTGTGGAAGCACGGGCACTTCAAAGGGCCCGATATCGAGACGGCAGGGGCTGGAGGAAAGCCAACCGGCACAAATCGTGAAATCTGTAAAAGTGTTTCCCTGATTACATACGGAACGCGACGTGTGCTCTATACTCGAATGCACGTCCGCGCACTTTCTTTTTTGGTGACTGGAGACCGATATGAACAGTACAGCCGTGCCACGAGGCGCTAGCGAACCGTTCCGGCAACTGCGGGCGTTGCGCCGAGCGCGCAAGCTCAAGCAGGAGGACGTCGCCCGCAAGGCCGGGATCTCCCGGGAGGCGTATCTGCGTGCGGAGTCGGGCCAGGCCGATCCGCGTATGAGCACCTTCCTGGCCGCCTGCGAGGCGCTCGGTCTGGAGGTGGTGCTTGCCCCCCAGCATCTGGCGCAGGACGTCAACGCCTTCATCGCCAGCCGCAACGGCGGCGTGACTGCCGCCTCGATGGCCGGTCCGGCCGGCGGCGCCTCGGCGTCCTCGGCTTCGTCCGCCTCCTCCGGCGGCGGCACGTCCGGCGCGGGCGGCATGGGCTCCCCGCAGGGCGAAGGCCAGAAGCCCGCCTGATCCTGTCATTGTTCCGTTGGCGGCCGGCGTTCGTCCGGCCGCTGGTATTGGCACCGCGCGGCCTCCGACCGCGTGCGGCGTGACGCGGCTCGTTCGTCCGGACGCGCTCCCGCCTTCTGCCCCGCCTTCTTCTCCCTCCTTTTCCGTTTCCTGAGACCGGCACCCGGCGCCGCGCGCACATCGCCGTGCCGCCGATGGCCGCCCTCGTCCTCCGTCGTCGTTCTGTTCCGGTTCTCCGTCCGGCCTTTGGGGCCGGATCCGATTGACACCCTTCGTGCCGGTGATTACGATTCGGTAAATTCGTTTCACAATCCGTAATTAACGATGCGCGGCCACGGCCGGTACCTCTCGCGGCCTATGCTGGGAAAGGCCAGCCAGCAGGGCGGGAGCTCACAGCGGAACCCTGGCAGCTACAAGCAGAACGGAGACAAGCCCCATGTCCAAAGCCTTTGCGTCGCAAGCCGACCTCGAAGCGAAACAGGTCACCTTCACCAAACTGTCCGACAACGCCTACGCCTATACCGCCGAGGGCGATCCGAACTCGGGCGTGGTGATCGGCGACGACAGCGTGCTGATCGTCGACACCACCGCCACGCCGGCGATGGCGCAGGACCTGATCGCGCGCATCCGGAGCGTGACCGACAAGCCGATCAAGCACGTGGTGCTGTCGCACTACCACGCGGTGCGCGTGCTGGGCGCCTCGGCCTATTTCGACGAAGGCGCGCAGAACGTGATCGCCAGCCGCGGCACGTACGAGATGATCGTCGAGCGCGGCGAGGCCGACATGAAGTCCGAGATCGAGCGGTTCCCGCGGCTGTTCGCCGGCGTGGAGACCGTGCCGGGCCTGACGTGGCCCAACCTGGTGTTCGAGCGCGAGCTGACGCTGTTCCTCGGCAAGCTCGAGGTCAAGATCCTCCATCTCGGTCCGGGCCACACCAAGGGCGATACCGTGGTCTGGATTCCGTCGCAGAAGATCCTGTTCTCCGGCGACCTGGTCGAGTACGACGCGGCCTGCTATTGCGGCGACGCGCAGCTGGAGGAATGGCCGGCGACGCTCGACGCGCTGCGCGCGCTGCAGCCGCAGGCGCTGGTGCCGGGACGCGGACCCGCGCTGACCACGCCGGAACAGGTCGACAAGGGCCTCGCCTACACGCGCGATTTCGTCAGCACGCTGCTGCAGCGCGGCCGCGAGGCGGTGGCGCAGAAGCTGGACCTGAAGGGCGCGATGGCGCATACGCGCGCGGCGATGGATCCGAAGTTCGGCCACGTCTTCATCTACGAGCATTGCCTGCCGTTCGACGTGGCGCGCGCCTATGACGAGGCCAGTGGCATCAAGCATCCGCGCATCTGGACCGCCGAGCGCGACAAGGAAATGTGGGCAGCGCTGCAGGACTGAAGGCGCGGCATGCTGGCCGCCGCAGTCCGCGGGACAGCGGGCGCGACGGCCGGAGGGAGACGACATGGAAACCACAGCTGAGGAAACCACGGCTCAGGCAGGCGACAACTACCAGGCCCGCACCTTCGCCTACCGGCGCTGCGCCGAGCAGCAGCCGGACGCGCGGCCCGCGGTACGGCCGGTGGTCGTGATCGGGGCCGGTCCGGTCGGCCTCGCCACGGCGATCGACCTGGCGCAGCAGCAGGTGCCGGTGGTACTGCTCGATGACGACTGCACGCTGGCCAGCGGTTCGCGTGCGATCTGCTTCGCCAAGCGCACGCTCGATATTTTCGATCGCCTCGGCTGCGGCGAGCGGCTGGTCGACAGGGGTGTGCGCTGGCACGTCGGCCGCGTGTTCCTCGACCAGGAGCAGGTCTACAGCTTCGATCTGCTACCGGAGAGCGGTCACCATCGTCCTGCCTTCATCAACCTGCAGCAGTACTACGTCGAGGGCTATCTCGTCGATCGGGCCGCCGAACTGGAAGGACTCGAACTGCGCTGGCGTCATGGCGTCAGCGGGCTGCGCCAGCAGGAAGATCATGTCGTGCTGACCGTGTCGACGCCGGATGGCGACTACACGCTGCCGGCACGCTACGTGGTGGTGGCGGACGGCGCGCGCAGCCCCGTGCGCCAGCTGATGGGGCTGCAAAGCCAGGGCCGGACCTTCCGCGACCGCTTCCTGATCGCCGATGTGAAGATGGCCGCCGGCTTCCCGGCCGAGCGCTGGTTCTGGTTCGATCCGCCGTTCAACCGCAACCAGTCGGTGCTGCTGCATCGGCAGCCGGACAATATCTGGCGCATCGATTTCCAGCTGGGCTGGGATGCCGATCCCGAACAGGAGCGTCAGCCCGAACGCGTGCTGGCGCGGCTGCGCGCGCTGCTCGGGCCCGACGCGCAGTTCGAGCTCGAATGGGTCAGCGTCTACACCTTCTCGTGCCAGCGGATGGAGCGTTTTCGCCATGGCCGTGTGCTGTTCGCCGGGGACGCCGCGCATCGGGTGTCGCCGTTCGGCGCGCGCGGCGCCAACAGCGGCGTGCAGGACGCCGAGAACCTGGCGTGGAAGCTGCGGCTGGTGCTGGAAGGGCGGGCGCCCGACGCGCTGCTCGACACCTATGCCAGCGAGCGCGAATACGCGGCCGACGAGAACATCCTGCATTCGACGCGCTCGACCGATTTCATCACGCCGAAGAGCGCCACCAGCCGCGTGTTTCGCGACAGCGTGCTGCGGCTCGCCCGTCAGCATCCGTTCGCGCGCCAACTGGTCAACAGCGGCCGGTTGTCGACGCCGACCGTGCTGGCGCCTTCGCCGCTGAACACGCCGGACAGCGCGCCGTTCGCCGGCGCGATGGTGCCCGGCGCGGTCTGCGCCGATGCGCCGGTGCGCGTGGTCGGCGACAAGGGGCAGCGCAAGAGCTGGCTGCTGCCGCATCTGGGCAACGGCTTTACCGCGCTGGTGTTCGCCGATGCGCAGGGCCTGTCGTCCGCGGCGCGCACGGCGCTCGAACAATTGAGCGCCGCGCCGGTGCCGGTGAAAGTGGTTTGCATGATGCCACCGACGCCATCGGCGCAGCCCACGCCCACGCTGCCGCGCGGCGCGGTCGTGCTCGAAGACGTCGAAGGCCTGGCCGTGCGCCGCTACGACGGCCAGCCCGGCACCTGCTATCTGCTGCGCCCGGACCAGCATGTCTGCGCACGCTGGCGCGAGGTCGACCACGACGCGCTGCTGGCCGCGCTGCGCCGCGCGCTCGGCATGATCGACGTGCAGTGGCGCGCGGCCCCGGCCGAGCCGCAGCCGCAGCACGCGCGGCTCGTCACCGAACCGAATCTCGCGCAGCCGGACGACGTCTACGAGTCGCTGCTCGAGATGCATCGCGATCTGAGCGATGCGCAAAGCCAGGCCGCCAACGCGCAGCTGATCCTGCTGCTGGCCAACCATATCGGCGACACCGCGGTACTGCGGCAAGCGATGGCGCTGGCGCGCGCCGCGGTGCCACCCGCGGTGCCGGGGCCGCAAGCGGACGCCGCCGTGCCGATTCCGGTTCCCGCGTAAGCCGATCCATCAAGCCGATCTTTTTTCCGAGAACCCTTCCCGAACCTCTGTCAGGACCACCATGACCCAAGCACTACGCCAAGACACCGACACCGGCGCGCTGCGCTACCAGTCCGGCTTCGCCAACGAATTCGCCACCGAAGCGCTGCCGGGCGCGCTGCCGGTCGGCCAGAATTCGCCGCAGCGCGCGCCGTACGGCCTGTACGCCGAGCAGCTGTCGGGCACCGCCTTCACCGCGCCGCGCGCGCACAACCGCCGCTCGTGGCTGTACCGGATCCGCCCGGCGGCGGTGCACGAGTCCTTCGTCAAGATCGAGCAATCGCGAATCGTCAGCCGCTTCGACGAGGTGGCGCCGTCGCCGAACCAGATGCGCTGGAGCCCGCTGCCGATGCCGGACGCACCGACCGACTTTATCGACGGCATCGTCACGATGGGCGGCAACGGCGGCCCCGACGCGATGGTCGGCTGCGGCATCCACCTGTACCTGGCCAACCGCTCGATGCAGGGCCGCTTCTTCTACAACGCCGACGGCGAGATGCTGATCGTGCCGCAGCAGGGCCGGCTGCGCCTGGCCACCGAACTGGGCGTGCTCGAGGTCGAGCCGCAGGAGATCGCGGTGGTGCCGCGCGGCGTGCGCTTCCGCGTCGAGCTGCTCGACGGCGAGGCGCGCGGCTATATCTGCGAGAACTACGGCGCGCTGCTGAAGCTGCCCGACCTCGGCGTGATCGGCTCGAATGGCCTGGCCAATCCGCGCGACTTCCAGACGCCGGTGGCCTGGTACGAGGACGTCGAGGGCGACTTCGAGCTGGTGGCCAAGTTCCAGGGCAATCTGTGGCGCGCGAAGATCGATCATTCGCCGCTGGACGTGGTGGCCTGGCATGGCAACTACGCGCCGTACAAATACGATCTGCGCCGCTTCAACACGATCGGCTCGATCAGCTTCGACCATCCGGACCCGTCGATCTTCCTGGTGCTGCACAGCCCGTCCGATACCGAGGGCGTCGACAACATCGACTTCGTGATCTTCGGCCCGCGCTGGCTGGCGATGGAGCACTCGTTCCGCCCGCCCTGGTTCCACCGCAATATCGCCAGCGAGTTCATGGGCCTGATCGAAGGCGTCTACGACGCCAAGGCCGAAGGGTTTGCCCCGGGCGGCGCCAGCCTGCACAACTGCATGAGCGGCCACGGCCCCGACGCCGAGACCTTCGCGCGAGCCTCCGAAGCGGATACCACCAGGCCGCACCGCATCTCCGACACGATGGCCTTCATGTTCGAGACGCCGACGGTGATCCGGCCCACGCGCTTCGCCGCCGAATCGGCCGCGCTGCAGCCCGACTATCAGCACTGCTGGCAAGGGCTGAAGAAGCATTTCAACCCGAACGTGCGCTGATCGCGCGCGTTCCCCGGCGATAGCATCGACGTACCGAAACACAGCCAAACATCCAACGCATTGCATCCATGACTCAAGCCCAATCCTCCCGCAGCTGGATCGAATCGGCCAACGACGCCGCCACCCACTTCCCGCTGCAGAACCTGCCCTATGGCGTGTTCTCGCACGGCGCGCAGGCGCCGCGCGTCGGCGTCGCGATCGGCGAGAGCATCGTCGACCTGTCGGTGCTGGACGAAGCCGGCCTGCTGCCGGCTGCTGCGCGCGGCACCTTCGCCGCGCCGGTGCTGAACCGCTTCATCGCGCTGGGCCGTCCGGTCTGGCGTGAGACGCGCCAGCGCATCGCCGAACTGCTGGCCGCCGGCACGCCGACGCTGCGCGACGACGCCGCGCTGCGCGAGCGCGCGGTGGTGCCGATGGCCGGCGCGACGCTGCATCTGCCGGTGCAGATTCCGGGCTACACCGATTTCTATTCGTCGAAGGAGCACGCGACCAACGTCGGCCGCATGTTCCGCGACCCGGACAACGCGCTGCTGCCGAACTGGCTGGAAATCCCGATCGGCTACAACGGCCGCGCCAGCTCGGTGGTCGTCAGCGGCACGCCGATCCATCGTCCCAACGGCCAGATCAAGCTGCCGAACGAGGCGCGCCCGATCTTCGGCGCCTGCCGCAAGCTCGACTACGAACTGGAGATGGGCTTCATCGTCGGCAAGGACTCGGCGCTGGGCGAGCCGGTGCGCGTCGACCAGGCCGACGACTACCTGTTCGGCATGGTGCTGCTCAACGACTGGAGCGCGCGCGATATCCAGCAGTGGGAATACGTGCCGCTGGGGCCGTTCAATTCGAAGAGCTTCGGCACGTCGATCTCGCCCTGGGTCGTCACGATGGACGCGCTCGAACCGTTCCGCCGCGACAATCCCGAGCAGTCGCCGCAGCCGCTGCCGTATCTGCGCCAGTCTGCGCGCAATGCCTACGACATCGAACTCGAGGTCGCGCTGCGGCCGCAGGGCGCCGAGCGCGCCGAGCCGATCAGCCGCACCAACTTCCGTGCGATGTACTGGACGATGGCGCAGCAGCTCGCCCACCACACGGTGTCGGGCTGCAATGTGCGGGTCGGCGATCTGATGGGCTCGGGCACGATCAGCGGCACCACGCCGGACTCGTACGGCAGCCTGCTGGAACTGACCCGCAACGGCAACGAGCCGCTGAAGCTGGCGGGCGGGGCGCAGCGTGGCTTCCTGCAGGACGGCGACGAAGTGGTGATGCGCGGCTGGTGCCAGGGCGATGGCTATCGCATCGGCTTCGGCGAGGTCAGCGGCGAGGTGCTGCCGGCACCGAGGGTCGAGGGGTAATCCCGGCCTCGACGATCGAAAGCCACTGGGCCTCCGCTTGCGCGGGGGCGACGCGATACGTTATTGGATGTCGTCCCCGCGAAAGCGGGGACCCAGCGTCTTCAACCGGCCCGAACCGGCCCGCGCCGGGTTTGAGGAAGGTTCACCCGCCCGGCGTGGCGTCCAGCACCACCGCCGCGCGGCCCGTCAGCAGCACAGCGCCGCCGCCATGCAGCGCGAATTCGTAGAGCACCTGGCGTTCGTCGCCGCCGATGCGCTCGGCCTCGATCGCCAGCGGGCCCGCCACGGTATCGAGCCGCTCGGCGTGGATCTCGACCTTGCGCACGCTGGCCAGATAGCCGACGCGCGGCCTGGCCGCGGAGCCGGACGTCAGCAGCGCGCCGTGCACGGCCATTGCCTGCGCCGCATATTCGATGCCGCACAGCGCGGCGAGCCGTCCTTCGGCACGCAGCGGATGATCGGGCGACGCATGGTTGTTCGCCTCGCAGCGGATGCGCATCGCATTCCAGTCGACCACCCGGTCGAGCAGGCACATCGCGCCGCGATGCGGGATATGCGCGGCGATCCAGTCCCGGCCGACCGGCGTGCCGGGCCCCATGCCGCTCGCCGACGCAGCGTCGTCACGGCCTTCGTTCACCGCCATGGCGCGACCTCGACGCGCAAGCGCAGCGGTTCCAGATAATCGAGCACCGGGGCGGCATCGTCGCCCCGCGCCAGCGCTTGCAGCAGGGGCAGGGCGCGGGCGGCCGGGATCGCGGCGCGCAGGCCCTCCAGCGCGCCATCGGCCATCATCGTCGGCGCCTCGCCTTCGAGCGTCAGCGAGGGCCGCAGGCTCGCCAGCGTCGCCGGCCCGGGCTCCGCGCTCAGCACCAGCGCGAGCCCGAACACATCGGGAATCGGCCGCGCGCTGCGCAGCGGCTCGGGATAGTCGGTGTCATAGGCGATCAGCACACAGGGCGCGCCGGTCGCCAGCACCTGGCTGCAGGCATCGAGCAGGCCCGCGGCAAAGCTGCCGTCGTGCGCGCACATCGCGTTGGACGGCGCCATCGCGCCGGTGGCGATGCTCCAGTAGCCGGCCGGCGCGTTGTGCACCGAGTTGTGGAAGCGGGTCGGCGAGATCAGCGGATCCTCGCCCGCCAGCGATTCGCAGATCGCGTGATAGTTGTGGCCGTCGGCGCCGGAGGCGCTGAACACGGTCGCCAGCGTGGCAGCATCGCGTCCGCTGGCCGCGATCGCCTGCCGGCCGACCGCCAGCGCCAGCTTGACCGCGGGACCGGTGCGCCGGCGCTCGGCCGACGGCAGCCCTTCCGGCGCGGGCAATGCAGTCGCGGCATGCAAATAGGGGACCGCCCCACGCAGCACCGCGGCGCCTTGCTGCCAGTCCGACAGTCCCGGGCCGAGCAGGCCGATTCCTTCGATGAACACCGGCGCCGTCATGACCGTTCGCCCCGCAGATGCGCGTCGGCGCGGCCGAACAGCAGGCTGCAATTGGAGCCGCCGAAGCCGAACGCATTGCTCAGCGCATAGCGGGGACGATGGCCGGCATGGGACGTGTCCGTATGCAGCAGATAGCCCACCGGCAACGCCGGATCGAGCTCGGTACCGGCGATGCCGGCCGGCAGCCAGCCCTCGCGCAGCGCCAGCGCGCTGATCACGGCCTCGATCGCGCCGGCCGCGCCCAGCGTATGGCCGGTCGCGCCCTTGGTCGAGCTGCACGGCGTCGTGCCGAACAACGCCAGCACGGCCTTGCCCTCGGCGGCGTCGTTGCTCGGCGTGGCGGTGCCGTGCAGATTGATGTAGTCGATGTCGGCTGGCGTCAGCCCGGCATCGGCCAGGGCCTGCTCCATCGCCAGCCGTGCGCCCAGTCCTTCCGGATGCGGGCTCGACATGTGATGCGCATCGCTGGATTCGCCGACGCCGCACAGCAGCACCGTATCGTCGGGCATCGCCGCTCCACCTTCGCGGCGAGAGTCAGGCAGCCGTTCGAGCAGCCCGAACGCGCCCCCTTCGCCGATCGAGATGCCGTTGCGCCGCGCATCGTAGGGCCGGCAGGGCTCGGCAGACACCAGCTCCAGCGAATGGAAGCCGTACAGCGTGGTATGGCACAGCGAATCGACGCCGCCGACCAGCGCCGCGTCGATCAGCCCGGCCTCGATCATCCGGCGCGCGGAGGCGAACACCTTGGCGCCCGACGAGCAGGCCGACGAGATCGCCGCCGCGGGACCGGTCAGGCCAAGGTAGACGCGCACGAAGGCCGGCAGCGAGAACGGGCTGTGCCGGTGCGCATAGTCGAAGTCGGGCGGCAGTGTGCCTGTCGCCGGATCGCGCCGCCGGTAGGCCTGTTCGGTTTCGAGAATCCCCCCGGTGCTGGTGCCGAGGAATACGCCGATACGGTGCGCGCCATAACGCGCGATGGCCTCGCGCACCCGTTCGGCAAAGCCGTCCTGTTCCAGCGCGAGCCGGGCGAGCCGGTTGTTGCGGCAGTCGAAGATGGCAAATTCGGACGGCAGCGGCGCGTCGTCGACGCCGGCGACCTCGCCGACATGGGTGCGCAGCCGCACGTCGCCGAAGCGGCACGGCGCCAGTCCGCTGCGCTGCGCGCGCAACGCCGCGGACGTCGCGGCCAGGCCATGGCCCAGGCAACTGGTGACGGTGAAATGGGAGAACTGCAGGGCGGACACGGAGGGGGACAGCTTACGATCGGGATGCGAGGCGGCGCGCCGCGGTGCGGCGCCAACATTTGCAGGGCCGCCAGCGCCGCCGCGGCTGCCGGCGTTGCGGTCGGTGGCCCGCACCAACGGGCGGCGCGATTGTATCAAAGCGGCTCCAGTTCGCCGGCGGACGTCACGGTGCCGTGCCGGACCTGTGCCGTATGCGCGGGCTTCTGCTGTTGCGCGTGCAGCGTGCCGACCATCAGCACATTGGCGCCATGCGCGTCGCGCGGCAGTGGCACCTCGCGCAGCGTCATGCCCATGCCGCGCAGCAGCGCGCGCCACTCGTCGGCGGGCCGGCAGGTCAGCGGACTGGTGCGGCCGGCGCGCAGCCACTGCACCACGCGGTCGACCGCGCGGCTGTAGCAGGCGCGCCAACCCGCGCTGGCGTCGCCGACGCGCAGCAGCAGCCGGCCGCCCGGCGCCAGGCAGCGCAGCGCGTCGCGCAGCAGCGCCTCCTGCGCGGGGCGGTCGATGTAATGCAGCACGTCGAGCAGCACCACCAGGTCGCAGGCCGCGGCGACCTCGGCCACCGCGGCACGGGCGTCGGCCTGGCGGATTTCCGCCGGCCACGGGCCCGGCTCGGCCAGCGCCGCGCGCGCGCGTTCGGCGTCGGCCGGGGTCAGTTCGATGCCCAGATAGGAGCGCGGCACCGGCGGTGCCGGCCAGCCCGACGGCCAGTTGTCCGGGTGGCATTGCGTCGCCGCCAGCAGCCAGCTCGCCAGCAGCCCCTGGCCGCAGCCGATATCGAGAATGCGCGCGCCCTCGGGGATCAGGCCCTGCGCCAGCGCGATCGCGAAGACCGGATCGTTGCGCAGCTTGAAGCGGGCAAAATGCACGGCAAAGGGATCGGCCGCCCGGTAGCGCGCGCTGGCCCGCGCGATCAACGCCTCGCCGGCCTGGCCGGCGGCATCGGTCCAGCGCGTCATGCCGGCACCGCCTCGCGCAGCGTCACGTAGCGCAAGCCCGCCCGGTCGATGGCGCGCAGCACGCGCGGCAGCACGACCAGGATCATCGGCGTGCCGGCACGGTCGGTGCCCGGGTTGCCGTCATGCATCAGCAGGATGTCGCGCGCGGCCAGGTCCTTCAGCAGCCGCGCCTCGACCTTGTCCGGATCGCCGCCGCGGAAGGTATCGAAGCCGCGCCGCGTCCAGCTGGCGAGCCGCAGCCCATGCCGGCACAGCGCGGGCTCCAGCAGCGGATTGCGCAGGCCCGCTGGCGCGCGGAAAAAGCGCGGCACCTGCCCGGTCAGTTCGGTCAGCAAACGCTGCGCGTCGCCGACCTCGCGCGTGATGCGGCCCGGGCCGAACGTCGAGAAGTGCAGCCAGTGGTGCTGGGTATGGTTTTCGATCGCATGGCCGCGGCGCACGATGTCGGCCACCAGGTCGGGATGGCGCAGCGCGCGTTCGCCGATGCAGAAGAAGGTGGCGCGGGCGCCGTGCGCATCGAGCAGGTCCAGCACGGCCGGCGTGACGTCGGGATTGGGACCGTCGTCGAAGGTCAGCGCGATGCTGTGGCCGGCGCTGGGCGGCAGCCGCAGCAGGTTCGGTCCCAGCAGCGTACTGCGCGGCCACAGCCCGGCGCCGGCCAGCAGCAGATTGGCCGCGACCACCGAGCCGGCCGCCCACGGCAGCGTCGCCGGTTGGGCGAGCACCGCGGCCACCGCGCCCAGATGGACGGCGGCCGCGCCGCCGATCAGCGCCGACGGCCGCCAGCTGCGGACCGCACCGGGCGCGGCGGCCGAGGCGGTCGAGGCGGTCGACTGCGGCCGCGGATAGGGATTGCGCATGCGCGTCATGGTCTTGCCTCCTGATCGTGACCGGCCGCGGTCGGACGGGGCGAGGCACCCAGCATGGCCGCCGGTGCGAACACCGCGGAGAACAGCAGCGCCAGCACCGCGCCCGGACCGACCGTCTGGCCGAAGGCCTGCAACAGCGGCAGATGTGATAAGCCTAGCAGACCGAAGGCCGCCACCGTGGTCAGGTTGGCCAGCAGCAGCGAGACCAGCGTGCGCGGCGCGATGGCCGCGGGCTCGTTCGGCCCGGCCGTTCCGGCCGCGCCGTTGAAGAACAGCGCGTAGTTCGAGCCCACCGCGACCAGCAGCAGCATGCCGACCAGATGCAGCAGCGACAGCGTCTTGCCGGCCAGCGCCAGCCCGGCGATCACGACCAGCGCGGCGGCGGCCAGCGGCAGCAGCGTCGCCAGCACGCGGCGCGGCGAACGCAGCGCCACCAGCAGCAGCATCGCGATGGCGGCGGCCCCGCCGAGCGACAGCCGCAGCGCCTCGTGCAGATAGCCGGCGTAGAGCCGGTCCGATTCGCCCTTCAGGTCGACGAACAGCGCATCGGCGACGCCGGCCCTGGCGATCGCGGCGCGGATCGCCGTGGGGATCGGTGCGGCGGCCGGTTCCTCGCTTGGCGCCGAACCTGCCGCCGAACTTGGCGCCAAACTTGTGCCGGCATCGCCTGCCTTGGCCGAGGCTGGCGCGCGCAGCGGCAGCGTCGCGGTCCAGCGGCCGTCGTGCTCGGTCAGCAGCGCATCGACCGCCAGCGCCATCGACGTGCCGCGCAGATCGGCCCGCGTCAGCGGCGGCATCTCGCGCACGCGCGCGGCCTCGTCGAGGAAGGGCGCGAACAGCGCCGGCTTGACCGGCAGCTCGGCCACCGCGGCCTGCAGCCTGCCCGCCAGTTCGTCGCGCGGCGGCAGCGAGGCCTGCCGCGCGCGCTGCGTCGCCTCGCTCGGCAGGAAGCGCGCGGGGCTGTCGTAGCCGCCGATCACACCCTGCGCGACCAGCGGCGCCAGTTGCGCGCCGACGCGCTCGGCGCCCTGCAGCGCGCCCTGTTCGGTGGCCGCCGACACGGTGATCAGATAGCGCACATCCGGGGCGCCGAGGTCGGCGCGCAGGCCGGCATCGAGCGCCTGCGCGTCGGCCGGCACCGGGCTCAGCGAAGTCAGTTCCTGGCTCCACAACGGCGTGCGTTGCACGGCGACCAGCCACACCAGCGCGAGCGCGGCGGCCAGCACCAGCGCCAGCGCGGGCCAGCGCAGCCGCGGCGCATGGGCCGCGATGCGCGCCAGCCGGCTGCCGAGCGGGCGCAGATCGCGCATGCGCCAGCGCGCCGGGATCAGCTGCGGCAGCACGAAGCGCGTGACCAGCGCGGCGGTGGCGAGCCCAGCGATCGAGAACAGGCCGAGCTGCGCCAGCCCCGGAAAACCGGACAGCAGCAGCGAGGCGAAGCCGCAGACCGATGTCAGCACGCCCAGGCGTACCGTGGGCCAGAAGGCGCGCGTCCAGCGTTCGCGCGCGGCGGCAGTGCCGGTGTCGGCCGGCGCCTCGTCATCCCGGTCCTGCGCGGTCTGGGCAAACAGATAGATCGCGTAGTCGACCGACTCGCCGATCAGCGTGGTGCCGAACCCCAGCGTCAGCCCGTGGACCATGCCGAACCCGAGGCTGACCGCGGCAATGCCCGCCAGCACGCCGGACAGCACCGGCACCAGCCCCAGCGCCAGGGCGGTCGGCGAGCGGTAGACGAACCACAGCAGCGCAACGATCACGGCCACGCCGATCGTCGACAGCCGCTCGACTTCGGCACGGATGGTGTCGCGCGTCTGCACGCCGATCGCGCCGGGCCCGGACATCACCAGGCGGAATTCGCCGGCCCTGGTCCCGGTCTCGGCCACCGCCGTGGCAAACGCGGTGCGGATCGCCGCCATCGCCTGCGCCTGCGCGTCGAGGTCCGACCCGGGCGCGGCGGTCTGCGCCAGCAGCACCGCGCGGCGGCCGTCGCGCGAGGCCCAGACGCCGTCCCGCGTCGCGGCGCCGTGGCCGGGATCGAGATCGGCCAGCAGCGTCGCGATCTCGCCGGTCGGATCGCGCGGCAACAGCGGCTTGATCATCAGCCCGGCCGACGAGCCGAGCAGGTCGATGGTGTCGCAGACGGCCGCGCGCAGGCCCGCCTCGGTGAAGCGCTCGGGCGTGACGGCGGGACTGAGCAGATAGCGGTTGGCGAACAGATAGCGCTGGTCGCGCTCGCGGTTGACCGGCTCGCCGTTGTCGATCGCGGCAAAGCGGGAATCGCCGCGCAGCTTGCCCGCCAGCGCCTTCGACAGCGCCGCGCGCCGCGCGCCATCCTGGTCCTGCCCGGCGCCGCCTTCGATGCCGATCAGCAGCAGCCTTGACACCAGGCCATCGCGCAGCTGATCGACCAGCAGTTGCTGTTCGGCGGTCGGCGCGCGCGGCAGGAAGGCGGACAGGTCGGCCGTGAAGGTGGTGCGCGCGGCGATGGCGGCGCAAGCCAGCACGAAAGCCAGCCAGAGCGCAACCGCCAGCCGCGCCGGCAGCGTCCTTCGGTGCAAACGCCGGCCCGCCGCGCTCATTGGCCGCCGGTCGGCACGATGGTCATCACCGAGCGGTCACCGTCGGCCTGGCGGATCTCGACGCGCTCGAGCCGTTCGCCGGCGCCGTCGATGCGGATCGCCGCGATGGCGGCCGCCATGCGGCTGTCCGACGGCGTCAGCGTCAGCGTCCACCGCCTGGCGCTGCCTTCCAGCGCGAGCCGGTAGTACTGCTCCAGCGCCTGCCGGTTGCCGGCCAGCGTGCCGCGCAGGCTCTCGATGAAGCCGGCGAGCTCGGGATGGTTGCCAAGCGGAATGGTGGTCTTGCGGCCCGCCCGCTCGACCGTCAGCATGTCGCCCTGCACCAGCAGCGTCTCGGGCTTGGGCGCCAGCGTGCGCTTCTCCAGCCGATCGGGGGCGACGAAGCGCAGTTCGCCGCTCGACTCCAGCGGGCGCTCGAGCATCGCCATGTACTTCTTTTCGACGAAGCGCGCGTTGCCCGAAGGCTGCCGCGCCAGCGTCGCCATCAGCCGGTCCACGCTCCAGGCGGCATCGGCGCGGGCCGGGGCCGTCGCGGTCGACGTCACCGCCGGGGCCGCGGCGCCGGCTTGCGGCAGCAGGCCGGCCAGCGCCAGGCAGCACGCCGCGCCCAGACGAAGGGCGGCACCGAAGGTAGGCAAGCGAAGGCTTTCGAATGGGCTGCTGATCGGCATCATCCGTTTGCAGGCGCGCGCGCCGGCGCCTGCCAGAAATCGTAGAAATTGAACCAGTTGTATGGCGCCGCCCGGCAATGCCGCTCCAGCAGCGCGACATAGCGGCGCAGCGCGGCCTCGATCGCGGCCTCGCGCTCGGCGGCCGGCGTCGCCGAGAAGTCGGCGATCGTGTCGAAGTGGATGTCGTAGCGGTTGCCGCCGCGGTACAGGCCGGTCATGAACAGCACCGGCCGGCGCAGCATCGCCGCCATCCGCAGCGGCCCGGTGGCGAAGGGCGCCGGCGTACCGAGGAATTCGCAGTGCCGCGGCGGATCGGTGGCGAGCCGGGTCAGCGTGCGGTCCGCGAGCAGGCCGAGCAGGTAGCCGCGCTCCAGGTAGTCGCGCGCCTGCAGCATCGCGTCCAGCCGGCCCAGCGCGATCACGTCCTGCCGCACCGCGGGATTGATCGCCGCCAGCACGTCGTTGAGGCGGCTGGCATTGTCCTGGTACATCATCACCGCCAGCCGCAGCGCCGGATAACGCAGGCCGACCGTGCGCACCGCCTCGAAGCTGCCCAGATGGGCGCCGAACAGGAAGGCGCCGTCGCCGCGCGCGATGGCCTGCTGGATGACCGGCTCGCCGTGGACCCGGATATCGAACAGGTCCAGACGGCCGTTCAGCAGATAGACGCGGTCATGGATCGTCGAGGCGAAGGCGAAGCCCTGGCGGAGCAGGTCGATCAGGCCGGCCGGGCGTCCGAGCGCGCGCGACAGGTACAGGTGCGAGGTGCGGCGCGCGCCCGGCGAGATCAGCAGGTAGACCGCCACCACGGGCCACAGCAGCGTGCGGCTGGCGCGCCGGCCCAGCCGCAGCGACAGCCAGCGCATCGCGCGCAGCAGGCGCAGATGGCTGCGCTCGGGCTGGCTGCTCCAGTCGTCGGCCGGCGCCGCGTGGCTGTTGTCCGGTGCCGTCATACCACCGCGTCGGTGGGCCCGGCCGCGCCCGGCAGCGTCAGCATGCCGCTGGCGACGGTGCGTCCTGGACCTTCGAGCTCGAAGCGGACCGTGTGCTCGGCCTGGTGGCTGGCGTGGTGGTCGGCCTGGTCGCCGGCCGGGTCATCGCCGACGCTGGCATAGCGGACCGTGACCGGCTCGTTCGGCGCCACCGTCGCCAGGAACTTGACCGAGGCAAGGCGGGAAGGCTGGGGCGCGCGGCCCAGCGCGGCGGCGATGCGCAGCACCGCGTGGTCAAGCAGCACCACGCCGGGCACGATCGGCTGGCCGGGAAAGTGTCCCGGCAACGCCGGGTGGCCGGCTTCGATGGTGAAGACGCCGGCGCTGTTCATGCCGGCCCGAGCACGGTGGTGGGCGCGCGATCGTCGCGGCGCGCCGCCTGGCCGCTGTGCAGCCGCGCGACCAGCGGCTCGAGCAGGTCGCGCGGCAGCTTGCCGGTGGCATTGCGCGGCAGGCTGTCGACGAAGAACACGCGCCGCGGCAGGAACACCGGATCGATGCGCGCGCGCAGCGCCTGCCCGATATCGGCGGCATTCAGGCCCGGCGCGACGACCAGCGCCGTCAGCCGCGCCTCCTTGCCCAGCCCGCCCGGCGTCTCGCTGCGCGGCAGATGGAAGACGCCGTCGACCACGCCCGGAATCGCGTTCAGATGATGGTTCAGATAGGCCAGCGACGTGCGCTTGCCGGCGATCTTGATCAGGTCGGCCTTGCGGCCGTGCAGCAGGAAGCGGTGCGCGTCGAGCGGCTCGATCGCGTCGTTCAGCGCCACCGGCTGGGCCAGATGGGCGCCGCTCGCCAGCCAGCTCGGGCCGTCTTCGGCATCGTCGCCATCGGCTGCGGCTTGCGCACCCGGCGCGCGCTCGAGGCGCAGCGTCAAGCCCGGCAGCAGCTGCCAGGCGGCATCGTGCGCGGTGCGGCGCGTGGCGATGTGGCCGGTCTCGGTGCTGCCGTAGATTTCCAGCAGCGGCGCGCCGGTGCGCGCCTCGATGTCGCGGGCCAGCCGCGGCGCCAGCGGCGCCGTCGCCGACAGCAGCCGCGCCAGCGCCGGCAGCTCGACCGGCGACAGCTGCAGCGTGCGCAGATGCACCGGCGAGGCCACCAGCACGCGCGGTGCCGGCACCGCGGCCAGCGCGGCGGCGACATCGTAGGGGTAGAAGGGATGGGCCGCGCTCAAGGCGACGCCGCCGTGCAGCGCCAGCATCACCGTGCATTCGAGGCCGTACATGTGCTGCGCCGGCACCGTGCCGACCAGCGTCGCGCCGGCCAGCGCATCGATGCCGAGCCGAGCCGCCGCGGCCTGCGCATTGCGCACCATCGCCCCCCAGCTCTTGCGATGCGGCATCGGCAGGCCGGTCGAGCCCGACGTAAACAGATAGGCGAGGGTGCGATCGGCCGGGATCCGGGGGACCGTCACGGCCAGCGCGTCGTCCGCCTGGGCTTCGTGCGTGGCCGGCAGCGTCACGCGCATGCCCGGCAGTCCGCCGGTGCCGCCGCCAGCGCTGTCGCCGGCATGGCAGCCGGCGTTGCAGTGGCAGCCGGCGCCGTCGTACAGGCAGAAGGTGTCGGGCGCGAATGTGGCCAGCTCGCGGACCATCTCCGGCGTATGCGCCGGCGGCAGCAGGCTGATCTTGTCGGCGAGCAGGCTGGCGCACAGGCCGACCGTGAACAGGTAGCGGTCCGCGCACATATTGAAGACGTGGCGGCCGGCCGGCAGACGGGATGCCAGGTCGCGGACGTCGGCCAGAAAGCGCGCCACGGTGACCGGGGCGCCTTCCCGGTAGGCGACGATCTGGTCGCCGCGGGTATGCGCGATCAGCGGCAGCGTCCCGGCGGACGGGTTCGCCGCGGCGGCGCCGGCGCGGCGGGCGGCGAAATTCTGTGGGCGCGATCGGCGCGGAATGCGGGACACTGGCATGGCGGCGCGGTCGGGGCTTCGGCCGGGATCGGGGAGGGCAGTCTGGCGCTCCCACGGCGGCGGCGAAGCGGTCCGGTCATCGATCTTCTTGGGGACTATGGCTGGAAGACCCGAAGTGTGGGGGTTCCGTTTCTCGCCGTGGCGGCGAGGTTGTTACCAAATTTCACCCGTATGGAGCGAACCCGGAGGGCTTGGTAGCATTGCGCCCGAAGGCGGTGCCGCAGTATACCCCACGGCTTTGCGCGGCCCCGGGCCGGGCCCCGGCCGCCGCCGCGACGACATAACTTACATTTAGCGACAATGACCGATCTCGAAATCGAACTGGCCCGGATGATTCTCGGCGAACTGGACATTACCGAGCTGACGCTGGACCAGGTCACGGCCGATACGCCGCTGTATGGCGAAGGCTTCGGCCTCGATTCGATCGATGTGCTGGAAATTGCACTCCTGATCTCCAAAAAGTACGGATTCGAGCTGCGCTCGGACAATCCGGACAACAAGACGATCTTCGCCACGCTGGGCAGCCTGGCGGCCTACACCGCCGCCAACCGTACCCGCTGATGCCCCGCACGCCCCGGACGGCGCCCGCGCCCGCCCGCAAGCTGGCTCTCGTCACTGGCGGCAGCGGCGCGCTCGGACAGGCGATCTGCCAGACCCTCGCCGCCGGCGGCTGCCGCGTCTGGGTCCATGCCAACCGGCGCCTGGACGAGGCGCGGCAGGTCGCCGAGCGCATCCGTGCCGCCGGTGGCGAGGCCGAGGCGATCGCCTTCGACGTGACTGACGCCGATGCCACCGAGCAGGCGCTGCAGCGCATCCTCGCCGAAGGTCCGGTGCAGGTTCTGGTCAACAACGCCGGCATCCATGACGACGCCCCGATGGTCGGCATGACGCGCGAGCAATGGCGCCGCGTCATCGACGTCTCGCTGCACGGCTTCTTCAACGTGACCCAGCCCCTGCTGATGCCGATGATGCGGACCCGCTGGGGACGCATCGTCAATATCGCCTCGGTGGCAGGCCTGATCGGCAATCGCGGTCAGGTGAACTATGCTGCAGCCAAGGCGGGCGTGATTGCGGCCACGCGTTCGCTGGCGATCGAGATGGCTTCGCGCGGCGTCACGGTCAACGCGGTGGCGCCCGGCATCGTCGATTCGCCGATGGCGCAGCCGGCCTTCCCGCCGGAGCGGATCCGCGAGCTGGTGCCGATGGGCCGCGCCGGCCAGCCGGAAGAGGTGGCGGCGATGGTGGCCTATCTGGTGTCCGAGGCCGCCGCCTATGTCACGGGGCAGGTGCTGTCGATCAACGGCGGCATGGCGACCGGCTAGGCCAAAGGGACGAAGCGGAACGAACCGGAACGAAGCAAGGAACCAACGGTACGGCACAAACGTCGAGGAGAAAGGAGCAGTGCGCAGGCAGGGGCCGGCGGACGCGCAGCGCGCCACGCCGGCCAGGGACAACACATTGATGGAGCACGGCCGCATGACCGAACGTTCGACCACGCATCTGGTGATCATCCCGAGCTACAACCCCGGCCCCAAGGTGCGCGAGGTCGTGCGCGAGGCGCGAGCCCAATGGAACCCGGTCTGGGTCGTCGTCGACGGCAGTACCGACGGCAGCACCGAATGGCTGCAGCAGCAGGCCGAGGCCGATCCCGGCTTGCGCGTGCTGGTGCTGCCGAAGAACCGCGGCAAGGGCGCCGCGGTGCTGCACGGGCTGGAACAGGCCGCCGCGGAGGGCTTTACGCACGCGCTGACGATGGATTCCGATGGGCAGCATCCTGCCGCGATGATCGGCAAGATGCTCGAGCTGTCGCGCCGCAATCCCGACGCGATGGTGCTCGGCAAGCCGGTGTTCGACGACAGCGCGCCGCGCGCGCGGGTCTACGGACGGCGCCTGAGCAATGTGTTCGCCGACCTCGAGACGCTGTGGGCCGGCATCGGCGATTCGCTGTACGGCTTCCGCGTCTATCCGATCGCGCCGCTGTGCGCGGTGATGCGGGGCAACCGCTGGATGCGGCGCATGGACTTCGACCCCGAGGTCGCGATCCGGCTGTGCTGGCGGGGCGTGCGGCCGATCAACATCGATACCCCGGTGCGCTATTTCCGCGAGGACGAGGGCGGCGTCTCGCACTTCCACTATGTGCGCGACAACATCCTGCTGACGTCGATGCATGTCCGGCTGGTGTTCGGCTTCCTGCTGCGCCTGCCGATGCTGGCGCTGCGCCGGCTCGGCGAACGCGGCAGCGCGGGAACGAAGCCCGCGGCCTGATCCATCTCGAATTCCCTACGGTTTGCTCCCCTCTCCCGCGACGCGGGAGAGGGGCCGGGGGAGAGGGAAAACGGCACTCGCGGTCCATCGCGGCATCCCGACATCGCGGCACCCAAAAAGAAAAGGCGGTCTCTCGACCGCCTTTTCACCTGCCCGTCGCCCCCTGTCCCCAAACAAGGCGGCGGGCAGGCCTACCGGTACCGCGCGTGCTTCGATGCCGCGCGCTACAACCTGCCCATGACGACCAGGGCGATCACGATCAGCAGGATCAGGCCAAGCCCGCCGCTGGGCCAGTAGCCCCAGCCGCTGCTGTAGGGCCACGAAGGCAGCGCGCCAATCAACAGGATGATCAGCACGATCAGGAGGATGGTGCCTAGAGTCATGGGAGGCTCCTTTGCCGAGGGCTAGCCTGGCGGGTTTGTTCGTTGCTCTTCAGTACCGTGCCACCCCTTGGCGCTGTCCGGCCGCCTCGGGGTCCGCTCCCGGTTGCTTCAACGATAGACCCGCGCCCACGGGCTCCCACCCGGTCCGGCGCTGAAAGCCATGTAGGAATCGGACGACGCGGGACGACGCGCCACCGCGCGCAGTCCCCGGCCACCCCGGTCCGCGTGCCGATCCCGCGCCGCTGGCTTACCGGCGCAGGCGCCGGATCAGCGACGAGGTATCGTCGCGGCCGCCGCCGTCGCGCTGCAGTTCGGCGTAGAACTGGTCGACCAGCGCGGTGACCGGCAGCGTGGCGCCGTTGCGGCGCGCCTCGTCCAGGCACAGGCCCAGGTCCTTGCGCATCCAGTCGACCGCGAAACCGAAGTCGAACTTGCCTTCGACCATCGTCGGTCCGCGGTTTTCGAGCTGCCACGAACCGGCGGCGCCCTTGCTGATCACCGACAGCACCAGCGGCATGTCGAGCCCGGCGCGCTGGCCGAAGGCGATCGCCTCGGACAGCCCTTCGAGCAGGCCCGCAATCGAGATCTGGTTGACCATCTTGGCCAGTTGCCCGGTGCCTGGGCCGCCGATGCGCGTGACCGCGCGGGCGAAGGCCGAGATCACCGGCTCGGCGCGCGCGAACACCGCCTCGTCGCCGCCGCACATCACGGTCAGCACGCCGTTCTGCGCGCCGGACTCGCCGCCGGATACCGGCGCATCGATGAAATGCAGCCCGCGCGCCTTGGCCCGCTCGTACAGTTCGCGCGCCACGTTGGCGCTGGCGGTGGTGTGGTCGACGAAGATGCAGCCGGCCGGCGCGCCGTCGAAGGCGCCGTCCGGACCGGTCAGCACCGCGCGCAGGTCGTCGTCGTTGCCGACGCAGCTGCAGACCAGCTCGGCATCGCGCGCGGCCAGCGCCGGCGTGGCGGCCGACTGGCCGCCGAAGCGCTCGACCCACGCCTGGGCCTTGCTGGCGGTGCGGTTGTAGACCGTGACCTGATGCCCCTTGGCGGCCAGATGGCCGGCCATGTGAAAGCCCATGACGCCGAGGCCGAGGAATGCGACACGCATGACTGCTACTCCGTGTTGTTATCGAATGTGGAAGGGAAAGATCGGTGAGACGCGCTGTGCCGCGCGTTGGGGTGGGGCGCCCGACCGGAGGATGCGCGGCGCGCCAGGGGCATCAGTATACGGGCCTCGATTTCCCTCTCCCCCAGCCCCTCTCCCGCAAGCGGGAGAGGGGCTGGGGGAGAGGGCAAGAGGGCAGGCCCACCACAGACTACCGCCCATCGATCCCCGCATCGCCGCCCCCATCGAGATTCGCCGGCGCGATCTCGCCCGGCGCGCGAGGCGTCGGCACCTTGGCGGGCGGGGGGCGCGTGCGTGCGCCGTCGCCGAAGCTGCCGCGCAGCGGCGGCCGCGCCAGATTGGCTTCCCACGCCTGCCGGATCGCGCGCGCGATATGGTTGTAGGCCTCGCGCGAGATCACGTTCTCCTCGCGCATCGCCTGCAGCTCGTGCTGGCCCTTGCGCAGTGCGAACAGCATCAGCATCCGCTTCTCCAGCGCGACGGTATAGCTGCCGAACTCCTCGCGCATTTGCTGCAGCGCCTGTTCGGCGGCGTGGAAGCGGTCCTCGAGCACGCCGTCGAGCACGGCGGCCATGCGTGCGCCGAACACCGGCGACAGCATCGCGCGGTTGTATTGCCGCAGCCGCTGCAGCACGGTCTGGCGCACGATCATCAGCTCGAAGCGGTCGGCCAGCACGCGCGCCAGCGGCCGGTCGATCGACAGGCGCCGGTGCAGGAACAGCGCGATGCGAAAGCTCTTCTGATAGTCGAGGATATGGCGGGCGGCGCGGTTGTAGCCGATGCGGCCCTGTTCGCGCGCGGCGTCGATCATCTGCGCGGTGTTTCGCATCATCGCGTCGAGGTTGGCGACCGACACCACGCCGTTGCCGTATTCGGGGATCAGCTCGCTCTCGCGCGTCGCCAGCGTGACCAGCCCGATCGACAGCCGCGCGCGCTCGGACAGCGCGCTGTCGAAATCGAAATCGGCCGAGCCCAGCTCGATGTCGCGCCGGTAATGCGCGGCGACCTCGCGCGCGGCCGACGGCGGCAGCCCGAAGCTGTCGGCCAGCCGATCGAGCGCGCTCTCGACCTCCTCGGTCGACAGCCGGATCGCCTGGCGCTGCAGCGCCAGTTCCTGCGGCGACAGCGTGTCCAGTTCGAGCCGGCGGATCAGCCAGCGCAGCGTGGTGCCGTTGACCAGCAGACTGACCAGCACGAAGCCGGTCGCCAGGATCGCGACGAAATGGCGCGTTTCCAGCGGCAGCGCGCGGTTCTCGGCGATGCCCAGCGCCAGCACCAGCGTGACCGCGCCCCGCAGCCCGCCCCAGGCGATCGCCAGCTTGTACGCCGAGTCGATCGGCGCGGACAGCCGCAGCCAGGTCAGCACCGGCAGCAGGCCGAACAGCGTCGCCAGACGCGCCAGCAGCGCGGCCGCCACCAGCGCCAGCAGCAGCCAGCCGTGGTGCGGCGTGACACCCTGCAGCAGCGCCGGCACGCGCACCGCGGCCAGCAGGAAGACCACCGCGCCCGCGATCCCGGCGAACTGTTCCCAGATCATGCGCAGGTGCCGCCAGTTCGGCGGATTCAGCCGGGTCGGACCCAGCGCGCCGAGGGTCAGCCCGGCGCAGACCACGGCGACTACGCCGGACACATGCAGCAGCTGCTCGGCCAGCAGATAGAGCGGATAGGGCAGCGCCAGCGTCAGCGCGGCCTCGGCGACCGCAAGGCCGGCCAGCGCCGGCAGCAGCTCGGCCAGCAGGCGCCCGGCAATCAGGCCGCATACCATGCCGCCGCCGAAGGCCCAGGCCAGCTCGGTCAGGCCGGCGGCGAGCGTCGCTTCGGCGCCGTGACCGGTCAGCATCGCGATCAGCACGCCGACCAGCGCGATCGCCGCGGCGTCGTTCAGCAGGCTCTCGCCCTCGACCAGCCGGATCAGCCGGGCCGGCGCGCCCACATCGCGAAAGATCGCGATCACCGCGGCCGGGTCGGTGGTCGCCACCACCGCGCCGAGCAGCAGGCAGACCACCAGGTTCATGCCGCTGGCCGCCGCGGTGACCACGCCGATCACGCCGGTGGCGACCACCACGGCCACCACCGCCAGCAACAGGATCGGCGCCGCGTCCGGCAGCATGCTGCGCACGTCGGCGGTCAGCGCCGCATGGAACAGCAGCGGCGGCAGGAAGATCCACAGATAGGCTTCGGGCGGCAGCGACGGATCGATCAGCGGATGCAGGAAATGCTCGGCGAACTCGGGCAGCGTGGCGTCGATCGCCACATAGCCCGCGCCAATGGCGATGCCGATCCCCGACAGCAGCGTCGATTCCGGAAACCGCAGCCTGGCCGCCGCGACCTGCACCACCGCGACGATGGCCAGCAGGGCGCCGAGCAGGATCAGTACGTCGACGATGATGTTCACGGGCGCGCGCTCCTGGCGCGCGTGGCATGGCATCGGCGCAGAGGCGGGAAGGCGAGCGGCAACGACAACACGGAGGAATCCTGGCTTGCGGCGAAAGAGAGGCTCGACCTTAGCGCGAAGGCGTGGCGCAATTCAAGGTTTTGCCGCGCCGGCAGGGCGTATCGGCGCCGAGCCTGTAGAATCGCGATGTTCGACCGGCACCGCCGGGTCCTTCTGTTGTCCTCCTAGCCTGTCGGCCGCTTCGGGTCGGCAGCGTGCACGAAAACGCCATGTCCGAGTTCGATGAAGCCCGACTAGCCGCGGCCGCCTGGGTGCGCGCGCAGATGGATCGTTATGGCCTGTCGCTGGACGATCTGGTCGCGGCCGGTTGTTTCTCCGGCAGCGGCCGGACCGAACGCGGCCGCGCCGCCGATACGCCAACGTCGGCCACCCCGGCCCCATCATCGTCGGCCGCTCCTTCGCCCGCTCCTTCGGCTGCCACCCCCGCCGCGAACAAGGCCGCGCCGCCCGAGCCTGCCGGCGTTCTCTATCGCAATGCATTGGGCCAGTGCTGGGATGGCACCGGCGAGATGCCGGACTGGCTGCAGCGGGCCGTCAACGCGGGCCAGACGCCCGAGTTCTATCGCGTCAGTTAACGGCCCCCGGCATCACCGCGGTGCGGGCCGGCACGCCGCCGTCCATGTCGGGTCGGCGGAACATTGCAGGGCAGCAAGCCCCTTCGTCGGTTTTTCCATACACTTGCCCATTGCCCGCCAGGCCAAGCCTGGCGCGGCTTTCCACTTTCTGGGCAAGGCCAGGGGGACAGGCGTTTCGATTCAGACACATTTGTTTACAATGTTGTTTTTGAATCACTAGGACAATCCGCTCCGCGTTCGCAGAGCAGGTTCCACGGGGTGGGAGTTGTTGTCCCGCGAATCCGCTCCAGCGTCATCGCTTTCTCCGTCGCAGCCGACCCGGCCATGTCCCGGCACGCCATCGGGGAAACGCCTCAGCGATCCGAAATACCAGCAGCACAGCCTTGAAGCCGCGCCTCACCGTGTACGACACGGCGGGGAGGGTGGCGTGTGGGTTTGGCCGGCGTATGCCGGCACGCGGGCGGGGAGCCAGCCGCCCATCGCAGCGAAGCAAAAGAAGCAAAAGAAGCAAAAAGACAAGTCGGCCGGCGCGACAGCGCGATAGACGCGACCGCGACCGGCGTGGCCTTGAGGAAACGGGGAAATCATGGATTGGTCGTCTCGGACCGCGTTCGCGGGCCCGGGCAGGCGCGCGTGCGCGCTTGCCAGGGGCAAAGCCTGGCGCAACCGCCTGCTGGCGGGGCTGGCAATGGTCGTCATGTCATCGGCGGTCACCGCCGCGGACCTGGTGCTGAACCACAGCGACGACGGTTTCGATCCCGTTCCCGCCGGCGGGCTGCTGACCTACACGCTGCGGGTCGACAACAACACCACCAATGCGGCCGCGACCGGCGTCGTCCTCAGGGACACGCTGCCGCCGGGCGTCGTCTTCGTCGACGCCCAGCCCAGCCAGGGCAGCTGCGCGGCGCCGGCCGGCGGCGTGGTGTCCTGCTCGCTGGGCTCGATCCCGGCGTCGGGCGTCGCCACGGTGCTCGTCACCGTGCGCCCGCAGAGCGCCGGCACCATCGAGAACGTGGGCGAGGTCACCTCGGCCGAGTCCGACCCCGATCTGAGCAACAACACCCGGCCGCAGACCACCACAGTTACGCAGGGTGCCGACCTGGCGATCCAGCTGATTCCGTCGAGTCCGACCGTACAGGCGGGCGGCGCGCTGAACTACGCGATGCGCGTATCGAACGCCGGCCCGGACGCGGCGACGTCGCTGCGCGTGGTCAACACGCTGCCGCCGGGCTACACCGCGACCTCGCTGCCGCTGGGCTGCTCGCAGAGCGGTTCGACGGTGACCTGTAACGTTGCGGGGCCGATCGCGCCGAACGCCACCGTCGACGTCGGCACGATCCAGGGCGAGGTCTGGACCAGCGCCAGCTCGACGCTGACCGACAGCGCCTCGGTGTCGGTGGTGTCGCCGTCCGCGGCGCAGGACCCGACCAGCGCCAACAACACGGTCACCGCCAACACCACCGTGACCGCGGGCACCGACCTGCGCATCGTCAAGGGATCGACCGGCGCGGACACGGTGACCGTCGGCACCGAATTCGACTACACGCTCGCCGTCTCGTACACCGGCGACGCGCCGGTCGGCATGGAGGTGGTGGACACGTTGCCGTCCCAGGTGGCGCTGCGCAATCCGGGTGCGTTCAGTTCCGGCGGATGGAGCTGCACGGTGTTGGGCCAGACCGTCCGCTGTACCTGGGCGGGCGGCGCGCTCGGCGCCGGCCGCAACGTCAATGCCGGCACCATCTCCATCGGCGTGCGCGCCGTCACGGCGTTCCACCCGGTCAACAACGTGGCGACCATCAGCAGCAGCACGCCCGATGTCGGCAACCTGAACAACAGCAGCACCAAGACCATCGCCATCGTCGATCCGGCCGCCGACCTGCGCGCCGAGAAGCGCGGCCCCTCGCCGGCCCTGGCGACCGTCGGTTCGAAGTGGCAATGGCAGGTCCGCCTGCACAACGACGGACCGAGCTCGCTGGTCGGCACGGCCCGGATGATCGACACGCTGCCGGCCAATCTGCGCGTGCTCGGCTATACCGCGACCAATGGCTGGACCTGCACGCCGACGCCGCCGTACGACACCAGCGCGGGCACGCAGATGACCTGTACCCGCGAGTACACCAGCGGTGCGCCGCTGGCCTCGGGCCAGGCCAGTCCCTGGGTCACCTACGAGGTCGAGGCGAAGGCCGACGGCCAGTTCGCGAACACGATGTGCGTGTCCGCGGTGGCCTCGGCCAGCGGCACGCCGGCGCTCGACAACGTGCCCGAGAACAACTGCGCGTCGTACGGCATGTCGACGCAGCCGCCGAGCGCCTCGGCGAACCTGTCGGTGATCAAGCGCGTCGCGCCGGCCTCGCTGCCGGCCGGCGACATCCTGACCTACAGCCTGCAGGTCGTGAACGCGGGTCCGGAGCCGTCGACCGACGTCACGCTGTTCGACTCGCTGCATACGCTGATCAGCAACGGCGTCGGCCCGACCGGCGAAGGCTTTATCGATGCGGTGATCGCCAACGGCAACACGACCGGCGGCAGCTGCAACAGCGCGGCGGGCAATGCGGGCGTGCGCGATCTGTCTTGCCGGTTCCCGTCGATCCCGGTCTGTACCGCGGACAGCGACTGCCCGGTCGTCACGGTGCGCGTGCGCCCCGGCGGCGATGGCGGCGCGCGCCAGAACCAGGCCAGCGCGCTGTCGAGCAATGTCGCCGACCCGGACTACACCGACAACTTCGCGACCGTTTCTTCGAACATCGAGCCGCGCGCCGACGTCACGGTGCAGAAGTCCGCGAACCCGACCAGCATCCCGGCCGGCCAGGACCTGACCTATGTGATCACGGCGCGCAATGCCGGTCCGAGCAAGGCGGCCGATGTGCAGGCGGTCGATACCCTGCCCGCCGGCGTCTACTTCGTGCGGGCGCAGGGCAACGGCGGTGGCAGCTGCACCACCGCGCTGGCGCCGGGAGCATTGACCACCGGCGGCGAGACCGTGACCTGCAGCTGGGCCGAGATCGTGGCCAATGGGCAGCAGACCGCCACCATCGTGGTGCGACCCGGCACCGCGCTGCGCAACACCACGATCACCAACAACGTGGCCGTCAGCACGTCGACGGTCGAGACCAATACCGGCAACAACACCGGCTTTGTCAACACCAACGTGACCGGCCCCGACCTGGACCTGCTGGTCAACAAGCGCGACAGCGTCGACCCGGTCGCGGTCGACGACATGGTGGTCTATACGATCACCGTCACCAACAACGGTCCGTCGCAGGCGCAGAACGTGATGGTCACCGACACGCTGCCGACGAGCGGCCTGCGCTTCAAGACGCTGACCTCGACCGGCAGCTGCACCACCGGCCCGGTCGATTCGATCGGCGGCACCATCAGTTGCAGCTATCCGCGAATTGCGTCCGGCGAATCGGTGCAGATCCAGGTCGGCATGCAGGGCGTGACCAAGGGGACCGTGCAGAACGCGGTCAGCATCACCTCGGACGAGATCGCCGGCGGCTTCGACCGCAACGCCGGCAACAACCAGACCACCGAGCCGACCACGGTCCGTACCAAGGCGGACCTGATGGTACTGTCCAAGACTGCGGCGCCGGCGACCGTGGACCTGATGCGTCCTTTCATCTATACGGTGATGGTTCGCAACAACGGTCCCACCGAAGGCGACAACGTGCGCGTCACCGACACGCTGCCCGCCAATATGGTGCTGACCGGCCCGCCGGTGGCGACGATGGTCAGCGGTTCTGCCACCAGCCTGAGCTGCAGCGGCGCGGCCGGCGGCAGCACGGTGCAGTGTTCGTTCGGCACGGTCGACGCGCTGGCACAGATCTCGATCGCGATTCCGGTCAAGGTGACCGCGGTCAGCAGCGCCGCGCCGACGCAGTTCACGAACAGCGCGACCGTCACCACCGATTCCAAGGACGAGCAGCCGTCCAACAACAGCAACAGCGGCATCGTGACCGTGGTGTCGTCGTCGCTCGCCGGCGCGGTCTATGTCGATGCCGATAACGACGGGGTGCGCGATGCCGGCGAAAACGGCATCGCCAATATCGCGGTGACGCTGAGCGGCACTGCCTTCGATGGCACGCCGATCACGCGCAGCACGACCACCAACTCCAGCGGCGCCTACGTGTTCGACCGGCTGCCCGAGGGCACCTATCAGATCGGCGAAGGCCCGGTCAACAACGCCGCGTACGCGGACGGCCGCGACACCATCGGCTCGGCCGGCGGCACGGTCGGCAACGACGTGTTCAGCAATATCCCGCTGCCGGGCAATACCGCGGCGACCAGCTACCTGTTCGGCGAGATTCCGGCCAGCGGCATCAGCGGCCGTGTCTATCACGACCGCGATGCCGACGGCGCGATCGACGGCGGCGAGCCTGGCATCGCGGGCGTGACGGTGACGCTGACCGGCACCGACGATCTCGGCGCGACGGTCACGCGTACCGCGACTACCGATGCCACCGGCGCCTACAGCTTCACCGGCCTGCGTCCGGGCAGCTACACCGTGACCGAGACCCAGCCGGGCGACTATCTGCCCGGCCGCACCAGCGCGGGCACCGGCACCAACGGCGCCAGCGGCGGCTCGGTGTCGGGCGGCCCGACCGGCAACGCGGTGCAGGCGATCGCGCTGACGCTGAACGGCAGCGTGGCCAACGTCAACTTCGGCGAGGTCAAGGCTGCGCAGATCGGCGGCTCGGCCTATATCGATACCAATGGCGACGCGACGCGCCAGCCGGGCGAAACTTTCGGCCTGCCCAACGTCACCGTGACGCTGAGCGGCACCGACGATCTTGGCGCCGCGGTCAACGCCACCGCCACGACCAACGCCACGGGCGGCTACAGCTTCGCGAACCTGCGCCCCGGCACCTACACGGTGACCGAGACGCGCCCGGCCAGCATCAGCGCCACCGGCACGCAGGTCGGCACCGGCGCCGCCACGCCTGGCACCGGCAGCACCAACGCCGCGACGCAGGTTATCGCGGGCATTGGCCTGGTGTCGGAAAGCCATGCGGTCAACTACAACTTCGGCCACCAGGGCGACACGCAGCTGACCGGCTCGGTCTATGTCGACCTGAACAACAACGGCCGGCGCGATACCGGCGAGCCCGGCATCGCAGGCGTGGCGGTGTCCCTGTCCGGCAATACCGGCGCGGGCGCGGCGGTGTGTTCGGTCTACCCATGTACGACCACCACCGACGCCAACGGCAACTACGCCTTTGCCAATCTGCCTGCCAGCGATGGCAGCGGCTATTCGGTGCGCGAGCGCGACGGCGCCGGCAATCCGTCGGCGCTGCTGAGCGCCTATGCCGACGGCACGGACCGTGCCGGTTCGGTCGGCGGCGCGCCGGTGGGCAGCGCCGGCAACGACGTGATCAACGGCGTGGTGGTGCAGCAGAACCAGCTCGGCGCCGGCTACGACTTTGGCGAACTGGGCGGCCGCGTATCGGGCTCGGTCTATGTCGATGCCGACAACGACGGCGTGCGCGGCAGCGGCGAGACCGGCATCGGCGGCATCGCGGTGCGCCTGGGCGGCAATACCACGACCGGCGTCGATATCTGCACGCTGGTCAATTGCAATGCGACCACCGCGGCGGACGGCGGCTATCGCTTCGAAGGCCTGCCGGCCGGCACCTATACGTTGGTCGAAACGCAGCCGCCGCAGTACGGCGACGGCAAGGAGTCGGCAGGCACGCCCGCCGGCACCGTCAACCACGCGCTCTTCGACGGCACGCCCGGCGCCAACACGATCGGCAACATCACGCTGGCTCCAGGCCAGGAAGGGCGCGACTACCACTTCGGCGAGCGCCTCGGCGGCCTCGGCGGCGCGGTCTACAGCGACCTGAACAACAACGGCCTGCGCGATGCCGGCGAGCCGGGCATCGCCGGCGTGCAGATCCGCCTGAGCGGCACCGATGCCGCTGGCCAGGCGATCACCCGCACGGTGACCACCGGCGCGGACGGCGGCTACGTGTTCACCGGCCTGCCGAAGTCCGGCGCCGGCGGCTACCAGCTGGAGCAGCAGCAGCCGGCCAACTACCTGGACGGCAAGACCACCGCCGGGGAGCTCGGCGGCAGCGGCTGCGCCGGCTGCTGGACCACGGCACCGAACCAGGTGCCGAACCTGAGCCGGATCGGCAATATCGTGTTCGATCCGCTGCAGAGCGGCACGAACTTCAACTTCGGCGAAGTCGGCGGCGGCAGCATCGCCGGCAAGAGCTGGTTCGACGACAACGGCAACCGCGTGCAGGACGCGGGCGAAGGTTCGCTGCCGAACATCACGATCACGCTGACCGGCATCGACGATCTCGGCCAGCCGGTCAACCGCACGGTGCAGACCGGCGCGGACGGCAGCTACCGCTTCGACGGACTGCGGCCGAGCGACGCCGCGGGCTACACGATCACCCAGACGCAACCGACCGCTTATATCGACGGCGGCGTGGTGGTCGGCAACCGCGGTGGTACCGCGGGCACCAACCAGGTCAACGGCGTCAGGATCGACAGCGGCGTGGCCGCGGCGGGCTACGACTTCCCCGAGCGTGCCTCGGGCCTCAGCGGCTCGGTCTACGTCGACATCAACGCCAACGGCCGCCGCGACAGCGGCGAGCCCGGCATCGCCGGCGTCACGGTCGCACTGTCCGGCCCGGTCACGCGCACCGCGACGACCGATGCCGATGGCCGCTACCGCTTCGGCGACCTGCCGGCCGGCACCTACACCGTGACCGAGCAGGGCGGCCCGGCGCTGGCGATCTACAAGGATGGCCAGGAGACCGTCGGCAGTGCGGGCGGCACGGCCGGCAACGACACCATCGGCAATATCGTGCTGGACGCCGGCGTGCCGGCGGGCGGCTACGACTTTGGCGAACTGACCGGCGACAAGGGCAAGATCACCGGCCAGGTGTGGATGAACAAGCCGGGCGGTTCGCGCGAAGTGCGCGAGGGCGACGAGCCGCCGCTGGGCGGCTGGCGCGTGGTGCTGTACAAGGACGGCGCGCCGGTCGGCTCGGTGGCCCCGGTGTTCACCGATGCCAGCGGCCGCTATACGCTGGACAACGTGCCGGCGGACAACGGCTACGAGCTGCGCTTCTTCAATCCGGGCGGCGCGCTGTACGGCTATCCGGTGCCGAATCCCGCCAACGGCGTGGTATGCCCCCCGCAGAGCAACGATCCGCGCTGCGCCAGCGGCGGCCGGCGCGACGTGTCGGCGATCTTCGACGTCGTGGTGGCCTCCGGTGCCACGGTGATCGAGGAAAACCTGCCGGTCGATCCGACCGGGGTGGTCTACGACGCCGTCAGCCGCAATCCGGTGCGCGGTGCGAAGGTCACGCTGATCGGCCCGGACGGTGCGCCGGCGCGGCCGGAGTGGGTGGTGGGCGGCGCGCCCAATGTCGAGCAGACCACCGGCGAGGACGGCTTCTACCAGTTCCTGCTGACTTCGCAGGCGCCGGCGGGTACCTACACGCTGCGCGTGGTGCAGCCCGCCGCGTATCTGCCCCCGCCTTCGGGCATGCTGCCGCCCGCCAGCGGCGTGCTGCCGGCCGGCGGTGGCGGCCTGCTGCAGGTCGTGCCGACGCCCGGCGCGCCGCGCGGCAACGACACCGTGCTCTGGTACAACGCCTTCGCCTTCGGCGCGGTGCCGGCGCAGATCGCGCACAACCACATCCCGCTCGATCCCGTGCTCGGCGGCGCGCTGCGCGTGGTCAAGACCACGCCGATGCTGAACGTGATGCGCGGCTCGCTGGTGCCTTACACCATCGCGGTGACCAACACGCTGAACGCGCCGCTGACGCATATCGCGGTGCGCGACCTGCTGCCGCCGGGCTTCAAGTACCGCAGCGGCTCGGGATCGATCAACGGCGTCGGCTCCGAACCGCGCGCCAACGGCCGCGAGATGACCTGGCCGGTGCAGACCTTCGCCGCGGGCGAGACCAAGACCTACCGGCTGGTGCTGCTGGTCGGTACCGGCGTCAGCGAGGGCGAGTACACCAACCAGGCCTACGCGCTGAACGCGATCGCCAACCTGCAGGCGTCCAACACGGGCGCGGCGACGGTTCGCATCGTGCCCGACGCGGTGTTCGACTGCACCGACATCATCGGCAAGGTGTTCGACGACCGTAATGCCAACGGCTATCAGGACGACGGCGAGCCGGGCATTCCGAACGTGCGCGTGGTCACGGTGCGCGGGCTGCTGGTGACCGCCGACGCCAAGGGCCGCTTCCACGTGCCCTGCGCCGATATTCCGCAGGCGGACCGCGGCTCGAACTTCGTGATGAAGCTCGACGAACGCACGCTGCCGTCGGGCTATCGCGTGACCACCGAGAACCCGCGCGTGGTCCGTGCCACGCGCGGCAAGATGGTCAAGCTCGATTTCGGCGCGGCGATCCATCGCGTGGTGCGCATCGAGGTCGATGCCAAGGCCTTCGCCAACGAAGGCAACGAGCTGCGGCCCGAATGGCAACGCGAGCTCGGCAAGCTGGTGCCGGTGCTGGAGGCCGGCGTGTCGGTGGTCCATGTGTCGTATCGAGGCAGGCCCGGGGAGACGGGATGGGCGGACAGACGGCTGTCCTACCTGACCGATGCCTTGCGACGACTTTGGGCCGACGTTCCCAATCGTTATCCGCTGCAGATCGAAACCGAGTACGTCGAGGTCCGATAATGAAAACAATCCATCGACGTCGCACGGCCGTGCTGGTCGGGGCCCTGTTCGCGGGTACGCAGGGAAATCTGTGGGCGCAGGGCGCGCCGGGAGCCGGTGCGCCGGCCAACGCGTCCACCATGCCCACCACGCCTGCCGCCAACGCAACGAAGGGCGCGGTGCCGCCGCTGATGCGGGGCCTGTCGGAGACGGGCCGCCGCGATGACGACAGCCGGCTGTTCGAGCGCGCCATGCCCGCCTCGGCGGAGCGGCCGCTGCGGCTGGACGGCTTCACGCCATCGGAGATCGTGCAGATGCGTGCCGCCGGCGCGCAGCCGCCGCAGGGCGAGCCGCTGCTGCGCGAGCAGGTCTCCGATGCCGGCGGCGCGCTGTTCGATTCCGGCAAGGCCGAGCTGACGCCGGCCGCGCGCCAGGCGCTCGACGCCATCGTCGCCAAATATCGCGGACAAGCCGACGTGTCGATCCGCGTCACCGGCCATACCGACGACCAGCGCCTGTCGCGCCGGACCGCGGCGCGCTTCGGCGACAACCAGGGACTGTCGGAGGCGCGCGCGCTGGCGGTGGTGCGCCATCTGGCCGACGGCCTGAAGGTGCCGGTCGACCGCCTGGCGGTGCAAGGCCGCGGCGCCGCCGAACCGGTCGCCGACAACGCCACCGAGGCGGGCCGCGCGCAGAACCGCCGCGTGGTGGTCGAAATCAGCGCCACCGTGACGCGCGCGGCGGCACCGGCCAGCGCGGAAGACGCCAGCTGCCGTCCCGCCGCGGGCGGCGACGGCGCGCTGCCGCCGTTCCGCGTCACCGTCGATGGCAAGCCGATCGACGCGGCGCCGACCAGCGAGGCCGATGCGCAGCGCTGCGTCGACGTGGCGCTGGCGAACGCCGATATCCAGATCCGCTACGACCCGATGCAGGTCACGCCGGCGCTGAACGCCTGGGTGTCGCCGGAGAACGTGGCGCGCGGCGAGACCGTGCACTTCCGCAGCTGGACCAACTACAAGGCCTGGATCGCGCGCGGCGAAATCCGCGTGTTCCGCGCGGACCAATCGCTCGACGAGACGCCCTATGCGGTGGTGCCGGTCGTGCGCCCCGACGACATCGCGTGGCAGCCGCCGGTCGATGCGCCCGAGTCGATGCGCTTCGTGCTGCGGGTCTACGATCAGCGCGGCCGCTTCGACGAGACCGCGGCCAAGCCGCTGCGTCTGCTGGCGCGCGTGCGCGGCTTCGCCGATGCCGACAGCGCCGAGCGCGAACGGCTGGCCGGCTACGGCGAGAACAGCCGCATCGTGCGCAACATCCCGGTCGCGGGCGGCACGGTGACCGTCAACGGCACCGCGATTCCGAAGGGCTATCGCGTCGATGCGCTGGGCGATGCCGTGCCGGTCGATCGCAACGGCGCCTTCGTCACGCGCCAGATCGTCGCCGCGGGCTCGCAGCAGGTTCGCGTCTCGGTCAGCGATCCGAACGGCGGCGGCACCACGTTCGTGCGCAACCTGGTGGTGGCCGACAACGACTGGTTCTATATCGCGCTGGGCGACCTGACCGTGAGCCGCAATTCGACGGCCGGTCCGGCCAGCATGGTCGCGGTCGACGGCAAGGACACCTACGACAAGCGCACCTCGGTCGAGGGCCGCGGCGCCTTCTACCTGAAGGGCAAGATCAAGGGCGAATACCTGCTGACCGCGGCGGCCGACACGCGCGAGCAGCCGTTCTCGGATCTGTTCTCGAACTTCGCCAGCAAGGATCCGCGCTATCTGCTGCGCCGGATCGACCCGGACCAGTTCTATCCGGTCTATGGCGACGACTCCACCATCGTCGACGACGCGCCGACGCAGGGCAAGTTCTTCGTCAAGCTCGAGCGCGGCGATTCGCACGTGATGTGGGGCAATTTCCAGACCACGTGGACCGGCACCGAGCTGACGCAGTATTCGCGCGGACTGTACGGCGCGAACCTGCTGTGGCGCTCGGAGGACAGCACGGCCGCCGGCGAGCGGCAGTCGAGCGTCAACGTGTTCGCGGCCGAGCCCGGCACGCTGCAGTCGCGCGAGGAATTCCGCGGCACCGGTGGCTCGTTGTACTACCTGCGCCGGCAGGATGTGACGATGGGCTCGGAGCGGCTGTGGATCGAAGTGCGCGACCGCGACTCGGGCCTGGTGCTCGAGCGCACGCCGCTGCAGCCGGGCGGGGACTATGACATCAACTACCTGCAGGGCCGCGTCACGCTGCGCGCGCCGCTGTCGGCGGTGGCCGACGGCTCGGGCATGCTCGTGCGCACCGGTGCGCTGCCCGGCAATCCGGTCTACCTGGTGGCGACCTACGAGTACGTGCCCGGCATGACCGAAGTCGATGGGCTCGCCTATGGCCTGCGCGGATCGCACTGGTTCAACGACTATCTGCAGGTCGGCGTGTCGGGCTACCGCCAGGGCGGCGGGCAGGGGCGCCAGAGCCTGTTCGGCGTCGACGCGACGCTGCGCTACCGGCCCGGCACCTATATCAAGGTCGAAAACGCGCGCTCGACCGGCACGGGCGCGGGCACGCAGGCGTCGCTCGATGGCGGCTTCGCCTTCGCCGGCTACGCGTCCACCGGCGATCCCGCCAATGCGCAGCGGGTCGAGGGCGCGGTCGAGCTCGGCGACCTGGTACCCGACGCCAGGGGCCGCGTCAGCGCCTATTGGCAGAACCGCGAGCAGGGCTTCTCCGGCCCCGGTCAGATCGGCTTCGGCGGCGAGGCGACGCGCCAGCAGGGCGCGCGCGTCGACCTGCCGGTGGGAGAGGACACGCGTGTGATCGCCCGCGCCGACAAGCGCGATGCCGTCAGCCAGGACACCTCGTCGGCCGAGGCCAGCGTCAAGCACCAGCTCAACGAGCAGTGGGCTGCCAGCATCGGCGCCCGCAGCGACGAGCGCGGTACCGCCTCGCCGCTGGTGCAGAGCGCCTGGCTGGCGCAGCAGGGCCGGCGCACCGATGTGGTGGCGCGGGTCGACTACAAGCCCGAGACTGAACCGGTGCCGCCGGCCGCTGGTACCGAGCCTGGCAAGCCGCCCGCGGCCACGCCGCCGTGGGACGCCTATGGCTATGTGCAGCAGACCGCCCAGCGCACCGGCTCGCGCAGCGACAACGATCGCGCCGGGGTCGGCGGTACCTGGCAGGTCAGCGACCGCCTGCGCCTCGGCGCCGAAGCCTCGCAAGGCGATGGCGGCTTCGGCGGCAAGCTGTCGGGCGACTGGCGCGTCAACGATCGCAGCAATCTCTATCTGCAGTACGCGATGGAGACCGAGCAGCCCGACCTCGGCTATCGCGGCCGCTTCGGATCGCTGACGGGCGGCGGCCGTACCCGCATGTCGGACACCGTGGCGCTGTTTACCGAAGCGCGCTACGCCTACGGCAGCGGCCCGCAAAGCCTGACGCAGGCCTTCGGCGTCGAATACGCGCCGACCGACAAGTGGACCTATGGCCTGCGTGCCGAGGCCGGCCGCGTCTCGGACCTGTTCGCCGGCGACATCAAGCGCTGGACCACCGGCGCGTCGGTCGCCTACAAGGATGACCGCCTGAAGGCGACGTCGATGCTGGAATTCCGCCGCGAGCAGAGCAACGTCTCGGGAGACCGGGACAGCTGGCTGTTCCGCAACACGGTGGGCTACCAGGCCACGCCGGCGTGGCGGCTGCTGGGCAAGTTCAATCTGGCCGCCAGCTCGTCGAGCCGGGGTGTGTTCTTCGATGGCGACTTCACCGAGGCGGTGCTCGGCGCCGCGTACCGGCCGGTCGACAACAACCGCTGGAACGCGCTGTTCAAATACACCTACTTCTACAACCTGCCGTCACCGGGCCAGTACACGCCGGGCAGCGGCTCGTTCAATCCGGTGGTTGCCGATTACTCGCAGAAGAGCCAGGTGGTGTCGGTCGATGCGATCTGGGACGTGATGCCGGTGCTGTCGCTGGGCGCGAAGTACGGCCTGCGCTGGGGCAGCCTGAAGCCGACCAAGGCGGCGGGAGAGTGGTTCTCGAGCACGGCCCAGCTGGTGGTGCTGCGCACCGACTGGCACGTGGTGCATCAGTGGGACGCGGTGCTGGAGTTCCGCCGGCTGTGGGCGCGCGAGGCGCAGGATGCGCGCGCCGGCGTGCTGGCGGCGGTCTATCGGCATGTCGGCAAGAACACGAAGGTCGGCGTCGGTTTCAACTTCACCGATTACTCGGACGACCTGACCGATCTGTCGTACCGCCACCGCGGCTGGTTCCTGAACGTGGTCAGCGCGTTCTGAGCCCGGCGTGCCCCGCGTGCCCTGGCGGCTGCAACGCCGCCGGGCGCGCGCGCCGGCCGAAGGCGGGAGCGCTCAGCAGCGTGCCGGCGCGGGGAGCAACAGCGAGTCCGGCGTCGCGCCCGCCAGCGTGCCGAGCGGCGAGCGCGGCGGCATATGGCGATACTGGCTCAGTTCCCGCCCCGGCAGCACGGCGGCGATCGGGCACATGGCGGCGGCGGGATGCCACGCGTGGCGGTCTTCCCCCTCGGCGGCATCGTCGCCGGTGTCCCGCTCGCTGTCCGCCCCGGTGCAGCCGGCCTGCTCGCGCCCCAGCAACTGCGCTTCGGCCTGCAGCTTCAGCGCCGCGTGCCGGCTCATCAGCGGCGTGGCCGCGGTCGCCTGCGCCGTGCCGCACGTCGGCTTCGCCGTGCCCGCGAGTCCCGGCAAGGGCAGGGCCACCATGGCCAGGGCGACAGACAGCAGGAGGCGTTGCGGCAGACGGTTCACGAGCGGATCGGCGGGTGTCGGAGGGGTTGGAGAAACGGGAAGGACGTGTCGAAGGTCCGCGGCAGGCACTGCGGCGGCGGCCATCCGCACGGTCAGGCCGCATTGTACCCGCAGGCCCTCGAACACGACCCTGACGGCAACATGACAAAGTTGAAAGGCAGCGAGTCCCTGCGGTGCAGCGGCGCATAATGACGGCGCCCTTGTGGTATGGCCGCGAGGCACGCGGCGCCAGCGCGATGGCACCGGCGCCGCCAACCCTTCATCGACACGATCGACCCAGGAGACGGACATGCAGATACAGCCTTATCTCTATTTCGGCGGACGCTGCGAGGAGGCGCTGGCCTTCTACGGCAAGGCGCTCGGCGCCAAGGTCAACATGATGATGCGGTTCAGCGAGATGCCGGCCGAGGAAGGCGAAGCCGGCGACGGCCAGCCGCCGCTGCCGGCCGGCTGGGACGACAAGATCATGCATGCGAGCGTGACCGTCGGCCAGAGCGAGGTCCTGGCGTCGGACGGCATGCCGGGCGCACCGCCGGAGGCCTTCGCCGGCTTCAGCCTGTCGATCGTCGCGCCGTCGCTGGACCAGGCGCGCCAGTGGTTCGACGCGCTGTCCGAGGGCGGCCGCGTGATGATGCCGATGCAGAAGACCTTCTGGTCCGAGGGCTTCGGCATGCTGCAGGACCGCTTCGGGCTGAACTGGATGGTCAATGTGACGCACTGAGGCGGCGCGAGGCGGCGAGAGGCGGCAAGGGGCGGCAAGAGGCGCCGAGAGGCGGGGACGCGCGGCATCAGGCGCGGACTTCAGAAAATGACCGCGCCGGAGGTAGGGTGGCTTGACCCTGTAGCGGCTACAGGCTATTCAATGCCACCGATGCCACAGCCCACGGAACCTTCGATGGCCAGACTCTCGCCGGAAGACCCATCCTCCACCAGTTCCTCCTCCAGTCCGTCCACCAGCGCCGCCTCCTGCTGCGACGCGAAAGCAGGCGCCTGCGGCGGCCCCGCGCCAGCCGAGGGCCACACCCACGGCCACGATCATGATCATGGCCCTGACCACGTCCATGATCACGTCCATGATCACGTCCATGACCACGGCCACGATCATGGGCACCACCATGAGGGCGGCAGCGATCATCGCCACGCCGCCCCGGCCACCTCCGCCTCCCTGACTTCCTCCTGCTGCGGCAGCGCCTGCGGCGCCATCGCGATGCCTGGCGCGCCGACGGAAACCGCGGCGCCGGCCGGCGCCCGCACCGCGCGCTTTCGCATCGAGGCGATGGACTGTCCGACCGAGGAGGCGCTGCTGCGCGGCAAGCTGGGCGGCATGCCGGGCGTGGCCGGGCTGCAATTCAATCTGATGCAGCGGATTCTCACCGTGCACCACACGCTCGCATCCGAGCAGCCGCTGGTGGCGGCGATCGCCAGCGTCGGCATGCAGGCCGAAACCCTGGCCGCCGAAGGCGGCGCCTTGCCCTCGACTGCCCAGGCCGCGCCGGCGCCGGCCACGCCGTGGTGGCCGCTGGCGCTGGGCGGCGTCGCCGCGCTGGGCGCCGAGCTGGCCGAATGGTTTTCCGTGGCCACGCCGTGGCTGCCCGCGGCCTTTGCGCTGGTGGCGATCGCCGTGGCGGGCCTGGGCACCTACCGCAAGGGCTGGATCGCGCTGCGCAACCGCAATCTGAATATCAACGCGCTGATGAGCATCGCGGTGACCGGCGCGCTGCTGATCGGCCATTGGCCCGAAGCGGCGATGGTGATGGTGCTGTTCGCGCTGGCCGAGCGGATCGAGGCGGCCTCGCTGGACCGCGCGCGCAACGCCATCCGCGGCCTGATGGCGATGGCGCCGGAGCAGGCCACCGTGCTGCAGCCCGACGGCGCCTGGCTGGCGGTGCCCGCGGGCGGCGTGTCGCCCGGCGCGGTCGCGCGGCTGCGGCCCGGCGAACGCGTCGCGCTCGACGGCCGTGTGCTGCGCGGGCAGTCGGCGCTGGACCAGGCGCCGATCACCGGGGAGAGCGTGCCGGTCGACAAGCAGGCCGGCGATCTGCTGTTCGCCGGCTCGATCAACCAGACCGGCGAGCTCGAGTACGAAGTCACCGCGCCGGCCTCCGATTCGACGCTGGCGCGCATCATCCACGCGGTCGAGGCGGCGCAGGCGAGCCGCGCGCCGACGCAGCGCTTCGTCGACCGCTTCGCGCGTATCTACACGCCGACGATCTTCGTGATCGCGCTGCTGGTCGCCGTACTGCCGCCCTTGCTGGCCGGCGGCGCCTGGCTCGACTGGATCTACAAGGCGCTGGTGCTGCTGGTGATCGCCTGTCCGTGCGCGCTGGTCATTTCGACGCCGGTCACCATCGTCAGCGCGCTGGCCGCGGCCGCGCGCCACGGCATCCTGATCAAGGGCGGCGTCTATCTGGAGCAGGGCAAATCGCTGCGCTGGCTCGCGCTGGACAAGACCGGCACCATCACGCACGGCCGGCCGCAGCAGATCGACTACGCGCTGCTGTCCGGCGCACCGGAGCGCGCCCGCGCGATCGCGGCGAGCCTGGCCGCGCGTTCGGACCATCCGGTATCGGCGGCGGTCGCCGCGGCGGCGCGGCGCGAGGGCGTCGAGACGCTGGACGTTCAGGACTTCGAGGCGCTGCCGGGCCGCGGTGTCGCAGGCAAGGTCGACGGCCATCCGTACTGGCTCGGCAACCATCGGCTGATCCACGAGATGGGGCTGTGCTCGGAAGCGCTGGAGTCACGGCTGGAGACGATCGAGCGTCAGGGCCGCACCGTGGTGCTGCTGGGGGGCGGCGATCCGGGTGCCCTCGGTGTCCATGCGCTGTTCTCGGTCGCCGACACCGTCAAGCAGACGAGCCGCGATGCCATCGCCGAACTGCACGCGCTCGGCGTCGGCACGATGATGCTGTCCGGCGACAACCCGCATACGGCGCAGGCGATTGCGGCGGAGGTCGGCATCGACGAGGCCCGCGGCAATCAGCTGCCGCAGGACAAGGCCGAGGCCGTCGCGGCGCTGACCGCGCAGACCGCTGCAAGGCAGGGTGCGTCGCATGGCCGTGTCGGCATGGTCGGCGACGGCATCAACGATGCGCCGGCGCTGGCGCGCGCCGACATCGGCTTCGCGATGGGCGTGGCCGGCACCGACACCGCAATCGAGACCGCCGACGTCGCGCTGATGGACGACGACCTGCGCAAGATCCCGGCCTTTATCCGGCTGTCGCGCCGCACCGGCACGGTGCTGGCGCAGAACATCGCGCTGGCGCTCGGCATCAAGGCGGTATTCCTGGCGCTGACCGTGGCGGGGCTGGGCACGATGTGGATGGCGGTGTTCGCCGACATGGGCGCGAGCCTGCTGGTCGTGTTCAACGGGCTGCGGCTGGCGGGGCGGCTGCGCTGAGCGCCGGCGCGCGCCAGCGTCGGCAGATTCCGCTTCAGCGCTGGACGATCAGCTCGCCGCTGCGCCCCGGTACCGTGCCCCAGGCCAGCGGCAACTGCGGCAGCCGATTGCGATCGAGCTGCCCGTACAGCGCCGCCAGCGGCGCCAGCCGATGTCCCTGCCGGCGCCATCCGTGCAGCAGACGCTCGAACACCGGCGCCAGCTTGCCGCCCTCCAGTTCCGCATGCAGCGTGAAGACCTGGTCGCGGCCGTCTTCGGTGCGCGAGAGCAGCGCCTCGTGCACGTTGCCCTCGTCGATGCCGTCGGCGCCGATCAATTCGTCCAGCGTCGGCAGCGTGGTCGGCAGCTGCACGTGACGGCACGGCTTGCCGTCGAGCACCGGCACATAGGGCTCGGTGCCGCGGCCATCCGACGCATAGCGCAGGCCCCAATCGTCGAGCTGCCGGAACGCTTCCGCATTCATCTGCCAGCCGGCGGCGCCGTGCGTGGCCGGGGGCGCGCCGAACACCGCTTCGAAACGCTGCCACGCCCGCCGCATCTGCGCGCGCGTCCATGCGGCGTCGCGCGAGCGCACGTGGTCCTGCCAGTAGACGTGGTCCCAGGTATGGATGCCGCATTCGTGGCCGGCGCCGCGCGCGGCGCGCATCGCCTCGGCCGCGCGCAGGCCGATGTCCGGGCCCGGCAGCAGCACGCCATACATCAGCGTGCGCAGGCCGTAGTGCGAGACCACCGAGGTACGCGACACCTTGCGCAGAAATCCCGGGCGGAACACGCGCCGCAGCGCCCAGCCGGTATGGTCCGGTCCGAGGCTGAACAGGAAGGTCGCGCGGGCGTCGTGCGCGCGCAGCAGCGCGATCAGCTTCGGCACGCCCTCGCGCGTGCCGCGCAGCGTGTCGACGTCGACCTTCAGGGCGATCGTGGCCATCGATGTCGTGCCTCGCCGGCCTAGTTGCCCGAATCCACCAGCGTGCGGGCCTCGATCACCTTCTCGCGATAGGCCTCGAAGATCCGCCGCAGCGATTCGGCCATCGTCACCGTGGGCTGCCAGCCGAGTTCGCGCATCGTGTTGTCGATCTTCGGCACGCGGTGCTGCACATCCTGGTAGCCGTTGCCGTAGAACTCGCCCGACGACGTTTCCAGGATCCGGCTATGGCGCGCGCTTTCGGCGTACTCGGGATAGTCGGCCGCCATTCGCAGCATCATCTCGGCGAGCTCGCGCACCGAATGGACGTTGCCTGGGTTGCCGATATTGAAAATCTTGCCGCTGGCGATGCCGCCGGGATTCTCGATGATCCGCATCAGCGCGCTGATGCCGTCCGAGATATCGGCGAACGCGCGCTGCTGCGCGCCGCCGTCGACCAGCCGGATCGGCTCGCCGCGCACGATATGGCCGAGGAACTGCGTGACCACGCGCGAGCTGCCTTCCTTCGACTCGAAGATCGAGTCCAGTCCCGGCCCGATCCAGTTGAACGGCCGGAACAGCGTGTAGTTCAGGCCCTGCTCGATGCCATAGGCGTGGATCACGCGGTCCATCAGCTGCTTGGAGCAGGCATAGATCCAGCGCGGCTTGTTGATCGGACCGTAGACCAGCGGCGAGGACTCGGGATCGAACGCCTCGTCGCCGCACATGCCGTAGACCTCCGATGTCGACGGGAACACCAGGTGCTTGCGGTACTTGACCGCGGCGCGGACGATCGGCAGGTTGGCCTCGAAGTCCAGCTCGAACACCCGCAGCGGCTGCCGCACGTAGGTCGCCGGCGTGGCGATCGCCACCAGCGGCAGCACGGCATCGCACTTGCGGATGTTGTACTCGATCCATTCCTTGTTGATCGTGATGTCGCCCTCGAAGAAATGCATGCGCGGATGGTTGACCAGCTCGCCCAGGCGGGCCGTCGACATGTCCATGCCATAGACTTCCCACGACGTGGTTTCGAGGATGCGTCGCGTCAGATGGTGGCCGATGAAACCATTGACGCCGAGAATCAGGACTTTCTTCATGGACTTCCGGACTTCAGGCTTGAGGAGAAGACTGCAGCAGCGCGGCGAGCGCGGCCGGGGACAGCGGTGCGTTGCCGCGGGACAGCGCGTCGGACAGCGCGTCGATCAGCACCAGGCCGCCGTCGCCGCACAGGCCGACGATGCGGCCGTCGATGACGTGCAGACCGGGGGGGAGACCGGCCAGCACCTGCCTGGGCGGCATCTCGGCCGGCAACGGGCGGCGCGCGCGTTCGACCACCAGCCGGTGGCCCTTCCATTCGGTGAAGGCACCGGGATAGGGCGGCGCGACCGCGCGGATCAGGTTGTAGACGGCCGCCGCCGGCTGCCGCCAGTCGATGCGGCCGTCCTCGGGACGGCGGCCCGAGAAATAGCTGCCTTCGGCCAGCACATTGGGACGGCGCGGCGTGTTGCCGGCCAGCATCGCCGGCAACACGCGCCACAGCGTCTGCTCGGCCGCCACGGTGACCTTGTCGAAGACCTGCTGCGCGGTGTCGTCCGGCAGGATCGGCACCGCGGTCTGCGCGACGATATCGCCGGCGTCGGGCTTCGCCTCCATCGCGTGCAGCGTCGCGCCGGTTTCGGTCTCGCCATGCAGCACGGCCCAGTTGACCGGCACCCGGCCGCGGTATTTCGGCAGCAACGACCCATGCATGTTGAAGGCGCCGTGCGGTGCCAGCGCCAGCAAGGCCGGCGGAATCAGCGCGCGGTAGTAGAACGAGAACAGCAGGTCGGGCCGCGCCGCCTTGACCGCGGCGGCCAGCGCCGGATCGTTCGGATCGTCGCCATACACCAGCGGCAGGCCGAGCTCCGCGGCGGTGTCGGCCACGCGGCGGAACCAGATCGTTTCATCGGGACGGTCGCGATGCGTGACCACCAGCGGCACCTGCACGCCGCGCGCGTGCAGCACGCGCAGGCAGCGGTCGCCGACGTTGTGGTAGGCGAACACTACGGCGCGCATGGCGGCTTCCGGTCATGACGCGGATCGAGACGAGCGGGCTCTCCACCTTCGCCGAACTCGTCGAGCCCGCTCCAATCGTCCTGCGCCGCGCGGCGTCCGCCTTCGCCGCGCACCCCATCGCCCTGCGACGCATCCAGAATCGCCTTGATCCGATAACGCGGCCGGTCGCGTACCTGCTGATAGATGCGGCCGACATATTCGCCCAGCAGGCCGATGCCGAACAGCATGATGCCGACCAGGAAGAAGTTGAAGGCGAACAGCGTGAACAGGCCCTGGACCTCCGAGCCCAGCAGGAAACGGCGCACCAGCAGCACCACGAACAGCACGCCGGACAGCAGGGACAGCGCCGTGCCGATCATCGAGAACCATTGCAGCGGCACGATCGAGAAGCCGGTGACCAGGTCGAAGTTCAGGCGCACCAGCTGGTACAGCGAATATTTCGATTCGCCCGCGTGGCGTTCCTCGTGGCCGACCTCGATCTCGACCGGATTCGACGAGAACGTGTAGGCCAGCGCGGGGATGAAGGTATTGACCTCGCGGCAGGCATTGATGGTATCGACCACGCTGCGGTCGTAGGCGCGCAGCATGCACCCCTGGTCGGTCATCCGGATATGCGTGATCCGCTCGCGCAGCCGGTTCATCGCGAACGAGGCGACTCGCCGAAACGCGCTGTCATGGCGCTGGCGGCGGATCGTGCCGACATAGTCGTGGCCGGCGCGGATCGCTTCGACCAGCCGCGGGATTTCCTCGGGCGGATTCTGCAGGTCCGCGTCGAGCGTGATCACCATGCGGCCGCGCGCATGCTCGAAGCCGGCCAGGATCGCCATGTGCTGGCCGAAATTGCCGTTGAACATCACCACGCGCGTGACCTCGGGCCGCTGGCGGAATTGCCGCGCCAGGATCTGGGGCGAGCGGTCGGTGCTGCCGTCGTTGACGAAGACGATCTCGTAGCTGGTGCCCAGGCCGTCGAGCGCCGGATAGAGCCGGTCGAACAGCGCCTGCAGGCCGGCCTCCTCGTTGTAGACGGGGATCACCACCGACACCTCGATCGGCCGGGCGCGCGGCGGCGTGGGCCGGCCGGGCAACGGCGCGGTCTCGTCGTCGCGAATGCGGGAGGGCTGACCCGGCAGCGGATGCGGCATCGCGCAGGACACCAGCTCGGAAGTTACGGAAGCAGACGTTTGCATGTGTCGTTCAGCGTGGCGCAGACGCGCTCGACATCGGCCTCTTGCATGGCCGGGAAGAGCGGCAGCGTGAGAATGCCCCGCCCGATGCGCTCGGCGTGCGGCAGCATGCCGTCGCGCCAGCCCAGCGAGCGGTAGTACGTAAACAGATGCAGCGCGGGGTAGTGCACGCCGGTACCGATGCCGGCCTCGCGCAGGGCCTGCATCACCGCGGCGCGTCCGCCCCGCAGGCGCTCGGCGGGCAGTACCACTTGAAACATATGCCAGTTCGACAGTGCTGTCGCGGGGTCGCCGGCGACCGGCAGCTCGATGCCGAGTTCGGCAAGGCCATGCCGCGCGGCGGCGTCCATGTAGGCGCGGGCCAGCGCGGTACGGCGCGCGGTGATCGCGCCGAGCCGCGGCAGCTGGGCCAGCCCGATCGCGGCGTTGACGTCGGTCAGGTTGAACTTGCCGCCCGGCACCTCGACGTCCATGCCATCGACGCCGCTGCGGATCACGCCCTGCAGCCGCAACCGCTCGGCGCGCAGCGCCTCGTCCTCGTCGTTCATCACCAGGCAGCCGCCTTCGACCGTCGTGATGTTCTTGTTGGCCTGGAAGCTGAAGCTGACCAGGTCGCCGAAACTGCCGATGCGCCGGCCGCGCCAGCGCGAGTCGATCGCCTGCGCGGCGTCCTCGATCACGCGCAGGCCGTGCTGTTGGGCGATCGCGTAGAGACGGTCCATGTCGACCGGCAAGCCGGCCAGATAGACCGGCAGGATTGCGCGGGTGCGGGGCGTGATCGCGGCCTCGACCGCGTCGAGATCGAGGTTGCGGGTGCGCGGATCGATGTCGACGAAGACCGGGCGCGCCCCGACCGCGACGATCACGTTGGCGGTGGCGACCCAGGTGATCGCGGTGGTAATGACCTCGTCGCCGGGACCGATGCCGGCGATCCGCAGCGCGATCTCCATCGTCGCCGAGCCATTGGCGAACGTGCGCACCGGCCGGCCGTCGAACAGCGCCGACAGCGCGGCCTCGAAGGCCTGCATCTTCGGGCCGGAGGTGATCCAGCCCGAGGCCAGCACTTCGCCGACCGCCGCGATCGCGTCCGCGTCGATGTCGGGCCTGACGAAGGGCAGGAAGGGTTCGGCGGATCGGGTGGAAGCGGGCATCGGGCGAATCGGCAAGGACGTCGGCGTGGATCGGTGGCGAGGAACGGCGGAGGTCAGGAACAGGAAGGTCAGGAACGCGCGATCAGGAACACGCCAGCCAGGATCAGCAGGATGCCGGCCATCCGCAATGGTCCGATCATCTCACCGAACAGCCACCATGCGGCCACCGCGTTGACCACATAGCCGAGCGACAGCATCGGATAGGCCATCGATACATCGACGCGTGACAGACCGACGATCCACACCGCGACGCTGGCGACATAGAGCGTCAAGCCGGCCAGCACCGGCCATTGGGCCAGCACGCGCAGCGCGGTATCGAACAGCGTGGCGCGGTCCAGCGCGATCGCGCCGACCGCATTGACGCCGGCCTTGAGCAGCAGTTGCGCGCAGGCGTTCAGCAGCACGCCGGTCAGGATGAAAGCGAAGGTAGTGATCGTCATCGGTTCGAAGGAATGGCGCGGGTAGCGGCCGGCGGCGGGGCGAAATTGGTGACCACGACGCGGCGCACGTCTTCGGCGACCCGATACATCGGCAACGCCTGAGCCTGCAATCTGGTGTACATCTCCGGCGACATGATGGCCACCGCGGGGCGGCCGCTGCGCCAGGTCTGGGCGAAGCCCTCCAGCGTCGGAATCCACTTGTCCGGTTCCTGCTGCAGGCCGAACTGCAGCTCGTCGGGATGCCAGACCAGCGTCAGCGGATGGCGCAGGTAGAACGGCAGCGTGTGGTCGAGCATGCCGACGCCATAGAACGGCATGTCGTCCTTCAGCACTTGCTGAATCGCCGGCACCAGGTCGATGCCGGAGGTGCGCCGGCCCATCACTTCGTGTCCGAGCAGTGCGACCGTGAAGCTGGTGTACATCGCCAGGCCATAGCAGACGATGCTGGCCAGCCTGCCGTTGCGCCGCGCCAGCCAGTGGGCGAGCAGCACGCCGGCGAACATCACGACGAAGGCGGCGCCGATCCACAGCGCGAAGACCCGGTAATAGGCGTTGGGCGTGTTGTCCGAATCGAGCGTGGCGACCACCGGCGTGGCGGCCAGCCCGAGCACCGACACGGCCAGCATCAGCAGCAGCAGGCGCCGCCAGCCGGTGTCGCCAATGCGGTCCAGCGCGACCCCGGCCAGCATGCCGAGCGCCGGGAAGATCGGCACGATGTAGCCGGGCAGCTTCGAGTTCGACAGGCTGAAAAACACGAAGATGGCGCCGGCCCAGACCAGCATCAACAGCGCGGGGCGCAGCGGGGCGGCGCCCGCCGGCTGCGCGGCTTCGGTGCGCTCGCGGCGCACCGCGCGCCAGATGCCGGGCGCGAGCGCCAGCCATGGCAGGAAGCCGGCCAGAAGCAGGGGCACGAAGTACCACACCGGGCCCTGGCGATGATGGACGCTGGTGGTATAGCGCTGCCAGTGCTCGTGGATGAAGAAGAAACGCAGGAATTCCGGATTGCGCTCGGCGATCAGCCAGAACCACGGCACGGTGATCGCCAGCAGCAGCGCGGCGCCCCACAGCAGATGCAGACGGCGCCACAGCGCGAAGTCGCGGGTGATCGCGGTGTACACGACCAGCACCAGCCCGGGCAGTGCAATTCCGATCAGACCCTTGGTCAGGATGGCGACGCCCATCGCGGCCCAGCAGCCCAGCATCCAGCCGCGCCGGGCGGCGGGCGTGGTGTCGGGGTGTTGCGCCAGCAGCATGCAGGCCAGCACGCAGGCCAGCGCGCCGCCCAGCGTCATGTCCAGCGAATTGAAGTGGGCGGCGACGCTCCACATCGGTGCGGCCGCCAGCGCCAGCCCGGTCAGCCAGCCGGCGCGCGCGCCGAACCAGCGGCCGGCCGCCCACATCGACGCGAGCAGGCCGACGAAGCCCGACAGCGCCACGCACAGCCGCGCCTGCCATTCGCCGAGCCCGAAGGCGGTATAGGTCAGCGCCGTCACCCACAGGTGAAAGGGCGGCTTCTCGAAATACTTGACGCCGTTGTAGCGAATCGTGACCCAGTCGCCGCTGGCGAACATCTCGCGCGCGATCTCGGCATAGCGGCCTTCGTCGGAGCGCAGCAGATGGCGGGCGTCCAGCGTCCCGAACCACAGCAGGACGATATAGAGGACGACCAGGGCGATCACCGCCGCGGACAACCCGGCGGCTTGCGTGGTCGGAAAACGGCGCATGAAACTCCTGAAACGGTGCGGCGCGGCCTTGGCCGCTTGCTGACAACCCGCTACGGAGCCATGCGCTCCGTGTGGTGCTTACGACGCCTGTGTCAACGGCGAAGTTCGCATTTTGTGCGAAAGCGATGACACTCGATACCGAAAAATGTCCTACACGGGTCTCGCGGGCGGGTTTCGGGCGGCCCGGGACATATGTCCTGTGCTTTGGATGGCACTTCTTGGCGCTTCGAAGGCGTGTCAAAACGCGGGCGCAAAAAAACCCGCGCGCGGCGGGTTCTGGAATTCGCATCGATATCCGCATGGGATATCCCGCATGGATATCCGGATGGGGTCGGGCCGCCCCCGGGGTGGCCCGTGCACCGATCTCAGTTGGCTGGCTTGGCGGGCTTGGCCTTCTTCGCCTTGTTGTGGCCGTTCTTCTTGCCCTCGTCCTGGCCCGGCGCCAGGTCGGCGCGGGTGCTCTGGTTGGTTCCCTGGGTATAGGGATCGAACTTGTCGCCGGCCTTGGCGCCCTGGCTGTAGGGGTCGAACTTATCGCCCGCCTTGGCGCCTTGCGAGTACGGGTCGAACTGCTTCTTGCCGCCGGTGTTCTGGGCGTGCGCCGCCAGCGGGGCGATGCCGATGCACAGCGCGATGGCCGTCGCGACGAACTTGCTCATGATGTCTCCTCGAAAGTTGCCGTCCACCGGATGGGCGGCTGACGATGGGCGGGCGTCGACACGCCGCCCGCGCCAGTGTCTCCAACCTGTCTCGAGGCTGTCAAGCGAGTCACATCGGCTGCGGTCAGCGCGTCGCGCTCATGGAAAGCGAGCATTGCCGCGCGTCGGCGCTTCGGTATGCGCCTATTCGGTCACGGCGTCGGACGGATGCTTCCACGCCTCGCGAACCTCGGCCGATGGGGCGAGCGCCAGGTTGATATTGCGCGCGCCGATCGGCTTCTGGAACCAGCGCTGCTGCAGCGTCTCGATCTGCGGGCTGCCGTAGACGCCGGCCAGCGTCTGGTCGACCAGCTGCTTCCATGCCGGGTCTGCCTTCGACAGCATCAGCGCGTTCTGCTCGACCGACAGCGCCGGGCCGACGATCACAAATTGGGACGGGTCCTTGGCGCGGGCGCGCAGGCCGGCCAGCAGCACGTCGTCCATCACGAAGGCCTGGGCGCGGCCGGACTCGAGCAGCAGGAACGATTCGCCATGGTCCTTGGCGTAGATGTCGCGGTAGCCGTACTGGCCCTTGAGCCGGCGCACATGGCGGTCGCCGGTCGAGCCGGCGCTGGTCACCACGGTCTTGCCGCGCAGATCGTCGAGCGAATCGATGCCGGAATCGGCGCGCACCAGCATCCGCACCGCCGACACATAGTGGGAGACGCTGAAGGCGACCTGCTTCTGGCGCTCCAGCGTATTGGTGTTCGGCGCGCAGTCAAGGTCGACCAGGCCATTGACGATGCCCGGGATGCGGTTCTGCGGGGTCAGCGGCATCCAGCGGACCTTCAGGTCCTTCAGGCCCAGTGCCTGGCGCGCGCCCTCGGCCGCGCGCAGGCACAGGTCGACCGCGTAGCCGGCCGGCTGGCCCTTGTCGTCGGCAAACGAAAACGGCAGCGCGGACTCGCGGTAACCGAGCACGATGGTGCCGCTGGAGCGGATCTTGTCGAGAACCGGGCCGTGCAGCGCCTCGGCGCCGGCGGCATGCGCGACGCCGGTGCCGAGCAGAGCGGCCGCGAGCAGCACCGGGCGCAGCGAACCAAGAGAGCGACGGAAAGAGCGGAAGGAAGGCAACATGGCGGGGCGATAGAAAACAGCAAAGACCCAAGGGTAGCGATAGCTTTGTCCCGGGGGAACGACAACTTCGTCATAAGTAAATACCCTAGGTCAATGTGCCGAGCCGGACGCAACGGCAGGGAACGACATGCCGATGCCTGCACGTGGCCCCGGGTACAATCCCGGGCCACGCGGTCCGGTGCCGCGCCGCGCACGGGCGCGTCGGGGCCGGGCGGCGAATTCCCGTTCGGTTTCCGTCTTGTCCTCCATCTCTTCGCAACCCGCGCGCCTGGCCGGCATCGATGCGCTCAAGGCCATCGGCTCGCAATTGATCGTGCTGCATCACCTGGCCTTCTACGGGCCGATGTCCGATGCGGCGCATTCCCTCGCCCCCGCCTTGATCGACTGGCTCGCCGACTACGCGCGCATCGCGGTGCAGCTGTTCCTGGTGATCGGCGGCTTCCTGGCCGCACGCAGCCTCGCCCCGGACGGCCTGCTGCGCACGTCGCGGCCGCTCGCGGCGCTGCTGCGGCGCTATCGCAAGCTGGCCGTGCCCTTTGCCGCGGCGATCGGCCTGGCCATCGCCGCGGCGGCGCTGGCGCGGCAGGGCATGGACCATCCGTCGATCCCGGCGCCGCCGCAATGGGGGCAGCTGCTGGCGCATCTGTTGCTGCTGCACGACGTGCTCGATATCGACGCGCTGTCGGCAGGGGTGTGGTATGTCGCGATCGACTTCCAGCTGTTCGGGCTGCTGTTGCTGACGCTATGGCTGGCGCGCCGATTGCCCGCGGACTGGCAGGTCCGCGTGGGCGCCGCACTGGTGGCGGCGCTCGCGCTGGCCTCGCTGTTCTGGTTCAACCGGGACGCGGACTGGGACATGTGGGCCATCTATTTCTTTGGCGCCTACGGACTGGGCGTGCTCGGCTACTGGGCGTCGAACCCCGGCCGCTCGGGCTGGTGGCTCGCGGCGCTCGCCGCGGTAGGCATTGCCGCGCTGATGGTCGATCTGCGCTCGCGCATCGCGCTGGCGCTGGCCGTCGCGCTGCTGCTGACGCTCGCACGGCGCGGCGGCTGGCTGGCGGCGTGGCCGCGCGGCCGCGTCTTCGCCACGTTCGGCGCGATCTCGTACTCGGTGTTCCTGGTGCACTTTCCGATCTGTCTGCTGGTCAACAGCCTGATGTCGCAGCTGGCGCCCGGCATGCCGTGGCTCAATGCGGCGGGCATGGCGCTGGCGTGGTTGGCGAGCAACGCCACCGGTGCGCTTTTTTACCGATATGTCGAATCGCGCGATCCGTTCGCATCGCTTGGCAAGTTGTTGTTGCGCAACCGCGAGGGGCTGGCGCGCTAGGGGGCGTTGCCCATCCGCAACATGGCACGCGCTGCACGATACGCGGGCGCCGCATGAACCGTTGTTGTGCCGCGTTCGGTGAGGCGGCGTACTCAAAAGGGGAAAACGCCCATACGCGCTTGGCATGGCGATTGCCTACCATCAAGGTAAACCTGACCGTTTGGTCAGGATTCACGCCTCGAGGCTGCCATGTCCGATCACATCGTCCTGACCTCGCACGCACGCCGCGACAAGCCGGCCGAGCCGATCCACTGGGGGGCGCCGACCGCGGCCGAACGCGGCCCCGTGATCGCGACGCTGACCAATCCGGCGCACCGCAACGTGATCGGGACGCATGCCGGCGCCTACGCCGTCTATCGCGCGCTGGCGGTGGCTTCGGGCAAGCTGCAGCGCGACCATCGCCCCGACCTGACCGACACGGCGCCGGCCGAGCCGATCGGCCCGCATCCGCAGTGGGGCGATCCCGACACGATCGTGTCGCTGGACCCGTGGGGCCATCTGGTGTCGACCGTCTTCGCCGACCGCATCGCGGCCGGCGTCGATATCCGGCCGACCATCGCGGTTACGCGCGCCCATATCAACATGCCGGAACTGATGGCGGCGATCGCGGCCGGCCGGCTGATTCCCGATGGCAGGATCCTGTTTGCCAACGGCGATGTGCGCGTCACCAAGGCCGCGGTCGATCCGGTCTGGTATCTGCCCGGCATGGCACGCCGCTTCGGCATCAAGGAAAGCGCGCTGCGCCGCAGCCTGTTCGAGCAGACCAGCGGCATGTTCCCCGAACTGGTGACGCGGCCCGATCTGAAGGTCTTCCTGCCGCCGATCGGTGGCATGACGCTGTATTTCTTCGGCGACGTCAGCCTGCTGGGCAAGCCGCAGACGCCGGTCGCCTGCCGCGTGCACGACGAATGCAACGGCTCGGACGTATTCGGGTCTGACATCTGTACGTGCCGTCCTTATCTGGCGCACGGTATCGAGGTGTGCATCGAGATGGCGCAGCAGGGCGGCGTCGGACTGGTGGTCTACAACCGCAAGGAAGGCCGCGCGCTGGGCGAGGTCACCAAATTCCTGGTCTACAACGCGCGCAAGCGGCAGGTCGGCGGCGACCGCGCCGAAACCTATTTCGCGCGGACCGAATGCGTGGCCGGCGTGCAGGACATGCGCTTCCAGGAGCTGATGCCCGATGTCTTCCATTGGCTGGGCATTCGTCGCATTGACCGCTGGGCCTCGATGAGCAATATGAAACACGGCGCGCTGGTCGCGCAGGGAATCGAAGTGGTCGAGCAGGTGCCGATTCCCGACGCGCTGATTCCGGCCGACGCGAGGGTGGAGATCGACGCCAAGGTGGCGGCGGGCTACTTCACCCGTTACACGCCTCCGGACGCCACCGAACTGACGGTGGCCAAGGGCAGGGGACTGGACGAATGACAGAACGAGACGATGCAGCATCGATGGGCGCGGCCGGGCAGTCCGGCGTGCAAGCCCGCGCTTCGCGCGAGGGCTGGCAAAGCTGGGTCGAACCCGATCACCCGGCTTCGGCGTTGCTGACGGCGCAGGCGGTGCGGGCGCGCTGCGCCGCGGTGACCGCCGCGGTCGCGGCCGGCGACTCGCAGTGGTTCAGCTGGCATCCGCAGCGGGTCGCCGCGATCGCCGACTATGTGGCGACCACCATCCGCTCGCGCTACCGCGATCTGCAGGTGCCTTACCACAGCCGCTGGCGCCATTTCGAAAGCGGCGGACCGGGCGAGCTGCGCGACCGCTGGGGCATCCTGTGCGAACGCGCCGCGCTGACCGGCGACGATCATCGCGAGGAGCGCGCGCGCATCGGCATCGACCTGGTGATTCCCAGCGTGCTGCTCGACGCGGGCGCCGGGCCGGACTGGCGCTACCGCGATCCGGCCAGCGACCTGAGCCTGAGCCGCTCCGAGGGGCTGGGCGTGGCCAGCTTCGACCTGTTCGCGCGCGGCGGCTTTTCCGCGACGCCGGACGAGCCGCTGCGCTCGGATGCCGAGCGGCTGGCGCAGATCGATCCGTCGACGCTGGCCACCGCCTTCCAGGTCGCGCAGCACAATCCGCTGGTCGGGCTCGAGGGCCGCGCCGGCCTGGTGCGCCGGCTCGGCAAGGTCGCGCAGGCGACGCCGGCCGTGTTCGGCGAGCCCGCCAGGCTCGGCAATCTGTTCGACTATCTGAAGGCGCATGCCAGCGAGGGGCGCATCGACGCGGCCTTCGTGCTGCGCACGCTGTTGGTCGCGCTCGGGCCGGTCTGGCCCGGACGGCTGCAGCTGGAGGGCGTCTCGCTCGGCGACTGCTGGCGCCATCCGGCCAGCCCCGACGGGCTGGTGCCGTTCCACAAGCTGACCCAGTGGCTGACCTACTCGCTGCTCGAGCCGCTCGAGGACGGCGGCCTGACGGTGACCGGGCTCGATGCGCTGACCGGCCTGCCCGAATACCGCAACGGCGGCCTGCTGTACGACTTCGAGTTGATGGTGCCGCGCGATGCGAGCTTTGCCGAGGCGGTGCACCGGGTCGACGAGCCGGCCATCGTCGAATGGCGCGCGCTGACGGTGACCGGCCTGGACCTGGTCGCCGAGGCAACGCGGCAGGCGCTGGGCCTGTCGGCCGACGCCTTCCCGTTGGCGCGCGTGCTGGAGGGCGGTACCTGGGCGGCGGGACGGCGCATCGCCGCCAAGCGCCGGCCGGGCGGCCCGCCGCCGTTCGCGATCGACAGCGACGGCACGGTGTTCTGAGTTCCCAGTCCGTGCAGGGCGCGGCCGCCAGCATGCCGTCAGCATGCCGCCAGCATGCCCCCCACGAGCCGCGCGCCTGCACGCCGTCGTTTCGCCCTGGCCAGATCCGGCCACCGCCGCATCGAGGAGTGCCATCATGACCGCCCTGTCTGCCGATCTGTCCGTCGATCCGTCCGTGGCGCTGTCCACGGGGCTTCCCGCCGGCATGCCGCCCATCGCGCCGGCCGCCGCGCCCGTGATGGTGGTCGACCACCCGCTGGTGCAGCACAAGGTCACGCTGGTGCGCAGCGAGGACACCACCACCGACAACTTTCGCCGCCTGGTGCGGGAGATCGCGCAGCTGCTGACCTACGAGGCGACGCGGGATCTGGCGATGGAGACCGTGGCGATCAAGACGCCGATCGCGCCGATGCAGTCGCCGATGCTGTCGGGCAAGAAGCTGTGCCTGGTGTCGATCCTGCGCGCGGGCAATGGTTTCATCGACGGCATGCTCGACCTGCTGCCGGCCGCGCGGGTCGGCCACATCGGCCTGTACCGCGATCCGGAAACGCTCGAGCCGATCGAGTACTACTTCAAGATGCCTGACGATATCCAGGAGCGGCAGGTCATCGTGGTCGACCCGATGCTGGCGACCGGCAATTCCGCGATCGCCGCGCTGAACCGGCTCAAGGAGGCCGGCGTCACCGCGCTCAAGTACGTCTGCCTGATCGCCTCGCGCCCGGGCTTGCGAGCCTTGCAGGCCGCGCATCCCGACGTGGCCATCGTCACCGCCGCGATCGACGAACAGTTGAACGAGCACGGCTATATCGTGCCCGGACTCGGCGATGCGGGCGACCGGCTGTACGGCACGCGCTGACGCCGGGGCGCCCGTCCCGGCCCGGTCCGTGAAGGCGCTGCCGTTGCCCCCGCCACGCCGGACCGCGCCATGGACGCGCTAGCTCCCGCCGCGCGCCTGCAGGCGCTGGCCGGCCGCGACGGCAACGCGGGCCGCATCCGCCAGCGCAACGAGGCGCGCATCCTGCGCGCGGCCGAAGGGGTGTTCGCGCGGGCCGGCTTCGCGGGCGCGACCATGGCGGAAATCGCCGCGCGCGCCGGCGTGCCCAAGTCGAACCTGCACTACTACTTCCGCACCAAGCAGGCGCTCTACCGCGCGGTGCTGGCCAACACGCTGCGGCTGTGGCTGTCGCAGGCCGACATCATCAGCGCCGAGCGCTCGCCCGAGGCCGCGCTAGAGCAATACATCCGCGCCAAGATGCGGCTGTCGGCGCGCTATCCCGACGCGTCGCGCGTGTTCGCCAACGAACTGCTGCATGGGGCGCCGGAGATCGGCGACGTGTTGCGCGACGCGCTGCGCAGCCTGGTGGGACGCAAGTCCGTGGTGATACGCGGCTGGATCGCCGCGGGCCGGATGGCGCAGATCGATCCGAGCCATCTGTTCTTCACGATCTGGGCCGCGACACAGACCTATGCCGACTTCGAGGCCCAGATCTGCGCCGTGCTCGGCGTGCAGCGGCTGGAGCGGCGCGATTACGAACGGGCGACCGAGCATCTGGTCGCCCTGGTGCTGCGCGGCTGCGGGCTGACGCCGCCCGCGCCGTCCACGGCGGCAACGCCGTCCCGTCATGGCCGCCGTGCCCGCGCCGCGCCGGCACCTGGAGCGCAGCCCGTCGCCGGCGAACAAGCGACGCCACGGCGCCGCGCGTTCCAGCGCAATGCCGATCCCTTGCCGTAAGGCACACGCAATACCCCCGTATACCCGGAGGCCCGACATGCTCGATCTGATCGTTCGCGACTGCAACCTGCCCGACGGCCGCACCGGCATCGACATCGGCATCGCCGGCGGCCGCATCGTCGCGGTCGAGCCGGCGCTGCCGGCGCAGGCGGCCGAGCAGATCGACGCGGCCGGTCAGCTGGTGTCGCCGCCGTTCGTCGACGCGCATTTCCATCTGGACTCGACGCTGTCGCATGGGCTGCCGCGCGTGAACCAGTCGGGCACCCTGCTCGAGGGCATCGCGCTGTGGGGAGAACTGAAGCCGCAGCTGACGCAGCAGGCGCTGGTCGAGCGCGCGCTGGCGTATTGCGACTGGGCGGTGGCGCGCGGCCTGCTGGCGATCCGCTCGCATGTCGACGTCTGCGACCCGCGGCTGCTGGCGGTCGAGGCGCTGCTGCACGTGCGCGAGCAAGTCCGGCCTTACCTCGACCTGCAACTGGTGGCCTTCCCGCAGGACGGCGTGCTGCGCAGCCCCGGTGCGCTGGACAACCTGAAGCGCGCGCTCGACATGGGCGTGCAGGTGGTCGGCGGCATTCCGCATTTCGAGCGCACCATGGCAGACGGCGCGGCGTCGGTGCGGCTGCTGTGCGAGCTGGCCGCCGAACGCGGGCTGCCTGTCGACATGCACTGCGACGAGACCGACGATCCGATGTCGCGCCACGTCGAGACGCTGGCCGCGGAAACGGTGCGGCTCGGCCTGCAGGGCAGGGTGGCCGGCTCGCACCTGACCTCGATGCATTCGATGGACAACTACTACGTGTCCAAGCTGCTGCCGCTGATGCGCGAGGCGGGCATGGCGGCGATCGCCAATCCGCTGATCAACATCACGCTGCAGGGCCGGCACGACAGCTACCCGAAGCGGCGCGGCATGACGCGCGTGCCGGAGCTGCTGGCCGCCGGCGTGCCGGTGGCGTTCGGCCATGACTGCGTGATGGACCCCTGGTATGGGCTTGGCTCGGGCGACATGCTCGAGGTCGCGCACATGGGCCTGCATGTTGCGCAGATGACCGGGCAGCAGGCGATGCGCGCGTGCTTCGACGCGGTCACCGAGACGCCGGCGCGGATCCTGGGTTTGTCCGACTACGGCATCGCGCCCGGCCGCCGCGCCGACCTGGTGCTGCTGCAGGCCGCCGATCCGGTCGAGGCGCTGCGGCTGCGCGCGGCCCGGCTGCTGGTGATGCGCGCGGGCAAGGCCATCGCCAGCACGCCGCCGGCGACGGCCACGCTGCGTTTGAGCGGCAGGCCGGAACGCGTGGATTTCCGCGTCGGCGGCGCGGCAGCGGGACGGTTGCCCGCCAGGTAAATATTTTTTGTGAAAGGGTGTTGACGACCTTCGGTTCGATCTGCATAATTGCGGTCTTCGCATCGCAGCAAACGTGACGCAAGACACGGAAGCGGCGAAACGAAGCCCAGGTGGCGGAATTGGTAGACGCACTAGGTTCAGGTCCTAGCGGTGGCAACACTGTGGAGGTTCGAGTCCTCTCCTGGGCACCAAAATCCTGAAGAGAAGGCCGTTGCAAATCGCAACGGCCTTTTTTTCGTCTGCGTTTTTCCTTCGCCGACTCTTCCCTTCGTCCGCGCTCTATCCGAGCGCCCGGTCGCGCGGTCCTCGCGTTCTCTCTGCGATTCCCGCTGCCTCACCCGCCGATTCCGTATCGCGGCGCGCCGTTTCAGCAGGTGCGCATGGCCGCTGCCGCAGCGCGCGCGTGCGAACATGGATCGGGTTGACGACCCTAACGGTTGCGTTGCCTTTGACCTATGCTCAGAACAAATCGGGCGCGCGGACATCAGCCCGAAGGTGGTCGCCATGGACATGGTCTTGTTGTCGAGAGAGAGGAAGACCGGCATTGCCGCTGGCCGGGCTTGCGTAGGCACCAACCATCGAAGGACCTGCCGCTGTCGCCGATGGCGCTACGGTTCCTGCGTCGCCGTGCTGCTGAGCGCGATCGCTCAGGCCGAGAGCGGGCCCCCCGGCAGCGAGGCCGTGCTCGGCTGGCAGCCACTGGGCGAGGAAGAGGCCGCCGCGCTGTTGGCCGCGCTGGACCCGGCTACGACGCTGCAACCCACCTCCACCTTTTCACCGCCCGACCCCTTCGAGTCCGCGCCTTCCACCGGGCACGCCGCCGTTCCCCAGCCATCGTCGCCCGAGGCATCGCCACCATCGTCCGCGCCGGTATTGTTGGCCTCGTTGCCGTCGACTCACGCCTCGGCATCGCCTTCGTCTTCGTCCTCCGCATCACGATCCGCTCTGGCGCAAATGGCTGCGGAATCCGACAGCGCGATTCGTGCCGCCCTGGCCGCCGAGCCGCGCGATGGCGCGCGGCGGCCCAGCTGGCTGCTGCACGCCGACGATGCGGCGTCCGCCAGCGGTTTCGTCGACACGCGCGTGCGCACGTTGTCGCTGGCGCTCGACGCGGTGCTGCCGCGCAGCGGGGTCACGATCCAGCCGCGCGTGCAGCTCGCCTACCAGCCGCGCGACGACGGCCTGCCCAACCCCGCGCTGGCCGCGATGCCGGCCGACGACCGCGCGACCGGGCTCGCGGTACGGCTCTACGGGGCACAGCCGACCCGGCTGGCCGGCGTCTATCCCTTCGTCGAGGCCGACCTGTGGCAGGACAGCAGCCGCAAGACCATCAACATCAACGGCACCCGCATCGACACCGACCTGCTGCGCGGCCTGTTCTCGTTCAATATCGGCGCGCATGGCAGCACCCGCGGCGGCGTCAAGATCTGGGTCAAGGTCAAGACCGGGCGCAATGCGGGCGGCATCATCGGCGCCCGCTACCGGTGGTAAGGGAGGGGCAGGGCATCGGCGCGCAAAAAAGGCTTGCGTTCCCATGCCACTGCGATACAATTGCGCCCTCGCGTGCGGCTGTAGCTCAGTTGGATAGAGTACTTGGCTACGAACCAAGGGGTCGTGGGTTCGAATCCTGCCAGCCGCGCCACCTATACGAAGGGCTTCCAGTGATGGAAGCCCTTTTTCTTTGCGCCCGCCTCCTGGGTCCGCCTTTGCGGCGGACCTTCGTGCAGGGTCTTCGTGCAGGGATGCGTGACAGCCGTTACAGCGCGGCGCGACAAGATGCTTCCGGCATTCCCTACACTGCGCTCATCCCGATTTGTGCAATGCCGCTCAGCCGGCATGCCGATTGCCATGAAGCCATCGAAGCTGCCGTTCTCCAGGCTGTTCTCCAGGTCGTCCTTCCTGCGGGCCTGCCTGTTCGTTTGCCTGTCCGCCTGCCTGTCCGTCAACGCCAATGCCTATGCCTATGCCGCCGATGATGGCGACGCCATGACGAGCGCGGCGATCGCGGCGATCGTCGATGCCGCCGTCAAGCCCGCGATCGCGCAGCATCGGCTTCCGGGCATGGCGGTCGCCGTGACCGTCGACGGCAAACGCTACTTCTACAACTACGGGCAGACCGCAATGCGAGGCGGCCGGCCGGTGACCAAGGAAACGCTGTTCGAGATCGGCTCGGTCAGCAAGACCTTTGCGGCCACACTGGCAGCCTACGCCGAAGCGAGCGGCAAGCTTTCGCTGCAGGATCCGGTCAGCCGCCACCTGCCCGCGCTGCGCGGCGGCACCTTCGACAAGGTCACGCTGCTGCAGCTTGGGACGCATACCTCCGGCCTGCCGCTTGCGGTGCCGGAGCGAATCCGCAGCGAGCCCGACATGGCCGAATACCTGTCGGCATGGCGGCCACCTTACCCGGTCGGCACGCATCGCGTGTATTCGAACAATGGCATCGGCCTGCTCGGCGCGATTGCGGCGGCCCGCCTTGGCGGCGCGTACAGCGATCTGGTCCACGCGATCGTGTTCCAGCCGCTCGGCATGAAGCACAGCTACTTCAAGGTGCCCGCCGAGCGGCAGGCCGACCATGCGCAGGGATATACCGCGGCCGATGCGCCGATCCGGATGAAGGAGGGCTATCTATGGGAGCCGGCCTATGGCATCCGCTCATCGTCCGGCGATCTGGTGGCGTTTGTCGAAGCCAATATGCCCGGCGCCCGCATCGACGACACGTTGTGGCAGGCGATCGCGCGTACCCATGTGCCGCGCTTTCGCGCGGGACCGATCACGCAGGACCTGATCTGGGAACAGTATCGCTATCCGCCGACGCTGCAGCAGTTGCTGGCCGGCAATGCCGCGATCCTTCGCGCCGAAGCCGCGACGCCGATCGTCGCGGCGCCATCGGAGCAGCCGGCGTATCTGCACAAGACCGGTTCGACCAACGGCTATTCGGCCTATGTCGCGTTCGTGCCGGACAAGCGGATCGGCATCGTGCTGTTGGCCAACAAGGCGTATCCGGTCGATCAGCGGGTGACGATCGGCTACGAGATCCTGTCCCGCATTGCCGAGCGCGCGAAGCGCTAGCGTGCCCCTTCACGCCAGCACCGTCATCGAGGCACCAACGGAAACCGCACCCGCGCGACCACGCCCGATGGCACGTCGCGGCGGTTGGCGATGCTGGCGTCGCCGCCGTATCGCTCGGCGATCGCCTTGACGATCGCCAGTCCGAGACCGCTGCCTTCGGTGCCATGGACGTCGGCACGGAAGAAGCGGTCGAACACGCGGGGCAGCGCCTCGGGCGCGACGCCGTTGCCGGTGTCGCGCACTTCGATGCAGGCGAGCCACTCGTCGCGATAGGCGCGCAGGTCGATGGTGCCGCCGTCCGGCGTGTACTTGATGGCGTTGTCGACCAGATTGCTGAGCGCCGTGCGCACGTCGGCCAGGTTGGCGCGCACCTCCAGATCGTCCAGCTGTTCGACGCCCAGATCGATGCCGTGCGCCGCCGCGCGCGGCAGATGCATCTCGATGACGTCGGGCACCACATCGCGAATCGCCACCGGCTGCGACGAGGCCCGCTCGGGCGGAGCGTCGGCCCGCGCGAGCCGCAGCAACTGCGAGATCATGCGCGTGCTGCGCGCGATCACATGCTGCAGCGCGTGGTATTCGCGCAGGCTGTCCGGCTCCGACAGCGTGCGGCCGAGGTTGTCGGCCTGGATCTGCAGCGAAGTCAGCGGACTGCGCAGCTCGTGGGCGGCATCGGCGATGAACTTCTTCTCGACTCGCAGCGACTGCGACAGCCGCGTGATCATCAGGTTGATCGACTGCACCAGGGGCAGCAGCTCGCGCGGCACCTTGTCGGTCGGCAGCGGCTCCAGATGGCCGATGTCGAGCCGCGCCGCGCGCTCGCCCAACGCCCCGACGCGCCGCAGCGCGCGCTTGACCGTCACGAAGATCGCCAGCCATGCCAGCGGGATCATCGCCAGCGCTGGCGTGGCACTGGCGATCGCGGCGTCTTCGGCAATGCGCTTGCGCGAGGCCTCGCGCTGCGCGACGTTGATGGTCCACCTCGGCCCGTGCTCCGAGTACACGCGCCACCGTTCCTCGTCGACCGTCTGCGTCGAGAAGCCCGGCGGCGCCTCGCGGCCGATGGTGATCCGGTCGCTGTCCGGATGCAGCGTCGGCTCGGGCGCGCCGAGCCAGATCTGGATCACGATGCCGTCGGATGCGTCGCGATAGAGGTAGAGCGGCTTGGTCGCGCGCGTCATGTCGTCGCTGACGCGGGCCGCCACCTCCTGCAGGCGGCGGTCCAGCAGTTCATGGATTTCGGAAGTGGCCAGCACATACGTCCATGCCGTATGCAGCAAGGCGAAGACCGCGATCACGGTGCTGAGCGCCACGCTGAGCATCAGGCTCAACGAGGGGTTGCGCGATGGCGCGGCACGCCGGACCGGATGCGGTGCGCGGGGCGAGGCCTGGTGCGGTTCGGTACGGGCGGGCATGGGGATCTGGCCAGGTGCGCACCGGACTGCCGGCCGCGAGGTTCAGCTCGGGAGATCGTTGGGTGGACTGCTCGGGGGGGCGCCGGGGCGATTGCCTGGGGCGCTGCCATCCTGCGTGCTCGATTCGGGCGCCGTGGACGGCGTATCGCGCTTGAGCTTGTCGCCGCCCAGCAGAACGGTCCAGCCGAGGCCGCGCACATTGCGGATGGAGGAAGCACCGAATTTCTTGCGCACCGAGTAGATCAGCACGTCGACCGCATTGCTTTCGACTTCCTGTCCCCAGCCATAGATCTTTTGTTCGAGTTGATTGCGCGACAGGATCGTGCCCGGCCGTTCGAGCAGCGCCAGCATCAGCGCGAACTCGCGCGCCGACAGCGTTTCGGTGTGGCCATCGACCGTCAGGCTGCGCGTATCGAGATTGAGCCGGATGGTGTCGTCGCCCAGGCTCGAGGTCGCGTAGCCCGCCTTGCGCCGAAGCACCGCACGCATGCGCGCCAGCAGCTCCGGAACCTCGAAGGGCTTCAGCACGAAATCGTCGGCCCCGGCGTCCAGGCCCTGTACCCGCGTGTCCAGGTCGTCATGGGCGGTGAGAATCAGCAGCGGTGTCTGGTTGCCTTGCACCCGCAGCCGCCGCAGCAGATCGAGGCCCCCCATGCGCGGCAGGCCAAGGTCGAGCAGGATGATCGTGTAGGACCCTTGCTCGACCGCCTGCTGGCCGGCGACGCCGTCGCGCACCCAGTCGACGCTGCACTGCATGTTCTCCTTCAGCGCGCGCATCAGGCTGGTGCCGATCTGCAGGTCATCCTCGATCAGAAGAATGCGCATGATTTCCGCTCGATACGCCGTCGAAAAGATAAGCCGGAGAGACATCGGCTCGGTGCCGCTCCGTAACGCGCGGACAGGCTGGCGCGCGCTGCGGCTTTACTTATACCGCCGCGGAATACGCGGGGGAAGTGGCGCTTGTCCCCATCGGTGTGCCGTCGATGCTGTCAGCCGTGGAGTCGCCGGATCTCGGCGTGGCAAGTCGCTTTCCAGGATCGAAAGTCGCGTGCGATTTGCTGATGTGCCGGCAGCGATGGAAGACGACACTTCGCGCCGGTCGGACCCGTTTCCGGCCTCCCCGCCTCTGCTTTGTCCGCCTTTCACAGGCGGATTTTTTTTGCCTGCGTGGTTTCCTGCCGGCAGTCGCTACCCAAAGCGCGTGATCGCAGGATTCGGCCGTCCGCACCCCCGCTCGGAGGGTCCTGCACCGTGCGCTCGCGCACGCGAACCGCCGTAGGCGTCTCACATTTCGAGTTGAGAGAAAGAAGTTATAAGAAATCGATCAAGACTTTCTCTAAACGATTCGAGTAGACCCTCAAATTCTCAAAGTTCATTCGATAAATGGTTTGATATCGATGCGCTGTCCGGCGCCGCTCAACGCATCGAATCGAACGCATCGAAACGACGCGCAACGACCCCGGACAGCGACGTCTTTCAGGTCATCACCGGATCGGTCTCCAGCTCCGGCGATGGAATGATGCAGCCACTGAGCACCAGTGTTCGAGGGAAAGATGGGGGCAGTCAAGCTAATGATCTTCAGCCGGTCCGGCCGGATCGAGTGCAACGGCGAGACGCACGAAGTGCCGGCATGCAGCCTGGTTTTCACCAACGGCAATGCGACGGCGATTCCGGCGCGCGATGGCATCGATACCTACGTCTTCCATTCGGGGGACTTCCAGGACATCTACCGCGAACTGCATGAGCTGGCGAGCCGCTACCGACGAGGTACGCAGTTCTGGCGCGAACCGGTCAAGCGGATCACGGTGCCGGAGGAAACGATCAACGTGATCCGGCATCTCGGTGCCGTCGAGCCGCGCGCGATGCTGCGCTTCGCCTATGTCTACTGCATGGGAACGGAGCCCGAGTATTTCTCCCGGCTTCTGCACCATCTGATCGACAGCAGCCGCGACTTCTTCGAGTTCATCGAGGAGAACAGCATGAGCGCGTGGCCGGTCACGCAGTACGCCAAGGCGCTCGGCATCCCGGTACGCAAGCTGAACGTGATGTTCTACGAGAAGTTCGGCGTGTCGGCCAAGAACTGGCTGCTGGAGCGCCGGCTGCAGCGGGCGAGGGAGCTGCTGTTGCTGACATCGATGAAGGTCACCGATATCGCGCAGGAGTGCGGCTTCAACAGCCATGCGCATTTCAGCGTCAGCTTCCGCCGCCGCTACGAGGCCAGCCCCCGTCTGCTCCGGCAACACCACCAGAGTATCAACGACGCAGCGAACGAGGAATAGAAGGCGATGAGTCTGAACACAATGATCGATGGCATGGACGGTCCCGTCGCGTCCGCCAGTTTCAACATGGCCGAAGCGGTACAGCGCGCGGTGAGCACCGGCGAGACCACCGACTTCATCCTGGCCCAGAAGATGACGGCCGCCTTTACCAACATGACCGCGCTGCAAAGCTCGATCATCAAGGCGATGCACGACACCATCGCCGGCATCATCCAGAAGATCTAGCCATGCAGCGCTTGCCAACAGAGGTCAGGCGCCTGCTGGTCGAGCTGGCGTTCGCCGCCGGCAATCAGCGCCTGCACGCGGAGATCGACGTGTTTCTCGACACGTTGCACCTGCTGGTCGATGACGAGCAGGACCGCGCGATCTGCCGCGCGCATCTGTACATGCAAAGCGGCCGGCTCGTCGAGGCCCGTGCGTGCCTGGGCGACCGCAACGACCCGCCGGCGCTGTTGCTGGCGATGCTGATCGCGGCGCGGCGCGATGTCGCCGCCGCACCCCGCGTCATCGCCCCGTTTCCCCGCACACGTCACTGAGCGGACGCGTCACCGAGCACCGAAGGTTTTCATCATGACTATGGACCCCATCACCATCGCCGGCCAGATGCTGGCCAGTACGGCCGGCAAGGCGACCGGCAAGGAGCCCGCGGCGGCCGCCATCCAGGCGTTCATGGACGCGATGTCGGCCCGCGTGCCAAAGCCCGAGGCGATCGCCGCCGAGGCGATGCGCAAGGCGGACGCCACGGTTTCCGCGCGGGTGGAGACCATCACCGCAGCCAGCGCGCTCGATCCTGCCGCGATGAAGCGGGCACAGCAGGCCATGCTCGAGATGCGCAACGGCGTCGACCTGATCGCGAAGATCGCGGGAACGCTGTCGCAATCGATCAACAAGCTGACGACGATGCAATGAAGCGCTTCCGCACGATCGCCCTGGCCGTGCTCGCCACCATCAGCATGGCCGGCTGCAAGATGACGCTGTACTCGAACGTCGGCGAGGCCGAGGCCAACCAGATGCTGGCCCTGCTGATGCTGCGCCATATCGCGGCCGAGAAGGTGGTCGAGAAAGGCGGCGCGGTGACGTTGCGCGTCGACAAGGGCGAGTTCATCAATGCCGTCGAAGTCCTGCGGCAGAACGGTTATCCGCATCACAAGCGGCTTGGCATGGAAGACCTGTTTCCGTCGAACCAGCTGGTGACATCGCCCGCGCAGGAGCGCGCCAAGATGCAGCTGCTCAAGGAGCAGCAGCTCGAAAGCATGATCTCGGCGATGGACGGCGTGATCGGCGCCAAGGTCTCGATCGCGCAGAAGGTCGACGAGAACGGCAAGCCGACCGGCACGCCATCGGCGGCAGTCTTCATCAAGTACTCGCCGCAATTCAATCTCGGCAACTACGAGGTGCAGATCCGCAGTCTGATCCGCGATGGCATTCCCGATATCGCGTCCGACCAGATCAGCGTGGTGATGCAGGCCGCCGACTACCGCTATCAACCACCCGCGGCCGAGGCGCCCCCGCCGCGCTGGCGCCAGTGGCTGCAGGCGCAGCCGGCACAGGCGGCGGCCGCGGTGGCCGGCGGCGTGCTCGCGCTGTGCGCAATGGCCGGACTGTCGCTGTGGATCGCCCGCCGCAAGGGGAGTGCCGATGTCTGATGCCGCCAATGCCGGCGCGCGCGCGCAACAGAGCCTGTGCCCCGCCGTGCAGCGGCTGCACGCGCTGGCGTGGCGGCCAGGCGCCGTGATGCACCAGGGGTGGTGGGGCTATCTCGGGCTGGACGCCTGGCAAGACGACTACCGGCGGCATCCGGGCAGCCGGCGCGCGCTCGATGCGCTGATCGTGCAGCGCCGCGGGTTTCCCGCCGGCCCGCTGCCCGCGACGCTGTCGGACCAGCAGCGGCGCCTGCTGGCCATCGAGCCGCGTTTGCCGATGCTGCTTGTCGCGCTCGGAGCGGTGGCCGCGCGAGCGCCCGAACTGTTGCTGCTGGGCGATTACCGCCGGCAATTGCTGGCGGTACTGGGCGACGACGGCTGCGACCAGCTGGCTGCGCTGGTGCCCGACGGCAAGGGTGCGGCCCTGAGCCGGCCGCCCGAGCAGATCGTCGAATGGCTGCGCGAGCTCGGCAGGTTGTGGCTGGACCACACGTTGCCCGGCAGCACCGTCTGGCAGGCGTTGTCGATCTGCCTGCCACCACCCGGCTCATTGATGGCGACACCGCCGGCCGGCCTTGCCTTGCCGATGCTGTTTCGTCTGGAACGTCTGCTATGAATCCCTTTGGACTGACGATCACCGAGGTCCGCGGTGAGTTGCCCGTGGGCGGCATCGTGCCGGCGGCAATGCTCGACCAATACATCGATGCGGCGGCGGCGCTTCGTCGCAACCGGTCGCGGGCCGCCGCCGTGATGCTGGCAAGCCGGCGCCACCGGGCGCGGGCGCGCCTTCAGGCCGAGCAAATCCTGGTCGAAGCAACCGCCGAGGGCGAGCGGCGCGCGGATGCGGCGGCGCGGGCGGCCCACGACGCGATCTGCGGGGACGTGCTGCGCTGGCTGGTGCACGAGAACGAACTGGAGGCGGTCATCGCGGAGCGGCTGGAGTTGCGCTGCCGGATGGTGATCGCCGATGCGGTCGCCAGCTTCGCCGGCGAGGCCGAGCGCGCGGCGTTGATCGCGCAGCGCGTTGCGGCCCGCTGGCGCGAGCTGTCCTCACACGGCGCCTTCACGTTGCGGTTGTGCCCCGACGACGTCGAAGCAGTGGCGGCGCTGCTGCCGGCGGAGCCGGGGTTCACCATCAGTGCCGAGCCGGCGCTGACCTCCGGCCAGGCGCTGGTGGACAGCCCCTACGTCCAGCTGCGCATCGATCTGGACCGTCATCTGGCCGTGCTGTTGGCAGCCATCGGCGTCGAGCCAAGCGCAGCGAGCCCGTGCGCAGGCGAGCCTCACGCGGTCAGCGAGCGCGGGGACGAAAACGATCCGGATGCCCTTGCCAACCAGCTTGACGGCCTCGTAGAGGACGTGGACCGGATGGCAAGAGGCCGGCTTCTCCCACCGCAACGCGATCCCGGCGTGCCCGATGCCGATTCGACGGGATGGCCCGCATGAACCCGAAGGTACAGGGCGCCAAGCCCGTCATTCCAACCGGCCCGGCGCCGGCGGTCCTCCCGGGGCAGGGCGGCGGTGCGGCCAGCCGCGGGCCCCAGCAGGTCAGCCCGGCCCGTTCCGCGATGGATCTCGCGGCTCGCGCGCTGAACGCGTCCCGCCGCCTGCACGAAGCCGGGCTCAACAACGTGCATTCGTCCAAGCTGCACGCGCTGCTGCGCGGCGACCGCCGCAATGATGCGCTGCTGGCGCGCGCCTTCGTCGGCAAGCTCGCCAAGTCGCTGCTGGCCAACAAGGACCCGCGCATCGCGCAGCTGCTGCAGCAGTTCGGCGATATCGAGGACGTCGACAGCCTGTTCGCCGCAATCGAACGCAGCGAGCTGCATCCGGCGGCGCTGGCATTGCTGCTCGCCGCGATGGCCGAGCAGCACCGGCCGGGACGCAAGCGTAGCCGTCTGGAAGAGGCCCTGGAGCGGCGGCTCGGCGCCAACGGCGATTGGGAACTGGCCATGCTCGGCTGGCTCGAGTTCGGCGCGATGACGCCGGAACTGATGTCGCAGCTGAAGTCGCTGTATCAGCGCGCCGGTGTGGTGCAGCAGGGCATGGCGGCGTTCCTGGACCAGTTGGCCGGCATCGGCGAGCGCCGGCGCAAGGTCAAGGTGCTGATCCGCGCGCTGGGCGCCGAACTGAGCGGCATCGACGACGATGCCGCCGAGGGCATCAAGCTCGCCGCGGTAGTGCGAGACCTGAAACGCCTGTTGATCTTCCTCGGATGCGAGGAGCAATGCGGCCGGATCGCGCGCGCCCTGGGCGAGCCGCCGGTCGAGCCCGACTCGGTGTTGCGGCTGCTGATTCGCATGGTCGACCAGCCGTGGCTTTATCACGACTGGATCCGCGGCGAAGTCGGCGGCATGGAGCTGGGCCGGGAACGCGGCTTCAAGCTGGTCCGGGACATCACCCGTCTGGTCAAGCTGCTGCCCGAGCCGTGCTTCCGCGACGACGACCACAGGCAGCAGGTGCTGACGGCACTGAACGAGTTCAACGACCGCGCCGAGAACGCGGACCCTGCCGAGGGCGACCCCACGGGCTGACGCCCCTTCAGGTATCGGCCCGATGCCGCGTGCCGCGACTGCCGCGCACGATGGCGACACAGCAAGCAATGAGGACAGCAAGCGCGTCCGGTGGCTCGCGCCGCCGGGGTCGTGCCTGGATCACCGATGGATATTGGAACGCTGCGCAATCTGGAAAAGCTGTTTCGTCTGATGGACGTCAAGCCCGTCACGATCGAGCCGCGCGTCGAAATACGCGACGGCGAGATCCAGGTGTTCATGGAAGTGCGCGACCGCCGCGTGCTGCTGTCCACGATGCGGCCGGTCGATCGCTACGTGGCCGACGCCGCGCTGCGCTCGCTGTTGACGCGCTGGTCGCCGGCCTGCATGGCCGGCGTGCCGCTGCGGGTCTTCCGCGTCGACGACTGCCTGTTCGTGTCGGGCGCGATGCCGGCGGGCAGCGGTGCCGAGCTGTGGTACCGGACGGTCCGGGCACAACGCAGGCTGCTGGAAGCCTGCACGAAGGAGGAAGCATGAGGTTCGTCTTCGCGGCGTTGCTGTTGCCGCTGGCGCTGCTGTGGGGCACCGCGATCGCCGGGTTGGTGTTGGCGATGGCGCTGGCACTGGTGCTTGGCGCGATCACCTTCGGCCTCGGCTGCCGGACCGCCGTTGCACTCGTTGATGCGATCCGGCGTATCCGCCGGACATGGCCGGGAGCGCGGCCATGATCAAGCGCTTGAGTACCTGGCTCGCCACCGTCGGCGGCCGGCAGGACGTGGTGCTGGCCGTGATGCTGATGGTGGCGGTCTTCATGATGATCCTGCCGCTGCCGACCATCCTGGTCGACCTGCTGATCGCCATCAACCTGGGCCTGGCGCTGCTGTTGCTGATGACGGCCATCTATGTGCGCGATCCTCTGGACCTGTCCGCGCTGCCGTCGCTGCTGCTGATCACGACGCTGTTCCGCCTCGCGCTGACCGTCAGCACCAGCCGCCTGATCCTGCTGCAGCACGACGCGGGTGAAATCGTCACCGCCTTCGGCAACTTCGTCGTCGGCGGCAATCTGGCGGTCGGCATCATCGTCTTCTCGATCATCACGGTCGTGCAGTTCATCGTGATCACCAAGGGCGCGGAGCGCGTGGCGGAAGTCGGCGCCCGCTTCTCGCTCGACGCGATGCCCGGCAAGCAGATGAGCATCGACGGCGACCTGCGCGCCGGCACGATCGACGCCAGCGAGGCCAAGCGCCAGCGCCAGCTGGTGCAGAAGGAGAGCCAGCTGTATGGCGCGATGGACGGCTCGATGAAGTTCGTCAAGGGTGACGCGATCGCCGGCATCATCGTGATCCTCGTCAACATCGTCGGCGGCATCGCGGTCGGCACGATGCAGCACGATATGGGCGTCGGCAAGGCGCTCGAGGTCTACTCGGTGCTGTCGATCGGCGACGGCCTGATCGCGCAGATCCCCGCGCTGATCATCTCGATCGCCGCCGGCATCGTGGTGACGCGCGTGCCCGGCGAGAAGCGCGAAAACCTGGCGCAGGACCTGGTCAACCAGTTCTCGCGCCAGCCCAACGCGTTGATGATCGCCGCCGGCGTGCTGCTGCTGTTCGCGCTGGTGCCGGGCTTTCCCGCAGTAATTTTCATGCCGCTGGGCGTGCTGCTGGGACTGATCGCGTTCTATGCGCGCCGCCGCGCCAGGGCGCTCGCCGCCAATACCGCCGACCAGGGCGGTGCGGCGGCCGGCGCAGAGGGCGAGGCGCGCATGACCCCCGGTGCGGAGCCGCTGTCGCTGAAGCTGGCGAAAGATGTGGCGGCGCTGCCTGGTCTGGTCGACGCGCTCGAGACCCTGCGCTGGCAGAAGTTCGAGCGGCTCGGTGTCGCGCTGCCGAAGATCGAGATGGCCGTCGAGGCGGGTCTGCCCGCCGGCAGCTTCAGCGTGCTGCTGTACAGCGAGCCCGTGCTGAAGGTGGCTATGCCGGCAGGCCGGCTGCTGCTGGCGCGTCAGTCCAGCGCCATGCCGGTGGCCGAGCGCGTCGACAACCTGCCGTTCGGCGGACTGACGCTGCAATGGATTGCGCCCGAGCACCAGGCCTCGCTGGCGCAGTCAGGGTTGTCGCTGCTTGCCGGTGCGCAGGCCGTGTCGTACGCCGCCGCGCTCGCCGTCGACCGCTTCGCCGACGAATTCATCGGCGTGCAGGAAACCCGCTATCTGATGGACGCGATGGAGGCCCGCTACGGCGAGCTGGTCAAGGAGCTGCAGCGCCAGCTGCCGATCAGCAAGGTCTCGGAGGTGTTGCAGCGCCTGGTGGCCGAAGGCATCTCGATCCGCGACCTGCGCACCATCTTCGAGGCGTTGATCGAGTGGTCGCCGAAGGAAAAGGAGACCGTGATGCTGACCGAGTACGTCCGCGTCGCGCTGCGCCGCCAGATCGTCGGGCGCCATGCGCGCGGTGAAGGGCGTATCCATGTCTGGCTGATCGGCGATGGCATCGAGAACATGATCCGCGACTCGGTGCGCCAGACCGCCGCCGGGGCCTATTCGACGTTGCAGGGCGACCAGATCGAAGCGATCGTGGCGCGCATCAAGGCCGGCATTGCCGGTCGCGAGGACATGGAGGGTGCGCTGGTCACCGCGATCGATGTGCGCCGCTTCCTGCGCAAGTTTCTCGAGCGGGAGCTGTTCAGCGTGCCGGTACTGTCGTACCAGGAACTGGGCGACGACGTGCAGCTGCACGTGCTCGGCAATATCGACATGATCGGAGAGTACGACGATGCGTATGCCTGACGTCGATGCGATCGTCTCCCGGGTGGCCGGCCGCCTGACGTTGCCGGCGCTGGACGATGGCGTGGAGCGTTTCGGCCGCGTCGTCGAAATCGGACCCACGCTGATCAAGGCCAGTCTGCCCGACGCGGCGCTGGCCGAGCTTTGCCTGATCGGCGCCGACATGCAGGCGGAGGTGGTCGGCCTGCAGCGAGAGGTCGCGCTGCTGTCGCCATTCTCCGAGCCGATCGGCATGAGCTGCGGCGCACTGGTGCGCCCGCTCGGCACCGAGCATCGGATTCCGGTCGGTCCGCATCTGATCGGCTCGGTGATCGACGGCCTGGGCCGCCGGATGAGCGGTCCGCCGGTGCCGGCCGCATGCGAGACGCGCCCGCTGGAGGCACCGGTGCCCGATCCGCTGACGCGCACGCTGATCGACCAGGTGTTGCCGCTGGGCGTGCGCGCGATCGACGGCATGCTGACCTGCGGCCGCGGGCAGCGGATCGGCATCTTCGCGGCCGCGGGAGGGGGCAAGAGCACGCTGCTCGGCATGATCTGCGACGGCAGCCTGGCCGATGTCGTGGTACTCGGGCTGGTTGGGGAGCGCGGCAGGGAGGTCCGCGAGTTTCTCGACCAGACGCTGACCGCCGAGGCGCGCGAGCGGTCGGTGGTGGTGGTGTCGACCTCGGACCGCCCGGCGCTGGAACGCCTGAAAGCCGTCTATACCGCGACCACCATCGCCGAGTACTTCCGCGACCAGGGCCTGAACGTGCTGCTGATGGTCGATTCGCTGACGCGCTTTGCGCGCGCCGGCCGCGAGATCGGCCTGGCCGCCGGCGAACTTCCGGCCGCCGGCAGCTTCCCGCCCAGCGTGTTCGCGCGCCTGCCGCGCCTGCTGGAACGGGCCGGCTGCGCGGCCACCGGCAGCATCACCGGCATCTATACCGTGCTGGTCGAGGGCGACGACATGACCGAGCCGATCGCCGACGAGGTCCGCTCGATCCTCGACGGACATATCGTGCTGTCGCGCGAGCTCGCGGAAAAGAACCACTATCCGGCCATCGATATCCCGGCCAGCATCAGTCGCGTGATGCACCAGGTCACCAGCGAGCCGCATCGGCAGTGGGCGGGCAAGGCACGCCGGCTGCTGGCCCAGTACAAGGAAATCGAACTGCTGGTGCGGGTCGGCGAATACGAACGCGGACACGATGCCGAGGCCGACGACGCGCTGGACCGTCGCGCCGGGCTCGAGGCCTTCCTGTGCCAGGGAACGGGCGAGCGTGCCGACTACCAGGGCACGCTGCGCCAGCTGCGGCAGGTCGTGGAGGGATGATGGCCAGGCCCAGCACCGCACAGATGCTCGAGCAGTTGCGCACGATCAAGACGTGCCGCGAAGGCGTGCTGCGTCATCGCGCCCGCCGTGTCGAGGCGGACATGCGCGAATGCAGGCGGCAGTCCGATACCCGCAGGGCCGAGCAGGCCGAACTGCGCGTCCAGTGGCGCGCCGCCAACCAGACCGAGCAGGCGGTCGGCCCGCGCGATTTCCACCAGCTCAAGCAACGGTTCGCCGATTTCTATCAGCGCGAACAGCAACTGCAGGCTGCGCTGCGCAAGCTCGCCGATCAGCTCGCCGATTGCCAGGCGCAGGCGGCACGCCTTGCCCAGGCGCTGAAGGAGAACCTGCGCGGCCAGGAGAAGCTGGCCGCGCTGATCGAGGAGCAGCGATGAGTGTGACTCCGGTGGGCGGGGTCCCGCCCAGGGGTGGCCGCGATCGCGACGAACGTCGCAACGTGGAATCCCGGCAAACCGCGCAGTTCGATGCGGCGATGCGCAAGCGCAGGCCCGCCCGGGAGCGGGTTGGGGAAGAGAGCGAGGCTGCGGTGCCGCCGTCCGTGCCGCCATTCGTGCCGCCGGCATGGTGGTCGATGCTCGGCGGCGCGCGTCCCGAGTCGGCGGCCGCGGCGGCCTGTGGTGGGCCCGACAGCGGCCGCGCCGACGCGGCCGCTTCGGGCGAACTCGATGCCGACCGGTTCGCACCGGGCACGCAGACGCGCCTGAGCGGCAACGGCTTGCATGTCCGCTTCACACAGGGCAGCTGGGCCGGCATGGAACTGCAGGCGTCGCTGCACGCCGGGCAGATCGTCGTCACGCTGCGGCCGCTGAACCGCCAGCAGCACAAGCGCCTGGTCGAAGCGAAGGCGTCGCTGAGCGACGAGGTGGCCAGGCAGACCGGTGAAGTGATCCGATTGGAGGTGGCCGATGCTACTCGATGAATGGAGCGACCAGGACCTGGAACTGGCGCGGGCGATCGGCGCGGGCCGGTCCGGCGCCGCAGCCGGAGGCCGGCGCGCCGGCATCGGCAGCAGTGCCGAAGGCGATGGACTTGGCGCGCTGCAGGCGCTGCGGCGGCACGATGCCGCCGACCCGCTTGCTGACCCGATGGCGGATCCGCTGATGGATCCACTGATCGATCCGCTGAGGGATCCCCTGAGGGATCCGGCCCGGCCGCTCGATCCGTTCGACGACGGATTCGACGCTGCCCCCCAGCCGGACCTCCATGCCGATCGCCGCGATGGCGCGCAGGAGCACGGCATCGGCGGTATCGCAAGCATCCGGGACGCCGACGTGCACGCCGAAGGCGCCGCGATCGTGCTGGACCTGAAGTCCAGCGGCGGCGACGGCGTGGTGCTGTCGATATCGATCGACGGGCAGCGCGCCCGCGCGTGGGTCGACGCCGATGCCTGGTGCGATTGGCTGGCGCCGCGCCTGGCGGTCCAGCGCTTCCCGCAGATCCCGCCGGACCTGCTGGGCCTGCTCGGCGACTGGACGTTGCTGCCGCTTCAGCACCATGCCAACCGGGCCGGTCTGGGCTTGCCGCGCTTCTGCTCTGCCGAGCCCGGCAGTTGCGCGCGCGCGATCGCGCCGACGCTGACGTTGTGCCGCGCCGACGCGGAGCTGGACCTGCGCCTGCTCGACTGGCCCGAGCCCTGGATCGCCGCGCTGGCGCAGACCATGGAAGACCGGCGGCCGCCGCTGACGATCCCGCCGATCCCCGTCGCGCTGGCCGCAGGGTGGGTCCGGCTGACGCGCGCGCAGCTCGCCGGGCTGAGCCCGGGCGACGGCGTCGTGCTGGAGCGGCCCGCCGCGATCGAGCACGGCCACGCCTGGCTGGTCGCGGAGCGCCCGCTGGCGCTGGCGTGCCTTGCGCACGGCGCCTGGCATATCGAACACGCATGCAACGAGGAAACCAGCATGGAACAAGGGACCGAGGCCACGCTGCGCGGCAGCCAGCTCGACGACGCCAACATCGTATTGACCGCGGTGGCGGAAGTGGGGCGCCTGTCGTTGTCGCTCGACACGCTGCGCGAACTGCAGGCCGGGCAGACGCTGGAGCTCGCCCATGCCAGCCACGGCCGGGTCACGCTGACGGTCTCGGGGCACGCGGTCGCCAGCGGCACGCTGCTGCGCGTCGGCGACAAGCTGGTGATGCGGATCGAGTGAAGGCCGGTGATTTCAGGCATGGGCCCGATGCCGGCGCTTGCCGGGCATGCCGAGAATGATCGCTCACCCACGGACCAGATCATGTCGCTTGCCGATCATCCTCTGCAGCTGATCCTGCTGCTGTTCGCGCTGTCGTTGCTGCCGTTGTTCATCGTGATGGGAACGGCCTTCCTGAAGATCTCGATCGTGCTGTCCACGTTGCGCAATGCGCTCGGCATCCAGCAGATTCCGCCGAACATGGCGATCTACGGGCTGTCGCTGGTGCTGACGCTGTTCATCATGGCGCCGGTGGGCATCGCGATCGGCGACAACCTGAAGGCCAATCCGATCAAGATGGAAGCGCCGGACCTGTTCGGCCAGGTCGAAACCCGTGTGCTCGAACCCTACCGCGAGTTCATCAAGGGCAAGGCGAGCCCGCAGCAGGTCCGCTTCTTCATGGACATCGGCGAAAAGATGTGGCCCGAGCCCTATCGCAACCGGATCCCGGACGACTCGCTAGTGGTGCTGATCCCGGCGTTCACCGTCAGCGAACTGGTCGAGGCCTTCAAGATCGGCCTGCTGCTGTACCTGCCGTTCGTCGCCATCGACCTGATCGTCTCCAACGTGCTGCTGGCGATGGGGATGATGATGGTGTCCCCCGTGACGATCTCACTGCCGATCAAGCTGCTGGTGTTCGTGCTGATCGGCGGTTGGGAAAAGTTGCTCGGCCAGCTGATCCAGTCCTATCTATGAGCAACGAAATCATTGCGCAGCTGGCGTCGAACCTGCTGTGGCTGGTGCTGATGCTGTCGCTGCCGGTCGTGGTCGTCGCCTCGGTGGTCGGCGTGCTGGTCAGCCTCGTGCAGGCGCTGACTCAGGTCCAGGACCAGACCATCCAGTTCCTGCTGAAGCTGATCGCGGTCTGCGTCACGCTGGTGATGACCTATCACTGGATGGGCGCCACGCTGATCGGCTATACGAACATGGCGTTCGAGCAGATTTCCGTGATGGGGAAATAGGTGGGCGGCTGGCAGCATATCGTTCCGACGCTCGCGCTGACGATGCTGCGTCCACTCGGCATGCTCGTGCTGATGCCGATGTTTTCGGCACGCGCGCTCGGCGGCGGCCTGATCCGCAATGCGCTGGTGCTCGTGATGGCGCTGCCCGCGCTGCCGATGCAGCTCGGGCATGCCGCCGAACTCGCGGGCCGCCTCGGCGAGGTGTCGGTGCCGTCCCTCGCCGTGCTGGTGATGCAGGAGTTCGTGATCGGACTGGTGATGGGCTTCTGCGCGACCATTCCGTTCTGGGCGATCGACATGGCCAGTACTGTGATCGACACCGTGCGAGGGACCTCGATGGCGTCGGTGCTGAACCCGATGCTGGAAGAACAGTCGTCGGTGTTCGGCGTGCTGTTTACGCAGGTCCTTGCCGTGCTGTTCCTGGTCGGCGGCGGCTTCAACGCGATGCTGACCGCGCTCTACGCGTCGTATCAGAGCATGCCGATGCTCGGCGGCTGGCATCTGTCGGCGAGCTTCCCCGGGTTTATCGCGCACCAGTGGCAGATGATGATGGAGCTGTGCATCGGCTTCGCGCTGCCCGCGCTGGTGGTGATGGTGCTGATCGACGCCGCGCTGGGCCTGGTCAACCGCTCGGCGCAGCAATTGAACGTGTTCTTTGTCGCGATGCCGATCAAGAGCGCGCTGGCGCTGTTCGTGCTGGCGATCGGCATGAGCTACGCGCTCGGCGCCTTCCAGCAGCGCTTCGACGCGTTCGGCGGCGTGGTCGCCAATCTGCTCGGGACCATGCGATGACCGAGAAGACCGAACAGCCGACGCCGAAGAAGATCCGCGACGCGCGCCAGGAAGGCCAGATCGCCAAGAGCGTGGAGATTGCCATCGGCATCCAGCTGGCGGTGCTGCTCGGCTATTTCTGGGTGCGTGGCGAGGACATCGTCGACGCCTTCCAGAACATCATCGAGGTGGCGATTGCCAGCATCGGCGAGCCGCTGCGGGTCGCCATGGGGCGCGTGGCGACGGTTACCGGCATGCTGATGCTGCATCTGCTGGCGCCGGTCGGCATCGTGCTCGTTCTGGCCACTGTCGGCGTGGTCATGGCGCAGATCGGTCCGCTGTTCGCGCCGAAGTTCATCAAGCCGAAGGGCGAGCGCGTCAGTCCGCTGAAGAACGCGAAGCAGCTGTTCTCGCTGCGCTCGCTGTTCGAGTTCGGCAAGTCGCTGCTCAAGGTGTCGATCCTCAGCATTGCCTTCTATCTGCTGATCAAGCGCTACCTCTACTCCTTCCAGTTCCTGCCGCTGTGCGGTACCGAATGCGGGCTGCGGGTCACCGGCGTGCTGATCGGCTGGCTGTGGGGAATCCTGGTGCTGTTCTACGTGGTGTTCGCCATCGCCGACCTGGCGTTCCAGAAGCGCAGCCTGACCAGGCAGCTGATGATGAGCCGCGACGAGATCCAGAAGGAATTCAAGAACACCGAGGGCGACCCGCACATCAAGCACAAGCGCAAGGAGATCCATCGCGATATCCAGAGCGGCAGCATGGCGGCGAATGTCAAGCGGTCGACCGCGGTGGTGCGCAACCCCACCCATGTCGCGGTCTGCCTGTATTTCGTGCCCGGCGAGACGCCGCTGCCGCAGGTCATCGAGAAGGGCGCCGATGCGCGCGCGAGACGAATGATCGCGATCGCCGAGGAGGCCGGCGTGCCGATGGTCGAGCAGGTCCATGTCGCGCGCCGGCTGTATGCGCGGACCGACGTCGGCGACTACATCCCCGCCGAGCTGTTCGAGCCGGTGGCCGAGATCCTGAGCCTGGTCAGCGAGATGAGGCAGGCGGAGCAGGCGCTGGACGGCGATCTGGACGGCGATCTGGACGGCGATCCGGACGAGGAACCGGACGAGGAACCGGACGCCGATTCGGAACGCGACACCGAAGCCGGCACCGATTCCGATTCCGATTCCGATACCGATACCGATACCGATACCGATACCGATACCGATACCGATACCGATACCGATACCGATACCGACGCCGCCAGCCCGAAGCCGGGCCCGGACAGTCGCGGCGACCCTCGCGGCGATGGCGGCCGCGACCCACGTTCCGATCCCCGTCGCCCGGCCGATCGCTAGGCCGGCACCAGGGACGGTTCCCCAATTGGAGAGCGTTTTCGTGATGAGGACGATAACGGCGGTCCCGGTGATCGCCTTGCTCGGCGGCCTGACGGCTGGTGTTGCTCACGCCGACGATCCCGCGCCGGCGGCGTGGACCGCGATCGAGCCGCGAGCGGAGCCTGGCGACGACAAGGGCGGTGGCCGGCCCGCCGGTGCTTTCGGCAATGTCTGGGGCGTGCAGAGCGCCGCGGAGCGGGAGGCGAGGGCCATCGCCGATAGCGAGCGCGGTGCATTGCCTGCCGCGACGTCGCCAATGCCAACGGCGCCTGCCGCGCCAGCGCCCGCGGTCCGGCAACCTCGCGGCGGAGGTGGCGTCGATGTCGGCCGGCTGGCGCTCAGCACGCTGGCGCGGCACGCTGCGCGCGCCATGGGGCAGGACAACGCGCGCGTGCTGGGTCTCGATGCCATCGCGCCGACCGTCGAATCGCCGATGGCCCGCGCCGATGCGCCACCGCCGGCGCCCGCGGCGCCGCACGCGCGCACCGTCGCCTTCCAGCCAGGTTCGGCTGGAGAGGGCAGCGTATCGAGCCGGGACCTGCCCGGCGCGCGCGCCTCGACGCGGCCGCGCCACGCGCAACTGGCGCAGGCGCCGCCGAATACGCGGCTGGCATCGGCCTACGACGAGCTGATCGACGAAGTCGCGCGCCGGCACGATGTCGCGCCGCATCTGGTCCGGGCGGTGATCAAGGTCGAATCCAATTTCCAGCCGAACGCGCGCTCGCCAAAGGGCGCGGTCGGCCTGATGCAGGTGATGCCCGCGACCGGGCGACGCTTCGGCGCCGCCGATCTGCGCGATCCGCGCAGCAATCTGAGCGCCGGCACGCAGTATCTGCGCTGGCTGCTGAACCGCTTCGACGAGGACCTGACGCTCGCGCTGGCCGCCTACAACGCCGGCGAGGGCGCGGTCGAAAAGTATGGCCGCCGCATTCCGCCATTTGCCGAAACGCAAGGCTACGTCAGCAAGGTGCTGGCGCATCTCGGCCTGACACCGGGGACCGAGGCAGCGTCCTTGCGAGCGGTTCCGACGGCCGGCGGCGATGTCCGCGGCAACGGTGGCACGACCGACGAAGGCAGCGGCGCCAAGCCGGGCCGCACGGCAAGGGCCGGCGGCAACGACACCGTGGCACGCCAGCAGGCCGATGCGGCGCTGCGCTCCGTGTCGAACTGGCTCGGCGCGGTGCTGACGTCGAGCGCGCGGCCGCCGAGCCGCGCGGCGACGGAGGAGGCGGCGACCGACAGGACGGCGACGGACAGGACGGCGACCGGCAGGGTGGCCACGGTACCGGCCATGGCGGCGGATGCGTCCGTCGACGGGTCGACCTGGACGCGCTTGCCGCTTCCGGTGCCAGTACGCAGGGGACCGGCCTGATGTCGCTGCTGCAAACCATGCCGCCACCACCGCCATCGCCACCATCGCGCTGCACCGGCGCGCGGCTTTCAGGTCATGACCGGATCACGCCGCCGTGGCCCCTACCCGATGATGCATCGATGAACCCGCCGTCCCTTCCCGGCCAACGCGGCGCCAACGCCTGGCTGCGCAAGTTGATGGACTGTCCCAGCGTCGCGGTGATCGCCGCCAATGGGCCCACCGCGCAGATCGAGGTCGGCGGTGTGTCGGCCCACGCGTGGTGGCTCGAGGCCGGGCTCTGCGTGGGGCTGCGGATCGAGCTGGGGACCGACCCTCCCGAGGGCTGGCTCGATGACGCGACGCTGTCGCTGGCGGCAACACCGGCCGCGACCGACGACGCGCTGGCGATCGACGGCGAGGCGTGGCTGCTGTGGCATCGCTACGACCACGACATCGAAGCGAGGCAACTGGAAGAACGGCTTGCGCTGCAACTGGCGCTGGCGCGCCGGCTGGCGGAAAGCGCGCAGACGGCGGCGGCCGGACCGGGTTCGGATATTGGAAGATTGATATGAATGCAATGCAGCTGGGCAAGCTGTCGATCGTTGCCGCGACCCTCGCCCTCGCGCTGAAGGCGCAGGCGGCATCGGGCCCGCTGGGCCTGTCTGGCCCGGAGTTCTCCGTGTCTTCGCGCGGCATGAAGGTCGCCGCGCTGCTGCGCGACCTGGGCGCGAACTATGGCGTGCCGGTGATCGTCAGCCCGGACGTCAACGATACCTTCGTCGGCACGATCGAAGGCCGCCAGCCGGAGCGGCTGCTCGACCAGCTGGCGCAGCTGTACAACCTGGCCTGGTATTTCGATGGCCGCGTGCTCTATGCCTACAAGGCCGGCGAGGTCAGGATCGAGGTCGTCACGCCCTCCTATCTCGATGCGAACGAGCTGGCGCAGTATCTGCGCGAGGCCGGCGTGTTCAAGGGCGGCACCTGCTCGGTGCGGCCGGTCAGCAATTTCAATGCGGTCGAAGTGTTCGGCGTGCCGGTCTGCGTGCAGCGGATCGGCAAGCTGGCCAAGGACCTCGACGAGAAGACGCTGAACCAGACCCAGAACAAGGAGGTCGTGCAGGTCTTTCCGCTGCGCTATGCCTCGGCGGTCGACGGCGCGTACACCTACCGCGACCAGCAGGTCGTGATTCCGGGCGTGGTCACCGAGCTGCGCGAAATGGTGCGCAGCCGCGCGATCCCGGCGCCGACCGAAAGCGGGCAGGTGGTGCCGCCGGCCGGCACGCAGCCGACCTTCTCGGCCGACGCGCGCAACAACGCGGTGATCGTGCGCGACCGCAAGGCCAATATCGCGCTGTACGCCGAGCTGATCAGGCAGCTCGATCAGCGGCCGCGGCAGATCGAGATCTCGGTGGCGATCATCGACGTGGACGCCGCCGACATGCGCGAGCTGGGCCTCGATCTCGGCGGCAGCGTCGGCCTGGGCAAATCGCGCATCAGCTTCAACGCCGGCAATGCCGCGGCCGCCGACGGCACCTTCTCGACGGTGCTGAGCAATACCGCCGACTTCTTCGTCCGCATCAACGCGCTGGAACAGAACTCCAAGGCCAAGGTGCTGTCGCGGCCGTCGGTGGTGACGCTGAACAACGTGCAGGCGGTGCTCGACCGCAACATCACCTTCTACACCAAGCTGCAGGGCAACAAGGTTGCCGAGCTGGCCTCGGTCGCGGCCGGCTCGCTGCTGCGCGTGACCCCGCGCCTGATCGACATGGAAGGGGAGCAGGAGGTAATGCTGACGCTCGATATCCAGGACGGCAGGCAGGAGCCGCCGGCCAACAACATCGAGCAGCTGCCGCAGGTGCGCAATTCCGGCATTGCCACGCAGGCGATTCTGCGGCCGGGCCAGAGCCTGCTGCTCGGCGGCTTCGTCGAGGAAAAGCAGCGCCAGGGCCAACGCAAGATTCCGCTGCTGGGCGACCTGCCGCTGGTCGGCGGCCTGTTCCGCAACGAGACCCGGGAGAACCTGAGCGTCGTGCGGCTGTTCCTGATCAAGGCAGAACCGCACGCCCTCAACTGAAGTGGTCATGAAATACCGATACCAGATCAAGATCCTCAGCGGGCCGCTGTCCGGACGCCGGCTGCGCTTGCCCGAGGGCGAATTCACCATCGGCGGTGCCGATCCCGACCTGGACGCGATGCTCGAAGGCGGTGGCAGTGCGGTGCTCGACTGCACCGAGCAGGGCGTGTTGCTGCGCACCGAGGTGCCCGTATGGATCGAAGGCGTGCCCACCCGGATGGAGCAAGCGCCGTTGCCGCTGGAGAAGGTTGTCGACATCGGTGGCCTTGCGCTGCTGGTCGGCGATGCCGAGCGGGCGCTGCCCGAGCGCAAGGTGCCGCCACGGCGCGACGGTCGCCGCGGCATGGCGGCGACCGTGCTGGCCTACGCCGGCCTGGTGCTGCTGATGTCCGGCAGCGCGGGCGCGGCGATCTGGGCCTACGGGATGCTGCAGCCGGACAGCGCCGTGGTCGATCGCGACGAATGGCTGGCCGAATGGCGCAAGCGCGCGCGGCAGCAGGGCATCGACGTCGCCACCCAGCAGGACGGGCTGACGGTGCTTGGCGGCAGTTGCCTGGATTCGAGTGCGCGCAACGCGCTGGTCGACAAGCTGCGCGAGCACGGCAAGCCGTATCGCGACAACACCTTGTGCCAGGACGAACTGGTGCGCAACGTGCAGGCGGTGCTGAACCTGCATGGCTTCGGCGAGGCCCGCGCGCGGCCCGGCCCGGCGGGCGGCACGGTGGTCATCCAGGGCACGATCCACGCCGACGCGCGCTGGCGCCGGGCGGTGTCGATGCTGTCGTCGATGCAGGGCCTGCAGCGGTGGTCGGTCGAAGACCCGGTCGGCGCCAGCGTCAAGACGCTGATCGGCATGCTGCGCGATGCGGGACTGATCGGCCGGCTCAGCGTCGCGCGGGAGAAGGACCTGATCCTGATCACCGGCGTGCTCGACGAGGGCGGACAGCGCAGCCTGTCCGCGGTCACGCACGCGTTCGCCGGCTCCTATCCCGAGGCGCCCAAGGTCATCTTCCAGAACATCCCGACCCGGTCGATCCAGACCGGCATCTTTCCCGCGCCGGTGGTCAGCTTCGGCGGCAGCGGCGAGCTGGCCTTTCTCGATCTGGCCAACGGCACGCGGCTGAAGACCGGCAGCCGGCTGCCGGCCGGCCACGTGATCGTGCATCTGGACCGCAACGGCATCGACCTCGAGCGCGAGGGCGAGCTGATGCATCTACCGCTGGAGCTTTGATGGAACCCGATCCGACCGCCACCCCCGCCGTGTATGGCACCAGCATCGAAGGCCGTCTTGCCGAGGACCGCGACGGCGCGCTGCGCAAGCGGCTACGCGCCGATCTGGCGCGCGCACGCCGGGCCATCGACGCGCAGCTGCTTGAGCCGCAGACGCCGGAGGCCTTCGCCAGGCTGACCGCGCTGCGCGAGGTATGTGGGGCAGGGACACGCACGATCGACAAGATCTGGCGCCGCCTCGCGGAAAAGCAAGCGTAGGCGGCGCGTCGGGCTGGCGCACTCGACGGCCAATTCGGCGGCCAATTCGGCAACGCAGTCGGCAACGAATTGGCGCAATACCCGAACGCAAACCAAATGCTTTAGCACCCCGGATTTTTCAATAGATTCATGAAGCCTTGATCCGTAGAGTCACCACAACGGGCTTCGAATGGAGAAGCAAGATGGAAGAAGAGCAATTGTGGAAGCAGGCCGTGGAAACGCTCGAACGTCTGCGCGCGACGCTGCAAAGGGAGATGAACGACTGGGCCGAAATCGAACGGCGCATCGACGATCTGCAGCTGCGGGCGACCAGGGATCCCAAGGCCGCGCACGAGCTGGCCGCGCTGGCCGCCTTCCTGGAAGCGAGCCGCAACAACGGCGATGACATCCAGGGCCGGATGGAGCAGCTGCAGGCCATGATCAAGGAAATGAACCTGCGCGCCGCGCAGGACCGCCGCGAAATCGAACGCTACAAGCAAAAGGTGTTCGGAGCGGGTGGTGATGAACAACAAACCGCTCCGGTGCCGCCTCGCGCCGAGGGCACGGCGGAAAAGCCCAAGAAACGCGTGCGCCGTTTTGCATGACGAGGCCGTCCTGTCTTGAATCTTGAATATTGAATTGGAGTAGAAAAATGCCTGGACAAATACAAACGCGGCCCAATCCGGAGCTGCTGCTGCAAACCGACGCGCCTGCCAAGGAAGTGCCCCTGACGACCGCCGATCCCGCGCCGTTTGTCGGCGGCCTGCTGGTGCCGCGCAACTACGACACCAAGCCGGTCACCGATTCCGCCTGCTTCGCGATGATGTTCCAGGCGATCGAGAACCAGCGACTCGAAGTCGGCTCGCGCATGGACGAGTACAAGTGGAACAACGAAATGGCGCGCGCGATCGAGAGGCTGAAGAACGCGACCCAGATCGCGATCGACAAGGACATCGGTTCCGATCCGAACAAGACCACCACGTTGCCAAGCGATGTCGCCCGCTACATGTGGGACAACAACCTGCAGATCGACGGCGTCTTTCCCCGCAAATACGCAAGCTTCGAGGAATTCGCGAGCCAGAAATACTCGGCCGCCCAGTTGCGCACTGCCATCGGCAGCCTGGATATCAAGAAGACCGAGTACACCGACATGAACAGCCAGTACATGCAGCAGACCAATATTGCGCTGAGCCTGCTGCAGGTGGTCCAGCAACTGCTGACGTCGCTGATCGACATGGTCAAGCGCATCAAGGAACAGATCACGTCGAAGGTCTGATCGCGCAAGCCAGGGGAGAGCACCGTGCAAAGCGTGCTGAAGCAGACAAGCCCATCCGCAGCGGCGTCGGTTGCCAAGACCGGCCTCGTCGACGGCGATCGCGATCCGGCGCCTGACGAGCCGATCGCAGCGATCGAGCCAAGCGAGCCGAACGAGCCGAACGAGCCGGACGAGCCGGACGAGCCGGACGAGCCGGACGACCAGATCGCGGCCCGGCAGGGCGTCGAGCGCTATTTCGCCGAGGGCGGAAGCCTGCGCGCATTGTTCGGGCTCGATGCCGCCGCGCTCGAGGTCCTGTACACGTACGCCTGCCAGCGGTACGAGGCGAACGATCACGAAGGCGCGCGGCAGCTCTTCCTTGCGCTGGCGGCGATCGACCCGCATGGCTACGACTACTGGCTGTCGCTGGGGCTGAGCCTGCAGAAGCTGCATCGGCACGACGAGGCGATCTACTGCTTCACGCGCTGCGCGCAGCTGCGCATGTGGGAGCCGAAGCCGCCCTATCTGGCCGGGATCAGCCTGCAGCTGTGCGGCGACTATCAGAAAGCGGCGCAAGCCTATTCGGCCGCGATCGGGTGGTGCGGGGAGCAGGACGCCTGTCAGGGACTGCGCGGTCTCGCCGAACAATCGTTGCGGTCGTTGCGGGCCTTGCAGCCCGCAACGCCGCTGGCGGCCGAGTACGAAGGTATGGAGGAAGGAAAACAATGATCGGTGCCAATGCACTACAGCCCATTGGGCTGGTTCCCGGCGGGGAGAGGCGGGAACGCCTCGATACGCAGTGGGAGGCGAGCGGACCCGGCCGGACCGGCCCGGTCGGCGGCAGTACGGCCACGCGCGTCACCATGCCGGTGGCTTCGGGGCCGGCGGTCGAGGAGGCCGATCAGGCCGACGAGGTCGCTCGAGCCGCCGCCCTTGCCGCTTCACTGTTGAAGCCACCGCCGCCAGCGCTGCGCGAGGTCGATCGTCGAACCGCCGAGCGCGCCTGGGACAGCGTCATGGATGTGTTGTCCGGCGCGTTCCGTGCCGCGAAGGCGGCTTCGAAGCAGGACGAACGGGGAGTTCAACTGGCGCTGAACGACCTCGGTAGCGCGGCCGAATCGATGCACGCGTTCTATCGGCGCGCGCTGAATCCCGAGGCGGTGCTGATGGAACTGCAGGTCGAGAGCGGCATCTTCACGGCCGAAATGATGAAGGCCAACCTCGACCACACGCTGGCGCTGCGCAAGGAAGAAATGGCGGCGATCGAAGAGAAGCAACGCAAGGAGCAGGAGGCCGCCGAGAAGCAGAAGCAGATGCAGCAGAAGGCCGGCAAAGGGCAGGTGCTGGGGCTGGTGCTGAACTGGGCCATGGCCGCCGCGCAGGTCGTGACCGGCGCGTTGAAGATCGCCACCGGGCAGCCCCAGGGTGCCATCGACCTCGCGGCTGGCCTGGTGGGACTGGCGAAATGCACGCTGCAGACCATCGAGATGGCTCACCCCGAACTTGCCGGCAACCTTCGCCACCATATCGACGAACTGGCGAAATGGGAAATGGGCCTGAGCGTGGTGGCCGGCCTCGCCAGCGTGGTCTCGGTGGCGAGGATCGCCAAGGCGGCCAACGCGATCCTCGGCACGGCAGCCGGCGAGCTGCTGACCACCGGCGTGGAGCAGGGCGGCAAGCGAATCAGTTCGGTCGGCGTGACGCTGGTCAATGCGATGGAGAAGGGTGGTGACGCCGCCGAGGCCGCATCGCAGCTGGTCAAGAACATCGCGCAGACCCTGGTCGACGATGTCGCCGTGCAGCTGCGCAATTCGCTGCGGGTTGCCGGCGGCAGCCAGAAGCTGGCGGAGGCGTTCGCGAAGTCGTTCACCAACGAGGCGGTGCAGAAATTGGTCGAGCAGTCGCTATGGCAGGCGGCCAAGCAGGTGCGCGGATTGACCACCGAGGTCATCCAGTCCACCTTCATCGACCAGGTCAAGAAGCAGCTGATGCTGGCGACGATGCGCGCGGCGGTCAATTTCACGGCCGCGCTGGAGGCGGCGTCGACGACGGCGCGGGTGGTTGCGCCGGCGGCGCAGCAGATCACCGTCAATGCGCTGCGCATCGAGGGCGCCAACAAGAAGGAAGAGATTGAGCGCGTGATGATCCACGCGATGATGCTGCAGTTCCTGATCGACTTGATAGGCCGGCAGATCAAGGAGAACAAGAGCGCGCTCGAACGGATCACCCAGGACCATATCGACAATACCGAGAACATCACCAACGCAATCGGCGAGGTTCGCGACGTGGCACTGCAGGCGGTGACCGCCGGCGTTTGATTGCCGACAGTCGTTCCCTTTTCAAGAAGCGGGCGGTGGCGCCGCATCGGCAGGCCGCCGCCGCCGACATCGCGGAAGCGATTTCACTGATTTCACAGGAGCAGCAACGATGAACATCATCACCAATCCGGCCGGCGTCGCGACGCAGCAGCCGATCGCCGTGCCGCAAGCGCCGGCGGCCAGCAGCGAGACAAAATCGGCCCAGGCCATGATCCTCGAATTCCAGGCGTTGATGAGGAAGCTGTACAACACCTACGTGGAGTGCCATGCGGCGCTCGAGAAGAACGTGGCGGACCTGCAGAAGCTCGCCTACCAACGGGCCATCGAGGCGAAGGACCAGCGCAAGAGCGCCGAGGTGGGCAGCGGCATCACCGGGATCGTCACCGGCGGATTCAGCCTGCTGTGCGGCATCGGCGGCGGCGTGTACGGCGCCAGGAATCCGGCGATGGGTTTCGGCATGGGCGCGGACATGGGATCCCATCTGGGTACCCCGACCGGCAATATCGGCAATATGGTCGGGCAGATCGTCACCGCCGGCACGCGCGGCAAGGCAGAGGAGGCGCAGATTCATGCCGATCTCGCGCGCAACGTTTCGGACTCGGCGGCGCGCGACTCGGGCAAGGCACGCGACAACGCCGACCAGCACCACGATCAATATCTGCGTGAAGCTGGCCAGCTGACACAGGAAATGATCGCGGCCATCAGGGCCACGGTCGCCCCGCGGTAATCGATCGTGGCAGCGCCGAACCATTCCGACAGCGAATCGCCGCGGGCCGCGGCCGTCGTGCCGGCAGACCCGGTCACCGGCTTTCTGCTGTCGCGCGGCCTGCAGACCGTCATGGCCTATCTCGGCGAGTCGGCGTTCGAACTCGGGCGCCGGGTGCGGTTTGGCGGCCTGGATCTGATCTACCGCTTCGAGCAGGGCACCTTGTTGATCTGCGATATCGCGGCGTACGACGTCGCGGCGTACGGCGGGCCCGGCATATGGAGTTCGTCGGATTCGCCGTATTCGCCGGCTCCGCCGAGCGCTGCAGGCGACGTCGGCGGCGCGATGCGCGCGCTGGTATCGCTGATCCATGCGATCGAGCGATCGGTGCCGGAGGTCGAGACGGTCGAAGGGCTGGTGCCGTTGATGGAGGGCAAAGCGGGCGGAGGCGATGGGGGCGATCGCGGCGATGTCGACGAGCAGCAGCTTGGGCGGCGGTTGCTGTCGCTCTATCGCAAGCTCGGCGCGCAATGCTGGCCGGACGGCGATGCTGGCATGGTGCGGGTTCGCTATCGGATGCGGGGCGGCCAACGGCAAGGGCGGCCGGCACAGCCGTGATGCCGCATGACGCTACGGCGCAGCCCGGTCCGCGCGGCATGGCCCGGACCGTGGCTGCCGAATCGGCCCGATCAGATGTCGATCAGGCCGAGCCGCCGCGCCCATTTGGACAGGTCGGCGACGTGATGGGCGTCGAGCTTGCGCATCAGGTTCATCCGATGCGTTTCGACGGTCTTCAGGCTGATCGACAGGCGCTCGGCGACACGCCGGTTGGTGTGTCCCTCGGCGACCAGCTTCAGTATCTGACGCTCGCGCGGCGTCAGGCCCGCGGCGGCCACCTGGCTGCCGTCGTTCCCGTCGGCGCGGCGCATCGCGTCGACCTGTTCGAGATCGATGTCGGGATCGAGATAGGCCATGTCCTGCCGCACCGCATGCAGCGCCGCCATCAGCTTTTCCAGGTTGCTGCGCTTGAGCACGTAGGCGTGCGCGCCGGCGCGCAGCGCGGCCGCCGCCCGGTTCTCCGAATGCAGGCCGGCCAGGACCACGACCCGGATGCTCGGCCATCTGCGGCGAATCGTCGCAATGGCATCGACGCCGTCGAGCGAGCGCAATTGGAGGTCCATCAGGATCAGATCGGGATGGAGCTGCAAGCAGGCATGGACGGCGCCGTGGCCGTCCGAGGCTTCGCCGACGATATCGACGGTCGGGTCGGCCTTGGTCAGCAGGGACTTCAGGCCCTCGCGCATCACGGCGTGATCGTCGACAAGGACCACCCGCGTCGCGGGCAGGTGCGCGGCAATGGGGCGGCGCGCCGACTGCACCAGCCGAGGCAGTACGGCGAGGCTGTTCAACGTTGGGATAGTCATGTGTTGCTCCGAAGACGATGCCGGAATCCGAGTCGCGTCCGATGCCAGGTGTTGGCTCGATGGCCCTCGGTTCAGGATGGCGCCAGTCTAGGTAGCGACAATGAGCAATAAATGATGGAACGATGAGATGGAAATGAGGGCCGCCGATCGGCAGCATCGACACCCGGTATCGAATTCGATCGATGCCATGGATCGAGGTGTGAACGACGCCACTGGAGCGCGACATGAACAGACTGGATGGATTTGACCGCCTGCTGGCGGAGTTCGGCGAATCGATCGGGATTCCCGAAATGGCGTTCGACGAGGATGGCCTGTGCCATATCCGCGTCGACGAGGAGTACCCGATCACCTTCCGCCGCGATGACGACAACCACAATCTGGTGCTGGTCGGATTGATCGCCGAGGAACTGCCGCAGCGGCTCGGCCGTGAACTGGTCGGCGAGATGCTGGCCACCGGGGTCGAACCGCTGCGCGACCACGGCGCGGCGCTCGGGCTGGAGCCGCAGTCCGGCACGCTGATCCTGCATCAGACGATGCCGCTGGCGAAGATCGACCGCACGGTACTGGAGACGATGCTGGGGAACTTCATCCTGATGCAGAAGGACTGGTCGGCGCGGATCGCCGGTGCGGATGCCGACGGCGCGGAGGCGGAACCGGCCGGCCAGGCCGGAACCCGAGCAGGCCACGCACTGCCGGCCGGTCCGTTGGCAGGCCGGCCGCCCGCCCCCGGCAGTGCCGCCGGCGCGCCAGGCGCGCCAGGCGCACCTGGTGCGAAACCCGGCTCGCCGGGCGCCGGTCAGCCCGGTTCGAGGGCCCCGGCCAAGCCGGCCGCGACGGAACCACGCTACCACCCGCATCTGCATCACCGCTGATCGCAGGGCCAGTGGGGCCAGTGGGGCCATTGGGTCAGTGAGCTACTGGGGGCTACCGGGGGCTGACCGTTGGTCCGCCCCCAGGTTCGCGCCCCCGGGCGCGTGCCGTGGTCCCACGGTGCGAAGATCGACCGGCCGCGGCGTGCGGACGCCACACTGTCGTTGACAACCCCGGCCCAGGCTATCCATCATTCTGGTCGGAAAAGAAGGCGCCCCGGATCGGCATTTGCCGCCGGGGACAGCCGCACAAGAAGGAACGGGAAATGATGCAGTGGATACGCCTGGTGGCGGGCGCGGCGGGAGTCGCCGCGCTGTTGGCGGGGTGCGCGGCGGTGCCGCCCGACGAGTCGCCGATGCGGGTGGCAGTACAACCGACGCGGGACGACGCCCGCGCTCTGGCCGTCGAAGTCTATACCTACGCCTATCCCCTCGTGCTGACCGATGTCACGCGCGAAGTCATGGCGGCACGGGCCGCGGCCGGAGCGGCCGGTCAGACAGCCGTCAATACCTTTGTCCACCAGCGCGGCGCGCCGCGCCCCGGGGCCTCCGACATCGCGAGCCCGGACGCCGACACGTTGACCTCGATCGCCTGGCTCGATCTGTCGCGCGGGCCGGTCGTGCTCAGCGTGCCGGATACCCAGGGCCGCTACTACACGATCCAGTTGCTGGACGGCTGGTCCAACGTGTTCTCCGCGCTGGGCAAGCGGACCACCGGCACCCAGCGCGGCAACTATGCGATCGTCGGTCCGGACTGGACCGGCGCGTTGCCGGCCGGCGTGCGCGAGATCCGCTCTCCGACCGCGATGGCATGGGCGGCGCTCCATATCCAGGTCGACGGCAAGCACGATCAGGCGGCCGCGCAGCGGCTGCGGAACGGCTACCGTCTGACGCCGCTGGCAGCCTGGCCGAATGGACGCCGCGCCTTGCCGGCGGTGCCGACGATCCCGCCGGCGGCGGTCGACCTGGAGACGCCTCCGGTCGAGCAGGTCGCCGCGATGGACGCGCAGGCGTTCTTCAACCGCTTTGCCTCGCTGCTGCCAGCCAACCCGCCGACCGCGGCGGAGGAGGGCATGATGCAGAAGGTACGCGGGCTGGGCATCGTGCCGGGCGCGCCGTATTCGACCACCGTGCTGGAACCGGAAACGGCGCGCGCCCTGCAGGACGGCGCGACGCGGGCGCTGGCCCGCATCGTCGCGCTGGCGCGCGGCGGCGAGGGCGCGGCGTCAGGGACCTGGCTGTCGCGCAAGGACGCGGGGCGCTACGGCACCGACTACGACCGCCGCGCCGCCACCGCGTGGCTGGCGCTGGGGACCAGCCTGGGCGAGGACACGCTGGTGTTTCGCGCCAATGCGGACGCCAGCGGCCAGCCGCTGCACGGTGGGAATCGCTATGTGATCCGCTTCGACAAGAACGCGCTGCCGCCGGCCAAGGCGTTCTGGTCGCTGTCGCTGTACGACCAGGCGCAGGATGTTGTCGCGAACCCGTTGAACCGCCATGCGATCGGCAGCCGCGACCGGCTGCGGCGCAACCGCGACGGCTCGGTCGAGATCGTGGTCCAGCATGCGCGGCCGCCGCGGGCGCAGGCGGCCAACTGGCTGCCGGCTCCCGACGGTCCGTTCAATCTGATGCTCCGGCTCTACTGGCCGCAGCCGGCGGCGCTGGATGGCAACTGGAGCGCGCCGCCGGTGCGCAAGATCGGCGCGGACTGAGCGTCAACAGCGCGCGCCGACTGCTGGCGCCAACGCAGCAAAAAGGGGCGGCCCGGAGCCGCCCCTTCGTCATTGCGCCCGCGCTGCAGCGCCGCTGAAGGCGTCCATCAATGCGCCATCAATGCGCCCATCAATGCCCCCATCAATGCGCCGCGCAATCGCATTGGCCCGCCGGATGCGCCGCACGCTCGCGTGCCACCGGCTGGCCCCGCAGACCCGCCGGACCCTCCGCCGCCAGCCGCTCGCGCAACTGCCGGGCCGCGGCCACCATATTGCGTAGCGCCGCCTCGGTCTCGAACCAGCCGCGCGTCTTCAGTCCGCAATCGGGATTGACCCACAGCCGCTCGGGCGGAATCACCTGGCAGGCGCGCGTCAGCAACTGGCCGATCGCCTCGACGCTGGGCACGCGCGGCGAGTGGATGTCGTAGACGCCCGGCCCGATCTCGTTCGGATAGTCGAACGCGGCAAAGCCGTCGAGCAGCTCCATTGCCGAGCGCGAGGTTTCGATCGTGATGACGTCGGCATCGAGCGCGGCGATCGCCGGCAGGATGTCGTTGAACTCCGCGTAGCACATATGGGTGTGGATCTGCGTATCGTCGCGGACCACGGCCGCGGCAATGCGGAAGGCGCGCACCGCCCACTGCAGATAGTTGTCCCAATCGGCGCGCCGCAGCGGCAGGCCCTCGCGCAGCGCCGGCTCGTCGATCTGGATCACGCGGATGCCGGCCTGTTCGAGATCGGCGACCTCGTCGCGGATCGCCAGCGCAAGCTGCAGTGCCGTATCGGCGCGCGGCTGGTCGTCGCGGACGAACGACCATTGCAGCATCGTGATCGGGCCGGTCAGCATGCCCTTCATCGGCCGCTCGGTCAGCGACTGCGCATAGCGGGCCGTATCGACGGTGATCGGCTCGGGCCGGTAGACGTCGCCATAGATCAGCGGCGGCTTGACGCAACGCGAGCCGTAGCTCTGCACCCAGCCGAACTCGGTAAAGGCATAGCCGCACAGCTGCTCGCCGAAGTATTCGACCATGTCGTTGCGCTCCGCCTCGCCATGCACCAGCACGTCGAGGCCCAGCGCCTCCTGGCGGCGCACGGCGTCTTCGATCTCGGCGCGGATGCGCTGCAGATAGGCCAGCGCGCCGAGGTCGCCGCGCTTGAAGGCCGCGCGGGTCTGGCGGATTTCGGCGGTCTGCGGGAACGAGCCGATGGTGGTCGTCGGCAGCGGCGGCAGCTGCAGCGCCGCGCGCTGATCGGCGATGCGCTGGGCGAAGGGGCTGCGGCGATCGGCCATCTCCGGCGTCACCGCGGCCACGCGCTGGCGCACCTGGCCATTGACGACGCGGCGCGACGCGCGGCGGCCGGCCTGGGCGGCATCGGAGGCGGCCAGCGCGTCGGCCACCGCGGCTTCGCCATCGTTCAACGCGGTTGCCAGCACCTTCAGCTCATCCAGCTTCTCGGTGGCGAACGCCAGCCAGTTGCGGATTTCGGGGTCGAGGCGCGTTTCCGGCGCCAGCGACACCGGCACATGCAGCAGCGAGCAGGACGGTGCCAGCCACAGGCGGTCGCCGAGTTCGGCGTGCAGCGGTGCCAGCCGCGCGAGGATCGCGCGCAGGTCGGCGCGCCAGATATTGCGGCCGTCGATGACGCCGGCCGACAACACGGCACCGGCCGGCAGCACTTCGCGCCAGGCCTGCCACTGCTGCGGCGCGCGCACCAGGTCCAGGTGGAAACCGTGCACCGGCAACGCGGCGGCGCGGGCGGCGTGGTCCGCCGCCGAGTCGAAGTAGGTCGCCAGCAGCAGCTTGACGCCGCAGTCCCCGAGGGCGGCGTAGGCGGTGTCATACGCGTCCAGCCAGGCACCGTCCAGCTCGAGGCACAGCGCCGGCTCGTCGAGCTGCACCCATTCGATGCCGCGCGCCTGCAGCCGCTGCAGGATGTCGCGATAGGCGGCGGCCAGCCGCGGCAGCAGCGTCAGTCGGTCGAAGCCGGCGACATGGGTCTTGGACAGCCACAGCCAGGTGACCGGTCCCACCAGCACCGGCTTGACGCGGTGGCCCAGCGCCAGCGCCTCGTCGATCTCGTCGAACAGCCAGTCGACCCCGCCGTCGAAGCGCGTGTCGGGGCCCAGTTCCGGCACCAGGTAGTGGTAGTTGGTATCGAACCACTTGGTCATTTCCATCGCCGGCTGCGCCGCATTGCCGCGGGCCAGCTCGAAGTACTGCGCCAGCGTCAGCGTGCGGGGATCGAAGCCGAAGCGCGCGGGCAGCGCGCCGAGCAGGGCGCTGGTGCCCAGCATCTGGTCGTAATAGGCAAAGTCGCCGGCGGCCACCAGGTCGAGGCCGGCATCGGCCTGCAGGCGCCAATGCGTCTTGCGCAGGCCGGCGGCGCATTCTCGCAGCGCCGCCTCGCTCGACTCGCCGCGCCAGAACGCCTCCTGGGCAAATTTCAGTTCGCGTTTTGCGCCGATGCGTGGGAATCCCGGAATATGGGTGCGTGCCATTTCTCGCTCCAATCTCGCTTCAAAACAAGTTGGCGCACAGTGTCCGGTCGCGGGTAGAATGAATCAAGTGATATGTTTTAAACAAAATATGAACGAATTTCATATCAAGCGCCGATATGCGGCTTCCTTCGGCGGCGGCATCCCGATGATTTTCTTGACCCCCGCCGCCCTCCGGCTTCGGACGACTCCATGATCGAAGTCCGCCATTTCCGCTCGCTGGTCGCCATCGCCGAATCCGGCAAGCTCGCCGCGGCCGCCGAGCGCGTCCATGTCAGCCAGTCCGCGCTGTCGCATCAGATCAAGGCGATCGAATCGCACTACGGCCTGTCGTTGTTCGACCGTACGCGCGGCGGCCTGCGTTTCACGCCGGCAGGGGAGCGGCTGCTGGCGCTGTCCCGCGAGGTGCTGGCGTCGATCAGCGCGGCCGAGCGCGATCTGGAGCGGCTCAAGGGCGATACGCGGGGGGAGCTGCGCATCGTGCTCGAGTGCCACACCTGCTTCGACTGGCTGATGCCGGTGATGGACGAATTCCGCACGCGCTGGCCCGAGGTCGAGGTCGACCTGGTGGCGGGCTTTCATGCGGATCCGCTGGCGCTGCTGGCCGAGGGCCGTGCCGACATGGTGATCGGCTCGCTGCCGCCGACGCGGCGGGGGCTGGCCGTGGTGCCGCTATTCCGCTTCGAGATCCTGGCGGTGATCGCCAACGAGCATCGGCTGCGCAACCGGCGGCGGCTCGAGGCGGCCGACCTCGAGGGCGAGACGCTGATCACCTATCCGGTGCCGGAGCCGCGCATCGATCTGATCCGCGAGGTGCTGGAGCCGGCCGGCATCCGGCTGCAGCGCCGTACCGCGGAGCTGACGGTGGCGATCCTGCAGCTGGTCGCCAGCCGGCGCGGCGTCGCGGCGCTGCCGAACTGGGGCGTCAAGAACTACGTCGACCACGACTATGTGCTGGCCAAGCGCATCGGCGCGCGCGGGCTGTGGAGCGAGCTGTATGCGGCGATGCCGGCGGCGCTGGCCGAGCGGCCGTTCGCGCGGGACTTCGTCGCGATCGTGCGCGAGACCTGCGCGCGCGATCTCGACGGCATCGAGCTGCTGCCCGAGGACGCGGCGCAGCGGGCAGGGGGCAGGGAAGGCGCGAAGGAAGTCAAGCGAGGCGACCGAACCGGGAACTGAACGCGGCCGCCCCGCCGCGAACCCTCACAGCTCCAGCACGATCCGCCCGCATCGGGCGCGCGAGCAGCAGCTCATCATCTTGCCGTTCGCCTCGCGCTCGGCGCGCGTCAGCACCACGTCGCGATGGTCGATGTCGCCGGCCAGCACGCGCACTTCGCAGGAGCCGCACAGCCCTTCCTCGCAATCGCTCTGCACGTCGATATTGGCGGCGCGCAGCGCGGCGAGCAGCGTCTGGTCGGCCCGCACCGTAACGACGATGCCCGAGTCCTTGAGTTCCGCCTCGAAGGCCTGTTCCTTGCTCGGATCGAGCGCGCCCAGCGTCGAGGTGAAATGCTCGACCCGCAGCGCATCCTCGGGCCAGTCCGCGCAACAGGCGGCCAGCGCGTCGAGCATCCGCGCCGGGCCGCAGGCATAGATCTGCGTCGCGGCATCGGGCTGGCCGAGCAGCGCGCCCAGGTCGGCGCGCGCGCCTTCGTCCCTCGCGTAGACATGCAGCCTGTCGCCATGCAGCGCCGCCAGCTCGTCGAGCAGCGCCATCGACGCGCGGCCGCGGCCGCAGTAGTGCAGCTGGTAGTCGATGCCGAGCTCCTTCGCGCGCCGCGCCATCGCGCTGATCGGCGTGATGCCGATGCCGCCGGCGATCAGGATCAGCCGGCGCGCGCTTTCGTCGAGCCGGAAGTGGTTGCGCGGACCGCGGATGCGCAGCCGGTCGCCGGCCTTCAGTTCGCGATGGATCCACGCGGAGCCGCCGCGGCTGTCGGCCTCGCGCAGCACCGCGATCTCGAACGCGCGGCTGTCGGCCGGGTCGCCGCACAGCGAATACTGGCGCGACACGCCGGTATCGCCGCATTCGACATCGATATGCGAGCCGGGCGACCAGCGCGGCAGCGGCTTGCCATCCGGTGAAACGAGCCGCAGCCGCACGATGTCGTCGGCCACGCGCGTCATGCTCTCTACCACCACGGTGCGGTTGATCGCATGGCTGGACGGCTCGCCGATCCGCACCGGCGTGCGCACCTGCAGCAGCGCGGGGTTGCGCCGTTCGGGGTTCTGGCTCGGGTCCCACTCGACCCACAGATGCTCGGGACCGCGGAACGAGGTGTTCGGCACGTAGGTGAATGTCTGCTCCGACAGCTTCATATGCGGCAGCCGGCGCGTGAATTCCTCCAGGAAGATCTGCATCTCCATCCGCGCCAGGTTCTTGCCCATGCACTGGTGCGCGCCGTAGCCGAACGTCAGCTGGTCGCTGGCATTGGCGCGGCGGATGTCGAACAGGTCGGCGTCGGCGAAATGGCGCTCGTCGTGGTTGGCCGACGACGTGACGATCAGCAGCTTGGCGCCGGCCGGAATGTCGACGCCGCCGATCTGCACGTCGCGCGTGGCCAGCCGCCGCCAGGCCGCGACCGAGCCGTTGTGCCGCAGGCATTCCTCGACCGCGTTGGGGATGAGGCTGGGGTCCTCGCACAGCTCGCGCCAGGCGTCGGGATGCTGCAGCAGCAGCTTGATCGCGTTGGCGCTGGCGTTGGCCGTGGTCTCATGCGCGGCGACGATGCCGGCCATCATCATCGAATGCAGATAGGAATCGGTGACGACGTCCGGATATTCCTTCTGCTTGCGGATGCCGTACTGCATCCAGCCCGGGCCCGACGGATCCTGCCGCATCTTGTCGAGGATGCGCCCGGCGAGCTGCCAGAAGTTGCCGACCGCGTGCGCGACCTCGACCTGCTCCTCCGGTTTCGGGCGGCCCCAGGTATTGACGGTATGGGCGATCGAATACTTGCGCAGCAGGTCCATGTCCTCCTCGGGCACGCCGAGGAAATGCAGCGCGACGGTCAGCGGCACTTCCCACAGGATCTGGTCGACCAGGTCGGCCTTGCCGTCGTCGATGAAGCGATCGACGTATTCGCGCGTCAGCCGGCGCACCATCGGCTCGTGGTGCTGCAGCTGTTCGGGCGTGAACGGCTCCATCAGCACGCGCCGGCGCGGCATGTGCGCGGGCTCGTCCTCGTTGACCAGCGTGCGGTTCATCGCGTAGCCGTAGGAGGCCAGCACTGCGTTGGCTTCGTCGCCGGTCGGCGTGATCTTCTCCAGCGCGATCGACGGGCTGAACGTCAGGTTGTCGCGGAAGATCGCCTTGATGTCGTCGTAGCGCGTGACGACCCAGTATCCGAGCCTGGGGCTGTAGAACACCGGCTCCTGCTCGCGCGCCCAGCGCACGTAGTCCGGCGGGTCCTGCTGGTAGCCGTCCTCGAACGGGTCGAAGTCCGCGGCGCGCGCGCTGACCGGGCAGCCGGTCGGGCTCAAGGGCGTTGCAACGGCATCCGGGCTGGCGTTCGCCTGGCCGTGCGGCTGGACATGAAAAGGGCATCCCTGCGCACGGGCAGGTTCGGAGCGTTCGCTCATGGTCGATCCTCTACAACAGGTAGGCGCAGCGGGCAGGGCCGACGATGGCCCCGCCTGCCGTGCTCATTCGAGCGTGATATTCAGGTCGCGGATCAGCTTGTGCCACAGCGCGGTCTCGCTGCGCAGCAATGCGGCGAATTGCTCCGGCGTGCTGCCGACCGGCTCGACGCCGAAGTCGACCAGCTTGCGGTTGACCTCGGGTTGCTTGATCGCCGCGGCGACGCTGGTCTGCAGCCTGGCGATCACGTCGGGCGGCGTGCCGGCCGGCGCCACCATGCCGACCAGCGCGGCGGCCTCGACGCCCTGCAGGCCCACCTCCGCAAAGGTCGGCACATTGGGCAGCTGCGGCAGCCGGGTGGCGTTGGCCACCGCCAGCGGACGCAGCTTGCCGGCCTTCAGGAAGGCGGCGCCCGCGGCCAGGTCGGTCATCATCGCCGGCACCTGGCCGCCGACCACGTCGAGCAGCGCGGGCGCGGCGCCGCGATAGCCGATATGCACCATGCGCAGGCCGGCCCGCTCCTTCAGCAGTTCCATCGCCAGATGGTGCGGGCTGCCGGCGCCGGCCGAGGCGTAGCTGACCTTGCCGGGGGCGGCCTTGACCTTGGTCAGGAAGTCGCGCGCGTCCTTGTATTCGGCATTGGCGCCGACCACCAGGATCATCGGAAACTTGCCCAGCAGCGAGACCGGCGCCAGGTCGCGCGTCGGGTTGTAGCTCAGCGTCTTGTACAGCGCCGGGTTGAAGACCAGCGTGCCGTTGTCGGCCGACATCACGGTATAGCCGTCGTGCGGCGAGCGCGCGGTCTCGGCCGCGGCGATCGCGGTGTTGGCGCCGGGTTTGTTCTCGACCACGATCGGCTGGCCGATATGGGTCGACAGCTGCTGGCCGATGGTGCGGGCCAGGAAGTCCGAGCCGCCGCCGGCGGCATAGGGCACGATCCAGCGAATCGGCTTGCTCGGGAAGCTCTGGGCGGCGGCCTGCGGCGCCAGCGCCAGCGCGGTCAGCATCGTGCCGGCGAGCGCCAGCATCGACGAGATCTTTCTCATTGTTTGTCTCCTCTCGGGTGGGTGAGCGGACGGTGGGCCGTCTTCTTGTTGCCGCGTTTGCCGACATGGATCGATGCAATTACGTCAGGCGTAATGCGGTTATGCCAAAAGTAATTGGCGGTCTGCGGGCTGTCAAGAGAAAATTACGTTGTGCGTGCTAGCATTACGCTATACGTAATCAAACAACCAAGCGCTCGAAAAAGGGAGCGACCGGAATGGCCAATCAGCGAAGCGAAGCGGAGACGGGGGAGGGCAGCGGCGAGCGCGGCGGCGCCGGCGTGCAGGCACTGGAGACCGGGCTGTCGGTGCTGGACGCGCTGTCCGGCGCCCTGCACCCGATGCCGCTGAAGGACGTGGCGCTCGCCGCCGGCATGCACCCCGCCAAGGCGCACCGCTACCTCGCCAGCTTCGTCAAGCGCGGCTATGTGGAGCAGGACGACACCGGTCGCTACAGCCTGGGGCGCAATGCGCTGCGGATGGGGCTGGCGTGCCTGGCCCAGCTCGATCCGCTGCGGCTGGTGACGCCGGTGCTCGACGACCTATGCGCGTCGACCGGCGAAACGGTGCTGGCTGCGGTATGGGGCAGCCACGGGCCGACCGTGGTGCAGTGGCGCGATTCGCTGCGGCCGGTCACGGTCAATGTGCGGCCGGGCTCCGTGATGCCGCTGCTGTCTTCGGCGACCGGCCGCGTCTTTACCGCGTTTCTCGATCCGGCCGTGACGGCGTCACGGATCGAGGCCGAACTGACGGCGCGCGCCGCGCTGCAGCCGCCGCGCTTTCCGCGCGATGCGGCCGAGGTCGCGCAGCTGCGCGAACAGGTGCGGGCCAGCGGGATCGGCAGCGTCCATGGCGATCTGCTGGCGGGCGTCGATTCGGTCAGCACACCGGTATTCGATCGGGACGGCCGCATCGTGCTGGCGATCACGGCGCTGGGCAACGCAGCCACCTTCGACGGACGGCTCGATGGTCCGGTCGCCGCGGCCATCCGGGCGGCGGCCGCCGATCTGTCGCAGCGGCTCGGCCACGGCCTGCTGGCCGAGCCCGCCTGACAGGGGGCGCCGAAGGCGGGCGTGAACGCCGATCAGTGAACCGGCGCGGCGGCCGGCGAGGCCGCGGTCGCGCCATCGCGGCGCCGGACGGTCGTCGCCTCCGGCTGCCCCGCGGTTTCCTCGACCACGGCAACTTCGCGCACGTCGACGCCGTTTTCCAGGCGCTTGACCAGCAGAGAGAACAGCGCCGGCTCTTCAGCGGTCACCGTCAGCCGCAGCCATTGGCCGGCGCCAGGCAGTGCGCTATGCGAGAGCGTCATCGCGGCCAGTCCCAGTCCGGTACGGCGCGCCGTCGCCAGCGTCCACTCGATCGCGCCGATCAGATCGTGCTGGTCGAGCAGCAGCGCGAGTTGCAGGGCGGGCGTGGAGGCTTGGGCGGACATGACGGCAACCGGTGGTAGTGACGATGTAGTGAATCTACCAGCCGGCAGGCAGAATGTGCTTCTCAATATTCTGGTTCTCAGGCCTACAGCAGAATGAATCGGGTAGTATGTCGCCATCTGGGAGAGAAATCTTCTTTCTCGACCGAATTGACCCACTCGAACCGTTTCCCATGGCCGATCCAACCAGCGCCGCCACGACCCCAACCGCGGGCCGCCCGCCAGGCAAGCTCGCCCCCAAACTGGACGAAACCGACCGCCGCATCCTGCGCGCGCTGCGCCGGGACGGCCGTCTGTCCAATCTGAAGCTGGCCGAACAGGTCGGGCTGTCTCCCACGCCGTGCTGGAACCGCGTCCGTGCGCTCGAGGAGGCCGGCGTGATTCAGGGCTATACCGCGTTGTTGAACCAGAAGGCGCTGGGCCTGCCCGACACCGTGCTGATCGAGGTCACGCTGGAGCGGCACGACGACGACATGCTCGACCGCTTCGGCCGCGCACTGGCGCAACTGCCCGAGGTCATGGAGGCGTACCTGCTGACCGGCGAGTATGACTATCTGATCAAGGTGGCGGTGGCGGGCACCGAAGGCTACGAGGAGTTCCTGCGCCACAAGCTGTACAAGCTGCCCGGGCTGCGGCACAGCCGCTCGACCTTCGTGCTGCGCTGCATGAAGCGCGAGCCGTCGGTCGAGCCCTGAGACATGCGGTGCGCCGCGGTGGCCTGTCGGCGTCGAGCCCGTTTTTATTCGACCACTTCCAGCTGGAATTCCCCGCTCGGGCCGTCGTAGCCGATCCGCAAGCGCGCGCCGTTATGGCGGCACGATTTCGCTACGCTGCGCAGTTCCGCCTGGCGTTCGCCGCGCCGCAGATGCGAGCGTGCCTTGGTGCTGATTTCGGTGGGACCGCAGTCGTCATTGCGGCATTGATAGCGCATCCATTGCCCATATGAGCGCGGGCGTGCCGATGCTTCCGTGATGGTTGTGCACAGCGGACAACGTTGCAAGGCTTCCTTCATTGCCATTCCCATTCGGTGTCATTTGCGCGGTCATCGTGCGAGCGTTCGGAAAAAGCGCTGCCAAGCTCACTCCAATGAGCGCAAGCGATTGACGCAAAGTGATTTAACGCAAGAAAGTGCTGCCGGAAGAAAGCAGATTATCGGCACAGAGGGATGGGCTTGGCTACCCCCAAATCGGTAGCCCCTCGGCGGGAGGGTCGGCACCGCGCGATCGGGCGATCGCCGCGGTGCCATGATGCCGCCCTCGACGAGGGCATGGCAGCAGGATCGCCGGCGCTCAGGCTGCCTTGGCGACGACGGCGCCGGCGGCCGGCTTCGCCTTTGCGGCTGCCTTCGGTGCAGCCTTCTTCGGAGCCTTGACGACCTTGGCGGCCGGCTTCGCTGCCTTCGGTGCAGCGGCCTTCGGTGCAGCCGCCTTCGGTGCAGCCTTCCTCGGCGCGGCGGTCTTCGCACCGGCCGGCTTCTTTGCCGACTTCGCGGCCTTCGCGGCCTTGGCCTTTTCCTTCTGCGCGGCCAGCTTGTCCTTGGCAGCCTGCTTCTCGGCCTGCAGTGCCAGCTTGGCGGCGGCGACGGTCTCGGCCACTTCGCGCTTGGCGGCGTCGATCGCCTTCTTGGTGTCGGCGCGCAGCTTCAGCAGGCGCTTCTTCGCGGCTTGCGCTTCGCGTGCCAGCACGCTGGCCTTCTTGGTCGGCGCCGCCGGCTTGGCGGACTTCACTGCGCGCGGTGCGCTTTTCTTGTTGGCAACGGCCATTGTTCGATATACCCGAAATGTGGTTTATGGAGCGCGGAGTATAACCGGTCACCCGTGTCGGAAGAAACGTTCTCGTCGCATCGTGCGCGGCCATTGCACGAGAAAACGATCGTCTATGCTGCCTACTGGATTTGCCGCGCGAGACCGGCAGTGTTGCGCGGCGAGTCCTTCAGTCGATTCATTCCCGGTGGCGAATCGAATTCCGATTCGATTCCAGACTGACAACGCGGCCACCACGCCGCGCAAGGAGCGACAGAAATGACCGATATGAATTCCGGCGCTTCCCCCAGCCAGGGCAGCACGGCGATCCCGTGCGTGCGCTATCGCGATGCGCCGTCGGCAATCGCGTGGTTATGCGATACCTTTGGTTTTACCCGGCATCTAGTCGTGGAAAACGATGACGGCACCATTGCCCACGCGCAATTGCGTTACGGCAAGGGCATGGTGATGCTGGGTTCGGTGCTCGATTCCCCGTATGGCAAGCTGATGCGCCAGCCGGACGAAGTCGGCGGCGGGCAGACCCAAAGCATTTATCTGGTCGTGCCGGATCCCGATGCGGTATTCGCGCGCGCCCAGGCTGCCGGCGCGCAGATCGTGCTCGATCTGAAGGATCAGGATTATGGCGGCCGCGATTTCAGCTGCTTCGATCTGGAAGGCCATCTGTGGACCATCGGCAGCTATGATCCGTGGGTCAGCACGTCGTAACGACAAATCGCATTCCGACCCATTCCATTTCAAAAACAGTTCCGAAAACAGGAGACGCCTCGATGGCAAGCCAGATCTTCGTCAACCTCCCCGTCAAGGACCTCGACCGCTCGGTCGATTTTTTTACGCGGCTCGGCTATCGCTTCGATCCGAAATTCACCGACCGCAATGCCACCTGCATGATCGTGTCGGACCAGATCTACGTGATGCTGCTGGTCGAGGAATTCTTCAGGACGTTCACCGGCAAGGCCATCTGCGATACCGGCAGCAGCAACGAAGTGATACTCGCGCTGTCGATGGACAGCCGTGCCGCGGTCGACGACATGGTGTCGAAGGCGGTCGCAGCCGGCGCGCGCACGCCGAACGAGCCGAAGGACTACGGCTTCATGTATCAGCACGGCTACGAAGACCTGGACGGCCATCTGTGGGAGGTGTTCTACATGCAGCCGGAGGCCGCGCAGTAGTCGTAGACCCCATCACGGCGTGGGTGGCGGCGCGTTGCGCTCTCAGCTGCTCGCCGCCTGCAGCGCCGTCACCAGCGCCATCAGCGGCCCGCTGTGCTGGGCGCGGCGCAGCCACATCGCCTCCACAGGCGGCAGGTCCCAGCGCAACGCATGAGGCAGCAGCGCGGCGCCGCCGCCGTTGGCAAGCTCCGCCGCGACCGCGCGCGGCACGATGGTGATCGTGCGCGGCTGCGTCCGCAGCAGCGTGGCGATCGTCTTGATCGAATAGGTCTCGACCAGCGGCAGCGGCGGCGCCACGCCCGCGGTCGCAAACATCGTGTTGATCGTGCGGCGTGTCGGCGTCTGCGGCGGCGGCATGATCCAGTCGAGCGTGGCAAGCCGAGCCCAATCGAGCGGGCCGCGCGACAGCCGCGCCGCCGCGCGCGACGGCACCACCAGCGCCGGCTCCTCGCGGTACAGCGGCATCTGCACGATGTCTTCGCCGGCGGCATAGAAGGAGCGCGCGATCACGCAATCGACCTCGTGCGCGCGCAACGCGCCGACCAGTTCGTCGGTGGTGCCCTCGCGCACCAGCACCGCGATGCGCGGCTGCTGGCTCAGCGCATGCGAGCAGGCCGCGTCGAGTATCGCCGGCGCGATGAATGGAATCACGCCGATCCGGAGCCTGCCGCCGAGCCCCGTATCGAGGACCGCCAGCTCGTCGCCGAGCGCGCGTGCGTCGGCCAAGGCGAGCCGCGCATACGCCAGCACCGCGGCACCGGTCTCGGTGGCCTCCAGTCCCGCGCGCGATCGGTGAAACAGCGGCGTCAGGAAGATCTCCTCGATCTCGCGCAGCGCCTTGGTGACCGCCGGCTGGCTCAGGTTCAGCTCGGCCGCCGCGCGCGACAGCGAGCGATGCCGCTCCAATACCAGCAGCAGCGACAGCTGCTTCAGGCGCAGGCGGGAGATCAGGTTGTGCTGCAGGCGGTCGGCGAAGGCGGGCATGGCGAAGAAAGAAAAAAGGCAAAGGGGTCGGATGCGGGGAGTCGTATTCCCAGTCGTATCCCCAGACGTATAACCATTCGGGAATGGAAGAATAATGCAATCGTCCGTTCTGGTTATTCGATCTTTCTATACTTGCCCCATTCCTGCCCAGTCAGGCCGCACTCGGAAACCAGCATGTTCACCACCCGCCCCGAAATCGTCGGTACCTTCGGCGTCGTCTCGTCGACGCACTGGCTCGCCTCGCAGACCGCGATGGGCGTGCTCGAGCGCGGCGGCAATGCCTTCGATGCGGCGGTGGCCGGCGGTTTCGTGCTGCAGGTGGTCGAGCCGCATCTGAATGGCCCCGGCGGCGAGGTGCCGATCCTGCTGTGGAGCGAACGCGAACGCGCGGTGCGCTCGATCTGCGGCCAGGGTCCCGCACCGGCGCTGGCAGATCCGGCCGCGCTGCGCGCGATGGGGCTGGATCTGATGCCCGGCATCGGCCTGATGCCCGCTACCGTGCCCGGTGCGTTTGGCGCCTGGCTGACGATGCTGCGCGACTACGGCACGTGGTCGCTGGCCGACGTACTGGCGCCGGCGATCGCCTACGCGCGCGACGGTTTTCCGCTGGTGCCGCGCATTTCGCAGGCGATCCTCGCGGTGCGCGAACTGTTCCAGCGCGAATGGCGCGATTCGGCCGACGTTTGGCTCGTCGATGGCCGCGTGCCGTCGCCCGGCAGCCTGCACGCGACGCCCGCGCTGGCGCGCACCTACCGGCGCATCGTCGAAGAATCGCAGGCGGCCGGCGGCACGCGCGAGAAGCAGATCGATGCCGCGCTCGATTGCTGGTATCGCGGCTTCGTCGCGCGCGAGATCGATACCTACTGCCGCACCCAGCAGGTTCGCGACACCACCGGCGAGCGCCATCGCGGCCTGCTGCGCTACGAGGACATGGCGGGCTGGCAGCCCGAGGTCGAGGCGCCGCTGACGCTGGATTTCGGCCGCCATACGGTCGCAAAGTGCGGCGTCTGGAGCCAGGGCCCGGCCTTCCTGCAGCAGCTCGGCATGCTGCGGCACGCGGGGCTGGAGGCGCACGAACCGACGTCGCCGGGCTTCGTCCACCGGATCGCTGAGGCGGCCAAGCTGGCAATGGCAGATCGCCTGGCCTGGTATGGCGACCCGCGCTTTGCCGACGTGCCGGCGCAGGGTTTGCTCGACGCGGACTATCTGCGGGCGCGAGCGCAACTGATCGGGGAGCAGGCATCGCGCGAGTTGCGTGCCGGCAGCGTCGACGGCCGCGCGCCGCGGCTGCCCGATCTCGACGCGGCCGAACGCACGCTGGCAAACGCCGATACGCGCTTCGGCGTCGGCGAGCCGACCTTTGCCGCGCTGCCGCCGGTGCAGCAGTGGGCCGAGAAAGAGATCTTCGTCGGCGACACCTGCCATCTCGACGTGATCGACCGCGACGGCAATATGGTCGCCGCCACGCCATCCGGCGGCTGGCTGTCGTCGAGCCCGGCCATTCCGGCGCTGGGCTTCGCGCTCAATACGCGGCTGCAGATGACCTGGCTCGAGCCGGGCCTGCCCAATTCGCTGGCGCCGGGCAAGCGGCCCTGCACCACGCTGTCGCCGTCGCTGGCGTTGCGCGACGGCGAGCCTTACATGGTGTTCGGCACGCCCGGCGGCGACCAGCAGGATCAATGGTCGCTGGCCTTCTTCCTGCGCCACGCGGTGCACGGCATGAACCTGCAGGAAGCGATCGACGCGCCGGCCTGGCACATCGACCACTTCCCGGGCTCGTTCTGGCCGCGCCAGACCGTGCTGAACCGGCTCAGCATCGAATCGCGCTTTCCGCAGGCCACGCTGGACGCGCTGCGCGATGCCGGCCATGAATTGCGGGTCGGCGAGCCGTGGTCGGAAGGACGGATGTCGGCCTGTTCGCGCGAGCGCGACGGCAAGGGCAGGCTGGTGCTGCGCGCCGGCGCGAATCCGCGCGGCATGCAGGGCTATGCGGTGGGACGTTGACAGCGGGGATGCCTTGAGAACGGGGATGCCGCGGCACGGCCGGCACAGGCGTCGGCATGTCACGGCACGATCGAACGACAAAATGACAGAACGACAGAACGACAGGCCGGACGCGCGGTGCGCCCGGCATGACATACGGGGAGAAGCGAGGATGAACGCGAGGAGGAAAGCGACCATGAAGACGACGATTCGAAGCTGGCTGCGCGGCGTGGCCGCGCTGGCGCTGTGCTGCGCCGCGGGCACCGCGGCGGCGCAGGACTATCCGACCAAGCCGGTCACACTGGTGGTGCCGTGGGCCCCGGGCGGTTCGACCGATATCCTGGCGCGCGTGCTGTCCGAACGGCTGACGCGCTCGCTGGGCCAGCCGGTGATCGTCGACAACAAGCCGGGCGCGTCGGGCAATATCGGCTCGGCGATGGTCGCGCGCGCCAAGCCGGACGGCTATACGCTGCTGATCGGCTCGATGAGCACGCATGCGATGAATCCGGCGATGATGCCCAATATGCCGTTCCGCGGCGTCGAGGATTTCACGCCGCTGGGCCTGCTGGCCTATGTCACCAACACGATGGTGGTTCACCCATCGGTGCCGGCCAACAACGTCAAGGAACTGATCGCCTATGCACGCGCCAATCCCGGCAAGCTGGCCTACGCCAGCGCGGGCCCGGGTTCCACCAACCATCTGAGCGCGGTGCTGTTCGAGAAGATGGCCGGCGTCGAGATGCTGCACGTGCCGTACAAGGGCGGCGCGCCGGCCGTGGTCGACACGGTGGCGGGCCAGACCCAGCTGCTGTTCTCGGCCGGCACGCAGACGCTGCCGCACGTCAAGGCCAACAAGCTGAAGCTGCTGGCGGTGACCGAGGCCAAGCGCTCGCCGCTGCTGCCCAATGTGCCGACGGTCGCCGAGACCGTGCCGGGCTACGAACTGGCGGTCTGGTATGGCGCCTTCGGTCCCGCCGGCATGCCGCCGGCGCTGGTGGCGCGCCTGAATGCCGAGATCAACAAGGTGATGCAGCTGCCCGAGGTCAAGGCGAAGATGGACGCGATCGGCGTGGAGACGACCACGTCGACGCCGCAGCAGTTCGGCCAGGTGCTGCGGCGCGATGCCGAGCGCTACGGCAAGCTGATCCGCGACCTGAAGATCAGCGCGGAGTAAGCGTGAGCGAAGCATCGAATCTGCGGGTGGATTCTGCGATGGCAGCGTTGGCTGCGCTGCGGCCGCGATTGTCCGCGCAGCAGGCGTCCGCGCTGGAGGTTGCGGTTGCCCAGTCCGAACGGACCGCCGCGCTGTTCGACGCGGTCGGCGCCGCCACGCTGGCGCTGCTCGGTCCCGGGCTGCTGACAGTCAATCTGTGGCGCCCGGACAGCCGCGAGGTGGTGCGCCAATGGTCCAGCGATCCCGCCGCCTATCCGGTCGGCGGCAGCAAGCGCAAGGGCGATACGCCGTGGGCGCGCCAGCTGCTGGAGCGCTGCGAGGTCTTCGTCGGCGAGGGCGACGCGGCGCTGACCGAAGTATTCGACGATGTCGCAACGATCCGCGCGCTCGGGCTGAGGGCAGTGGTCAATGTACCGATCGGCGAGCGGGGTCGCTGCATCGGCACGTTCAACTACCTCAGCCCGAGGTCGGCGTGGCAGGCCGACGAGGTCGAGACGCTGCGCCAGTTGGCCGGCCTGGCCGCGCCGGCCGTGGCGCATTGCCGTGCCGGTCACGCCGACCACGCCGGTCACGCCGAGCCGGTGCGCGACGCGCGCTAGCTGCCGATCGGCTCCGGCGCCGGCTGCACGAAGCGCCGCGACAGCAGCGCCTCGCGCGGATGGTAGTAGCGCAGCGTCAGCGAGAACCGTCCGGCCGGCGCGGGCAGCCAGTTCGCCTCGCGCGCCGGCTCGGGCCGCGCATGCTGCAGCCACAGGTCGATGCTGCCGTCGGCGTTGACCTGTAGCCCCGGCGTGCGGTCGCCGATCGTATAGCGGCCGATCGGGTTCTCCGTGAAGAAGCGCCGCCCATCGGGCGCGAACTCGTACATCGACAGCGACCAGAACGCGTCGACCGGCATCGCCGGCGGGATATGCAGCCGGTAGGCACGGGCCCCGTCCAGCCGTTCGCCGGCGGCATCGTTGACGCAGGTCGCGTAGATCGCCTCGGCGCGTTCCAGCGCGCCCAGTCCGATCAGCGACACATGGGCGCGGTAGGTGTAGTCCTTGCCGAAGTTGCCCAGATGGTCCGGGCCCGACTGCCACGGCCCCGATTCGGAGCCGTTGCCGAAGCCCGGCGTGCGCGCCAGCTCCTTGCGCAGCGCCGGCAGCATCGTGCGCCACGCTTGCTGGACCGGCGCCGGCAACTGCGCGAAGACGTCGCGATGGCCCGGGCGGACGCCGGCTTCGGCAAAGCCCGCCACCAGGTCTCGCTCGTCGGCAGGGACCGGATTGCGGCCCAGCACCTCATTGACCAGATCGAGATAGCGCGCCGGATCGGCCTCGTCGGGCACGGTCTTCAGCAGGCCGCCATCGCCGCCATCGCCGCCATCGGCGCCATTTCCGCCATCCCGCCGTGCCACCGGCTCGAGGCCGATCGCGTCCTGCAGCGCATGCACCGCCGGCAGATCGTGCTCGCCATCGACCAGCAACCGGCCCAGCAGCCAGACGTCGTTGCTGGGGCAGCGTACCAGCCGCGCACCGGCCGGCGCGTCGCCGGCCCAGTCCGGCCCCGCCAGCAGAAATTCGGCCGCCCGTGTGCCCGTGGTGCGGTTGCCGATGCAGGCGAAGTTGTTGGTGAAGATGTCCAGCAGCGCGATGCTGTAGTAGCGCTCGCCCATGTCGGGCAGCCGCAGCAGCATCGGTCCGTCGTGCAGCGCCAGGTACGACAGCGTATAGAGCGTGTCGTTGTTGGGCTGCGTCACGGTGCGGGCGCGATGGTCGAGCAGCCGGCGGTAATGCAGCAGTCCATTGACGGGCACGCGGTTGCGATTCTGCGGGTTCTGCGTGATCTGCCAGCGGACCTGAGCGAGGTCGTGCACCGGGAAGGTATAGATGAAGGCCTCGCGCAGGCGCGCGGCGAGGGCGGGATCGGTCGTGGTGTTTTCCATGGCTTGCGTCGTGGCGTCTAGAAGATGGTGCGGATGCCCAGCGAGATGCCGAGCTGCCCCTTGGCGTCGGGGCGCTTGTAGTAGACCTGCGAGGTCGCCGGCGCGTAGCCGACCGATTGCCCGTTGGGCAGGTAGGCGATGTTGTCCCAGTTCAGCGAGGCATTGCGCGCGTACATCACGCCGGCGAACACATCGGTGCGCTTGGTCAGGCGGTAGTCGGCCAGCGCCAGGTACTGCTGCGGATTGGCCGGGTTGACGCTGGCGCCGCCGATATCGGCGCGCTTGATGTCGTCGTAGTACCAGGCCAGGCTCAGCCGCAGCGCGGGCGTGGTCTGCCAGTGCACGCCGGCCCAATACATGTCGTCGCGGTGGGGCAGCAGCGTCGGGGTGCCCTCGCCGGGCGCGACCGAGTTGCCCCAGCGGTAGCCGGCGACGAACTTGAACGCGCCGATCTCGTAGCTGCCGGCCAGGAAGGCCCGCATGTCGCGGCCGTAGTCGCCCGAGGACGAGGCGCCGGCCGCCTGCGCGGCGTTCAGCGTCTTGACTTCGTCATAGGCGGCCGCCACGCCGAAGCCGTTGGTGTAGTACGACACGCCGATGCCATAGGCCGAGCCCGCCGCCAGGCTGCCGGTGCGCTCTCCGAACGACCAGTGCGTGTGCAGCGACAACGGCCCGAACTTGCCCTGGTACTGCACCATGTTGTTCTCGCGGAAGTTCGGCCCGGCCATGCCGACCACCGGCTCGAACTCGGGCGCGTAGGCGACCGGCGTGAAGCTGCCCAGCGCAAGGAACGACGAGGTGTACTGGCGGCCCAAGGTGATGCGGCCGAGCTTGTCGTTCTTCAGGCCGACGAACGCCTGGCGGCCGAACATCGCGTTCTGCCCCATCCGTCCGTCGTCGGTGTTGAACTGGTTCTCCAGCACGAACAGCGCCTGCGTGCCGCCACCGAGCTCCTCGGTGCCGCGCAGGCCGAAGCGCGACTGCGCGATGCCCGACGAATTGAGCATCGTGCGCGAGCCGCTGCCAGGCGCCAGCACGCCGCCGCTGACGTTCTGCGAATTGTTGACGTACTGCAGGCTGGCGGTGACCACGCCATACAAGGTCACCGACGATTGCGCATGCGCGCCCTGCGCCATCAGGCCGGCGGCCGCCGCCGTGATCCACCATCGCTTCATGCCGTGTCTCCTCCGCGTCTTGCGGTGTTTTCGTTGCCCGCTCGCGTTTAATACGTCGTATTACGCGGGTCCGGAACACCATAGCGCCGCATCGCGATTCGAAAATCTGGGGATTACCCCGATGCGCCCGGCACGCCGTTGGCGGCGCCGGAGTTCTCGGGTTAATCCCTAGTATTAGAACGGCGCGACGCGACTATGCTGACAGCGAACCTCGCGATGTTCGCGGGGAAAACGCGGATTGCACGCATGAAGCTGAAACAGATTCGCTCGGTGATCGGCGAGGACGCCGAGACGGCGGGGCGGCGCAAGACAGCTGCGCCGGCCGCCGAGGACGACGCCCAGGTGCCCGGCACCGCGGCCAGGATGCTGGAGATCGCCGAGCGGCTCTTTGCCGAGCATGGCGTCGAGCAGGTGCCGCTGCGGCAGATCGTGATCGAGAGCGGGCAGCGCAACCGCTCCGCGCTGCACTACCACTTCGGCTCGCGCGAGGCGCTGGTCAGCCATCTGCTGAACCGGCGGCTGCACCAGATCAACGTGATTCGCCATCGCTATCTGGACCGGCTGGTCGCCGAGGGCCGCGACACCGATCTGCATGCGGTGGTCGAGTCCACCATCCTGCCGCTGGCCGATGCGGTGCGCGATACCGACTGGGGCCGCCACTACCTGCAGGTGCTGGCGCAGACCACGTTCAGCCCGAACCTGCTGAAGAAGGGACTGGTCGAACGCGACGCGGTGTCGGCGCTGATCCGCGTGCGCAAGCTGGTATTCACGCTGTGTCCGCAGGTGCCGCGCGAGGTCATGAATCTGCGGCTGACCTGGTTCAACGACACCGTGGTCTATTCGCTGGCGCACTGGTATCGCGATCAGGGCCGCCGCGGCGGCGAGCCGCCGCTGTCCGAGCTGATCGACTTCTGCGCCGCGAGCCTGAGCGCGCCGGTCGGTTCCCGCGTCGGCCGGCGCTAGCGCAGCCCACCTTTTCCTGGCGTTGCCCACGATGACGCTCCCCGACGGAGCGGGGCGGCGCTCGTCCTTCGTTCTGTCACAGGAGTCGTTCGCATGCAGGATTTCGAAGCGCGCCCCGCCGCGCTGGCCACCGGCGACGGGGTCGAGGCCGTCGCCCCGGGCGTCTGGAAGCTGCACGGCCAGGGCCAGTCCTTCGTCGCGCGGATCGCCACGCAGACCACCACGCAGGCCGGTGCCGCCGATGGCGATGCGCTGCTGCTGGTCGATGCCGGTCCCGGCGGCGCCATCACGCGGAGCATGATCGACGCGCTGCGCAGCGTGACTTCGCTGCCGCTGGCGGCCATCGTCTTCAGCCACGGCCATCTCGGCTACAACAGCGGCTTGCCGCTGTGGCTCGCGCATTGCGCCGAACGCGGCGACCCCGCGCCGCGCGTGATCGCCCACGCCAACGTGCTGCCGCGCCAGGCCCGCTACCGCGCCACCATGCCGCTGCAGGAGGCGCTGGCCGAGGTCCAGTTCCGCCAGCCGCGCGGACGCCTGGGCGGCAAGCTGAGCCAGCACGCACCGACCGAGACCTTTGCGCAGGGGCTGACCGTCGGCACCGGTCCGCGCCGCGCCGAGCTGCTGTGGGCGCCGTCGGAGACCGACGACGCGGTCGCGGTCTGGCTCCCGGAATCGCGGATCCTGTACGGCGGTCCTGCCGTCATCGATTCGATCCCGAACATCGGCACCCCGCTGCGCACGCTGCGCGACGCACCGCGCTGGGCGCGCACGCTGGAAAACCTCGCCGCACTCGAGCCGCAGCGCGTGGTGCGGGAATTCGGCGCGGACCTGTGCGGCGCGCAGGCGGTCGAGGTACTGCGCCATACCGCCGGCGCGCTGCACTGGCTGCACGACGAGGTGATCCGGCTGATCAACCAGGGCATGGACGAGCGCGAGATGCTGGCGGCGCTGCGCTATCCCGAAGCGCTGTTCGGCAAGCCATGGATGCGGCCGAGCTACGGCGATCCCAGCTATATCGCGCGCGACATCTACCGCGCCGAAAACGGCTGGTGGGACCGCAACGCGACGTCGCTGCATCCGGCCCCGCCCGAGCAGGCGGGCGCGCAGATCGCCGAGGCGGTCAGCGATCACGACGCGCTGATCCGCCATGCCCAGGCGCTCGCCGACAAGGGCGAGATTCAGCTCGCGCTCCATGTGATCGACGTGCTCGCCGGCGCGCCCGGCGATGCGCCGACGCTGCGGCGCGCGCGCGAACTGAAAGCCGGCTGGCTGCGCCAGCGCTCGCGCCAGGTCGCCAGCTATGTTTCGCGCAGCCTCTACCTGGCCTGCGCCGACAGCATCGAACGCGGCGAGCGCCACCCGTTCAGCCGACCGCTCAGCCAACCGTTCAGCCGATGACAGGGAGGAACCGAATGATGTCGTTCGACAGCAAGGAAGAAGCGCGCATCAAGGACATGGACAGCGGCGCGCCGCAAGGTAGTCGGCGGCGAACGCTGCTGGCGCTGATGGCCATGATCGCCGCGCCGCTCGCGGCGGGGCCGGCATGGGCGGCCGATGCCTGGCCGTCGCGGCCGATCCGGCTCGTGGTGGCGTCCTCGGCGGGCAGCGGCACCGACCTGTTCGCCCGCGTCATCGCCGAACGGCTGGGCAAGCGGCTGGGACAGACCGTGGTGGTGGACAACAAGCCCGGCGCGACCGGCATCATCGGCGTCGATGCCGTCGCCAAGGCCGCGCCCGATGGCTATACGCTGCTGTTCACCTATGCGGCGTCGGTCGTCATCAACCATACGCTGCAGCCCAAGCTCCCCTACGACGCGCTGCGCGACCTGGCGCCGGTCGCGCAGGTCGGCGAGGGCGGAAACTTCCTGGTGGTCACGCCGGATTTTCCCGCGCGCAACCTGCGCGAGTTCGTCGCCGCGGTCAAGGCCAGACCCGATGCCTACGACTACGGCTCGTGGGGCATCGGCTCCGGCGGGCACCTGACGATGGAGGCGCTGAAGATGCAGGCCGGACTGCGCATGCGCCACGTCCCGTACAAGGCCGTGGGGCAGGTACTGAACGATCTGCAGGGCGGCATGATCAAGGTGGCCTTCGTCGATACCTCGTCGTCGCTGCCGCTGATCCGCTCCGGCAAGATCCGCGCGCTGGCGATCAGCGGCAGCCGCCGCGGCTCGGTTTCGCCCGAGGTGCCGACCATGCGCGAACAGGGCTATCCGTTCGATACCAACAGCTGGTATGGCCTGTTCGCGCCCGCCGGCACGCCGGCGCCGATCGTCAAGCGGCTCAACACGGAGATCAACGGCATGCTGGGCGACCCGCAGATCCGCGAGCGCTTCGCGCTGATGAACATGGCCAATCCGCCGGCCAAGACCAGCGAGGCCTTCGCGGCGACGATCCGCGACGACATCAAGGTATGGGGCGAGATCATCCGGGCCAACGGGGTGACGGTCGACTGAAGGCCGCCCGGCGCCCGCGGGTATGTGTCTTGCGTCGGCAATGGGAAGGGCTGCGGCGCCGCGCTGTCGCGGCAAGCCGCAGGCTGCACCCTCCACCCATTGCAAACGGAGATGCGCATGAAGGACAAATCTTCAGGGATCCCGAATCCCGTGGCCCCGCAGTCCGTCGAGTCGCTGAAGCCGGAAAAGGGCTCGCTGTCGCAGGAACGCGGGCAGAATCCGGCCGCCGAAGCCGACACGCTGCCGTCGGAAAGCAACCCGGCGGGGAGCGGTGCGCAGGGGCAGCACGGCCAAGGCCAGGGCCAGGGGCAGCAGCAGGGCGGGAAGCCAGGCGAAAAGGCCGGAGAAAAGTCGGGCAAAAAACCGGGTCCCACGGCAAACGAGGTGATGAACGAGCAGGTATCGCCACCGGACGAGCAGGGCGACCGGATGCAGTCGGACCGGCCGCATATCGGCGGTTGACGTAGCCCTGCGTGCACGAAGCCGCGCCCGCCGTTCAGCCTGGTGCCACAGTGGCCGAGATGAGTAGCGAAGTAGTCCAAATACAGCGTTGACTACTTTGCTACTCACACGCCTCCGCCGTGGAACCAACGCCGCAGCGATAGCGGACGGATCTAGGATTCGATGGATGCCGCGCGGCTCCGACCGGCGGCCCGCTTGCGCACCGAGATGACCATGGGGTGCTGCTCGAAGTGGGCAAGCAGATTGCTCTTCTGCATGTCGGTGAGCCGCGACGCGACAATCATCTGCGGCCAGTTCTTCACGGCCGCCAGCACGGTACGCTGGATCGCCGCGGCGGCCGGTTTCTCGAGCAGCCGCAGATGTCCGCAAAACTGGCGCAGCATGGCTGGCGACAAGTGCTGATGGCGCCCGCGTGTGCCGTCCGCGGATGGCGGCAACAGCTCCGGTGGCACGATGAAGATGGCATGGCCGGTACGGCGCTGATAGGCGCTGTAGCCGACGATGTCGTAGGCGGGAGACAAGGTCGGTGTGATGCCGTCCCGGTAGATGACGCCCACGTTCTTCAGATGCATGTCCGGGTTGCCAAGCAGCTCGTTGACCGTCATCCGCCGCAGCAGCTCGTGCACTGCCGCCTCGCCCAGAGAGGGTTGCGCCAGCATGATCGCGGCCATCGCGAGATAGCTGTGGCGGTACTTGTCTTCGGGCTCGACAGCCATGATCTGGCCGAAATCCTCCACATGGAAACGTGAGCCGGGCGCCCGGTCGAAACGTGTGACCGCGAGAAAGTTCGTGGCGCCGGTGACGTCGTTGCCGAGGTCGTAGCCATGCTCGACGGCGAGCTTCTCCAGCGGTTCCAGCTTTGCCTCGCAGACATCCACGCCCGCCGCCCGGGCCAGCCGCAACGATAGTTCTTCCAGTTCGGGCAACAGCGGATGACCGACGACGGGCAGCTTGGCGATGATGTGGGTGTCCTGCATCTTTGTGCGGCCCACATAGCGGTCGCCATCCCGGATGACGCCGACCTTCGGCTGCACGCCGGAAACGGAGACGCCATCCTCCATCGGCTCCTCGACGACGCTCATTTCCAGCGAGTCGGCATCCTGCGTCACCAGATGCGCGGCTTCCTGCCGCGTCAGTGTGACGGGCCGCGCGTGGACATTGCCCGGCAAGTCTCTGCCGGTCGCCGCCAGCATCTCGAAATGGTCGTCCGGTTCGCAGCCACGGACCGCGGCAACATGATCCCGAAACACGCCTTCGGGCAGCAGCCCCTGGAAGAACGGGGGCAGCAGCCAGCCCTTGCGTCTGGATTGCCGGCCGTTGAACACCGGCGCCGAGACATTGGCCCACAAGGCGCGCTGCGTTTCCGGGTCGTCGGCGCGCATCGACAGCGACAGGGTAGGGGCCTTGTCTCCCAGCGCAACGAAGGCGTCGTCCGCGACGAAGCGCAGGATCGGGTTGTCGGTGCCGTACTGAAACAGCAGGCCAGCGCGCTGTTCGCCGAGATAGATGGCCAGGGTCTTGAGGTTCATTGCGGGCGGTTGGACTTCAGGCGTTGGAGAGCGGCATCGACCACCGATGGAATGGCAGGCTGCGCGGGACCCGCCGCCCCGAACAGCGGTCGGGCTTCCCGCGGAACCAACATCAGCTCGAGGCCAAGCCGATCGGCGACGGCCAACAGCGTGGAAACCTTGAAGTCCTGATTCCCTTGCAGAACGTGGCTAAGGGTCCGAAAAGTGATTCCGGCGTCATGGGCAAGTCGGGTCTTGCCGTAGCCGACACGTTCGGTCTGGGCGGACAGGACTTGGGACACCTCTTCAATGGTTTTCATTGTACTAAAGTATCATTTTTCGCCATAAAGATACTTTAGTATCGATGCTGGGGGCAGTCAATGACGATAGCAAAGTATCATATTCATCGAAAACGATACTTTAGTATCACTGCGCGCTGTTTAGAAATCCACGATGGAGCTGCTGGCGAGTGGCGGTGGACTGTTCGCGGACGGGGCTGCGTCTCCATGACTGCCGACCGCGGCACGTGACCACCGCCGGCATGCCTTGGACTCAAACCGCGGTATGCCCCCCATCGGCCATCACCAGCGCGCCGGTCACGAAGCTCGCCTTGTCCGACGCCAGGAAGGCGATCACCTCGGCGATCTCCTCCGGTTGCGCGGCGCGGCCCAGCAGGTTGTTCTTGCCGTGTTCGGCGAGGAACTCGCGGCCGTTCGGCATCTGGTCGTCGAGAATGCCGGTCACGATATCGCCCGGTCCCACCGCGTTGACGCGGATGCCGTGCTGGCCGTTCTCGGCCGCCAGCACGCGCGTCAGTTGCGCGACCGCGCCCTTGGAGGCGGCATAGGCGCCGATGGTCGGTAGCGCGACCACGCAGGCGTAGGAGCCGACGTTGACGATGGCGCCGCGCCTGGCGGGCACCATGGCCCGCAGCGCTTCGCGGGCGTGCACGAACATGCCGCGCGCGTTGATCGCAAGAATCTGGTCCCATTCGTCGACAGTCATGTCGGCGACCGTGCGGTTGATGATCCGGGCCGCATTGTTGACCAGGATGTCGAGCCGGCCGAAGCGAGCGATCGCCGTATCTACGGCGGCGCGGGCGGTGACTTCCTGCGACACGTCGCCGGTGATGGCGACGATCTCGCCGTCGATCTCGAGTTCGGCAACGGTGTCCTTGATGTCCTCGGCCACCACGCGCGCGCCGCGGCGGTGGAGCAGTTCCACGGTCGCGCGTCCGACTCCGCCGGCCGCGCCGGTCACGATGGCGACCCGGCCTTCGAGGTCGCGCTGGCCTTGCTGTGCATTCATGATGTGAACTCCGTACAGTAGAAGAGGAAGGGCCGCGATGGCGACGTTCGACCGTCGATGCCATCGCTTGCCGTCACTGTACGAAGTGCGAGCGCGCAAGCCCATGCCGAATCCTATGGAGCGCTTGCCCGATTCTCTGCAGGACGTCCTTGGCCGATTTCTCCGGCGCAGGACCCGCGCAGGACCCGCGCCGCGCTCAAGCGGCGCGTGCCCAATCCACCCGTGTGCGCAGCGCCATCGCTTCCTTCATCATGCGTGCCTCGTCGATCGGGCTGCGCCCGAAAAACCGCTTGAATTCCCGGCTGAACTGCGAGGGACTTTCATAGCCGACCTGGCTGGCCGCGACCGATGCGTTGATGCCCTGCTGGATCATCAGCATGCGCGCCTTGTGCAGCCGCGTGGCCTTGATGTACTGCAGCGGCGAGGTGCCGGTGACCGCCTTGAACGCCGCGTGGAAGGCCGCCACGCTCATCGCCGACGCGCTGGCCAGCGCGTCGACCGACAGCGGCTGGTCGTAGCCCGCATGGATCATGCGCAGCGCCTTGCCGATGCGGCCGAAGTTGCTCTGGTAGGCGAGCGATGCGCGCAGGGCCTCGCCCTGCGGGCCGCACAGCACGCGGAAATAGATCTCGCGCAGGATGGCCGGGCCCAGCACCGCGGCCTCCATGTCGGAGGTCAGCGCTTCGAGCAGGCGTACCACGGCGTCGCCGAGCCTGTCGTCGAGCGGGGTCGAGTGGATGCCGGATACCTCGGCGGACCTCGCGCTCTCCGCCGCGGATGGCGCTGCCGGTGCCGATGCCGGCGGCACCGACAGCGCCAGCTCGGCCAGCACGCCGAGGTCCACGCGGATCGAGATCGCCAGCATCGGCTCGTCGGGCGAGGCCTCGGTCTGCGACTCGAATGGGATCGGCAGCGACAGCACGAGGAAATGCTGGGCGTCGTAGACGAACTCGCGTCCCGCGAAGAAACCGCGCTTGCGCCCGCTGCACAGCACGATGATGCAGGGGTCGTAGAGCACCGGCGTACGCGGCAGCGGGCCGTTGGCGCGCAGGAACTTGACCGCGTCGAGCGCGGACATCGTGTATCCCTCGGCCGGCGCCAGGCGGCCGATCAGTGCCGCCATGCGTTCTTCACGCTGGCGGCGGGACTGCTCGGACCCGGATGGTTGTGGCGGCGTTGGCGTCGGAGCGGCGGTGACGGACATGGTCGGCATGGACGATGGCATGGCGGCGAATGTGGGACGCCGGGATGGGCGCCAGTGTAGCGCGCGCTGGCCGGGCCGCGGCCGTGCAGGGCCGCACCGCGGGCACCCTCTGGAGAATCAGGCAAGCGCGCCCGAGTTTTGAACTAACGGGCGCCGGGGCCCGCTGCCTACCATGGCAGCCATCCACCCACACCTGAAGGAGTTCAGCATGAGCAAGACCTGGTTGATCACCGGCGCGGCGCGTGGCATCGGCGCGTGCATCGCCAAGGCGGCGTTGGACGCCGGCGACAACGTCGTCGCGACGGGACGCGATCCACAGCGCATCGAGCAGACCCTGCCGGGGTACGGCGAGCGCTTGCTGGCATTGCGGCTCGATGTCACCGAACCGGCGCAGGCGCGCGACGCGGTCGACCGCGCCGTGGCGACCTTCGGACGCATCGACGTGCTGGTCAACAACGCCGGTTACGGCCAGCTTGGCATGTTCGAGGAGAACAGTGCCGACGCGGTCGTGCAGCAGTTCGACACCAACGTCCATGGCACGCTGCACGTGACCCGCGCGGTGCTGCCGGTAATGCGGCGCCAGCGGGCGGGGCGCATCTTCAATCTGTCGTCGATCGGCGGCATGGTCGGTTTCGAGGGCGCGTCGATCTACTGCGCGGCCAAGTTCGCGGTGGAGGGCTTTTCCGAGTCGCTGGCGCTGGAGGTGGCGCGTTTCGGCATCCAGGTCACCATCGTGCAGCCGGGCTTCTTTCGCACCGATTTTCTCGATGGATCGTCGGTGCGCTACGGGGCCGAGTCGATCCCCGACTATGCGCCGGCATCGGCGGCGCTGCGCGGCGGCTACGACGACTATAGCCACCGGCAGCCGGGCGACCCCGACAAGCTGGCGCGGGCCATCGTCGAACTGGCCGGCGTGCCGCGGGCCCCGTTGCGTTTCGCGGCTGGCACCGATGCGCTGGGCTACATCGGCGGCAAGCTCGACGCCGCGCGTGCCGAACTCGAGCAGTGGAAGGCGTTGTCGGCCTCGACCGATCATGCGGCGCCGGGGGCGTAGCCCTGCCGTATAGCGCGCGGATGCCGGGACGCCCGGACGAACGAACGCCCCTCTCCCGCGAACGGGAGAGGGGCCGAGGAGAGGGGGGAAGGGTTGCCGGCGGGACCGCCAGCGTTCGAGGCTTGCTGCGGTACTTACTGCGGTGCGCTCGCGCCGGTGCGCGTATCGGTGCTGCCGCCCGAGCCCGCGGCTGCGCCGGTGCCCGTCCCCGTGCCGGTGCCGGTCGAGCCGGCAGTGCCGGTGCCGGTGGTGCCGGTCGCGCCGGTGGTGCCCGATCCGGTGGTGCCGGTCGTGGTGTCGGCCGAGCCCGTGGTGCCCGTGGTGCCGCTCGTACCGGTGCCGGTGCCGGTGGAACCGGTGGTGCCGGTAGTGCCGGTAGTGCCCGTGCCGGTGCCAGCGCTGCCGGTGGTGTCGCTCGGGACCGGGCCCATCGGCGCGCTGGCCGCGGTGCTGTCGGTGGTGGCGGCGTCGTCGCCGCCGCGGTTACAGCCGGCCACCAGGCCGCCCAGCATGGCGACGCTCAAGGTTGCAACGGAAATCCAGTTTCGCTTCGTCATGGTATGGCTCCTATAGTCGTCCCCCATCGGACGAAGGCAACGGCCGTACCAGGGGCGCGAAAGCGCCATCTCGCGTGATCCCGGCGTGGCCTTGCCACGCTTCTTGCATCGGCTGCGGTTTTTCGAGGAGCGCAGCGATGACGAAACCCTTCACGCCCATGCGGCGCACGCTTCTGAAAGCCCTCGGGGCCGGATTGCCGGCCGGAGCCGCGGCAACCGGGCTGGCCGCCGATAGTGCGCTGGCGGCCCAGCCGGGCCCGGCCAGCGCGGCGGCGGCCAATCCCGGCGGTGTGTCCCATTTTTTCAATGCGCGCGAAAGAATTACCGTGGATGCGATCGTCGCCAGGCTGATTCCGAACGACGAACTGGGACCGGGCGCGCGCGAGGCGGGCGTGACCGATTTCCTGGACCGTCAACTGGCCGGCGCGTGGGGCAGCGGGGACCATTTCTATCGGCATGGGCCGTTCCAGGCCGGGACCCCCGAGCAGGGCTACCAGCTCGCGCTGACGCCCGCGCAGGCATTTCGCGCGGGTTTGGCGGCGGTCGATCAGGTCAGCGCGAAGCGGCATGGCGGCAAATCGTTTGCGCAATTGCAGCCGCGCGAACAGGACGCGTTGCTGACGGCGCTGGAAAAGGGCGAGGTCGAACTGGGCGCGCTGCCCGGCAAGGTCTTCTTCCAGATGCTGCTTGACGGCACCATGGAGGGCTTCTTCGGCGATCCGATCCACGGCGGCAATCGCAATATGGCGGGGTGGAAGCTGGTCGGTTTTCCCGGCGTCTACGCCAGCTATTCGAACGATATCGAGCGCCATGGCGTGGCCTATGTCCGGCCCCCGATGTCGATCGCGATGGCGCGCGCCTCGGGGCATGGCGCCATGCACGGGGGCGGCCACGGAGCCGGTCATGGTGCCTCGCCCGCCAGGGCTGCATCGGCGCCCAAGGGAGGGCGGCCATGAGCAAGACCCTCGATCGTGTCGACGCGGTGATCGTCGGCGGCGGCTGGACCGGCTCGATCATCGGCAAGGAACTGGCCGCGGCGGGGCAGCGCGTGGTGATGCTCGAACGCGGCGAGCCGCGCTGGCCCTCGCCCGATTTCCAGGCGCCGGCGGTCCACGACGAGTTGCGCTATACGCGGCGGCACGCGCTGCATCAGAACACCGCCACCGAGACCTTCACCTTCCGCAACAACAACAGCCAGACCGCCTTGCCGATGCGGCGCTGGCAGTTCGCCTATCCGGGCACGCATCTGGGCGGCTCCGGCAATCACTGGTCCGGCGCCTACTATCGCTTCGACCCGACCGACTTCAAGCTGCGCAGCCATTACGAGCGCCGTTACGGCAAGGGCATCTTCGCGGCGGACCTGACCGCGCAGGACTGGCCGCTGAACTACGACGAGCTCGAGCCGTACTACGACCGCTTCGACTATCTGATCGGCGCCTCGGGCTTTGCCGGCAATCTGAAGGGCAAGATCCAGCCCGGCGGCAATCCGTTCGAGCCGTGGCGCTCGCGGCCGTATCCGAATCCGCCGATGAAGGTTGCGCACGCCTCGGCGCTGTTCGGCGAGGCCGCCGCCAAGCTGGGCTATCACCCCTACATCCAGCCGTCGGCGCTGTCGACGCGGCCCTATACCAATACCGAAGGGCTGCCGATGAGCGCCTGCGTCTACTGCGGGTTCTGCTCGAACTTCGGCTGCGAGCATTTCGCCAAGGCCTCGCCGCAGGTCTGCATCCTGCCTGCGGCGATGAAGCTCGATACCTTCGCGCTGCGCACCGGCGCGCAGGTGCTGCGCGTCGAGCTCGACAAGGACCGCAAGCTCGCGCGCGGCGTGACCTATGTCGATGCGGGCGGGCAAGAGTTCTTCCAGCCGGCCGACATGGTGTTCCTGTGCGCGTTCAGCGTGCACAACGTGCGGCTGCTGTTGCTGTCGGGCATCGGCAAGCCGTACGACCCGGCCACCGGCCAGGGCGTGGTGGGGCGCAACTACACGCACCAGACCACCTCCGGCGTCAATCTGTTCTTCGACGAGAAGACCCACATCAACCCGTTCATGGGCGCGGGCGCGGCGGCGGTGACGATCGACGATTTCAGCGCCGACAACTTCGATCACGGACCGCTGGGCTTCGTCGGGGGCGGCTATATCCAGATCCAGGTGGTCAGCGGCGCGCCGATCGGTTACCACCCGACGCCCAGGGGCACGCCGGCCTGGGGCAGCGAGTGGAAGAAGGCGGTGCGCCGCTACTACAATCATTCGGCGTCGATCACGATCACCGGCTCGGCGATGCCGACGCGCGGCGGCTACCTGTCGCTCGATCCGACCTATCGCGATGCCTGGGGCCAGCCGCTGCTGCGCATCACCTACGATCTGCCGGACAACGACATCAAGCTGTCGGCCTTCCTGACCGAGAAGGGCGACCGGATCGGCAAGGCGATGCGCGGAGTCGTCGCCACCGAGCCTGGCCCGCGCAAGCGGCCGTTTACCGCGACCAGCTATCAGTCGACGCACCTGAACGGCGGCGCGGCGATGGGCAGCGATCCCTCCAACAGCGTGGTCAACCGCTTCGGCCAATGCTGGGACGTGCCCAATGTGTTCGTCACCGGGGCCTGCCTGTTTCCGCAGAACTCGAACTTCAATCCGACCGGCACGGTCGGCGCCACCGCGTACTGGATCGTCGACGCGGTCAAGCGCGACTATGTCAAGGCGCCAGGGAAGCTGATCGCATGAACACGCCGAACGAAGTGGAAGCCGGGCGCAATCGCGCGACCTGGTGGGTCGGTGCCCTGGTGCTCGGCATCGGCGCCTTTCCGCTGTATGCGCTGCTGTTCCAGGTCTGGCCCGACCTGTTCGCGCCGCAGCCTGGGCCGCGCCAGGCCGCCTCGGCCGGTGGGGCGGGCCAGGCCCCGGCACCCGCCGCGGCATCGGCACCCGTGGCCGCGGCCAGCGAGGCGGTGGTGCGGCGCGCGACGGATTTCCTGCCGAAGGAACCGGCCTGGTCGCAGGCATTGCGGGCGTCCGGACAGGAAGCCGACAAGCGCGGCGCGACGATCGCCGCCAGCGGCAATGGCGCGGGAGCGGTGGCCTGCGTGTCGTGCCACGCGGCCGGCGGATCGCCCGGCGCGGCGGGCGCCGCGGTGCCCGCCGGCGCGTTCCCGTCGCTGGTCGGCATGCCCGCCGAGTATCTGGCCAAGCAGCTGTTCGATTATCGCGATGGCCGTCGCGTCGATCCGGTGATGGCGCCAATCGCCAAGGCGCTCAAGGACGACGAGGTCGCCGCGGTGGCCCGCTACTACGCGAGCCAGCCGGCGCCGTCGTTGACGCTGGCCGGCGATGGCCAATCCGGCCAGTCGGCCGCGCTGACGCTGCACGCGGCCGGCGACAACGGCCGGGCATTGCCGGCCTGCGCCAATTGCCATGGCGTCGAGGGCGAGGGGCAGGGATTCCTGTTGCCGCGGCTGACCGGGCAGCCGGCCGACTATCTGGCCAGGCAACTCGATGCGTTCCGCACCGGCGGCCGCCACAACGACGACGATGGCGCGATGCGCGGCATCGCGCAGCGGCTGGGCGAGGCGGATGCGCGCGCGCTGGCGAGCTTCTACGCGCAGGGTGGGGCGCGCTAACGATGCGGCGGCGATGCGCTGGCGTCGAGCAGGGCGGCGCGCTCAGCCGCCGACCGACACGCCGCAGGCCACACGCCACGCCGCCGGTTCGGTGATCTCGTTGGCGGCCTTTGCCGCGGCCGAAGCGGGCACGCCGCCGGCATTGACGGCGTGGGTTGCGGCATTCGCCGAACCATTCGCCGAACCATTCGCTGCGGCGTTCGCTGCGACATTCGCACCAACCCCGGCGCCTGCACCCGCCCGCATCACGCGGTTGCGCCCTTCGCGCTTGGCGCGATAAAGCGCACGGTCGGCCGCGTCGAACAGCTGCTCCCAGCTGCGGCGCGCATCGCCGGCGTCCTCGGCCTGCGCGATGCCGATGCTGACGCTGGCATGTCCGCCGATTTCCTCCGGCAGCGCGATGCCGGCGATCCGGGCCCGAATCCGTTCGGCCAGCAGCACCGCTTCCTCTTCGCCGGTGTTCGGGCACAGCAGGCAGAATTCCTCGCCGCCGAAGCGTGCCGCGACGTCGCTGGAGCGGCAGGCGCGGCGCAGCGTCTCGGCGATGTGCTTGAGCACCTGGTCGCCCGCCTGGTGGCCCGCGCGGTCATTGACCTGCTTGAAGCGATCGACGTCGATCACCAGGCAGGACAGCGGCTTGCCGGTACGCCCGGCCTCGGCCGCCAGCGTCATCGCGGCGTCGTCGAGCGCGCCGCGATGGAACAGCCCGGTCAGCGAATCGAGGCGGGCGCGCGCGCGCTGTTCGGCCAACTGGCGCTCCGCGCTCAGCAGCGTGAAACCGACCACGCCGGACAGCACCGCGATCAGCATCAGCAGCAGCGGCGCCTGCGCCAGCATGCCGGGCTCTTCGGGGCCGAGCGGACTCCAGGCGCCGGCACCGCCGGCGGCCAGCGCCAGCGCGAGGCACAGGCCCTGCGCGGCCAGTTGCGCGCAGCAGGCCACCCAGACCAGCGCATGGCCGATCGTATGCGAACGGCGTTCGCGGTTGAGCAGGCGCAGCGCCTGCCAGACGACCAGCGCGGTGATCGCATGGCCCAGCGTGCGGATCGCGCGCTCCGCCATCACGGCGTCCTGTACCGTGGCGATCAGCGCCAGCAGCGCCACCGAAGCGACGCCGCCGGCGACCATCGCGCGCAGATGATGCGGGGCCATCGCCATGCCGCTCGCGGCCAGGCCGCGCACCAGCATCAGTTGCGCACCGAGGCACAGCGCCTGCGCCAGCACCGCCCACAGCGGGGCAGGGGCGATCGCACCGAGCGCGAGCGCCATGCCGCCGAGCGAGGCGAAGGCATGGGCGTCGGTCCAGCGCGCACGATGGCCAGCCTGCGCGGCGCCGTAGCGCAGGCCGATCGAGATGCCCAGCGTGCTGGCGAACAGCACCAGCAAGGTCAGATAGGCAGTGGGTAAATCCGGCGACATGCAATCGTCTCCCTGTAGGCGCGCGGCGGCGCCGCGACACCGTTGGTGTAAGGCAATGCGCCCCCGGCCATGGCCGGGGCGGCGCGAATACTTGTCAGAGAGCTTGACCCGGATGACGCCGTCGACATTCCCGAAGCTGCGGTCCCTGGTATGGCTCTGTGTTGCCGGTACGCCGACAGGCGCAGCCTGATCCCAGTTGCAGTTGCCATCGCGATTGCATTCGGAACTGCAATGGCAAGCGCGCAGCGAGGCCGCGCATCGAGGCACGGCTTGTGGTTTTTTTCATGATGGTGATTCTACTGATTGCGTCGAATCGCGCGTGTGCGGCATGCCACGTTTGACAATTGTTGACATTCCCTTTTTGTACCGTTCGCTAGGATTCGGCTCGTAGTTACAAATTGATATCCGGGCCGGGGGAGCGACGACGCCGCGTCGTCGAGGCAATAAAACGGGGAAGTCATGGGGAAGCAAGAGGCGGCGCGCATGACGCCGCTGGAGTCCGGGGCAGCCGCTCCCGCGCGCGAACGTCTGCTGCCTCCGGCGTTCGCAACAGGCATTGCCGCCGCGATGGCGCTTTGCCTCGCGCTGATGTTTCCGCGCGAGCCGCTGCGCGACCGTCTGCTTGGCGAAGGGGGGAATGGAGGCCGCGCGCTGGACGGCCCGGCGCTCGCCTATATGGAAGCCTGGCTGCGCGTGTCGCCGCCGGATGCCGCGCTGGTGGCGGAGCTGGCCGAGCAGTTTGCGCGCGACGGCAGGCTGGACGAAGCGCAGACGCTGCTGGCACGGATGCATGCCACGACCGGCGAGGCCGCGCTGCCGATGCTGCGCGCGCGGCTCGATATTGCGCGCCAGCGGGCCAACGCCGCCGCGTCCGACCTGCCGGCGCGCGAGCGCTATCGGACCGAGCTGCGCACGCTGCTGCGGCAGGCCGCGCGGATGCCGGCCCCGCCGTCGGACCTGATCGCCTTCGCGGCGCAGGCGCGCGCGCTCGGCGCCGGCGACCTGGAACTCGCCTTCTACCGCGCGCTGGCGTGCCCGCAGCCCGCCCATGCCGCGATTGCCGGGTATCGCCCGCCGGCGGTTCCGATGCGGTCCGAATGGCGCGACAACAAGCAGCCGCCGCCGCGGGTGCGCGGTTGATGCGGCCGAATCTGACAGCCCGGCCGGGCTGCATCTGGAGAAGTGAATGACTGCAACGGCGATGGGCGACCGGCGCGCGGCTGCGGGCAGCATCGCCGCGGCCCGCCGGGCGGACGACGTCCGTGCGGCATGGCTGGCGCCCGCGATGGGTGCGGCCAGTGCCCGTACCGCGATGCTCGAACTGACCGTGCTGATGACCGCGGCGATGGGGCTCGGCTACGCGGCGATGCCCGGCAACCCGCTGCTGCTCGACCTGGGTTTCCCCTGGGCCTGGCTGCTGCCACTGGTACTGGCGCTGCGCTACGGCACGCTTGCCGGCATCGGTGCGGCGCTGTTGCTGCTCGGCGGCTGGTTCCTGTTCCACCAGATCGGCGCCCAGCCCGGCGCGTTTCCGCGGCCGTTCTTCATCGGCGGCACGCTGCTGGTGCTGCTGGCCGGCCAGTTCGGCGACGTTTGCGCAAGCCGGCTGGCGCGCCAGCGCTCGATCCACCGCTATCTCGACGAGCGGCTGACCGCGCTGACCAGGCAGCACTACCTGCTGCGGATCTCGCATGCCCGTCTCGAAAACGATCTGCTGGCAAAGCCGGCGACATTGCGCGATACGCTGGCCCAGCTGCGCGCCGCGACCGCGGAACAGGCGGCCGCCCCGCAGCGCCGTGCCGAGCCGCCAGCCGGAGCGGCGATGCGCCGCGAGCGTGCGCCGACCCCGTCGCTGACCGCTGCCGCACCGATGCTGCAGCTGGCCGCGCAGGCGTGCCAGCTCGAAGCCGCCGCGCTGTATCGCTGCGACGGCGAGCGCGTGCTGCCCGAAGCCGTGGCGACCGTCGGGCCCGGCTGCCGGCTCGATGACCGCGATCCGCTGCTGCGCCGCTGCCTGCAAACCCGGCAGCTGGCGCATCGCCGCAGCGACGGTGGCGACGGCGTGCCGAGCCGCTATCTGGCGGTGGCGCCGGTATTGTCCGGCCCCGACCGGCTGCTCGGCGTGCTGGTGGTCGAACGGATGCCGTTCCTCGCGCTGCATCACGACAATCTCGCGCTGCTGCTGGCGCTGCTCGGCTACTACGCCGACGGCGTCGAGCACGCCGCGGCGGCGCGCGGGGTCGAAGATGCGCTGCCCGACTGCCCGCACGATTTCGCGCTCGACTATGCGCGGCTGGCAAGGCTGCGGCGCGACGCGGGCATTCCCAGCACGGTGATCGCGCTGGCCTTCGGCACCGACGAGCACAGCGCCGACTGGTTCGAGCAAACCGTACGCAGCCATCGCGCGCTGGACCTGGCGTGGCCGCGGGAGGGCGGTGCGCAGCGCGTGCTGATGACGCTGATGCCGCTGGCCGATACCGAGGCCGCTACCGGCTATCTGCTGCGGATCGAGCGGATGCTGCAGGCGCAGTTCGGCATCGATTTCGAACGGGGACGGATCGGCGTCCATACGCTGCCGGTGCCGGCCGATGGCGATCCCGAGCCGCTGCGGCGCCTGCTGGGACGCTGTGGCGGCGGTTCGGCAGATGGCCGGCCGGGGAGCGGCCACGATGCTTGAGGTCCCGCTCGTTCTCGCCGGCGTCACGGTGCAGGCAGCCGCGCTGGCGGCGCTGCTGCATGGCGACGGCACTGCCGGCGCGCTGCTGGCGTACCTGGCCATGCAGGCACTGGCCGCCGCGCTGCTGGCGATGCCGCTGCGGCGATTGCTGTCGCGGCGCGTGCGAGTGCCGTCGGGCTCGACGCTGGTGTATCTGTTCGCCGCGGGCGCCTTCGTTCCGCTCGGCGGCGTGCTGGTTGCGCTGTTTGCCGTGCTGCCTTCGATGCGGGTCGGCATGGCACCGTCTGCCTGGCGGCCCCGCGCCCTTGCGACGCAGCGGGTGGCGCTGGTGTCGCTGCCGGACTTTGCGTCGGGTCCAATGTCGTGCGTTGCGCCGCGGACCGACGGCAACGATCGTTCGGCCGTTGCCGCGCGCCGGCCAGCATCCGCGAGCGCCGATGCCGGTGCAGCGGACGCGCATCGCCTGAGCGCGCTGGCCGCACTGCAAGCGATGCCCGCCCGCAGCGTCAGTCCGCTGCTGCACGCGTTGCTTGACGACGACGTCGAGGACGTCAGGCTGCTTGCCTACGGCATGCTCGATGCGGCCGAGCAGCGGCTGACGCGCCGGATCCTGCAGGCGCAGGACCGCCTGCATGCGCTGGCCGACGGCGATGCGGCCGGTCGCGCCGCCACGCACGAACAGCTGGCGCAATTGCACTGGGAGCTGGTCTATCAGAACCTGGTGCAGGGCGACGTGCGCAGCCACACGCTGGCGCAGGCCGACCTGCACGCCGAGGCCGCGCTGCGGGCGCTGTCGGAAGCGCCGGGCGCGACGACGCTGTACGTACCGGCAGCCGATGGCTCCGGCGTGGCAAGCCCCGTGGCGAGCCTGTGGCAGTTGCGCGGCCGGCTGGCGCTGGCGCGCCGCGATCCCGCCGCCGCGCGCGCGGCGTTGCGGCGCGCCACCGCGCTGGGCTTCCCGCGCCAGCGTGCGCTGCCGCTGCTGGCCGAGGCGGCCTTCATGGAAGGCGATTTCGCCGCGGTGACAACGGCGATGCGAAGCCTGCGCCAGGCCGCGTCGTTGCCCGCGGCGCCGCAGCTTCAGCCCTTGCTGCGCTACTGGACATCATGATCGCGACCACGCAGAACATGCCGGACGCGGCCTTGGCGGCCCCAATCCCGGCCTCCCGCGACGCCTGCCGCGACGCCTCCCGGCCCGCGGGAGTCGATGTCGCGCTGCTGCTCGAGGGCGGCCATCCGTTTGCGAGGACCGGCGCACCGGGCTGGGCCGCGCGGATGATCCGGGCCTTTCCGCAGACGACGTTCGCCATCGTGCTGCTCGCCGACCGCCCGCTGGACAGCGGCGAGGGCGTGGACGCGCTGCCCGGCAACGTGCTCGATCTGCAGACGCATTTCCTGCACGACGAAGATCCGGCCGACGCGATGCCGCGGCTTCGGGCCGACGAACAGGCCTTCGCCGAGGCGGCGCGGTGGCACGATCTGCTGCGCCTGCGTGGCCACGGCGGCAACGCGGGCAACCCAGGCAACGCAAGCCATGGCCAGGCAGGGGGGCATGCGCAGGGCGGGGCCGCGATGCGCGCGCTGATCGACGAGCTGGGCGACGACGGCCGGCTGTCCGAGCATGCCTTCCTGCACAGCCGAGCCGCCTGGGACACCATCGTCGAGCAGTACCGCCGCTACTGTACCGACGTCTCGTTCTCCGACTACATCGGGACCGTGCGTGCGATCCACCGGCCGCTGTGGCGGCTGGCGCGGATCGCGGCCACGCTGATGCCGGCGCGCGTCTACCACGCGGCATCGACCGGCTATGCCGGCTTCCTGGGAACGATGCTGCGCTACCGGCACGACCGTCCGCTGCTGGTGTCGCAACACGCGATCCAGACGCGCCAGCATGGCATCGATCCGGGGTATTGCCGCGACCTGTCGCTGCGCTTTTTCGCATCGCTGGGCCGCGTCTGCTACGACGCCGCGGACGAGATCGTCGCGCTGTACGAGGGCAATCGCCGCCGGCAGGTGCAGGACGGCGCGCCGGCCAGCCGCACGCGCACGATCCCGAACGGCATCGACCTGCCCGCGCTGGCGCCGCTGCGCGCGCTGCGTCCCGCCCAGGTGCCCCAGGTCCTGTGTCTGGCGGGCGAAGTCGTGCCCCGCAAGGACGTCAAGACATTCATCCGCGCGATGCTGACCGTCGTCAGGCACTGTCCCGATGCGCAGGGCTGGATCGCCGGACCCGAGGACGAGGATCCGGAATACGCGCGCGAATGCCGCGCCCTCGTGCGAAGCCTGGGGCTGGCCGGCCACGTGCGCTTTGTCGGCGCTCGGCCCATCGACGAACTGCTGCCACAGGTTGGCTTGCTGGTGCTGAGCTCGATCAGCGAGGCGCTGCCGCTGCCGGTGCTGCAGGCCTTCGCCGCCGGCGTGCCCTGCGTGGTCACCGACGTCGGCGCCTGCCGCGAACTGATCGACGGCGTCGGCGACGAGGATATGGCGCTCGGCGCCGCGGGGGCGGTCGTGCGGATCGGCGATGCGGCGGCGCTGGCGCGCGAAGCGGTCGCGCTGCTCGGCGATGGCGAGCGCTGGCGCGCCGCCCAGCGCGCGGCCATCGTGCGCGCGGAGCGCTATTACACGCAGCATGCGACGGTGGCCAGCTACCGCCAGCTGTACCAGCACCTGGCCGCGAAGCCGCACGCCGATGCCGGCGGACGCGGCGGCGTGGGCCGTCCGGTGCTGCCGGCCACGCCGCCGGCGGCCGAACGGCTGTCGGCCGGCCGTTGCCCGTTTGCCGGAGCGCCATGATGGTGGACCTGACCTTTTTCCTTCGCCGCCTCCGCGACCGCAACCGCGTCGGCGGCACGCTGCAGGCGTACGGCTTTGCCGGCGTGCTGGCCTGCGGCGCCTGCGCGCTGGCGCTTGCCGGCCTGTTGCCGATCGCCATGCGCGCATTGCCGGACCGCTTGCCGGCCGGATTGTCGTCCGCGCTGGCGATGCAGTTCCAGGTATCGGCGACCGGCCTGATCGTCGCCAGCCTGATCCTGACCGGACCGCTGCAGCTCCATCTGGTGCGCTTCGCCGCCGATCGCCTCGCCGAAGGACGGGGCGAGCTGGTGCTGCCGGGCCTGCGCGCGACGGGACTGGCCGTCACCGTGCTGGCGGGATTGTTCGGCGTGGCATGCCTGCTGTGGGCGTTCCCGCAGCAGTCGGCGCCGTATCGCGCGTTGATGCTGGCCGGCTTCGTGCTGATGTGCCATGTCTGGATCGCCGTGGCCTTCCTGGCCGGCATGAAGCAGTACGGCACGATCGCCTGCGCCTTCCTGGCCGGCGTTGCGGGGGCGTCCGTCGCCGCGCTGGCGTTGCGCGGTTTCGGCGTGGAAGGGCTGCTGGGCAGTTTCGCGATCGGTGCGCTGGTGCTGCTCGCCGGCACCACGATGCAGATCCATCGCCAACATCGCAGCCGGCGCCTGCTGTCTTTCACGGTGTTCGCGCGGCGTCATCGCTATCCGAGCCTGATCGCCATCGGCCTGCTGTATCCGCTCGGGCTCTGGGTCGACAAGCTGCAGTTCTGGTACCACGCGGGCACGGGCCAGGCGGTCATCGGTCCGCTGCATGCATCGGCGATCTACGACATCCCGGTGTTTCTGGCCCATCTCGCGGTCGTGCCCGCGCTGGCCGTGTTCCTGCTGCGCATCGAGCGGGATTTCGTCGCCCATTACGATGCCTTCGTCGACGCGGTGCGCGGGGGCGGCTCGCTGCAGCGCATCGAAGAGGCACGCAACGCGATGGTGCGGGCCGTCCGGCTGGGCCTGTACGAGATCGTCAAGGCGCTGGCGATCGCGGCGCTGCTGCTGTTCGCGCTCGGGCGGCCGCTGCTGGCGCTGTTCGGCATGACGCAGCTGTACCTGCCGCTGCTGCATGTCGACATGGTCGCCGCGGGCCTGCAGGTGGTGCTGCTTGCCACGCTGAGCCTGTACTTCTATCTGGACCGGCGCCGCGAGGTGTTGCTGCTCGGCGCGGCGCTGCTGGCGTTGAACGCGGGCCTGACGCATCTGACGCTGACGCTCGGGCCCGCGTGGTACGGCTACGGTTTCGCATTCGCGGTGCTGATCGTGGTGGCGATCGCGCTGGTGCTGCTGGACCGCCGGCTCGAGCGCCTGGAATATGAAACTTATATGTTGCAGTAATGCGAATCGGACGGCTCCAATTGCGCCATCGCGGGCGGGCATGGTGACCGACGCTTTACAATTCGACACATTTCATCGATCCCATCCATGAAGTCGCGCTTGCCGGAGCCGCCGTGCGGCAAGACGCGAACGGACCTGTAACCGAGAAGAACATGAACATCGCATCGGTCGAAGACGATCCCAGCCAGGCCGAACTGATTCAGCAGATCCTGATCAGCGCCGGGCATACCTGCGACAGTTATTCGAGCGGCAAGGCCTTTTTGCGCGCAATGCGCGAGCGCTCGTACGACCTGCTGGTGATGGACTGGCAGTTGCCAGATATCAGCGGCTATGACGTGGTAACGCACGTGCGGCTGCATTCGGGCCAATACCCGCCGATCCTGTTCCTGACCAGCCGGTCGCTGGAAGAGGACATCGTCACGGGATTGGCCGGCGGCGCCGACGACTACATGATCAAGCCGGTGCGAAGGGGCGAGCTGCTGGCGCGGGTGGGCGCGCTGCTGCGCCGGACCTATCCGTCGGCCCCGGCCAACGAGGCCATCGTGGTGGGCGCCTATCGCCTCGACCCGGTGGCGCGTACCGCCAGCCTGAACGGCGTCGAGGTCGATATCGCGCCGCGCGAATTCGATCTGGCGCTCTATCTGTTCCGCAACATGGACCGGCTGCTGGCGCGCGACGTCGTCGAGCAGGCGGTCTGGGGGCGCTCGCTTGGCGCCAGTTCGCGCACGCTGGACACCCATCTGTCGCGGCTGCGCATCAAGCTCGGCCTGCGGCCGGAGAACGGCGTGCGGCTCGCCTCGGTGTACTCCTACGGCTATCGTTTCGAGCGCTGCGCGGGGCAGGCCGATGGTGCGTAAGGGTGGTGTGCTGACGACCACCGGGGCCGCCGCGACCGTCACGGTCGTCACGGTCGTACGGGCCGCCGTTGCCGCATGGACGCTGCTGGCATTCGCACCGGCGCAGGCGGGCCCGGCCGGTGCCGACGGCGAATATTTCCTGCACCAGGTGGAACCGGGCGATACGCTGTTCTGGGTGGCGCAGCGCTATACCGGCCGCGCCGACGTCTGGCGCGAGCTGCAGGCGCTGAACCGCGTCGCCGATCCGTATCGGCTGCCGGTCGGCACCCATGTCCGCATTCCGCTCGCGCGCATTCCGGTGACGGTCGCCAGCGCGCGCGTGGTGTCGGTGGTCGGACAGGCCGATGCCAACGGCGCGGCGCTGCGGCCCGGCATGCGCGTCGACGAGGCGGCCTGGTTGCAAACCGGCGCCGATGGCCTGGTCACGTTCGAGCTGCCCGACGGCACCCGCGTCGCGATGCCGCCGAGCACTCGGCTGCAGGTCAAGCGCCTGCGCGTGTTCGCGGGCACGGGCCTGGGCGACACCGTGATGCAGGTCGACCGCGGCGGCATCGAATCGCGCGTCGCGCCCGCGGGCACCGGCGTGGGCCGCTTCGAGATCCGCACGCCGATGATGGTCACCGGGGTGCGCGGCACCCGCTACGCCGTCGACGCGGGCCAACCCGACGAACCTGGCCGGCGCGCCAACAGCAGCGCGGTGCTCGAGGGAACCGTGGCGGTGCGCGCGCGGCGCGCCAGGCGGACCGTCACGGCCGGCCACGGCATCGCCGTCGGCAGCGCGGGCGACGCGGTGGTGCACACGCTGCTGGCCGCGCCGACGCTGAGCGCGGTGCCGGCCGAGCCCATCTACGCCAGCCACGCCGAAGTGGGCTGGCAGCCGGTCAAGGGCGCGATCGGCTACCTGGTGCGCGTCACGCGCGATGCCGAGCGTACCGAAGCGGTGTTCGCCAGTACCGTCACGCCCGCGTCCGCGGCGCTGACGGGCTTGCCCGATGGGGCAGCCTATGTCGAGGTGCGTGCGATCGACCGCAACCGTATTCCCGGCAACGCGGCGATCGCGCCGCTGACCGTGCGGCTCAATCCGCCGGCGCCCTATACGGTCGAGCCGGCGCCGCGCAGCACGGTGCATGGCGCCGTAGTGCAACTGCAATGGGCGGCGGTCGACAGCGCCGTCGAGTACCGCTTCGAAATCGCCTCCGATGAGAGTTTCGGCACGCTGGCCGCGCAGGGCAGCACCCGCGAGGCGGGCACGCAGCAGACGCTGGCGCCGGGCGACTGGTGGTGGCGCGTGCGTTCCATCGATGCCAAGGGGCAGGCCGGGCCGTGGAGCGCGCCGGTGCCGTTCCGCATCCTGCCGCCGGCGCCGGGCGTCGCCGTGGTCGAGGACAACGGTGGCCCGCTGCGGCTGCGCTGGGGCGCGGCCGGACAATCGGCCGCCTTCGCGCCGCTGGCCTATCGGGTGCAGCTGGCCGACGAGCCGCGCTTTGCCCGGCCGCTGCAGGACCAGCGCATCGAGTCGGACACCGCGGCGCTGCCGCGGCCGCCGGCCGGCGTCTATTACGTGCGGGTCGGGCGCATCGAGCGCGACGGCAGCGAGTCGCCGTTCTCGGCGCCGCAACGCATCGAAGTCCACGAGCATCTGCGCGACGGCACGGGAGCTCCGATCGGAACTGCCGCCGGCAGTGTGCGCCGTGGCGGATAGCCGGTTCCGTCTGCCCCAGTTGCGCACCGCCGCGGGCAGCGGCCTGATCGCGGGCTTTCATCGGCGCACGCTGATCGAATGGCTGGTGCTGACCATGCTGGTGATGGTGCTGGCCGCGGTGCGCGCCGATTTCGGCGCCAGCCAGCGGCTGGACCTCGCCGTCTACGACATCGGTATCGCCGCGCAGCAGCACGCGCCGCGCGACGACATCCTGATCGTCTCGATCGACGATGAATCGCTGTCCGCGGTGGGCCGCTGGCCGTGGCGCCGTTCGCTGCTGGCCGGGCTCGTCGATCGGCTGGCCGACGGCGGCGCGCGCGTGATCGGTCTCGACGTGCTGCTGGTGGAGCCGGACTGGCGCCATCCCGAGGACGACGAGGCGCTGGCCGTCAGCATGGCGCGCGCCGGCAACGTGATCATTCCCGCGCTGGCCGAGCCGGTGCGGGACGGCTACCGCCTGAACTATCCGCTGCCGGCGCTGGGCGCGGACGTCGGCCATATCAATATCGCGACCGATGTCGACGGGCTGGCCCGCCATATCTACCTGCAGGAAGGGCTGCCGGGCCAGATGCTCGACCATTTCGTCGTGCGCCTCGTGCAGTTCGGCCAGCCGCAGCGGCCGCTGGCAAGCTACCGGCAGGTGCCGGTCGACGAGACGCTGTCCGGCGAATGGCATCGGCGCTATCGGCTGGGCATCCCGTTCGCCGGGCCGATCGGCACCTTCCGCACGGTGTCGGCGATCGACGTGCTGAGCGGCGCGATTCCGCCCGAGCTGTTCCGCGACAAGCTGGTGCTGGTCGGCGCCGGCGCAACCGGCCTCGGCGACATGTTCTCCGCGCCGCTGTCGAAGAACGGCGCCGGCATCAGCGGCGTCGAGCTGCTGGCCAATTCCGCGCAGGCGCTGCTCGACGACAACGGCATCGTGCCGGTGCCGCGCGCCTGGTACTGGCCGCTGACGCTGCTGCCGGTGCTGCTGGCCTGCCTGGCCGCGCTGCTGATGTCGCCGCGCGATGCGCTGCTGGTCAGCGCGGCGGTGATCGTCGGCCTGTTCGGCGCCAGCGTCGCGCTGATGCATTTCGATCGGCTGTGGTTCTCGCCGGTACCGGCGATCCTCGCCTGCCTGGTGTTCTACCCGCTGTGGAGCTGGCGCCGGCAGGAATCGGCGCTAAGCTTCCTGTCGGCCGAAGTCGCGCGGCTCGAACGCGAGCCGGCGCTGCCCGGCAGCAAGAGCGCGCCGCCGCTGGCCGGCGGCACGCTGGACACCCGCATGAGCGCGCTGTACCGGATGATCACGCGGCAGCGCGACCTGCGCCGCCTGCTGTCCGACGGGCTGGAAAACCTGCCCGATGCGACGGTGATCTGCGATGCCGACGGCAGCATCCTGCTGGCCAATGCCGGCGCGGTCGCGCTGTCGCCGCGGCTGCTGTCCTCGCTCAATGCCGAGGGCGGGGCGCGCCCGCTGCTCGATACGCTGATCGCCGACATCTTCGCGCCGCCGCAGGGCGGACTCGAATACTGGGATCGGCTCAGGCGCGCGGCCGACAGCGGCGCGGCGCCGACGCGGGGCGAGCGCGCCGGGGTCGAGCTGCAGACGCATGACCAGCGCGCGATGCTGTTGCGCGGAGCGCCGCTGCGCGGCAACGGGGGCGAGGTCGCCGGCTTCAGCGTCAGCTTCATCGACATCACGCAGGTACGGCTGGCCGAGCGCCAGCGCGAGGAAACGCTGCGCTTCATCTCGCACGACATGCGCTCGCCGCAGGCGTCGATCCTTGCGCTCGTCGAATTGCAGGCCGACCCCACGCGCGCGCTGGAACCGCCGGTGCTGCTCGACCGCATCCGCCATCACGCCGGCCGCACGCTGGCGCTGGCCGACGATTTCATCCAGCTGGCGCGGGCCGAATCGCAGCATCTGCGCTTTGCGGAGATCGACCTGACCACGGTGCTGATGGACGCCGCCGATTCGCTGTGGGCGCTGGCGCAGGCCCGCCGCGTGACCGTCGCGGTGCAGACCGGCAACGAGGAGATGATGCTGTATGGCGAAGCGGCGTTGCTGATGCGCGCCGTGTCGAATCTGATCGACAACGCGGTCAAGTACAGCCCGCCGGGCGGCACCGTGACCGTGCGCGCCGGCCGCGTGCGGCACGACGACGGCAGCGACGGCGGCCTGATGGTGTCGGTCTCCGACCAGGGGCCCGGCATCGCCCCCGAGGAACAGGCGCGGCTGTTCCAGCCGTTCAGCCGGCTGCAGGAGGAGGGCCGTCCGGTGCGCGAGGGCAGCGGGCTGGGACTGCTGTTCGTCAAGACCGTGGTCGAGCGGCACGGCGGCCATGTCGGCGTCGACAGCGCGCCGGGACGCGGCACGACGTTCCTGATCACGTTGCCGGGTTGAGGCCTGGTACCGCCGACACGCTTTGCATTAGCAACATCAGGCTCCCTCTCCCGCTTGCGCGAGATGGCTGGGGAGAGGGAACGGGCGGTTCAAGCCGCGATGGCATTGGCGAGCGCCGCTGCCCTCTCCCCCGGCCCCTCTCCCGCCGGCGGGCGAGGGGAGGCAACACCCGCATCGGGCGGGCCTCGGCGGTCCTTTCGCCTTCCTGCGGCCGGCTTGAAACTTCTTCCCCCACATGTAAGTTTCGCGCCGCCGCGTGCCACCGAAGGGAGACATCGGGACTCGCACCCGCCCGTCATCCCCGTGGAACAGCGCTTGCATTCCCGCCCCATGCGGCGCGACTGGCGTGCCGCTCTTCCCTGGGGAGCCCGCGATGAAAGCCCTTTGCTGGCACGGCAAGCACGATATCCGCTATGACACCGTTCCCGACCCGGTGATCGAACACCCGCGCGACGCTATCATCCGCGTCAGCAGCTGCGCGATCTGCGGCTCGGACCTGCATCTGTACGATGGATTCGTGCCCGGCATGGAGCACGGCGACATCATGGGCCACGAGTTCATGGGCGAGGTCGTCGAGGTCGGCGCGCAGAACCGCCGGTTGCGCGTCGGCGACCGCGTGGTGGTGCCGTTTACGATCATCTGCGGCGAATGCGACCAATGCCGGCGCGGCAATTTCTCGGTGTGCGAGCGCACCAACCGCAACAAGGAAGCGGCCGACAAGATGTTCGGCCATACCACCGCCGGGCTGTTCGGCTACACCCATCTGACCGGGGGCTATGCGGGCGGGCAGGCCGAATACGTGCGCGTGCCCTATGCCGACGTGGCGCCGGTCAAGGTGCCGGCCGAACTGAGCGACGAGCAGGTGCTGTTTCTCGGCGATATCCTGCCGACCGGCTGGCAGGCGGCGGCGCAGTGCGACATCCAGCCGGACGATATCGTCGCGATCTGGGGCGCGGGACCGGTGGGCCAGTTCTGCATCCTGTCGGCGCTGTTGATGGGCGCGAAGCAGGTGGTGGTGATCGACCGCGTGCCGGAGCGCCTGCGGATGGCGCAGCAGCTCGGTCCCGACCGCGTGACGTTGATCGATTTCGAGAACCAGAGCGTGCTGGAGGCGCTCAACGAGATCACGCATGGCAAGGGCCCCGACAAGTGCATCGACGCGGTCGGTCTCGAAGCGCATGCGACCCGTTCGCTCGATTCGATCTACGACCGCGTCAAGCAGGCCGTGATGCTGGAGACCGATCGCCCGCACGTGCTGCGCGAGATGATCTATGTCTGCCGGCCCGGCGGCATCGTGTCGATTCCCGGCGTCTACGGCGGACTGGTCGACAAGATCCCGATGGGCGCGCTGATGAACAAGGGGCTGACCATCCGTACCGGCCAGACCCACGTCAACCGCTGGACCGACGATCTGCTCCAGCGCATCATCGACAGGCAGATCGATCCGACCTTCGTGATCTCGCATCGCGTCAAGCTGGCGGACGGCCCGTCCATGTACGAGACCTTCCGCGACAAGCACGACGGCTGCATCAAGGTCGTGATGACGCCGGCCTGACCTTGCGGCCGGCCTTGCGCGGGACGTCCCGCTTCTTCTCCCGCTTCCCCGCCCGGTTCTCCTCCCGTTTTGCGGCCACCGCCCAGGCCGCGCCGCCCGGCGTGGCCCCGGCGCCGAACACCTCGCGGTGCCAGGCCCGTGTCACGTCCTCCAGCAGCGCGAGAAAACGCTCCAGCGCGGGCAGCGCATGCTCGCGCCGCACCGTCGCGTGCAGGTCGGCATCGAGTCCACGCGCGGCCAGCGGCACGTAGCTGACGTCGTCGCGCCGCGTGGCCGACAGCGAGGCCGGCAGCACGCTGACGCCGACGCCGGCGCCGACCAGTCCCAGCACCGTCTCCGGATCGACCGATTCGTGCATCACGCGCGGCTCGAAGCCGTCGCGCAGGCAGGCGGCCAGCACATTGCGGATCATCGGGCTTTGCATGTTCAGCAGCACGAAGGCATCGCCGGACAGCTGCCGCAGCGAGACGCGGTCCGCGCCCGCGAGCGGATGGTCGGCCGCCATCGCCACCATCAGCGGCTGCGCATAGACCAGGATCGAGCGCAGATCGCTGCGCGCGGCCGTGCTGCACGAGAAACCGACGTCGATGCGGCCGCGCGCCAGCGCCTCGTACTGCTGGTCGGGCAGCAGTTCGTGCAGCGTCCATTCGACGCCGGGATTGCGCAGCTGGAACTGGCGCAGCGTCAGCGGCAGCGGGCCGTACATCACCGAGTTGATGATGCCGATGCGCAGATAGCCTTCGAGCCCATCGGCAACGCGCCGCACCTGCCGTTCCACCGATTCGCAGTCGTCGACGATGCGCCGCGCGCGCGTCAGCAGCGCCTCGCCGGCCCGCGTCAGCCGCGCGCCATGGCGGCCGCGCTCGAACAGCGTGACCCGCAGCGCGCCCTCGAGCGACTTGATCTGCTGGCTCAGCGGCGGCTGCGAGATATGCAGGCGTTCGGCGGCGCGGCTGTAGTTGCCTTCCTCGGCAACCGCGATGAAATAGCGCAACTGGCGGAGATCCATATGCGATCCGTATGGATTGGATTCCAAAATCATATTTCACATATGGTTGCGCGACACCTAGGCTTTCCCTGATCCGTCCACGCCAGAGGGGCGGCCGAGGAGACCACGATGACCACCAAGCTCGATGTCAATGGCGCCCGCCGACGGGTGGACGCCCCCGCGGATACGCCGCTGCTGTGGGTGTTGCGCGACCAGCTGGATCTGACCGGCACCAAGTACGGCTGCGGCATGGGGCTGTGCGGCGCCTGTACGGTCCATGTCGACGGGCAGGCCGTGCGTGCCTGCCAGACCCCGTTGTCCAGCGTCGCCGGCAAGCGCGTGACGACGATCGAGGGGCTGGGCAAACCGGACGCGCTGCACGTGCTGCAGCGCGCGTGGCAGGCCGAGGACGTGCCGCAATGCGGCTACTGCCAGTCGGGGCAGCTGATGTCGGCCGCCGCGCTGCTGGCGCGGAAGCCAACGCCCAGCGACAGCGATATCGATGCGGCGATGGCGGGCAATATCTGCCGCTGCGGCACCTATGACCGGATCCGGCGCGCGATCCATCGCGCCGCGGCCGAACTGCGCAGCGGGAGGCCGGCATGAAGCGACGCGACTTCCTGAAGAGCGGGGCGGCGCTGGCCGGTGGCCTGATGCTGGAGCTGGGCGCCGGTGGCGTGCGAGCGGCCGGCGCGTCCGCGGGGGCATCGCCTGGTGCACCGTCCTCCGGCGCGGCCTTCGCGCCGAACGCGTGGGTCCGCATCACGCCGCAAGGCGAGGTACTGCTGGTGGTGCACAAGTTCGACAGCGGCACCGGCGTCAAGAACGCGCTCGGGCTGATGCTGGCCGAAGAGCTCGATGCAGACTGGTCGCGCGTACGCGTGGTGCAGCCCGACGATCCGCTGGCGCAGGTCTATATCCATCCGCTGTGGGGCATGCACGCAACCGGCGGCAGCACCAGCGTACCGCTCGAATGGAATACGCTGCGGCGCGCCGGCGCCACTGCGCGCGCGATGCTGGTGGCCGAGGCCGCGCAGCGCTGGCGGGTCGATCCGGCGAGTTGCCGCACGAGCAACGGCATGGTGGTCGACGCTTCGGGTTCGCGCCGGCTCGGCTACGGCGATCTCGCCGAAGGCGCGGCGCGCCAGCCGGTGCCCAAGGAGGTCGTGCTCAAGCGACCCGAGGACTTCGTGCTGATCGGCAAGGAGCGCAGCAGCTACCGCGTCGCCGACAAGCTGACCGGCCGGGCCCAATACGCGGTCGATATCAAGCTGCCCGGCATGCTGACCGCGATCGTCGTGCATCCGCCGGTGATCCATGCCCCCGTGGTGTCGTTCAACGCGGCCGAAATCAAGGCGATGCCGGGCGTGCGCGACGTGTTTGCGACCGAGATCCCGGCGGCGATCGCGCATTTCCGTCCCGGCATGGGCCCGGCCGTGCCCGACAACGGCGCCTGCCAGCCCGGCGTGGCCATCGTCGCCGACCACTTCTGGGCCGCGCAGCGCGCACGCCAGGCGTTGAAGGTCCAATGGGGTGATAGCGACATGGCGGACTTCAGCGCCGAGGGTGCGCTGCGCGAGCTGGCGCGGCATGTCGACGATCCCGGCGCCAAGAGCAAGGTCAAGGGCGATGCCGCAGCGGCGTTCGCTCGTGCCGACAAGGTCGTCGAAGGCGTCTACACGATGCCTTACAAGGCCCACGCGCAGATGGAGCCGCTCAGCGTGGTGGCGTGGGTGCACGACGGCATCGTCGAATACTGGGGCGGCATCCAGGTGCCGTCGCGCTGCGCGCAGGCGGCCGAAACCATCGCCGGCGTGCCGGCCGACAAGGTCAGGATCCATCTGACCGAGGCCGGCGGCAGCTTCGGCGCGCGCGAGGGCATGCATCAGATTCTCGAGGCCACCTACATCTCGCGCCGCGTCGGCAAGCCGGTCAAGCTGATCTACAGCCGCGAGGACGATATGCGCGGCCTGTTCTACCAGACCGCCAGCGTCCACAAGGCGCGCGCCGCGCTCGACCGCGACGGCGGCATCGCCGCCTTCAGCCTGCGCGCGGTGACGCCGTCGATCAAGGAGCCCGACGATCCCGGCTTCCTCGCCAAGGTGCCGGTGGATCCGAGCTGCACCGAGGCGATGCGCGACGACTTCTACTACGACATCGGCACGCTGGACCTGGCGTGGGTGCGGGTCGAGCCGAAGCTGCCGATCTGGTGGTGGCGCGCGGTCAGCTACGTGCCGAACGTCTTCGCGATCGAGAGCCTGATCGACGAGGCCGCGCACGCGGCGGGGCAGGACCCGCTCGCCTATCGCCGCCGCCTGCTGCGCGAGCGGCCCGAGCATCTGGCGGTGCTCGAGCGCGCCGCCGCGCTGGCCGGCTGGCCCCGGGCATCGGCGCCCGGACGCGGACTCGGCATCGCGACCTATCAGGGCTACAAGAGCTATATCGCGGTGGTCGCGGAGGTCGAGGTCAGGGAGCGCGCGATCACCGTGCACCGGCTCAGCTGCGTGGTCGATTGCGGCCTGGCGGTCGATCCAAGCTCGGTGCGGCAGCAGCTGGCGGGCGGGCTGTACTGGGGCGTGTCGACGGCGATGATGAACGAGGTGCCGATCGACCACGGCACCGTGCGCATCAGCAACTACCACGACTATCCGGTGGTGCGGATCACCGATGCGCCGCGGCTGGACATCGAGCTGATGCCGCCGTCGGGCCGGGCGCCCAGCGGCGTCGGCGAACTGTCCAATCCGCCGGTGGTACCGGCGATCGGCAACGCGATTTTCGCGGCGACCGGCAAGCGCCTGCGCGCGACGCCGTTCCGCTTCGCCTGACGCGAGATCCGCAAGGAGATACCCCCATGAAAGTCCAACACGACGCGGTGCGCGGCACCGCGGCGCCGGCGCGCGCGCCCGTCGATGCGGTGCCCGCCACCGGGCCGCTGCTGATGCTCGGCTTTCAGCATGTGCTGGTGATGTATGTCGGCGCGATCGCAGTGCCGATGATCATCGCCACCGCGCTGAAGCTGCCGAAGGAAGCGGTGGCCGTGCTGATCAACGCCGACCTCTTTACTTGCGGTATTGCGACGATCCTGCAATCGGCCGGCTTCTGGCGCATCGGCGTGCGGATGCCGGTGATGCAGGGCGTCGCCTTCAGCGCGATCCCGCCGATCCTGGTGATCGCCACCAATCCGGGCCTGGGCCTGCCCGCGGTGATCGGTGCGGTGATGGCGGGCGGCTTGCTGACGATGCTGATTTCGCCGGTATTCGGCAGGCTGGTGCGTTTCTTCCCGCCGATCGTCGGCGGCTCCATCGTGATGGTGGTGGGGCTGTCGCTGTTCCCGGTCGGCGTGAACTGGATCGGCGGCGGCAAGGGCGCGCCGGACTTCGGCGCGCCACACAACCTGGCGCTGGCCGGCTTCGTCTTCGCGCTGATCCTGGTGATCAACCGCTGGCTCAAGGGATTCTGGACCAATGTCTCGGTGCTGCTGGCGCTGGCGGCCGGCATGCTGGTGGCGATTCCCTTCGGCATGGTCGACTTCGCCGGCGTCGCCGAGGCGCCGATGGTGGACGTGATCCGGCCGTTCTACTTCGGCTGGCCCGTGTTCGATCCGCTCGCGGTCGCGACCATCGTGGTCGTGATGGTGATCATCATGATCGAATCGATGGGCCTGTTCCTGGCGACCGGCGACGTCGTCGGCAAGACACTGACGCCGCGCGAGATGACCGACGGCCTGCGCGCCAATGGGCTGGCCAGCGTGATCGGCGGCGCGTTGAACGGTTTTCCGTACACGATCTACAGCCAGAACATCGGGCTGCTGGTGGTGACCGGCGTCAAGAGCCGCTGGGTGGTGGTGGCCGCCGGCGTGATCCTGTGCGTGCTGGGGCTGTTCCCCAAGATGGCGACCGTGGTGGCCTCGGTGCCGCTGCCGGCGCTGGGCGGCGCGGCGCTGTTCATGTTCGGCGTGGTGACCGCCGCTGGGGTGCGCACACTGGGGCGGGTCGATTTCGAATCGCAGCGGCACAACGTCTATATCGTCGCGGCGACGCTGGCGATCTCGCTGCTGCCGACCTTTGCGCCGACGCTGTTCCACCATCTGCCGAAGTGGCTGCAGCCGCTGATGCACAGCAGTATCCTGCTGGCCTGCGTGCTATCGGTACTGCTGAACCTGCTGTTCAACGGCGTGCCGCGCAGCGATCCGCACGCGCTGCCGCAGGGCGACGCGCAGGGAAGCGATCAGGCCCTGCAGCCAGGCCGGTGATCCTGCAAAAAGGGAACCCCGTCGTCCCCGCGCACGCGGGGACCCAGTGACTCTAGGCACGACATAGGCTCAAAGCCGCTGGGTCCCCGCTTTCGCGGGGACGACGGGGCCACGAGGAGGGTAGGTCAATCCCAGGCGGGCGCGATGCCTTCCGGATTGGCCAGCCGGTCGCCGCGATCGAGCGTGGCGATCTTGGCCATCTCGTCGTCGGTCAGGCGCAGCTGCTGCGCCTGCAGGTTGCTGGCGAGGTTCTCGCGCTTGGTCGACGACGGGATCACCGCAAAGCCCTGCTGCAGTGCCCAGGCCAGCGCGACCTGGGCCGGCGTGGCGCCGTGCGCCTGCGCGATGGCCTGGATGACCGGGTCCTGCAGCACCTTGCCGTAGGCCAGCGTCATGTACGAGGTCAGGTGGATACCCTGGCCGCGAGCGTGCTCGACCAGCTCGCGGTTCTGCAGATAGGGATGGATCTCGACCTGGTTGGTCGCGATCTCGCGCGCGCCGACCGCGGCGATGGCCTGGTCGAGCAGCGACACCGTGAAGTTCGACACCCCGATCAGCCGCGTCAGGCCCTGCGCCTTGGCCTCGGCCAGCGCGGCCATGTATTCGGGCAGCGGTACCGCGCCGTTCGGCGACGGCCAGTGGATCAGCGTCAGGTCGACCTGCTCGGTGCGCAGCCTGGTCAGGCTGTCCTTCAGGCTGGGGATCAGCTTGTCGCCGGCCAGGTTGTCGGTCCAGATCTTGGTCGTGACGAACAGGTCCTTGCGGGCAACACCGCTCTGCGTGATGGCCTGGCCGACCTCGGCCTCGTTGCCGTAGATCTGCGCGGTATCGATCAGCCGATAGCCGAGCGACAAGGCGTTCTTGACCGAGTCGATCACGGTCTGGCCGGTCAGGCGGAACGTGCCGAGGCCGAAGGCGGGAATCGTTTGCGTCATGGTGGGCTCCAGGAATGCGTGATTGGGGATTCGGCGCATTGTGGTGCCGATTGACGGGAAGAAACAGCCCTGTGCCGTCAAATGATTGTTGCCTGACGATCAAGGGTAGGGGGTTGGGGGACGCCTTGCCCTCTCCCCAGCCCTCTCCCGCAGGCGGGAGAGGGAGCAGTGTGTCGCCAGCACGGTTGCCATCGCTGCTTCCCGGACCGCTTCGCATGCCGGCGGTTTTCTCCCCTCTCCCGCTTGCGGGAGAGGGGCCGGGGGAGAGGGCAAGGGGTAGTGCCATCACCCCAGTGGCATTGCCCACGCCGCCCCATCACACCCGCACGTCGTCATGGTCGGTCGACACCGCCAGCGCCCGCCATGCCGACAGTTCCGCTTCGACCTTGCGGTTCTTCTCCGTAATGCGGGCCACCGTGTCCGAGCCGAGGGGCAGCCGCACCGGCGGTGAGTCGCTGTCGGCCAGCGCCAGCAGCGCGGCGGCCAGCTTGACGGGGTCGCCCGGCTGCTGGTGATTGGCCGATGCCATGTGGCCACGCATCGCGCCGACGGTCTCGGCATAGGCGGCGATCTCCGAGCGCACGCGCACCAGCGAGCTGTCGTCGAGGAAGTCCGTACGGAAGAAGCCGGGCTCGACCACGGTAGCCCGCACGCCCAGCGGTGCCAGTTCCGCATCGAGCGCCTCGGTCAGCCCCTCGACCGCGAACTTGGTCGCACCATACACACCCCAGCCAGGATAGGCCGCATAGCCGCCGATCGACGAGATATTGATCACGTGCCCGCTGCGCTGGCGGCGCATCTGCGGCAGCACCGCGCGCGTCACGGCCAGCACGCCGAACACATTGGTGGCGAACTGCTGCTCGACTTCCTTCGCCGACGCCTCTTCCACCGCGCCGAGCAGGCCGTAGCCCGCGTTGTTGACCAGCACGTCGATGCGGCCGAACCGTGCGACCGCGGCATCGGCGGCGGCGATGGCCTGCGCCTCGTTGGTGACGTCCAGCGCCACGCTCAACAGGTTCGCGTGCTCGCCCAGCGCGGCAGCGATCGTTTCGGGGCGGCGCGCGGTGGCGACGACGCGGTCGCCGCGAGCCAGTGCGGCGCGCGTCAGCTCCAGGCCGAAGCCCCGCGAAGCGCCGGTGATGAACCAGACCTTGCTGTCGTTGCTGGCGCGGGTGTTGATGGTGGCGGACATGATGATTCTCCTGTGAGGATGCTGCGTTGGGTGAGGTTCGAAATGGCCGTGGCCACGCAGTCCAATGTAGGCTCGCGGATCTCTTCACACAATGCGATGTAATGGCGCTTCAATAGCAACCAACGGTTGTCTGTTTGACCGGTGCATTTCGATTGAGCAAAGCTCAACCGTATGGCAGACTCGCCGCCATGGACAAACTGCCCCCACTGAACGCGTTGCGCGCCTTCGAGGCCGCGGGCCGGCACCTGAGCATCACGGCGGCCGCGCAGGAGCTGCATGTGACGCCCGGCGCCGTCAGCCGCCAGATCCGCGGGCTGGAGGAGGGGCTTGGCGTGCAGCTGCTGCACCGCGGACATCGGCAGATTGCGCTGACCAGCGCCGGCGAGGACTACTACCGCGCGGTCACGCGGGCGATGGACGACCTGCGCGAGGCCACCACTCGTCTGAACAAGCGGGCGAAACGCAAGCAGCTGAAGGTGCGTGCCTACACTACCTTCGCGATGCGTTGGCTGATCCCGCGGCTGTCGAGCTTTCATGCGGCAAACCGCGGCATCGAGGTGTTGCTGACCGCGTCGCTCGATCCGGTCGACTTCCGCAAGGAGGACATCGACGGCGCGATCCGGCTCGGCGACGGCAAGTGGAGCGGGGCGAACGCCTACCGGCTGGTGTCGAACATCCTGGTGCCGGTCTGCAGTCCCGGGCTGCTCGCCGCCGGGCCGAAGGTCAGGAAGCCGGCCGACCTCCGGCACCACACCTTGCTGCATTCGATTGCCCGGCCCGACGACTGGGCGCACTGGCTGCGTTCGGTGCGCGCGGAACGGGACGTCGATGCGCGCGGCGGCATGACCTACCAGAGCTCGGCGATGGCCTACGCGGCCGCCATCGAAGGGCAGGGCTTTGCGATCGCGCAGCGCTTTCTGGTGGCGGCCGACCTGGAGGCCGGCCGGCTCGTCGCGCCATTCCGTCAGGCCGTCGACATGGGCGATTTCACCTACTACCTGCTGACGCCGGCCGACCGCAAGGAAAGCCCAAGCATGACGGTGTTCCGGCAGTGGCTGCTGGCGCAGTTCGCGGCGCAGCAGTAGGACGACGCGATATCGTCGCGAGGATTGTCGCGACTCACGCCGCCGTGGCGGCGGGCGCGGCAACGTCGGCGCAGTGGATCGCACCGCTCGCACGCAGCCTGGCGATGTCGCCGCCGCTGTAGCCGAGCTGGCCCAGCACCGCCTCGGTATGCTCGCCGCATGCGGGCGCCGGCCGGGCCGGACGTGCATTTTCTGGTGCGCTGTTGATCGGGAACCCCGGCATGCGGATGCCGCCCAGCGTGGGGTGAGGCACGGTCTGCAGCATGCCATTGGCCGCCAGCTGAGGGTGCGCCATCACGTCGTCGTAGGTCGCGACGGGCGCGCACAGGATGTCCGCCTGCTGCAGCAGCGCCAGCCAGGTGTCGGTCGGCCGCGTGCCGAACGCGCGGTTCAATGCATCGACCATCGCAACGCGGTTCGCCACCCGCAGTGGCGAGGTGGCAAAGCGCGGATCGTCGGCCAGCGATTGCAGGCCGAGCACCTCGCACAGCCGGCGCCAGCGTTCGGGCATGTAGGCGGCGACCATGATCCAGCCGTCGGCGGTGCGAAACGCCTGGTTCGGCGCCGAATACGGTGCCGCGCTGCCGACGCGTTGGGGCGCCTGGCCGTCGGCGCAAAAGCTGGTCAGCGACGACTGTTGCAGCGCCAGCGCCGCGTTGAACAGGCTGACGTCGAGGTGGCCGCCCTGTCCGTCGCGGGACCGTTGGGCCAGTTTGGCCAGGATGCCCATGCAGGCGACGTAGCCGGTCATCACGTCGACGACCGGCGCCTGCACCTTGCACGGCTCGCCGTCGGGCGTGCCGATCAGGCTCATCAAGCCCGAATCGGCCTGCATGATGCCGTCGACCCCGGCCCGGTGCGCGTACGGTCCGTGCTGTCCATAAGCCGAGATCGAGCAATAGATCAGGCTCGGATGCGCCTCGGCCAATGCCGCGTATCCGAGTCCAAGCCGATCCATCACGCCGGGGCGCATGCTCTCTACCACGATGTCGGCGCCGGCGCTCAGCCTGCGCGCCACGGCGATGCCGTCCGGCGTCTTCAGGTCCAGCGCCACGCCCAGCTTGTTGCGGTTGAAGCCGTGAAACAGCGCGGCATCGTCGCCGATCCAGCCGGGACCGAGGCCGCGTCCCAGTTCGCCGCCCGGCGGTTCAACCTTGATGACACGCGCTCCCATGTCGGCCAGCAGCATGGTGCAGGTCGGCCCCGCGCCAATCTGCGTGAAGTCGATCACGGTCAGGCCGTGCAGTGCGTCGCGCAACATGTCAGTTCTCCAGACGGGGACGGGCGCGTTTGAACGTCCCCTGCGCGGTGGCGATCAGCACGCCGGCATCGGAAGTCAATTGCGCCGAGGCGAAGTACAGGCTGTTGCCGGCGCGGGTCACCGAGGCCATGGCGCGCAGCCGCCCCGCGCTGGCCTTGCTGAGGTAGCTGATCGACAGCATGGCGGTGGCGGCGTGCCCGAGCGCGCCGTCCGGTCCCACGGGCAGGCCGGCATAGCCACAGGCGGCGTCCAGCATCGTCGCGATGACGCCGCCCTGCACGCTGCCCTGGCGGTTCAGGTGGCGCGGCTCCAGATCGAGCTCGAATACGCAGTGGCCGTCGCCGACGCTGGCAAGCCGGATGCCGAGGTAGTCGAGCAGCGGATTGTCCGCCGGCGGCACCGTGGCGGCGAATGGGGTCATTGGGGCCGGCGGGGTGATGGCGCGGTCGTTCACAGCCCCACCTTGATGCCGTTTTCCTGGATCAGCCGCTGCCAGCGCGCCATGTCCTTGCCGAGCTGCGCCTTCAGTTCCGCCGGCGAAGAGGCCTGCGGCTCGAAGCCCTGCCTTGCCATCTGCGCGGACACCTCCGGCGACTTCAGCGCGGCGAGCATCGCGGCATTGATCCTGTCGATCACCGGTCTGGGCGTCTTCGCCGGCGCCAGCAGGCTGTACCACAGCTCGGCGTCGTAGCCCCTGATGCCCGCCTCGGCGAAGGTCGGCAGGTCCGGCATCAATGGCGTGCGCCTGGTTCCCGCAATCCCCAGCGCGCGCAGCCGGCCGGCTCGCACGTACTCGATGGCCGAGGCGAAGGTCGCGAAGGACAGCTGCACCTGGCCGCCCATCAGGTCGGTGATCGAAGGGCCGGTGCCGCGATAGGGAACGTGCAGCAGTTCGGTCTTGTTCAGCTTCGCAAAGACCTCGCCGGCCAGGTGCTGCGGCGTACCGTTGCCCGGGCTGCTGTAGCTGAGCTTGCCCGGATTGGCGCGGCTGTACTCGATGAAATCCTGCAGCGTGCGGAACGGCTGCTGGTTGTTGGCGACCAGCATGATCGGCACCGAGGCGATCCGCCCCACCGGCTCGAAATCCGCTTCGATCCTGAACGGCACCTTGATGCCGAGAAACGGGTTCATCGTGACCTGGCTGGAGGCGATCACCAGCGTATAGCCGTCCGGAGCGGCATGAGCGACGTAGTCGGCGCCCAGATTGCCGCCCGCGCCGGGCTTGTTCTCGATCACGATGGTCTGGCCCAGCGCCTGGCCCATCTTCGGTGCGATCAGGCGGGCCAGGATATCGTTGCCGCCGCCCGGCGCGAACGGGACCACCAGCGTGATGGGTTTCTGCGTGGGGAAGGGGGCCTGCGCCGCGGCGCCGAGCGCGGTGAGCGCCAGCATGCCGGCCAGCGCGGTGCGCGCGAGGCGCGCGATGGTGGTCATCGTTGTCATGGTCGTCTCCTGTCGGTATGTTGATTTGTTGATTTATTCGTTTGTGGGTTATCGCATTGGTTGGCAATCGGGACCCGGCGCGCCCGTCAGCGGCCGGTGTAGCGGGGTTGGCGCTTCTCGGCAAAGGCCTGGCGGCCCTCGATCCGGTCCGCGGTATCGCGCAGCGCGCCCCAGTAGAGCTCGGTCAGCTGCTGCGCATCGGCTTCGCTCAGATGGCTGGTCTGCCGCGACAGCTTCTTGACGGCCTGCACCGCCAGCGGCGCATTGGCCGCGATGCGGGCCGCAATGGCCAGCGCGCGGTCATGCAGCGCCGCCGGTGCCAGTGCCTCGGTCACCAGGCCGATGCGCATCGCCTGCGCGGCATCGATGCGCTCGCCGGTCAGCACCATCTGCATGGCATGCGCGGCCGGCACCGCCTTGAGCAGCCGATGCAGGCCGGAGACCGCCGGAATCGAGCCGACCGCGGCCTCCGGCAGGCCGAAGCTCGCCGACTCCGCCGCGATACGGACATCGCACTGCAGCGCGATCTCGAGCCCGGCACCGAGGCAGTGCCCGTTGATCGCCGCGACCAGCGGCTTGTGCAGGCCCAGATCGGTCAGGTCCATCAGCCGGATGTAGAGGCCGAGATCGGCCGCCGGCTCCGGCGCGCGAAACAGCGCCTCCGGATAGGGGGCCGGCGATGCGCGTGTGCCCTTCAGGTCCGCGCCGGCACAGAAGGCCCGCGTGCCGGCGCCGGTCAGCACCGCCACGCGCAGGTCGTCGCGATCGCGCACGGCTGACAGGTGCGCGCGCAGCTGGCGCAGCGCGGGGACGTCCAGCGCGTTCAGCGCTTCGGGCCGATCGATGGTCAGTACCGCCACGGGTCCGTGGGTATCGAATCGTATGGTCATCGCGCGCTCCCTAGACGCTGGGCGAGGACAGGCTGCGTCCGCCGCAGACATAGAGGACCTGGCCGGTCACGTAGGACGAGCGCGGATCCAGGAAGAAGCCGACCGCGTTGGCGATGTCCCCGGCGGTACCGATCCGCTGCACCGGCACCGATTGCTTCAGCCGTGCCTGCACGTCGGGCGCGAAGCCGCGAAACAGCGGCGTGTCGACGATGCCCGGGGCGATCGCATTGACCGTGATGCCCTTGCTGGCAAATTCGATGGCCAGCGAGCGCGTCAGGCTGACCACGCCGCCCTTGGCGGCCGAGTAGTTCGCCTGCCCGAAGCCGCCGAGCCAGGCGCGCGACGAGATATTGACGATACGTCCGTGGCCGCGCTCGACCATGCCGGGCAGCGCCGCGCGGCAGCACAGGAACTGCGAGCGCAGGTTCGTGTCGATGACCAGGTCCCAGTCGGCATCGCTCATCTTCAGGAAGCGCATGTCGCGGACCGCGCCGGCGTTGTTGACCAGATAGTCGACGCGGCCGGCGCGGGCCTGCACCTGTGCAAAGGCGTCGTTGACCGCGGCCGACTCCGTCAGGTCGGCGCTGGCGCCGAAGACCCGCAAGCCGTCGGCCGTCAGCGCGCCGACCGCGCCATCGAGCGCGGCGGCGTCCCGGTCGAGCAACGCCACGGTCAGCCCCTGTCGGGCCAGTTGCGCGGCGATGCCCAGGCCGATGCCGCGCGCGGCGCCGGTCACCACCGCGACGTGGGCGGGATCGAAGCGAGGGGTCGTGTCGGTTGCCATGTCAGGCTCCCAGCAAGTGCACGGAGGAGGCGGCGTGGTCGACCCCCGCAATGCCGCCGCCGGTGCATTGGGTCAGGCCGACGCGGGCGTCCGCCACCTGCCGTTCGCCGGCGCGGCCCTGCAGCTGCCACAGGATCTCGACCATCTGCGCCACGCCGGTCGCGCCCAGCGGATGGCCCTTGGCCAGCAGTCCGCCGCTCGGATTGACCGGCACGCGGCCCCCGAGCCGGGTGGCGCCGGAGCGCAACAGCGGCACCGCGTCGCCACGGGGGGCCAGTCCCAGCGCTTCGTAGTAGAGCAGTTCCGCGATGGTAAAGGCGTCGTGCAGCTCGACGACATCGACGTCTTCCGGGCCCAGGCCCGCCTGCTGGTACGCCAGCCGCGCGGCGCGCGCGGTGATCTCCGCGTCCAGGATGTCGTCGTCGGCGCCCTCGCGCATGCCGGACACCACCACCGACGACAGCAGCTTGACCGGACGCGGCTGCGCCGGCCGCCGCGTGCCGAGCACCAGCGCAGCCGCCCCATCGACCTGCGAGGGGCAGCACTGCAGCAGCGTCAGCGGATCGGCGATCATGCGCGAGCCGAGTACCTCTTCGACCGTCGTGGTGCTGCGCTGCTGGGCATACGGATTGAGCGAGCCGTGATGGCGGTTCTTGACCGCGACCTGCGCCAGGTCGGCGGGCGAGGCGTCGCGCTCGTGCAGGAAGCGCGTGCCGCGCATCGCATAGACGGCGGGCAGCACCATGCCGGCCCGTGCGTACAAGTCGGTCTTGTGGTCGTTGCGCTGCAGCGGAATGGTGCCGCCGCCGAGCGCCGTCAGTTGCTCGATGCCGACGACCAGCACCGTCTCGTACTGCCCGGCCAGCAGCGCATGCCGCGCCAGATGGACGCCGGTTGCCCCGCTGGCGCAGGCGTTCTCGACGTTATAGACGGGGATGCCTTTGAGGCCGAGATCGCGCACGATCAACTGGCCGAGGATCATGCCGCCCAGCACGTTGGCGCAGTAGACGGCCTGGATCCGGCCCGCGGGCACGTCGGCGTCGGCCAGCGCCTTCAGGATGGCCTGTTGCGCCAGTTCGGGGGCGAGTACGCCGGCATGGCGGCCGAATGGCGTCATCGCGCCGCCATGGAGATAGATGTCCTGCATCTTGCTTGCCTTCTTCGGTTGCGTTTGCGTTTGCGGTTGCGGTGGCCGTCGCGGCCGGGTCAGGGCCGGACGGCCTCGAAGACGTAGCCGAGTTCGGCATCGCGGCGCGGCACATAGCGGTCGCCGATGGCCGGACGGTCGTTGCCGGCCAGCCTTCCGAACAGCCGCACCGGACCGGTGAAGTCGACATAGCCGACCGCATAGGGCGCCAGCCCGGTCTTCGGCGCCGGATGGATGATCGTGAAGCTGTAGACCACGCCGGTGCCGGCGATGGCGACCGGGTCGTGGGCGGCGGCGAGCGGCGAGTGGTCCGGCAGCGCGGGAAAGATCCATTCGCCGGTGGCGCGCTCGCGCGAGGCAAGCAGATGGGGGATGGGTTCCGTAGTCCAGAGCGGGTCCGACACGGTTGTCTCCTGTGATGGTTGGCCTTGGCGTAATGGTTGTCGCCCGCGCCGGACCCGACAAACGATATTTCCGGCGCTTTCGCTTGAGAAAATATCAAGCGAAAGCGCCGGGCAGGGGCAGGGATTGCCGTAGCGTTGAGGCCGGCGAGCCGGAGGGGCCGGCGAGCGCCGTTACACCAGGGCCGGCACGCCCGTCAGCGCCGCGCCGCGTGCGCGCGGATCGCCGTCGACGGTGCGGGCGCCGTCCGAGTACGGATCGAACTGCCGTGCGGGCGGGGCGGAGACGCCGCTGCGGTCCAGCCCTGCCACCAGCGCGCCGTCCGCCGCGCCACGCGCCCCTTCGGAGTCGGGGTCGAAGCGGCCATCGCGCAGCCCCTCGCTGAAGACATCATGGGCGCGTGCGCTCACGATGGCGGCGGAAACGTTGCCGCGGGCGCCCTCCGTGAACGGATTGAACGAGCCCTGGCGCAGCCCTTCCGAGAACACGTCATGCATGCGCGCCGCGGTGCCGACCGGGGCGCTGTCGATCGGCGCGGCGTGCGCGCCTTGCAGCGAAAGGCCGACCACCAGCGAGACGGCGGCGGGGACGAAGATGCGGGTGAACTGGGAAATCATGATGTCGCTCCTGATGACGGGTCTGAATCGGTTCGCACTGGGCGGTGGCCGCGGCGCGTTCCCCGGTGTGGGGGGCGATGCAGCCGCCGTTGAGACCAATGTAGGAGGGCGGCGACAGTGGCACTAGGGCGTCCAATGCCGTCTCAGAAGCAACCAGAAGTTGGCAGTGGGGGCGAAACGTCAGGAGGCCAGCCCGACCAGCCTGGATAGCGACTGCTCAGCGCCGCGGCTCGCCTCGACCACGAAATCGATGAATCGGCGGACGCGCGCCGGCATTTGCGTGCGATGGGGAAAATACATGTACAGGCCGACGTTGCTGCTGGTGTAGTCGGTCAGGATCGGCTTGAGACGGCCACGGACCAGATCGTCGTGGACCATGTAGGCGAGCAGCTGGCCGATGCCGATGCCGGTGCGCACCGCTTCGACCTCGGTGTCCAGGTCGTTGAAGCTGGCGACCGTCGGCACTTCCTGGTAGACCAGATTGCCATCCACCTGCAGCTCCCATGGCACCATGCGACCGGTCGAGGCGCGACGAAAGCCGGTGCACCGGTGTTGCAGCAGCGCCTCGGGCGTGGCCGGCTCGCCGTGGCGCGCCAGGTATTCGGGCGACGCGCAGATGATCAACGGCACATCGCACAGCCGCCGTGCCACCAGGTTCTGGCCCGGGCTGGTGCCGACGCGAAAGCCGACATCGATGCGGGATTCGACCAGGTCGGTGAAGAGGTCGGTCAGCACCACGTCGAACACGATGCCCGGATACCGTTCCCGAAAGCCGTGCATCAGCGGCACCAGCACGCGGCTGCCCAGCGAGGGCGGCGCGGTCAGCCGGATCGTGCCGTCGTCCTCGCTCCTGCTGCTGCGGATCTGCTCGAGTGCCTCGTCGAGCTGGCGCATGCCCGGCGCCGCCAGCTCGAACAGCCGCGCGCCCTCGGTCGTCAGGCTCAGCTTGCGCGTGGTCCGGTGCAGCAGGCGCACGCCAAGTTCCGCTTCGAGCGTCCGCACCGCCTTGCTGACCGCCTGCGGCGTGACGCCGGCCTCGACCGCCGCGCGGCGGAAGCTGCCGGCGCGAACCACACCAATAAACAGGGTAAGAACGCGGGCCTTGTCCATGATCGGCAACCGATGGTTGAGAGTGCCGCCATCATAACGCCGACTGGTTACCCAAGGCGGGCCCGTCGCGCTGCGCCCTAGAACCCCAGCGGATAACCGTCCTTCCGATGATCCGACGCCGCGGCATACCCCTGTGGCAGCCGCATCGCCATCTGTGCGCCGCCAAATTCGAGGCTGTCGGCCGGCGCCACCTGAACCGCATGACCCATCGCACGCAGTGCCTGCACCGTTTCCGCCGGGCAGTGCGCCTCCACCGCGACGCCTGCGTTGTCGTCCATCACCCGCCAGCGCGGCGCGTCGCAGGCGACCTGCGGGTTCTGGTGGAAGTCCGCCAGCCGGCTCGTCATCTGCACGTGGCCCTGCGCCTGCATCGAGCCGCCCATCACGCCGAACGCAGCGAGCGGCGCGCCCTGGCGCATCAGGAAGCCCGGAATGATCGTATGGAAGGGGCGCTTGCCGGGTGCAACCTGGTTAGGATGTCCGGGCTGCAGCGTGAAGCCCCAGCCGCGGTTGTGCAGCGCGATGCCGGTACCCGGTACCACCACGCCGGAGCCGAAGCCCTTGAAGTTGGACTGGATGAACGACACCATCATGCCGCTCTGATCGGCCGCGGTCAGATAGACGGTGCCGCCGCTGTGCGGCTTGCCGGGGCCCGGATAGCTCGCCCTGGCCGGATCGATGGCGCGGGCGCGCTCGCTCAGATAGCCGGGATCGAGCAGGTCGCGCGCGGTGACCGTGCGCATCGCGTCGGCATCCGCCACATAGGCGTGCAGATCCGCGAAGGCCAGTTTCATCGCTTCGATCTGCAGATGCATGGTCCGCGCCGAGTCGACGCCGGCCGACGCCACGTCCCATTGGTCCAGCATGCCCAGCGCCATCAAGGCACCGATGCCCTGTCCGTTCGGACCGATCTCGTGCAGCGTCAGATCGCGGTAGCGCATCTGGATCGGCTCGACCCAGTCGGACCGATGCGCGGCGAGATCGGCTTCATCGATGCGGCCGCCGGTGGCGCGCGCATGCGCGGCGATGCGCGCGGCCAGTTCGCCGTGATAGAAGTCGTCGCCGCCGCTGCGGGCGATGCGCTCGAGCGTGTCGGCCTGGCCGGGGCAGACGAAGCGTTCTCCGGGCAGCGGCGCGCGGCCGCGCGGCGCGAACGCTTCGGCAAAGCCCGGCTGGCTTTCCAGCACCGGGATCTGGGACTGCCATTGGCGGTGCACGGTGGGCGAGACCACGAAGCCGTTGCGCGCGTATTCGAGCGCCGGCTCGAACAGGTCTTCGAACGGCAACGAGCCGAACTTGTCCCAGGCGGTGCGCCAGCCGGACACCACGCCGGGCACCGTCACGCTGTCCCAGCCCTTGAACGGCATCGCGTCGTAGCGGGAAAAGGACTCGGGCGTCCACGCCCGCGGCGCGCGGCCCGACGCGTTCAGGCCATGCAGCTTGTTGCCGTCCCAGATCAGCGCAAAGGCGTCGCCGCCGATGCCGTTCATGCAGGGCTCGACCACGGTCAGCGCGATCGCGGTGGCCAGCGCGGCATCGACGGCGTTGCCGCCGCGCGCGAGCATGCGCAGCCCGGCGGCCGCAGCCAGCGGCTGCGAGGTGGCCACCACGTTGTCGGCCAGCACGGGCGCGCGCTGGGAGCGGTAGGGGAAGTTCAGGAAGGAAGTCATCGGATGTGCAATGGAAGCGATCGGGGAACGGCGCTGGGCATTTGCCCGAGCGCCCGCGGCGGCGTGCGGCGTTCGGGCGTCAGTCGATCCTGACCTTCGCCGCCTGGGCGACCTTGCTCCAGGTCCGCATTTCCTCGCCGATCATCCGAGCGAAGGCGTCGCTCGGCGTGAATTGCACCTGCACGCCCTGCGTTTCGAGCGATTGCACCAGGTCGGGCATCGTCAGTGCGGCCTTGGTGGCGGCGGCCAGCTTCTGCACCACGGCGGGCGGTGTGCCCTTTGGCGCAACGAGGCCGAACAGGTTGTTGACCCCGAAGTCGCGGATGCCGGCCTCCGCCATGGTCGGCGCGTCCGGCAGCGAGCCGACGCGGCGCTCGGAGGCCACCGCCAGCAGCCTCAGCTTGCCGGATCTGACGTGCGGCAGCGCGGATGGGATGCTGTCGAACATCATGGCCGAGCGGCCCGCCATCAGGTCGGGCAGCGCGAATGCACTTCCCTTGTACGGCACGTGCACCACGTCGACGCCCGTGCGCAGCCGGAACAGTTCGGACTCCAGATGCGACAGCGTGCCGTTGCCCTGCGAGGCGAAGTTGTACTTGCCGGGCGCGCCTTGCAGATACTTGACCAGGTCCGGCACGGTCCTGACCGGCAGCGTCGCGGGCACCACCAGGATGTGCGGCACGTTGCCGATGCCGGCGATCGGCACGAAGTCCCTGGCGAGGTCGGCGGGCTGGCTCGAATAGGTGGCGGCGGCGATCGCCGCATTGCTGACGGCGGCAAGGTACAGCGTGTAGCCATCGGGCGCCGCCTTGGCGGCATAGGCGAGGCCGATCGCGCCGCCCGCGCCCGGCCGGTTCTCGACCACCACTGGCTGCTGCAACTGCTGGGACAGGCGTTGGCCGACCGCGCGCGCCAGCACATCGGTGGCGCCGGCGGGCGGGAATGACAGCACCAGCTGGATCGGACGATCCGGGTACTCGGCAAGCGCTGCGGGTGCGCCGGCAGCGGCGGCCATTGCCACGGCCGCCACGGCGGCGAGCCGCAGCGCCTGGCGGCGGGCGGTGTTCAGGATGGTGCGCGGATGCGCCGTGGCGGTGCGCGCGGGGTGAAGCAATTGCATGACCATGATGTCGACGACTCCGTGATGGCTGCCTCAACGGCGTGCCGCCATGGCGGCGTTGCCGGGGAGGGACCGGGATGGCGAATCTGGCGCGGTCCGCTTGTCGCGCGGCTCCGGGCGCCTGTCATGCCGCGTCCACGGCCGGGCCGCGGACTGCGCTGATGGGAATGGCCGATTCTAGGCACGGTCCGTGCGTCAGCGGATGCGGATCGGCCATGGCGTCATGCGGAAACGGAATAAGGCGCCAGCGGCCGCACTGCCGTGCCCCGCGACGAGGCCGGCACGCATCTGACGGAAGACGACCATGCAGTTGAAGTGGATCGAGGACCTGCTCGTGCTGGAGCGCACGCGCAGCTTTTCGCGCGGCGCGGAGTTGCGCCATATCACCCAGTCGGCGCTGTCGCGCCGCATTCGCTCGCTCGAGCAGTGGGCCGGGGCAGAGCTGGTCGACCGCAATACCTATCCGCTGGCGTTGACGCGGGCGGGCGCGGCCTTCTGCGCGACGGCGCGCGACGCGTGCGAGCGGCTGCTCGAAGCGCGCGCGGCGCTGCGGCGCGAGGCCACGATGCCGGACAAGGGCATCGAGATCGCGGCTGGCCACACCTTGTCGCTGACGTTCCTGCCGGACTGGCTAAGGCAGTGCCGGCAGCGTGCGGGCACCTTCCATGCGCGCGTGGTCGCCGCCAACGTGCTGGACGCCGTGGTGGCGTTGTCCGAGGGCCATTGCGATCTGATGCTGGGCTACAACCATCCGCGCGTGCCGGTGTCGCTGGACAGCGAGCGCTTCCGCAGTCTGACGGTGGGCAGCGATCTGCTGATGCCGGTGTCGGTCCCCACCTCGCGCGGCGCGCCGGTCTATTCGCTTGCCGAGCGCAATGGCAAGACGCCGAGCCCGGCACCGTTCCTCGCCTATACCGCCAACACCACGCTGGGCCGCGTGGTCGAGTCGATTCTCGAACAGAAACAGGCGCATCGCCGGCTGGTTCGCTGTTACGAAGCCGATATGGCGATGCTGTTGCTGAAGATGGCCAGCGAAGGGCACGGCGTGGCCTGGTTGCCGCACAGCACCGTCGCGCAGGCGCTGGCGGCGGGCACGCTGGTGCCGGCCGGTGACGACAGCTGGTGCTCGCCGCTGCAGATCTGCGCCTACCGCTCGGCGCAAAGCGCCAATCCGACCTTGCACGCGCTATGGCGCATGCTGGCGGGCGAGCAGGCGGGCGAGCATGCCGACGCGCCGGCGCGGCAGGCGGCGCAGTTCGCGTAACGACGAGCGCCCGGACCCCGGCTCAGATCCCGATGAACTGCGCAAACTCCTCGACCGGCGCCCGCTGCGCCACCAGCCGATTGGCCGCAGCGTCCGGGTCGGCGTAGCCGATCGCCATGCCGGTGAACAGCATGCGTTCGGGCGGCGTTCCGAGGAAGCGGCGCATCGTTTCCGGATACATCGCCCAGCATTCCTGCGGGCAGCTGTCCAGGCCCGCTTCGCGCAGCAGCAGCATCACGTTCTGCAGATACATGCCGAGGTCCGACCATTGCGGCGGGCCCATGCGGCGGTCCACGGTGCAGAACAGCGCCAGCGGGGCGCCAAAGAACTGGAAGTTGCGCGCGAACTGCTGGCGGCGCGCGGCCTTGTCCTCGCGCGGGATGCCGAGATGGCCGTACAGGTCCTCGCCGACCTGGAAGCGCCGCTCGCGATAGGGCGACACCAGCTCGGGCGGATAGATGTGGTATTCGGCGGACTCGCCCTTCGGTTCGTCGACCACGCGCTGGCGCATGATGGCCTTCAGCTCGTCCAGCGGCGCGCCGCCGACGACCTGGATATGCCAGGGCTGCAGATTGCCACCGGACGGGGCGCGCGCGGCCTTCTCGACGATCTCGCGGATCAGCTGCGGCGGCACCGGCTTGTCGAGAAAGCCGCGGATCGAGCGGCGCGTGGCAATGGCTTCGCTGACGTTCATGGTCTCCTCTCGTACCTGGTCTGGCGCGGAATGCGCGTTCGCGGCGCCGGGCGTGGCGTGGTAACTTGGCGTCCGACGATACCACGACAACAGGAGACAGGCATGGCGGGTCCGCTGCATGGACTGAAGGTGGTGGAGATGGTCGGCCTCGGGCCGGGGCCGTTCTGCGCGATGATGCTGGCCGATATGGGGGCCGAGGTGATTCGCATCGACCGGCCCGATCGCGGGGCGGGCGTGCTGCCCGAAGACGTCCGCTTCGACGTGACCGCACGCGGCCGGCGCTCGCTGGCGATCGACCTGAAGCAGCCGGGCGCCGCGGAGACCGTGCTGCGGCTGATCGAACGGGCCGACGTGCTGATCGAGGGCTTCCGGCCCGGCGTGATGGAGCGGCTGGGCCTGGGGCCGGACGTCTGCCTGGCGCGCAACGCGCGGCTGGTCTATGGCCGCATGACTGGCTGGGGCCAGCACGGCCCGCTGGCGCAGGCAGCCGGGCACGACATCAACTACATCGCCATCACCGGCGCGCTGCATGCGATCGGCCTGCCCGACGAAGCGCCGGTCGTGCCGCTGAACTACATCGGCGATTTCGGCGGCGGCGCGATGATGCTGGCCTTCGGCGTGGTCTGCGCGGTGCTGGAGAGCCAGCGCAGCGGCAAGGGGCAGGTGGTCGATGCCGCGATGACGGATGGCGCCGCGCTGCTGTCGGCGATGATGTACGGCTTCAAGGCGGCCGGACGCTGGAGCAACCGGCGCGGCGAGAACCTGCTCGACGGCGGCGCGCCGTACTACGGTACCTATGCCTGCGCGGACGGCAAGTATGTCGCGATCGGCGCGCTCGAGCCGCAGTTCTATCGCCGGCTGATCGAGCTGTGCGGCATCGAGGACCCCGCCTTCGCGAAGCAGGGCGATCCGCGCGACTGGCCGCAACTGAAGCAACGGCTGGCCGAGGTGTTCCGCACGCGCACGCGCGACCAGTGGTGCGCGCTGATGGAAGGCAGCGATGCGTGTTTCGCGCCGGTACTCGACTGGGACGAGGCCCCGGTCCACGCGCACAACCGCGCGCGCGACACCTTCGTCGAGATCGATGGCGTCATCCATCCGGCGCCGGCGCCGCGCTTTTCGCGTACGGCGGCGGACAAGCCCACCCCCGCGTCGCCGCCCGGTGCCGACACCGAGGCGGTGCTGCGCGACTGGGGCTTCGCGGCGCAAGAGATTGCCGCGCTGAAGGGCGACGGCGTGATCTGATCCAGCCAGGCCTGCGAGCCTCTGCCGGCGACCGGCCTCACTGGCCCGGCAGCGCCACCCCGAGATCGCCGGCCACCCTGGCCAGATTGCGCCAGATCGCGGGATTGACGTCCAGTTCGTCGCCGGTGCGGGCGCGGTGGTCGGCCTCGTACTCGCCCGGGTACTGCACGCGGTCGAAGCCCGGCGCGGGCGGTGTCTCGTGCAGATAGCGGATGAACGATTCGACCTCGGTGCTCTGCCATTGCAGGCCCAGATCGAGCTGCGGATCGATCAGCACCGCGAACATGTTGTTGGTGGCCACGCCGCCGCGCGGATTGTTCGGTTGAATGGTGCCGCCGCCCGACAGCACGCCGGCCAGCAGTTCGGCGACCACGCCGAGCGCGTAACCCTTGTGGCCGCCGAAGGGCAGCAGCGCGCCGGGCGGATCGGCGAAGATCGCGCCGGCGTCGGTGGTCGGCGCGCCGCTCGCATCGATGACGCTGCGCTCCGGGGCCGGCTCGCCTTTCTCGGACAGCACGCGGGCCTTGTTGATCGCGATGGCGCTGGTGGCGATGTCCATCACCAGCGGCGGGCGCCCGTTCGGCATCGGCCCGGCGAAACAGAGCGGATTGGTCGTCAGCCGCGCAACCCGGCCGCCATAGGGCGCGACGGCCGGCGGCCGGTTGATGACGTTGGTGAAGCTGAGCAGCACCATGCGCGCCTGCGCCGCCATCTCGCCGTAATAGCCCATGCGGCCCAGATGGTGCGAGTGCCGCAGCGTGAAGATGCAATGGCCATGTTCGCGCGTGCGTTCGATGGCGGCCTGCATCACGCGCTTGCCGACATGCTGGCCGAAGCCGCCGTTGCCGTCGAACACCATCAACGTGCCGCGGTCCAGCGCGCAGCTGGCGCGGCCCGATGGGTTGACGCTGCCGCCTTCGACCGAAGCGCGATACTGCGGCAGCATCGACAGCCCGTGGCTGGCATAGCCGCAGCGGTCGGACTCGACCAGGTGCTCGGCGACATCGTCGGCGATATCGTCGGGCACATTCAGCGCCACCAGAATGTCCCGCGCCAGCCGATGGGCTTCCTGCAGGGTGATCTTCATGTCGGACTCCTCGTATTGCGAGGCGCTGATCCCCGGATCCGTCCTCAGATCCAGCCGAGCCAGCGCCAGTAGGTCGCCGCGAACAGCAGCATCATCGCGTAGCCGACCAGCGTGACCGGAATGCCGATGCGCGCGAACTGGCGGCCGTTGAAGGTATCGGTGCCCAGGCACACCATGTTCTGCGGCGCATTGATCGGCAGGATGAAGCCGAAGCTCATCGTGAAGCCGAGCAGCATCGTGATGCCGACCTTGTCGATGTCGCCCGGCAGCGTCTGCAGCACCGAGATCAGGATCGGCAGCATCGCCGCCGTCAGCGCCGTGGCGCTGGCAAAGCCGAGGTGGATCACGATCAGGAAGGCGGCGAGGATCGCGAACACCGCGATCGGACCCTGCGTCGCCAGGCCCGAATTGGCGACCACGAACTTGCCCAGCCATTGCCCGGCCTGCGTGGTCAGCAGCGCGGTGCCCAGGCTGATGCCGACGCCGAACACGATCAGCGTGCCCCACGGCGTGCGTTGCTGCATCGTCTTCCAGTCCATCACGCCGACGCGCGGCAGCATCAGGATCACCAGGCCGACGAAGGTCACGGTGGCGGTGTCGAAGCCGTGCAGCTTGCCCTCGGTGGCCCACGCCAGCAGCAGGCCGATCGATACCGCGGCGAGGCGCTTCTGCGGGCCGCTCATCGGCCCCAGTCCCGCCAGTTCGCGCTGCACGGCCTCCTTGCCGCCGGGAATCGCCTCGGTCTCCGGCGGCAGCAGCCAGCGCACCAGCAGATACAGCACCACCGACATCGCCAGCGCCCACGGCGCGCCGGCGATCAGCCATTGCAGCCAGGTCACGCGCTCGCCCAGGAGCTTGTCCATGAAGCCGACCGCGAGCAGGTTCTGCGCGGCGGCGGTCTGGATGCCGACATTCCAGATGCTGGTGGCCTGCGCCACGGTGATCATGATGCCGGCCGCGATATTGGAGCGCTTGTCCACGCCGAAGGCCGCGATGACCCCCATCATGATCGGCACCACGCAGGCGCTGCGGGCGGTGGCGCTCGGCACCACCAGCGACAGCGCGATGGTGACCGCGATGGTGCCGACCAGGATGCGGCGCGTGCTGGTGCCGATCGCCGACAGCGTGACCAGCGCGATGCGGCGGTCCAGTCCGGTCACCGTCATCGCCGCCGAGATGAACAGCGCGGCGGCGACCAGCGCCAGCGCCGTATTGGCGAAGCCCGCCAGCGCCATGCCGAGCGCGCGCGAGGTGCCATAGAGCGTATTGGGGTCGCCGATCGTGGGCGCGAGGCCGATCAGCGCGGCCATCAGCGAGGTGATCATGATCGCGCTGGTCTCGTACGACACCGCCTCGCTGATCCACACGACTACCGCGAAGGCGAGGATCGCGAGCATCCGGTGTCCGGCCAGCGGCAGGTCGGCGGGGGTGGGCAGTGCCAGCACGCCGATCAGCACCAGCACCGCGACGAACAGGCCCCAGGGCGGCCGCCTGCTGGCGGTAGCAGGACTGGCGGCGCTTGCCGCGCAGGCCGGTCCAGCCGGTGCCGCCGGTGCAGCCGATGGGGCCGATGCAGCCGATGGGGCCGGTGCTGCCGGTGCAGCCGGCGTGGAAGGCGGGGATGACGCGTTGCTGTGCAAGTCGCTCATTGCCGTTTCCCTGGATGACGGCAGCGGCCGTGCAGGGCCGCCGGCACGAAACGGGTCGATTATCTGCCCGCCTCGCCGCGATTGTCGAGCGCGGCGGCGACGGTCATTGCGCCAGGTCAAGCGTCTTGCTTGCCGGGCACGGATCTGCGGCCGATGACGCCGGCGCGCCACGCCGGAACCGCTGCGAACATCTATATTGGTCTCGTGGCCCGGCCGATTCGTGCTTCGCCGCGGCCACAACATGCCGCCGCGCCATGCCCCAGGAGATCGACATGCAGGTGCTGATTCGCGGCCTGCGCCGCGATATCACCGAACAGCGTCTGCGCGACAAGTTCGCGCCCTATGCGCCGGTGCGGTCGGTGGAAATCATGCGCGATGGCGATCCGGAGCAGCCATGGGCATGGCTGGACTTCGACATGGACTTCTTCGCGGCGCTGGGATTGCTGCGCCAGTTCGACGGGCAGTACTTCGACGGCGGCGTGATGCGGCTGCATCTGGTCGCGCACCAGAGCGACGACTGAGTCTTGTACGGTCAGGGACCGCTCGCGCGCCGGCGTATCAAGCGCGGCGATCGGTGCGCCACGGCGGCCGCGGTCCCAGCGCCTTGCGCAACATCTCGACGAACAGCCGCGTGCGCATCGACGCCACCCGCGATTGCGGCACCAGCGCCACCACGTCCGCGTCGGGCAGCCGGTAGCCGGGCAGCAGCGCAACGAGCCTGCCCGAGGCGAGGCTGTCGGCCACATCCCATTCCGATCGCGCCATGATGCCCTTGCCGGCCAGGCACCACTGGTGGACGACGTCGCCGTCGTTGCTCTCCATCGTCGGACGCACGCGCACCGTGTGTTCGCGGGCATTGTCCCCATCGGCGTTCTTGCGGGCGTTCCTGCTTCCGCCCTTGGCCGTGTCCTTGCCGTCGCGGCCGGCGAAGCGCCATAGCGTCACGTCCTCGTCGTTCTCGCGCAGCACCAGGCAGGCGTGCCGCACCAGATCGGCGGGATGCAGCAGCGGCGGCGCCTTGGCCAGGTACTCGGGCGCGGCGCACAGAAGACGGCGGTTCGGCGCGATCCGGTGCGCGACCCAGCGCGAGTCGGGGATGGCGCCGATGCTGACCAGCACGTCGAAGGCATCGCGGCCATGGACCGGCTGGCGCGGCAGCATCAGGTTGTCCGACAGGTACAGCTGCACCTCGAGATTGGGATGCGTCGTCTGGAACTGCGCCAGCAGCGGTCCGAGGTAGCGCCGTCCGAAGCCGAACGGGCCATGCACCTTCAGCTTGCCGGCCACCGCCTGGCTGCGCTGCTGCAGCGCCTCCTCGATGGTCTGCATGTGTTCGAGCACGCCGGTGGCGTGCTGCGCCAGCAGATGGCCCTCGTGGGTCAGCTGCAGCCGGCGCGTGGTGCGCAGCGCAAGCCGGATGCCCAGGCGCGCTTCGAGCTGGCTGAGCCGCTTGGTCACGGCCGGCGGCGTCACGTTTTCCTCGCGCGCCAGCGCCGCGAGGCTGCCGAGCCGGTCCAGCGCCAGCACGAAGCGCAGGTCGTCAATGGTCAGCTTCATCATTCGTCAGCATCATGATTCTTAACCCGGGGGTGAATTAAGAAATTCTATGCCATTAACCACGGCCGGGCGCGCGACACCTACACTGTGGCATCGATTCCAACCAGGGCCGCACCATGACCAGCCAACCTCGCCAACCTTCCCAACCGGGCCGTCCCAATGGCGCACGCCAATACGAGGTCGTGCTGTTCGATCTGCTGACCGCGCTGCTCGATTCGTGGACGCTGTGGAACAGCGTGGCGGGCGGCGAGGCGCCGGGCCGCGCCTGGCGCGCGGCCTATCTGAAGCGCACCTATGCGTGCGGCGCCTATCGGCCCTACGAGACGCTGGTGCGAGAGGCCGCCATCGAGACCGGGCTGCCGGCCTCGATGGCCGACGCGCTCGACGAGCGCTGGAGCGAACTGTCGCTGTGGAGCGGCGCCGCGCACGTGCTCGAGCGCCTGCGCAGCACGCACCGGCTTGGCGTGGTGACCAATTGCTCCGAGCGCCTGGGCCGGCTGGCGGTCGAGCGCCTCAATGTGCCGATGGACGTGGTGGTGACCTCCGAACGCGCCGGCTTCTACAAGCCCGATCCGCGTCCCTATCGGCTGGCGCTGCGGGAACTCGGGGCCGAGCCCGTCAATACGCTGTTCGTCGCCGGTTCCGGCTTCGATCTGTTCGGCACGTCGGCGGTCGGGCTCGATACCTACTGGCATAACCGCGTGGGACTGTCGCTGCCAGAAGGCGCGCCCGCACCGCTGCAACAGGGGCCGAGCATCGTGCCGGTGCTGGAGCTCGCGGCGGCCCCGCGCATCCAGTCGCCGGCGCAGGGCTGATCGCGCCGTTCAGGAGGAGACACCATGAAACTTGCCATCGTTGCCGCGCTGCTGGCGGGCGCGCTCGGCACCATCGCCATGCCGGCCGCAGCGCAGACGCCGAACCCAGCCAATTGGCCCGGCAAGCCGATCACGCTGATCATGCCGTTCCCCGCGGGCGGGCCCAGCGATGCGCTGGCGCGCGCCGTCGCCGCGAAGATGGCGCCGCGGCTGGGCACATCGATCGTGGTCGAGAACGTCGGCGGCGCCGGCGGTTCGATCGGCATGCAGAAGCTCGCCCGCGCGCCGGCCGACGGCTACACGATCGGCTTCGGCACCATCGGCACGCATGCTGCCAACATGATCCTGTACCGCAAGCCGCTGTACGACGCGGGCAAGGACTTCGAGCCGCTGGGACTGGTCGGCTCGGCACCGGTGCTGCTGCTGGTCAAGCGCGACCTGCCGGTCAACGACTTCAACCAGTTCGCCGACTATCTGCGCGCCCACCACGCCAACATGTCGTACGGCAGCGCGGGCGTGGGGTCGATCGCGCATCTGGCCTGTCTGATGCTGCTGGGCGATCTGAAGGCCGAGGTCATGCACGTGCCGTACAAGGGCGTGGCGCCGGCGATGGCGGGGCTGATGGGCGGCGAGACCGATTTCACCTGCGATCAGACCACGACGTCGCTGGCGCAGGTGGCCGGCGGGCGGATACGGGCGGTGGCCGTGCTGACGCGCGAGCCCTTGTCCGCGCTGCCGAAGCTGGCTACCGCGCAGGCCAGCGGCAGGACCCGCATCCACTTCCGCTCGTGGAATGCCTTGTTCGCGCCGAGGGGGACGCCGCCCGCGGTGGTGGCGAGGCTGAATCAGCCGATCAACGACGCGCTCGCCGACCCGGCGCTGATCCGCCAGATGCGCGAGGTCGGTGTCGAATTTCCCGCCCGCGCCGACAACACGCCGGCCAATCTCGCGCGGCTGGTCGACAGCGAGACCAGGCGGCTGCGGCCCATTCTCGAAGCCAACAAGGTGCAGCTCGATTGAATGGCGAACGCTCGATCAGCGGACGCACCGGATGCAACCAAGGAAAACCATGACCCTGCATGAACTCGAAACGCCGGTGCTGGTGCTGGACCGCACGAAGATGGCGCGCAACATCGCCCGGCTGCGCGAACGGCTCTTGCCCTTCGGCGTCGCGCTGCGTCCGCATGTGAAGACCAACAAGTCGGCCGAGGTCACCGCGCGCATCGGCGCACCCGGTACGCCGATCACCGTGTCGACGCTGAAGGAGGCCGGCTACTTCCTCGACCATGGCTGGACCGACATCCTGTACGCGGTCGGCATCGTGCCGTCGAAGCTGCCGCATGTCGAAGCGCTGGTGCGGCGCGGCGCGAGGATGACGCTGCTGCTCGACAACGTCGACGCGGCCGCGGCGGTGGACGCCTATTGCCGCCGGCGCGGCTTTGGCGTGCCGGTGCTGATCGAGATCGATACCGACGGCCACCGCTCCGGCGTCAAGCCGGAAGACCCGCTGCTGCTCGAGATCGCGGCGCAGCTGCGCGGCCACGAAGGGCAGGGCGCCTGGCTCGCCGGCGTGCTGACGCATGCGGGCGATTCGTACAACTGCCGCTCGGCGGCAGCGATCGAGGCGCTCGCCGAACAGGAGCGGGCCGGCGCCGTGCGCGCCGCGCAGCGTCTGCGCGCGGCCGGGCACGCGGCCCCGGTGGTCAGCGTGGGCAGCACGCCGACCGCGCACTTCGCGCGGTCGCTCGACGGCGTCACCGAAGTGCGGGCCGGTGTGTTCGTCTTCTTCGATCTGGTGATGAACGGTATCGGCGTCTGCGAGACCGCGGACATTGCGCTGTCGGTGCTGTGCACCGTCATCGGCCATCAGCGCGACAAGGGCTGGCTGATCACCGATGCGGGCTGGATGGCGATGTCGCGCGATCGCGGTACCGCGAAGCAGCCGGTCGACCAGGGCTATGGCCTGGTCTGCGATGTCGACGGCAAGCCGCTGGCCGGCCTGCTGATGATCGACGCCAACCAGGAGCACGGCATCGTCAGCCATCGCTCCGATCCCGCCGCGACGCCGATGCTGCCGGTCGGCACGCTGCTGCGCATCCTGCCGAACCACGCCTGCGCGACGGCCGCGCAGCACGGTGCCTACACCGTGGTGGCAGGGGGTACCGACGTCGAGGCGCAGTGGCCGCGCTTCAGTGGATGGTGAGCGCGATGACCGACGTGAATCCAGACGCGAATCCGAGCGCCGCCACGAGCGCCGCCACGAACGCCGCGACGAACGCCGCGACGATCGCCACGCAAGGCGTCGCCTGTCCCGACGTGCCCGCGCTGGCGAAGCCGCGCGGCCACTACTCGCACGTCGCCACGGGACTGGGCCTGGTGTTCGTGTCGGGCCAGTTGCCGCTGGACGCGCAGGGCGAGCCGCAACCGGATCTGCCGCTTGCCGAACAGGCCGCGCTGGCGCTGCGCAACGCCGAGGCGGCGCTGGCGGCGGGCGGGTGCGGCTGGAAGGACGTGCTGAAGGTCACCGTCTATCTGGCCGGCGTCGAGCATTGGCCGGCGTTCGACGCGGTCTACCGGCAGGTGCTCGGCGACGCGCGCCCGGCACGCGCGGTGGTGCCGGTGCCTGCGCTGCACTACGGCGTGCTGGCCGAGGTCGAGGCGGTGGCCATGCACCCCGCGGCGGCACAGGCGCTGCTGTCACCGCCGCTGGTGCTGCGCTGAAGATGCCTGGCGACCGCTAGCAGCCGAGCGCCAGGCCGTCGCTGCGCGGATCGTGGGCGCCTTCGATGGTGCCGCCGGCATCGATGCGGATCGCGCCGGGGTGGCCGGCCAGCGGGCTCTGCGCCGGGATCGGGCTGAGCTCGTGACCGCGCGCGGCGAGATCGCGCATCACCGCGTCTCCGACGTCGGCCTCCAGCTTCAGGGTGTCCCGGGAATCCGAGAAGGTGCGACCGAGCAGGAAGCGCGGACGCGACAGCGCCGCCAGCGGATCCATGTCGTAGTCGATCATCCGCGTCAGCACCGCCGCGAGCGTCTGCGGCTGGCCATCGGCGCCCTGCGTGCCGTACAGCAGGCGGGGTCGGCCATCGCGCAGATAGAGCCCGGGATTGAGCGTGTGAAAGGGCCGCTTGCCCGGCCGCAGCACGTTGTGGTGCCGGGGATCGGTGCGGAACGCCGCGCCGCGGTTGTGCCACAGGATGCCGGTGTCGCCGGCCACCACGCCGCTGCCCCAGTCGAAGTAGATGGTCTGCAGCACGCTGGCACAGCGGCCCTCGCGGTCCACGGCACCGAGGTAGACCGTATCGCCGGTGCGGAAGCGGTGCGGCCATGGCAGTGCGCGGTCGGGGCGGATCGCCGCGGCCAGCGCATCGAGATGCGTGGCCGACAGCATGCCCTGCACCGGCACATCGGCGAACTCGGGATCGGCCACGTACCGGTCGCGCTCGATGAACGCGCGCTTCACCGCTTCGACCAGCAGATGGTAGTAGTCGGCGCTGCCCTCGGCGATCGCGCCGACATCGAAGCGGTCGAGTATCCCCATGATCTGCAGCGTGGTCACGCCCTGCGTGGGCGGGCGCAGGCTGACCAGCTCGCCGCCGCGGTAGGGGACCGTCAGTGGCGATTCCTCACGGGCGCGGGTGGCGGCGAGGTCGGCTGCGCGCAACGGCGAGCCGGCTTCGCGCAGGCCCTTGGCAATGCGCTCCGCCAGTTCGCCTTCGTAGAAGTCCCGCGCACCTTGTTCGGCAATTCGTCGCAGGCTGCGCGCCAGTTGCGGCTGGCGAAAGCGTTCGCCGACCTCGGGCATGCGGCCTTCGGGCAGGAATACGCGGGCGAAGCCTGGCCAGTCGTGCCACTGTCCCGCCCTGAAATCGAGCCAGAAGCGATGCGACGGCGTCACCGGGAACCCGGCCTCGGCATGCTCGATGGCGCGATGGAACAGCGATTGCCACGAGTTGGTGCCGCCCCAGTTGTCGCGACTGAGCCGATAGGCACGGTCCCAGCTATCGACGGTCGCGGCCGTGGTCAGCGCGGCGGCCGGTCCTCGCGCCGGAATCTCGCCATCGAAGACCGGCGGGGCGGCTGCGGCCTGGCCGATGCCGGACAGCGTGCGCACGTCGCCGGCACCGTCGGCAATGACCCAGAAGGCGTCGCCGCCGAGTCCCGTGAAATGGGGATAGGTCACCGACAGCGTCGCGCCGATCGCGATCACCGCCTCGATCGCATTGCCGCCGGCGCGCAGCACTTCGCGTCCCGCCTCGCTGGCCAGCGCATGCGGGCTGGTCACCATGCCGGCGCGCGAGCGTGCGAGACCCGCCGCAAGGAGGGTGGTCTGCATCAGGCCTCCACCGCTTGCGGGGCGACGGCGGACCTGCCGGCGGTGTCGCTTGTGGTGTCGCCCGCATCGTCCCCGTGCCCGCCCAGATAGGCCTGCACCAGCGCGGGATCGCGAGCCAGCAGGTCGGCGCGGCCGCTGGCGACGACCCGGCCTTCCTCGAGCACGTAGGCGCGGTCGGCCAGCGTCAGCGCCAGCGCGGCCATCTGATCGACCAGCAGGATCGTGATCGACGCCTCGCGCAGCCGGTCCAGCGACGCGAAGAGTTCGTCGATGACCTTCGGCGCCAGCCCCAGCGACGGTTCGTCGAGCAGCAGCATGCGCGGCTGCGACATCAGTCCGCGCGCGATGGCCAGCATCTGCTGCTCGCCGCCGGACAGCAGGCCGGCGCGCTGGTGCTGCCGTTCGCGCAGCCGCGGAAATCGCAGCAGCATCGATTCGATGCGGCGCTGCATCTCGCCGCGGCTCAGGCGGCCGGATGGAAACGCGCCGAGCCTCAGGTTGTCGAGCACGGACAGTTCGGCAAAGACCTGCCGCCCCTCGGGCACCAACACCATGCCCATCGCCGCGATGCGGGCCGCATCGACGCCGGCGAGATCGACGCCGTCGAACGCGATGCCGCCCTGCACCGGGCGGTGCAAGCCCGACAACGCGCGCATCAGCGTCGACTTGCCCGCACCGTTCGCGCCGAGCAGCGCGACCATCTCGCCCTCGCGCACCTGCAGCGCGACGTCATGCAGCACCGGCGCCGCGCCGTAGCCGGCCCGCAGGGCGTTGACGCCCAGCAGTTCCGCGCCGGCGGCGCCGCGCGCCGACCGCTGTGGTCCGGCGGCGGCATCGTCCATGGCCGCTTCGCCGAGGTAGGCCCGGCGGACCGCGGGATCGGCCCGCACCTCGGCCGGTGTGCCGACCGCCAGACGCTGGCCCGCATCGATCACCACGATGCGGTCCGATACGTCCATCACCAGCGACATGTCGTGCTCGACCAGGCCGACGGCAATGCCGCTGTCCGCGATGCGCCGCAGCAGCCGGCCGAGGCTGGCCTTGTCCTCGCGCGACAATCCGGCGGCCGGCTCGTCGAGCAGCAGCACGGCAGGCCCGGTGGCCAGCGCGCGTGCAATCTCGACCAGCCTGCGGTCCACATGCGCCAGATCGGCGGCACTTGCGTCGGGATCGCCGCGATAGCCGCAGGCGCGCAGCAGCGCAACGGCCCGCTGCCGAACCGGGGCGGCGGTAAAGCGCGCCGTACCGAGCAGCGTGCCGAGGCGTCCGGCACCCAGTGCGAGCGCGACATTGTCGGCGGCGCTCATGCCGCCGAACAACTGCGAGGTCTGATAGGTCCGTGCAATGCCATGGCGTGCGCTATGGCAGGCGCCGCGCGAAGGCAGCGCGATGTCGCCGAGCCGGCGGCCGCCGGCGTGCGGCCGGTAATAGCCCGACAGCATATTGAGCACGGTCGACTTGCCTGCGCCATTCGGGCCGATCAGGCTGGTCACGGCGCCGGCTGACACCATCAACGACAACTGGTCGACCGCGCGCACGCCGCCGAACACCATCGACAGGCCGTCCGCCACCAGCGCGCGCCGCGCAGCGGGCTCGCGCACGGGCAACGGCATGTCGCCAGGCTCGCGCGATGGCGCGCCAGTGGGGCGTGGGGGCCGAAGCTGGCGCAGCAGCGCGGTGCCCACGCCGACGATCCCCTGCGGCGCGGCCCACAGCACCACCAGCAGCAGCATGCCGAAGCAAAGCAGCCGCAGGTTCTCCAGGCTGGACAGCAGCTCCGGCAGCATGCCGACCACGACCGCGCCGATCACCGGACCGGCGACCGTGCCGGCACCGCCGATCATCACCACCAGCACGAACAGGATCGACTGCAGGAACGAGAACATGCCCGGCGTGACCATGCCCTGCATCGGCGCGAACAGCCCGCCGGCGAGCCCGGCCAGCGCGGCCGAGAAGGCAAAGGCCACCGTACGCACCAGCAGCGGATCGATGCCGATCGACGCCGCCGCGGTGTCGCTGTCGCGCACCGCCCGCATCGCCGCGCCCCAGCTGCCGCGCGACATGCGCGCGTAGGCCGCCAGCGAGATGGCCAGCACCGCCAGCGCGAGCAGCGCCAGCGCGCGTTCGCCGCCTTCGACGCCCGGCAGCGAAGGCTGCGCGATGCCCATCAAGCCGTTCTGGCCGCCGGTCAGCGCGCGCCATTCGACCGCGCCATGCTCGACGATGAAGCCGAAGGCGATGGTGATCATCGCCAGCCCCGGCCCCTTGACGCGCAGCGCGGGCAGCGCCAGCAGCGCGCCGGCCAGCGCGGCAAGCGCCGTTCCCGCCAGCCAGGCGGGCCAGAACGGCCAGCCGGCCTGGCCGGTCAGGATCGCGACGCTGTAGGCCCCGATCGCGTAGAAACCGACGTGCCCGAACGAGATCTGGCCGGTCAGGCCGATCAGCAGGTTCAGGCCGACGCCGCAGATCGCCAGCATCGCGACCCCGGCGATCACGAAGACGAAATAGCCGTTCAGCATCATCGCGGCGGCTGCGGCGCCAAGCAGCGCCAGGGCCATCGCGCCGATCTGCAGCGGGGTGCCGATACCGGCAACGAGACGAGCGTGCGCGTTCATACCTTGCGTACCTCCGCGCGGCCGAACAGTCCCGCCGGGCGCAGTGCCAGCAACGCGATCACCAGCGCGAACGTGATGATCTGCGTGTAGCTCGAACCCAGCGAGGCCGTGATGGCGGCCTCGGCCACGCCGAAGATCAGGCCCGCGATCATCACGCCCCAGGCGCTGGACAGTCCGCCGAGAATGGCCACCGCGAAGGCCTTCAGCCCGAACACCGTGCCCATGTCCGACTGCACGTTGAACAGCGGGGCGATCAGCACGCCGGCCACGCCGGCCAGCAGCGTCGACACCGCAAAGGCCGCGGCCACGGTGCGGCGGATCGGAATCGCCATCAGCCGGGCGGCATCGCGGTTCTGCACGACCGCCAGCATCGCCAGGCCCCAGCGCGAGTGGCGCAGCACGTAGTGCAGCATGCCCGCGAGCGCCAGGCCCACGACCGGGATCAGCAGCTGCAACGGATAGACGCCCAGCCCGTCGGCCAGTTGCAGCGAGCCCGTGGCCAGCGGCGACGGCAGGCTGCGCGGTTCGGTGCCGAAGGTCAGCGTGACGACGTTATCGAGCACGATGCCGAGCGCCACCGTGGCCATCAGCCAGGCGTCGGAGCCGCGGCTGGCGAACGGACGTACCGCGACGAACTCGATCGCCAGCCCGTACAGCGCGCACAACGCCAGCGCCAGCAGCACCGACGGCGCCATCGGCCAGCCCAGCGTCTGCGCGAAGGTGTAGGTCAAGACTGCGCCGAGCATCATCGAGCTGCCCTGGGCGAAATTGACGGTGGCGCTGACCACATAGGTCAGGTGAAAACCCAGCGCCATCAGCCCGTACATACTTCCCAGGCCAAGGCCGCTGATCGCGGCGGAGATCCATAACATCGTGTTTTCCTCGAGCGGGCGTCGTCGGCGGCTTGGGCCGCCGGCTTGGTTCGCGGCCTGGCCGGCTTCTTACTTCGACGCGACCTGTTTGTCGGCGACCGGCACGATGCGGTTGTCGATGAACTGGGCCCAGACGTAGTCGTTCTCGCTCAGCGCGTCGTGGACCTGCGGCGAGAAGGGCTTCAGATAGGTCTTGATCAGGCCTTCGTAACGGTCGATCTGGTAGAAGCCCTGGCGAATCGCGTCGCCCTTGGTCGACCCGGCGCGCTGGATGGCCAGCGCGGCCAGATGCGTGGCGTCGTAGGCGTTCGCCACGCCCACCGCGGGCGTAATGTCGTCCGGCCCCTTGATGTCGCTGTATTTCGCCTTCAGCGCGTTGACGACGCGCGTGCCGACCGGCGACCGCGCGCCGAAGAAGCTGTAGGTCTGCACGAAGTGAACGTTGCGGGCGTTCGGGCCGGCCAGCTCGGTGAAGCGTCCGCCGGCCGGGCCCCAGTGCGAGACCACCGGCACCTTCCAGCCCATGCGGTCCAGCGACTTGACGACCTGCGCCGACGGGCCGACGTTGCCGACCATCAGCAGCGCGTCGGCGCCGGCGGCCTTCAGGCGTCCGAGCTGCGGCACCACGTCGACATCGTTGGCCTCGAATTTCTCGATGCCGGCCGGCTTCATGCCCTTGGCGGTCAACGCTGCGACGATGCCCTTTTCGTTCGACTCGCCCCACGGGTTATTGACCAGGATCAGCCCGGGCTTGCTGGCGCCAAAGGTCTTCTGCGCGTATTGCAGCATCGCCTTGTCGACCAGCTCGTCGACCGCCGACACGCGGAACACGAAGTTGGGATTGGCACCGTTGCGCGTGATCGGCGTACCCGCGGCCCACGGCCCCATGAACGGCACCTTTTCCTGGTTGGCGATCGGCACGATCGCCATCGATACCGGCGTGTCCAGTCCGCCGAACAGCACCGCGACCTTCTCCTTGTAGATCAGCTCGCGCGCGGCCAGCACGCCCTTGGCGGGATTGCTTTCGTCGTCGCGCCGGACGAGCTCGAGCTTGCGGCCGTTCAGCACGCCGCCCTTCGCATTGATCTCGTCGATGGCAATCGTCATGCCGCGCGTCAGCGCTTCGCCGGCGCGTGCCGACTGTCCGGTCATCGCGGTGATCAGTCCGATCTTGACGGTGTCGGCCGCCAGCGCCGGCACGGCGGACAGCGCGCACGCGGCGGTGGACGCGGCGACGGCGAGCATCAATGCGCGGCGGCGCGGTTGGGGACGGTGGCGGGACATGGCGGTTCTCCGGATCGGTGCAGGGGGATGGAATTGGCGTCATCGAAGCGACGGCCGCCGATGCGATCGCAAGAGGCATGCCACGCGTCGACACACGACCGCGATGCCTTGCAGGGAAAGGACCCGCGGATCGCAGACGATCTGGCCTGCATCTTGCGAACGATGTCGATATCGAGATGATTGCGATCGAAGCCGGTGCGTGCCGCACGACTGCGGTGCGGCGCGCAGCGAAGCGGGCCAGGGCGGTGCACCGCGCGCCGCCATTGCCGCGCGGAACGTTCGATTTCGCGCGGATGCCGCGATCGCCCAACCAGGAAAGACACAGGTCGATGACCCACCATCCGGATCCGTTGCCGCCGTTCGGCCCGCTGCGCTCGCATGGGCGCTTCCCCTATCGCCCCATCACCGATGCCGACGATTTCGTCTGGCCCGGCGGCGCAAGGCTGGCCGTCTATCTCGGCTTCAATATCGAACACTTCGCCTTCGGCGAAGGGCTCGGCGCGAACATCGGACCCGCGTCGCCGCAGCCCGACGTGCTGAACTACAGCTGGCGCGAATACGGCAACCGCGTCGGCGTCTGGCGTTGCCTGGAGCTGTTCGATCAGCTGCGGATGCCCACCGGCGTGCTGCTCAATACCGCGCTGTACGACCATTGTCCCGAGGTGCCCGACGCCTTCCTGGCGCGCGGCGACGAACTGATCGGGCATGGGCATACCAATGCCGTGCGCCAGAGCGATCTGGACGAGGCCGGCGAAAGGGCGCTGCTGCGCCATTGCCGCGACCGCATCGCCGCCCATGCGGGCGAGCCGCCCAGCGGCTGGCTGTCGCCATGGATCTCCGAAAGCGCGCTGACGCCGGACTTGCTGAGCGAGACCGGCTACCGCTACACGCTGAACTGGTGCCACGACGATCGCCCGGTGCGGATGGCCACGCGCGGCGGACCGCTATGGTCGATTCCCTATCCGCAGGAGCTCAACGACATTCCGATGATCGTCGGGCGGCAGATGGACGGCGCCGCCTTCGCCGACATGATCGTCGACCACTTCGACGAGATGCTGGCGCAGGCCAACCATGCCACGCATCCGCAGCCGCTGGTGATGGGCGTCGCGCTGCATCCCTATCTGGTCGGGCAGCCGCACCGGCTGCGTCATCTGCGCCGGGCGCTCGCGCATATCGCGCGGCACCGTGACGATGGCGAGATCTGGATGACGACGCCGGGAGCGATCTGCGAGGCGATGGAGGCTGCGGCCGGCGGGGCTGACGTCGCCGCTCGAACGCCGATGTCAGCGTCGATGCCAGCGCCGATGCCAGCGCCGATGGCAGCGGTGACGGCCGCGGTGACGGCCGCCGTGGCGGCCGGAGGGTGAGGTCATGACGGTCCGTTCGTTGAACAAGGCCCGCACCAGTCCACGCGCGGGCAAGGCCAGCACCGCGGCGGCGGCCAATCGCACTGCCGCGGCGAACCCCGAGCCCCGGACCAGCGATGCCGACGCGCGCATCTACCAGGCGATCTTCGACGGCGTGCTGAACCATCGGCTGACGCCAGGCACCAAGCTGCCCGAGCCGGAGCTGTGCCAGCTGTTCGGCGTGGGCCGGGCGGTGGTGCGGCGCGTGCTGGAGAAGCTGGCGCACGACGGCATCGTGGCGCTGCGGCCGAACAAGGGCGCCGTGATCGCGGAACCGACCCCGGAAGAGACTGGCCAGATCTTCGAGGCGCGCCGCGCGCTCGAACGCGTGCTGGTCGAGATGGCGGTGGCGCGCGCCACCGCGTCGGACTTGCGCGATTTGCGCCGGCAGCTGGCCGACGAGCACGACGCCATGCACCGCTTCGACCAGCCCTCGTGGGCGCGGCTGGCAAGCGGCTTTCATCTGCGCATCGCGGTGCTGGCGCGCAATGCGGTGCTGCAGCGCTATCTGACCGAACTTGTGTCGCGCTGCTCGCTGATCGTCGGCCTGTACGAGCCCCCCGGCCATGCGCCATGCGAGCACGAGGAGCACGCGGCGATCGTCGACTGCATCGAGCAGCGCGATGCGGCCGGCGCGATCGCCAGGATGGATGCGCATCTGCGCGAGCTGGAGCAGCGCATCGAGACCTCGCGGATGCAGGGCGAGAAGAGCCTGGCCCAGATGCTCGGCCTGTGACACACCACCAACGAGGCAGTTGCGCCACCATGGAAATCGATTTCGACGCCATTACCGAATACCAGCGCTACAAGCTGATGGCCAGCCTGATCGTGCCCCGGCCGATCGCGCTGGTCACCACGCTGGGGGTGGACGGCACGGCGAACGCCGCGCCGTTCTCGATGTTCAACATGCTCGGCGAGGAGCCGCCGATCGTGATGATCAGCATCAACCGGCTGGGTGACGGCGCGCTGAAGGACACCGCCGCGAATATCGTGCGCACCGGCGAGTTCGTCGTGCATCTGTGCGACGAGCCGATGGCGGAACGGATGCACCGCTGCGGCGAGCGGCTGCCGCCCGATGTCAGCGAGCTCGCGCACGTTGGCCTGACCGCCGCGCCCAGCACGCGGATCGCGCCGCCGCGGATCGCGGAGGCGCCCGTGGCGTTCGAATGCAGGCTCTGGGAGACGCTGGAGACCGACAGCCGCCAGATCTTCATCGGCCGCGTGCTGCGGCTGCATGCGCGGGACGGGCTGATCGATACCGAACGCTGGCGCGTGCGGCTGCAGGACTATTTCCCGGTCGGCCGCTTTGGCGCGAGCTTCTATGTGACGACGCGCGAGCGCTTCTCGCTGGAGCAGGAAGCGGGCAAGCCTGCCGCGTCGACCGCGATCGACGAGATTTGACGGCAGGTCACGTGTTGGCGTTGCGCCGTCGCGCAACTGCCGTGGTGGCCGCCTTCTTTGCCGCATTCTTCGCCGCATTTTTTTCCGTCGGCCTGCGCTTGGCCGGCACCGCGTTCGCGAGCCGCAGCGCGGCTTCCACCGCCGCGCGCGCCCACGGTTCCATCTCGCCGGGCGACTCCAGGCACTGGGCCGGCAGGCTCAGGTAGTGCCGCAGCGCTACCTCCTTGCCGCTGCTGCGATAGCGGAAGGGCTCGCAGCCCTGCGCCTCGAAGCGGGGCAGCGTGATCGCATCGGTCTTCAGATAGCAGCGTCCGTCGCTGATCAGCCCGAACATCAGCCCGTCGTAGAACAACCCATGCCCACCGAACATCCGCTTCGCCGCGATGGGGCCGATGCGGGCGGCCAGCGGCGCCATCAGTTCGAGCAGGTGGTCGACGAAGGGGTCCGGGCGGCGAGGGAGCGAGGACATGGGCGAAAGGCCGAATGGCCGAATGACGTGCGATCCGCCGATGGTAGCACCGGCGGCCCCGGGCCTCGGGGGGATGCGCCGCCGCCCGAATGCTGCTAGCCTGACGCGGCCGGCGGCCGATGTTCCCGCAGCGGTTCGCCGCGAGCAGATGCAGAGAACAGGCTCGGAACACGAGCACAAAACAGGCATAGGAGACAGCAGCATGACGCTAGACCAGCAGGCGGCGATCCGCCGCGCGCATCAGCATGGTGTGGGAGACATCCTGCGGCGCTCGGCGCAGCGTACGCCCGACAAGACCGCCATCGTCTGCGGCGACGTGCAGTGGAGCTACCGCGATTTCGACCAGATCTGCGACCGCCTGGTCGCCGCGCTGTCGCAGCAGGGCATCGCCGCCGGCGACCGCGTCGCCATCCTGTCGCGCAACTCGCACGCCTTTGCGGCGATGCGCTTCGCGCTGGCCCGCATGGGCGCGGTGCTGGTACCGATCAATTTCATGCTCAATGCCGGCGAGGTCGCCTATATCCTGCGCAGCTCCGGCGCGCGCACGCTGCTGGTGGGCGCGGGCTTCGAGACGCTGGCGGTCGACGCGATTGCCGCGGCCGAGCAAGGTACGGCGGACGGCCAACTTGCCGGCGTGCAGATCGGCCTGCAGATCTGGCTGCCGTCCGAGGACCAGGCCGACGGCGCGCCCGAGGGCATGCTGCGGTTCGACGATCTGCTGATGGCGAGCGCGCCGGCGCCCGACATCGCGCCGGTCGATCCGCGCTCACTGCTGCAGATCATCTACACCAGCGGCACCGAGTCGCTGCCCAAGGGCGCGATGCTGAGCCACGAGGCGGTGCTGTGGGAATACGTGACCTGCATCGTCGAGGGCAATATGCAGGCCGGCGACGTCGTGCTGCATGCGCTGCCGCTGTATCACTGCGCGCAGCTCGACGTGTTCCTCGGGCCCGCGGTATATCTGGGCGCGACCAACATCATCACGGGCCAGCCGCGGCCGGACGTGATCCTGCCGCTGATCGCGCGCCATCGCGTCAATGCCTTCTTCGCGCCGCCGTCGATCTGGATCGCGTTGCTGCGCTCGCCGCTGTTCGAGGGTGCCGACCTTGCTTCGCTGGCCAAGGGCTACTACGGGGCGTCGATCATGCCGGTCGAGGTGCTGAAGGAAATGCAGCGCCGCATGCCGGGCGTGCGGCTGTGGAACTTCTACGGCCAGACCGAGATCGCGCCGCTGGCGACGGTGCTGCATCCCGATGACCAGCTGCGCAAGGCCGGCTCGGCCGGCAAGCCGGCGCTCAATGTCGAGACCCGCATCGTCGACGACGAGATGCGTGATGTCGCGCCGGGCGAGATCGGCGAGATCGTCCATCGCTCGCCGCAGCTGCTGGACGGCTATTACAACGATCCCGAACGCACCGCGGAGGCGTTCCGTGGCGGCTGGTTCCACAGCGGCGACCTGGCGGTGCGCGACGACGAGGGCTATATCACGATCGTCGACCGCAAGAAGGACATGATCAAGAGCGGCGGCGAGAACGTAGCCAGCCGCGAGGTCGAGGAAATGATCTTCCGCATCCCCGAGGTGTCCGAGGTCGCGGTGATCGGCCTGCCCGATCCCTACTGGGTCGAGGCGGTGACCGCGGTGATCGTGCTCAAGGAAGGCCAGTCGCTGTCCGAACAGCAGGTGATCGACTTCTGCAAGGCGGGCATGGCGCATTTCAAGGTGCCCAAGCGCGTGATCTTCGCCGAGGCGCTGCCCAAGAACCCGAGCGGCAAGCTGCTCAAGCGCGAGCTGCGCCGCCGCTACGAGGCGCCGCGATGAGCGCCGGCGAGCCGACGCCCGACGCGTACTTCGATGCCGTCTACGCGAACGGCGACGATCCCTGGCACTACCGCACGCGCTGGTTCGAGGCGCGCAAGCGCGCGCTGCTGCTGGCGATGCTCGATCGGCCGCGCTATCGCTCGGCCTTCGAGCCCGGCTGCGCCAACGGTGAAATGACGGCCGCGCTGGCGCCGCGCTGCGAGGCGCTGCTGGCGGCCGACCGGCACTCGCGAGCGGTGCAGGCCGCCGCCGCGCGCGCCGGCCGCGCCCCGCACGTACGTGTGGAAGCGATCCAGGTGCCAGCGGAATGGCCGCGGCAGCGCTTCGATCTGGTGGTGCTCAGCGAGTTCTGCTACTACCTGGCGCCCGACCAGGTCGCGCTGCTGGCGCGCCGGGTACGCGAGTCGATGGAGCCCGACGGGCTGCTGCTGGCCTGCCATTGGCGGCATCCGTTCGACGAGCAGGCGTGTCCCGCGCACGAGGTGCATCGCCTCCTCGAGCAGGAAACCGGCTACGCGCGCACGGCCAGCTATCGCGAGGACGACTTCATGATCGACGCGTGGACCGCCGATGGCTTGAGGCCGACTCAGCGCGAGCCCGGCTGATTGGCTGGCTTGCGGCGGGGCGCTGCCGCGGCGCGAGGCTGGCCTTGCTCATGCTTGCCAAGCTGCGTGCCTGTCTGCGCGCTCAAGCGCATCGCCAGATAGTCGATCAGCACGCGGACCTTCGGCGGCAGCACGCGCTTGGGCGGATACAGCAGCCACACCGCGCCCTGATAGGCCCGCGCGCGGAAATCCCAGTCCGGCAGTACCTGTACCAGCTTGCCGGATTGCAGTGCCGCGTGCGCGGCGAAGTCGGGCAGGGCGGCGATGCCGAGATGGCCGAGCGCGCCTTCGAGCCGCGCGCCGACATGATTGGCGATATAGCGCCCGCGCACCGCGACCGTCTGCGTTTCGACGCCGCGGCGAAAGCGCCAGCGATTGTCGTCGGCGGCCTCGCCGAGAAACAGGCAGTCGTGTCCCGCCAGTTCGCGCGGCTGCGCCGGCACGCCGCGCTTGCCCAGATAGCGCGGCGACGCGCACAACACCCAGCGCACCGTACCGAGGCGGCGGCCAGCCAGCCCCGGCGGCGGATCGTCGGTCAGCCGGATCACCAGATCGACCTCGTCGGCCAGCGGATCGACGCTCTGGTCGGAAAAGCGCAGATGCACGTCGATCTGCTCGTACTGGCGCAGGAACGCCGGAATCAGCGGATGGAGGACGGTCTTCGCATAGGCCACCGGCGCGCTCAGCGTGACGCGGCCCTGTGGACTTCCGCCCAGTTGGCCGGCCGCATCGACGGCGCCGGCCGCGGCGCCCACCATGTCGCGGCAGAACCGCGCCACCTGTTCGCCGGCTTCGGTCACGCGCACCTTGCGCGTCGAACGTTCGAGCAGACGCGTGGCCAGCGCCTCCTCGAGCCGCTTGATCTGCCGGCTGACGGTGGACGGCGTGCTGCCGAGCTGGCGGGCCGCCAGCGAGAAGTTGCCGGTTTCGACGACGCGGGCGAAGACCGCGAGGTCCGGCAGCAGGGCGATTAGCGTGTTCTGGTGCATCTGGCGGGCGTGGAGATTGATGAATCGGCGACATCAAAGATTTGCGGATGAGACCGATTATCGCCGTGGATGCAATACCCGACAATGCGCGAAACGATCTTCTTGTCCGCGCATCCGCCGAGTCCCGAAGCCATGACCGCCCCACAAGCCCGCCTGCTGATGTTGTCCGACCTGATGCTGCTCGGGGTCGCCGTGGTTTGGGGCACCAGCTACGGTGTCGCCAAGCAGGCGCTGCAGTACTACCCGGTGCTGGGTCTGCTGGCGCTGCGCTTCGGGCTGACCTTCGTGCTGCTGTCGCCGGCGCTGGCGTCCCTGCGGAGCATACCGGCGGCGTCGGTGGCGCGCGTGACCGGGGCCGGCGTGCTGTTGCTCGGCATCTTCCTGTGCGAGACCTTCGGCCTGTTGCTGACCCGGGCCGCCAATGCGGCGTTCCTGATCAGCCTGTGCGTGGTGCTGACGCCGCTGATCGAATGGCTGCTGCTGTCGCGCCGGCCGGCGCGCCTGGAATGGGTCGCGGTGTTGCTGTCGCTGTGCGGTGCCTGGATATTGGCCGCCGGCGGGGCATGGCCGCTGTCCTTTCATCCCGGCGATGCGCTGATCCTGCTGGCCGCGCTGCTGCGGGCCATCTATGTCTGCGCGATGAAGCACAGCATGGGCCGGCAGCCGCCGCCCGCGCTCGCGGTTACCGCGCTGCAGGCCGGCGTCGTGACGATCGGCAGCGTGGCAGCCGCATGGGCCGCTGGCGCCAATGGCGCACCGACCTGGCCGCTGCCGCCGCTGCCCTCGTTACCCGGGTTCGGCGCGCAGGGCGCCTTCTGGTTCTGCCTCGTTTATCTGGTCGGCGCCTGCACGCTGTTCGCCTTCTTCGCGCAGAACTACGCGATCAAGCACAGCAGCCCGACCCGTGTCGCGTTGCTGATGGGAAGCGAGCCTGCGTTCGGCGCGCTGTTCGCGTGGCTGTGGCTGGGCGAGCGGGTTGCGCCGTCCGGCTGGATCGGCGGCGGCCTGATCGTGCTGGCCTCGCTGCTGGCCACCGTGCGATGGCACCGTGCGATCGCCCCGGCGCACGAGGTGCCGAGGGCGGTGGAACCGACGTAGCGGCGAGGCCGGATCGCCATCCCCGTCAATGCGCGGCGGTACCGCCGGCGCGGCGGGCGAGCACCGCCTTGATCGCCAGCAGCACGGGAATCGCCACGACGAACAACAGCGCCAGCGACAGGAAGCCCGCATTGAAGGCCAGCGCGCCGGCCTGCCGTTCCAGCAGCGGTTCCAGCGTGGCGGCCATTGCCACGGCGGGATCGACGGGCGACAGCGCCTGCCGCAACGGCGACTCCATCGACGCGGCGGCGAGCGGCGCGTCCAGGCCGACCGGCAGCGTCTGGACCAGCGCCGTCCGTGCGGCGCCGTGGCGATGATGCAGATACGTCTGCAGGAAGGCGATACCGATCAGCCCGCCGAATTGCCGGCCGAAGTTGAACAGCGCGGCGCCCTGGCAGGCCAGTGCGGCCGGCAGTCCGCCCAGCGTGACCAGCGTCAGCGACAGGAACATCAGCCCGAGGCCGAAGCCGCGGATCAGCAATGGCGGCGTCATGTCCGGCAGGCCGCTGTACGCGGTCGTGTACGACAGCATGACCATCGCCAGCATGAACAGCACGATGCCGAGCGGGATCAGCTTGAACGGCGCCACGCGCGTGTATTGCGCCAGCGCGCCGCCCGCCAGCAGGCCCAGCGACGCGGTGGCGGCGCTCGATACCAGCAGATCGCCCGCATGGGCCGGGCTGAGCCGCAGCACGTTCAGTGCGAAGGCGGGCAGCAGGAAGGCGCTGCCGAACAGCGCGAAGCCGGCGACGAAGCTGACGCAGAAGCCGAAGGTGAAATGCGGATCGCGGAACAGCTGTGCCTGCAGCCACCGGCCGCGATCGCGCCGCAATTGCCGCCATGCCGTCAGCAACAGGGCTGCCGCGGCCAGCAGTGCTGCCTGCACGATCAGCGGCGAGTGCAGCCAGTCGTGGCGATTGCCTTCCTGCAGCACGAACGCGGTCGCGATCGAGCCGACGGTCAGCAGCGCGATACCGACCGGATCGAGCGCGTCCCCCGGCGCTGACCTTTCCACGTCGCCACGCTGGTGCGACGGCTCGCGGCGGAGCGCCAACAGCGCCAGCCCGATCCCCGGCAGCCCGAATGGCACACCCGCCAGAAACACCAGGCGCCAGGATCCATGATCGGTGACCCATCCCTGCGCCAGCGGCGCCAGCGTGGTCGGCGCCATCACGGTCGCCAGCGCGAACACCGCCTGGCTCAGCGGCGTCCAGCGCGGCGGCGCTTCGCGAAACAGCAGCGCCTGCGCGGTGGCGAGCATCAGCGCGGCGCTCGCTCCTTGCACGAAGCGGCAGGCGCTCAGCATCGCCAGATCGAGCGGCAGCGATGCGGCCGCGGTCGACGCCACCAGCAGTACGCCGGACCACCGCAGCGCCGCAGCCTCGCCGAAGCGGCGGGCCACCGCGGCCGCGATGACAAAGCCGGCCAGTTTCGCCGCGAAGTAAAGGATGTTGAGCCAGGCCGCCTCGTCCAGCGTCGCATGCAGGCCGCCGGCGAAATGGGCGCGATTGACCATCATCAACGTGCCGTTGATGGCATCGGTCAGCGCCAGCAGGGTCACCGACGCCAGCAGCATGGCAAAGCGCCGGTCCATCATCTGGCCTGCGTCAGTCCCTGCGTGGATCCCTGCGCGAGCCCCCGCGGAAGTTCCTGGGCGACCTGCCGTGGCGCCGGCGTAGCCGATGCCGCGGCGCTCGGGCGCGTATCGATCGACACCACCGCCGACAGGCCCGGCACCAGCTTGCCGTGCAGCGCGCCGCCGGGCGCCGGCACGATCTTGACCGGCACATGCTGAACGATCTTCGTGAAGTTGCCGGTGGCGTTGTCCGGCGGCAGCAGCGCGAACTGCGCGCCGCTGCCCGGCGACACGCTGACGACCGTGCCGTCGATCGGCACGCCGGGATAGCCGTCGAGCTCGATCCGTACCGGGCTGCCGACGCGGATCCGGTGCAGCTCGGTCTCTTTCAGGTTCGCGACGACCCACGATGTCTCGACCGGCACCAGCGCCAGCGCTTGCGTGCCGGGCTGCACGTAGCGGCCGACGCGAATCTGCCGATTGCCGACCACGCCGTCGACCGGCGCACGTACCACGGTATTGCCCAGGTCGATGCGCGCCAGCTCCAGCCGTGCCAGCGCGGCCGCTTCGGCGGCCCGGGCCTCGTCGACCTGCGCGGCGATCACGTCCAGGCGGCGGCGCTCGGCATCGAGCTGGGCCAGCGCGCCTTGCTCGGCGGCCGCCGCCTGTTCGGCCTCGGCGCGCGCCAGCTCATAGGTCTGGCGGCTGCTGGCATGGACTTCCAGCAGCGAGGCGTGGCGCCGATGGTCGAGCGCCGCGCGGTGCGTGGCCGACTGCCGGATGCGCAGCGTCGCCTGTGCCTGCCGGATCTGCGCCTGCTGCAGCCGGTGCTGGCGCTCGAGCGTCGCGAGCGCGGCGCGGCGCGCCCGCACATCGGCCTCGGCCTGGCTGACGCGCGCCTGATAGTCGGCGTCGTCGATGCGGAACAGCACGTCGCCCGCGCGTACCCGCTGGTTGTCGTCGACCGCGACGGCCCGCACGTAGCCGGCCACGCGCGGCGCCACCGCGGTGACGTCGGCGCGCACATAGGCGTTGTCGCTGGTGACCGTGTGCTGGCGGTGCTGCCACCAGCGATAGCCGCCGTAGCCCGCGAGCATCGCGCCGGCGATCGACAGCGAGACCAGCACCGCTCGCCGCGATGGCCAACGCGATGGTCCCCGCGACGAAGCGGGACTCCTTGCCTGGGTCGCCATGGCGTTCGCTCCGCTGCCTAGCGGTCGACGAAGGAATCGCTCAGGCGTACGCCGGACCGTGGCACCGGCCTGTCGTCGAGCATCGGATGCCGATGATTGATATCGCCCAGGCTCATGCCGATCGGCGCCTGCGCGGACGAAGCGCGGACGTCGCGGCCGCCATCGCTGTTGACATCGCCTTGCCTGGTGGCGCAGCCGGACAGCGCGGCCGCTGCGATCGCCAGCGCGATCGAACTGGGGTAGAACCGGAAAGTCATCGTTGGCCCGGCATCGTTGCATGCCGCCTCGTGGTGGAAGTGGCACGACTATAGGCAGGGCCTTCACGCAGAGGAAATCGAATGATTCGATGGCCGTCATGCGGCGTTTCGATGCGGGCTGGGCCCGCCGCGGCGGGCGCGTGCAGGCGTCAGCCTGCGCCTTGTCCGAGCATCGCGGCGAACGCGTCGGCGACGTGCTGTCGGACGTAGCGATGCACCGGATCGCCGTCGGCGCCGCTGTGCCAGTGCAGACGGATCGCGACGGCGTCGTCGGTGCCGCGCACCGGCACACAGGCCAGCGTGCCTTGCGCCACGATCAGCGGCGCGACCAGCGCGGGCAGCACCGCGACCACCGGTGCGGTCTGCAGCAGGCGGCTCAGCGTCAGCAGGCTCTCGACTTCGGTGGGCATCGCGCCGCTGTGCTGCAGCTGGCCGAGAAAGGCGTTGCCGCCCGAGCCAAGCTCGACTGCATGCGACAGGCCGATCGCCTGCAGCGTCCGCAATTCGTCGGCGCCGATGCTGGCCGGCAGCGGCAGTTGCGCCGGCGCGTGGGCGCAGACCAGATGGCAACGATGCAGGTCCGTGCTGCGGTGCCAGTCCTTCGTCGCCAGCGGCACGCCGGTCACCGCCAGATCGATCTCGCGTGCATCGAGGGCATCCGGCATGCGGGCGGCGGGCATCGCGCGCGACGCCAGCTGGATCGACGGCGCTTCGCGGGCCAGCGCGGCGCACAGCAGGGGCAGCAGCATCGCCTCCAATGGCGCCGGCAGCGCGATGCGCAGGCGCGCCTGCGCGGACGAGGGGTCGAACTCGCCGGCGGGCCGCACCAGGCCATAGGCCTCGTTCAGCAGCGCGCGTACCGGTTCGACCAGGGCCTGCGCCTTGGCGGTCGGTTCCATGCCCTTGGCGCCGCGCACGAACAGCGGATCGTCGAACAGCCGCCGCAGCCGCGCCAGCATATGGCTGACCGCCGGCTGGCCGAGGAACAGTTGCCGGGCCGCGCCGCTGACCGAACGTTGGCTTGCCAGCGCGTCGAAGGCCACCAGCAGGTTCAGGTCGAGCGTGCGGAACTTGCGGTAGTCGAGTGGTTCCATGCCGTTCTCCATCGCATCCGTCGCATCCGTCGCATCCGCCGCTATCGGCTGCCGTCGTCGCGGGGCTGGGCGATCGCATCGAGCATCGCCTGGCCCAGCGCGATGTCGCCTTGCCGCTTCAGCGCCTCGGCCGCGCCGAGCTTGTCCCGCAGCTCGCGATTCTGGCTCAGCTTGAACTTGCCGGTCAGCCGCGTGATGTCGATCTCGATGCCGACGATCGCCTTGAGCATCGTATCGATATAGTCGGCGGGAGCGTCCGTCATCTTCCACGGCGCCGGCTGCGAGGCCTCGTGCGCTCGCGTCAGCCGGGCCACCACGCCGCGGACGTACCGCTCCTCATCGCGGATCGCGATGCTGCCGTGGGCATGAACGACCCGGTAGTTCCACGTCGGCACCTGCTTGTGCGATTCGTGCTTGCTCGGGTACCAGGTTGGCGTGATGTACCCATCCTCGGCACGGAACACGACCATCACGTCGTCACCGTTCCTTACGTCCTGCCACAGAGGATTGGCTCGGGCGACATGGGCGCGCAACATGCCGTGGGATCCGCTGGACAGGTCGAGTTCGAACGGAAGATGGTTGGCGTCCAGGCCATTGGCGCCATGGGTGACCAGCATCCCGAACGGGTGCTCGCGGATCAGCCGATGCAGCGCCTCGATGTCCTGCACTTCGAAATGGGATGGGATGTACATGGCCTCGAATTCCCGTGGAGTTGAAGGTTTCGCCGCGCGAATGGCGGCACCGGCTCGATGTTCGGTCGGAAGCCGGTCGGCGGGAAGAGCCAATTTGGCCTGATTCGAATGGACCAGTATTCCGGGGCGATCGAGCGACGCCGTGCCGGCATCCAGTCTTCAGCCGGCGCGCGATGCGGCGCGGCCTCGGGCCGCCGAGTTCAACACCTTCGCCAGCGTCTTGACTGCCGCGTCGATCTGTTCGTCGCTGTAGCCGCCGAGTCCGAGCACCAGGCCCGGCCGCGCGTTGGCGGCCGAGTACATCGGCGACACGGGCCTGACCGCCACGCCGGCCTCGACCGCCAGCGACGCGATCCGTTGATCGTCGGTCCCCTCGGCGAGCCACAGCACCAGGTGCATGCCCTGGTCCCCCGGCTGCAGCCACGCCAACTCGTCCGGTATCCAGCGTGCGATCGCGGCGATCAGGTGCTGGCGCCGGTCGGCATAGACCAGCCGCACGCGGCGGATATGACGATCCAGGTGTCCTTCGTCGATGAAGGCGGCCAGCACATGCTGGTCGGCGCTGGGAGAGTGCCGGTCGATCAGCACACGGGCGCCGCAGAATGCCGGCACCAGCGGCGGCGGAACGATGGCATAGCCCAGCCGCAGCGAGGGGAACAGGATCTTGCTGAAGGTCCCCAGATAGACGACGAGCTCGGGCGCGAGTCCCTGCAAGGAGGGGAAAGGGTGGCCGACGTAGCGCAACTCGCTGTCGTAGTCGTCCTCGACGATCCACGCGCCGTTGGCCCGCGCCCACGCCAGCAGCGCGTTTCGCCTGGCCATGCTCAATGGCATGCCGAGCGGATACTGATGCGACGGCGTGACGAACGCCGCGCGTGCGTGCTCGGCCATCGCGCGTCCTGCCTCGACGTCGATGCCGGCCTCGTCGACCGGTACGCGCACCATGCCGCGCTGGTGCCCGGTGCTCTCCAGAATGCCGGTGATGCCGCGGTAGGCCGGGTCCTCGACCCACGCGAGATCATCGGCATCGAGCAGTACCTGACACGACAGGTAGAGACCTTGCTGCGTGCCGGTGGTGACGATCACCTGTTCCGGCGTGCAATGGACCGAGCGCGAGCGGCGCACGTAGTCGGCAATCGCCGAGCGCAGCGCAGGAACACCCTGCGGATCGTCATAACCCGATGGCGCGGCCGCCCGCAGTGCTCGCGTGCGGTTGCCGAGCCGGCGCCAGACGTCGTCGGGCGCGGTCGGGCCCATCGGCACGGAGACCGCGAACGGCACGGGAGGCAGCGGCGCGAATTGCCGCGAGATCTCGGCAAACGCCGCGGCGCGTGTGCTCAAGCGCGTGGGCGCAGCCGGCTCGGCGACATGGCGGGCCGGCGCGCGGGTCTTCGATCCACCATGCGGGCCATCATTCGGCCCAACGGATAATGCCGCCGCGACCCTGGTGCCTGCCCCGGCCTGCGCTTCGAGATAGCCCTCGGCAATCAGTTGCTCGAACGCCTCCAGCACGGTCCCTCGCGACACGCCCAGCGAGCTCGCCAGATGACGTGTGGAGGGCAGCAGCTCGCCCGGCTTCAGTTCCCCTCGCCGGATCGCCTCGCGCAACAGCGTCGACAGCTGTCTGCCGAGTTGTCCGGCGCAGCGGTCGAGCTTGCCGATCGACGGCAATTCCATTGCGTGGCGGTGTCGTGCCATGAATTCGGCCTTCGAAGTGGGGCAGCCTCAGGATCGGTCCTGGATGGCACGGCCATCGTCGCCCGCATAGACGGCGCGGCCGGCATCTCGCAACGCCTGGACCATCAGCGTCGCGGCCGGCGACAGCAGCCGGTCGGTGCGCGTGATGATGCCGAAATCGTCCATATGGCAGGGCACGTCCAGCGGCAGGATCGCGACCATGCCGTGCCGCGCATAGTACTCGGCAACATCGGCGGCCAGTACCGCCAGCATGTCGCTCTGCTCGATCATCTGCGTGACGAACAGCAGCGCCGCGGTTTCGACCACATTGGTCGGGGGCATCAGGCTGGCGCGCTGGAACATCAGGTCGAAGCGATGGCGCAGCACGCTGCCGGCCGGCGGCACGATCCAGGTGGCCGTTTCCAGATCGGCCAGCGACAGCGCCGGGGCGTCCAGCAGCCGATGGCCGCGGCGGGCCACCACGCAGACAGGCTCGCCGGCCAGCGGCTCGTAGCGCAGCTGCAGCTTGTCATGCTCGGCGAACAGCCGGGCCACCACCAGATCCAGCTTGTCCTGCGCCAGGCGCTCCAGCAGCACGTTGCTGTTCTCGATCTCCAGCGAGACGCGCAGCCCGGGATTGTCGCGCTTGAGTTCGGCCACCGCGGGCGGCAGCAGCTTGACCGCGGGCGAGGTGATCGCGCCGACCGCGACATGGCCCAGGCGGCCGGCGCGCAGGCCCATCACTTCCTGCTGGGCCTGGTCCAGGCTGCCGACCACGGCGCGCGCATGCCGGATCATCGCGTCGCCATACAGCGTCGGCCGCATGCCGCGCGGCAGCCTCTCGAACAGCGGCACGCCCAGCATTTCCTCGAGTTCGCGCAGCAGCTTCGATGCGGCGGGCTGCGTCATGTTCAGGACCGCGGCGGCGCGATGAATATTGCCTTCCTCGGCCAACGCGACCAACAGCAGCAATTGGCGGGTTTTCAGGCGGGCGCGGATATACCACGGCGGGGAAGTCGGCATCGGGTTAACACGGATATCTGATTCGATATCGCAATGGCGTGAATTTTCATTAGAAGGATATCCGATCGGTTTGTACACTGCCGCCTGTCGAAAACAAAACCGATCGCCCCCAAGGCGCGACGCAGCCTGGAGACACCCTCAGCTGCCCCAATCCCGATGACGTCCCCGCCGCGTGGCCGATGCCGCGGGCCGGCGTTCGTCCCGCCGCATTCAGGAATTTCCATGCCGGATTCAAAACCCAAGCTCCGCTCCGCCCAATGGTTCGGCACCGCCGACAAGAACGGCTTCATGTACCGCAGCTGGATGAAAAACCAGGGCATTCCCAATCATGAATTCGATGGCCGGCCGATCATCGGTATTTGCAATACCTGGTCGGAATTGACGCCCTGCAATGCGCATTTCCGCAAGCTGGCCGAGCACGTCAAGCGCGGCGTCCATGAAGCCGGCGGCTTTCCGGTCGAATTCCCGGTGTTCTCCAATGGCGAATCGAATCTGCGGCCGACCGCGATGCTGACGCGCAATCTGGCGGCGATGGATGTCGAGGAAGCGATTCGCGGCAATCCGGTCGACGCCGTCGTGCTGCTGGCCGGCTGCGACAAGACCACGCCGGCGCTGCTGATGGGCGCGGCCAGCTGCGACGTGCCGGCGCTCGTCGTCAGCGGCGGCCCGATGCTCAACGGCAAGCTCGACGGCAAGGACATCGGCTCGGGCACCGCGGTCTGGCAGCTGCACGAATCGCTGAAGGCCGGCGAGATCGACCTGCACCATTTCCTGTCGGCCGAAGCCGGCATGTCGCGCTCGGCCGGCACCTGCAACACGATGGGCACCGCGTCGACGATGGCCTGCATGGCCGAGGCGCTCGGCACCACGCTGCCGCACAACGCGGCGATTCCGGCGGTCGACGCGCGCCGCTACGTGCTGGCGCACATGTCCGGCATCCGCATTGTCGAGATGGCAAAAGAGGGGCTGTGCCTGTCGAAGATCCTGACGCGCGAGGCCTTCGAGAATGCGATCCGCACCAATGCCGCGATCGGCGGTTCGACCAACGCGGTGATCCATCTGAAGGCGATCGCCGGCCGCATCGGCGTGCCGCTCGAACTCGAGGACTGGACCCGCATCGGCCGCGATACGCCGACCATCGTCGACCTGATGCCGTCGGGACGATTCCTGATGGAGGAGTTCTACTACGCCGGCGGCCTGCCCGCGGTGCTGCGCCGGCTTGGCGAAGGCGGCCTGCTGCCGCATCCGGGCGCGCTGACCGTCAATGGCCGGACGCTGTGGGAGAACGTCAAGGACGCGCCGAACTTCAACGACGAGGTGATTCGCCCGCTCGATCGGCCGCTGATTGCGGACGGCAGCATCCGCGTGCTGCGCGGCAACCTGGCGCCGCGCGGCGCGGTGCTCAAACCCTCGGCGGCGACACCTTCGCTGCTGAAGCACCGTGGCCGCGCGGTCGTGTTCGAAAACCTGGAGCACTACAAGGCCCGCATCGTCGACGAATCGCTCGAGGTCGACGCGGACTCGGTGCTGGTGATGAAGAACTGCGGGCCCAAGGGCTACCCCGGCATGGCCGAGGTCGGCAACATGGGCCTGCCGCCGAAGCTGCTGCGGCAGGGCATCAAGGACATGGTGCGGATCTCCGATGCGCGCATGAGCGGCACGGCCTACGGCACCGTGGTGCTGCACGTTGCGCCGGAGGCCGCCGCGGGCGGCCCGCTCGCGGCGGTGCGCGACGGCGACTGGATCGAGCTGGACTGCGAGGCCGGCACGCTGCATCTGGACATCCCGACCGAGGAGCTGGCCGACCGCATGGAGATGTTCCGGCCGCCGAAGCCAGACGGCCGCGCGGGCGAGGGGGGCTATCAACGCCTCTATGTCGACCACGTGCTGCAGGCCGACCAGGGTTGCGATCTCGATTTCCTGGTGGGCTGCCGCGGCGCCGAGGTGCCGCGCCACTCGCATTGAGCACGGATGGCACGGCAACCGATGAACGGCAACCAGGAGCACACCCAATGCCATTGACAGGCAATCTGCTGATCGGCGCCGCCGCGCTTCGCGGCAGCGGCGAGGCCTTCCACGCGGTCCATGCGGCCAGCGGTGAAACGATCGCCGAACCCGTTTTCCACGGCGCCTCGAACGCCGAGGTCGACCAGGCCTGCGCGTTGGCCGCCGAGGCCTTCGACGCCTACCGGGCGCTGTCCGACGCAGCGCGCGCCGCGTTTCTCGACGAGATCGCCGCGCGCATCGAGGCGATCGGCGATGCGCTGATCCTGCGCGCGATGGACGAGACCGGCCTGCCGCGCGCCCGGCTTGAAGGCGAGCGCGCCCGCACCACCGGCCAGTTGCGCATGTTCGCGGCGCTGGTACGCAGCGGCGACGCCTGGGACGTCCGCATCGAACCGGCGCTGCCGCAGCGCCAGCCGCCGCGCACCGATCTGCGCCTGCGCCGTATCGGCGTCGGACCCGTGGCGGTGTTCGGCGCCAGCAATTTCCCGCTGGCATTCTCGGTCGCGGGCGGCGATACCGCATCGGCGCTGGCGGCAGGCTGCCCGGTGGTCGTCAAGGCCCATCCCGCGCACCCCGGCACCTCGGAACTGGTCGGCCGGGCGGTGCAGCAGGCGGTAGCCGCGGCGGGTCTGCCCGAGGGCGTGTTCTCGCTGCTGTTCGATGCTGGCCACGCGGTCGGCGCGGCATTGGCCGCGCATCCGGCCATCCAGGCGGTCGGCTTCACCGGCTCGCGGCGCGGCGGCCTCGCGCTGATGGCGATCGCCGCTGCGCGGCCCATACCGATCCCCGTGTATGCCGAGATGAGCAGCGTCAATCCGAATATCCTGCTGCCGGCCGCACTGGCACGGCGCGGCGACGCACTCGCGCGCGACTTTGTCGCCTCGGTGACGCTGGGCTGCGGCCAGTTCTGCACCAATCCGGGCCTCGTTCTGGCAGTCGGCGGCGAAGCGTTCGAGCGCTTCGTCGCGGCCGCGGCCGGCGCGATCGCGGCCGTGCCCGCCGGCGTGATGCTGACCGCCGGCATCGCGCGCGCCTATGCCGACGGCGTCGAACGGCTGGCTTCGCATCCTGCCGTGACCACGGTCGCGCAAGGTACCCGCACGGCGGGGCGCGCCACCGCGAGCCTGTTCCGCGTGCACGCCGCCGATCTGCTGGCCGACGCTCACCTGGCCGAGGAATGCTTCGGTCCCTGCAGCGTGCTGGTCGAATGCACGAATGCCGGGCAGTTGCGCAAGGTGCTGGAGCAATGTGAGGGTCAGCTGACCGCGACGCTGCATCTGGATGATGACGACCACGACGCTGCCCGCGCGCTGTTGCCGGTGCTGGAGCGCAAGGCCGGCCGCATCCTGGCCAACGGCTTTCCGACCGGCGTCGAGGTGTGCGACGCGATCGTCCATGGCGGTCCGTTCCCGGCGACATCGGACGGGCGCAGCACCTCGGTCGGCACCGCGGCGATCGAACGCTTCCTGCGTCCGGTCTGCTACCAGAACCTGCCCGATGCGCTGCTGCCCGACGCGTTGCGCGACGGCAATCCGCTCGGGCTGCGGCGCCGCATCGGCGGCAAGCCGGAGGGGGCGCCCGCGCCAGCCTGAGGCTCGCGCATCGACGCCCATCCCATTCCCAAGAACAAGGTGAGGAGACCCATATGAACAGCCATTCCACGGCCGGGCTGGAGCAGCCCGTACCGCTGCCGCACGACACCGCCGACACCGCCGCCGCCGACGAATCGCGCATCATCGGCATGCTGACCCGCAAGCTGATCCCATTTCTCGCGCTGATCTATGTCGTGGCCTACATCGACCGCTCGGTGGTCGGCTTCGCCAAGCTGCATATGAACGCGGCGGTCGGCATCAGCGATGCCGCCTACGGTCTCGGCGCGGGGCTGTTCTTCATCGGCTATTTCCTGTGCGAGGTGCCCAGCAACCTGGCGCTGGAGCGCTTCGGCGCGCGCCGCTGGTTCGCGCGCATCCTGCTGACCTGGGGCCTGATCACGATGGCGATGGCGCTGATCCACAACGCCACCACCTTCTACGTGCTGCGCTTCCTGCTGGGCGCGGCCGAGGCGGGACTCTATCCCGGCATCCTGTACTTCCTGACCAAGTGGTTCCCGATGCGGCATCGCGCCCGCATCATCGGCCTGCTGGTGCTGGCGCAGCCGATCGCGCTGATCATCACCGGCCCGATTGCCGGCTGGGTACTGTCGACGCCGGGGCTGTTCGGCATGTCGAACTGGCAGACGCTGTTCGTCGTCAGCGGCCTGCCCGCGGTGCTGCTGTGCCTGCCGACGCTGCGGCTGGTGCCGGAGTCCCCGGCGGACGCGAAATGGCTGTCGGCGCGCGACCGTGCCTGGATCGAACGCGAGCTGGCGGCGGACCGGAAGACCTTCGCGCTGAAGTCGCACGGCAATCCGCTGAAGGCGCTGAAGGACAAGCGCGTGCTGCTGCTGTCGCTGCTGTTCCTGCCGTTTCCGCTGAGCATCTACGGCCTGTCGCTGTGGTTGCCGACCATCATCAAGCAGTTCGGCGTCACCGACGCGAGTACCGGCCTGCTGTCGGCGGTGCCGTACCTGTTCGCGGTGGTCGGCCTCTACCTGGTGCCGCGCCATTCGGACCGCAAGGGCGAGCGCTACTGGCACATCGTCGTGGTATCGGGTGCGGCGGCGCTGACGATGGCGGCCAGCGCCTGGGTCCAGACGCCGGCGCTGCAATTCCTGTTCATCTGCCTGACGGCCTTTTCGATCTATTCGATCCAGGCGGTGGTATGGGCGTTGCCTGGCCAGTTCCTGACCGGCGCCAGCGCCGCGGTCGGCATCGCCACCATCAATTCGCTGGCCAACCTCGGCGGCTACCTCGGCCCCTATGGCATCGGCCTGATCAAGGACGCCACCGGAAGCCTCGCCGCCGGCCTCTATTTCCTCGCCGCGATGTTGGTGTTCGCGGTGGTCATGACCTTCGTGGTACGCGCCGCGCTCGAGCCGCGCGCCTCCCGCTGATACGACAAGCCCTGCCCATGCCTGACAGCTACGCTTCGCCGCGCTATCGCGGCATCTTTCCGGTGGTGCCGACCACCTTCACCGAAACCGGCGAACTGGATCTGCCGAGCCAGAAGCGCGCGGTCGATTTCATGATCGACGCCGGCTCCGACGGCCTGTGCATCCTCGCCAATTTTTCCGAGCAGTTCGCGCTGTCGGACGACGAGCGCGAGGTGCTGACGCGCACCGTGCTCGAGCATGTGCAGGGCAGGGTGCCGGTGATCGTCACCACCACGCACTACAGCACGGCCGTCTGCATCGAGCGCAGCCGGCGCGCGCAGCAGATGGGCGCGGCGATGGTGATGGTGATGCCGCCCTACCATGGCGCCACCTTCCGCGTGCCGGAGCCGCAGATCCACGAGTTCTATGCGCGCCTGTCCGATGCGATCCGCATCCCGATCATGATCCAGGATGCCCCTGCCAGCGGCACCGTGCTGTCCGCGCCGTTCCTCGCGCGAATGGCCCGCGAGATCGAACAGGTGGCGTACTTCAAGATCGAGACGCCGGGGGCGGCCAACAAGCTGCGCGAACTGATCCGGCTCGGCGGCGACGCGGTGGAAGGGCCGTGGGATGGCGAGGAAGCGATCACGCTGCTGGCCGACCTGGAGGCCGGTGCGAGCGGCGCGATGACCGGCGGCGGCTTTCCGGACGGCATCCGGCCGATCATCGAGGCGCACCGCCGGGGCGATGCCGAACTGGCCTTCGCGCTGTACCAGCGCTGGTTGCCGCTGATCAACCACGAGAACCGGCAGGCCGGCATCCTTGCGGCCAAGGCGCTGATGAAGGAGGGCGGCGTGGTCGCCTGCGAGGCCCCGCGGCACCCGCTGCCGCCGATGCATCCGGAAACCCGCAGGGAGCTGATCGCGATCGCGCGGCGGCTCGATCCGCTGGTGCTGCGCTGGGCGAAATAACCAGACAGCGGCAGGGGTGGCCACATGGCGGCCTTGCGAGGCGGCCATGTTGCATGGCGAAGGCCGGCGGCCTGCTTGCCGTCGTCCTGGCCGTTTCCGCTGACGGCCTTACTCGCCGTCCGTCCACTCCACCTGCACGCCGAGGCTGCGCAGGTTCTCGACGAAGCGCGGATGCGCGCGCCGGATCGGCGCCGCGTTGCGGATTTCCGAGCGGCCGTCGATGCTGGCCGCGACCATGAACAGCGCGATGGCCACGCGAATGATGTACGGGCTCTCCACCACGGCCGGCGCCAGCGTGTTGCCGCCGAAGGTGATCAGCCGGTGCGGGTCCGACGAGAACACATGCGCGCCGAACTTCGACAGCTCGCTGGTCCAGCCCAGCGCGCTGTCGTAGACCTTGTTCCAGAACATCGCATTGCCCTGCGCGCGCACGCCCAGCGCGATGAAGATCGGCAGCAGGTCCACCGGGAAGTAGGGCCACGGCGCGGCCTCGACCTTGGTCAGCACGTTGCTGGTGAACGGCGTCTGCACCTGCAGCGGGCCAGAACGCTCGGCGCGCGACCAGCCATCCTCGTGCACGATGCGCACGCCGAACTTCTCGAAGGTGCGATCGATCAGCGGGAAATTCGCCGGCGCGCCGTTGCGCACGACGACGTCGCCATTGGTGATCGCGCCCAGCGCGAGGAACGTCGTGATCTCGTGGAAGTCCTCGTCGAAGGTGAACTCGCCGCCGCCGAGCTTCTCGCCGCCATGCACGGTCACGCGCGAGGTGCCGATGCCCTCGATGCGCGCGCCCATCATCGTCATGAAGCGGCAGAACTCCTGCACATGCGGTTCGGACGCGGCGTTGGTCAGCGTCGAGGTGCCACCGGCCGCGGCCGCGCACATCACGAAGTTCTCGGTGGTGGTCACCGACGCGTAGTCGAGCCAATGGTCGATCGGCCGCAGCGGACCTTCGCTGTGCAGCAGCAGCGAGCCCTGCGCGCGTTCGACCTCGCCGCCGAAGCGGCGGAAGATCTCGACGTGAGGATCGATCTCGCGCACGCCCAGCGTGCAGCCCTTGACGTTGTCCTCGAGCCGCGCGACGCCGAAGCGGCTCAGCAGCGGCGGCACCAGCATGATCGAGGAGCGCATTTCCTCGGGCAGGTGGTGGCGGGCGGGATCGAACACGGTGTCGCGGTGATGCAGGTCCAGCGTGCCGCTGTCATGGTCCATGCGGACATCGGAGCCAAGCGTGCGGAAGATATCGAGGATCTTGCGCACGTCGGTGATGTCCGGCACCCGGTGCAGCCGCACCGGCTGGTCGGTCAGCAGGGTGGCGCACAGCACCGGCAGGACAGCGTTCTTGTTGGCGGAGGGTACGATGCGGCCACGCAGCGGCGTGCCGCCATGCACGATCAGATTCGACATGAGGGGAGAGGGTCCGTGCCGCGCCGGCAGGCGGCGCCGAACGGCGGTAAGCGGTGGAAACGGACGGCATTGTACTGCCCCGGCCGCCGGCGCGGGCGATCGCCGGCGCCGCTATAATGCCCGGCTGCGGGCGCGCCGCCGCCATGCGGCCTTTGCATCGCCTGCGCCATCCCGCCACGCAACTTCATCGCGCAACCCGGCCCCGATCCGCGTCGACATGAACGCCCCGTTTCCGATCCGCAAGGAGTGCCCGCCCGGGGCCTGCGTCTGCGGGCGCGAGCAGCTGCTCGACGATCCGCAGGCGGACATCCGCGTGCTGCGGCTGACCAAGGAAGAGGAAAAGCGGCTGATCGCGCGGCTCGAGGACGTGCGCACGCTCGACGACCTGCGCCGCATGCAGCAAAGAATGTACGAGCTGCTCGGCATCACGGTGACGATCGAGCCGAGCATTCACGGCGTGCGGACCGTGCGCGGCTTCAATATCGAGCTGGCCGAACAGTTGGGGCTGTGCAAGAAGACCCGGCAGACCATTCCGGCCGCGATCCGGCGCTGCCTGGAGCGCCATCCCGAGATCGCCTACGCGATTCTGGATGCGCAGGGGCTGCTGGGCGAGGGCTGACGTTCTCCCACGCCTACCTCCGTGGTCCGCGGAAAGCGGGGACCCAGCGGCTCTTGTTGCGCCGAAGCCAAAGTCACTGGGTCCCCGCATGCGCGGGGACGACGTAAATCGATTCCACGGCGCCCGTCGGCCCCAGCGCCATCCCGAGATCGCCTACGCGATTCTGGATGCGCAGGGGCTGCTGGGCGAGGGCTGACGTTGACCCACGCCTACCTCCGTCGTCCCCGCGAAAGCGGGACCCAGCGGCTCTTGTTGCGCCGAAGCCAAAGTCACTGGGTCCCCGCATGCGCGGGGACGACGTAAATCGATTCCACGGCGCCCGTCGGCCCCAGCGACATCCCGAGATCGCCTACGCGATTCTGGATGCGCAGGGGCTGCTGGGCGAGGGCTGACGTTGACCCACGCCTACCTCCGTCGTCCCCGCGAAAGCGGGGACCCAGCGGCTCTTGTTGCGCCGAAGCCAACGTCACTGGGTCCCGGCGTGCGGGGGGACGACGGTGAATTCAATTCCACGGCGCTCCGTTTGCCCACGCGCGGTCGATCTCGTCGATCAGCCGGCGCACCTTCGGCGACAGATGGCGGCGGTTCGGATAGACCGCGCAGACCGGCGCGCCGGGGCCGGTGAACCGCTCGAGCACCGGCACCAGCGTGCCCGCCCGCAGATCGCCGCCGACCAGGAAGGCCGCGATCTGCACCAGCCCCGCGTCCGCCAGCGCCAGGTCGCGCATCGCCTCGGTATTGTTCATCCGCCAACGGCCCTCGATCGCCAGCGTACAGGCGCGGCCGTCGACGGTGAAACGCCACGGCGGTGCCATCCCCGCATGCGTATAGACGATCGTGTCGTGACGCGCGATATCGTCGAGCGTCGCGGGGGTGCCGTGCCTGGCCAGATAACTGGGCGTGGCGCAGGTCACCAGCCGGTGCGGCGCCAGCACCCGGCGGATCAGCCCGCTGTCGTGCTCGCCGCCGACGCGGATCGCCAGGTCGATGCCGTCGCGCACGAGGTCGCTGTATTCGTCCGAGAACGACACCTCGGCCCGCAGCTCGGGCCATTGCGCCAGGTACCGGTGCAGGATCGGCACGATGTGCAGGCGCCCGAGCGTGACCGGCAGATCGATGCGCAGGCGGCCGCGCGGCACCTCGTTGCGCCAGGCCAGCGCGGCCTGCGCTTCGTCGACCTCGGCCAGGATGCGAACCGCATGCTCGTAGAACAGGCGGCCCTCGTCGGTCAGGCTGACGCTGCGCGTGGTCCGCTGCAGCAGGCGGGCCGCCAGTCCCGCTTCCAGCCGGCCGATGCATTTGCCGACCGCCGAGCGCGAGATGCCCAGCCGCTGCGCCGCCAGCGTGAAGCTGTGCGCCTGCGCGACCTGCACGAAGGCGCGCACATCGCCCAGGTGATCGAGCGCGATGCCTTCCCCATTAGGCACGATTCGTCCCCAGTGTTGCGAAAGTTGGCTACTTTATCACCGCATTGGCAACGATTACGCTTGCCGGACTCGCGGGCGGCCCGGCGAAACGGGCCGGGCACCGCGTCAGACGGAGCAATTGCCAATGACTGACATCCATCAAACAAGATTCGACGATTCCCCGCTTGCCGGTCCATCCGCGGCATCCGGCGACACGCCCCCCAACCGCTGGCCCGCGGTCGCCGCGGTCGGCCTGGCCACCTTCGGTGTCGTCACCACCGAGATGCTGCCGGTCGGCCTGCTGACGCCGATCGCGCAGAGCCTGCAGGTATCGGCCGGCAGCGCTGGCCTGATGCTGTCGGCGCCCGCGCTGCTGGCCGCGCTGTTTGCCCCGCTGATCGTCGTCGGTGCCGGTTCGATCGATCGCCGGCGTCTGCTGGCCGCGCTGCTGCTGGCATTGGCCGGCGCCAACGTGCTGTGCGCGCTGGCGCCGACGCTGCCCTGGCTGCTGGCCGCACGGGTGGTGGTGGGTTTCTGCATCGGCGGCATCTGGTCCGTGGCCGGCGGGCTGGCGCCGCGGCTGGTGGCCGCGCCATCGGTCGGCTGGGCGACGGCGATCATCTTCGGCGGCGTGTCGGTGGCCTCGGTGGCCGGCGTGCCGCTGGGCGCCTGGCTGGGCGAACTGGTGGGCTGGCGCGCCGCGTTCGGCGCGATGGCGGTCTGCAGCGGCCTGATCTTCGCGATGAACGTGGCCACGCTGCCGCCGCTGCCGGCCGCCGCAAGCGGCTCCCGGCAAGGGCTGCGCGCGCAATTCGGCAACCGCGGCGTGCGGCTCGGCCTGACGGTGACGTTCTTCCTGGTGGCCGGCCACTTCATGGCCTATACCTTCGTCCGCCCCTTGCTGCAGCAGGTATCGGGCTTCGGCGCCGGCTGGATCGGCGTGCTGCTGTTCGGCTACGGCGTGGCGGGCATGATCGCCAATTTCGCTGCAGGGCCGCTCGCGGGACGGCATCCGGGACGCGCGCTGCTCGTCGTGGCGATGGCGCTGAGCGCGACGCTGCTGCTGTTCGCGGCCTTCGGCGACACCATGACGAGCGGGGCGGCGCTGCTGTTGTGCTGGGGGCTGTCGTACGGCGCGGTGTCGGTCTCGGTGCCGAGCTGGATGCTGAGGGCGGCCGACGGCATCGACGGCATCGAGTCCGCGACCGCGCTGCTGGTGTCGGTGTTCAACCTCGGCATCGCGCTGGGTTCGTTCTTCGGCGGCATCGCGGTCGATGCGGCGGGGCTACAGACCACGCTGCTGATCGCCGGTGCGCTGACGCTGGCGGGGCTTGCCACCAGCGCGCGCATGCAGCGGGCGCCGGCGGAACGTTCCGCCGGCCTCGCTCAATGCAGGCCGTAGCGCGCCAGCGTGTCCTGCAATTCCAGCAGCTCGACCATGGTGGCGCCCCCGGCCAGCCGCTCGCGCATTTGCTGCTCCTTGCGTTCGCGCGCTTCGCTCGCTTCGATGACCTGCGCCACCTGCTCGCGCGCCACCACGACCAGGCCGTCGCGATCGCCGACCACGATATCGCCGGGGCGGATCGCGGCGCCGCCGACGATCAGCGGCACGCCGAGCCTGCCCGGCTGCTGCTTGTTGGTACCGCGGATGCAGACGCCGCGGCAGAACACCGGGAAGCCCATCTCGACGATGCTGGACGCGTCGCGCACCGCGCCGTCGATCACCAGCCCGGCAAGGCCGATCGTCTGCGCGGCGAAGGTCAGCACGTCGCCCCACGGGCCGGCGTCGGCGAAGCCCTTGGCGTCGACCACCAGCACGTCGCCGGGCCGCGCCTTGGTCAGCGCGTAGTGAATCATCAGGTTGTCGCCGGGGCGGATATCGACGGTCAGCGCCGGGCCGGCCAGCCGCATGCCGGGATCGAGCGCGGCGATGCGCGGGTCGATCGCGCCTTGCTGGCCCTGTGCCTCGTGGATGGTGGCCGTGCCGAGCCGCTTCAGGCGGTCCAGCTGGGCGATGGTGGTGTCGGCGTACGTCATGGAGAACGGGAAGTCGGGATGAGGGCAGGGAAGCGGGCGGGGTGCGGGCAGGGATGTGGGCAGGACGCGGTTCAGTCCACGGTCGCGCCGGAGCGCTTGACCACGGATTCCCAGTACGGCATCTCCTTGGCGATGAAGGCGCGGAACTGCGCCGCGGTGCCGCGTACGTCGGCCGACCCCATGTCCGACAGCCTGCTGGCGATATCGGGCTGGCCCAGCACCGCGTTCAGCGCGGTGTTCAGCCGCTGCACCAGCGGCGGCGGCGTGTCGGCGGGCACGAACAGGCCGTACCAGTTCTCGATCACGAAGCCGGGAAAGCCGGCCTCCTGCATCGTCGGCAGATCGGGCAGCGTGCGGGCGCGCTTCGCGCCGGTTGTCGCCAGCGGGCGCAGCCGTCCGGATTTCAGTTGCGGCGCGATCGCGGTGGTGGTCTCGAAGGCGATCGGTACCTGGCCGGCAATCACGTCGCTGAGCGCCGGCCCCTGTCCGCGATAGGGGATATGAACGATATCGAGCTGGCGTTCGAGCTTGAGCATTTCGCCGGCCAGATGCTGCGGGCTGCCGCTGCCGCCGGACGCGTAGCTGTACTTGCCGGGCGCGGCCTTGGCGAGCGCGACCAGCTGCGCCACCGAGTTGACCGGCAGCGCGCTGTTGACGTACAGCACCAGCGGCACCGACGCGACCGCGCCGACCGGCGCCAGTGCGCGCGTGGGATCGAGCTTGAGCGAGTAAAGATTGCGGTTGATCACGATGCCGGTGTTGTTGCCCAGCAGCGCGGTACAGCCATCGCCCTTGGCGCGTCCGACGAACTCCGTGCCGATATTGCTGCTGGCGCCGCCGCGGTTGTCGACGATCACCGGAATGCCGAGCCGCGTCGACAGTCCGGGCGACACGATGCGCGCCAGGATATCGGTGGTGCCGCCTGGCGGATACGGCGACACGATGCGCAAGGTCGCGCATGGGTAAGGCTCGGGCGCTGCGGCGCGGGCGGCCGTGCCGGTGAAGACGAGGCTCGCGATCGCCCCGACGGCCAGCAGCACTGTGGGGTGTCGGCGCGGAAGGCGGCGCGCGGGAGTGGGCGCGATGGTCATGCTGTCTCCTGTTGGATTCGGTGCGACGTGGTCCGTCGTCTGTCGATGAGAGGCGATGCCGTCAGCGGTGAAGGCTGCCGACAGGCTTTAGCGAGCGCTAGTGGCCGGCACGCTGCAGCAGGTGATAGCCAAACTGGCGGCGGGCCTCGCGCAATGCCATGCCGCTCAGCGCCGCGTCGAGAATCCGCTGTTCGACGTCGCGGGTCCGCAGCGCGCGCTCGATCACGCGCCGCGCGTGCGATTGCGGAATGACCACGACGCCGTCGCCATCGGCGAGGATGTAGTCGCCGGCGACCACGCGCACGTCGCCGAGGCTGACGGGCTGCCCGACCGCCGAGACCTGCACGCGATCCTTGCCGGTGCGCATGAAGCGTCCGCGGGCATAGAGCGGGTAGCCGGCGGCATCGGCTTGCGCGGTGTCGCGGCAGACGCCGTGGATCACGGTGCCGGCGACGCCGCGATGCGCGGCCAGCTGGCTCATGATGCCGCCCCACACCGTGCAGTCGAGCCGGCCGCCGTTGTCCAGCACGGCCACCGATCCGGCCGGGATGTCGTCGAGAAAGTCGCCGACGGTGCCGGGGGATGCCACATCCACCGGCACGAAACTGACGGTGAAGGCCGGGCCGAACAGCGCCGGCGCGCCGGCGATCGGCCGGATGCCCAGCGCGCTGCCGGGCAGCCGGAAATAATCCAGGGCGTCGGAAACCTCGGCGGTGGAGAGCTCGCGCACGGCCTGCAGCCAGTCGTCTCCGTGCTGCTGCCCGAATTTGTCCCTGTGCCCGTCCCGGGGCTGCATGGCGTTCATATCGATGTCCTCGTAAGCGTCAGGCGCAGTTTCAAGTAAAGTTGCAGCCGGATCAAACATCGATTAATGGACCCATATTCATAAAAAATGAACTTGCGCCAGCTCAGCTACTTCTGTGCCGTGGTCGATGCCGGCAGCGCCGTCGAGGCAGCCAATCGGCTGTTCGTGGCGCCGACGGCGATCAGCATGCAGATCTCGCAGCTAGAAGGCCGGCTCGGCGCGCCCGTGTTCGATCGCTCGACGCGGCCCATGTCGCTGACCGCGACGGGGCGCTTCCTCTATCCGCGCGCCAAGGACCTGCTGTCTCAGATGCGCCGGCTCGACGAGGAGGCGCGTGCGGTCGCCGCCGGCAATCTCGGCTGGCTGGGCATCGGCTTCACCCGCTCGGCGATCTTCTCGATCCTGCCTGCGGCGGTCCGCCGCTTCCGCAAGCGTTTTCCCGATGTCCATCTGGACCTGGTCGAGCAGTTGTCGGAGCACCAGAGCGCGTTGCTGCGGCGCGGGCGCATCGATGTGGGCATCTCGCGCTATATCGGCGGCTTCGAGCGGCCCGCGGATCTCGAGCACACGATCCTGTTCGAGGAACCCTTCGTCGCGGCGCTGCCGGCGACGTCGGCGCTGGCGCGGCGCAAGTCGCTGCGCGCGGCCGAGCTCGGCGCGATGGCGCTGATCCGCTATCCGAAGGATCCGCAGAGCGGCTTCGCGGACCTGATGCTGGCGGCGCTGCGCCGGGCCGCTTGCGATCCCCAGCCCGGCCACGAGGCGATCGAGATCCATACCGCGCTCGGGCTGGTCGCCGCTGGACTGGGCTTTACGCTGGTCGGCGCGTCGGTCGCCGAGGCGAACCGGCCCGACGTCGCCTTCGTGCCGATCGCGGATCTCGACGCCCATGCGACCGTGGTCGCGGTCACGCGGGCCGACGGGTCGACGCCGGCGGTGCAGGCCTTTGTCGCCGCGCTGAAGGAGGGCAGGGGCGGCGCGGACCGGCGCGTCCCGCGACGGAAGGTCCGCGTGCCATAGCGGGGCACCATGTCGCCGGCGATGACCTAACATGAGGACTTGTCCCGCCTGCGCTTCCCTTGTGCGGGCTCTCGACGGCAGGAGGTCGCCATGGCTCTCTTCGCAAAGGCTGCGATTGCGCAGGTTCGTGTCGCGACGGGCGCCGCACTGGCCCTGGCGATGCTGGCAGGGTGCGGAGGCGGTGGGGGCGACGATGGCGGGACCGCCATCCCGCAGCCCGAGGTCGCGACGGCCCGCGACGGCACGCTGCGCGCGACGCTGCGGCAGGCGCCGGCCACCATCACGGTGGCCGGCAAGACCTTCACCTCCAATGTCTTCAACGACACCTATGTGCCGCCGGTATTGAAGCTGCGGCGCGGCGAGCGGCTCGAGCTGACGCTGCGAAACCGCATCGGCAAGGCCGACGTGCAGATCGACGGCCCCGAGGAGACCAACCTCCACTATCACGGCATGTCGATCTCGCCGAAGGCGCCGGCCGACGACATCTTCCTGCATATCGCCAGCGGCGCGGACTACCAGTACAGCTGGCAGGTTCCGGCCACGCACCCGCAGGGCAGCCATTGGTATCACCCCCATCCGCATGGGCTGGTCGAGCCGCAGATACTGAGCGGCATGTCGGGCATGCTGGTGATCGACGGCGTGCTGGACCATTTCCCTGCCTTCGCACGGCTGCCGGAACGCTACTTCCTGCTCAAGGACATCCAGTTGCCCGGCGCCGACGACAGCGCGCCGCTGACCAAGACCATCAACGGCGTGCTGGGCGGCGTGCTGCGCATGCGGCCCGGCGAGATGCAGGTCTGGCACCTGGGCAATGTCGGCGCCGACGCCTACTTCCATGTCGCCATCGATGGCGTGCCGCTGTGGGAGCTGAGCCGCGACGGCAATCTGCGCGCGGGGCCAGAACGCAATGCGTCCCTGTTCCTGCCGCCCGGCGCGCGCTCGACCGCGATCATCCAGGCGCCCGACGTGCCGGGGCGTTATGCGATCCGCACGCTGGCGGTCGATACCGGCCCGCAGGGCGACCCCAATCCCGAGGTCCAGCTTGCCACGCTGATCGTCGAGGGGCCGCGGCATGAGAGCGCCTCGCTGCGCGCCGCGCTGGCAGACCCGGCGGTCGATGTCGATACGCTGACGCCGGCGCAGGTCGCCGCAATGCCGATCACGCGCCGCCGCACGGTGGTCTTCTCGGAATCCGCGGACGGCAATACGTTCTTCATTGACGGCAAGCAGTACGACCCGGCCCGCGACGATGTCACGGTCAACCTGGGCGATGTGGAAGAGTGGACCGTGCAGAACGTCAGCGGCGAGCGCCACGTCTTCCATATCCACCAGCTCGACTTCCTGGTGACCTCGATCAATCAGCAGGACGTTGACGAGACCGGCCTGCGCGATGTCATCGACCTGCCGTACCAGCAGAACGGCGTGCCGGGCGAGGTCAAGATCGTGATCCCGTTCACCAACCCGCTGATGGTCGGCCGCTTCGTGTTCCACTGCCATATCGTCGGACACGAGGACGGCGGCATGATGGCCAATGTCGTGGTGCTGGGGCCGGGACAGACCACTGCAGCGCCGGCCAGGATGCGCATGGTGACACCAGCAGGGTCAGCAAGATCGGCGAACGCGACTTTCCTTTCGCGCTGGCTGGGCACGCCCGCTCGGACGCGGACGCCGTGGGAGGAGGCGGTGTGCCGGTCGCCCCAGGCGAATGCGGCGGCGGGCGGCGTGGTGGCGCGGCTGCGCTGAGATCGGTGCGCGCATCCCACATGCGCTGACCGCGTATCGAAATCCGAAACGCTTCGTTTGTCATGGCGGCCTGTCGGGCTATCGTCGGGGCTACTCGATTCCCGATCCCCGATCCATCAAGCCATGACGCTTCCGATCCTGATTCAAGGGCTGCGACGCCTGCGCGCCCTGCGTGGCCTGGCGGCGCTCGCCATCGTCTGCGCTGCCGCGGCGGCATCCGGTGCCGCGCTGGCGCAGGCCGCCACCGACACCCTGCGCATGGGCTATCAGAAGTCCGCCAGCCTGCTGGTGCTGCTCAAATCGCAGCAGTCGCTCGAGCGCCGGCTGGCGCCACTCGGCACCACGGTCAAATGGGTGGAGTTTCCGGCCGGCCCGCAATTGCTGGAAGGGCTGAACGTGGGCGCCGTCGATGTCGGCTTCGTCGGTGAAGCGCCGCCGATCTTCGCGCAGGCGGCCGGCGCCGACTTCGTCTATATCGGCTTCGATCCCGCCGCGCCCGAGGCCGAGGCCATCGTCGTGCGCCGCGATTCGCCGCTGCGCTCCGTGGCCGATCTGAAAGGCAGGAAGGTCGCGTTGAACAAGGGATCGAACGTCCATTACCTGCTGGTCAAGGCGCTGGAGAAGGCGGGGCTGAAGATTAGCGATATCCAGCCGGTGTATCTGGCGCCGGCGGACGCGCGAGCGGCCTTCGAGCGTGGCGCCGTCGATGCCTGGGTCATCTGGGACCCGTTCCTGGCCGCCGCGGAAAAGCAGGTCGGCGCGCGCGTGCTGGCCGATGGCCGCGGCCTCGTCAACAACTACGCCTACTACCTTGCGGCGCGGCGCTTTGCCACGCAGAAGCCGCAGATCGTCGAGGCGCTGTTCGATCAGCTGTTGCGAGAGGGCCAGCGCCTGAAGGCCGATACCCGTGCCGCGGCGGCGCTGATCGCCCCGCAGCAGGGGCTCGACGTCGACGTCGTCGAACGCACGCTGAACCGCAGCGAGTTCGGTGTCGCGCCGCTGACCCCGGCCGTGGCCGCGCAACAGCAGCAGATCGCCGATACCTTCCATGCGCTGAAGCTGATCCCGAAGCCGATCCGCATCGCCGACGCGCTGCCCGCCAGGCGAGACGCCGTCGCACAGCGTGCGGCGAACGCCGGAGATGCCCGATGAAAGTCCTGTGGTTCCTGCCCACGCACGGCGACTCGCGCTACCTGGGCACCGCCCGGGGCGCGCGCGCCGCGACCTTCGACTACTTCAAGCAGGTGGCGATCGCCGCCGACAGCCTCGGCTACGAGGGCGTGCTGCTGCCAACCGGTCGCTCCTGCGAGGACTCGTGGATCCTGGCCTCGAGCCTGATCGATGCCACGCGGCGGCTCAAGTTCCTGGTGGCGCTGCGTCCGGGCCTGATGCAGCCCTCGCAGACCGCGCGCATGGCCGCGACGCTGGACCGCTTGTCGGGCGGGCGGTTGCTGGTCAACCTGGTCACCGGCGGCGATCCGGAAGAACTGGAGGGCGACGGCCTGTTCCTGTCGCATCGCGACCGCTATGCGCTGTCGCGGGAATTCCTGACGATCTGGCGCGAGATCCTGGCGCGCAGCCACGATGGCGAGGCCTTCGACTTTGCCGGCGAACATCTGCGCGTCGAGGGTGCGAAGGCGCTGTATCCGCCCATCAGCCGGCCCTATCCGCCGCTGTTCTTCGGCGGCTCGTCGCCCGAGGCGCACGATCTTGCCGCCGAGCAAGTCGATACCTATCTGACCTGGGGCGAGCCGCCCGAGGCGGTGGCGCACAAGATCGCCGACGTGCGGGCGCGCGCCGCCGCGGTCGGCCGCCAGCTGCGCTTTGGCATCCGGTTGCACGTGATCGTGCGTGAAACCGAGGACGAGGCCTGGCGCGCGGCCAGCGAACTGGTGTCGCATCTGGACGAGGAGATCGTCGCCGCGGCCCAGCGCAAGTTTGCCGCGATGGATTCGGTCGGGCAGCGCCGCATGGCGCAGTTGCATGGCGGCCGCTTCAACAAGCACGATGTCCGCCAGGGGCTGGAGATCGCACCGAACCTGTGGGCCGGCGTGGGGCTCGTGCGAGGCGGTGCCGGTACCGCGCTGGTGGGCAATCCCGAGCAGGTGGCCGCACGCATCCGGGAATACGCCCAGCTCGGTCTCGAGTACTTCATCCTGTCCGGCTACCCGCATCTCGAAGAGGCGCACCGTTTCGCCGAACTGGTGTTTCCGCTGCTGCCGCTGGCCCAACGCGAGGCCACCGAGCGCGTGCTGACAGGACCGTTCGGCGAGATCGTCGCCAATACCTTCGTGCCTTCGAGCGCCGCGCAGGCGGCCACGAAGGGGGGCACGCAGGGCGCCAATCTGTCCGCGAGCTGAACGCCATGTCGAATTCATCGAAAAGCGGTGCCGCGCTGGCGGCCGACTTCCATGCGGGCGCGCCCGCGCGCGCGCTGCTGCCCCAGGGTTGGGGGGCATCCGCGCTGCGGCGCGGCTTGCCGTGGCTGGTGCCGGCGCTGATCCTGCTGCTGTGGGAGCTGGCCTCGCGCAGCGGCTGGCTGTCGAGCCGCGTCCTTCCCGAGCCGCTGGCCGTCGTCGCTGCCTTCCGCACGCTGGCGCTGTCCGGCGAGCTGTGGCAGCACACCGCGGTCAGCGCGTGGCGCGCCCTGGCCGGGCTGGCGATCGGCGGCGGATTGGGGCTGTTGCTCGGGCTGCTGAACGGCACCTTCCGCAGCGCCGAGACGCTGCTCGATTCGAGCCTGCAGATGGTGCGCAATATTCCCGCGCTGGCGCTGATTCCGCTGGTGATCCTTTGGTTCGGCATCGACGAGGCCGCCAAGCTGTTCCTGGTGGCGATCGGCGTGTTCTTCCCGATCTATCTGAACACCTTCCATGGCATCCGCTCGGTCGACAAGGGCCTGATCGAGATGGCGCGCAGCTACGGGCTGTCCGGCTGGGCGCTGTACTGGCAGGTGATCCTGCCGGGTGCGCTGCCGTCGATCCTGGTCGGGCTGCGCTTCTCGCTGGGTCTGATGTGGGTGCTGCTGATCGTCGCCGAGACGATTTCCGCGCAGGCCGGCATCGGCTACCTGACGATGAACGCGCGCGAGTTCCTGCAGACCGACGTGGTGCTGGTCGGCATCCTGCTCTACGCGCTGCTGGGCAAGCTGGCCGACCTGCTGGCCAAGGGACTGGAGCGCTGGTGGCTGCGCTGGCATCCGGGCTATCAAGGCGCCGAACCGCCGAGCGCGACGAAGGCCTGAGCGCACTCGAGCCAACCACGAACGACCCTGCCGGAGTAGAGCCGATGCATGCCACGCAACAACACTTGCCGCTGCGGCGCGCGGGCCGTGAGGCCGGCGAGTCCGATCCGCCGGCCGCGCCTCGGACAGCGGACGATCGCGGCGACCGGACCCCCCGTCCGCGCGGCACCGAGGTCGCGATCAGCGCCGTGCACAAGGCCTACGGCGGCCGCACGGTGCTGCAGCAGATCGACCTGCGCATCGCGCCGGGCGAATTCGTCGCGATCGTCGGCCGCAGCGGCTGCGGCAAGAGCACGCTGCTGCGTCTGGTCGCCGGACTCGAAGGCCCCAGCGCGGGGCGCATCGCGCTCGATGGCCGGCCGCAGGACGGCCATGACGACGGCACCCGCATCATGTTCCAGGACGCGCGGCTGCTGCCGTGGAAGCGCGTGCTCGACAACATCGCGCTGGGCGCGCCGGGGCGGGAAGGCCGCGAACGCGCGCGCGAGGCGCTGGCCCAGGTCGGGCTGGCCGAGCGTGCCGACGACTGGCCCGCGGTGCTGTCCGGCGGCCAGCGCCAGCGCGTCGCGCTGGCGCGCGCGCTGGTGCATCGGCCGCGGCTGCTGCTGCTCGACGAGCCGCTTGGCGCGCTCGATGCGCTGACCCGTATCGAGATGCAGCAGCTGATCGAGCGCCTGTGGCTGGCGCACGGCTTCACCGCGCTGCTCGTCACGCACGATGTGGCAGAGGCCGTCGCGCTGGCCGACCGCGTGGTGCTGATTGAAGACCACCGCATCGCCTTCGACGAACGCGTGCCGTTGCCGCGCCCGCGCAGCCACGGCGCGCCGGCATTCGCCGCGATCGAGGAGCGCGTGCTGCGGCGGGTGCTGCGGCAGCCCGCGACCGAATCCCCTGACAACGACGCGCGGACCCGCGCATTGGCAACGCTCTGATGAACATCGTCGGCATTCTCGGCAGTCCCTCCACGCCTTCGCGTTCGGCCTACCTGCTGGAGCTCGCGCTCTCGCGGCTGGACGCCTTCACGTCCTCCTACCGCTCGATCCGGCCGCGCGACCTGCCGGCCCAGGCGCTGACGCAGGCGGACTTCGGCGATGCCCGCCTGCAGGAGGCGGTGCGCGCGGTCGGTGAATCGCAGCTGGTGATCGTCGCCACGCCGATCTACAAGGCCTCGTACAGCGGCGTGCTGAAGGCCTTCCTCGATCTGCTGCCGCAGGACGGCCTGCGCGACAAGACCGTGCTGCCGCTGGCCACCGGCGGCAGTCCCGCGCATCTGCTGGCGCTGGACTATGCGCTCAAGCCGGTGCTGTCGGCGCTCGGCGCGCGCGACATCCTCGACGGCATCTATGCGACCGACCAGCAGCTGCCATCGCGTCCCGAGGGCGGGTACACCGCGACGGGCGACATCGTCGAACGGCTCGACCGCTCGGTGCAGCGTGTCGCCGCGCGGGCGCGCGAACGGCAAGAGCGCGAGGCCGAACTGGCCCGTGCCGCGACGTCTTCGGCGATCAGCGAACCGTGGCCGGCCGAGCGCGTGCGCTGGTCCGTCTGACTTCGAATCAATCCGCTATTTCATCCAGGAACCCGTCATGACGATTCATGCCATCAACGTACGCAACCAGTTCCGCGGCAGGATCCGCGAAATCATCGAGGGACCGGTGGTGTCCGAGATCGATGTCGAAACCGCCGGCGGGCTGGTGGTCACCTCGGTCATCACGACCCGCTCGGTCAAGGAGCTCGAGCTCGCGGTCGGCAAGGAAGTGATCGCGCTGGTCAAGTCGACCGAAGTGTCGATCGCGACGCTATGACGCAAGGGAAGAGCGGCATGCAAGAGACGCGGCGACGGCTGTTGCTGACGGCGGCCGGCATTGCGGCATGGACGCTGGCCGGCACGGCACGCGCACAGACGGGCGGCAAGCCGGAAACGGTGCGGATCGGCTATCAGAAGTCGTCGACGCTGATGATCCTGCTGAAGTCGCGCGGCACGCTGGAGAAGGCGCTGGCACCGCTGGGCGCCTCGGTGTCGTGGCACGAATTCACCTCGGGCCTGCCGCTGCTCGAGGCGCTCAACGTCGGGGCATTGGACCTCAGTGCCGATGTCGCCGACGCGGTGCCCCCGTTTGCGCTCGCGGCGGGAGCGAAGCTGACCTACTACGCGATCGAGACGCCGTCGCCGACGGCGCAGGCAATCGTGGTGCCGCGCGACTCGTCGCTGACGTCCATCGCGCAATTGAAGGGCCACAAGGTCGCCTTCGCCAAGGGCGCCGGCGCGCACTACCTGCTGCTGGAGGCGCTGGCCCGCAATGGGCTGTCGATGCGCGATATCGAACCGGCGTATCTGACGCCGGCCGATGCGCGCGCCGCGTTCGAGCGCGGCAACGTGTCGGCCTGGGTCATCTGGGACCCGTTCCTCGCGGCCGCGCAGCGCCAGGCGCAGGCGCGCGTGCTGGCCGACGGCACCGGCCTGGCCAGCTATCGCCGCTTCTATCTGGCGGCAAGCGATTTCGCGCGCCGCCGCGCCGACGTGCTGGCCACCGTGTTCGATGCGCTCGCGCAGGCAGGAGAGTGGGTCAAGGCCAATCCGGCGGCGGCGGCCGAATGGCATGCACCGTTGATCGGCCTGGACGCGGCCACCGTCGAGATCGCCAACCGGCGCCGCAGCTACCGGCTGCAGGCGGTCGACGCGCCGGCGCTGGACGAGCAGCAGCGCATCGCCGATGCCTTCCACGCGCAGCAGATCATTCCGCGCAAGGTGGTAGTTGGCGCTTCGCCGGTGTGGCGGCGGCAGGCCTGAACAACGCTTGCACACCGGTGCAGATCGAGGGCTTGGCATTCGGACAACGGGTGTACTAACCTCGTTCTACGTTCCGGTGAACCGGGTTTACCCCCGGGCCGGAACGGCGCCATCGAAGGCGCGCACGCGGGGGCGCATGCCCTTGCCCTTTGTCATCCACTTCGCAATCCTCATGTGGCCATGCCCGGCAGGAATGATCCGCGCTGGCCAACACAGACTCGAACGATGACCGGCACCGTCCAGGTCCCGCGTCATCCTTCACGAGCGCGCATGGCGCAGCATGCCGATGCCGCCTTTGTCCGCGACCTGTCCTTGTAGTCGCGTGGGGACTTCCCCGGCAAGACGCTGGCTTCGGATGACCTGCGACGAAGAGGCGCGCTCGTGTCCGCATTGCGCGGCTTTGCGAGGCTTCACGCGGCTTCACGCTTAACGTATTCGCCCGGCAGGCCGCCCCTTTCCGCCTCTGTCCGATCCCGCCCAGCGTCGTGACCCTGTTGGCGCTTCCGTGTCCGCCTTCGCGACGGCAGCGGCGGCGCTCGTCTATTCGACGCCGAGGTAATCATGAGCAATGTTCCTCTTCGCATTCCCGGTGGCATCGGCCGATGCCTCGTGGCCGTTGGCACCGCGTCGGTGCCCTTGCTGCTGGCGGTCGCGCCGGCCCACGCGCAGACGCCTGCGGGGCCCGCGCCCACGCCCCATACGCAGGAAGCCAAGGACCCGACCAGCAACTTCACCGCTCGCTGGACGCGCGCCGATGCGCGCCAGATCATGGCGATGTCATCGCCCAACGTCAGCCCCGGGCAGAACTCGCTGCCGCTGCATCTGACGATGCCGGACATACCGGCCAATTTCCCGCAGACCAACGATCGCGTGTGGGTCTGGGACACCTGGCCGCTGACCGATGCGAGGGCCAACCAGTACAGCTACAAGGGCTGGGAAATCATCTTCTCGCTGACCGCCGATCGCAATGCGGGCTATACGTTCGACGACCGGCATATCCACGCGCGCATCGGCTACTTCTATCGCCGCGCCGGCATTCCGGCCTCCCGGCGGCCCGCGAACGGCGGCTGGATCTATGGCGGCCACCTGTTCCCGGACGGATCGAGCGTGCGGATATTCGGCGGTGTGCCGATGACCCACAACGCCGAATGGTCCGGCTCGACGCGGATCATGCCGGATGGCCGCATCGTCGTGTTCTATACCGCGACGTCGTTCAATCGGTCGAGCCCGTCTGGCGGCAACATCACGCCGCCGATCGCGATCATCGCAAAGGCGGAAGGGCGCGTGGAAGCGGATCACAATGGCGTGCGCCTGACCGGCTTCAATGACCATATGAAGCTGCTGGAGCCGGACGGCACCTGGTACCAGACCGGCCAGCAGAACGAGTTCTTCTCGTTCCGCGATCCCTTCACCTTCGAGGATCCGGCCAATCCCGGCGTCACCTTCATGGTCTTCGAAGGCAACACCGCCGGCCCGCGTGGCGCGCGCACCTGCACCGAGCAGGACCTGGGCTACGCACCGAACGACCCGCATCGGGAAGACCTGAACGCGGTGATGGATTCCGGCGCGGTGTTCCAGAAGGCCAACGTGGGACTGGCGGTGGCGATCAACCGGCAATTGAGCCAATGGGTGTTCCTGCCGCCGATCCTGTCGGCCAACTGCGTCAACGACCAGACCGAGCGGCCGCAGATCTATATCAAGGACGGCAAGTACTACCTGTTCACGATCAGCCATCGTTCGACCTATGCCGCCGGGGTCGACGGCCCCGACGGCGTCTATGGCTTCGTCGGCAACGGCGTGCGCAGCGACTACCAGCCGTTGAACAATGGCAGCGGACTGGTGCTCGGCAATCCCACCGACATGAACCGTCCGCGCGGCGAGCCGTTCGCGCTCGATCCGACGCAGAACCCGCGCACCTTCCAGTCGTATTCGCACTACGTGATGCCGGGCGGGCTGGTCGAGTCCTTCATCGATGCCATCGGCCCGCGGCGCGGCGGCTCGCTCGCGCCGACGGTGCGCATCGACATCCAGGGCGCCAACACGGCAGTCGATCGGAACTATGGCGTCAATGGCCTCGGCGGCTATGGCGACATCCCGGCCAACCGCGAGGCGTTGTTCAGCCTGCGCGGCGTGCTGATCGGCGATCTCGTGCGCCGGCTGTTCGATTGACGGAGGCGGCCATGCGAAGAATCGCTCGTTTGCCACGGATGCTGCCGGCCGCCGCGCCGCTGCTGGTGATACCGCTGGCGCTGGCGGGATGCGGAGGGGGTTCGCCGGACGAGGGTGCACGGCTGAGCGAGGCGGCGCAGCGCGCGCTGGCCGATGCTCCGCCGACCGCGCCGCCGGATACGGTATCGGCGGCAGAAAGCGTGGCCCAGGGCGCTGAGGGCGCGGCCGAAGGCGTGATCGAAGGCGAGGGTCCCGAAACGGCCGGCCCGCCGCCCGTCGCGCCCCATCCGACCCGCCTGATGATCCTGGAAGATGGACTGTACGCCCGTGACGCCGGCGACAACTGGAAGAAGTACGAGAACGGGAGCTGGGTGTCCGTGCACGCGCCGCAGCTGCCGCCGGGCATGCAGTAGCGTGCCGCCGGCCCGGGTCGGTCCTGTCAGCTCTTCAGCGCCTTCGGCTCCAGATGCCACAGCGTGCGGTCGCTGGTCGATACGGCGACCGCGCCGTGGGCCAGCGCGCTGCGGATGTCGTCCTGGTTGCAGACAAAGCCCGAGGTGACGATCGGCGGCAGCCCCTTGCGGTCCGCCTCGGGCAGATGTGCCAGCATCGGCGCCGGCATGATCTGCACGAGATTCGGGTCGCTTTGCTCCAGCGCCTTGACGCTGCGCGGCCAGGTCGAGCGGTCGGTCACGAAGACCTTCTGCATGGTCACCATGCCGGCGCGGTTGGCGCGCTGGATGGTGGCCACGCGGGTCGAGACCAGGCTCGCCACGCCGATGTCGGCCAGGTAGTCGACGCCGCCCTTGTCCTGCGACAGCCCTTCGCAGCTGTCGATATTGACGATGACGTATTTGCCGGCCTGCGTCAGCGTGGCGATCACCGGCTGCAGCTTGCGCAGCTCGACGTTGGCGACGATCGACACCTCGGCCGCACTGTCGACAAAGGCGCCGACCTGTTCGACCCCGTACAGCGTGGCAATGACGGGATGCCGCATCAGGCGTGCACCGAGGGATTTATCCATGGCGTCTATCGGGCTTCGTGGGAAAGGGCGTCGGTCAGGCCCAGCTTCCCGGGGTTCAGGATGTTGTGCGGATCGAGCGCGCGCTTGACGGCCTCGAGCAGCGGGAACGCGCTGCCCAGCGACGGCGCCATGTACGGAGCGCGCAGCAGGCCGATGCCGTGATGGTGGCTCAGCGCGGCATTGTATTGAATCAGCACCGCGTTGGCCGCATCCCAGGCGGCGCGATACCAGCGTTGCCGGTCCTTGACCGCCACGTCGCCGCGCAGCGAGAAGTACAGGCAGGCGCCGTCGACATAGGCGTGCGACTGATGCGCGGAGCCCGCCAGCGTGCCCGGCACCGCATTGATCGCGGCGACCACGTCGCGATAGATATCGGCCAGCGCGCTCCACGGCCCGCACATCTCCAGCGTGTCGGCGACGAAGCCCGGGCTGCGCTTGAAGCCCTCGGCGCTCTTGCCGGTCAGGTAGCGCGTATCGAGCCAGCGTTCGAAGATCGCGTCGCTGTCCAGCGGCTCGCCGAGCTCGCGGCACACGCGTTCGCTGATCGCCATCACTGCCTCGACCACCTCGGGCGCGCCTTCGTCGGCGACCAGCAGCACATTGGTGTCGGGCAGGCCGAACTGCACGCCGCTCTCCAGTTCGTCGTAGAGCCGTAGCGCGGCCGGATTGCCGCCTTGCTGCAGGATCTGCCGGCAGGCCTCCAGGCCGATCGCGAACGTCTTGAAGCCATAGGCAATGGCACGGCCGTGGTCCGGCAGCCGATGCAGCGTCAGCCGTACGCGGACGATCACGCCCAGCGTGCCCTCCGAGCCGATGAACAGCTGCTGCAGGTCCGGCCCGAGCGCCGCGCGCGAATAGCCGCCGACGGTGACGAGCCGACCGTCGGCCAGCACCACGTCCATGCCGAACACCATGTCCTCGATCTTGCCGTAGCGCGTCGACAGCTGGCCGGCGCCGCGGCACGCGACCCAGCCGCCGACGGTGCTGATGGCGTAGGACGACGGCCAGTGGCCCATCGTCATGCCGTATTCGCGCTGAATGGTCTGCTCGAAGATGTCGCCGAACATGCCGGCCTCGACCTCGACGATCTGGCTGTCCCGATCGAAACCGAGCAGCCGGTTCAGGCCGCAGACGTCCAGCACGATGCCGCCGCGCACCGGCAGCGCGGCGCCGGTGACATTGCTGCGGCCGGCGGACACCGTCACCGGGATGGCACGCTCGCTGGCGATGCGCATCACCGCCTGCACCTGCTCGACGGTGGACACGCGCACGATCGCCGCGCGCGGCGTGGCGGGCTTGCCGGCGGTCTCGGTCATCATCGAACCGGCCCACCAGTCGCGCGTCCACGCGACCACGCTGCCGGTATCGGTCAGCACCTCGTCGGCGGCCTGCCGCAGCGCCGCGAGCGCCGCGGCGTCGACCGTCACGGCTTCGCGCTGCAGCCCCGGCTCATCGGGCGTCTGCGCGATGGTGGCGGCGTAGCCTGGCGGCGTGTGCGCGCCCACCACGTAGTTGCCGCGGTTGTAGCCGCGCTTGATGGCTTCCTTGCTGATCATGCTGCATCTCCCATGAGTACGGATTTTTCGACGGCAATGGCGTCCAGGTAGTCCCCGACCTGCCGTGCCACGGCCCCCTCGGACAATCCGAGTTCGGCCTGCAGAAGCTGGCCCACGCGCGCGGCGGCACGCGCGGAGGCGTCGCGCGCCATCAGGCGGGCGCGCATGCGGCGCGACAGCACGTCGTCGACGGTCGCCGCGAGCTCGTGGCGGGCCGCGTAGACGACCTCGGCCTCGGTGTAGGGCAGGCCCTCGACGATTGGCCGCGCGAGGCGCGGATCGGCCTGCAGGAGGTCGCTGACGAAGCGCGCCTCGGTGCCGTAGCGCTCGCCGAGATGGGCGGACAGGCCGCCCGAGGCGACGATGGCCTGCGCGTCGTAGCCCGCCGCGCCCAGCAGCCAGGCCGATTTCGTGCGGCAGGCCGCGCGCTTGCCGATGACCTTCTGCGCCGCGTCGATCGTCTGCTCGGCCATATGGCGAGAGGTCGTCAGCTTGCCGCCGACCACGGTCACCAGCCCGTCGTCGGCGATGCGGATGTCGTGATCGCGGGGAATCTCCAGCGTCTTGCCGCCGGGCGGGGCCACCAGCGGGCGGCATCCCGCGATGCTGCCGACCACGTCCTCGGGCTGCAGGTCGGTCTTCAACGCCGAGCGTGCCCCCTCGAGCAGGAAATCGAGCTCGCTGCGCGTGCACAGCACGTTGTCGAGATCGCCCTCGTAGTCCTCGTCCGTGGTGCCGAGGTAAGAGACGTTGCCCCAGCGCGTGATGGTGGCGCGGCGATTGCGGCCCGGCACCGGGATCGTCACCGTGCAGTCGTTGCGGATCTTCAGCCAGGGGATCGCGACGTGCACGCCCTTGGCGGGCCGGATATGCAGCGTCTTCGCTTCGCCGGCCTTGCGCCCGGTCCAGTCGCGCAGCCAGACGCCGGTCGCCATCACCACCACGCCGGCGCGCACGCGGATCTCGCGTTCGCTGGCCTGGACGATCGCGCCGTCGACCTTGCCATGCCTGTCGCGCGTGATCTCGGCCACGCGGGCGTGGTTGACCACGGCGGCGCCATGGAAGGCCGCGGTGCGTGCGATATTGAGCGTCAGCCGGGCGTCGTCGACGCGCGCGTCGAAGTACATGAAGCCGCCGGTCAGGTATTGCTCGTTGAAGGTCGGGCAGTGCGACAGCACCTCGGCCTTGGTCAGCTTCTGGTGCAGGATGCCCTCGCGCCATCCGCCGGCCAGGTCGTAGGTCCACAGCAGGCTGTCGAAGGCCTTGGCCAGGCGTTTGTCGAACACCCCGTCCCGCTCCATCACCGGAAACAGGAACGGCAGCCGCTGCACGAGATGCCGTGCATTGCGGCGCAGCCGCTGGCGCTCCAGCAGCGAATGGCGGACCAGGCGGAGATTGCCGTGCTCGATATAGCGCAGGCCGCCGTGCACCATCTTCGACGACTTGGACGAGGTGCCCGAGGCGAAGTCGTCCTTCTCGACCAGGGCGACGCGGTAGCCGCGCAGCGCGGCGTCGAGCGCGGTGTACGCGCCGGTGACGCCGCCGCCGACCACCAGCACGTCGAACGGCTCGCCGTGCAGCCGGTCGAGCTGCTCCTGACGATCCAGCCGCAGGGGCTCGGTGCTGGCCATGGCGGCACGCGCGCGGCCGGCGCTTCGGGATGGCAGAACCATCATGCTGATTGCTTCTCCTTGTTGTTGGCGGGCGATGAAGCGGTGGCGCGGGCGTGGGCCTGCGCGTGGACATGGGCGACGGCATCGACGTGCTCCAGCTCCGATGCGACACGCGCATGCCACAGGGAACGGCGCTGCTCGCGCTCGTCGGTGCCGATCGCGGGCTCGAACACCGCGTCGGCGGCGGTGGTGGCGCGGGCCTGCCGCAGGTCGTCCCACAGCAGGCCGGACGAGCCGGCAAGGAAGGCGATGCCGCGCAGGCTGGCGCGGTCGGTCTCCTTCATGCGCAGGATCGGCAGGCCGGTCAGATCGGCCTGCATCTGCAGCAGCGCGTCGCTGCCGGACAAGCCGCCGCCGACCAGCAGGCTCGATACCTCGACGCCTGCCATGTCGCGGTTGGCCTCGATGCACGAGCTGACCGAATGGGCGATGCCGTCGAGGATCGCGTAGGCGATCTCGGCCTGCGTGGTCGCCATCGAGATGCCGTTCAGCGCCGCGCGCGCGGCCGGCTCCATGCGCGGCACGCGCAGGCCGGTCAAGGCGGGGATGAAGGTCACGCCGCCGGCAGAAGACACGCCGGCCGCCAGCGCGCTGATCTGGCGGGCGTCGTCGAACCAGTGCAGCTTGTCGCAGATCCAGTTCAGCGCCGAGCCGGTGGTGGCGACGAACGTCTCGACCGAGAAGTGCGACTGGCCGCCGTGGCGGCGCGCGGTCATCGTCAGCGTGCTGTCGGAGCGGCCCATCGCGGCGGGCAGCGTGGGGCCGACAATCAGGTCGACGAAGCTGCCGGTGCCGTGCAGGCACATCGATTGGCCGGCGTCCAGGCAGCCGAGACCGACCGCACCGGCCAGCTGGTCGCCGGCGCAGGCGAGGATCGGCACGTCGATGCCGAGCAGGTCGGCACGCGTGCGGCCGAAGTCGTCGGCGTCCTGCCGCAGCGCGGGCAGCAGCTCGGCGGGAAAGCCCAGCGCATCGAGCCAGTCGAGCCGATAGCGGTGCTCGGCAAGCACATAGGCGCTGCACGAGGTGGCGTTGGTCGGCGTCGTCACGACGGCGCGCTCGCTCGACAGATGCCAAAGCAGCCAGCTGTCGATCGTGCCGAAGGCGAGCCGCCGCGCGCGCCACGCATCCGCGACCGCCGGCGTCTCGCGCAGATGCCGCGCGGCCCACAGATAGGGCGAGCGCACGCCGGCCGGGCGGCCGACGGTGGGCCGCAGTTTCGCATCCCAGTCGGCGGCAAGGCGATCCAGTTCGGCGGCGTAGCGCGTGTCCTGCCACACCATCGCTGGCACCAGCGCGCGGCCGGTGACGGTATCCCACAGCACCGCGGTGGCGCGCTGCGTCGCGATGGCGATCGCCACCACGCGCAGTCCTTGACGATCGGCGTGGGCCAGCGTCGCGCGGCACACCGCCAGCGTCTTGTCGAGCAGCACGTTTGCATCCTGCTCGACCACGCCGGGGCGCGGCGAATCGACGTTCAGCGTCGTGTATTCGAGGCACGAGACATGGCCGTCCGCGCCGACCAGCGCGGCACGGGTGCCGGAGGTGCCTTCGTCGATGGCGAGAATGACGTCGGTGGTGCGGGTCATGGCCGGGACTTCTCGATGGCGGGATTCAGGAAGGGCGAGGCCGCATCCGCGTCGCCGCGGAACTGCGGGGCATCGGCCTCGTTGTCAGGATGGACGGCCGTGCGGGTCGGATCCCAACGGATCGCAAAGCAAATCACGCTGGCGATCAGCGGCACCACCGACAGGATCAGGAAGGTCTTCTCCAGCCCGTACTCGGCGCGGAACAGCGGGAAGACCAGCAGCCCCAGCGCGGCGCCGATCGCGCCGAGCGCGCCGATCACGCCGTTGGCGCCGGCGCGCAGCTCGCTGCGGAAGGACAGCGACGACAGGCTCTTGCCGTTGGCGCCCGGGCCGCCGGAATGGAACAGGATGAACAGCGACGGCACCACCACCGCGACCCACAGCGGCATCTTGCCGTTGAACAGGCCCAGCACCAGCAGCATGGCGAACACCGCGGCAAAGCCGAACGCGGAGGCGCGGCGCAGGCCCAGCTTGCGGCCGATCGTCGGCGACAGGAAGCCGCCGACGATGCCGCAGACGTTGAAGACGAGCGCGCCGATGGTCGCGTAGACGAAGTCCTTGCCGAACAGCGCGGCGCTGATCAGCGGCAGGTACCAGCCGATCGCGAAATACTGGATCGACTGGCCGATCTGCACGGTCGCAGCCAGGATCGTGCGCGGCAGATAGATGCCGCGGAAGATCAGCAGCACATTGGCCAGGCCGCGGCGGGCCTGGTTCAACACCGGAATGCGTTCGGCCGGCGGCGCAGCGGTGAAGGGCCGGCCATAGATGCGCGTCATGGCCTGCGCGGCGGCGTCGAGCCGTTCCTTGCGGGCGAGCCAGGTCGGGCTCTCGACCAGGAACAGCAGCTGCAGCACCAGGATCGCCACGCCGAAGATCGCGGTGGCCGCCACCGAGTAGCGCCAGATCGCGTCGCCGACCTGCCACGAGTGGAACAGCAGCGCCAGCAGCAGATTGGTGCAGACGGCCGTGTACCACATGCCTTGCCAGGTATTGAGCCGGCTCTTGAGCTTGACCGGCGTGAACTCGGCCAGCACGGCCATCGCGATGGCGAAGTCGATGCCGTAGGCGGCGCCGACAAAGAAGCGGCCGACCAGGATCACTTCAAAGGTCGGCGCGAATACGACCAGCACGGCGCCGACCACGGCCAGCACCTTGGCCAGCACCAGCGGGCGCACGCGGCCCCAGCGGTCGGCCATCCAGCCGCCGATCGGATTGAACGCGATCGCTACCCACGAGGCGAACGAGGTCAACAGCGCGACCTGTGCCGGGGCGAGCGCGAGATCGCGCGTCATCGGCCCCAGGCCGGCGCTCAATGCGGAATTGGAAAAGGCGTCGAGAAACAGTCCACCGAGTGCGAGCCACCAGATCAGGCCGGCTCTGCCCCGTATACCTGGACAGGAATCGATATAGGCGATGACATCGTCGATGCCACGAAGGCGGATGGCAGGCGCTTGCACGGCGGTCTCCTTTCATTGTTCTGTAAGAGGCCGCAGCAAACTGCACGCGCTAAGAGACCATCCTACAGATGGTCTCTTATCTGAATCTGCTCGGCCAATGTAGGCCGTCGGACTTGATCAGTCAAGCGGGAAAACCCTGCCGGCGCCATTTCGGGAACGGCGGGAAAGCCGGGATGTCGATCACGTATGCACGGCTCGGCGACGGCCGAGACGACACGTAGATGGAGGGCGACATGTCGCATCTGAACCCGGAACAACTGGCCGCGCTGCGCGGACGGCTGGACGCGCGCGAGCGGGAACTGCAGCCGCTCTATCAGCAGGGGCGCGACCGTCCATCCAGCAACCCGGCCAGGGAGCCGCAGGACCTCGTCGACACCGCCGAGGGCGTCAACGAGGAGCTCGACCGCGCCGCGTTGCAACAGCACTACCGCGGCGAACTGGACGACATCGCGCAGGCGCGCGAGCGCATGGATGCCGGCGAATACGGCGTCTGCCAGGACTGCGAGCAGGAGATTCCGTACGAGCGCCTGCTCGCCAATCCGACGGCAACTCGCTGTGCGCCGTGCCAGGAACGGCGCGAGCGCACGTTCGCCACGTAGGCCGCCGGCTCGCGCCTGCCCGTGCACGCGAGCGGGAGCGCAAGTGGACGGCTGCCACCGCTCAGGCCATCACTGCCATCGCTGGTAGGGCCTGTCGCGCCTGCAGTTCCGCGGGCTTGATCTCGCCGAACGGCGACAGCAGCGCGGGATCGAAGGCACGCGGTGCGACGCCTTTCGCCACGCGCATCGGCCAATCGGGATTGGCCAGCGCGCCGCGGCCCAGCGCGACCAGGTCGGCGCCATCGGCCAGCGCGTCTTGCGCTCGCGCCGGATCGTGCAGGCTGCCGTTGGCGATCACGGTCAGATGCGGCGCGGCAAGCCGCGCATGCTGGACCAGCGTGCGCGTGTCGCCGGGGAAGGCAGGCTGCCAGGCCTCGAACTCCGTCACGTGCAGGAAGTCGATGCCCGTCGCGGCCAGCGTGCCGAACACGATCGCCGCGCCCTCGGCTCCCTCGGCCCACTTGTGCGTGAAGTCATTGACCTTGCCTTGCGAAATGCGCACGCCGACAGGAAAGGCGTCGCCGACCGCGGCACGGACGGCGCGCGCGGTCTGCTCGGCGAGCCGGATGCGTTGGCCGATGGCGCCGCCCCAGGCATCGTTGCGCCGATTGGTGTAGTCGGTCAGGAACTGGTCGAGCAGATAGCCGTTGGCGCCGTGGATCTCGATACCGTCGAAGCCGGCGATGTCCCTCGCCAGCCGGGCCGCCTCGGCGAAGCCGTCAATCGCCGCGTCGATCTCGTGCGGCTCGATCGCGCGGGGTGTGCGATAGGGCCCGTTGCCGCGATAGACGCCCATCTGCTTGCCCTTTGGCGTGATGGCGGACGGGCCCACCGTCTCGTCGCGGAAGCGATTGGCCTGCGACAGCGCGCCCGCGTGCATCAGTTGCACGAAGATGCGGCCGCCGGCATCGTGCACGGCGTCGGTGACCGCGCGCCAGGCGCGCGCCTGTTCGATGTCGGTCAGGCCGGGCTGCCCGGCATAGCCCTGCGCATAGGCGCGGTCGGTGTAGGTGCCTTCGGTGACGATCAGCCCGAAGCCGCCGCGCGCGAAGCCCGCGTAGTAGTCGACCATCACCGGCGTGGGTACGCCCTCGGGCGTCGCGCTGATGCGCGTCATCGGCGCAACGACGAGGCGGTTGGGCAGGGCGATGCCGTTGATATCGAGCCGATCGAACAGCGTCGGCCGTGCCTGGGCGTTCATGCCGGCTCTCCTTCGGCCACGGCGATGGCCTCGATCTCGATCAGCGCCTCGGGCGAATACAGGCTGGAGATCTCGACGATGGTGTCGGCCGGGTAGGGCGCCGAAAACCATTTGCGGCGCAGCGCGACGATCTTGCCGAAGTTGTCCATCGACTTCAGGAAGATCGTGACCTTGGCCACGCGGTCCAGGCTCGAGCCCGCGGCTTCGAGCGCGCGTTGCAGGTTGCGGAAGGCCTGCTCGGCCTGCTTGTCGAAGTCGCCGCGGCCGACGATGTTGCCGTCGTCGCCGATGGCGGCCTGCCCCGAGATAAAGACCAGGTTGCCGACGCGGATGCCTTGCGACAGCAGGAACGGCGCGTACGGATCGGGGTTGGTGCGAACTTGTTCGAGCAGCATGGGGAGACTCCAGGGTAAAGTTGAGGGAATTTCATCCGTCAGGCGGCCATCGCAGTCACTATCGCGTTGTCCCGCGGAGGATGGTCCCAGTATCGTGATCCCATGCAGAGCCGACAAATGGTCAAATCTCAGGATATGGATGAGTTTGGCTCATCCGTGACGACATCATGCGGCGCCTGCCTCCACTGAGCGCGCTACGCGCCTTCGAGGCGGCCGCCAGGCGCATGAGCTTCAAGCGGGCGGCCGACGAATTGAACGTGACCGCGACGGCGATCAGCCACCAGATCCGTCTGCTGGAGCAATGGCTCGGGGTCAGGCTGTTCGAGCGCGAAACGCGCAAGGTCGGCCTGACCGCGAGCGGACGGCTGCTGTTTCCGGCGATCCGCGACGGGCTCGATGGCTTCGAGCGTGCCGTAGCGGCGGTACAGCGGCAGCGCGCGGCCAATATCGCCACGCTGTCGTCGACGGTGGCCTTCGTCGCCAAGCGGCTCGCGCCGCGCGCAGGGTCGTTTCGCGCCGCGCATCCGGACTGGACGCTGCGGCTCGATGCGTCGAACGCCGTCGTCGACCTCGATAGCGATGCCGACGTGGCGATCCGCTATGGCGGCGGCCACTATCCGGGGCTGACGGTCGAGCCGCTGTTCCAGGACCGCTTCGCGCCGGTCTGCAGCCCGCATCTGAAGCTGTCGTCGCTGGCCGAGCTGCGCGACGCCGAGCTGATCCATTTCGAATGGGGCGCCGGCGTGCGGCAGGACCCGCGCGCCGCGGTCTGGCCGCACTGGCTGGAACGCGCGGGCGCCGACGGGGTCGACGGGTCGTCGGGGCTGTCCTTCACCGACGAGATCCACGCGATCCAGGCCACCATCGCGGGGCAGGGCGTCGGCTTGCTGAGCCTGACGCTGGTCGCCGAAGAACTGGCCTCCGGCGTGCTGGTGCAGCCGTTCGAATTGTCGCTGCAGAGCTTCCGCTACGACCTGGTCTACAGCCCCCGCGCGGCAGAGCGGCCAGCCACTCGGCTGGTGCGCGACTGGGTTCACGCCGAGTTTGGCGCCGTACCGCCGGAAACGGCCTTGACGCCCGGCTAGAATGGCGCGCATGCAATCTGAGCACTCCTGACAAACGGGCAACCGACGATGACGAGTACAGCGACGCCGGTGTTCTGGCGCGATCCTTCCCTGTCGTTTATCGAGGCGCGTTGGATCGAGGACGGCCGCCGCATCCGCTACGGCGCGCATTCGCACGAGACCTTCTCGATCGGTGCGGTGACCGGCGGCCGCAGCGTCTACGTCAGTGGCCGCATGCGCGCCGGTGTCGGTGCCGGGGCCGTCGTGCTGATGAATCCCGAAGAGGTGCACGCCTGCAATCCGCTCGACGATGCGCCGTGGTCGTATCGGATGCTGCATGTCGACGCTGGCTGGCTGGGCGCGCTGCAGCACGATCTGGGCTTCGACCGCAACAGCGACTTCCAGGCGTTTTCGACGCGGGTCAGCGACGATGCCGCGCTGCATCGCGCGTTGGGCCGCTTCCATGCCTTGCTGACGGACGAGGGCATCGAGCCGATGCGCAAGGAGGAGGCTGCCATTGCGTTTTTTTCGGAGGTGCATCGGCGTCTTCTGCCAGCGCCGAGGCCGCGGTCTTCCGATACCGGTGAGAACGGAGCGCATCGGCACTGGCCGGTATATCGGCTGCGGCGCGCCGCCGAATATATCGACGCCAATTTCGCCCGGCCGCTGCGGCTTGGCGATATCTGCGCCGCCGCGCAGTTGTCGGAATCGCATCTGATCCGCGCCTTCAAGCAGCGCTATGGGTTGACGCCGCACGCCTATCTGGTCAATCGGCGCGTGCAATTCAGCCGCAGCCAGCTCAAGCGGGGGCGCGCGATTTCGGATGTCGCTCTGGAAGCGGGATTCGCCGATCAGGCCCACCTGCAACGGGTGTTCAAGCGAATGGTCGCCGCCACGCCGGCGCAATATCAGCGCATGCGCTGAGACCGGCTCGCGGCCGACGGGGCTTCAACGCTCGACCAGAAACAGGGCGCTGGCGACCAGCAGCAGCGCCATCGCGCGATTGAAGATGCGCACGCGGCGTGCATCGCGCAGATAACCGCGCAGGAACGCCCCGGCATAGGCCCAGCAGGCGATCGACAGATAGCAGACCACGAAATAGATCGCCGCGAAGCGCCACACCTGCACGCCGGCGCCATCGGCCGCGTAGACGCCGATGCCGGCCACCGACGCCAGCCAGGCCTTGGGATTGAGCCATTGCATCGCGGCGCCGTACAGGAACGACGGCCCCTTGCCGCCGCCGCTTGCCTCGATCGCTCCCTCGTCGGTAGCGAGTTTCCACGCCATGAACAGCAGGAAGGCGATGCCACCCCAGCGGATCGCCGTCGTCAGCGCGGGCCACTGCGTCAGCAGTCGATGCATGCCCAGGCCGACCAACAGCAGCAGCACGGAAAAACCGACGGTCGCGCCGGTGACATGACGCAGGCTCGCGCGCAGGCCGTGCTGCGCGCCGGCGCTGAGCGCCACGATATTGACCGGCCCGGGCGTGATCGAGGAGACCAGGGCAAAGGCGGCCATGGACAGCAGCAGGGGCAGAGAGGCCATCGTTGCGCTCCGGATTGGACGATGGCGCATGCTAGAAGCGGCCATGGGCCGCTGTATTGAACAAAACTGCTTCGGCAAAAAAACGGGCTTCCGAAGAAGCCCGCATCAGTTCCGGCGTGTGCCGGGGTGGAGATCGATCAGGCGGGTACCTGCGTGCCGGCTGCCGCCGCCTCCTCCTTCGAGAACAGCCGTCTGGATGTCGCCACATGCCCCGCCAGCACCGGCCGCAGCACCATCAGCGCCAGGAAGGCCGCGATCAGATCCATGGTGGCCACCGTGTACAGCACGGTAGACCAGGTACCGGTTGCCTCCATGATCAGGTTGCCGATCGGCACGAACAGCGCGCCGATGCCCTTGGCGGTATAGAGCACGCCGTAGATCTTGCCGATGTGCTTGGTGCCGAAGGCATCCCCGGCCAGCGCGGAGAACAGCGAGTAGACCTCGCCCCAGGCCAGGAACACGACGCCGGACAGGATCAGGAAGGCATACGGGTTGTGGCCGAAGTACCCCAGCGCGATGATGCCCATCCCCTCCAGCGAGAAGGCGATCACCATGGTTTTCTCGCGGCCGATATGGTCGGAGATCCAGCCGAACAGCGGACGCGAGATTCCGTTCATCACGCGGTCGAGCATCAGTGCCAGCGGCAGGGCGGCCATCACGAAGAAGTGCAGGTCGACCTGGAAGTCCTTGACGCCGAGGTCCTTGGCGATGACGCCCAGCTGTGCCACGGCCATCATGCCGCCGGTGACCACCAGCACGAACATCACCAGCATCAGCCAGAACAGCCTGGTGCAAAGCGCTTCCTTCAACGTGTAGTCGCGCGTGGCCTGCGCCAGCTTGTTCGATGCCTTGACCTCGGTTGCCTTCGGCGAGCGCAGGAACCAGGCGGCCGCGAACGCCAGCGTGCCTTGCAGCACGCCGAAGAACAGGAAGGTGTGCTGGAAGCCCGAGGACTCGATCATCGCCGCGATCGGCAGGATCGTGGCGGCCGAGCCGGCGCCGTAACCGCCCGCGGTCAGGCCGACCGCGAGACCGCGGCGGTCGGGGAACCACTTGATCGCGTTGTTGATGCAGGTCGCGTAGATCGAACCGACGCCAAGCCCGCCGACCGCGGCGCCGACGTAGAAGCCCATCAGCGTGGTGGCCTGCGAGTTGATGACCCACGAACTACCCATCAGCAAGGCGCCGAAGGCGACCATCATCCGCGGCCCGAACTTGTCGATGAAATAGCCCTCGATCGGCGCCAGCCAGGTCTGCACCAGCACGAACACCGTGAAGGCGATCTGGATATTGGCGCGCGACCAGCCGAAGGTTTCCTGGATTTCCGGGACGAACAGCGTCCAGGCGTATTGGATGTTGGCGGTGGCGACCATGCAGATGACGCCAACGATCAGCTGTGTCCAGCGCGTCTTTTCGGAGACCTGTGGATTGGGGCGGAATGCCGCCGTCGACGAATTATTCATGGCGCACTCCTTCAATCGTTTGATCCTGCCTGTCCGAATGTGCGGTACCGCACCTCGGCTGGGATATCGTCGCTAGCATTTCAATGTCTCCTGTGTCGTTGGCTTCTATGTCCGTTACACATCCGCTCCTGAAACAAAAAACCCTGCGCTATTGCGCTGCCGGCGGCGGCAGGCGCGATCGGAACTGAAGGATGGGGCGAAGCGGGCTTGCTTAAACTGATCTGGCGGCGATGGACGACCCGGTCGAATCGTTTTCCATGCATTCCTCCTGCCGTTGGTGTCCCTCTGTTGGGGTGCCGGTTGCCATCACGGACATCGCCCCGCTCGCATTGGGTGTGGCGATGGGTTACAAGGTATGTGATATATCAATTAAGTCAAGTGAAAGGGATGGCAGGGTTTTCACCAGCAGGGATTCATTCCGGAAATCACTATGCTGCGCCGCTTCAGATGGATGGCGAATGATTATGGAAAATAAAATGATTGCCCGTTGAAAATATCTGGCGATGCGGTTTCCATGGTGATGCGGCGCAATATTGGATGCCGCCGGGAGTGCTGCCGGGAAGATTATTGATTTGATTTGTTTTTTCGCTCGCCATTTTCCGGACGATATTGCATGTCATTATCGGCGGAGGCGCGCCGGCACCATGAATAACCGCCACCAATGCCGATTGCGCATCGCCGGCTTGCCGGTATCGCGGTAGATTGACGCTCTCGATGGCGAGGGCACGCGGCCCATGACAGAAGACCGCGCCTGCCCAAGCCTGTCTGCACAAAGGAGGGCGATCATGAATCCATCGGCATCCCCGGGCGGCACTCCGCAATCCGCCGACGTCCAGCTGGTCGCGTGGTCCTGGCTGACCCGCACCGGCCTCGATGTGGCCGCCGTAACCCGCACCGCGGATCGCGTACGGGTCGAAGGGCGGGTCCAGGCCCAGTGGGACGACGGCCCGCTGGAACTGGCCTATCGGCTCGAGTGCGAGGCGGACTGGCGCTTTGTCCGGCTCGAGGCCCGCACCGTGTACCAGGGCGATACGCGGGCCCTGGAGCTGGCGTGGGACGGCAGGCAGTGGACCGATGAGCAAGGTCCGCGCGACGACCTTGCCGAGGCCGGCTATATCGACATCATGGCCACCCCGATCACCAACACGCTGCCGGTGTGCCACGCCAGCTGGGAGCCGGGCGTCGCCCAGGTCTTCACGATGGCCTATGTCCGCCTGCCCGAACTGCGGGTCGAGCCGGTCCGGCAGCGCTACACCTTGCTGGCCGTGGACACGGACGGTTGCCGCCGCTTCCGTTATGAGACGCTCGGGCCCGCAGGGGAGCGTCAGCAGGCCGGCAGCGGCCTGGGCGGCTACCACGGCCAGGATTCGTCGTTCACCGCCGAGTTGACGGTCGATGCCGGGGGCCTCGTCATCGGCTATCCCCCGTATTGGGACCGGATGCCGGCGGCACGGGCGCTGGCCGCAAGCGGACCCTGACCCTTCGGCAGCACGGCGCTGTCACAAACGGGCCTCGCCAGACGTCTTGTGTGTGACTGGCTGCTACAGTGCCACGCCGGCACCGCAGCGGCGCCATGGTCGCGCGACGGTTGCGCCATGGCATTGACCCTTGACGATCTGGAATGCGATGACCCGCCCATCCGATACCCGCGATCGGCCGGACCCGGCCGCTTATGCCGCCACCGCCGCCACCGCCGCGCCCGCCGATCCCGCCACGCTGACCTTCGCCCGGCTGCGGCCGCGCCTGCACGGCATCGCCTATCGGATGCTGGGCACGGTGGCGGAAGCGGAGGACGTGGTGCAGGACGCCTGGCTACGCTGGCATGAGGCCGACCGCGGCGGCATCGACAACGCCGAGGCGTGGCTGGTCACCGTCACGACGCGGCTATCGATCGACCGGCTGCGCATGGCCAAGGTCCAGCGCGAGCACTACGCCGGCATCTGGCTGCCGGAACCCGAGCTGTCGGAATCGCCCGCGACCCCCGAGCAGCTGACCGAGCGGGCCGACGACCTGTCGGTGGCCTTCCTGATGCTGCTGGAACGTCTGACCCCGGAGGCGCGCGCGGCCTTCCTGCTGCGCGAAGTCTTCGACGCCGACTACGCGGACGTGGCCCGCACGATCGGCAAGAGCGAGGCCGCCTGCCGCCAACTGGTCAGCCGCGCCAAGGTGCAGCTGCGCGACGAGCGGCCGCGCTTCGCCGTCCCGCGCGAGACGCATCTGCGTCTGCTGCAAGGGTTTGCCCAGGCGATGGAGCGCGGCGACATGGCGGCATTGCAGTCGATGCTGGCCGAGGACGCGGAGCTGATCGGCGATGGCGGCGGCAAGGTGCCGAGCTTCCCCAAGCCGCTGGTCGGCGGCTGGCGCATCGCCAAGGTGTTCGCGGTCAGCGCGCAGCGCCCCGGCGCTGCGGTCAGCGTCGAACTGGCACTGCTCAATGGCGACTGGGCCTTGCTGCGCTTTGTCGACGGACAACTGGAATCGGCGCAGTGCTACGAGACCGACGGCGAGCGCATCGTCCGCATCCACGCCCAGCGCAATCCCGACAAGCTGCTGCGCATCGCGCTCGCGCGCGGCGCCTGCTGAGCGCCTGCATGTTCGTTCATTTCAGGGGCGCGTGGCCGATGGCCGCCGCCGTGATAACCGCCGCGCTCCCCCCGGTGCGCACCCATTTGGACCAGGAGAAAGCCATGACCCAACGCCTGAACTACATCCAGCAATCGCCCGAACTGTTCAAGGCCTATCTGAACTTCAGCCAGGCCATCGATGGCGGCGCCATCGAACGATCGCTGCTCGACCTGGTGTCGATCCGCGCCTCGCAGCTCAATGGCTGCGCGTTCTGCCTCGACATGCACGTCAAGGAAGCCAAGCTGCACGGCGAGCGCGAACTGCGCCTCTACCATGTCGCGATCTGGCGCGAGTCGGCGCTGTTCTCGCCGCGCGAGCGTGCCGTGCTGGAATGGACCGAGACGCTGACGCAGTTGCCGCCGCACGGCGTGCCGGACGACATCTACACGCGGGTGCGCGAGCAGCTGTCGGAGAAGGAGCTGTCCGACCTGACCTTCGCGGTGATGGGCATCAACGGCTGGAACCGCGCCAACGTCGCGTTCCGCACGGTGCCGGGTTCGGCGGACAAGATGTTCGGACTGGACAAGGCCGGGCTCGAATAACGGCCCACCGGCCACACTGGAAAAACCGCTCCGTCGTCCCCGCGCAGGCAGGGACCCAGCGGCTTCAAAAGACGCTGGGTTGCCGCGTTCGCGGGAACGACCCGAACATCCTCACGCCAGCCGGAACAGCCCCACCGCGCCCGCCAGCTTGTTCGCCTGCGCCTGCAGCGCTGACGCGGCCGCCGACGATTGTTCGACCAGCGCGGCGTTCTGCTGCACCATCTCGTCGAGCTGGCCGACCGCCTGGTTGACCTCCTGAATGCCGCGCGTCTGTTCGACCGCGGCGCTGGAGATCTCCGAAATCACCGTGCTGACCTGCGACACATTGCCGACGATCGCCGTCATCGTCTCGCCGGCCCTGCGCACCTGGCCCGAGCCCGAGGCCACCTCGCCGACCGTGGACTCGATCAGCGTCTTGATCTCCTTGGCCGCCTGCGCGCTGCGCTGGGCCAGTCCGCGCACCTCGCCGGCGACCACCGCGAAACCGCGGCCCTGATCGCCCGCGCGGGCCGCTTCGACGGCGGCGTTCAGCGCCAGGATATTGGTCTGGAAGGCGATGCCCTCGATCACGCCGATGATGTCGGAGACCTTGGCCGAGGCGTGCTCGATCTTGTCCATCGTGCCGATGACCTCGCCGATCACCACGCCGCCTTCGGAGGCGATCTTCGAGGCAGCGACCGCGGAATTGTCCGCCTGCCTGGCCGAGGTGGCCGACTGCGCGACGGTGGCAGTGATCTGCTCCATCGACGCGGCGGTCTGCTGCAGGCTCGCGGCCGCCGATTCGGTGCGCTGCGACAGATCCAGGTTGCCAGCGGCGATCTCGTCGGCCGCATGGCGCACCGATTCGCTGGCATCGCGGATCTGGCGCATCACGGTGCAGAGCTTGTCGACGAAGGTATTGAAGGCCCGGGCGATCTGCGCGACCTCGTCCTTGCCGTCGGCCGGCAGGCGCCGCGTCAGGTCGCCATCGGCGGAGCCGATCGCATCCATCACGTCGCGCACCTGCGACAGGCGGCGGAACGAGGCCGCCGTCGCCATGCCGGCCAGCGCGGCCGCGGCCAGCGCGATGACGACCAGCGTCAGCGCCGAGGCCATCAGCACCGAACGCATGCCGGCGGTTGCTTCGGTCTTGTCCAGCGCGATCACCGCGATCCAGTCAGTGTTCGGAATCGCGCGGGCGCGCAGCAGCTTGGCGGCGCCGCCGACCTGCACTTCGGTCGGCGCGGCGGCCGTCAGCAGCGCGGCCAGTCGCGCGGCGTCCAGGCCCGGCACCAGATCGGCGACGGGTTTGAGCGTCAGCTTGTCATCGGGATGCGCCACGATCAGGCCGGCCTGCGTCACCAGCATGCCGAAGCTCGAGGGCGTCGGGTGGATCGCCTTGACGTTGGCGATCACGCGGTCCATCGCCACGTCGCCCGACACCACCGCCTTGACGCCGCCGTCGGCAATCACGGGCGCGGCGAAGGCCACCACCAGCTTGCCGCTGCCGGCATCGACATAGGGCGGCGTCACCACCGGCTTGCCCGCGGCGGCGGCCTGGCGATACCACGGGCGGCCGGTCGGATCGTAGCCCGGCGGAATGCCGGTCGGGTTGGAGAACATCGCCCGCTTGTCGTCATAGCCGACATAGACGTTGGTGAAGCCGCCGGCGTCCGCGACCTGCTTCAACGCGGCGGACGGGTCGGCCTGCAGCACCGCATCGCGCAGCGACGCAATCATTCGGCCATGGCTGTCGACCCAGTCGGCAATCGCGCCGGCATGGCCCGCCTGCAGCGCGGTCAGCGAATCGTCGATCGCCGTGTCGTTGTAGGAGTCGGCGACCACATAGTTGATGGCGGCATTGACCGCGAGCGCGGCCACGACGATAGCCACGCACAGCGCCACGATGCGCGAGCGGATGGAGGAGAACATACGAAGCAATTCCAGGAAATGGCGCCGTTGCAAGGGGGAGCCAACGGCCCCTCGGGGACACTCGCGGCGGCGCATGCGCGGCTAACGGCGCGCAGCGGCGGATATTCACCCTCGGCTTGACAGGGAAATACAAATGTGATTTGAGAGGCAGTTTGCGAGGCCGCGCGGTACGCCCCGGCAGCGGTTCGCGGGGCATCGGCGTGGTGACTACTCCTGTCGGGGGGAGTGACCGGATGTACTTTGGTAATACAATCGCGGGTTTCGAAAATCAAAAGAACACGGGTAAGGTCAACAAGGGGAGCGTCAATTCGCGACCGACATCGATACGGGGTCGGTCGCCCGCAGTCAGCGCCATCGCCATGCCCGCGCGTGCCAACGTGCGGGCAGCCTTGACCGGCGCGCTGCCGCGGGAAGCCTCAAGGTCTGCGCAAAGCCGTCGATAACCGCTAGCAGCGCCAATCGGCTTCCTCATCCGCACCAAGTTTCGGCATACGGCAAGTCGGCCCGGACGCCTTCGCGCGCCCGTGGGCCGCTGCGCGCCGTCTGTCGGTATATCCAACACCTCGCATGGCATGTGAATTCGCAATCCGCGGCTGGGCCGCGTGTGCGCCGCAACTGCATACCGCCCGGCAATGGGAGGCATGGAGCCGCGCGCCATGGCTTCCCCCGGATGGCGAGGTGCCGGCGGTGGCGGGCATGGCCCCGATGCTGCGGCGCCGGCTCGGTGAACTGGGCCGCGTGGCCCTCCATGCCGCCTACGCGTGCGAGGCACCGGCGGACATCCCCGCAGTTTTCGCTTCGCGCCATGGCGAAGTTTCCCGCTCTGCGCTGATGCTCGAGGAGCTGGCCGCCGGCGCGCCGCTGTCGCCCACCAGCTTCGGCCTGTCGGTTCACAACGCGATCGGCGCGCTCCATTCGATCGACCAGCGGCGTCCGGCGGTGCTGCAGGCGATCGCGGCCGGCCGCGAGACCGCCGAGACCGCATTGGTTGAAGCCTGCGCCCTGCTGGCCGATGGCCACGAGGAAGTGCTGGTGGTGTGTTACGACGCGCCGCTGCCGCCGTCCTACGCGATGTTCGCCGATGAGCCGCAGGCACTGTATGCCTGGGCCTGGCGCATTGCTGCGCCAGGCGCCGATGCGCCGCGCTGGTCGTTGACATGCGATGGGGACGAACCATTGGGTCCCCGTCACGCTGTCGACGTCGAATCGCCATGCAATACCGGCGTGCCGCTGCCGCACGGGCTCGAGGTACTTCGCTTCATGCTGGCGCGATCCGCGGTGCTGTGCCATCGCGGCGGCGGTCGCAGCTGGACCTGGCGGCATCATGGTTGAGCGGCTCGATCGCGGCTGGCGCATTTGTGCGACCGGCATATGTTTCGCGTGCTTCGGGGTGGGTGGACTGGCGCTGCGCGTGCTGGTGTTTCCGCTGCTGTCGCTGCTGCTGCGGCCGTCGCCGGTATGCCAGCGTGCTTGCAAGAACCTGATCCACCATGTGTTCCGACTGTTCGTCTGGCTGATGGCAACGGTCGGCGTGATCCGCTACGAGGTTCGACATGCGGAGCGTCTGCAACGCTCCGGCCTGCTCATCGTGGCAAATCACCCGTCGTTGATCGACGTGGTGCTGCTGATCTCTCAAGTGCGGCGAGCCGACTGCGTGGTCAAGGCCGCGCTGATGCGCAATCCCTTCACGCGTGGTCCGGTGCGCGCCACCGGTTATGTCTGCAACGACGCTGGTCCGGGCATGGTCGATGCATGTATTGCGTCGCTGCGCGCAGGCAACAATCTGGTCATCTTCCCCGAAGGAACCCGTACCGACCCGTGCGGCCTGCCGCGTCTGCAGCGGGGCGCGGCCAATATCGCCGTGCGGGGCGGGTTTGCGTTGACGCCTGTGACGATCCGCTGCACGCCGCCGACTCTGACCAAAGGGGAGAAGTGGTATCGGGTGCCAGTGCGGCGGCCCTGCTTCGTGCTCCATGTGCACGAGGACGTGCCTGTCGAACACTGGGTCGCTCCCGATACCGAACCGATGCAGGCGGTGCGCGACGTCACGCGCGCGTTGGCAGAGTTTTTTATCCAGGAGGTACGCCGTGAAGGCGCTTGAACAAGAAATCAAGGAACTGATCGTTGCCTCGCTGTCGCTGGAAGATATCCGCCCGGCGGACATCGACAGCGATGCGATGCTGTTCGTCGAGGGGCTTGGCCTTGACTCGATCGACTCGCTAGAACTCGGGCTGGCCGTGCAGAAGCGCTACGGTGTCGCGATGAGCGGCGACAAGGAGGAGATGCGCAAGCATTTCAGCAGCGTCGCGGCGTTGGCGCGATTCGTAGCGGCCCAGCGCACGCCGGAGCCTGCCTGAGGTAGCTGTCGCGAGCCCCGTTGCAACCCCTGTTGCAATTCCCATCCCCTGCGAAGACATCAAGCCAAAGATCATGACTCACGAAGAGATTTTCGCGCGCGTCGCGGCGGTCCTGGAAGAGACGTTCGAAATCGATGCCGAACGCATCCGTCCGGACGCACGCCTGTATGAGGACCTGGACATCGACAGCATCGACGCGGTCGATCTGCTGGTCAAGCTCAAGCCGATGCTGAACAAGCCGCTCAAGCCCGAGCAGTTCAAGTCGGTGCGTACCGTGCAGGACGTGGTGGCGGCGCTGGCGCTGCTGATCGACGCCTCGCCTACGCCGGCGGAGGTGTAAGTCTCGATGGCACCCGGCACCGGCTGGCGCGTGCCGCCCCGCATGCTGCTGGCGGGGGCGGCCACGCTGCTCTATCCGCTGATCGTCTACGCTGGGCTGCGCCATGCGTCGCCGCGCGTGGCCGCGTTCGCGCTGGTGGGCGTGGCGCTGCTGCGCGCCAGCACGCTGCGCGGCAAGCCGGCCTGGATCGCAATGGCGGCCGCGGCGTTGTTGCTGGCGGTCGCGGTGTTCCTGTCCGGCGAGACGCTGCCGCTCAAGCTGTATCCAGCGCTGGTCAATGGCGTGATGCTGGCCGTGTTCGGATGGAGCCTGTTGCATCCGCCCACGCTGGTCGAGCGTATCGCGCGCCTGCGCGAGCCGGAGCTGCCGCCCAGCGGCGTGGCCTACACGCGCCGCGTGACCATCGCCTGGTGCCTGTTCTTCGTTTTCAACGGCGCGCTGGCGCTCGCGACCGCCTGGTGGGCCAGCGACGCGGTCTGGGCGCTGTACAACGGCGGCATCGCCTATGTGCTGATCGCGCTGATGTTCGCCGGCGAATGGCTGGTGCGGCGACGCGTGCTGGCGAGGAAGCATGATGAGTGATTGTGTTGGCCTCCACGAACTGGTGTCGCGACTGGCGCGCACGCCGGACGCCACCGTCGCCAGCGGCCTCGGTGCGGCCGCCTTCGTGCAACGTGTCGCCGCATGGCGCGACGCGTTCGGCGCGCGCCAGGGCGTCCGCTGGGCGCTCTATCACGACGCCGCGCCCGAATTCGCTGCGGCGCTGTTCGGTGCCTGGCACGCCGGCAAGCACGTCGTGCTGCCAGGCGATACGCGGCCCGAGACACTGGCCGCACTGCGTCCGTTCGTGGACGGCTTCGCCGGCGAGTTGGCCGATGGCCTGCTGCCCGATCCTGGTGTCCAGTCGCAAGCGGACCGGTTGGCCGAGGTCCTGTCCTGGCCGCCGCTGTGTCCTCGGTCGACCACGGTGACGCTGTTCACTTCCGGATCGACGGGCGTCCCCACCGGCCTGCCCAAACGCCTGGACCAACTCGACTGCGAGGTGAGAGCGTTGCAGGCGGCGTTCGGCGCCGCGCTGTCCGCTGGCACGGAGGTGCTGACGACGGTGTCGCATCAGCACATCTACGGCCTGCTGTTCTGCGTGTTATGGCCCCTGGCCGCGTTCCGCCGGATGCCGGCGGTACGCTTTGCCTTCCATGAAGAGATCGTCCGCACCGCGCCGAGCGTATCGCCTGGCGCGGTGCTGGTCAGCAGCCCGGCGCATCTGCGCCGGATGCCGGCCTCGCTCGATTGGGCAAGCGCCCGGCGGGCGCTGCGGGCCGTGTTCTCGTCGGGCGGTCCGTTGCCGGCGGACGCCGCCGCGGACGCGCATGCGCATCTCGGACGTTGGCCCATCGAGGTCTACGGCAGCTCGGAGACCGGGGGAATCGCGTGGCGCACCGCCAGCGGTGGAAACCTCGCCTGGACGCCGCTGCCCGGCGTCGAATGGCGCATCGAAGGCGGCCTGCTCGCCGTCCGCTCCGGCCATCTGGCGCAGGCGGGCTGGGTGGTCGGCAGCGATCGCGTCGAAGCGGCAGACGGCGGCAGTTTCGTGCTGGCCGGGCGCGCCGATCGAATCGTGAAGATCGAGGAAAAACGCGTGTCGCTGACCCGCATCGAACAATTGCTGGTGGCCTCGCCGCTGGTCGAGGAGGTGCGCGCGCTGACCGTCGAGCTCGACATCGGTCTGCGTACCGCGGTGGTCGCGGTGCCAGCCCCCGCAGGTGCCGCGCTGCTCGCCGACGCCGGCCGGCCGGCACTGATCGCGGCATTGCGCGCGCTGCTGGTACAGGCGCTGGAGCCGATCGCTTTGCCGCGCCGCTGGTGCTTCCCGGCCGCGCTGCCCTGCAACGCGCAGGGCAAGACGACCGAGGCGATGCTGCGCGAGATGGTGCGTGGCGTGCTGCCGCGGGTGCAATGGCTGCCCGCCGAAGCACCGGGGCGTGCCGCGGCATGGCTTGGCATCGACGCGGACCTCGCGGTGTTTGATGGCCACTTCGAGCACGCGCCGATCGTGCCAGGCGTGGCGCAGCTGGACTGGGTGATGACGCTCGCCGCGCAGTCGCTCGAAGTACCGCCGCGCAGCGCGTTCCGCCAGCTCGACGCCCTCAAGTTTCAGCAGGTGATTCGTCCCGGCGATGTCGTCCGCGTCGATCTCGACTGGCAGCCGGAGCGCAACACGCTGACGTTCAAGCTGGCGTCGGATGCCGGTCAGCATGCCAGCGGCCGCGTCGTGTTCTGTGCCGTCCCGGGAGCCGGCGATGTTTAGACCGGTCGTGTTGATCCCTGTGTACAACCACGAGCGCGCGGTCGGGCAAGTTCTTGCCGCGGTGCTCGCGCATCCGGTGCCGTGCCTGCTCGTCGACGACGGCAGCGCGCCGGCGTGCGCGCAGGTATTGCGCGAGCTGGCCGCCAGCCATCCGGACCGTGTCGAGCTGCTGCGGCTGCCCACCAACCAGGGCAAGGGTGGGGCCATCATCGCGGGCGCGCGGCATGCGCGGCAGCGCGGCTACAGCCATGTGCTGCAGATCGACGCCGATGGCCAGCACGACAGTGCTCGCGTCGCCGATTTCCTGGCGCTTGCCGAGGCGAGCCCCGAGGCGCTGATCTGCGGTTGTCCGGTCTATGACGAGTCGGTACCGCGCGCGCGACTGTTGGGGCGCTACTTGACCCATCTCTGGGTGTGGATCAACACGCTGTCATTCGCGGTGCGCGACGCGATGTGCGGACTGCGGGTCTATCCGCTGGCCTCGCTGGTCCCGCTGGTGGAGAGCGTGCCGCTGGGTCGCCGCATGGAGTTCGACATCGAGGTGCTGGTGCGCATGGTCTGGCGCGGCGTGCGCATCGTCAACGTGCCGGTGCGCGTCACCTATCCTGCCGACGGCGTGTCCCACTTCCGCATCTGGCGCGACAACGCGCTGATCTCCGGCATGCACGCGCGGCTGTTCGCCGGCATGCTGATGCGCGCGCCACTGCTGCTCGCGCGCAAGGCCGGCTGGGGGACCGCATGAACCCGTCCGCATCGAGCAGCCGGTGGTCGCCGCATTGGGCCGATATCGCCGAGTCCACCTGCGTCTGGGGCATCTGGTCGTTGTACGCGGTCAATCGGCTATTCGGCCGGGCGCTGTTCCGTGTGCTGCTGTATCCCGTCGTGATCTATTACTGGCTGGCCAGGCCCGCCGCGCGACGGGCCTCGCTGGACTTCCTGCGGCACGTGCACCGGTACAGCGGCGCATGCGGCGCGGAGCCGGGTCTGCGCCACAGCCTGCGGCATCTGATGTCGTTCGCCGAGACGCTGCTCGACAAGATGCTCGCCATCGGCGGCCGGTACCATTTCAACGCGGTGCGCCGGGAGGGCGCAGAACTGATGGCGCGGCAGCGTGACAGCGGACGCGGCGCGGTCATCGTCACCGCCCACATGGGCTGCCTCGAACTGTGCCGGGTGGTGTCCACCCACAAGGCAGGGCTGCGCGTCAATGTGCTGGTGCACACGATGCACGCCGAGCGCTTCAACCGGATTCTGGCCCGGCTCGATCCGCAATCGGTGGTGCAGCTGATCCAGGTCACCGAGATTACGCCGGCGACAGCGCTGATGCTGCAGCAGAAGATCGAGGCCGGCGAGTTCGTTGCCATTGCGGGCGATCGCGTGCCGCTGGAAGGCGGCCGCAGCGTGACGGTCTCCTTCCTGGGCGCACCGGCCCGAATGCCGATCGGGCCGTACGCGCTGGCGGCGCTGCTTCGTTGCCCGCTGCTGGCGATGAGCTGCGTGCGAGCCGGCGATGGCCATCTGCTGCGCTTCGCAAAACTGGCCGATGCGATCGTGCTGCCGCGCGGCGCGCGGCAGCAGGCGCTGACGGACCATGCGCAGGCCTATGCCGACTGGCTGGCCATGCAGGTCTGTGCCGCGCCCTACGAATGGTTCAACTTCTACGATTTCTGGAGCGACGCCGGCGACGGCGACGCCCACTGAGCAAGGCCTCCATGTCGATCCCGCCGTCCTCAGCGCACGCACCGCTCGCGCATGAACTGGTACTGAGCCCCGCCTTCCACGACCTCGATCCGATGGACGTGGTCTGGCATGGCAACTACGCACGCTATTTCGAACTGGCCCGTTGCGCGTTGCTGGCCCGCTTCGATTACGACTATCCGGCGATGCGCGATTCCGGCTACGCCTGGCCCGTCGTCGACATGCGAATCAAGTACATTCGGCCGCTGGTCTATGGACAGCAGACCATTGTGCGGGCCACCATCGCCGAGTGGGAGCACCGGCTCAAGATCGACTACGAGATCCGCGACGCGGCGACTGGCCAGCGGCTCACGCGTGGCTACACGATCCAGGTGCCGGTGGAGATGGCTACCGGCGAAATGAGCTATGTCTGCCCGCCAGTGCTGGCCGAGCGGTTGGGAGTGGCGTCGTGAAGGCGCAGTGTTGGCGGGTCGCGTCGGGCATGACGCGGTGCTTCCTTCTTGTGGCGATCGCACTTGGCAGCGCTTCTGCAAATGCCGCCAGCATGCTGGACCAGGTCGCGGTGCGGCTCGACGATGCGCCTGTGATCCGGGGCCGGTTCGAGCAGACCCGCAAGGTTGCAGGCTTTGCCATGCCGCTGGTCTCGCGCGGCGACTTCGTGCTGGCACGCGGCCGCGGCTTGCTCTGGCAGACGCGCGCGCCGATCGCGTCCAGCCTGTTGCTGACGCCGCGGGGCCTGACCATGCGCGGGGCCGACGGCAGCGTCCAGCAGCAATTGCAGGCCGATGCGCAACCGGGCATGCGTGCGGCGCTCGAAGCCATCCTTGCCGTGCTGCGTGCAGATGCGCCCGCGCTGGCGCAACGCTTCGCCATGACCGGCGAAGTGCATGGCAAACAGGGCTGGAGACTTGCGCTGACGCCCACCGATGCCGACATGCGCAGGGTATTGAAGCGAGTGGACCTGGAAGGCGACCGCTTCGTCCGCGAGGTGCGCCTGCAGGAGGCAAGCGGCGACAGCACCGTGGTGCGCCTGCTTGCGCCGATGGCGGCCGGTGCCGACGCGGCCCGGGAGATCGACGTTGACTGACGTTGCGATCGCCGTGCGGGGCACGCCCGGGCCGACGCGCATGGCCCGGGCGCTGGCGCTCGTCTGGCTGCTGCTGGCGATTGGCCTGGTCGTGCACCAGATGCAGTTCTGGCGCGAGGCGCGGCTGGATACCGATGTGCTGGCGCTGCTGCCGGTGACCGAGCGCACCGCGATCGCGGACCGCGCGTTGCGGCAACTGGCCGACAACGCCGAGCGCGAGGTGATGGTGCTGGTGGGCGCGCCGGACTGGCCGCGTGCCCGGGCGGCGGCTCAGCGCTTTGCCGCTGCGGCCGCGGCGGCGCCCGGCGGCGCACTGCTGCAGCCGTCCGCGCGGATGGGAGCATTTGATCTCGACGCGGCGCTGGACTTCTATCGCCCGTACCGTGCCGGCATGCTGACCGACGCCCAGCGTGCCATGCTGACGCGGGCGGACACCGAGGCGTTGGCTGGCCAATCGCTGGCGCGGCTGTACCAGTTCGCGGCCGGGCCCCGGCTGGCGGACTGGCAGGCCGATCCGCTGAATCTGTGGCCGGATTGGTGGCTCGCGCGGGGCGGGGCGACCGCGGTCCGTCAGCGCGACGGCCTCGCCACGGTCAGTGGCGACGGCGCCGAATGGGTGGTGCTCGGCTACCACGCGGCGCGCGCGGCCTTTGCCGCCGATGGCGCGTCCGACTACCGTGCCTTGCTGGCCGCGGGCGAGCGCGCCGCCCAGCAGGGCGACGGCGACGTGAAGGTGGTGGCGGCGGGCATTCCGCTGCATGCGGAGGCGGCCGCTGTTCAGGCCAACCGGGAAATGAATGTGATCGGGCTGGGCTCGCTGGCGGCGGTGCTGCTGCTGGTCTGGCTTGCCTTCCGCTCGCTGCGGCCGATCGGGCTGGTCGCGCTGTCGCTGGTGATCGGCACGGCCGCGGCGCTATCCGTGACCGCGCTGGTCTTCGGCCGCGTCCACCTGATCACGCTGGTGTTCGGCGCGAGCCTGGTCGGTGTCGCCGAGGACTACGGCATCCACTACTTCGTGATGCGCCAGGCCCGGCCGGCATGGACGCCCGCGCGCACCGTGCGGATGCTGTTCGGCGGCATGGCGCTGGCGCTGGCCACCAGCGTGGCGGCCTATCTGGCGCTGGGCGTCGCGCCGTTCCCCGGTCTGCGCCAGATGGCGCTGTTTTCGGCGACCGGCCTGGTGTGCGCGTTCCTGACAGTGGTGCTGTGGTTCCCGTGGCTGGACCGGGCGCCGGTCCGGCCCACGCCGCTGTCCCGCTGGTTGGCCGGCAGCCTGGCGCGCTGGCCGCGTGTGCGAGCGGACCGCCGCACCGCGCTTGCGCTGGGGCTGCTTGGTGTCTTCATCGCGCTCGGCGTGTCCCGTGTGCGAGTCAGCGATGACGTGCGTCAGCTGCAGAGTTCGCCGCCGGAACTGGTCGAGGCGCAGCGGGTCGCCGCACGGTTGCTCGGCACGCCAAGTCCCGCCCAGTTCATCGTGGTGCGCGGCGCCACGCCGGAACAGGTGCTGCAACGCGAGGAAGCCGTCAAGCGCGCGCTTGCGCCGGTCGTGTCCGCAGGGCAGCTGCGCGGCGTGCTGGCCTTGTCCGACTGGGTGCCTTCGGCCGCGCGGCAGCAGGCCGATGCGGCGTTGGCCGGCAGGGTCGAAGACGACGTGCGCGCGCGCGTGCGCCGCGCACTGGGCGAGTCGGCGGCTGCCGGTCCGGCCGTTGCAGCGTCCGGCGCCGTGCTGACGCTGCCGGCATGGCTCGCCGATCCGGTGTCGCTGCCACTGCGGCAGCTATGGCTGGGACAGATCGGCCCGGACCATGCCAGCGTCATGATGCTGCAGGGACTGGACGGTCGCGATGCGATCGGGGCGGTGGCCGCGGCGGTGGCACCTGTCGCAGGCGCGCTATGGGTCGACCGCGTGGCCGACTATTCCGCATTGCTGGCCCGCTATCGCGCGATGATGACCTGGCTGCTCGTGGCAGGTGCGGCGGTGGTCGCGGTGCTGCTGGCCTGGCGCCATGGGCGCGCCGCATGGCGAGCGCTGGTGCCGACCTTGCTGGCCGCGGCACTGAGCGTCGCGATGCTGGGCTGGCTCGACGTGCCACTGCAGTTGTTCTCGGTGCTGGCGCTGGCATTGCTGCTGGGCGTCGGTGTCGACTACGGAATTTTTCTGCTGGCGCATCCCGGCGACGGCGTGTCATGGACCGCGATCGTGCTAGGTGCGGCCAGCACGCTGCTGGCGTTCGGGCTGCTCGCCCTGTCGGCGACGCCGGCGCTGCATGCGTTTGGCATGACCATGCTCGGCGGCGTGGGGGCCGTGTGGATACTGTCGCCGTGGTTCCGGCCCGCGCCAACCGATCAAAACGTGGCGCGCTGAAGGCGCGCCAGACTTCGAGGATACGCAGATGCAACAGATGGAACTTCAATACGTCGATGTGCTGATCATCGGTGCGGGACCGGCCGGCGCGGTGGCCGCCGGGCTGCTGCGCCAGCGCGGCATCGCGGTGCTGGTGCTGGAGAAGGAGACGTTTCCGCGCTTCTCCATCGGCGAGAGCCTGTTGCCGCAGAGCATGGAATACATCGAGCAGGCCGGCATGCTGCGCGCCGTCGTCGAAGCGGGCTTTCAGTACAAGAACGGCGCCGCCTTCGTGCGCGGCGACCGCTACACCGAGTTCGACTTCCGTGACAAGTTCACGCCGAGCTGGGGTACGACCTACCAGGTCCAGCGCGCACACTTCGACGATGTGCTGATCCGCGATGCGCAGCGCCAGGGTGCCGAGGTCCGCTTCCGCCACCAGGTCACGGCGGTCGAGCTCGACGGCGCTCGTCCGCGCGTGACCGTGCAGGGGGAGAATGGCGGGCCGTATCAGGTCGAATGCCGCCAGTTGCTGGATGCCTCGGGCTTCGGCCGCGTGCTGCCGCGCCTGCTCGATCTGGAATCGCCATCGAACTTCCCGGTACGCAGCGCGATCTTCACGCATATCGAGGACCGCGTCGCGCCCGGCGCATTCGATCGCAACAAGATCCGCATCAGCGTGCATCCGGAACATGTCGACGTCTGGTACTGGACGATCCCGTTCTCCAACGGCCGCTGCTCGCTCGGCGTGGTCGCCGAGAAGGCCTTTCTCGACCGCTATGCCGGCACCGACATGGAACGGCTGCAAACGCTGGTCGGCGAAGAGCCGGCATTGGCGGCGCTGCTTGCCGACGCGCGCTGGGACACCCCGGCGCGCCAGCTGACCGGCTATTCGGCCAATGTGCGGTCGCTGTGGGGCAAGGGCTACGCGCTGCTGGGCAATGCCGGCGAATTCCTCGACCCGGTGTTCTCGTCCGGCGTGACGATCGCCTTCAAGTCCGCGAGCCTGGCGGTGGACTGCATCGCCCGCGAGTTCGCCGGCGAGGCGGTCGACTGGGAACAGGACTATGCGCGCACGCTGAAGGCGGGGGTCGACTGTTTTCGCACGTTCGTCGAAGCCTGGTATGCCGGCTCCTTCCAGACGCTGATCTTCCACCCCGATGCCACGCCGGAAATCCGCCGCATGATCTCGTCGATCCTGGCCGGATACGCATGGGACCGCAGCAACCCCTTCGTGGTCGAGTCCAAGCGCCGGCTGACCGTGCTGGAGGAATTTTGCCGCGCCTGATCCAGACCGTGGTGGCCGCAGGACTCGTCGCCTGGCTGGCGGCGTGCGCCGGCCTGCCGCCATCGCCATCGCCATCCGCCGCAGCTGCCGCGCCCGTGCTGCGTCTGCAGCCGGCGGCGCTGCAGCGAACCATCGCCGTACAGCAGCACATCGAGGCGCGCTACCGGACGGCCGGTGGCCGGGTTGAAACGCGCGAGCTGATTGCGCTGCTGCAGGCCGACGCCAAGCATACGCGGCTGGCTGCGCTCGCAGGCGGGCAGGTCCTGGCTCGGCTGGACTGGGACGGCACACGGCTCGATGTCTCGCGCGCGTCCTGGGCGCCCGCGCAGCTCGATCCCGAGCGGATCCTCAGCGACCTGCAACTGTCGCTGTGGCCGCTGCGCGCTGTCGCGGACGCCTTGCCAACGGGCTGGACCGTGCGCGAGGGAGAAGGGCGGCGAGTGCTACACCATGGCGACGAGGTCGTCGCCGAGGTGCAGCACGCCGACGCCGGCACGCTGCGCTTCATCCAACATCGCGACGGCTATGCGCTGACGATCCGCACGCTGGCCGGTGGGGAGACGTCGCAATGATGTCCGGGCATACAACGCCACCGGTTTATCTGAACGCGATGGGCGTGCTGTGCGCACTCGGCAACGGCGGCGGCGATGTCCGCGCCGCGCTGTGGCGTGACGACGGACCACACGGAGGCGAGGTGACCGATCGCTTCACGCCCGGCAGGCCAATGCATGTCGGCAGCCTGCCATCGCCGCCGGCGCTGCCTGCAGATATGCCCCCGTCGCAGCGGACCCATGGCAACGCGATGCTGCTGCTGGCATTGGCGCAGATCCGGCCGCAGGCCGAGGCCGTGTCGAGCCGCTTCGGCCCGCGGCGCGTCGCCGTGGTCCTTGGCACCAGCACCTCCGGCATCCGCGAGGGCGGGGACGCCGTGCGCGCGCGCCTGGCACAGGGCCGCTGGCCGGACGCATTCGACTACGCCCAGCAGGAGCTCGGTACGACGGCGGCCTTTGTCGCCGCGCAACTTGGCGCGCGCGGCCCCGCCTACACGCTGTCGACCGCCTGCTCGTCCGGTGCGAAGGCGCTGGCGGCCGCGGCACGGCTGCTGAACGCCGGCATCGCCGATGCCGTGATCGCAGGCGCTGCCGATTCGTTGTGCCCGTTCACCATCGGCGGATTCAGTGCGCTGGAAGCGGTGTGCGCCGCGCGCACCAACCCATTCTCCGCTCACCGCGCCGGCATCAATCTGGGTGAGGGCGCCGCGCTGTTCGTGTTGTCGCGCGAACCCGGACCGGTCCGGCTGTCGGGCTGGGGCGAGAGCTCGGATGCCTACCATATCTCCGCGCCCGAGCCGGAAGGCAAGGGTGCCCAGCAGGCGATGCGGCAGGCCCTGGAGCGCGCCGGCCTTGCGCCAGCGCAGATCGACTATCTGAACCTGCATGGGACCGGTACCGGACACAACGACGCGATGGAGTCGCGTGCCGTCCATGCCGTGCTCGGGGCCGACGTGCTGTCCAGTTCCACCAAGCCGATGACCGGCCATGCGCTCGGTGCGGCCGGCGCGATCGAAGCCGCGCTGTTGTGGCTGACCCTGGTCGACAACGCGCACGGCCGGCTGCCGCCGCATTGGTGGGACGGCGTGCCTGATCCCGCGCTGCCGGCATTGCAGCTGGTGGGACCGCGCGATCGGCTCGGTCGGGCGGCCCGCCATGCGATGAGCAGCTCGTTCGCCTTCGGCGGCAGCAATTGCGCGTTGATTCTCAGTGCGGCGTGACGACGATGACCACGAACACGACCCCGAATACCATTGCCGTGCCGATGCCGGCGTCCGAGAGCGTTGCCGGCGATATCGCCGCCATGGTGCCCCATGGCGGCGCGATGCTGCTGCTCGATGCGCTGCTGCATGCGGACGAGGATCATGCGATTGCACGCGCCACCGTCCGGCCCACGCAGCTGTTTGTCGATGCAAACGGCATGCCGGCCTGGGTCGGCGTGGAGTACATGGCCCAGACCATCGCCGCGTGGTCCGGCGCGCGCGCCCGGCGCGGCGGCAGCGCACCCGCGATCGGCTTTCTGCTCGGTTCGCGCCGCTATACCTGCGACGTGCCGGCATTTCCCCGCGGCAGCGAGCTGACCATTACGGCCCGGGTCGAGCTGATCGGCGAGAACGGGCTGGGCATGTTCTCGTGCGCCATCGACATGGACGGGCGCGAGGTAGCCCGCGCCAACGTTTCCGTTTTCCAGCCTGCGGATGCGCAGGCTTTCTTGCAAGGACACAAGCCATGAGCGACCACACCGTCCTCGTGACCGGCTCCTCGCGCGGCATCGGCCGCGCCATTGCGTTGCGGCTCGCGCGCGAGGGCCATGACATCGTAGTGCACTGCCGATCCCGGCGCGACGAGGCCGAGTCGGTCGCCGACACGGTGCGCAGCCTCGGACGCGCCGCACGAGTGCTGGCCTTCGATGTGGCCGATCGGGAGCAGTCGGCGCGGACGCTGCAGCAGGACGTCGACGCGCACGGCGCCTACTACGGCGTGGTGTGCAATGCCGGCATCGCGCGCGATGCCGCCTTTCCGGCGATGACCGGTGCGGAGTGGGACGAGGTCATCCATACCAACCTCGATGCCTTTTATAACGTGCTCAATCCCGTGGTGATGCCGATGGTCCAGCGGCGCGCGCCCGGACGCATCGTCACGCTGTCGTCGGTATCGGGCCTGGTCGGCAACCGCGGACAGGCCAATTACAGCGCAGCGAAGGCCGGCATCATCGGCGCCACCAAGGCGCTGGCGATCGAACTGGCCAAGCGCCAGATCACCGTCAACTGCGTGGCCCCGGGGTTGATCGACACCGAGATGATCGACGCGGCCGTTCGCGACGAGGCGCTACGCCTGATTCCCGCGCGCCGCATGGGGACGCCGGACGAGGTCGCCGCCACGGTCGCCTTCCTGCTGTCGGCCGACGCGGGCTACATCACGCGCCAGGTGATCTCCGTCAACGGAGGGATGTTCGGATGAAGCGCGTCGTCGTCACCGGTGCCGGCGCCATCAGCGCGCTCGGCAACGACTGGGCCACGGTGGCTCCACGGCTGCGCGCCGGCCAGAGCGCCGTCGTCAGGATGGAGAACTGGAGCAAGTACAAGGGCCTGAACACGCAGCTCGCCGCTCCCGTTCCGGAGTTCGAGACGCCGGCGCACTACACCCGCAAGCGCACTCGCGGCATGGGGCGGGTCGCGCTGATGGCGGTGCTGGCCAGCGAGGCGGCGCTGCGCGACGCCGGGCTGTATGGCGACCCGCTGGTCGCCAGCGGCGAGCTCGGCATCGCCTACGGCTCGTCCACCGGCACGCCGGAAGCCGTGGCCGACTTCGGCCGGATGCTGCTGGACTGCTCGACCGAAGGCGTCAGCGCGACCACCTACATTCGCATGATGCCGCATACCACCGCGGTCAATATCGGCGTGTTCTTCGGCATCACCGGCCGCATCCTGACGACCTCCAGCGCCTGCACCTCGGGCAGCCAGGGCATCGGCTACGCCTACGAGACCATCCGTGCGGGGCGCCAGGTGGCGATGCTGGCCGGCGGTGCCGAGGAGCTCGACCCGACCGAGGCGGCCGTGTTCGACACGCTGTTCGCCACGAGCACGCGCAACGACGCCCCGCAGACCACGCCGCGCCCGTTCGACGCCGCGCGCGACGGCCTGGTGCTGGGCGAGGGCGCCGGGACGCTGCTGCTGGAAGAACTCGAACATGCGCGCGCCCGTGGCGCGCGCATCCTGGCCGAGGTGGTGGGCTTCGGCACCAACAGCGATGGCGCGCACGTGACACAGCCCAATGCGGACACGATGGCGCAGGCGATGCGGCTGGCGCTGCGCGACGGCGGCATCGATCCTTCGTCGATCGGCTATGTGAATGCGCACGGCACCGCGACCGACCACGGCGACGTGGCCGAGTCGCACGCGACTCATGCCGTGCTGGGTGCCGGCGTGCCGATCAGCTCCTTGAAGAGCTACCTGGGCCATACGCTGGGCGCATGCGGCGCGCTGGAGGCGTGGCTGACCATCGAGATGATGCGCGCGGGGTGGTTCGCGCCGACGCTGAACCTGACCACGCCCGACCCACGCTGCGCACCGCTGGACTACATCGCCGGAGAAGGACGCGTGCTCGAAGCCGACCACGTGATGAGCAACAACTTCGCCTTTGGCGGCATCAACACCTCGCTGGTGTTCCGGCGCTGGGCCGACTGAACGGCCCGTCTCGCGCCGGATTTGTTGAACCTCGACAACGACAAGGAAAATCATGAAGTTCGGTCATTACGCAAGCCGTGCAATCTTCGCCGCCATTGCTGCCGGTGCCATCGTCAGCGCTCCCGCCAGCGCCCGCGACACCAAGTACTTGCTGCCCATCCAGGATGTATTGGACATGCCGGAGGCCAAGGAGAAGCTCGACGGCTCCGTGCGCTTCTTCTTCGCCGGCCAGCGCACGCCCAAGGTGCTGGAGACCAAGGGCAGCGACGTGTCGAACCGCAAGACCAACGGCGTCGGCAAGAGCGATGAGGAGGCCTGCCGCTGGGCCGCACTGTCCGCGTTGCTGTCGTTCCAGGACAAGGCGAAGACAATGGACGCCAACGCCGTCGTCAACCTGGTCAGCTACTACAAGAAGAACGAGATGGCCAGTGCCGACCAGTACGAGTGCCACGCCGGTGCGGTGGTGGTTGGCGTCGCGCTGAAGGGCGACTACGCCCGCGTGGGCAACTGACCGTCCGGCGGCCGCGCGTGACGATCTCCATCCGGCTGCGATCGGTCAGCGCCTTGATGGCTGGCGTGGGTGCGAATGCCCACGCGTGGCTGTCACCGGCCGAGCGCGTTCGTCTGGCCGAGATCCGTGCGCCGCGGCGCGCGGCTCAGTTCGTCGCCGGCCGATGGCTGGCCCGCGCGTTGCTGGCGGAACGGTTCGGCGGCGTGTCCGGCGATTGGAGGATTGAGGCATCGCCGAATGGCGCGCCGCTCGTCGCGAGGCATGCCGACAAGCATGTTTCGATCGCGCATGTCGGCGACAGTGTCGCGTGTGCGGTGAGCAATCGTCCGATCGGCCTCGATCTGGAGATGCTCCGGCCGGGACGGTCGCGCGCGGCGCTGCTGGAGGCGATCACCGATGCCGCGGAACGGAGCATGCTGCTTGCCGGACGGAGGCACGATGCCGAAACGCTGGCCCTGGAGGCGTGGACCTTGAAGGAAGCCGCGCTCAAGTGCCGTGGCGGCGAGCTGTTCTCGACGATGCTCGGCCATCGATCCTGCATCCGGCCGGCCGGGTCCGCGCACCCCGGCATCCCCGCCAACGGATGCAGCTGGTGGCATGGCGACACCGTCGTTGCCGTGGTCAGCGACCCGTTGCTGCCGGAGCTGGACCACGACGGCGCCACGCCCGACGCCATGCGCCAGTGGCAGGTGGCGATGGCTGGCTCGGGCGCCGATTTCCCGCAACGATCGGCGGCGTCCTCGCCGCGCTGATCGTTCCGATGGTTCGGTCCGATTTCCCAAACGATCTTCCAAACGACTACCCAGACCATGCGTATCTCTTCGCAGTCCTCTTCCGACGCCGGCCCAGGTTCGGGCGGCAGCGTCCGTCACGCGACCGTGATCTTCGACGGCACGCCCCTGACGGTGGAGGACGTGGCCGCGCTGGCCCGTCGCGAAGCGGTGGCGGCCCTGTCGGCATCCCCGGCGTTCCGCGGCCGCATCGAACGCGGCATGGCGTTTCTCGACCGGCTGTTGGCGGAGGAGGGCCGCATTTACGGGGTCACGACCGGCTACGGCGACTCCTGCGGTGTCGAGGTGCCGGTGGCGATGGCGGATTGGCTGCCGCCGCGCCTGTACACCTTCCATGGCTGCGGCCTGGGTCGCATGCTCGATGCCGACGAAACTCGCGCGGTGCTGGCGGCGCGTCTGGCGTCGCTATGCCAGGGGTATTCCGCCGTCAGCCCGGCCTTGCTGGAACAGCTGACTGCCCTGCTGGCGAACGATGTGCTGCCGTGCATCCCGGCCGAAGGTTCGGTCGGTGCCAGCGGCGACCTGACGCCGCTGTCCTATGTCGCCGCGGTGCTGTGCGGCGAGCGCGACGTCATGGTGGAAGGCCGGCGGATGGCCGCGGCCGATGCGTTGGCTCAGCTGGGGCGCGCGCCGCTGCGTCTGCGCCCGAAGGAGGCGCTGGCCATCATGAACGGCACCGCGGTGATGACAGGCCTGGCCTGCCTGGCCTGGCAGCGCGCGCGCCAGCTGGCGCGGTTGGGCTGCGCGATCACCGCCGGCGCGGTCGCGGCGACCGATGGCAATCCCTATCACTTCGACCCGACGCTGTTTGCGGCGAAACCGCATCCGGGCCAGCTGCGTGCGGCTGCGGCGATCCGCGGCTGGCTTGGCGACGTGCACGCGCCGCGCCACGCGCACCGGCTGCAGGACCGCTATTCGCTGCGCTGCGCACCGCATGTGATCGGCGTTCTGGAAGACGCGCTGGATTGGTCGCGGCAGTGGATCGAAACCGAGCTGAACAGCGCCAACGACAATCCGCTGGTCGATCCGGACGAAGAGCGCGTGCTGCACGGCGGTCATTTCTACGGCGGCCATATCGCCTTCGCGATGGACGGCTTGAAGGCGGCGGTGGCCAGCGTGGCTGACCTGCTCGACAGACAGTTCGCGTTGATGGCAGACCCACGCCACAATCACGGCCTGCCCGCCAACCTGTCCGGTGCGACCGGCGACGACGCCTGCCTGAACCATGGCCTGAAGGCCCTGCAGATCGGCGTGTCGGCGTGGACTGCCGAGGCGCTGAAGGCCACCATGCCGGCCGCGTCGTTTTCGCGCTCGACCGAATGCCACAACCAGGACAAGGTCAGCATGGGCACCATTGCCGCGCGGGACTGCCTGCGGGTGATCGAGCTGAGCGAGCAGGTTGCCGCCGCGATGCTGGTCGCGGTGCGGCAGGGGGTGGCGCTGCGGCGCCGCGCCGGCGGCACCCCGCCCGCCGCGCTGGCGCCGTTCGAACAGCGGCTGAACGCCGCGATTCCCTTCCTCGAACAGGACCGCGCGCTGGACCGCGAGCTGGTCGCGTTGGTCGGCCAGATCCGGGAGGGCCGCTGGTGAACGGTGCGGCGGTATTCTTCCTGCAGGCCGCCATCGTCGTCGGCCTGCCTTATGCGCTGTGGCGGCTGTTCGGCAAGGGTCGCGTGCTGCCGCTGGTGGTGGTGCAGATCCTGGTCGGCATCGGTCTGGGGCCGACGGGGTTTGGACGCTGGTTTCCCGAAGCCTGGGCGACGCTGTTCGGTCCGCAGGCGCTGTCAATGCTCGGCGGCCTGCAATGGCTAGCGGTGACGCTGTTCTGTTTCCTGACCGGCCTGCACCTGCGTGAGACCGAGCTGGGCGGCCAGCCGCGAGCCGCGGTGGCGGCTGGCGTAGGCGGCATCGTGCTGCCCTTCTGTCTGGGCACCGCCGCCGGTGCCTGGCTGGTGGCGGATCTGCCGCAGCTGGCCGGGCCGAACGCCGGCCCGATCGGCTTTGCACTGGTGCTGGGCCTGTGCAGCGCGGTGACCGCGCTGCCAGTGCTCGCGGCTATCCTGCGCGAAATGGGGATGGCGAGCACCGGCATGGGCCATCTTGCGCTGCGCTGCGCCGCGCTGACCGATGGCGTGGTGTGGCTTGCCCTGGCGGTAGTGCTGGTCGGCCACGGCGAAGGTGCCGGGCCACTCGGTGTGGCCGCGCTCGCACTGACCTACCTGGCGGCCTGCCTGCTGGTGGCGCGGCCGCTGCTTGCACGCTGGCTGTCGCGCGATGGCTGGCACGCCGAACCGCTGCTGGCGGTGGCGCTGGTCACGGTGCTGGTATCGGCCTTTCTGTCGGAACTGGTCGGGCTGCACCACGTGATGGGCGGGTTTGTCGCCGGGCTGGTGTGGCCGCGACAGCATGCCTTGCAAATCAGGAAACTGCTCGAACCGGCGACGGTGGTGGTCCTGCTGCCTTTCTTCTTCCTGGCGGCTGGCCTGCGGACCACGGTCGGCATGGCCGATGGCGAAGTGCTGCGGGTCTTCGCGATCGCTGTGGTTGTTGCGGTGGTCGGCAAGACGGTTGGCGTGGCCGTGCCCGCGCGGCTGGCAGGGCTCGACTGGCGGCAAGCATGGACCTTGGGCGCACTGCTGCAGACTAAGGGCCTCGTCGAGGTCGTCGTGCTCGGCATCCTGCTCGACGCCGGCCTGATCGCCGGCCCGGCGTTTTCCGGCCTGTTGTGGATGGCACTTGCGACCACCGTATTGGCGCGTCCGCTTGCCGCCATCGCGATGCGCGCGAGGGGGAACGCCTGGCCTGTCGTCGCCGACCGCGCCGCCGAGCGCGGCTGACCCGCAGTCAGCATGGTGATGCGACTGGCTTACTGCTCGCTGTAGTTCCACAGCAGCCCACCGTCGATCACCAGCGTGGCGCCGGTGATGTAGTCGGCGTCGGCGCTGCACAGGAAAGCGGCCAGTCCCGCCACATCGCCCGGTTCGCCCAGCCGGTTCAGCGGGATATTGGCCAGCAGCGCGCGCAGCTGATCGGGGCGTTGCTGCAGGGCCTGGTTGATCGGGGTCTGGATCGCGCCGGGCGCGATGTTGTTGACGGTGATGCCAAGCGGCGCCAGTTCGATCGCCAGGTTGCGCATCAGCATGCGCAGTCCGCCCTTGCTGACGCAGTAGCTGGTGAAGTTGGGGAAGGGCAGGTCTTCGTGCACCGAGCTGATATTGACTATCTTGCCGCCGCGGCGCTGCTGTTTGCAGTGGTGCACGAACTGCTGCGACAGGAAGAACGGTCCTTTCAGGTTGACGTTCAGCACGCGGTCGTAGTCTTGCTCGGTGACCTCGCCGAACGGGGCGCGGATCTCGATGCCGGCGTTGTTGATCAGCGCATCGATCGAGCCGGCGGCCTCGGTGGCCTCGCGGAACAGCCGCTGGACCTCGCCGACGCCGCCGACATCGCCTTGCACCAGCCATGCCTGCACGCCGGCCTCGCGGATCTCCTTGCACACCTGCTCGGAACGTTCGTCGAGCCGATGCACGGCGACCACCACGTTGGCGCCTTCGCTTGCCAGCCGCAGCGCGATGCCGCGGCCGATGCCGGAGGCGGCGCCGGTCACCAGCACAGTCTTGCCTTGCAGTCTCATCTGCGCACCTCTTGACGGTGAGGCCGCCTAGGGGCGGCCGATGCTGCGGGACGGGATTATCCCGGTGTGAGTGGGTGCGCCGGCGTGAAGTTCCGGAAGCGCGGCGCATTCGGCCATGAAATGCGCTGCGTCAGCACCGCCGTCTAGTCCGCCATGCCGACCTCGGCAACCGCAGCGGCCGCGACCTCGGCCATCCGCCGATAGCCCACATCGCCCGGATGCAGATGATCGCCGCTGTCGTAGCGCGGCAGCATCGCCTGCGGACGCGCCGGGTCGCGGATTGCTGCGTCGAAGTCCGCGACGGCATCGAATTCTCCGCTGTCGCGTATCCAGGCATTGACCGCCTGCCGCAGCGCTTCCTTTTGCGGCGGCGCATCGTAGCCGCGGATCGGCGTGCCGGCCAGCGCGCCGGCGAACGGCGTGATGGTGGCGCCGATCGCCCGGATGCCGCGTTGATGCGCCCGCCGGATCAGCTCGCGGTAGCCCTGGATCATCGCGGCCGCCTGCGGCAACGGGGTGTGCGGGGCGAAGGTCGAGCCCGGCCAGCCGATGTCGTTGATGCCGATGGCGACGATCACCGCACGGATGCCACGCTGCGCAAGCACGTCGCGCTCGTAGCGCGCCAGCGCGGATTCGCCCATGCCGTCGCGCAACAACTGGCCGCCGGAGATGCCGGCATTGAGCACGGCGATGCCACGCGGCGCGAGCCGCTCGGCGAGGCCGTCGGGCCAGCGGCGGTTGGCGTCGACGGTCGAGCCATTGCCTTCTGTGATCGAATCGCCGATCGCGACCACGGCCCCTGCGTTGTTGCCCGCCTCTACCTCGATGGCGGCGACGAGCAGCCTGCCGCTGAAGGATGTCGCATGGGACAGCGTGGCATTGCGCGTTGCGTCGCCTGGCGACAGCCACGCGGTCTGCCGTCCATCCCAATGGAAGCCGCCTGGCCGGAACGGCTTCGGCAGATGCAGGCTGACCGCAATCTCGCTCAGCGGCGGCACGGCCAGCTCGATCGCATCGCTGGTCACGGCCGCGCCGGCCGGAATCGTGATCGACGGACTGCCGCCGAAGGTCGCCGCGCGATCAGTGCTTGCATCGATGCCATCGCGCCCTGCGGCAAGGGCCAGCCGCGCCGCGCCGATCGTGACCGGCTCGCGTCCATAACGGTTGGACAGCACCAGCCGCGCGCGCGTACCGCCCACGCTGACTCTGGCGAGCTGGCGCAGCGTCTGTCGGTACAGCCGTGCCGGCACGCCGGTCGGCAGCGGCAGTTCGCCGGCTTCCCAGATCGGCTGCTCGCTGGCGGTCCAGGTCGGCAGCCAGTGAGTCATGGGCGCCTCGGTGGCGAACGCGGAAATCGCCGCGGTGCCCACTACGACGGCGGCGCAGGTGCGCAGCGAGCGCTGGCGCAAGGCTTGGGGAAACGAAATCGGCATGGTTCAGGTGGTCCTGTGAAAGCCCGGCGGCAAGCCGGTACAGGCGTCAAGCTACGGTATGCCGATCCGTTGCAGAAGCTGGCAAAATGGCATGTCGCTCATTCGATATTGGAATAGGCTGCCCGATATTTGCGGTGCAGCGCAACGTTGTCGGGAATCCATGATGGACACCATCCGCGCCATGCAGACGTTCGTCCGCGCCGTCGAACTGGGCAGCCTGTCGGCCGTCGCGCGCGAACAGCAGGCCTCGCAGCCGACCGTCAGCAAGGTCGTGGCCGCGCTCGAGAGGCAGCTCGGCGTACGGCTGCTCGAGCGCAGCACCACCAGCTTGTCGCCGACCGAGGCGGGGCGCCGCTTCTACGAGCGCGCGCGGCGCGTGCTGGAGGAGTTCGGCGAGGCCGTCGGCGATGCGCAGGGCCAGGCCGAACGTCCTTCCGGACTGGTCCGGCTCAGCGCTCCGGTCAGCTTCGGCGTGCTGCGCCTGAACGCGCTGGTGCTCGCGTTCCAGCAGCAATATCCCGACGTGGAGGTCGAGCTGCTGTTCGACGACCGCTATGTCGACCTGGTAGCCGAGGGCGTCGATCTGGCGCTGCGGCTGGGCGCGCAGCTGCCGCCCAATGTGGTCGCGCGGCGCATCGCCGTGTCGCCGCGCATGCTGGTCGCCAGCCCCGTGCTGATGGGGCGGCATAAGCGCGTGCGCCGTCCCGCGGACCTGGCATCGCTGCCGATGCTGCGCTTCACGTGGCTGGCCGGCGGCAACGCGATCGTGATGGAAGGGCCGGATGGCACGGCCACGGTCGAGGCGCCATGCCGCTATCGGGTCAACAACTCGCTGGCGATGCGGGAAGGCTTTGTCGCCGGCGCCGGCTTTGGACTGACGCCGGCCTGGCTCGTGCAGGATCTGCTCGATGACGGCGTGCTGGTGCCCGTGTTGCCACGCTGGCATGGCTCCGCGCAGGAAGCCTTCCTGGTCTATCCGAGCCGCCGCTATCAGCCCGCCCGCGTGCGCGTGCTGATGGATTTCCTTGCCGAGCGCATTCCATTGCTGCCGGGAATGCAGCCCGTGTAACGCGCCCGGGACGGGACTACACGGACGCCACGATGGTGTCGCGCAGCCAGCGATGCCCCGGGTCGCGATGGACGCGCTCATGCCACAGCATCGACATTTCGTAGCCCGGTATCTCGATCGGAGCGTCGACCACCCTGATCCCGGCGGCATTGCGCACCAGGCGCGACGGCAGCATCGCGACCAGATCGGTGCTCCCCAGCACGGACAGCACGAACAGGAAATGCGGCACCGACAGGGCGACCCGGCGTGACAGCCCGCGAGCGGCCAGCGCCTCGTCGGTCGGCCCGTAAAAGCCGCCGCCATCGGGCGACACGATCACGTGCTCGAGCCTGCAGAACTGCGCCAGCGTCGGCTTGCGCTTCAGGCCGGGGTGCCCGGCGCGGCCGGCCAGCACATAGCGTTCGGTGAACAGCGGGCGGCGATGCAAGCCCTGCGGCGCCCCCTCGGTTGTATGGAAGGCCAGGTCGATCTCGCCGTGTTCCGCCTGCCGCGCCAGCAGCGACGGCACCGCCTGTACGATCGCCAGCCGGGTGCCCGGCGCTTCGGTGCGCAAGTCGCGCAGCAGCGGCAGCACGATGGTCGCTTCCGCGTAGTCAAAGGCCGCGATGCGCCAGGTGTCGCTCGCCTGCGCCGGATCGAACGGGCCCTGCGGGGATACCGCTTGCTGCAGCGCCTTCAGCGCTTCGCGCAACGGCTCGCGCAGCGCCTCGGCACGGGCCGTCGGCCGCATGCCGCGCGGACCGGGCAACAGCAGCGGGTCGCCCAGCGTGTCGCGCAGCTTGGCCAACTGTACGCTGACCGACGGTTGCGACAGGTTCAGCCGCTCGGCCGCGCGCGTGACGTTGCGCTCGGCCAGCAGCACGTCGAGCGTGATCAGCAGGTTCAGATCCAGCCGTCCGAAATTGTTCATGGCAATACCTGGAATTTCAGAAATTCATTTCCAATATACCGGACGCGACCCTAAGCTGGCCTTCTCTTGCAATGGGCAATGGAGGCTCACGATGAACATTCTTCTGGTCTATGCACATCCCGAGCCCCGTTCGCTGAACGGGGCCATTCGCGACTTTGCCGTCGAGCGGCTAAGCCAGGCCGGGCATACGGTGCAGGTATCCGATCTCTATGCGATGCGGTGGAAGGCCGCCCTCGATGCCGCGGACAATCTCGCCCATCGGGCCGGCGAGCGTTTCGATCCTTCGCTCGACTCCAGACAGGCGTTCGAAAACGGCACGCAGAGCGAAGACATCGCCGCCGAGCAGCGCAAGCTGCTGTGGGCCGATGCGGTGATCCTGCAGTTTCCGCTGTGGTGGTTCTCGATGCCCGCGATCCTGAAGGGCTGGGTGGAACGCGTCTATGCCTATGGGTTTGCCTATGGCGTGGGCGAGCACTCGGATGCGCGCTGGGGCGACCGCTATGGCGAGGGCACGCTGGCGGGCAAGCGCGCGATGCTGATCGTCACCGCGGGCGGATGGGAGCCGCATTACAGCGCGCGCGGCATCAACGGCCCGATCGAGGACATCCTGTTCCCGATTCATCACGGGGTCCTGCATTACCCGGGCTTCGACGTGTTGCCGCCCTACGTGGTCTACCGGACTGGCCGCGTCGATGCGGAACGCTTTGCGATCATCCAGCACGAATTGGGACAGCGGCTGGATCGGCTCGACACGACAGCGCCGATTCCATTCCGGCGGCAAAACGGTGGGGATTATGCGATTCCGCAGTTGACCTTGCGGGACGACCTCGCGCCGGGGGAGACGGGCTTCGGGGTGCATGTTGCGGGCGTGCACGAGGCACGCCCGCCGGCCGCATCGGCAATCGGATCCGATGCGGTGATGACGCCTTAGCGAGGCGTCAGCTCGATCCGCTTCTCCGCCGCCCGCTCGACCGCCTTGCGCGAATACACCAGCGGGAACGTCTGCCCCTTGGCCCACACCGGTGCCAGATCGCGGTAGTGCGGGTTGGCCGGGTCGCCCGATTGTCCCGGGGTATTGATCACGCGCCCCTGGTCCCAGTTGCCGACGTCGAGCACCATGCGGAACGACGCGCCCGCGGTCAGGTGGTAGTCGCTGTTGCGATAGCTGGTGTTCATCGGCGTGAAGGCGGACCCGCCGATGCCGCCCGCATCGACGTTGTACTGGGCGCGCGTGGCGTCGTCGACGATGCTGGCGAGCGGATGGCGGAAGATCGCGCGATGCAGCGCGCCCCAGTTGGCCAGTTTTTCCGGCGAGGGCGAACGCCGCTCCAGTTCGGCCATCGCCGCCTTCAGCGAGGTCAGCATGACCTCGTCGCGCCGCGCCACCGGCATCCACGTGTCCGGCTGCTCCAGCACCGCCAGCACGCGCGCCGCATCGCCGGCGCCGACCAGCCTGGCGGCGCCCTCCGGCAGCGCCGCGCGCACGACCGCGGGCCGCAGATGGTTGCTGAACCAGATCTCGAACAGCGCGGCCGGCACGCTGTCGGCCCGCACATTGCCGTCCCAGCCGCGCAGCAGCGCGACGGCGCGCTGCACCTGCGGGTCCTGCAGCAGCGATGCCGCGGCGCCGGCATTGCCGACGGTGCGCATCACGGCCAACGTGCGTTGCGCCGGCAGCGACACCGTGTCGTTCTGCCACGCGATCGAATCGCGCAGCGAGCTGACCGGTGCGGCCGCGACCAGACTCTTGAGCCGGCGCGCCCGCGAGCTGTCGCTCCATTCGTAGCCGACGCCGAGCTTCGCGGCCGGATGATCCGGCGGAATATTGTTCTCGTTCGCGGTGACGATATGGCCGGCGGACGGGTTATAGGCCCACGGCAGCTCGTCCATGTTGCGGTAGCCGGCCCACTCGTAGCGGCCGTCGCCCGGTACCGGGAACAGGCCGTCCCAATTGGGGCGGATCACCGTCAGGCCGCCCGGAATCCAGCCGATATTGCCGTTGCGGTCGGCGTAGACCTGGTTTTCGCCGGGCGCGCCCCAGCGATTCATCGCCGCGCGGAACTGGTCCCAGTTGGTCGCGCGCATGTAATCCATCGAGCCGAAGTAGGGCGCCATGCCGGCATCGAGCCAGGCCGCGCGCAGCGCCCAGGCGCGGTGGCTGGCATCGTCGGCATGCAGCACGGGGCCATGGCGCGTGAAGTCGATCGTGACCGTGCGCGGTTCGGCCTCGCCGCGGACCGCGATCTTTTCGGTGATGGTTTCCATCGGCTCCCAGCGTCCGCGATAGCGGTAGGACTTGGGCTGCGCGGGATCGGTCTCGTAGACGTACAGGTCTTCCTGATCCATGTAGAAGCGCGTCAGGCCGAAGGCGATCGTGCCGTTGTGGCCGATCGAGATGCCGGGCAGGAACGGCTCGCCCGCGCCGATCACCGACAGGCCCGGCGCATTCAGATGCGACACATAGCGCAGGCTCGGCGCGCCGTGCGACCGGTGCGGGTCGTTGGCGAGGATGGGCCGGCCCGTCGAGGTCCGGCTGCCGGCGATCACCCAGTTGTTCGAGCCGAGGCTGCGGCCGGTGTCGCTGTTCGCGTCGACCGCGGCGTAGAGCTGGTCGACCGGCACGCTACCGGCGGCCGCCTTCTGCCACGCTTCCTTCGGGAAGTTCGCCGCGGCCGTGGCCAGCGTATAGGCCTTCTTCAGCGCGGCGGCGGGCACCGCGCAGGGGTCCAGGCCCTCCGGCAGCGTCGGCGTGATCGGCGGATCGAGCTCGCGCCGCAGCCAGTCGGCGCGCGCTGCCTGCTCCTTGGCCTGGCAGTACAGCGTGGCGCGGTCGACCTCGCCGGTGAAGTTCAGCGTCAGGCCATGGTGGCGGATCCGGACGATGTCTTCGGCGCGCCAGCGCGAAGGCTTGTAGCCCAGCTGCTTGAACTCGCGCGGCAGCAGTTCGGGCTGCGCCTCGGTCAGCGCCACGTAGGCGTTGACGCCGGCGACGAAGGCCTCCGCCACGCGCTTCGCGTCCGAGCCGTAGGCCAGCCATTCGCGGTACATGTCGCCGCGGTACAGCACCGCCCGCGCCATGCGGTCGCCATCGACATAGGCGGGGCCGAAGTCCTTGGCCATCTCGCCGAGCCCGCGCTTGCGCCACAGGTCGATCTGCCACAGCCGGTCGCGGGCGGCGATGAAGCCTTGCGCATAGAAGGCGTCGTACAGCGTGCCGGCGTAGATGTGCGGCACGCCCCAGCGATCGATCAGGATGCTGGCCGGCTTCTCCAGGCCTGGGGCGGCATAGCGGTCGGTGGGCGGGGCCGCGGACGCCGTGCCGGCCAGCATGGGCAGGGCAGCGGCTGCGACGGCGAGTTGGCGGAGCAGGGTGGCGGCGGGCCGCCGGCGGACGATGCGCATCGGGTCTCCTTGCTTTGTTGGTTTTGATGGAGCGCGTGCCGGATGATGGCTCAGCGGAATCCGGCCACCGAAGCATAGCCGAGCGGGCAGCGGCATGGGGAAGGGATGCACGGTGATCGCACGGATCGCGGGCGATGCGGGCAAGACGGGCGAGGTGGGGCGCGTAAGGCCATGCCGTTGTCAAAATTGCACGCGGCGCGGTATGGCGCGCCGCAGCGAACGGCGCTGTTGCACCCGGCACGATCCGTGCGTGGTCAGCAAGACTTCAAGCCCTTCGAGTCATCGCCATGGCAAGGAAAGATGAGTACGGCACCAATGCCGAGGCCGCGCGCGCGTCGACGCGCGGCCGTCACCTGATCGCGCGCCCGATGCTGTGGGTGTTTATCGCGATCGTGCTGATCGGCCTGCTGATGCTGTCGTATTGGTAAGGCAGTCGGGCGACCGTCGAAGCGCGGTCCGCCCTTGGTGCGCTCAGGCGCCTACCGGCACGTACTTGTTCCGGTGGGCTTCCAGCCATTGTGCCGACGCGCTGGCGTCGTGGTCGGTCGGGTGGAAGTCGCGGCGGAAGTAGTCGCGCCATGCGCCGAACGTCTGCCGGATCAGGCCGCGCTTGCCGAACAGGAATCGCGCCGCGCCCGCCAAAGTGCGCCACTGCCACAGCGTGCCGTCGCGGCGCAGGTTGTCGACGGTCTGGCGCAGCGCATCGCCGAGGAAGGTGAGGCTGATGCGGCGGAACCAGGTGATGCGCCATGCGTGGGAGCCGCCCAGCGCCTGGTACAGGTCGAAGGCGGTATTGCGATGCTCGGTCTCTTCGGCGCTGTGCCACAGCCATAACGTCGCCAGACGCGGGTCCTGCTCGCCGAGCATGTCCGCGTTGCGCAGGATCCAGTCGGCAAAGATCGCGGTGAAGTGTTCGAACGCCGCGGTGATGGCCAGCGGGTGGCGCGGGTCCACGCCCTCGAGCTGCTTGAGCCGTTCCTTCGATCGGACCTCCCACGCATTGACCAGCCCCTGCCTGCGCAGATGCTCGTTGTAGAGGCCGTGCAGGCGGCGGTGCGTGGCCTCCTGGCCGACGAAACCCTGCACCTCGGCGCGGAAGCGGTCCTGCTGCTCTGGCGGCAGCGCCTTCAGGCCGTTGCGCACCGCATCGATAAAGAACTGCTCCCCGACCGGGAAGCTCATCGACAGCGCATTGAGGAAGGCCGTGCGAAAGGGATCGCCCGCGCACCAATGCCGCGGGATCGGCGCTTCCATATCGACGAGCAGGCGGCGAACGACGAGATGCGTCACGGTAGTCTCCCTGGGGTATTTGCCGGGAGCGTTGCCCGGCTGGTACTGCGGAGTACCGATCATGATGGCGCGGGTCGGTACTGTCAAGTACCATGGCGGCGGACCACGACCCGACCATGACGAGCCGCCCATGCACGTACCCGCCATCCTCACCGCCGGCACCGCGCCGGACCGCAGCGAGCATCGACGCCGCCTGCTCGAAGGCATGGCCGGCGCGGTCGCACGCAAGGGCTATGGCGAAGTCACCATTGCCGATATCGTGGCCGAGGCCAACGTCTCGCGCCGGACCTTCTACGAGCATTTCGATTCCAAGGCGGATTGCCTGATGGCGCTGTACGTCAGCGCGAGCCGGCATGCGCTGCAGGTGCTGCGCGACGCGATCGACCCGCGCCAGCCGTGGACCGCCCAGGTCGAAGGCGCGATGCGCGCCTATCTTGGCTACATGGCCGGCAATCCCGCGCTGCTGCGCACGCTGTTCATCGAGATCCTCAGTCTCGGCGGGCCAGGCCTCGCGGTACGCCGGCAGGTCCACCGCGAACTGGCCGAATTTATCCAGCGCACTGTCGGCACCGATCAGCGCCGCCGGCAGCGCCTGCCCTACGAGAGCGCACTGGCCCTGGTCGGCGCCGTGCACGAACTGGTGCTCGAGCGGATCGAGGGCGCGGGACCGGCACGGCTGGAGGCACTGGTGCCGACGGTGTGCGATCTGGTGCGGCGGATCGTCGGGGAAGAAGGGCGCGCCTCAACCTGATATCGTCCAGGGGCGTCGTCATCCCCGCTCGACCATACGGAGATTGGTTCCATGCCCGTGTTTCGCAACCTGGATCAGGAATCCCTGGACAAGCAGTACAACAACCGGGCCGCGGTGCCGCAGCACCCGGCCATCCTCGCACGATGGGCGGCGGAGGCCGCAGCCTTCCGCCAGACCCATGCGGTCGAGGAAGATCTCGCCTATGGCAGCGATCCGAAGCAGACGCTGGACTATTTCCGCGCCGGTGGGCCGGGCCGGCCGCTGCTGATCTTCATTCACGGCGGCTATTGGCAGGCGCTCGACAAGTCCGATTCGAGCCATCTGGCCGCACCGTATCTGGCACGCGGCATCGATGTGGCGATGCTCAACTACCGGCTGGCGCCGCAGGCGGCGATGGCCGACATCGTGCGCGACAACCGGGGCGCCGTGGTGTGGCTGCACCGAAACGCGAGGGTGCTGGGCTTCGATGCCGAGCGCGTCTTCGTGTCCGGCCATTCGGCAGGCGGCCAACTGGCCGGCATGCTGGCCGGTACGCAGTGGGAGGATTTCGGCCTGCCGGCGGACGTGCTGAAGGGCGCCTGCTCGATCAGCGGGCTCTATGATCTTGAGCCGATCCGCCTCTGCTATCTGAATCGCGTGATCGGCCTGACCGAGGCCGACGTCGCCGCCTACAGTCCGATGCGCCATCCGCCTGCGACCACGTTGCCGATGATCCTGACCGTCGGCGGCGACGAATCGGCGGAGTATCACCGCCAGCAGGCCGACTATGCCGCGCTGCTGCGGCAACGCGGCGTGCCGGTCAGCATCATCGTGCAGCCGAAGGGCCATCATTTCGATGCGCTGGAGCCTCTCGGCGATGCGCAAAGCGAGCTGACCGCCGCTGTATTGGCAATGATCGAAGCGACTGCCTAGCACGCGTTCAGGAGCGGGCCATCTGCGAATCCCCCGCCTTCGCCGGGATGCACAGCTCCGCCAGCAGTGCCACCACGAGCAGCGCCGCCGCGGTCAGGAACAAAAGCCGGTGCGATTGCCCGCTCGCATTGAACAGCGCGGAATAGGCGTAACCCGCGACGGCCATCGCCGCCGCCGACACGATGCTGGCGCGGCTCCAGGCGATGTTTTGCCGCGGCGCATGGTCCGGGACGAGTTCATGCACACGGGCCAGCGCCAACGGCACCATGCCGGGCGCGAAGGTGCCGATCACGACGGTCAGGGCACCGAGCACCAGCAGGTTGTCGGTGACATACACCGCGGCCAGCACGATCGCCAGCACCAGCGACACCAGCCTGATACCCGGACCGGCACCCAGCCGATCGGCGAGAAAGCCGTACAGCGGCGGTCCGGCGATGGCGCCAAGCCCATAGACCGCCCAGAACACCGCGCCCAGATGCGTGCCCGCGCCCAGGCCGCGGGCGATGAAGTCCACCAGGAATACCATCGGCACCACCGCGGCGGTCGCCATCAGCGCGTACTGCAGGAACAGCATCCACACGGCGCGGCCGAAGTGCGGCGTCGCGGACGGTGCCGGTCTTGCCGGCGCCGGGTGAGGCCGATCCAGCTGCCGTGGCGGCCACGCGAACCAGCTGGCCGCGGTCAGCAGCGCTGACACGATTGCCAGGCCGATCCAGGTTTGCGCCAGCCCCAATCGCAGCAACAGCGGAATGATGGTGCCCGATCCCGCAATGCCGAGCCCGAGACCGAGGAAGATGGCGCCGCCAGCGGCGCCTTTGCGCGCAGGCGGCACGTGCGGCAGGATGGTGCCGGCCACCAGCACCATGACGATCCCGCCGGCGATTCCCGACATGAAGCGCCACGCGAAATACCAGCCGAACGACAGCGGCACGGCACAGGCGAGAAAGGCGGCGGTGATCCATACCATCATCAGGCGCAGCGTGCGCTCGTTGCCCAGCCGCGCGCCGACGGTCCGGCCGATCCATGCACCGCAGACATAGCCGGCCAGATTGGCGGCGCCCAGATAGATCACGCTGGAAGCGGGAAACCAGTGCGCCTGGATCAGTTCGGGGATCAGCGGCGTGAACGCGAAGCGCGCCAGCCCGATGCTGTCGAGGCTGGCGCACAGGCCGGCGAAGATGTAGCGCCAGACCAGCGCGCGGTCCAGTTGTGCTGGCGTGTAGGAAGGAGGGTGTTTGGTCATGGGTGAGCGTGATAGGGAGGCAGGGCGCGCATCGTCCGGCGCCGGTTCGATGGATGGCTGATGTTTGACACTGTTGTCATGCTTGACAACTTAGTCAAGATTGACGAAGGTGTCAATCATCGGCTTAAATGGCAGCATGTTTTCAAGGGGCTTTGCCGCCCGAGCATTCGGAGAAACAGATGGCTGGGGTTCGCCAATTCGATGAAGGTCTTGCGCTGGACAAGGCGCTGGCGCTGTTCTGGCAGAAGGGCTATGCCGCGACCTCGATGCAGGAGCTGGCCGCGGCCACGGGGGTGCAGCGCGGCTCCCTGTACAACGCCTATGGCGACAAGGAAACGTTGTTCCTGCGCGTGTTCGATCTCTATCGCGAGCGCTTCGTCGGGCAGATGCGCGAGGCGCTGGACAAGCCGAGGTTGCGCGACGCGCTGCGCGGCTTCTTCGGCTGCGTGATCGCCTCGATGACCACGTCGATGGCCAGCGGGATGCCGACCCGCGGCTGCCTCAGCACCAAGACCGCCGTGGGCACCGAAGATCTGGAGGGGCCGCTGCGCGCGGCCCTGAAGGCCTTGCTCGACGATATCGAGCAGGTGCTGTTCGAGCGCTTGTCGCGTGAGGGCGAGCAGGCGCCGCTGGCACTGCCGCCGCGGCAGGCCGCCCGGCTGATCGTCACGTTCACGCGGGGACTGGTCGTGGTCGAACGGGTCTATCAGGACGAGAAACGGCTGCGCGCCACGGCCGACAATCTGATCGCCGTGCTGCTCGGGCCGCAATAACGCCTCTTCGCGATGGCCCGATGACGCGATGACCCGACCACCGCGGCGCGCCATTGTTCAAGCGGCGCCAACAGTGCTGCCAATGCCGGGGCGATGATCTTTTGGTCGGCGCCGCGCATAGTTCTCCCATGTCGCAACCCTTCCTCTCTATCCGCGACCCTTCCAACGGAGAACTGACATGAGCACCGACAATCTCACCGACAAGCGCGCCGGCAAGCCCACCAAAAACCAGGTCGCCATCGTGACCGGCGCCTCCCGCGGCATCGGCGCCGCGATCGCGCGGCGCCTGGCCCGCGACGGCTTCACCGTCGTCATCAACTATGCCGGCAGTGCCCGCGACGCCGAGGCGCTGGCCGGGCAGATCGAGCAGGCCGGCGGGCGCGCCATTACCGCGCAGGCCGACGTCAGCGACGGCGCGGCCGTCCGGCGCATGTTCGACGCGGCCGAGACCGCGTTCGGCGGCGTCGACGTGCTGGTCAACAACGCAGGCATCATGCGGCTCGCCACGCTGGCCGACAGCGACGACGCGTTGTTCGACAGCCAGGTCGCCATCAATCTGAAGGGCACCTTCAACACGCTGCGCGAGGCGTCGCGACGGCTGCGCAGCGGTGGGAGGATCATCAATCTGTCGTCGAGCATGGTCGGCTTGTCTCAGCCGACCTACGGCGTCTATGCGGCGACCAAGGCCGGCGTCGAGGCGATGACGCGCGTGCTGACCAGGGAATTGCGCGGCCGCAATATCACGATCAACACGGTGGCGCCAGGTCCCACGGCGACCGCGCTGTTTCTCGATGGCAAGCCGGACGAGGTGGTCGAGCGCCTGGCGAAGCTGGCACCGCTGGAGCGGCTCGGTCAGCCGGAGGACATTGCCAACGTGGTGTCCTTCCTCGCCGGTCCCGATGGCGCCTGGGTCAATGGGCAGACGCTGCGCGCAAACGGCGGCGTCATTTGATGCCGGAGTATCGCGCCGGCGCTAGCGGAAGCTGGCGCGATACTGCGCCGGGGAAATGCCAAGCCGCTGCTGGAACAGCACGCGCATCCGGTCCACCGTCACGAAGCCGCACTTGTAGGCGATCGACTTCAACGGCAGGGCGCTGCCCTCCAGCAGATTGCGCGCGATATCGATGCGCGCGCGCTCGATGAACGCATGCGGCGTCATGCCGGTATCCGCGACGAACAGGCGGACCAGATTGCGTCCGCTCATGCCGACTTCGGCAGCCAGCGCATCGAGCGTCAGCCTGGCGCTGATGTTGGCCATCACATAGTCCTGCACGCGGGCCACCGGCGAATCGGCCTGCGTGGGCGCCGCGGCCAGATAAGGGCTGAACTGCGACTGGCCGCCCTGGCGCTGCGCCACTACCACCAGCCGCTTGGCCACCGCCAGCGCCGCCGCGGCGCCGTGACCCTCCCGCACCAATGCCAACGCCAGGTCGATACCAGCGGTGACCCCGGCCGAGGTGACCAGCTTGCCGTCGCGCAGATGGATGCGGTCGTACTCGACCGTGGCGGCGGGAAATCGCTCTGCCAGGTGGGCGGCGTTCTGCCAGTGGGTCGTTACCGTCCGGCCATCCAGCAGGCCCGCGTGGCCCAGCACGAAGGCGCCGGTACAGACCGAACCATGCAGCCGCGCGCGCGATGCCGCGTTACGCAGCCACTTCGACACCGCGGCATCGGCCGGCGCGGTGGGCAGCCCGGGGCCGCCTGCCACCAGCACGATATCGAGGCGTGGCGCTTCGTCGTTCAGCGACAGGTCCGGCATCAGCTGCATGCCGTTGGACGCGCGCAGCGGCTTGCGTGTCTTGCCGACCAGCACCGTCTGATAGCGGTCCTTGGGCCCGATAAAGGCATTGGCCTCGGCGAAGACGTCGACCGGACCGGCGACATCCAGCGCCTGCACGCCGTCGAGCATCAAGATGGCTACGGTGGTTACGCTCATATCGTCGATGTCCCGAGGCTGTCCTGAAGTGCGCTCATGATGTCCTGATCTGACGGAATCGCACCATTGTAGCCAACGACCGCGCCAGCCAGAATGAAAGCGCAAGCCCGGGCCGCCGAGGTCGACGATAAGGCGGGCCGGCTGGCATCCCACTTTCCACTCTTGCGATGGCGACCGCATCGTGCGCCGTGCCGATGCCCCGCCATGCCAATCCTTCAGGAGCAATAACGATGGCTGAAATCATTGCCGGCATCCGCGTGCCCGACAGCGCGATGGCACGCGCCGCGACGCAACTGGTGCGCGATACCGAAGACGACCTGCTGTACCACCATAGCCGCCGCGTGTTTTTCTGGGGCGCGCTGACCGGCGAGCGCAAGGCGCTGGCCTATGACCCGGAGCTGCTCTATATCGGCGCGATGTTTCATGACATGGGGCTGACGCAGCGCTATGCCAGCGACAATCTGCGCTTCGAAGTGGACGGCGCCAACGCGGCGCGCGATTTCCTGAAGGGGTATGGCATTGCTGAACGGGATATCGACGATGTCTGGGCGGCCATCGCGCTGCATACGACCCCCGGCATCCCCGAGCATATGCGCCCGACGGTGGCGCTGGTCACGGCGGGCGTCGAGATGGATGTGCTGGGGCTGTGCTATCACGACTTCACCGGCGAGCAGCGCGACCACGTCTGCCGGCATCACCCGCGCGAGCACAACTTCAAGGAAAGCATCATCGACCATTTCGCCGAGGGCACACGCCGCAAGCCGCTGACGACGTTCGGCAACGTCAAGGCCGATGTGCTGGCGCTGAAGGACCCGAACTATCAGCGCCTGAACTTCTGCAGCATCATCCTGGGGTCGGCCTGGCCGACCTGATCCGGCCGGGCAGGGACCGGGCGCACGAAGGGTTCGCGCATGCCGGGTCGCGAATCCGTGCTAGCGGCCCGGCCGCGGACCCTTGGCCGCGAACTCCGCGACGAGCGGGCCATACTCCTCCATCTGCGGAAACTTCGCGAAGCTGTGCGCCGCTCCGGTCTTTGCCCAAGGCAGCGCCTCGCTCGTATAGGTTTCGACGTAGGGCGCGAACCAGGCGGCATCGTCGAGCATGGTGGGGCGAACGTTGACAAAGCCCATGCTGGGTTCCATCTCGGTAAATACCCAGCTCTTGCACCAATCGCAATGCCGGTGGTGCACCTGCTCGCCATGCATGCCACCGACGACCGGCTCGCCATCGGTCACGCGAAAGCCGGCCTCGGGAATCGCCATCGACAGCGAGAAGGCGCTGGCGCTCATTTTCTGGCAGCCGGTGCAATGACAGGCCATCGTCAGCAGCGGCGGCGCGGTGACTTCAAAGCGCAACCGTCCACATCGGCATCCGCCGGTCCAGGGCAAGTTCCAGTCGTTCATCGCGATCTCGTCGTAGGTTCGAGGAGACGAAATTCTATGATGGATCGGAATTTCCCCGGATCGGCTGTACTGTGCGGCGCCGATGGTGGCCTCAATGGCGATGGCGCAGGGCGGACTTCATTGCAGTGTCAGCCCGATCGCCTTGGTTGCCGCCTGGTAGGTCGGCCAGACGCGGCCGATGAACTGGCGCAGGGCATCGCCGGTCAATGGCGTGTCCTGGCTGCCGAGTTGTTGCCTGACCATCTTGACCTGCTCCGACTCGCTGATCGATCTGGTCACCAGCTCGGCCAGCCGCGCGGCGATCTCCGGCGGCATGCCCGCCGGGCCCAGCAGCATGTTGCATTCGGTCAGGTTGCGGAACACCGGACTGGTGAAGCCCTCGTCGGCCCATGTGGGGATGCCGGGCAGGCGATCGCTGCGCGGACCGGAGATGATCAGGATCGGCTTCAGGCCGCCCGACTGCAGGCCGCCCGTCATGCCGAGCAGCGAGCCGGCGCCGACATCGATATGGCCGGCCAGCAGGTCGCCCATCATCGCGCCCGTGCCCTTGTAGTTGATGATGTCGAGCTGGGCGCCGGTTTCCTTCTTCAACTGGGCCACCATCAGTTGCCAGCCGGAGCCCACCCCATAGTTGCCGACCGAGACCGGCCGCTTGCGGGCCAGCGCCAGCACCTCCTTGAAGTTGTTGGCGGGCAGGTTCTTGTTGGCCACCATCACGCCGACGCCCGTGCTGACCGCCGCGATCGGCAACAGATCGCGCGACGGATCGATCGGCGGCTTGCGCAGCAGCACCGGCGCCTGCGCGAGCTGGCTGTGCAGCGTAAACAGCAGCGTGTAGCCGTCGGGCTCGCTGCGCGCCACGGTCTCGGCGGCGATCATGCCGACGCCGCCGGGCTTGTTCTCGACCACCACGGGCACCTTCAGCACGCCGGTGAAATACTCGGCGAACGCGCGCGCCGTGCTGTCGTTGGACGAGCCGGGCGCTTGCGCGGCGATGATCCGGATCGGCCGGGCCGGCCAGTTGGCGGCGCGTGCCGACGCGACCGGCCACGGCAGCACGGCAAGGGCGGCACCAGCGCGCAGCAGGCGACGGCGTTGGCCGTCGACCAGCCATTGGGGTGGGTTGTCAGCCTTCATATCGTCTCCGTATCGTTGTTATCACTGCGCGGCCGCCAGCCGCGCCGAAGCGGGCGCTACATGCCGATCAATGCGGCCCGCTCGACCAGATTCCGGACGATGCGGATCGACGCGATGTCGATCATCTTGCCGTCGTACTGGACGGCGCCCAGGCCCTGTGCGAGCGCGGCGTCGTAGGCGCGCATCATGTCGCGGGCGCGAGCGACATCGTCCGGCGAGGGCGAGAACACCTGCTGCGCCAGTTCGACCTGCGACGGGTGGATTGCCCACTTGCCGACCATGCCGAGGATCATCGCGCGCCGCGCTTCCTGCAGATAGACGTCCGGGTCGCGGAAGTCCGCGAAAGGACCATCGACCGCATCGAGCCGGTGAGCACGCGCGGCGATCGTCAGCCGGTGGCGCTGGTAGTGCCAGATATCGCCCGGATAGCCGCCGCTGCCGCCGATATCGCGCACCGACACGCCCTGGCTGGCCGAATAGTCCCCCATGCCGAAGATCAGGCATTCGAGCCGGGGCGTGGACGCCGCAATGGCTTCCACGTTCATCATGGCCTCGACCTCTTCGATCAGCACGTCGATGCCGATCCGATGCGGCAGCTTGAGCTTGATCTCCATCATCGTCAGCAGCTTGTCGACGAACTGCACGTCGGCCGCGCTCATCGCCTTGGGCAGCATGATGACGTCCAGGTTGGCGCCGGCGCCTTCGACCACGTCGATGATGTCCTCGTAGGCGTACTCGGTGGTCAGGTCATTGACGCGCACGCAGCGCGTGGTCCTGCCCCAGTCGAGCCCGTTCAGCGCGTCGACGATCTTTGCCCGCGCTGGCCGCTTCTCGGCCGGCGCGACGGCGTCCTCGAGATCGAGGAACACGAAGTCGACGTCCATCGCGGCGGCCTTGCTCATCATCTTCTCGCTCGAGCCCGGCACCGAAAGCTGGCAGCGGCGCAGGCGCCGCGGTCGTTGTTGTGCATCCCTTTGCATCGCGGTATTTGCTCCTTGGTGGTATGCGCTGTCGCCCGGCGGACCATGGCGATCCAGCGTGTCAGGGCCGCAGCGCGGCAATCTCGGTTGCGGTGAAGCCAAAGTCCGTCAGCGTCCGTTCGGTGTGTTCGCCGACCATCGGGGCTCGGCGCCGCACCGCGCCGGGCGTCGCGCTCATGCGCACCGGCGTTCCGGCGACCGTCAGTGGCCGGGCCGCGCCGGGCTGCTCGACTTCGACCAGCATGCCGCGCGCGCGAAAGTGCGGGTCGGCGAAGATGTCGCGCGCATCGAACACCGGGCCGAACGGAATCTCGCCGCCGAGTTCGTGCGCCAGTTGCTGCTTGGTAAAGCGCCGGGTCCACGCGGAGACGATCTCGTCGACCGTTTCGCGATGCGCGACGCGGGCGTCGTTGGTGGCGAAGCGCGGATCGTGCTGCAGTTCGGGCCGCTGCATCCGCGCGACCAATAGCGCCCAGAAGCGGTCGTTCGGCACGCCCAGGCTGACGTGGCCGTCGGCGGCGGGAAACAGTCCGAACGGGCACAGCAGCGGGTGGCCGTTGCCCTCCGGCCCCGGCGCGTTGCCGGTCACGCCATACTGGAACACCAGCCGCTCGCAGATGGCCAGCACCGCATCGACCATCGCGACGTCGACGAACTGGCCCTGGCCGGTACGTTGCGCGCGCCAGCATGCGGCCGCGATGCCATAGGCAAGGAACATGGCAGGCACGATATCGCCGATGCCGGGACCGATCTTGGTCGGCGGGCCGCCGCGGCGCGCTCCGGTGATCCCCATGATGCCGCCCATGGCCTGGGCGACCGGATCATAGGCCGGCCACTCGGCGTAGGGGCTCGCGCCGCTGCGCGGATCGCCGAAGCCCCGCAGCGTTGCGTAGACGAGCCGCGGGTTTTCGGCGGCCAGCGTCTCGTAGCCCAGGCCGAGGCGATCCATCACGCCCACGCGATAGTTCTCGACCAGCACGTCGGCCTGCCGTACCAGCCTCAGCAGCGCATCGCGGCCGGCGGGCTGCTTCAGGTCCAGCTCCACCGATTCCTTGTTGCGGTTGATCGACCCGAAGTAGGCGCCGTATCCCCGCTGCTCCAGGCGCAGCGCGCCATCGAGATGCGGGCCGTTGCGGCGCGTCAGGTCGCCGCCTGGCGGTTCGATCTTGATCACGCGCGCGCCCTGGTCGGCCAGCATCATCGATGCGTACGGTCCCGCCAGCATCTGGGTCAGGTCGAGCACGACCAGGCCGTCGAGCGCGCCGGCGGGACGCTCGTCCCCGCTCATCGCTCCCCCCAATGGCTCTTGCGCTTGAGCAGTACCGCGCGTTCTGCCTGCACGCACAGCTTGTCGTGCTGGTTGATGCCGTAGTGGCGAAAACGGACGAGGCCCGCGTCCGCGCGGCCGGGCGCGTCTTCCACGGCCAGCACCTCGGAATAGGCGTACAGCGTGTCGCCATGGAAGACGGGATGCGACAGCCGGATCTTGTCCAGGCCGACTTCGCGCAGGCATTGTTCCGCGGTGTCCTGCGCGGCGAGGCCAAGCACCATCGACAGATTGATGCCGCCGAACACCACCCGCTGCGAGAAGATGCCATTGGCCGCGCGCCGCATCGCGTCCTCGTTGAAATGGCCCTCGGCGGTGTTCATCACCATATTGGTCAGCAGCACGTTGTCCATCTCGGTCACGGTCTTGCCGCGCGCGTGGCGGATCAGCATGCCGGGCGAGAAGTCCTCGAAGTAGCCGTCGTGGCTGGTCAGCGCATGCGTCTTCATGCCGTGGCCCTCCCGGCGCCCTGGCGCTGGTCGAAGGCGCGGCTGGCGATCATGGCCTCGACCTCCGATCGTCCCAGCAGGCTGTTGGCGATGATGCGCTGCTGGATTTCCGAGGTGCCCTCGAAGATCTTGGTCAGCCGCGCGTCGCGCCAATAGCGCTCGACCGGGAACAGCCTGGTATAGCCGGCGCCGCCGAAGATCTGCAGCGCGGTCGAGGTCACGCGCTCGGCCATCTCCGAGGCGAAGTACTTGACCATCGACGCTTCCTTGTCGCAACGGCGGCCGCTGTCGATCTCGTTGCAGACGTAGTACAGCAGCTGGCGCGCCGCCTCGATTTCCGTCGCCATGGTGGCGATCTTGAAGCGGATCGCCTGGTACTCGGCGATCGGCATGCCGAACTGCCGGCGCTCCAGCGAGTAGGCGATGGCATCCTCGAGCGCGCCCTGGGCCAGTCCGATCGCACGCGCCGCGGTATGCGCGCGGGCGCCCTCGAGCCCCTTGGCCATCAGCAGGAACGCCTTGCCTTCTCCTCCCATCAGGTTGCGGGCGGGGACGCGCACGCCATCGAGCGCCAGTTCGAAGGTCTTCCAGCCGAAGTAGCCGATCTTGGGAATCGGCGAGCCAGTCATGCCCGGCGGAAAGCTGCCGCGTTCCTTCTCGATCATGAAGCAGGAAATGCCTTCCCAGCGCTTGTCCGGGCTTGGCGGCGGCGAGGTGCGGGCGAACAGGATCAGGTAGTCGGCGCCGTCGGCAAAGGTGCACCAGTACTTGTTGCCGGTCAGCACCCATTCGTCGCCGTCGCGCTCGGCCCGGCACGAGATCGAGGCCAGATCCGAGCCGGTGTCGGGCTCCGACAGCGCACTCGCGTTCAGGAATTCGCCGCGGACCACGCGCGGCAGATAGGCTTGCCGCATGTCCTCGGGCATGGCCTTCATGATCCAGCCCCCCTGGGCGCGCGCGACGATGGACGCGACCGACATCCAGCCGCGCGACAGCTGCTCGCAGATCAGGCAGTACTCGAAGATGCCAAGGCCGAGGCCGCCGTACTGCTCCGGAATCGTGATGCCGAAATACCCCATCTCCGCCATCTTGTCGCGCAGATCCATGGGGATCTCGGCATCCGGGCCGTCGAGGGCGTTGGCGACGGGCAGCACCTCCTTCATGGTGAACTCGCGCGCCGCCTCCCGGATCATCTGGCGCTCTTCCGTCATGTAGCCCTTGCCGTCTGCCGATATGGTCATGCCCTGGTCCTCACAAGATTCGAACGTTTGAACTCGATCACCGCTTCGCCGCGCTGGTTGGTGCCCCGCGTGTGCCAGGTCACGATGCCGTAGCCGGGACGGTTGCTGGCGAGCCGCCGCGCGACCACCTCGGAGCTGGCGTACAGTGTGTCGCCCGGGTAGAAGGGCTGTCCGTAACTGAGCTCGTCGACGCCGAGGAAGGGCCCCCCGCCTTCCGACAGGTCCTCGACCGACAGGCCGAAGACGGTGTTGAACACCAGCAGCGGATTGACGGGAATGCGCGGGTGTCCGCTGGCTTCGGCCACCGCGGCATTGGTGTATTGCGGGTTGTAGTGCAGCGTCAGCACCGAGAACAGCGTGTTGTCGGCTTCGCTGACGGTGCGGCCCCAGTGATGGGTAAAGGCGCGCCCGGGCTCGAAGTCCTCGTAGCGATTGCCGCGGACGCGCAGCCTGGCCTCGGATTTGAGCCGCGCCACGATCGGGTCCATGGAAGCGGTGTCCTGGGATGTCATCGGATTGCCTCGAACAGGTGGTCAAGGGAAGGGAGCCGGTCCAGCGTTTGCACCGCATCGGCCAGGCGGCGAAAGCGCGCGCCGCCCAGCACCGGCGTGACGATGGCCTCGGCCTTGGCCAGCAACTGCTGCCACTGCCGGTCGAGATCGGTGGCGGGCACCGCGACATTGGCGCTCTCGCGCACGGTGCGGCCGTCGCGCGTGCGAATCTCGACCACGGCAGTGTTGCGGTCTCCGCCCTGATCGGTGCGCAGCGTGACCCGTTCGCGAGCGCGCGCAAGGCGAGGGTCGGTGGCCTGCTGGTCGGTGTAGTTGCCCAGGGACGCGGTCGATACGCCGTCGAGCGCCATCACCGCAAGATGCTGGATCGCGAACTTGATCTCCAGGCCCGTGCGCGGCTGCGCGATGTCGCAGACGCCGCGATGCGGCCCGGACACGAGAATGGCCATCGTGTCCATGTCGTCAAGGCCGATGCCATGCTTGCGGCGCGCCTGCGCCACGGCTTCCAGCGTGGAGTGGGTCAGATAGCAGGACGCGTGGTACTTGAACAGCGTCTTCTCGATCGCCATGGTGCCGCGCGGCTCGAAATCTATGGGCAAGGGCTCCCCATCGGGCGCCTGCGTGGCGGCAAATCCCTGGGCGCATTCCAGCGCGGCGGTGTTGGCGGTGAAGCCGCGCGCCGCCAGCCGGGCCGCCATCACGCCATGCATCGCCGCCTTGCCGGCATGCAGCGGCTTTGCCATCGTGCCAAACATGCATTTGAGGCCGGCCGCCTGCGTGGCCGCCAGACCGAGCGCGTGGGCGCTGCGATCGGGGTCCAGCCGCATCAGCCGCGCGCAGGCCGCCGCCGCGCCGATGGCGCCGGTCGTTCCAGTGGGATGCAGACCGAAGCGGTACTGCGCATCGCCAATCCGCTCGCCGATGCGCGATTCCACCTCGTGCCCGATCACCAGCGCGCGCAGCAGGTCCATGCCGCCGGCGCGTTCCAGTTCTGCGACGGCGAGCGCGGCGGGAGCGACCGGTACGGTGGGGTGGCCACGCATCGCGGAAGCGACGTCATCGAAGTCGAGCGCGTGGCCCGCGGCCCCATTGATCAGCGCGGCATCGGCGACATGCGCGCGGCTGCCGGCCAGCACGGTACACGGCGCGTTCGTGCCGCCGCCGTGCTCGGCGGCCAGCATCCTGACCAGCGGCTCGTCGTTGGCGGCGAGCGCTACCGCCAGCCAGTCCAGCAGCGCGTGGCGGGCCCAGAGCAAGGCCGCCGGGCGGATTGCGGTGTCGTCGACCGTACTGATCCACTGCGCCATCGCGGCGGTAAAGCCGGGTGCTGCCTGATCCGATCGTTCCATGTCCACCTGTTCGATGCGCCGCGATTTGCGAGCGGCGGTTGTTGCGGGTGGAGGCAGTATCGGCCGGCCGGGCTTTGGCGGGCATCACATATGTGATGGTTGACGATGGCCGCCATTCATCACGTATGTGATGGCGGGATGACGGACGGAAGGGCAGACTGCAGGTCGCGCGGTCGCGTACCGCCTGTCCTCCAGCCAACTTCGATATCCGGACCATGACCGACGATTCCATTCGCCTGCGCCGCTCCGTTCTCTACGTTCCCGCTGCCAACGCCCGCGCCATCGACAAGGCAGCCACGCTGCCATGCGATGCGATCGTGTTCGATCTCGAGGATGCGGTGTCGCCGGCGATGAAGGGCGCCGCCCGTGCACAACTTGCACAGGCCCTGTCCGCACGGGACTTTGACGGGCACGAGATCGTGCTGCGCGTCAATGCGCTGGGCACGGCCGAGTTCGAACAGGATCTGATGCTCGCCGCCAGCGCGCGCGTCGACGCGGTACTGCTGCCGAAAGTCGGGGACGACGCCGATGTCGTGGCGTTCGCCCGCGCCTGCGCGGCGCTGGCGTGGGACAAGTCGGCGGCGCTATGGGCGATGGTGGAGACGCCGCAGGCGATCCATCGGCTCGACGCGATCGTCGCGGCAGGGCGGGCGGCGACGCCCCGCCTCGAATGCCTGGTGATCGGCACCAACGATCTGGCCAAGGACACCGGTGTATTTGCCGGCGAGGAACGCCGCTATCTGTTGCCCTGGCTGATGCAGGCCGTGCTGACCGCGAAGCGCCACGGGGTCGACATCCTCGACGGCGTCTGGAACGACTTCGGGGACCAGGCCGGCTATGCCGCGGAGTTGACGCAATCGGTGCGGATGGCCTTCGACGGCAAGACGCTGATCCACCCGTCGCAGATCGATGCCGCCAACGCGGCATTCGCCCCGTCGGCACAGCAGGTCGCGGAGGCCGGACGGATCGTTGCCGCGTTTGCGGCAGACGCGCACGCCAATGCGGGTGTGATCAATCTGGGCGGCAAGATGGTCGAGCGGCTGCATCTGGAGCAGGCGTCGCGGCTGCTGGCTCGCCACGAGGCGATCGTGCAGGCAGAACTGCGGCGAAGCGGGGCAACGCAGAACGCCTAGCAGTTTCGCGCGACCGCCAGCACCGCGGGCAGCAACTGCTTGCGGCGCGCGTGCAGCCGCGCCACCGGCCCGCCGGTACCGATGCCCAGCCATTGGCCGCGGATCGGCGTCGCCAGCAGCGTCGCCAACACGCCGGCGCCCGGCGTGGCCAGGTTCGCGGATTCGTAATAGCCTTGTTCGCGCGCCTGCCGCACGGCGCGCATGGTATCGGCCAGCCGCGCCGGCGGCCATGCCGGTTTGTGCTCCGCGTTATAGCGTCGCAGCAGGCGGCCCACCTCGTCGTCGTTCATCCGGCTCATCAGCATGATGCCGATCGCGGTCAGGTGCATCGGGCGCATGCCGCCGGATACGGCGGTAAGCCGAAGCGCATGCGGGGATTCGATGACCGACAGGTACTGCAGCATGATGCCGCTCTGGCGGCCAAGCAGCACGGTCTCGCCGGTTTCTTCGGACAGCCGCCGCATGGCGTCATGCACGGTGGCACTGGCGCCATGCTTGCGCGTGGTCCAGTCGCACAGGAACGACACGCGAACAGAGGGACAGAAGGTCCGTGCCTGCGCGTCGAACTCCATATAGCCGCGGGCCACCAGCGTGCGCACCAGCATCGAAACGCTCGATTGCGGTATGCCGAGCTTCTCGACGATTTCGCTGACCCGCAACGGCCGGCGCTCTCGCTCGAACAGCTCGAGCAGATCGAAGACCCGGTTCGCTGACTTCACCATGCCTGCATCCATCGACTGTCTCCCATGCCGCGCAGCCTGGGCTACGGGTCATTCTGATGTTGGTGCGTATGGTAAACCGGGGCGTTTCGCCTGCGATGGAGACGTGCGCCGGTCAGTGTCCAAGGTGTTCATTGCTTCGAGCGCCGCCGGCTCGCGCGCGGGGCCGGAAGCTTTCGCGGTGGTTAGACTTTCCGATCTGGAACTGTCATCTACTCTAATGATCGCTGTAGATCATTTCCGGAATGGCATACATTGCTCCCACCCGGCCGCGCCAGGTCGCCGATCTGCCGGCCCGCATCGTTGTGAGAGCCATGAACGCCCGCCATCTTTCCTCCCTGCCAAGCCGTGCCGTGATCCGCGAGGTCGGCCTGCGCGATGGGCTGCAGAGCGTGCAGACCATCGTGCCGACCGAGCACAAGCGCGAATGGATTCGTGCCGCCTACGAGGCCGGCCTGCGTGAAATCGAGATCGGATCGTTCGTACCGGCGCGGCTGCTTCCGCAACTGGCCGATACGGCCGAGCTGCTGGACTTCGCCGGCACTCTGCCGGGATTGTTCTGCTCGGTGCTGGTGCCGAACCTGCGCGGTGCCGAGCTGGCGCTGGACCACGGCGCCGACCTGATGCTGGTGCCGCTGTCGGCAAGCCACGCGCACAGCCTGGCGAACCTGCGCAAGACCCCGGACGAAGTGGTGGCCGAAGTGGCCCGCATGCGCGCGGCCCGCGATGCCGCCGGTGCCCGCACGTTGATCGAAGGCGGGGTCGGCACGGCCTTCGGCTGCACGATCCAGGGGCACGTCGATGCCGACGAGGTATTGCGTCTGATGCAGGCGCTGCTCGATGCCGGCGCGGACCGCGTCAGCCTCGCCGATACGGTGGGCTATGCCGATCCAGCGCAGGTCGCATCGTTGTTCGAACGCGCTGTCGCGATCGCCGGCGACCGGCTATGGTGCGGCCACTTCCACGATACCCGGGGACTCGGGTTGGCCAATGTCTACGCTGCGATGCAGGCCGGCGTGAGCCGCTTCGACGCCTGCCTTGGCGGCATCGGCGGTTGCCCGCATGCGCCGGGCGCCAGCGGCAATGTCGCATCCGAAGACCTGGCCTATATGCTGGGCAGCATGGGCATCGACACTGGCCTCGATATCGGTGCGCTGCTGCGCCTGCGCGGGCGGGTTGCGGGCTGGCTTGCTGGCGAGACCTTGCACGGCACGTTGTGGCGCGCCGGCTTGCCGAAGACATTCCCCGGCGTCGACGCCGGCCACGATGCCGGCCTTGATGTGCCGAGCCGCTGTGGCGCGGCAACTTCCTCGACTTTCCACGCCTGATCGCCGCCAATTGGCTCATATCATGACGCAAAGCAATGAATCCCTGCCGCTTGCCGGCATCCGCGTGGTCGAGTTCACCCATATGGTGATGGGGCCGACCTGCGGCATGATCCTCGCCGACCTCGGCGCCGAGGTGATCAAGGTCGAACCGCCGGGCGGCGACAAGACGCGCAATCTGCCGGGCCTGGGCATCGGGTTTTTCCGCGCCTTCAACCGCAACAAGAAAAGCGTGGTGCTGGACATCACGACCGACGAGGGCCGGGCCACCGCGGCGGAACTGGCCGCGCAATGCGACGTGCTGCTGGAGAACTTCCGTCCCGGGCTGATGCAGAAGCTCGGCCTGGACTACGGCACGCTGTCGAAGTCCTGCCCGCAGCTGATCTATGTCTCGCACAAGGGCTTCCTGCCGGGGCCGTACGAGAACCGGCTGGCGCTCGACGAGGTGGTGCAGATGATGGGCGGGCTGTCGTACATGACCGGCCCGAAGGGGCGGCCCTTGCGCGCCGGCACCTCGGTCAACGACATCATGGGCGGCATGTTCGGCGCGATCGGCGTGCTCGCCGCGCTGCGCGAACGCGATCGCACGGGGCGCGGCCAGGAGATCCAGAGCGCGCTGTTCGAGAACTGCGTGTTCCTCGCCTCGCAGCATATGCAGCAGTACGCGATGACCGGCGAGGCGCCGCCGCCGATGCCATCGCGCGTATCCGCATGGAGCGTCTACGACGTCTTTACGCTTGCCGACGACGAGCAGCTGTTCATCGGCGCGGTCAGCGACAAGCAGTTCGCCACGCTATGCACGGTTCTGGAGCGGCCCGACCTGCTCGACGTGCCCGAGTACGCCAGCAATGCCTCGCGCGTCGCCGTCCGGCCGCGGCTGCTCGAGCAGCTCGGCGGCATCCTGCGGCATCACCGCGTCGCCGAACTGGCGCCGAAGCTCGAGGCGGCAGGCATTCCCTACGCGCCGATCGTCCGCCCGGATCAGCTGCTCGACGACGTGCATCTGAAGCAGAGCGGGGGAGTGGTGCCGATGCAGGTCGAGGACGGCTCGACGGCGCCGACCGTGTTGCTGCCGCTGCTGATGGGGGGCCGCCGTCCCGGCGTCCGCAGTCCCTTGCCGAAGCCCGGCGAGCACAACGACGAAATCCTGGCGCGGCTCGGCAAGGGCGCGCGCTGATATCACCGGGGCGGCCGGGGTGCAAGGCACGCCGGGAAGCCCGAACAGCCTGGACAGGCCGCGGCACAGCGGCCGAACAAGACCCATCCGGAGACAACATCATGCATTCCTCCCGCCCTCGTTCTGTCGCGCCCTCGCTGCCGCGCCGTCGCAACATGATCAAACTGGCGGCCGCGGCCGTCACGTTCGGCATGCTCGGCGCGCCGGCGCTGTATCCGTTCCGCGCCGCCCAGGCGCAGCCGGGGTCCGGCAAGCCGATCCGGCTGATCCTGCCAATCAGCGCGGGTTCGGGCGTCGATGCGATCGTCCGGGCCGCTGCGCCGGCGCTTGGCAAGGCGCTCGGCCAGCCGGTCGTCATCGAGAACATGCCCGGCGCCGGCGGCATCACCGGTACGGCCGCTGTGGTCAAGGCGGCCCCGGACGGCACCACGCTCGGCATGGTGTCGAACAACCATGCGATCAATCCCAGCGTGTTCAAGTCGATGCCGTTCGACGCGATCAAGGACATCACGCCGATCAGCGTGCTGGGCGCGACCTCGCTGGTGCTGGTGGTCAACCCCAAGGTGCCGGCGCGCAACGTCAAGGAACTGGTCGCGCTGCTGAAGGCCAGGCCGGACGAATACAACTACGCGTCCTCCGGCAACGGCACCGTGATTCATCTGGCCGGCCAGATGTTCCTGGAGGAGGCGGGCATCAAGGCGCGCCATATTCCGTACAAGGGCACCGGCCCGATGGTCACCGATCTGCTGTCGGGCCAGGTGCAGATGGGCGTGGTCGCGTTGAACGCCGCGCTGCCGCATCTGAAGGCGGGCACGCTGCGTGCGATTGGGCTGTGCGGCGCGACCCGTTCGCAGGCTGCCCCCGATATCCCGACCATCGCCGAACAGGGCTTGCCCGCTTACGACATCGAGGGCTGGTTCGCGCTCGTCGGTCCGGCCAACATGCCGCCCGCCGAAGTCCAGCGCCTGCACGACGCCTTCGCCAAGGCCTTCACCAGCCCCGAGGTGGTCGAGGCGCTGAAGAAGCAGGCGACCGCAACGCGCCCGACCACGCCGGCGCAGGCGGCAAAGTTCTTCGCCAGCGAGGTCGCGCGTTATGCCACGCTGGTCAAGAAGGCCAACGTGTCGATCGAATAGCGTGACGCGTCGCGCGTCACGCGGGCCCTTCTTCTCCCTACCAACGCATCATCGAACATGGCTCTCTACCAGCTCGGCGACCTGACGCCGTCCATCTCCGACACCGCCTTCGTTGCGGATCAGGCCACCGTCATCGGCAACGCGCAACTTGGCGAGCAGGTCACCGTCTGGCCCGGCGCGGTGATCCGCGCCGATAACGAAGCGATCGCGATCGGCGATGGCTCCAACGTGCAGGAGGGCGCCGTGCTGCATACCGACCCGGGCTTCCCGCTGCGGATCGGTCGCGACGTCACCATCGGCCATCAGGCGATGCTGCACGGCTGCACCATCGGCGATGGCGCGCTGATCGGCATCCAGGCGGTGATCCTGAACAACGCGACGATCGGCAGCGAATCGCTGGTCGCGGCGGGCGCGCTGGTCACCGAAAGCAAGTCCTTCCCGCCGCGCTCGCTGATCCTCGGCTCGCCGGCCAAGGCCGTGCGCGAACTCAGCGAAGAAGAAGTGCGCAACCTGCGCGCGAACGCCGCCGATTACGTGAAGCGCGGCGCGGACTACAAGAGCCAAATGAAGAAACTGGTCTGACCGGGCATTCGGGCCCGACAGGCAGCAACAAGGGGGAAACGTCGCGCAAGACGGTCTGCCGGTGCGGAGTGCCGCGGACCGTCACGCCCGGGCTGGCGTTGACGGGGAGAGCGGCCCTGCATCCAGGCCGGTTTGCTTTTTAATGAGAATGAAATATCATTATCGTCCACTCGAATGAGGACGATACCTTGCCCGCCGCCCCACATCCACGACCCCACACGATCCGATGGCACCGGCGCGCCGCCGTGGCATTGCTGGCGACGGCGCCAGGCATCTGCGCGGCGCAGCCGGGGGAGGCCGCGCCGGCCGCCGAGCTGGAGGAGGTCACCGTCACCGGCACGCGCGAGCGGGCCTATCGCGCGGTGGTCGCGCCCACCGCCAACAAGAGCGATACCGCGCTGAAGGAAACGCCGTTTTCGATCCAGACGGTGACCCGGGAACTGATCGAGGACCGCGGCGTATTCACGCTGGGCGAGGCGATCCGCACGGTTCCGGGTGTGACCGCGCAGGTCGGCTGGGGCGGCAGCAACGACCGCTTTCGGCTGCGCGGCTTCGCGACCTCGGCGAACCTGAAGAACGGGTTTCGACGCAGCGTCTTCGCCCCGGTCGACGAGATGGTCAATATCGAGCAGATCGAAGTGCTGAAGGGGCCTGCGTCCGCGCTCTATGGCCGTTTCGAGCCGGGCGGCGTGGTCAACCTGGTCACCAGGAAGCCGTTGGACAAGCCGCAGCACAGTGTCGAGCTGACCGGCGGCAGCCATGATTTCCGCCGCGTGACGGTGGACAGCACGGGCCCGATCAGCGATACGCTGAGCTACCGGATCACCGGTTCCTGGCAGGACAACCGCAGCTTCCGCGATTTCGTCGATGCCGAAACGGCGTTCGTATCGCCGGTACTGCAATGGAAGATCGCGCCGCAGACGCGGCTGACCGCGGAGTTCGAGTTCGGCCGCCGGCGCGGAGCCTTCGATCGCGGCTTCGGCAACAGCCCGCTGTTCCTGAACGTACCGGTTCACTACAACTATGGCGAGCGGGACGCGCGGCTGGACAACGACAGCGCACTCGGCTCGCTCGTGCTCGATCACCGTTTCGACAATGGCTGGGAACTCCGGGCTGGCGCCCAACGGTCGTACGCGCGCACCGATGCGGTCTGGTATCCGTATGGATTCCCCGCGATCAGCGGCGCCGACAGTTCCGACCCGCAGGTCAATCGCCGCAAGCAGCGCAATATCGACCGGCAGACCGATACCACGCTGATGGCCGAGGCCTCGCGCCGCTTCGAGACCGGCGGCATCGGCCATCGCGTATTGATCGGCGCCGATTACAACTGGGACGAATGGGACTTCAGCGCGCAGGCCAACGTCGGGCCCGGCGGCTTCCCGGTCAATCTGCCGATCGACCTCTACCACCCGGTGCATGGCGCCACTGCGGGACCGCTGCTGCCGTACGATGGTTCGCGCTACACCGGCCGCAATCTCGGCCTGTATGCGCAGGACGAGCTGCAGTTCGGACCGCATTGGCGCCTGCTGCTGGGCCTGCGCTACGACCGCTCGCGCTCGAGCGCGCGGGCGCAGTACCTGCGGGCGGCCGACACACTGGTCCGGCATGACGATGCGTTGTCGCCGCGGGTGGGCCTGACGTGGACGCCGGTCGAGCCGGTGTCGTTCTACGCGAGCTGGGCGCGCTCCTTCCTGACCGAACCGTCCGGCGGCATGCTGCGCGCCGGCACGCTGCCCGCACCGTCGCGCGGCAAGCAGACCGAGGTCGGTGCCAAGTTCAGCCTGCTGGACGGCCGGCTCGAGCCGACCGTCGCGCTGTTCGACATTCGCCGCAGCAACGGCGTGGTCTCCGATCCGGAGGATTTCAACTATGTGATCCAGGTCGGCGAGCAGCGCAGCCGGGGCTGGGAGATCGACGTGCCCTTCAGCATCACGCCGCGCTGGCGCGTGCTGGCCAGCTACACGCAGTACAAGGCGGAGATCGCCGCCGACAGCAATCCCGCGCTGGTCGGCAAGCTGCTGGCCAATGCGCCGCGCCGCACCGCCAGCATCTGGACCACCTACGATTTCGCCGGTGCTGCCTCTGGGCTCAGTGTCGGCATCGGCGCGACCTATGTCGGCGAACGGCAGGCCAATACCGAGAACACCTTCGCGCTGCCTTCCTACACGCGCTGGGATGCCAATATCGCGTACCGCTTCGGCAAGGCCCGCCGCTACAAGCTGCAACTGACGGTGCAGAACCTCGGCGATCGCCGCTACTACGACTCCGGCGGCGCCTTCGTGCCGACCTATCCGGGGGCGCCGCGCACCGTGTTCGCCAGCTTCGGAGCGACGCTGTGACGGTGCTGGCAACCACGGCCCTGTTCGCCGGCCACGGCGGCCGGGCGTTGCTCGGGCCGCTCGATCTTGCGATCCCGAGCGGTCGTTTCGTCTGCCTGCTCGGTGCGAACGGTGCCGGCAAATCGACGCTGATCCGCACGCTGTGCGCGATGCAGGCGCCGGTGGCGGGGCAGGTGCATCTCGATGGCGAGCCGATCCACGCGATGTCCTCCGTGCAGCGCGCGCGGCGTCTTGCGGTGGTGCTGACCGAGCGCGTCGACGGCACGCTGATGCACGGCTACGAGCTGGCCAGCATGGGACGCTATCCCTATCTCGGGTGGGCAGGCCGGCTGAGCCCGGACGACCATCGGATCGTGCACGAGGCGCTGGCCTGCGCCGGCGCGCTGTCGCTGGCGGATCGGCTCGTCGCCGAGATGTCCGATGGCGAGCGGCAGAAGATCATGATTGCGCGCGCCCTCGCACAGCAGCCTCGCCTGCTGGTGCTCGACGAAGCAACGGCCTTCCTCGACCTGCCGCGCCGCGTCGGCACGATGCAGCTGCTGCTGGATCTCTCCCATCGGAATGGCCTGGCGGTGCTGTTGTCCACGCACGACCTCGAGCTGGCGCTGCGCTATGCCGACGAGCTGTGGTTGATCGACGGCCAGCGGCGGCTGCATGTCGGCGCGCCGGAGGACTTGGCCATCGACGGCGTGCTGGGGACGAGCTTCGCCGCCGACGGTCTGACCTTCGATCTCGAGCGCGCGGAGCTGCGCGTGGGACCGGCGGGAACGCGTGCGATCCGGCTCGAAGGTGGCGGGCTGCGCGCCAGCTGGGCGGCACGCGCGCTGGAGCGGGCAGGGTATGTCCGCGATCCCGCCGCCGCGCTGACACTGCGCGCCGATGCGAGTGGATATGCGCTCGCCGGCGACGACAGCGAGGCGACCCGCTATTCGACGCTCGGCGAGCTGGTCGAGGCGCTGCGTTCGGCGTCGAACGGGACGGCCATCGCGCAGGAGCGGCCGTGAACCGGCACGGGTTTGCCGCCGCCACCGCCGCGGCAATCGGGCTGACCATGCTGTTATGCGGCTGCACGCGGATCGAAGCGCCGCCGCGCGCCACGTTGCCGAAGCAGGCCGTCGGCGCAGCCGGTCCCACCGCCAATCTCGATGCCGCCTGCGTCGCCGACTATCGTCCCGGGGTCGATTACTTCCCGCACAAGACGACGTTTTCGCATGCGTTGCAACTGGAGGTCGAGTACGGCCCCCACTACAAGCGCGTGCGTTTCACGCCGAGCGTGGGTACCGGTGAACGGCTCGAATATCTGCTGGTCCAGTGCGGTACGCCGGTCCCGCCGCATCGCGACGAGGTTCCGGTGATCATGGTGCCGATCCAGCGCCTGGTCACCGGCAACGCGGCCATCCTTGGCGCGCTGGACGAGCTGGGCCTGGTGGACCGCCTGTACGGCACGGAGAACGTGCGCAGCGTCACGGTGCCGTCGGTGCGGGCCCGGATCGCGCAGGGCCAGGTCCACGACATGTGGGGCTATGGCCATGCCTCGATCGAACAGGCGATGTCGGTGCAGGCCGATGTCTACCTGAGCTTCTATTCGGCCTATCCGCAGGGCAATATGCATCCGCGCCTGTGGGAGCTCGGCGTGCGTGCGATCGCGCAGGCAGACCATCACGAGCCCCATCCGCTGGGACGTGCGGAATGGCTCAAGCTGCTGGCGCTGCTGTCCAATCGCGAGCAGCGTGCCAACACGCGATTCGCGTCGATCGAGACGGCATACCGACGGCTGGCCGAGTTGGCGGCGCGCGCACCGGCTCGCCCTGCGGTGATGTCCGGCTTTGCCGCGGGACGCCAGCGCTTCGAGACGTTCGGCGCGGACAATCAGCGCGCGCGCTTGATCGCCGATGCCGGCGGACGCTATGTGCTCGACGGTGGCGGTACAGGGAGCCTGGTTTACCTGCCGTTCGAGCGCGTCTATGCGCGCGGCGCCGATGCGCCGGCCTGGCTTGGCACGGTGGGAGGGCGCGCCGATATCGAGGCGTGGATCGCCGCCAGTCCGCTGCACGGGCGCTTTGCCGCGGCTGCCAGCCGCAACGTCCACGCATGGGACCGCGGCTATACCGGCGCCTGGGCGTACCCGTACCAGGACCAGAGCATGACGCAGCCGCATGTCCAGCTTGCCGAGGCCATCGCGACGCTGCATCCCGAACTGGCGTCGGAAGCCGCCGACGTCCTCGCCGGCTCGCAACAGGACACGCCGGCGTCCCGTCTCACCTCTCGATTCCTGCGGAAACTACCTTGACGACCCTGACCTCTGCCGCGGCTTCGATGCCGCGGACTTCTTCGCGGCGCGGCCCGCTGATCTTTGCCGGCCTGGGGCTCGCCATGCTGGTGCTGCTGGTGTCCGAGCTCACGCTGGGCGCCGTGGCCGTGCCGCTGCCGGCCGTGCTGCAGGCATTGACCGCACAGCCGATGGAGGCCGAGGTCTGGCGCGATATCGTGCTGGGCTTTCGGCTGCCCCGGGCGATCAATGCGATGGTCAGCGGGGCGGCCCTCGGTGTGTCGGGGCTGCTGTTGCAGACGCTGTTCCGCAATCCGCTCGCCGATCCGTTCGTGCTCGGCATCGTGCACGGCGCGCGGCTGGGCACGGCGTTGCTGGTCACCATCGCCGGCGTCGCGGGCAATGCGTTCCTGCTGCGCTACGGAGTGGTCGGTGACCTCGGCATGGCACTGGCATCGATCGCCGGGTCCACCGCCGTGCTGGCTCTGCTTGCGGTGCTGTCGCGCCGGGTCGGCACGGTGACGCTGCTGATCACGGGCCTGATGCTCGGCTATCTGGCGGTGGGCCTGATCAGCGCCTCGATGCACTTTATCGACGAAACACAGGCGCGCGCGTTCAAGGCCTGGGACGATGCCAGTTTCGCGGGCGCCACGCGCCGGCAGCTGGAACTGCTGGTGCCCGGCGTGGCGCTCGGCCTGCTCGGCAGCCTGCTGCTGGTCAAGCCGCTGAACGGCCTGCTGCTCGGCGAGCGCTATGCCGAGTCGATGGGGATTCCGGTGGCGCGGGTCAAGCGCGCCGCGTTGCTGGCGACGGCATGGCTGACCGGGCTGGTGACGGCGTTCTGCGGCCCGGTTGCCTTCCTCGGCCTGGTCTCGGCCCAGGTGGCCCGTACGCTGTGGCGTTGCGCGGACCATCGCGTGCTGCTTCCGGGCGCGGCGCTGGTCGGCGCGGTGCTCGGCCTCGCGGCGGATCTGGTGGTGCATCTGCCCTGGAGCCGGCATGTGTTCCACCTGAATGCGGTGATCGGCCTGGTGGGCGCGCCGGTGGCGCTCGCCATGCTGTACCGGACCAAGGCCTTGCATCGGACCGAATGAGAATGGCCGGGACACGCGTATTTCGAGATGAAGTGCAATTAACCGCCAGGATTTTGCCCAAACCATCAACGCCTGCATGCAAGGAGAGGGGCTTGGACCGCTGTCGCCGGCAGCGCTAAAATCCGCGGCTTCGATCCTCGTGCCCCGGACGTCCTGGTGCCACGTTCCCATTCGTATCACGCCATGATTCAAGCCACGCTGGCGGTGCTGGCGCTGGCCCTGCTTTCGCCGTCGGCGGAAGCTGCAGGCGATCCGCGCGCGGGCAAGGCGGCATTCGACCGCAAATGCGCGTCCTGCCACAACGTCGGACCGGGCGCGCGCAGCGGCTTCGGTCCGCAGCTCAATGGCATCGTGGGCCGCAAGGCCGGGGCGGCCAGCGATTACCCGTATTCGAATGCGATGCGCGGTTCGGGCATCGTGTGGTCCGACAACACGCTGGCCGCATTCCTCCGTGCGCCGGAGCAGGTGGTCCCCGGCAACAAGATGCGCTTCTGGGGAATCGGCAGCGCCAGGCAGATCGACGATCTGCTGGCGTATCTGCGGCAATTCCAATAGCCTCGCTGTCGTGCCGATTGCTACCGAAGGAGAGTCCCACGATGTTCAGCCATGTCACCGTCGGCGTCGCCGATCTATCGCGTGCTGGAAGGTTCTACGATGCCCTGTTGACGCCGCTGGGCCTGCGCCAGCGTCAGGTCATGCCGGATGGCGGTCCGCCGGCGCTGTGCTGGATCCAGCCGGGTGAAGCGCTGCCGCGCTTCTACGCCTACATCCCGTTCAACGGGCAGCCGGCCACCGCGGGCAACGGCACCATGGTGTCGTTCCTTGCGCCTTCGCCGCAGGCCGTCGAGCAGGCCTATGCGGCCGCGATGGCGGCCGGCGGCACGGACGAAGGCCCACCTGGGCCACGGCCGCACTACGGCGAGGGGTATTTCGGCGCCTATCTGCGCGATCCGGACGGCAACAAGGTCCAGGTGGTCCATCGCGGCGATCTGCCTGCGCCTTCGGCCTGAAGGACCGTCGCCGCCGATTTCGATGAGGGCAGCGGGGCGGCGGCCCACTCAGCGCCGCATCTGCGATGCCGCCACGAATGCGACCAGCGCGATGGCGGCCAGGCCGCTGCCCGTCATCACGACGCCTTGCCATCCGGCCTGTGCGTACACGAAGCTGGCTACCGCCGAACCGGCCGCGCCGCCGATGAAGATCGCGGTCATGTACAGCGCGTTCAGGCGCGCACGGCTGGCGGCATCGAGCGCATAGATCGCGCGCTGGCCCAGCACCATGTTCATCTGCACGGCGAAGTCGAGCACGATGCCGGTGGCGGCGAGGGCGTAGACGCCGTAGGGGCCGGTGGCCAATCCCGGCACAAAACTCAGCGCGGCGAGCGCCATCGCGGCGAGGGACGCGATACGGGTGTGTCCGGCATCGGCAAGGCGTCCGGCGATCGGCGCCGCGACGGCGCCCAGCGCGCCAACCAGTGCGAAGATGCCGATCTGCGCTTGCGACAGGCCGTGGTGCCCGGCGAGTTCGAGCGGCGCCGCGGTCCAGAACAGGCTGAAGGCGGCGAACAGCAGGCCCTGGTACAGCGCACGCTGGCGCAGCAGCGGAAAGCGCGCCAACAGATGCCACAGCGAAACCAGCAGTTGGCCGTACCGAGCACGGTGTTCCGGCACGCGGCGCGGCAGCGTCAGCGCGATGATCGCCACGGTGGCCAGCGTCATCGTCGCCGCGGCGACAAAGACCGCGCGCCATCCCAGCGCCTCGGCCAGCAGGCTGGACAGCGGCCGCGCCAGCAGGATGCCGGACAACAGTCCGCCCATGATGGTGCCGACCGTGCGGCCGCGCGTGGCCTCCGGTGCCAGATGCGCGGCCAGCGGAATCAGGATCTGCACGCTGACCGAACTCAGCCCCAGCAGCAGCGACACCAGCAGGAAAGGTCCGGGCTGCGTCGACAGTGCCGCGGCGACCAGGCTCGCCGTGGCCGCCGTGCCGCTGAGCAGCAGCAGCCGGCGGTTTTCGTAGAGGTCGGCGAGCGGCACCAGGAAGAACAGCCCGACCGCATAGCCGATCTGTGTCAGCGACACGATCAGGCTGGCGTTGCTTGCAGACAGGCCGATCTGCGGGCCGATCAGTTCGATCAGCGGCTGCGCGTAATACAGATTGGCCACCAGCACCCCGGCGCAAAGCGAGAACAATGCGACCAGCGTGGCGGGCATCGCAGGCGCGTGGGAAGCCGATGGGGCGAGAGCGGAAGGAGCGGGCATGTTGATGGCCTCGGACTTGTCGGTTGGAATGTCCGAAGCTTAGGCGGACGGGTCGTTGCGGTGAATGCCATGCCGGCGCAAATCAGCGTTGCGCCCAAGACAATGCGTCGCGTGCGGGCGTCAGCAGCGGCCCTGCGCCAGGGCCGGCAGCCCCTCCAGGAAGGCGAGAAAGGCGGCGATACGGCGGGAGCCACGCTGGTTCGGCAGATACAGCGCCGACACGCCGCTGCTGACCTGATCCGGGTTGACGGTCCAATCGTCGAACAGGCGCTGCAGTCGTCCCGCCTCGATATCGGCATCGGTGACCCAGTCCGGCAGCAGGCCGATCCCGGCACCGGCCAACACAAGCTCGTGCAGCACGTCGATGTTGTTGCTGCGGAAATGGCCCCGGACCGGCACGATTTGCCGTTCCCCATCCCGCTCGAACGTCCAGACCTGATCACGCGCACCGTAGCCGAAGCGGAAGCGCAGGCAGGCATGGCCGACCAGATCCTCGGGAAGCGACGGCGTGCCATGCCGCTGCAGGTAGGCGGGACTCGCGACCACATGCCGTCGGAACGTGCCGATCTGTCGCGCGATGACATTGTCGTACGACGAGGCATTGCCGATGCGCACTGACAGGTCGAAGCGGTCGCCGAGCAGATCGACGATGTCGTCGGTCAGCGTCACCTCCAGCTCCAGCTGCGGATACCGTTCGAGCAGCGCGCCCAGATGCGGGGCGATGCAGCGGCGGCCAAAGGCGACGGGAAGCGACACGCGCAACTGGCCCACCGGTATGTCGCCGCGGTCGGCGATCAGCGCATCGGCTTCCTCGACTGCCTCGAGAATCCGTCGGGCCTGCTGATAGTAGGCGGCGCCCGCCTCGGTGACGGTGACCTGGCGCGTCGAGCGGTTCAGCAGCACTGCGCCGAGCGATTGCTCGAGGCCGTCCAGCGCGCGCGTCACCGACGAGGTGGCCAGGTCCAGCCGCCGCGCCGCGGCGGAAAAGCCTTTGGCGTCGACGGTCTCGACGAACATCTTCAGCGCAAGCAGTTTGTCCATCGGGTTCAGCGTCCGGCGTTGCCGGTGTTTGTTCGGTTCGGATACATCGCCGGCATGATACGTGCGAAGCGAGGGAGAGGCGAGGAAGAGGCGAGGGCCTAGTCGAGAAACAGGTCCGCAATCACCGAACGCAGCCAGCGATTGGCCGGGTCCTGGTGATAGCGCTCGTGCCAGTGTTGCTTGATCGAGAAGATCGGCAGCGGGAAGGGCGGGGCCAACGCCTTGACGTTGGCGATACCCATCAGCATCTGCGCCACGCGCTCCGGCACCGTGGCGACCAGGTCGGTATTGGCCAGTAGATTGCCCAGCCCAGGCAACGTCGGCAGCGACAACGCGACGTTGCGCGTGACCCGCCGCCGCGCCAGCTCGCGTTCGAGCAGTTCATGGCCGGTGCCCGCGGCGGTGATCGCCACATGTTTTTCGCGCTTGAACAGCGTGGCCGTCATGCGCCGCTCGACTCGGGGATGGTCCTGCCGCACGACGCAGGCAAAGCCCTGATTGAACAGGCGTTGCTGATAGAAGCCCGCCTCCAGCTCGGGCATGAATCCCACGGCGAGGTCCGACGCCCCAGTTTCGAGCTCCTTGGGTGTCTCCGTCGAGATTCGCATCACTTCCACGCGGATCGCAGGCGCCAGTGTATTGAGCCGGTTCATCAGTCCCGGCAGAAACTGCAGGTGCGAGATATCGGTCATGCTGATGCGGAAGGTGCGTTCCGAACGCGGCGGGTCGAACACCACCTGCTGCTGCGTGGCGGTGCGCAGGATCGCCAGCGCCTGCCGGAACGGCTGGATCAGCGTCTCCGCATGCGGGGTCGGCAACATGCCTTCGGCGGTCCGGACGAACAGCGGATCGCCGAACTGACGGCGCAGCCGGCCCAGCGCCAGGCTGACCGAGGTCTGCGGCAGGCCCAGATGTTCGCCCGCGCGGGACACGCTGCGGGTCTTGTAGACCTCGTCGAAAACGGCCAGCAGCTTCGTATCCATTATTGAAAATCCCGCTTGAGCCTATGTCGGCCATTGCATGGACGCCATAGTGCCATTGCCCTAATCTTGCCGCAAGGCGCCACCGGACAGCGCGCCGCATACAGACAAGACATTGTTGGAGACATTGCATGCAGACAGGCAAGCTGGGGAGATGGCTCGCTTGTACCGCGCTGGCTGCACTGCCCGCGGTATCGACGCTTTCCCATGGGCAGGACTGGCCGAGCGGTCCGTTGCGGGTGATCGTGCCGTTCGCGGCGGGCTCGACGCCGGACATCACCGCGCGGCTGATCGGTGAACGGCTGACGGCGCGGCTGGGGCAGCCGATGGTGGTGGAGAACAAGACTGGCGCCGCCGGCAATATCGGCACCGACGCCATCGCCAAGGCCAGGCCCGATGGCCAGGTGATCGGGCTCAGCATCGCCGGTCCGCTGGCGGTCAATGCGCTGCTGTACCGCAAGATGCCGTATGACCCGGCGCGCGACCTGCAGCCGGTGACCATCGCGACCAGCCAGCCCGCGGTGCTGGTGGTGGCCAACCGCGTGCCGGCGGGCAACGCCGCCGAACTGCTGGCGCTGCTGAAGAAGCAACCGAAGGCATTGAGCTATTCGTCGATGGGCGCGGGCACGATCTCGCATCTGGCGGTGGCGGCGCTCGCGGCGCGCAGTGGGGCCGATCCCGTCCACGTGCCGTATCCCGGCTCCGGTGCCGCGGTCACCGCGGTGATCGCCGGCGACGTCGACATGGCGATCCTGCCGGCGGCCACCGTGATGCCGCATGTCAAGAGCGGCCGCATCAAGGCGCTCGCGGTCGCGAGTGCGAAGCGTTCGCCATCGCTGCCGGACCTGCCGACGCTGGCGGAGGCCGGCATCGCCGACGTACAGGCCGATGCGTGGATCGGTTATGTGGTGCCGGCCGGTACGCCGGCGCCGATCGTCAGGCGGCTGCACGACGAGATCGTCGCCGCGCTGGCCGAGCCGGCGCTGCGCGAAAAGATGCGCCTTCAATATATGGACCCGGTCGGCAACACGCCCGACGCGTTCCGCCGCGTGATGGCGGAGGACGTCGCGCGCTGGAAGCCGGTCATTGAAAAACACGGGATTCGGCTGGACTAGCATGGCAACGACGATGGAAGAACTGGATCGCGGGGACAGGTTGACGGAGGCGCGGCGCGAAGTCCCGGTGCTCGGCCCCTTTGACGTGGTGGTACTGGGCGGCGGCCCCGCCGGCATCAGCGCAGCCGCGGCAGCCGCCTGCAATGGCGCGCGGGTGTTGCTGGCCGAACGCTACGGCTTCCTCGGCGGCATGGGCACCGCCGCCGGCGTGACGAACTTCTGCGGCCTGCATGCCAACGTGTTTGGCGACATCCGCCAGGTCGTGCATGGCGTCGTGGATGACCTGCTGATGCGGATGCGCAGGCTCGATGGCCTGAACGAACCGCATCTGGTGCTCGGCAAGATCCACGCGCAGGCCTACGACATGTCGGCGTTCAAGTGCGCCGCCGATGCGCTGCTGGCCGATCACGGAGTCCAGTTGCTGTTCCATGCGCTTGCGGCAGGCGTCGTTCGTCATGCGGACGGCGGCCTCGACGCGCTGCTGCTCGAGACCAAGTCCGGCCGCGTCGCGGTGCGCGCGCGCTGTTTCATCGATTGCTCCGGCGATGCCGATATCGCCCACTGGGCCGGTGTGCCCACCGAGAAGGGCGACGGGCACGGACATATGCTGTATCCCACGCTGATGTTCCGCGTCGGCAATGTCGACGCGCAGCGCGCCGGCGAGGCCTGGAAGACCATCCCGGCGCTGATGGACGAGGCCGAGGCCGCCGGGGAATTCCGCTTCCCGCGGCGTGGCGCGGTGGTACGCCCGCAGAAGCATCCGTACGAGTGGCGCGTCAACGTGACCCAGCTCCGCGAGCTCGACGGCTCCGCGACCGACGGTACCGACGCATATTCGCTGAGCGAAGGCGAGATCGAGGGCCGCCGCCAGATCGTCGAATATCTGCGCTTCCTGCGCGCCAGGGTGCCCGGCTTCGAACGGGCCTATGCGCTCGACATTGCGCCGCAGCTGGGCATTCGGGAAACGCGCCGGCTGATCGGCGAGACCATGCTGACCGCCGGCGACGTGCTGAACTGCGCCGATTTCCCCGATGCAATTGGCGTCAACGGCTGGCCGCTGGAGAAGCATGTGGCCGGCGACGTGCAATGGGTATGGCCGCCGATTCCGGATTCGCGCGGCTACAACCAGCTGCCATACCGGATGCTGCTGCCGCGGCGCGCCAGTGCGGGCGGCGTCGACAATCTGCTGGTGGCGGGCCGCTGCGCGTCGATGACGCATGACGGGCAATCGGCGGCGCGCGTGTCGGGCGCCTGCTTCGTGATGGGCCAGGCGGCCGGTACCGCGGCCGCACTGGCGGTACGGGACCGCTGCTCGCCCCACGACATCGACGTACCGGAGTTGCAGGCCGTGCTGGTCAGGCAGGGCGCCTTTCTGGGCGACGGCAAGCAGGCGCGCGCTTAGCCCTGCACCGCCGGCAGCGCCGGGCGGGCGGCCGTATGCCCGCGGCCCAGCACCAGCATCGTCAATCCGGCCAGTACGGCGGGAATGCCGACCAGCACGAACAGCGCCGGCATGCCCAGGCCCAGCGACAGCATCGCGCCGCCGCCGACGGAGCCGACCACCGAGCCGATGCGGCCGACACCGTTGGCCCAGCTGACGCCGGTCGCGCGGCAGTCGGTCGGGTAGTAGGCCGCCGACAGCGCGTTTGCGCCGACCTGCGAGCCGGACACGCAGAAGCCGGCCCAGAACACGGCGACGGCGGCCAGCACCGGGCTTGCCGTCACGTTGCCGATCACGGCGGTGAACAGGCCGGCCAGCGTGTAGCTGGCGGCAAGCACATGATGCGGATTGAGCCGGTCCATCAGCCAGCCGAGCACGATGGCGCCGACGGTGCCGCCGACCTGGAACATCGCGGTGACCAGCGCTGCGTGCTTCAGCGAGATGCCGGTGCCGCGCAGCACGGTCGGCAGCCAGCTCGACAACAGGTAGATCACCAGCAGGCTCATGAAGAAGGCGAACCACAGCAGCAAGGTGCCGCGCAGCAGCTCCGGACGGAACAGATGCCAGACCGGCGAGCCGGCCTGCGTGCGCGGCGGCACCATGAACGTCGCGTCGCGCAGGTCCGCGTTTCGGTCGATACGCCGCAGCGCCGCGGCGACGCGATCGAGCTTCTTGCCCATGGTCACCAGATAGCGGACCGACTCCGGCAGCAGCACCAGCAGTACCGGCACCAGCAGCAGCGGCAGTACGCCGCCGACCACCAGCACCGAGCGCCAGCCATACGTTTCGATCAGGCCCGCCGAGGCCAGGCCACCGAGCGCCGAGCCGATCGTGAAGCCGCAGAACATCGTCGTCACCAGGAACGAGCGGCGTTTGTCGGGGCAGTATTCCGAGGTCAGCGTGATCGCATTGGGCATCGCACCGCCGAGCCCGAGGCCGGTGATGAAGCGCAGCGCGATCAGTTCCCACAACGAGTCCGACCAGGCCGACACCAGGCTCGCGACGCCGAAGAACAGCACGCTGAAGACCAGCACGGTCTTGCGGCCGTAGCGGTCCGACAGCGGACCGAACAGGAAGGCGCCGCCCATCAGTCCGGCCAGCCCTGCGCCGAACAGGGGGCCCAGCTGTGCCGGGCTCAGCTGCCATTCGCTGCGGATGGCCGGTGCGATAAAGCCGATCGCGGCGGTATCGAAGCCGTCGATCGCGACGACGAGGAAGCACAGCACGACGATCAGGATCTGGAACGGCGATAACGGCGCTTCGTCGATGAAGCGCGTCACGTCGATGGCGGGGCGCGGCATGGTTGTCTCCTTGGGATTCGCGCTGGGCGCGTTATGTTTGGGCGTGCGCAGAGCCGCTGGGTCCCCGCTTTCGCGGGGACGACAGACTTTTCCGTCGTTCCCGCGCAGGCGGGAACCCAGTGACTTGATCTGCGGACCGGTATCAGCGTTGGCCCGGGACCTTCAGGCAGTCCTGCGCGCGCCATCCATGCAGCCAGGCCAGCGCGTCGTAGAACTGCTGTTGCGTGCGGCCGACCCACAGCGAATTGCGCACCAGACGTTCGACGCCCCTGGCGTGGTAGATCCGGCCCATCTCGCGGGCGGAGTACAGCACGCGTGCGGTGCGCGGAATCCGGACCCGGTCGTACAGCGCGAACGCCGCCTCGAAGTCGCCGTCGCAGTGCTCGACGGCGGCGCCCAGCGTCACCGCGTCCTCCAGCGCCTGGCAGGCGCCCTGCGCGAGGTATTGCGTCATCGGATGCGCGGCGTCGCCCAGCAGCGTGGCGCGGCCAAAGCTCCACCGCTCGACCGGATCGCGGTCGGCGGTGGCCCAGCGCTTCCACGAGGTCGGGCGATGCAGCATCTGATGCGGCCGCGGATGGATGCCTTCGAAGTACGACAGCACTTCTTCCTTGCTGCCTTCCCTGACGCCCCAGACCTCCTGCTCGCGGCTGTGGAACGTCACCACCAGGTTGTACTGCTGGCCGCCGCGCAACGGGTAATGGACCAGGTGGCAGTGAGGGCCGGCCCAGACCACCGGCGCATTGATGCGCAGGTCCCGCGGCATGTCGTCGAGCTCGACGACCGCGCGGTAGACCACATGGCCCGTGACGCGCGGCTCGTCGCCCAGCAGCACCTGGCGCACGGCCGATTTGACGCCGTCGCAGCCGATCACCGCATCCGCGCGGTGCCGCTCGCCGCGCTGGTCGACCACGGTGACGCCGTTGTCGTCCTGATCGAGCCCCTCGACCCGCGTGGCGGTGTGGAAGCGGATCAGCGGATGGTCCTGAACCGCTTCAAGGATCGACAGATGGATGTCCGCGCGATGGATCACGGCATAGGGATTGCCGAATCGCTGGCGATAGCGCTCGCCTACGTCGACCACCGCCACCTCGCTGGCATCGACCGCGTCCATCAGCATCAGATGGTCCGTGAATACCGAGCGGTTGCGCGCCGCCTCGCCGACGCCCAGCGCGTCCAGCGCGGCGAAGGCGTTGGCCGCGAGCTGGATGCCGGCGCCGATTTCGCCGATCCGCTCGGCCTGTTCCAGCAGTTCGATGCGAATGCCCTGTCGTGCCAGCGCCAGCGCTGCCGCCAGGCCGCCGATGCCGCCGCCGACGACGATGACCTTGCGGTCCTGTTGTGATGTGTTCATCGATGTCTCCTGTCCCGCTCCCCGGGATGCATGGCGCTCAGCCCGGATAGTCCGGCTGCTGGCGCGGATCGGCGGCGCGGAAGGCCGGATGCTCGACCGCATGGCGATAGACCGCCATCGCCAGCGGAAAACGCTCGGTGTCGCAACCCATTCGCTGCGCGTTGGCGATCTGCGGCACCAGGCAGCAGTCCGCCAGCGTGGGCCGATCGCCGGAGCACCACGGGCCGGACGCGTGTTTTGCCAGCAGCCGTTCGACCATGGCCAGGCCCTCGTCGACCCAGTGCCGGTACCAGGCGTCCTTCTGTTCCGGCGACACGCCCAGCGTGTCCTGCAGATAGCGCAGCACCCGCAGGTTGTTGACCGGATGGATGTCGCAGGCGATCGCGTACGACAGCTCCAGCACGCGCGAGCGCGCTTCGATGTCGGCGGGAATCAGCCGCGGCTCCGGATGCCGCGCGTCGAGGTAGTCGATGATGGCCAGCGATTGGCCCAGGTGCAGATCGCCATCGACCAGCGCCGGCACGCTGGCCGACGGATTGATCTGCTCGACATAGCCGGGGGCGCGATGGGCGCCGTTGCGGATATTGACCGGCACGTAGTCGTAGGGCAGACCCTTCAGCGCGAGCGCGATGCGCACGCGGTACGACGTCGAGCTGTTGAAGAAGCTGTGCAGCTGCATGATCGCTTTCACTCGTTCCGCTCAGGCGATGCGCACCGACAGTTCGCCAAGTCCCTGTACGCCGGCCACCATCCGCTGGCCCGGTTTCACCGCGCCGACACCCTCGGGGGTGCCGGTAAAGATCAGGTCGCCCGGCTCCAGGCGGAAGTACTGCGACAGATAGGCCACCGTTTCCGCGACCGACCAGATCAGATGCGAGACATTGCTGCGCTGGCGCGTGTCGCCGTCGACGGTCAGCCATAGTTCGGCCTGCTCGGGATGGCCGACGTCGCCTGCGCGATGCAGCGGACCGATCGGTGCCGACGCGTCGAACGCCTTGCCGATTTCCCAGGGGCGGCCCATCTCGCGCATCTTCATCTGCAGGTCGCGCCGCGTCATGTCGAGGCCAACGGCATAGCCCCAGACGTGATCGAGCGCCTGTTCGACCGGAATATCGCTGCCGGCGCGGCCGATTGCGGCAACCAGTTCGGCCTCGTAGTGATAGTTCTGCGTCTGCGGCGGGTAGGGCAGCGACAGCGTGTCGCCGTAGGCCACCGGAATCACCGCGTCGGCCGGCTTGCAGAAGAAGAACGGCGGCTCGCGGTCCGGGTCGAAGCCCATTTCGCGGGCATGCGCGGCGTAGTTGCGGCCGACGCAGTAGACGCGGCGAACCGGGAAGCGGTCATCGCCGCTGCCGGCGACAGGAATGCCGACGGTGGGCGCGGGATCGAAAACAAAAGGCATGGGAAGTCCTTGCAGGATCGTAGCGTTCAGGAATGGGTGCAGGCATCGGGGGCGCGGCCGTGATTCAGGCGCGCGCCAGTGTCCCGATGCGGGCCGTCAGAGCCGTTCTTCGCGCAGCAGATTCAATGCGCTGAGCACCGGGCGGTCGGAATAGCTGAACAGCACCGCGTCCTCGACGCAGGCGAGCTGCACCGGCTGCCACGACGGCGCGACGAAGATGTCGCGCGGCTCGAACTGGAATTGCATCTCGCCGATGCGCGCGGTGCCGCGGCCTTCGACCACGCTGTAGACGGTCGCATCGGTGCTGCGATAGGTGCGGCCCTGGAAGCTGGCCGGCAGCAGTTGCATGTAGGTGGCCATCGTCGGCATCGGCCAGCCGCCGGTGGCGGGATTGACGTAGCGCAGCTTGACGCCGTCCCACGGGTCGAGCTCGCCATGGCGATAGAGCTGGTCGAGCGCCTCTCGGGTCCGCGCATACGGATAGCTGAAGATCGGCGAGCTGCCGCCCGTGGGCTGATAGCGCACCGGCACCATGTTGTTGCCGTAGCGCGCGAAGCTGTTGCCTTCGGGGCGTGTGACCGGCTGCACCGCTTCGGGGTAGCTCTCGGCGAACCCCGCATCGAGATGCTGCAGCAGCGGGATATCGAGCCCGTCGAGCCAGACCACCGGCTCGCCGCCGTCCGCCTCGAGCGGATTGCCGTGGTCGTGCCAGGTCCAGGACGGCGTGATGATGAAATCGCCGGGATGCATCGTCGTGCGTTCGCCGTCGACCGCGGTCCAGGCACCCTGGCCCTCGACGATGAAGCGCAGCGCGGACTGCGTATGGCGATGGCTCGGCGCGATTTCGCCGGGCAGGATCAGCTGCAGGCCGGCATACAGCGTCGACGTAATGCTCGATCTGCCGGGCAGGCCGGGGTTTTCCAGCACCAGCACGCGGCGGACCGCTTCCTCGGCGCTGATCACAGAGCCGGCCTGCATCACCAGCGGGCGGATCTGCTCGTATTTCCAGATCGCCGGTTGCGCCTTCGGCTGCGGTTGCGGCGGCACCAGCGCGTGCAGCGATTCCCACAGCGGCGCCATATGGCTGCGTCCGATCTGTTCGTAATAGGCTGCGCGGGCGATATCGCGCTTGCTGTTCGACATCGAGGTCTCCAATCGGGAAAACACTGGCGGATCGGCTCCCCTCTCCCGCTTGCGGGAGAGGGGCTGGGGGAGAGGGAAGCTTGTCCGCGTCATCGTTTGTTGGGACTGTAGCCGCGCAGGTATATTTCGGAAAATGAATTGTTGATCTGATCCATACGAATATGGATATGACTGGGAGGGTTTTCCCCGATGGATTGGACGCACCGGCTGCGGCTTCGCAACCTGCAGATGTTGTTGAGCCTGGCGGAGACCGGAAATATGAGCCAGACCGCGGCGGCGCTGAATACCACGCAGCCCGGCCTGTCGAAATGGCTGCGCGAACTGGAGGAGGACATCGGCCTGCCGCTGTTCGAGCGGCACGCGCGCGGCCTGCGGCCGACGCCCTATGGCGAATCGCTGATCGAGCATGCGCGCCGCATCGAGGCGCAGCTCGATACCGCGCGCGACGATCTGCAGGCGCTGCGCGATGGCGGCAGCGGCCTGGTGGTGATCGGCACCTCCGGCGCTTCGGCGGCCGATACCGTGCCGCTGGCAGTGGTGCGGCTGCTGAAGGCGATGCCCGGTGCGCAGATCCGCCTCGTCGAAAGCACGATGGACGAGCTGATGAGCCGGCTCGCGCGCGGCGAGCTCGATATCGTGGTCGGCCGCTCCGCGCCGGAGCTGCAGGATGCGCGGCTGCGTACCGAGGCGCTGTACATGGAGCCGATCCACTTCGTCGCGCGGCCCAAGCATCCGCTGCTGTCGATGGCGGCGCTCGACTGGTCCGCGCTCGAATCGTTCCAATGGGTGATCTGGCCGCGCGGCACGCCGATCCGCAATGCGCTCGAATCCGCGTTGGCGGCGGCGGGGCGGCCGTTGCCGGCGCGCTGTGTCGAGTCCAATTCGACCGTCCTGAACCTGACGCTGCTGAACCACACCAACATGATCGGCGTTGCCTCGCACCGCACCGCGCGCCGGCTCGAGGACCTGGGCGCGCTGCGCATCGTGCCGCTGCGGCTGTCGGGATTCGGCTCGGTGTCGATGTATTGGCGCGAGGACAGTTTCCGCCGCGGCGCGGTGGTGGCCGCGCTCGATGCCTTGCGCGAAGCGGGCGGGGGCGCCAGCGTGTAGAGGCGGTCTGCGGCCTTGGACGGCCCCGCGCGCATGGTCGGGATTGGATATGATGGCGCCGGCCGGCTTGCATCGACATCGAGCTGCGAGCCGCAACAACGACAACAACGATCGCAAATCACCACACAAAAGGAGACCGCCCCATGACGCCCATCACGCCCATGGCGCCCATCACGCCTCGCGTCCGCCATCTTCCCCGCCGCACCATTCTCGGCATCGCGCTCGCCGGCCTGGCAACCGCAATCGTTGGGCTGCCGACGCCGGCCAGCGCCGCTGACTACCCGGCCAAGCCGATCCGCTTCATCGTGCCCTACGCCGCGGGTGGCACCACCGATCTGGTGGCGCGCACCGTCGGCCAACGCGTCGCCGAGAAGCTGGGCCAGCCGGTGGTGATCGAGAACCGGCCGGGCGCCGGCGGCAATATCGGCATGGAGGCCGTGGCCAAGGCGGCGCCGGACGGCTATACGATCGGCTTCGGCGCGATCTCGACCAATGCGCTGAACCCGCATATCTACAAGGCGATGCCGTTCGATCCGCGCCGCGACTTCACCGCGGTCAGTCTGCTGGGCACGTCGACCATCGTGCTGGAGGTCGGCAATCAGCTGCCGGTCAAGACCGTGGCCGAACTGGTGGCGTATGCCAAGCGCAATCCCGGCCTGACCTATGCGACAGCGGGCACCGGCACGTCGATGCATCTGGCCGCCGCGATGTTTGCGCAGATGACGGGCACCAGCCTGACCCACGTCCCGTACAAGGGCAGCAGCCCTGCGATCAACGACATGCTGGGCGGGCATATCCCCGTGATGTTCGACAACCTGCCGGCCTCGCTGCCGCATATCCAGGCGGGCAAGCTGCGCGCGCTGGCGGTGGCGGGCAGCACGCGCTCCCCGGCATTGCCCAATGTGCCGACGCTGGCCGAGGCGGGATTGGCCGGCTATTCGGTCGAGCCATGGTTCGGCGTGTACGGGCCCGCCGGCATGCCGGCCGATATCGTGCAGAAGCTCAATGCTGCCTTCGTCGAAGCGCTGGGCAGTGCCGCGGTGCGCGACAAGCTGGTGCAGGCCGGCTTCAATCCGAAGTCGTCGAGCGCCGGGGAATTGCAATCGCTGACGCAAGCGGAGTACGAGAAGTTCGGCAAGGTGGCGCGCAGCGCGAATATCTCGGTGGATTGAATCGCACCTGTCCGTTGTGCCCCGTCGTCCCCGCGCAGGCGGGGACCCAGCGGCTTTGCATCGGGCATCGAGCCGAAGCACTGGGTCCCCGCATTCGCGGGGACGACAGTAATGGGACATCGACACGCCGATCGCGCACCTGTATATTTATACAGTCCATTTCGTCCCCCGCGAAATGGCGCGATTCCCAGCCGTTATCGATGTCCGCCGCCGCCAGCCCGTCCGACTCCGCCGCCAACGTCCAGCACCAGCCATTCGCCTCGCCACGCGCGCAAGGCGAGCCTGCGTCGGTGGCCGACAGCGAACCGCGCTACATCGTTGCGGTCCGCACGCTGTGCGATTTCACCGCCCGCGCCGGCGATCTGGACCTGCGCTTCACGCCTTCGCCGACCGCGCTGGAAGGCATGGCCGGTCATGCCACCGTGACCTCCCGCCGGCCCGCCGGCTATCGGACCGAGATCTCCCTGAGCGCGGACTTGGGGCCGCTGCGCGTGCGCGGCCGTGCCGACGGTTACGATCCCGCCCTACGGCGGCTCGAGGAAATCAAGACGGTGCGCGGCGACGCCGCCGAGGTGCCCGACCATCATCGGCATCTGCATTGGGCGCAGGCCAAGGTCTATGGCTGGCTGATGTGTCTGCGCGAGGCGCTGGACGACATCGAGATCGCGGTGGTCTATTTCGATATCGTCAGCGGCCGCGAGCGTGCCGAGACGCAGCGATTTACAGCGCAGACGCTGCGCGAATGCTTCGAGGCGCAATGCCGTGCCTTTGTCGGCTGGGCCGAGCAGGAGCTGGCGCATCGCGCCGGGCGCGACCTGTCGCTGGACTCGCTGGCCTTTCCCCATGGCTCGTTTCGCGCCGGCCAGCGCGAGCTCGCCGAATCGGTCTATCGCGCCAATCTGTCCGGTCGCTGCCTGCTCGCGCAGGCGCCCACCGGCATCGGCAAGACCGTCGGCACGATCTTTCCCGCGCTGAAGGCAATGCCGAAGCAGAAGATCGACAAGCTGTTCGTGTTATCGGCCCGTTCGACTGGCCGGGCGCTGGCGTTGGAGGCCACGCGCGGACTGGCCGCGCAGCGGGATGCGATGCCGCTGCGCGTGCTCGAGATGGTGGCGCGCGACAAGGCCTGTGAATATCCGGGCCGCGCCTGTCACGGCGAAGCCTGTCCGCTGGCGCGCGGCTTCCATGACCGCCTGCCGGCGGCGCGCGCGCAGGCGGCCGGACGGACGATGCTGGACGGCGCTCAGATTCGCGAGATCGCCCGGGCAAACGACGTCTGCCCGTACTACCTGAGCCAGGAAATGGCGCGCTGGAGCGATGTAGTGGTGGCGGACTACAACTACTACTTCGACCGCACGGCGTTGCTGCATGCCTTCGCGCTGCACGACGGTTGGCGCGTCAGCGTGCTGGTCGACGAGGCCCATCAGTTGCCGGAACGGGCTCGGGACATGTACAGCGCCACGCTCGATCAGGCCGACTTCCGCGCGCTGCGGCGGCAGGCGCCAGCGGATCTGCGCCGCGCGTTCGATCGCGTCGGCCGCCAATGGAATGCCGCCGGGAAGACGCTGGCCGGCGACTATCGGGCCGAGGCGAAGGTCCCCGCGCCGTTGCTCGATGCCTTCGAAGGGCTGTGCGCAGCGTTGCTGGAACGGTTTACGGAGCGGCCCACCGAACAGGACCCGGCGCTGCAGCGCTTCTATTTCGATGTGCTGCAATTCTGCCGGCTGGCCGAACAGATCGGTCCGCATTCCGTGTTCGACATGACGCGGATGCCGGCGCGCGGCGCGCACGCCAATGTCCGTCTCGGCGTACGCAACCTCGTGCCAGCGCATTTCCTGCGGCCGCGGCTGGCGGCGGCGCATTCCGTCTCGCTGTTCTCCGCGACGCTGGCGCCGGCCTCGTACTACGCCGATATGCTGGGCCTGCCCGAGCGATGGGTGTGGCACGAGGTGCCGTCGCCATTCCAGCCGGACCAGTTGCGCGTTCGCGTCGCCTCGCATATCTCGACCCGATTTGCGCATCGGCAGCGCTCGCTGCCGGATATCGTCGAGCTGATCGCCGCGCAGTATCGGGAGAAGCCAGGCAACTATCTCGCCTTCTTCAGCAGCCACGACTACCTCGGCGATGCGTTGGCGCTGTTTACGCAGCGGCACGCCGATATCCCGAGCTGGGCGCAGGCGCGCGGCATGGGCGAGGGCGAGCAGGCCGATTTCCTGGCCGCCTTCCGCCCCGGCGGCCGCGGCGTGGGCTTTGCCGTACTGGGCGGCCCGTTCGCCGAGGGCGTCGATCTTCCCGGCGACCGGCTGATTGGCGCCTTCGTCGCCACGCTCGGACTGCCCCAGTTCAATCCGGTCAACGAGCAGCTGCGCAGCCGGCTGGAGGACGCGTTTGGCGACGGCTATGCCTACGCCTATCTGTACCCAGGCCTGCGCAAGGTCGTTCAGGCAGCGGGCAGGGTGATCCGAACCAGCGAGGACCGCGGCGTGGTCTATCTGATCGACGACCGCTTCGCGCAGCCGTCGGTGCGGGAGTTGTTGCCGGCCTGGTGGCGGGTAGAAACCTGGCCGTCGCGTTTTGTTTCAGCGAACATCTACGGTCCTTAGCCACGGAGAACGCCAATGCGCATAGAGAAGTGGGGAACCAGTTTGGCCATCCGCCTTCCGAACAGCATCGTGGAGCTGCTGAAATTGCGCGAGGGGGACCACGTCGAAATTGTTGTCGACAATTCGGGCAGTTCGCCAAGGCGCAGGAGTCGGGACGCTGATGCGTTGTTGGAGCGCCTGCGAACATTCCGCGGACGACTACCCGCGGATTTCAAGTTCGGTCGCGGCCAGGACATGAGGTAGGCGAACTGACGGACAATGCGAGCCTATGCGTACTTCCCCGTCAGCCCGCCATCCACCACCATCTCCGTCCCCGTGACATACGCCGCCGCGTCCGAAGCCAAAAACGCGCAGGCGTAAGCCACGTCCCAGGCCGTTCCCATCCGCTGCACTGGTACCTGCCTTGCCCGCGCCGCGCGCGCTTCGTCGAGGTCGTTGTCGGAGAACATCTTCGCCACGGTATGCGCGATCCGGGGCGTATCGATCAAGCCGGGGACCACCGTGTTGGCGCGGATGCCGTGCGAGGCGTATTGCTGTGCCAGCATGCGCGTGAACTGGATTACCGCCGCCTTGGTGACGCAGTACGACAGGTGCGGATAGCCGAGATAGCGCAGGCCAGCGACCGACGAAATGGTCACGATGGCGCCGCGGCCGCGGGCGACCATCTCGGGCAATACCTGTTGCGACGCGAGCAGCAGGCTGCGGACGTTGACGTTGTGCGCCTGGTCGAAGTCTGCCAGTGCGGTGTCGAGCGGGCCGCCGGGCTTGCCGATGCCGACGTTGTGGTGCAGCACATCGATCGGACCAAGGCGATCGCGTGCCTGGGCGAACAGACGCTCGACCTCCGGCTCGATGGCGACGTCCCCGATGAACGTCTCCGCTGTGCCGCCTTCCGCCCGGATCAGCGCGGTGGTCTCCTCGGCGGACGCTGCATCGCGATCGACGACGCAGACGCGGGCGCCGAGCCGCGCATAGGTCAGGCTGGCGGCGCGGCCGATGCTCCAGCCGGGACCGGCCGAACCGGCGCCGGCGACGAACACGGTCCGGTCGGCGAGGCTCAGGGGAAGGGCATGCATGCCCGTCACGATGCCTCTCCCGTCGGTGCGTTGCCGGCATAGGGAATCGCGTGCTCGACGGTGTCCCAGATATAGCGGCCGGAAGGACTTTGTTGTTCCTCGACGATATGCGCGACCAGTCCGGCCGCGCGCGAGATCACGGCAAAGCCGCGCATCACCGCGGTCGGCACGCCGATCTCGCCGAGCAGCGCCGCCACCGCGCCGGTGGCATTGATCGTGATCGGCCGGCCGGCCGCTTCGTCGACGGCGGCCGACAATTGCTTCAACGCGCGAATCCGTTCGCCGCTCAGTTCTGGCTCCGCTTCGGCCAACTCAAGCAGCTTGTATGCACGCGGATCGACCGGCTTGTGCAGATGGTGGCCGAAGCCGGGAACCGGGCTCTTCGTTTCCTTGTAGTGGCGTGCGATGGCGCGCGCTTCCGCCTGCGGGTCGCCGGCAGCAAGCAGCCGATCGAGCAGCTGCGAGCAATTCTCCATGGTGCCGACGAAGGAGCTGCCGACCGCCAGCAGTCCGGCGGAAACGGCGCCCTGCAGATTCTCCGGCGCGCTCATGTAGATCAGCCGCGTCGCGATCGCGCTCGGCGTCAGCCCGTGTTCCATCAGCACGATCAGCACGACATCGGTGATCCGCATATCGACGGGCCGCGGCGTACGGCCGAGGATCTGCATCAGCATCACCTCGGTAAACGTCTTCTTGCCCATCAGGTCATTGACCAGATCGGCGTCGCGGTAGTGCAGGCTCGTCAGCGTATGCGTGCAGAGGCGGGTCACGGGCTTGGTGGTGGCGGTCATCGCTGGTCTCCCTGGTTTGCGGAAGCGGTGTTCGCTGCGTGGGCGAGCGCCCAGTCGCGTACGGCGTTTTTCAGCACCTTGCCGACGCTGGAGCGCGGCAGGTCGTCGTGGAAATGGATTCGCTTGGGCGTGGCCACCGGGCCTAGCCGCTCGCGCACGAAGGCGATCAGTTCGGCCTCGGATGGGATGACTGCCCCGTCGCGCAGCTGAACGGCGGCGTGCACCGCCTCGCCCCATTTGTCGTCCGGAACGCCGAAGACCGCGGACTCGTGGACCGCGGGATGCTGGCCCAGCGCGTTCTCGACATCGATCGGATAGACGTTGAAGCCGCCGGTGATCACGACCTCGCGCAGCCGATCCTTCAGATACAGATAGCCGCGCTCGTCGATCAGACCCCGATCGCCGGTATGCAGCCAGCCGTCGACGATCGTCCCGGCGGTCAGGTCCGGGCGCCGCCAGTAGCCGGTCATCACCAGATCGCCGCGCGCGACGACCTCGCCGATCTGTCCCGCTGGCAACAGCCTGCCGTCCGGCGCCATGATGGCGACGTCGCTGAACCAGGTGGTTCGTCCGACCGAGGCCAGATTGCGTTCGTCCTCGAAATCCTCGGAGCGCAGCACGGTCAGCAGTTGCGGCGCCTCGGTCTGCCCGTAGGTGGTGCCGACCACCGGGCCGAAGAACGCGCGCGCCTGGCGGATCTTCTCCACCGGCATCGGCGCGCCGCCGTAGATCAGCCGGCGCAGCGCCGGATAGTCGTCGCGCGAGGTGTCCGGCAGCGCCATCAGCATGTAGATCAGCGTCGGCGGCATGAAGGACACCGTGCCGCGCCGGTCGCGAAACGCGGCGCGGACCGCCTCGGCACCGCTGCCGTCCAGGATCACGTGGCAGCCGCCTTGCGCGAGGATCGGCAGCACATAGGTCGAGGTGCCGTGCGTGATCGGGGCCGCCATCACATAGCGGTCGTCGGCATCGAAGCCCCACGCATGGATCTGGTTGACGATATTGGCCATCCACGCGCGGTAGGGCTGCATCACGCCCTTGGGCGCGCCGGTGGTGCCGCCGGTGAACTTGATGGCCTGCGTCGCATCGCGATCGAGATCGGGATACAGGTCGAGACGGGGCCGCGCCGCGCCGGCATGGCGCGCGATGATTGCCGGCAACGCGTCGCAGCCGTCGTCCGCCACATCCGTGAAGATGCGGGCGCCCGGCGCGCCGTCGAGCAGTGCCGTGCAGCCGCTATCCAGCACCAGAATGCTTGGCTCGGTCGCATCGACGATGCGGCGCAGCTCGGGCCGTGTGCTTTTCGGATTCAGCGGTACCCAGACCTTGCCGCTGGCCAGCACCGCCAGCAGCGCGACCAGATGCGTGGCGGAATTGCCGGCGCAGATGCCGACGCGGCTCTGCGGCGCGGCATCGAGCGCCATCAGTCCGGCCGCCACCGCGGCGACGCGCGCCGCCAGCTCGCGATAGGTGACGCAGCCGTCCGGCGCGTCGATGGCGAGGTGGTCGGGCCAGCGGTCCGCGGCCCGCCAGAACAGATCGATCGGAAACATGGGACTCCTCAATTCACACGGGCGCCGGATTGCTTGACGACGTCGTGCCAGCGTTTGATCTCGGACATCATGAAGGCGCGCATCTGCTCCGGCGTGCCCGGTTGCGGATTGGCGGCGAGTTCCTGCATCCGCTGCCGCACGTCGGGCGCCGCCAGCGCCTTGTTCAGCGCGGCGTTGAGCCGGTCCACCACGGGCCTTGGCGTACCGGCTGGCGCGGCGATTGCGAACCACGACTGCACGTCGAAGCCGGGGTAGCCCGACTCGGCGACGGTTGGCACATCGGGCAGCAACGGAATGCGCTGCGCGCTGGTTACCGCAATGGCGCGCAAGCGGCCGGCCTTGACGTGGGGCATCGCGGACGGCGTGTTGTCGAACATCGATTGCACCTGCCCGCCGAGCAGATCGGTGACGGCCGGCGCGCTGCCGCGATAGGGGACGTGCAGCATATTGATGCCGCTGCGCATCCGGAAGATCTCGCCGGACAGATGGATCGACGAGCCGCTGCCCGAGGAGGCGAACGTGATGCCCGACGAAGATTCCTTCGCAAAGCGCAGGTAGTCGGCCACGTTCTTGACCGGCAGGCTCGGATTGACGACCAGCACGTTTGGAATCTTCGCGATCATGCCGACCGGCTCGAAGTCCCTGGCTGGGTCGTAGCCGAGCTTGTCGTAGAGCGAGGCATTGATCGTGTTGGCGATCGTATAGACGTACAGCGTGTAGCCATCGGGCTCGGCCTTGGCGACCACCTCGGCGCCAACGTTGCTGTTGGCCCCGGCACGGTTCTCGACGACCAAGGGCTTGCCGAGTTCTTCGCCGACCTTGAGCGCGACCAGGCGCGCCAGCACGTCGGTCGCGCCGCCCGCGGCATAGCCGACGACGAGCCGCAGTGGCTTGCTGGGCCAAGGCTGCTGGGCATGGACAGAAAGGGAAGTTCCGCCTGCCAGCGCGGCAAGCGAAAGGGCAAGGGCACAGCCGAACAGGCGCCGGCGCGGCGCGTTGCGTACGTTCATGATGGTCGTCTCCTGGGTCGATAGCCTCGCCGGGGCGGCCCTCTTGTGGTGTTGGGGCATACTGCGCACTGGTATCCCGGCACGGAAATTCTTCCCGATGACCTCTCGCCTTGCGAATCGGAACGTCCGGCAGGCGGACGTTTCAACCACCGCTCCGGAGGAGGGCGCGCGAGCGCTGCGGCGCGGCCTGACGCTGCTCGACGCGATTCTCGCGGGCGGCAGGGACGGTTTGCGCGTGGTCGATCTATGCAGGGCGGCGGGGCTGGAGCGCCCGACCGTCTATCGGCTGCTGGCCACGTTGATCGAATGCGGCTATGTCGCGCAGCGCGGCCGCTTTCGCTATGTCAGCGGGCCGCGGCTCGCCGCGATGCCGCAGCGCGACGGCTCGACCGAGTTGGCGGAGAAGCTGCGGCCGGTGCTGGCGCGGGTCAGCGGAGCGTGCGGGGATGCGGCCTTCGCGATCGTCCGCGATGGCTCGCTGTCGCGCTGCATCGCGCGCCATGTGGGCACGCATCCGGTGCAGGTGCTGGTGATCCAGGTCGGTACGCGCCAGCCACTCGGCGTCGGCGCGGCCGGGCTGGCGCTGCTGTCCGCGTTGCCGGATGAGGCGGTGGGGGAAATCATCGATGGCAATGCCGACACCCTGGCTCAATACGGCGGCATGACGCCGGAGCGGATGCGCATCCTGATTCGGGCGACGCGGGAGCGCGGATGGTCGGTGATCGGCAATCACGCGACCCGCGGCGCGCTCGCGGTCGGCATGGCGGTGCACAACCGCGACGGCGAACCGGTGGCCGGTATCAGCGTCGCCACCACGCTGGCGCGGATGCCCCGCGATCGTCAGCAGTTGATCGCAAGGCTGATGCGGGAGGCAGTGGGGACGTTATTGCCGAAGGGGCTGTAGCGCAGTGACGAGGGCGGACTGCGGGCGTACCCCGCTACGTGAGCGCCGCGACGGTGATCCCGATGCCGACGATCGCCAGCATGCCGGCGACCGCGACCAGTTCGAACTCGTACCACGCGTCGCGCCGCATCGGCGAAGCCGGATACCGGCCCAGCGTCACGATCTTCAGTACCAGCCAGCCGGGCCAATAGAGGACGAACTGGAACAGCGCGTACATCGCGAAGCGCGCCACGACCCCGATGACAGATTCCATTCGCCATGCCCCGCTTGATGGTGGAATGGCAGCATTCTAAGCGGGGCGACCGGAGCGTCAAGCCGCGATCAAGCCGGGATCAAGCCGCGATCAAGCCGCGGTATAGGCCGTCTTCACCGTCGTATAGAACTCCTGCGCATAGCGGCCCTGTTCGCGCGGACCGTAGCTCGACCCCTTGCGTCCGCCGAACGGCACGTGGAAATCGACGCCGGCGGTCGGCGCGTTGACCATCACCATGCCGGCCTGCGCGTGGCGCTTGAAATGCGTCGCCAGCTTCAGCGAGGTGGTGCAGATGCCGCCGGACAGGCCGAACTCGGTATCGTTGGCGAGCGCCAGCGCTTCCTCGTAGTCCCGTGCCGCAATCACCGCGGCCACCGGCCCGAAGATTTCCTCCCGAGCGATCCGCATGTCGTTGCTGCAGTCGACGAACAGCGCCGGGCGCAGATAGAAGCCTTCCTTGCCGACCGAAAGCCGTTCGCCGCCGCACACCAGCCGCGCGCCTTCCGCCTTGCCGATGGCGATATAGCGTTCGTCCTGCTCCAACTGGCGCGCGTCGACCACCGGGCCGATCTGCGTGCGCGCATCGCGGGCGTCGCCGACCACCAGTGCCGCGGTGCGCTCGGCGAGCCGGGCGACGAAGCGGTCGTGGATACCCTGCGTGACGATGATGCGGCTCGACGCGGTGCAGCGCTGGCCGGTCGAATAGAACGAGCCCTGCAGCGCGACCTCGACCGCAAGCTCCAGATCGGCATCGTCGGTGACGACCAGCGGATTCTTGCCGCCCATCTCCAGCTGCAACTTCGCCATGCGCTGACAGGCCTGCGCGGCGATGCTGCGGCCGGTGGCCACCGAGCCGGTGAAGCTGATGGCATCGACCTGCGGATGTTCAACCATCCGCTGGCCGACATCGCGTCCGCGGCCGAGCACCAGATTGAAGGCGCCGGCCGGCAGGCCCGAACGGCTCAGGATTTCCGCCAGCGCCCAGCTCGAGCCCGGCACCAGCTCCGCCGGCTTGAACACCACGCAATTGCCATAGGCCAGCGCTGGAGCGATCTTCCAGGCGGGAATCGCGATCGGAAAGTTCCAAGGCGCGATCAGCGCGACCACGCCGATCGGCTCGCGCGTGATCTCGACGCCGATGCCGGGGCGCACCGAGGGCAGCAGCTCGCCGGCCGTACGCAGCGCCTCGCCGGCGAAGAACTTGAAGATCTGCGCGGCGCGCGCGACCTCGCCGGTCGCCTCCGGCAGCGTCTTGCCTTCCTCGCGCGCCAGCAGGTCGCCCAGCTCGGCGCGGCGCTGCAGCAGCTCGTTGCCGACGAAATCGAGCACATCGAAGCGCTGCTGCGGCGTCGACAGCGACCACTTGCCGAAGGCTTGCCGCGCGGCGTCGACCGCCTGGTCGACGAGCACTGCGTCCCCCTGCGCGTAGTGGTCAATGATGTCCGACAAGTCGGACGGATTGACGTTGGCGCTGCTGTCGGTGCCGGCGACCCATTCGCCGGCGATGTAGTGCGATTTCACGGTGGCTTCCTTGTTGGCGACGGGGGCGCCCGGCGGCGCCGGGCACGGCTTATTCCTTCTCGATACCGGCGGTGCGGATGATGCGGCCCCAGCGGTCCAGCTCGGCCAGTTGGAAGCGGCCGAGCTCCTCGGCGCTCGACAGCGCGATTTCCTGGCCGCTCTGCTCGACGACCTGCCGCACGCTCGGCGTGGCCAGCGCGCGATGGACCAGCTCGCTCAGGCGCTGCACCACCGGCTGCGGCGTATTGGCGGGCGCGTACAGCGCGTTCCAGTAGCCAGCCTCGTAACCGGGAAGCGTGTCGGCGATGGTCGGCACGTTGGGCACCAGGGCCGAGCGCTTGGGACCGCTGAAACCGAGCACGCGCAGCTTGCCGGAACGTACCTGCGGCAGGCTCGCGGGCAGGTCGACGATCATCAGGTCCGTCTGGCCGGCAACCAGGTCCACCACCGCCGGCGGGTTCGCCTTGTAGGGGACATGGGTCATCTCGGTGCCGCTCATCTGCTGGAACAGTTCGGCGGCGACGCGCGCCGACGAGCTGCCCGAGCCGTACGTCAGCTTGCCCGGCTCCTTCTTCGCCAGGGCGATCAGTTCGGCGACGCTGTTGGCCTTGACGTTCTGATTGACGACCAGCAGCTGGTAGCCCTTGGTCAGCATCGAGACCGGCGTGAAGTCCTTGATCGGGTCGTAGGGCAGCTTCTTCAGCAGATGCGGATTGGCCGCCTGCGTGGTGTTGGTCGTGATGAACAGCGTGTAGCCGTCCGGCTTGGCCCGAGCCACGGTCTGGGCCGCGATGCCGCCCATCGCGCCGGCGCGGTTCTCGATCACGACGGCCTGCCCGGTCAGCCGGGTCACTTCATTGCCCAGGGCGCGGGCCAGGCCGTCGGTGGCGCTGCCGGGGCTGGAGCCGATCACGATGGTGATGGGACGGGCAGGATAGGTTTCCGCGAGCGCGCTGCCGGTCAACGAGGCAAAGGCGCAGAAGGCAAGCAGGGTGCGACGAAATGGCATCGATAGTCTCCAATGAACGTTGTTGTAGTGGGACGTGGCACGTCCCGGGCGTGCGGAGCGGGCTCCCGCCCGCGATGAAATCAGCGTGCGAGCCCCCAGCCGGACATCAGCTCGTGCAGGCGCTGCTGCTGGGCTTCGGTCAGCGGCCACGCCGACGGCGGCCGTGCGGCGCCGCAGTCGTTGCCCATCAGCTGCAGCGCGGCCTTGACGACCGTGACGTTGGTGCCGTTGTTTTCCTGGGCGCGCAGATCCTCGAAGGGCAGCATCTCGCCGATCAGGCGCATCGCCAGCGCATGGTCGCCGTCTTCCAGCGCGCGATGGATCGCCACCGAACGCTCGGGCATCACGTTGATCAGGCCGGAGGTGAAGCCGCGCGCGCCGACGGCATAGAAGGGCGGCGCCCAGACTTCGGCCAGCCCGCCGACCCAGGCCAGCCCGCGGTCCGCGGTGCGGCGGATTGCTTCGGCCAGCATCATCGGCGTAGGCGAGGCCCACTTGACGCCGACGACCTCGGGAATGCGGCACAGCGCTTCGATCGCGGCCAGGCCGATGTTGTCGTTGCGCAGATAGAGCACCAGCGGCAGGCCCTGGCCGGCCTCGGCAATCTTCTGCACATAGGCGACCACGCCGCGCGGCGCGACGAAGGGATCGGGCGGCTGATGGACCATCAGCGCATCGGCGCCGGCTTCGCGAGAGGCACGGGCGAGGGCGCAGGCTTCATGGACGCTGCGGCCGACGCCGGCCAGCAGCGGCACCCGGCCGGCCACGCATTCCGCGGCGGCATGGACCATGCGCACCGCCTCCTGCTCGCGCAGGCCGTAGAACTCGCTGGTATTGCCGTTGGCGACCAGTACATGCACGCCGGCGTTCACGGCTCGATCGACCACGGTCGAGAGCGGACCGGGCGAGACGGTATCATTCGCGTCGAACGGCGTGACCAGGATTCCGGAAATGCCATTGAGCGCCTCGCGCAGCGCGGAACCTTCGAAAGTCGCCACTTGAACTCCTGATGGAATGGACATGAGAGGCGCTACTGTAGAAAGGCGCCGGTGCCGCCGTCCAATCCAAACTGGCGATTACCCAATTCAAGATTTGAATCGTGTTCCAGCTATCCCATCTGCGCAGCTTCGTGGCCGTCGCGACCGAATTGCATTTCGGCCGGGCCGCTGCCTTGCTGAACATGACGCAGCCCCCGCTGACTCGGCATATCCAGCTGCTCGAACATGAGGTGGGCGTGCAGTTGCTGGACCGCTCGGGTGGCGCGGTCCGCCTGACGCCGGCGGGCGCGATCTTCCTGCGCGAGGCAGAGGACATCCTGCGCCGCAGCCAGGCCGCCAAGCTGGCCGCGCGCCGCGCCATGCGCGCCGACGCCGGCAGCGTGTCGATGGGATTCATTCCGGCGGCGAGCTTTGCGCTGCTGCCGCAACTGCTGGGCGCGATCCGTAGCAGCCTGCCCGAGGTCCATGTGTCGCTGCGCGAGATGCAGACCGACGCGCAACTCGAGGCGATCGCCGCCGACCGCATCGAACTGGGCCTGGTGCGCCCGTTCGCGCCGCGCAGCTTCGTCGAATCGGCGCCGCTGTTGCGCGAGCCTTTCGTGCTGGCCGCGCCGGCCGGGCATCCGCTGCTGCAGGCCGAACGCCTGCCGCTGTCCGCGCTCGAAGGCCAACCGTTCATCGAGTTCTGCCGCTCCGAATCGCGCTATCTGTACGAGATCGTCGCCGGGCGCCTGCGCGCCGAAGGCGTGGCGCCCGACACCGTGCAGACGCTGAGCCATACGCACTCGATCCTGTCGCTCGTCGACGCCGGCATGGGCGTCGCGCTGGTGCCGCAGTCGGCCTGGCGCCTCGGCTACGCCGGGGTGCGCTTCCGGCCGATCGACGATCAGGTCGGGCTGGATGTCGAGCTACATCTGGTCTGGCGGCGTGGCAATCCGCATCGGGTGGCGGCGACGGTGCGGCAAGTCCTGGAGCAAGCGTTCGACACGACGTGATTGCACTCGCCAGCCGGCGCGCGGCGCGCCATCCAAGTCGTTATTGTTCCGGAGATTGAGGAATTATTGCCTCCGTGGCGGCCAATAGGTCGATAGTTCCGGAATATGGGAACTAATGGGCCGACCAAGGTGGATGACGAGGTCAAAACATGGTCAGAAAACTGCCGTTGCCGGATATCTCCCTGAGCCCGGTCGCTCACGATCTGCAGTCGTTAGGGGCTTTGATTCGCAGCCAACGAGGACGTTGTCAATTGCGGATCGACGATGCGGCCGATTTGCTCAATGTCTCCAAGGACTTGCTTTCTCGTCTGGAGAACGGCAGATCGGTCGGGCTCGACGGCCTGATGAAGGTACTCGATGGTCTGGGGCTGAAGTTGCTTGTTGTCCCTAAAGGGGACGCCCTGTTTTTGGAGGACCGCCTCACCGAAAGCTGGAAAGAAGCGTAAGTCCTAGAACACGCCCAGCGCCAGCCCGCTTGCCAAGCCTTCCCCAAGTTCCGCGCAGCGCGCCAGATCTTCGGGGCCGATCTGCTTCGGTGCCAGGATGCGCTCCGGCGTTTGCGCATGCGTGCAGACGATCAGCCCGGGTGCCACGGAGCGCAGGCGCCAGCCGGTGGCGATCCGGTCGATCTGGCGCAGCGCGTTCTGGCCGTCGCTGCCGGCGCAGATCATCGCGGCATAGGGGCGGCCATTGATGCGGTCGAGTACCGGGTAATAGCAGCGGTCGAAGAAGTCCTTCATCAGCCCGGACATCGCGGCGAGGTTCTCCGGCGTGGCGAACAGATAGCCGTCGGCGTTCAGCACATCGTCGGGCCGGGTCTCGGTGGCCCGCAGCAGGCGGACCTCGATGTCCGGCTGGCTCCTCGCCGAGTCGGCGGCGGCCTCGGCCATCTGCTGCGTGCCTCCGGTCATCGTGTGGTAGACGATCAGCAGCGTTTTCATCGGTGCGTGTGGGCGGGTCGGATTACGAGGGCAATGTAGCACGCGGTAAGCGCCGTGCCGCGGCGTACCGCACCGGACGGGCGTCAGCGCAGCGCTTGGCCGTTGGCGGGTTGCTCGACGGGAAAGGCCGACTGCGCGACCTGCCGGAAATGCCGCCCGGCGGGACGCTCGGTCTCGGCGCAATAGGCCAGCGCCAAGCCGATCGACGCGGCACCCGGCATGTCGTCGACCGGAATGCACGCCAGCCGCTCGTTGGCGAAGCGGTGCATGATCGACGGCACCAGCGCGATGCCGAGCCCGCTTTCCACCAGCGCCATCACCGTCTGGATCTGCGTGGCGATCTGCGTGATGCGGGGCTGGAAGCCGCCCAGTTGGCAGGCCGCCATCGCCGCCGCGTGCAGTCCCGAGGCCTCCTCGCGGGCGTACATCACGAAGCGCTCGCCGGCGAGCTCGGACAGCGACAGCGACCGGTGCCCGGCGAGCGGATGATGGCGCGGCAGCGCCGCGACGAAGCGGTCGTGCTCCAGCGCAGCGAGCGTGATCCTGCCCGCCTGCAGCAGCGGGATGCGCACGAGGCCCACGTCCAGCGCCTCGTCTTCGAGCTGCTTGACGATCGAGGCCGAGGTGGCCTCCTTCAGCGTCAGCTCCACCGCGGGATACTCGGCGCGAAAGCGCGACACCAGTTGCGGCAGCAGGTGATAGGTCGTGGAACCCACGAAACCGATCCGCAGCGTTCCACCCGTGCCGCTGGCCGCGGCGTGCGCGGCCTCGCGGAAATGGCCGGCATGAAACAGGATGCGCCGCGCCTCGGCCAGCGCCGCGTGGCCGCTCGGCGTCAGCGTGACACCGCGCGTCTCGCGCACGAACAACTGCGTTTCCAGTTCCTGTTCCAGTTTCTGGATCGAAACGGTCAGCGCGGGCTGTGCGATATGCAGCCGTTCGGCGGCGCGGCGAAAGTTCAGCGTTTCCGCGAGAACGACAAAATGCCGGATACGTCGGAAATCCATGGGGCAGGGCGGCGCGCGGGCAGTGGCGAAGCCCACATCTTACCGATGGCCGACGCCGTGCCCCGCCGGTCAGCTTCGCGAGGCCGGTTTCCGTTTCTCGAGAAAGGCCGTTACCGCGCGCCGATGGTCTTCGGTCTGGTGGCACATCGCCTGGAAGGTCGCCGACATCTCGAGCAGCGTGTCGAGCCGCGTATGCATGCCCTCGCGCAACAGCCGTTTGGCGAGCCGCACCGCTTGCGGCGGATTGGCGGCGATCGCCTCGGCCAACCGCATCGCCGTCGGCAGCAGCTGATCGGCGGGCACCACCTGGGACACCAGGTTCCATTCCAGCGCCCGCGCGGCATCGATCGGCAGGCCGGTGAAGATCATCTCGGCGGCACGCGACAGGCCGATGACGCGCGGCAGCAGCCAGGCGCCGCCGTCGCCCGGAATGATGCCCAGCCGCACGAAGCTCTCGGCGAACTGCGCGCTCTCGGACGCAATGCGCAGATCGCACATGCAGGCGAGGTCCAGGCCCGCGCCCATCGCGGGCCCGTTGACCGCGGCGATCACCGGCACCTCCAGATTGAACAGCGCCAGCGGCAGCCGCTGGATGCCGCGCCGGTAGTCGCGCCGGATCTCCATGCCGGGCACCGTTCCAGAGGCTTGCCGCTCCATGTCGCGGATGTCGCCGCCGGTCGAGAAGACCGGACCGGCGCCGGTCAGGATCACCGCACGCACCGAGTCGTCGCCGTCGATCCGTTCGGCCGCTTGCACCAGCTCGGCTACCGCGGTGTTGCCGGTCAGCGGATTGCGGCGTGCCGGCTCGTTCAAGGTGAGGGTCACGATATGACCTTGCTGCGCGTAATCCAGGAACTGGCTCATGGTGGTCCTCGTTCGGTTGCTTGTCTGCCGCGGTGGTTGTTCGCGTGGCTATTGCTTCGGAATGCCGGCGCGCGTCGCCGCATCCGACCATTTGCGGATCTCCGCCAGCTGGAAGCGCCGCAGCTCGGCGGCATTGCCGGTAAACACATCCCAGTTGGTGCGGGCGAAGAACTCGGCGGTCTCCGGCGCGGCATTGATTTCCAGCAGCAGCTTCTCCAGTTTTTCAACCACCGGGCGCGGCGTCTTCGCGGGCGCGAAGGCCGCGGTCCAGTTGACCATGAAGTAGCCGGGAAACCCGCTCTCCTGCAGAGTAGGCGTATTCGGCTGCGTCGCCAGCCGTTTCTCGCTGGTCACCGCCAGCAGCCGCAGCTTGCCGCCCTGCAGCAGTGGCAGCACCGCGCCATAGTCTGCGAAGGCGAAATCGACCTGGCCCGCGGCAACATCGGTCAGCGCCGGCGCGGCGCCCTTGTAAGGGATGTGGTTAGCCTTGATCTGCCCCTGCGTCAGGAACAGTTCTGTCGCGATCTGATAGGACGCGCTGCCGGCGCCGTAATTCAGCTTGCCCGGCTGCTGGCGGGCATGCGCGACCAGTTCCGCCACCGTATGGAATGGCGAGGCCGGGTTGACGACCAAGGCCATCGCGCCCACGCCGAGCCGCGCGATCGGCGCCAATTCGCCGACCGGATCGTAGGGCAGCTGGCGAAACATCGCGACATTGGTCGCCACCGGGGAATTGCTCGCCAGCAGCAGCGTGTAACCGTCGGGCTCGGCGCGGGTGACGGTCTGCACGGCGATGAAGCTGTTTGCCGCCGGGCCGGTTCTCGACCACCACCGACTGGCCGGTCTTTTCCTCGAGCTTGCGCGCCACGTAGCGAGCGGTGGAATCAGTGCCGCTGCCGGGCGGAAACGACACGACGAGGCGGATCGGCTTGTTCGGATAGTCGGCTCGCGCCGGCGCGGCAAGGCTCAGGGAAAGCGCGGCGACGCAGAAGGTGGCGGCCAGCAGCCGGCCCGGGCGGGTCATCAGCATGTCTCTCTCCAGTCGGCGCCCCGTCATCGCGCGAGGCTTGTGCGCAAGGCTAAGAGCGGCGTTGGCAGCCTGTCCAATATGAATTCGGCGTGTGGCGATATACAAAACTTATCGGCGAGTGCCGTTGGTCGTCCCCGCGCAGGCGGACCCAGCGACTTTGATGTTCGAAAGAAGCGGAAAGCCACTGGGTCCCCGCATTCGCGGGGACGACGGAAGGGGATGCAGGCGAGAGCGATAAGCGCTGTGTATCGATCGATGCCGATTCGATATTGGACGCCCTGCGTACGCCTTCACTACGCTTGCCCCATTCGCAGCCCCAGGAGACCACCGGTGAAAGGCGCACTGGCACATATCAAGGTTCTCGACCTGACCCGCATCCTGGCCGGCCCGTGGGCAACGCAGAACCTGGCCGACATGGGCGCCGAAGTCATCAAGGTCGAACGTCCGCGCGTCGGCGACGATACCCGAGCCTGGGGCCCGCCGTTCCTGAAGGACGCGCAGGGCCGCGAAACCGCCGATTCCTCCTACTTCCTCAGCGCCAATCGCGGCAAGAAGTCCATCACCGTCGATCTGGCCGCGCCGGAGGGCCAGCAGATCATCCGCGAGCTGGCGCGCGAGGCCGATGTGGTGGTCGAGAACTACAAGGTCGGCACGCTGGCGCGCTACGGCCTCGGCTACGACGATCTGCGCGCGCTCAATCCGCGGCTGGTCTACTGCTCGATCACGGGCTTCGGCCAATCCGGTCCCTATGCCGCGCTGCCAGGCTACGACTTCGTGTTCCAGGGCATGGGCGGATTGATGAGCATCACCGGACTACCCGATGACGAGCCCGGCGGCGGGCCGATCAAGTCGGGCATCGCGATCACGGACCTGCTGACGGGCATGTACGCGAGCACCGCGATCCTGGCGGCGCTCGAGCATCGCAATGTCAGCGGCGAAGGGCAGTACATCGACATGGCGCTGCTCGACTGCGTGGTGACCATCAACTCCTACCAGGCGATCAACTACTTCCTGTCCGGCAAGGTCCCGCAGCGGATGGGCAATGCGCACTCGAACATGGTGCCCTACCAGGTGTTCCGCTGCCGCGAAGGGGACGTCATCGTCGCGGTGGGCAACGACGCGCAATACGCCGCGCTGTGCGAGGTGATCGGCCGCCCGGAGTTGGCGGCCGACCCGCGCTTCACCTCCGCCGGCCAGCGCAACCGCAACCGCGAAGCGCTGATCCCGCAGATCGCCGAAGCGATGCTGGCGCGCACGATGACCGAGTGGGTCGAGCGCATGGAAGCGGCCAACGTGCCGTGCGGGCCCATCTACGACATGGAGCAGGTCTTCGAGGACGAGCAGGTGCGCCATCGCGGCATGCAGCTGTCGCTGCCGCATGGGGCGGGCGTGCAGGCGCCGGGACTTGCCAATCCGATCCGGCTGTCGGCCACGCCGATCCAGTACGAGCGCGCCGCACCGACGCTGGGCGAGCATACCGAGACGGTGCTGCGCGACAAGCTCGGCTTCGACAAGGCACGGCTCGATGCATTGCGCGCCAAGGGCGTGATTTGACGCCGGATCGCTGGCCTGCGCACCACGCACGGAATGGAGCCGCCCATGCAGACCATCGCCTCGCTGGAGGAGTTGCGCTCGGCGGTTGGCGCGCCAGCTGCAGTCAGCGGCTATTTCACGCTGGATCAGCGCATCATCGATACGTTCGCCGACCTGACGCACGACCGGCAGTGGATCCATGTCGATCCGGTGCGTGCGGCCGCCGAATCGCCGTACGGTTGCACGATCGCCCATGGGGCTGCTGACGCTGTCGATGGTCACCGCGGCCTTCGGGCAGTGCTATCGCTTTCCCAATCGCAAGTTGTCGCTGAACTACGGCTTCGACCGCGTCCGTTTCACCGGCGCGGTGCCGGCGGGCTCGCGGCTACGCGGCAGCTTCGCGCTGCAGCGGGTCGAAGACGTGCGGCCGGGCGAAGTGCGCTGCTTCTGGCAGGCCGAGCTGCAGGTCGAGGGCGCCGACCGGCCGGCGATGGTGGCGACCTGGCTGATGCAGATGCGGTATTGACGCTATTCCACGTGCGAGCCGCGGAAACGACCGTGAACAGACCGAACATCGACCGCATCGGAGCCGATCGCAGTGTCCAGTCTTCTCGATAACTTCGTCCGTGCGGAACTGCCGTCCGAGGCCGAGTCCTTCCGTACCGAAGTCAAACGCTTCCTTGCCGAGCAATTGCCCGAGGCGCCTGCAGATCGCCGCGCGCGCGCGTGGATGGGCTTCGACGCGGACTTCAGCCGCCGGCTGGCGGCGCGCGGCTGGGTCGGCATCACGCTGCCGCCGGAATACGGTGGCGCCGGACTCGATCCGTTTCGCCGCTTCGTGCTGGTGGAGGAACTGCTGGCCGCCGGCGCGCCGGTCGCCGCGCACTGGATCGCCGATCGCCAGAGCGGGCCGTTGATCCTGCGCTACGGCACCGAGGCGCAGAAACGCCGCTACCTGCCGGCCATCTGCCGGGGCGAGAGCTTTTTCTGCATCGGCATGAGCGAGCCCAACTCGGGCTCGGATCTGGCGAGCGTGCGCAGCCGCGCGAGCCGCACGGGCGATGGATGGGTGTTGAACGGCCGGAAGATCTGGACCACCAATGCCCCGCACTGCCGGTACATGATCGCGCTGGTGCGGACCTCGGGCGTGCCGGAGGACAAGCAGAAGGGGCTGTCGCAGTTCATCGTCGACCTGTCGTTGCCAGGAGTCACCGTGCGGCCGATCGAGGATCTGACCGGCGACGCGCATTTTGCCGAGGTCGTGTTCGACGACGTGCGGCTGGACGGCGACGCGCTGATCGGCAACGAAGGCAGCGGCTGGCAACAGGTCAATGCCGAACTGGCCTTCGAGCGCAGCGGACCGGAACGGATCTATTCGAGCGTGGTGCTGCTGGATCTGTGGGCTGCGCGCCTGCGCCGCGATGGCGCCACGCCGGAACAGCAGGCGCTGTTGGGCCGATTCTGCTCGCAACTGGCCACGCTGCGGCAGATGTCGATCGCGGTGACCGCGAGCCTGGCGGCGGGGGAGAGCCCGGTAGCCGAGGCGGCGTTGGTCAAGGACCTGGGCACGACGCTGGAGCAGCAGATCCCGGCCGCGCTGGAGGCCGTCATCGCAGGCAATCCGCGCACCGTTGCCGATGCCGACCTGTATCGCACCGTCAGCTATCTGAGCCAGATCTCGCCGACGTTCTCGTTGCGCGGCGGCACGCGTGAAATCCTGCGCGGCATGATCGCCCGCAGCCTGGGACTGCGCTAGGCACGAGGCGGGAAGCGCAAGGGGAGAGCACCATGTTCGTCGAAGCGATCGAATCGATCCTGCAGGATGCCTGCACGCCTGCGGCGGTCCGCGCCGTCGAGGGCGGCGCCGACCCGAGGGGGCTGTGGGCCACGATCGAGGATGCCGGCTTTCTGGACCTGCTCGTGCCCGAGCAGAGCGGCGGTGCGGGCTTGACGCTGTCCGAACTCGCACCGGTGCTGATCGCCATGGGACGCCATCCGCTGCCCGTGCCGCTGGCGCAGTCGGTGGCCGCACGGGCGCTGCTGCGCCGGGCCGGGCTGGGGGTCCCGAACGGAATGATCACGCTGGCCCAGGCCGGCATGCGCGAAGCCGATGGCGGCGTGGTCTGCTCCGTGACGCCATACGGGGCGATCGCGGACCACATGGTGCTGGGCCTCGACGGCGAGCTGCTGTTGCTCGATGCGGGCGCCGCCAGCCGGGTTGCCACTGGCGTGCACCGCGACCAGGCCGCGACGCTGCGCTGGCCGGCGCAGGCGGTGCCCGAACCCGTGGCGGCGCCCGGCGCCGACGTCGGCGCATGGGGCGCGGCGCTGCATGCCGCGCTGATCGCTGGCGCCGCGCGCCGCGTGTTCGATCTGACGCTGCAGTATTGCAATGACCGGACCCAGTTCGGCCGCGCGATCGGCAAATTCCAGGCCGTACAGCACCAGCTCAGCGTGATGGCCGAATTGGTCGCCGCCTGCCATATCGCCGCGCAGATCGGGCTTTCTGACGATCGCGACCAGCCGGACCGCATCGCCGCCGCGATTGCGAAGGCTCGTACCAGCGAGGCCGCAGCCACGATCGCCGCCACCGCTCACGCGTTGCACGGCGCGATCGGCATTACCGAGGAGTACGATCTGCAGCTGCTGACGCGGCGCCTGCATCAATGGCGCATGGCCCACGGCTCGGAGGCGTTCTGGGAGCCGGTGGTCGGCGCGGCCTGCCTGGCGTCCGGCCAGGACACGGTGGTGGATTTCATTCGGATGACGATCGACGCGACGTAGCCTGTGTGGATGTGCCCGATGCGTGCCTTTTGGAAGGAGCCAGGACGAATCCGATAGACAGTGGACGGGGCGACGCGCTAGAGTATTAAAAGGTATTACCTTTTAATAAGGAGTTGCGATGGCTACGTCCATTAAGCTCGACGAAGTATTGAAGGAACGTATTCAGCACTTGGCTGCGCTCCGCCGGCGTTCCGCCCATTGGATCATGCGAGAAGCGATCCAGCAGTACGTCGAACGGGAAGAGGCCCGCGAAAGCTTCAGGCAGGAGGCAATGGCGTCGTGGGCCGCGTATCAGCAAACAGGGCGGCATCTCAGCGGCCAGGAAGTACGAACCTGGCTAAACACCTGGGGCACTGAAGATGAAAAGGCGAGCCCCAAGTGCCACGAGTAATCGTCACGGAAGGCGCCGTTATGGGTTTGGAGCGTTGTCGCGAATTTCTGATGGCGAATGCCCCGCATGTGTCCCGGCGTGCGGCTCAGGCAATCGAGCGACATCTGCTCCAGTTGGAAGCCATGCCGGAAATCGGACGACCCTTTCCCGAACAAGAGGAACTGCGGGAGTTGGTGATCGCGTTTGGCGACTCGGGCTATGTCGCACTGTATCGGCATGAGCCCGCCGATGACGCGATCTATGTCCTCGCGTTCCGGCATCAAAAGGAGGCGGGGTACTGACGGATGTCGGCACTCTATCCCTCGGCAACCTAGGCCGCTTCGAACAGCCGTTCTCTGCCGGCCAAGCCCGGTTTCTCCACCTGCATCGCCCGATACCCCGCCGCGAACACCAGCCGGCCCGCCGACCATGTGTGCGTGACCATCGCTTGCCCGGCCACGTCGGCGACCGCGATCACGTCCGCGCGCAGTCCCGGCGCCAGGCGGCCCCGATCGTGCAACAGGCAGGCGTCCGCCGGATTGGCGGTGACCAGCGCGGCCGCCTCGTTCAGCGGCAAGTCGGCCAGGCGTGCCGCGGCAAAGGCGGCGGCGATCAGCGTCGATGGCTGGTAGTCCGAACACAGGATGTGGCCGACGCCCGCCTGGATCGCGTCGATCGCGCGCATCGATCCGCTCTGGCTGCGGCCGCGCAGCACGTTCGGCGCACCGAAGATGGTCGGTAGCACGTGGGCGGCGGCCGCCTGCGCGGTGTCGAGGTTGATCGGAAACTCGCTCATGCGCACGCCGAGGGCCTGCATCGCGGCAATGCGCTGCGGGGAATCGTCGTCATGGCTGGCGGTCGGCACGCCGACTTCGTGCGCGCGGGACAGCAGCCGGCGGATCCGCTCGTGCGCACCGTCGCGCTGCTCGGCCTTCTTCGCGGCGGCGTCCGCGGCTTCCTCGCGGCTCATGCCATGGTTGCCGACCATGTAGGCAAGGTATGCGTCGAGGGTCTTGAACTGGCCCTGTCCCGGCGAATGGTCCATCACCGACAGCAGGTCGACCACGCCCTCGAGCATCAGCATCTCGAGCACCGGCACCGCGGCAGCGTCGGTCACTTCGTAGCGGCAATGGATTCGGTTATCGACCAGGCTGTGGTCGCGATATGCCGCCACGGTGCGCACCAGTTCGGCCGCCGTGTCGTTGTTGCGTACGCCGAACTGGTTATTGGCGAAGGACAGCGCATGGTAGGGCGTCGTGATGCCGGCCGCCGCGTTGCGCCGATCGACCTGTGCCACGGCGAAGTCCATCGGGAACAGCACGTTGGCGCGCGGTTCGACCTCCTTCTCGATCGCGTCGCAGTGGACGTCGATCAGGCCGGGCATCACCGTGTGTCCGCGCAGCGCCACGACGCTGGCCAGCGCGGGCACCGTGGATGGGTCGGGCTCGATGGCGGCGATGCGTCCATCCTCGATCAGCAGCGCGCTGTCTTGCAGTACGCGGTCGAGCAGTACCAGGGTGACGTGCGTCAGGTAAGTGGCGGACATGTCCGGCTCCGTGTCGGTTCAGGCTGGTGCGGGGTAGGGTGCAGGTAGGGTGCGGATAGGGGCGGCCGCAACGCGCATCACGCGGCCGCGGTCGCCGGCTGCAACGGCAACAAGCGCGTGGCGACCGCATCGCGGACCGCCTCGCCGTGAAAGATGCCGATCAGGCAGCGGCCCTCGGCCAGCGCCTCGCGGATCAGTTCGATCACCACGGTGCGGTTATCGGCGTCGAGCGAGGCGGTGGGCTCGTCCAGCAGCAGGATCGGGTGGCCGCCGATCATCCCGCGCGCGATGTTGACGCGCTGCTGTTCGCCGCCGGAAAACGTCGCCGGCGGCAAGTCCCACAACCGGCGCGGCAGGTTCAGGCGCTCCAGCAGCGCCGCAGCGCGCTCGCGTGCCACGTTGCGGTCGATGCCCCGCTGCTGCAGCGGCTCGGCCACGACGTCCAGTGCGCCGACACGCGGTATCGCGCGCAGGAACTGGCTGACATAGCCGATCACGTCGCGGCGCAGCTTCAGCACGCGTTGCTCGGGGGCATCCGTCAGCTCGACCCAGGGCGCGCCTTGCGCACTGGTATCGCGCAGCCGGATGCTGCCTTCGGTGGCCAGATAGTTGCCGTACAGGCATCGCAGCAAGGTGCTCTTGCCGGTGCCGGACCGGCCCGACAGCACCAGGCATTCGCCGCGCGCCGCGTCGAAATCGATCGACTGCAGCACCGGCAGCCGGATGCCGCCCTGGTTGTGCAAGGTAAACATCTTGCCGAGGCCGCGGACCTCGATCAGCGTCCGTGCGTGCTCGCCCTGCCGTGCTTGGTTCATGGTTCAACCCTGCAGAATGGAAGAGACCAGCAGCTGCGTATAGGGATGCTGCGGGTCGTCGAGAATCTGGTCGGTCAGGCCCTGCTCAACCACGCGGCCGCCCTGCATCACCAGCGTGCGGTGGGCCAGCAGCCGGGCGACGGCGAGGTCATGCGTGACCAGGATGGCGGCGAGGTCGAGGTCCGCTACCAGCCGGCGCAGCAGGTCGAGCAGGCGCGCCTGAACCGAGACGTCCAGAGAGGCGGTGGGTTCGTCCATGAAGACCAGGCGTGGATGCGTGACCAGGTTGCGGGCGATCTGCAGCCGCTGCTGCATGCCGCCGGAAAAGGCGTGCGGGGTGTCGTCCAGCCGCGCGAGGTCGATCTCCATTTTCTCCAGCCAGGCGCCGGCGATCTCGCGCAGCTCGCCGTAGTGGCGCTGTCCGACTGCCATCAGGCGCTCGGCGATATTGGCGCCGGCACTGACCTGCATGCGCAGGCCGTCGCGCGCGTGCTGGTGCACGAAGCCCCAGTCGGTACGGGCCAGCAGTCGCAGCCGGGCGCTCGACAGCGAGGCGAGGTCGGTCAGCCCGGATTCGCGCATGTCGTAGCTGACGCTGCCGCGCTGTGCCGGCGCCTGCATCGACAGCGCCTGCAGCAAGGTGCTCTTGCCCGAGCCGGATTCGCCGACGATGCACAGCACTTCGCCGGGATACAGATCGAAGCTGACGTCATGGCAGCCGTGGATGCCGTCCCAGGTGCGCGTCAGCTCGCGCACCGACAGCAATGGCGTCGCGTTCATCGCGCACCTCTTGCGGCGGGATCGATGGCGGGGTCAGCCTGCGCGGCCTGGCGGTCGGCGCAATACTCGGTATCCGAGCAGACGAACATCCGCGTACCGGCATCGTCGGTGATGATCTCGTCCAGATAGCTGTCGGTGGCGCCGCACTGCGCGCAGCAGCTGGACCACTTCTCGACCGTGAACGGATGATCCGCGAAGTCCAGGCTCTTGACCGAGGTGTACGGCGGCACCGCGTAGACGCGCTTCTCGCGGCCCGCGCCGAACAGCATCAGCGCCGGATTGCGGTGCAGCTTCGGGTTGTCGAACTTCGGGATCGGCGAGGGCCGCATCATGTAGCGCTGGTTGACGATGACCGGATAGTCGTAGGTCGTGGCGATATGGCCGTGGCGTGCGATGTCTTCGTAAAGCTTGACGTGCATCGCGCCGTATTCGGCCAGCGCATGCATCGTGCGTGTCTCGGTTTCGCTCGGTTCGAGCCAGCGCAGCGGCTCGGGAATCGGCACCTGGAGCACCATGGTCTGGCCTTCGCGCAGCGGTGTTTCAGGGATGCGATGGCGGGTCTGGATGATGCTGGCCTCGGTGGTGCGCTCCGTGGTCCGTACGCCGGTCACCCTGCCGAAGAAGCGGCGGATATTGATGGCGTTGGTGGTGTCGTCCGAGCCCTGATCGATGACCTTGAGCACGTCCCGCCGGCCGATGATGGCGGCGGTCACCTGGATGCCGCCGGTGCCCCAGCCATAGGGCAGCGGCATCTCGCGGCTGCCGAATGGAACCTGGTAACCGGGGATCGCCACCGCCTTCAGCAGCGCCCGGCGCAGCATGCGCTTGGTCGATTCGTCGAGGTAGCCGAAGTTGTAGTGCGCGTCCGGCGTGGCCCGTTCCGGGAGAGGTATTGCGATGGCGGCGGTCATGCGACGCTCTCCTCCTGCGGCTGGCATTTCAGCGCAGCTTGGCTGTCTGCGCAGGGCGATGGGGCGGCCGCCGGCGTGTCGGTGTCCGCTTCGCCTGCTTGCCGCTGTGCGCGCAGCCGGCGCAGCAGTTCGAGATTGGTCTGGAAGTCCACGTAGTGGGGCAGCTTCAGATGCTGGACGAAGCCGGAGGCCTCGACATTGTCGCTGTGGTACAGCACGAATTCGATGTCGTTGGCCGGGTTGTCCGCTGCCTCGCCGAGTTCCGCGGCGCGCATCGCCCGATCGACCAGCGCCATCGACATCGCCTTGCGCTCGTTGTAGCCGAACGCCAGCCCATAGCCGCGGGTAAAGCAGGGCGCTTCCTCGGCGTTGCCGGCGAAGTCGTTGATCATCTGGCATTCGGTCAGCTCGATCTCGCCGATCGTCACGGCGAAGCCCAGCTCTTCGACGAACAGCTCGACCTCCGCGGCGCCGTAGCGGATCTCCGCCGCGAACGGGTGCGAGTTGCCGTATCCGCGTTGGGTCGAATAGCCCATCGACAGCAGGAAGCCTTCGTCGGCCCGCGCGAGGTTCTGCAGCCGCGACGCGCGATCGGCCGGGAAGGTCAGCGGTTCGCGGGTCAGATCGGTCGGCGCGGGATCGCCCGGCGGAATCGGTTCGGCCTCGATCAGCTCGTCCGCCTGCAGCAGGTCGGTCACGCGCGGCATCGGCCGGACGTTGGTGCCCGGGTCCGTGGCCGGTGCGATGGCCGGGCGCGCAGCGCCTTCGGCCTCGAGCGTGAAGTCGAGCAGCCGCTGCGTATAGTCGTAGGTCGGCCCCAGGACCTGGCCGCCGGGTACGTCCTTGAACGTCGACGAAATCCGCCGGCGCAGCCGCATGGCGCCGGTATCGAGCGGCACCGTATAGCCGAAGCGCGCCAGCGTGGTGCGATAGGCCCGCAGCAGAAACACCGCCTCGATCTGGTCACCTGCCGCCTGCTTCAATGCCAGCGCGGCGAGATGCGGGTCGTACAGCGAACCCTCGGCCATCACGCGGGAAACGGCGAGCGGCATCTGCTCGCGGATCTGGGCCAGCGTCAGTTCCGGCACCGAGGGATCGCCGCGGCGATACGCGTCGACCATCCGGTACGAATTGAGGATGGCGCGTTCGCCGCCCTTGACTGCGACGTACATGTCAGTCCTCCACCAGTGTGGTGCGCGGTAGCGCGCAAATCCGCGCGCCGGCGGTCAGCAGCAGGTCCACGCCCAGCGGAAAGCCGGCATGGTTCGCTTGCCATTGGCGGCGGAAGTCTTCCGGCAAGCCGCCGACACGCAGCGTGCACGTGGTCTCGATGCCGGGGCCGCGCAGCGTCAGCGTGTCCCCTACGTCGAGCGAATCGGCCTCGACGATCAGCGTGGCCGAGCGGTCCGGAAAGGCGGGATCGCCCTGCGCGCAGCGGTGCAGCGCCGGCATGTCATGGCCGGCCGGTGCGCAGACGAACTGCGCGGCCGCGACCTCGTCGACCAGCGGGCAGCCGCAGTGAAAGCGCAGAAAACCGCCGATCGATGCGGCGACGTCGGCCGGCAGCCAGACCGGCGTATCGGGGTCGGCCAGCGTCAGCAGCAGCGCCGTCATCGCCGGCGACAGGCCGTCGGGCACGCCGCAATCGGCGCTCAGCGTTTCGATGCGGCCGGGATGCGAGATCGCCTGCAGCGTCGCGCGAAAGACCAGTTGCGCGTCGTCGACAGGATTGTCGAAGCCGGGCAGCAGCGACGCGGTAGTCTGGCCGGACATCGTATGCAAGGTCGGCATGTCAGTCGTCTCCGCGGGCCATCGTGAAGAACTCGACGCGGGTCTGCGCGGCGGTAGCGGCTTCGGTCGCGGCGCGTTCGGCCAGCGCGCGTGCCAGAGGCTCGACCACGATCTGCTGTACGCGGGCATGCCACTCGGGCCGCTGCAGCAGCGCATCGAGGACGGCCGCCTGTTCGGCATGGCGCGGGCAGCGGCCCATTGCATAGGCCACGCCGGCGACCGCTGGCTCTTCGGTGGACGCAGCGCTCGCTTCAGCTTCAAGTACCACCGCGCAGCGCGTGACCGTGAATTCGCCGAGATTGAACTGCGCGCCGGTGCCGCCGGTACGCGCGCGCACCATCGCCATGCCGGATTCCGGCTTGCGCAGCAGCCGGTAGGCCGGCAGCGGTGCCTGCTGGCCCAACTGCCGGTAGGCGCCGGTTAGCGCGTCGGTGTCCGCCAGCGCCAGAATCCGCAGCCATGCGGCCCGGGAAGCGTCGGCGGTATCGCCGATCTGGCCGCTTTCGCCGATCTTGCCTGTCATCGTCATCCCTATACGTCTATACGTTTAGATGTGAGCTGAAACAACACGGCGCTACTAGACCACGGCGGGATGACCGTTTGATGACGAGCCCGGATCGTGATCGGACACCGCGCACGAGGGCATGCGGCTCGGGCACAATCGCACGATGCGATTGCCGCTGAATGACAGCGAACAACGACCAGAGGAACAACAACGATGTCGGAACGAGAAGTCGAACGGGGTTCGGGTGTCGCGGTATGGCGCCAGATCGGGGAAGCGCTGGCCGACGACATCCGCAAGAAGCTGTACGGGCCGGGCGAGCAGCTACCGCCCGAGTCGGAGCTCGCGATGCGGTTTGCCGTCAATCGTCATACGGTGCGGCGTGCCATGAGCGAGCTCGAGCAGAGCGGCCTGGTGCGGATCGAGCAGGGGCGCGGCACCTTCGTGCAGGAGCATGCGATCGACTACGCGATCGCACGGCGTACCCGTTTCTCGCAGAACCTTGCGGCGCAAGGCATGCGCGGCCATACCGAAGTGGTCGGCAGCCAGGTCAGCCGTCTGCCCGAGGTCGCCCGGCATCTTGGCCTGGCGCGCACGGCGCCGGTGCTGCATGTGCAGATGGTGGGCAAGGCCGAGGGCCGTCCCATTGATGTGGCCGAGCACTATTTCGATTACCAGCGTTTCCCGCAGCTCGCGGACCTGCTGCGCGAGCAGCGCTCGATTTCGCGCGCCCTCGCGCAATGCGGCATCGCCGACTACACTCGCAAGTGGTCGCGGATCACGGCGGCGCTGCCTAGCGCGCCGGTGGCGCGGCTGCTGAACCAGCCCAAGACCAGGCCCGTACTGCAGGTCGAGGCGTTGAACATCGATATCGACGGCGCGCCGGTGCAGTACAGCGTCACGCGGTTTGCCGGCGACTGGGTTCAGCTGACCGTATCGGATAACGACTGAACCGCCGCGCGAGCCGATGGCATGCTGGTCGATTGGTCTAGACATCCGTCTGTCACCTTGCCGCGCTAGCCTGCCGATTGGACAAGCCCACGAACCTGACCATGCCGGCGCATCGATACGCCATATACCTTGCCCCCAACGAGCCGTTCCGGACCTTCGGCCAACACTGGCTCGGCCGCGACGCGGACACAGGTGCCGCGGTGCCCCTGCTTCCCGAAATGGCGGCCCGGCCGGCCGAGTGGGTCGGGGCGCCAGCCCATTACGGCCTGCACGCGACGCTGAAGCCGCCGTTCCGCTTGGCCGCAGGCGCAGCCCCCGCGATGCTGGACGAGGCCATGCGCCAGTTCGCGCGCGGTCGGCGGCCGTTCGAGGTTCCGTTGACACTGCGCGCGCTGCGCGGTTTTGTTGCGTGGTGCCTGGCGGATCGGCGCGAGGCCGTGGCACTGATGCATCAGCTTGCCGACGCCAGCGTGCGCGAACTGGACCGGTTCCGCGCGCCGCCGACGCCGGACGAGATCGCGCGGCGCAACCCCGAACGGCTGTCAGCGTTGGAACGGCAAATGCTGCTCGACTGGGGCTATCCCTATCTGTTCGAGACCTTTACCTTCCATATCACGCTGACCGGCATGCTGGACGCGGAGCGGCAGGCCGCGGCGCTGGCCCAGCTGTCGATGGCGGCCGGCGCGCTGCTGGACACTCCGCTTCACGTGGACAGCGTCAGCGTGTTCGTGCAGCCCGAGCCCGGCGCCGCGTTCGTCGCAGCGCGCCACTACGGCTTCGATGGGCAATCTCGCGATGGCGCCGGCGCGGCGTACCTGTCGGCATGAGCGCGGCAAATCATGGCGTGGATGGCGCCGGCCTGTTCTATCTGATGGGCCCATCGGGCAGCGGCAAGGACTCGCTGCTGCGGGCCCTGCACACGAGACACGGCAGCGATGATCGCCTGGTCGTCGCGCATCGCTATATCACGCGTCCGGCGGATGCCAACGAAGCGTCGGTCTCGCTGACCATCGAGGAATTCCAGCGCCGCGTCGCGCTGGGCTGCATGGCGATGCACTGGCAAAGCCATGGCCTGCACTACGGCATCGGTATCGAGATCGAGCAGTGGCTGGCACGGGGCATCAAGGTCGTCGTCAACGGCTCGCGTGAGTACCTGCCCCAAGCGGTGGCGCGCTATCCGAACCTGAGCGCGCTCCATGTACGGGTATCGCCGGAAGTGCTGGCCGCACGCTTGCGCCAGCGTGGCCGGGAATCGGAGGAGGCGATCGCACGGCGCCTGGCGCGTGCCACCGCTTCGTTCGATGTGCCGGCCGGTTGCCGGCTTGTCGAGATCGACAACAGCGGGGCGCTGCACTCGGCCGCCGAGGCGATGGCAAAGGCGATCGGCATGGCGCCGGCCATCAGGCCGGCGGGCGAAGCACGCTGATTGCCGAAGTCCGCTACGGAAGCGGTGCCGGCCGTCCTCAGACCAGCACCTTGCGGATCTGCGCCGACAGCACGTCGATCACCGTGACAAACGCGATGATCAGGATCATCACGGCGCAGGTCTGGGCGTACTGGAAGCTGCGAATGATTTCCCACAGCACAGTGCCGATGCCGCCCGCGCCGACGATGCCGACCACCGACGCCGAGCGGACATTCGACTCGAAGCGGTACAGCGCGAACGACAGCCACAGCGGCAGGACCTGCGGGATCACGCCGTAGACGATCTCTTCAAGCCTCCCCGCGCCGGTGGCACGCACGCCCTCGACGGGACGGGGATCGATGGCCTCGACCGCCTCGGCGAACAGCTTGGCCAGCACGCCGGTGGTGTGGATCCAGATCGCCAGCACGCCGGCGAACGGTCCCAGGCCGACGGCAACGATGAACAGCATCGCGAACACCATCTCGTTGATGGCGCGCGAAGCGTCCATCAGGCGCCGCGCCGGCTGGTAGACCCAGGCCGGCACGATATTGGCCGAACACAGCAGGCCCAGCGGCACCGCCACGGCGACCGCCAGTGCGGTGCCCCAGACCGCGATCTGCACGGTCACCAGCATCTCGTCGAGATAGTGGCGCCAGTCGCGGAAGTCCGGCGGAAAGAAGTCGGCGGCGAACTGCGCCATGTTGCCGGAGTCGCGCAGCAGGTCGAGCGGGCGCATGTCGGCGCCCTGCCAGGAAAGCGCCAGCATCGCGAGCACGATGGCCCAGACGAGCATGGCGGACAGGGAGGCGCGCGGCGGCCGGCCGTTGGCGTTCGGCGAAGGCAGGCCAGGCTTGGCGGTGGCGGTCATGAGGGCAATCCGTAGAAGGCAGGGGCAGGGCCGCCGCACATCGCGAGCCCTGCGTTAATTCTGATCACTGCGCGGTCACTGCGCGCTGACGGCCTTGTCGAGTTCGGCGAGGCGGCGCGACACGTCGGCCAGCCGCTTTTCCTTGTCGGCGGCGCCCAGCGTGCCGTCCGATTCGATGCGGGCTTTCTCCTTGGCCAGCTCGATCTGCCGGATCGGCACGAGCTGCGCATCGCTGGACGGGCGGAAGCCCTGGTAGGTCAGCGTGGCCAGCACCTGCTTCTCGCGCGCGGCATCGGCGCCCTTGCCGTAGTTGACGAAGAACGTCTGGATCTTCTTCTTCAGCTCGGCCGGCAGGTCCTTGCGGTACACCATCGGATCGGCCGGGATCAGCGGCGATTTCCACAGCACGCGCACCTGTTCGTACGGGTCCTTGCCGGTGTTGACGCGATAGCGCCCCAGGTTTTCGGTATTGTTCACCGCGACGTCGACCTGCTTGTTCAGCACCGACAGCAGATTGGCCTCGTGGTTGCCGATGCGCACCGCCTTGAACAGCGTCTTCGGCTCGACCTTGTTCGCCGCCCACAGGTAGTGGCCGGGAACCAGCGTGCCGGACGTCGAGTTCGGATCGCCGGCGCCGTACGACAGCTCCTTGCCGCGCTTGATCACGTCGTCGACCGACTTCAGGTCGCTGTCCTTGCTGACGATCAGCAACGACCAGTAGCCCGGGTTGCCGTCCTTGTCGATCACCGAGGCGAACACCTCGCCGTTGGCGCGATCGACCGCCTCCATCGCCGACTTGTTGCCGAACCAGGCGATCTGCACCTTGTTGAAGCGCATGCCTTCGATGATGCCGGCATAGTCCGATGCGAAGAACGGCTTGACCGGCACGCCCAGCGTCTTGCTCAGGTCGTCGATCAGCGGCTGCCAGGCGGTCTTCAGGTTCGACGAGGACTCGGTCGAGATGAAGCCGATGCTCAGCGGCCTGGAATCCTGCGCCAGGGCCGGGGTGGCGACGATGGTCGATGCGATCAGCGCGAAGAAGGTTCTGCGAAGCATGGTGGTCTCCGATGCGGAATTGGGGTGGGGAATGCGGTGCGGCAGCGAGAAGCAGCAGGATCAGGGAGGGTGCTCACGCGGCCGCGAGGTCCATCCTGACGGTGGCCGGTACCAGCGCGCCGTCGACTGGCGTTGCAATCCGGTCGGGCACCAGGTCATGCAGCAGCTCGTCCGCTTCGGTGCCGTAGAGATCGCGCAGCATGCCCTGCGTCAGCGCCTGCGACGGACCGTCGTAGACGACCTTGCCGTGGCGCAGCGCCACCACGCGCGGGCAGTAGCGCATCGCGATGTCGACCTGGTGCAGCGACACCACCACGGCCACCTTGTGCGTGCGATTGATCTGCGTCAGCAGCGACATCACGCGGCGCGACGATTCCGGATCGAGCGAGGCGATCGGCTCGTCGGCCAGGATCACGCGGGCGTTCTGCACCAGCGTCCGCGCGATCGCGGCGCGCTGCTGCTGGCCGCCCGACAACGTCGAAGCACGTTGAAACGCATAGTCGTCTATACCAACTTGCGCGAGCGCATCGAGCCCGGCGCGCAGTTCATCGGCCTTGAAATAGCGAAGCAGGCCACGCCATTTCGGGATGCGGCTCAGCATGCCGATCATCACGTTGGTGATCACCGGCAGACGTCCGACCAGATTGAATTGCTGGAACACGAAGCCGATGTCGGCGCGGGCCTTGCGCACGTTGGCAGCCAATCGGCCATCGCGCTGGACAGCGCGGCCATGTACCAGGATCTCGCCACTGTCGGCGGCCACGAAGCCTGCCACATGGCGCAGCAGCGTGGATTTGCCGGAGCCGGAGGCCCCCAGCAGCGCCACCATTTCGCCGGGCGCCACCTGCAGCGTCACGTCGTCGAGGGCCTTGCGGTCGGCCCGGAACGACTTGCTGACGCCGCGCACTTCGATTGCATGGGTCATGTCGACTCCCTTGCTGAATGACCGGGGCATTCTGGAGCGAGGGAATGACAGAGGGATGACGCCGGTGAGGCGTTTATGTGCAACGACCGCCGGAAGTCGTCGGTTGCCTCAGCGGCGGACCAGCCAGATCACGACGGAGACGATCAGCGAAATCAGCAGGCAGGTCGCGATCGGGAAATGGAAGCTGAATCCATCGCGAACGATATGGATGTCACCGGGCAGGCGCCCGAACGGCAGACGCGACACCCATGGCCACAACAGACCCACGGCCACGAGGATCAACCCAGCGATGACGAGAACGCGTTGCATGACGGCGAGCAGCAGATCGGACGGATGAATTGGACCAGACGGTATGGGTGGAGCTTACGCTCGCCAGCCGACGTACCGGGGCCCGGTATTCGGTGTCGCTTAAATCTCATCTTAAAAATCTGAAAAAGACGGGGCTTCGCGTCCGTGTCGTAACAATTATTTACAAAGCGTATCCGGAATATCACGGTGTGACGCATTCGTTGTGAGAATCCTCTGACATACTTTGTATCTAGTTGCTTACAAAAAAACATAGCCGAGCGCCATTTCCGTACGAGCCAGCGGCGGCGCCGTCACAAAGGAGAAACGGGATGCACAAGCATGGGGCAAACCAGGGGCAAGTCTCGTCCGAAGTTCCCACTTCGCAGGTCAATGCCGCTGCTCGGAGGATGGCGCTGTCGCGTTTCCTGCGAGGCGGGCGGCTGACCCGCTGGAAAGGGCAGCTGGTCAGCTGTCCGCCGCTTTCCCTTGATCTGTTCCATGCGCCGAGCCCTGGCGTGATGCTGGCCGTGTTCCTGTCGGCCTTCGGCATGCTGGCGAAGCCCGTCCTTGCCGAACAGCGGTATTGGGACGCGAATCAAACGGCCGTCGGAGTCGGTGGGGCCGGCATCTGGGATACGAGCACATCCCGCTGGAGCCCGAACAGCGATGGTGTCAGCGGTCCTTACTCGGTATGGAACAACGGCCTGGGAGACGATGCGATCTTCACCGGGACCGGCGGCGCGGTGACGATCGGTACGCCGATCAGCGTCCACAACCTGACATTCAGCAGCAACGGCTATTCGCTGACCGGCAGCAATCCGCTGACATTGACCGGCGCTGCACCGACGATTACCACCGATACCGGCGTCTCGGCCACCATCGGCGCGGCCATTGCAGGCACGACCGGCCTGACCAAGGCCGGCGCTGGAACCCTGTTTCTGACCGGTACCAATACATTCTCAGGGGGCGTCAACGTCAATGACGGCGCCTTGAACGTCAACAGCAATGCGGCGTTGGGCAGCGCCGGCAATGTGGTCAACATGAATGCCGGCCGCCTGGTCGCCAGCGGATCGCTGCAGGGGCGGACGATCAACCTGGTCGGGCCGTCCGCTTCGGTGGCAGTGCAGGGGGCGGGAGTCGGCGACGCGCACTACACCGGCAGTGGCGGGGTCCAGATTGGCACGGGTGTCGCGATGACCGACGACACCAATGACTTTACGGGCCAGGCCTGGTTCTGGTCGAACGGGGCCGTGGCATTCACCTCCGTGCGCGACTACGGGCAGGCGAGTTCGCTGGGCGCTGGCACCGGACCCAACGGCACGATCCGCTTCACCTCGGCGCTGCAGTACTCCGACAGTGTCACTTACGTCGGCACCGGCGACAGCTCCAATCGCGATTGGGCGATCGATCACTTCACGACTGGGTCTACCCCATCCGGCACGCTGTTCATCAATGGCGGCACGGGGGCGTTGAACATCAGCGGCAATATCTCGGTCAGCAGCACCGTGCCGGTTGCCATGACGTTTCGAGCCCAGACGGCCGACCTCGGACTGACGGGGACCATCAGCAGCGGCAGCGCATCCCGCCTGTTCCGCTTCGATGGGAGCGGCAGCAATCGCACCGTCACGCTGGGCGGCGCCAACACCTTCGCAGGGCCCGCCTCGATCGGCAACGTCACGGTAAAGGCCTCCACGCTTGCCAATGCCGGTGCCAACAGCTCGTTGGGAACAGGCAACACGGTCCTGCTGACCGACGCCGGCGTCCTCAGCTATACCGGTGCCGGCGCTGCCACCAACCGTACCTGGACGATCACCGCCGGCACGACGGCCGCGACAATAAGCAACGATGGTACGGGCGCGCTGTCACTGACAGGCCCGGTCAATTTCGATGCGGCGGCCCCCACCGATACGCTGACGTTGGGCGGCAGCTTTACCGGCGCCGACAACACCATCAGCGGGACGATCGCAGGCAATGGCGATCTCGTCAGCGACGGCGCGGCGACCTGGGTGCTGAGCGGCAACAATACGCGCACCGGCAAGCTGACCGTTACCAACGGCACGCTGCGCGCGGGCAGCGCCACCGCCTTCGGCACGACCACGGACGTTCGCATCGATGGCGGCACGCTGGATCTCGGCGGTCATGACCTCGGCGCCAGCTCGCTCAACGGCAGCGGCGGCAGCGTGGCGCTCGGCGGCGCCGACCTTTCGCTCAACATCGTGACGGGTGCGAACAGCAGCTATGCCGGCTCGATCCAGGGTGCCGGCAACCTGATCAAGGATGGCGGCGGCACGCTGACACTCAGCGGCGCCAACGCCTACACCGGCACCACGCAGATCAACGGTGGCACGCTCGCACTCGATTTCACACCTGACAGCGCGCCGGCCAACAACATTCTGGCCAGCACCTCGACGGTGACCATGTCTGGCGGCTCGCTGCTGGTCACTGGCGACGACGGCGAGAGCAATTCCCAGGAACTGGCCGGCCTGACCGTCAACGGTGGCAGCAACACGGTTGGCGCGGTGGCTGGCACCGGTGGCAGCGTCACGCTGGACCTCGGCACGATCACTCACAATGGCGGCCTGGTCGACTTCCAGGTTCCCACCAGCGGCAATATCAAGACCGACAGCGCGTCCGTAGGCGGCTGGGCGACCGTCAACGGCACCGACTACGCCAAGGTCGATGCGGGCAACATCGTCGCGTTCACCGAGTCCGACTATACGGACATGGACGACGCCGCCACCTGGGGCGCGGGGCAGTACATCACCGACGTCGACGGCTTCTTCGGCACCGTCGGCAGCACGGTGCAGCTCGCGGGCCTGCGCTACACCGAGCCGGTGTCCACGACGGTGACAGTCGCCGACGGCCAGACGCTCGGCGTCGACGGCACGATCATCGTCGCCCCTTCGGTGGGCGCCAACGACCAGACCATCAGCGGCGGCATGATCACCGGCACCACGGGCGGCGGCATCCTCGGCGTGCAGCAGAACAGCGACGGCAATTTCACCATTGCTTCGCAGATCACCGACAACCAGGGCGCGTCGGTCGGATTCACCAAGGGCGGAACGGGCCGGGTCACGCTGGACAACGGCGCGAACAGCTACACGGGTGGAACCACCATCGCCGGCGGCACGCTGTCCGTCGACACGATCGCCAACGGCGGGGCCGCCAGCTCCATCGGCGCCTCCGGCCCGGCGGCTTCGAACCTGATCATCCAGGGCGCGACGCTGGAATACACCGGCGATGGCGATGTCAGCGACCGCAGCTTTACCATCGCACGCTCGGGTACCGTTACCAGCGCAACCATCGCCGTCACGGACCCCGCGGCCCGGCTCCAGTTCGGTGGCGTGGTGACAAGCCCGGATGGGGCGGGACTGACCAAGAGTGGGCCCGGTACGCTGGTACTGTCGAATGGCGGCAGCGATTACACGGGACCGACGACGATCAATGGCGGCACGCTCGAGGTCGGCACGCTGGCCAATGGCGGCAGCAACAGCAGCATTGGCGCCTCCTCGAACGCCTCGTCCAACCTCGTGCTGCAGGACGGCGGCAGACTGGCCTACGCGGGCGGGACGACCTCGTCGGATCGCGGCTTCACGCTGACCAATGGCGGCGGCATCGGCGTGTTGGACCCCGGGGCGGCGCTGACCCTGAGCGGCACCGCGACAGGCGGCGGCGGGCTGACGAAGACCGGGGGCGGTACGCTGATCCTGTCGGGTACGAACGACTACACAGGCGGTACCACCGTCAGTGCGGGCACGCTGCAGGCCGGCTCCGCAAAGCCCTTTGGTACCGGGCCCGTGACGGTCAACAGCGGGGCCACGCTCGACATCGCCGATATCGCGAACGTCAGGACAGGCGGACTCGCCGGCGACGGCACCTTGAACCTGGGTGTCCTGTCCACGACGCGCTACATCATGGACGGCACCGGCAACACGTTCAGCGGCATCATTGCCGGTGCGGGCGGGGTAACGCTCGGCTCCGGCGCGCAAACCTTCAGCGGATGCAAGAACACCTATGCGGGCCCGACCACGATCTGGGGCACGCTCAATGTGTCCTGCCTGGCCAACGGTGGCGAGGTCAGCGACATCGGTACGTCCGACGCCGACGCCAGCAACCTGGTACTGGCCGGTGGCACGCTGAACTACACGGGCAACAGCGTCACCACGGATCGCGGCTTCACCACTGGAGGGTGGATCGGCGTCGCGAATTCCAACACGACGCTGACGTTCCAGGGGCAGGCGATCGGCGGCGGGCAGCTTGTCAAGCTGGGCGCTGGCACGCTGGTGCTGAGCGGCAACAACACCTATAGCGGAGGGACGACGATCCAGCAGGGCACCGTGCGCGCCGGCTCCACGAGCGCCTTCGGTACGGGAGCGCTGATCGTCAACGCGGGTACGGCGGATCTTGCGAACTTCAGCAACACGGTGCTGAGCCTTGGTGGCGCCGGCAATGTGACGCTCGGCTCCGGCACGCTCGCGATCAGCCATGGCCAGTCCAGGACGTTCAGCGGTGCGATCAGCGGCAGCGGCGGCCTGGTCAAGACCGGCGCCGGCAGTACGCAAGCGTTGTCAGGCTCGGCCAGCAGCTATACCGGCTCGACGCGGATCGACGGCGGCACGCTGGTGGTTACTTCGCTGAAGGACGGCGGCGTCAACAGCTCGATTGGCGCGTCGCTGGCGGGCGCCGGCAATCTGGTGCTGAACGGCGGCACGCTGTCGTACGCCGGCACCGGCGACAGCACCAATCGCCAGTTCACGCTCGGCGCCGCAGGCGGCACGCTGGATGCATCGGGCAGCGGCGCGCTGCGCTTCACCAGTACGGCAGCGACCACCCTCGATGGCACCGGCAGCCGTACGCTGACGCTCAGTGGCACCAGCACCGCCAACAATGGCCTGGCGGCTCAGATCAGCGACGGTGGCGGGGGCACGACCGCGCTGACCAAAACCGGCGCCGGAACCTGGGTCCTCGAGAATACCAACAGCAACTACAGCGGACCGACCACGATCAGCGGCGGCGTGCTGGCCGTGACCAAGCTGGCCGACGGCAACCAGGCCAGCAGCATCGGGAACTCGTCCAGTGCCGCCTCGAACCTGGTGATCGGCAATGGCTCGACGCTGCGCTACACCGGCGCTGGCGATACCACCGACCGCCAGTTCACGCTGGACGTCGGCACGACCTTCATCGAGTCCTCGGGCACCGGGGCGCTGGTGTTCGACAACACCGGTCCGGTGACGCTGACCGGCACCAATACCGGCCGCACCATCGCGCTGGGCGGGACGAACACCGGCAACAACACGATGGGGGGCACCATTGGCGACAACGGCACCGGCCAGACCGTGCTGGCCAAGAATGGTACCGGTACCTGGGTGCTGACCGGCAATAACAGCTACTCCGGCAATACCGTCGTCAACGATGGCACGCTGGTGGTCGGCAACGGCGGCACGTCCGGCAATGTCGGCACGGGCAACGTGATCGTCTTCGCCGGGACCTCGACGCTGGCGGTCAATCGCAGCGACACCTTCAATATCAACGGCACGCTGAGCGGCGCCGGTGCGCTGTCGCAGATCGGCACGGGCACCACGGTACTGGCCTCGACCGGCAACAGCATCGGCGCCACGCGCGTCGGCGCCGGCACGCTGCAGGTCGACGGCAGCCTGGCCAGCGCAACCATCGGCATGAGCGGCGCCTCGGCGCTGACGGTGAACGGCACGATGACGGGGGCCGCCGGCGCGGCCGCGGCGCTGACCGGCGATGCCGGTGCCAGCACCATCACGGTCGGCACCGGCGGCCTGTTGCGCGCGACGGGAGACCTCGGCGACGGTGCCGATACCGTCAATGTCGCCGGCACCCTGGATTCCGGCGCGACGGCATTGAGCCTCGGCGCGGGTAACGACACGCTGCGGCTCAACGACGGCGCGACGCTGGCGGGCACCGGTGTGAGCGGGGGCGCCGGCACCGATACGCTGGCCGTCAACAACGCCGCGGCGCTGACGCTCGACGGCGCCCGTGTCAGCGCATTCGAAACGCTGAACAAGCAGAACAGCGGTGTGCTGACGCTGACCGGCAATCATGCCTATTCCAGCGGCACGCTCATCGATGCCGGTACGCTGCAGATCGGCAACGGCACCACGACGGGTGCGCTGACCGGCAACGTCGCCAACAACGGCACGCTGGCGTTCAACCGGTCCGACGCGTACACCTTCGCCGGCACGATCTCCGGCAGCGGTGCGGTGAACCAGATCGGCACCGGGACGACCACGCTGACCGGCACCAACAGCTACACCGGCGCCACCAACGTGCAGTCGGGCACCTTGCTGGTCAACGGCAACCAGTCCGGCGCCACCGGCACGACTTCGGTGGCCAGCGGCGCGACGCTCGGCGGCACCGGCACCATCGGCGGCTCCGTGACCGTTGCCGACGGCGGCACGCTCAGCCCCGGCAACGCAGCGGGGGCACCCGGCACGCTCTCCATCAACGGCGGCCTGCAATTGGGTCCGAATGCCAACCTCAACGTCAATTTCGGCGAGGCCAACGTGGTCGGCGGCCAGTGGAACGATCTGGTCAACGTCGGGGGCGACCTGACGCTGGACGGCACCATCAACGTCTCGCAAAGTTCGGGAGGCAACTTCGGGCCCGGCATCTATCGCGTGATCAGCTATGCGGGCGCGCTGAACGACCAGGGCGCGACGCTGTCGCCGTCGAGCGGGCTCTCGCTGCAGACGTCTATTGCCAACCAGGTGAACCTCGTCAACGCCAACGGGCTGTCGCTGAACTTCTGGGATGGCGATGCCGGTCCGAAGAACAATGCGGCGGTCAACGGCGGCAGCGGGACATGGCGCGCCACCGGCGATAGCAACTGGACCGGGGAGGCGGGCACGATCAACGGCGTCTACGCCAACGGCAGCTTTGCGATCTTCGCCGGCGCCGCCGGCACGGTGACGGTCGACAACGGCAATGGCGCCGTGCAAGCCTCGGGCATGCAGTTCGCCTCCGACGGTTACCGCATCCAGGGGGACGAGATTGCGCTCGCCGGCACGCAGGCGACCATGCGTGTGGGCGATGGCAGCAGCGTCGGCGCCGGCTACACGGCCACGGTGGCGTCGAACCTGAGCGGCACGAGTGAACTGGTCAAGACCGATCTGGGCAAGCTGGTGCTCGAAGGCACCAACAGCTACGCCGGCGGCACCCGGATCAATGCCGGCACGGTCAGCATCTCGGCCGATGCCAATCTGGGCGATGCGTCCGGAGGCCTGACGCTGAACAACGGCACGCTGCAGACCACGGCCGACCTGTCGAGCGCGCGTGCGGTGACGCTGGAAGGCAACGGCACGATGCTGACCGATGCGGGCACCACGGCGACGCTGAGCGGCGCGGTGTCGGGTGCCGGCGCGCTGACCAAGGATGGCGCCGGCACGCTGGCGCTGGCCGGCGACGCCTCGCACACCGGCGGCACCACGATTGCCGCGGGCACGCTGCAGATCGGCGCCGGCGGCACCACCGGCAGCCTGGCGGGCGACGTGGCCAACAACGGCACGCTGGCCTTCGATCGCAGCGATGCCTACACCTTCGACGGCACGATCTCCGGCAGCGGCGCGGTCAGGCAGTCGGGCAGCGGCACCACGATCCTGACGGCCGACCATAGCTACAGCGGCGGCACCACGATCGACGCCGGCACGCTGCAGCTGGGCAATGGCGGCACCACGGGCATGATTGCCGGGGATGTCACCAGCAACGGCACGCTGGCGTTCAACCGCGCCGACACGGTGACGTTCGGCGGCACCGTCTCGGGCACCGGTGGCGTCCGTCAGGACGGCGCGGGCACGACGATCCTGACCGCGGCCAACAGCTACGGCGGCACGACCACGGTCAACAATGGCACGCTGCTGATCCAGGGCGACCAGTCGCTGGCGACCGGCGCGACCACGGTCAACGCCGGCACGCTCGGCGGCACCGGCATCGTTGGCGGCGATGTCACCGTGGTCGACGGCGCGAGCGTGGCGCCGGGCGGCACCACCAACGTACCGGGCATGCTGACGATCAACGGCGACCTGACGCTGGCGTCGGCGGCCAACATGAACTACGACTTCGGCCAGGCCGGCGTGGTTGGCGGTGCCTACAACGATCTGATCGAGGTCGGCGGCAACCTGACGTTGGGCGGCACGCTGAACGTGTCCGAGAGCGCGGGCGGCAACTTCGGTCCGGGCCTGTATCGCGTGATCAGCTACGGCGGCACGCTGGTCAATAACCCGGTCACGGTCAGTTCGCCGGACTATTTTGTCCAGACCTCGATCGACAAGCAGGTCAACCTGGTCAACACCGCCGGATTGACGCTGAACTACTGGGACGGCGACGCGGGCGGCAGGAACGATGGCCAGATTGCCGGAGGCAACGGCACCTGGCACGCCGGCCCGACCAGCGACAACTGGACCACCGACACCGGCAATGCGAATGCGCCGTTCCAGGACCAGAGCTTCGCGGTGTTCGCGGGCACGCCGGGCACCGTCACGGTGGACGACAGCCAGGGCAACGTGAACGTGGCCGGCATGCAGTTCGCGGCCGACGGGTATCGGATCGAAGGCGATGGGATCGGCCTGACCGGCACGCAGGCGACCATCCGCGTCGGCGACGGCACCGCTGCCGGCGCGGGCTATACCGCGACCATTGCGTCGAACCTGAGCGGCGGCAGCGAACTGGTCAAGACCGATCTGGGCAAGCTGGTGCTCGAAGGCACCAACAGCTACGCCGGCGGCACCCGGATCAATGCCGGCACGGTCAGCATCTCGGCCGATGCCAATCTGGGCGATGCGTCCGGAGGCCTGACGCTGAACAACGGCACGCTGCAGACCACGGCCGACCTGTCGAGCGCGCGTGCGGTGACGCTGGAAGGCAACGGCACGATGCTGACCGATGCGGGCACCACGGCGACGCTGAGCGGCGCGGTGTCGGGTGCCGGCGCGCTGACCAAGGATGGCGCCGGCACGCTGGCGCTGGCCGGCGACGCCTCGCACACCGGCGGCACCACGATTGCCGCGGGCACGCTGCAGATCGGCGCCGGCGGCACCACCGGCAGCCTGGCGGGCGACGTGGCCAACAACGGCACGCTGGCCTTCGATCGCAGCGATGCCTACACCTTCGGCGGCACGATCTCCGGCAGCGGCGCGGTCAGGCAGTCGGGCAGCGGCACCACGATCCTGACGGCCGACCACAGCTACAGCGGCGGCACCACGATCGACGCCGGCACGCTGCAGCTGGGCAATGGCGGCACCACCGGCATGATTGCCGGGGATGTGACCAGCAACGGCACGCTGGCGTTCAACCGCGCCGACACGGTGACGTTCGGCGGCACCGTCTCGGGCACCGGTGGCGTCCGCCAGGACGGCGCGGGCACGACGATCCTGACCGCGGCCAACAGCTACGGCGGCACGACCACGGTCAACAATGGCACGCTGCTGATTCAGGGCGACCAGTCGCTGGCGACCGGCGCGACCACGGTCAACGCCGGCACGCTCGGCGGCACCGGCATCGTCGGTGGCGATGTCACAGTGGCCAGCGGCGCGACCCTGTCGCCCGGCGCGGCGGCGGGCAACCCTGGCACGCTGACGATCAATGGCGATCTGGCGCTGCAAGCCGGCGCGACGCTCGACTATGACTTCGGGCGCGCCAACACCGTTGGGGGTCCGCTGAACGACCTGGTCGAGGTGGCGGGCGACCTGACCCTCGGCGGCACGCTGAACGTCAAGACCGCGGCGGGTGGCGCCTTCGGTCCGGGCGTCTATCGCGTGATCAGCTACGGCGGCAATCTGCTCGGCGGCACGCTGGGTCTCGGCACGCTCTCCACCGGCTCGCGTGCGACCGTGCAGACATCGATTGCGCAGCAGGTCAACCTGGTCAACGCGTCGAACAACGCGCTGAACTTCTGGGACGGCGATGCCGGCGGCCGCGGCGATGGCAGCATCACCGGCGGTGACGGCACCTGGCGTGCCGCGGGCGACGACAACTGGACCGAGGCCGATGGCGGCGCCAATGCCGCATTCGGCAATGGCGGCTTCGCGGTCTTCGCCAGTACCGCCGGCAAGGTTACGGTCGACAACAGCCAGGGACAGGTGGAGGCGGCCGGCATGCAGTTCGCCACCGGCGGCTATACCGTCGACGGCGACCGCATCGTGCTGACCGGTAGCGACGCCACCATCCGCGTCGGTGATGGCACCGCCGATGGCGCCAACTATGTCGCGACGATCAATGCGGCATTGAGCGGCAGCGCCGGCCTGACCAAGACCGATGCCGGCACGCTGGTGCTGGGCGGCACCAGCGACTACACGGGCCCGACGACGGTGGCCGGCGGTACGCTGACGATCAACGGCGCGATCGCGAACTCGCCGGTCTCGGTGCAGGGCGGCGCGACGCTGGCCGGCAACGGCACCGTGGGTTCGACCACGGTCGCCGGCGGCGCGACGATCGCGCCGGCCGGCAACGGCAGCGGCACGCTGACCGTCAGCGGCAACTACGTCCAGCAGGCGGACGGCACCTACCAGGCGCATGTCGATCCGACTTCGAGCGCGTCGGATCGCATCGCGGTGTCGGGCAGCGCCACGCTGGCCGAGGGGGCGCGCCTGAACGTGACCAAGACCAGCAACGCCGCCTATGTGGCCGGCACGCGTTACACGGTGCTGACCGCGACGGGCGGATTGCATGGTGCCTTCACGCTGACCGGCGATACGGCCGTGACCGCCTTCATGGGGCTGCGCGGCGACTACGACGCCAACAACGCCTATCTGGTCGTGCAGCAAGCCCGCGCGATCGACAGCGCCGGCCAGACGCCCAACCAGATTGCGGCGGGCCGCGGTGTCGACAGCCTGACCGACACCAATCCGCTGAAGACCGCGGTATTGAACCTGACCGACGACGCAGCGGCGCGCAACGCGCTCGACCAGCTGTCCGGCGAGATCCACGCCTCGCTCCGGACCGCGTCGATCGAGGAAAGCCGCTTTGTTCGCGATGCAGCCACCGATCGTCTGCGCGAAGCGTTCTGCGCGGTCGGCTCGGAGCAGGACAAGCGCGATGCGCGCGGCGCGGCCGACTGCGGTCCCGAGTCGCGCCGTCCGAGCGGCTGGGTGCGCGTCTTTGGCGCGTGGGGCGGTCACGATGGCAACGGCAATGCCGGCGCGATGCACAGCGCTACCGGCGGCATTCTGCTCGGCGCGGATTCCGCGGTGTCGCAGAACTGGCGCGTCGGTGTGCTGGCCGGCTACAGCCACACCAACGTCGACGTCGATTCGCGCCACTCATCCGGCTCGATCGACAACTACCATGCCGGCATCTACGGCGGCGGCCAATGGGGCGCGCTGGGTCTGCGCACCGGTGCCGCTTATACCTGGCAGGACATCGGCACTTCGCGCTCGGTCAACTTCGGCGGTTTCCGCGATCAGGCGAAGGCGGACTACCACGCCGGCGTGGCGCAGGTCTTCGGCGACCTGGGCTACCGCATCGATGCCGGCCGGTATTCGTACGAGCCGTTCGCCAATGTCGCCCACGTCAATCTCGATACCCGCGGATTCGACGAGCAGGGTGGGGCGGCGGCGCTGGCGAGCCCCGGCAATACCAGCAACGTCACGTTCAGCACGCTCGGCCTGCGCACCACGGCGGACATCTCGCTGGGCCGCCTGACCGGCACGCTGCGCGGCTCGCTGGGTTGGCGCCATGCCTTCGGCGACCGCATGCCGATGTCGACGCTGGCGTTCCGCGGCGCGGACCAGTTCGGCGTGGCCGGTGTGCCGATCGCCGACGATGCGGCCGTGGTCAATGCCGGGCTGGACGTGAAGGTAGGCAAGGCCACCACGGTGGGTGTCAGCTACAGCGGCCAATTCGCTGGCAGCTCGCGGGCACAGACCGTCAAGGCTTCGCTGAAGGTGTTGTTCTGACCGTACGCAAGGCTTGGCCCCTGTGGCCCGGCCTTGCGAGATCGACGGACCACGGAGCGCACGGAGTTTTCCGCGCGCTTTTTTTTTGTTCGGCGTCATCGCCGAGCACGGGATCACGAGGATTCGTAGTCGGGACTTTGTGTCAAGGAACTGACATTTGATCTATCAACAATGAAGCCGTCCTGCCCGCTGGCGCCGTGCATCGATCCGGTGCTTGCCGTCCCGACGCCAGGCAGAAGGCACGACGCAAACGATGCCGTCCCCGTCCCCCACCTCCTGGAGACCCGACCTATGCTCCCTGAACTTGCGCCGCCATCGCCGCGCCGTCCCACGCTGCGGCTCGCGGCCGGTGCCCTCGTCACCGCGCTGCTGCTGGCCGGCTGCGGCGGCGGCGACGATGGTGCGACCCTGTCGCCCTCGGCCGCTCCCGACACCACCAATCCGAGCGGCAAGCTCCCCGGCAAGCCCGGCAACTGCTCGAGCCGCTGCGCGCCCTGACTGCGCGACGTTCCCAACGAACAAGAATCCGCCATGACATTCAATCCGTCGAAGCGACAATTCCTGAAGGCTTCGCTGGGCACCGGCGCCGCTGCCGCCGTGCTGGCGAGCTTCCCGCCCGCCATCCGCCGCGCGCTGGCGATCGAAGCCCACAACGCGACAGGCACCATCAAGGACGTCAAGCACGTCGTGATGGTGATGCTCGAGAACCGTTCGTTCGACAGCTATTTCGGCACGTTCAAGGGCGTGCGCGGCTACGGCGACCGCTTCCCGATTCCGCTGCGCAACGGCCGCACCGCGCTGTACCAGACCGATGCGAACGGCAACATCATCACGCCGTATCACCTCGACGAGACGGCCGGCAACGCGCAGCGCGCCGGCGGCACGCCGCACAACTGGGCCGACTCGCAGGCGGCTTGGGACCACGGCCGCATGGACCGCTGGCCGGTCGCCAAGCAGCCGCTGTCGATGGGCTACTACGATGACGAGGAGGTGACGTTCCAGCGCGCGCTGGCCGATGCCTTCACGCTGTGCGATGCCTACCATTGCGGCATCCATACCGGCACCATCGCCAACCGCCTGTTCTACTGGACCGGCTCGAATGGTCCGACCGGCGACAACGTCGCGGTGACCGTCAACGAGTTCAACGGCGGCGCCGACGTGGGACCGTCGACCGAAGGCTGGACCTGGGAAACCTATGCGGACCGGCTGCAGGCGGCCGGCGTCAGCTGGAAGGTCTACCAGAACATTCCGGACAACTTCGGCTGCAACCAGATGATGAGCTTCCGTCATTGGCGCGCCGAGATGGAGAAGATGCCGGCCGGACGGCAGGTATCGAACACCAACGCGCCGGGCTTCAATCCGCCGTACGACCCCGCCATCGACGACCGCTACAGCCCGTTCGCCAAGGGCTTCTGCAACACCATGGCCGACGGCGGCTTCCTGCAGTCGCTGCGCGACGACGTGCAGAACGGCCGCCTGCCCGAGGTCTCGTGGATCATCCCGCCGGCCGAGTTCAGCGAGCACCCGGGACCGTCGAGCCCGGCGAAGGGCGGCTGGTACGTACAGGCGATTCTCGATGCGCTGACGTCGGACCCCGAGGTCTGGAGCAAGACCGCGCTGATCATCAACTACGACGAGAACGACGGCTTCTTCGACCACCTGCCGCCGCCGACCGCGCCGTCGCGCAATCCGGACGGGACCGTCGCCGGCAAATCGACGCTGTCCGATGCGCAGATGGCATTCGAATACCACGATTACCAGCCGGCGACGCCCAAGCAGCCGGCCCGCGACGGCCGGCCCTATGGCCCGGGTCCGCGCGTGCCGATGTGGATCGTCTCGCCGTGGAGCCGCGGCGGCTGGGTCAATTCGGAGGTGTTCGACCATACCTCGGTGATCCGCTTCCTCGAGGCGCGCTTCGGCGTGATGGAGCCGCAGATCAGCCCGTATCGCCGCGCGGTATGCGGCGATCTGACCAGCGCGTTCAATTTCGCGACGCCGAACGCGAACCCGCTGCCTGAACTGGCGGGTCGTACCACACGAGCGGAGGCCACCAGCCTGACGGCCGCGCAACAGGCGATGCCGAAGATCCCGGTGCCCGCCACGCCGGCATTGCCGGTGCAGGACGCCGGCACGCGCCCGTCCCGTGCGCTTCCTTATGAGTTGCACACCAGTGCGCGTGTCGATGCCCGCAACAACCGGCTGCAGCTGCTGTTCGCCAATGCCAGCGCGCGCAGCGCCGGCGCGGTGTTTCACGTCTACGATCGCCTGCATCTGGACCGCATTCCGCGACGCATCGTCGTCGAGGCCGGCAAGATGCTGGACGACGTCTGGGACCTGAGCGGCGACGGCGGCAAGTACGATCTGTGGGTGCTCGGCCCGAACGGCTATCACCGCAGCTTCGTCGGCGATGCGGCGGAGCAGGGCGAGGCGATGCCGGAGATCCAGGTCTGCTACAACCCGTGCGAGCGGCCGACCGTGCAGGTCAAGCTGCATAACAACGGCCGCCGGCCGATCCGCTTCACCGCCGAGGCGCTGGCCTATCGCAACGATGGTCCGTGGACGAAGATGGTCGCTCCCGGCAAGGTCGTCGAGTTCGAATGGGCGATCGGCGACTCGGGCTGCTGGTACGACTTCGTCGTGACCTGCGACGCGAGTCCGGCATTCCGCCGCCGCTTTGCCGGACGGATGGAGACCGGCAAGGACCTGGTCAGCGATCCGGCGATGGGGCAAAGCGCCTGAGTCGGCCGCAGTCGCGGAGGACAACCCCGTCGTTCCCGCGCAGGCGGGAACCCAGTGTCTTTGAAAGCCGCTGGGTCCCCGCGTTCGCGGGGACGACGGAGGTTGGCCGGCGCGCCGCGCCCGCTCAGCCAGTTCGCATGAAGGTGCCCAACCCTTCGTGGTCGTAGTACTCGAGCGTCAGCCGATCGCTGCCGAACCACACGCGCGAGATCGTGCCGGGCGTCGCGTTCTCGTTGCGCAGCTGGAACGTGTAGACGTCGCCATCCCAATGCGACAACGGCAGCACCAGCGGGGCGGGACCGATCGTCAGCACCAGCCCGCCCGCGGACTCGCGCACCGTGATGGGCCCGTAGTAGTCGTTGGCGTAGTCGCCGGCATAGACGGACAGCGCGCGCGGCGGCAGCGGCGAGGCCGGCGGCGTGGCGCCGACCAGCGCGCCCTCCGGCGCCAGCACCGGTGCCAGCGCCTCCTCGATGATCGTGGCCCAGTCCTGCTGGATCGCGCCGTGATCGACCAGATCGAAGAACTGGTTGTTGATCGTCTCGGGCACGCCGATCGGATAGCCGTTGGTCAGCGTGACGATCGCCAGGCCGAGCGATGGCACCGCGAGAAAGGCCGTGGCGGCGCCGAGCGCGAACGCGCCCGAGTGGTTGTACATCGGGCGGCCAGCGGGATTGGTGCCGACATTGAAGCCATAGCCGTAGAAGCCGGCCGGACGTCCGCCTGCCGGCGGCGTCGACTGATTATGCGGGGCGATCGCTTCCCTCAGCGCACCAGCGTCGACGATGCGCCTGCCTTCGAACATGCCCTCGCCGAGCATCATGATCAGCCAGCGCGCGACATCGTTGACCGAGGCGCTGACGCCGCCGGCCGGCGATTGCGCATCGGCATCGCGCACCGGGCCCCGTACCCACACGCCGTTCTCCCGTACGTGGCCGACCGCCCGATTGTCGCGGGCCACATAATCGGCGTGGCGAGAGCTGGTTCGCGTCATGCCGAGCGGTCGATAGAGGGTCTGCTCCGATAGCGTGGCCCAGTCCGTCGCCGCTGCGGTTGCGACCGCTTCGGCGGCGGCGGTCAGCCCGAAATTGGTGTACTGGTACGACGCGCGAAACGGATGCAGCGGCAGGAACCGCAGCCGCTCCAGCACCTGGCGGCGGTCGTACCCCATGTCCTCGAGGCGGTCCCCGGCATGGTCGGGCAGACCCGAGCGATGCGAGTACAGGTCCGCCACGGTCAACACCGGATTCACTTCGGCATCGGACAAGGCAAACCACGGCAACTGCGATTGCACCGGCGTGTCCCACCGTACGCGTCCGATTCCGACCTGATGCGCGACGACCATGGCGCCGATCGATTTCGACATCGAGGCGAGCTGGAACACGGTATCGGCGTCAACGGGCGCGGTCTCGTCGACGGCCCGCTTGCCGAATCCTCTGGCATAAACGATTCGACTGCCGGCTTGATCGCGGCGCACCACCGCGGTGACCACACCGGGCACGCCGGTGCGCGACATCTGGTCGGTCACCAGCTTGTCGAGGCTGGCGATGGCCTCGGTGATCCGGGCCTCCGGCACCGGCGACGGCTGACCCGAGGGTGGCGGGGGATCGTCGTCGTCGCCACCGCAGGCGGCGAGGGCGGACCCCAACGTGGCGACGAGAAACGAGCGGCGCGAATGCAAGGTCGTCATGGCGGGTTCCCCTTCGTGTTATTCGGGCAGGCCGATGCGCGCGCAGCGCTCCTGTCTTGCTGGACAGTAGAAGCTGCGGCGGCGAATGTCGAGGACGGGAACGGGGCCGACGGCGCGACAAGGCCGGATGTGCCGGACGGGATGCCGCGAGCGCAGTGTGGCGCCGCGTTCAGGCGAATGCTGCTTGCCTTTCTGGCCAGGCAAGATGGGTACGCAAGAAGGCGATCTGATCCGCGACAACGAGGCGGCGGACCGCCTCCTTGTAGAAATCGAAATGCGCGCAGGGATAGCGCCGCAATTCGCCGAGCGGTGCCCGATCCGCGATCCGGCGGCCGAGGTGCGAGGGCGTTTGCGCATCGCGCTCGGCCAGACAGACCAGCAACGGCGCGTTGACGCGGTGCGCGCGGCGCCACGGGCGGTACCACAGCATCATGTCGAGCAGCACGCGCGGCGTGATCTCGTTGCGCCAGCTGTCGTTGCGCATCGAGCGGATCACCGCGTCCGCCTCGTCGAAGGCCATCACCGCAAGCTGGCCCCGCGGCGCGACCGCCGGGACATAGTGCGGCGGCCGGCCGGTTCGGCCATGCCACCAGTCCTTCAGCATGGCCCGCAGCAATTGCCGGGTCTCGGCCGAGGTCCTGCCTTCGACCTTGCGCGGAAAGCCGTTGAACGGCACCTGCGCGACCACCGCGGCGATCCGCGAATCTTCGGCTGCTACCTCGACCACATGGCCGCCGCTCAGCGAGCTGCCCCACAACGCGATTCGTCCGGGATCGACGCCCGCCAGCGTGCGCGCATGCCGGATCGCCGCATGCCAGTCCGCCTTCTGCGCGGCGATCGAGATCAATTGACGCGGCGTGCCGGCGCTCTCGCCGAAATAGCGGTAGTCGAAGGTCAGCACGACAAAGCCGGCGCCGGCAAAGTCTTCGGCGGTGCTGGCCAGCGAGCCCTGTTGCGTTCCGCCAAAGCCGTGCGCCATCACGATGCAGGCGGGCAACGGCTCGCGCTGCGCGGGGCGATAGACATAGCCGATGCAATCGACGCCATCGGCCTCGAAGCGCGTTGCGGTCTTCTGCACCATGGACATCGCTTGATTTCGCTCCATTCCGCTCAGGCCCCCGCTGCCTCAAGCGGCCGCTTGCTGCCCGGCTTTCCATGCCTCATGCCGTTTGCCCCAGGCGGACATTGCCGTCACCGCATCATTGAGGCTCAGGCCCAGCGGCGTGATCGAATATTCGACGCGCGGCGGCACTTCATCGTAATCATGGCGATGGATCAGTCCGTCCGCCTCCATCTGCCGCAATTGCTGCGCCAGGACTTTTTCGCTGACGCCGGGCAACAGCCGGCGCAATTCCGCGAATCGATGCGGGCGCAGATGCAATTCCCAAAGCACCGATGTTTTCCATTTGCCGCCAATTGCCTGCAGCGCAGAGGCAAAGCCGCAGCTGTCCGGTTCCTTGTTCCTCATTGCAAAAACTCCATCCCCGGAATCGGGGTACTTACCTCAAGGTGGTTCTTCCACGGGCAAAGGCGAATCGATATCATCGATTCTCCCTTTCACAACTCATCAGGCGGCCGCAATCTCGATCTGCGACCGCCGGAGAACTGTTGCATGACATCGAATTCGCAGCCGCGCGGTGCTGGCCCGATGGGCGCAGCCGTCGTTGCCATTTTAGTGAACCCGTGCCATTGGTTTCGGCATGACATTGCGGAGTGCGGCAATGCGGGCTGAAGATCGCAAGCGAACCGCGGCATGTTCGTGCCGTGGCGTCGAACTGGTGCTCGCCGGCGAACCGCGCCGCGTCTACGCATGCAGTTGCCTGGAGTGCCAGCGCTGTACCGGCTCGGCCTTTTCCTACCGGGCCATCTATGCCGAATCGGCGATTGTCAGCCGAAAAGGCGAAACCCGGACGTGGCGCCGTACCGGGACATCGGGACAATGGCTGGAACAGGAATTCTGCACCACGTGCGGATCGGTGGTGCTGATGCGGGCGGAGGCATTGAAGGACGCCATTTCGGTATCGGCGGGATGCCTGGAGGATCGGGATTTCCCGCCGCCGCAATTGCTGCATTGGGCGGAGCGCAAGCATTGGTGGCTTTGTCTGCAAGACATTATCGAACCCCGCCCGGCATAAAAACACGGCGATCCGCAAATGAACTGCGCGGCATCACCGCGGGTTTTCCCTGATTCGGGCAATTTTTCTTCGCTTCCTTTCGAATTTGCCGCGTTCGGGTTATTAGTCCGGCAAAGGGTTTTCGGTATGATGCGAAGCCATGCCCGCGCCCCAGCCCCAATCCTGCTCATCGGACGATTCCGCCGCCAGCGGCATTGTCCTGGGCAGTATCTGGTCGTTCGGGTTTCGCGCCCTGGCCGCATTCTCCGGCCTGATTGTGGCGATGCTGATTACCCGGCAATTATCCCAGCCCGATGCCGGGCGCTATTTCCTGTTGCTCAGCGTGGTTTCGGTCGCCGCGGTCGTGCTGGGCGGTGGACTGAATTTCAGCGTCGTCAGGCTGATTGCGGAAGCCCAGGCGCAGCGGCGTCCGGCACGCACGCTGGGCGTGATCGATCTGTCGATCCGGTTCGTCGCGGCGGCGGCGGTCCTGACCGCCATCGTCATGGCCGTGCCGCCGATACGGGTGCTGCTGGTCGATTGGCTGGCCTACGACGGCCGCCTGCCGTGGATCGCGCTATGGCTGTGGATCGCCGCGAGCGCCTTGCAGACCTTGCTGGCAGAGATCTTTCGCGGCCTGCGGAACCTGTTTCTCGCCTCGCTGTTCTCCGGCGCGGCAAGCGCCGTGCTGTCGGTATTGCTGCTGACCGCATTCCGCTGGTTGGTGCCGGCTTCGCTTGACACGGTCGTGGTCGCCATCGCCGCGGCCACGCTCGCCGGCGCAACCGTTGCCGCGGTCTGCCTGTGGCGCGCCCGCGAGCCCTTGGGAACGTCCATCGAACGCGATGCCCGGCGGTTGTGGCAGACCAGCGCTCCGCTGTGGGTGACACAGTTGACCCTGCTGGTCCTGCTGCAGGCCGATATCTGGATCCTGCAGGGCGCCGGCGACAGCGCCGGCGTCGCGCTGTATGGCACCGCCGTTCGGATGACCGTGCTGCTGACCTTGCCGCTGACGGTGCTCAATGCCGCGCTGATGCCGGTGATTTCGGCTCGCCATGCGCTGGCGCGCCATGCCGAGTTGCAGCGCCTGTTGCGTGATGTCGCCTCGCTGGCCGCGCTGCCCGCCGCGCTGGCGGTGCTGGTCTTCGCGGGCTGCGGGGAGCCACTGCTGAGCCTGCTGTTCGGCGATGCCTATCGGGCCGCGGCGCCGCTGATGCTGGTGCTGTCGCTGGGCCAGCTCGTCAATGTCCTCTGCGGCTCGGCCGCTTATACGCTGATGATGACGGGACGGCAGCGGGACATGATGTGGATCACGATCGCCGCCGGTGCATTGACGATCGGGCTGGGCCTTGCCGCGGTTCGCAGCCACGGCGCGCTGGGCGTGGCCTGGGCCTCGGCCATCGGCCTCGCGCTGCAGAGCCTGGCGATGTGGCTGCGGGTGCGGCAGACGCGCGGCCTGTGGACGCATGCCAGCTGGCGTGGGTTGCTGCAACCGCTCGCGACGCTGAGGCAATTGCGATGACGCCGCCGCGCGTGAGCCTGGTCGTGCCGGTGTACAACGCCGGACGCTATATCGCCGAGACGCTGGACTCGCTGCTGGCGCAGCGCTATCCGGACCTCGAAATCATCGTCATCGATGACGGCTCCACCGACGATTCGTGGGCGCGGATCCAGCGCCATGCCGGCCGCTGCCGTGTGTTCACGCAGCCGAACCAGGGCCAGGCCGCCACGCTCAATCGTGGCTGGGCGCTGGCCTCGGGCACCGTGCTCGGCTACCTCAGCGCGGACGACACGCTCGAGCCCGACGCCGTCGCACAGGTGGTGCAGGCGCTCGAATCGCGGCCGCAGGCGGTGCTGGCCTATCCGGACTATTGGCTGATCGACGCCGATTCGCGGCGATTCCGCGAGGTCAGCGCGCCGGACTTCGACTATGCCGCGGTGCTGCTCGAAGGGGTCTGTCCGCCCGGCCCCGGCATGCTGTTCCGCCGGGAGGCCTTTGCGCGTGTCGGCGGCTGGGACCCATCGCTGCGGCAAATTCCCGACTACGAGTTTCTGCTGCGGATCGGGCTGTGCGGCGAGGGCCTCCATGTTGCCCAGCGGCTGGCCAGCTTCCGTGTCCACGAACAATCGCAGACATTTGCGCTCGCCGATGCCGCTCGCGTTGGCGAGCATGGCAGGGTGATTGCCGGCTTTTTTGCCCGCGACGATGTTCCGCCGGCGTATCGGGCGGCGCGGCGGCAGGCGCAGGCCAACGCCGCGATCCTGATGAGCCGCGGCCATCTGCGCGCCTGGCGCTTCGGTCAGGCGCTGGGCTGCGGAATGCGGGCGCTGGCGGCGCACCCCGGCGTGCTGCTGCGCGCGCGGACGTGGCGGCTGCTGGCGAACGGCTTGCTTGGCAGGGCACTACATTATTGGCGTGCGCGCCGAGGACAGCAGGTGAGGGCATGAAGGCGGCGGGCATGACGGCAACGGATCGGACCGGACAATCGCGCCCGGCGCTTCGGTGGGGTGGGCGCGCGCTGGTTCTCCTCTGGCTCGCGGTCGCCGCGGGTACCTATGTCGGTCACCCCGGCAGTCCATGGGTACTGACCGCGTTTCACCTGGCGTTCGCGGCGATGCTCGCGCTGCTGCCGCGTCGGCCGCGCGTCGACGCCTACAGCTTCCTGGCGATCTTCCTGTTCCTCGGCTTCTGGGCGAAGTTCGTCGCGCACCAGTGGTTCCGCTATCCCTATATCGAGCCGATTGGCGACTTCGCCCAGCGCCCCGAACAGTGGGACCGCGCGCTGGCGGCGGCGACGGCGGCGGCGGTCGGCGTCGCGCTGTTCCGTGCGGTGCAGCTCGGCTGGCTGCGCCACCGGGCCGGGCTGGCGGTGCTGCCGCTGTCCATGCCGAGCCTGGCCGTGCCGGCCTGGTACCGGCGCGCGCCGGGGTGGACCTGGGCCGGCCTGACGGTGGCGGTGGGGCTGTTCTACCTGGCCAACTATCACTACGCGTTCTTCGTGACAGGCGTCAACGCGCGCATCGTGCTGCCGTTCAAGCTCAATGCGATCTTTGCCTGGACCGCGTATTGCGGCATCGCCGCGCTGGTGATGCTGCTGGCCGACTGGGAACAGCAGCGTCGCCCCAATCGCTTGTGGCCGCTCGTGATCGCACTGAGCGTGCTTGGGGTCGTGATGTCGGCATCGATGTCCAGCCGGGCCAGCGCACTGTTCGTATTCGGCGCGTTGGCGATGGCCAGCCTCGCTCACGGCCGGATCGCGCCCTCGCGCTGGTGGCGCAACGGCGGGTGGAAATGGCTGCCGGTGATGGCCGCCGCGTTCGCCGCGAGCCTGGTGGCGGTCTCGGCGATCCGGCTGACGTTGTACAAGGTGGCCGATCCGAACGCGCCTGCCGCCGCGACGCCGCCCGCGCAGCCGGCCATCGACGCCGGCGCGGCACCCGACGCGACTTCCAACGCGCCGGCCAACGCGCCGGCCAACGCGATCTCCGCGCCGGCGGTCAATGCATCGCCGGCTCCGGCAGCGGCTACGCAGTACGTACTGCCTGCATCGGCAAGCGCCGCTTCAACGGACGACTCGGCGCCCGCCATCGCCGTCGCCCCGGTTGCGCAACAGCGGCTGCAGATGACGCCGAGCAATATGCTGCGCCAGGTCATGCTGCTGACGATCGACCGCTGGATCGGCATGGAAGGCATGATGGCCGTGGCGTCCAGCGACCGGCTCGGCCTGCCGCTGTTGCGCGAGGGTCTGACCGAAGACCCGGCGCGCGGCGTCCATGCGGTTTTCCAGCGCCTCGCGCATTCGGTCTACGCCTATCAGCCGGACTTCACCTATCTGACGCTGCCGGGCTTCGCGACGGTGCTGTACTACAGCGGCTCGCTGCTGGTGGTCTGCCTCGGCATGTTCGCGGTCTGCGCGCTGATCTGCTGGCTCGACGGCCTGGCGCTGCGTGCGACCGGCAGCCGTCTGCTGACTGCATGGGTCGGCCTGCTGCTGGCCAATGCGGTGTGCCAGATGAGTTTTCCGTATCTGGCCCTGGTATTCGCCGTGCTGACCGGGCTGTCGCTGATCGGCTTCTGGCTGCTCGGCCATATCGGCCGCGGCGAGCCGCGGACGGTGGCGCAACATGCATGAGCCGCGGGTGGTGTGCGTGACGGGCGCCAGCGGCTTTCTCGGCCGCCATCTGGTGCGCGCGCTGCAGGGCGAGTCCGGCACGGTGCTGCGCACATTGAGCCGGGGCGGTCCGCACGACGGCCACACGCAATTTCGCGGCGACCTGCAGGATGCGGCGAGCCTGCGCGGCTTTGTCGATGGTGCCGCCGTGCTGATCAATCTGGTCAATCCGGCCGACGCGCCGGACGAGGGCGCCCACGCGGACGCGATCCGCCACCTTGCCGAAGCGGCGCGACAGGCAGGAGTCTCCCGCGTGCTGCATGTCAGCACCGCCGTCGTCGTCGGGCGCTGCAATGCCTTGCGGATCGACGAGGACACCCCATGCCGGCCGCGCACCGAATACGAGCATCGCAAGGGGCTGGCCGAGCGGCTGCTAGCCGAGCATCTCGGCCCGGCGGTGGATCTGGGAATCATCCGGCCGACCGCGATCGTCGGCGAAGGTTCGGCCAATCTGCGCAAGCTTGCGTCGCTGATCGCGCACGGTCCGGCGTGGAAACGGCACGCGCTGCGCGTCATTCATGGCCACAGGCAGATGCATCTCGTCCCGGTCGAGCGCGTCCTCGCGGCGCTGCGGATGCTGGCAAAGGATCCGCGGCCGCTCGCCGGCGCGACGTTTGTGGTCAGCGCGGATGACGATCCGCTCAATCGCTACCAGGCCATCGACGCCCGTCTCGGACAGCTGCTCGGCAAGCCGCTTGCGGGTAACACGCCGGCCGCGCCGACGTGGCTGCTGCGCTTCGCCTTGCGCATGCTGGGCCGCTCGCTGTGCGATCCGCGCCAGCGGTTTTCCGACGCCAGGCTGGTGGCATATGGATTGGCCGACCGCCATTCGCTGGACGCAGCCCTGGCCGCCTTTGCCAGGGGCTTTGCCGCCGACCGCGGCGCGGAGCGGGCACGATGAAGGTGCTGTTTGTCTGCGATGCGATCGACCCGTCGATGGGCGGCGGGACCGCCGAACGGACCTTTCGGCTCGGCCGTGCGATGAAGCAGGCCGGTGCCCAGGTGTCGCTGCTGGCGACGCGCCTCGGACTCGGCCCGCAGCGGCTGCGCGAGCTCGCCGGCATCGACTGCACGCTGGTGCCGACGCCGAGCCGGCGCTTCATCGTGCCGTGGGTCTGGCCGGGCAGCATCGCGCGCCGCGTGCGGCAGGCCGACGTCGTCCATATCCACGGGCACTGGAGCTGGCTGGGCGCGCTGAGCGGATGGATGGCCCTGCGGCACGGCCGGCCGTACGTCTACTGTCCGGCCGGATCGTTGCCGATCTTCGGGCGCTCGAAGGCGATCAAGACGCTGTACAACGCCATCGTCGGCAAACGGCTGGTGCTGGGCGCCAGTTGCTGCGTGGCGGTCACCGAGCAGGAGCGCGCCCACTTCCATGCCTACGGCGTGCCCGATTCGCGCATCGTCGTGCTGCCCAACGGCGTCGATGCCGAGCCGTGCGACGATCTGCGGCCGCAGCGCGCGCGCGACCGCCATGGCATCGGCACGGCACCGCTGGTGCTGTTTCTCGGCCGGCTGGCGCTGATCAAGGGTCCGGATCTGCTGATCGAGGCATGGAGCCGGGTCGCAACGGCCCATCCCGATGCGCGGCTGCTGCTGGCGGGCCGCGACGCTGGCGAGCGTGCCGCGCTACTGGCGCAGATCGAACGGCTCGGCCTGCAGGGGCGCGTGCAGCTGATCGGCAATGTCGAGGGCCAGCACAAGCTGGACCTGCTCGCCGCCGCCGACCTGCTTGTGGTGCCGTCGCGCCAGGAAGCGATGTCGCTGGTCGTGCTCGAAGCCGGCCTGCTGGGCACGCCGGCGCTGATCACCGACCAGTGCGGCTTCGATGCGCTGGAGCCGGCCGGCGGCGGGCACATCGTGCCGGCTACGGCCGAGGGACTGGCCGCCGGGCTCGAGCGGATGCTGGATCTCCCCCCGGCGCAGCGGCAGGCGATGGGCGCGGCGCTGCAGCGGCTTGTGCTCGAGCGTTATACCTGGGCGCATCTGGCCCGACAGGCGTGGGCGCTGCATCGGCAGCTGATCGACGCCGGCACACCCGCCAACGCGGCCCCTTCCGCCAACGCGGCTCCTTCCACCACCGACCATCCCGATCCCCATGTTCAGCGATAAATGCCTGCTCATCACCGGCGGCACCGGCTCCTTCGGGAATGCCGTGCTGGAGCGGTTTCTCGACAGCGATCTGCGCGAAATCCGCATCTTCAGCCGCGACGAGAAGAAGCAGAACGACATGCGGCTGCGCTACGCCAGCCCGAAGCTGAAATTCCATCTGGGCGATGTGCGCGACCAGCAGAGCCTGCTGGCGGCATTCCAGGGCGTCGACTATGTGTTCCATGCCGCGGCGCTCAAGCAGGTGCCCTCGTGCGAGTTCCATCCGATGGAGGCGGTCAAGACCAATATCGTCGGCACGGAACAGGTGCTCGGCGCCGCGCAGTCTTGCGGGGTTCGGCGCGTGATCTGCCTGAGCACCGACAAGGCGGTCTATCCGGTCAGCGCGATGGGCATGAGCAAGGCGCTGATGGAAAAGGTGGCGCAGGCCAAGGCGCGCCAGCTCGACGAGCAGCGCACCAGCGTCTGCATCACGCGCTACGGCAACGTGATGGCATCGCGCGGCTCGGTGATTCCGCTGTTCGTCGAGCAGATCCTGGAGCGCCGGCCGTTGACGCTGACCGATCCGCGCATGACACGCTTCATGATGAGCCTGGAGGACGCGGTCGAACTGGTGATGTTCGCGTTCAAGCATGGCCGCAATGGCGACATCTACGTGCAGAAGTCGCCGGCGACGACAATCGCGACGCTGGCCAAGGCCCTGTGCGAACTGTTCGATGTGCCGGACCACCCGGTGCGGATCATCGGCACGCGCCACGGCGAGAAGCGCAGCGAGGCGCTGCTCAGCCGCGAGGAGATGGCGCTGGCCGAGGACCTGGGCAGCTACTACCGTGTGCCGCCGGACAATCGCGACCTGAACTACGCCAAGTTTTTCGAGCAGGGCGAGACCGCGATCTCGGCGTCGGCCGACTACAGCTCGGACAACACCGAGCAGCTGGACCTGCAGCAGACCAAGGCGCTGCTGCGGCGCCTGCCCTTCGTCCGCGCGGCGCTCGAGGGCCAGTACAGCCAGGTGGAGTACTGACGATGCGCGTGCTCGTGTTTGGCGCCGGCGGCATGCTCGGCTATACCCTCTACCGGCATCTCGCGGCGGATAGTGACATCGAGGTGCATGGTTCGCTTCGGACGCCGCTGCCCGGCAACTATCCGTTGCCGGCACGTGGGCGCCTGCATATTGGCATCGATGCGCTGGACGAAGCGGCCGTCGATGCCCTGGTTCGCCTCGTCAAGCCGGATGCCCTGATCAATTGCGTCGGCCTGATCAAGCAGCGCGAGCAGGCGCAGGACCCGCTGGCGGCGATTGCGTTGAACGCGAGCCTGCCACATCGGCTGGCGCGCGCCTGCACGGCGGCCGGTGCGCGGCTGATCCATGTGTCCACCGATTGCGTGTTCTCCGGCCGGAAAGGCAGCTACCGCGAAACCGATCCGGCCGATGCCGACGACCTCTACGGCCGCACCAAGCGGCTCGGCGAGGTCGACTACGGCGGCCATCTGACGCTGCGTACCTCGCTGATCGGCCACGAGCTGGCACGCGGCATCAGCCTGGTCGACTGGTTTCTTGGCCAGCGCGGGGCGGTGACCGGCTACGGCGGCGCCGTGTTTTCCGGGCTGCCGACCGTGGAAATCGCCCGCGTGCTGCGCGAACGCATTCTGCCGCGGCGCGAACTGGCCGGTCTCTACCACCTGAGCGCCGCGCCGATCGACAAGGACCGGCTGTTGCGGCTGGTCGCCCGCCAATATCGCCACGACATCGACATTCACCGCGAGATGCAGCCGGCCATCGACCGTTCGCTCGATTCGAGCCGGCTGCGCGCCGCGCTCGACTATGCCCCCCCTGCGTGGGAGGCGCTGATCGACGCGATGCACGCCGACTATCTGCAAGCCTATGCGCCCGGGCGGCGCAGCCAGGGTGACGCGTCATGAAACGACTGAAGGTGATGACCCTGCTCGGTACGCGGCCGGAGATCATTCGTCTGTCGCGCATCATCGCGCTGCTGGACCGGCACTGCGATCATTGCCTGGTGCATACCGGCCAGAACTACGACTTCGAACTGAACGAAGTGTTCTTCGAGCAGCTGCAGGTCCGCCGGCCGGACCATTTTCTCGATGCCGCGCGCGAGTCTCCGGCGGCGACGATTGGCGAGGTCATCGTCCGGACCGATGCGGTGCTGGCCAGCCAACGGCCCGATGCCCTGCTGATCCTCGGCGATACCAACAGCAGCCTGGGCGCAATCGCCGCCAAGCGGCGCAAGGTGCCGGTCTTCCATATGGAGGCTGGCAACCGCAGCTTCGACGAGCGCGTGCCGGAAGAGATCAACCGCCGCATCGTCGACCATATTGCCGATATCAACCTGACCTACAGCGACATCGCGCGCGAGTACCTGCTGCGCGAGGGCTTGCCGCCCGATCGCGTGATCAAGACCGGCAGCCCGCTGCGCGAGGTGCTGGACCACTATCGGCCCGGAATCGAAGCCTCCACCGTGCTCGATACGCTGGCGTTGCAGCCGCGGCGCTTCTACGTGGTCAGCGCGCACCGCGAGGAGAACGTGGACACGCCGGAGCGGCTGCGCCGGCTCGCGCAGGTGCTGGCCGACCTCGCCCGCGACAGCGGCATGCCGGTCATCGTGTCGACGCATCCCCGTACCCGCAAGCGCATCGACGCGCTTGGGCTGGATTTTCCGGCCAACGTGCGGCTGCTCAAGCCGCTGGGCTTTCTCGACTACGTGCGGCTGCAGTGCGAGGCCCGTGCGGTGCTGTCGGACAGCGGCACCATTACCGAGGAATCGTCGCTGCTGAACTTTCCGGCGCTGAACCTGCGCGAGGCCCACGAACGGCCCGAAGGCATGGAGGAGGGCGCGGTAATGATGGTCGGCCTCAACCCGGAGCGCATTCGCCAGGGCCTGGCGATTCTCGACGCGCAGGGCCGTGGCGAGCAACGGCAATTGAAGATGGTCGCCGACTACGGCGCGGACAACGTCTCGGAAAAGGTCCTGCGCATCCTGCACAGCTATACCGACTACGTCGACCGCGTGGTATGGCGCAAGGACAGCGCATGACAGCCGGCAGCCGGGTCCTGATCCTGAGCCAGTATTTCTGGCCGGAGAACTTCCGCTTCAACGAGCTGGCGGTCGAGCTTGCGCGGCGCGGGCATGCGGTAACCGTGCTGACGGGCGTGCCGAACTACCCGCAGGGCGCGGTATTCCCATCGTATCGCCAGGCGCCGGCGGACTTCTCCGCGCTGGACGGCGTCGATATCGTGCGCGTACCGATGATGGCGCGTGGTACCGGCTATCGGCGGCTGGCGCTGAACTACCTGAGCTTCGCGCTGAGCGCCAGCGTGCTCGGCCCGTGGAAGCTGCGCGGCCGGCGCTTCGACCATGTGTTCGTCTGCCAGCCATCGCCGGGCACGGTCGGGCTGCCCGGCGTCGTGCTCAGCCGCCTGAAACGGGCCAGCCTGATGCTGTGGGTGCAGGATCTGTGGCCCGAATCGATCAGCGCGGTCGGCGCGGTGCGGTCACCGCGGCTGCTTGCGCCGATCGCCGGCTTCATGGCATGGGTCTATCGGCGCTGCGACCACGTGTTTTCGCAGTCCCGCGCGTATATCCCGTTGCTGAACGCGCGTGTCGGCGGCCGCTCGCGCGTCAGCTATCTGCCGAACTCGGGCGATGGCCGCGCGGACGACGGCACCGCGGCCCGGCCGATGGCGGCAGAAGGCGGCAAGGACGGCTTCGATATCTATTACCTCGGCAATCTTGGCCATGCCCAGGGTTTTGCCGCCGTGCTCGACGCCGTCCAGGCGGCGGGGGACGACGGCACGCGCTGGCATTTCGTCGGGGCGGGCAGCGCGGCCAGCTGGATGGCCGACGAGGTCGCGCGCCGCGGGCTTGGCGCCCAGGTCCGATTTCATGGCCTGGTCACGCCTGACCAATTGCCGCGCTTCTATCAGCAGGCCGATGCGCTGCTGGTGACGCTCAAACCGGATCCGCTGTTCGCAATGACGGTGCCCAGCAAGGTGCAGTCCTATCTGGCCACGGGCGTGCCCATCGTCGCCATGCTGGATGGCGAGGGCGCCCGCGTGGTCGAGGATGCCGGCGCAGGCGTGACCTGCCCGGCCGGCGACAGCGCAGCGCTGCTCGCCGCGGTACGCAGGCTGCGCGCGTTGCCGGCGCGGACCCGCCACGCCATGGGCGAATCGGCCAGGCGCTACTACGACAGCCAGTTCAGCTTTGCGCGCGTCGTCGACAAGCTGGAGGGCTGGCTGTGCAGCGAGCCCATGCACGACGCGCACGGCGAGAGCGCGGGCGAGGAGGCCGAGGAGAAGGAGGACTGCGGCGTGGTGGCGCAGTAGTCGATCAATGGAACGAGGTGGGCGGCGAGGCCGGTGATTTAAACACCGTCGAATTCACCGCCGCCCCCAGTTCTGGTAATGTCTCGGCCTTGACGCCAGCCTGCCGCCACGCGCATGCCCGGCGTCGAGCCAAGACCAGATACCAATACCAATAAATCCGGAAGGGGGTCCCGGTGCACCGGCCGCGCAGCGTCCGGTCCCGGCTCAGCCTGGCGCATCGCCATGCCGCTTCCGGCGCAAGCTATGCGGGAGGCCGGCGCAATGACGCTCTACGAACTCAAGCCCAGATTTCAGGCATGGCTGCGGCCGCTGGTCGAGGATCTGGCCGAGCGCGGCGCGACCGCCAATCAGGTGACGCTCGTCGCCGCGGCCGGCTCGCTGGCCGTTGGTGCGCTGGCCGCGATCGGCGCGCTGGTGGCCGAGACGTCGGCGCTGTTCCTGCTGTTTCCGCTATGGCTGTTCGCGCGGATGGCGCTCAATGCGATCGACGGCATGCTGGCGCGCGAGCATGGCCAGAAGAGCGCGCTGGGCGCCTATCTGAACGAGCTGGGCGACATCGTCTCCGATGTCGCGCTGATCCTGCCGCTGGCCGCGCTGCCGGACTTCAATCTGGCTCAGGTCGGGCCGTTCGCGCTGCTGGCGGTGATCGTCGAGGCAGCCGGGCTGATCGGCCCGCTGGCCGGTGCCAGCCGCCGCTACGACGGCCCCTTCGGCAAGAGCGACCGCGCGCTGGTGGTTGGCGCGATCGCGCTGTGGGCCGGCGTCGGCCTGGGCTTCGGCGCGGCCGGGCCGTGGCTGTGGCTGCTGCTGTCGCTGCTGTCGGTGCTGACCATCGTCAACCGGGTGCGGCGCGGCGTTGCCGAAGCGCAGGCCCATGCCCAATCCCAAGCCCAGACCGCGGAGTAAGGCATGGACCGACTGTCGTCACGCCAGCCGCAGGAATTGCAATTTCAGACGCACGATGGCCAGGCGCTGTTCTATCGGCATTGGCCGGCGGTGGAGGGGCAGCCGCGCGGAGCGGTGGTGCTGTTCCATCGCGGTCACGAACATTCCGGCCGAGTCGCCCACCTTGCCGACGAACTGAATCTGCCGGGCTACGACATCTTTGCCTGGGACGCCCGCGGCCATGGGCGCTCGCCGGGCGAGCGCGGCTATAGCCCGAGCCTGGCCGACTCCGTGCGCGATATCCAGACCTTTACCGAGCATATCGGCGCCAACCACGGTATCCCGCTGCAGCGGATGGCGGTGCTGGCGCAGAGCGTCGGCGCCGTGCTGGCCGCAACCTGGGTCCACGACTACGCGCCGCCGATCCGTGCGCTGGTGCTGGCCTCGCCCGCGTTCAAGGTCAAGCTGTATGTGCCGTTCGCGCGCCCGGGCCTGAAACTGATGCACCGGCTGCGCGGCAAGTTCTTCGTCAACAGCTATGTCAAGGCAAAGTTCCTGACTCACGATCCGGAGCGCATTGCCAGCTATGACAACGATCCGCTGATCACGCGGCCAATCGCGGTCAATATCCTGCTCGATCTGTACGAGACCGCCGAACGGATCGTCGCCGACGCCGCGGCGATCACCGTGCCGACGCAGCTGCTGATCTCCGGCGCTGACTGGGTGGTCCATCGCGGCCCGCAGGACCGCTTCTACGAACGGCTGGGCAGCCGGACCAAGGAGCGCATCGTGCTCGACGGCTTCTATCACGACACGCTGGGCGAGCGCGACCGCCAACGCGCGGTCGATGCGGCGCGGCGCTTCATCGTGCGCGAATTCGACGCGCCGTCGGCGCCGCGCTCGCTGCTCGATGCCGACCAGATCGGCCCGTTCCGCGAGGAATCGGACCGGCTCGCCTCGGCGCCGACGGGCCTGGCGGCGTGGTATTGGCGCGCGGCGCGCGCCAACCTCAAGCTCGGAGGGCTGCTGTCCGACGGCGTGCGGCTTGGGCACCAGACCGGCTTCGATTCGGGCTCGACGCTCGACTACGTCTATCGCAACACGCCATCGGGCCGCGGCGCGCTGGGCCGGATGGCCGACCGCCAGTACCTCGGGGCGATCGGCTGGCGCGGCATCCGTCAGCGCAAGGCTCACGCCGAGGAACTGATTGCCGAGGCAGTGCGCCGGCTGCAAGCGGCCGGCATGCCGGTGCGGATCGTCGATATCGCGGCCGGCCACGGGCGCTACGTGCTCGAGGCGCTGGAGAAGCTCGATCGCACCGCAGTCGAATCGATCCTGCTGCGCGACTACAGCGCGCTGAACGTCGAGCAGGGCAGGGCGCTGATCGCGGCCAAGGGGTTGGCGGGCATCGCCCGCTTCGAGCAGGGCGATGCGTTCGATGGCGACGATCTGGCCGTGCTGTCGCCGGCGCCGACCTTGGCCGTCGTCTCCGGCCTGTACGAGTTGTTCCCCGATAACGCAATGATCCGCCGCTCGCTCGATGGCATGGCGCGTGCGGTGCCGCCGGGCGGCTATCTGGTCTACACGGGCCAGCCCTGGCATCCGCAGCTCGAGTTCATCGCCCGCGCGCTGACCAGCCACCGCGCCGGCGCGGCGTGGGTAATGCGGCGCCGCTCGCAGGCCGAGATGGACGAACTGGTGCGCACCGCTGGTTTCGACAAGGTGACGCAGCGGATCGACCGCTGGGGCATCTTCACCGTCAGCCTGGCGCGCAGGCGCGACGCATGAGCGCCTTGCCTGCCGACACGCAGTCTGGGACGCAGCCTGCTCCGAGGGAGGCCCGCCCCTGGGGCCTGGCCTGCGTGCTGCTGGCGTTGGCCGGCGCGCTGTTCTTCTCGAGCTATGGCTTCGCCAACTGGCTTGCCAGCCAGCGCGCGCACGTGCCGTCGTTCTACTTCGGCTGGGAACGCGGCATCCCGTTCGTGCCGTGGACCATCGTGCCGTACTGGTCGATCGACCTGCTGTACGGCATCTCGTTTTTCCTGTGGCGCACGCGCGCCGGGCTGCTGACGCACGTCAAGCGCCTGGTCGCGGCGCAATTGATCTCGGTTGCCTGCTTTATCGTATTCCCGCTGCGCTTTGCCTTTACCCGTCCCGAGGCTGACGGTCTGCCGGGGCAGCTGTTCACGCTGCTTGGCGGCTTCGACCTGCCCTTCAATCAGGCGCCGTCGCTGCATATCAGCCTGCTGATCATTCTGTGGGTCGCGTTTGCCGCGCATCTGCCGAGGCGCTGGCACTGGCTGCTGCATGGCTGGTTCGCGCTGATCGGCGTCTCGGTGCTGACGACGTGGCAGCACCATCTGGTCGACGTGCCTACCGGCGCGCTGGTTGGCTGGCTGTGCGTCTACCTGTTTCCGCTGCGCCTGCCGGCGATCGCACCGAGTGCGGCGGATGTGGCCACGCGCCGGCTCGCGCGCCGCTACGCGCTCGGGGCGGTGGTGACGCTGCTGTGCGCGCTGCTGGCGCTGGGCACCTCGGTCACGCTGGCGCTGTTGCTGCTGTGGGGCGCGCTGGCGCTCGCCTGGGTCGCCCGCATCTATGCGCTGGCGGCGCCGGCCTGGTTCCAGAAGGACAGCGACGGCACCATGGCGATCGCCGCGCGCTGGGTGCTGGCACCCTATCTGCTGAGCGCCTTTCTCAATTCGCGTTGGTGGACGCGGCGGGACCCGCAGGCAAGCGTCATCGCGGACGGCATTCGGGTAGGGCGTTTCCCCACGCGGGCGGACCTGCGCGCGTGTGCCGCCGATGCCGTGCTCGACCTCAGCGCGGAACTGCCGCGCGCGGTCGGCGACGACGCGATCGCCTATCGTTGCGTGCCGATGCTGGATCTGACCGTGCCCACCGCCGCGCAGCTCGATCAGGCGGTAGCCCAGCTCGACGCGTGGCACGCGGCGGGCAGGCACGTATTGGTCAGTTGCGCGCTTGGCTATTCGCGCAGCGCGATGGTGGTGACCGCGTGGCTCGCGCGTCGTCAAGGTTCGCCCGATGCCGCGGCGGCCGTCGACGCGGCGCTTGCCCATCTGCGTACGCACCGTCCTGCGGTCGTGCTCGGCGACGCCCATGCCGACGCGCTGCGGCGGTGGCTCGTGCAGGCCCGGGCAACGGAGATCGACCATGCCGCCTGATTCGATGCAGAAGGGCGCCGGCGCAAACGTCGAAGCCAACATCGACGCCTGGACCGCGCATGCCGTTGCCGGTGCGCTGTCCGGCGCCATCTGGATGGCGGGTGCGGGGCTGGCGTTCGGCCTTGCGACCGTCTGGCTGCTCGTTGCCAACGATTTGCCCGGCTGGCTCGCGGGCATGCCGGTGCTGCTCGCGCTGGCCCAGCTCTGGCTGCTGCTGCGCGTGGCGATCGACCGCCGGCTATTCGAGGCGCTGGCAGCCTACGCGAGCCGCCACGGCGCGGCCGATCTGGCGGGCCTGGATGCGGCACTGCTGCAGCTCGGCTGGATCGCGCTAGGCCGCCAGGGCCGGACGATGACCGACCGCGCCCGTGGTGCGCTGCGGCTGGTGCGGCTGTGCGGCGCGCTGGCCGTGATCCAGTTTGTCTTGACCTTCCTCACATCGATCCTGGGATAACGCCATGTGGATTGCCCGCGTGACCGCGCGCGCCATCATCGTCTTCGCCCGCCTGCTGACCGGCATGCGCGCCAACTGGCAGGGCTGCGTGCCGGCGGCGGTGCAGCGCGTCTACTTCGCCAATCACAGCAGCCACGGGGACTTCGTGCTGATCTGGGGCTGTCTGCCGCCGGAGCTGCGGCCGCGCACACGGCCCGTGGCGGGCGCCGATTACTGGGACCGCTCGGCGCTGCGGCGCTTCATCGGGCGCGATGTCTTTCGTGCGCTGCTGATCGACCGCACCCGCAGCGACCCGGGCAGCGATCCGGTCGCGCTGATGCGCGGCGCGCTGGAAGGCGGCGATTCGCTGATCCTGTTTCCCGAGGGCACGCGCAATACGACCGAGGCAAGGCTGCTGCCGTTCAAGAGCGGCATCTTCCATCTGGCGCGCGCCTGCCCGTCGGTGGAGTTCGTGCCCGTGTGGATCGACAACCTGAACCGCGTGATGCCCAAGGGCGAGATCGTACCGGTGCCGCTGCTGTGCACGGTGACGTTCGGGCAGCCGGTGCTGCTGGTCCCGGACGACGACAAGGACAGCTTCCTCGCCCGATGCCGCGACGGCCTGCTCGCGCTCGCTCCCGTACTGGATTGATTTGCCATGCCGACCCTGCATTGGAACCACGAGACCTGGCTGTTGTTCGGTGGCCTGTTTGCTGTGCTGCTGCTTGCCTCGACGGTGACGCTGCTGCTGCGTTGGCGGATCGCCGGCGGCGGCGCGCATCCGGTGATCGACAACCTCGCGCAGCGGGTCTGGGCCTGGTGGTGGATGATCGGCGTGATGGGCGTGGCCTTCGCGCTGGGCCGCACCGCGGTGATCGTGCTGTTCTACCTGCTGTCGTTCTTCGCGCTGCGCGAGTTCGTCACCATCACGACGACGCGGCGCGGCGACCATCGCGCGATCGTCGCCGCCTTTTTCCTGTTCCTGCCGCTGCAATACGTGCTGGTCTATGTCGACTGGTACGGCATGTTCTCGATCCTGATTCCGGTCTACGCCTTCCTGCTGCTGCCGATCCTGGCCGCGCTGTCGGCCGAGACCACGCGTTTTCTCGAACGCTGCGCTGGCGTGCAGTGGGCCGTGATGATCTGCGTGTTCTGCATCTCGCATGTGCCGGCGCTGCTGACGCTGCCGATTCCCGGCTTCGAGGGCCGCAACCTGCTGCTGATCGCGTTCCTGGTGATCGTGGTGCAGGGCAGCGACGTGCTGCAGTACGTCTGGGGCAAGTTGTGCGGCAAGCGCAAGATCGCGCCGCTGCTGTCGCCGTCCAAGACGGTAGAGGGCTTCGTCGGTGGCGTCGCCAGCGCGACCGCGCTCGGTGCCGCGCTATGGTGGATCACGCCGTTCGCGCCATGGCAGGCCGGCGCGATCGCGCTGGTCATCGCGCTGATGGGATTTCTCGGCGGGCTCGTGATGTCGGCGATCAAGCGCGACCGCGGCATCAAGGATTGGGGCCAGATGATCCAGGGCCACGGCGGTATGCTCGACCGGCTGGACTCGGTGGTGTTTGCCGCGCCGGTGTTCTTCCATATCACGCGGTATTGGTGGGTGCCGTGATGGCGGTCGCTCCGCCGCGTTAGCCAATCGCCGTTTGCCTTCACCGCTAGAGCAGCCCCGTGCCGCGCACGGCCAGCCATGCGCCCGCGCCGATGCCGGCGGCGCCAATGGCCCTGGCGGTCCGCTCGCCGGCCGGCGCCACGCGTTCGGCACTGATTGCCACGGTAGCGGCCGCCATGGCGCCGAGGTCCATCACGCCGACCGCCGCCAGGCTCGCGGTCGCGCCCGCGCAGCACTGGATGCAGTGCAGGCCGAGACGAAGGCCATGCCTGCAGGCGGCGCGCGCGTCTTGCCGCGACGCTGCAGGGAACGCGTGCCGGCAGCCGGCCAACAAGCCGGATTTCCAGGCAGTGAATTGCGTGGCGCCTGCAACGAGCACAACAACCCCGGCAAGCGCGGGCATGGCACGCGCCAGCTCCGGCCACTGCATCGCAAGCGCAGCCAGCGCGGCGCCGACGGCGAACACCGCCGCTCCCAGCGCCGACCAAACCACGAAGTAGGCCACCGCGGCCACTACAGTGAGGCGCATGGCGCGCCCCGTGCCCTCTGCGGCCAAGCGATAGCGCCACAGCGCCGGCGCGATCGACGGCAGCATCATCGCCACCATCATCACAGCCCACTTGCCGATGAAAGAGGCCGCGGCGCCTGCCCAGGTCTGCCCGCACATCGGCGTCCAGGCCATCGACAGCGTCCAGCCGCCCGGCATCGGCGTGGCCGCCATCGAAGACATCGCGCCATGCAGCGTCACGGTGGCCGCGGCGCACAGCCCGAACAGCAGGGCGCAGACGCCGGCAAAGACTCGACGGCCGGCGTCGCCGCACGTCGGCTCGGCGCGCGCACAGCAGCTCCCCGGCTCAGCGATCGTCGTACTCGTCATGGCGGCGCCACCAGACACCCGTTTCGTTGCGGCCCTTGGGCGCGCGATCCAGCCACTGGTACATGCCCCAGAGTCCGTCCAGTCCGCGCGAATACGCCGAGTAGGTGTGATAGACCACGCCGTCCTCCATCACGAAGGCGCTCAGGCCTGGCCGGTCGCGGTGGAAGGTAGCGGTATCGGTGCCGCACATCGCGGCGATCCGGTCTTCCGCCGCCTGGCCGCCGCCTTCCATGTTGCGGCGCCATCCGCGTACGGCGGGCTCGCGGCGGTAGTTGTATTCGATGTCACCGTCGCGCTGCTGCGCGGTGGTGAACGACACGTTGAAGTCGGCATTGAAGTCGCTGTCGTGCGACGACGCCCACGGGAAGGTCCATCCCATGCGCTGCTTGTAGGCCTGAAGCTTGGCAAGCGGCGCGCGCGATACGGCGGTCAGCGCGACGTCGTGGTTGGCGAGGTGGACGGCAAAGCCGTTGAAGCCGTCGGCGATCGACGAGCACGACGGGCAGCCGGCCTTGTAGTCGGGCCCGAACATGAAGTGATAGACCAGCAGCTGGGAGCGGCCGCGGAACAGGTCTGCGAGCGTCGCGGGGCCCTCGTCGGTGTCGAACCGATAGGTCTTGTCGATTCGCAGCCAGGGCAGCGCCTGGCGTTGGCGGGCAATTTCGTCGCTGCGCCGCGTCAGCGCCTTCTCGGCCTCGAGCAGCTCCAGGCGGGCGGCCAGCCACTGTTCGCGGGTGGCGGTGGGATGGGTGGTCATCGTGTTTGCTCCTTGTGGACGTGGCGCGGGCTGCGGTGCGGTGTCATGCGGTGTCTTCGGATGTTGTGCAATGCACAGCGGCAAGCCGGGCCGGTGGATCGTCGTGCTAGATTAGGCGCCGGCCTCGACAGGGAGGGAGTGACAAGTGTGGCGTGATTCGAATGGACCCGACGATCTCGGCAGCGGCCCGCGCGCTCGCCGCCGGTGACCCGCTCGGGGCGCTCAATTGCGTAGCGCTGCGCGACGACGCGCCGGCGCTGGCGCTGCGCGGCATCGCGATGGCGCAGCTCGGCGACCTCGCGCGGGCCAAGGCGCTGGTGCGCAGCGCCGCGCGGGCCTTCGGCAGCCGGTCGCCCGTTGCCCGTGCCAGGTGCGTGGTGGCCGAGGCGGAGATCGCCCTGGCTGCGCGCGACCTTGGCTGGCCGGCCAGGGCGCTCGATGCGGCCCGCCTGACGCTCGAGGCGAACGGCGACCGCGCCAATGCGGCGCATGCGCGCTATCTGGCGAGCCGCCGGTTATTGTTGATCGGGCGCCTGGACGAGGCCGAGCAGATGCTGACAGGGGTCGATCCGGCGAAGCTGCCGCCGGCACTGCGGACCGTGCACGAACTGGTGATCGCCGGCATCGCCATGCGGCGCGTGCATGCGCGCAGCGCCGCCGCGGCGCTCGACCGCGCGCGCCACGCGGCCCGCCGGGCGGCCGTTCCGGCCCTGGCCGCGGAGGTCGACCGGACCGCCGCGATGCTCGCCGGTCCCGCGGCCCGCCTGATCGATCGCGGCGAAACGCGACAACTACGGCTGGACGAAGTCGAGGCACTGCTTGCATCGAACACGCTGGTGGTCGACGGGTGCCGCCACGCCGTGCGCCACGCCGGCACGGTGGTCCCGCTGGCCACGCGGCCGGTCCTGTTCGTGCTCGCGCACGCCTTGGGCGAGGCCTGGCCGGACGATGTACCGCGCGACAGCCTGATCGCGCATGCCTTTCGCATCAAGCATGCCGATGATTCGCATCGGTCCCGTCTGCGTGTCGAAATGGGCCGGCTGCGTGCCGCCATTCGGTCATTGGCCGACATCCGCGCGACGGCGCGCGGCTATGCGCTGGTGCCGCACGGCACACGGCCGGTCGTGGTGCTGGCACGGCCGGTCGACGAGCGGCATGCCGCGGTGCTGGCCTTGCTGGCCGATGGTGAATCGTGGTCGAGCTCCGGATTGGCATTGGCGCTCGGCGCCAGCCAACGCACCGTGCAACGCGCGCTCGACGCGCTGGCAGAGGCAGGCAAGGTGCAGGCCGTTGGCCATGGACGGGCGCGCCGGTGGATGACGGCGCCGGTGCCGGAAATCACGACGACCTTGTTACTCCCGGCGATCCCGAGCCTGGACTAGGATGCCGGCATGAACGCGTCATCGCGCCGCCTGCTCGGCCATCGATGACGCGCCATGTCCTTCAGGCCCTCATCCACCCAGGAAACCAGCATGAAAACCATTCCCGCAGAAGTCCTCCAGGAGTACGGTCCGTTCCCCGGCATCGAGGCGGTCCACGGCGTGTCGTATGACGGCAAGCATGTCTGGGTCGCGTCCGGAGACGGGCTCCACGCGATGGATCCGAACAGCGGCCGGATGCTTCGATCGATCGATGTCACCGCCAATGCCGGCACCGCCTTCGACGGGCGCTACCTGTACCAGATCGCCGGCGACCGTATCCAGAAGATCGACCCGCAGACCGGCCAGGTCGTCTCGACCATCCCTGCACCCACCGACGGCGGCAACTCCGGACTGGCCTGGGCTGAAGGCACGCTATGGGTCGGCGTATGGCGCGATCGCAAGATCCATCAGGTCGATCCGCAAACCGGCGCGGTGCTGCGCACGCTGACGTCCGACCGCTTCGTCACCGGTGTCACCTGGGTCGACGGCGAACTGTGGCACGGCACCTGGGAGGGCGAGGCCAGCGACCTGCGCCATGTCGATCCCGCAACCGGCGAAGTGATCGAGCGCATCGAGATGCCGGCAGGCATGGGCGTGTCGGGGCTCGAGTCCGATGGTGGCGATCGCTTCTTCTGCGGCGGGGGCGAGAGCGGCAAGGTGAGGGCAGTGCGGCGCAAGCGGGCTGGCGCGGAAGCAAAAGGTGCCAACGCGGGTGCATAACGGGTAGGATGACGGCGGCCTCGCCGCGCCCATATCGGCGCCGCCCCCCATTCTCACACCGTTGCCCGAATGTCCTCTGTCTCCGGCCGTCAGTCACCGCCCGGCACATCGTCCCATTCCATCGCACGTCATCGCTCGGCACGCCGCTGGGCGCTGGCCGGTTTTGCGCTTGGCGCTGCATGGATTGCCATTTCTTTCGACGCGCTCGAATTCGGCGGCTGTTGGGGCGGCGGCTTCCTGTTCTTGGGCGCGTCGGCGCTCTTCGTTCCCTCGGGGTTGATCTGCCTTGCCATCGCGGCGTGGCGCCGCCCCTCGAGCCTGCTATGGCCTATCCTTTGGCTGGTCCTGCTCGCGTGTGTCGCGGTGCTGGTCGGGGCTGCCATACCAGATTCCCCTTGCGGGACTGCATGAGGGCTGCGCCCCGCTCGCGTGCCCGCCGTTCTGCCAGTTATTTGCTACGCTCCGATGGGTGCAACCCTGAAGGAGCGATCCATGGCGCATCAACTTTCGAGCTGGGCTGCGGGCGACGCCGAGATGGCGGCGGTGTTGCGGAACGATCCTGCTGTCCGGCAGGCCCGTATCGATCTGGCGGCCTGCCTGCGCATGGCGGCGCGGCTCGGGATGGCGGAGGGCATCTGCAACCATTTCTCGGCGACGTTGCCGGGGCACCCCGGGCTGTTCCTGGTCAATCCGCTGGGGCTGGCCTTCTGCGAAGTCACGGCTTCGCGCCTGCTGGTCTGCCATGTCGACGGCCGCGTGCTCGATGGCGACGGCGAGCCCGAGGCCACGGCCTTCTTCATCCATGCCCGCCTGCACATGCGCAAACCCTCGGCGGTCGCGGCCTTTCATACGCACATGCCGAACGCGACCGCGCTGGCGATGGTCGATGGCGAACCGCTGGTATGGGCTGGGCAGACCGCGCTGAAGTTCTACGGCCGCGTGGCCACGGTGCCGTTCAACGGGCTGGCGCTGGATGAACTGGAGGGCGATCGCATCGCGGACGCGATGGGCAATGCGGACATCGCCTTCCTGCGCAACCACGGCGTGATGGTGACCGCGCCGAACATCGCGCAGGCGTGGGACGATCTTTATTACCTGGAGCGTGCGGCCGAGGTCCAGGTGCGCGCGCACGGCACCGGTCGCAAGTTGATACCCGTGCAGCCCGACGTCGCGGCCCTGTGCGCGCGGCAGATGCGCGAGGGCGATCCCGACAGCGCGCGCCTGCATCTGGCGAGCATCCACCGTCAGTTGGCACGGCTCGAGCCCGATTATCTCGACTGAGGCCGCGTGCGTGCTGCCGCTCAACCGGCGGTCAGCAGATCGATCATCGCCCGTGCCGCCGCCGACTGGCGGCGGTGCGGCGCGTAGATCAGCGAGAACGGCCGCGAGCGCCCCCGCAGAAGCGGCAGCACTTCGACCAGCCGCCCGCGCTCGATCCGGTCGCGCACGATGAAGTCATAGCTCTGGCAGATGCCGGCGCCGTGCTCGGCGAGCGAGACCACGCCCAGCACATCGTCGGAGATCGCGATCGGGGAGCTGGTGGCCCAATCGATATCCCGGTCGCCGTCGCGAAATACCCAGGGCGCAATGCGGCCAGTGCTGGGCAGCACGAAGGGCAGGCAGACGTGGCGATGCAGATCGTCCAGCGTCCGCGGCGTGCCCGCGCGCCGCAGATAGTCCGGGGCCGCGACCAGACATAGCGCCGCATCTTCGAGCTTGCGCGCAACCAGCCCGCTGTCGGGCAGCTCGCCGAGACGGATGGCGAGGTCGAAGCCCTCCGCCACCAGGTCGACATTGCGGTTCGTGATGTTCAGTTCCACCTGCACGCGCGGGTACTGCCGCGTGAAGCGCGCCAGCAACGGCGGCAGCCGGAAGTGTCCATAGGTGGTCGGCACGCTGAGGCGCACCCTTCCCGACAGTTCGCCTTCCTGACCCTGTATCTCACGCTCGGCGTCGTCGAGCAGCGTGAAAGCAGCGCGTGCCTGTTCGACATACTGCCGTCCCGCGTCGGTCAATCCGATGCGGCGCGTGGTCCGGCGCAGCAACTGGCTGCCGAGCCGGGCCTCCAGCCGGGCGATGGCGCGGCTTAGCACCGAAGCGGTCGTCGACAACGCCACGGCCCCGGCCGTGAACGACCCATGCTCTACCACCGCCAGGAAGGCTTCCACGTCCCCAAGATGGTCGAAGCGGCGCGCCATTATGTCCTCCGGGGAACAGATGAATTCGATGGTGGCCAGTTTATCTCCGTCGGTGCGGGTAATAAAGTCCGGTATCCCCATCCGATCACGAGGAATCCCATGGATCTTCAGTTGCAAGGCAAGACTGCCATCGTTACCGGCGCCACGGCCGGCATTGGTCTGGCCATCGCCCGGACCCTGGCGCGCGAGGGCGTTGCGGTGACGATCACCGGCCGTCATCGCGACAAGCTCGATGCCGCCGTCGCGCAGATCGCCGCGGCCGCGCCCTCCGCCAAGGTGTCGGGCTTCGTCGCCAACCTGGGTAGTGCCAGCGGCGCTGCCGCGCTCGCCGAGGCCGTGCCGGACACCGACATCCTGATCAACAACCTGGGCTACTACGAAGCCCGGCCCTTCGCGGAAATCACCGACGAAGACTGGCTGCGCATGCTGGACATCAACGTGATGTCCGGCGTGCGGCTGTCGCGCCATTACTTCCCGCGCATGCTGCAAAGGAACTGGGGCCGTGTGATCTTCATCTCCAGCGAGGTCGGCGCTTTCACGCCGCCGGACATGGTGCACTACGGCGTCAGCAAGTCGGCGCAGTTGGCGGTGTCGCGCGGCATGGCAGAGCTGACCAAGGGGACCGGCGTCACGGTCAACAGCGTGCTGCCGGCCGCGACACGTTCGGACGGCATCGTCGAATACCTGCGCCAGACCGCGCCGCGTCCGGGCATGAGCGATGCCGAGATCGAAGCGTATTTCTTCGAGACGTACCGGCCCAGTTCGCTGATCGCTCGCATGATCGAGGCGGACGAGATTGCCGCGATGGTGGCGCTGCTCGCCAGTCCGCTCGGCGCTGCGTCCAATGGGGCTGCCGTCCGTGTCGACGGCGGGTCGTTCCGCTCGATCCTTTGATGGGCGGCGCCAATCAAATTGGCAACCGCTGACCGCTAGCCATCGGCTTTGGCCACTGACCGCAATTGCCAACCACGATCGCCGGCAGGAACGAGCTCGAGTCCGCACCGCTCGCTCGTTGACTGTCGGCCCAACGTTCCGGACATCATCATGCTGCTTTCCTCACCCCGTCTTACCGCGCTGGCGTTCACCGCGCTGACCGCGCTCACCGCCGTGCCCGCGTTTGCCGGTGCCGGCGATTCCGCGGCCCAGGTTCCTCTCGAACGCTGGCGCAGCTATGCAGGCGTCAGCTGGGAGCCGTCCCGGCAGCGCGCGGACCCGGCGCCATTTGCCGGTTCGGTCAACGCGCCGATCGCCGGCATTCATTTCGATGCCGAGGGCCGCGCCTTCGTCAGTACGCCGCGGCTGGTATCCGCCGAGGCGCCCGCAACGCTGAGCGTTCTCGATACCGCGGCGCAGAGCGGCCCCGCTCGCCTGTCGGCCTTTCCGTCGGTGGACGGCAATGCGGTCGATGCCGCCCCGGACACGCATCTGCGCAATGTGCTGGGCTTTCATGTCGACCGCCGCAACGGCTGGCTATGGGCGCTCGACATGGGCTTCGTCGCGGGACAGGCGGAGGCACCCGCCGGCGCACAGAAGGTGATGGTCTACGATCTGCGTACCGGTCGCACGGTTCGCCGTATCGCGCTGGACGGCGTGGCCGACCGCCAGGGCAGCTTCCTGAACGATATCGTCGTCGACGAGCGGCGCCGGATCGCCTACGTCTCCGACAGCGGCCTGCGCAGCGCCCCGGACAATCAGGCGGGCCTGATCGTGGTGGACCTTGCCGCCGGCAAGGCGCGGCGCGTGCTGGACCGGCACGCGAGCCTGCTGCCGGAGCCCGGCGCGAAGGTGGTCTCGCATGGCGCCGAGGTGTGGCCGGGCAACCCGTTGAAGCTCGGCATCAACGGCATCGCACTGTCGCCCGATGGCAGCACGCTGTACTGGGCCGTTACCACGGGGACCCACATCCATGCTGTGCCGACGCGGCTGCTGCGCGACCCGGGCGCCAGCCCGGAGAGCCTGGCCGCGGCGGTGCGCGATCTGGGCGACGTCGGCGGCAATACCGATGGCATCGTCACCGACGCGAAGGGCAACCTGTACATCACCGACGTCACGCGCAACGGGATCGTCAAGTACGACCCGGCCTCCGGTGCGATGTCGCTGTTAGCCGCCGACGAGGGCGTGCACTGGCCCGACACCCCGGCGCTGCTGCCCAACGGCGATCTGGTGTTTACCGCCAGCCATCTGAACGGGCATTTCGCGGGGGCGGTCAAGGCCGGCGAGGAGCGCTACGAGTTGTGGCGCCTGCCGCTGCATCGGACCCCAGGCAAGCGCGACTGAGCCGGGCGGCGCGGGTTCGAAGCGATGGGGGTTGGCAAGGAGGCTACGGACAACGGATGATATGGCGATTTCCCGCGCACCCATATCGACCCCAGGAGCCAAAACGATGAGATTGATCGGCATGCTCGATTCCCCCTATGTCCGCCGCGCCGCGATCACGATGCGCCTGCTGGGGCTGTCCTTCCAACATGAACCGGTCTCGGTGTTCCGCACCTTCGAGCAGTTCCGCGCCATCAACCCGGTCGTCAAGGCGCCATCGCTCGTCTGCGACAACGGCGTGGTGCTGATGGACTCGACGCTGATCATCGACTACGTCGAAGCGCTGGCCGGACGCAGCCTGATGCCGGCGGAGCTGGCGGCGCGCCAGCGCGACCTGCGCGTGATCGGCCTGGCGCTGGCCGCTTGCGAGAAGGCGGTGCAGAACGTCTACGAGCACATGCTGCGGCCGGCGGAGAAGCAGCACCAGCCGTGGGTCGAGCGCGTCGACGGCCAGCGCACCAGCGCCTTTGCCTTGCTCGAGGAAGAGGTCGCGCGCCTGCCCGTGCCGGTGCAGGAGACCGCGCTGACGCAGGCGCAGCTGACGACCGCAGTGGTTTGGACGTTCACGCAGGCCATGCTGCCGGGGGCGGTCGATGCTGACAAGCATCCGGCCATCGCGTCGCTGACGGCGGCCGCCGAGCGCTTTCCGGTATTCGAGGCGTGGCCGCACGCCTGACAGAAGTCCGCCCCGGCAGGATCAAAGACCCGTCTGCTGAACCTCTACCCGATACGGGGCAAACGCGGCCAGGTCGGGCACCACGCCGAAACCGGGCGCGTCGCCAAGCTGCACGCAACCGTCGCTCAGGCGCATGACGGGCGCCGCCATCGCGTCGCGCAGCGGGTTCGGGTTGGCATCGACCTCGACATAACCAGCGCCGCCCGCGGCGGTTTTCAGGTGCAGCGAGGCGAGCAGGCCAATGCCGGCGCCCAGCCAATGCGGGCAATACCATTTGCCGGCCGCGATGGCTTGCTGCGCGACGTCGAGGCATCCCGTCAGTCCGCCCCATTTGCCGGCGTCCGGCTGGATCACCGACATGCCGGGCACGCCGATGAACTCGCGATACTGCGCATGGCCGCACAGGTTTTCGCCGCCGGCAAGCCGCAGGGGCTGCGCGGCGGCGAGCTTGGCCCACATCTGCGGTGGCGCATCGGCGCGCACCGGCTCTTCCAGCCACAGCAGATCGAATGGCGCCATGCGATGACCGGCGGCCACCGCTTCCTCGGCATCCCAGGCTTGGTTGGCATCGACCATCAGCACCGCATCGCCGCCAAGCGCATCGCGCATGTCGCGCAAGTTGGCGTGATCGCGCTCCGCCCCGAAACCGACCTTGAGCTTGAAGCCTCGGTAGCCCTCGTCGCGCTTGGCCAGCGCCAGCTCGGCCGGATCGGTCGGATTGATGCCCGACGCATAGACCGGCACCGGCCACGCGCGCGCACCGCCCAGCGCGCGCCAGACCGGCTGGCCCGCGCGCCGCGCGAACAGGTCCCACATCGCCATGTCGATGCCGGCGGCGATCTGGTGCAGCGGGCCGGGCTCGCCGGTCTGCAGCATCAGCACCGCCAGCCGCGCCACCAGCGTTTCCCAGGCCTGTCGGGGCGAGGCCCACGCCTGGCCCGTCACGATGGGCCGGCCGTACGCCAGCAGCAGGCGCGCTCGGTGTTCGGCGCCTACCGTCGGGAAATTGCACCAGACCTCGCCCCAGCCTTCGCAGCCATCGCTGTCGGTCAGCCGGACCAGCACCGCGGGTCGGTCTCGCATGATGCCGAACGAGGTCTGCACCGGCGGATCGGCGGGGGCGCGCAGGACGAAGGCATCGAGCCGCTCCACCTTGACCGGCGTCGCGCTCGGTCGGCCGCCGAGCATGCGGTCCGCCATCAGGTTCGCCATCAGGTCCGCCATCACGCCACCCCCGCCACGCAGACGTACTTGATCTCGAGGTAGTCGTCGATGCCGTAGCGCGAGCCTTCGCGCCCCATGCCCGACTGCTTGATGCCGCCGAACGGCGCCGCCTCGTTGGCGATCAGGCCGCTGTTGACGCCGACGATGCCGCATTCCAGAGCCTCGGCGACGCGCCAGATGCGCGCCATGTCGTGCGAGAAGAAGTAGCCCGCCAGCCCGTATTCGGAATCGTTGGCCATGGCGACCGCGTCCTCCTCGGTCTCGAAGCGGATCAACGGCGCCAGCGGGGCAAAGGTCTCCTCGCGCGCGACCAGCATCGCCTGCGTGACGCCGGTCATCACCGTCGGCTCGAAGAAGGTGCCGCCCAGCGCGTGGCGCGATCCGCCGCACAGCACTTGCGCGCCGTGCTCGCGGGCGTCGGCGATATGCTCCTCGATCTTGGCGACCGCGTGGCGGTCGATCAGCGGTCCGATGGAGACCCCGGGCTCGGTACCCGGGCCGACGCGCAGCGCGCCCACCGCATCGGCGAGCCGTCGCGCAAAGGCATCGTAGACGCCGGCCTGCACGTAGATCCGGTTCGCGCAGACGCAGGTCTGACCGGCATTGCGAAACTTGGCGATCATCGCGCCCTGTACCGCGGCATCGAGGTCCGCATCGTCGAACACGATGAAGGGGGCATTGCCGCCAAGCTCCATCGAGGTCTTCTTGATCTGGTCGGCCGAGGCCTTCAGCAGGCCGCGGCCGACTTCGGTCGAGCCGGTGAAGGTGATCTTGGCGATCCTGGGGTTGCGGCAGAATTCGTCGCCGATGCGGGATGCGTCGCCGGTCACCACCGAGAACACTCCCGCGGGCACGCCGGCGCGCTGCGCCAGCTCGGCAAGCGCCAGCGCGGACAGCGGCGTCTTCGAGGCGGGCTTGAGCACCATGGTGCAGCCCGCGGCCAACGCGGGGCCCGCCTTGCGCGTGATCATGCCGTTGGGGAAGTTCCACGGAGTGATGGCCGCGCAGACGCCCACCGGCTGCTTGAACACCAGGATGCGGCTGCCGGGCTCGGCCGGCGGCACGATGTCGCCGTAGACGCGCTTGGCTTCCTCGGCGAACCACTCGAGATAGGCGGCATTGGCGAGGATCTCGCCGCGCGCCTCGGCCAGCGGTTTGCCTTGCTCGGCGGTCAGCAGTTGCGCCAGATCGTCGACGTGGGCCACCACGAGTTCATACCAGCGCCGCAGGATCGCGGCGCGCTGCCTGGCCGGCCGGGCGCGCCACGCCGGCAACGCGGCATGGGCGGCATCGATGGCGCGTCGGACCGTGTCGAGATCGAGCCGGGGCACCGTGCCCACCAGCTCGTCGGTGGCCGGATTGCGCACCAGCAGGGTTTCGCCGTTGGCGGCATCGGACCATTCGCCGCCGATCAGGCATTGCTGGCGGAACAGGGTGGGATCTTGGAGGTGCATGGTGGTCTGCGGGTCTGCGGAAAGAGAGGGGCGACGAAAGGGAGTCGAATCGGCGGCGCTCAGGTGACCGGCGTCAGTGCGCCGCGGCCTTCGGCAAACGCGACCGCATTGGCCACCACGAGGTCGGCCATGGCGCGGCGCGTGCCGACCGTGGCGCTGGCGATGTGGGGCGTCAGCACGACGTTGGGCAACGCGGCGAGCGCGGCCGGCACCTCGGGCTCGTGCGCGAACACGTCGAGGCCGGCCCCGGCCAGCGCGCCTTGCTGCAGCATCTCGACCAGCGCCTCTTCGTCGACGACGCTGCCGCGCGCAATATTGATCAGCACGCCGTCGGGGCCCAGCGCTTCCAGCACGTCGCGCGAGACCAGCCGCTCGGTGCCAGCGCCGCCCGGCGTGGCGACGATCAGCACATCGACCGCGCCGGCCAGCGCCCGGGGCGTGGGATGCCAGTCGTAGGGCTCGAACGCGTCGCGTTGGCGATTGCAGTACGACACCTCGGTATCGAAGGCCAGGCAGCGCTGCGCGATCAGCTTGCCGATGCGGCCCAGGCCCAGCACGCCGATGCGGGTGACGGCGAGCCGCCGGCCCAGCGGCATCGGCCCTTGGGACCAGCGGCCCTCGCGCACGAAGCGGTCGGCGGCCGGGATCTGCCGAAACACCGCCAGCAGCAGCGCCAGCGCGAGATCGGCCACGTCGCGCGACAGCACGTCAGGGGTGTTGGTCACCACGACGCCGCGCTCGCGGGCCCAGCCCATGTCGATGCCGTCGTAGCCCACGCCATTGCAGGCAATCAGCGACAGATTGGGTAGTTGCGGCCCAAGCCCCGCCGGCAGGCCAGCGGCGCCGCTGGCGATGACCGCGGTCACGCGCGCCCCTTGTTCGGCGAGAAAGCGCGCGGGATCGGACAGGTCGCGCCAGCGCACCACGTCGAAATGCCGGGCGAGCGGCAGCAGCGGTTCGTCGGCCAGCGGCGCGACGACCAGAATGACAGGCAATGCGGCAGGCAATGACATGCGGACGGTGTGGGGTTCAGTAGATCGGCGGCTCGACGGTCGGCGCGTTGCCGGCGAGGCTGGCGAAGTCGCAGCCTTCGTTGGCCTGCGTCACTTCGTGCTGGAAGATGCGGCCATAGCCGCGCGCATACGGCAGCGGCGGCGGCTGCCAGTCCGCGCGCCGCGCTTCGAGTTCGGCGTCGGACACCAGCATGTCGAGGCGGCGAGCGCCGATGTCGAGCCGCACGAGGTCGCCGGTGCGCAGCAGCGCGAGTGGCCCGCCGACTGCCGATTCCGGCGCCACGTGCAGCACGCAGGTGCCGTAGTGGGTGCCGCTCATGCGGCCGTCGGAGATGCGTAGCATGTCGCGCACGCCTTCGCGCAGCAGCTTCTTGGGGATCGGCAAATTGCCCCACTCGGGCATGCCGGGACCGCCGATCGGGCCCGCATTGCGCAGCACCAGCACGGTAGAGGCATCGACGTCGAGGTCGGGGTCGTCCATCGCCGCGAACATCTCGGCGTTGGAATCGAATACCCGCGCGCGACCCTCGTGTCGCAGCAGGTGAGGGCTGGCGGCCGACGGCTTGATCACCGCGCCGTCCGGGCACAGATTGCCGCGCAGCACGGCCAGCGCGAGACCGGCCTCCGGGCATTCCGGCGTGCCCGTCTTCAGCGGCCGGTCGAGGTCGAGCACGGTGCCATCGTCCTCGCAGGGCCAGGCGGCGATGTTCTCGCCGAGCGTGCGGCCAGTGACCGTGCGCGCTTCCAGGTCCAGGTGCGGCGCGATCCTTTGCAGCACGGCGGGCAGGCCGCCGGCATAGTGGAAGTCCTCCATCAGGCGTTCGCCGGAGGGATAGAGGTTGGCGATCACTGGCACATTGCGCGCGACCGCGTCGATCTCGTCCAGATCCAGCGCGACGCCCGCGCGGCCGGCCATTGCCGGCAGATGCACCGCGGCGTTGGTCGAGCCGCCGAGCGCGGCGTAGGCGGCAACCGCATTGAGGAAGGCCGCCTTGGTGGCGATCTGCGATGGCCGCAGGTCCTCCCACACCATCTCGACGATGCGCTGCCCGCAATGCCATGCCATGCGGCTATGCGCCGCGTCGACGGCGGGGATGCTCATCGCGCCCGGCAGCGTGAAGCCCAGCGCCTCGACGATGGCCGTCATCGTGCTGGCCGTTCCCATCGTGTTGCAGGTGCCCACCGAGCGAGTCATGCGCGCCTCCATCGCGACCCATTCGTCCCTGGCGATATTGCCGATGCTGTATTCGGCGAAGTACTTCTTGGTGTGGGTGCCGGCGCCGACCGCGGCGCCACGGTAGCGGTCGTTCAGCATCGGGCCGGCCGGCACGAAGATCACCGGCAGGTCCATCGAGAACGCGCCCATCATCAGGCCAGGAGGCGTCTTGTCGCAGCCGCCCATCAGCACCGCGCCGTCGAGCGGCAGGCTGCGCAGCAGCTCTTCGGTCTCGATCGACAGCAGATTGCGATAGAGCATGGTGGTCGGCTTGACCATCACTTCGCCCAGGCTCAGCGCGGGCAGCTCCAACGGATAGCCGCCCGCCTGCAGCACGCCGCGCTTGACCGATTCGGCGCGCTCGCGCAGATGCGCGTGGCACGGCGACAGCTCGCTCCAGGTATTGATGATGCCGATCACCGGCCGGCCCATGAAGGCCTCGCGGGCCAGCCCCTGCTGCTGCATGCGCTGACGATGCGCGAAGCCGCGAATATCGTCGCTGGCGAACCAGCGATGGCTGCGCAGATCTTCCGGGCGGCGCGGCGGCTTGTCTGGATGAGTCATGCTTGCGATTCCTTCGTTTTGCCGCAACTCGTTCAGTACGCCGAGTGTGCCGCGCCGGGGCCGCGGCCGAAACGCGTGGCCAGATCGTCGGCGCTCTTGCGCAGCAGCACCTGGTCGGTGCCGACCGCGACGAACAGCGCACCAAGATCGAGGCATTCCTGCGCACGCTTCTCGTCGAGCATCAGGATGCCCGGGGCCTTGCCACAGGCGCGGATGCGGCGGATCGCCCCGTCGATGGCCGCGCGCACGCGCGGGTGGTTCAGCTCGCCCGGCACGCCCATGCTGGCCGACAGGTCGGCCGGCCCGATGAAGATGCCGTCGACGCCGTCCACCGCGGCGATCGCTTCGAGCCGTTCCAGCGCTTCCTCGGTCTCGATCTGGACCAGCACGCAGATCTGCGCATCGGCATCACGCACATAGTCGGCATCGCGGCCGAAGCGCGAGGCGCGCATGGTGCCGCCCATGCCGCGCAAGCCGCGCGGCGGATAGCGCGTGGCGGCGACCGCGGCGGCGGCTTCTTCGGGCGTCTGCACGAACGGGAACAGCAGCGACTGTGCGCCGATGTCGAGATAGCGCTTGACCAGCACCATGTCGTTCCAGGCGGGGCGCACCACCGCCGAGGTGGTGCCGGTGCGGCCCGCGTCGACCGCCTGCAGTTGCTGCTGCATCAGCACAGGATCGCTGGCGGTGTGCTCGGTGTCGAGCATCAGCCAATCGAAGCCGGAGCCGGCGATCAGCTCGGACACATAGGGGAACGGCAGCGTGGACCAGAGGCCGATCTGGGGGCGCTGCTCGAGCAGCGCCTGCTTGAAGTGGTTGCGTGAGGGCACGTGTGCTCCGGAGTGGAGGAGAATCAGTCAGTCGGGTCGGTCGGGTCAGTCGATCTTGACGTTGGCGGCCTTGATCAGCGCCCCCATCGAGGTGTAGTCCGACTTGATGCGTTCGGCAAACTCGGCCGGCGTGGAAGACAGGACCTCGGTGCCCTGGGCCTCCTGCGGGGCGCGGAAGGCCGGGCTCTTCAGGATCTCCACCATCTCCTTGCTCAGCCGCTCGACGATCGGTTGCGGCGTACCGGCGCGCACCAGCATGCCGCTCCACGGCACCTGCACCACGCCAGGCGCACCGGCTTCCTTCATGGTCGGCACATTGGGCAGCAGCGGGGCGCGCTTGTTGTCGGCCACCGACAGGATGCGGACCTTGCCGGACTTCTCGTAGGCCAGCACCGCGTTCAGGTTGTGGAACATCATCGGAATCTGCCCGCCCAGCACGTCGGTCAGCGCGGCGGGGCCGCCCTTGTAGGGCACGTGGGTCAGCGTGGTGCCCGTCTTCTGCTGGAACAGCACGCCGGTCAAGTGCATCGTGTTGCCATTGCCCGCCGAGCCGAAGTTCAGCGAGCCCGGGGCGGCCTTGGCGGCGGAGACCACGTCGGCCACGGTGCGATACCGCGCCGCGGCGTTGACCACCAGCACGTTCGGGGTCTGATTGGTCAGCGTGATCGGCTGGAAGTCCTTGAACGGATCGAAGCCTGGCGACTTGTACAGATGCGGGTTGACCGCAAGCGTGCTGACCGAGCCGAAGAAGATCGTGTAGCCGTCGGCTGGCTGCTTGGCAACGTAGGCCGCGGCGATGTTGCCGTTGGCGCCCGCGCGATTCTCGATGACGACCGGCTGGCCCAAACGCTGGGACAGCGCCTGCGCGAACGGGCGGGCAAAGGCATCGGCGGCGCCGCCGGGCGGCTGCGGCACGACCATTACGACAGGGCGCTCGGGCCAGGCGGCAAGGGCCGCGGGTGCCGCCGCGGCGAGGAAGGGGACGGCCAACAGGGGCAGCATCTGGGCCGCGCGACGGACGGAATGCATCAGGGTGTCTCCATGGAAAAGGCGATGTCAGGCTCGCCTCGATCGTCGATGTTACCGGTTACATTTTGGCGTGAGCGTTCCAATGAAACCGGTAACATTGGCGGAGTGTATAATCCGCTGCGCTCAATCGTCAACCCGTCAACCGACCCCGCCGGCAGCATGCCCACCGATCCTGGCTCCGTTCCTCCCGCCAAATCCGCCTCCACGCGGTCGCGCGCTTCGCGGCCGAGGTCGGGCACCTATACGGTCCATGACGTTGCCCGGCTGGCGGGTGTGTCGTCGGTCACGGTGTCGCGCTACTTCAACGAACCGCAAAAGGTCTCCGAGGCACTGCGCGCCAGGCTGGCACAGGTCATCGAGCAAACGGGCTACGTGCCGAACCAGGTGGCGCGGATTCTTGCAACCAACCAGGGCGGAGTGGTCGGTGCCGTGATGCAGAACGTCACCAGTCCCACGTTTGCGGACATGGTGCGCGGCATGATGGACGTCGCCGAGCGCAACGATCTGCAGTTGCTGCTGGCGAACAGCAATTTCTCGCGCGATTCCGAGGCGCGGGCGCTGCGGACGTTTGCGGGATGGCATCCACGCGCGCTGATCCTGACGCGCAGCGATCATTCGCCCGAGTCCGATGCGCTGCTGGCCAAGCTGAAGGTGCCGATCGTCGAGGCATGGGAAGTGCATGCCGGCCGGCCGTTTCACCAGGTAGGGTTCTCGCAGCGGCTAGTCGGACGGATGCTGGCCGAACACTTCATCGGTCAGGGAGCGGCACGCATCCGCTTCGTGCTCAACGGCGTCGTCGAAGACGGCCGTGCCACGCGGCGCAGCGAGGGCTACGCGCAGGCGATGCGCGACGCGGGGCTCGTGCCCGATGTCTGGCGTGCGCGAGCGAGCGACGACGTCGAGGCGGCGCGCGAAGCGATGGCCGCACTCTCGGCCTTGCATTCCGGTGAACGGCCGCAGGCGGTGATCTTTGCCAACGACAATATGGCGATCGCCGCGATCCTGTGCGCACGGGCACATGGCCTCGCCATTCCGCGCGAGCTGGCCGTGGCGGGATTTGGCGATACGCCGCTGGCCGCCGTGACCACGCCTTCGCTGACCACGGTGCGTCCCAATCCCTATGCGATCGGCAGCCGCGCCGTGGATATCGTCGTGGCGTCGCTGCATGACGGCGCTGCGGCGGCCGGCCCGCAGGTGCACGAGATCGCCTGCGAACTCGTGGTCAGGGAAAGCAGCCGCGTAGTGCGTTAGCGCGGCCGCCTTTGGACAGAGCTACCGCGGCGCAAACGCCGTCGCCTTGATTTCCACCAGTCCGCCATCGGGGTTCAGATCCGCGACGCCCAGTTCCACCGCGGCCGGATACGGCGCGGCAAAGAACTCGTCCCGAACGCGGCCGATCGCGGCCAGCTGTCCGGCTTTATCCAGCGCCAGGCGTTCGCTGCCGAAGACATGGAACATCTGCAGCTCGACGACATCGTCCAGTTGCGCGCCGCAAGCCAGCAGCAAGCGCTCGATCTGCCGGAAAACCGCACGCAATTCGTCGCAGAACGCGGCCTCGTTCATCGGCTCGGCGTGCCGGTTGCACGCGACCACGCCTGAGAGACAAACGAAGTCGCCGACGCGCCGGGCAGGGGCATAGTGGAACTGCGCGACATCGGCCTCGAGCTCGGCCGGGATGACAGCCATGCCGTTGCGGGTCGGAATCTGTCGAACTTGGGTGGGGATGGACTGGGTCATGTAGCTGGCTTCTTGATTTTGACTTTATCGATCGGTACAAAAATCAGTAAAAAACAACGGGCGAGTGGGCCCGTTACTGTGTTGCTTCAAGGGAACGGCGCTCGGATGCGCGAGCGCGGTCCGGCGAGGATAATTTGTTTTGTACCGATCAGTCAAATAATGCGGGCACGTCGTGGTGCAATTGCTCCGCGCGTTGGCCCGCACGGCCAGTCACGGCGACTCCTCACTCCGCGCGGATATTCGCCCGCGCCGCGACGGCACGCATTTCCGGCAGCTCCTTTTCGACCCGCGCCTTGACCGCGGCGGCATTGCCATAGGCCGGCGTCAGCGCCAGTTCGACGAGACGAGCGCGCGTGGCCGGCGCATTGACGACGTCGGCCAGCGCCTTCTCCAGCTTCTGCTGGACCGGTGTCGGCAGCCCCGCCGGTGCGATCAGCGCGAACCACGTGCCCATCTGGAAGCCCGGATAGCCGCTCTCGGCGACTGTCGGCACCTGCGGCAATGCCGGCAGGCGCTGCGGCGACAGCACCGCCAGCGGACGGATCCTGCCGGCCTTGATCAGCGGCAGGCCAGCCACGACGGTGTCGACCGCTACCTGGACCTGGCCCCCGGCCAGCGCCGTCAGATTGGGCGCGCTGCCGTTGAAGGGCACGTGCACCATGCGGATGCCGGCGGCCGCCTTCAGCATCTCGCCGCCGAAATGCACCGACGAACCGGTGCCGAACGAGCCGTAGGAGAACTTGTCCGGGTCGGCCTTTGCCTGCGTCACCAGATCCTTCAGCGAATGCAGCGACGTGTCGGGGTTGGCGACCAGCACCAGGTTCATATCGGCGACCAGGCCCAGCGGCGTGAAGCTCTTGATCGGGTCATAGGCGAGGTTGGGCCGGATCGCCGGGTTCAGCGTCAGCGTGGTGCTTGCGGCGAGCAGCAGGGTGTAGCCATCGGGCGCGGCCTTGGCGACTTGCGTGGCGCCGATCACGGTGCTGGCGCCGGGCTTGTTTTCGACCACCACGGTTTGGCCGAGCTTCTCGCCGAGGCCCACCGCCAGCAGACGCCCGAGCACATCGGTCGCGCCGCCGGCGGCAAACGGCACCACCAGACGGATTGGGCGCTCCGGATATGTCTGCGCCGTGGCTGGCGCCATGGTGGTCGCCAGGACGGCGATCAGGCCGGTGCATGCGAGGAAGAATCGCTTGGGGGGCAGCTTCGGGGGCATTGCGGTCATCAAGGGCACTCCTGCCAGCAGTGGTGAAGTTCGAATTCGGTCGGGCGGCTGTGGGATCGCCGGATGTGGCGGGGCTCAACCCAGCCAGGGACTGCGCACCCGCGAGAAACCGCCCGCCTGGTCGTAGGCATGGCCGAGCTGCAGCACGGCGGCATCGGTCTGCGCGGGGCCGATGATCTGGATGCCGGCGGGCAGACCGTTCGGTCCGAAGCCGGCCGGTGCGGCCAGCGCCGGCAGACCGGCCATCGTCGCCGGCACCACGGTCTGCATCCAGCGGTGATAGGTGTCCATGTCGCGGCCGTCGATCGCGTGCGGCCAGTCCCATTCGGCGTCGAACGGAAATACCTGCGCGGCGGGCAGCACCAGATAGTCGTAACGCTCGAACAGCTGGACCAACGTCTGATACCAGGCGCTGCGCACGCACATCGCTTCGTAGACGCGCGGGCTCGGCAGCGCCATGCCCCGTTCGATTTCCCACGCGGCCTCGGGCTTGAGCATCGCGCGCTTGGCAGGGTCGTGCCACAGCGCGGCATTGGCGCCGGCCACCGAGAAGCTGCGCAGATCAATCCAGGCATGCCACAGCGTTTCCAGATCGAATGCCGGCAGAGCGGGATCGACCGTGCAGCCCAGCGTCCGGAAATTGTCCAGCGCGCGGGCGCAGGTATCGAGCAACCCCGGATCGGTCGGTAGTTGGCCGTTCATATTGCCCAGCCAGCCGATGCGCACGCCGCTCCAGTCGCGCTCCGGCGGCAACACAAAACTGCCCGGCGGCTCGCAGCGGCGCGTCAGCGGCAGGCGCGCATCGAAACCCGCCTGCACCGACAGCAACAGGGCCAGGTCCGGCACGTTGCGTGCCATCGGACCGGCCACGCTGAATTGCTGGAAGAAGACCTCGTCGGTCGGGCCGTGCGGCACCAGGCCGAACGACGTGCGCAACCCATAGACATGATTGAACGCTGCCGGCGTGCGCAGCGACCCCATCATGTCCGAGCCGTCTGCCACCGGCAGCATGCGCAGCGCAACGGCGACCGCCGCGCCGCCGCTGCTGCCGCCCGCGGAGCGCGACGGATCGAATGCATTGCGCGTAGTGCCGTAGACCGGGTTGTAGGTATGACCGCCCAGCCCGAATTCGGGCGAATTGGTGCGTCCGACGAACAGCGCGCCGGCCGCGCGCATGCGCGCGAAGATCGCGGCATCGGTCTGCGTGACCTGACCGGCGAAGATCGGCGAGCCCTTGGTGGTCACCATGCCCGCGGCCGGGCTGATGTCCTTGGGCGCCTGCGGAAAGCCATGCAGCGGTCCGCGGCTTTGTCCGCGGGCGAGCTCGGCATCGCGCTCGGCCGCCTGGGCGCGCAGCGTCTCTCGGTCCATCGGGGCAACGATGGCGTTGACGCGCGGGTTGTGGCGATCGATCTGGTCGAAATAGGCGTCGAGCACCTCGACGCACGAGACCTCGCGCGCGTGGATGGCTCGGGACAGTGCGACGGCGTCGAGTTCGACGATCGGATTGGCCGGTTGGCTGGAAGGGGCTTGGTCGGGCGACATGGTCTGGGTTGTCTCCTTCGTTGATGCGGCAAAGCATACGGGCCGGTTGGGATTTCGCACAATCGACGATTATTTCAAATATCCTTGCGTAAAACGCAAACCGGATTGGGCGCCTTGCCCTGGAGAGCCGAACCGATGCTGTCGCACCGCCTGCAGGACACCTCGCTGCGCTATTTCCTCGAAGTCGTCCGCAGCGGCTCGCTGACCGAAGCCGCCCAGCGGCTCAACGTCACCGCGTCGGCGGTCAGCCGCCAGGTCGCCTCGCTCGAGGCGCTGCTCGGCGTGCCGCTATTCGATCGCCGCCCGCGCGGCATGGTGGCCAGTGCGGCTGGGGAATTATTGGCCGCCTACGCATTGCGCGGCGCTCTGGAAGCCGACCGCGTCGTCTCGGAAATCGCCGCGCTGCAGGGCCTGCGGCGCGGACGTGTGCGCATTGCCAGCTCGGCCGGCTTCGCCATCGACTTCCTGCCGCGATGCATCGCCGAATTCCGCGCGCGCTATCCGGGACTGCACTTCCATGTACGCGTGGCACCGCCCGCTGAAGTCACCGGCATCGTGCTGCATGGCGACGCCGACATCGGCATCACCTATAGCCGCGCCGGCGAGCAGGGCATCCGCGTCGAGCATCGGCAGCCGGCGCCGGTAATCGCCATCATGCGCCCCGACCACCCGCTCGCGCGCTTTCGCAGCGTGACGCTGGCCCAGATGCAGCCGTATCCGCTGGCATTGCCCGAGGCCGACAACACGGTGCGCCAGCTATTCGATATCGCCGCCGGCGAACGCGGCATCGTGTTCGAGCCGGTGCTGGTCACCAATCATTTCGAGACGCTGACTAGCTTTGTGCTGCATGGCGGCGGGTTGTCGATTTCCGGTGCGGTGACGGTGGGAGACCGGTTGCGCCGCGGGGAACTGCACGCTTCCGTGATACGGGAGCGGGGGATGAAGGGGCGTTCGATCGAACTGCAGACTTTGGCGGGGCGGACGTTGCCGGAGGGGGTGAGGGCGTTTCTCGGGTTTGTGCGGGAGAGGTTGGGGGCGGAGGCGGGGGCGGTGGGGTGATGTGTTCCTCGAGTGTGTTGAAGGAGGAGTCCCGCCTTCAGTAGGGTCCAGACTCTAGCCGTACCCACCGTAAACACCGCCATGCCGCCGTGGAAACCAGGTACAGCATACGGGCATTGACGGTCCTTTGTTGCGGGCAGAGCGAGGGTGGGGCTTCGGGATTGAAAGGAAGATGGCAAATCTCGGCGATGTGTTCCCAATGTACAGCGTTTGGAGTGCGCATGTTCGAAATGGAGAGCGACATGAAGGGCGCGCCTGACCCGTTCGAACTGAAAGTGATGAGACTCGCCTTGCAAGGCGAAGCGGACTGGATCGCAGGCATGCGAGCTCAGATGCCGCATCTCACTGTGTCCGTACGCCGCACGACAGGCCGTGGCTTTATGACCGACTTCATCTGTGCAGAAGAAGCGAACCCGGTTAGCGTTCCCTGCCAGGGTAACGGTCTTCCCGTAACGCAGTATCCGCCCGCCATCAACGCGAGGCGGCGCGAGCCGGTAGAGGGCCTGGTCAGTTTTATCGTCTGGCTAGGGGATGATGGGAGGATTTCTCAATTGGAAGCGTGCTCCTTAACAGACGATGAGTGGCCCGACGATCCATTCAGTAGCTTTTACGATTTTCAGGACGATAGCGGAAATACATTAGAAAAATAGAAATGATATCTCGATTGAGGAAAATAGGCGTTTCCTCGCGACAGCTTGAATCTTCATCCACTGGAACAAGTTGGCTGTCCGCGTCATGAGATCGTGTAACTGGCAAGCGATCCATGGATTCAAGTCACCCGGCGAATACACACGCTTCTGCGCCTGGATTGAAGCGCAACTAGATGCCGGGTTGGTTGAGCAGCTTCCAGTAAGGGAGCCGAGTAGCGACCTGATATTCGCGGTGGAAGAGCGTTGGTATCGGTGCAAGGCCTGCGCGTTTCCGAGCGCATCATGGTAGTCCGAACGCAGCCTAACCAGACGGCACAATATTCGCCTCCCGCGCTGGCCAGATTGAAATGCGCTCCGACGAGTGGTTCAAAGCTGATCAGGTCGCTGGGATATTTGTTGCCTTCCAAAATGGACTGCCGGAACCAGGATACGTCAGGTGGAGGAATGCACCGTGCTTCTGAAAATTTCGCTAGGCATGGACACAGCTCATCGGTAAGGTGGGGCTGAATACACCTCAAAAGGTGCGCCTGTACGCTGGGCTGTGGAAGGCGTGCGGGACGGGGCAGATTCGCGTCATTGTAGAGCCTCGTGGTGAAGGCATCATTACTATATATCCGAAACAATGAGGCGGAAATGAGCAAATTTATGAATGTGGAAGCCATCATTGCCGCAGTACTGGAGGAGCTGGGCTGCGCCTTCCCTGACGACACCGTAAAAAATGTTAGGGAACTGCTGGACCATGGCGAGCCGGGTATTGCACTAGAGACCTTATGTGCACAGTTGATTGAATACCAGATCCAGTTTTCTCCTGCTATCCGGGCTCGTTTGCGGGCGGCTGCTGATTTGATGGGTATGCCTATGACTGACCTAGACGGAGCAGTTTCCAGATGGGGTAACCACTCGGGGCTACCAGGGGCCTGACCAGCGGCGATTGTGGGGGAAGGTGCAATCGGCGGGGCCACTTCTTCCATTGTTGCACCGCTTGAAGGGAAGGCCTCAATATCGAAACGAACGGGGATCGGGCGGAACCTGCGAACAGGGCGGTGAGAAAAATGGTCATGGGGCCGGTTGCTACGACCCCGGCACGACCCGACGCCCGTGCCCGGCAAGGCCACCTATATCGATGGTCAACTGAGCCCCGCGCTGTCGGCCGGCTTCGGCCCACAGATTTTGCTCGACAACCTGCCGGAGACGCTGCAACCGGGATCGACGCTGTTCTACTACAACCCGGAGGAAGAGAACCTGCTGCTGCAGCAGGCCGCGCTTAAGCAGACCGGCAAAGCCAGCTTCATCGACGGCCTAACACCGGACAGCAAGCAAAACCTGTCGGCCGCGCAGGTCGAAAAGGCGATCCTGTACCAGAACGCACTGGAATACGCGCAGGCAAACGGCGTCCAGCTCGGCGAGGCATTGACGCAGGCCCAGGTCAACGAGCTCGACAAGCCGATGCTCTGGTACGTGGAACAGACGGTTCCCGACCCCAGTTGCACGGCGACCGGCACCGCGACCTGCCCGACCATCACCGCGCTGATGCCGCAGATCTATCTGCCGGCCGATATGCAAGCGATGTCGGCGGGCGGAAATATCAGCGGGCATAACGTCACGCTCAATTTCAATCAGGATGGGAATGGAAGCATCCTGAATACCGGCACGATCAGCGCCACCGGCAATCTGTCGGTTGACACGCAATCGCTGAGCAACCAGGCCAATGTGGTTGACATTGGTGCCATCTGGAGCAAGGTATCCGGCGGCTATCTGAAGACGAGTGGCACGCAGGTGCAGCCCGGCGGTTTCATGGCCGCGGCACAGATGGACATCAATGCCGAGCGCATCAATGCCGTCAACGACGCCTTCCAGATCCGCAAGGCCGACGGCAGCATCGACCGCGAGGCGTCGGATGCGCTGGTCGCGCAACTGAAGGCCAATCTCGGCCTCGATTACACCAGCAGCACGGTGAAGGACGATATCCATCAGGATTTCGTCAAGGAGAAGAAGGGGCTGCCGACTTTTGTCGTGATGGCGCTGGCAGTCGCTGCATCGGTGCTGACAGCCGGCGCAGCAGCAGGGGCGATGGGCGTTGCATTGGCCAATATGACGCTTGGCCAAGCGATGATGACCGCGGCGCTATCCAGCATCGCGAGCAGTGCTGTCAGCCAAGTTGCGTCTGGACAAGGGTTGAACTTCGGCAAGCTGGTGATGGCGGGCGCCGTTGGCGCAGCTACCGCTGGATTGACGCACGGAATCACTTTTGATGGGTCCAGCTTCGGGTTTAGCGAATGGGGGCAGTCGCTGAAGGGAACCAACACCCTTGCGAACCTCGCTGGTACGACCAGCGTGTCAGGCGTCACGCAGGCAATCAAGGACGGAGGCAGCAATCTTCTTTGGCAGCAGGCCGTAGGCGTGATTGGCACTGGGTTGGTTAGTGCCGGGGTCAATACGGCAATCTACGGTGGGAGTTTTGGTAGTGCGCTGATTGGCAACCTTGTGAGCCAAGGGGCTGCGCTCGGTGCCAACGGAATCGGCTTAAACCTCCCTGGCATTGGGACGCCCGGGGCTGACGCCGGCACGATACTCGCCAACGCGCTGGCTCACGGGGCGTTGGGGTGCGCTGCTGCGAGTGCCACGGGCAGGGACTGCGCAGGTGGTGCAATCGGCGGAGCCACTTCCGCAATCGTTGCACCGCTTGTGGGCGAAGCCCTCAATATCGAAACGAACGGCGATCGGGCAGACCCGGCCAACCGGGCGATAGTGGCCGCACTTGCGATGCTCGCGGGAAGTGGCGTGGCGGGAGCCTTTGGGGTAGACGAGCTGGCAGCAGCGGAAGCGGCACAGAACGAAGCGCTGAACAACTACCTGAGCGCGAAGCAGGAAAAGGGGTTGATTGATTCGCTTAAATCGTGCGCGACGCGGGACACCCAATGCGTGGCGAAATGGACTTCATACTATGCAAGCGTCGATACGATGCAACAGCAGGTTGCTCAGAACTGCACGCTCGACAAATGCACGACGATTGCCAATGACGCGCGCGCGCCGTCCATCAACACCGATGCAAATCTTGCGCTCTGCCAAGGAGTTCCATCATGCGAAGACCTGCTGAACCGCTTGCCCGCTCAGAACGTATCGGCGCAGGCGAGCGCGCTGAGTCGGTGGAACAGCACGAAGAACGCGCGTGCACAGCGCCTAAGTGAGCAAGCCGCCGAAACTTCTACCGGTTCGTCCATCTGGTCGAAAATCTTTGGGCAGCTCTCACCGGTTGATGCGTCAGGTGCCGTGGACGTTGCGATTGGTGCCTTAGGAAGCATCGGAAGTCGACCCACACCACCGCAGTCTGAAAAGGACGTTGGCAGCGACTTAGGAGGAGGCCACAGGGCCCAGATCAGCTATAAGGATGGTAAGGAGGTCCCGTACGGCACAGCCGGCAGTGTGCGGCCTGACTTCGTGGCAGCAGATGGATCGGCTAGTTTCGAGGTGAAGAACTACAATATCGCCACAAACTCAAGCGGATTAATCAACAATGTTGCACAACAGGCGATCCAGCGCGCTCGTAACCTTCCGGCCGGCATGGAGCAGAACGTTGTTATAGATGTACGGGGCCAGGCGGTGACAGACGCGCAAAAGAACTTGATCGTTCAAAGCATTGTGCTGAAGTCGAACGGGGTCATTAGTCCAACGGAAATACAGTTCAAAACGCGATGAGAAAAATTGGGTTCCATGGTGGTCACACGATATACGAGCTTGGTCCTGTACCGGATGTGGTGCTATTTTTTGAGTGCCTAAGTATCTACGTGGAGCGGCAACATCCCGAGCAGAATTGGAGTCTGCTGACGGACCGTCTGTACCGCCGTTATCTTCGCTTGGAGGAACTTGATGCAGCGTCGGCTCTGATGGAGCAAGCGCGAGCGATATTTGCCGGGGTGCCTTGTTCGGTAGTTGAATGGGACCCGCGAATGCTGGGGAATGAAGATAAAACTTGGCTGGACCCGACTCTACCGACGTTGGCGGATGTGTTCGGAAAATACTTTGAGCACTTCCGGAGCGCGCGAACCTCGGCAGAATCCTTCCAGATGGCCTTCAATGTCTATCAACCTGTTAGAGTCGTAATTTCTGATCTAGCGGGATTTGCTCGCGACAAGAAAAAGCCTTTGGTGGAGTACGACATGCTAGATGGCACACCATTTTGGCTGCAATAAACAATCCAAGAAATAATGATATTTCGATAAGAGGTATCGCGGGAACAGGGTGGTGTGACACGAACAGAATTGGAAAGAGGGCTGGCGGAAATTGGTGTCCACATGCAACAATTATTCGTTGGGCGGCATTCGGTCAAGCGATTGTGTACGTGTGATGGCTGAAGCTGGTGGATGGTGAGTTTATTAAGTTGAGCGTGATAAGCCTGATTGGCTGGGGTCTTTAGTGCTGTCGAGGACGCGTTTGACTTTGTTTATGCGACATTCGGCAAGTGGCGTGGTGTTAGTCCGTCTTGAGTATGAATTAAAAGCATCGTAGCTCCCAAGGTGGGGACTATGATCGTCGGTTATAACTTTGAAAAGACAGAGGGCGCAGCATCTTCTTGATGAGGGCTGAAAATGTGCGTGGACCAAAAGAAATTGAGTGTAGAACAGGCGTACCGCGCAATGTTTTACTTTCTGGAGAAAGAATATGAACGAACGGGGGCAGACGAAATTGGCGGCCTTTTGAGTTCGCTTGCTTGGACGATAACGGAAGGCCGCGGGCCAGCCGATCTTGGCGCTTGGCAAGATTGGCGGGACGCCGTTGAAAGGGTATTGATGACTGAAGGCAACGCCTCTCCTCCTCACTATTGATGGCCTTTTTTGATGGAGCGCTTCTTAGGTGCTCGACGCGAAGCTTGCAGACAGCCTAAAGATAGCGACGTTCTGGAACCTCGAAAGGCTACTTGCAATACACGTTCCCATTTTCCGGTCGGCTCCAGGGGTTGTTCACCCGCACTGAGCCCATAAGCTATAGATATTGGGACGCCCTTCGCGATCTCGACTCTGAGGGGAATTGTCACAGGTACCGTCAATAATGACCAAAACATTTCCTACAGTACGGAATCTGTTCTCCGCCTACCTGAACCAAGATTTTGATGTCATCTTCGGTACTGCCGACGGGTAGGATGTGCGCAGCCAGAGGGCGTTGCTTGAACGTGGCCGTTCGGGCTTGAAAGATAAGAGCGGCGCGACAAAAACTGGCTCTGGCACTGCGCCAATATGCCGAAAGGAAGAAGACAATGAAGGCGGGTCGTTGGGTCGAAGTTTTCGATCTTTATGAGTGGCTGCCAGCATACGGCGAGAATGCCGTTTTACTCTCCAACACTGGCCACGAACTCACTGTCTCAATTGACTATGACGGTGACAACGGTGGTGTTTATCGCCGGGAGTTGATCTTTGAGGCTACTTGTTTCTTTTGCCAAGCAGCGATGCCAGGTCCCTACATGTTGGATCTGGATCATGAAAGCAAGCCAACGCCCTCGAGCCTGGGAGCTCTGGTCCAGTACCCGGATTCGGAGGCGGCACTTGTTTGGCGCCAGCACTTTGGAGATGCTCGGGAGGTCAACGACTACAGGATATTTTTTCTTTCAGAGAACCTCATGCTAGAGGTGCTAGCAAAAAGTGCAGCCTTAAATGAAGCAAGCCGGCTGTCGTGATGCATAAGCAGTAATCGGCATGGCCGGTCACCTTCAACGAAGCTCGCAAGCACGTCGGAGCGGCAGACTAGGCAAATCGCGAGGCTCTGTGAGCCTTTGCGGAAGATCTAGCCCCGCTGCAATCTCCCCGGAACGCCACCACCGCTCGTGACATCCATCCCCATGAAAGGACCCGATTGCCCACGCCGTCCGGCGCCGAGGCCACCGGGTTCGTTTAATGGAGGAGCGATGCCATGAAGCACATCCTGACCGCCTTATCCCTATGCTGCGCCGCGACAATAGGTTGGGCCCAGTCCCCCAACGATGCTCAAATCGCCGCCATCGTCGTCACAGCCAACCAGGTCGACATCGACGCCGGCGAACTGGCGCGAACGAAGGCGAAGTCCAAGGACGTGAAGGAGTTCGCTGACTTGATGGTCACAGACCACTCCAGCGTCAACAAGTCCGCAATGGACTTGGCCAAGAAGCTCAATCTCAAGCCTGAAGACAACCCGACCGCGCAGACCCTGAAGCGGGGAGGGGAAGCAAACATCGCCAAACTGAAGGGGCTCAAGGGTGAGGCGTTCGACCGGGCCTATGTCGATCAGGAGGTTGACTACCACCAGGCCGTACTGGACGCCCTGGACAAGACCCTGGTGCCGAGCGCGAGCAACGCCGAATTGAAGGCGCTGCTGGTCAAGGTGCGGCCGGCCTTTGTCGCGCATCTGGAGCATGCGAAGCAGTTGCAGGCCTCGCTGCCCAAGAGCAAGACCGTCACCAAGAACAAGAAGCCATGATTCGCAGCCGGGGGACCGTCCTGGGATCGCTGGTGCTGGCGGCGGTCCTTGGCGGCACGGAAGTCGGCGCGGCGACCTATATTGTCACCATCGAGGGCATGGAATTTCGTCCTTCGACATTGGTGCTGCACCGCGGCGATCGCGTCGTCTGGGTCAATCAGGATCTCGTGCCGCATACCGCGACCGCGGCGGACGGTAAGGGCTTCGATTCCGGCCATATCGCGCCCGGTGCGTCATGGGAGCTTGTGGTGCAGGGCCAAGGATCGCTGCCCTATGTCTGCACGCTCCATCCGACCATGCAGGCGGTGCTTGAGGTTCGCAAGCGATGATCCCTTCCAGTGCAACGACGCTCGCCACCGGCAATCCGCATCACGATGACCAGGAGCTTGCCGGGCGTATCGCGGCGGGCGATCGTTCGGCGTTCGAGTTGCTGATTCGGCGGAATAACAGGCGCCTGTACCGGCTGGCGCGCGCGGCGCTGCGCGACGACGCGGAAGCCGAGGACGCCTTGCAGGAGGCTTATCTATCGGCCTATCGCGCGATCGGCGAATACCGCGGCGACGCGGCGCTGGCAACGTGGCTGTCGCGGCTGGTACTGAATCAATGTCTTGGTCGACTGCGCCGCCACGCGCGCCGCGAGAAGGTGATTCCGATGGTGACTTCATCGGGGGATGACGCTATGGAGCACGACTATCCCGCACCCGAAGACGATGCGCCCGACCGGGCCTTCGCGCGTACCGAGTTGCGCGGACTGATCGAGCGTCAGCTGGACCGCTTACCCAAGGCGTTTCGTCTCGTATTCGTGATGCGGGAAGTCGAGGAAATGAGCGTGGAGGAAACCGCGCAGTGTCTTGATATTCCAGAGGCAACCGTTCGCAGCCGGCATTTTCGTGCGCGAAGCGTGCTGCGCGAGGCGCTGGCTCGCGAAATCGATCTGGCCGGACGCGATCTGTATGAATTCGGTGGCGTGCGGTGCGATCGGATCGTGCAGGGCGTGATGGCACGACTGGACCGCGAGAACGCAGGCAAGGCCTGAACAAGCCCAGGCCCACAACACCGCCGATAACGCCGCAAGGAGACCCACGATGACTACCTCACTCTGGCGCGGCACCACCAACCCGACCGGATCTCCGATGCTGGTCGAGGACATCCAGACCGATATCGCCATCGTCGGTGGCGGCATTACCGGCGTCAGCCTCGCATGGCGACTGGTGCAGGCGGGCCGCAGTGTGGTGCTGCTCGAAGCGAATGCCCTCGGCGTCGGGGATACCGGCAATTCCACCGGCAATCTCTATGCGACGGTCAGCAGCGGCTTGCGCGCCCTTCGGCAGAAGTGGGGCGACGACGTCGTGCGGCAGGTCGCGCAGTCGCGCGCAGAGGCGATGGATTGGATCGAGGAGCACGTTCATCGCCTCGGCATCGATTGCGCGTTTCGGCGTTGCCCTTTGGTTCGTTATGCGGCATCGGCCGATGCGCGCGACGGGATCGAGGCCGAGTTCGAGGCGTCGCTGGCCGCCGGCCTACCAATTCGGAGGGAGGGCGCCTTGCCTACGGGCTTGCCGCACGCCCACGGCGATGCGCTTGTGCTGGAGCAGCAGGCGCAATTTCATCCGCTCGCCTATGTGCTAGCGCTGGCCCGGCATGCCGTCGACAATGGCTGCCGCATCTTCGAGCGCTCGCCGGTGGTCGAAATCGACCGCTCGCAACAGCTGCTGCGAACGGAGCGCGGCAGCGTCAAGGCGCAGCACATCGTGCTGGCCACGCATTCGCCGAGCGGCTTTCATCTGATGCAGGCCGGCATGGTGCCGCATCGGGAGTATGGATTGGCTGCGCCATTGAACGGCGACTCCTTTCCGGCAGGGATTTTCTACGCCGAAGGCAGCGAGCGCTTGTCGGTGCGCGGTCTTGATACCACGCAGGGCAACTACCTTGTATGCGTCGGCCAGACGGCCAAGACCGGTCAGCATGACGCGGCGGCGGCCATGACCAAGCTCGAAGACTCGGCGAGGCAGCGTCTCGGCATTCGGCAAATTGCCTTTCGCTGGTCCGCGCAGAATTTCCCGTCGCCGGACGGGCTTCCCTATATCGGCAAGGACGCGTTCGGCAGTTACGTGTCCACCGGTTTCGCCACCGACGGCCTGACCTACGGCACGCTGGCCGCGGCCATCATCGCTGACCAGATTGTCGGGGTCGACAATCGCTGGAGCGAGCTCTACAAGGCGACGCGGCTGACCGCCGTGAAGTCCGCAAAGGGCACCGCCGAGGAAATGGTCAGCATGGGCAAGGCGCTGATCCAGGACTATCTGACGCGACGACAGCACGAGCAGCTGCAGAGCCTCGCACCGGGAAGCGCCGCGATCGCGGAACTGGAAGGGGAGCGCGTCGCGGCCTATCGCGATCCCGCTGGACGGTTGTTCGCGGTATCGCCGGTCTGCACGCATATGAAATGCATCGTGCATTGGAACGCGGTCGAGGCAAGCTGGGATTGTCCATGCCATGGCAGCCGTTTCGCGCCCGATGGCAGCGTGCTGTCCGGACCGGCGCTGGCACCGCTGACCATCAAGCTGGTACCGGACCAGGAAAGCGGAACCTGAGCCGACGCGACCGTGCCTGAATCGCCGTCGTTCTGCACTGCGGAAAATGGCGGAAAACCCCAACATGTCGCGGCCTGGAACACCCATTAAGATGAACCGGCAGCAGCGGGACCTCAAGACAACAGCCGGAGACATCAGCATGGATCGACGACAGTTCCTCGGCGCGGCGGCCTGCGCCACCGCGACGCTGGCGGCAAGCGGCCTGGCGCCGCAAGCATGGGCCGCCGCCGATTGGCCAAGCCGGCCGATCCGCCTGGTGGTCGCCTACCCGCCGGGCGGCGGTACCGACGTGGTCGCGCGCCTGTTCGCCGACTACTTCACCAAGGTCATCGGCCAGTCCGTGGTCGTGGAGAACAAGCCTGGCGGCGCGACGATCCCTGCCACGCAGGACGTCATTCGAGCGAAGAACGATGGCCATACGCTGCTGGTGACGCTGGGCTCGTCGGCGACTTCCGGTGCCCATATCAACCGCGTGCCCTACGACCCGCTGACCGATCTGACCGCATTGGCGGAGCTCGGCAAGGCCCCGGTCGTGATGGTCGCAAACAAGGACGCGCCATTCTCGTCGCTGAAGGAGTTGATTGCCTGGTCCAAGGCCAATCCCGGCAAGCCGCTGCATTCGGCCTCGTACGGCCCCGGCACCTCGTCGCACTTCGGGCCGCTGCTGTTCAACCGGCTGTCCGGCACCCATATCGAGCCGGTGCTGTACAAGGGCTCGGCGCCGGCCACGCAGGATCTGGTCGGCGGCGTGGTGCCGCTGATGATCGACGGGCTGACCACGGGCGTGCCGCTGTATCAGGCCGGCAAGACGAAGGTGCTGGCGACCACGATTCCGGAGCGGTCCGATCTCGCGCCCGGAGCGCCGACGTTCCGGGAGCTGGGCTTTCCCGAGATGGAGCAGCTGAGCGGGTATTTCGCGCTGTTTGGTCCCAAGGCGATGCCGAAGGAGACCGTGGAAGCGGTATCGGCCGCGGTGCGCAAGGTGCTGGCCGATCCGGCCTATCACAAGCGGCTGGCCGGCGTCGGCGTATTGCCACCGCAGGCCGTCACGCCGGACGCCTTTGCCACGCAGATCAAGACCGATCATGCCCGCTGGGGCAAGTTCATCAAGGACATCGGCTTCAAGATCGACGGAACCTAGGCGCCAGCGCCAGCTCCCGTACCATCGCGGGATTTCCCATCCGGGGCGCGGTGCCCTATGCTACGGGCTTTGCGTGGCCTGCCGACGCATCGGATGGGCCATCCGGCCCGCCGCGGGCGCCACGCCAGCCTGGAATCAGAGGACCCGCCTTGAAGGCCGATAGCAGCGCGTCGACCGTCGACGACTACCAAAACCTGTTCGATCTCGCGCCAGTCTCGTTGTGGCTCGAAGACTATAGCGACCTGAAACGGCATCTCGATGGCCTGCGCGCGGGCGGCATCGTCGACCTGCGCGCCTACCTGCATGGCCATCCCGACGAGGTCGCCCGTTGTTCGTCGCTGATGCGGGTCGTCAACGTCAATCGCCGCACGCTGGAGCTCTACGGCGCCCGGGATCTTGCCGACCTGGTCGGCAATCTGGACAAGGTGTTTCGCGACGACATGTTCGAGCAGCATGTCGAGGAGCTGGTGCAGCTGTGGGAGGGGAAGGGGGCGTTTTCAGGACAGTCCGTCAATTACACGCTCGACGGCCAGCGTCTCGATATCCAGCTGTCCGGCCGCGTGCTGCCCGGCCACGAGCAGCTTTGGGACCGCGTGCTGCTGTCGATCGACGACATCACGCAGCGCCAGCGTGCCGAGCGCGAATTGCGCAATAGCCGGCAATATGCGGTCGGGCTGTTCGAGCATTCTCCGGTGTCGCTGTGGGTCGAGGATTTCAGCGCGGTCAAGGTGCTGATCGATGAGGTGCGCGCCGCTGGCATTACCGATTTCCGGACCTTCCTGAACGTCCATCCCGATTTTGTCGCGCGCTGCATGCAGGAAATCCGCGTGATCGACGTCAACCAGCAGACGCTGCTGATGTTCAGCGCGCCGTCGAAGGCGGTGCTGTATTCCCGGCTGGGCGATGTGTTCCGGGACGACATGCAGCAGCATTTCGCCGAACAGCTGGTCGATCTGTGGAACGAGAAGCTGTGGCAGCAGCGCGAGATCGTCAACTATGCGCTCGACGGCCGCCAGGTCGATGTGTACATGCAGTGGTCGGTGTTCCCAGGTCATGAGGCGGAATGGGACCAGGTGCTGGTATCGCTGACCGATATCACCGCGCGCAAGAAGGCCGAGGCCTATGTCGAATTCCTCGGCAAGCACGACGTGCTGACCAAGCTGTACAACCGCGCGTACTACGAGGACGAACTGGCGCGGCTGGGCCGCAAGGGCCCGTGGCCTGTCAGCGTCATCGCGGTCGATCTGAACGGGCTCAAGCAGGTCAACGACAACCTGGGCCATGCCGACGGCGATGCGCTGCTGCGCCGCGCCGGCGAGGTCCTGAAGAAGGCTGTCGGCGACGGCTTCTGCGTGGCGCGCGTCGGCGGGGACGAGTTCATGGTGCTGCTGCCGGACCGCGACGAGCACGCCACGGCCTCGGTCGTCGCGCAGATCGAGCAGGTCGTCGAGCTGAACAACCAGTTCTATCCGGGCGCGGCGCTGAACTTCGCGATCGGCGCGGCTACCTGCGCAGTCGGCGAGCGGCTGACCGATACGGTCAAGCAGGCCGACGCGCGCATGTATGCGGCCAAGCGCGCCTTCTACGAAAAGCTGCGGGCGGAGCGGGAACGCCGCCGCAGCTAGCGTCACCCGCGCTGGGCCATCAGTCGCGTTCGCCCATCGCCGGGTCGGACACCAGGTCCTTGCCCGTTTCGATGCGCCCGGCGAAGCGGCGGCGGAAGCTGCCCTGCTGCGTGGTCACGGTGAAGTCGTACCAATTGCCTTGCGAGCCGACCGGCCAGTGCTGGTCCAGCTGCTTGCCCGCCGGCACCTCGAAGGTCCACGGACCGTCGTTCCGATAGGCGTTCGGCACCACGGTGAAGGTGCAGGCGCTGGTGCCGGCGTTGATCATCGTCAGGTAGACCGCCGCGTTGGCGATGTCGTAGCAGACACGAATCTCAGGGGCGCTGGCGCCCGCGGTGCCCAGCGTGCTGACGTCGCCGCGCAAGCTCCGATGGAAGCCATTGGGCCCGAGCACGAACAGGTCGTAGCGGCCTTCGTCGCTGGCGAACACGTCGTAGCGGCCATCGAGCTGCTTGCCGGGTTCGACGGTATAGCGGCGCGGCACGCGGTCCAGGTGCAGGCGATCGTAGACGTGAAAGACCGCGGTGGCGGTTCCGGTATTGCTGAACAGCAGCCACATCGCGCGTCCGCTGGCGTCTTCCCGCCCGCTGACGTGCAGTTCATACGGCAGCGCGCGCGACGGCCGCGTTCCGGTTGCCTGCGCGGGCAGCTGCTGTGCGCTCGTCGCCGGCAGTGGCACCTGTGGCAACTGGCCCTGCGCGGTGCGGATCGCGTCGGCGCTGGTCTTGTCGCGCGTCGGCAGCGTCGGCAGCGTCTCGGTATTCGGGTTGACGAAGTTGAACGCCGAGGTCAGGTCGCCCGCGATCGCGCGGCGGTAGGCGCTGATATTCGGCTCCATCACGCCGAAGCGGGCCTCGAGGAAGCGCAGCACCGAGGTGTGGTCGAACACCTGCGAGTTGACCCAACCGCCGCGGCTCCACGGCGAGACCACGTACATCGGCACGCGCGGGCCCGGGCCATAGGGATTGCCATCGGTGTGATATTCGCCGTCGGTCGCCACCGTCGAGGCGCCGGCCAGCGTGCCATTGTCGAAAGCGGGCGCGCACGGCGGCGGCACGTGGTCGAAGAAGCCGTCGTTCTCGTCGAAGTTGATCAGCAGCACCGTGCGGCTCCAGACCTCCGGATTGGCCGTCAGCGCGTTCAGCACCTCCTGCGTATACCAGGCGCCTTGCACCGGACTCGACGGCCCCGGGTGTTCGGAGTAGGTGGCCGGCGCGACGATCCACGACACCTGCGGCAGCGTTCCCGCCGCGATATCGTCCTTCAGCGCCTGCAGAAAGCCGCCATCCGGCATCGTGTTGCCGATGCCCTTGATCAGCGGGCTGATCGCCTCGTCCGCGGGCGTGTACGGCGGATACGGGCTGCCGTTGGGCTGGTTGCCGCGCGCCGCATTGGCGTCTCGGTATTGCTTGAAGCCCGCCAGCGGGTTGTCGGTGAAGTTGTCCGGCAGGTTCTGATAGACCTTCCAGCTGACGCCGGCCGCCTGCAGCCGTTCCGGATAGGTGGTCCAGCGGTAGCTGATGCTGGTCGCGTCGAGCGAATCGCCGCGGTTGTCGATCACCGGGCCGCCCATCGCGCCGGTCGGGTCGTTGGTGCCGGTCCAGTGGAACAGGCGGTTCGGATTGGTGCCGCCGTGGAACGAGCAGTAGTACGCGTCGCAGATCGTGAAGGCGTTGGCCAGCGCGTACTGGAAGTCGAGTTCGGCTTCGGTATAGAAGCCCATCGAATGCGGTTCCTTGTACGTCGGCCACTGGTTCATGCGGCCCAGGTCCCAGGCGTCCTGCGCGTCGGGATAGCTGTGCGGCGTGCCGGCGACGCGCTGCGCGTTGCCGGCGCTGCTGTCCAGGTGGTAGGGCAGCACGACGCGGCTGACACCGTTCTCGGTATAGGTCTGCTCGAAGACGTTGCGTCCGCCGGCCAGCGGAATCGGAAAGCGGTCGCCAAAGCCGCGCACGCCTTTCATCGTGCCGAAGTAGTTGTCGAAGGACCGGTTCTCCTGCATCAGGATCACGACATGTTCGACATCGCGAATCGTCCCGGTGGCGTTATTGGCGGGAATGGCCAGGGCGCGGCGAATTGCAGGCGGGAATGCGGCCAGCGTGGCGGCAGCGGCGGCGCCGGTGCTGGCGAGCTTCAGGAATTGACGGCGGCTGTTCGATGGCATGGCGAAAGGCGGCTGGGATGGCGGGATGGTACCGGCAGGGCGGCGATCGGGAAACCATGGGCGCCGGCGCGGAGACAGCAGGGCGCCGGAGAGTCGAAGCCGGCACCGTACCCGACCGCGATGTCAGCGCCATGACGTCGCGATGACAGCGGCCGCTTTGCAACACGGCAAGCGATCGACATCGGGTCACAGTGTCGTCATCCATGCGCACTAGGCTGGCGGGATTTCCGGAACGGCTTCCCCATCGATCCGGAATCTTTCCCATCCTTCTTCCACGCCAGCGAAGGTCCTAATGCAAGCCCTGAGAATGACGAGAGCGCTGTTGGCCGTTCTTCTGACCACCGCCGTGCTGACCGCCTGCGGCGGCGACGACGACAAGCCGGGCGAAACGCCCAAGCCGCCGGAGACGCCGAAGCCGGAACTGCGCTGCGCTCCGTGAGCGCACCTAGCGCACCTAGCGCCCCGAGCGCCCTGCGCACCCCGGCAACCGGCGCACCTTGCGCCATCGAATCTCCGCCTCCGACCACAACAACAAACAGCAATGACCTCTCGCCGCAGATTCCTGCAGGCGAGCGCGGCTGCCGGTTTCTCGGCCGCCGCGCTCGCCGCCTTTCCCCCGAGCATCCGCCGCGCGCTGGCCATTCCGGCCAACAATGCCACCGGCACCATCATGGACGTGCAGCACGTGGTGATCCTGATGCAGGAGAACCGCTCGTTCGACCACTACTTCGGCACGCTGAGCGGCGTGCGCGGATTCGGAGATCGCATCACGATCCCGATGCCGAACGGCCGCAAGGTCTGGCAGCAGGAGCGCGCCAACGGCACGGTGATCACGCCCTACCATCTGGATGGCACCGCCAACAACGCGCAGCGGGTTGCCGGCACACCGCACTCGTGGAAGGACAGCCAGGAAGCGTGGGACCACGGCCGCATGTCCCGCTGGCCGGTCGCCAAGACCGACACGTCGATGGGGTATTACAAGGAACAGGAGATCCCGTTCCAGTTCGCGCTGGCCAACGCGTTCACGATCTGCGATGCCTACCACTGCTCGATGCATACCGGTACCGACGCGAACCGGTCGTTCCATCTGACCGGCACCAACGGCCCGGTGCCGCAGAACGTCGCCTTCGTCAATAACGAGTGGGACGCGATCAACGGCATTCCGTCGGACGCGAATATCGGTTACACGTGGAAGACCTATGCCGAGCGGCTGGAAGAGGCCGGCATCAGCTGGATCAGCTACCAGAACATGCCGGACGAGTGGGGCGACAACATGCTCGGCGCCTTCCAGACGTTCCGCCGCGCCAATCTGGCATCGGGCTTTCCGGTGTCGAGCGGCGGCGCCCCGGGCGCGCCGTACAACAACACGGGGCAGCCGCTGCCGTATCACGCGTACGATCCGGCGACCGACAACGCCAGCAACCCGCTGTACAAGGGTGTCGCAAACACGCTGCCGGGAAGCCGGCCGGACCAGTATCTGGACGCCTTCAAGCGCGACGTGCGCGAAGGCAAGCTGCCGCAGGTATCGTGGATCAACGCGCCGTCGATCTACTGCGAGCATCCTGGGCCGTCGAGCCCGGTGCAAGGCTCGTGGTTCCTGCAGGAAGTCCTCGATGCGCTGACCGCCAATCCCGAGGTCTGGAGCAGGACGGTGCTGATCGTCAATTTCGACGAGAACGACGGCTATTTCGATCACGTGCCGTCGCCGTCGGCGCCGTCGCGCAATCCGGACAACACGCTCGCCGGCAAGACGACGCTGAGCGAGGAGCAGCTGGCGCCGGAGTATTTCACGCAGCCGCCGCCGCAGGGCAGTACCAGCCAGCCGGCGCCGGATGGCCGTGTCTACGGCCCGGGCCCGCGCGTTCCGCTTTACGTGATCTCGCCGTGGAGCCGCGGCGGCTGGGTCAACTCGCAGGTGTTCGACCACACGTCGGTGCTGCGCTTTCTCGAGGCCCGCTTCGGCGTGCAGGAGCCGAACATCAGCCCGTTCCGGCGCGCCGTCTGCGGCGACCTGACCAGCGCCTTCAACTTCAAGACACCCAATAGCGAAGCGCTGCCGACGCTGGCCGGCCGCACCACCCGCGATGCCGCCGACGCGCTGCGCGCCGCGCAGCAGCGGCTGCCGGCCGTGCCGGTGCCGCGCGACATGGCGCTGCCGCTGCAGGCACCGGGCACGCGTCCTTCGCGCGCGCTTCCCTACGAGCTGCATACCAGCGCGCGGTGCCAGGCGTCCGGCCAGGTCGAACTGCTGTTCTCGAACACCGGCACGCAGGCCGCCGTGTTCCACGTCTACGACGGCCACAAGCTCGACCGCATTCCACGCCGCTATATGGTCGAGCCCGGCAAGACGCTGTCCGATACCTGGAACGCCGCGTCCGACAACTTCGGCCGCTACGATCTGTGGGTGCTGGGTCCCAACGGTTATCACCGGCACTTCAAGGGCGATCTGAACCGGCTCGGCGGGACGCAGGCCGCGCCCGAGATCCGCGTCTGCTACGACATCGCCAATGGCGACGTCTACGTGGACCTGCTCAATCCGGGCGCCGCCGCATGCCAGTTTGCGATCGCGCCGCTGGCCTATCGCAGCGACGGCCCCTGGCAGGTCGACGTCGCCGCGGGCGGCACGGCGTCACGTCACTGGTCGTTGGCCGATAGTGGCCAGTGGTACGACTTCGCGGTGACGTGCAGCAGCGATCCGGCGTTCTATCGTCGCTTTGCCGGCCGCGTCGAGACCGGGCGGCACACGGTCAGCGACCCGGCGATGGGCGAGGTCTGATTGCCGCGGATCAGCGGTCCGAGGTGCCGGGCGGCAAGGGTGGGTCCCTCGCTTCCCGGATCCATCGCCACAACGTCGCCCGGCTGATGCCTAGCTGCTGAGCCGCCTGCTGCCGATTGCCGCCGCATGCGGCCAGCACCTCCAGCACCCGTTCGCGAGACGCGGCGTTGGGGCCGGAGCCGCCGGCATCCAGGCCAAAGAGCTCGGGGCAGTCATGGCGCAGTTGGTCGAACGCGATCGCGTCGACGCGCGGCCACTGCGAGAAGAACACCGCCATCCGCTCGCACAGGTTCTCCAGCTCGCGCACGTTGCCCGGCCAGCGATAGGCGAGCAGCCGCTCGCGCAACGGCGCAAGCAGGGCCTTCGCGTCGAGGCCGCTGTCGAGCCGGTCCAGGCTGCGCCGCAGCAGCACGGCAGCCAGCGCTTCGATGTCCTGCTGCCGCTCCCGCAGCGGCGGCAGGCTCAATTGCAGCGTGTTGATGCGGTAGTAGAGGTCCTGCCGGAATTGCTTCGCCGCGATCCGCTCCGGCAACGGCTGGTGGGTTGCCGCGATGATGCGCACGTCGACGGGAATGGGCACGCCGCCGCCCAGGCGCACGATCTCTCGCTCCTGCAGCACGCGCAGCAGCCGCGTCTGCAGCGGAACCGGCATGTCGCCGATCTCGTCGAGGAACAGCGTGCCGGTGTGAGCGGCTTCGAACAGGCCGCGCTTGCCGCCGCGGCGCGACCCGGTGAACGCGCCTTCCTCATAGCCGAACAGCTCGCTCTCGAGCAGCGACTCGGGAAACGCCGCGCAGTTGACCGCGACGAAAGGCTTGTTCGCGCGCTTGCTGTCGTTATGGATGGCCTGGGCGAACAGCTCCTTGCCGACGCCGCTCTCCCCGGAGATCAGCACCGTCAGGTCGGTCCTGGCGAAGCGTTTGGCTGTCTGACAGGCGCGCAGGAAGGCCGGGCTGGTCCCGATCAGATTGTCGAAGCGATGGCGCGCCGTGGGCTGATGGCGTCGCTGCTGGCTGCGCAGGCTGGCGTCGGCATCCTGGATATTGCGGGCGTCGTACAGCGTCAGCGCGGCGCCCACCGTATCGCCGTGCTCGCGAATCGGCGTGCGGTTCGCAATCCAGTCGCGCTGGGCGTAGCGAAGCACGCTGCCGCGCTCCTGCAGGCCGCTGTCCAGCGTGGCCTGCAGCGACAGCGCCGGCTCGATGTCGTCCAGATGCTGGCCCAGCAGGCGGGCGCGCACGCGCCCGAGCAAGGTCTCCATCGGCGGATTGACGGCGATCACCCGATTGTCGCGATTGACGGCCAGCACCGCCTCCTGCAGGTTGTGCAGCACGCCGTTCAGCTGCTCGTAGCGGCCGGCCTCGAGCCGCGCGACACGTGCCAGCTCGATCGCGTCCTCGATACCCTGGCGCACCGCGCCGAGCGAGTAGGCGAGCCGTCCTTGCAGACCGTACTGCTCGGCCAACTCGACCACGATGCTGGAGCCGACCACCACTTCGTAGCCGTCGCGGGCCAGCAGTTCGAAGCACTGCCTGGCTTCGTCCGGCGTGCGGTAGGCGTATTGGGCGACCTCGATCTTCAGCAGATCACGCACCGCATCGAGCTCGGGGATGCAGGTGCCGTACATCACCACGCCGACCTTGGACGAGATGCGCCGCGCATTGAGCAGCGCCAGCAGGATGTCGAAGCCGGACAGCTTGATGGTGGCTACCGGCGCCGCCACCGCATTGCGCAGGATGGTGGCGTTGGCGCCGGCGCTGATCAGCGCGTCGGTCGAGCCATCGCGAATGCGCTCGCGTGCGGCATCGAGGGCCGCCTCGAACGACGCGTTGACCACCTCGATGTCGGCCCGGTCCGCGTATTCGTCCAGCACCGTCATTGCGAAGCGGCTCAGGTGCTTGTAGCTGATGAAGCAAAGCCGCGGCCTGATGCCGCGGTCGTTCGGGGTGTTACGCATGGTCTCCTCGCCGGCAATCTTCGCGCCTCGGACGGATCGGGGTCGTCGTTACGCGAGGTCGCCGTGTTTCATCGACGTTTCATCAGTGTTTCATGAAACGCCGAAACGCGAGTAGCAAAAATGGATTTCGTCGAAGAATCAATACGTTAGGGTCCGTTGCAACGATGGCATAGCGCTTGCGGAACAGGCCTCACGCTACTGACGGAGGAAAGAATGCAGGCGCTCAGCCATATCACCGTGCTGGATTTGACCCATATGCTGTCGGGCCCGTACGGCACGATGCTGCTGGCCGATCTCGGCGCGCGCACCATCAAGGTGGAGCCGCCCGGCGCGGGAGAGGGGACGCGGCGGCTGCTGGCTGACAGCGAGGACTATGCGCGCGACGGCATGGGGGCCTATTTCCTGACGTTGAACCGCAACAAGGAAAGCGTCTGCATCGACCTGAAGGCCGACGCCGGCCGCGCGGTGTTTCTCGATCTGGTCCGCCATGCCGACGTGGTGTTCGACAACTTCAGCGCCGGCGTCACCGAGCGGCTGGGCATCGATCATGCGGCGCTGTCGCAAGTCAACCCCCGCATCGTGACCTGCTCGGTGACGGGCTTCGGCCAGACCGGCCCGGATCGGCAGCAGCCGGCCTTCGATCAGGTCGTGCAGGCGATGGGCGGCGGCATGTCGATCACTGGCATGGCCGACGGGCCGCCGGTACGCAGCGGCATTCCGATCGGCGACCTCGGCGGCGGCGTGTTCGGCGCGATCGGCGTGCTGGCGGCGCTGGCCGAGCGGGAGCGCAGCGGCGTCGGGCAGCACGTCGACATCTCGATGCTCGACGCGCAGATCTCGCTGCTGAACTACATGGCGACGATGCATCTGATGTCGGGCATCGTGCCGGAGCGGATCGGCAACAGCCATTTCGTGCACGTGCCGTACAACACCTATCCCACTCGCGACGGCCACATCATCATCGCCTGCATCGGTGACGCGTTCTTCGAGCGCTTCCTCAGCGTGATCGATCATCCCGAGCTGCGCCGCCCGGAATATCTGCGTCAGCCGGGCCGTTATGCCGACAAGGACCGCATCGACGCGATCATTGGCGAGGTGCTGCGCACCGAATCGTCGGCCTGGTGGCTCGACCGGCTGCGCCAGGCGCGCATTCCCTGCGGCCCGGTCAACGACTTCGCGCACGCGTTGCGCGAACCGCAGGTGCTCGGGCGCGACATGGTGGTCGGGGTCGAGCTGAAGACCGGCGAGACGGTGCGCATGCCGGGCAATCCGGTCAAGCTGTCGCGCGCCGCCGCGCCGACGTACAGCTGTCCGCCTGCGGTTGGCGAACACACCGAGGCCGTGCTGCGCGATCTGCTCGGCTATGACGTCGAACGGCTGCGCCTCCTGCGCGCGGCCGGTGCGGTTGCGTGACGGAGGTGAGCACGATGCAACGGGAAACGATCGTCATCACGGATGTCGCGCCCCGCGATGGACTGCAGAACCAGGCCGCCGCGATTTCGACCGAGGGGAAGCTGGAGCTGGTCCGCCGCCTTGCCGCGGCCGGTGTGCGCAGCGTGGAGGCGACCAGCTTCGTCTCGCCCCGCGCGGTACCGCAGATGGCCGACGCCGCCGACGTGGTGGCGCGCCTGCGCGCCGAGCTGCCCGATCTGCGCCTGTCGACGCTGGTGCCGAACCGGAAGGGATTGGAACGCGCCCATGCCGCCGGCGCGCCGGAGATCGCGGTGGTGCTGTCGGCGACGGAGACCATGAACCTGCGCAACATCAATATGGACCTGGACCAGGCCACGGCCGTCAGCGAAGAGACGCTGGCCCACGCCTGCCAGTTGGGCCTGCGCACGCGGGCCTATGTCGCGGTTGCGTTTACCTGCCCGTTCGAGGGAGACGTGCCGCTGTCCACCGTCGTTCGGCTGGCGCAGCGGATGCGCGAGGCCGGCGCGGAAGAGATCGTCATCGCGGACACCATCGGTGCCGCCGCGCCCGCGCAGATCAAGGCGCGCTTTGCGGCGCTGTCCGAAGTCATCGAACTCGATCGGCTCGCGGTTCATCTGCACGATACGCGCGGCCTCGGCGCCGCGAATGCATGGGCCGCATTGGAAGCGGGCGTGCGGCGCTTCGACGCCAGCGCCGGCGGCATCGGCGGCTGCCCGTTTGCGCCCGGCGCCGCCGGGAATCTGGCCACCGAGGACCTGGTGCTGATGGCCGAGCAGAGCGGCTTTGCCACTGGTATCGCGCTCGAAGGCCTGCTCGATGCGGTCGACTATGCGGAATCCTTGCTGCGGCGTCCGCTGGGTGGGCGATCCAGCGCGTGGCTGCGGCGTCGGTACCGCGCTGTATCGGCGACGTGATTGCGTCGTCCGGGATGGGCATACAAGCACAACGACCCAAGCACAACGAACGCAATACGCAACAACACAAACAACAAACACAACAGGAGACAACCGATGCTGAACCATCGCTGGATGCGCGCGGCCGTGATGAGCCTTGCCTGCCTGGCCGCTGCCATGCCGTGGAGCCACGCCGCCGCCAAATGGCCCGACAAACCGGTCACGCTGATCGTGCCCTATGCGCCGGGCGGCGGCACCGATATCGTCAGCCGGCTGGTCGCGCAAAAGCTGTCGGAGCGCTGGGGGCAGTCGGTGGTGGTCGAGAACCGCCCCGGCGCCAACGGCGTGATCGGCACCGGTCACGTCGCCAAGTCGGCACCGGATGGCCACACCTTGCTGATGGTGGTCGGCTCCCACGCGATCAATCCGGTGCTGATGAAGAGCCTGCCCTATGACACCGCCAAGGGTTTCACGCCGATCACGCGCCTGGCCGTCTCGCCGATGGTGCTGGTGGTTGCCAAGTCGAGTCCGTACAAGACGCTGAACGATCTGGTGGAGGCCGCGCGCAAGCAGCCGCTGGGCGTGGGCTATTCGGAGGGGCAGACGCGGCTGACGGGCGAGCTGCTGCGCCAGGTCGGCAAGCTGCAGACGATCCCGGTGTCGTACAAGGGCGGCGCGCAGATCATGGTCGACATCATCGGCGGCCATCTGGCATCGGGCTTTACCAGCGTGCTGACCGCCTTGCCGCACGTCAACGGCGGCAATCTGCGCGTGATCGGCGTGGCGGCGGACGAGCGCATGCCGATCTTCCCCGATGCGATGACGTTCAAGGAGGCCGGCCTGGACGGCGTGCAGTCGCTGAACTGGTATGGCCTGTTCGGGCCAGCCGGCATGCCCGCGGCCACGGTTGAACAGATCCACCGCGACCTGCGCGAGGTCACCGCCGATCCTGCGGTGGCCAAACAGATGCGGGACCAGGGCGCGGCGATCGTGCTGACGCCGCCGGACGCGTTCCGCGCGTTTATCGGCAGCGAAACGCAGAAGTGGGCCGAGGTCGCGCGCCGCGGCGGCATTCGGCCGGAGTAGCGCGGCGCGAGCGGAGTAGTAGGGCGCGGGCGCAAGGGTCCGCGCGATAACGAGCAGGAGGAGACAAGATGCAACGCCGAAGACTGATTCAGGCGCTGGGGACAGCCATGGTGGCGCTCGCCCTGGTGCCGGGTTTCAATGCCTTCGCGCAGGACTATCCGGCGCGGCCGATCCGCTTGATCGTGCCGTTCGCCCCCGGCGGGGTCTCGGATACCAGCGCACGCGTGATCGCCGACAAGCTGGGCCAGCGGCTCGGCCAGCAGGTCGTGGTCGACAACCGTCCGGGCGCCTCGGGCAACATCGGCACCGCGATGGCCGCGCAGGCCGCGCCGGACGGCTATACGCTGTTGCTCGGTTTCGACGGCACGATGGTGATCAATCCGCATGTGTTCGCCAAGGTCCCGTTCGACACGATGAAGGACTTCGTGCCGATCAGCAAGATTGGTGACGCCGCGTTGATCCTGATCACCCATCCGTCGGTGCCGGCGAAGAATCTGAGCGAACTGGTCGCGTACTCGCGAACCACCTCGGCGGGCCTGTCCTATGGCAGCGCCGGCACTGGCAGCACGCCGCATCTGGCCGGCGAACTGCTGAAGGCGCGCACCGGGCTGAACATGGTCCATGTGCCCTACAAGGGCGGCGGACAGGCCATGGGCGATCTAGTCGGCGGCACGCTGCCGGTGCTGTTTACCGCGGTGGCGGGCGCTCAGCAATACGTGAAGAACGGCAAGGCCAACGCGATCGCGGTCTCCGCCGCGAAGCGCGTGCCGTCGCTGCCCGACGTGCCGACGCTGGCGGAGTCGGGCGTGCCCGGCTTTGTCAGCGACTCCTGGGTGGGCCTGCTGGCGCCGGCCAATACGCCGAAGGAGATCGTCGACAAGCTGGCGCGCGAGCTCAATGCGGTGGTCAACATGCCGGACACCCGGGAGCGTTTGGCGACGCTCGGGATCGTGCCGTCCGGCAATACCTCGGAGGCGTTCGCCAGCGAGATCCAGAACGATCTGAAGAAATACAGCGAGATCGTCAAGACCGCGAAAATTCGCGTGCAGTGAGGTCGTCGGCGTCGGCAAAACGATCGGTGGCCGCAATCAGCCGATCAAGGATGCCCGGCTCGGTCCACGCATGGCCGGCGCCCTCGACCAGGTGGAAATCCGCTTGCGGCCAGGCCTGGTGCAGCGCGTAGGCGTAGCGCGCCGGGCACGGCATGTCGTAGCGGCCGTGCACGATGACGCCGGGGATGCTGGCCAGCCTGTGCGCGTCGCGCAGCAGCTGGCCTTCTTCCAGCCAGCAGCGGTGCGTGAAGTAGTGGTTTTCCAGCCGCGCAAACGCCAGCGCGAAATGGCCGTCGTCGTGCTTGGCCGCGATCGCCGGATCGGGCAGCAGCGTAATGGTTTCGGCTTCCCACACGCTCCACGCGCGCGCGGCTTCGATCTGCCTGGCCTTGTCGTCGCCGGTCAGCAGCTTGCGGTAGGCCGCCATCATGTTGCCGCGCTCGGCCTCGGGGATCGGCGCCTGGAAGCGTGCCCACTTGTCGGGGAACATCTCGGATACGCCGTATTGGTAATACCAGTCGAGCTCGGCCTGCGACACCGTGTAGACGCCGCGCAGCACCAGTTCGCTGACGCGTTCTGGATGCTTCTGCGCGTAGGCGAGCGCCAGCGTCGAGCCCCACGAGCCTCCGAATACCAGCCAGCGCTCGACGCCGGCCAGCGTGCGCAGCCGTTCGATATCGTCGACGAGATGCCAGGTGGTGTTGGCCTCCAGCCCGGCATGCGGAGTCGAGCGGCCGCAGCCGCGCTGGTCGAACAGCAATACGTCATAGCGTGAGGGATCGAACAGGCGCCGGTGGTCGGGCGAGATGCCGCCGCCTGGCCCGCCGTGCAGGAACACCGCGGGCTTGGCGCCGGGAGTGCCCGCCCGCTCGTAGTAGATGATGTGGCCATCGCCGACATCGAGCGTGCCGGTCTCGTAGGGTTCGATTTCGGGGTAGAGCGTGCGCAGCGCGGGCATGAGTGCGGTCTCCGGTTGGAATACCGCAGTGTGCCGGCGCCGCGCAGCCGCGGCAGGGCGGGGCCGGGCGGGGCAGTCAGGCGGCGGACGGCGCCACGGCAAGCCAGATCAGCAGCACGCCCGCCGCGATCAGCACGACGCCGGAAAGCCGCGCCACCTGCAGGCCGGCCGGCCCTGCCTTTTCCAGCAGCACGAGCAGCGCCAGCGCGGCAACCCAGAGCAGCGCCATCACGCCGGTGACGAACAGCATCGCCATCAGCGCCCAGCAGCAACCGAGGCAAAACGCGCCATGACGGATACCCATCGTCAGCGCGCCGCGCTTGCCGTCGCGCCAGTTTGTCATCAGGAAACCGAGCGGGCTGCGGCAGTGCGCCAGGCAGGCCCGCTTCCATGGCGTCAGCTGGTAGAGGCCCGCGAGGCTGAGGATCGCGCCCCCGGCGACGCGGCTCGATATCGCCATCGCCGGGGACAGCAGCATGGTCTCGTGAAGCCCCCATTGCACCAGCGTGATGGCCGCGCTGAAGCCGACCCAGACGGCCAGATAGCCAAGTCCGAAGCAGACGACGGTTGCCGGCAGCCGTTTGCCCTGCCGCCGGCGTTGCAGCCCGGCGTAGATCAGCATCACCGGCGCGGCGGCCGGCGCCATCATGCCGATCATCATGACGACCCACATCGCGAAGGTGTAGAGCCCGTCCGCTGCGGTCCACGGCATCGCCATGCCCATGCCGGCCATCATTGCTGCGTGGTCGGCGGCCGGCGCCATCGAGCGATGCAGATGAATCAGATAGCCCCACGCCAGCGCGGCGATGACCAGCATGCAACCCCAGACGAGCAGGCGGTCCCGCTGCCGCAGTTCGCTGTAACGACCGGCGTCGAGCAGCGGCACCGCGCCGGCGGGCTCAGGCTCCCTGCCAGGAGAATGGCGCATATTGGCCATTGTTGCGGCCGCTGTCGTCGTCCCAGACCATGCCGAGCGCGTGGACATGGCTGCGGGCGGGGCGTGCCAGCGCGACGCGGTCCGCGGCCGGATGGCCGGTGTTATCGAGGTGGATCGGCTCGCTGGCATTGGGATTGATGCCCATCACGCCTTCGGCCGCCATGTCGACGAGGTTCGGTGCGGTGACCGTCCAGCTTCTGCTGTTGCGATCGAAGCGGATCTGCGCGGACTCCACGCCTTCGAACGTGCCGACCAGCGGGGAGAGCGCCGCCATCGGCCCGCCCGCGGCGCCGCTGGCAATCGCCGTGATCGCATCACGCTGTGACGCATCGGCGCGTTCATCGACGATCAAGCCGACGGACCAGTTTCCTTTGCCCATCTCCTCCGGCGTCGAGCCAAGCACGATAAAACCGAGTCCATCGAGCGGGACCTCACCATAGCGGCCCTGCTCGATCTGGAACCCCATCGCGAAAATGCAGTGGCCCTTGGTGGGGGGTACCGCCAGCTGTCCCGGCAGGCAGGGGCAGATGAAGTCGCAGTTGCAGGTCTCGTAGTACTGACCCTGGATGTTCCAGCTGGGCGTTGCCATGGTTGCCTCCTCGTCTTGCTGCTGCACCGCACCGCGGTATCGCGGTGGATCAGGCGATACGCGGCGTTCCGGTTTCGCGAGAACCGGATCACTCGAATATAGGTGAGCGCGCAGAGGATGCCGGCGAGGCGGGAAAAGTCAGTGTTTTTCGCCGAGACGGGCGAGCGTGGGGAGAGCAGAAGCGCCGATGCCGCCGCGCAAGGCGGCGGCATCGGGTCTTGCAGGCGTCTGGAGATACGCCCGGCGAGCGGAGCTGCGCTTATTCGACCGTCGCGCCGGATTCCTGCACGATGGTCTTCCACTTCCTGTAGTCCGACTGGACCAGGTCGGCGAACTGCTTCTGGGTCATCACCTTCGGCTCGGCGCCTTGTTCGTGGATGGCCTGGATCATGGCCGGCGTGGCGAGCTGCTTGTTGACTTCGGCGGCCAGCTTGTCGACGACCTCTCGCGGCGTCTTGGCCGGCGCGAACAGGCCATACCACGTGCTGACGTCGACCTGCTTGTAGCCGCTCTCTGCCAGGGTCGGCACATCCGGCAGCGACGTGCTGCGCGTGGCCGACGTCACGGCCAGCGCACGCAGCTTGCCGGCCTTGATCTGCGCCATAGCCGACGGCACCGAGGCCACCATCAAGTCGACGTTGCCGGCGATCGCATCCATCATCGCCGCGTTCGAACCCTTGTACGGCACGTGCAGCAGCTTGATGCCCGCGGCCTGGCTGAAGATTTCGGCGGCAAGGTGAATGGTGGTGCCATTGCCGGGCGAGCCGTATTTGATCGAACCAGGCGCGCGCTTGGCGGCGGCAACCACGTCGGCAATGTTCTTGAACGGCGAATTGGCCGGCGCGACGATCATGATCGGGGTATAGGCGACGTGGGTTACCGCCACCAGATCCTTCGTCGGGTCGTACTTGACCGTCTTGTAGAGCCACGGCGCCACGATCAGATTGTCCTTCTGGCCCATCACCAGTTCATAGCCATTGGGCGTCGCCCGTACGGCTTCGGCAATGCCGATGGTGCCGCCGGCGCCCGGACGGTTGTCCGGTACCACGGTCCACTTGGCGCTCTGGGTCAGCTGATTGGCGACGAGGCGGGAGAGGATGTCGGTGCCGCCGCCCGGAGGGAACGGAATCACCAGTCGAATCGGCTTCGAAGGCCAGGCGGGGTCGGCCTGGACCGGGGCGACGGCGGCCATGCCGCAGACCGCCAGAAGGGCGAGCAACGCCTTCTTCATCGTTTGTCTCCTGTTCTGGAATGTCCCGAACCAGTCGTTTTGCTGGCTTGTCGCGGCCGGATGGCGCCGGTCCCGCTGGGCTGGAGCAAGTCTAGAGGGCGGGAGTGGAGCGGGCGAAGTCATATTTTCAGAGACCAGATATGCGTTTTAAAAATAGCGGAGGTTACCACTAACGGGGATCGGGGGCGCAGGAAGGGCCGCGCGGGACGCCGATCCAGGGGGCTGCTGGCGGTATGGACAGGGAACCGGTATCGCGCAGGGGCCGCCGCGGGCAGGCGTTCCTGCGCGCACCCTATAGAGGTCCCCACCTGTTAAATCCGCGGCATTTCAGGCAAGCACCGTAGCCGATTGGCTGGCAACTTATCGGGACGTTGGCCCCCTCCTTAACCTGGATGTCCTTGCCTATGACCCCCTATCTCGACCCACCCGTTGCCGCCCATTCCGTCCGCTATCCCGTTCGCCCTCCCGCGCGCTGTTTGATGACTCATTCGGGCGGGCATGCCATCAGCGGCTATTCGACCCTGCGCCGATTTCCCGATCCCATATGCCACCGCATAGCCGAACCCGGGGATACGGCAGACGGTTACGCACCCGCGAAAGGCCGCGATCACGATGCCTCATACAAGCTGGTGTTCTCCTTTCGCGAAGTCGTACGCGACCTGATACACGGTTTCATCGACGAGTCCTGGCTGCACGCGCTGGACTGGAATTCCCTTGAGCCGGTGCCCGGACACTATGTGTCGGACCGCCTTCGTTACGGCATCAACGATGTGGTTTGGCGTATCGACGTCGCCGGGCAGCAGCAGCCGCTCTACTTTCTGATTGAGTTTCAAAGTCGAATCGATTCCGACATGGCGGCACGCATGCTGGCGTACGTCGGCATGTTCTACCGCGATGCGAGCCGTCGACGCAGTCGTCCAGGTGGCGGCCGGCGCGGTCCACGGTATCCGGCGGTGCTGCCGATCGTGCTCTATAACGGCAACCGACCATGGCATGCGGATACGGAGATTGCGACGATGATTTGCCTACTGCCGCAGTCCATGGCGAGTCACCAGCCGCGCCTGAACTATTACCTGATCGACCGTACCCGCTACACGGATGCAGAACTGGCGGGGATGCGAAATCTGGTGGCAGTGCTGATGCGATTCGAACGGGCCGAGAACATGGAAGCGATGCTCGAACCATTGCGGCTGGCCAGGGAGTTGACGGCACACAACACCGCGCTCGACGAGGCAATGACGGCGTGGTTTGCAGCTCTGACACCGAATGCGTTGCGTTTAACTGAAGTACATAACCTGATGGAGTTGGAAATGGACATGACGGCAAAGTTTTACCGCTGGGCGCGGGAGTATGCGCAGAAGGAGGTCGAGCAGGGGATCGAGAAAGGGATCGAGCAGGGGATCGAGAAGGGGGTTCACATGGGTCACGCCAAAGCTTTGGCAAAGCTCCTGAGGCACCATTTCGGCCCATTGTCTACACATGTCCTCGCCAGGTTGGACGCCGCTTCAACGGAACAGATAGAGGCCTGGCACGACAGAGCCCTGGACGCGAAGTCCCTCGACGACGTATTCCGCCCCTGACGCATGCAATCGGGGGCAGGTCGGACTTGTAAAGCATGACGAGCCGCATGCGGCGTGGACCGGCCCAGCCTCACTGTTACCCGAGGCCGGGCCTCCGGAGCACGAGGCCATTCGTAACGGACGCTCGCGCTATTTGCTATTGCGTGACGCAGCTGAAGCTGTCGGCCACGTTGATGTCACCGCCCCCCTTGTAACGCGGCCAGCTCGGATACGGGCAAAGCGGGCGCGTGCGTCCCGGCACACCGATCGTGTCGGCGACCACCTGCGCGGGCGGTTCGGCGCCTTTCTCCACCCAGTTTTCCAGCGCGGTCAGCGAATCCCAGGCCGCGTTGAACACGGTGCTGGCGGCGTGGCCATAGCCCGGGATTTCATAGTAGCGCATGAACTGCCCGACCCGGTCCGCGCCCATGGTGGTGCGCACGCGCTCGTAGTATTGGGCCGTCGCGCGCGAGCTGACCAGCACGTCGGCATTGCCGTGGGCCATCAGGATCTTGCCGCCCTTGGCGGCGAATGCGCTCAGGTCCGTCTTGTTGATGTCCTGCAGCGCAGTCAGCTCGCTGACGCGAGACTGCCAGGGGCCTGGGTTTTCCGGGTCCAGCGACAGCGAGTTGAAGTTCGGATCGCGCGTGACGAAGAAGCGGACCCACTGGTCCCAGAACACCGCGAAATATGGCGCCGTGGCGGGCATTGGCGTCGCGGGCGGGTCGAGATTGAGCGCGAGCGCGATCACCGTCGCTTGCACGGGCGACGGCCCCGACATGCCAAGGTCCGCTCCCCATACGTTGAAGCCCGGGTACTGCGTCTCGCCGCTGCCCAGCGGATACGCGAACTGGATCGGCGCGTTGTAGACCTTCAGCGCCGCGATCTGCGGATCGGACAGGCAGTTGTCGCCGGTATCGCCGCCGCCCGTGCAGCGCAGCGGGGCGCCGTTCAGCGTCGCCGTCGCCGGATCGAAGGTGGCGTTGCACGCCGCGACATTGCTGATGAGGCCATCCTGCACGCCGTCGAGCGTATCGCAGGCCTGCAGTGAGGCGTCAAAGAGTGCGCGACGTTTGGCGGCGTTGGGATAGGCCCCTGGCTGCGCGAGCGCTCGCGTGATGCGCCCAAACGCCAAATCCAATGTTGCAGCGTTCCACGCGGGATAGAGCACGATGGCACCGTTCCAATCGTCGGGCCAGCGCTGGACCACGGCGAGCGCCTCGCGGCCACCGGTGGAGCCTCCCGCAAAGTAGGCCTTGCGCGGTCCTTCGGTCGCGTAGCGAGCCTTGATCAAGTGCAGCGCTGTGTCGCGGGTCTTCTTCAACGCATCGCTGGCGAAATTGCGCAAGGCCTCGTCATTGACGCCGAACGAGCCATCCCGGCTACCCAGCGCGCCGGCCTGATGGCCGGAGTCGCTGGCGAAGGTGGCATAGCCGCGCCCCAGCGGTGTGGGCTGGTCGGCGGGGCCGGCCGGCACATTGCCTTGCGCCGACGGAATCGTGCCGTTGTAGCCGCCGCCACCGAACATCATGATCTTGTTGTTCCAGTTGGCCGGAAGATTCAACTGGAAGCGAATGTTCGGCGCATTGGGGTCGACCGGCCGGATATGGCCCAACACTCGGCAATACTCGCCGGTAGCCTGCGCGCCGCTGCCAGCCGCCGGTACTACGGTCGCCTCGGTGACCACCGCGCCAGAAGTGGGCAGCCCGATTGCCGTGGCCGGTACTTCGACGTTCGCCAATTCGGCGCAGGACTTGGGCTTGGCGACACTGGGTGGTGGCTTGTGTTCGTGATCGTCGCCGCCGCAGGCGGAGAGGGTCAGGACGATGCCGGCCAGTAGCGCGCCGGAGGTGGCGCGGATCGGATTGTCAGCGTGGCGGGTGCTGCGGCCCTGGTCCGGCGGATTTTCCGTGTTGGTATCTTGCATGCTTTGTCTCCATGTCGATATTCCGCCTTGGCCCTGGACCGGCACTTGGCAAGGCTGTCAGGCCGCGCAAGGGGGCGGCCAATCGACCATAGGAGGCGCAGCGCGATGCGTCAATCACGGAGATGGCTGATGGCCCGCAACGCGGCTGCCATCGATCGTGGGGACAATGCAGGCGGAGAGCGCCGGCCCTCAGAAGTCGACCTTCTGGCCCGGCTCCGGCACGATGACGCGGATCGTCTCCGTGGCGCCCAGCGCCGCGGAGAACTCCGCCGGCGTGCCACGCAGCATCGGGTTGGTCAGGTAGTGGATCGGGATCGCGTATCTGGGCCGGATCATCTCACGGACCGCAATGGCCGCCTCGCGCGGTCCCATGGTGAAATGCCCGCCAATCGGGATCAGCACCAGGTCGGGCTTGTACAGCTCGCCGATCAGCCGCATATCGGCGAACAGGCCGGTATCGCCCATATGCCAGATCCGAAAGCCGTTCTCCAGCTCGATGATGTAGCCCACCGGCTCGCCGCCATAGTGGACCTCGTCCTTGCCCGAATTCGGGTTCTTCCAGATCAGCTCGGACGAGTGTTCGGCATGGACGGCGGTGATCTTCGGGCCGTTCGGGCCGAAGGGCGTCACCGTGCCGCTCTTGCCGAAGCGCTGCGACAGGTTGGCCGGCACCATGCCGAGGCTGACCAGCGTCTGCCCCATTCCCCCGCCGTTGTAGATTGGGGCGTTATGCATCTTGGCCAATGCCGGCGCGTCACCGAGGTGGTCGCCGTGCGCGTGCGTGACGAGGATCAGGTCGACCTTGCCCAGTGCCTGCAGTTGCTTGAAGGGGGCCGGGGTCTTCGGATTCGCCGTGAGCCAGGGGTCGATCACGATCACCTTGCCTCCCGGCGTCGTGATGCGCGTGGCGGCCTGGCCGAGCCATAGGACCTCTGTCTTGCCTGCGGCAGTCTGGCCCACGGCGGCTGGTGCAGGCCCCGGTGTAGAAGCGGTGGGCGCAGTCGGTGCTCGGGCGGCGCATCCAGCGAGCAGCGTCAGCAGGACGGCGAGCAGAAGCGGGCGGGCTTGGGGCATGGCTTCCTCCGGCGTGGTAGGCGAAGCGGCAAGCGCCGAGCGGGCAATTGCCAGCGTCCAGTATTGGTTTGCGCACTTGCAGTGTCAACCTGGAACTCGGTGGGATTGCCGTGCCGTCTGTGCGTTGCGTCATGCCGAATGGATGGACGCCATGCTCGAGGGCTAGCAGTTGGGCTTGCCTCCGCTCAGCGCCCGCTCGATACACCGGATGATCTCCGTATCCTCGAACGGCTTGTTGACAAAGCAGGCGGCGCCGGCCGCGTAGGCGCGTTGCTCGTGGCCTTGTTCGGAGAACGCCGTCATGAAGATGATCGGCACATGGCAGCCGCGCTCGCGCAGCGCCTTGCACAGCGCGAAGCCGTTCATCCGCGGCATCTGGACGTCGGTGATCACACAGGCGATCTGATTCAGCGTGGACGATTGAAGCAGGTCCGCGGCACCTCCGTAGAGTTCGACCGCCAGGCCGAAGGACCGCACCAGCCTCCCCATGGCATCCCTGACGGAGATGTCGTCGTCGACGATGGCGATCACGGGGGGCGAGGTCACAAGGGATCCTTGAGGAATCGGGCGTTTGCCTAGAAGGTGTGCCGCATGCCGAGCGCAAAGACCTGCGGATCCGCTCCCGCCGCGATGCCCAGCTCGTTGATCGCGAAGTCGTAGGTGGCGTTCCGCTTGTTGTCGATGCGGCTGTAGTACGCATACAGCGCCGTGCGCTTCGACAGCGGATGGTCGTAACCGATTGTCCATTGCGTGGCGCCGGTCTGCGGACCGCTGCGGACGACCCCGATGGTGTCGGTCGATGCGCCGGTGCCATTGGCGGCAAATCCAAAGCCCAGCCGCAGGCTGCCGGCGCCCAGCCGCTGCACCAGCGATGCATACCAGGCGTTGCGCTGCAGATCGCCGCTGGCGGTCCGGTAGTGCAGCCGCTCGTAGACGCCGGCGATCCGCGTGCCGGACAGCACCTGCCACGCCACGCCGAGCTTCAATGCGTCGTCGTTGCGGCCGGCTGCCTGGTAGTGCCGGTGGACCTCGTAGGCGACGCTCGCATCGAACGCTCCGCGCTGATAGACCAACGCTGCGGAGTAGAGCGAAGGATTGCGTGCGACCGTCGCCCTTTCCTCGGGCAGGCCCCAACCGAGCCACAGGCTGGCACCGCCGAAGCGCGGCGACCGGTATTGCACGATGTTTTTCTGGCGGCGATCGAACGAACTGGTGTTCTCGACGTTGTCGGAGCTGGAGGCCGACCCATTGCCGATCAGCGCCATATAGCCGGCGGTGGTCGGGTAGTAAGGGTCGTAGCCCATCGTCGACTCGGTATACGGCGTATGCCAATGGCCGAGGAACAGCAGGCCGTAGTCGCCCTGCAGCCCGATCCGCGAACTGCGGCCGGCGATCTGGCCCTCGCCGGTGTCCAGCGACAGGTTGCTCTCGATCTGCCACAGCGCCTTCAGCGAGCCGCCCAGCGCTTCCTCGCCGCGCAGGCCGAACACCGAGCGGTAGTTGCTCTGGCGCATGCCGCTGGCGAGCGCGGTGCCATCGGTGGCGGTGCTGGCTCGCGTGTATTCGATTGCCGTATTGAGCCGTCCGTAGACGGTGACGGTACTGTCCGCCAGCGCGGGAACGCACGCCATCGACAGCGCGCCGGCGCACAACAGCGCGTCAGTGCGCCGCATCGCCGTCCTTGCGGTTGGCGGCAAGCGTTGGCCCCGGCGTGCCGGTAATCTTCGGCACGCACTCGGAATGGAACCACGCGACGGTGACCGGCTCGCCCGCCAGCATCCGCTTGACCGGCGGAATCAGCTGCTCGCCGATCAGCATGCCAAGCAGGCCGATCAATGCGACCGCCGGCGGCGCCGGCGAGCGAACCTGCATCAGCGCATAGATGATGCCGACCAGAATGCCGGCGCCAAGGGAAACGAGGTAGATCTTCATGGCGGTCTCGTAATCGGGAGGAAATCGGAAAAGAACCGGGCTCAGGTGCGCGTTGGCGGCAGGCCCACACCGAGCAGATGACGCACGCGGGGCGGCTCGGCACCGGTGTGGAAGCGGGCGATGTCGCGCTGCAGGTCCGCGTCGGCATGCGGCACGCGCCGGTGCTGGCGTAGGTGCTCGGCCCACGATTCGACCAGGAACCACTCGGTCAGCAGGTCCGGATCCTCGGGGTCCTCCATTACGCCCCAGTTGAAGGCGCCGTCGCGCAGCCGTTCTTCCGACAGTTGGTGAATGGCCCGCAGGAACGCCTCGCGGTTCTCGGGCGAGACGCGATACTCGATCAGGATCATCACCGGGCCGCGGTCGTGCGCGATCTCGTCGGCCTTCTCCGGCTCGGGCCAGTGGCGTGCCGGACCCAGGTCTTCCTCGCCGCGCGGCAGGCGCACGCGGCGCAGCAGCAGCGTCGCGACGATCAGGCCCGCGCCGGCAATCCACAGCGCATTCGGCGTCCCCAAACCCTGCGCGACGAAGCCCCAGATCAGGCTGCCGCCGGCCAGCGCGCCGTTGAAGACCATCTGGTAGACGGCCAGCGCGCGGCCGCGTACCCAGTTCGGCAGGATGGCCTGGGCCGCGCCGCCCAGCGTCGTCAGCGCGGTAATCCATGCCGCGCCGAGCAGCAACAGCAGCGGCAGCGCGACCCACACCGGCGGTGCGATCGACAGCGCGGCCATGACAGCCGCGGTGACTACCGCGGACAGCAGCACCAGGCCATCGCCGTCGAGCCGCTTCTGCAGTGCCGGCATCGTCAGCGCGCCCAGGATCGCCCCGGCACCCACGGCGCCCAGCAGGATGCCGTAAAGGCCGGCGCCACCGTTGAGCAGCTGGCGCGCAACCAAAGGAAGCAGGGCCCAGACGCTGCTGCCGAACGCAAAATGCACCGCGGCACGCAGCAGCACGATATGCAGCTTGCTGTGCGCCCGCGTGAAGCGCAGTCCGGCCCGGAAAGCGCTGAAGAAATGCTCGCGCAGCGGATCGCTGGGCTGGGCCGGCCGGCGCCACCAGATCAGCGCCGCGATCACGAACAGATAGCTGAGCAGGTCGGCGCCGTAGGTGACCGCCGCGCCGAACGCGGCCAGCAGCAGGCCGCCGGTCGCAGGACCGATGGCGCGCGCGATATTGACGCCCAGTGCATTGAGCGCGACGGCCTGCCGCAGCGTGCTGGGCGGCACCAGCTCGGGGACGATCGACTGCCAGGTCGGGCCCATCATCGCCGCGCCGATGCCGCCGACGAAGGCGAGAGCGATCAGGATCTCGATGGTCAGCGCCTGCCGCCAGGCCAGCAGCATCAGCGTGCCGCTGACCAGCGCCAGGCCGATCTGGATCACGATCAGGAAGCGGCGGCGATCGAGGATGTCGGACAGCACGCCGGCGGGAATCGCCAGCAGGAATACCGGCAGCGTGGCCGCCGCCTGGATCGTCGCGACGGCAGCGGGCGAACTCGACAGATCGGTGGCCAGCCAGGCGCTGGCGACGTCGCGCATGAAGCTGCCGATATTGCCGAGGATGGTCGCGACCCACAGCACCGCGAAGGTCGGCTTGGCCAGCGGCGCGAAGGTGCCGGCCGGGGCCGGTGCGGCCGCGGTCGTGTCGGGTGGCACGCTGGTGCTCATGCCGGCCTCCGCGTACGCCAGTCGTGCCAGGCCACCAGCAGGAAGCCCCCGACCAGGCCCAGATGCTCGAAGAAGGCGTTGGCCATCATGAACTGCGCCTCGGGCGGGGCGCTCCAGAAGCGGTTGGCCAGGAACGTCGCGGCCAGCGTGAAGGCCGCCAGGGCCAGCGCGCCGAGCCAGCGTCCGATACCGGTCAGGATCATCGCGGCGGCCACGAGTTCGAGCGCGATGGTGGCGACGGCCATCGGCACCGCCGGGCTCAGGCCGAAATGCTGCATCTCGGCGACGGCGCCGGGGAAGTCGAACAGCTTGACCAGCCCGCCCTGCAGATACGCCGCGCACAGCAGCAACAGCGCGATCCAGCGCATCGAGCGCGGCAGCGTGCCCGCATCGTCATCGGCCGGGGAAGGCCGGGAGCTCGACAGCATCATGTTGGTTCTCCGGTTGGCGGCTTGCGGGCCGGCTTGCACGTCGGCTTGCACTTGGGCTTGCAGGTGGGACTACCCATCAGAACGCCCAGCACGAGCACCCCAGCGCGCCCCAGAACCCGCTTTCATCGCTGGTCGGCACGTTGGACGTCCACGCCTTCGCGTGCGCGTGGCCATGCACGCCGCATGACGATGCGCAGCCGCAGGCGGTGTTCAGCGCCAGCGTGCGAGCCTGCGCCTGCGGACGCGGCTGGTAGCGGCTGCCGTGGCGGGCAGGGGACCAGTCCGGCATCGGCGGCGGCAGCTCCGGCGCATGCCTGCCGAATTCGGCGTCGCCGTAGACCACCTTGCCGCCGAGCACGGTCATCACCGACGTGATGTCCTGGATGTCGTCGCCGGGCACCGAGAAGTAGTCGGCCGACAGCACCGCCACGTCGGCAAGCTGGCCCACCTGGATCTGCCCTTTCTTGCCGACCTCGGACGAGAACCAGGTATTGGCCTCGGTCCACAGGCGCAGCGCGGTCTCGCGGTCCAGCAGATTGGCCTGCGGATACATCGCCATGCCGCCGACGGTCTTGCCGGTGGTCAGCCAGTACAACGACACCCATGGGTTGTACGAGGCGACCCGCGTGGCGTCGGTACCAGCGCCGACCTTGACGCCGCGCTCGAGCATCTTCTTGACCGGCGGCGTGGCCTCGGCCGCCTTGGCGCCGTAGCGCTCGACGAAGTACTCGCCCTGGTAGGCCATGCGGTGCTGCACGGCGATGCCGCCGCCGAGCGCGGCGATGCGGTCGATATTGCGGTCCGAGATGGTCTCGGCGTGGTCGAAGAACCAGTTCAGGCCCTGGAACGACACGTCGCGCGCGACCTTCTCGTAGACGTCGAGTGCGCGCGTGATGGTCTCGTCGTAGGTCGCATGCAGGCGCCACGGCCAGCGCTTCTCGGCCAGCAGGCGGATCACCGGCTCCAGATCGGCCTCCATCGACGGCGGCATATCCGGGCGTTCTACGCGGAAGTCCTCGAAGTCGGCCGCGGTGTAGACCAGCATCTCACCGGCGCCGTTGTGGCGATACAGATCGTCGCCCTGGCCCGGCCGCACCGACGAGGTCCAGTTCTGGAAGTCGCGCAGCTCTTCCTTGGGCTTCTGCGTGAACAGGTTGTAAGCCAGCCGCACGGTCAGATGGCCCTCGCGGTGCAGCTCCTCGATGATCTGGTAGTCATCCGGGTAATTCTGATAGCCGCCGCCGGCATCGATCACGCCGGTGACGCCGAGCCGATTGACCTCGCGCATGAAATGCCGCGTCGAATTCTTCTGGTACTCGGGCGGCAGCTTCGGGCCCTTGGCGAGCGTCGCATACAGGATGGTGGCGTTGGGCTTGGCCAGCAGCAGGCCGGTCGGGTTGCCGCTGCCGTCGCGCACGATTTCGCCGCCCGGGGGATTGGGTGTGTCCTTGTTGTAGCCGACGGCGCGCAGCGCGGCGCCGTTCAGCATCGCGCGGTCGTACAGATGCAGGATGAACACCGGCGTGTCCGGTGCCACGGCGTTCAGCTCCTCGATGGTCGGCAGGCGCTTCTCGGCGAACTGGTGCTCGGTGAAGCCGCCGACCACGCGCACCCATTGCGGCGCCGGCGTGCGGTCGACCTGCGCCTTGAGCATGCGCATCGCGTCGGCCAGCGAGCGTACGCCATCCCAGCGCAGCTCCATGTTGTAGTTCAGGCCGCCGCGAATGATGTGCATATGGCTGTCGATCAGCCCGGGAATGGCCCGCCGGCCATTCAGGTCGATCACGCGGGTGCCCGATGCCGCGAGCTTCATCACGTCCTGGCGCTCGCCGACGGCAATGAAGCGGCCGTCCGCGATGGCAACGGCATCGGCTTGCGGATTGGCGCGATCGAGCGTGGCGAACTTGCCGTTGACGAGAATCAGGTCGGGTGTCGGATTCGGTGACATGGCGAAGAGTTCCGAAGAGGCGGCCGCGCCGAGCGCGGCGGCCGAGGCGATGAATTGCCGGCGGGTGACTGACATAGGCTCGTGCGTCCGGATCAGGCGTTCAGGAAGGCCAGCAGGTCGGCATTGACCTCGTCGGCATTGATCACGCACATGCCATGCGACGCGCCCGGGTAGACCTTCAGCGTGGCGTTCGGCGCGATCTCGACGGACAGCCGCGCCGCGTTGTCGATTGGCACGATCTGGTCGTCATCGCCATGCAGGATCAGCGTCGGCACCGTCATCTTCTTCAGGTCCTCGGTGTAGTCGACCTCCGAGAACTCCTTGATGCAGGCGTACTGACCGACAATGCCGCCGGCCATGCCCTGCGCCCAGAATGCGTCGATGGTGCCCTGCGAAACCTTGGCATTGGGCCGGTTGAAGCCGAAGAACGGCATCGCCAGGTCCTGGTAGAACTGCGAGCGATTGTCGGCCACGCCCTTGCGGATGCCGTCGAACACCTCCAGCGGCAGGCCGTTCGGATAGGCAGCGCTCCTGGCCATGGTCGGCGGCACCGCGCCGATCAGCACCGCCTTGGCGACGCGTTTGGTGCCATGGCGGCCGATGTAGTGCGCCACTTCGCCGCCGCCGGTGGAATGGCCGACCAGCGTGGCGCCCTGGATGTCGAGCGCATCGAGCAGCGCGGCCAGGTCGTCCGCATAGGTGTCCATGTCGTTGCCGTGTGCCGGCTGATCCGAGCGGCCGTGGCCGCGCCGGTCGTGCGCGATCACGCGAAAGCCCTGCTGCACCAGGAACAGCATCTGGGCATCCCAGGCATCGGCGTTCAACGGCCAGCCATGCGAGAAGACGACCGGACGGCCCGTGCCCCAGTCCTTGTAGAAGATGCGGGTGCCGTCCTTGGTGGTGATCGTGTTCATCGGTTCGTTCCTTGAGTCAGGTGGAAGCGGTGGGGTGGGGGGCGTTCAGCGCGCCGCGACCGGGGCGATCGACTGGTGCGGGGTGGCCGTGCGCTGCTCGGCCTTGTGCACCATCGTGTAGGCGTAGTCCACGCCCATGCCGTAGGCGCCGGAGTGTTCCTTGACCAGCTTCATCACCGCGTCATAGGTGTCGCGGTGCGCCCAGTCGCGCTGCCATTCGAGCAGTACCTGCTGCCAGGTCACCGGCACCACGCCGGCCTGCACCATGCGCTGCATCGCGTAGTCGTGCGCGTCCTTGCTGGTGCCGCCCGACGCATCGGCCACCATGTAGATCTCGTAGTCGCCTTCGAGCATCGCGCACAGCGCGAACGTGGTATTGCAGACCTCGGTCCACAGGCCGGACACCACGACCTTCTTGCGGCCGTTGGCCTTCAGCGCGTCGCGCACCTTCTGGTCGTCCCAGGAATTCATCGAGGTGCGCTCGAGGGTCTTCGCCTCGGGGAACACGTCCAGGATCTCGGGAAAGGTGTAGCCCGAGAACGACTCGCTCTCGACCGTGGTGATGGTCGTGGGCACGTTGAAGATCTTCGCGGCCTTGGCCAGGCCGACGACGTTGTTCTTCAGCGTCTGCCGATCGATCGACTGCACGCCGAACGCCATCTGCGGCTGCTGGTCGATGATGATCAGCTGGCTGTTCTGCGGGGTCAGGACTTCTAGCTTCGGGTTGGCCATCGGGAACTCCTTGGAAACGAGGTTAGGACGAAGTGGGACGAGCGGGACGAGTGGGACGAAAAAGGCGGTGCCCGCATTCGCGGTACGCTAAGCGGGGTAGGCGGCACCGAACCGGTGCGCGATCGGCGGGCGCCGGCGATGCAGCCGACAGAAGACTAGACGGCCCAGGCGTTGGCCGCCATTGACCGATCGTATTAGTTGCCAGTGGCGCGATGGCGGCAGCGCAGTGCGGGTACCGCGGCCGTCCGCGCGTTCACGGGGACGATGGCGGCGGCACCGGGGCAGTCTGCGGCACTAACACAAAGGTATGGGTGGCCCGCCCGGCGCCGCTATGCTGAAATCGGCCGGTCCACGGGCCGCGTCAACGGCCCTGTCTATAATTCCCGAGATCTGTTCGAGCACACTGGAGGACCGACCGTGACATCCCACAGCGAGGCGCATGCTGCCGGCGGCGAGTCGATGGTGCTGATCGTCGACGACGATGCTGGGTTGCGCAATGCACTGGGCAACCTGTTCCGGTCCGTCGGCATCCGAGTGGCGCTGTTTGGCTCGGCAGCCGAGCTACTCGAGTTCGAGCTTCCCGACCTGCCATGCTGCCTGGTGCTGGATGTTCGCCTGCGCGGCCCCAGCGGCCTGGAACTGCAATCGCGCCTGGTGCAGATGGGCGTTCCCATTCCGATCATCTTCATGACGGGGCATGGCGACATCCCGATGACAGTCGCGGCAATGAAGGCGGGCGCGGTGGATTTCATGTCCAAGCCGTTTCGCGATCAGGATCTGCTCGATGCCGTCACGGCAGCGCTGGACAAGGACCGCGCGCGACGGCAAGGCATGCGCCAGATCGAAGCGATCCGCCGTTACTACGCCACGCTGACACCGCGCGAGGCCGAAGTCATGGGGCTGGCCGTCACTGGGCTGCTGAACAAGCAGATCGCGGCCGAGATCGGCATCAGCGAGGTCACCGTCAAGATCCATCGCGGGCAGGCCATGCGCAAGATGAAGGCCCGGACCTTCGCCGACCTGGTGTTGATGGCCCAGCAACTGGGCATCCGGCAGAGCGTGCCGGTCGGCTGAAGCCGCGCAACGCGTGGCTCCACAGAGGGCGAGACATCAAAATATTTGAATAACAAGGCCAAACCGCGGCGCTTCTCCCGCCGCGGCCTCCCTCTATAGTTCAGCACATGGACGACGCGACGGGCGCAACAAGCCCAAGTGCGGCAGCGTCCGAACCGATTCAAATTCGCTGACTAATGAAGGAGAAAGCCATGCCCAAGAACACCGCCCTGAAGATCGCTTCCGCTCTGCTGCTGTCGTTTGCCGGTGCCGGCATCGCGCAGGCCGCGACGGTCCCCGCCGACAAGTACGGCTACGAGTTCCGCACGCCGCAGGCCTACACCGACGGCGCGCGCACCTTCGATGTGCATAGCGATGGCGCCCGCGGCTTCGACCCGTACACCCAGGGCGCGCGCAAGGCCGACCCGTTTGTCGACGGGGCGCGCAAGGTGGCTGGCCTGGATCGCGTGGGCGTCTCCGCAACGCCGGGCCGTGCGGCCGATGCGTATTCCGACGGTGCCCGCGGCTTCGACGCCTTCAGCGAAGGCGCACGCAGCGTCAATCCCTACCTCGATGGCGCCCGGGCCCAGGCCTGAACCGATGCGGCGGGCCGCGTAAATCGCGGCCGTCGCACACGCTCTCTATAATGGCCGCCCACTCGCAAGCAACGGACGGGAGAAGGGCGGTGATGGATCCAGTGCAGGCAGCCCCGATCGCCCCGGCTGGGGGCGGCGCGGGTCAGTCCAGGAGCGCCGCGCCATGACCTCGCCGAACCGTCCCGAGCGACATTCATCGATCGTGTTCGATGCCGCATGGCTTGCCGCCACGACAGCCCACCGGTTGAGCATGGCGGACGGCGTGGTCAGCGAGCGCCTGTTCGATCCTCGTACCCGGACATACTGGCTGTCCCGCAGCGCCTTGCTGGCGTCGGCCGGCGCGCATCGGCAGCTGCAGAACGAACTGCGGCTGGCCCCGCGCCTGCATCCGTCGTGGGCCACCGTACCGATTGCCACCGTCTGGACCGCCGACCGGATGGTGCTGCTATCGGAGGCGCAGCCGTCTTCTCGCACCGCCGCAGCGCGGATCGGTCCCCAACTTTCCATTGCCGCGGTGTTCGAGATCGCCATCGCCGCCGCCCGCGCGTTGGCGGCCATGCACGGGCAGGGGCTGTTGCATGGCGATATCCGCCCGCACAATCTGTTGATCGACGACAGCGGCGCGCTGCGCCTGACAGGCTTCGGCCATGCCGTTCCCGTCGACTTCGACGGGCAATGGGCGTCCCTAACGGTACCGCAACCGGCCCCGCAACCGGCTCCGCAACCGATACCGCAACCGGGCCCCGCCGCGCTGCCGTATCTTGCCCCCGAGCTGGCCCGCGGCGACGCCGCCCGCATCGGCGTGCGCGCCGACTTGTACGCGCTGGGCGTTGCACTGTACGAGTTGCTGATCGGCGCGACCCCGTTCCAGGGGGATTCGCCGGCCGCATGGCATCACGCCCATCTCGCCATCGAACCGGTGCCGCCACAATTTCGCCGCAACGATGTGCCCGGCATGCTGGGCCGCATCGTGCTGAAGCTGCTGGCAAAGAACCCCGCCGACCGCTACGCCAGCGCCGCTTCGTTGGTGTCGGATCTGCTGCGGCTGCGGACCGAATGGGAATCGGCAGGGCGTATTGCGCCGTTCCAGCCCGACGCCACCGTTCCGCCGCCGATCCCGATGCTGCCCGGCCAGCTGTTCGGCCGCGATACCGAGAAGGCACTGCTGACCGAGGTATGGTCGCGCGTGCGCGACAGCGGTAAGTCCGAGCTGGTATTGATCGCAGGCGCCGCGGGTTCGGGCAAATCGGCGCTGGTCGATTGGCTCGGCCGCGAGGCGGGCCTGGATGCGCTGCACTTTGCCAGCGGCAAGAGCGATCAATTGCAGCGCGAGACGCCGTATGCGCCGGTGGTGCAGGCGCTGCGCGCGTTGACGATGGCCTTGCTCGGCGAGGATGAGGCCGTGCTGGCGCCGCTGCGGCAGCGCTGGCTCGACGGGCTCGCGGGCCAGGGCCGCGCGATCGCGCAACTGGTGCCCGAGGCCGAGCACGTGATCGGCGCCACCGCGCCGCTGTCCGAGGTGCCGGCCGCGCAGGCGAGGGCGCGCGTGGACACCGCGATGCTGCGTACCTTCGCCGCCTTCGGCGAGGCTGGCAAACCGCTGGTGCTGTTCATCGACGATCTGCAATGGGCCGACGCCTCGACGGTCAGTCTGCTCGAGGCCTTCACCGCGCAGCCCCCCGACCACGTGCTGCTGATCGGCGCCTGTCGCGAGTCCCCCGCCGGGCAGCAGCCGGGTGCCGGCACCATCGAGCCGCTCGCGGGCCTGCTGCAGCCGGCGCGGCCGGGGATGACGGCGGCAGCGCCGGCAACGCTGATATCCGACGCAACGACGGCCGCAACGACGGCCGCAACGAGCGCCCCGATGGCCGTCAGCCGCATCCAGATCAAGCCGCTGGCGCTTGCCGAGCTGACCGAGCTGGTGGCGGCTGCGCTGGACGAAGCGCCGGCCCGGGTCGCGGAGCTCGCGCGCGCCGTGCGCGCAAAGACCGGTGGCAACCCGTTCTTTACCTACCAGCTGCTGCGCACGCTGATCGACGAAGGGGTGCTGGCCTACGACGGTGCGGCTTCGCTGTGGCAGTGGAACGCGGCCGACCTGGTGCGCCTGCGTTATACCGACAGCGTGATCGACCTGATGATCCGGCGCTTTGCGCGGCTGCCGACCGCCGGCACGCTGCTGCTGCAGCAACTGGCGTGCGTCGGCATACGCTGCGGCGAGGGGCTGCTGGCGGGCATTGCCGGCATCTGTCCGCTGCAGATCGGCCAGCGGCTGCGCCCCTTCGTCGACGCGGGCTTGCTGGATCGGCTGCCCGAGGGCTATGCGTTCCGGCACGATCGCGTGCTGGAGTCGGCGTACTCGATGATCGCGCCGGACCGGCGGCCGGCGATGCACGCGCACATCGCGGCCAGCATGATCGAGCACTGGCAGGAGGAGCTGCCTGACTACGCCTTCGAGATCTGCAACCAGATCGAGCGCGCGGGCGACCATCCGCTGACCGGGCAGCAGCGCGCCGCGTTCATCCATGTCGCGATCGTCGCGGGCCGGCGCGCCAAGCGCGCGGCCGCGATCGAACAGGCCACGCGCTATACCGATGCGGCGTTCCGGCTGATGCCGGCGTCGTGGCGGTCACTGGAAGACCGCTTGCATGACGGTCCGCCTGAGGGGCCGCCTGAGGGTCCGCATGACGCCTCCCATGCGCGGTCCGACGATCGTTCCCCCTACGCGCTGGCCTACGCGGCCAGCGTGCTGCGCTGCGAATGCCTGCTGGCGCAGGCCGATCTTGACGGCGCCCGGCGGGAGATCGATGCGCTGCTGATGCGCGAGCTGCGGCCGATCGACCGGGCCGCCGTGCACCGCCTCGAGGCCGTCCTGCTGACCGTGCGCTGCGATTACGAAGGCGCGATCAATGCGGCGCTGTCCGGGCTCGCGCTGCTCGACGTGCGGTTGCAGCGGGATCCGGCGCGGATTCACCATCGCGCGGCGTACGACGCCGTCGTGGCCGCGCTGGGCGACCGCGCGATCGCGGATCTCGGCGCGTTGCCGGCGACCGACGATCCGCGCATCCGCACGGCGATGGGTCTGTTGTCGACGCTGATCTCGTCGCTGTTCGTGTCCGACGGCATCAGCTTCCTGCATGTCGCCAAGATGGTCGAGCTGACGCTGGAACACGGCGCGACGCCCGAATCGGCCTACGGCCTGTCGTGGTTCGGCGTGTTCGTCGCCAGTCTCTACGATGAATACGACGACGGCCTGGCCTATGGGCTCGCCGCGCTGGCGCTGATCGACCGCCATGGCTACGAGGCGGAGCGCATCGCCACGCTGGTCGCGCTCGACCAGGTCAGCGCCTGGACCCGGCCGCTTCCGTACGCGCTGGAACACGCGCAGCGCGCGGTCGCGCTGGGGCGCGCGTCCGGCGACATCGGCATGGCGTGCTACGCCTGCAACCATATCGCCTCCGACCTGCTGGCGATGGGCGAGCATCTGCGGCTGGTCAAGGAGGAGATCGAGCGCGGTCTCGAACTGACGAGGCTGGTTCAGTACCGCGACATCGAACTGATCCTGCACGCGCAGAGCCACTTCGCGCAGCGCCTGTGCGCCGGCGACGATGCAATGGCCGAGGACGGACCGATGGCGGCGGTGCGGACCAGTGTCAAGGAGCGGCTGCGCCTGAGCAACTCGTTGCCGACGCGCTTCTGGATCTGGCTGTATGACGGCATGGCGGCGGCATACCTGCACGACTGGGAGCACGCGAGCCGCAGCCTGGCGCAGGCGGAGACCTTGATCTGGTCAGCTCCCGCGCATATCAACGTGGCGGATTGCCGCCTGTTTCTGGCGCTGTCGTATGCCCGCGGTCCGGCGGCCGCACTGGATCCCGACGAGGCCATCGCCGCGCTGCAGGGCCAGCGCGAGCGCTTTGCGCAATGGGCTTCGCTCAATGCGCTGACGTTCCAGAGCAAGCTGTCGCTGCTCGATGGCGAGATCGCGCGGCTGCGCGGCGACCCGCTTGCCGCGCTGCTCTGCTACGAGCGCGCGGCCCACGCCGCGCAGGCCGCCGGCTTCGTGCATGAACAGGCGCTGGCCAACGAACTGGCCGCGATGCTGTGCGAGAGCCACGGTCTGCATACCGCGGCCCGTCTGCACTACCGCGGCGCGCACGACGGCTACCGGCGCTGGGGCGCAGACCACAAGGCGGCACGGTTGCTGGCGCGCTATCCCGATCTCGACGCCGGTTCCGACGGCAAGGCAAGCCCCGCGGTCCGTTCCGGTGCGGCGCTGCCCGCGGCGACGCGCTCTCTCGGTATAGAGGCCGCGCAGGCGCTGTCGGGCGAGGTCGTGATGGACCGGTTGATCCAGACGCTGATGACCAATGTCGTGATGCATGCCGGCGCGCAGTACGGCGTGCTGCTGCTGATGCATGGCGACCGGCCGATGATCGAGGCAACGGCGCGGGTCGCCGACGGACGCGTCGCGGTGACGCTCGCCACCGCCGCGCCGACTCAGTGGGCGTTGCCGCTGACCGTGCTCAATACCGTGCTCAGGACGCAGCGGACGCTGGCGCTGGCCGACGCGGCCGTCGAGGCGCCGTCGATCCGCGAGCGCGCCGGCACCGTCGGGCCGTTGCGTTCGGTGCTGTGCGTGCCGCTGATCCGGGGCGGCGGCTTGATCGGCGCCTTCTATCTGGAGAACAATCTGGCGCCGGGCGTGTTCCATGTCGACTGCGTCGCGGAACTGGAGGTACTGGCGCCGCAGGTCGCCATCTCGCTCGAGACCGCGCGGCTCTACGAACAGTTGATCGACGAGAACACGCGCCGGTTGACCGCCGAGATGAACCTGCGCACGGCCCGCGCGGAGCTGGCCCGCACCTCGCACCTGACCGTGATGGGCACCCTCGCCGCGTCCATCGCGCACGAGGTCAATCAGCCGTTGACCGCGATCGTGGCATCGGTCGATGCGAGCCTGCGCTGGCTGAACCGGCCGGCGCCGGAGCTCGGCGAGGTCACCGAAGGGCTCGTCCAGATCAAGCAGAATGGGCTGCGCGCGGCCGACATCATTCGCGCGCTGCGGTCGCTGGCGAAGCAGGCGCCGCCGGTGCTGGCCCACCTGCGGCCGGACGACGTGGTGCGCGAAGTGCTCGAGATGGTGCGGATGGATATCGACGAACGAGATGCCCGCGTCACCGTGCGGCTCGAGGCCGGTGCGGCGACGGTCGAAGGCGACCGGGTGCAGCTGCAGCAGGTCGTGCTGAACCTGATTACCAACGCGCTCGATGCGATCGATGGCACGCCGGCCGAACGGCGCGAACTGATCGTCGCGTCGCGGCGGGAGCGGGGGCAGCAGGGGCAGCAGGATCAGGTGGTGGTCAGCGTGCAGGACCGCGGCGAGGGCATCGCCGCGGACGCCGCCGAACGGATCTTCGATCCGTTCTTCACGACCAAGGCGAACGGCATGGGCATGGGCCTGGCGATCTGCCGCTCGATCGTCGAGGCGCATGGCGGCACGCTGGAGGCGAGGCGGGTCGAGCAGGGCGGCAGCGTATTCGAGTTCCGCCTGCCATTGGTGGCGGGTTAGCGGCGCGGCAGCTGCCGGTCACGCAGCGGCAAAAAAAAACGCGCGCAAGGCGATCGGCCTGCGCGCGTTCGTGCCGGTCAGGCGGCAAGCGCCCGGTGCTAGGCGACTGTGCGCACAGGCAGCGAACGGATCCGCTTGCCGGTGGCGGCAAAGATCGCGTTGCACAGCGCCGGCGCGACCGGCGGCACCGGCGGCTCGCCGACGCCGCCCGGCGGCACGTCGTGGCTGCCGTTGACCAGATGGGTGCGAATCACCCGCGGCGAGGCGTGGTGGCGCAGCACCTCGTAGTCGTGGAAATTGCTCTGCTTGACGCGTCCCTTCTCGAAGCTGATCTCGCTGGACAGTGCGAGGCTCAGCCCCATGATCGCGCCGCCTTCGAGCTGCGAGCGGATCCGTTCCGGGTTGATCTGCGGGCCGCAGTCCATCGCCATGTCGACGGCGACGACCTGCACCTCGCCCTTGTCATTGACGGCGACCTCGATCACCGCGGCCGTATAGCTCATGAAGCTGTAGCAGAAGGCCAGGCCCAGGCCATGCCCGCGCGGCAGCTTGCGGCCCCAGCGCGCGCCGCGCGTGGCGGCCTCGATCACGTCGCGCAGCCTGCCCGTGTCATAGGGATAACGCTCCGGCGATTCGGTGTAGTTCCAGCTGTCCGCCATCGTGCGCGGATCGATCTTGCGCGCCGGGCCGATCAGGTCCAGCGCGAACTGCTTGTGATCCTTGCCGGCGCGATGGGCGAGTTCGGCGATGAAGCACTGCGCCGCAAATGCGTGCGGGATATTGGACACCGAGCGGAACCAGCCGATGCGCGCGTGGGCCTCGACTTCCGCGGTCTCGACGCGTACGTTCGGAATCCGGTACGGCATGTTGATGGCCGACATCCCCAGCTCGAACGGCTGCTGGCCCTTGGCCCCCGCCGTAAACAGCGAGCCGATGGTCGGCGCGGCGCTGCGGTGCAGCCAGGTCTGCGGGCGCCCGTCCTTGCCGACCACCGCTTCGAGCCGCTCCACCGACACGGTGTGCAGGTAGTCGTGATGGATGTCGTCCTCGCGTGTCCATACCAGCTTGACCGGCGTGCCGGGCATGGCCTGGGCCACGACCGCGGCCTCGTCGACGAAGTCGGGCTTGGACTTGCGGCCGAAGCCGCCGCCCAGCAGCACCACGTTGACGCGCACGTCCTTGGGCTCGAGCTTGAGCCGCTTGGCGACGGCGGTCTGGGCGGCGACTGGATTCTGGACCGACGTCCATACCTCGGCGGTCTTGCCGCTGACGCGCACCGTCGCCACCGGCGGTTCCATCGAAGCATGGGCCAGGTGAGGCAGGTAGTACTCGGCCGCGTAGCGCTCGGTCTCGGCGCTCTTGTTCCAGGCGGCCGGCGCATCGCCCTCGTTGCGCACCACCTTGCCGGGTTGCCGCGCCGCGGCTTCCAGCGTGCGGCGATAGGCGACCGAGTCGTAACCGGCATTGGGGCCGTCGTCCCACTCGATCTCGAGCGCGGCACGGCCCTGCATCGCGGCCCAGGTATTGCGCGCCACCACGGCGACGCCGCCCAGCGGCTGGAAGGCGGGGGCGCCGGCAAACGGCGGGATCTCGACGACCTTGAGCACGCCCGGTACGGCCAGCGCCTTGTCGGCGCGAACCGCACGCACCTTGCCGCCGACCACCGGCGGCCGGGCGACCACGGCATAGACCATACCGGGCAGGCGCACGTCCATGCCATAGGTGGCCTGGCCCTTGCCGATCGCTTCCAGATCGACCAGGCGGACACGGTCCTTGCCGATATAGCGGAACTGGTCGGGGGTCTTCAGCTTGAGCGTGCCTTGCGCGGGGACCGGCTGCTTCGCGGCGTCGGCGGCAAGCTCGCCATAGGACAGGCGCCGGCCCGTCGGCAGGTGGACCACCTCATGCCGTTGCGCGCGGACCTCGCCGACCGGCACCGACCAGCGCGCCGCGGCGGCGGCCTCCAGCATCTGCCGCGCCGCCGCACCGACACGCCGCATCGGCATCAGGAAATGCCGCACGCTGCGCGAACCGTCGACGTTCTGATTGCCGTAGCGCGTCTCGTTGGCCTCGGCCTGGACGATCTTCACGCGGTCCCAGTTCGCCTCCATCTCGTCGGCGACCACCATCGGCAGGCTGGTCCGCACGCCGGTGCCCATCTCGGCGCGATGCGCGACGATGGTCACCGTGCCATCGGCGGCGATCGAGACGAATACCAGCGGATCGGACACGGTGCCGCCCGGCATCGAGTCCGCGCCATATTTCTTTGGCGCGTCGTCGTCGGCGCGGGCCAGGCCGATGACGCCATTGGCGCCGACGACCAGCGACAGCGTGCCGAGCGCGGTCCCTTGCAGGAAGCCGCGGCGCGAAAGGTTCGGGGTCACTGCCGAGGTCATCGTCGAGGTCATGGTCGGCTCGTTCGCGCGCATCACTTGCCCCCCTTGGCCAGTTCGCCGGCCGCCTGCTTGATCGCCGCGCGGATCCGTGGATAGGTGCCGCAGCGGCAGATGTTGCCGCTCATCGCTTCGTCGATCTGGCGTTCGTTCGGCGCGGGCGTCGCCTTCAGCAGGCTGACCGCCGACATGATCTGGCCGGCCTGGCAATAGCCGCACTGAGCTACATTGTTCTCTACCCAGGCCTTCTGCACGACGCGGCCGACGCGATCGGCTTCCACGCCTTCGATCGTTGTGATGGCGTGCCCGTCCGCGGCGGAGACCGCGGTAATGCAGGCGCGAATCGGCGAGCCGTCCATATGCACCGTGCAGGCGCCGCACAGTGCCATGCCGCAGCCGAATTTGGTGCCGGTCATGCCGAGCTCGTCGCGCAATACCCATAGCAGCGGGGTATCGCCCGGAACGTCGATTTCCTTGATCTGGCCATTGAGTTGGAGGCGTGCCATGGCGAAATAGAGGTCGGTGGGGTAGGGTTCGAGGAATGATTGTCGGAGCCCGGGCAGCGACGGCATGCGCCCGGATTGCGCTCCGGCGCAATGATATTCGCATATGGCGTTTCCCGCATCGTGCGCAATCGGCAAGCACTGATGCGTCGGCTCGCCGGACTACTTCGAAGCGCACGGCCTGCCGACCTCGGCCGAAGACCTGCTGCGGCACAACCTTGACGAAACCCGATCTGCGCGAGGGGCGCCTGCGCAGCGTGATGGCGGCCCATTGCCCCAGGTTTCCGGGGCTGTTCGCCTACGATCCGAACCGCCGCAATGCGTCGAAGGCGTTGACGCTCGTGGTCGACGCGATCCGGTGGCGGGATGGAAACGGATCGCGGCAACGCGGAAAGCGGGGCCGGCTGACGCCGTGCCCCGCTTTCAATACCACGGACGGGACCCGCTCAGGGCTTGACCGCGATCGCGCCGATCTCCACCGCCACATCGCGCGGCAGCCGGGCCACCTGCACCGTCGCGCGCGCCGGCGTGACGCCGGTGAAGTAGGTCCCGTAGACCTCGTTCATCTTGGCGAAGTCGTTCAGGTCCTTCATATAGACCGTGGTCGAGACGACGTTGGCCATCGTCATTCCGTCGGCCGCCAGCACGGCCTTCAGGTTGTCGAGCACCAGCCGGGTCTGCACCTCGATCGGCGCGTCCTTCATCAATTCTCCGGTCTTCGGATGAATCGGGATCTGCCCGGCCAGGTACAGCACATTGCCGGCGCGGACCGCCTGCGAATAGGGCCCGATGGCCTTGGGCGCATCGGGCGACGAGACGGCGCGCAATGCGCCGCCTTGCTGGGCGCAGGCGGACAGCGATGCCACGCCGCAAATCGCGGCGGCAATCAAAGCGATCGATCGTTTCATGGGCTGACTCTTGTTGGAAAGGAGGGAGGTCGGTTATGCCATGGCGCCGGACAGATTCCACATCGAGTCCACCAGCCGGTCGATGTCGTTCGCGTCGTGCCACAGGTGCGTCGAGATGCGAATGCCGTAGTGCTGCGCGGGCGCGCCGATGACTTCGAAATTGACCGAGCGGATCACGAAGCCCGGCGAGAAGTCGCTCAGCATCCGGTTGACGAACGTCGTGGCCTTCTGCTGGTTCATCGCATCGTCGCGATTGCGGAACGGGTTGAAGCAGGTCAGCGCCGACACCAGCTTCGGATCGTCCTTCGGCGAGTACAGCGAATCGATACCCCAGCGCTCGACGATCTTTTCCTTCAGATAGGCCGACAGCGTCAGATCGTAGGTCTCGATCTTCTTCCTGCCGATCGAATCCCACATTTCGCAGGCCCGTGCCAGCGCACGGAACATCGGCACATGCAGGCTGCCGCAGGAGGTCACCGTGGCGGCGATATCGTAGGCGCCGCGCGGCTGCTGCCTGGCGTAGGAACTGGTATGGATCGGGAACCAGTCGGGCAGCGGCAGCGGGTTCGATGCGCGCATCTTGTTGCGGATGACCAGGATGCCGGTCGAGCCGGGGCCGCACTGCCACTTGTGGCCGGCGCCGGACATGAAGTCCATGCCGAGGGCGCCGTAGTCATACGCCATCATGCCGGGCAGGTGCGCGCCGTCGACGATGCTGATCAGCCCGTGCGCCTTGACCACCTCCATCAGGTCGGCGATCGGCAGCATGGTGCCGGTCTTGTAGGTCGGCGACGACCACATCATCGCGCGCACCCGCTTGCCCTGGCCCTTCAGGGCACGGATCCGCTCGTCGAACAGCTGCACATAGGTGCTGGCGCTCTGGCGGTTGCCGGTCGGCAGCTGGATCATCGACACCTCGATGCCATAGCGGTCGACCGCGATATTGAGCGGCGTCAGGCCGCCGCCGTGCTCGTGGTTGGTGGTCACCACCACATCGCCCGGCTCCCACTTGATGCCGAGAATCGCATGGCACATGCCCGACGAGGTGTTGGCCGAGAAAGCGAGCTCGTCGCGATCGACGCCGAAGCCCTTGGCCACCGCCTCGCGCAGGTCGGCGAGGTTGCCGTAGCCGCTGGAGGAATCGGCCGCCTTGGCGAAGTTCTCCTGCTCGAAGGTATCGAGCACGACCTGCGGCATCGAGCCGCCGGTGCCGATGTTCATGTAGACCTTCTCGGGCTTGAGCACGAACATGCCCTGAACCTGTGCCCAGAAGGCTTCGTCCTGCGTCAGCTGCGAGCGCAGGTCCGATGCCTGCGCCGATGCATCGTTCGAGCAGGCGCTGATCAGCGGCCCCAGCGCCAGCGAGCCGGCGCCATAGGCCAGCATCCGAAGAAATTCGCGCCGCTTCGGTGTCCACGTCGCCAGGTCTTCCGCCTGCCATTGCGTCGCGACTGCCGGTCTCTGCGTTTGCTTCAGCTCGTCCATGGTGCTCTCCCGTTTCGGTCCAACGATCTCGGTCCAACGATCGGCGCATCGGCGCATTGCGTATTTGAAGATTCGACCATTCGAACATTCGAACATTTGAACGCATGGCGCCTGTCCGAAAAAAGTCTACGCAAACTACGGTCCAAGCATCAGGACGACTTTCCCCTACGCAGTAATACCGAGAGCGCGGTGTGCAGGCACGCAGAAGGGCAATGCGCAAGCAAGGCGCGCCTGCGCGTTGCGCCGCGACAGTGCGCTCGCACCGTGCGGCGGCACCATCGCGGGGATCGTGCCCCAGGAAGGAGAGAAGCCTCAGCAGTCCGTCGCCAATGCCTCGTCGGCCAATCCGACGGCATGCAGATCGGAGAAGTGAACCGCGTACTTGACGAGCTCCGCGCGCCCGCCGACCTGCAGCTTGCGACGGACATGCAGGCGATGCGTCTCGACCGTCCGCACCGAGGTGCCGAGCCGCTCGGCGATTTCCTTGTTGGAGTAGCCCTCGGCCACCAGCTTCAGCACCGTGGCTTCCTTGGGTGTCAGCGTCCGCCGCGATGACGGCGGCGGCTCGTCGGTCCGCAGGTACGCCTGCAGTTCGGTATTGAGATAGGTGCCGCCAGCGGCGACCGTGCGGATCGCGGTCACCAGCTCGTGTGCCGGCGCTTCCTTCAGGACATAGGCCGCGATGCCGAGCGCGAAGGCGCGGCGCACGTACTCCGGATCCTTGTGCATCGACAGCGCGACGACGCGTATCGAAGGAAACCGCTCGGCAAACCGCGTGGCGAGCTGCAGGCCGTTGGCGTCCGGCATGTGAATGTCCGATACAACCAGGTCGGGACGCCGCTGCTCGGCCACCACGATGGCGTCCTCGACGTTGGACGCCTCGCCGACCACCGTCATTTCGCCGGTGGCCTCCAGACGCAGGCGGACGCCGTCCAGCACGAACGGATGGTCATCGACGAGCAGCACACGCAGGTTCGAGGTCATGCAGCAGGGCTCCTTGCAGGGGGGCGGCGGGCTGGATAGCGGGCGGGGTATCGGCCTGAACCGCGGGCGGAACGGCGGGCTCGGGCGGGCGCAGCGCCAGGCGTACCTCGACACGTGTGCCGTCCGCTCCGGTATGGATCGCGAAGTCGCTGCCCTCCAGGCTTTCGATGCGCTCGCGCATATTGCGCAGGCCGATGCCGCCCTGGCGGTCGGCGCGCACCTTCTTCAGATCGAAGCCCCGGCCGTTGTCCTCGATCGTCAGCGCGACATGGCGGTCGGTACCGCTCAGCGCGATCTGGACCCAGCCGGCATGGGCGTGGGACAGGGCGTTGTTCAGCGCCTCCTGTGCGACGCGGAACAGCGCCGTGGCCTGCGCCTCGGACAGCGCCGGTATCGCACCGTGTTCGGCGAAGCGCAGATCGACCGGGCACTGTGGCCGCAACTGTTCGACCAGCATGCGCAGCGCGGCGGCCAGACCCAGGTCGCTCAGCAGGGCCGGATGCAGGCCGTGCGAGACGCGCCGGATCTCGACCAGCGCCTCCTGCAGGCGGCCCAACCCCTGCGCCAGCAGTTCGTGCGGGGCGTGGCGGCGTGCCGGCGGCGCGACCTGTTTCTGGTCTTGTCCTTGCCCTTGTTCCTGTTCCTGCTCGAGATGGACCTGGGCGGTCTCCAGCAGGTACTTGGAGGACACCAGCACCTGCACCACGCCGTCGTGCAGCTCGCGCGCGACGCGGGCGCGTTCCTCCTCCTGCGAGCTGACCACGCGCCGAGCCAGCCGGCGCAGCTTCTCGCCGGAGATCCGCGAGTTGTGCAGATTCAGCGCGAGACCGCCCAGGCTGATCAGCATGATCGAGCCGAGCGCGAACGCGCTGATCCGGATCTGCGTATCGCGCAGCGTGCGGGCGGCATTGGCGTCGAAGGCAGCGAGTTCGCGCTCGATGTCGTCCATATAGAGGCCGGCGCCGAGGATCCAGCCCCATTGGTCGGCGGCGCGGACATAGGACATCTTCGGCGCTTCGGTACGCGACGAAGGCTTGATCCAGTTGTATCGAACAATACCGCCGCCGGCGCGCGCCTTGTTGATCAGCATCATCGCCTGGTCGCTGCCGGTATCGGCCGGATCGCAGAAATCGACGCCGTCGATCCCCATGCTGCCCGGGTTCAGCAGCACATTGCCGAGCCGGTCGTAGACGAAGAAGTAGCCGTCGTTGCCGAAGTGCATGCGGGACAGCGCGGCCAGCGCCTGCTGCTGCAGGTCCGCCTCCTCGCCGCTGCCGTGGGCGATGCGCACGAGCGTGGCATGCCCGAGTTCGACGTAGTGGCGCAGCTCCTTTTCCTTGCTGGCCACATAGACCGCCTGCACCTGCTGGCGGTCCTGCCGCGAATGGCTGACCATCTGGTACGAGACTGCCCAGGTCACCAAGACGAAGACCACCAGCATGAAGGCCGCGAACAGCGCGACCGTCCGCATGCGGATCGTCAGGCTTTGCACACGTGGGGGCAAATGGATCATCGAGGGGGCGCCCAAGAGCCGGTCGTATTCGGATTCGGCAAGCCGTGGGGATGGCCGCCGACGAAACACCGAGGCGGCGTCGACCAAATGCCGACGCCGCCGAACAAATCGATTCCTCCCAGTTCGATTTATCGAATCAGCCCGCTGCGCGATTTCAGTGTCCGCGCTTTGTCAGGCTGATTCTCGACCCCTCGCGCCGATCGACGAACAAGGACTGTTTGGTCGATTGGCATGACGAAAGCTATGACGTTTTGTGGCAAAAGGCAAGCGGTGTGCCAATGCCGGCCAGGCCTTGCCGCACAAGCGAATGCGCGCCTGGCAAGGGATTGCGCATCGATCCCAAATGTCAATGCGGGTAGGCACGAAGAACAATGCAGACATACGCGTCAATGGGCGCGGCACGCGGATACCAGAGACCCCCGTGCTCGACTGCCGCACTGCACGAATGCCTGTTGCTGGCCGCTGTCATGGCCTACGCGCCGTTGGTCTTGCGCCCCACGCTTCGCACCAGTTGCGTGACCCGCGTCAGGTAGCGCTCGAAGACCTGATTCGCCTGCGCCTGGCTGTCGATCGGCTGCGCGACGGTGCGGCCCTCCGCTTCGAGCCGGGCGCGGATGTCCGGCTTGGCCAGCGCCTCGCCGATCGCCCTGCGCAGCACCGCCACGCGGCTCTCGGGCGTGCCGGTCTTGACGAAATAGCCGCCGCTGATCGTGTACTCGAAGTCCGGCACCAGCCGGCTCTGCATGATCAGCGGAATGTGCTTGAGCGCCGGCGGCAGGGCCTTCGAGAAGCTGGTCAGGATCCGCAGCCGCCCTTGCTGCTGCATGCTGTCGAAACTGGACTGGTAGGGCAGGATGGCGAAGTCCACCTCGCCGCCGGCGAGGCCCTGCAGCGCGGGCGCGCCGCCCTTGTATGGCACATGCAGGAAGGTCGTGCCGAGTTTTGCCGCCAGCGCGTCCCCCATCAGGTGGTAGATCGAATCGATGCCGACGGTGGCATAGGTCAGCGGCTTGTCCTTGCCCTGTCTGGCCTGTTCCAGAAACCGGTCGAAGGTCTCGGCCGAAATGCCGCTGCGCACCATCAGCACGATCGCGGCGTCGCTGATCGGCGCGGCCAGCATGAAGTCCTGCGGCTTGTAGCGCGCGGCCGGATTGAGCATCGGCGCCAGAAAGACCTCGTTGATCGAGCCGTGGAAGAAGGTGTAGCCGTCGGCGGGCGCGCTCAGCACCTTGTTCGCGCCGATCAGCCCGGTACCGCCGCCGTAGTTCTCGACCACGACCTGCTGCCGGACGGTCTTGCCGATCGACTCCCCGAAGATGCGCGCCGACGTGTCGCTGGCACCGCCGGCCGGATAGGGCACCACCAAGGCGAGAGGCTTGACCGGAAAGCTGTCCGCGAACGCGGGCAGCGCGCCCAGCGCAGAGGTCCCGGCGATAGAGCCGGCATATTGAAGGAAACGGCGGCGATTCAGAGATGGCATCGATGTCCCCCGGGGAACGTTGGTCAAACCAGGTAGCTTTGCGCGAGGTGGGCCCAGAACGCGGCGCCAACCGGCAGCGCCCTGTCGTTGAAGTCGTACAGCGGGTTGTGGACCATGCAGCCGCCGTCTTCGCCCAGGCCGTTGCCGAGCCGGACATAGGCGCCGGGCCGGTGCTCGAGCATGTAGGCGAAGTCCTCGCTGCCCATCACCGGCGGCCGCTCGACCACGTTGTCGGCCCCGACCAGGCGGATCGCCGCCTGACGTGCGAACTCGGTCTGGAGGGCATGGTTGACCAGCACCGGATACTTGCGCTCGTAGACCACCTCGCTTTGCAGGCGGAAGCTGTCCGCCTGCGCGGCCACGAACCTCCGGATGCGTTCCTCGACGAGGTCGCGCACCTTCGGGTCCAGCGTGCGCACGCCGATCTTGATCGTCGCGGTTTCCGGCACGACGTTGTAGGTGCTGCCGGCCTGGATGGAGCCGACGGTGATGACGGCCGGCTTCAGCGCATCGATCTCCCGGCTGACGATCGATTGCAGCCCGAGCACGATGCTGGCGGCGCACTGCATCGCGTCGATGCCATGGTGCGGCATGGCGCCGTGCGCGCCGCGGCCGCGCAGCGTCACCGTCGCGCGGTCGAACGAGGCCATGGCCGGCCCGGTGATGACGCCGATCTGCCCGACCGGCAGGCCGGGCGAGTTGTGCAGCGCGTAAATTTCATCGCAAGGGAACCTGTCGAACAGCCCTTCCTCGACCATGCGCAGCGCGCCGCCTTCGTTCTCCTCCGCCGGCTGGAAGATCAGGTTCAGCGTGCCGTTGAAGTCGACCGACTCGGCCAGGTACCTGGCCGCGCATAGCAGGATGGCGGTGTGGCCATCATGGCCGCACGCGTGCATCTTGCCGGCGACGGTGCTGGCGTAGGGCAGGCCGGTCTTTTCCTGGATCGGCAGTGCGTCCATGTCCGCGCGGATGCCGAGCGACCGCTGTCCGCGTCCCTTGGCCAGCTGTCCGACGACGCCGGTGGTTCCCAGTCCACGATGCACCTGGTAGCCCCATGCGGCGAGCCGTTCGGCGACGAGCTCGCTGGTCTGGCGTTCCTCGAAGGCCAGCTCGGGATGGGCGTGGATGCGCCGGCGGATCGCGACGAATTCGGTCGACAGCGTGGCGATGGACTGCCGCAGGGCATCCAGGTTCGAGGCGTTCATGGCGGTAGGCGATTCGAATGGTGCGCACCATTCTGCTTCCGCGGCCTTCCCGCATCCATGACAATGATGGAGCTAAATCGTTGTATAAATGGCAACATTAAAAAAACCGGTGCCCGCGCGTCCGATCGGCGGGCGGCCGGCGGACAACAAGGGGGAGAGACGTCATGGAGCATGTGCTGGACCGCAAGCGGGCGCTGTGCCTGCTGCAGATCATCGAGACGGGCACGGTGCGCGGCGCCGCCGACGTGCTGGAAGTCGATCCGTCGGTGGTGAGCCGGGCCGTGGCCCGGCTGGAGCAGGACCTGGGCGTGACGCTGCTGGAGCGCAGAGGGCGCGGCGTCGTGGCCACCGATGCCGGACGGCTGCTGGCGCTGTTCGCGCGGCGCCAGCAGGATCTGAGCGATACCTTCCTGGCCGAGATCAACAATCTGAAGAACGCGCAGCAAGGCCATGTGGAACTGGTATTCGGCGAGGGCTTCGTCGACCTGGTGCTCGAGCCCGTGCTGCAAGGATTCCTGCGCAAGCATCCCGACGTGACCTACAGCATCCAGGTGGCCGGCACCGATGAAACGGTACGGCATATCCTCGAAGACCTCGCGCATATCGGCTTTGCCTTCCAGCCGCCGAACGATGTCAGGCTGCGCTCGCATTATTCGCGGGTCTCGCCGATCCGCGCCCATGTCCGCAAGGACCATCCGCTCGCGCGCCGGCGCCGTGCGCTGACGCTCGCCGACCTTGCACCCCATCAGGGCGCCGCGCTGGCCGAATCGTTCGGCGTGCGCAAGCACGTGCAGGCTGCCGAACTGGAAGAACACATCACGCTCAAGCCGATGCTGGTGACCAACTCGTTCAAGGTGCTGTGGGAATTCGCAGCGATGGGCCTGGGCTATATCCTGACGCCACGTTCGGTGCCGCTGAAGGGGCCGCAGTTCAAGCAGCTGGTGTCGCTGCCGCTCGCCAGCCCGATTCTCAACAACAGCCGCATCCACGTGATCACCCGTGCCGGCCGGCCGCTGTCGCCGGTGGCCGACAGCCTGCTGCGGCATGTGGTCAAGGCCTTCCCGCTGATCTGAGGGCCCGCGCCGCCGGAACGAATGTTGCTCCCGACGCAACGTTCTTCCACGTCTTAATCAACGCTTAATGTCGCGCTGGCATCCTCGCGTGCCCGCGACCCCCATTCCAACTCTCCATTCCGACTCTCCATACGTTCCCAATGACAAGCGCCATGGATTTGCTGCTGGTCGAAGACGATCCCATGCTGGCCGAGGTCATCTGCGATGGCGCCCGGCAGAACGGCTGGCGGATCGACCATGCGGATTGCGCTGCCGCGGCCCGCGCCGCGCTGGTCGACCATGCCTATTCGGCGGTGCTGCTCGATATCGGCCTGCCGGGCGAGTCAGGCCTGACGGTGCTGCGGGCCATGCGGGCCGGCTACGACGTCACGCCGGTGCTGATGCTGACGGCGCGCGGCCAGCTGAGCGAGCGGATCGAAGGGCTGGATGCCGGCGCCGACGACTATCTGGTCAAGCCATTCCAGGTCGACGAACTGTGGGCGCGGGTGCGCGCGGTGATCCGGCGCAGTCAGGGCAGGGTGGTTCCCGTGTTCAGCTGGGGCGAAATCGAGCTCGATCGCAGCCGCCGGGTGGTCACGCGGGCGGGGGCCCGCGTTCCGCTGAGCGCCCAGGAGTACCGGACACTGCTGGCGCTGCTGGAGCGCCCGGGCCGCGTCATCACGCGGGAACACCTGGAGCGCGTGGTATACGGCAACGCCAGCGCGATCGAGAGCAATACCATCGCGGTGTTCATCCATCAGTTGCGCCGCAAGCTCGGCGAGGGCCTGATCACCACGGTGCACGGCCATGGCTACATGATCGGGGAGTCCGGCGCATGAAGTCGCTGCAGGGCAGGCTGCTCGCGGTGATGGTCGGCGTCATCGTGCTGTGCTGGGTCGTGTCGCTGGCCGCGCTGATGGTGTATCTGCAGCACAGCCGCTCCAGCATCTGGGACGACAAGCTGCAGGCTTTCGCCGCCCGCATCGTCCGCGCGCTGCCGGCCAACAAGAAGGCGTTCAATCTGGTCGGGCCGGGCCGCGAGGTGCGCGACGACGACGGATCGCCCGAGTTCGACCTGGTGATCCAGATCTGGTCGCAGCGCAAGCTGCTGACCGTGCAGAGCCCGCGGCCGCGTGCCCAGGCCACTTCGCCGGCGGCCGCGCTGAAGCCGGACTTCGTCGACGGGTTTGCCACGCGTGTCATCGACGGCGAACGCTGGCGCGTGTATGCCATCTCCGATAGCACCGGCACCATGCAGGCACAGGTGGGGATTCCGCATGCCATCATCGACGCCGAGGTACGCGAGGCCACGATGCACGCGCTGATTGCCAACAGCGTGCTGCTGGCGCTGGTCGGCGTGCTGTTGTGGCACACGATGCGCCGATCGCTGAAGCCGGTCGCGGTGCTGGAGCGGCTGGTGCGCGATCGCACGACGTTCGACCTGACACCGCTCCCATCGACGTCCTTGCCGACCGAATTGCAGCCGCTGGTGCAGTCGTTCAACCGCGTGCTGGCGCAGCTCGATCAGGCGGTGGAGAGCGAGCGGCGTTTCATCGGAGACGCGGCACATGAACTGCGCACGCCGTTGTCCGCGCTGCAGGCTCAGGTGGAGGTCGCCATGCGCGCCCCCAGCGGGAAGGAGAAGGACACCGCGCTGGAAAAGCTGCTGGCCACGGCCAAGCGGACGACGCGGCTGGCGGAACAATTGCTCGATCTGGCCCGCCTCAATGCCTGTGGCCAGGCGCCGCACGAACCCGCCGACCTCGGCAATCTGGTACTGCATGTCGCCAGCGAGTTCGAGGTGCAGGCCGAACTGCAGGCGCGCCAGCTGTCGGTGGAGACCGGGGGCGGGTGGATCGCCTGCAATGTCGACGAGATCGGCATCCTGCTGCGCAATCTCGTCGACAACGCGCTGCGGTATACGCCGCCGGGCGGCCGCATCCATGTCGCCTGCGGGACCGCGAATGGCGGCGCAGGCGGTGCGGTCTATCTGGAGGTCGCCGACGACGGGCCGGGCGTGCCGGCCGCCGAGCAGCAGGCGATCTTCCGGCGCTTCCACCGCGCCAGCGGAAATCGGGTCCGCGGCAGCGGCATCGGCCTGTCGCTGGTCGCCACCATTGCGCAATCGCACGGGGCGCGCATCGAGACGGGCCCCGGCCTGGACGGCCGGGGCTTTCGCGTACGGGTCGTCTTCACGCCGGCCGAGCCGATGCCGCCATCGGCATCGGCTGCGGTGTCGTTCCCCGGCGGCTCAGAACCGGTACAGGTAGCCCACCTGCACGGTGGTCGTGTTGGAGCGGTCGACGATCGGGCTGTCCTTGATTCCCGAACCCAGCCGCGTGGCGCTGACGTCCAGGAACAGCCCGTGATGGCGCGCCAGGCGGTAATCCACGCGCAAGCCCGCGGTGAAGTTGACGGTTGAATCGCCCTGATATTGGGGCCGGCCGATGCGCGCCTCCGACGCCCTGACGCCGTAGTAGTAGTCGACGTTCTGGCTGCTGAGCCATTGCGCCGAGACATGCGGCGTCAGCCGGAAATTGCCATATTGGAAGCCGCGGCTGACCTGCAGCGTGGCCCGGTTGCCATCGGCCGAGCCGAGCCATTCGGCCGAGACATTGGCAATGGGGTTGTGCCAGATCGCCGTACCGCCGAACCAGAGCCTGGCGTTGCGGTCGGCCATGCCTTCCAGCGCTCCAGAGTCCGAGGCCTCATAGCCGTCGCTCAGGCCGTAGCGCGTGCGCAGCCGGAACGAGACCGGGCCCAGCGAAGGCAGCTTCAGGTCCGCAGTGAGGCCGAACACGTGGACCCACCGGTTCTCGTACGACAGCACCGGAATCACGCTGTAGTCGGTGCCGATATCGCGATAGGGCTTGCGCCGGGCGGCGGCGCCGACACCGAGGCCCCACTGCGATTCGCCGGGCTGCAGCGCGGCATCGGCAACCTGCGCCCAGCCCTGTGGCGTCCACAGGCTGGCCAGCAAGGCAATGGCCGCCACGGCGGCCGGATAGCGAATGGGTGTCGCGCGGCGACGAGATCTGGTTTCGTTCATTCTGGATGGGTAAGGCGAGGGTGGATCGGGAGGTCAGCAGGGTGGGCGATCGGCTGCGCCTGCTCCACGCGGGCCCGGGCAAGCGCCAGTGCCCGGCACCGCAGGCACAGGCATGGACCGTCGATCGCGGATGCAGGCGAGCCGGCCGGCGCCGCGGGCGCAGTCGTGGCGGAGCGGGGAGGAAGCATGGGAATCGGCACGGGATACCTTGCTGTTGCCGGGGCCGCCAAGGGCTGGCGTCCCACGGTGCGAATCGTGCCGATGCGGGTTTAAGAAGTTATTAGCGACGGCATCGCTGCCCGGCAGGCACCGCCGATGTCAGACGCGCACCGATGACACGCGCGGGTCCGGCTGCGCATACTGGTCGGCATCACCATGACCTTGCCCGCGGAATATGAATCGACCGCGGCGATGCGACGCCATGCCATCAAGGAACGCGCCTTCTTCCCCTGCCAGCGAGCGCAAGCGCCTCGGCAACTGGCTTCCCGCCGACGAGTCCGCCGTGGCCGAATTCAGGCTGCGGCTTTGCCGGCAGGCCAGCGAGCACGCAAGCAGCAGTGGTCCCCGCTCAGAAGCGGTAGCTGCGCTGCATACCTTGTTGCGCGACGACGCTACGCTGCGGATGGGCCTGACGCGAGCGATCGGCGAGGCGACCGATGCGGGCTACGCGCTCGGATATCGCGACATCGACGAGCTGATGCTGGTGGTCGACTATCTGATGTCGTACGCGCCGCCGTTCAGCGACAGCAGCCTGGTGGTGTGCCCGCTCAATGCCGTGTTCGACTGGCCGATGTGCATGCCGTCGGGCTACGCGGTGTTCCGGCATCCGGTGTTCAACAAGCAGATCCGGCGCGTGCTGACGGCGTGGTCGGCGTTCCTCGGCGGGCCGCACTCGCGGGCGCACCTGAATACCGGATCGCCCGATGGCTGGTTCAGTGCCGAGGCGGACGCCAAGATCGGGCTCTCCCAATTCGTTACGCATCGCGAGCTGCCGTATTGGGGCTTCCTGTCCTGGAATGACTTCTTCACGCGGCGTTTCCGCGACGGCGTCAGACCGGTCGAAGGCGCCGACGACGGCAAGATCGTCGTCAGCCCATGCGAGGCAAAGCCGTACGCGCTGCGCCGCGATGTCAAGCTGGTGGACGACTTCTGGATCAAGTCGCAGCCGTATTCGCTGCGCGACATGGTGGCCGCGCACGAGGAAGACCTGGCGCGCCGCTTCGTCGGCGGCACGGTCTACCAGGCCTTCCTCAACGCCTACAGCTATCACCGCTGGCACGCGCCCGTCGACGGCACCATCGTCAAGGCGTACAACCTGGCCGGCACCTACTACTCGTGCGCCGAGGCGCAGGGCCCCGATCCCGAGGGCCTGAACGATTCGCAGGGCTATACCAGCGCGATGGCCGCCCGCGCGGTGGTCGTCGTCGAGGCCGACGACCCAGCCGTCGGACAGATCGCCTGCGTGTTCATCGGCATGGGCGAGGTGTCGTCATGCAGGGTCGAGGTGGTGCCGGGCCAGCGGGTCAGCAAGGGCGAGGAACTCGGCTGCTTCCAATACGGCGGATCGACGATCTGCATGCTGTTCGAGCCGGGCAAGGTCGACGAGATCGTCTGGGACCCGACGCGCATCCACGATCCGCCGATCGTCAAGGTCAACGCGCATCTGGCGACGGCGCGGTAGCGGCGCCGTCGGTAAACACATCGCGCGTTCCCGCGCGCGCGCCGTCGGTGAACGGATCGACGCGGCCCTGATGGGCACCATCCAGATAGACGTTGCGTGCGCGGATATCGGCGGCGCTGCCCGCGCTCGCAAAGGCGGGCAGTGCGGCCAGGGCCAGCGTGGTGGTGAGCAGGGCGTGCTTGAGCATCTTCATCGTCAGCGTTCTCCGAAAGGGTTGGCCGGTTGCGACCGGTGAAGACAGTCTAGGGAGCGCTCCGCCACCACAGCATGACGGCGACATGACAATGCTGTCATGCGCGTCGGAGATGCCATCGGCGATGCGATCCCGGCGTGGACGCCGGCCATCGGGTCGGCGGTTGTCACCGGCCGCTGCAGTCTGACGACGACATGACAAATTTGTCATGTTCGGTCGTGAGCGCCAGGATTGCGGTACCGTTACCGTCTTGCCGGCGGTCCGGCGATTCGTTGAATGTCGATGCGTGTATTGATTGTCGAGGATGAACCGAAGGCGGGCGCCTATCTGCACAAGGGCCTGACCGAGTCCGGCTTCGTCGTGGACCTTGCCCGCGATGGCGTCGATGGCCTGTCGCACGCCCGCGCGCACCCCTACGACCTGATCGTGCTGGACGTGATGCTGCCGGGCATGGACGGCTGGCAGATGCTGCGGGAGCTGCGGCGCGACCAGGACACGCCGGTGCTGTTCCTGACCGCCCGCGACGATCTGGCCGACCGGCTCAAGGGGCTCGAGCTCGGCGCCGACGACTACATCATCAAGCCGTTCGCCTTTGCCGAGCTGGTCGCCCGGATCCGCACGATCCTGCGCCGCGGCCCCGTGCGCGAGAACGAGTGGATCGAGGTGGCGGACCTGCGCATCGATGCCGTTCGCCGGCGCGTCACGCGTTCGGGACAGAAGATCGAGCTGACCTCCAAGGAGTTTGCGCTGCTGCATCTGCTGGCGCGCCGGCGCGGCGAGGTGCTGTCGCGCTCGCTGATCGCCTCGCAGGTGTGGGACATGAACTTCGACAGCAACACGAACGTCGTCGACGTATCGATCCGGCGGCTGCGCGCCAAGGTCGACGATCCGTTCCCGGCCAAGCTGATCCACACGCGGCGCGGCATGGGCTACGTGCTGGACGATATCGCGCGGTAGCAACATGGTCGCCATCGCGAAGTCGCTGGGCACGCGCCTGCTTCCGCAATCGCTGACGGCGCGGATGGCGCTGGCCTTCGGCGCGCTGGCCGCCGCGATCATGGCGGCGATGGGCACCTATCTCGCCTCAGCGCTGTCGACCCAGCTGCAGGAACGGGACGAGGCCGAGCTCGTCGGCGAGGTGGTGCTGGTCCGCCATCTGTTGTCGGAGGTGGACTCGGAGCGGGCCGTGCGCGAGGGGACGCACCGGTTTGCCGATATCGCGCTCGGCCACGAGGGCCTGATCCTGCTGGTCCGTAGCCGCCAGGGCGAACCGCTGGTGACACTGAATCCTCGCCACGAGGTGGTGCCGCCGCTGACGGCCGTGCCAGCCGACGTGCATCCCGAACCTTCGATGCTGCAGACCTGGTATCCGCGCAATGGCGTGCCGTCGCGCGCGATCGCCGCGCTCGGCCGGCTCGGCGACAGCGACGAGACCGTGGAAATCGTCGTGCTGCGCGATGCCGGCTATCGCGCGGTGCTGATGCGCGACTACCAGTTCCATGTGTTCTGGGCGACAGTCTGCGCGAGCGGTGCCGCCGCCGCGCTCGGCTATCTGCTGGCGCGCCGCGGACTGCGCGGCCTGCGCAGGATGGCGGAGGAAGCGTCGGCCGTCACGACGAGCCGGCTGGCGACGCGGCTCGATGCGGGCACCGCGCCGAGCGAGTTGCGCGAGCTGGCGGACGCCTTCAACGGCATGCTGGCCAGATTGCAGGACAGCTTCTCGCGGCTGTCCGAGTTCTCCGCCGACCTGGCGCACGATTTCCGCACGCCGCTGAGCAATCTGATCGGGCAGACAGAAGTCACGCTGGCCCAGGCGCGCAATGTCGAAGAATACGAGGCGCTGCTCGAATCGAACCTCGAGGAGTACGACCGCCTGTCCCGCATGATCGAGAACATGCTGTTCCTCGCCCGTGCCGATCACGCGCAGGTCGCGCTGGCGCCGCGCACGCTCGATGCGCGCGCCGAGGTCGAGGCCGTGGCGGAGTACTTCGAGGCGGTGGCGGCCGAGCGCGCGATCTCGCTGTCGCTGCAAGGGCATGCGCCGGTGCGCGCGGACCAGACCCTGCTGCGCCGCGCGCTGACCAATCTGCTGGACAACGCGCTGCGCCATGCGCCGCAGGGCAGCCGGGTCTCGGTCATCGTCAGCGCCGAGCGCCAAGCGACCCGCATCCGCGTCGCCAACGGCGGCGCCGGCATCCCGCCCGAACGGCTGGCGCATATCTTCGGCCGCTTCTACCGCGGCGATCCGGCGCGCAGCAATTCGGCGCAGTCGACCGGCCTGGGCCTGGCCATCGTCGATTCGATCATGCGGCTGCACGACGGGCGGGCCACGGTTTCGAGCCGGCCGGGGCTGACGGTGCTGGAGCTGGCGTTTCCGCTGCCGGCCGCATGAGCGGTTCCGGGATTGACGGTGAACCGGGGGAATGCTTGCGGCGCTCAGCTGCGGGGTGAATCGAGGTAATGAACAGCGGTGGCTGCGGCAAACATCCGTGCGAGACAGCGACCGTCGCGGTCAGGCAGGGTCTGTCCGCTCGCCGTCCGCGACGGGTGGCGTGCCTTCCGTGGCGTCCGCTGGCGAAGCCTGGGCAGGTGCCGGGGAAGATGGCTTCGCGCGCCGGCTGCGCAGCTGCTCCAGATGCCGCGCGCGAGCGGCATCGCGCGCCGACACCTGGCCCGCTTCCGCGCCGGCCAGGTCGATCCGCGGCGCGCCTTCGGCCAGGCACGCCCAGTAGCGGCTGCCGCGGCACCATTGCTTCAGGGCGTCGCGCAGCTCCTGCTCTGTCATCTGCAATGCCGCGGCATGCGGCAGCAGATCGTCGTAGATGCCGATCTTCAACGGCAGCTTGGCGGCCGGCGCCTTGGGGAACGCGAGCGGGAACTGCTTCTGCAGCTTCCAGATGTTGCGCACGGTCGGATCGACCGGCTCTTCGGTGCGCCGGGCGGCTGCCGGCTCCCGGCGCGCCTTGCGCTGCGGCTTGCCGGCGCCGGTGCCAACGCCACCAGGCTTGGTGCCGCCATGTACCGCCTTGTCGCGTGCCGGTGCCTTGCCCTGACGATGTTGTCCCTCGTCTTGCGACTTGGCCTTGCCCTGAGGGGCCGTCGCCTCCTTGGCGGGGCGGCGTGCGTCGGATCGTCGTTCGGCGGGACGGCGCGAGCCCTCCCGTTGCCTGGCGAGTTCGGCTTTCAGTGCGGCGAGTTTTTCAAAGCCCATTTACGGTTCGGATAGCGAGTCCGGATAGCAAGTTCGGAGCGATTCTATCAGCGCGAGGCCATCCGCCGACGGGCCGGGGCGCAATTACGTCGCGCTGATGCCCTTCGCCTTGACGATCGCGCTCCAGCGATCGTAGTCCTTGTTCAGCCGCGCCTGCATCTGCTTGCCGTCCTGGAACGAGGCAATGGCACCGGCCGTCACCAGCTTCTGCTGCAGTTCCTTGTCGTTGGACAGGATGTCGCGCGTTTCGCTGGCGATCCGGTCGACGATCGGTTGCGGCGTATTGAGCGGCGCGATCAGGCCGCCCCACGAATCGAAGTCGAAGCCGCGGAAGCCCTGCTCGGACACCGTCTTCACGCCGGGCAGCAGCACCTTGGCATTGGGCGAGCTCAGTGCGATCGCCTTGAGCTTGCCGGCCCGGATATGCGGCAGCGCGGCCACGACGTCGGCGAACATGGTGCCGACCTGGCCGCCGAGCAGATCGGCGACGGCCGGCGCGCTGCCGCGGTAGGGCACGTGCATCATGTCGAAGCCGCCCAGGTCCTTCAGTTGCTCCATCGCCAGATGGCCGAAGCTGCCGGTGCCCGAACTGGTGTAGTTCAGCGGCGTCTTGCTGGCCTTGGCAAAGCGGATCAGGTCCGCCAGCGTCTCCACGCCCGGTACCACGTTCGGGTTGATGACGATGGCCATCGGCAGCACGTAGACGGTCGCAACCGACTGGAAGTCCTTCTTCACGTCGTACGCGCTGTTGTTGTACATCAGCGGGGCCAGCAGCGCCGGCATGCCGAACATCGACAGGTTGTAGCCATCGGGCGCGCTCTTGATGAAGCTGGCAGTGCCGATCGAGCCCGACGCGCCGGGCTTGTTCTCGATGATGACCTGCTGCCCCAGCCGTTCGGACAGCTTCTGCGCGACGATGCGCGCGGCGGTGTCCGTCGGGCCGCCGGCGGGGAAGGCCACCACCATCTTGATGATCTTGTCCGGCCAGCCGTTGCGCGCGAACGCGGCGGGCATCATCGCGGCCATCGAGGCGGCGGCCCCGGCCTTGAGCATCTGGCGGCGGCTGAGGGTCAGCTTGGTCATGTTGTTGTCTCCGTCTATTGAGAGCGTCGATTGGGAAATTCGATCGTCAGATGACGCCGCGCGATCGCAGATCCGCGATGGCGCCGTCGTCGAGCTGCAGCAGTTCCTTGAATACCTGCTCGGTGTGTTCGCCCATGTGCGGCGGCGGCATCCGCACCGGCATGCGCTGGCCGTCGATGGCGTACGGCGGCGCCAGCACCGACTGGGTACCCGCCTCGCTGTCCTCGTAGCGATGCAGCAGGCCGGCCTGGGCGGTGCGCTCGGACTGCAGCGCGTCGAACATGCCGAGCACCTCGCCGCACGGGATCTGCGCGGCGGTCAGGCGCTGCAGCAGTTCGGCCCGCATGAATTGCCGCAGCGCCTCGCGCAGCTGCGGCAGCAGCGTGTCGCGATGCCGCGAGCGCGCGGTGTTGGTGGCGAAGCGCTCGTCCTCGGCCCATTCGGGCCGGCCGATCACGTCGCGACAGAACCGCTGGAATTGGCCGTTGTTGCCGACGGTGATCACCAGCGGGCCATCGGCGGCATCGAACACGCCATAGGGCACGATCGACGGATGCGCATTGCCGAACTTGGCCGGATCCCCGCCCTGCAGCAGGGCCTCCATGCCGTAGTACGAGGTAATCATCAGGCCGCAGTCGTACAGGGCCATCTGCACATGGCGTCCGCGTCCGCTCGACTGGCGCGCATACAGCGCGGCGAGGATCGCCTGCGCCGAATACATGCCGGTGAACATGTCGACCGCGGCCACGCCGAACTTCAGCGGTCCCTGGCCGGCTTCGCCGTTGGTCGCCATCACGCCGGCCTCGCCCTGGACGACCAGGTCGTAGCCTGGCCGTTCGGCCTCGGGCGTGAAGCGGGCGTAGCCGGAGATCGAGCAGTACACCAGCCGGGGATTGCGCTCGGCCAGTTGTTCGTAGCCCAGGCCCAGCTTTTCCGCGCCGCCGACCTTGAAGTTCTGGATCACCACGTCGCTGCGCGCGGCCAGTTCACGGGCCAGCTTCAAACCCGCTTCGCTTTGCAGGTCCAGCGTGATCGAGCGCTTGTTGCGGTTGGCGCTGTTGAAGTACGAGGTATTGCGCATGCCGATGCGCAGGCCCCAGTCGCGGGTGTCATCGCCGCGGGCCGGGTGTTCGACCTTGATGACGTCGGCGCCGAGGTCGGCCAGCGCCATCGCGCACATCGGCCCCGCCAGCACGCGCGACAGGTCCAGTACCCGCACGCCGGCCAGCGGCAGCGATGCGGCATTGTTTTCGTGATGCATGGTCAGCGTCCCCTCCCCGGGGACGATCCGGTGTTCTTGGTCAGCGCAGATTGTCTATATGTTGATAAAGTTTGACAATTGCAACGGGTAATCACCATACCTGACACCTCGGAGTTGACAATGGATTTGAGCGCGCTGTCTCTGCTGGTCGATATCATCGACGCCGGCAACCTGAGCCGGGCCGCCCGGCAACTGGGCATGAGCCGGGCGAACGTCAGCAAGCGCCTGAACCATTTCGAGCGGCAGCTGGGCGCGGAACTGCTCAGGCGCAGTACCCGCCAGCTCGAGCCTACCGAGCTGGGCCGCCAACTTTACGAACACGGCCGCGCGATCCGGCGCGAGCTGTTGGCGGCGCGGGAATCCGTACAGAGCCTGGGCAAGCGGCTCAGCGGCACGGTGCGACTCGCCGTGCCGAGCGGCTTCGGCCAGCACACGATGTCAGCCTGGTTCATCGAGTTCATGCGGAGGTATCCGGCCATCACGCTGAACGTGATCTTCGACAACGACATCGAGGACCTGATCAAGGGCGCGGTCGACTTTTCGATCCGCGTGATGGGCGAGACGCCGACCAATGCGGTGGCGCACAGCCTGGGGGACATCGAGTATGTCGCCTGCGCGACGCCGGAGCTGGCCCGCGAGGTCGGCATGCCGGGCTCGCTCGCGCAGTTCCGCGACCTGCCGCTGATCACCTCCGAGCTGACCGGCGAGCGGCTGCAACTGGCCGGACTGGGCGGAACCGCCGGCGCCCGGCCGCATATCCGCCCCCGGCTGATGTCGGCCAACTTCTTCTTTTTGCGCGACGCGATCCTGCAGGGGATCGGCGTGGGCCTGGTGCCGCAGTACATGGTGGCCACCGATCTCGCGACCGGGACGCTGGTTCGGCTGCCGCTGCCGCCGCGGGACCTGGCCTTCCTGCGGACCACGATGTATCTGCTGTATATGCCGGCCCGCTACCAGACGCGGGCCGTGACGACGCTCATCGCCTTCCTGCGGGAGAAGGCGACGGCGGCGATGGCGGAGTAACCGCGGCGGCGGCGAGTTCGCGGCCTTTCGCGATGGCCTGGGCGATCGCCGCGACGATGTCCTCGCGCTTGCCGGCGTCATCGACCCGCAACGCATAGGACGGGTGCCAGGTGGCGACCAGCCAGGCGTCGCCGAGCCGCACCGGCGCGTTCAGGTGGTCGCGCAGACTGGCCTTGGGGCCCAGCATCGCGCCGAGCGCGGTCGCGCCCAACGTGACGATGACCGAGGGCCGTACCCGCGCCCGTTCCTCGTCAAGCCAATGGGCGCAGGCCTCGACCTCGCGCTGCGCCGGCGTCTTGTGCAGGCGCCGCTTGCCCCGGGCGATCCAATTGAAATGCTTGACCGCATTGGTCACGTAAACCGAATCGGGCGGCACGCCGGCGCGGCGCATCGCCTCGTCCAGCACCTTGCCCGCCGGCCCGACGAAGGCGCGCCCGGCGAGATCTTCCTGATCGCCCGGTTGTTCGCCGACCAGCATGATGCGGGCCGTCTGCGGACCGTGGCCCGGCACGGCCTGGGTCGCATGGCGCCACAGCTCGCAGCGGCGGCATTGGTCCAGCGAAGAGGGCGCCGGGCGCAGCGGCTGCGCGTCCTCGGGATTCACCGCGACCGGCTTGCCCCTCATCGTGCCGACCGCGCCAGCCTGTGCGACGCGGCGGGCGCCGTTGCGGGCGTCGGCGATCATCGCTGGTATCAGGCGGCCCTCGGGCAGCCCCTTCCAGAAACGCACCGGCATGTGCTGCTCGAGCGCGGCTTCGTTCAGGCGGGCCGGATTGAAAATGCTGCGGTAATAGGCCAGCCACAGCGGCTCGATGTCGTCGGCGGTGGCGCCTGCGCGCAGCGCGTCGACATCGATGCCGGCCACCGCACCGGCCACCCCGCTGGCCGGTGTCTCGGACAACTGCAGCGTATGCCCGTCCCAGAGCGCCGCGCCCTGCGGCGTGCCGATCCACCACGACGAGCCGCCCATGCGGCGCGCGAAGTGGTCGGCGGCGTCGGCCAGCACACCGTGCTCGGGCTCGTACCAGGCCAGGTATTCCGGGCTCCCGCCATTGCTGCGCCGATGAAACCGCACGTAGGCAATCATGTCGTGGTGGGCGCGCCGCACCGACTTGGCCATCGCGTGCAGCCGCGCGCCGTCTTCGTCGGCGGGCGAGGCCACCGCGCGATCGCCCTGGCACCATCGCCACAGCACCCGATAGAGGAAGGCCCAGCGTTGCGGCGAGCGGTAGCGCGCGGCTTGCTGCAGCAGGGCGGCCAACGCCTTCGATACGCGGATCGCCGGGGCGGCGCCGACGGCCTGCTGGCACTCCGCGGATGGCGGGTCATCACCGGACATCGGCGCCGGGCCGGCGTCGAGCAGCATCAGCTGTGCCGTCCCGGTGCAGGCTGCCGAACCCCGTTCCGCCCAGGTGACGGCCTCCGGGGGCCAACCGGCCGCCAGCGCGCGCAGGGCCTGCGCACGCCAGCCCGCGTAGCCGCCGTCGACCACCAGTACCGGCGAGCTGGCGCCGCTCATAGCAGCGCCAGCTGCACCGGCGGCGCGGCCAGCGCCCGCCGCAACTGCTCCGACGGCCGGTCCGCCTGCGCCGGCCGGTAGTCCTGCACCACGATGAACGGTTTGATCTTGTCCATCGCGCAGCGCAGCCGCACCAGGTCCTGATAACGGATCGCGCGCGAGCGGCGCAGCTCCACCAGCCGCTTCGCATTGCGCATGCCGATGCCGGGCACGCGGGCGATCAAGGCCTGCGGCGCACGGTTCAGGTCGACCGGAAACGACTCGCGATGCGCCAACGCCCAGGCCAGCTTCGGATCGATGTCGAGCGGCAGGTCGCCGGCGGACTGGAACAGCTCCTCGGCCTGAAAGCCGTAGCCGCGCATCAGGAAATCCGCCTGATACAGGCGATGCTCGCGCAGCAGCGGCGGCGCCTGCGCGGGAAGGCCGGAGGGACTGTCGGGAATCGGGCTGAACGCCGAGTAATACACGCGCTTCAGCTTGTAGGCGCCATAAAGCGTCTGCGCGGTCTGCAGGATCGTGCGGTCGTCCGCGTCGTCCGCGCCCACGATCATCTGCGTGCTTTGGCCGGCCGGCGCGCGGCCCGGCGCGGACTTGTCGCTCTCCGCCTCTTCCTGGGCGAGCCGGATCGACCCCATGGCGCGCTTGATCGTATGCGCATTCTTCTCCGGCGCCAGCCGCTGCAGGCCGCCGTCGGTGGGCAGCTCGATGTTGACGCTGAGCCGGTCCGCATACTGGCCAGCCTGCGTGATCAGCCGGGGATCGGCGTCCGGAATCGTCTTCAGGTGGATATAGCCGCGGAACTGGTGTTCCTCGCGCAGCGAGCGCGCCACCTGGACCAGCTGCTCCATCGTGTAGTCGGCGCTGCGGATAATGCCGGAGCTGAGGAAGAGGCCGTCGATATAGTTGCGCCGGTAGAAGTCCAGCGTCAGATCGACGACCTCGCGCGGCGAAAAGCGGGCCCGCGGGACGTTGCTCGAGCGCCGGTTGACGCAGTACTGGCAGTCGTACTGGCAGAAGTTGGTCAGCAGGATCTTGAGCAGCGAAACGCAGCGCCCATCGGGCGTGAAGCTGTGGCAGATGCCGGCCCCGGTACTGGCGCCCAGCCCGCCCTTGCCGAGCGAATCCCGTTTCGGCGCGCCGCTGCTGGCGCAGGAGGCGTCGTATTTGGCCGCGTCCGCCAGGATCTCCAGCTTGGTGAGCAGTTCCATCGGGAAACCATACTGTATGAATGTACAGTATTATAGGCGGGATCGAGCTGCCTCGGCTCAATACCGATGTCCGCTCCCTGCGATGGCTGCGACGATGGTGTACTCGTGAGCGCCAAAGGGAGAGTTCGATGTGCTACGCCGCGCAGATCAAGGCCGACTTCAGGAAGTTCACGCGCCAGTACGGCGCGGTGATGAGCCTTCGCCAGTTCTTCGAACTGTTCTGGCAAAAGCGCAAGGACCAGGAGTGGCAGAAGCTGCCCAAGGCGATGCGCGTCGCGTTCGCGCAGGGCGGCGCGGGAGGCGAGGAGGGCGGCCCCGAAGAGCGCGAGCTGGCCGCGCTGATCGCCGCCGGCGACCGCGAACAAGCCAATGGGCTGGAAGCGGAGCTGTTCCGCCAGCGGGCGCGCCTGGCGGAGGCCGAGCGCGCGCTTGCCGGGCGGCCGACCCGCAAGGCGGAGAACGAGCAGCGCATCGCCGCCGACAAGATCGCCCGGCTGCAGCAGAACCTGGCCGACCTGCAACGCGCCACGCCGGCTCCGGAGGACGCGATGATCTTCCCGGGCTATTACGCGCCGGTGATGATCGAGGTGGACGGCCAGCGCACGATCGTGCCGATGCGCTACCGCTGCCGACTGCCCGGCTGGGACGTGTCGATGGAAAGAAAAAAGCCCGGGACGTACAACGCACGCCGCGACAATCTCGAGACGGCATGGCGCCAACTGTTCGGCTACCGCCACGGCATCCTGCCGATCCGCGCCTTTCATGAACACGTGGCCCGGCATCGGCTCGAGCACCGCGAACTCGGTCCGGACGAGAAGGAGCAGAGCGTCGTGCTGGAGTTCCGTCCCGATCCGCCGCAGGATCTGCTGATCGCCTGCCTGTGGTCGCGACACAAGGGCGAGGCCGGCGAACCGGACCTCTATTCGTTCGCGGCGATCACCGACGAGCCGCCGCCCGAAGTCGCCGCGGCCGGCCACGACCGTTGCGTCATTCCGATCAAGCCGCAGCACGTCGACGCGTGGCTCAACCCGGACCCTGCCAATCTGGCCGCGCTGTACGCGATCCTGGACGACCGCGAACGGCCGTTCTTCGAGTATCGGCTGGCGGCTTAGCGGGGAGCGCCGTGGCCGCATGGCCGACGGGGATGGTGCGTATCAGCCTGACTGCCCGAAGGTGTTGAGGTATTCGTCGAACTCGTCCCGGACGATGCTTTCTATCCGTTCGACTTCATCGTGGGTCAGGTCTTCGAACAGCTTGCGCTTTCGCTTCGACAATTCTCCGTGGTTCTGCACGATGAGATCGATCAGGTTGGAAAGCCGCGACTGTGGCAGATCAAGCCAGCCTTCTATGCGCTCTAGACTGGCGTCGTAGGCTCGCAGGTATTGGATTTCCTGCGCCAGATCGTGCTCGACGCATTGCTCGATACACCTGAACACAAACTCGCACAACGCAGTCGCGTCGAACGACGCATACAGCCAATACGGTTGAGGCGACTTGATCAGAATCGTGTCGCTGTCGGCGTCCAATACGTAATTGAGCAGTGCGGTGCGCGGTGCCGAGTACGCCTTCAGCAAGCCGGCATAGGTGTCGATTTCCTTGAGCATGCGTGCAGATATGGGCAGGACGACGCCTTCCGGGGTGACCCCGGCCTGCCGGAGCAGGTGATGGATCAGGAAGCGGTGCAGACGCCCATTGCCATCGTAGAAGGGGTGAGCGAACACGAAGCCGAAAGATGCGCAGGCAGCCACAACGATGGGATGGACAGTCCCTGTCTGAATCAGGCTTGCCACCTGCGAAATGCCTTCCATCATTGCGTCAAGTTGCTCGGGATTCGGAGGAATATAGTCCGCCATATTCCGCATGCGGCCACCGCGCGAAAGCCAGTTCTGCCTGTCGCGATACGAATACTCGCTACGCGGGCCCGAGATGATTTCGTTTTGCCATTCGCATAGCTGGTCCTCGGTCAAAGGTCCAGGGGCGCCGGCAAACTGAAGCAATCGACGGAATTTCGCCACGCGCTGGTTATCGGGCACCTCTCTCTCGATCGAGTATGTCGAACGGGTTTCGGCGAGATACAGATAGTCGACGGCCCGGGCCAGCACCTCTGGCTCAAGGCTCTCAATCGCCGCGGCGACCTTGTCTGGCAGGTCAGACGCGATCCAGGCCGCGAGTTCGTCGGTGCGTCGCACCACCGGACAGAATGCAGGCGGTCCGAGATGGTTGTTCTGGACGCCGAACTGGGTATCGTTCTTGACGGGGCCGGTGATATACGCGCGTTCGTCGAGCGCCGGAATGCGGGGCGCGCCGGAAGGCACGTTGTAGTCGAACTGGGCTCCAGCCAACCATTTGGCGTAGAAACCGCTCAATCGGGCATAGCGCGACGTGGGCGCGGCTCGGAGCCATTCCTGCACGGCCTCGATGGCCTCCGGGTGCTCGAACAGTGCCGCCAGGACAGTCAGGTCCAACTGTTCCTTCTTCAGCGCAAAGAGAAGGTGATCGACGATCGAGTCGCCGCCGCGGTACCTGTTTCGCGGGTAAATCACACGAGTGGTGCCATCGGGGCCAGTGTGCCGAGTCAACACGCCTGTCTTGTCGGCCAGCTCGTACGTCGAGCGTAGCGGCGGCACGCGCAGATCGAACTTCTGGACCAGCGCCATGTAACCGAGTGATGTAAGTGCCATATTTTGCGATGCAACTTTGGGCGGTTTGCTCGCGGCAGCTTACCAAACCTTCTACTCGACTTACCAGAATATCTATTTTTTGCCCTCGGACTTACCGTTTCATCTATGGGGCGTCGTCCCCTCGAAGGTATCGGGCTTGACAAGACCTGATGGGACGGTGCCGTGCCAACTTACCAATTTCTCTACTCCCTTTACCAATTCATCTACAAAAGGTCCCGAGTCTTACCATTTCGTCTACACGACCCAGGCTTCAGCGCCGGAACCACAGCACCGAAAGCACGCTCGCCGCCACCAGCAGCAGCACCGCGGCCCCGGCAAACAGCGCGCCGATCTCGGTCTCCCTGCGCTCCAGCGCAAACCGCGTGCTGAGCTGGCGATAGACCTGGCTCAGGTCCGCCTCGGAGCCCGCGTGGAAGTATTCGCCGCCGGTGAGCTTTGCCACCGCCCGCAAGGCCGGTTCGTCCAGCTGCATGTAGTAAGACATGGTCGAACCGCTGGCGGCCCCGCCATCCTGCGAGCCGAAGCCGACCGTATAGACGCGCACGCCGCGCTCGGCGGCCATGCGGGCCGCAATGACCGGATCGGGGCCGGTGGTGCGGCGGCCGTCGCTGAGCAATATCACCGCGCCGTGCCGATAGGAGCCGGGCTCCGCCGCAGGCCGGTCGTCGCGCCTGGCGCGCTTTTCGCGATTGCGCGCGGCCTCGGCGGCCGCCGATTCGTCCAGCGATCGGCCCTGGTTCTCCATCAGCTCCGATGCGCTGCCGAACAACACGGACTCCAGATCGATGCCATCGTCCGGGAACAGCACGGCAAGCGCTTCGATCAGGCCGCTTCCGGTCGCGGTGCCGCGCTGGAGCTGGAAGCGCTCGATCGCCTCGAGCATGTCCTGCCGGTTGTCGGTCGGGCTGAGCACCACCGAGGCCGTCGCCGCGAATGACACGATGCCAAGCCGCACGTTGGCCGGCAGCCCGGTGACCAGATTGGTGGCGGCCTGCTGGGCCGCGCTGAGGCGGGTCGGTGCGACGTCGGTCGCCTCCATGCTGCGCGAGACGTCCATCGCGAGCACCAGCGTGATGGTGTCGGCCGGCAGCGTGATGGTCGCGCTGGGACGCGCGCAGGCGAGCAACGCGGTACCGAGCGACAGCAGGAAGAGCAGGGGAGGGAGGTGGCGCCTAAGCCATTGCCTCGGACCGAGCGCCGCGCGCGGCAGCGCGAGACTGGCGTACAGCAGGGCGGCCTTTCTGCGCCGGGCGAGCACGTAGAAGTAAGCCGCTGCCAGCACGGGAAGCACGAGCAGCAGCCAGAGCATTTGAGGCCAGAGAAACTGCATGCCCTGCTCCTTGGCGCGTGGTTAAGAACGATGGTACTGTAGTTTCCGACGCGTGAACTCGAGGCAGCGATGAAACGGGTGACGATCTACGGAACAGCCTTGGCGGCGATCGCACTCGTCTTCGCCGCGGGCGTCGGCTCCGCCTGGCTGCTGCAGCCGAAACAGCGGGCGCTGACGCAATCCGACATCGATTCCGCCGTGCTCCACACGCTGCACAACAAGGATCTGCCGTCGCGCGCGGCGCGCGCCGCCGAGGCGATCCGCCAGTCGGTGGTCGAGGTCCGCAGCTATCCGGCCGCCGAAGCCCCCGCGGCAAAATCGCGTGCCGACAAGGCCGGGCGCGATCGTCCCGGCAAGCCGCCCGAATCGTCCGCCCCTGCCAAACGCCTGCCCCGTGACGAAACCGCAAAGGGCAAATCGCCAGGAACGCCCGGCACGCCCGGCACCCCGGGTCCCCACGCAGAGAAGGGCGCGCCGGAAGCCTTGCCCGACGGCCGGCACATCGGTACCGGCGTGGTCGTCACCGAGAGCGGCGTGATCCTGACCAACTACCACGTGGTCGCCGGCGCCCGCCGCGTCGAGGTCCGGTTCCACGACGGGCATACGGCCGAGGCGACCGTGCTGCAGGCCGTGCCGGAAAAGGACCTCGCGATCCTGCAGCCCAGATCGATTCCCGACGACCTGCCGCCGGCGACGCTCGGCTCCAGCCGCGAACTGGCGCCGGGCAGCGAAGTGGTCGCGGTCGGCTTTCCGTTCGGCATCGGCCCGTCGGTGACGGCCGGCGTGGTGTCGGGGCTCGACCGCCAGTTCGTATCTCCCGACGAGAAGCAGCAGCTGGACAAGCTGATCCAGTTCGACGCCGCCGCCAATCCAGGCAACTCGGGCGGGCCGCTGGTCAACATGAAGGGCGAGGTGGTCGGCATCGTTACCGCCATCCTCAATCCCAACCAGAGCGGCAATTTCCTCGGCATCGGTTTTGCCATCACGATCGAAAGCGCGGGCGGTTCCGTCGGCGCTTCGCCCTTCTAGCCATCCAGACCTTCCAGATCGGAGCGACAGGCCCATGAACGACCAAGCCCGGGACGCCATCGAGACCGCCAACCTGATGGAACGCCTGCTGTACGAGGTCAAGCGCGTGGTGGTGGGACAGGACCACTTTCTCGAACGGGTGCTGGTGGCGATTCTTGCCGGCGGCCATCTGCTGGTGGAGGGCGTGCCCGGGCTGGCGAAGACGCTGACCGTCAACACGCTGGCCAGAACCATGCGCGGAACGTTCAAGCGGATCCAGTTCACCCCGGACTTGCTGCCCGCCGATCTGGTCGGCACGCGGATGTATCACCAGGGCACCGGCGAGTTCTCCACGGTGCGCGGGCCGGTCTTCGCCAACCTGCTGCTGGCCGACGAGATCAACCGCGCGCCGGCCAAGGTCCAGAGCGCCCTGCTCGAGGTGATGCAGGAAAAGCAGGTAACGATCGCCGGCGAGACCCACCGGGTGCCGATGCCCTTCCTGGTCATGGCTACGCAGAACCCGATCGAGACCGAGGGCACCTATCCGCTGCCGGAGGCGCAGGTCGACCGCTTCATGATGAAGGTGCTGGTCGGCTATCCGAGCGAGGACGAGGAGGTCGTGATCGTCAATCGCGTCACCGGTCCGCGGATCGACGTAAGCCCGGTCGCCACGCCGGAGCAGCTGGCCGAGCTGCAGCAGGAATGCCGCAACGTCTATGTCGATCCGGGACTGATCCAGTACGCGGTGCGCGTGGTGTCGGCCACGCGCCGGCCGGCCAGCTACGGGCTCGACGATCTGGACCGCTACGTGACCTTCGGTGCCAGTCCGCGCGCGACCATCGGCCTGATCGAAGGCGCGCGTGCGCTGGCGCTGCTGCGCGGCCGGCACTATGCGGTGCCGGAAGACGTCATCGACCTGGTGCCGGACGTGTTGCGCCACCGGCTGTCGCTGTCCTACGAGGCCATGTCCGACGGCGTCACCGCCGATGCGTTGATCGGCCGCATCGTGCAGGCGATGCCGGTGCCCGAGCGTCCGCTGGAATCCCATGTTCGGGCGGCTGCGCGCTAGGCGCCGGTCCGGCCCGGACCCCGCCTCCGACAAGGCCACCACGCGGGGCGCGCCGCGCGGGGTCGCCGCCAGCCGTACCGACGCCTTGCTGCGCCGGATGGAGTGGACCGTCGTGCGGCGCCTCGACGGCATGCTGCAGGGCGACTACCGGACGCTGTTTCGCGGCTTCGGACTGGACCTGGCCGACCTGCGCGAGTACCAGGCCGGCGACGACGTCCGCCACATCGACTGGAACGTGACCGCGCGGCTGCAGACGCCGCATGTGCGCATGTTCCAGGAGGATCGCGAGATCGCGGTCTGGTTTCTGCTCGATCTGAGCGGCTCCGTCGAGTTCGGCTCGGGCGAGGTCCGCAAGCGCGATCTGCTGAGCGACTTCACCACCGTGATGGCGCTGCTGCTGACGCGCTATGGCAACCGCGTCGGCGCCGTGCTCTACAACGGCGCGGCCGACATGACGGCGTCGGTGGTGCCGGCGCGCGCCGGTCGCCGGCAGCTGCTGCATCTGCTCGACCGCATGCATGCGACGCCCGCCGCCTCGCCCGGCCACACCCGGCTGCGCGGCCTGCTCGACCATGCGCGGGCGGTGGCCCGGCGCCGTTCGGTTCTGTTCGTCGTCTCGGATTTCATCAGCGACCCGGGCTGGCAGGCTTCGCTGGCGACGCTGGCCAGGCGTCATGAGGTCATTGCGGTGCGGCTGGTCGATCCACTGGAGCAAGCCTTGCCCGACCTGGGTTTGCTGGTGCTGCAGGACGCCGAGACCGGCGAGCAGATGTTCGTCGATACGCATGATCCGGCCTTTCGCAAGCGCTTCCTGGCGGCCGCGCAGGCGCGCGAGGAAGAACTGCGGCTGGGGTTCGCACGCGCCGGCGTCGATTGCCTGACGCTGTCGACCGACGCGCGCCTGGACCTGGCGCTGCTGGATTTTTCGCGGCAGCGCCGTCACCGGCAGGGCACGGCGAAGGGCACGGCGAAGGGGACGGTGAAGGGTGCATCGAAGGCGGCAGTGAAGCAGGGGGCCGCATGGACGGCGTAAGCGACGCGATCAGCCGGCTGCCCGCCATCAGCTTCCTGTGGCCCAGGATGCTGTGGTTGCTCGCGCTGATTCCATTGCTGGCCCTGGCCTACCTGTGGCTGGACGCGCGCCGGCGGCGAACGGCGGCCCACTATCCGGCGCTGAAGACGGTCGGCTTCGCCAACCGCAGTGTCGCGGGCTGGCGCCGGCACGTGTCCCCGGTGCTGATCCTGCTTGCGCTGACGGCATTGATCGTTGCGATCTCCCGCCCGCATGCGCTGATGGTGCTGCCGTCCCGCATCGAGACTGTGATGCTGATCATCGACCTGTCGGGCAGCATGCGCGCGAAGGACGTTCAGCCGAACCGGCTGCGCGCCGCTCAGCACGCCGCCAAAGGGCTGCTGGAGGCCAAGCCTGCGGGCGTCAGCGTTGGCCTTGTCGCGATGGCGGGGACATCGGCCGTCGCCCAGGCGCCGAGCCGCAGGAAGCAGGACGTGGCCACGGCGATCGACCGCCTGCAGCCGCAGGGCGGCACCGCGCTGGGCAACGGGCTGCTGATCGCGCTGACGGCGCTGCGCCCGCAGGCGACCGAGGATGCCGCGCGCCTGATGGAGGGCGACGCCTCGCCGCTGAAAAAGGGCGGACCACCGGGCAGCCCGTTCGGCGCGCCGGGTCCGGCGCAGGGGGCAGCGAATTCCGCCGACCCCGAGGCCCCCGCTGGTCCGGGGACCTATGCGGCCGGTGCGATCGTCGTGTTCTCCGATGGGGAAAGCAACGCCGGCCCGACCGCGGTGCAGGCCGCCGAACTGGCGGCCACCTACGGCGTGCGCGTCTTTACCGTGGGCGTGGGCACGACCCAGGGCGTCGTACTGTCCGCCGACGGCTGGTCGGCACGCGTCAAGCTGGACGAGGCGGTACTGAAGGAGGTCGCCAATATCACCGGGGCCGAATACTTCCGGCTCGAGGATGCCGCCAGGCTGAAGCAGGTCTATCGCGCGATCAACGCGAAGCTGACGCTCGGCAAGACCGAGCAGGCGGAAATCACCGCGCTGTTCGCCGCGCTCGGCGCGGTGCTGGCCGCCGGGGCGGCGCTGCTGTCGCTGTGGTGGTTCGGGCGCGTGATGTAGCGGCGCGGCTGCGCCATCGGCGCACCTTCAGCGCCCCTTGAAGATCGGATGCCGGGCGCAGGCCGACAGCACGATGCGCTCGGACTGCACCAGATAGTCGTTCAGCGCCGTCGCGCACTCGGCAAGCTTGCCCGACTCGAACAGCTGCAGGATCTGCTGGTTCATCTCGACGTAAGGGCCGTGCAGGAATTCCGGATCCTGCAGCATGCCGAATGCCAGCCGCAGCTCCGCCAGCAGGTGGGAGAACATCACGTTCAGCCGTTCGCTGTCGGCCAGTTCCACGATGGCCATGTGGAACTCCATGTTGGCGGTGCCTGCCCCCTGCCAGTCGCCGCGGTCGCGGCATTGCAACCCCGTTTCGACCGCTTGCCGCATGTGCTTGCGCGCCGGATGGCTGGGGTAGGCCTGCGCGATTGCCTGGCATTCGATCAGGCGGCGAACCCGGTAGATGTCGATGATCGCCGCGATGCTCGGAATGGCCACCGCGACGCCGCGGTTCGGCTCGTGCTTGAGCAGGCCTTCCTTGGTCAGCACGCGGAACGTCTCGCGCAGCGTGTTGCGGGAGATCTGCAGGCTTTCGCTCAGCGCGGCCTCGGAAAGCCGCTGCCCCGGCGCGAAGTCGCCATGCAGGATGCGCTGGCGAATCTGCTCGGTGACCCGGTCGGCCAGGTTTTTTACGTCGGAACTGGTTGTCATGTTGGCTGCAAGGGACCGGTCGTCCGGCTGGGGAATCGGGAGGCGCGGCGGGCGCGCCCGCACCCCGCCGCACGCGTGCCCGGATTTCGCGCGATGTTACCCCACCTTTGTTCAACAAAATGCCCCTGATTGGTGCTGCGCCGCTGGCCTGGGTGCGGCTAGGTGTATACCAGAATCGATCCTGTCGGATGATTGTTGAACAATATAGCCACGGTGGTTGAGTAATACGTGCATATATATCAACATGGCACGTGCCTTGCTAAACAGCGCTGCGGTGGAGGGGCGGCTGTTTCGATGGTCCGCTCACTGCCTCGACGCCGTCGCAGCAGGGTCGTGAAGACAGCGCGACGAGCATCCCACGTTTCGCCGTTATCCCAAGTGAGCGCAACCATGTGGCTTAAAGAAACAACGCAGGCAGAGCGCAAGACGCTCTTTGCCGCCTTCGTCGGCTATGGGGTCGATGCCTTCGACTACATGATCTACACGTTCATGATCCCCACCTTCATCCTGGTGTGGGGCATGACCAAGGCCGAGGCCGGCTATATCGCGACCGGCGCGCTGATCAGTTCGGCGATCGGCGGCTGGCTGGCCGGCATCCTGGCCGACAGGTACGGCCGCGTGCGCGTGCTGCAGCTGACCGTGCTGTGGTTCAGCTTCTTCACCTTCCTCAGCGGCTTCACCCAGTCGTCCGAGCAGCTGTTCGTGACGCGGATGCTGCAGGGCCTGGGCTTTGGCGGCGAATGGTCGGTCGGCTCGGTGCTGATCGCCGAGATGATCCGCGCCCGCCATCGCGGCAAGGCCGTCGGCCTGGTGCAGAGCAGCTGGGCCGTCGGCTGGGGCCTGTCGGCCATCGCCTTCTGGGCGGTCTACGCGGTCTTCGAGCAGCAATACGCCTGGCGCGTGCTGTTCTGGATCGGCGTGCTGCCGGCGGTCTTCATCCTCTATATCCGCCGCAATATCAGCGAGCCCGAGGTGTATCGCGAGACCAAGGCGAAGCTCGCCGCCACCGGGCAGAGCAACAACTTCATGCTGATCTTCAAGCCGGGCGTGCTGCGCGTGACCGTGCTGGCGAGCCTGCTGGCCACCGGCATGCAGGGCGCCTACTACTCGGTGACGACCTGGCTGCCGACTTACCTGAAGATGGAGCGCAACCTGTCGGTGCTGAACACCAGCGGCTACCTGATGGTGCTGATCGCCGGCTCCTTCGCCGGTTACCTGACCAGCGCCTGGCTGTCCGACCACCTGGGCCGCCGCCGGTGCTTCATGCTGTTCGCGGTCAGCGCGGCCATCCTGGTGATCTGCTACACGCAGTTGCCGATTACCGATGCGGCGATGCTGGTGCTGGGCTTTCCGCTGGGCTTCTTCCTGTCGGGCATCTTCTCCGGCATGGGTGCTTACCTGACGGAGCTCTATCCGAGCCATATCCGCGGTTCCGGACAAGGCTTCTGCTACAACTTCGGGCGTGCGGTCGGCTCCGTGTTCCCGGCGCTGATCGGACATATGGGGGCCACGATGTCGCTCGGTGTCGCGATCGGCTATCTCGCGGCCGGCGCCTATGGACTGGTCGTGCTCGCCTGCCTGCTGCTGCCCGAGACCCAAGGGCGCGAACTGGTCGGCGAAGCCGAGCCCGCGCATTGAGGTCCGACGCCATGCAAATCGATCTGAACAGCGATCTCGGCGAGAGCTTCGGCGCCTGGCGCATGGGCAGCGATGCGGCGATGCTCGACATCGTCAGCAGCGCCAACGTGGCCTGCGGCTTCCACGCTGGCGATCCGGCCGGCATCCTGCGCACGCTGAAGGCCGCCGCGGCGCGCGGTGTCGCGGTGGGCGCGCATGTCTCGTATCCCGACCTGCAGGGCTTCGGCCGCCGCAACATGGACGTGGCCAGCGAGGACCTGATTGCTGACGTCATCTATCAGATCGGCGCGCTGGCCGGCATGGCGGCGACGGTCGGCACGACGGTGCGCTACGTCAAGCCGCATGGCGCGCTGTACAACACCATCGCCAGCGACGAGCGCCAGGCGCGCGACGTGATCGCAGCCATCCGCGCGGTCGACCCCGAACTGGTGCTGGTCGCGCTGGCCGGCTCGCCGCTGGTGGGCTGGGCGCGCGATGCCGGCCTGCGCGTCGTCGCGGAGGCCTTCGCCGATCGCGCCTATACGCCGCAGGGCACGTTGGTCTCCCGCCGGGAACCGGGCGCGGTGCTGCACGATGCCGGCGAGGTCGCACAGCGGATGTTGCGCCTGGTGCGGGAAGGCACGGTGGTCGCCATCGAGGGCAGCGTGGCGCGGGTCGAGGCGCAATCGATCTGCGTGCATGGCGACAGCGAGGGCGCGCTGGAGATGGCACGCGCCGTGCGCGAGGCGCTGGAACGCGATGGCGTGAAGGTGTCCGCGTTCGCCTGAGCGCGGATCGCATCCGGAGATCATCTTGCGTTTCCTGCCCGTTTCCACGAATGCGCTGCTGGTCGAGCTGGCCGACCTGGAGCAGACGCTGGCGCTGCTGGCCTCGCTGCAGCGCGATCCGTTGACCGGCGTGGCCGAGCTGGTGCCGGCCGCGCGCACGATTCTCGTGCACTACCGCCCCTGGGCCACCAACGCCGCCGCGCTGGTCCGCGCGATCGCCGCGCGCGACCTGTCGCGGCGCGTCGCGCGCAGCCGTACGCTGATCGAGATCCCGGTCCGCTATGACGGCGAGGACCTGGCCGAGGTCGCGCAGCGGCTTGGCATTACCACCGACGAGGTCGTGCGCCGCCATACCGGCAGCGAATACACGGTCGCGTTCACCGGCTTCGCGCCGGGCTTCGCCTACCTGAGCGGCGGCCATCCTTCGCTGGACGTGCCGCGCCGCCATACGCCGCGCACGCGGATTCCGGCCGGGGCCGTGGGTCTGGCCGGGACCTTCAGCGGCGTCTACCCGAAGGCCAGTCCCGGCGGCTGGCAGATCATCGGCACCACGCCGGTGGCGATGTGGAATCTTGATCGAGAGCCGCCCGCGCTGCTGCAGCCCGGATATCGGGTGCGCTTTGTCGATATCGCGACGCTGGACGATGCCGCGCAGAGCCGCATGACGTCCCTGCACGACCCCGCGCCCGCTTCAGGTGCGCAGGGCCCGCAGGGCTTGCAGGGCTCGCAACGCGAATGCGCTCGCGCCGCGGCGCTGAAGGTCAAGGGCACCGGATTGCAGACCGTATTCCAGGACCTCGGCCGCCCCGGCCAGGCCGGGCAGGGCGTGTCGGCCTCGGGCGCATTGGACCAGACCGCACTGAGGATGGCCAACCGTCTGGTCGGCAATCGCAGCGACGTCGCCGGGCTGGAAACCGTCGGCGGCGGTCTGCAGCTGCAGAGCCAGGGCGAGACCGTGCTGGCCGTGACCGGTGCCGATGCGCCGCTGACCGTGCGGGCGGTCGATGGCCGCCAGTGGCGGGTGCCGACGCATCAGGCCGTGGCCCTGGCCGATGGCGACACGTTGAGCGTCGGCCAGCCGGTCGCCGGCGCCCGCTGTTATGTGGCGGTACGTGGTGGCTTTGCCATGGCGCCGGTGCTTGGCAGCTGCGCGACCGACACGTTGGCCGGCATCGGTCCCGCGCCGTTGGCCGTCGGCGATCGGCTGGGTGTCCTGCCCGCGCCGCCGGGCGCCGTGGTCGGCATGCCGGAAGAGCCCGCGGCCGATCTGCCGACGGTCGAACAGGACGTGGTGCTCGACGTCGTGCTGGGCCCGCGCACCGACTGGTTCACCCCCGAGTCCGTCGCGCGGCTGGCCGCGCAGCGTTGGCAGGTCACGCCGCAGTCCAACCGCGTCGGCCTGCGGCTGGCCGGAGAGATGCCGCTGGAACGCGCCATCACCGGCGAACTGCCCAGCGAAGGCACCGCACTGGGCGCGCTGCAGGTGCCGCCCAGCGGGCAGCCGATCCTGTTCCTGGCCGACCATCCGCTGACCGGCGGCTATCCGGTGATCGGCGCCGTGGCGCCTCACCATCTGGACCGTGCCGGTCAGATTCCGGTCGGCGCCTGGCTGCGGTTCAACCCGATCGGCCCGTTCCAGGAACTGCCACCATCTGCCGACTGAGCCGGCGCCTTTTACCGAAACTCGCGATGAAGAAAGTCCTGATTGCCAACCGTGGCGAGATTGCCGTCCGCATCATTCGCGCCTGCGCCGACTACGGTGTCGGCTCGGTGGCGGTGTATGCCAACGCCGATATCGACGCGATGCACGCGCGCCTGGCCGACGAGGCTTACGGCCTCGACGGCGACCGTCCCGCCGATACCTATCTGAACATCGCCAAGCTGCTGGACATCGCGCGCCGCAGCGGCGCCGATGCCGTGCATCCCGGCTACGGCTTCCTGTCGGAAAGCGAGGCCTTCGCGCAGGCCGTCATCGATGCCGGCCTGACCTGGATCGGCCCGTCGCCGGCCACGATCGCGCGGCTCGGCGACAAGGTCGAAGCGCGCAAGATCGCGCTGCGCGTCGGCGCACCGCTGGTCGCCGGCACGCCCGAACCCGTCGCCGACGCCAACGAGGTGCTGGCGTTTGCGGAGCAGCACGGCCTGCCGATCATCATCAAGGCGGCGTTCGGCGGCGGTGGCCGCGGCATGAAGATCGCCTGGCGCATGGACGAGGTCGAGGAACTCTATGCCTCCGCGGTGCGCGAGGCGGTCACCGCCTTCGGCCGCGGCGAGTGTTTCGTCGAGCAGTTCCTCGACAGGCCGCGCCATATCGAGGCGCAGGTCCTCGCCGATCGGCATGGCAATGTGGTGGTGCTCGGCACGCGCGACTGCTCGCTGCAGCGCCGGAACCAGAAGCTGGTTGAGGAGGCTCCCGCGCCGTTCCTCAGCGATGAGCAACGCGAGCGCATCCACGCCGCGGCGCGCGACATCTGCGCGGCCGCGGAATACACCAGCGCCGGTACGGTGGAATTCCTGCTCAGCGCCAGCGGCGCGATCTCGTTCCTCGAGGTCAACACGCGGCTGCAGGTCGAACACCCGGTGACCGAACAGACCACTGGCGTCGACCTGGTGGTCGAGCAATTGCGCGTGGCCGATGGCCTGCCGCTGTCGATCACCGCAACGCCCGCGCCGCTCGGCCATGCGATCGAGTTCCGCATCAATGCCGAGGACGTGGGCCGCGGCTTCCTGCCCACGCCTGGGCCGGTGCGGCGCTTCGACGCGCCGTCCGGCCCGGGCGTGCGCGTCGATTCCGGCGTGCAGGCCGGCTCGGTGGTGCCGGGGACCTTCGATTCGCTGATGGCCAAGCTGATCGTGACCGGTGCCACGCGCGAACAGGCGCTGGCGCGTGCCCGCCGCGCGCTGCGCGAATTCCGCATCGAGGGCGTGGCATCGGTGCTGCCGTTCCATCGCGCCGTGATCGATCATGCCGATTTCGTCGGCAGCGACGGCTTCAACGTCCATACGCGCTGGATCGAGTCGGACTTCGCCGAGCCGCTGGCCGCGGCGGCGCGTGCCGAACCGCAGCAGGACGACGGCCTGCTGCGCACGGCTGTCGAGGTCGACGGCCGCCGCATGGTGCTGGGCTTGCCGGCTCAACTGCTGCGCGGTCTGGCAGACGCGCCGGCCGGCTCCGCTGTCGAAGGTACCGCGGGGGCCGAGGTGTCCGCGAGCAACCCCGCCGAACTGCCATCGCCCATCGCCGGCACGGTGCAGGCGTGGAAGGTCGCGCTCGGCGACGAGGTCAAGGAAGGCGATCTGATCGCCGTGATGGAAGCGATGAAGATGGAGATGCAGGTCCACGCGCATCGAGACGGACGTGTCGCGTGGCAGGCGGGCGCCGGGACGTTCCTGGCCGCGGGCGCGCGGCTGGCCGAGATTGCCTGAGCGGGCTTGCACGGCCCGGCCGCGGTCGCGTCATGCCGCCTTTGCGTCCGTGACCGGCCGCTCGGCGTCCGCATGGAAATGCGGCAGCACGTAGGCGGCAATTTCCTCCATCGCGTCGCGTACCGGCCGCTGGTTGCGCCGGAAATGCAGGCCGACATGGTGGACGCCGGCCTCGCGCATCGCGTGCAGCTCCTCGATCAGGCCATGGCGGCCGACCGCACCGCCAAAGCGGTGCCGCTGCATCGGGGCATCCGGGTCGGCCAGCAGATCCAGATGGATGAAGCTGATGTACGGCTTGTCGCCGGCAACCTCGCGCCATCGCGCGCTGCGGCGGACATGGTCCTGCGGCGTCCCGGGATAGGCCAGCCAGCCGTCCATATGCTGTCCGGCCCAGCTCGGCGTCTGCTGCGCGAGTCCGGCGACCAGCAAGGGCAGCGGACCGGTGGCGCGCGGCAATAACGCGATGCCGTTCGGCAGTCCGGCGGCGCCGTCGCGCAGCAGCGCCACGTGCTCGCGGAAGTGTTCGCCGCGCTGATCGAAGTCGCGGCCGAAGATCGGATATTCCACGGGCCGATCGCCGCTGGCCACGCCGAGCAGCAGCCGGCCGTTGCTCAGCTGGTCGATCGTCGTCGCGGACTTCAGCGTCAGATGCGGGTCTCGCAGCGGCAGCACGATGGCCGCCGTGCCGAGCAGGATGCGCTCGGTGATGCCGGCCAGGTAGCCGAGATAGGAGAAGGCCTCGAAGACCTGCGCGGCGTCGCCGAAGTGCGGATCGTACAGCGGCACGTCGCGCACCCATAGCGCGCGAAAGCCGGCGCGATCCGCCAGTTGGGCCAGCGCGCGGTGCTCCGACAGATCGGGTTCACCCGGCAGACGTCCGTCGCGCTGGCGCGCCACCTGGCCCGCCGGCGACCAGTCGTTGTCCAGGGGCAGCTCCACGCCGATGCTGAAGCCGCCTGCGGTCAGTGTGTGCAATGCCGACATGGCAGATCCTCCAGGCGGGCATGCGGGCCCGCCTTCCATGCTGAGTCGAAGAAGGGCCGCCGGGTCAGGTGGCCGCGCTGACCGTGCTGACCGCGCTGACCGCGTATTTCGGGTAATCGGTATAGCCCGCGGCGCCACCGCCGAAGTAGTGGGCCCGATTGCCCGGGTTGAGCGGCAGGTCGTGGCGCAGGCGGTAGGGCAGGTCGGGATTGCCGATAAAGCTGCGGCCAAACCCGATCAGGTCGGCCCAGCCCCTGGCAAGCGCTTCCTCCGCGCGCGCCTTGTCGTAGTTGCCCGAATAGATCAGCGTGCCGGGATAGACCTCGCGCAGCGCCTCCTTGAACGCGGCAGGCATCACCGGCGCGTCTTCCCAGTCGGCCTCGGCGATGTGGATGTACGCGACGCCGATCTTGCCGAGCGCGTGGGCGGCCGCCAGATAGGTGGCCTCGGGCGTATCGTCGACCGCGCCCTGCAGTGTCGTCAGCGGGGCCAGGCGCACGCCGATGCGGTCCTTGCCGACGACATCGGTGACGGCCTGCGCGACCTCCTTCAGAAAGCGCAGCCGGTTGTGCAGCGAGCCGCCGTATTCGTCGGTGCGCGCGTTGGCCTGCGAATCGATGAACTGATTGATCAGGTAGCCGTTGGCCCCGTGCAGCTCGACGCCGTCGAAGCCAGCGTCCAGCGCGTTTCGCGCAGCTTGCGCGTAGTCGGCAACGATGCCGTGGATCTCGGGGACCGTCAGCGCGCGCGGCGCGCAGTGCTGCACCATCTCGCCGGCGCCGCCGGCCGGCCCCTTGCCTTCCACATCGACGAATACCTTGACCCCTTCGGCCACCAGCGCGGACGACGACACGGGAGCCGCATTGCCGGGCTGCAGCGAGGTGTGCGACACGCGGCCGACGTGCCAGAGCTGGGCGAACATGATGCCGCCGGCGGCGTGCACCGCGTCGGTGACCTTGCGCCAGCCGGCCACCTGTTCCGGCGTGTGGATGCCCGGCGTCCACGCGTAGCCCTGGCCCTGCTGGCTGATCTGCGTGCCTTCGGAAATGATCAGGCCGGCCGAGGCGCGCTGCCGGTAGTACTCGGCCATCAGGTCGGTCGCCACGCCGCCATCGCCGGCGCGCGAACGCGTCATCGGCGGCATCACGATACGGTTTTCGGTGGTCAGCTTGCCAAAGCGGTAGGGCGTAAACAGCATGGGTTCCTCTCGGTTACGGTTGCGGATCGGCGTGGCGGTGGGCCATGCCTATGCCGCGATGAGGCCATTGTGGGCAACGCGTCCGTTCGGAAAAACCCGGTGACCGGCAAATGATTCTTGCGCCGGGGTCAAGGGTCATGCGTGCTTCGGCAAATGCGCGGCGGTATCCTTCGTCCGGGCCGCCGATCAGGCGGCGTCGCATCTGAAGACCTTGAAGACACCGAACAAGACGATGAGGACTGCATGACGGAGTCGAACTCCACCTCCCGGCCACCGGCCATCGGCCTCGCAGGCGCGGCGCGCGACCTGTATCGCGCGCTGTGGCGTCATGCGAGCGGCGTGCGGCTTCATTTGATCGGCGCCACGGCGCTGCTCGCCGCCGCGCAGCTGCTGCGGCTGACGATGCCGTGGCTGGCCGCCCAGGCGATCAACGCGCTGCAGCAGGACAGCCTCGCCACGGCCGGCCGCTGGATTCTTTATCTGATCGGCGTCTATCTGCTTTCGTGGCTGCTGCACGGCCCGGGCCGCGTGCTCGAGCGCAACGTCGGCGTCCGCGTACGCGAGCGGCTGGGCGACCAGCTCTATGCGCGCATCGCCGCCGCGCCGCTGGCCTGGCGCGATGGCCGGCATTCCGGCGAGTTGCAGCACCGCGTGGTGCAGTCCAGCCGCGCGCTGTCGGACTTCGCGCAGAACCAGTTCGTCTACCTGCAGAACGCCTTCAACTTCGTCGGTCCGCTGGTCGCGCTGACGTTGCTCTCGCGCACCAGCGGCCTGATCGCCGTCACCGGCTACGTGGTGATCGCGCTGATCATCCTGCGCTTCGACCGCACGCTGATGCAGCTGGCCCGCGCCGAGAACGATGCCGAGCGCCGCTATGCCGCGGCGTTGCTCGACTTTGTCGGCAACGCCGGTACGGTGATCGGGCTGCGCCTGCAGGCGGCCTCGCGCAAGTTGCTCGGCCGCAGGATGGCGGCCGTGATGGCGCCGCTGCGTCGTGCGGTCATGGTCAACGAAGGCAAGTGGTTCGCCGTGGACCTGCTCGGCATGGGACTGACCTGGATCCTGGTGGTGATGTACGTGCTGCAGGAGCGCTCGCCGGGGCAGGCGGTGGCGCTGGGCACCGTCTTCATGATCTACCAGTACGCGCAGCAGGCCGCCTCGGTCGTCGGTTCGATGGCCGCGAACTTCCAGAGCTTCGCGCGGATGCACACCGACTACGGCAGCGCCGAGCCGATCTGGGACGCCCCCGGCGATCCGGACGCCGTGGTGCCGGCCGTGGTGCCCGATGCGCCGTGGCAGACGCTGGAATTGCGCGGCGCCACCGTGCACTATGCCGACGGTTCCCGCGGTGGACTGCACGGCATCGACCTGGTGCTGCGGCGTGGCGCGCGCGTGGCCCTGATCGGCCCAAGCGGCGGAGGCAAGAGCACGCTGCTGCGGACGCTCGCCGGTCTCTATCAACCGCAGCACGGCGAACTGCGGCGCGACGGCGCGGCAGTCGGCTGGACCGAGCTGCGTACGCTGGCCACGCTGATTCCGCAGGAGGCCGAGGTATTCGAGGCGAGCGTCGAGGAGAATCTGACCTTCGGCCTGCCGGTCGATGCGTCGGCGCTGGGCGGCGCCGTGCATACGGGCGGATTCGACGAGGTATTGCACCGCCTTCCCGATGGCCTCGCCAGCGCCATCAACGAGCGCGGCGGCAACCTGTCCGGCGGTCAGCGGCAGCGGCTGGCGCTCGCCCGCGGCGCGCTCGCGGCGCAGGGAAGCTCGCTGCTGCTGCTTGACGAGCCGACCAGCGCGCTCGACCCGCAGGCCGAGGCTCGCGTGTTCGACCGCATGCACGCCGCCTTTCCGTCGGCCTGCATCGTCGCCTCGGTCCATCGGCCGAGCCTGCTGGCGCGGTTCGATTCCGTCGTCGTAATGGAGGGCGGAAAGGTCGTCGATGCCGGCCCGCGCGACGAGGTGCTGGCCAGGCGGGCGCATTGAATCGATTCAAGCATCCTTCCGGCGCCCGGATGTCCGGGGTTTAGCGATCCCGGTTCGCATGGCGGCGGCCCGCCCGCGCGCCGGACCTTCCGCTGTGCTGCCCCCCAGCGCACCGGCCGCCGCCGCGCGCAGCATGCGCCGGAACGTCGGACACTCCAGGTGGCTCGGCGCCGGGCACACCGCGGCATGCCGCAGCCCGTCGCGCATCGCGGTCAGCCGGCGGATCGTGCGATCCAGCTCGTCCGCCTTGGCGGCGAGCCGTGCGCGGTCGATCCGTGGCCGGCCGTCGCTGGCGAACATCAGCGAAATCTCATCCAGCGAGAACCCGGCGGCACGGCCCAGCGCGATCAGCGCCAGCCGATCCAGCACGGCCGGCTCGAACAGCCGGCGCAATCCGCGCCTGCCGACCGACGCGATCAGTCCCTTTTCCTCATAGAAGCGCAGCGTGGAGGCGGGAACGCCAGATCGTTGCGCGACTTCTGCAATGTCCATGTCGGCAGCCCTTGACTTCAAGTTGACTTGAAGTGCCATGATGGCTCGCATGGACGATCAATGCAACGATCGATGCAACGGTCAATGCAACTGCGAGGAGCCGACGATGGACGGAAAACGGCAGGCTTACGACGAACAGGCTGCACTATGGAACGGTGCGGCCGGACAGGGATGGGTAACGGCGCAGCACGTGCTGGACCGGATGTTCGAGCCGATGGAGGCGCTGCTCGTGCAGGCCGTCCGCGACAGCGGCGGCACCGAGGTGCTGGACGTCGGCTGCGGCACCGGCGCCACCACGCTGGCCGTCGCGCGCGACCTGGGCGAGCGCGGGCGGTGCACCGGCATCGACCTGTCGGAGCCGATGATCGAAGCGGCCCGGCATCGCGCCAAGCGGGAGGGCGCCACGGCGCGCTTCCTCTGCGCGGATGCGCAGCGATACGCGTTCCCGCGGGCGAGCTTCGATACGGTGATCTCGCGGATCGGTGTGATGTTCTTCGACGATCCCGTCGCCGCCTTCGCCAATCTGCGCCGCGCCGCGCGCGACGGTGCCGCGCTGCGCTTCATTGCCTGGCGCGGCGCTGACGAGAACCGATTCATGACGACCGCGGAGAAGGCGGCCGCGCCGTTGCTGCCCGCGCTGCCGGCGCGCGCCTCCGACGGGCCCGGGCAATTCGCGTTTGCCGATGCCGACAAGGTCGGCGGCATCCTGTCGGCCGCCGGATGGGCCGGTATCGGCATCCGTGCGGTCGATCTGGCATGCACCTTTCCCGCGAGCGAACTGCAGCGATACGTAACCAGCGTGGGGCCGCTGGGGCGAGTGTTCGGGACGCTGGATGCCAACGTGCGGGACACCGTCGTCGCGACGGTGCTGCGGGCCTTCGCACCCTACGTCGACGGCGGCGAGGTCCGGCTTACCTCGGCGTGCTGGATGGTCGAGGCGACGGCGGGCGCGCGCGAGGAGCACGGCCATGCATGACAAGCTGCCGCTGCTGGCCGTCGCCATCGGCGCGGGCGCAACGCTGACGATGGACCTTTGGGCCGAGATTCAACGAGTCGGGCTCGGCATGAAGCCGCTGGACTACGGCATGGTTGGCCGTTGGCTGGGCCATATGCCGCGCGGCCGTTTTCGACACGAGGCAATCGGTCAGTCGCCGGCGATTCCGGCCGAACGCTGGATCGGCTGGACTGCGCACTACGTGACCGGCATCCTGTTCGCGGCGGCGCTGCTGGCCATCTGGGGACCGCAGTGGGCCTGCCGTCCGACCCTCGGCCCCGCGCTGATCGTCGGGCTCGCCAGCGTGGTGTTTCCCTTCCTGCTGATGCAGCCCGGCATGGGCGCCGGCATCGCGGCCCGCCGCACGCCCAAGCCCGGCGTCGCCCGCTTGCGCAGCCTCGTCACCCATGCGGTATTCGGCCTTGGCCTGTACGCGTCGGCCCACGTGATGCTGTTGCTCGACGGGCTGCTGCCGGGCATCTGCGGGGGATGACGCCGACCGCGTCCTGACATACGCCAATCAACCGGCCGTCGCGGCCACCCCGGCCCCCTGCAGGAAAGCCCGCTCCGCCAGACCCGCCAGCCCGGCGCGGGCAATCCGCCCGCGCCGCTCCCCGTCGAGCAGGCCGATCAGCACCGATGCCCAGATTTCGGTCAGCGCCTGCGCGGTAATGTCGATCCGAAACACACCTTGCTGCTGGCCGCGCAGAAAGAAGGCGTCCAGCTTGCCCTCCCAGTCGGTCTGCCAATCCGACGAGACGCCGGAAACCACCTCCCGCCAGTAATAGATCAGGAACGCCGCCACCTCGCGTTGCTCGATCATGTTCGCATTCAGGCGCCGCAGTGCGTCAAGGGGAGAGGGGTCGTCCAGTTCGGCGCACTGGACCACGTCGGCCAGCACGCGCACGCCATGGTCGATCAGGCGGGAAATCAGTTCGTCGCGTGTCCGGCAGAACCGGTACAGCGTGGCCTTGCTGATGCCGACGGCTTTGGCCAGGTCCTGCAGCGTGCCGCGCGGCTGGTCGACCAGCGCAAGCGCGAGCGCGGCCAGCAGGCGGCTGTTGTCTTCGTTCGATGCGGGGACGGCGGTCATGACAAGGTGAAATCCATTCTTTGTATCTCAAGAAGCACTTTCTGTGGCGTTTGCGGGGACGCAGCGCGTCGGTCCCGGATTATCCGGCAAAACAGGCAACTCCCATACCATATGAATCTTTATTGATTCATATGATGAATGAGCGTAGCATGCGCTCCTTTGCCGAACACTGAAGAAGGTAGACATGAATCACTTCCCAACGCGGGGATGGCGCACGCTGGCGGTAGCCGCCGCGGTCATCGTCACGGCGGCATGCGGCAATGCGGAACAGGCGGCCGCCCCGGCGGCGCCCTCGGTCGATGTGCTGACGGTGCAGCCGCGGCCGATGGCCGTCAGCAGCGAGCTGCCGGGCCGCATCGAGCCGGTTCGTGTCGCCGAGGTGCGGGCACGGGTAGCCGGCATCGTGCTCAAGCGCAACTTCAAGGAAGGCAGCGACGTCAAGGCCGGCGATCCGCTGTTCCAGATCGATCCGGCCCCGTTGCAGGCGGCGCTGTCGCGCGCCGAAGGCGAGTTGGCGCGTGCCGAGGCGGTACTGGCCGACGCCGACGCGGTGGTGCGCCGCTATGCGCCGCTGGTCGAGATCGAGGCGGTCAGCCGGCAGGATTTCGATGCGGCGCAGGCCACGCTCAAGAGCGCGCGGGCCGCCCGCCGCAGCGCGGCCGCCGAAGTCAAAACCGCGCGGCTCAATCTGGAGTACGCAACGGTACGGGCGCCGATTTCCGGCCGGATCGGCCGCGCGCTGGTCACCGAAGGCGCGCTGGTCGGGCAGGGCGAGGCGACGCCGATGGCGACCATCCAGCAGCTCGACCCGGTCTACGTGGACTTCAAGCAGCCGGTCGCCGATGTGCTGCGCATGCGTGAGGCGCTGGAGCAGGGCCGGCTGCAGCGGGAGCCGGAAGGCGGCGTGCCGATCGTCGTGACCATCGAAGGCACCGACAAGAAGCGCGAAGGGCGGCTGCTGTTCTCGGACATCTCGGTCGAGCGCGGCACCGGACAGGTGTCGCTGCGCGGCCAGTTGCCCAATGCCGACAGCCTGCTGCTGCCGGGCATGTACGTACGCGTGCATGTCACGCACGCGGTCGATCCCGCCGCGATGCTGGTGCCGCAGCGGGCGGTGCGCCGCAGTCCCGACGGCAAGGCCCAGTTGCTGGTCGTCGGCAAGGGCGACGTGGCGGAGACCCGCCAGGTCCGCACCGGCCCGATGCAGGGCGCCGAGTGGCAGATCCTCGAGGGCGTGAAGCCGGGCGACCGCATCGTGGTCGGCGGCGAAGCCAGTCCCGGGCAGAAGGTCACCATCGCCCCCGCGGCGCCAGCCAGGCAGGCCGGGGAAGCCGGACAGTCCGGGCCCTCGAACCCTCCTGCGGCGGAACGAGGCTAGGCGCGCAGGCGCCGCGCCACTGAACAGACATCATGCTGCCAAGATTCTTCATTCATCGCCCCAACTTTGCCTGGGTGCTGGCGATCTTCATCGTGCTGGCGGGCCTGCTCGCGATGCCGTCGTTGCCGGTGTCGCAATATCCCACCGTCGCGCCGCCGCAGATCGCCATCTCGGCGGTCTACCCGGGCGCGTCCGCGACCACGCTGGTCGATTCGGTGACCAGCGTCATCGAGGAGGAACTGAACGGCGCCAAGGGGATGCTGTACTACGACTCGTCCAGCAGCTCGGCCGGCATCGCGGAAATCACCGTGACGTTCGCGCCGGGCGTCGATCCCGATCTGGCGCAGGTCGACGTGCAGAACCGGATCAAGCAGGCCGAGGCACGCCTGCCGGCCGCGGTCACCCGCCAGGGCCTGCGTACCGAGCAGGTCAGCGCGGGCTTCCTGCTGGTCTACTCGATCAACTTCAAGGGCGACGACGCCGGCAAGGATATAATCACGCTGGCCGACTACGCGGCGCGCCGGATCAACAACGAGATCCGCCGCGTGCCGGGCGTCGGCAAGGTGCAGTTCTTCGGCGCCGAGGCCGCGATGCGCGTGTGGATCGACCCGCAGAAGCTGCTCGGCTTCGGCCTGTCGGTCGCCGATGTCAACGAGGCAATCGCCGCGCAGAACGTGCAGGTGCCCGCCGGCAGCTTCGGCAGCCCGCCGGGCAGCGCGGACCAGGAGCTCAGCGCGACCATCGCCGTCAAGGGCATGCTGACGACCACCGAGGAATTCGGCGCGATCGTGCTGCGCGCCAATGCCGACGGTTCGAAGGTGACGCTCGCCGACGTCGCGCGGCTCGAGGTCGGCCTGCAGGACTACAACTTCGACATGCTGACCAGCGGCAAGCGCGCGGTCGGCGCCGCGGTGCAACTGCGCCCGGGCGCGAACGCGCTGGAGACCGCCCGTGCGGTCCGCGCCAAGCTCGAGGAGTTGTCCAGGTCCTTCCCGGACGACATCGAGTACTCGGTCCCCTACGACACCTCGCGCTTCGTCGAGGTCGCGATCGAGAAGGTCATCCATACGCTGGTCGAAGCGGTGGTGCTGGTGTTCCTGGTGATGCTGCTGTTCCTGCAGAACCTGCGCTACACGCTGATTCCGACCATCGTCGTGCCGGTCTGCCTGGCCGGCACGCTGGCGGTGATGTATGCGATCGGCTTCTCCGTCAACATGATGACGATGTTCGGCATGGTGCTGGCAATCGGCATCCTGGTCGACGACGCCATCGTCGTGGTCGAGAACGTCGAGCGCATCATGGCCGAGGAAAGGCTCGGGCCTGTCGAGGCGACCGCCAAGGCGATGAGCCAGGTGTCGGGCGCCATCATCGGCATCACGCTGGTGCTGGCGGCGGTGTTCTTCCCGCTGGCCTTCATGTCAGGGTCGGTCGGCGTCATCTACCGGCAGTTCTCGCTATCGCTGGCCGTGTCGATCCTGTTCTCGGGCTTTCTCGCGCTGACCTTGACGCCCGCGCTTTGCGCGACGCTGCTCAAGCCGATTGCGCAAGGCCATCATGAAGAGAAGCGCGGCTTCTTCGGCTGGTTCAACCGCCGGTTCAGCCGGCTGACCGAGCGTTTCACCGCGCTGAACTCGAAGCTGCTGCGCCGCGCCGGCCGCTGCATGATCGTCTACGGCATGGTGGTGGCGCTGCTGGCGCTGCTGTACACGCGGCTGCCGGAATCGTTCGTGCCCATCGAGGATCAGGGCTACTTCGTGGTCGACGTGCAACTGCCCCCGGGCGCGACCAACCAGCGCACCGAGGCCGTGGTCAAGGAACTGGAGAGCTGGCTGCTCGGCCGCAAGGCGATGGAGTCGACCACGATGGTGCTGGGCTTCAGCTTCTCGGGCAGCGGCCAGAACGCGGCGCTGGGCTTTCCGACGCTGACCGACTGGTCGGAGCGGGGCGGCGGCCAGCATGCCAGCGACGAGGTGGCCGCCTTCAACGCGCAGTTTGCGGGGCTGAAGGAGGCGCGCGTGATGGCGGTCGATCCGCCGCCGATCGAAGGGCTGGGCAATGCCAGCGGCTTCGCGCTGCGCCTGCAGGATCGCGGCGGCCTGGGACGCGCCGCGCTGGTGGCGGCGCGCGATACGCTGCTGAAGGAGGCCAGCGCCTCGCCGGTGCTGGCGTACGCGATGATGGAAGGTCTGGAGGACGCGCCGCAGCTTCGCCTCGATATCGATCGCGACAAGGCCGAGGCGCTGGGCGTCGGCTTCGAGGCGATCAACACCGCGATTTCCAGCGCCTATGGTTCCGCGACGGTGGCCGACTTCGCCAACGTCGGGCGGCTGCAGCGGGTCGTCGTGCAGGCCGACGTGCGCGACCGCATGACGCCCGAAGCGCTGCTGTCGCTGAACGTGCCGAACGTGCGCGGCGAACAGGTGCCGCTGAGCGCGTTCGCCACGCCAGAGTGGGAGATCGGCCCGGTGCAGGTGTCGCACTACAACGGCTATCCGACGATCAAGATCATGGGCGACGCCGCGCCCGGTTTCAGTACCGGCGAGGCCATGGCCGAGATCGAACGGATCGCCGCCAGGCTGCCGGCAGGCATCGGCTACGAATGGACTGGGCTGTCGTACCAGGAACGGCAGGCCGGCGCGCAGGCGCCGCTGCTGCTCGGGTTGTCCTTCCTGGTGGTGTTCCTGCTGCTGGTCGCGCTGTACGAGAGCTGGGCGATTGCCGCCTCGGTGATGCTGATCGTGCCGATCGGTGCGCTGGGATCGGTGCTGGCGGTCAATGCCCTTGGCATGCCGAACGACGTCTATTTCAAGGTGGGGCTGATCACGATCATCGGTCTGGCGGCCAAGAACGCGATCCTGATCGTGGAATTCGCCAAGTCGCTGCGCGAGCAGGGCATGCCGCTGATCGACGCCGCGCTGGAGGCGTCGCGGCTGCGGTTCCGCCCGATCGTGATGACGTCGATGGCCTTCATTCTGGGCGTCGTGCCGCTGGCCATTGCGACCGGCGCCGGCGCGGCCAGCCAGCGCGCGATCGGTACCGGCGTGATCGGCGGCATGCTGACCGCGACCACGCTGGGTGTGGTGTTTGCCCCGGTGTTCTTTGTCTGGGTGCTGTCGCGCTTCAAGCGGTATCGGGACAATGCAGGGGACAACGCACGAACCACGACGCCGACTGCAACCACGACGACGGAGGGCGCGCAATGAAATCGATTCGATACCGCACGACGTTGCCGTGCCTGCTGTTGAGCGTCACCGCTGTCCTGACCGGTTGTTCGCTGGCGCCGGTCTATGAGCGGCCGGCGGCGCCAGTGCCCACGCAATGGACGTCCGGCCCGATGACGCAGATGGCCGGGATGGCGGCCGGCGAAGCACAGGCCGCGCCCTCATCGGCCGCCGTGCTGCAATGGGACAGCTTCATCGTCGACGACAAGTTGCGCGAGCTGGTCGCGCTGGCGCTCGAGAACAATCGCGACCTGCGGCAGGCGGTGCTGAACATCGAGGCGGCGCGCGCGATGTATCGCGTGCAACGTGCCGACCGTGTGCCGGGGCTGCAGGCGGAGGCGGGCAGCACGCGGCAACGCGTGGCCGAGGACCTGCGCCAGCCGGGCATGGGTTCTGTCCAGCAGACCGTGCAGGCCGGCATCGCGGTGCCGGCGTTCGAGCTCGACCTGTTCGGCCGCGTGCGCGACCTGTCCGAAGCCGCGCTGCGGGAATACTTCGCGACCGAGGAGGCCGCACGCAGCGCGCGGATCAGCCTGGTCGCCGAGGTCATCCAGGCGTATCTGGCGCGGGACAGCGCCCAGCGGCGCCATCTGCTGACCACGCAGACTCTGCAGACGCGCGAAGCGTCGCTGCGGCTGATTGCCCAGCGCCGCCAGGCCGGCACGGCCACCGCGCTCGATTTCTACGAGGCGAGCGGGCTGACCGACCAGGCGCGCGCCGACCTCGAACGGACCGACCGCGAGTTTCGCCAGGCAACCAATGCGCTCGCGCTGCTGGTCGGCGTGCCGGACATCGCCGCGCAATTGCCGCAGGCGCCGCGCGACGACGTGCTGCTGGTGCAGACACTGGCGCCCGGCACGCCGTCCGAGCTGCTGATTCACCGGCCGGACATCCTCGCCGCGGAACAGCGGCTGCGCGGACGCCATGCCGACATCGGCGCGGCACGCGCGGCGTTCTTTCCGCGCATCACGTTGACCGGCATGTTCGGCAGCGCCAGCGGCGAGTTGTCCAACCTGTTCGGCGCGGGCCAGACGGTATGGTCGTTCGCCCCGCAACTGACGCTGCCGATCTTCTCCGGTGGCCGCAATCTCGCGAACCTCGATCTGGCCCATGTGCGCAAGGACATCGCGGTGGCCAACTACGAGAAGACGATCCAGACCGCGTTCCGCGAAGTCTCGGACGCGCTGGCGGCAACCGACACGCTGCGCCGCGAAGAAGTGGCCCGCCGCGCCGTTGCGCAGACCAGCGAGCAGACGTTGCGGCTGTCCGAGGCGCGCTACCGCGCCGGGGTCGACGATCATCTGCGCTATCTGGAGGCGCAGCGTAGCCACTATGCCGCGCAAACGGCGCTGATCGACGTGGCCGCGCAACGGCAAAGCGCGCTGGCCGCCCTGTTCAGGGCCCTCGGCGGCGGCTGGTCAAGCGAGCGGACGCAGGAGGCCGACGCGTCCACAGTGGGGCAACGTTCCCCGACATAGTGCTTCGGATGCCCCCTTGGGTAACACCTTGGGGATCCGTTTTGGGGCGGGCATTGGCCTTAAGTTTTTCTTGGGAGACGGCAAATAAAGTCTTAATTTTCTTTATTTGAGCGGGCCAGTAACATCGGGCGACCATAAGAGGAGAAGCCTGCCATGCCCGCCGTTCGCAACACCGTTCGCAACCCCGTTTGCAACCCCGTTCGCCGCCGTACCTTGCTCGCCGTCGCCGCGTTGTGCGCGATGCCTTCGCTGACAGTCGCCGCGGACAAGTACCCATCCAAGCCGATCCGCATGGTGGTTGCCTTCGCGGCGGGCGGGGCGAACGACACCATCGCCCGCATCCTGGCCAAGGAACTGCAGCAGAGCATGGGCCAGTCGGTCGTGGTCGAAAACCGCGGCGGCGCCGGCGGCCTGATCGGCGCCGACATGGTCGCCAAGGCGACGCCCGACGGCTACACGCTGCTGCTCGGCAGCGCCGGCGCGCAGACCATCATGCCGGCACTGACCCGCAAGATGCCCTACGATCCGCGCACCGGCCTGGCTCCGGTGTCGCTGGTTGCCGAGGCGGCCAATGTGCTGATGGTCAGGACCGGTCTGCCGTTCAACAACGTCAAGGAACTGCTGGCCGGCGCGAAGCAGAAGCCCGGCGCCTATACCTACGGCTCGTCGGGCAATGGCACCACGCTGCATGTCTCCGGTGCGCTGATGGAAAAGCTGGGCGGCATCGACCTGCTGCACATCCCCTACAAGGGCAACGGCCCCGCGATGAACGACCTGTACGCCGGCAACGTCGACATGGTGTTCGGCTCGGTCCCGGTGGCGATGGCGGCGCTGAAGACCGGCAAGGCGAAGATCCTGGCGGTCACCACGAAGAAGCGCATCCCGTCGCTGCCCAATGTGCCGACCATGGCCGAAGCCGGCGTGCCGGGCTACGACTTCTCCAGCTGGTACGGGCTGTTCACCACCGGCGGCACCGATCCGGCGATCGTCGAGCAATTGGCGCGCGAAACCGCCAAGGCACTGGCCAAGCCCGACGTGGTCGCCGCGCTGGCGCAGCAGGGCGTCGAACCGGAGAGCAGCACGCCGGCGGCATTCCGCGCCCGCATCAACGACGAGCTGGTGCGCTGGGAGCGGGACGTCAAGACGATGAAGATTGCGGCGGAGTAAGACCGTCAGTCAGTATCGGCGCGCGCGGCGCCGCGGTATGCGCACAGCGCCGCGCCGGTGATCGCGATCTGCACGATGGCGCAGGCCGTCGCCGGCGTCGAACCGAATCCGACCAGCCTGGTGCCCAACGCGCCGATCGCCATTTGCCCGCAGCCGTAGAGGCCGGCGGCCGCGCCGGTCAGTCCGGGCACCGCCGAGATCGAACGCGACAATGCCGCGGGGCTGGCCAGTCCCGCGCCGACCGTCAGCATGAAGGTGATGGCGATCAGCAGCGGGGCGGTGAGCCAGCCGCCAAGCTGCACCAGCAGCAACGCCGATGCCATCGACAGGCTCAGCCCCGCGCCGGCATTCAGGAAGACCTCCGGCCTGAGCTGGCCCGCCAGGCGCTTGGTGATCATCGTTCCCACACTGGCGCCGACGATCGTGACCGTGGCAAACCAGCCGATCTGCCAGACCGGCAGACCCAGCTGGTCATGGACGATGTACGGCGAGGTCGCCAGATACGGGTAGAGCGCGGTGGTCGAACAGGACCCGCCCACCATGAAGCCCAGATAGCGCCGATTGCGCAGCAGGCGGCCGTAGTCTCGCGCGATCGTGAACACCTGCAGCGATCGGCGCTCCGGATTCGTCTCGGGCAGCAGCCGCCAGGCGCAGTACACCATCACCCCGGCAATGGCGACCAGGAATACATAGATCGCACGCCAGCCGAACTGGTCCGCGAGAAACGATCCCACGACCGGCGACAGGCCCGGGCCTACCAGCGTCAGCAGGTTCAGCAGCGCCAGTTCGCTGGTCACACGGTCAGGCGCGGCGGTGTCGCGCACGATCGATCGGCCCAGCGTGATGCCCGCAGCGCCGCCGAGCGCCTGCGCCATCCGCGCGAACAGCAGCCAGGTCAGGGACGTCGCAAAGAGGGCCAGGATGCTGGCGCACAGGTATAGAGCCAGCCCGATCAGCAGCGTGGGCCGCCGCCCGATCGTGTCCGAGACCGGCCCATAGATCAGTTGGCCAAAGGCCAGTCCCAATACGTAATACGTGATGGTCTGCTGCATGCCCGCGGTGCTGGCGTGCAGGTCGGCGCCGGCGAGCGGCAGCGCCGGCACGAAGATATGCATGGCCATGGTGCCGCTGAGCGTCACCAACACCAGCAACCACATCGGGGCACGGACGGAAGGGGGAATCGCTTGTTGTGAGGACTGCATGATCGGGGCCGCCTCAGACTTCGGTCAGGCGGCGTGCGATTTTCTCGAGGGCGGCACGGGTCGTGCGCAATTCTTCGTGCGACAGCGCCTGCAGGATCTGCGCTTCGATTTCCAGACTCTTGCCCAGCATGCGTTTGGCCATCGCCCGGCCTTTCGTTGTCAGGCGAATGCTCTTGGCGCGCCGGTCGGACTCGTCCGCCTCCCATTCGACCAGACCCATCTCGCGCAACTGCGACAACACCCTGACCAACGACGACTTGTCGAGCGCCAGATATTCGGCGAGCTCGCCCTGGCGCATGCTCGGCGCCGATGATTCATAGAGCGCGACCAGCGGCGCACGCGAAGCATCGGTCAGCCCCAGCTCGCGAAAGCTCTGGTCGACGGCTTTTCGCCAGCGGCGATAAACGGCGCCGACCAGACGGCCGAGACGCGCGGGGGATTGTTCGACGGCGGAGGAATCGGGGGGCTGGGACGGCGGAATGGGTGGCATGCAAACTATTTTGCCGGGTAGATGGTTTGCATGTCAACCAACGCTACGGACCAGACCTTGAGGCTCAAGAGGCCGTGAGCGGCGTTTCGATAGGCGATAAGGCTTCAGGGAACGGCGAAAGGCATTTGATTTCCCGGTAAGCGATATCAAAATTACCGGTTTTACTTGTATTCCCCGATCTTTTACGCTGCTCGCCATTCAATATTCGAAAGACGAGGAGACTTGAATGGCGGAACAGCATAAGCGCAGCGTTACCGATCCAAGCCGCCGCACCGTCATCAAAAGCGGTGCGGCGCTAGCGGTTCAGGGAACGCTCGGCCTGGTGGCACCGACCGTGTTCGGAGCGACGCCGACCAGGGAAATGCCGTTCGACAACGGCCATCGCGAGCTGGTGGCATTTCCGCAGAAGCGTCCGCTGATTCTGCTGACAAGCCGGCCACCGCAGCTGGAAACACCGTTTGAAGTGTTTCGCGAAGGCGTGATCACTCCCAATGACGCATTCTTCGTGCGCTATCACTGGAGCGGCATTCCCACGGATATCGATCCCGCCAGCTATCGCCTGAAGATCGACGGCCATGTCGGCAACGCGATGGAGCTGTCGCTGCGGGAATTGCGCAAGATTGCCGATCCCGTCGAATTGGTCGCCGTCAACCAATGCTCGGGAAATAGCCGGGGATTCTCCGATCCACGCGTCAATGGCGGTCAGCTTGGCAATGGCGCGATGGGCAATGCCCGCTGGACCGGTATTCCGCTGCGGGCGCTGCTGGAAAAGGCAGGCATCAAGCCCGGCGCGGTACAGGTCAGTTTCGATGGACTGGACCGCCCTCCGTTGGAAACAGGACCCGACTTCGTCAAGGCGCTGACCGTCGATTACGCGATGGATGGCGAAGTCATGCTGGCCTGGGCGATGAACGGCAAGGACCTGCCCATGCTGAACGGCTACCCGTTGCGCCTCGTCGTGCCTGGGCACTACGGTACGTATTGGGTCAAGCATCTGTCCCACATCCAGGTACTGGATAAGCCGTTCGACGGATTCTGGATGAACGCCGCCTACCGGATTCCAGCCAATGACTGCGCTTGCGTCTCGCCGGGGACCGCGCCCACTAGCACCGTTCCGATCGGCCGCTTCAATGTGCGCTCCTTCATTACGAGCCACATGCAGGACAGTGTCGTCCCGATAGGCCGGGACGTCATCGTCAAGGGCATTGCGTTCGACGGCGGGCACGGCATCCAGGACGTCGCATTTTCCGACGATGGCGGCGCCAGCTGGCGTGCGGCGTCGCTTGGCAAGGACCTGGGCCGGTATTCGTTCCGGGAGTGGACCATTGCGTTCCGTCCGAACAGAAAGGGCACCTATGACCTGCGGGTTCGGGCAAAAAGCCGCTCTGGCGAGACGCAGCCTCTGACGGCGAACTGGAATCCGGCTGGATACATGCGCAACGTGGTGGAATCCACGCGCATCATCGTCAGGTGAGGGCACCATGAAAAGAACGACATTGCCTTCCATCGTTGCTGCGCTCATTGCCTTCGCAACAACATCGAGTGCGACAGCGCTCGAAGTCCAGCTCCCTCAGGAAACGGCCATGTACCAGCCCAGTACCCTGCCGGGATACACGCTTGCGCTGCAAAATTGCATGACCTGCCATTCCGCGCAATATGTCTCGACGCAGCCCGTGACTTCGTCGCGGACCTACTGGGAAGCCACCGTCAAGAAGATGAAGAAGCCGTTCGGCGCCCCGCTGAAAGACGAGGACATACCGGCGATTGTCGATTACCTCGTCAAGACCTATGGGGCCGAAAAAGGGGAGGGCGTTTCCTCGACCGTGAAAAAGTGAGGCGATGCAGGTGCGGGTGCAGGTGGTTCGCGGCGCGATCGTGGCGCTTCTCCGGTATCACGCCTGGAGATGCGGATGGATCAGCTCCTCGAACCACTCGATAAACGCGCCGACGCGGCGCGATCGATGGCCGCGATGCGGATAGATCAGCGAAATCGGCATCGGAGGCGGGCGGAATTCGGGCATGACTTCCACGAGCCTGCCTCGGTCCAGCAGGTGCTGTACGTCGAAACGCGGGATCTGGATCAAGCCAATTCCGGCGGTGCAGCAGGCGATATAGCTTTCGGCATTGTTGACGACGAGGCGGCTCGGAATCGTCGCATGATGCAGCGTGCCGTGCGACATGTATTCCCATGGCAACTCGCGTCCGGTGGTCGGCGAGGCATAGCCCACCGCCCAGTGGCCTTGCGAAAGATCGCCGGGATGCGCCGGCATGCCGTATTCGTGCAGATAGTCCGCGCTGGCGCAGTTGATCAGGGTCAGCATGCCGAGCCGATGCGCCACCAGGCTGCTGTCCTGCAGCGTCCCGACCCGGATCGCGCAATCGACGCCTTCACGTACCAGGTCGATCGCGCGGTCGGTCGACCCCATGACCAATTGAAGCCTGGGATAGCGCCGCAACAGGTTGCGCAACGCCGGCGCAACCAGACGCCGTGCGATGCGGCTCGGCATGTCTACATGCAGCCGTCCCGAGACGGCGCGCTGGCTGGCTCGAAACATCTGGCCGATATCGTCGGCCTCGTCAAGAAGCGGGCGAACGCGATCGAGCAGCAGCATGCCGTCGGCGGTCAATTGCACCTGCCGCGTGGTCCGGTGCAGAAGGCGGACGCCAATGCCCTGTTCCAGCTGCTGGATGGCCGCCGACACCGTGGTACGCGGCAGATCCAGCGAATGCGCGGCCTTGATGAAGCTGCCCATTTCCGCCACGCGGACAAAGACGCGGTATTGATCCAATCGGTCCATACGATTTCTTCCGTTGCCGCCATGCTACGGCATCGGCCGTCTTACCGGGAGCCGGGGCGCAAGAAAACGGCCCGCTCATGCGCCGATGGAACCGGGCGCGAGCAGGCCGCAAATGGGGGTAGGGGGAATCAGGGGGAATCCGCGGAGAACGTCGTCAGACCGCCGACCGCTTACTTCGTGGTGTAGCCGCCATTGATCAACAGGGTCTGACCGGTGATCCACCAGCCGTCACTGACGAGATGGCGGATAAAGGGAACCACGTCTTCGATATCGGTCAGGCCGGTCGCCGAGAACGGGGACAGCGCCGCCGCGGTCTTGTGATAGGCGACCGCGTCTTCGCCCTCTGCGGGATAGAAGAACGGGGTATCCATCGGCCCCGGCCCAACCGCGGTTACCGAGATACCGCGCGCGCCGAACTCCTTGGCGGCGGCCCGCGTGAAATGCTCGACTGGCGCCTTGGTGCCGGCATAGGCGGAATAGAAGGGTGTAAATGCGCCCAGCAGCGAAGTCACCAGCGTCACGATCTTGCCGTTGTCGTTGACGTGCCGACCGGCCTCCTTCAGAAAGAAGAAAGCGGACTTCGCGTTGACCGCGGCCATCTCATCGTATTCGGCTTCGCTGACCTCGAGGATCGGCTTTTTCAATACCTTGCCCACCGTATTGATGGCGATGTCCGGCCTGCCCACTGCGGCCACCGTATCGGCGAACAGTTTGCCGACCGCAGTCGCACTGCCGAGATCGCCCTGGAACGCAACGGCCCGGGCTCCGGCGCGCTCGATCGCCGCCAGTGTCGCTTCGGCATCGGCCTGACTGGCCGCGCTGTGGTAGTGGATGGCCACCGCCTTCGCGCCTTGCTCGGCGAGGTCGCGGGCAATCAAGCCGCCAAGGTTCTTTGCGCCGCCCGCAATCAGGACGGTCTTGTTCCGGATCGAATGGTCTGCCATTGCGGTCTCCCGTGCGTGTCGAGGGGACCAGTGTAGGCAGCAAACGGTGGGAAATTGAGAGGGCGCGTTGGGATGGACTATCCACGAATTGTGGACAATGCACCGCACATGCGAGTTCCAGATCGCGACCCACGCGGAGTCTTCAGAAGGGACATTCGGCAAAAGACAGTTTCTTATTGCCGACGTAGCTTCATTCTCCTCCCAGCGGGGAACAAAGCCGTCGCGTCGCCGTGCGGCTGATCCGGGCGCCGGCTCCAGTGATCTGACCGAAACGTCGCTACACGATAAAGGATTGCATTTATATCCCTCTTTCGTATGGGGATGGCTTCCGTTTGCTGAATTTCAGTTGACGGAAAAAGTTAGGAGGGAATTAGCATAAATAAGAGAAAATGCCTTTGATCAAATACATCGGCAAGCCATTCTTTTAATCCAGATGGAAGTTTATTTCATCCGTTGCTTCGAGCGATTCCAAATTATCCAGTGATATTCTTGCGCCGCATTTGGTGAGCGTCAAGGCGGAGGGATTCAACCCTAACCCTGAGTACAAGGGACCCGTCAAGCAGCCACTCATCAAGGTCATGCCGATCTTTGCCTGCGGCGAATCCCAGGAGGTCTCGGGCTACACGCCGGAATGCACCGTGGCTGGCAGCCCTCTGAGCGTTCCCTTGAATGGCGGGGAGGTCAGTAGCGAGTACACCATCACCTTCAATTGGGTTCAGACCGCCGAATTGAAGCGGGACGCGCTGACTTTCCCGGTCAAGTTCGACACGTTCGCCTTTGCGCCCGATGGTGCATCGTTCCAGAGCGCCTATGGGCAGACCATCTCGTTCTATCCACGGCTGGACTCGTCGGGTATCCTGCTACGCTGCGACCGCGGAGTTGCGTACAGCGGAGATAACGGCTGCGTTTTTCCCCAAGCCGCCGCCGTGCTTACCGTATCTTCGCCTGGGGCAGAGGAGTATGCGGCTCACATCATGGAAGCCCAGACTGCTGGCGCTCCCGGCAAGTTTCAGATGAAGCCCGGATTTCGGGCCATTGCTGACGACTCAGTACGTGGGACTGGCCTCGTACTACAGCGGACGCAAATACCTATCATGAACGTTGCTAACCGATACGCCTCGTGCGGGAGCCCGAGCTCGCTTATCGTTCAAAATCCCAGGGCAAGCAGCTCATGCTCCCCAACAGGCGGTGTGCCCACGTGCCAATGCGACGAGTATCCCTTTGCCAGTACATATCAAGGGGCTTTCGAGATGCCATCGACCACTTCTGCGAAATACATTCTTGCGGCACATAACGGAAAAGGGGGAACCGACCTCGGAACGTTCTACCGGCAGGAGCGTGTTATTGATCTCTCCTATGAGACTGGTCAGGCTGGAAGCCGCTTGGACCCGTATCCAGCATTCGTTCGCGAGTATGGTGGCGATGCGTTTTGGGTCCATGTAACACCGTGAGCTAGCAAATGAACACCGCCGTGGTACAACTATGGAAACGCCTGGACTTGCTGTTGCGGGAGCGTGCTGCGCCGATGTACACGATCCTGCTGCCGCCAGCGCATTCTTCCGATTTCGAAGCACTGGAGCAAACTCTGAATCTGAGGTTGCCGGACGACGTACGCCAGTGTTATTCGTGCCACGGTGGCCAGCACTTCCAGGACTGGAATTCTCTCGCTTTCTTCCCATTCCTCTACTGGCATGATTTGGACCGCATCGGACAAGATATGGCGTTCCTGTCGACGCTGCGCGAAGAGGGCATCGCATCTGACGGCAATGCTGACATGTGGTTCCAGCCGAACGATTCTATTCGTGCGAACCAGGCCGTTCGTTTCGACTATTGGAACCCGAAGTGGATTCCCATTGCGAGAAGCGTGACCGGCGTAAGGATGTTTATTGATTTGGTGCCTGGACCGATTGGTACGGTGGGGCAACTTGTCTTGTGGATGCCCGACAGTGGCGATGGAAGGTATGTCCTGGCACCAAGCCTTCCGGCTTATCTATCCGACATGGCGGACGCACTTGAGCACGGCTGGCTGCGCTTGTCAGGGAAGGAATGGTGGGATTGCATCCTGAATGGACCGTCTGGGGATAAATGGCCGCGGAAAACTTAGCAGGATTCCCAACCAATGAATACCAATGTCGCATCGCTGCGCACTACTGGCATGATGTTGCGCAGAGCCCCGTCACCTCCGGACCCGCTGGTACATCGCCATCAGCGGCGTCGCGGTCGAACCATGCAGCACAATCGACACGACCACCGTGCACAAGGTGATCTGCAGCAGCAGGTCGGCCTGCGCCATTTCGGGGGCATGGGCGAGCGAATAGGCCAGGTAGTACAGCGAGCCGATGCCACGGATGCCGAACCATGCGGTAAGCCGCCGTTGCGCCGGCCGCAAGCCCATGCCGGCCGTGGAGAGATAGACCGAGAGCGGCCGGATCAACAGAATGAGCAGCAGGGCGCAGCCCAGCGCCGGAACGCTGAACGTCGCCCGAGTCAGCATGGCCCCGATCAGAAGCGTGACGCATAGCTCCGCCAAACGCTCCACGTCCAGGGAGAACGCGGATACGGTCTGCGTGAGATACGCCGCGGCCTTGTGCTCGTGAGTGGCGACCTGTTCGAGACCCTTTATGGGGACGGTACCGAGCACTTCGTCCGGCGGCGTGTTCGGGTTTTCGTCGCGTTCCACCTGGCGCATTGCCACACCGGCCGCAAACACCGCCAGGAAGCCATAGGTGCTCGCCGATAACGCGGCGCCATAGGAGACGCCGATCAGTCCCAACGTGAAGAAGCTCTCTAGCCCGACAGCCTCATGAAAGCGCATGCGCAAGGCAAGAATCGTCTTGCTGGACAGCAGGCCGAGCGCGGCGCCGATCGCGAGGCCCCCTACCGTTGCCCAGATCAGGTCGACGGCAATCCATCGCGTCAAACCGGGGCCCAGCTGGTGATGGCCGAGCAGGCCCAGGCCAAGCATCACGAAGGGAAATGCCGTGCCATCGTTGAGGCCGCCTTCCCCGGTCAGGCTGAAACGAACGATGTCCCGGTCTTCGGTGTCCTCCATTTGCACGTCGGAGGCGAGCACGGGATCCGTGGGCGCAAGGATGGCGCCGGCAAGGACCGCGACGCCGAGCGGCAGGCCGAGCCAACCGACCCCTACCGCGCATACCCCGGCGATGGTGAGCAGCATCGCCACACTGGCAAGCTGGACCGGCAATCGCCATATCCGATATGACATGCGCACGCGCAAGCGCAGCCCGACGCCGAACAGCGAGATCAGCACAGCGATTTCAGTGACGATCTCCAGCGCGGCGACGTGGTCCGGATCGTGGAGATCGAGCAAGATAAGCCCGGCGCCAACCGGTCCGAGCGCCACGCCAAACAGCAGGTATAGCGCCGAGGGGGCGATCGGCATCCGTTTCACAACCGAGCCGATGAGGCCCATCGTTACCATCAGCCCACCGATTACCAGCGCCCAGATCGCGAACATCGTGACCTCCCGGCCAAGCCGGCTCGCCAACGCCGGGCGCAATATTCGACTCGCCCGTACGCAGCTATCCGCACCCAATCAACTTAGGCGAAGTTGGGCGATAGACGCAATGCCGGGCGCGGGCGCGGCGGGCAATTCGATCCGGATCCGAAGTCCTCGTCCATCGGGCCCGTCCTCAAGCAGTACCCGCCCGCCATGCGCCTCGCAAATCTGGCGCACGATAGCCAGGCCCAGACCGCTGCCCGGCTGAGCCACGTTACCCAGGCGCGCGAATCGATCGAAGGCCTTGTCCCGCAGCGCCGGTGCAATCCCCATGCCGCTGTCGTCCACCAGAACCAGGTGCGTGGCGGTGCCGGCAATCACCGTCACTTCCACCCGTCCGCCCGCCGGCGTGTATTGCACGGCGTTGTCCAGAACGTTGGCGAGCATCTCGCGCAGCATGCCCTCGTCGCCATTGACGTAGGCCTGCGCCTCGTCGCGGGCGATCAGGCCAAAGTCCAGCTGCCGGTCACGTGCGGCGAGATACCACTCGGCCGACACCGTCCTGCATAACGCCGTCAGGTCGAGCGGATGTGCCGCGGCGCCAGCGGCAGAATGCGGCGGCTGGGCATCGCTACGTGCCAGCGTCAGCAGCTGGTTGGTCAGCCTGATGGTGCGGTCGATTGCGTCCCTGATCTCGCGCCATTCCGGCTTGGCCTGATAGGTGCGCACGGCATGATCTGCCTGAGTTCTGACCAGTGCCAGCGCGGTGCGCAATTGATGCGAGGCGTCGTCGAGGAATTGCGATTGCCGCGAGATCATGGCGCGCAGGCTGTGCAGATAGCCGTTCAGCGACGCGAGCAGGGGATGGACTTCGCGCGGCAGCTCGGGGACGTCGATCGGGTCCAGACTGTCGGTGCCGCGGGCGCGCAGCGTTTCCTCGATGTTCTTCAGCGGTCGAAGCGCGACATGTACGGCCAGCGCGATCAGCGCAATCGAGGCGGCAATCAGCAGCGCTTGCTGCCACAGCGTGGTCGCCAGCAGCCGCATCGCCATATCGTCGCGCATTTCCAGCGTTTCGCCGACCTCGACCAGAGCGATACCGCCATCGCCAGCGCCTGCCACCGGTTGCCACAACGCCGCGACACGCAAGGGCGTGCCGAGATAGTCGGTATTGTAGAAATGCACGAGAGCAGGGTAGTCGTCGCTGCGCGGCACATCGTTGGGCATCGCGGGTAGATCGCGATCGCCGGAGACAAAACGCCCGGCCGGATCTCGCACCCGGTAATAGATGCGGCCGCGCGTATCGACCTGGAAGGTATCCAGCGCAACGTAGGGAACGTCGACCACGAGCTGTCCGTTGCGATAATCCAGCCGTTCGGCGATCGCGCGCGCGGAGGCCAGCAGCGTGCGGTCATGGGCCTGGTTCGCTTCCGCCAATGCCGTGCGATACGACGTGAAGGCGGTAAAGAGTCCTACCGCCACCAGTGGAATGGTCAGGCGCCACAGCAGACGCCGGCGCAGACTGTGCCGCCTGTCAGCCGTCGCCATGGTTCGCTTCGAGCAGGTAGCCGATACCCCGGACGGCGGTAATCGTCGTTTTGCCATTGCGCAGCTTCTTGCGCACGCGCGACACGTAGAGCTCGATGGCCTCGGGATTGACTTCATCGTCGAGCGAGAACACCCGTCCCAGCAGGCTTTCGCGGGTCACGACGCGGCCCGCGCGAATGAACAGGGCCTCCAGCACCGCATGCTCTCGCCGCGACAGCGTCAGCGGTTCATCGCGCAGCAGAAAGGCGCGCTCGACCGAGTCGAAGGCGAGGTCGCCGAAGCGCGTCACGGGCTGGCCACCATGGGTGCGACGCAACTGCGCCTTGATACGCGCGCTCAATTCACCGAGGTCGAAGGGCTTGGCGATATAGTCGTCCGCGCCCAGGTCCAGGCCCTTGATGCGGTCGGCAACTTCGGTGCGGGCCGTCAGGATCAGAATGGGCGCGCCGATGCCGCGAGCCCTCGCAATACGCAGTACCTCCAGGCCATCGATGCCGGGCAATGACAGGTCGAGCAGGATCAGGCCATAAGGTTGGTCCTGCAGCATCGACAGAGCCGTTTCGCCATCGGGGACATGATCGATATCGAATCCGTCCGCCCGCAGGGATTTGACCATCCAGGCTGCCAGCTCCTGATGGTCCTCGATCAGCAATAAACGCATGGAATAGGGTAAACGCTAGGCCGTGACAGTCGCAATGACAGGCTTGCGACAGGATCGGGCTCTACGATACGGCCAATCGCGCGGAAGTCAATTCGTGTTCGCGCGCCATAACAACGACCACAACGACCGGACCAGGAGACCCTATGACTGCCGTTCCCAAGCTTGTTGCCGCCGTGCTCGCGACCGGCTTGCTGCTATCGACCAGCGCGCAAGCCCAGCCATCGCGACCGGAATGCATTGCGCCCGCCAAGCCGGGAGGCGGATTTGACCTGACCTGCAAGCTCGCACAGAGCGCGTTGCAGGACGCCGGGCAGCTGAAGTCCCCAATGCGCGTCACCTATATGCCGGGCGGCATCGGTGCGGTCGCCTATAACGCCGTGGTGGCGCAGCGGCCGGCCGATGGCCAGGCCATCGTCGCGTTCTCCAGCGGCTCGCTGCTGAACCTTGCGCATGGCAAGTTTGGCAAGTACGGCCCTGACGACGTCAAGTGGCTGGCCGCCATCGGCACGGACTACGGCATGGTCGCGGTCGCGGCCAACTCGCCATACAAGACGTTGAAGGAGTTGATGGCCGCGATGAAGGCCGATCCGCAGAAGGTGGTGTTTGGCGCCGGCGGCTCGGTGGGCAGCCAGGACTGGATGAAGGCGGCACTGGTGGCCAAGCAGGCCGGCGTCGAACATCGCGCGATGCGTTACGTCGCATTCGAAGGCGGCGGAGAGGCCATCACCGCGTTGCTCGGTAACCACGTGCAGGTCGTGCCCGGCGATATCGGCGAAGTCGCCGGCATGCTCGAGGCCGGCAAGATCCGGGTGCTCGCGGTGCTGTCGGACAAGCGGCTGCCGGGCAAGCTGTCGGGCATTCCGACCGCGAAAGAGCAGGGCTTCGATGTGCAATGGCCGATCGTGCGCGGCTTCTATATGGGGCCGAAGGTGCCGGACGCTGAATTCCAATGGTGGAGCACCGCGTTCCGGACCTTGCTGGCTTCCCGCCAATTTGGCGAGGCGATCGACGCGCGTGGCTTGTTCCCGTTCGCCAAGACCGGTCCGGAGCTGGACGCCTATGTCAGGGCCGAGGTGTCCCGTTATCAGACCCTGGCGCGTGAATTTGGCCTGCTGAAGTAGGCCGGCAAGCGGCCTGTGCCGGGCGCATGCCGCCCGGCATTCCTCCTGGCATTTCTCCTGGCGCCGCGTTCGCGGCCCTTCCAATACGCCGAGACATCGATGAATAGTGATCGCGTTTTCGCCATCGCGTGGCTGCTGCTGAGCGTCGCCGCCGGGTGGGTGGCCACCGGCTTTACCGCCGAGTTCAGTTACGAGCCGGTCGGCCCGCGGGCATTTCCGCTGTTGCTGTGCGTGCTGATGGCACTGTGCAGCGTCTGGTTACTGCTCTTCCCGGGACCCAGGGTGGCCTGGCCAGAGCGCCGCGGCGTCATCCGGCTCGCCATCATGGTGCTGACCTTGCTGGCGTATGCGCTGGTGTTCCAGTGGCTTGGCTTCGCCATTGCCACCGCCTTGCTGACGATCGTGCTGGGCCGGCTGTTCGGCGGCGGCTGGCGGGCCTGCGTGGCAACGGGCGTCGTCATGGGCATCAGCCTGTTCTTCCTGTTCGATCGCTGGCTGGAAGTCACGCTGCCGATCGGCTCCCTGATCGAGGGTCTGCTATGAGTGCGTTCGAACATCTGCTGCATGGCTTCGGCATCGCGTCGCAATGGTCGAACCTGCTGGTCGCGGCCATCGGCGCCTTTATCGGAACGCTGGTCGGCATGCTGCCGGGGCTGGGCCCGATCAACGGGGTCGCCATTCTACTGCCGCTGGCGTATGCGATGAAGCTGCCCCCGGAGACCGCGCTGATTCTTCTCGCGGCGGTTTACATGGGATGCGAGTATGGCGGCCGCATTTCGTCGATCCTGCTGAATGTGCCGGGCGACGCGGGTGCGATCATGACCGCGATCGACGGCTACCCGATGGCGCGCAAGGGGCTGGCCGGCGTGGCGCTGTCCATCTCGGCATGGAGCTCTTTCGTGGGATCGGTGATTGCCACCATCGGCCTGGTGATATTTGCGCCGGTGCTGGCCGACTGGGCGGTCGCCTTCGGTCCCGCCGAGTACTGCGCGCTGATGGTATTTGCCATCGCGTGCCTGGCCGGCATGGTCGGCGACAAGCCGGTGCGCACGCTGCTGGCGGCATTGATCGGTCTGACCCTGGCCACCGTCGGCGTGGACGCCAATAGCGGCGTGTACCGTTTCACCTTCGACAACGTGCACCTGTCCGACGGCATCCAGTTCATCGTCGTGGTCATCGGCTTCTTCTCGGTCAGTGAGTTGATGTTGATGCTAGAGCAGCATACCGAAACGGGACAGCAACTGGTCAAGAACACCGGCCGCATGATGTTCAACGCCCGTGAAGCCGCGCAGACCTGGTGGTGCACGGTACGTTCGTCGGTCATCGGCTTTTTCGTCGGCGTGCTGCCGGGGGCGGGTGCCACCATTGCCAGCGCGATCAGCTATATGACCGAGAAGCGCATCTACGGCGGCAACGGAACGTTCGGTCATGGCGATATTCGCGGCGTGGCAGCACCCGAAGCCGCCAACAACGCCTCGGCGACCGGCTCCTTCGTGCCGATGCTGACGCTGGGCGTGCCGGGCTCCGGTACGACCGCGGTGATGATGGGCGCGCTGACGCTGTACAACATCACGCCTGGTCCGATGCTGTTTACGCAGCAGCCGGATATCGTCTGGGGCCTGATTGCGTCGCTGTTTATCGGCAACGTGATGCTGCTGGTGCTGAACATCCCGTTGGTCAATCTGTTCGCGCGGGCACTTTCCACGCCGATGTGGATGCTCGTGCCGGCCATCGCGGCCATCAGCGCCATCGGCGTCTACGCGGTGCATGCGACCACCTTCGATCTGGTGCTGATGACGGTGCTCGGCGTGTTCGGCTACATCCTGCGCAAGATGGATTTCCCGATGTCCGCGCTGATCCTCGGCTTCGTGCTGGGCGAAATGCTGGAACAGAACCTGCGCCGCGCGCTGTCGATTTCGAATGGCGACGTGGCGGTGCTGTGGTCGAGCCCGATTTCGGCGGGCTTGCTGGCGGCGTCGATCACGATGCTGATTGCACCGTTTCTTGTCCGGCGGTTGCGCAATGTGCGCAGGCAAGCGGCGTAAGGCCTGGAACGCTCCAGAGGAGATTGGCGATGTCCCTGTTGATGGCACCATGGCACCGCGCACTGGCGTTTGCCTTTGCTGTGCTGATCTGGTCCGGCCAGGCGTTGGCGGCCGATATTCATGTCGTGACCTCGGGCGGCTTCACGGCAGCGTACAAGCTGCTGGTGCCCTTGTTCGAACAGGCGACCGGTCATCGCGTGATCAGCGCCTATGGCGCTTCGATGGGCAACGCGGCCGACGCCATTCCCAACCGGCTCGCGCGTGGCGAGCGATTCGATATCGTGATTCTGGCCGATAGCGGCCTTGCAGCGCTGCAACGCGAAGGGCGGGTCCAGCCGGATTCACGGGTTGACCTGGGTCGCTCGCTGATCGGCGCGGTCGTCAGAAAGGGCACCGAGCCGCGGCCTGATGTCAGTACCGTGGAAGGCTTGCGGCAGGCTTTGCTCGATGTCAGGTCGATCGCGTATTCCGCCAGCGCCAGCGGCACCTATCTGTCGACCGAGCTGTTTCAGCGTCTCGGTGTCGCCGAACAGGTCAAAGGCAAGGCGCACCGTATTCTGAGCGAACGTGTCGGCGCCGTCGTGCTGCGAGGCGATGCCGATCTCGGTTTCCAGCAGGTCAGCGAACTGCTGCCGTTCACCCAGCTGGATTTCCTCGGCCCGATCGCGGCCGAAGCACAGCAGCGCGTGTTCTTTTCGGCCGGCCTGACGGCCGACGCGCGTGAACCCGAGGCAGCCCGGCAGTTGATCCAGTTCCTGGCGTCGCCTGCCGCTGCACCCATCGTCCGCATCACGGGGCTGGAGCCCGCTGGCCAGTGACACGGCATGGCCGGCCATTCGCCGGCCTGCCGGGGCTATTGGTCGCGTTGCAGGTCGGCGAGCAGCTTCCGGCGTTCGCCCTTCTTCCTGATCTGTTCCGTATCCAGGGTAGCGCCATGCAAGCGCAGCCTGTCTGCCGCGGGCGTCACGACGAATCGACGCCGCGCACCGACCGGAAGGTCCTCGGAACCGTAGACGCCGAGGACAACGATCGTCACGGCCTGCACCGCCGCAACCCCTTCAGGCAGCTCCCGCAGTGCGGGCGCCATCAGATGTTCGAACGAGCCGATATCCCGGATCGCCGCCGGCTGCAGCGGCCCTTGCCGCGTGCGCTCCAATGGCCGCGAGTAGGCCCGCTGTTCTTCGTCCTGGGTTTCGGTCGCCGGCATGACGATCGTTCTGTCTGGCGTCTCCAGCGCAATGAGGACGCTTTGCACATAAAGCGGGCCCCAGCTCATGTTCGTCACGAAACAGCGCGCGGCAAGGCCGTCCCCCGGGCCTCGCGTGATCAACAGCGTGGCGCGCAGTTGCCGCCGGTAACTGCTGACGAACACCTGCAGATAGATGACCCATACCAGCAAGGTTCCCACGCCCGTGAACGCGGAAATCAGCTGGCTGTGGTCGAGAATCCACTGCAAGACATACTCCGGGGAATGGTTCGGTAGGAGAGGGTCCGGGGGCCATGCCGGGATCTTCGCTACCCCTTGATGTCGCGAGGGTCGTTGCCGAAGCTGTTGCGCTCGCGAATCCGGCCGTCGGCGCCATGGATGAACAATTCGACCTTCGCCTGTTGCGCCGCTTCGGTCGCGGAGGCAATCGCCTCCTGTTGTGTCGCGTAGGTAGGGCCGGTGCCGTCCGTTCCCTCGATCTGCACCGCCCATTTGCCGCCGTCCGTGGGCACAACGTGGACATTTCCTGCCATGGTCGCCTCCTGTCAGTGCTTGGCTTGCATTCCGTTGTACGCCGAGCCGCAGAGATGCGGTATCGGGCGCCGTCTGACCGCACCGGAGGCCAGGCGCAGCGTCCCGATCGATGGGACCGAGGCTGCCCAGAGAATCGGGCAAGCATCGCGGACCAATAGGCATTCGCGTCTGCCGGCCGCAGCTGGACAATGACTCGGTCAGACAACGCCATCGCCGAGGGGCCTGCCATGCCAGATCGCCATCGCTTCGCTTTCCTTTCCCGTCTTCGTGCCGCCGATCCCGCTCTTGTCCTGACCGCAATCTACGTCAGCGCTACGTTCAGCGTGGCGTACGCCCAAGGGGTCACCGGTAACCTGCCGGCGCAAGGCACGCCGCGCGAGCGCGGCAACGCTACCATGGACAAGCTTTCCGGCGGGGCGGGCCAACCCGTGCTGAACGCGTTGCGCAGGGACTTCCCACCGCTGGCGGACGCCATCGTCGACTACTCCCTTGGCGATGTCTGGTCCCGGCCCGGGCTGGACGACCGCACCCGCCAGCTCGCCGCCATCGCCGCTTTCGCGGCGCAGGGAAACCTGCAGGTGCTGAAGATCCACGCCGGCTACGCGCTGCGCTTGGGCGTAACGCCGGAAGAATTGAAGGAGGTGGTCTACCTGACCACGGTCACCGCCGGCTTTCCGCGGGCAATCGATGCGGCCAATGCGGTGCGCGAGGTGTTGGAGGCTGCAGGGCAGGGAAAAGGCGGGGTGGCGCCACGGTGAATGCGGATCGAGCGCAGAGCGAAGCGTGGCAGCCGTATCGCGCTGATGTGCGTTACGCAAAAGCGGGTGTCGTCTCGACTAGGCCTGATCAACTGGTCTGCGTGCTATCAGGTCGAAACGGTGCCAATTGATCGAGTCGGAATCCTCGCCCATCTGAGACTCTGATTCACGAAGGAGCAGGACGTCCAGGCCATGGCACAAGGACCGAATTTCCTGTTCGGTGTGGAAGGTCAAATGCGAATGGGGCGACCAACCGTGGCGGTTTCCAAAGAAGTGTCCCACATACACGCCGCCCGGTACCAGCGCTTGCCGTATTTGATCCCAAAGCTGCCGAAAGTGTTCGGGCCGACAAAACGGCAGCGCCAGTCCGGCGTGAATCAGATTGGAAGCGGGCAATTCGGACAGTTGTTCGAAATCCACAAGCCACGTCGTCAGCACGCCTTCATCGGTGCCGGAACAAGCCGAGGTAGTGCGAGAGATTGCTTCCGGCTCACGATCTATTGCCAAGACTTGCCAGCCAGCCCGAATCAGCTGCTGCACTTCGATTCCCGCGCCACAGCCCAGGTCGACGGCCTGCCTGCACCCTTCCTCTTGCACATGGTGCAAAGCTTCAGACAACAGCGGAGAAGGCCCTCGTTTCTCGCTCCGCCGATAATAGTTGCTCCAGCCGTTCACAGGCGACCTCGTTTATTTGGCAGCGGAATACTTTGATATCGTAACGCCGATCCTTTCGTACTGGGCGTCAATTTTGCCAACTGCTATCATGGGATTGTCAGTTCGAACGGCTATCCAAACGGAAACTTTCTTCGATACCAGCGATATGAAACATCCCGAAGAAGCGTTGCAAGCTTTTCAGAATGCCTGGAACCAACACGATATGGAATCCCTTGGAGCCTTGTTCCATGAGGATGCGACGTTCGTGAATCGATTTGGGCGCTACGTTCGCGGTGTCGAGGCAATTATCGAGATGCACGCCCCGATCCATGCAACGATCTACAGCGATTCCACGCTCGAGAACGAATTGATAGACGTGGTGGCAATCGGTACTGATGCGGCGGTCATGCATTTCTGGAGCCGGCTGACAGCCGGAACGGCTCACCCCGCGGGCCCGCATGCTGTCGACACGCTGATCCTCGCGGTCCTGACGCGGCAGGCGGACGAATGGCGAATCAAGGCGCTGGAGAATGTCACCTTGACCAATCCGCGCACGGGTGAACCGGTCTTGAGAGACGGCCTGAAGCAATGAATCTACCGGCAGCGATCCATACCTGAGATGATGGCGTTCCTGCTGGCGGCTTCCTTGCTGCTACTGATTGCCCTGCCGCCGTTCTTGCTGCAGCGGTTTCGTAGTCAGACCCTATGGTGGCCAAAGTATGTAATTGCACTTGCCCCCGGCATGCTGACATTGGCTGGCTGGAAGACGGCAGCCTTCCTACAGCCATTTCTTGATTGCAAAGGCGGGCCAAAGAACCTTCATGCATGCAACGGCTTTGGCGTGGACCTGACCTGGCTGACAGACTTCAGATTCTTCATGATGCTCGCTTGCATCCTTGTCGCGACGCCATTGTCATTTTGGTTGACTGTCCGCACATTCGCCGAACACTTTGCCTTGAAGCCAACTCGGAACGCAGAAGAGTAATTGGCGAGGTGGACGCGACGCAGCGATAAATCGCTACGGCACCGCCGCCTCCTCTCTGGCCCGCAGCTCCTGCACCAGGCTGACGTAAGCCTGCATCGCCGCCTGCGTCGTCATGCCTTTGCGTGCAGCCCAGGCATCGTACTTGGCGCGGCCCACGACATCCATGACGCCCGGGCGCTCGCCTACCACATCGCCAATGCTGCCTTGCTTGTAGAGCGCGTAGAGGGCAAGCAGCGTGTCGTTGTCTGGCGCCTGGCGTAGCGTCTTCGACAGCGCCGCGGCTTCGGCGAACGCCTTTTCCTGCGGGCTCGGGCCTTCGGGAACGGGCTCGCCGCCGAAGAAGCGGTCTTCCAGCGTGACGTCGTCGGGAAACCAGCGTGCTTCGAGCAGCTTGCCGGCGCGCATCGCGAGCGCCAGTACGCCCGGCGAAGCGAGCGCATTGCCGGCCATCAGCGTGGCCGGCAACACCGCCACGCCGGCGTTCAAGCTCGGCATGCCGAAGGCGCCGAAGCGCAATGGCGGCTGACCCATCGCCCAGCCCTTGAGCCGGGCCAGGCCCTTGGCGCCGCGGTAGACGCCTGTCGCGCGGTTCGAGCCCGGTTGCAGCCATGCAAAATCGGGAATGCCGGCGGCGTAGAGACCGGCGAAGTCGCCAGATTCGAGAAGGCGCCGCACGGATTCGAGCAGCGTCAGCACATCGGCGGGCGCCATGGCGGCATCCACCGGTCCCATTCCCAGAGAGGCCGCGGCCGTGACATCGAAGAATTCCAGCACGTTGCGGGCGACGATCTCGCGGTCGTTGTCCACGCAGACCATGTGGTAGCTGTCCTCGAGGACCACCATGCGGGCCAGCCCGGCGCGCTTCCTGCCGCCGATGTGTTCGACGAGGTAAGTCGCCGAACGCAGGCTGGTCAGCTCGTCCTCGCGCGCATGGACGACCAGCGTCGGGCACACGATTCGGTCCAGCCCCGTCATGACGAACGCGCGCAAGCGGTCGACTTCGCGGATGCAAGCGAGCGGTACCCATCCATAGTGGAAGTTCTCGCGGCGCTCGAACTTGGCCTTGACGATGGCGCGCAGCTGCTCGTTCTTGATGCCGTACGGGTCTTCTTCCATGACCTTCATCCGCGCGGGCACACCCGGCAGCCGATAGAGCAGGCTGCGCGCGCCGCGATACCAAGGCGTGGCCCAACCGTCGATATAGACCGGCGGCGCCAGCACCACCAGCTTGCCCTTGGCATGGCGTTCGCGCTTGGCGGTTTCCACCGCCAGCAGCGAGCCCATGCACATGCCCATCAGGTGCAGCACGTCGTGCTGATCGATGATTTCGTGGTACTTGGCCCGTACCGCTTCGAGCCAGTCCTCCGCGCGCACGTCGACCAGGTCCTCCGGCTTCGTGCCGTGACCGGGCAAGGTCAGCGAGTGCGTGACGAACCCCGCGTTCTTGAGCCGCTTGTGCATCGAGCCCAGGTCGTACTGCGTGCCGCCCAGCCCGTGGATCAGGAAGACGCCGGGCTCACGCATGGCGTTCCGCGCCGACTGGCGAAACCAGACGCAGCAGGCATGCCACGCGTTCGACCGCGCCATCTGGTCCCCGTACCGGAGCCAGACGCGCCTGCACATGCAGATCGCGGCCGTCAAGCCGGATGTCATACGCATCGGTGCTCATATCGCGCTGACCGGCGGACACGGCTTCCCAGCCGGCCTGCGCCAGCGGCCGATCCGCATCGTCGACGCGGTCGAGCCAGTCGCGGATATTGCGCAGCTGCGCCGCCTCGGCGCCGAGTACGGCTTCGGCCGATTCTCCCCACCACGCGACGCCGGTGACGGCATCGAACTCGACGCTCGCCACGCCATTGGCCTGCAGCGTCCGTTCGTAGCGCAGCTGCCATTCACGTGCCTTGGCCAGTGCGATTCGTCGCGCCTCGTTGAGCGCGCGGCCGGCCAGAAGCAGCACGGCCCAGACCCAGACATAGGCCTGCACTTCGATCACCGACTCGCCCGGGAAACCTTCGCGGATCGCAAACGGTCCGCCGCCATGCGCGGTCAGCCAGATGATCAGCAGCGCGCCCACCATCGTGGCAACGGCACCGCCGCGCGGGCCCCAGAACATCGAGGCCAGCAGCAGGAACGGCATCGGCAGGTAAGTAAGCGTCGCTGCGACGTCGCCAAAGCGCTGATGCACGCTGCTGTCGAAGACGATCAGGGTCGTCAGCAGGAACAACGCGAACATGGCCGCGCCGGCGCCGAACTGCTTCATTGGCATGCCGCCGGAGCGCTTGACCGCAAATCCCTTGAAGCCGACGATCACGGGCGCGACGAGCAGGATGCCGACGATCGTGGAAAACGCCCAGGCGCGCCATTCGCGGGATAGGTCGATCGCGCGCTCCGGTTGCAGCCAGCGCCAGAACTCCACGGCCAGCGTCGCGCCCACCACACTGGTGACGATGGCGCCTGCCACGAGCAGGGCCGCCGCGGTCAGCGGCCGGGCGGCCTGCTGGCGATGCGAGGCGATCCAGGCGCCGATCGCAATGCTGGCTGCCTCGATCAAGGCGAATGCGAGCGCGGCTCCGAACGGCAGGGCGTGTCCGGTCACGCCCCAGATCACCGCGGCAACCACGGTGCCGGCCAGCACTGCCGCCCGCACGCCGGGCGGACTCACCAGCCAGGCGCCGAAGCTGACGCCGCAAGCCAGCCACACGGCGACCGCTTGCGTATCGCTGGCGGCCATGGCGCGCGATAGCACGCCGACGGCCAGATAAGCAACGGCGACCAGGATCGCCACGACGATGAAGCGGGTGCCTGCAGACTGCATCGATATCCCCCATCGATCCGAATTCCTGCCGGAGCGAACCGCCCGCGCGGCCGCCATGCGTCGATGACGATAGTAGTACAAGGTCGCGCGGGCGCAACATTGTGACTAGAATCCGCGTGGAAGACATCGCCCTGGGGAAACGATGATCCGGCTCGCGTTGATCCTGTTGGGATTCGACTATCTGCGCCAACGGGCACGCGGAATGTTCTGGCTCGGCATCGCCTTTTTGCTGGCCGGCATCGTGTTGTTCATCGATGGACTGGACGGCGCGGTCTATTTTCCGCTCGAACTCTTTGCGGTGCTGCTGATGGCTGGCGGCATCGGTACGCTGGCCGTCGCGTTCGTCGGCGCGGGCGGCATGCGGACCATGCGCGTGTTCAAGGGACTGTCGCTGATGCTCGCGGCATCGCTGATCCTGGCTGGACACCATCACGGTCACTTCTGGCTGTCGATGATCTTCGGCACGCTGTTCCTGCTCGATGGCTTGCTGCAATGCATATCGGCGAGCGTGGTCCGGTTCCCGCGCTGGCGCCTCGCCGTTGGCATGGGCGCGCTGGAAATCCTGATTGCGATGTTCTTCTTCCAGCCTTATCCGACGGATTATCGGGGCACGGTGCCTTACGCATTGTCGCTGTGGATGTTGTTCGGCGGCTGGGGCATGGGCATGCTGGCCTACCGCGCGATGCGGGTTCCCGAGACGACAACGATCGAAAGCCTGATGCACGGTCCGCGACGGCGGCGCGGCGGGGCAGAGAAGGGCGGCGCCGCGGACGCCGGTTCTCCGCCGTTTCGTACTGGCACGGCGCAGGAGCCCGTGCACAAGGTCACGAAGACGCTGCTGTTTCCGCAGCCCGAACCATCCGCGACGCTCCCCGCCAAGGATGGCGGGGCTTTGACGGTCCATGTCTGGACGCCGTCGGGCTCGGTACAGCGTCCGCTACGGCGCCGTCCGCTGGTCGACCGCTATATCGCCGCGGTCGACGCCAACGGCGCGATCTGGACCGGCCATGCCGCGCTGGAATCGCCGGAAGGCATCTACATCAGCTTCGACCCGGCCACGCCATTGAACCGTACGCCCGACAGCGTCGCGCAAGCACTGCGCGCGTCCAGCGACAACGATGTGCCGGGGCACTTCGAACTCGACTACCCAACGGAGTCGGCCCGCCGCGGCGATTCCACCGCGCGCGTGCACCTGCGCAACTACGATCCGGCGCGGCTCGAGCGATTCCGGGATGCCTGGTGCTCGGATACGACCTACAACTTGACGTATCGCAATTGCGCGGTCAGCGTGGCGCGCGGGCTGGAGGCAGCCGTAGAGGGTGCGCTGATGCGCCGGCGTGGTGATCGGCACAGCTGGGGCCTGCTGCTGACGACGATGCTGACGCCGGAACTTTGGCTTGCCGCGCAGATCCGCAAACGCGCGAAGACGATGGCTTGGACGCCGGGCCTGGTGCGCGACTACGCGCGTGCGCTGAGCCTGCTGGTCGATCCCCATACGGGACCGCAAGCCCGGCGTACATGGCGGCTCGGCATCCCGGCATTGAGGCGGCTGCAGCGTCAGCGCCGGCGATGGCAGGAGGAGGACGAGCGGGGCTGGTGATTCGTTCGCGGGTCCAGCTCGGGAGCGGAGGGCGCGGGGCGATCCTGGCACAGGAGGCACCGCAGTCTTGGCGATTAACGCTGGCGAGTAACCCGTGCTATATTAGAAAACGATCGATTCCAAAATAAACGATATCCTGAGCATGGCCTCCCAACCGCAAGCCCCCTCCGGCCCTCGCTCCCGCAGCCCAGGCCGACCGCGTGAATTCAACGTCGATCAGGCGCTCGACCGGGCCGTGCGCGTATTCAGCGAACGCGGCTACCACGGTGCCTCGATCTCCGATCTGACGCAGGCCATGCGTCTGGCACAGGGCAGTCTCTACAAGGCGTTCAAGGACAAACAGCAGCTTTTCCTGGCGGCGTTTGACCGGTATCGCGTGCAGCGGATGGAGAAGCTGCGCCATGCCATTGGCGAGGGCGGTACTGGACTGGAACGGCTGCGCAAGACGCTGGCCTTTTATGCCGACTCCTCTCAGGGGGCGATGGGACGGCAAGGATGCCTTGTCGTCGGCAGCACGGTGGCGCTGTCGGCGTTCGAGAAGCCACTGGCCGACCACGTCTGCACGGCGCTGGCACGCAACGAAGCATTCCTCGCCGATCTGATCCGTCAGGGACAAGACGATGGTTCCATTGCTGCCCACGTCAATGTCGAGGCCTCCGCGCGGATGCTGTTGTGTCTGACGCAAGGCATGCGCGTGGTCGGCAAGACCCGCCGCAGCCGCGAAGACATGCATGCGGTGGTAGAGGCCGCGCTCAGGGCGCTGGCCTGATTTTTTTGTCTATTTAGGAAATGATCGATTCCATTTGAGCAAGGAGAACCAATATGAAAGTCGCATTTCTCGGCCTCGGCACGATGGGCCTGCCGATGGCAGTCAATCTGGTCAGGGCAGGCCACGCGGTGCGGGGCTGGAACCGCTCGCCAGCACCGATGACGAAGTTAGCGGAGTTCGGCGCGCAAAGCGCCGCCACACCGCGGGAAGCCGCCGCCGATGCCGATGTCGTGATCTCGATGCTGGCCGACGACGCTGCCACACGCGCCGCCGTGCTCGAGGCGGGAACGCTGGCCGCCCTCAAGCCCGGTGCAATCCACGTCAACATGGCCACGGTATCGGTCGCCCTGGCCGCCGAACTGGCAGCGCTGCACCGGGAGCAAGGCGTTGGATACGTCGCCGCACCAGTACTCGGCCGCGTGAATGTCGCCGAAGCGGGCGAGCTCAATATCCTGGCTGCCGGCGCTGCCGCGACGGTAGCGGCAGTGCAACCGCTGTTCGACGTGCTGGGCCAAAAGACCTGGTACCTGGGCGAGCGGCCCGAGCAGGCCAATGCCGCCAAGCTGGCGGTGAATTTCATGATCGGCAGCGCGATCGGCACCATGGGCGAGGCGGTCGCGCTGGCGCAGGGACATGGCGTGGACAAGGCCGATTTTCTTGAACTGGTCACGTCGACGGCGTTCGCCGCGCCGGTCTACAAGGGCTACGGTAAGGCGATTGCCGAGGAACACTTCGAGCCGGCCGGCTTCAAGCTGGCACTTGGCCTCAAGGACATACGTCTTGCGCTGGCTGCCGCCGAGCAAGTCAACGTACCGCTGCCGTTGGCAAGCGCCCTGCGCGATGCCCACATCGAAAGCCTCGCGCACGACGAAGGCCATCTGGACTGGGCGGCGTTGTCGCGGACGTCGGCACGCCGGGCAGGGAAGCTGTAAGCGGCTGGACGGCGCCAAGAAAACGTTTGCGCACCGAAGCGCCCTTATTGGCGAGATGACGAAAGCCCTTTCTGGACGCATGGGACTGTCTACCACCTGACGGTGCCATGCGCTCAGGTTCGTTATTTCGGCCGCAGCCCGGATGATGTGCTCGAGGTCCTTCCTGTGCCCGGAACAGTAGGGCAGGATCGGCCTCGATCAGTCGAACTGCCTCTCTGTGTAGCGCCAAACTCTGCAGGTCCTGCGCCTGATGGCGGCTGAGATCCGTTCTGACCCGTACCTCGACCTGTGGCGCAGCGCGCCGGGAGGACGCCGCGGCAGAATCCCACCGGCGCCGGCTGGAACGTATCGCTGACCAGCAGGGCGAGGTCGACCGCCACTCCGAGGGACCGACATAACGCGCAGATATGTCCCCACGGAAGGCGCCGGGTCGCCGGCCTCGACTGCAGCGAGAGTTGTACGAGAGATGCCCACGCGCTTTGCCATTTCGACCGTGCTGAGGCCTTGCGCCTTCCGTAGCCGCTTGATGCGGTCTCCGAGCTGCAGGAGCAGGTGACGTTCCAAGAGAGATGTCGTATCAGTGAAGGCTGGCATTTGTCCAAGATTCCAGACAAAACGTGGCACTTTGACTAATTTGATGAACAGCTTATCTTGGCGTCCAACAGCGGGACAGTCTGCCGCCTGCGCGCTGGGAGTACAGGTAATGGCGAGGGCCGACAAGCGCCAGCGGGACAGAGACGATGCGGCCGCCGCCAACTTAACATAAGAAGTATTATCGGCAACAAATTTGACGTGCTGTTTTAGTCACGTCGCAGTTTGCGCTTTCCGGATACCGAAAATACCCACTCCCGAACACCACGGGGCGGCACCGTCGGGCCTTCTATATCGATTGCCGACCGCTCCTGAATACAACGCACGCCGCAACGCGAGCCATCACAGCATGGCCAGGGTCGCGGCCTTCTGCATCTGTTCCGGCGGGGTTCTGCTCTCTCGCAGGGTCCGATTCAACATGCCGAGTGCTTCGGTCAGTGCGCCGTTGATCGAGGCCAGCTCGGACTGCAGCGCCTGTTGGCGCAACTGTCGCTGTTGTGGCGTCATACTCTGGTCGGCCATCAGCGCCTGCAGCTCCTGCTGCTTCTCCTGCAACTGCTTACGCAGCTCACGAATGCGTTTCAGCAGGTCCTGAATGGTTTCAGGAAGGCCGCTTTCCTCGATGTCCTGATTGCCGGATGCGGCCGCGCTGCGCTGCGCCAGGCTTTGTCCGGGACCGGATATGCGAACGTTGACACCGTTCACGGAGTTCTGACGGGCGCCGTTCTCGCTGCGGGAGTTGCTCGCCGTGGCGCTGACGGTGTCCGGCGAATCGGTGGACGCCTCCGCGCTCGTAGCGTCGCGCGGGACGGGGATTCCGAAGCCCACGGCGGGCGAAACAGGTTCGATTGTGCTCATTGTTATTGCTCTTGGCGGATCGAGGAACGAGATGCCGGTGTCCCGGCTCTCTTCTTATCGGCCGCCGAAAGCTTGGACTTGAGCCTGCAGGCCGCGTGGTGATCGTGGAGTCGGAAAGATCCGCCGTAGCGCTAGCCCACCGGCCCGCTCAGCTTGCCGTCCCCGCTTGATTTCGGCGATCACCACGCGATAGCCGTCGAGCCAGCGTGCCTGTTTGGCCTTCGCTTCGATGTGCGCGGGATGTCGAATCAGCTCGAGCAGCGCTTCTTCGGTGTCCCAGTAGTAGACATTCTGGATCAGCCCCGCGGCGCTGTTTTCCCAGGTCTCTTCCCCGAGATATCCCGGAATGGATCGGGCCACCTCGGCAATTTGCTGATCCAGGCGATGAAATTCCGCATCGTACTGGCCTGCACGGAAAATGAAGGTGGACGCGAACATCAATGGCTATGCAGCACGGCGGGACAAGCGCAAATCATATCGCACTGATGCTATTCGTAGCCCTCGATGACCACCAGATCCGCCTGCGAATACGGTGCTCGCAGCGCGATCAATGCCTGATAGTCCGGCGACTGGTAGCACTCCAGCGCGCGCTGGTAGCTGTCGAACTCGAGCACGACCACGCGCGATCGCGGGTGGCCTTCGACGACGGTCTTTTGACCATTGCGGACCAGGAAACGGGCGCCGAATTTTTCGAATACCGTTTTATTGGCGGCGATGTATTGCTGATAGCCCTCCATATCCGCAACATCAACCATCGCGACCCAATAACCCTTGGCCATGTCTTCCTCCGATGTTGAATTGACCTGTCAGGCCGTCCGGCGCACGTCATGGAGCGCGGGAGCGACGACAGACCAGTCTATATCGTGTATCGGAAAAGCATGAACCAGTACAGGCCGGCTGCGCCGGCCGAGCCCCCTACTCCAACCGCGCGCCGGACTCCTTGACCACCTTGCTCCAGCGGTTGATTTCGGCGTCGATATGCGCACCGAGCGCAGCCGGGGTCGAGCCGACGGGTTCATAGCCATTTGCGGCCAATTGCTTTTTCAGTTGGGGCTCCGCGATAACGGCGGCGATTTCCTTGCTGAGCTTGTCGACCACCGCGGTTGGCGTGCCGGCCGGGGCCAGTATCGCGTACCAGCCGTTGATGTCGAAGCCGGGCACGCCGGCCTCGGCGAGCGTCGGTACCTCCGGGGCCAGCGATGCGCGCTTGCCGCTCGTCACGGCGAGCGCCCGGAGCTGGCCGCTGCGTATATGCGGCATCGAAGTCGAAATACTGTCGAAGGTCAACTGCACCTCTCCGGCCAGCATGGCGGTCACGACCTGGGCGCTGCCTTTGTAGGGGACATGGGTCATCTTGACGCCGGTCATCGAATTGAACAGCTCGCCGGCGAGGTGGCCGGTATTGCCGTTGCCGGCCGACCCGAACGTCAGTTTCCCCGGCGCCGCCTTTGCCTCGGCGATCAGCTCGCCGATGGTATTGGCGCGCAGCGAGGAACTGCCCGCCACGATCAGCGGCAGATTGGCGACCAGCGACACTGGCGCAAAGTCCTTGCGGGTGTCGTAAGGCAGCTTGGGATACAGACTGGCGTTGATGGCGTGCGCAGCGAGCACCATGATCAGCGTGTGACCATCCGGTTTCGCGCGCGCCAGCGCCTGCGTCGCGATGGTGCCGCCGGCGCCCGGACGATATTCCAGAACGACGGGCTGTCCCAGACGCTCCTGCAATCTGGCGGCGACCGGACGTGCCAGCAGATCGGCGCTGCCGCCCGGCGGATAGGGTATCAGCAGCTGGATCGGACGCGCTGGCCAGGTGTCGGCACGCACGGGCGTCATGGCGCTGGTCAGCAGGCCCACTGCCAGCACGGTGACAAGCACGGCGCGACGGCGCGGCGTGAGCTCGTGCGATGGTTGTCTTGGCATGATGCCTGTCTCCCCGATTGACCCCTTCGGCGCTCGGTTGCTCCGGCTGCGTGCGCGACGACCGGAACCAGTGCATCGGGGCGGAAGTTGCGCCACGAGCTAACAACATAGATGGTGCGCGACCGTAGCGGAATTCGACACTGGCGAACCGGCACTTCGGCCACGCGAAAGTCTGCCCTCTCCTTTCGCGGATTCGTTATCGGCTCAATTCCAGACTCGTGCTGTTCACGGCGACAAACGCTCTGCCGCTGCGGTCGTAATCCCAGCGCTGAACCCGGCAGCTGACTTGCCCGTCTTCGAATCGATGTTCGATGAGATTGACGGAATTGGGAATGGCGCCGCGCACCCGGTGCGAGACCGCGGTGCCAGCCTGTACCGCCCAGGCGCGACGCGTGGAGTAGGCCGGCAGCGGCGCCACATACGGAAGGTGGATATGGCCGCCGAGCACGATATCCACGCCGGCATCGACCCACGCAGGTACGGCCGCTTCGCGCCCGATCAACAGATTTCGTGTATCCGACGCGACGACCGCTCGCACCGGTTGATGCACGACGACGATGCGCAATTGGTGAGGCTGAGCTTGGCGCAACTGCGCGCACACGCGGTCGACCTGTTCGCGCGAGATTTCCCCATTCTTGTGTCGTGACGGCCTGGTGGTGTTCACGCCGATTGCAAGCACACCGTCATTGCTGAAGACCGGTTCGAGGTCCATGCCTATCGCGCGCCGGTAGCCTCCATATGGATTCAGGATCCGAGCCGCGACATTGAATAACGGAATATCGTGGTTGCCCGGTATCGCCAAGGTCGGCCGACTCAGTTTCGAGATAAAGGCCCGTGCCGCAGCAAATTGTCCCCTTCTCGCTCGCTGCGTGATATCGCCCGACAGAACCACGACATCCGGCTTCATGCTGTCCGCCAACTCCAGCACGGCTTCGACGACCGGCGTCTGCTCGGTACCGAAGTGCGTGTCGGACAGGTGCAAGACGCGGCTGACTGTCATGAACGGTCCAGGCGGCTTTGGTCTCGTGGGATCAGCAGCTGCAAGCGCTTCGGCGATACCGAAAAGTGCAACGGCGTGCGGGCCCAGTGGATCTCGCCGTCCATCGCGACCTTGATGCGCCGGCGCCCGCGCACGCGCACCGTCAACGTTTCAAAGCTGAAGCTGATGACCCTGGAGGTATCCCCCAGCCGGCCGATTGCGCCCATCAGCAACAATCCATACAGCGCGAGCGTGCCGACCGGCTTTGCGATCATGGCCACCAGTCGGTTGTCTTCCAGATGCGCGACTTCCGGTATGCCGACCTGCTCCAGCTGCAGGCTGTTGTTGCCGACCACCAGCGTCGGCGTTCGCATTACCTGGTGTTCGCCATGGGACAGCAGGTCCAGCGTGAGCTGCGCCGGCGCACGCGCCAGTGTGACCAGCGCCGACAGCAGCGCGACCCAGCGCCGCCGGCCGAGCATCTTCTTGTAGACCTCGCGGTCTTCCAGCAGTTGCGGATACAGCCCTAGACTGGCATTGACCAGGAATGGCCGCCCGTCGAGCAGGCCGACCTGTACCGGTTCGATGCGGGCGTCCAGCAGGCTTGCCAAGGCCTCGTCGGTTTCCCGCGAGATGCCGTAGGTGCGGCCGAAGTAATTGAACGTGCCGCGGGGCAGGATGCCGAAAGGCAGCCCCGTCGGCAACACGGCTGCGGCCACCGCATTCAAGGTGCCGTCGCCGCCCGCGGCGACGACGATGCCGTTGGCCTGTCTGGCGCGCTCGACCGCCATCTCGGCGATCCGTGGCAATTGCCTGGGCCGGTCCACCGTGAAGATGGTATGGGCGCGTCCTGCTTCGCTCAGTCGCTTCTCGATCGCCGCGCGCGTCTCCATCGCGTCGCCACTGCCGGAGCCGCCATTGAAGACAATGAAAAATGGCTCATTACCGGACAGCCTGGCAATCGGTTCGGTGACTGGCGAGATGTCTTCGGTCGGCATGGTCACAAGACTTGAACGGGCGCTATCGCAACGAGAGTCAGGCCTGCTGCATCAAGCGCCTTGTCCACCGAGCCGTGCCGCCTCGATCGCTGCGATGTCGATCTTCTTCATCGTCATCATCGCGTCGAATACGCGCTTGGCCGCCGCGCGATCCGGACCAGTGACCGCGTCAGTCAGGGCACGCGGACTGATTTGCCATGACAATCCCCACCGGTCCCTGCACCACCCGCATTCGATTTCCTGTCCGCCATTGCTGACGATCGCGTTCCACAAGCGATCGGTTTCGGCCTGGTCGTCGGTAGAAATCAGAAACGAGAAGGCCTCGTTGTGTTTGACCTGCGGGCCTCCGTTCAATCCGATGCAAGGAATGCCGATCACCGTGAATTCGACCATCAGGACATCGCCCTCCTTCCCGGACGGATAATCGCCTGGCGCCTTGTGGATGGCGCCGACCGCGCTGTCGGGAAAAGTCTGGGCATAGAAGGTGGCGGCATCGAGCGCGTCGTTGTCGTACCACAAGCAGATCGTGTTCTTGCTGAGCATGTCGTGTCTCCTGAAGCGTCAAGAATCCGTCATCGGACGCCGCGCTCGCGCAGCGGCCGCTGTCCACATTGGTGGGCCGGTCCAGCGGATCGAGCGGATGCCGTTGTTGGGCCCTTGTCGGGCCCTGCCACTGTCGCACACTCTCGCGACAGGAGCGAGGCCAGCGCTCCACCATCACGGCTGCGATCTTCAAGCCGATGCGCGGGACAGCGCCGAGAACACTGGCTGGCTGCCGACCGTCGGGCGTTGCAGCATTCTCGCGTACCAGGCTCGCAGCGCCTCGCACTCGGCCGGCACCGGCAGCTTGACCAGTGCGGCAAAGATCAATCCACCGATCACCGCGATATCCGCCATCGAAAAGGCCTCGCCAGCGACATACGGCTGCCGTTTCAGGACCGAGTCGAAATAGTGCATGCCCCTCACTGCCTTGTCTCGTTGGCGCAAGCCCCATTCCGCGTTTTGATAGATTTCGACACCCGGCCCCAACCCCGGGGTGCCGTGATGGAAATAGACACTGATGGCATCAAGCAATTCCAGTTCGGCGCGCTTGTTCATCATGTGGATGATGCCTTTTTCGCGCGCCGTCCGGCCGGTCAGAGTCGGTTGGCCATCGACTGCGTCAAGATATTCGGTGATGGCCGTACATTCCGCAATGCACGTGCCATCGCCAAGCTCGAGCACCGGCAGTGTGCCCGAGTAATTCCTGGTGGCAATGAACTCCGGCCTTTTGTGCTCGCCCTGGTAAAGATCGACCATCACGAATTCGACGCGCGACTGAAGGTTCTTTTCGGCCAAGGCAATGCGAACGCGCGTTGGATAAGGCCCGGTCGGGAAATCGTAGATCCGCATCGGGGATATCGTTGTGGCGGTGATGCTGTTGGAATGGGAAGTCACGATTGCCGTTCTCCAAAGTGAATGGCGGGTCCGATGGAGCGTGCGTTGGCCTCCAAGGCTATCTACCTAACGATCGTTAGGGTTCGACAATAGAAGGTACAATGCGGCACGTCAAGAACTGGTTGTGGTCCGAGAGGCGCAAACAATGACAAAGCACACGAGCGCGAGCGAGACCCCTGGCTCCTCCTCCGGGTCCAGGGAGCGAATCCTGGCCGCGGCCACTCGCATCGCGCAGGCGCACGGCTACGGCGGCTTGAATTTTCGTGATCTCGCGGAGGCGGTGGGCATCAAGGCCGCCAGCATCTACCACCATTTCGATAGCAAGGCCGATCTTGGTGCGGCCGTAGCGCGGCGTTATTGGCAGGGCACAGCGGACGCTCTTGAAGAACTGCTCGCCAGATCGCCGGATCCCCTATCAAGCCTGCATCGCTATCCCGAGTTGTTTCGCAAGGCGCTCGAAAGCGGCAATCGCATTTGCCTATGCAGCTTCATGGCCGCGGAAACGGATGATCTGCCGGAAGTGGTGAAGGCCGAAGTCAAGGCCTTTCAAGACGTGAATATTGCTTGGCTGAGCAAGGTGTTGTCGGCTGCGGCCGTAGTCGATCCGGCTCAGAGCGGCCAGCGGGCACGCGCGATCTTTGCCGCCATCGCGGGCGCTCAACTCGTTGCAAGAAGCCATGCCGACATTGCTGTGTACGACGCGTTGGTCGACAGTTATCGAAACGCTGGTCTTCTACCGGCATAGCGTCTTTTCTGCTGGCTGAACGAATTCGGGCCGCACCCATTTGCACAGCCCGTTTCATCGCACATCCGGCCCATGGAAGGCCGGCGATACGTGTTCAATATCAGGCGGTGGCTGCCGTGGCCGGGTTGGCGGCGGGCGGTGCGGTTCGCAGCGGCAATACCACCCTCGCCACGAGTCCCTGCCCGCCATCCGCGCGCCCCGTCAGTTCGACGCGGCCGCCCAGGTTCGCTGCAATCGTCTGCACGATGGCGAGTCCGAGTCCACTGCCCTCTTCGTCGGTCGCGCCGCCGCGGTAGAAGCGCTCGAAGACCCGCAGGCGAGCGGCCTCGGGAATGCCCGGGCCGGTGTCGGCCACTTCGATCACGACATTGTCCCCGCCACCGCCACCGCCTTCGTCGCGGCGCACGCTCAGGTCTACCCGCCCTCCCCGGCCGCCATACCGGATGGCATTGTCTGCAAGGTTCTTGATCAGCATGCGCAGATCCGTCTCCGTGGCGGCGAGCCGCACGTCGTCCAGCCGCTCCACGCCCAGGTCGACGCCGCGGTCGATGGCAAGCGGCAACAGGTCGGTCACGACATCGGTGACGACAGCGGCCACCGCCACGTTATCCAGCGCGCGCGGCGTGCCGATTTCCGCGCGAGCCAGTTCGAGCAATCTGGTAATCAGCGTTCCCGTACGCCGGATGCCGCGGCGCAGTTCTTCCAGTTGCTGGTCGATGTTGTCGCGCGGCGCCTGCATCAGGTTCTCGACCTGCAGCTGGAGGGCGGTCAGCGGCGAGCGCAATTCATGCGCGGCGTTCGCGATGAAGCTGCGCTCCGTATTGATCAGCCCGGACAGCCGGACCATCATCCGGTTGACCGATTCCAGGAAGGGGCGCAGTTCCTCCGGCGCGGTGCCGGTATCGACGGGCTCCAGATGATTGAGGTCGGCCTGCGCGACGCGCTCGCCGATCACGCTCAATGGCCGCAGCGCCTGCCTGACGCTGACACGGATCGCCCATACCAGCACCGGCAGCAACACCACGACGGGAATCGCGGCCCACGCCGCCACCCGTCGCGCATTGGCCGCGCGGACCGCTCGCTGCTGGGCAATCTGCATGTAGGCATCGCCGGCCTGCATCGCGAATACGTCCCAAACGAGTCCGCCGGCTTCCACGTCGGAGAAGCCGAGCTGCATCCGCGGCAGCAGCACCCACGGGGCGCTGCTGTGGCCAGGACGGACGCCGTCCTCCGGCCCCCAGGTCTGCACCAGCACAGGCGGGGCCGGCGGGGGCTTGCCGTGGGACGGCGCCGGCATGACCGGTGGTGCAGCGCGGATCGCGGCGGCGGCGTGCCGCAGATCCTCGTTGAACTCGCTGGCGAGCTGACGGACCACGATCCACGCGCCCAGCGCACCCAGAAGTCCGACAAGGAGCGCCAGGCCGCCGAGCGACAGGCTCAGACGGCGGTGCAGCGATCCGAGGGCAGCGGTCTTGGCCATGTCCGACTCCAGTCCGGTTCACGACCGCAGTGTGGGCGATCGGCTTCCCCATGCCAATCGGGTAGGCCCCGCCCCGAGGTTGAGTCCGGACTTTGCGCATGGCACGATACCGCGATGCCCGCCGCCGCCCCCGACACCACGCTACGAGACCTGGCCCGCCTGCGCCGCGTCCGCGACCGCATCGACCGCGACTACGCCAAGCCGCTCGACGTCGAGGCACTCGCCCGGAGCGTCCACATGTCGGCCGGCCATCTGAGCCGCCAGTTCCGACTGGCGTACGGCGAATCCGTCTACTCCTACCTGATGACCCGGCGCATCGAGCGCGCGATGGCGCTGCTGCGCCGCGGCGACCTGAGCGTGACCGAGGTCTGCTTCGAGGTCGGATGCGCGTCGCTGGGCACGTTCAGCACGCGGTTCAGCGAACTGGTCGGCGTCTCCCCGAGCGTTTACCGGCGCAACTGCGCCGGCGAGGCCGAGGGGATTCCGGCCTGCGTCGCCAGGCAGGTCACGCGACCGATCAGGAATCGAGAAGCGCCGGAAAAAGAGCCCGTCTAGACTGGCTCACATGGCTTCGAGCCCACGCCGCGACGGCGCGGCCGACGCCTGTCCTCAAACACCATGGAGCCTGATCTTGGACATCACCATCCACTCGACCTTCCTGCCCCACACCGACCCGGAGGTCTCGCTGGCCTTCTATCGCGACGCCCTGGACTTCGAGGTGCGCAAGGATGTCGCCTTCGGCGGCCATCGCTGGATCACCGTCGGCCCGAAGGGCAGGCCCGACACCTCCATCGTGCTGTACCCGCCCAATGCCACGCCGGGCGTCACCGACGACGAGAAGCGCACCATCGCCGAGATGATGGCCAAGGGAACCTTCGCAATGCTGCTGCTCGGTGCCAGGGACCTGGATGCCGTGTTCCAGCGCCTTCAGGAGCGCGACGCGGAGATCGTTCAGGAGCCGACCGACCAGCCTTACGGCGTGCGCGATTTCGGCGTGCGCGATCCGGCCGGCAACATGATCCGGATCCAGCAGTTGAAGTGAGGTCGAACGGGCGGCGCGCATTGGATCGATTGATGGCTCGCCGCCATCCCCGTACCCTGCCCTTCCCTTGGCGAACCCCTGCTGCGATGCCTGACGTTTTTACCAACGACTACGCGTCAAGATTGCATCGCCTCACCGTATCCTCCGCACTCCAAAGCAGCTCCCGGATGTAGCACGGCGCACGTTTGCCGGGGATTGGTGCCGCCTTGGCGTCCAGCCGTCGCGCCAGCCGCCTTCTGCCGCCTCTCCTGCCGCATTGGCGCAGCCCTTGCGTGGCCGCCCAAGGTGCTCCGCTTCTGTCGGGGCCTGATGGCGACACACGGAGGACCGACATGCTGGCACCCGAGCCCAAACCGATCACCCGCTCCCCGCGGAACGAGCCTCGCCCCGTGCCCTCGCGGCTGCCGGTACGTCTTCGCATCAATGGCGCCGATTACACGCTGCACGTCGAGCCCTGGGTCACGCTGCTGGACCTGTTGCGCGAGCAGCTGGACCTGACCGGCACCAAGAAGGGCTGCGACCATGGCCAGTGCGGCGCCTGCACGATTCTTGCGGACGGCCGCCGGATCAATGCCTGCCTGGCGCTGGCGGTCGCCTACGACCAGGCCGACATCACGACCGTCGAAGGACTCGCTCGGCTTGCCGGCGACGGGCATGCGCTGCATCCGCTGCAGCAGGCCTTCATCGAATGCGATGCCTTCCAGTGCGGCTATTGCACGCCAGGACAACTGTGCTCGGCGGCTGGCTTGATGAACGAAACCCCGCCGCGCAACGTGCCGGAGATTCGCGAGCGGATGAGCGGCAATCTGTGCCGCTGCGGCGCGTATCCGCAGATCGTCGAGGCGGTGTCCCGGGTCGTGCTGAACGGCCGCGCACGGGACGAAGGCGCACGCCAAACGGAAAACGCAGACGAAACCGCCGCGATTCCTGCCGGCGCAACGCCGTCATCGGCAACACCGGAGCAGACGCCATGAACCCGTTCCGCTATGAACGCGCCGACACCATGCCGGTGGCGCTTGCACTGATCCATGAGGCCGCCGAGCGCGCATCGGGCAATGCGTCCGCACGCTGCCTGGCGGGCGGCACCAATCTGGTCGATCTGATGAAGGTCGACGTGATGCGCCCCGTCACGCTGGTCGACCTGGGCCTGCTGCCGCTGGCCGAGATCGAGGAACAGCCCGACGGCAGCCTGCATCTTGGCGCGATGGCGCGCAACGCGGACACCGCCGAGCATCCGCTGGTGCGCGAGCGCTATCCGCTGCTGCGCGCCGCGATCCTGGCCGGAGCCTCGCCGCAGATCCGCAATATGGCGACCAACGGCGGCAATCTGCTGCAGCGCACGCGCTGCTACTACTTCTACGATGCCGGCGTGCCGTGCAACAAGCGCGCGCCGGGCACCGGTTGTCCGGCCGCGACCGGGCTGGCCCGCCAGCACGCGATCCTCGGCGCCACCGAGCATTGCATTGCGACCCACCCATCGGATATGTGCGTGGCGCTGGCGGCGTTGGACGCGACGGTCCATGTCGAATCGGTCAGCGGCACGCGCGAGATTCCGTTCGGCGAATTCCATCGCCTGCCGGGCGATCGGCCGGACATCGATACCACGCTGGCGCCCGACGAGATCATCACGCATCTGTCGCTGCCGCCGGCCGAGGCCTTCGCCGCTCACAGCTGCTATCTGAAGGTCCGCGAGCGGGCCTCGTACGCCTTTGCGCTGGTGTCGGTGGCGGCGGCTCTCGATCTGGAGGCCGACGGCCGCATCCGCGCCGCCCGGCTCGCACTGGGCGGCGTCGCCCACAAGCCCTGGCGCGACACCGAGGCCGAGGGCCTGCTGGTCGGCAAGCCGGCGGACGCCGAGGCGTTCGCCGAGGCGGCCCGTTTCGTGCTGCGCGACGCGCGCGCCTGGGGCGGTCCGGCGCTGCCGGAAAGCTGGCCGGACAGCCCGCGCAACGGCGGCACCAACCATGCCCCGAATAACGGCCCAAACAACGGCCCAAATAACGGCCCAAATAACGGCTTCAAGATTCCACTGGCCGAGCGCGCGATCGTGCGCGCGCTGGAAATGGCGGCGGCCGGCATCCTGACCAACACCGGTCAGGACGCCTATCGCGAGGAGACACTGGCATGACCAAGACCGTGCTCGAACCGATCGACGAGAATCAGCAGCCGGTGGCGCTGCCCGGCTCCGGGCAGTCGGGGATCGGCACGCCGACGCCCCGCATCGACGGCGTTGCCAAGGTGACCGGCCACGCGCGCTACGCGGCCGAGCATCCCGCGCCGGATCTCGCCTACGGCGTGGTGGTCAACAGCACCGTTGCGCGCGGCCGCATCGTTTCGATCGATGCAAGCCAGGCGTTGGCGGTGCCCGGGGTCATCGACGTGATCACGCACGAGAACCGTCCCAAGGTCCGCTCGCTGCGGCTGTTCTACAAGGACATGACGGCCCCGGCCGGCTCGCCGTTCCGGCCGCTGTACGACGACGAGATTCACTACAGCGGCCAGCCGGTCGCGCTGGTGGTGGCGGAGACCTTCGAACTGGCGCGCTACGCCGCGATGCTGGTCCAGGTTGAGTACGAGGCCACACCGCACGAAACGAACTTGCTGGCCAACTTGCAGCACAGCCACGAGCCTTCCTCGCTGAAGGCCGGCTATTCGCCAACACCGAAGCCGAAAGGCGACGCCGATGCGGCCTTCGACGCCGCGCCGGTCAAGATCGATGCCGAGTACTACGCCGGCGTCGAGCACCACAACCCGATGGAGATGCACGCCAGCACGGTGATCCGCGACAGCCGCGGCCATCTGCTGATCCACGACAAGACCCAGGGCTCGCAGAACTGCCGGTGGATGGTGTCGCGCGTCTTCGGCCTGCCCAAGCGCAAGGTGGTGGTGCGCAACCAGTTCGTCGGCGGCGCCTTCGGCTCGGGCCTGCGGCCGCAGTACCCGCTGCTGATGGCGGTAATGGGCGCGCTGAAGCTGCAACGCTCGATGCGCGTGGTGCTGACCCGCCAGCAGATGTTCACCTTCGGTCATCGTCCGGAAACCTGGCAGCGCGTTCGGCTGGCCGCGGACACCGAGGGCCGGCTGAAGGCCGTGATCCACGAGGTCGCCGCGGAAACGTCGCGCCATGAGGACTACGTCGAGGTCGTCGCGAACTGGTCGGGACAGCTCTACGCCAGCGAAAACGTTCGCCTCGAATATCGGCTGGTCGATCTGGACCACTACACACCGATGGACATGCGCGCGCCGGGCGCGGCCCACGGCGTGCATGCGCTGGAAGTGGCGATGGACGAGCTGTCGTACGCGGTCGGCATCGACCCGCTGGCGCTGCGGCTCGCCAACTACGCCGAGCGCGACGGCAACAAGGGCCTGCCCTTCTCGACCAAGTCGCTGCGCGAATGCTATGACGAGGGCGCCCGGCGCTTCGGCTGGCACAAGCGCCCGCTGCAGCCGCGCTCGATGCGGGACGGCCACGAACTGGTCGGCTGGGGCATGGCCACGGGGACCTGGGACGCGATGCAGATGGCCGCGCGCGCCAGTGCGACGCTGCATGCGGACGGCATGCTCGAAGTCGCCAGCGCGGCCAGCGACATCGGCACCGGCACCTATACCGCGATGACGCAGATCGCGGCTTCCGCGATGGGCCTGCCGCTGGAACGGGTCGTGTTCCGCCTCGGCGATTCGGAATTGCCATTCGCGCCGATCGAGGGCGGCTCCTCGCATGTGGCGACCGTCGGCTCGGCCGTCGACGGTGCCTGCGAACGCCTGCGACGCCAGCTGTGGCGCCTGGCCCGAGGACTGCGCGGCAGCGCCTTCCACGGCTGCGGCTTCGAACAGGTGGCATTCCGCGACGGCATGATCTGCCTGCGCGCCGATCCCGCCGTCGCGATGCCGCTGACCGAACTGCTGTCGGCCAACGGCAAGGACAAGCTGGGCGTGCGCTATCTGCTGGTGCCCAATCTTGCGGAACAGAAGAAGACCGTCCGAGCGGTCCATTCGGCGGTGTTCTGCGAGGTACGCGTCGACGAGGCGCTGGGGCTGGTGCGCGTGATGCGCGTGGTCAGCGCGGTGGCGGCCGGCCGCATCGTCAATCCGCTGACGGCCCGCAGCCAGGTCATCGGCGGCGTGGTCTGGGGCATCAGCCAGGCGCTACACGAGGAAACGCATGCCGACCATGCGCTGGGCCGCTTCATGAACCATGACATCGCCGAGTACCACGTCGCGGCCAACGCCGACATCCGCGATATCGATGTCGTCTTCATCGAAGAGGACGACCGCATCGTCAGCCGCATCGGCGCCAAGGGCGTGGGCGAGATCGGCATCGTCGGCGTCGCGGCCGCGATCAGCAACGCGATCTTCCATGCGACCGGCAGGCGGCTGCGAACGACGCCGATGACGCCGGACAAGGTGATGGCGCGCTGACACCCCTCTGGCTCGAACGAGTCGCCGCGCATATGCACGCGCCGCATATGCGCATGACAATTTGCAGCTTCGCTCCCGTTCCGCCCGTCCCTACAATGGGCCGGCATCTGGGCCGGTGCAGCCGCGCCGCCCTGAACAAGATCGAGAACCAACGGGAGAATTCGATGCGAGTCGCAAGCCGAGTCCGGATACTGGCCGCCCTTCTGCTGGCGGCCGGCGCCATGCAGTCCGTCAGTGCCGCGGACCCTGACAAGAAGGAAATCCGCTTCGGTGCGACCGCCGGCCCCTATGCCGACCAGATCCGCTACGGCATCAAGCCGATCCTGGAAGGCCGAGGCTACAAGGTGACCATCGTCGAATTCAGTGACTACGTGCAGCCAAACCTGGCGCTGGCGGACGGTGCGCTCGATGCCAATGCCTTCCAGCACTCGGTCTATCTGAAGACCTTTTCGGCCGACCGCAAGTTGCAGCTGTCCGAGGTAATCCACGTGCCGACGGCACCGATCGGCATCTACAGCCGCAAGCACAAGGCGCTGAGCGGCGTGAAGCCTGGCGCGACCGTCTCGCTGCCCAACGACCCGACCAATCTGGCGCGCGCCATCGCGATCCTGCAGCAGATCGGCTGGATCACGCTGAAGCCCGGTACGGACGCGGTCCGTGCATCGGAGCGGGACATCGCCGGCAATCCGCACAAGCTCAAGCTGGTGCAGCTCGAAGCGGCGCAACTGCCCCGCTCGCTCGACGATGTCGACTATGCCTTCGTCAACGGCAACTTCGCGCTGGCCTCCGGGCTGAAGCTGACCTCGGCACTGGCGCTGGAAAAGATCCCCGACTACTACATGAATCTCGTGGCCGTCAAAACGAGCGATCTGAACAAGCCCTTCGTTGCCGATATCCGGGATGCCTACCGCTCCGCCTCGTTCAAGGCCGTGACGCAGCAGCGTTTTGCCGGCTTCGTGGTGCCGGCATACCAGAAGTAGCGCATCGTCACAGCCGCCCCGCGCTCGCGGGGCGGCGTCCCGACAGCAGCGGCCGGATCGCGATGGCCATCAGCGCCAGCCAGATCATTGCCAGCGCGATCACGGTATTGGCCGATACCGGCTGCCGGTAGACGAACGTCGCCACGACGAACTGCGTGGTCGGCAGGATGAATTGCAGCAGGCCGCTGATCGACAGCGACAGGTGGTTGGCCGCATAGGAAAACAACATCAGCGGAACCGCCGACACCAGCCCGGCCATGGCCAGCGCGGCCAGATGCGGCTTCGACATATCCGCCGGCAGGGCAAGCGTCATGTCCGAGAACATCAGTGCCAGGCCGCAGCCTATCGACAGGAACACCGTCTCCATCAGCAGGCCGCTGACCGCGTCCAGCGGCGTGAATTTCTTCAGGCAGGCATAGCCGCCCCAGCTGATCGCGGCGGTCAGGTATAGCCAGTGCTGCAGTTCGCCGCTGCGCCACAACAGCAGTGCGATCGCGGCCGCGATGACCAGCAGCGCGCCGCCGACGAGCTTGTCCACCTTCTCGCGAAACACGATGATCCCGGCCGCGATCGAGATGCACGGCGCCGTCAGATAGCCGAGCCCCGTCTCGACGACGTAGCCGTGGATCGAACTCCAGATGAAGACGCTCCAGTTGACCACCACCAGGCACGATGCGGCGACATGCAGCGCCAGAACGCGCGGCGCCAGCTTGCCGCGCAGGGCCCGCAGCCGCCCCGTCAGCCACAGGATGGCCAGCAACGTCGCCAGCGAAATGAAGATGCGATAGCCGACCAGCGTCGTCGGTGCAATGCTCGCCAGCAGCCGCCAGTACAGCGACGACGCGCCGAACACGACGTTGGCGGACACGCCGGCCGCTGCGGCGGCCATGCCGTTCGGGATTGCGAAACGCGATACGGTCATCGGTTGAGCCTCGTCCATGCAGTTGCCTTACCGAAACTGTATGAGCGACTGTCCATCGCGTAAAATGAATTATCCCGAACGGATCATTCGGAGAAATCGATATGCTGGAGTTGTCGGACCTGAAGACCTTCGCCGCCGTCGTGCAGGCCGGCGGTATCAACAAGGCCGCGGAATCCCTGCATCGTGCGCAATCGAGCATCACCGTCCGCATCCAGCAGCTGGAAGACAAGCTCGGCGTGACGCTGTTCCATCGCGACGGACGCAAGCTGGCGCTGTCGCCGGCGGGCAAGGTGCTGATGGACTATGCGGAACGGCTGCTCGATCTGGCCGACGAAGCGGCCGAGGCCACCCGCAACGACAGGCCCAGCGGCACGCTGCGGCTCGGCGCGATGGAGAGCACGGCGGCGGTTCGCCTGCCTGCGCCGCTGGGCCTGTTCCACGAGATGTATCCGGACGTCGCGCTGGAACTGTCGTCGGGCGATCCGGCCGAGCTGGCGCAACTGGTCATCGATGACCGGCTCGATGCGGCGCTGACCACCGACCCGGTCTCCGACAAGCGCTTGAACGCGATGCCGATCTACGAGGAAGAACTGGTCATCGTGGCCGGCGCCGGCCATCCGCCGATCGCCTCGCCCAAGGACATCCCCTCGAAGACGATCCTGGCCTTTCCGCGGGGCTGTCCGCATCGCCGCTGCCTCGAGGACTGGTTCGCCCGCTCGCGGACGCGGCCGCGGCGCGTCGTCGAAGTCGGCTCCTATCACCTGATCCTGGGCTGCGTGGCGGTCGGCATGGGCGTTGCGCTGGTACCGCGCAGCATCGTCGGCATCTACAGCGAGCGAGCCCGGCTGAGCCTGCATCCGCTGCCCGCCAAATCAGGCCGCATGGTGACCCGGCTGATCTGGCGCAAGGATGCGGCCGAGGCCAATATCCTGGCGCTCTCCCGGACACTGCTCAAGGGCAGGAGCAAGCCGCCGGCCAGCCCAGCCTAGTCGCGCGGCGGGAGCGGCGAACCCGATCGACTGAGCAGGTGTTCAATCCGGGGCGATTTCAGGGCTCGAGGGCCGGATGCTTGAGCGCGTGCGCCGTCTCGACCAGGTGGAAGCGGAAGTTGCGCTCGTCGGGATCGAGGCCCAGCTCGCCATGGCGGTAGGCGATGGCCAGTGCCTGGATCGATTCCGGATGATCGCGCTCCGCGGCAGCTTCGTACCAGGCCACGGCCTTGGCGTCGTCGCGCGCTACCCCGCTGCCCTCGCGATAGGCGTTTGCCAGCATGAACATCGCCTGCGCCACTCCGCCCTCGGCCGCCACCGTGAACCAGCGCGCCGCTTCCCCGGGGTTCGGCTCGGCGCCGTAACCGCCGCGATGGAGCAGGCCGAGGTAGTAGGCCGCGCCGACATGGCCCGCCTCTGCCGCGGCGCGCAGATGCCGCCAGGCCGCCGGATGGTCGGGCTTGCCGTTTATCGCCGCGCCGCCGTCGCGGCCAGCACCGCCAAGGAACGCGGCCTTGCCGAGCACGAAATTGGCACGCGCGTCGCCCGTCGCCGCCGCGCGCTGCAGCCACTGGCGTGCCTGCTCTTGCTCGGCGGCATCGGGCCGCGACCCCAGCGCTTCGCCCAGCGCGGTCTGCGCGGCGGTCTCGCCGCGCTCGGCCGCGGCACGCAGCGCGGCCAGCGCGTCAACGTCGCCGGCCGCCGTGGCCAAGGTCTGCCATTGCGCCAGCTGCATCCGGCGCGCGTCGTCGTGGTGCGCGGCATGGTGGCGCCAAAGCGCCGCACCGGCGACGCATGCAGCGGCCAGCAATACCGCCATCGTGCCGATGACCGGCAACGGACGCAGCCGGCGCCACGCGAAGCGCTTGCCGCCGCCCCGCCACTCAGCTGTCGAGATCGATCGCATATTTCGCCAGGTTCTTGCCGGAGCCGTCGTCGGCGCTCTCCAGCGTGATGTTGGTGAGACCGGCGGCCTGCGCCTGCGGCAGCTGCCCCGGCGCGGAACTGAACACCACCTTGCCCGCGGTCGCGACCTTGGTGAAACGCCAGCTGCGTGCCGAGCCGTTGGCGGCACGGGTGATGGTGCCGATCTTCTTGATGTAGGCAATCAGCACGTCGCGGTTCGCATCGGGCGAGGCGTAGACGGTCTTGCTGCCGTCCAGCCCCGGGAAGTTGCCGCCGCCGCTGGCGCGGTAGTTGTTGGTGGCGACGATGAACTGCTGGCTGGCGGTCACCGGCGCCCCGAGGTAGCTGAGATTGCGGATGCGGCTGCCGACCGGCTGCGTTACGTCGATCTCGTAGCTCAGGTCCGCGCTGGTGAACATATCGAAGTTGTAGCCCGGAAAGCTGCTGATCAGCTTCTGCTCGGTGGTGGCCGTGGTGCTGATCTGGTTGAAGCGGCGCGCCGCGGTCTCGAGCCAGGCCTTCAACTCGTCGCCGTTGACCTTCACCGCGTAGACCGTGTTCGGATACAGGTAGAGATCGGCGGCGTTGTTGATGGCCAGGTTGCCGGCCTGCACGTCGGTGTAGTCGCTGCCCCCGCCGAAACCGCTCTTGAACGGCGCCGACACCGACAGCACCGGCAGCGATGCCAGCTCCGGCAGGTTGGCGGCGATGTAGTCCTTGACGTAGGCCGCCTGGGCCTGATTGACGATCTGGATCGCGCCCGGATCCCCAACGTCAGCAAAGTAGCTGTTCATCCGGTAGTCGGTGGTGCCGATCGGCGTCTTCACGTAGGCGATGGTGGCCTGGTGCTCGGCCTCGATCGCGGCGGCGACCTCGGGGTCGGCCTCGACATAGCTCTTGTCGGCCTTCTGGATCGAGCGCGCCTGCACCGTGGTCGCGTTCTTGTCGACCGTCCAGCGCGTGCCGTCATGGGCCAGTTCGAGCTTGATCACGCCCAGGTGCTTGCCCCAGTAGTTCGCCATTACCGTCGGCACGCCGTTGACCAGCCCCTTGGCCTTGTCGACGCCCGGCAGGTTGAATTGCGCCACGGTGCTGTTGGCGTCGGGGAAGATCTGGTGCGAATGCCCGATCAGCATCGCATCGACGCCGGGCACCTTGGACAGATGCCAGCTCGCGTTCTCCATGTTGGGCGAATACGTCGACGCATCGAGGCCGCCATGCGAGATCACCACCACCAGGTCGGCGCCCTTGGCGCGCATTTCCGGGATGTATTGCTCGGCGGCTTCCCTGGCGCCGACCGTGTAGACCTTGCCGTCGAGCCAGCGCTTGTCCCAGGTCATGATCGCCGGCGGCGCGAAGCCGATGATGCCGACCTTGACGGGCACCGTCACGGCCTTGCCGTCGGGCGCGGTGGCGCTCAACTGCCGCGTGATGATCGTGTAGGGCTGGAACAGCGGCGCCTTCGACTTGACGCTGTAGACGTTGGCCAGCACCTGCGGAAACGTCGGGCCGGCGCAAGCGGTCTGCGCCGCCGGCTCGGGCAGCCCGTCGACGTTGAAGCGGTTGCCGGTGACCTGGTTCAGGAACGGCAAGCCGTAGTTGAACTCGTGATTGCCGATGCCGCCGCCATCGAACCTGGCTGCGTTCATCACCTTGTACATCGCCAGCGTATCGCCGCACGACAGCGGGCTGACCTGCGCCTGGTAATCGGCCAGTGCGGTGCCCTGGATCGTGTCGCCGTTGTCCAGCAGCATCGTGTTGGGGAATTCGGCGCGCGCCTGCTTGATCAGCGTCGAGACGCGCTCGAAGCCCATGGTCTGGTCTTCGGCCAGCTTGAAATAGTCGTAGCTGCGCACGTTGCTGTGCAGATCGGCGGTCTCCAGCAAGGCCAGCGTGGCCCGGGTGCCCGGCGCGACCGCGGCCGGCGGCGGCGTGCCCGGACCGGGATTGCCCGCGCCGTCGTCATCGGAACCGCAGGCAGCCAGCACGGCAACCGTCGCCAGGGCCGCCAGCCTGGTCAACCTGGATTGGAGTGAGGACACGGGTCTGCTCCTTTGCTGGGGGAGAAGCCGAAGATTGTCGCGGCGGACTATGGCGGCGGCATGGCAGAAATGTGGCAACGGGCGGACGGCGGACGATGCGCACGCCCTCCTTGCGGCTGGCCCCGATGCTGCCTTGACAGATTTCGTTTAACTCTGTTATTAATAATGATTACTATTTGCATCATCCTGTTTTCATCACCTCCCTTTTTCATTCCGCCCTCCGTTGCGCCTTGCCCACTTCCGACCCGCCGGAGCGGCAGTCGAGCGGAACCCCCTGCTGGAACATGTCTACGCCGGTCTGCCTGACACCCACGAGCATCGAGTCGCTGTATTGCGACCACCATCTATGGCTCAAGGGCTGGCTGCACCGGCGCCTGGGCAGTGCCGAGCAGGCCGGCGACCTGGCGCACGACACCTTCGTGCGGCTGCTGAACAGCGACCGCGTACCGAGCCGGCTGGACGAGCCCCGCGCCTACCTGACCACCGTCGCGCAGCGCCTGGTGTCCAACCACTGGCGGCGCGAGAAGCTCGAACGCGCCTATCTGGAAGCCCTGGCGCAGGCGCCAAGCCGCGCCGAACTGTCGCCGGAGGAACGGGCGATCCTGCTCGAGACCCTGTTCGAGCTCGATTGCCTGCTCGACGGCCTGCCGCGGATCGTCAAGGAGGCCTTCCTGCTGTCCCAGCTCGACGGGCAGACACACGGCCAGGTCGCGCAGGCGCTGGGCATCTCCATCCCGACGGTCAAGCGCTATGTCGTCAAGGCGCTGCAGCGATGCTTCTTCGCCGACCTGTCGTTCGTCGGATAACGACCGCATCAACCCGGATATCGCCGCCTTGGCCTCCACCTGGTACCAGACCACCGCCGACGCGGCCAATATCCCGGCCGACGTGGCCGAGCGCGCGCTGGAATGGCTGCTCGAACTGCAGCGCGACGACGTGGCGCCCGAGGTCGTGGAGGCCTGGCAGCGCTGGCGCGCCGCGCATCCCGATCACGAGCGGGCCTGGCAGCGGATCGAATCGGTCAAGGACCGGCTGCGGCCGCTGTCCTCGCCGGTGACCGCCGAACTCGCGCGGGCCGCGCTCGCCCCGCCGGGATCCCCGGGATCGACCAGGCGCCGGCGCGCGATCAAGGTGCTGGCGCTGTCGCTGTTCGCCGGTGGACTGGCCTGGAGCGCGCGTGACCAAACACCGTGGCGCCAATGGGCCGCGGACCATCGCACCGCGGTCGGGGAACGGCGCCTGGTGGTGCTGCCGGACGGCACGCAGCTGTGGTTGAACACCGCCAGCGCGGTCGATATCGAATTCGATGCGGTCCAACGGCGCGTCAGGCTGCTGGCCGGTGAAATCCTGGTCGCCACGGCGAAGGACGATGCATCGCCATCCCGGCCCTTCCTCGTCGAAACCGCGCAGGGCACGGCGCGGGCGCTCGGCACGCGCTATGTCGTGCGCCAGCGCGGCGACGATACCGACGTCAGCGTCTTCGAGGGCAAGGTCGAAATCCGCCCCAATGGCAGAGGCAATGATGGCCGCTCGATCGTGCTGCCGGCCGGCTATCGCGCCAGCTACACCGCGGGCGGCATCACGTCCCCTGCCCCGGCCGAGACCGCCGGCGCGTCGTGGGCCGAAGGGTTCATCGTCGCCCGCAGCATGCGGCTGGACGATTTCCTGGTGGAACTGGGCCGCTACAGCAACGACGCATTGTCGTGCGACCCGGCGCTGGCGGGCCTGCGCGTGTCCGGCTCGTTCCCGGTCGACGACATCGGCAAGGTGTTGAGCGCGTTGGGCACGACGCTGGATGTGCGCACCGAAGTGGTGACACGGCTGTGGGGAAGACGCGAGATCCGGCTGACCCCCAAGCCTGCCGCATAGCGACCCGATGCCGACGATGCCCGAAAACCCACCACGTCATTCCCGCGAAAGCGGGAATCCAGCGTCCTGGCAAGCCACTGGGTCCCCGCCTTCGCGGGGACGACGCAGGATTGCCGGCCAACCCATTACCGGAGATCTGAAAAAAAAATTTGCCGCGAGCTGATCCGTTTTGGTTTTTCGCGGGTCATGGAGGTGAGCACTCCAACTTCTCCTCCTTTAGAAAGGTCAGATCATGGCTTCCCTCCGGGTCCACGTCACGGCGCCGACGCGCCAGCCCACTCACCGATTCCGGCGCAAGCTGCTGGCCCGCGCGGCGCGGCAGATCGCCTTCGGCGCCGCCGTTGCCGCGCCGGCGCTGTCCCTCCCGGCCATCGCCCATGCACAGCCGGCCGCGGCCAGCCGCAGCTATGACATCCCGGCCGGCACGCTCGAATACGCGCTCAGCCGCTTCGGCCGCGAGGCCGGCATCATGCTGTCGTTCAAGCCGGAACTGACCGCCGGCCGCAGCAGCGGCGGCCTGAAGGGCGACTACACGGTCCGCCGCGGGCTGGACACGCTGCTGGCCAGTTCGGATCTGGTGGCGGTCGAGCAGGCAAACGGCACCTACGTCGTCACTGGCGCGCCGCGGTCTGCGCAGGCCGGCGACGGCGTCGCGATGCTGCCGACGGCCACCGTGGTCGCCTCCGCCAACGACGGCGGGCTGCCCGCGCCCTATGCGGGCGGCCAGGTCGCGCGCGGGGGCGGCCTCGGCGTATTGGGCACGGCCGACGTGATGGACGTGCCGTTCAGCACCACCAACTACACGGCCGAGATGCTGCAGGACACGCAAGCCCGCACGCTGGCCGACGTGGTCGTCGGCGAGGCCTCGGTGCGCACGCTGACCTCGAGCGGCGGCTTCGGCGAGGACTTCCAGATCCGCGGCTACACCGTGTCAAGCGGCGACGTTGGCTTGAATGGCCTCTATGGCATGGCCTCCGCGAGCCGGATGCCGGCGCTGATGATGGAGCGCGTCGAGGTGCTCAAGGGCCCGGGCACGCTGATGTACGGCATCGGCCCGAACGGCAGCATCGGCGGCGCGATCAACGTGGTCACCAAGCGTGCCGGCGACGAGCCGCTGACCCGCCTGACCGGCACCTTCCAGAGCAAGTCGCAGCTCGGCGTGCAGGCGGACATCGGCCGCCGCTTCGGCGACAACAAGGAATGGGGCGTGCGCTTCAACGGCGCCTACCAGAACGGCAAGACAACGCTCGACGATGGCCGCGCCGAACAGACGGTCGGCGCGATCGGGCTGGACTATCGCGGCCGCAAGCTGCGCTGGTCGCTGGACGCCTACAGCCAGCACGAGGGCATCGACAATTTCCGGCCGCAGATCGGTTTCCTGGCCGGGGTGACGTCCATTCCGGACGCGCCCTCAGGCCATCGCAATTTCTACCCCGGCACCAGGCTGAACCTGCACGACACGGCCGTGATGAGCCGGGTCGAGTACGACCTCGCGCCTAACCTGATGGTATGGGGCGCGGCGGGCTATCACGAGGGATCGACGTATCAGGACTTCCCGTCGGGACGAGTCGATGCCCTGGGCAATTTCACCGTCAACAACGCCTGGTACGACGCGTACAGCAAGACACGCACGGCCGAGGTCGGCGCGCGCGCAAGCTTTGCAACCTGGAACGTCGGCCATACCGTTACGTTCAGCGCGACGCGGCTCGATCAGGAGGCCGGCAACTTCTATCGGGCGAATCCGCTCAGCGACGGCGTGCCGTCCAGCATCTACAACCCCGTGCCGATTCCGCCGGTGCGCGGCACCCGTGACGAACCGCAGCGCGCCTCCGAAACCGAACTGACCAGCTTCTCGCTGACCGATACGCTGTCCTTCGCCGACGATCGCGTGCTGATCACCGGCGGCCTGCGCCACCAGCGCGTGGCGCTGGAAAATTTCACGGCTGGCGTTCAGTCTGGCAAGTACGACGACAGCGCGGTCTCGCCGCTCGCCGGCATCGTGATCAAGCCGCTGTCCAACGTGTCGGTCTACGGCAACTACACCGCGGGCCTGACGCGCGGCGGCGTCGCGCCGGCCGGCACCGAGAACGCGGGCGAGGTCTTCGCGCCGTACAAGTCCCGGCAGTACGAGGCCGGCGTCAAGGTCGACTGGAGCCGCCGCGTCACCACCACCTTCTCGGTGTTCCAGATCGAACGCCCGAGCGCCGTCACCGATCCCGCCACCAACATCTACAGCTTCGACGGCGAACAGCGCAACCGCGGCCTGGAACTGTCGGCCTACGGCGAAGTGATGCGCGGCCTGCGGCTGATGGCCAGCGCGACCTTCTTCGACGCCAAGCTGACCCGTACCGCGGGCGGCGTCAACGACGGCAAGGACGCCAACAACGTGCCCAAGCGCACCTTCAACCTGGGCGTCGACTGGGATACGCCGTGGGTGCAGGGCCTGAGCCTGTCCGGCCGCGTGCTGCATACCTCGTCGATGTACTTCAACGCGGCCAATACGCTGAGCCTGCCCAGCTATACCCGCTACGATATCGGCGCCCGCTACCGGACCCGCATCGGCAGCACGCCGGTGGTGCTGCGCGCCAATGTGCTGAACCTGTTCAACGACAACTACTGGCTGGCCAGCGGGACCTATGTCACCGTGGCCGCCCCTCGCACGCTGATGCTATCGGCGCAATTCGACTTCTAACGGCTATCCAAGGACTATCCAAGGACGATTCCATGAAACCTACCGCATCGCTTGCCTTCGCGCTGATGGCCTTCGCCACCGCGGCGCAGTCGCACCAGATCTGGATCGAACAGGCGCCGGGCCAGAACGCCAGCGTCCGCTTCGGCGAATTTGCCGAAAACCTGCGCGAGGTCTCGCCAGGCACGCTGGACAAGCTCGGTGTGCCGAGCGCCGCGCTGCTGTCGTCCAAGGAAGAGCGGGCCGCCGATGGCGTCAAGACCGGCGACGGCTATGCCCTGCCCTTCCGGGCCAAGGCCGGCGACGCGATCGTCGCCCAGGCGCCCCACTACCCGCTGTATCCGTTCAAGCGCGGCGACCAGCAACTGACCGGCTGGTATTTCCCCGCCGCGCGGCTGGTGACCGAGCTGGCGCCACAGGCGCCGAAGCTGGTGCTGGACGTGGTGCCGGCGGGCAAGGCCGGCGAGCTGCAGGTCTTTTTCCGCGGCAAGCCGCTGCCCAAGGCCAAGGTCGCGCTGGTCACGCAGTCGGGATGGGCCAAGGAAAAGCAGACCGACGAGCAGGGCAAGGTCGCCTTCGACATGCCGTGGCAAGGGGTCTATGTCGCCGAGGTCAGCCACCAGGACGAAACCCCGGGCGAGCGCCAGGGCCAGGGCGGGCCCGAGCGATACCATCGCGTCGACTATGTCAGCACGCTGACCTACGTCAAACCCGACGGCCTGCCCGCCGTGCCCGCCATTCCCGCACCGACCAAGAAGGCCAACCACTAAATGCAAGCCGCCGTGCCCCGAGCCCTGAAGATCGGCTCGCTCGTTTCGCGCATCGTCGCCGCGGTGCTGGGCGGCTATGCGCTGGCGGCGCTGGCCAGCGTCGCCCCGCTGGCGCTGCCGATCAGCAAGCCGCAGGCCGTGCTGACCGGCATGCTGGCCAGTTTCGCCATCTACGCGGGCGCCGTGATCTGGGTGTTCGCGGTACGCAGCGCGGGGCGCGCGTGGGCCGGCCTGCTGGTGGCGGCCGCCCCGTTGCTGCTGGCCGCCTGGTATGCCGGCGCCGTAGGGAGTGCATCGTGACGTCTACCGCGAAGGCCCCCAACAACAAAGCCGCCCAGGGCCGCGGTATCCGCCAGACCATGTCCGACCTGCATACCTGGGCCGGACTGCTGGTCGGTTGGATTCTGTACGCGATGTTCCTGACCGGGACGGTCAGCTATTTCAAGGACGAGATCTCGCAGTGGATGCGGCCGGAACTGGCCCATCAGCTCGAGGTGCCCGATCCCGCGGTGGTGGCCCAGCGCGTTGCCAACACGCTGGGGACCGTGGCCGCCGGCAGCCCGCTGTGGGGCATGGAGATGCCCACGGACCGGCACAACGTCGTCAGCGCGTTCTGGCGCACCCAGGGTGCACCGGGCGGCAAGCGCGCCTTCGACAGCGGCACCTTCGATCCGGCCACCGGCCAGAAGGTCGCGGCGCGCGATACCAACGGCGGCGAGTTCTTCTATCGCTTCCACTTCCAGTTCCACTACATGCCGGTGCTGTGGGGGCGCTGGCTCGCGGGCTTCTGCGCGATGTTCATGCTGGTGGCGATCGTCAGCGGCGTAATCACCCACAAGAAGATCTTCGTCGACTTCTTTACCTTCCGCTGGGGCAAGGGCCAGCGCTCCTGGCTCGATGCGCATAACGCGCTGTCGGTGTTCGGCCTGCCCTTCCACCTGATGATCACCTATACCGGCCTGGTGACGCTGATGGCGATGTATATGCCGTGGGGCCAGCAGGCGGCATTCAAGACGCCGGCCGAGCGGCAGCAGCTGACCGCGCAATTGAATGCGTCCCCGCCGCCCGTCAAGCCCAGCGGCGTGCCGGCCCAGCTCGCCCCGATCGACGACATGGTGCGCCAGGCACAGGCACGCTGGGGCCAGCACAACATCAGCCGCGTAACGATCGCCCATGCCGGCGATGCCTCGGCCCGCGTCACCGTGTTGCGCGGCGAGGCCGCGCGCGTGTCGATGAGCCCGCAGTACCTGGTGTTCAACGGGACCACCGGCAAGCTGCTCGAGGCGCGCGACAGCGTCGGCCCGGCGGCCGAGGTGCGCGGCGTCATGTATGCGCTGCACCTGGGGCGATTCAGCGATCTTCAACTGCGCTGGCTCTACTTCATCGTCAGCCTGGCCGGCACGGCGATGATCGGCACCGGTCTGGTGATGTGGACCGTCAAGCGTCGCCAGAAGCTGCCGAATCCGGAGCGGCCGTATTTCGGCTTCTGGCTGGTCGAGCGGCTCAATATCGCGGCGATCGCCGGCCTGTCGATCGCGATGACGGCGATGCTGTGGGGCAATCGCCTGCTGCCGGCCGAGCTCGCAGCCCGAGCCGCATCGGAGATCCATCTGTTCTTCATCGCGTGGGCGGCGACGCTGCTGTACGCGCTGCTGCGTCCGGCAAGGAAGGCCTGGATCGAACTGCTGTGGCTGGGCGCCCTGCTGCTCGCGCTGCTGCCCGTGCTCAACGCGCTGACGACCGACCGGGGGCTGTGGCGCAGCCTGGCCGACGGCGACTGGGTGTTTGCCGGCTTCGATCTGATGATCTGGGCCTTCGCCGCCCTGCACGCGATGCTGGCGGTGCGCACCGCGCGCCATCGGCCGCAGGCCAGGCCCGCCCCAAGGACGCGCGCGGGGTCCGTCACCGCCACGGCCACCGCCACGCTGTCGGAGGACGGCGCATGATGGACCTGCTCGCCTTCCTGTTGTGCCTGGCCGCCTTCGGCGCGCTGGCGCTCGCGATGGAGCGCCATCAGCAAGCGATCTTTGCCGCTTCGTTGCCACGGTCGCGCACGCGGCTGCTGCGCGCGGCCGGCTGGCTGGGACTGCTGCTCGCGTTGTGGATGCTGGTCGCGCACCGCGGCTGGGCGCTCGGTCTGGTCCATTACAGCGGGCAGACCAGCGTTGCCGCGGGACTCGTCTATGGCGCGTTGATCTGGCGTGAGCGGCGGCACGCGGCTCGCCGGTAACGCGGTCTCGATCGCTGCGGCGTAAAAACCCCCGCGCCCTCGCACTGTTTCAGCGCTGATACGAATAAAACCGCGCGAGTATCAGACCTGCACAGAATTCATTTGCGTCCCCCGTTGCTGTCGCCTCAGATAAGACGTCCCTGTCCTTCCATCGTGTGAGGCATCGGGGGTGCCGCGCGGCAACACGCGGCACTGCCCCACCCGGATCGCACGGACCGCCTGCTCGCCCGGCCTGATCGGGCGGTCCTCGATCGACGCAGTCCGCCAGGGCACGACGCATGGCCAGCAGCGAAGTCATCCGGTACGCGGTGGAATTGGGGCACAGCCTGCGGCGCACGCTCGGCCCGGCGGCTCCCTCCGCGAATCTGGATGCGCTGCAGGCCGCCGCACAGCAGCTGGACCAGTTCGCGCAGCAGGCGCCGTCGGCGGCCGCCTGGACCGCGGCGGTCGATGCATGGACCGCCGCGCGCAACAGGCTCGCGGCCCATCTGAACCGGTATCTGCTCGAAGGCTTGCCCGATATCCCGGGCCTGCAGGACCTAGTGCGCGCGCTGAACTGGGACAGCCCCCACGGCCTCAATGGCGAACTGCCGCTCGGCCCGCTGAAGCTGGCGCTGTCCTCGTCCGCGCTGGTACTGCAGCCCAGGCTGCCGGACAACTCCACGTTGCCGCCGTTCGCCGCCGGACCCCGGCAACCGTCCGGCATTGCGGTCTCGCTGCCCTCGCCGTTCGGCGGCGGCCTGCCCGGCGGCGGCGCGATCGTGCGGCTGCCTTCGGCGACCGGGTTCGGCGGCGCGCTGAACGTTCCGCTCGGACCCGTGTCGGTCAGCGCGTCGGCCGTGCTAGAGCGCATGCCCGACGGCGTGCCATCGTTTCTGGCGCTGATGGGCGTGTCGTTCGTCCCGCCGATCCAGCTGTCGTTCGGCTTCTCGCTGGACCGCGTCGGCGGCCTGGTCGGCGTGCACCGTCGCGCCGATACCGATGCGCTGGCGCTGGCCGTGCGGTCCGGCGCGGCGGCCGACACGCTGCTGGCCACGCGCCCGCCGGCGAACCCCAGCCTTGCGATCGAGGCGCTGCAACGCTTCTTTCCCGCGTTCCGCGGCAGCCATCTGGTCGCGCCGACCTTGCGGCTCGCGTGGCTATCGGCCGGCGCGGGCAGCTTCCTGTCGCTCGATCTCGGCCTGGTGGCCGAGGTCCCGAGCGGCAAGGTCGTGCTGCTCGGCGTCGCGCGTGCCGGCATCCCCGGCGTGCCAGGGTTGGTGCAGTTGAGGCTGGACCTGCTGGGCATCGTCGATCCGGCGCAGGCGCTGATATCGCTCGACGCCAGCCTGGTCGACAGCCACGTGCTCGGCGTCTTTTCGGTGTACGGCGATGCCGCGCTGCGGCTGCACTGGGGCAGCCAGGCGTATGCGGTGGTGTCGATCGGTGGCTTCTATCCGGGCTTCAACCCCGAGCCGGCGCAGTTGCCGGCCTTGCGCCGCGTCGGGCTGTCGATGCAAACGCTGGGCGGGCCGCTGTCCATCCGCGCCGAAGGCTATCTGGCGTTCACGACCAACACGATCCAGCTGGGCGGGCGGTTCGATATCACGTTCTCGATGGGGCTGACCGCGCATGGCTTCCTGCAGATCGACGCGCTGGTGCAGTTCCGCCCGTTCGCCTTCGTCGCCAATGCGTCCGCGGGATTCGACGTGCGCGCCGGCGGCTTCAGCTTCGGCGGCGTGCGGCTCGACGGCACCGTGTCCGGTCCCGGCCCGCTGGTGATCCGCGGCCGGCTGACCATCGAGACCTTCCTGTTCGACGTCTCCTGGGACGAGACCTTCTCGCTGGGCAGCGGCCCGGCCGACATGGCCGCGAGCCCAGGCGAGCTGCTGACGATCCTGCAGCAGGAGATCGTCCGTGCCGGCAATGTGCGGGCCGCGTCGATCGACGATCCCGCGGTGGTGCTGGCCCCGCGCCCCACGCGCCCGGGCATCGCCGCGGTGCCGCCGACCGGCGCGCTGCAATGGTCGCAACGGCGCGCGCCGCTGGGCCTGCCGATCGACCGCGTGGACGGCCTGCCGCTGCCCGCACGCGGGGGCGCGCGTGTGTTGACGCCTGGCGAGCCGGTCCTCGAACGCTTCGCGCCGGGCCACTACTGCAACCTGAACGAGGCCGAGCAGCTGAACCGTCCGCCGTTCGACGTGCTCGATGCCGGCGTGGTGGTGAGCGGCGGCCCGCCCCACGACAGCGCGGCGCAGAATGACGACCGGAAAGTCGACCTGGTCGTGATCCTGCCCGGGCTCGAGGACGAATGGATCGCCCAGCGCACCGACCTCAGGGCGATCGCGCATCTGGTCGCGGCCAGCCATCGTCCCCCCGCGCTCGGCAACACGGCGCAGCTGATCCACGCGGCCCGCGAAGTGTGGACCACGGTGCCGCCGACGGAATTCGCGAGCTACACCAGCGCCACTGCCGCGCATGCCTTTGCCCGCCACAACAGTACCGGGGGCGCGGTGCCGATGGCCGACCTGCTGTCGCCGGTCGACCTGTCCGGAGTCTGAGCATGGCGAAGTTCCTTTCCTGGCGGGTCACCGCGCTGCGCCACGGCGCCAACGGCAATGTGATAGCCGGACGCCTGCAGGCCGGCGCCACGCTGACGCTCGAAGAGATCGTCACCGGCGGAACGCCGCGCTCGATCACGGCGCCCGCCCCCTACGAGCTGTTCGGCCCCGGCGACGTGCAACGGCTGGCGCCCGGGACGATCACCCGGCGCTATCCGCCGCCGGGCGCGTCCGATGCGGAGAACACCAAGCGCACGCTGGTCGAGTTCAGTCACCCGGATACGCTGGACCTGCCGTGGCGGTATTCGCCCGATCCGCGGCTGCCCGCCGCGATCCGGCCATGGCTGGTACTGGTGGTGGGGCTGCCCACCGACGTCGTGCCCGGCGGCGATGGCCGCGTTACGCTGTCCGCGCAGGCACAAGCCGGCCATCCGCTCGGCGACTCCCACCAGTGGGCTCATGTGCATGAAGTCGACGGCGACTGGTACAGCCGTATCCTCAGTCCGCTGAAGCTCGAACCGCAAACCGCCTACGTCGCCTGCCTGGTACCCGCGTATGTGGTCGAGCCCGACGGCACGCTGCGCGATGCGTGGCCCGTCGCCGCCGGGCAGCCGGTGCGCGTGACCTGCTACGACAGCTGGGGCTTCCGTACCGGCGAAGGCGGCGATTTCCGGGACATCGCCAAGCGGCTGCGCACGCCGGTCGACGGCGAGCTCAAGGAAGACTTCGGCCGCGCGAAGCTGCGATACCAGCGGCGAGGCCCCGCCGCCGCCGGCGAGCCCACGACGGTCGCGCTGCCGATGGGCGGCGCGCTGCAACGGGTCAGCATGGTCGGCGCACCAGGCGATCCCCTCGCGCCCTGGCTCGCCGCGGAAACCGCCGCGCTGACGGCGATGCCGCCGATGCCGCCGGGCCGCTGGCTGCTGACCGCGCCGCGCTACCACGCGCCGTTCACGATGCCGGGCACCAGCCCCGCGGCCGGATGGAGCGAGCAGCTCCATACCGATCCGCGCCATCGCGGCGCGGCCGGTCTCGGCGCATGGGCCGCCATTGCGTGGCAGGACCGCATCGCCAAGGCCGCCGCCACGCGTGCGGGCGATCTGGCGATTGCACGCGAGCGCATCGGCAACGTCGCGCTCGGCGTCGAGGTGTCGCGTTCGCTGTGGTTCCGCCATATGCCGCCCGACCCCGTCGACAAGCTCGCGGTGCTCGGCGCCATGCTCGGCCGGATGCCAGTCAACGCCGAGCAGACAGTGTCGTCGGCGTTGACCGGACGCACGCCCGGCATGGTGCCGGCGATCTGGTCGTCGGCCGCGCGGCGCGCGCTGCGTCCGGGCCCCGCGCGCTCGGTGCTGACGCGCGATGGCGTGATTGCCCATCGCGTGCTGCTCGAGGCGGCCGCCGCCTGCCCGGCGCCGCCCGACGATCCCGATGCGATCTGGCACCGGCCGCGCGGTGACGCCGCCCCCTGGCTGAAGGACGCGGTGCGGCGCGCGTTCGACGACGAGCGCCAGGCCGATGACCTATTCCGGATGCTGATGGACAGCGAAACCACGACGGACCTGAACCGCCTGGCCGCCGCGCTCGATGCGCTGACGCCCGATGCCGATGGCCGCGTCGACCCGGATAAGGTCATTCGGGCCGTGCGGGAACCCGGACAGCGGATCGACGAGCCGGCCGCCGCCCAATGGGTCGACACGCTCGCGGGGAGCCGCCCGCGTTGCCGGCCGGTGGACCTGGACACGCTGGGCCAACGCGTTGCGGACGCCGTCAATCCGTTCGCCGCGCGTCCGCCGGCGGCCGATCGCGTACTGGCCACCCTTGTCGGCATCGACGACATCGGCCCCGTCGAAATCGAGCCCGAGCTGGACCTGCCGCTGTGGCAGTTCCTCAACGAGGCCGCGCCCGACTGGATGCTGCCGGGCATCGGCGACCTGCAACAGGACCGCGTGGTCGGGCTGGCCACGCACGCCGCCTTCGTCGAGGGCGTGCTGGCCGGCGCCAATCATCAGGCGCTGGGCGAGCTGCGCTGGCGCAATGTCCCGATCGCCCCGCGCTGGTCGCCGCTGCGCAAGTTCTGGCAGCGCACCGGCGGCCAGTTCGATATCCATCCGATCCGCCAGTGGCCCGCCGATGCGGCCCTGGGCGCCGCCGCGCTGACGCCGACGCCGCTCGCCAGCGAGGCGGTCGTGCTGTTCAAGACTCCGCTGTTCCGCCGCTATCCCGACACGGTGGTCTATCTGTACAAGGCCGAGGCGGATTGGTCCGTGCCGGACCCGGACGAACCACTGGACGAGTCGCTCAAGCAGTATCCGACGTTCCCCGGCAGGATCGGCCGCGACGTCGCGTTCTTCGCGTTCAACGTGGCGCCCGCGGATCTGGCCAACTATTGGGTCGTACTGGAAGAGCCGCCGGCCGGCTACCGCTTCTACAGCCGGCACGACGATCAGGACCGGCCCATTGGCAGCGTCGCCGATGGCGCCGCCTACGCCCTCGAAACCTTCGCCCGGCCGGTTCGCGTGATGATCGGCAAGCTGGAGCTGGCATGAGCGCCGTCGAGGTGCTGGCCCCGCTGCGGATCGAGACGCGCTTCTACGCGCCGGACGGTGCGCGGCCCGGCTGGCTGCTGCGGCTGCGCGTCTGGCCCGACGAATTCTCGATGGCGCGCCGGCCCATCGCCCCGTCGCCGGCCGAGCTCGATCTCTACGACGACGTGCTGCGCCAGTTCCCCGCCGATGCCGGCATGCAATGGCGCATGCTGGCCGCGCGGCTGGGCGTCGAACGGGCGCTATGGCTGCGACGGACTGTTGCCATCGTGGCCGATCCGAGCCCGAGCACCGATCGCGGCATGGCGCAGCCGCGCGATCCGTTGGCCTGGCCCGACACGCACCAGCCCTTCGGTCTGCCGCCCGCGATCCACGTCTGGTTCGTTCAAGCCGGCCAGGCAGCAACGCCCACGCTGGCCGGTACGATGCGTCCCAAGCGCGAACGGATCGCCGAACAACTGGGCTTGGCCGCCTTCGAAAATCCTGCCGCCACCGGCGAGCTGCCGCAAACGTGGTGGACCTCGTTCGAGGTCGCCATGGACGTCGAACTGGCGATCGAAATCGCCTTTCCCGCCGGCGCGCAGCCGCCCGCGCTCGACGCCATCGTGGTCGCTGGCATCGGCGACGTCTCGCCGGAACCGCTGATCGCGATGCACGCCGCCAGCGGGCGGCTGTCGGTGCTGCGGCCCGGCACGCCGACCAATACGGTGGACGGCGAGGCCACCGCCGAGGTCGCATCCAATGCCGGCGCCGATCCGGCCGCATGGGAAGGCATCGACGATGCGCCGCCAGCCGCGGACAGCGCCTCGGCCGCCGTGATGCAGGCGCTTGCCGGGCCGGATGCGGTACCGATCAAGCTGCAAGGGGGCGACGTTGCCGCAAGCGGATACGACCCGTTGGTCGTGCATGCGTTATGGCCGGTGCTGTGGGGTCATGCGCTGCGCGATGTCGTCGGCGCGGGCGAACAGGAGGCGCGCCTTGCGGAATGGGCCGAGGCCTGGCTGGCGACGCAGGGCCCCTACCCGGCGATCCGCGTCGGCTCACAGCCCTACGGCCTGTTGCCGGCCACCGTACTCGCCGGCTGGACCGGCCAACACATCACGGCGGGACAGATCCGCGCTTGGGCCGGCCCGTGGCGCGATGCGGCCGCCGCCGATGCCGCGGTCTACCCCGGCACCGTGGTGGGCGCCTCCGCGCAGCGGGCGGCGGAACTGCTGGGCGAGGATACGCCCACGCGCCGCTGGGCCGTGCGGCTGGTTTCGCCCTTGCCCGTGGTCAACGCGATCCGTGCGATGCGCGGAATGCCGCCGCTCCAGCCGAGCGCGTGGGAAGACGACACGGCCTCGATCCTGGCCGGCCGCAAGACGCCGCTATCGCCGCTGGGCGCCTTCTCGGAGCAGGCCCCTGTGCCCGCCAGCACGCCCGAAGCCGACAGCGACGACCCGGAAACGCTGCGCCTGCTGCTGGAGGACGACAGCGAGATCTTCCCGCAGCGCTGGGACCACAAGCTGGGCCTGCTGGGACATCTGATCTTCGAAGCGCTGTGCCTGCTGCGCGCGAGCGTCGGCCAGGCGCGTGAGTCGATCGAAACTGGCCAGCCCGTCGACCCGCACGCGCCCTTGCCGATGCAGGCGGGCACCGATGCGCTGGTCAGGCTGGTGCGGCGCGGTTATCCGGGCACGCCGTCGCAGCCGCAACTGGACGATCTGTTCGCCTCTCCGGACGCCGGCGCGCAGCGCGTCGCCAAGCGTTGCCTGCGCGGCATCGAGGCGTTGGTGGCGCTGGTGCAGGCCTATGCCGATGACCCAGACGGCGTCTTCGGGTGCGTGCTGGCCGCGCTGGACACGGCCAGCCATCGCGTCGACCCGTGGGTCACGGGCCTTGCCAGTTCGCGCCTGCGCGAGCTGCAGAACGCACGGGCACCGTGGCGGCTCGGCGTGTACGGCTGGGTCGATGCGCCGGCGCCCTACGATGCCGCCACTCCCGGCCATGGCCTGCCGCCCGGTCCCACCGCCGCCGGCCTGCTGCACGCGCCGTCGCACACGCAGGCGATGACGGCCGCGCTGCTGCGCGATGCGGCGGTCCGCCATCCCGGCGATGCGCGCTGGCGGATCGCCATCGATTCGGCCAAGGTGCGCGCCGCCATGCGGCTTGCCGAGCGGGTTCGGCTCGGCGTGCATCCCTACGAGGCGCTGGGCCTCGAGGTCGAGCGCATCGTCGGCGACTGGGACACCGTGCGCAAGCTGCGCGAGGACTACCCGATGCGCGACACGCATGCGGGCACGCGATGCTGCGACGGGGCGCGCGTGCTGCGGCTGCTGTTCCGGCATCAGGCGGGCGATCCGCCGCCACCGGCGCTGCCGGCCGGCGTGCGGGAAGCCCTGGCCACCTGCGATGCGGCGCTCGACACCTATGCCGATCTGCTGGTGGCCGACGGCGTCCATGCGCTGGTCAGCGGCCATGGCGGCCTGGGCAACGCGGCGATGGAGGCCGCGGCGGGCCTCGGGCCGCCGCCCGAACTGCGCGCGATACGCACGCCGCGGCAGGCCACCAGCGTGCGCGTATCGGCGTGGGCGGTGCTGCCGCCCGGCGATGCGGCGCAAGCAGGCGGCCAGACAGGCGCGCCGCCGGCCGTGCTCGCCGATCCCGCGTTGGCGAGCCTGTTCGACCGGGAGTTGGGCCCGGCAAGCGGCTGGACCTGGACCGTCGGAGCCGATGCGGTAACTCTGGCCGACCTCGGGCTGCATGCGATCGAGGCGCTCGCACTGTCGCCGGCGGAACTGGCGCAGCGCCTGCGCGGCCAGCGCGACGCGTCGCTGCCCCTCGCCTCCGGCACCGGCGCCGGCATGCTGGCCCGCGCCACGCGGCTGGCTGAGCTGCTTGGTGGCGGCGACAGCGATCCACCGATTCCCGGTGCGATCGATGGCCGCGACGACGATGCTGCGCCCGGCTCGCCGCTGCGCGACGCGATGATGGCCGACCTGGCGGGCCGGCTCGGCGTGCTGCGAAACCGGCTGACCTCGCTGCTGGTTTCGCTCGCCGCGCTGGATCTGAACGACCCCGCCGCGGTGACATGGTCGCTGCAGCAATGCCGCGCCTGGGGCGCCGTGCAGGCCGACGACGCCGAGCCGCTGGCCCAGGCGCTCGCCCGCCTGCAGGCACGGCTGACGGCTATGCCGGAAAGCGGCGCCGATGGTGCGGGCGGCCTGCGCGGGCTGCGGCAATCGATCCGTGCCCTGGTTGGCCATCCTCGCCTGCCGGTGCTGCCGCTGGTGCCGTCGCTGGCCGTGGGCCCGTTGCGCGCGGCAATGCGCGACGACGAAGGACGCCCGCGCACCGACCGGGATTGGCTCGAGATCGTCGCCGCCGTGCGCCCGCGTCTGGCGAGCCTCGAAGCCTGGCAGCTCGATCCCGCGACGCAGCCCTGGGGCGCCGCCGTACGGACTGGCGATGGCTCGGGCAATCCGTGGAGCCCGGCGGGACCGGTGGTGGTCGCGTATGGACCCGACCCGGCCGCGCTGGCCGGCAGCCTGGCCCGGGTCGCGATCGCCGGGCTGGACGCCTGGCAGGACGCGATCCCTTCGGCCCGGCACACGACCAGCGCGGCCTTTGGCTTCAACGGCCCGAAGTCGCGCGCGCCGCAGGCGGTGCTGCTGGCGGTGCCGCCGGACCCCAGCCAACGGCTGAACGACGCGGAACTGGTGGCGCTGGTGCTGGAGACGCGGCAGCTGGCGCGCGCCCGCGCCTGCCGTCCGCGGCCGGGCAGCCGGATCGCGACACCGGCGGCGCTGTCCTCCTTGCCGGATATGTTCTGGAGCCATTGGACCTGAGGCCGCCCACCGGCCCGCGACGCCCGCCGATGGCTCCCACCGATCGAGACCGCCATGTCCCTGCATTTCCGCCTCGAACCGCTGAGCCCGCCGACCGACTTCCATCGCGGCCTGCGAGCGCGCGTCGCCGATCCCGTCTGGTTCCTGACGCGGCAATGGCAGCTCGGCGAACTGCAGGGCGAAGACGTGTCGAGCCCGGTCTCGGTGGCGGTCAGCGTCACGCATGAGCCGTTGCGCTATGCGCCGCGCCGCCCCGATCTCGATCCGGCGCGCATACCGGCCGAAGCGCTGGTCGAGGCCGAGCCCGGAGACTGGTGGACCATCGGCCGGCGCATCCGCCTGGGGCGTGCCGCCGCGCCGCTGTTGCCTGCGCTGCCGCCGCAGCGCCTGCAGACCTTGCGCCTCGGTCCGCTGCCCGCGCCCTACGAAGCGCTGTCGGACGAACTGGACGGGCGCGCGATCTTCACCGCGGGACTGCTCGCCGGCCATGCCCTGTGGAACGAGGTGCCATCGCCACCGGCGGACAACTGGTCGTCGCGGCGGCTGACGCACGATGCGCGCTTCAGCGCGGGGACGCGCGCGCTGGAGATTCGCGACCACGATGGCGGCGACGTGGACTGGTACTCCGCCGACGCGGGCGGAACGGTGCTGCGCGCGGACGCCGGCGCGGCTGCCCCGCGGCCTTTATCGCGGCAACTGCTGGTCAGCCGGCTGTCCTACCCGGGCGCGCCGCATCCGCGCTGGTGGCAGATCGAAGACCAGGCCGTGGATCTGGGCGCCTTCTCGCCGGACCGCGCGCATCTGGGCACCGCGCTGCTGCTCGATGTGGCCCTGGCCCATGCCGACGACTGGTTCTGGTTCCCGGTGCCCGAGCCACCGCCGGCGACGAACGGGAAACGACCGCCTTCGTCCGGCATGCTGGTGACGCTGCGCGAGACCGTGGTGCACGACAGCTTTGGCGATATCTGGACGCTGGCGCCGCCGCCGGTGGACGGGCAATACGCTTGGTCGCTGTTTCGCACCACCGGCATGGAAGCCGGCGCGTTGCTGATCTGGCCAGTTGCGGTCGCGCCGCATGCGGGCCCGTGGCTGGACGACGTGTCGCTCGGCATCGACGAGGACGCGAACGTGGCATGGGCGGTGGAACTGCGCGCCGATGGCCGCGTGCTGCTGGCCGACGATACCAGCGAGGCCGCCGCGCGCGAGACCACGCGCACCGGTACGCGGCAGTTCCGCTATCTGCCGATGACGACCCTGCCCGCGCACTGGCATCCGTATCGGCGTACCGGCCCCGACGGCATCCATGGCGACTGGCAACAGGGACTGGTGGCCGATCTCGGCGGCGTGCTGCCGCGCGTGCGGGCGGGTCCGGCATCGCGGCTGATCGGCGGACCGTCGGGGCCCGGCTTCGGGCGCGGCCACGAGATCGCTGCCGAGGCGATTGCCAGCAGCGGCGCATCGCTGCGCCGCCGTGCCCGCCTGGCGCGCGATACCGAGGGCCGCCCGGTGCTGTGGGTCGAGCGCAGCCGCACGCCGCTGGCCGGACCGCCGGTCTCGCATCTGCGCTTCGACGTGATGGCGGAGGATGAGGTGCCCCCGGGAGACGGCGATGGCTGAGGCCTATGTCGACGTGAAGCTGTTCGACGGCTTCGTACTGCCGTACGAGAGCGGCGCCGAGCAGTATCTGGGCGAGCTCAAGCCGTGGTGGGACGAGCTTGCCGCGAGTTATCCCGGGCTGCGGCTCGATCCGGGCTTTCCCGTCGAGCAGATTGGCTTGCTGGCCCATATGGTCGATGCCGGGCGGATGCTGGGCGGCGAGCCGCCCGATCCGTTCGCCTGGTTCGAGGTGCCATGCGAGGCGGCGCAGCTGGAGGCGCTGGTGGGTTTGCTGTATGCCCTGCCCTTCGTGGAATGGGCCGAGCCGCGGATACAGAACTATCCCGCCGCACGCGTCGCTTACGGGACCAACGAGGATGCGCTGGCTTCGAAGCAGCTGCGCGCGGCACCGGTCGGCATCGACGCATGCTTTGCATGGCGCGTGCCCGGTGGCGCGGGAGGCGGCATCCCGCTCGCCGATGTCGAGCATGGCTGGAATCTGCAGCATATCGATCTGGCCAGCGTACCGATCACGCCGTTCTCGATGTTTGGTGCCCCTAACCAGCAAGACATCGACCATGGCACGTCTGCCCTCGGCATCGTGGTCGCAGGCGACAACGGCGGCGGCATCGTCGGTATCGCCCCGCAGGCGCATGCGCATGTCGTGACATCGATGCGGCAGGACGGACAACATCGGCTGGATGCCGCCCTTGCGGTCGCCGGCGATGCAGTGCGGCCCGGCGGCGTCGTGCTGATCGAACTGGGCAGCGCGCGGCCCTGGGCCGGCGATAACGAACCCGGGCTGCCCGTCGAGCTGTCGAGGAAAGTCCAGACCACACTGCAGCTGCTGGGATTCTTTGGCATCACGGTGATCGAGCCCGCGGGAAACACCGGAGAAAACCTGGACATTCATCACGAATGCAACCACTTCCATCCCGCCCATCCCGGTTTCCGCGATTCGCTCGCGATCATGGTCGGCGGTGCCACACAGGATCCACCCGTCGCGGGGGTGCATCAGCCATGGCAACGCGGTTCGACGTTCGGCTCGCGCGTGGACTGCTTCGCTGCGTTCGCGGGCGTGCGCGCCCCGTACGATCATGCCCCCTATCCCTATCGCGAATTCGGCGGCACGTCCGCAGCCTCCGCGGTGATCGCCGGCGTGGTTTGCGCGATTCAAGGCATGCAGGCCGCCAGGGATGGGCAGTGCCTCTCCCCTACTTCCATTCGCGATCTGCTTCGCAACCCTTCCCTTTGCACGCCGGCCGCGTCCGACCCGCCTGGCAATATCGGCGGCATGCCGGACCTGCGCAAGATTGCCGTGCATATGGGCTGGCCGCGCATTCTGCCCGCGCCGGCCGCCGCGGCCATCGCCGGCGACAGCGCGCTGCTGGTGGGGCTTGGCGCCGACGACCGCCTCAGCCTGCGGATCTGGTCGCGCTTGTTCGGCCCAGGGCCCGAACTGCCCCAGCCGGACAGCAAGCCGTTCGCCCTGTCCGATTGTCAGCCTGCTCTGTTGGTCTCGCTCGAGACCGCGCCGCTGCTGCGTACGGTGTTCGAGGTCCTGATCACCGGCGTCGACGGGTCCTTGCGGTACTACTACTGGGACACGCTTGGCAATACCGGCGATATCGCCAGGGAGCGGACAGAACTCGGCAGCCTCGCCCCCGGCTACGACGTGGCGGCTTGCCATCCGTTGTACGAGCTGACGACGGTGGCGGCGATCCAGATGAGCGGCCAGTTGGTGGCGGTGGAGTACGACGCGACCGTCATGGGCAATCACGACTTCTCCGACGCGGTGCAACTCGATTCGTTCAGCACCTACCGCCGTACCCCCGGTCCCGTGATGCTGTCGCGCAAGCCGCGCACCGTCGATGTCGTCGCCATCGACGACGGCGGCGCGCTGCGCTGGATTTCCGGCATCGTTCCCGATGGCGGCACCACGACGTTCTGGCGTGAATCGGTGGCCGCGCAGTGCGATGTGCCGATGGAACCGGGTGTCAAACCCGGCATCGTCGGCACGCTCGATGGCGTCGCCGTAGTGGCCGTCGGCAGCGACGGGTTGCTCTACTGCTGCGGCTTCGGTCTGCAGCCGCTGCTGTTCGAGACGCTGGTGCCGATCGGCCCGGCGCCGGCCTTCGCCGCGGAAGGCCATCTGGGCCTCGCGCTGCTGCACGACGATACGCTGGTGGTGGTTGCCGTCAGCGCCGACGGGCTGCTGCATGCCGCCTTCCGACCGCTGGTACCGGGCGGCGAATGGACGCCATGGCTGGCGATCGATCCTTACACCGCGGTCAGCCCCGCCGGCGGGGCCACCGTCATCACGCAGGGCGGCACCGTGATGGTGTTCGCCGTGCTGCCCGACGGCCGCGTCTGCCGCAGCGACTACACGCCCGAGAGCGGCTGGTCGCCGATCATGGCGGGATGATCGACTGCGACCGCATCAGGGCCGGCGGCAGCTGACGTCGCCCTCCTGACAATCCGTCAGGCGCTTCAGCTCGCCGGTGCGCCACTGCGTCAAGCGCGCCTGGCATAGCTGCACGGCAACGCCGCCAATCGAGCCACCGGCCGTTCGCCCCGTTTCCAGCTCGCAGGCGCGGCGCTGGTATTCGAGAAAACTCTTCTGCGATGCGTTCAACTGCTGCCGCTCCCTGGCGTTCAGCACCTTCGTCAGCTTGCGGTACTCCCGTGCATATTCGGCGTTGGCCGCATCGAAGGTTTCCTGGGCGCAGCTCTGCATCTGCACGGTGGTGACAGCCTGCTCCATGCAGTCCGCGGCATTGGCGAACTGGCATGCGCCGGCTAGAACCGCGAGTGCGGCCGCATGTTTGACGATCATCTCGATTGACCTCCGAGTGGGTGCGGGATGGTGTGTGGGGTGGCTGCCGCATACGGTCGCGATTTACGGTCGCCATTTACGGTCGCCATCGGTCGCCACTTCGCCGACATTATTGCCGCAGACGAAGGGACGGTGCGCTTGCGCCGCCGCTGCGGCTGACGTATGGTTGCGCCTTCAGGGATAACCGAAGCACCGCCTCGAAACCCGCCGAACCCGGCCCGGCATGCAAGCCGTGGCCCCACGTACGACGGGAGGCGATCTTGGACAGGCGCGTCTATCTGCTGACGGCAACGGTATTCCTGCGGGCATCGCCGAAAACATCTGCATCGGCATCCTGCCTTCCATCGCCGGCGATCTTGGCGTTTCGGTGGCATCCGCGGGACAACTGACCACCATCTTCTCGGCCGTCTTTGCGACCGTGGCCTTCCTCTCGTCGGCGCTGCTCGGGCGCGGCGATCGCAGGACGCTGCTGTTGATCGCGCTGGCCGTGTTCGCAACGAGCAATGCGATCGCCGCGGCGAGCCCCAACTACCCTGCCTTGTTCGGCGCGCGCATGCTGATGGCCGGCAGCTGCGCGCTGGTGATCCAGTTGGCGGTCATGCTCGCCACCTCGCTCGCCGGTCCTCATCGGCAAGGCCGTGCCATCGGTATGGTGTTCGTCGGCATCAGCGGATCGCTGGTCCTCGGCGTACCGGCGGGCATGCTGCTCGATCAGTGGGCAGGCTGGCGCGCGGTGTTCGCCACGCTGGCGGCGCTGTCGCTGCTGCCCGGCGCGCTGCTGTGGATGGCCATGCCGCCATCGCCGATGGAGCGGAGCACATCGCTGCGCGCCTATTGGCGCGAGCTCGCCGATCGGCAGGCACTGAGCGCCCAGCTGGTATCGGTGGCGATGATCGGCGGGCATTTCACGCTGTTCGCCTATCTGACGCCCTACCTGCAGGCAAACCTGAGCCGCGACCCCTCGGTACTGACGGCCGCCTACCTGCTGTTCGGCGTGGCCGGCGTCGTCGGTGCCTGGCTCGGGGGTTGGTGTTCGGACCGGCTCGGCAGTACGCGCGCGTTGATCGCATGCCCCGCCGCGTTCAGCATCGCCATGGCGGCGCTGCCGCCCGCCGCGGCTTCGCCCTGGCTGCTGCTGCCGGCGATAGTCGTGTGGGGCGCGATCAGCTGGTCGATCTCGCCCATCGTGCAGAATTTCCTGGTGCAGACGGCCCCCGGCAACGCCGATATCCGCGTCGGTATCAATGTCGCGGCAATGCATGCCGGCGTGGCCGTGGGCGCCGCGGCAGGCGGCGTCATCGTCGACCGGGGCGAACTGCTGAATGCGCCGTGGGCGGGCAGCATGCTGGTCGTGCTGGCGTTCGCCTTTGCGGTGGCGGCCGTACGGATTCACGCAGGCGCAGGCCGCGCGTCCGAAGCACGCACACCTGCGATCCGTGCGGACGGACCGCCTGCGCCCCTATCGCGTCGTCCCCAGCGCGCCGCCGTATTGCGCGGCGCCCTGCTGCCGCGAGACCAGCCGCGCGGGCACCAGCAGCGTCAGCACCGCACCGGCGACCAGGCAGCCGGCCAGCAGATACATGCCGGCATTGGTGCTCTGCGTCAGATCCTTCAGCCAGCCCACGGCATAGGGACTGATAAAGCCGGCCAGATTGCCCAGCGAATTGATCATCGCGATGCCGGCAGCCGCGCCGGTGCCGGCCAGGAAAGCGGTCGGCAGGCTCCAGAACAGCGGCAGCGTGGTCATGATGCCGATCGTCGCCAGCGTCAGGCCAACCATCGCCAGCACCGTGCGGTCGTGCCACAGCACCGACAGCACCAGCCCGATGGCACCGGCGATGGCCGGAATGGCGATGTGCCAGCGGCGTTCGCCGGTGCGGTCCGCGCTGCGCGCCACCAGCACCATGCCGAGCACGGCGACACCGTAAGGAATGGCGGTCAGCAGGCCGATGTCCAGCGCGCCCTTGACGCCGGTCTGGCGGATGATGGTCGGCAGCCAGAAGCTGATGCCGTACAGCCCCATCACGAAGCTGAAGTAGATCGCGCTCATCATCCAGACGCGCGGGCTCGACAGCACGCGCCGAATCGGCATGTCCTCCTTGTGCGCCGTTTCCGCGGCGATGTTGCGCTCGAGCACGGCCTTTTCCTCGGCGGTCAGCCACTTGGCATGGCTGATCCGATCGTCGAGGAAGGCCAGCACCCACAGTCCGACCAGCACCGACGGAATGCCTTCGAGCAGGAACATCCATTGCCAGCCGGCCCAGCCGTTGTGGCCATCGAACGTCTGCATGATCCAGCCGGACAGCGGGCCGCCGATCACCCCTGACAGCGCGACCGCGGTCATGAACCACGTGGTCGTGCGCCCGCGCCGTTCGGCGGGATACCAGTAGGTCAGGTACAGGATGATGCCGGGGAAGAAGCCGGCTTCTGCAACGCCCAGCAGGAAACGCAGCACGTAGAACATCGTCGGCGTGGTGACGAACATCATCGCCGCCGAGATCAGGCCCCACGTGATCATGATCCGCGCGATCCAGACCCGCGCGCCGACCTTGTGCAGGATCACGTTGCTCGGCACTTCGAACAGGAAGTAGCCGATAAAGAAGACGCCGGCGCCGAGCCCATAGACCGTTTCGCTGAATTTCAGGTCGTTGAGCATCTGCAGCTTGGCGAAGCCGACATTGACGCGATCCAGATACGCGACCACATAGCACAGCAACAGAAAGGGAACGAGGCGCCAGCTGACCTTGCGGTAGATCGCGTCTTCGAATCCAGCATTCGTGGAACTCATGGCTGTCTCCTGATGGTTGTCATGCTTGACGGGGGTGGCGACGGTGATGCCGCCATTGGCGATGCAAGCGGGCCGCCTCGTGGGCGGCCCGTGCGGTGTGCGAAGCGGTCAGACGCAGCGGCCGCCGTCCACTTCGATGCAGGTGCCGGTGACAAAGGCCGCTTCGTCCGACGCGAGGTAGAGGCAGGCCGCCGCGATATCGGCGGGGGTGGACATGCGGCCCATCGGAATCGTGGCGAGGAAGGACGCGCGATTCTCGGGTGTGTCGGGCTTGCCCATGAACTGTTCGAGCAGGCCGGTGGCGCCGATCACCGGATTGACGCAATTGACGCGGATATTGTCCGGGCCGAGCTCGGCGGCCATCGCCTTGCTGGCGGTCACCACGGCGCCCTTGCTGGCGTTGTACCAGACCAGCCCGGGGCGCGGCCGGATCGCCGCGGTCGACGCGATATTGACGAACACGCCGCCGCCGCGCTGGCGAAAATGCGGAATGAAATGGCGCGCGGTCCAATACACGCTTTTGACGTTGACGGCCTGCACGCGATCGAATTCGTCTTCGGTGATTTCCAGAATGGGTTTGTTGCGATGCGTGGTGCCGGCATTGTTGACGACGATGCCGACATCGCCGAATGCGGCCAGCGCGACCTCGCGCATCGCCTCGACATCGCTGCCCTTCGAGACGTCGGCGCGCACGGCACGGGCCTGACCGCCGGCCTGCTCGATCGACTGCGCCACTTCCGTAGCCTTGGCCTCGTCGATATCGGCCACCACCACGCGCGCGCCTTCCCGCGCAAACAGATTGGCGATGCCTTCGCCAAAGCCCGAACCACCACCGGTCACCACCGCCACTTTGCCCGCGAGTCTCATCGTTGTCTCCATCGTTATGCTGCGGCTACATGGCGGGACATTTTAGCTTCGCTTTGCGATCGGGGTGGCGTCCGGTGAAATATTGCCTAATTCCCTTTCGCTGCCGCCCGATCCAGCACCACGAAATATTTCCGCACCGGCTCGATCACCTCGAATACGCCTTCGAATCCGGCGGGAATCACGCAGGCATCGCCGGGACCGAATTCGCGCGCCTCACCCGCGGCATCGCTGATGCGCAGGCGGCCGCTAATCACATGGAAGAATTCTTCCTTGCCCTGTGGGAACGCAATACGCCACGCCCCGGGCTCGCAGGCCCAGATGCCGCAATCGAAATCGCCATGCGTCGCGCTGTAATGCGTCCACGTGGTGCGATCCGGATTGCCACGCACCAGGCGGTCGGGACGCGGATTGTCATGCGCGGGAATGGGCTCGGTACGAAAGTCGATCAGCTTGGTCATGGGTACCACGGTGTTGTCGTATGGGATGGTGTCATCCGCAGTGGTCTTGTTGGCAATGGCGTTATCCGCCCGCGCCGGTCCAGCGCAACTCGCTCAGGTAGTCGTGGCCATCGGTAGCCATCCAGGTGCGCCGGAATTCGACCGGGGCGCCTTGCAGATCGAATGCCACGCGAATCGCCAGCAATACCGGATGTCCGGCCGGCAAACCGAATGGATCGGCCATGCTTTGCGGCAATACGCGCGCCTGCAGTCGATCCTCGACGCGGCTGATCGATACGCCGCACTGCTGCTCCAGAAACGAATAGACCAGATGCGCGGCGGCGCCGTCCTCGCCCCACTCCCGAGCGCCGACGCGGGCAAAAGGGAACGCAATGGTTTCGAGCACCAGCGGCTTGCCGTCGATGTCCCGGCGGCGCCGCAGCCGGTAGACCATCGCATCGTCCTGCAGCCTCAGCGCCGCCCTTTCCTCTTCGTCGGCGCTGGCCCGTTCGCGGCTCAGGATGGTATCGACCGGCAGCCGCCGCGCGCCATCGGCGCGATCGACCAGGCGAAAGAAGCTGGTGAAGGCACGCTCGTCGGTGGCGCGCGCGACGAAGGTGCCGCGGCCGCGATGACGCGTGACCAGGCCCTGGCCGCTGAGGACATCGAACGCCTTGCGCACGGTGCCGACGCTGACTTTCAGCTCACGCGCGAGCGCCTCTTCGCCGGGCAGCAATTGGCCGGGCAGCCATTCCCCTCCGATGATGCGTTCGCGGATATGCCGGGCAAGACGAACAAAGGCCGGGCTCAGATCGATGGCGGTCATCCGCGAATTCTATATAGAACATAGAAATAACACTACAGAATTTGATTCCCAACGGTTTATCGAGTCCCTACAGTCACCATCGATCTGCATCCGCAATGGCATCGGCGATGGCATAGCGAATTCACCGCCGATTTCGCCCCCGTATCGATGCAGCGCCAATAACCGGCCGCGACCATGCGCAAGGCCGGAACGACCGAGGAGACATCCCATGAACCGTCCTTCCACCGCCGCGCGCCTGCTTGGCGCGCTGACGCTGGCCGCGGCCTGCGGCGCCGCCATCGCGCAGACCGCGTATCCGACCCGCCCCGTGACCATCGTCGTGCCGTACTCCCCTGGCGGCACCACCGATATCGTCGCGCGGCTGGCCGCGCAGTATCTGTCCGAGTCGCTGGGCAAGAGCTTCGTGGTGGACAACCGCCCAGGCGCCAGCGGCACCATCGCCGCCGGCATGGTGGCCAAGGCCGCGCCCGACGGCTATACGCTGCTGGCCAACGAGGTCGGCCAGACGGCGACGCCGGCGCTGTTCTCGAACCTGAAGTACGACCCGGTCAAGGACCTGACGCCGGTCACGCTGATCGCGGAAACGCCGGTAGTGCTGGCCGTCACGCCGTCGCTGCCGGTACGCACGCTCAAGGACCTGCTGACCTACGGCAAGGCGCATCCGAATGCGCTGAACTACGGCTCCGGCGGCGCCGGCAGCGGCCCGCATATCGCCGGCGAGCTGTTCAAGCAGGTATCGGGCATTCCGGTCACGCATGTCCCCTACAAGGGATCGGGCCCGGCGATCACGGACCTGATGGCCGGGCAGATCCAGATGCTCAGCTCGGCCGCGCCCACCATCGCGCCGCACGTGGTCAGCGGCAAGATCCGCGCGCTGGCCGTGGCGGGACCGCGCCGCGTCCCGACGCTGCCCGATGTGCCGACCGCCGCAGAGGCCGGCCTGCCGGGCTTCCAGTTCAGCATCTGGTTCGGACTGGCCGCGCCGCATGGCACGCCGCCCGAGATCGTCAACAAGCTCAATGCCGAACTGCAGAAGATGCTGCAGCAGCCCGCGATCCGCGAAAAGCTGTCGGCCGCGGGTGCCGATCCGGTCGGTGCCGGTCCGGAAGCGTTCGGCAAGCGCATTGCCAGCGAAACCCGCCGCTGGGGCGACCTGATCCGCCAGTCGGGCATCAAGCTCGATTGATCGAACCCATCGAATTGCCATGAACAAGCCCATCCATCGCATTACCTCCGTCGAAGCCCTGCATGTCGGGCAATTCCTCTATGCCCGCATCCGTACCGAGGCCGGCCTGACCGGCTATGGCGAGGCCGGTTCCTGGGGCCATATCGAGGCCGCCAAGGCCGCGCTCGAGAAATTCGGCCAGTACCTGATCGGCAAGGACGCGAACGAGATCGAGCTGCACTGGAACGTGATGCAGCGCTTCTCGCATTTTCGTGGCACCGCCGTCAACGCCGCGGTATCGGCCATCGATATCGCGCTGTGGGACCTGCTCGGCAAGCGGCTGCAGGCACCGGTCTGGCAATTGCTGGGCGGCGGCTATCGCGACAAGCTGCGCGTCTACGGCCATGTCTATGCCGAAACGCTGGACGAGGTGCTGGCCGATTGCCGCCGCCTGCGCGCGGAAGGCTTTACCGCGGTCGGGCATATCAACCCCTTCCTCGACGAACCGGAGGGCGACGCCTATTTCCGCTCGCATGCCGGCAAGGTACGCGACGCCAGGGAACGCGTGATGGCGTTTCGCGAGGCGGTCGGTCCGGATGTCGATCTGCTGATCGAGATGCATCGGCGCCTGAGCCCGGCCGAGGCCATCGCCATCGGGCAAGTCCTCGAGCCGCTGACGCCGATGTGGCTGGAGGACCCGCTTCGGCCCGAGTTCTATCCGCAGATGACGACGGTCGGCCATGCCATCCGCGTGCCGATCGCCACCGGCGAGCGCTTCTGCACGCCGGCCGAGTTCCATCTGCAGCTGGCCGGCGGCGGCGTGCGTTTCGCGCGGACCTCGGTCTGCGTCTGCGGCGGCATCACCGGCGCGAAGAAAATCGCCGCGCTGGCGGAGGCGCAGAACGTCGATATCGCCCCGCACAATCCACTGTCGCCGATCAGCCTGGCCGCCTGCATGCAGGTCGCCGCGGCGGTGCCGAACTTCGCGATCCAGGAATATCCGACCGGCTTCGAGAACCTGGTACTGAAATCTGGCCAGAAGCTGCTGGGCGCCGATCTGGTCAAGCGCTATCCGGTACCGGAGAACGGCTTTATCGCAGTGCCGGACGCGCCGGGCATCGGCATCGAACTGGTCGACGATGTCGAGCAACGGCGCGCGCCGCTGTATCGGCCGGTGTCGATGCGGCGGACCATCGATGGCGCGCCGCTCGATCAATAGGAACGCCAGCCCCTTCTGCGCCGCGTTCTACGCCTGCTCGCCGACCTGGCTCTCCAGCTCGGCGAGCCGCTTCCTCAGCGCTCGCTCCTGCTGGAAGCGGACGGTCTCGTCGCGGATCACCGCGACGATCCCCGTCACGGTACCCGCCGCGTCCTTCAGCAGCGCGACGGTGAAGGCGATCGACATGGCCTTGCCGTCCTTGTCGATCGCCGGCACCTTCAGCAGCTCGCTGCCGTAGCGCGTGATGCCGGTGGCCATCGTCTTGTCGTAGCCCTGCCAATGCCGCGCGCGCAGCCGCTCGGGAATGATCAGGTCGAGCGACTGGCCCAGTGCCTCGGCCTCGGTATAGCCGAACATCCGCTGCGCCGCGGGATTCCACAGCGTAATGGCGCCGCGGGCATCGGCGATCACGATGGCATCGCCGATGGCGGCCACCAGTTGCGCATAGTCGATCGGTTCCGGCATGGGGATCTCCTCGTTGTCGTCGTTGTCATTGTCGTCGTTGTCATTGTTGTCGTTGTCTTTGCCCCCCGCGCGTTCGGTGCGCCGGGTACTGGACCGACGGTAGCCCGATCCGCGCCGGCCCGCAATGGATGCCGCGCTGCCAGCGTGGAGAATCGCATTCGCCGCGGTACTGAGCGCCTTTCGATGATTTCGCTTGGGAATCAATCGGGCACCATTTAAGATGCCGCCCTGAGTCAGGCCGGAGAAGCCATTGGCGCGGCCTTTTTGTCGATCCGTCATCGATTCGCCATTGCCAAACAGAATGCTGCGAGCGCGCATCCCCCTTTATCTGACGTTCCTGATCGCCATGCTGATCACTGTCCCGGCGAGCGCGAGGCCCGCGAAACTTGACGCCCGCCTGCAGGCCGCGGCCGCCAAGGGCGATGCCGCCGAGATTGCGCTGCTGCTCAAGCAAGGGGCGAACCTCGAGGCCCGGGACGACAGCGGCGCCACGCCGCTGCTGATCGCGACCCGCCGCAACCATATCGACGCCGCCAGGGTACTGATCGACGCCGGCGCCAACGTCAATGCCAAGGACCGCATCCAGGACAGCGCCTATCTGTATGCCGGCGCGCGCGGCTACAACGAGATCCTGAAGATGACGCTGACGCATGGCGCCGACCTGAAGAGCACCAATCGGTATGGCGGCACGGCGCTGATTCCCGCGGCCGAGCGCGGGCATGTGCAGACCGTCCGCATCCTGATCGCCGCCGGCGTCGACGTCAATCACATCAACCGGCTGCATTGGACGGCCTTGCTCGAGGCCATCCTTCTCGGCGATGGCGGACCGAGCCACACCGAGATCGTCCGCCTGCTGGTCGACGCCAAGGCCGATGTCAACATCCCCGACGGCAAGGGCGTGACCGCGCTGCAGCATGCCCGCCAGCGCGGTTATCGCGATATCGAGCGAATCCTGGTCAAGGCGGGCGCGCGGCAATAGCACCCCGGCCCGACATCCCGCGCTAGCGCTGCATGCCCCAGCGCCGCACCGTGGCCGCCTCCAGCGTGCGGAACACCAGCCCTTCGACCAGCAGGCCGATCAGGATCACCATCGCCAGGCCCGCGAACACGCGGTCGGTATAGAGCTCGTTGCGGTTCTGGAAGATGTACCAGCCCAGGCCGCCCTTGCCCGACGACGCGCCAAACACCAGCTCGGCCGCGATCAGCGTGCGCCAGGCGAAGGCCCAGCCAATCTTCAGGCCCGACACAATGGCCGGCAGCGCGGCCGGCACCAGGATCAGCAGCACATAGCGCAGCCCGAGCAGGCCATAGTTGCGTCCCGTCATGCGCAAGGTCTCCGGCACGCCACGAAAACCCGCATAGGTGTTCAGCGCCAACGGCCACAGCACCGAGTGGATCAGCACGAAGATCAGGCTGCCGCTGCCCAGGCCGAACCACAGCAGCGCGAGCGGCAGCAAGGCGATCGCCGGCAAGGGGTTGAACATCGCGGTCAGCGTATCGAGCAGGTCGCGCCCGACCGTCGTGGAGACCGCCAGCGTGGTCAGCACGAAGGCGAGCGCAATGCCGGCGGCATAGCCTTGCAGCAGGATCGTCAGCGAGATCGCGGCCTTGCTCAGCAGCTCGCCGGTGGTCAGGCCCTCGACGAAGGCCTGGGCGGTCGCCACGAAGGACGGCAGCAGCAGATCATTGTTCTGCAGCCGGGCGACGGTCTCCCACAGCGCCGCCAGTACCAGAAGGATCACGGCGCGACGCAATCCGCTGTTCTGCCACAGCCGCTGGCGCAGCGGCAGCGCCCGCGCAACCGCGGTGGCGGTGAAGGGTTCGAGCTCGCGTTCGTACTCAGGCCGCAGCGGCGGCAGGGACTGCGTTGTCGTAGTGGCGATGGTCGTCATGGCTGTCCCCTTCAGCGTGCCCGCGCGGTACGCGGCGGGATGTCGGCGGCGTCCGCGATGTCAGTGTCGGCGGCGGCGTCCGGCCCCGGCGTATCGAACAGCAGCCGATGGATGCGCTGCGCGGTCTGCTGGAAGGCCGCGCTGCCCTGGCTGTGCAGATCGAACTGGTGGCTGTTCAGCTCGGCGCGTACGCGCCCCGGATGCGGCGACAGCAGCAGGATGCGGTTGCCGACGACCAGTGCCTCCTCGATCGAATGCGTGACGAACAGCAACGTGAAGGCCGCGTCCTGCCACAGCGCAAGCAGTTCCTCCTGCATTCGCCGGCGGGTCAGCGCGTCGAGCGCCGCGAACGGTTCGTCCATCAGCAGCACCTTGGGCCGCAGCGCGAGCGCCCTGGCAATCGCCACGCGCTGCTTCATGCCGCCGGACAACGTATGCGGATACGCGTCCGCGAAGTTGGACAGGCCCACCTTGTCCAGATAGTGCAGCGCCACGTCGGCCGCTTCCGCACGGCGCAGCCCGCGCGCCTGCATTAGCGGGAAAATCACGTTCTGCTTGACCGTCTTCCACGGCGGCAGCTGGTCGAATTCCTGGAACACGACGATACGATCCGGCCCCGGCGCGCGCACGCGTTCGCCATCGAGCCGGATCTCGCCCTCGATCGGCGGGACGAACCCCGCCACCGCCTTCAGCAGCGTCGACTTGCCGCAGCCCGAGGGGCCAAGCAGCACGAAGCGGTCGCCGGCGTGCACATCGAAGCTGACGCGGTGCGTGGCGCGCACCACGCGCTCCGGCGTCCGATACTCGAGCGAGACGTCGTCGATCTGCAGCAGGGGGCCGCGTTGGCCGGCGGCGCCGACCACGCGCAACGGTTGCGAGACGGTGGCGGTCATGATCAGCTCCCTTGCGCGGTGGCCGGATCGGCGAAGAAATAGTCCTGCCAGGACTTCGGCTGATTGCGGATTGCGCCGACGCGATGCATGAACTCGGCCAGCACGAAGGTGTTCTGCGGCGCGATGCGGAATTGCACCTGCGGGTTCTTCAGGATGCCGACCAGCAGGGTGCGGTCGATCTTCGCCTTGTTCGCCCGGATATAGAGGTCGGCCGCGGCCTCGGGATTGGCGGTGGCAAAGCGCGCCGCCTCGGCCAGTGCGTCGACGAAGGCGCGGTAGGTCTTCGGGTTGTCGTTGCGGAATTTCTCGGTCGCGTACAGCACCGTCGACGAACTGGGACCGCCGAGCACGTCGTACGAATTGAGCACGATATGCGCGTTCGGATTGCCGGCCAGTTCCTGCTCCTGGAACGGCGGATTGGCGAAATGCGCGGTGACCTCGGTGCCGCCGTTGATGATGGCCGACGCCGCCTCGGGATGCGGCATCGCCACGGTCCACTTGTCGAGCTGGTTGAAGGCTTTGTCGCCCCACTGCTTCGCCGCGGCCAGCTGCAGCACGCGCGCCTGTACCGACACCGTGACCGCCGGCAATGCGATGCGATCCTTGTCGGTGAAATCGGCCAGCGTCTTGACCTTCGGGTTGTTGCTGACCAGGTAGTACGGAAAGCTGCCGAGCGAGGCGATGCCCTTGACGTTCTGCTTGCCGCGGGTGCGGTCCCACAGCGTCAGCAGCGGACCGACGCCCGCGCCGCCCACGTCGATCGCGCCCGACAGCAGCGCGTCGTTGACGGCGGCGCCGCCCGACAGCCGGGTCCATTCGACCTTGATGTCGATGCCTTGCTTCTGCCCCTGCTTTTCGATCAGCTGCTGTTCGCGGGCGACGTTCAGCAGCAGGTAGACCACGCCGAATTGCTCGGCGATGCGGATCTGCCCTTCGGCGTGGGCCGGTGTGGCAAACGCCAGTGCGCCGGCGCCGACGCTGGCGCCAACGGCAAGGGCCATCAGGCGGCGGCCCAGGTTGCTGAGCAGGGACGAACGGGGATACGGTGCTGCCATGGTGGGGCTCCGGAGAAAATTCTGGTTGTCTTGCGAAGGGGTAGTCGGACCGCCAGGAGGCGGTCCATCAGGCTGGCCAATCCCGCCACTGCGGGCCGCTTCGGATCGGCCCCGGGGTTGTCCGTGCCGTCAGAACGGGATGTCGCCCTCGATCGTGGTGCGGTACATCACGCGCCGTTGGTCGGCCGGACAGCCGGCCGCCAGATGCAGCAGCGACCGGTTGTCCCAGAACACCAGATCGTGCGGCTGCCAGCGATGGCGATAGACGAACTCCGGCTTGACGCTGTGCGCGAACAGCGCGTCGAGCAGCGCGCGGCTTTCGTCCTCGGGCAGGCCGACGATGCGCGTGGTGAAATGCTCGCTGACGAAGAGCGCGCGCCGGCCGGTCTCCGGATGCGTGCGAACCACCGGCTGCAGCACCGGCTTGACCTGCGCGATCTGCTCGGCGGTCAGGTTTGGCCGCCACGGGCTGCGCTGCTGCAGCTCGGCATAGCGCGCCAGATAGGTGTGCTCGGCCTGGCGCCCCTCGACCGCCCGCTTCAATTCCGCCGGCAGCGTTTCCCAGGCCAGATGCTGGTTGGCGAACAGGGTGTCTCCTCCCTCCGCCGGCAGCTCTTGCGCGTGCAATAGCGAGCCCAGGCTGGGCTTTTCCTTGTACGACAGGTCCGAATGCCAGAAATGGCCGGCATCGCCCAGACCGATCGGCTTGCCGTCCTTCAGCACGTTCGAGACGATCAGGATCTCCGGATGACCGGCCAGCTGGAACTGGTGCAGCACGTGGATCTGCAGCGGACCGAAGCGCCGGCTGAAGGCGATCTGCTGGTCGGGCGTGATGCGCTGATCGCGAAACACCAGCACGTGGTGGTCCAGATGCGCGCGGTGAATACGGGCGAAGTCCGCATCCGATAGCGGCTGCGACAGGTCCAGCCCGACTACCTCGGCCCCGAGCGGCGCGTCGAAGGGACGAATCTCGAAGCCGGTGCCGGCGCGTGGCGTCACGACGGGAGGACGCGCGGGCAGTGCCGCCTGGATGGAAACGGTCATGTCTGGTACGTAAACTCGGAATGGATCAGGGCACGATGCAAACGCGGCAAACGCGCTGGCATCGACTGGGATCGATGCTAAGGAGACCGTCCAGCGCCGGTCAACGAATCAAATCGTTCGGTCTTATCCGTTCTTCGCATATGCCCGACGGGGACACGGCCGTCTCGGTCAGCGCGCCGCGGCGGCTCTGTTGCCGTCCCCTGTTCCGCCGCTGCGCGTCGTCACGGCGCGCCGCAATGCCGCCAGCGCGGGCGGCAAGGCCGGATGGCGCGAGCGCGGGTCGTACAGCGCCGCCAGCGGCAATACCAGCGCCGCGGGATAGGGCTTGATCGGGACGCGCACCGTGCCGGCCACTGCCAGGCTGCGCGATTGCGTCGGCGCGATGCCGATACCGAGTCCGGCCGCGACCAGCGACAGCTGGCCGTGCAGGCGCGGCGCAGTGGCCGCCAGCTGCATGACGCGGCCGGCCACGCGGCAGCGGTCGCGGATCGCCGCATAGAGCGCGGGGCCCTGCGCCTCGGGGAACAGCACCAGCGGCTCGGCGGCCAGTTCCTCGATACGGATCGTCGTGCGGGTTGCCAGACGGTGGTCGGCGGGCAGCACCGCGTCGAAGCGGTCGTTGGCCAGCAGCACGCTGGCAAGGCGCGCATGCGTGTCGAATGGCGGGTGGCCGATGCCCAGATCGATCTCGCCGGCGGCGATCAGCGCCAGCTGCTCGTTGGTGGTCGCCTCGTGCAGCGCGAACTCTACCGGCTCCGTCGACGCGGACAGGCTGCGCAGTGCGGCCGGCAAGGCCCGATAGAGCGCCGCGGAAACATAGGCAATCCTCAGGCGGCGGCGCCTTTGCTGCCCCGCCGCCCTCGCGGCTTCCTGCGCCCGCCGCTCCGCCTGCAGCAGCGCGATCGCCTCCTCGCGCAGCCGCTCTCCGGCGGCCGTCAGCGCGACACGGCGGCTGGTACGGTCGAACAGCCGCACGCCGACTTCCTGCTCGAGCCTGGCGATCGCCCGGCTCAGATGCGGCTGCGCCATGCCGACCTGCTGCGCGGCCCGGCCGAAATGCAGCGCGTCGGCAACGGCGAGAAAGAGCTTGAGCTGCTGGAATTCCATTGATACCTCGTGGCGTATCGAACGATGCCATTTTGGCGGATTGATGTATGGATTGGCGAGGGCTATCTTGGCCGCCATCCATTCGCTCCCAAGGACGCAACGATGAAGCAGCTAGTGGCATTGGCTCGGGCAGTCGCATTGGCGACCGCACTAACAATTGCACTGTGCGGTCTGGCAATGACGCCTGGAAGGCCGGCGTGGGCGCATCACGGGTGGGGGTACTACGACACCGCCGCGCCGCTCTATTTTTCTGGCCGCGTGGTGTCGGTGACCTGGCGCAACCCGCATCCGCAGGTGACCATCGAGGTCGACGCCAGGGCCCTGCCGGCCAACTGGAACGCGCTGCCGGTGCCGCCGGAACTGGCCGAGCTCGGCTTTGCCAGGACGCTCGCCGCGGTGCGCGCGCCGGCCTCGCCGGGACGCTGGACGCTCGACCTGGCGCCGATCAACCGGCTGGAGCGATGGGGCATGCCGCGCGAGCCCGGTCCGGGCGATCGGCTCGAGGCGATCGGTTTTCCGTCCTGCAGCGACCGCCATGTCGCGCGGCCCGCGCTGATCGTGCTGGACGGCGTCGGCGTGCGCCAGCAATCGGTCGCGCTGCCGGCCGGATGCAGCGGCGCGCCGCGCGGCTGAGCGGGACGGCGGCATGGAAGCGTGGAACGACTTGTTCGCCGCGGTCGAGACATGGCAGCCCGTGACGGCGCTGCGCGCATCGACCTGGGCCTATCCACTGGTCAGCTGGCTGCATCTACTGGGCATTGGGCTGCTGTTCGGCACCATCGCGGTGGTCGATCTGCGGCTCGCCGGTGGATTGATGCGGCTCGATGACGCGGCGTTGCAGCGGACGCTGGTGCCGCTGTCGCTGATGGGCTTCGCGCTGGCGGCGCTGTCGGGGGTGCTGCTGTTTGCGCCGGCGGCGCGGGAGTATCTGTCGAACCCGTGGTTCGGCGCCAAGCTGGCGTTGATCGCTACGGCGGCGCTGAATGCGCTGGCGTTGCATCTGGCGTCGCGCCGGCGGCGGAATCGCAGCCATGGCCGGCTGGCGGGATTGCTGTCGTTGGGGCTTTGGGCGGCGGTGATGCTGGCGGGGAGGATGCTGGCGTTTGGGTGAGGGATGGCAATCGTTGCCGCTGTGCGACCGCCGCCGCCCTCTCCCCCAGCCCCTCTCCCGCAAGCGGGAGAGGGGAGCGCATCATCGCGGCGGTGATGTCCATGGGAAACGGGAGCGGGTCGTCGCGGCGGCGGTGCCGGAACAGGCAGCGGTCATCGCGGTCGTGCTGCCTGCGGGATAGCGAAGCGGGTCGCGCTGCCGACGCGCGGGCTCCCTCTCCCGCTTGCGGGAGAGGGTTGGGGAGAGGGCGACCGCCGCACGCAATCTCCGCAAGCGCCTCGCATCCCCTGAACTTTATTGTTACCCACGGTCACATCGAGTCCGTTTCCTCACTGCAATTCGTCCCACCTGGGAGCCCCGCATGAAAACGACTCCGACCCGCCTGTTGCCCCTGTCCACGCTTGCCGTGTCGCTCGCCCTGACCGCCGCCGCGACGACGGCCGCTGCGGCCGAACCCGCGGCAAGCGCCCCGGCACCATCAGTGACCCCCTACGGCCCGCAACTCGAAGGCTTCCCCTACCCCCACCCGATCCAGCGCTTCACCTTCCAGTCGCAGCAGCAGGACCTGTCGATGGCCTTCATGGATGTTGCACCGAAGGGCAAGCCGAACGGCCGCACCGCGGTGCTGCTGCACGGCAAGAATTTCTGCGGCGCGACGTGGGAAGCCACCATCGACACGCTGGCCAATGCCGGCTACCGGGTGATCGCGCCGGACCAGATCGGCTTTTGCGCGTCCACCAAACCCCGCGGCTACCAGTTCAGCTTCGCGCAGCTCGCGGCCAATACGCAGGCGCTGCTGCAATCGCGCGGCGTGACCCGTGCCACCGTGATCGGCCATTCGATGGGCGGCATGCTGGCCGCGCGCTTCGCGCTGCAGTATCCGAAGTCGGTGGAGCAGCTGGTGCTGGTCAATCCGATCGGGCTCGAAGACTGGCAGGCCGAGGGCGTTCCCTATGCCAGCGTCGATCAGCTGTATCAGGGCGAGCTCAAGACCAGCTTCGACTCGCTCAAGGCCTATCAGCTGCGCTTCTACTACAACGGCAAGTGGCGCCCCGAATACGATCGCTGGGTCGCGATGCAGGCCGGCATGTACGCCGGTCCGGGCAAGCAGCAGGTGGCCTGGAACCAGGCGCAGACCTCGGAGATGCTGTTCACGCAGCCCGTGGTCCACGAGTTTTCGCGGATCGCCGTGCCGACGCTGCTGATGATCGGCGAGAAGGACCGCACCGCGCCGGGCGCGAACCGGGCCGCGCCCGAGATCGCCAGCAAGCTGGGCAACTATCCCGTGCTGGGACAAAGCGCCGCGCGCACGATTCCGAACGCGACGCTGGTGGCGTTCCCCGAGCTGGGCCATTCGCCGCAGGTCGAATCGCCGGCGCAGTTCCACAAGGCGCTGCTGCAAGGGCTGGACGGCAAACCGGCAAATCGCTGAATCACAACGGGGCGCGGGATGGGCGCCCACATCGAGATCAACGCGTCATCGTCGCGCTCCAGCGCCCTCCCCCCTCGACCGTGCCCTGCATGGTCTTGCCGCTGATCTCGCCGGTATAGCGCTGCTGACCGGCGACGAACGAGATCTTCGTACCGTCGATGCGGCCTTCGCTGATCGGCGTCGTCGCGCCTTCCTCGCGCAGCGTCCCTTCGATCATCTGGTACTTCTGCGTCAGCACCAGCTGCTTGTCGCCCATGCGCCAGCTGCCTTGCACCTTGGCCGGAATCACCCACTTGTAGGCGGTGCAGTGGCCCGCGCAGCCCTGCGTGACCTGCGCGGTCTCGTCCGGCTCCCAATCGTCCATCGTGAAGGTATTGGAGACCACGCGCGTGCCCGGCCTCATGTTGAGCAAGGTCGGACGCAGCCGCAGGTTCAGGTCCGGCAGCAGGAACAGCGTGACCACGGTCGCGTTCGAGAAATCCGACTTGAAGATGTCGCCCTGGTCGAAGCGGGCGCGATTGCCGACGCCCTCGGCCTGCGCGGTCCGGCGCGACAGCGCCACCAGATCCGGATTGAACTCGATGCCGCGCGCCGTGGCGCCACGCTTGGCCGCGGTGATCACCAGCCGGCCATCGCCCGACCCGAGGTCGACCAGATGGTCCCTGGGCGTCAGCTCGGCCATGTCGAGCATGCGGTCGACCAGTGCCTGCGAGGTCGGCACCCACACCACGTCCTTGCCCGACTGGCCGACGGATGGCTTGTAGACCGAGGTCACCTCGGACGCCGTCTCCGTCTGCGCCAAACCGGGGCCGCTCAATGCCAGGGCCCCCGCGGCAAACAGCGCGGCAGCGACGAAGGACTTGTGCAAGATCGTCATCGACGTTCTCCTGTTCGAATGGTCACATGGGGTCCGGTGAAGCATCCTGCTGTTCCGCCGGCTCGGCCTCCTTGCGCTTGAACAGCAGGATCGGCGCGCCGGCGGCGAGCATCGCGAGCCCGATCAGCGCCGCGGCGCCGGTATAGGTCACGCTGGCATAGAGCATGTACAGGCAGGTCAGGCAGAAGATGATCGGCGTGACCGGATACAGCGGCACGCGGTATGGCAACGCGCGCTCGGGCTGGCGCCAGCGCAGCACGAACAGCGAGAAGCCGACCAGCAGCAGGAAGCCCCAGAACACCGGCGCGGTGTAGTCGACCATCGCCTTGAAGCCGTCGCGCGTGATGGCCCCCACCGCGATCAGCGCCAGCGCGATGATCCCCTGCGCGATCTGGCCATTGGCGGGGGTCTTGCCGCGGCCGTCCCAGATGCCGACCCACTGCATCACGGTCATGTCGCGCGCCATCGCATAGAAGACGCGCGAGCCGGTGAAGATCGTGGCGTTCAGCGTCGAGATCGCGGCGACCACGATGGCCGCGGTGACCACGCGCTCGCCGATCGGCCCGGCTACCACGCGCATCATGTCGGCGGCGACCGCATCGGATTGGCGCAATCCGTCGAGCCCGAGAACCGACAGCAAGGCCAGATTGGCCAGCGTATACAGCACCACCAGAAGGACGGTGCCGCCGGCCAGCACTTTGGCGATATTGCGTGGCGCGTCCTTCAGTTCGCCGGTCAGATAGGCGGCCTCGTTCCAGCCGCCATAGGTAAGCAGCACGAAGATCATCGCCATGCCGATCGCCGCGGTTTCAGGCGGCATCGACGGCGCGGCGCGTTCGGCGGTCTCCGGCGATCCGAACATGCCGAACAGGATGATCGCGCCGATCGCGCCGATCTCGAGAAAGGTCACCACCACCTGCAGGTTCTTGCCCTCGATGGTGCCGATCACGTTGACCGCGGTCAGCACGATCACCGCCAGCGCGGCATAGATGGCCGGACCCAACGGACCGGCCGGCACCAGCTGGGCCACGTAGTCGCCGAGCATGAAGGCGACCGCCGCGATGGCGCCGGTCTGGATCACCGTGCAGCGCGCCCATCCGAACATCATTGCGGTGGAGCGGCCATAGGCGCGCGACAGGAAGTGGTATTCGCCGCCGGCGTTGGGATGGGCCGCCGACAGCTCCGCGTAGCACAGCGCGCCGATGAAGGTGATGATGCCGCCGACGATCCAGACCAGCACGAACATCGCCTCCGACTCGACGCTGCCCGCGACGATCGACGGCGTGCGGAAGATCCCGACCCCGAGCACCAGCCCCACCATGATGGTGATCGCATCGAAGACCGACAGGATGCCTTGCGGTCTGGGTTGGTTCGGATCGGTCATCCCGGTCATCCCTTGCCTCGGACGGATGGAGCGAAATGAGCTTGCCAACTGAGCTCGCCAGATGAGCCTGCATTCCGCGCTCGCATCGCTGCCGTGGAAGGCAGCGGACTTGTCTGCCTGTCCACGATACGAAACATCCGGATGGGTGACTAGGGGTGCGGCGACCTCCTCCGAAGGTCCGTCACGCGACGTGACGGGAGGGACGCTCCAATGGCGCCGAAAATGACATCGGTGTCATTCAACGTTGGCCGAACGCCGCACCCGCGAACAGGTCCTTGAACTCGCGCGGCTGCGAACGCCAGTACTGCTTCGGCGCCCGGACCTGCGCGCCGAGCCTGGCGGCGGCGTGCCATGGCCAGCGCGGGTCGTACAGCATCGCCCGCGCCAGCGAGACGGCGTCGGCCTCGCCGTTGGCGATGATGCTCTCGGCCTGCTCCGGCTCCGTGATCAGCCCGACCGCGATGGTCGGCAGTCCGACCTCGGCCTTGACGCGCTGCGCGTACGGGACCTGGTAGCCCGGTCCCAGCTTGATCGCCTGCTGCGGCGACACGCCGCCCGTGGTCACATGGATTGCCGCGCAACCGCGCCGCGCGAGCTCCTTCGAGATCGCCACCGTGCCGTCAATGTCCCAGCCATTGGGCACCCAATCGGTCGCCGAGATGCGCGCCCATACCGGGCGGTCGGCCGGAAAGACGGCGCGCACCGCGTCGAACACCTCCAGCGGAAAGCGCATCCGGTTCTCCAGGCTGCCGCCGTACTCGTCGTCGCGATGGTTGGCGATCGGCGACAGGAACTGGTGCAGCAGATAGCCGTGCGCGGCATGGATCTCGATCGCATCGATGCCCAGGCGCGCGGCGCGCTTCGCGGTCTCGACGAAATCGCGCTTGACGCGTTCGAGGCCGGCGCGGTCGAGCGCCATCGGCGCGACTTCGCTGGGCGCATGGGGTACGGCCGACGGCGCCTCGGTCTGCCAGCCCTCCGGCTCGTCGGGCCGGATCTGCGCCCCGCCATCCCACGGCGCGCGGCTCGACGCCTTGCGGCCCGCATGGGCGATCTGCATCGCGACCTTGATCGGCGAATGGGCGCGCACCGCCTTCAGCACGCGGGCCAGCGCGGCTTCGTTGTCGTCCGAGTACAGGCCGAGGTCGTAGGGCGTGATGCGTCCCTGCGGCGAGACCGCGGTCGCTTCGAGAATCAGCATGCCGGCGCCGGACAGCGCGAGGTGGCCCAGATGGATCAGGTGCCAGTCGGTGGCATTGCCCTGCTCCGCCGAGTACTGGCACATCGGCGCGATCAGGATGCGGTTGTCGAGCTGCAGATCGCCGATCTGCAGCGGGGTAAACAGTGCGGACATCGAGAACCTCTTCTGTGTTCTGGTGGATACCGGCTCGCCGTGGCGGGCCATGCGGGCCAGACGAGCCAGGCAGGCATTGTGCGGCAACTGGGCGATCGCTGCAGGCGGCGGGGAACGGCGCGCATGGATGCATGTTGGTGCGAGACCCATCGATCGTGGTGCGGCGCCTCCCGCCGATGGTGCCCGCGCCTGGTCTCGGCGCGGTTCCGGCGAGGCGATACGCGAAATCGCCGCGGTGACCCCGAAAATCCGATGGCATATCACTTGCTTTGGCACTGCCGACGTCTCTTCCCCACTCAGGAGCCATGCCAGTGAACTGCTTCGCCTGCGCTTTCGCATCGATGTCGACCGCCGCTTCCCCCGCCTCCGCCGCATCGGTAACCGGCGCCCGTCAACGGCTTGGCAGCATCGGCGCGGCGCTCGCGCTGTCCCTGCTGGTCTTGCCAGGGTCGGCGATGGCCGAAAAGGTACTGCGCATCGGCATGACCGCGGCCGACATTCCCCGAACGCTCGGCCAGCCGGACCAGGGCTTCGAGGGCAACCGCTTCAGCGGCATTCCGATGTATGACGGCCTGACGCAATGGGATCTGAGCAAGAGCGACGGCCCGAGCCTGCTGATCCCCGGGCTTGCGACCGAATGGAAGGTGGACGCCAAGGACAAGACCAGATGGGTCTTCAAGCTGCGCCCCAACGTCAAGTTCCATGACGGCACGCCGTTCAACGCCGACGCGGTGGTGTGGAATGTCGGCAAGGTGCTGGACAAGACCGCGAAGCAGTTCGACCCCAGCCAGGTCGGCGTGACCGCATCGCGGATGCCGACGCTGCGATCCGCGCGCAAGATCGACGACCTGACCGTGGAGCTGACCACGTCCGAGCCGGACTCCTTCCTGCCGTACAACCTGACCAACCTGTTCATGGCTTCCCCCGCGCAGTGGGAGAAGAAGTTTGCCGCGGTGCCGGCCTCGGTCAGCGACCCGATCGAGCGCTCCAAGCAGGCGTGGGTTGCCTTCGCCGCCGACGCGGCAGGCACCGGCCCCTTCAAGATGAGCCGCTTCGTGCCGCGCGAGCGCCTCGAGGTCGTGAAGAACGCGCTGTACTGGGATGCGAAGCGCGTACCGAAGATCGACAAGGTCGTGATGATGCCGATGCCGGAGGCCAATGCGCGCACCGCGGCGCTGCTGTCCGGGCAGGTCGACTGGATCGAGGCGCCCGCACCGGACGCCATCGCGCAGATCAAGAGCCGCGGCTTCCAGGTCTACGCCAACACGCAGCCGCACATGTGGCCGTGGCAGCTGTCGTTCGCGCCGGGCTCGCCGTGGCTCGACAAGCGCGTGCGGCAGGCGGCCAATCTGTGCGTGAACCGCTCGGGCCTGAAGACGCTGCTGGGCGGGTATATGGCCGAGGCCAAGGGCATCGTCGAAGCGGGCAACCCGTGGTGGGGCAATCCGAAGTTCGACATCAGGTACGACCCCGCGGGCGCCCGGAAGCTGATGCAGGAGGCGGGCTACTCGGCGGCCAAGCCCGTCAAGGTCAAGGTGCAGGTCTCCGCGTCCGGCTCCGGCCAGATGCAGCCGCTGCCGATGAACGAATACGTACAGCAGAACCTGAAGGAGTGCTTCATCGACGTCGACTTCGACGTGGTCGAATGGAACACGCTGTTTACCAACTGGCGCATCGGCGCCAAGGACCCCAGCGCGCACGGCGCCAACGCGATCAACGTCAGCTTCGCGGCGATGGACCCGTTCTTCGCGATGGTGCGCTTCGTCAGCAGCAAGACCCAGCCGCCGGTCTCGAATAACTGGGGCTACTTCAGCAATCCCGAGTTCGACAAGCTGATCGAGACCGCCCGCACGTCGTTCGACGACAAGGGCCGCGACGCCGCGCTGGCGAAGCTGCACGCCCGCATCGTCGAGGAGGCGCCGTTCGTGCTGATCGCGCATGACGTCGGCCCGCGCGCGATCTCGAAGAAGGTCAAGGGCGTGGTGCAGCCGCAAAGCTGGTTCATCGACATCGCCACCATGTCGATGGACTGAGCGGAACCCGATCGACTTTCCGGCCACGACCATGTCCTACCTGCTTCGCCGCGCGCTGTATGCGCTGCCCATCCTGCTGGGCGTCGCGCTGCTGTGCTTCTCGCTGGTGCATATCGCGCCGGGCGATCCGCTGGTGTCGGTGCTGCCGCCCGACGCCTCGGAAGAGATGCGCCAGCAGCTCGCCGCGCTGTACGGCTTCGACAAGCCCTTCATCGAGCAATTCGTGCACTGGCTGACCCGCGCGCTGCACGGCGACCTGGGCACCTCGATCGCCACCAGCCGCCCGGTGATGCAGGAGGTGGCCGCCGCCGTCGTCAATTCGGTGCGGCTGGCGGCGGTGGCGACGCTGATCGGCTTCACCTTCGGCTGCCTGTTCGGCTTCGTCGCCGGCTACCTGCGCGATTCCGCGGTTGACCGCGCGGCCTCGTTCCTGTCCGTGTTCGGCGTCAGCGTGCCGCACTACTGGCTCGGCATGGTGCTGGCCATCGTGTTCTCGGTGGTGCTCGGCTGGTTGCCGGCGACCGGCGCCGGGCCAGGCGGCTCGGGCGACTGGGGCTGGGATTGGGAACATCTCCAGTACATGCTGCTGCCGGCGATCACGATGTCGGTGATTCCGATGGGCATCGTTGCACGGACCATCCGCGCGCTGGTGGCGGAGATCCTGTCGAACGAGTTCATTGTCGGCCTGAAGGCGCGCGGCCTGTCCGACCTGGCGGTGTTCCGCCACGTCGTCAAGAACGTCGCCCCGACCGCGTTGTCCGTGATGGGCCTGCAGCTGGGCTATCTGCTCGGCGGCTCGATCCTGATCGAGACGGTGTTCGCGTGGCCCGGCACCGGCTTCCTGCTGAACTCGGCGATCTTCCAGCGCGATTTCCCGCTGCTGCAGGGGACCATCCTCGTGCTGGCGGTGTTCTTCGTGCTGCTGAACCTGATGGTCGACGCGCTGCAGACGCTGTTCGATCCGCGCATCCAGCGCAACTAGTACCCGGAGACAGCCATGGAAATGACGCTGGACAATACCGCCGCGCCGGCCGTGGTGGAGCGCTCCCCCGGCTACTGGACCACGGTCGGCCGCCGCCTGCTGCGCAACAGGCTCGCGATGGCCGCGGCGCTGATCCTGCTCGCGCTGATCCTCGTCGCGCTGTTCGCGCCGCTGCTGATGCCGGCCGACCCCTATGCGTCGTCGATCCTGAAGCGCCTGAAGCCGATCGGCACCGAAGGCTATCCGCTCGGCACCGACGAGCTGGGCCGCGACATGCTGTCGCGGCTGATCCTGGGCGCGCGGCTGTCGCTGTTCATGGGCATCACGCCGGTGCTGATCGCCTTCGTGCTCGGAAGCGCGCTGGGCATCGTGGCCGGCTATGCCGGCGGCTGGGTCAATACCGCGATCATGCGGGTGGTCGACATCTTCTACGCCTTCCCGTCGGTGCTGCTGGCCATCGCGCTGTCCGGCACGCTGGGCGCCGGCGTCGGCAATGCGCTGCTGTCGCTGACCATCGTGTTCGTGCCGCAGATCGCGCGCGTGGCCGAGAGCGTCACCACGCAGGTACGCAATCGCGAGTTCGTCGACGCGGCGCGGGCCTCGGGGGCGTCCGCGCTGACGATCGTGCGCGCGCACGTGCTGAACAACGTGCTGGGACCGATCTTCGTCTATGCGACCGGCCTGATCTCGGTGTCGATGATCCTCGCGTCCGGCCTGTCGTTCCTGGGCCTGGGCGTCAAGCCGCCCGAGCCCGAATGGGGCTTGATGCTGAACACGCTGCGCACCGCGATCTATACCCAGCCGTGGGTGGCCGCGTTGCCGGGGGCGATGATCTTCGTGACCTCGATCTCGTTCAACCTGCTCGCCGACGGCATCCGCTCGGCGATGGAAATCAAGGACTGAGCCGATGCCCCTGTCCACACCGAACGCCGATCTTGGCGGCCCGGCCCAGCCGCTGGTGATTGCCCGCGATCTGGTCAAGCATTTTCCGTTGAAGGGCGGCATCCCCGGACGCCGCGCCGGCGCCGTGCGCGCGCTCGATGGCGTCAGCTTCGACGTGCTCAAGGGCGAGACGCTCGGCGTGGTCGGCGAATCGGGTTGCGGCAAGTCGACCACGGCGCGGCTGCTGATGCAGCTGACCGAGCAGGACAGCGGCGAGCTGATCTTCGACGCGGAAGGCGTCGGCTCCGCGCAGTTGCCGATGAAGCGCTATCGCAGCCAGGTACAGATGGTCTTCCAGGACAGCTATTCGTCGCTGAACCCGCGGCTGACCATCGAGGAATCGATCGCCTTCACCGCGCGCGTGCACGGCGTTCCGGCGCGCGAGGCCATCGAGCGGGCCCGCCATCTGCTCGGCCGCGTCGGGCTCGAACCGTTGCGCTTCGGCGGCCGCTATCCGCACGAGCTGTCCGGCGGCCAGCGCCAGCGCGTCAATATCGCCCGTGCGCTGGTGCTCAGGCCACGTCTGGTGATCCTCGACGAAGCGGTATCGGCGCTGGACAAATCGGTCGAAGCCCAGGTGCTGAACCTGCTGCTGGACCTGAAGGCCGAATTCGACCTGACCTACGTCTTCATCAGCCACGATCTGAACGTGATTCGCTACCTGTGCGATCGCGTGATGGTGATGTACCTGGGCAAGGTCGCCGAGATCGGCGATACCGAGGCGATCTACGCCAACCCGGCCCATCCCTACACGCGCGCGCTGCTCGCCTCGATGCCGTCGATGGACCCGGACCGGCGCACGCTGACGCCGCCGCTGGCCGGCGATCCGCCCAATCCGATCGATCCGCCACCGGGCTGCAGTTTCCATCCGCGCTGCGGCCTGGCCGAGGCCGTCTGTGCGCGGCGCGCGCCCGTGCTGTCCGCGGCGATCGCCGGCCATCCGGTGTCCTGCCTGATGGCGGAACCGGACAGCGGCCATTCACGGGCAACGGCGCGGCGAGCCGAGACCGCCGTTGCCGATGCCTGTTGAGGAGACCAGCATGAATGCCACCGTCATCGCGTCGGCACCAGGCGCCTCGGCAACGAGCGCCTGGGCACCGACCGCCACGCCTTTGTCCGACCCGCCCATGGTGGCCGTGCGCGACCTGCATGTCGCCTTCGACGCCGGCGGCAAGACCATCCGCGCGGTCAACGGCGTCTCGCTGCAGGTGGCTCCCGGCGAAGCCGTCGCGCTGATTGGCGAGTCGGGCTCGGGCAAGAGCGTCACGCTGCGCGCGCTGATGCGGCTGCATCCGCCCCGCCGCACCACGATGACCGGCGACATCGTCATCGACGGTACCGACGTGATGCGGCTGGATGCCAAGGGCTTGTCGAGGATTCGCGGCGGCACCGTCGCCATGGTGTTCCAGGAGCCGTTGCTCGCGCTCGACCCGGTCTACACCATTGGCGAGCAGATCGTCGAATGCATCCGCGCCCATAGCCGCGTCTCGCCCGGAGAAGCCCGCAAGCAGGCCCTGCAGGCGCTGGAGGCGGTTCGCATCCCGAGCCCCGAGCGCCGCCTGGCCGCCTATCCGCACGAGCTGTCGGGAGGGATGCGCCAGCGCGCGATGATCGCGTTGGCGTTGTCGGCCAGGCCGAAGGTGCTGCTGGCCGACGAGCCCACCACCGCGCTCGACGCCACCGTGCAGATCCAGGTGCTGATCCTGCTGCGCGAACTGCAACGCGCGCTGGGCCTGTCGATCGTGTTCGTGACCCACGATATCGGCGCCGCGGTGGAGATCGCCGATCGTGTCGCGGTGATGTACGGCGGCCGGATCGTCGAGGAAGGCCCGATTCGCACGCTGCTGCGCGATGCGCGTCATCCGTACACGATCGCGCTGCTGCAAAGCCGCCAGCACGGCATGGCCCGTGGCGAGCGGCTGGCCGCCATTCCGGGATCGCCGCCCGATCTGGCGGCATTGCCAGCCGGTTGCAGCTTCGCGCCGCGATGTGCCCAGGCCCGGCCCGAATGCCTGCGGCACGTGCCGCAGCCCGTCTCGGTCGGCGACGGCCATCGCGTCAGCTGCGTGCTGGCCGCTGCCGCCGAACCCGCATTGGCGGTGGCCTGACGCCATCGGACCGACCTCGACCAACCCAACCCGGAAACCCCGCAACCCCATGAGCCTGGCATCGCATCCGTCCCATTCGTTCCTGCCCTACCCCGAAGCCGACGTACCGCATGCGCCGGACGGGCGGTTGCAGGGGCTGCGCTTTGCCGCCAAGGACTTGTTCGACGTGGCGGGCTACCCCACCGGCGGCGGCAACCCCCACGTGCTGGCGATGTCGGGCGTCAAGTCGTCCACGGCACCGGCGGTGCAATGCCTGCTCGACGCCGGCGCGAAATTCGTCGGCAAGACCCATACCGACGAGCTGGCCTTCTCGATGAACGGCAACAACGCGCACTACGGCGCGCCGGTCAATGGCGCGGCTCCCGACCGCATCACCGGCGGCTCGTCCTCCGGCTCCGCGTCGGCGGTGTCGCACGGCCTGTGCGACCTTGCGCTGGGCACGGACACCGGCGGCTCGGTACGCGCGCCGGCCAGCCATTGCGGCCTGTTCGGGATTCGGCCCACGCATGGCCGCATCTCGCTGGCGGGATGCCTGCCGCTGTGCGACAGCCTCGATACCTGCGGCTTCTTCGCGCGCGATATCGGCACGTTTGCGCGGGTCGCCGATGTGCTGCTGGGCCCGGATGCCAACGCCTTGCCCGCTTCGGTCCGCCTGCTGCTGGCCGACGATCTGTTCGCGCTGGCCGAGCCGGCTGCGCGCGATGCGCTGCTCCCGGTGGCGGCTCGCATCCGGGACGCATTCGGCAACGGCGATGCGGTCGCGGCCGCGGACCGCCCGATCGGCGATCTGTACTGGGCCTTCCGCTACGTGCAAGGGTGGGAAGCCTGGCGCAGCGATGGCGACATGATCGAGCGCTACGGCCTGCGGCTGGGTCCCGACGTGGCCGCGCGGTTCGCGTTCTCGAAGGAAGTCACCGCGGGCCAGCACGACGAGGCCATGCAGGTGCGCCGCGCGTTCACCGCCCACCTTGCCGCATTGCTGGGCGACGACGGCGTGCTGCTGTTGCCGACGATGCCCGATATCGCGCCGCTGCGGGACGCCGCGCTCGACACGCTCGAGGACTACCGCAACCGCGCCGTGCAGATGCTGTGCCTGGCCGGCCTGAGCGGCTTTCCGCAGATCACCCTGCCGCTGTGCCGCCGCGATGGCGCCCCGCTGGGCCTGTCGCTGCTCGGGCCGGCCGGCAGCGACCGCACCCTGGTCGCGTTGGCCGAGCGGGTGGTCGCCGCCTTAGGGTAAAGCTGAAATACCTCCGTCGTTCCCGCGAAAGCGGGAATCCAGTGTCTTTGCAAGCCGCTGGGTCCCCGCCTGCGCGGGGACGACGCGTGATAGCGGCTGTGTGTCGTTCCCGCGAAAGCGGGAACCCAGTGTCTTTGCAAGCCGCTGGGTCCCCGCCTGCGCGGGGACGACGAGTGATAGCGGCTGTGTGTCATTCCCGCGAAAGCGGGAACCCAGTGTCTTTGCAAGCCGCTGGATCCCCGCCTGCGCGGGGACGACTGGGTAATCGCTTATCGCGTCACGTCCAGCACCCACCCCGGCTCGATGTGGTCGGGGTTCTCCGCAAGGTTGTACTGCGGATTCAGGTTGATCAGCTCGCGCAGCGCGTAGGCGGCGACCTGCTGGTCCGCGGTCATTGCCTCGGCCTCGGCGTCCTCTTTCTGGCCATCGGACAGCAGCGTATCGAGGTTCGTCGCCGCGATGCCCCACAGCGTCGACGTCTCGACGCCCGCATGGAAGGGCTGCACGGTCACGCGTCCGTTGCGCGGACGCGGCCGCGACGGCTCGGGCTGTTGCGGCGGCGGTTCCGTAGCAGGCGGCCTGGGCTCCTCGGACGGTTTTTCCGACCGCGGCGGCTGGGTCGGAGCCGGCCGTGTCGGCGACGGGTCCTGCGTCGAGGGAACCGACGGCGTCGAGGACGGCGATGGCGGCGATGGCGGCTTCACCGGCTGGTCTTCCTCGTCGCTGCCAAGGGTCTCGAGCAGGATCTTCATGCCGAAATTGACGATCACGCCGCCGCCCAGCAGCACCAGCCCATACGGCATCGCGCGGCCGAAGAACTCCCATTTGCGGGGCAGCAGCGACTGGTCCGGCTTCAGCTGAATATTGCCGCCCTTGTCCGCCGCCAGCTTGTTGTACTCCCGGTTGGCGACGCCGCGCTCGACGCGCGACTGCAGGAAGGCACCGACACCGAAGGTGGCAAGGCTCGCCGCACCGAGGCCGCCGGCCACGCCGCCGTACGTCATCACGTCCGTCACCGCCAGTGGAATCGCGCCGGCCGCATACATGCTCATCACGAACTTGCGCGTATGGGCGGCCGGCAGCGCAGGCAGCTTGACCTTGGCGTGGTAGCCGATGCGGTTGGCGATATTGAAGCTCGCCAGCACGCCGTTGGCCGCCAGGAACGCCGTGTTGCTGTACGTCGCGACATTGCCCAGGTCCACGCCGTGATGCATGAACCAGTTCACCGTGGTGGCGTTGTTGATCGCCAGCGTGCCGATCTGCAGGCCGTCATTGATGCGGCCGGCGACGGTGTCCGGCGTCAGCAGCGCCGTGCCGGCCTGCTTCAGCGCCTGCACGGCGGCTGCAACTTCCTCCGCCGACGGCTTGTTGGTGTCCGCGCCGACATGCCGCTCGAGGACCTGGATATGCGCGTCGAATGCCTTGCGGTTGTTCTCGCTGATCCCCCAGATCGCGGCGCGGTCGCTGGCCAGCGCCTTGCGCAGCCAGGCGACATCGGCAGGCGTCTGCCGCTCGGTGCGGCGGATCACCCGGTTGGCGAAGGCGGTGCGGCCGGCGGCGATGCCGCCGCGATAGATGAAGCAGGAGCCGGCCACCACCACCGATGCGGCGGTGCCAGGCATCGGGATGAACGGCATCGCCGCGGCGCCGGTGGCGAAGGCCCCGCCGACCGAAGCCGCGACGGTGGCGTGCAGCTTCCACGGGCGCGGCGTCGGCGTGGGTGACGACGATGCCGGCTGCGGGTTGGCCGGAGCCGGCTTGCCGGCCTGGTTGCCGGCCTGGTTGGCCGCCTGGTTGGCGGCCTCGGCGGCGGCAGGCTGCTCGGCATCGGGATCGGGCCGGGCAGGCTGTGCCGGCTTGGCGGCGCTCGCAGGATCGGCGGACTGGGCAGCCGCCTCGGCGGCCGCGGTCTGCTCCGGCTCGGGGACCGGCCTGGCCGGTTTGCCGCTCGGCGCCGCCTTGGCGGCGTTGCTCGTGTCCGGGGCGCCGGCCGTTTCGCTCGACTGCCCGGACTCGTTCGGCTCCGGCGATGCCGCCCCCTCCGGCTCGGACTCGCCGCCATGGCGGAACGTGGCCGAGCGCACCGTGCCCTGCGGATCGGTCGCGACGCGCGCGACATTGGCCTGCGCGGCCTCGCGCATCTTCGCCAGCACCGTCACCACCGCCTGCCCATGCGCGGCCAGGCCGCCACCGGGCTCGACCGACATCACGTCGGCGATCTTGACGCTGCCGTCGGCGAAGAATGCAAACTCCACGTCCTGCAGCAGCAGGCCGCGCCCGTCCGCGCCGTTCTCGATACCGTGTTCGATGGCGTCGAGATCGCGCAGCGTCCGCGCGTTCATCCGCGCCGCATACTGCGGCAGCAGATTGCCATTGCCGTCGAGCAGGTCTGCACTGCCCGCCAGATAGCGTTCGTAGACGATGGCCGGATGGCCGAGCACCGTGTCCCCGTCGCCGCCATGGATGCGCAGCGCCGGCATGCCCAGCGCCTCGACCTGCGCCATCGCTTCGCGTTCGGCGCCCATCGGGAAGGCGGCGATCATGCTGTCGTTGCCGAGCCCCACCGCATGGCTGTTGCCCAGCGCAAACACGGTCTTGACTGCACCCGAGCCCAGCCGCGGGCCCAGATAGGAGGCCAGGTCGACGGACGTCTGCCGGCCGTCTTCGTGGACCAGGCGCACCGCGTCGACGCCGTCGACCGCGAACCCGCGGTTGGCATGTCGATATGGTTGCGGCTGCAGCGTTTGCCAAGCCACGTCTTGCTGATCGAGCTTCAGGACCGGCCGGGGCGGGCTGCCCCCATTGACATCCGCGCGCTCCAGCGCATCGAGCTTGAAGCCCGCCGCCGGCAGCATCACGTCGACGCCCATCACGTCCGCCACCTGCTGCGCGAAGGCACGCCGCGCATGCTGGCTGCCACCGTCGAGCGCCAGCACGACGGGGCCGTCCTTCTTGCCCGCGTCGGCAAGTTCCAGCGCGAGCCGGTGCGCGCCGACCGCTTCGCCGTTCTCGTCGAGCAGGCCACGCTCGCGATCGAAACGCCCCAGCACGACGTTGTAGTCGCCTGGCACCATCACCTTCAACCGCGAGGCGCCGAACGCCGCATCGGCATGGCGCGGCGCCGCGGCGCGCCACGCGCCGGGGTCGGCGACGTGGATGGCATTGCCGTCGTGGGCGGCGTTCACCGGCCTCGGCGCATCGCCGCGCGGCATCGTGAATGCGCTGTCCGGCAGCGCCTGTCCGCCTTCGCTGACGCCGACGATCGGCAGCGCCGGCATGGCGCCGTAGAAGCGTCCGCCCTGGCTGTGCACGGGCGCATCGGACTGCGCCATCGCCTCGGGGCTCGCATCGACCCGCATCGCGCCGCCGAAGACGGTATCGCCGCCGTCATGCCAGCCGCGGATCTCCCACCTGCCGTCCGGCGCGTAGACACGGGCGTCCAGCGCGGTGGCCAGTTGCTGCGCCAGCGGCAGCGGACCGTCCATGCCGAAGCAGTCGTAGATCAGCACCGGCATGCCTTCGCGATAGTCCGGGTGCGAGCGGATCCGGTCGGCCAGCGCGGCCGCGTCGTAGCCGGGACGGCCGCTGCCGTCCATGTCCATGCGCACGCCCTGGTAGGCGCCCTCGGCGCGCACGGTGAAATAGCCGGGCACCTGCGGCACAGAGATCGGCATCGCGCGGTTGTCGAACGTGACGTAGCCCGCCTCGGCGGCCAGATCCAGATGCGCCCTGGCCCGCGGGAAATGCCCCAGTTGCTGCAGCACGTCGACCCGCTCGCCCGCTTCGTTGCGTACCAGCGGCATGCCCTCGGCAAAGCCCTCCGGCAGCGCCACGCGGATATCGCCTTCGTAGCCGCGGTTCAGCGCGATCTCGCCCGGCACCGTGCTGCCGTCTCGCCGCGACAGCGGCACGGTGCCGATCGCATCGTCGGCGGCCGGCACGCGGCCGGCGCGGTACTGGGCCGCAGGCACGACCTGCAGCCGCACCTTGACGCCGACCGCCGCCTGCCGGTCGAGCTGCGCGGCGGCCTGCAGCGGCGAATCGAAGGCGCCGATCACCTTGGGCCTGGCATTGGCCGTATCGGCGTCGCGCACCGCCACATACTTGACGTCGGCCAGCCGGCCGCCGGTTGCATGCACGCTGTCGATCACCGCGGCGATGGCCGCGTCGCCCGGTACGCCGTCGCGCAGCGACCAGCTGCGATCGACGATCGCAGGCACATGGCGGGCCTGGATGTTGCCGCGCCCGCCCTCGTCCGCACCATGGAAGGGACGCCGCAATCCATGCGCGAACAGGTCCTCCAGCACCGAGCGCGGCTGCCGGCGCGGCATCGCGGTGCCCATCAGCGCGGGCACCGGCGCGCCGGGACCGGTGGTGGCCTCGGCGCCGGCCCATTGCCGCAGCAGCCGGTACACCGCCAGGTGGACCTCCGGGGAGAAGCCATCGACCGTGGCCACCCGCTGCCGCGACACGCCGTCGACCGCACCGGCGTGGACCGACGCCTCGATGGCCGACAGGATCTGGTTCTCGGTCGGCATCAGATGCGCCTTGCCCAGCTGACGCAGCAACGCGGCGCCAATCGCATAGGCGCCCCAGTTCGACACGCTGGCGGTCACCAGGATGTCGGTCCGGACCACCGAGGCGATCGGCGTGCCGTCCGGCGCCAGCGGGACGAACGCCGCCACATTGCCCATGCCGGCCTCATTGCCGCCATCGCCGACCGAGGAGGTGCCGATGCCCATCTCCTGCGCCGCCTTCAGGAACGCATCGATACCCGGCGTGAAATCGTCGAGGTTGACCCCGCGCATGTTGTGCTTGGTGCCGGCAGCCGTGCGGCCGGGCAGTTCGATCGACGACACGTGATCGGGCCGCAGTTCCTCCAGCATCGCGCGGACCACCGGCGAGCTGCTGTCCGCATGCTCGTCGAACACGTGGACCGAATCGAGCGGCTGGCCCATGTCTGCCAGCGCCGCTTCGAGGATCGGCTGGTTGGCCGAATCGACGATATAGCTGACGCGCTTGCCGGCGGCGCGCAGCATCGCGCCCAGCGCCACGGTTCCGGGCGGGCCGTCGGTTTCGGGCAAGCCCTCGGCCACCGAGAAGCCGGTCAGCAGCAGCACGTGTTCGGCATCGGCCATCGCCGCGGCGGCGTGCACCGCCCCCTTTGGAATCGCCAGCCGGTCGATATTGCGGCCGGTATAGCCGGTCACCATCGCGTCGATCGCGGCCGGCATCCGGTTGGCATCGAGAATGCCGCGAATCTGGCCCGGATCGGTGCTCGCGCTGAACTCCGGCACGCCGAACGCACGCGCGCGAGGATCCTCGGTCATGCCTTGAGCGAGCCGCACGACCTCGCTGGCGCGGCCCGTGGTCACCGCCAGCAGCGGCAGCATGTCCTGGGCGCTGACCTCCTCGAACGGAATCGGCTCGGGCAGCAAATCGTCCTGCTTCAGCACGCCGCGCTCGATCAGCCGGTCGACCAGCGCCTTGGCCTGGTACTGCATCGGGTCGATCAGCTTGACGTGGCCGAGGCCGCTGGCATCGAGCTGCTGGCGGATCAGCTTGGCCAGCGCCGGATAGTGCGTGCAGCACAGCCACAGCGACTCGGTCTCGGGCGGAATCCGCTCGGCGTTGATGTACTTGGCGACCAGCTTCTGGATCGCCACCAGTTCCGGCCCTTCCTTGGCCTGGTGCTGCAGCGCGTTGACCGCGGCGGCCCACTCGTTGGCGCCGATCTCCAGCACGTTCTGCCCGGTGCGCAGCGCGTCCACCGCATCGCGATAGGCATGGCTGTTGACGGTGCCCGGCGTGGCGACCAGCGCAAAATTGCGGCCACCGTCCTCGGCCATCGCGCGGGCGGTGGTGTGGATCAGGTTGATGAAATCGCGCTCGCTCAGCCCGGCCCAGCCTTCCGGATAGGTGATGCACGCCGTGTTGCAGCCGAGCGCGTTGGCATCGGCCTGTTGCTGGTGCATCGCGTGCAAACCGTCGTTGACGCGGCGGATCAGGTCGTCGCGCTCGCGCCCGCCGTAGGTGCCCGCGGCGTGGTCGCCGTACGCGACCAGCTGCACGCGCTTGCCGGTCATCGAGAAGATATGCCGGGCGATGTTCATCGCGGCCAGGATGCCGCCGTTGCTGGAGTCGAATACGGTGACCTCGATGATGTCGTCGATCACCTTGATGCCGAACTGCTCCGGGTCCACGCCCTTCGGCACGAAGCGGCGCTGCATGCCGTCCAGCATCTGCGCCAGGTCCAGTCCGTCCGGCAACTGCTTGGCCTGCGCCTGCAGCAGCTCGTACAGCCCCAGGAAGCTGCGCTTGTCGAGGCCGCGCATGCTGGTCGCGCCGCGTTCCAGCGTGACGCTGTCATACGCGTGCAGCGCGGCCATGCGGTCGATCATCGCGGCGACGCGATCGGTCGTCGGCATCGCGTGGTCGCTGCCGGACGCGCGCTGCAGCGCGAAGCCGACCGCCTGCGCCGCCAGGTTGGTGTTCATGCCGACCACCGGATGGCTCGCGCCGACCGCCGACCACTGGTCGATATCGGCGGGCTCGACATGCAGCGACGTCATCGCGCGCTCGAGCGCCGAACGCATGCCCGCGGTATGGCTGTCGGCGCCGATCGCCACGGTGACCAGGTCCTTGGCATTGGCCTCGACCAGCAGCTGGTCGACCCGCGGCGCACCGTCGAGGCGCTCGCCGTTGGCCAGCCGGTATTCGCCGACGCGGTTGCGGCCGGCCACCTCGACCGCGACCACGGCCTGGGTCCGATACTTTGCCAGCAGCGCCTGCGCCTGCTGGGCGGCCCCGGTCGAATCGGTGGCGGTGAAGGTCTCGATGCGGGCATCGGCCAGACCCAGTTCGCCCTGCAGCAGATCGGCCAGCAGCGCCTCGTGCGCAGGGTCGGTGACGAAGATCACCTCCTTGCCCAGCGCGCTCAGATAGGCGCCGAGCGACGCCGCGCCCAGCGGTCCATGCGTGTCCGCGCCGCCGTGCAGCGTGGCGGGCGACGTTGCGATCAGCACCGTATCGACATCTTGCAGCGCCCGCGCCGCCAGCTCGGCGCCATAGGGCACCGACAGCGACATCGGGCGCCCGTCCATGCCGGCCACGCGGTCCAGCGGCGAAATCGCGTTCTGCAGCACGATCGACGGCTCGGCGCGCGCGGCCTCGAGCACGGCGGCACGGCCGCCGCCGCCATGTGCGAACACCGCGCTGCGGACATTGGGCCGGACATCGCCGCGTGCGTCCGCGCGTGCCTCGGCGCGGCGGCGGCTGCGGCTGCCGGTGCGGCTGGCCGCCGGCGGCGCCTCGCCGTGCCGGCTGCGTTCGCCGGCCTCGCGCGTGTACCTGGTGACGGCCTGCTGCATCGCCCGGTCCATCATCCGATTGACCACGCCGTCCTGCAGCCGGACGCCCTGCGCCACCGCTGCGTCGAAGGTCAGACGGCTGGCCAGCTTGACCGATTGCCAGGCCCCCAATTTCTGCGGGGTGAAGGAGCGCCCGCCACCATCGCCGGCACGGGTGGTGACGGCGGATTGGCTGGGGGGGTCCGCCGACGGCACCGTCGCCGGCCGGGCCGGCGTACCGTGCGCGTCCCCCTCCTGCCCGCGCCCCACGGTAGGCCGACCCGCCGTCGCCGATGGATGGCCCGCCTCCTCACCGCCGGCGCGCGGTGCCCCGGCCGTATCCGCCGGCTGGCGTCCGCCCGCGGTGCCCTCGTCGGCTGGCCGCACTCGTACCCTCACCTCGGCGCCATCGCGGCCGTTGGCGATGCCCTCGCCGGCCTGCACTGCCGTCTGCAGCGCCAATGCCTGCGCGGCGGCCTCCGCGCGCGGGGTTCGCCCAAGCATACGCACGGTGGCGTCGTGCACCGCTCGCGCGCTGCGCATCTGGATGCCCGCCGGCATCATCTGCGTCATCCCCATCAGCAGCATCGCGCCGTTCTGCAGCTTTTCAGTCAGCGACATCTGGTCGCCGTGCTGGACAAAGGTGGCCGCCTGCTGCGTCGTCAGGATGCCCCCTGTGCCGAACGCGCCGAGGTTGAGCACGTTGCCGCCGACCGCCATGCGGCTGGCGGTGCCGGCAAGGGTGCGCGAAGCCGACTGCGCCATCGTGGCGGCCCGTTGTGTCTTCGCGGCAAGCGCGGCGACGTTGGCTGCGAGCGGGTTCGAGTTCGCGGCGAGATTGGCCGCCCTGTCCGACAGCGCCGCCGCGCGAGCGGTCAGCGCTGTGGATCGGTTGGCCAGCGCGCCGGACGCCCGTATGGCGAGCGAGGCGCCCTTGCCGAGGCCGAGGCCGCCGATCCCGGCCACCGAGCCGAACGCGTTGGCCCACAGCGAGAACGCGCGCGAGTTGTCCAACGGATTGAGCGAGCGGCCGTGGTCCGCCATGTTTTGCGCATCGATCGCCGTCACCGCCAGGCCGTATCCCATCGAACCGAGCATGCCGCTCCAGGCCGCCGCTACCAGCGGCGTCGCCGCGCCCCCGGTGGCGAGCATCACGCCGACGCCGCCGATGGCGCCCAACGCCGTCACTCCGATATCGAGCCAGGCGCGCGCCTGTTCGCGCCCGGTGACGATGTGCGCGTCGATGTCGTCGAACTCGGCATGGCCGTCCGCGCCAAGGTTCAGGTCCCTCGCCAGGTAGACGGTGCCCTTGTCGTGCAGCTCGTTGTTTTCCTGGAAGTCGCGTTCGGCGGACTGATCGCCCTTGCCGTAGACCGCGCCCTGGTCGTCGACCCACAGCGTCCTGCCATCCTTGACGAACTCGAACACCGCGCTCTGGTAAGGCGACATGCCGGGCCCGGTCACATACATCGGAATGACCTTGATGGTGGCGCCTTCCGGTGCGTCCTCGGCCAGCTGTTCCTTGATCAGCTTCGGATCCGCGTTGGGCGCGGCCAGCGCGATCGCATTGTCGAGCGCCTTGTCGTCGCCTGCCTTGACGGTCAACTCGTCCTTGCGCAGCGCCAGCGAATCGAAGGTGCCCTGCAGGATCTCATCCTTGTCCAGCTCGAAGCGCTCCTGGTCTTCCCTCGCCTTGTCGCTGCCGCTGTACTTCTCGTAACCCCGGTCCATCGCGCGGGTCAGGTCGTAGTCCGCCATGGAAGGCGCGCGGTCGTGGTCCTTCAGCTCCTTGGCGAAGGCCAGCGACAACGATCGGTGTCCCTGCGCCGCGGCATCCTGTGCGCCGCCATAGATACGCCCCTGCGTACCGCCGACCTGGTTCTGCATCACCATCGTGAAGACCTCGTTGTCCTCGTTGGCGAGCCAGCTGGCGGTGGAGGCCGCGGCGGGGCCGCTGCCGGGTTCCGCGTTGGGATTGCGCGCGTAGTAGCCTCCGTCGGCAGCGTCGACCACGGCGGCCAGGCCATGGTAGAAGTCGTCCCAGTCGTTGTAGCTGCCGCCGGTCGGCGCGACATTGCGGCCGGTCCAGTCGTTGCTGTATTCGCCCTTGACCGTGTCGAGCAGCGTGTTGGCATCCTCCTCGGTCAGGTAAGGCGCGACCTGCTGCATGTACTGGCCGACCCGGTCGGCGTACATCGTCTCCTGGCCGATGATCGGCTTGTAGTCGTCGTCGTGCGTCTTGCCTTCGAGGTCCTTGCGCATCGACGCCTCGATCTGCGCGCGGAAGGCCTCGCCGCCGAAGCGGCTGCCCTCCACGGCGAGATAGCGCTCGCGCTCCTGCTCGGTCTGCGCGGCATTGGCCGCGCCCTGGCGCAGCTTCAGCGCGCCGACAAAGTCGCCGGCATCGAGCTTCTGCTTCAGGTTTTCCTGCAGAAACCCTTCGCGCAGCGGCACCGAACCGCGCATCAGCCCAAGCATGCGCTGCATCCCTGCTGCCGCGGCGGCACTGTCTTCCTTGCTGATGCCGTCTCCACCCTGGGCGCGCCGCTGCGTCTCGGTAAACGCGTACATCACCAGCCCGGACTGTTTGATGCCGGCCTCGAAGGCCTTGCGTGTCGGATCGTTCGGCGGCGCATTGTCGGCGGGGACAAGGTAGTCCGCCCCCAGCGACTTGTACATGACATAGGCGGCGGGGTTGAACTCCATCAGATTCCGCTCTTGCTGCGACAGATCGCGCGGCGTCGCCGAGTTGGGGTCCGTCTTCGCCTTCGGATCGAGCGTCAGGCCCTGCACCTGCGCCATCGCCAGCGTGGTCGGATCGGTCTTCGCCAGCTCGCGTTCGAAATCGGTCTCCGGCGTCAGGTTCTCCATCTCGCCGGCGATGCGGCCCTGCATGTCGGCGGTACTGATGACCGTGCGCATGCCCTGGTCATTGCCATAGCGCTGCTCCAATTGCGTGATGGCCTGCTGCCGGTAGCTGTCGGGCACCTTGACGCCATCGCCAGCCTTCAGCGCGTCAAGCTGCGCCTGCGCGTCGTCGACGCGATTCTGCGCGTGGGTCAGGTCGTAGCCGCGATCCGTCATTGACTGCGAGCGGTCGTGCGGCTGGTTGCGGACGTTGCCCAGCTGGGTATCGGCATCCTTCTTGTAAAGCTGCGCGGCCAGCGTATCGATCTCGACGCGCATCGTGCCCAGATAGGTTTCCTCGGCCTTGTCGCGGGTCTGCTGCGCCTCGTAGACGGCCGCGCGCGCGTCGCTGACCGCCTTGCCACTCTCGGGATCGCCACGGCGGATGCCCATCGGGATCTCGGACAGCGCCTTCTCCTCGCGCTGCAACGTGGCTTCGGCCTGGTCCAGCCGGTCCTCGGCGAGCCCCAGTTCGAAGCGCGCCCCTTGCGTGTCGCGGGCCTGCTGAGTCGGCTCGGCCTTCAGGAAGCCGTCCTTGATCTGGTCGAGGTTCTGGTCGAGCACCGGATCGTTGTAGCGCTCGCGGATCTCCTTCACCTTGGCGTCGACCGCCGCGGTGATCGCCTTGTCGTCGCCGCCCGTCGCCGCGGCATGGTTGGCGGCCACCCGCAGCTCGTTCTGCGCGCCGGCCATCACCATGCCGTATTTCTGCTCGATCGGTTGCCAGTCGGCATCGGTCATCGTGCCGGCATTGCGCCTGGTCTCGCTGTCGTCGTAGGCGCCCTTGGCGTCCTTGTGCCAGCGATCCGTGTGCCCCTTCGCCTCGTCCTGCTCCTTGTCGCGCGCCTGCTGCGCGGGATCGGTGGCCGGCTTGTCGCCGCCTGGACCCTTGACCTGGACCACGCCGCCAGGATTCGTTTGCGGGGTGTAGAGCGCCGGCGTGACCACGGGCTGACTGTTCGCCGCGCGGTCGGGCTGCTGTTTCTGGTCGGCCTGCTGCGCCTGATTGGCCTGGTTCGCCTGCTGGGCCTGATTGGCCTGTTGCGCCTGCTGGGCCTGATTGTTCTGTTCGTTGCGCCGGGCGGTTTCCGCTTCCTGCGCCTCGCGCTGCCGCTCGGCCTCCCGTGCCTGCGCGCGCCTGGCCTCCTCGGCCGCCGCGCGCGCGGCCGCTTCGGCGGCCGCACGGGCCGCGGCGAGAATGGCTTCGCGGGCTTGCATCAGGTCCTTGAAATCCAGCATGACGCTCTTCTCCTGAGGAACGGGGGCGATGCGAACGGCGTTAAGGGCACCAAGGGCGCCAAGGGCATTGCTGCGGCCACGCGAACGGCGCGGCTCGCATGGGCCCGCCACCACGCGCCGGGCTACGCGTGGACGGACTGCGGCCAGCGTGACAGGCCATTGTCTGCCCGGTGTGGCGCGATACCAACTAGGGAGAATCGTAGGCTGGCGGTGCAGCGGGCCACCGGGAGGGCATGGAACTACGCGAATACGTAGTCGAAGGCCGCCTGACGTCGCGGCCAGGGGCAACGACGACCGTCGCCGTCATCGCCCCGTCATCGAAATCGTCTACAGCCGGTTGTTGTCGAGGTCGGTGACCAGCATGCAGCCCGGCGCATGGGTGATGCAGATTTCCGGCCGCGCTTCGCGGATCACGGCCTGGGGCGTCACGCCGCAGGCCCAGAACACCGGGATCTCGTCCTCGTCCACCGGCACGGCGTCGCCGTAGTCGGGCGCCTCGATGTCGTCGATGCCGATCAGCCGCGGATCGCCGATATGCACGGGCGCGCCGTGGACGTCGGGATAGCGGGCCGTGATCTCGGTGGCCAGGATCGCATCGGCCGCCTTCAGCGGACGCATCGACACGACCAGCTTGCCGGACAGGCGTCCGGCGGGCCGCGTCTCGATCGAGGTACGAAACATCGCCACGTTGCGGCCCAGATTGATGTGCTTTAGCGGAACGTTGGCGGCGAGCAGCGCATGCTCGAACGAGAACGAGCAGCCGATCGCGAACGCCACGAAATCGTCGCGCCACAACGAGGCGATGTCGGTGGTCTCCTGATAGTCGGTGCCGTTGCGGTAAACGCGATACAGCGGCACGTCGGTGCGGATGTCGACGTCGACGCCGAGATTGCGGAAGACCGGATCGCCCGGTTCCGTGACGTCGATCAGTGGGCAGGCCTTGCGGTTCAGCGCGCAGAACTGCAGGAAGTCATAGGCCCAGTCGCGCGACAGGATCACGATATTGGCCTGGACATAGCCCCTGGCGAGCCCGCTGGTATGGCCGCGATAACGGCCCGAGCGGATCAGCGCGCGCAGCGCGGCGGGGTCTTCGGGCAACAGCCCGTTGGCTTGCTGGAGAGGCAGGTTCATGGTGGTCGGCGTGGAGTCGTGCATGCGAGCGCAACGCACCAACTTGCCGCAAGATCGTGGACCTTCCATGTCGTTCCCGCGAAGGCGGGAACCCAGCGTCTTTGAAAGCCGCTGGGTCCCCGCTTTCGCGGGGACGACAACGTTTGCCGGCAATCTGGCACGAAACGCGCGCTGTCGCGAGGTGTGCAACGATTCTGGACGCCGCGCCGATGCGCTGTCCAACAAATCTTTTGGATGCAGCGCGATAAGGCTTTTCGATGACGAAGGCAAGCGATGCTTGCCTTCGGGACCCGAGACGGCCGCCGTCAGGCGTCGCGGTCCGTATCGTGGTGCGTATCGTGGTCCATGTTGTGGTCCGTGTTGTGGTCCGTGTTGTGGTCCGTATGGCCGCCGGTCTCGCCGCCGCCGTTCTGCGCGGCGACATTGGCCATCGGCATCGCCTTGTCCTCGCCCGCTTCCGCGCAGAACGCGGCCACCACGCCGACCGTCAGCGCGATCACCGACTCCGACAGCTCGAGCCCCGCGCCGGTGCGCCACGATGCGACGATGTCCAGCGACGGCGGATGGCTGTCGATGTCGACGATGGTCAGCGTGCCATCCTCCAGTTCGCGGCGCACCAGCACTGGCGGCACCGCGCCGATGCCGAAACCCTCGCCGATCAGCCGCGTCATCGCCGCGACCGAATTGACGCAGCTGATGCGTGGGGACTCCACGCCGTTCAGGTGGAACAGGCTCAGGATGTCCTGATGCGGGCGCGAGTTCTTGACGAAGGTAATCACGCGTTCGCCGGCGAGGTCGTCCAGCGAGCGATACGGCCGGTCATAGGCCGAGCCCTTGGCGACGATCCAACGGATCGGATACTTGGCCAGCTCGATATTGCGCACGGTCTCCACGCGCAGCAGGTCGGTCTGGAAGATGATGTCGAGATAGCCCTTCTGCAGCTGGTCGCACAGGTTCAGCGCGGCATCGGCGGTCAGCTCGATTTCCAGCGCCGGGTAGGCCTCCATCACGCGGCGGACCACCGACGACAGCCAGGTATGGATGACCGAATCCATCGCACCGATGCGCAATCGCCCTTCGCTGACGCGCGTGGAATCGATCGACTGGCGCAGCCGATGCATCGTGTTGACCATGCGCTCGGCATATTCGAGCACCTGCTGGCCCTGCGGGGTCAGCGATACGCCGCGCGAGTCGCGCAGGAACAGCTTGACGCCGAGGTCTTCCTCCAGCACGGCGATGCGGCTGGAAATCGAGGCCTGGGTGGTGAACAGTTTTTCCGCGGTCAGCCGGAAGCTTCGCAAACGGGCGACCCAGACGAACGTCTCGAGAAAGCGCAGGTTCATGTCGACAGGGATTGGAGTCAGGGACGAGGCCAAGGCACGCTGCCATGTCGTCCCCGCGCAGGCGGGGACTCAGCGGCTTCAAGCCTTCCGGTGCCTTCGCGAAAAGACACTGGGTCCCCGCCTGCGCGGGGACGACGGCAAAACCCGCTCCGCAGCGAGCGCGGCTCCCGCTCAACTTCCCTGCGTCGACGGACGCGCCGCGTCGGCGGACTCGCGCACCGGGTAGGCTGGCGCCTTGTCGACCGGCTGTTCGGCCAGCACCTTGATGCGGCCCAGCGCCGCCTGCATTTCGTTGCCCAGCGCCTGCGGATACTCCGCACGCGGGCCGGCGGGCACGGACAGCGGGTCGAGCCACATCTGCCACGTTACCACGGCGGTGCCCGCATCGGGACCGGGACTTACCTGCAGTCGCCCGCGCGTATGGTTCGACAGCTTGCGGTAGACGTAAGAGTACGGCCCGCGATCGACCAGCACGTCGACCACCGGCGGCCCGCCGTTCTTGCGCTCGGCACGACGGACGGTACCCGGCGAGCCGTCGCCCAGCACCACGCTGCACGAACGCAACGCGCTGTCCCATTTGGCGATCGCACAGTAGTCGCCGGCCTGCGCCCACACCTGCTGCGGCGTGCGATGGATCAGGATCGAACGCTCGACCGGGACCAGTTGGGCATGGACGGCGGGCGCCATGGTGAGCGTGACCAAGGCCGCCAGCAGCGCGCCGCGAGGACGTCGCCATGCAGGGACGAGGGATGAGTGGTGGTCGGGCATGAGAAAAGGATCGGTCGCAACACGTCATTCCCGCGAACGCGGGAATCCAGCGTCTTTAAACGCCACTGGGTCCCCGCCTTCGCGGGGACGACAACGCCGTCGTTCGAAAGCCGCTGGGTCCGCCTTCGCGGGGACGACAACGTGGTCGGCGACAACGCCGTCGTGAAGATGGCGTAGCGTACCGCGGGCGGCGCGCCTTGCCATCACCGAGCCTTCGTAGGACGGGAACTTCCGCCAGCCTGTCACCTGCGAGCGGTCAGCCCTGGCTGGTTTGCGGCGGTGCGATATCGACCAGCCAGCCGGGCACGATGCGGTCGGGATCGCCGATCGAGGCATTGAGCTGCAGCAGGTGGTCGAGCGCCCGGCTGGTCTGCGCGACGTCGCCGCCGGGCACGGCACCCGCCCGGCCGTCGCCATCCAGCAGCGTGTCGCGATGGCTGCGCGCGATGTTCCATAGCGTGTCGCCCGGCGCAACCTGGTGGTAGCCCGCCAGCACCGCGGCCGCGCGACGCGACAGGTTGCGATGCGGGGCCTCCATCGCCGGCGCCGTGGCCTGCCGCTCGGCCAGGACCCGCGGCGCGGCGCCGCGCGCGGTGTCGGCCGGTGCCGCGCGATCGCGCCCGGACGACCCGAACAGATCCGGCCACTGGAATTCCTTGTTCAGCGTGATCGCATCGATCTCGCTGACGCGGGACTTCGACAGGTCGGGTCCCTTCAGGTACCACAGCTGCGCCGGCCCGACCTTGCTGCCGTACTGTCCGATCTGCAGGCGGTTGGCGGTATTCGATCCGTAGAAGCGCAGCGGGCCGATATTGGTCGCATCCATCAGCACCGGCGTGACCGGCCACGACCACGTGGCCTGCCCGTCCACATCGGTCAGCCTGCCGTTGGCGAAGTTGGTGCGCAGGATGTTGTGCTTGACGTGGCCGACGCGCAGGCTCGCCATGCCCATCTTCGACAGCCATGGCAGGCCGAAGCGATAGGCGACGCCGCCCTCCAGAATATTGACGCCGTCGCGCGTGCCGACGGTGGTCTTGCCGTCGCGCGAGAACGCGAACGGCGTGGTGCTGCCGCCGACCCACAGCGACTTGATGCCGCCGATATTGAGCCAGAGCGTCATCGAGTTCAGCCCGTCGCGCGAGCGGAACGTGATCTGCCAGCCGTCGATCCGCGTGGTATCCGGCAGGTTGTACTTGCGCAGCTCGCGCGGATCGCGCGAGACGTCGACCTGGCCCGTCGCGGCCGCGTAGGCCCCATGGGCCAGCGCCGCCACGCGCGCGCCGCGCTGCAGCCCACGGCGGATCTGCGCGACGGTCAGCGTGCTGTCGCCGCTGGCGTTGGCGAGCCCGCCCTGCAGCGCGGTCGGGACCGTACGCTCCATCCGCTGCCGCACCGGCCCGAGCGACACCGTGCCCAGCCGCGCGTCGGCGCGCTGCTGGCGCTGCGCCCAGGCGAGCAGGCTGTCCGCGGCGCGCGGATTGGCCACGGCCAGCCGATCGATGGCGCCGGTGCCTGGGCGGAAAGCCGCTCGCCTCGCCTCCAGTGCTGCGCGCCGTGCGTCTCGATGGCGCGCCGCGGCCTGGTTCATTGCCGCGCGCAGGTCCTGGCGATCGGCATGCTGGCCTGCGCTTGTGCGTTGCCCGCGTTGGGTACGTTGCGTGCGTTGCGCGTGCCGCCACGCCTGCGTGGCCTGCTGTTCGGCGATGCGGGCGTCGGCCCGCTGCCATTCGGCCTGGCGCCACTGGCGCATCGCCGCCACGCTCTCGCCGACGCGGGTCAGGCGCGGATCGGCGGCGGCCTGCCGGGCCAGATCGCGCAGCTGCACGGCCTGCGCCTGCCACGGCGAATCGGCGCCGCCCTGCTGCGCCAGCCGTTCCATCTGGCGTGCCGCACGTTCCAGCACGCGACGCCATGCCGCGGGATGGGTATCGCGCAGCGCCGCCAGCGCGCCGTCCGCGGGCGGTTGGGGTCCACGACCGCGCGGCGCCGTCGCTGCCCTCGGCGCCAGACCGCCTTCGCCGAACACCGCGCGCCCCGCGCGTTCGGCATTGGTCTGCGCGAGCCGCTGCGCCTGCGCCGCGAGCGCGTGCTGGCGCGTCAGCGCGCGATGAGTCGCTGTGCCGGGCGTCGCCGTCTGCAATCGCGCCGACAGCGCGTCGGTGACGCGCGCCGCGTCGTTGGCGCTGCGCAGCGCCTGCCGCCACGCGCGCACGCTGGCAGCGGCGGCGCGCCGCGTATCGCGCTTGCGCACCCGCGCCGCGGCGAGCAGCAGTTCGGCATAGGCGCGCCGGACCTCGCGCGCCGAATCGCTGCCGCGCGCCTCGGCACGGCTGGGCACAAACCCTTGCCAGCGGCGCACCGTTCCGGCCTCGCCGCCCTGGTAGCGCTCACGCACGCCGCCCGCGGCGGCGAGGCGCCGGGCGACGTCGGGCGAATGCGCGGCCACGGCATCGACGAAGGCCTGCCATGCCGCCAGCTTGGACTTGGTATTGCCGGCGGCGGCCGCCTTTGCCGCCAGCGCGCTGGCGCGCTCCTGATAGAAGATCGCGCGGCCGGCATCGAGGCGGTTCAGCGCGCCGTTGCGCGACGTCCTGTTGCCATCGGTGTGCGGCCGTGCCGGGCCGGATCGCATCACGGACGACCATGTCATGCCGTCCGGGGTACGGCCGGGCGCCGCTGTCCGCCCCTGCGGCGCGAGGCGCAACGACCCCCGCGGCGTCAGCATGCCGAGGCGCCGCGCCTGCAGCCACAGCAGGCCGGTAGCCGCATCGGCCACCCCCATGCGGAACCGCTGCCGCAGCGAAGCCGCCACGGCGCGTTGCCAGCGCGGCGGCAGCGCCGGCATGGCCGGCGTCGCCGCGTTCGGATCGGTGGAGCGGCGCGGCGCAACCGCATGGATATCGCCTTCGATCGATGCACGGACCGGCCTGGTGCTGCCCTTGGGCACGAAGTCGAGCACGGCGTCCCGATTGGCGCGCATCGCGTCGAGCGTCTTCGAGACCAATGCCGCGCCATCGGTCAACGCGGCACGATGACCGCCGAGGCGCGTTACCAGGGCCTGTGCCTGGGCCAAGGGCGCGGCGTCGCGCGTCGGAGCGGCTTGCCGCGACGGCAGCGCGGCCCGCCATTGCACGAGCTCGCCACGCAAATGCCGCATCGCCTCGGCGCGCGGCGCCAGCACGTCGGCCGAGCCCTTGAAATCCCGCTGATTGGCTTCGATGCGCCGCAGCTCCTGCCGCAATCCGATGGCCAGCAGTGGATGCCAGCGGCTGGCGAGCCGCTGCGCGGCCGCGTCGAGGCGGCGCAGATCGCGGACGATCGCCTGCTGGCGCGCGGTGTCGGTCTCCCACCGCAGCCGCGCCAGTTGCGACTGCGCGCGTGCCTCGATCTGCCGCATCTGCTGGCGCATCGGCCCGGACAGCCAGCGATGCAGCGCCTGGCCGTCCTCGAACGCCGTCTCCCGCGCCACGCGCACCAGCTTGGCCTCGGCATCGCGCTGCTTGCCGATCGCCTGCGCCGCACCGCGGCGCCCGGCATCGAGCCAGTTCAGCATGCCCAGCGTATCGACGCGGCTGAGCCGGTCCTGTACCGCGCGCCAACGGGTACGGGCCACGGGATAGCTGTGCGGCGGGGTTTCCGTGCGAGGCTGGGCCGCCGACCGGCCCGGTGTCGCCGGCGGCCTTGCCGCGCCGGCGGGATCGGCGCCCTGCCGCCTCAGCGAACCGGGAAAGCCGGCCAGGCTGGACAGCGCCGGCAGCCGCTGTGCCAGCGTGTCCTGCCATTGACCCAGGCGCATGCGTGCCGCCGCCAGCGGCGTCTGCATGACATTGCGCAGCGGCATCGTCAGCGTCGACAGCGCCTGCGCGCCGCGGTCCAGGCCAGCCATCGTGCCGCGCCAAGCCGTCGCGGCGTGGCGCACCCCCGTCAGCGCGCCGGTCGCGCTCTGGCGGATCCAGCGGCCGCTGACTGGATTGATCATGAACTGCACGCCGCCGAGCAGCAGTTGCGTGCGCGTGGTCGCGCGCTCGCCCGGCGTCATGTTTTCCCAGCTCGACACCGCCGAATAAGCGGTATAGCCATAGGTGCCGGCGCCGACCGCGAGCGCCTGGCGGCCGCTGCGGGTGGCCTGCTGCTGCAGCGCCTGCGTGCGCAATGCCAGCTGGCTGGCCTCGTCGGTCAGACCGCGGCTTTCGGCCACCAGCGCGCGCTGGCCGCTGCGTGCCGCGCTGACCCCGGCCACGCCCGCGCGCACGCCCAGCGCGGCGGCGAGGATATTGAGCCCGTCGATCAGCATCTGCGGGTTCTTGTCCGGGTTCCAGCTCTGGCCATGCGAGATCTGGTCGGCGATGCTGGCGGCGGAGGTGCCGACGCCGTACGCGGTCGCGGCCCCGGCGGCCGCCATGGCGACGGGCGCCAGCGCGCCGCCGGAGCCGACCACCAGCACCACGCCGGCGACGATGCCGACGCCGGCCGCCACCGTATCGAGATGGGTCTTGCGGCGGAAGCTCTCCCAGCCGCTCTCGATGCGCGCGTCGCCGATCTCCAGCTCGATATTGCCCTTGCTGTCCACCGTGAACTCGCCGTCGCGCGGCATCGCCAGCACGGCGTCCGCCGCCGGCAGCGTATTGTTTTCGCGGTAGTCCTTCAGGTCGTCGTACGCGCGCCCGGCCTCGTCGACGAAGCGCGGACCCTGGCCGGTCTCGACCTTGAACAGCATTGTGCGGGTGATGCCACGCTCGCGGCTGGCGTAGACCACCGGCAGCAGCGTCACGCGCGCATGCTCGCCGCCCTGCTCGATCAGCTGGTCGGCCACCACGTCGAGCATGTCGGCGTAGTCGTCGTCGATGCCGGCGAAGATGTCCTGCTTGCGCAGCGTTTCCATCTGCGCGTCGGCGTCGCCCGCGAGCTGCACCTCGGGCGGAATTTCTAGCGCCAGCCCCGCCATGTTGCGCGCGTGCGTGCGGCCCGCCATCTCGTAGGGTCGCCCGCCGTAGTCGACGTAGTGCTGGTTGATGACGCCCTGCGCCATCGCGCGCGGCTCAGAGACGAACAACTCGTACAGCGCGGCAGGGTCCTCGCGCTGCTCGGGCGTCAGCGTCGCGGTCAGCGCGCGCGTCTCCTGCGCGGCGCCGGCCTGCGCGGCCTCCTGCACCAGTTGCTGGCGCGCGGCGTCTTCGTTGTCCAGCGCCTGCTGCAGCGGCGCCCAGGTCGGCGCGTCCTGCTCGCGCAGGAACGGATGCTCGCGCTTCCAAGCCTGATGCTCGTTGCGCAAGCGCTCGACGTCGTTGCTGGCCGCGCCGCTATCGCGCTCGCTGCGATAGCGTTCGAGCTCGGCGGCGCTGGCCGACGCCGTCGCACGCGCGCTCTCCAGCGCCTCGCCGGTGGAGACAACGGTCTCGTCCTTTGCCACGTCGACACCAAGGTCGCGCGCACGGTCTTCGGCGGTCAGGCGCGCGCCGAGCGCGGCCAGCAGCGCGCGATGATCGGTGTCGACCTGCGTGGTGAGCCGGGTCAGTTCGGGATCCGCGTCGGCGCCGGGGTTCTGGCCCGGGCTGGCGCCATTGGCATTGGCCGACGCATTGCCTTCGCGGCGAGCCTGCGCGATGGCCTGCGCATCGTTGTTCAGCGTCTCATAGTCTTGCCATGCGGTGTCCTCCGCGGCGATGGCCGACTGCAGCTGCGCATGCGCTTCCCAGACGCGTGCGGTGACCGGGTCCATTTCGACGCGCGATGGGCTCTGCCCCGGAAGCGACAGCGTCGCCGACGAAGCGGGATAGCTGCCGTACAGCGTTGGCGACTGCGCCGTGAACTGCGCCGGGTACTGGACATACCATCGCCCGTTCTCCTTGACGGCAACCGGCGGCGAACCGGGCGCCGCCAGCAGCGGCGCAGTGGCCGACGTGGAACTCGTGGAGGCAGGGGATGTGGGCGGCGGGGTTGCCGTGTCCCCGCTGGCATTGCCGGCCGCCGCATCGATACCGGGCGGCAACACCGTCCATGGCGCCGGGCGCGCGGCCTCGCCGAAATTTGGCGTCAGCAGCGGCGAGGTCGACAGCGAAGGGCCCGTGCTCGGCAACGATCCCGGCGGCTGCGTGGATGGCGCGAGCGGCCCGGCCGGTGCGGACGGTGCCAGCGGGCCGGCCGGTGCGGCCCCGGAGAAGTCGTGCGTGCGATGGGCTTCGAGCGCCAGCGCGTACTCGCCCTCCGCGGCGCGGCGCGTCTCGGTGGACGCGAGCGCATCGCTGCGGCCATGCGCGACCGCCTGCGCCAGCCGCGTTTCGTCGCGGCGTTCGCGCGCGGTGTCGATCTCCTGCTGCGTGGCGCCCGGCCGCCGCACGGTCGCCTCATAGGTCTGCGCCGCGTTGGCGGCGGCCTCATCGGCCGTGGGCAACGCGCGCTGAGCGGCACCGCCGTCCTTGCGCCATTCGTCGGTCCGGCCCTGCCGCAATACGTCCGTCGCGTCGCCGTTGGCGTTCGCCACGGTCCGCTGCACGTTGGCGCGCGCCTGGCCCGCCGATTCGCGCAGCGTGGCGATGGCGCCGTCGCCGGGGGCACCGGCGCCGCCCTTTTCGCCAGCCCGCAGCCCCTCGACCAGCGCCGCGTCCGCCTGCTGCGAACTGCGCAATGCCTGCAGCGCGTCGTGCTGGCCGCGGGCGGCCGCCATGCGGTCCTGGGCATCGGCGTAGGCGATGCGCGCCTTCTCGCGGGCATCGGCGCCGGTGGCGCCTTCGTAGGCGGTGCGGGCCTGCTCGAGGCCGGTCTGCGCGTCGCGGTATTCGGTGTCGATCTCGGCGGCACGGTCGCGCAGCGCCTTGCGCGCGGCATGATCGTCCTTGGCCGCCTGCGCTTCGGTCAGCGCGGACTGCGCCGCCGTATTGCGCTGCTCCAGCGTCTGCCGGGCCTGCTGGACCTGGGGCGGTTCGGCCAGGCACTGGTTGGCGCGGGTCTCATCGACACGGTGCTGCTCCTGTTTGGCCGCGAGGTCGTTGGCGGCCACCTGCGCGTCCCAGGATGCCTGCGCCGCGACAGATTGCCGGTCCGCCACCCACCACGCGTCCAGCGCCGCCCCATAGGCATCGTCGGCACGCTGCAACGCCGCGGCATCGCCCTCCGTGCGGGCACGCTGGCGCGCCGCGCCGGCCTGCTCCAGCTCGCGCCCGGTTCTGTCCAGCTCGCGCTGCGCGGCATCGCGCTCGTAGCGGCGCCATTCGGTTCCGAGCGCCGCGGCGGCGCTGTCGGATTGCCGCCGGGCGGCACCGGCCGTTTCCCGCGCCTCGTTCAGGGCCTGCTGGTCGGCGGCATTCAGTCTGGCCGGATCGCTGCCCGGCGGGGCCAGCGCCGTCACCGCGCGGTCGGCGGCGGCCAGTGCCTCATCGGCCCGCTTGGCACTGACGTCGGCCACCGCAACCGTGTGCAGTTGCTGGGCGTCGTCGTACGCAGCCTGCGCCGTGTCGACCTTCGCCTGGGTCTGTGGCCCCGGCGCCCGCAGCGCCTCGGCCTTGGCCTCGTCGAGCGCGATGCGCTTGTCGTGCGCGTCCAGTTCGAGCGCGGCCTGGTTCAGCTCGGCCTTGCGCGTCGCCGCGGTGGCCTCCGCCGCCTCGGCCTTGGCGATATCGTCGCGCGACTGCGAACGCTCGGCGGCCTCGCGCGCGGCTTCCGCCTGCGCGCGTGCGGCCGCCTCCGCCTCCTGTGCCTGGCGCAGCCGCTCGAGCATCGCGGCGATCTGCTCGCGCATCTGCTGCAGCCGCGCCTGCAGCTCGGCCAGTTCGCGCTGGCGCTGCGCAGCCGAGCTCGATTCGGCATCGGCCGCGCGTGGAGGCGGCGCCGACGGTGCCGGCGGCGGGGGCGGCGGGGGCGGCGGGACCGTGATCGGGCGCACCGTCGAGGGACCTGACAGATCGGCGGGATAGCTCATCGTGACCTCGAAACAAAGGCCGGGCGAGGCACCATGCCGATGCGGACGCGCCCTGACCCGGGGCGCCGACATCAGACCGCGCGTCGATGAAGGCCCCGTGACGACACGAACCCTCGTGGTGCGAAGCGCCGCCGCTGCTGCGCTGCACAGCGATATCCCTACGAGTCTCCGTAGCCGATGCCCTGCCCCGCTTGCCGCTGGCGCGCCGTATGCTTACGCGTTGCTCTCGCATGGGGACAGGGACTTCCCGTCGTTCCCGCGAAAGCGGGAATCCAGCGTCTTTTGCAAGCCACTGGGTCCCCGCTTTCGCGGGGACGGCAGCTGTCGGCCGCTCGTCGCCATGCCATTTGGCGACATCGCGTCATCGGGGAAAACCCGATATCCACCTGGGTGCGCGGGAATGCCAGATTGGCCGGGGCCCGCGTATTGACAGAGATTTAGAGGTGATCTCAATTTTTTCTTATGAGGACCCAAGCTAAAAAATAGTTGGACGAGCCGCCCGGCGAATTTGAAGAATGCAGATGCCGGGGGACGTCCATCCATGCATGACAGGTTCCCGCAGACCGCCGCGAGTCATTCGGCTTCGCCGCGGGCAATCCGCCTGCAAGTGGGGACGCGCGCTCTGGCCCGGATCCAGCCTGTACCGACGCACCGCGACGAGACACCACGACGAGGAACGCATGGAAACGCAGATTGGCAGCATGCAGGGGGAGCAGCAGAGCCGACCGTCGACCGGCCTCTTTGCCTGGTATCGCGACATCACGCCGGGCGAGCGCCGCACGTTCTGGAGCTGCAAGGTCGGCTACGCGCTCGACGCGATGGATACGCAGTTCCTCAGCTTCGTGATTCCGACGCTGATCGCGACCTGGGGCATCACGCGCGGCGATGCGGGCTTCATCGGCACCGCCACGCTGCTGACCTCGGCCGCGGGCGGCTGGATCGCCGGCATCCTGTCCGATCGCATTGGCCGCGTGCGCACGCTGCAGCTGACCATCGTCTGGTTTGCCTTCTTCACCTTCCTGTGCGGGCTCGCGCAGAACTACGAACAGCTGCTGATCGCCCGCGCGCTGATGGGCTTCGGCTTCGGCGGCGAATGGACCGCGGGCGCGGTGCTGATGGGCGAGGCGATCCGCTCGCAGGACCGCGGCAAGGCGGTCGGCATGGTGCAGGCGGGATGGGCGCTCGGCTGGGGCATGTCGGCGCTGCTGTATGCGCTGGTGTTCAGCATCCTGCCGCCCGAGACCGCGTGGCGCGCGCTGTTCCTGATCGGCCTGCTGCCGGCGGTGTTCGTGATCTTCCTGCGGCGCCTGGTCAAGGAGCCCGAGGTCTATGCCGAGCACAAGGCCAAGGAAGCGGCCTCCGAGCAGAAGACCTCGTTTGCCGCGATCTTCTCGCCGAAGCTGCTGTCGATCACGCTGCGCGCCGCGCTGCTGACGACGGGCGCACAAGGCGGCTACTACGCGATCACGACCTGGCTGCCGACCTTCCTGAAGACCGAGCGCGGCTTGACGGTGCTCGGCACCGGCGGCTATCTGGCGATGGTGATCGTCGGCTCGTACCTGGGCTATATCACCAGCGCCTATCTGACCGACCGCATCGGCCGCAAGCGCAATTTCATGCTGTTCGCGCTGTGCTCGATGGCGATCGCGCTGATCTACACGCAGATCCCGGTCAACGACACCGTGATGCTGATGCTCGGTTTCCCGCTGGGCTTCTTCGCCTCGGGCATCTTCGCCGGCATGGGCGCCTTCCTGACCGAGCTGTTCCCGACCAGCGTGCGCGGTTCCGGCCAGGGCTTCTGCTACAACGTGGGCCGCGCCATCGGTGCGCTGTTCCCCTTCCTGATCGGCCATGTCAGCCAGACCATGCCGCTGGGACAGACGATCGGCGTGTTCGCCGCCGGCGCCTACGGCGTGCTGATCATCGCCGCGCTGACGCTGCCCGAAACGCGCGGCAAGACGCTGGAAGCATGAGGGATCGGAGAACCCATGCGCGCGGCGATAACCCTTCAGGGTCTAAGGAAAGTGGCGTATATACAACATCGTCGCGGCATCGCATCAACCGGCCGCAGGCCTTGCCGTATCGCCGTTCGCGGGCATCGCGATGGATGGCAATGCGGCCCCGCATCGCACGGTTGGAATGCGCGTTCGATGTCATGACATCTTGGCTTGCAATAATTTGGCCGGCGTCCGATGGCAACAGCAGCAGCAGCAGCAGCCACCGCTGGCGCCATCACGGTTTCGCACCACCACAGCATCGATATCGATAGCAATAGCGGCCGCGCAACGCACGGCACGCACAACACCGGGCACGCCGCACCGCGGCGCCATCCGGGTTTTCCGACGGGAATGGGTCAGCAGTATGTTGGGCTTTGCCTGAAGGCCTGGCCAGCGGGCGCGCTATGTCGCCAGCGGACCAAGCCATGGCAAGCCTTCACGCTGTCGCGTCAATGCGGCAGCCATACGCATTTGTCGGAGGCGATCGATGGAAAAAGTAGTGGAAGCCGGCCTGGGCCGCGACACCAGCCTGTCGCGGACCCTGAGAGCCGACCTGCCGCGCGCCACAAGCGACGGCACGTCGGCGCGCGGTCCACGCGGCCTGCCCCCCGTGACGGGCCCCCACGGCATCAAGGTATTCGGCGAACGGCATATCGTTCCCGTCCAGCGGCGCACGCGCCAGGGCGGCATGCCGGGGCTGGTCGAGGCCATGCTGCGCGAAAGCTCGCATGAATCGCGCACCGCGCTGATGCAGTCGGCGATCCGGGGGATCGGCTTCGACTGGCTCGGCTATGGCACCGCCACCACCGTCAGCGGGCAGGTGCAGATGCGCACCTTCCTCGATACCTACTCGCATCCGGGCTGGCGCGACTACTACCTGCGCGAGCGCTACTACGAGGTCGATCCGCGCCAGCCGCGGCCCGGCACCTTCGGCCTGCCGCTGGTGTGGGACGTCAGCGACCTGGAGCGCAGCACCTCCGGCGGCACGCAGGCGCTGCGGCTGCGCCGTTTCCTCGACGATCTGCGCGACGCCGGCATCCGCAGCGGCGTGTTCCTGAACCTGCCGATGCCGGGCACCAGCGACTTCGTCGCGATCAGCTTCGCCTCGGGCATCGAGAGCCGCCGCTGGATCGGCGACCCGGTGATCGGCCAGGCCTTGACCGTCGGCTTCGCGCTGCACGAGTTCCTGACCTGCCATGCCGATATCCCGGCGCTGGGCGGCACGCAGCGCGATGGACTCTCGGAGGTCCAGCGCGACATCCTGGCTTGTCTTGCGCAAGGGCTGTCGGACAAGCAGATCGCCAACCGCATGGAGATGTCGATCTTCAACGTCGACTACCACATGCGCCGGCTGCGCAGCCATTTCGGCGTGCGCAATCGTGTGCAGCTGGCGCATGCGGCGACGATGCAGGACCCCACCTTGATCGCCACGGCGGTGGAGAGGATGGATCGGGCGGAGAGGATGGAGCGTGGGGGCAATGGTGCCCGCGAGCGCGCCGGGGCGGGATATCGCGCGGAAGAGGCGTTGTTGGATTGCTAGGGGCGGTTGCCCTCTCCCCCCAGCCCCTCTCCCGCAAGCGGGAGAGGGGAGCGTGTCAGCGGTCGAGCAACGGCGTCGCGGTGTCCATCGCGCCAACCGGCTCCCTCTCCCGCTTGCGGGAGAGGGCTGGGGAGAGGGCAAACCACGCCAGCAAACCACAATCCCCCGGCCGCCCAACCACCCTACCCCCCCTTCGCCCACCGCATCAGATCCGCCACCCGCTCGAACAGCGAGCGGTCGATGAAGCGATCGAGCGGCACCGTCAGATAGAGCCGCTGCGCCAGGTCCGAATCGAAGGCCGACGGAATCAGGTAGTCCGCGGCCGCCTGCCGGATGCGCGCCGCGACCTGGCCGCCGCCTTTGGCGACCACCTTGGGCAGCGTACCGGGCCCGTCGTAGCGCAGCGCCACCGCGTATTGCGTGGAATAGACGACCGCGGTCGACACCCGCACCCGTTCGCCGACGCCGAAGAACGCCGCCTCGAAAAACGCCGCGCGCCGCCGTCCGGCGATCATCGGGTCGCCCTGCGTGTCCTTGTATTCGCGCCGGTATTCCTCGACGCTCATGCGCTGGCGCTTCATGAACTCGTAGCGCTCGTGCACGTAGTCGATCACCGCCATGATCAGATAGATCACCGCGGCCCAGCAGCACATCATCAGCAGGATATGGGCGATCAGCAGCAGGATCTCGGCCGGCCGCGCATAGCCGGTGCGCACGCCATCCTCGATCGCCCGCAGCGCCAGCACATAGATCAGCCCGCCCAGCAGCGCAATCTTGATCACGGTCTTCAGCAGGTTGACCAGATTGCGCACCGCGAACATCCGCTTCAGGCCCTCTGCCGGATTCAGCCGTGCCAGTTGCGGCTTGATCTGCTCGAACGCGACCAGCGGTCCGACCTGCACGAAGGCGCCGATGATGCCGCAGACCAGAGCGATCGCGGCGATCGGCAGCACGCCCATCAGCAGGAAACGCGCGCCGGCCTCGCCCAGCGCCAGCATCTGCTGGTCGGCCAGATGCTGGTCGATCGCGCCCATCGCGCTCAGCCACAGCGCCTGGAACAGCCGCACGAAATAGCGCCCGAGCAGCCATAGCGCGATCAGCACGCCAAGAAAGACGAAGGCCGACGTGACATCGCTGCTGCGCGGCACCTCGCCGCGCTTGCGCGCGTCGTCGAGCTTGCGCCGCGTCGCTTCGAGGTTCTTTTCGCTATCGGCCATGGCGTGGCCTCACTGGACGCCCGCGCGTCCGCGCAGCAGGTCGATCAGCGCGTTGTCCGGCCGCAGGAAGCCCTGCAGCGTGTCCACCATCACCGACAGCATCAGCACCAGCATCAGGAAGGCGACCGTGATCTTGACCGGCTGCGCGAACTGGAACACGTCGAACTGCGGCACGAAGCGGGCGATCAGCGCGAAGCCGAGTTCGACGATCACCAGCAGCAGCAGGATCGGCGCCGCCAGCTTGACGACCCACGAGAACATCGTGCCGGCATAGATATTCGCAAACTGGAACGACGACAGCGAGACATCGGGGCCGAAGGACATCACCGGCCAGAAGGCAAACGATTCGACGATCACGCCGGTCATCGCAAACAGGCCGCCGAACGAGGCAAACAGCGCGATACCCAGGTGGGACAACAGGTTCTCCATCGGCCCGTCCTCCTGCTGCGTCACCGGATCGAAGAAGGTCGCGTTGCCCGAGCCGGTCTGGAAGTCGATCAGCTCGCCGATCATCTGCAGCGCGACGAAGAACAGCCCGAACGCCATGCCCAGCAGCAGGCCGATGAACGCCTCCTTGAAGATCAGCAGCAGCCACAGTCCGCCCGCCACCGCGTCGATGTCGACGCGGGCGCCCGGGGAGACGAACAGCGCGATGGCCAGCACGATGCCGTTGCGCGCCACGCCGGGGATCGACTGATGGGACAGGAACGGCACCACGGTAAAGGCCGTCAGCAGCCGCGGCATCACCATCAGGATCGGCATCACGGTCTCGCGGCCCCACTGGAAAAAGATCGCCGGATCGATCATGCCTTGATGCCTGCTCCCATGCCCCGCTGCCACACGCGCAGCGCGGCCTCCTCGGCGGCCTCTTCCTCGCGGCGCTCGATGTCAGCCCTTGCCGCGGCCTGTTCGCGGCCGATCAGTTCGCGGGTGCCGGTCAGCCGAGCCTGCGCCTGTGCCCACAGCCGGCGGCTTTGCTCGAACTCGGCGCGGCGCTGGCCGGCGACATCAAGCGCCTGCGCCAGCGCGGCATTGGCGCGGGCGATGCGCGCGTCGAACGACGCCTGCCACGCCTGGGCATCGAGCAGGCCCGAGATCGCGACGCCCTCCTTCGCCGCGCTGTCGCGCAGCCGCTGCAGAAACGCCGCCCGCTCCGACAGCGCCGCGCGCACCGCGCCCTGCGCCGCCTCGGCGGCCCGCATGCCTTCGAGAAACGCATCGCGCTTGTGCCGCATCTCGCGATGGGCGTCCTCGTGGCGGCGTTCGCGCACGCGTTCGAGTTGGCGCAGCGGCACCGTGGCCGATTGCCCGTTCATCGTTTGGCCTCCTGCTGAGCGGGGGCGCGCCCTGCCGCGGCCATCGCCGCCGTCGCTGGCGTAACCGCCGGGGCCGGCGGCGTGATGGCCCGTTCCAGCGTGCGCAGCGTGGTCTCGTAGGTATCCAGCTTGCCGGCCGGTTGCGCCAGGAAGGCGCGGATCTGGCCGATCGACGCGACCGCGGCGTCGGCCACCGCATCGGCGCCGGGACGGTACTCGCCGATCTGCAGCAGCAGCTCCAGCTCGCGGTACTTGGCCAGCAGCTCGCGCAGCCGCGCTGCATGGCGCGCCTGCTGGTCGTCGACCACATGCGGCATCACGCGGCTGACGCTGGCCAGCACGTCGATGGCCGGATACTGGCCGGCGCTGGCCAGCTTGCGCGACAGCACGATATGGCCGTCGAGAATCGAGCGGACCTCTTCGGCGATCGGGTCGCTGTCGTCCTCGCCTTCGGTCAGCACCGTGTAGGCCGCCGTGATCGAGCCGCGCGCGGCGGTACCGGCGCGCTCCAGCAATTGCGGCAGCATCGAGAACACCGAGGGCGGATAGCTGCGCCGCGTCGGCGGCTCGCCGCTGGCCAGCCCGATCTCGCGCTGCGCGCGCGCCAGCCGGGTCAGCGAATCGACCAGCAGCAGCACGCGCTTGCCCTGGTCGCGGAAGTGTTCGGCGATCGCGGTCGCGGTATACGCGCACTTGACCCGCTCCATCGGCGCGCGGTCCGACGTCGCCACCACCAGCACCGTGCGGGCGAGCCCTGCATCGCCAAGGCTGTATTCGATGAATTCGCGCACCTCTCGCCCGCGCTCGCCGACCAGTGCGACCACATTGACATCGCTCTGCGCGCCGCGCGCCAGCATGCCGAGCAGCGTGCTCTTGCCCACGCCCGGCGGCGCGAAGATGCCGACGCGCTGGCCCTCGCCCAGTGTCAGCAGGCCGTCGATCGCGCGCACGCCGGTGGGCAACGGCGTGCGGATCAGCGCGCGGGTCAGCGGATCGGGCGGCTCGTTCTCGACCGGCACCTGGCTGACGCCGACCAGCGGCCCGCGGCCGTCGATCGGGCTGCCCAGCGCGTCGAGCACGCGACCCAGCAATGCGGCGCCCGCCGGGCACCGGTAGCCGTGCATCTGCGGCACGACCTCGGTCACCGCCGACACGCCGGTGGTGCGTCCGAGCGGCGTCAGCAGCGCGGTCTGCTGCTCGAAGCCGACCACCTCGGCCAGCAGCGGCGGCTCGCCCGGCGTGACCAGCTGGCAGATCTCGCCGACATGCGCCTGGATGCCGGTCGCATTGATCAGCATGCCGACCGCCTTCGACACGCGCCCGCGCATCGCCACCGGCGTGAAGTGGTCGAACGCGCGTTCGAGATCGAGCGCGGCGTGCTGCAGCGCGGCCTTCAGGTCGGATGTCGGGATCGGGTCGGCCATGGGCGTGGGTTCAGAAATGCGCTGCGAAACGGCTCAACGAACCGTCGTCCCCGCGAACGCCGGGACCCAGCGGCTTTGAAAGACGCTGGGTTCCCGCCTGCGCGGGAACGACATGGTGGTGATGGACATGTTGTCAGCGTACACACCCGCCGTCCCCGCGAACGCGGGGACCCAGTGGCTTTTGAAAGACGCTGGGTTCCTGCCTGCGCGGGAACGACTGGGGACGATGGGCATGTGGTCAGCGTACACACCCGTCGTCCCCGCGAACGCGGGGACCCAGTGCCTTTTGAAAGACGCTGGGTTCCTGCCTGCGCGGGAACGACGTGGGGATGATGGGCATGTGGTCAGCGTACACACCCGTCGTCCCCGCGAACGCGGGGACCCAGTGGCTTTTGAAAGACGCTGGGTTCCTGCCTGCGCGGGAACGACGTGGGGGTGATGGGCATGTGGTCCGCCTCGCACCGTCAACCCGCCTGCACACGGCGCGCAAACGCTTCGAGCTGGGCCTGCAGCCCCACCTCCATCGTGCCGGACGGCGTCAGGATGCGGCAGGCATCGGGCTCCAGGCTGGGCTCGACCACGACGTTGGCGCGGCGCGGCCAGTCCAGCGTCTCGGCCATCGCGTCGAGCAGATTGCGCACCGCCTGCTCGCGGCCGAGCGGGATCTGGATCGTGATGAAGGGCTCGCTGCGGACCAGCACGTCGATCCGCTGCAGCGCGACCTCGAGGATGATGTCCGGATCGAGCTCGCCGGCGATCTGCTGGACCGCCTTCATCACGATATTGGCCATGGTCCGCCGCATCGCGCCGAGCTGGCGCTCCGCCTCGGCGGCGGCGCTGACCTGCGCGGCCGCGTGCTCGGCTTGGGCCTTGGCCCAGCCTTCGCGGTAGCCGTGCTGGCGCCGCTGCTCGGCGTCGCGCTGCGCGTCGGTGGTGATGCGATGCGCCTCGCGGCGGGCGGCCTCGATGACCTCGGCCGCGTCCATCAGCGCCGCGTACTCCGCCTCCTTCAGGACCTTGCGCTCGGACAGCAGCTGCAGGTTCTCGCTGGTGATCAGAAAAGCCAGTGCCATGTCGGAAACCGTTCTGGAATCAGATTGAGCAGAAGCAGCTCGCGCAGCTGCGCGGCCTGCGGGCGGCTCAGCGCCGGCACCGGCAGCGCGGCCAGCCGGCGCGGGAACTTGCGCCGCACCGCGGTGACCAGCGCCGATGGGGCATCGCCCTGTGCCGTGCCGCCCGAGGGCGGCAACGTCTGCACCAGGCCGCACAGCAGCCGGTAGCCGCGTTCGGCCATCACGCGGGCGGCCGACGATGGCCGCGCGCGGATCGGATCGAGATTCATCGGCAGGTCCGGCAGGTCGGGCACGCGCTTCAGGATGAAGGCCACCGCCTGCGGGTCGAAGCGCCGCGCGGCGCGCCGCAGCCGGTACGGCACCGTGCCGATCAGCGGCTGCGCCAGCGCCCCCAGCCTGCCGTCGAGCTGCTGCGCGAGGCGGCTGCGCTCGCTGGCGAAGCCGGGCTTGTGTACGGCCATGCCGCACCAGACCGCCAGCAGCCGCAGCGCGCTGCGATCGAGCAGCACCAGCCGCGCCAGCGGGTCGCCACGCCCGTCGAGCAAGGCCTGCAGCAACCGCGCGCGCGCCGGTTCGTCGCCGCCGCCGAGCGCCAGCGGCCCTGCCAATACCTGCGCCGCGGCCGGGCCGAAGCGGTCAGCCTTGCGCAGCGGCAGCGGCCATTCGCGCGGCAGCCAGCTCGGATGCTGATGCGCGAGCGGGCGCTGCGCGAAATCGGCGACCGCGCGGGCCAGCGCAAGCGACGGCACATGCGAGGACGCATGCGCGCCATGCGGCAGACCCGGCGCGGCCAGCGCGACCATCAGGCACGGCTCCTCGTCGACGGACGGGCGCCAAGGCGGCCGAACGCCTGCCGCAGGCCACCGCGCTTCCACGCCAGCACGCCGAGGCCGGCGAGCGCCAGCGCGGCGATCACCGCCCCCGCGATCGCCGCGAAGCGGCCGACCGGGAAGCCGTGGCTGGCCGGCGCACGGGCGACCGGCCCGATGGGCGTAAACGGCCGCGCCTCGACCAGCGACAGCGAGACCTTGTCGTGGGTCACGCCCTCGATGCTGTGGGCGACCATGTCCTTGACCGTCGGCACCAGCAGCCGCAGGTCGGTATCGGGACGATGCTTGATGAAGACCGCCGCCGACGACGGCCGGATCTTGTCCGACAGCGGATCGGTAGCCGGGATCACCACGTGCACCCGCGCGGTCACCACGCCGTCGATGTTGCGCAGCGTTTCGGACAGCTCCTGCGACAGCGCGAAGATATAGCGCATGCGCTCTTCGGTCGGCGTCGCCACCAGTCCCTGCTTCTGGAATACCTGGCCCAGCGACGAAAAGCGCTCGCCGGGCAGCCCTTCGCTGCGCAGGATTTCCAGCGCGGCGGGCAGCTGCGCCTCGTCGACGCGCACGCTCCAGCCGGTCTCGCCGGCGCGGACCTTGTCGGCATCGATGCCTTCGGCGGTCAGCACCGCCAGCATCTGGTTGGCCTCGGCCTCGTTCAGCGAGGCATACAGGTCGACGCGGCAGGCGGCCAGCAACAGCGCCAGCGTCAGCGGAGCAATACGGACGAGACGGGACAGCCGGAGCCGGCGCGTGGCCAGCATGGCCGAAGCCGCAGAGATCGGCGTCATTGCTGGTTCTTGAGCAGGCTGTTGAACAGATTGGTGCCCGCGCTGCCGATGCTCGACGTGACATGGATCGACGAGAACAGCTCGAGCGATTCGGTCTGCAGCATCATGGCCTGATACACCACGTCACTGGTGCTGCCCTGCTGGATCGCGGTGAACATGCTCTCGCGCATCTCATCGAGCCGCGCGGCCTGGCGTGCCGCCTCCTCGCCCGCCGACACATAGGTGGTGCGGATCGCGGCGCCGAGCGAGGACGTGCTCGGCTCGCTGGCGGTGGTGCCGCCGGCGGCGCCATGCTGCACCATCTCGGCGAAGGTGCGCGCGTCGGCCGGATCGGCGGCCTGGTTGGCCTGCGGCGCCTGCTGGTGCGCGGACACGGTAGCCGTATCGGCAACGGCGCCTTGGGCGGCGATCGCGGTGGGATCCATCGCTGTTCTCCTCGACTGAAATCAGGGACAAGCGGGTCAGGGTGCGCGGCGCGCCGGACCGGCGCCGTGGCCGTCCGGCGACGCGCGCGACCCCGCCGCCGTCAGTTGGTCCTCGACGTCTGCTTGACGTCCTGCATCGCGCCCTGGACCAGGTTGGCCTTCTGCGTGTTGTGCGCCATTTCGCTGCTGACCACGGCGTTCTGACGGGTCAGCGTGTCCTGCAGGGCCATGATGTTCACCGAGAACTCCTGGGCCTTCTGCTGGATTTCCTGCATCTTGGCGTTCAGATCGACTTCACCAGCCATTTCCATCTCCTTCGTCAAGTGGTACTCAAGTGGTACTGCCAAACACTCCGCATCGGCGATGCGGAACCGATCTGCCGCGGCGCTCATCCGGGGCGCCGCGGCGGATTCCATCGACCATCCCGTCATTCCCGCGAAAGCGGGAATCCAGCGGCTTGAACTTCCGCTGAAAGTCGCTGGGTCCCCGCGTTCGCGGGGACGACATGGGCCCGATCAGCGGGCCGAGGGCGGCGGCTCGCCGCCCTTGCCTTCCTTCAGCACCAGCCCGTCCGCTTCGATCTTCTCGATCTCGGCGCCGTTCTTCAGCACCGCCCCTTCGAAATACCGGCTGCCGTTGGCCAGCTGCACATAGCGCGTGCCATCGCCGTTGTCGGTGATGCTGACCACCCGCGCCGGAAACACGCCCTGCCAGTTGTCCCAGCGGCCCTCGCGCAGATGGCGCCGGCGGCTGTCCGCGGTCTCGCGATAGTCGATGCGATCGGACACCAGCACGCCGGGGTGCAGGTCCTCGATCACGCGCTTGACCTTGTCGCGGCCGGCCACCGGGTCGGCCGTGCCGGTCAGCACCACGCGGCCGTTGCCCTGATAGGCGATGCCCACGCCCGGCTCGTCGACGTAGCGCTGGATGTGTTCGATGATGTCGTCGGCGGAGCGGACCTGCTGCTGCACGCCACGGCCGAACGGCGCCAGCGCCTGGGCGATGCGTTGGCGGTCGACGCGCGAATTGACGAAGCCGCGCACGGTAACGGCGCCATTGGGCAGCGACACCACCTCGAGTTCCGGATAGCTCGCGACCGTTTGGCGTACCTCGGCCGGGTCCACCTGCGCGGTACGCGCAAACCCGCCGTCCTGCGACAGCGTGGCGGCCAGCCAGCCGGCGCCGATCAGCAGCGCCACCACCAGCACGCCGATGCCGCCCAGCACCCAGCGGCTGGACTGGCGCACCGGTTCGTCGCTGTCGGCGCGCGCGGCGCGGCGGCCCGATTCGGCCCAGGCGAACAGCGTGTCGGTGGTCTCGGATGCGGCCGGGGCGGCGCGCAGCAGTTCCATGTCGAGCGAGCCCACCGTCAGGATGTCGCCGCCGGCCAGTGCGATCACGCGCTGCGTGGTGTCGCGGCCGTTGACCTTGACCTGCGCCTCGCCGATGCGCTCGGCCGACACCGCCAGCTCGCCGACGTTCAGCACCAGATGGCGCGGCTGCACGTCGTCCCCGGGCACGCTGATGTCGACGTCGCTGGCGGCGCCCAGCACATTGGCGCCGCGCCGCAGCGAGATCACGCGGCCGTAGACGGCGCCGCCCAGCAGCCGCAGCGTCCAGCCGGCCGCGCCGTCCTCCTGGCGCGGCGGGTCGGCAAGCGGATCGGCGTGGGGATCGGCGTACGGATCGGCGTACGGATCGGCGTGCAGCGCGGCCATCAGCTCATCCCCGGCATCACCAGACGCGGTGTCAGCAGGTAGAAGCGTTCCATGTTGGCCTGGCGCTTCTCCTGGTACTTGAACAGGTTGCCGATGATCGGCACGTCCTGCAGGAACGGCACGCCCGACGATGCGCGCAGCTTCTCTTCCACCGTGTAGCCCGCGATCAGCAGGCTCTTGCCCTCGTCGACCATCGCCTGCGTGGTGATCGAGCGGCGCCGCACGATCGGGATGTTGTCGACGGTCTCGCCGGACAGGTCGCCATCGGCGATATCGATGCTCAGCATCACCGCGCGTCCTTCCCGCTCGTCGATCACCAGCGGCGTCACGCGCACCGCGGTGCCGGCGACCACGTTGAACAGGCCGGCGTCCTGGAAGCCGTCGACACGCACATAGAACTCGCGCATGTTCTCCAGCGCGGCCTCGGTGTTGTCGAGCGTCAGCACCTTCGGCCGCGCGACGAAGTTGGCCTGGCCGCGCTCGGCCAGCGCCTTGACGCGGGTCAGCAGGTAGCGCGTGACGTCGTTGCCGATCGCGCCGGTGAACTGCAGGCCCGAGCCGGCGGTATTGCCAGTGGTGCCGCCCTCCGAGCGCGCATTGCCGAAGGTCAGCGGCGAGCCGCCGCCACCGCCGAGCTGCAGGTCGACGTGGCGCGTGTGCAGGCGCCAGTCGACGCCCAGGCTGTCCAGGTTCTCCTGGCTGATGTCCATGATCGTGACTTCGATCTCGATCAGCCGTGGCTTGATGTCGAGCGACGAGATCAGCCGCTGGTACTGCGCCATCCGTTCCGGCACGTCGCGCACGATCACGGCATTCAGCCGCGTATCGGCCTGGAACTGCGGCAGGCCGCCGAAGCCCCAGTTGCCGAAGCCGGGCTGGCCGATGCCGGTGGAGCCGTCGTTCATCGACTCCAGCACCTGGCGCGGATTGGCCTGCGGCAGCGTCATGTTGTTGGCGCCGCCGCTGCGCAGCTCGGCCATGCGGCTGGCGCCGCGGCTCGGCCCCATGCTGACCGGCGTGGTCGCCGTGCCGGCGCGCTGGCGCCCGTACAGGCTGCGCAGCACCGTGACGACGCCCGGCACCGTGATGTCCTTGCCAGAGCGGTTGATGCGGAAGTCCGAGGCCCACGAGTACTTCAGCGGGAAGATCTGCACCTCGGCGCGGTCGTCGTTGACAGCGCGATCGTCGAAGGCGCGCACCGCCGAACGCACGGTCTCGACGTAGCGCTTCGGCCCCGACACCATCACGGTGCCGTCGTCGTCGTTGATCGTGATCGGATAGCGCGAGTCGATGACCTGCATGTGTTCGAGCGCATCGTTCAGCCGGTCCCCTGCCCCGCGCGCGAATGGAATGACCTCGCTGCGCGCCTCGCCGGCCGGCTCGATATAGAGCAGCGAGCCGTCGTAGTAGTAGGTCAGGCCATAGCTGGCGCAGACGCTGCGCAGGATCGACAGCGGCGAATCGGAGAAGCGGCCGCTGATGGTGCCGTCCACGCGCGAGTCGACCACCGCGGTGGTGCCCTGCGTCGACGCCAGCTCGCGCAGGAAGTCCGCCACGCGCTTCTCGCTGGCCGAGATCTGGAACGGCTTGCCGGGCCAGTTCAGGTCGGCGGCATGCAGCGGCGCGATGGCGCCGAGAAACAGGGCCAGCAGCAGCGCGACTGCCGCAAGAACCCTTGTCGTCCCCACGCGCCCCGTCGTCCCCGCACGCCCCGTCGTCCCCTCGCGCCCCGTCCTCCCCGTGCGTCCCGTCGTCCCCGCGTAGGCGGGGACCCAGCGGCTTTGACTTTGCGATGTCGCATGGCGAAAGCCACTGGGTCCCCGCATGCGCGGGGACGACGAAGCGGTGGCGGCTTGTGGCACGCGCGGCGCGTTATCTGTCGACGGACGGCCCTGCATTGCGCCCGCCATGGCCAGACATCGAGGTCCGAACCGTTCGCTTGTCAACATATCCTCCCCGGTTTTCCACTGCGTAATTGTTCGTAACTGTCGTGCGCGTCTTGTCGCCGATCCTGTCGCCGAATCTGTCATCGAATCTGTCGTTACAAGAACGTCAGCATCGTCTGGATCGCCCGCTGCGAGAACCGCATCACCTCGCCGCCAAGCCAGCCGCCCAGCAGCACCAGCGACACCAGCACCGCGATCAGCCGCGCCGAGGTGCCGATGCTCTGGTCCTGGATCTGGGTGACCGCCTGCAGCACCGCCACCACCAGCGCCACCACGGTGCCGATCAGCACCACGGGAAGCGTCACCCACAGCACCACCAGCAGCGCCTCGCGCGTGATATCGAGAATGGTGTCGGCGCCCATCTCTCACTCGACCTCGGGATTGCGGATCCAGCCGACCGGCACCAGCCGCACGTCCTCGTCGACTTCCTGGTAGGACAGCACCGGCAGGCGCGGCGCCACCGGCTCGATCAGCCGCTTGATGTAGCGGCGCACGTCGACGCTGACCACCACCACCACGCGCGCGGCGTTGGCCTTTTCCAGCAGCTGGCGCAGCTGCTCGCGGATCTCGCGGGTGACGTCGTGGCTCAGCAGCAGCAGGTTGCCGCGCGCGGCCTTTTCGATCGCGCCCTGCACGCGTTGCTCCAACGCGGGCTCGAACAGCACCGCGTCGATCGCGCGTTCGCCGCCGACATGGCGGCTGGTGATCAGCCGGCCAAGATCGACGCGGACCAGTTCAGTCAGCGCAATCGCATCGGTTTCCTTGGGTGCCCAGGTCACCAGGCTCTCGAAGATCGTGCGCAGGTTGCGGATGGGCACGTCTTCCTGCAGCAGGCGGCGCAGCACCTCGGTGACGCGCTGCAGCGGCACCACGCGGGCCAGCTCCATCACCAGGTCCGGCGCCTCGGCCTGCACCACGTGCATCATCTCCTGCACGTCCTGGATGCCGAGCAGCGGCGCGGCATGCTGCTTGATCACCGCGCCGACATGGACGGCCAGCACTTCCTCGCACGACAGCGTGCGCGGCGCCCCCGGGGCCCGCGCGTCGCCGATGGCTTCGCGGCCGGCGCGGCCGGTCGGCTTGTCCTGCGGAATCCATACCGCCTCGGCGAACGGCCCGAACGGTGCACCGACCACGGCGCGGCCCTGGTCCACCAGTGCGCGCGAGCCCGGTTCGACCAGCTCCATGCCGGGCCGCAGCGCGCCGCGCGAGGCCACCACGTCCTGCACGCGGATCGCGTAGGTATCCGCCTCGCCCAGCGGGCGGTATTCGATGCGCAGCCGCGGGAAGACCATGCCCAGGTCCGACTCGACCTGCCCCTTGGCGATCGTCATGCGCTGCTCGAACTGGCGCATGTCCAGGCGGTCGCGCAGCGTCGGGTCCAGGTCGAGCGCCAGCGCGGGCGCCACGGCCGAACGCGTGTCGTCCGACTTGCGCTCGTCCGGCATCTCGATCCAGGTGACCGTGCCGGCGGTACGCTGGCCCCGCCGCATCAGCCAGTAGCCGCAGCCGGCCACCACCAGCGCCATCGAGGCGAACGTCCATTTGGGGAAGCCGGGCACCACCAGGAACACGGCGATCGCCACGCCCGACACCAGCAGCGCCTTCGGCTGGGCCAGCAGCTGGCGGCCGATCACGGTGCCGAGGTTGGCGGCGCGGCTGTCGCTGTCGTCCGACGACACACGGGTGATCACCACGCCGGCGGCGATCGACACCAGCAGAGACGGAATCTGCGAGACCATGCCGTCGCCGATGGTCAGGATCGCGTAGCGCTGCAGCGCGTCGCCGATGCTCATGTCCTTCATCAGCGTGCCGATCGTGATGCCGGCCAGGATATTGACCAGCGCGATGACGACGCCCGCGATCGCATCGCCCTTGACGAACTTCATCGCACCGTCCATCGCGCCGTGCAGCTGGCATTCCTGCTCCAGCTCGCGGCGCCGCTCCTGCGCCTGGGCGGCGCTGATGGTGCCGGCACGGACATCGGCGTCGATGCTCATCTGCTTGCCGGGCATCGCGTCCAGCGCGAACCGCGCGCCGACCTCGGCCACGCGCTCCGAGCCCTTGGCGATCACGATGAACTGCACGATCGCGATGATCAGGAACACCACGCCGCCGACCACGACGTTGTTGCCGACGATCAGCTTGCCGAACGTCTCGATGATGTGGCCCGCGTTGGCGTGCAACAGGATCAGCTTGGTCGACGCGATATTGAGCGACAGCCGCAGCAGCGTGGTGAACAGCAGCAGCGAGGGGAAGGTCGACAGCGACAGCGCCGACGGAATATAGGTGGCGACGATCAGCAGCGTCAGGCTGATGCCGAGATTGATCGTCAGCATCAGGTCCAGCAGGAAGGTCGGCAGCGGCAGCACGAACAACGCGATCACCGCGAACAGCAGCAGCGTCAGCGCGATGTCGGACTGGCGCGAGGCCGCCGCAGCCATCTGCTGCAGGCCCGGCGTGGGGCCGATCCCCTTGGTGAATCCCGACAGTTTTGCCATGACGCGATATGTGGGCTGCTTTTGGGCTGCTTTTGGGCTGCTTACGGGTTGCTTATGGGCTTGTGGCCCGCGGCGATGCTTCGATTGGCCGTTCACACCGGGTGGGCCACCCTGACACCGAAGCCACGGCCAAGCCGAGCCATGCCGCCGCGGCGCCCCCTGGCGAACGGTGAGCGCAGTGTATGGCGGCTGCGCCACGCGACCAATACCGAGGATTCGTAGCAGCGGGGCTGCCGAAGGCGTCCCGGGGGCGGTCCCTACCAAGGCTCGTAGTGGACGGCGCTGCACCTGCTTCCGTATCGTTCTCCCGTCGCGCATCTGTGCGCAGTTGCGACATTTGCGTGCATTTGCGTACCTCGTATTTCGGTCCCCGGCTCAGGCCGCTGCGGGCTTTGTCGCCGCCGCGGGCCTTGCCATGCCTCTGCCATCCATGACGTCATCCGTTGCGCTCAGCGAACCCCCAGCGTCGGCAGGCCCCTTGTCAGCGGGCCGCGGGGGACCGGCGCGTGCGCGCGTTCGGCTGCATCGCCCGGGATCCGGCGAGGCTGCGATCCGTGAGCTGGACGCCGCGCCCGAGCTGCCGCACGTCGAAGCCGATATCGCGGCGCTGTCCAATCGCCTGCTGTGCCGGACCGGGCCGTTGCGGCTGCGCGCGGCGGGCGTCGACTGGCTGCTGCGTTTCGAGCCGCAGCAGAGCCCCTCATCAAGCTCGGCCCACCGCAACGCCTACGCCTTCACGCTCGGCGAAACGCGCGGGCAGCTGCTGATCGATGTCCCGAGCGAACGCCGCCTGCTAGGCGTGGACGGCGCAGCGGAGACCTTGCCGGCCCTGCTGCGGCAAGCGTTGATGGCCGATGCGCTGGCCCAGGTCGCAGAGGCGGTGGCCGCCGCATCGCGGCAGCCGTTCGCCTGGCAAGGGGATGGCGCCGGCCAGCGCACGGGCGCGCCCCGCTTCGGGCTGACGCTGCGACGGATCGCCGATGGCGACGATGGCGGCGATGGCGGTGGTACCGCGACCGACAGCGAGACGCTGCACGCGACCCTGCAGCTGGACGAGCCCGAGCGCCTCGCCACGCTGCCGCTGCGGCAGCGCGCGCCCGATGCCGGGCTGCCGCCGTGGCTGGCGCAATTGCGGGTGCCGCTGGCCGTGCGCATCGGCACCACCGCCATCGCGGTCGGGGAGATGCGCGACATCCGTCCCGGCGACATCGTCGGCATCGAACAGTGGCAGACGCATGGCGGCGCGCTGGCCGTCCATTGCACCACCGGTGCAGCGGGACTGGGCTGGCCCGCGCTGGCCGAGGGGCGCCGCATCACGATTCAACGCCCGACCGGCGCCCCCGCCGCGCCGTCGGCTCATGGAGACAGCATGGAAGACCGCAACAACGGGCAGCGTGAATTGCCGCATCCGGACGCCGCGCCGGCCGCGCTCGATCGGCTGGAAGAGCTGGAGGTGTCGCTGCGCTTCGAGGTCGGCGATGTCTCGCTCGCGCTGGCCGACCTGCGCGAGGTGCGGCCCGGCTATGTATTCGAGCTGCCCCAGCCGCTGAAACAGAGCGAGGTGCGCATCGTCGCCGGCGGCCGCATCCTGGGCACCGGCACGCTGATCGCGGTGGGCAACCGGCTCGGCGTGCGCGTGTCGAGCTTCGCCGCGGGCGACGCATGAGCGGGAATCTGTACAACCCGGTACTGATCCTCACCGTCATCCTGGCGTTCGGCATTGCGCCGTTCGTCGCGCTGATGGTGACCAGCTATACCAAGCTGGTGATCGTGTTCGGGTTGCTGCGCGCCGCGCTGGGGCTGCAGCAGGTGCCGCCCAATATGGTGCTGAACGGCATCGCGATCATCCTGACCGCCTACATCATGGCGCCGATCGGCGCCGACGCCTTCGACGCGATCGAGCGGCGCGCACAGAGCAATGCGCCGTTCAACGTGGGGGATGTGGTGACCGTCTACGACTCGGTCAGCGGGCCGCTGAAGGAATTTCTGATCAAGCACACCGAGGAACGTAACCGCACCTTCTTCGTGCAGTCGGCCAAGCGGATCTGGCCCGAGGGCCGTGCCGACGATCTGCAGCCGGACGACATGATGGTGCTGATCCCGAGCTTCACGCTGTCGGAGCTGACGCGCGCGTTCCAGATCGGCTTCATCATCTATCTGGTCTTCGTCGTGGTCGACCTGATCGTCGCCGCGATCCTGCTGGCGCTGGGCATGTCGATGATCGCGCCCACGACGATCTCGGTGCCGTTCAAGCTGCTGCTGTTCGTGATGCTCGAGGGCTGGACGCAGCTGATCCAGGGGCTGGTGCTGTCGTACCGGTAGGTTGCTCCGGCCGGTGCGGCCGGTCCGGCCGCGGCTTCGGCTGCGGCATCGGCCTCGCTCTCCATCCTCTCCGCCTCAGTCGATCACCTCGGCGCAGGCATCGGTCGGCAGCGCGGCCACATCGCCGATCACCGGCACGATCTTCAGGCCCGCGGACGCGACCCGGCACGGGGCGGCAAGCACGCCGCAGCCGCCAAGCGCAAGCACCGAGGCAAGGACCAGCGGCAACATCATCAGCAATCGTTTCATCGGGCAAGGCCTCGTCAGCGGGAACGCGCATTGTGCACGATTCCTTGCCTGCCGGCATCCTGGGCTAGCATACGGACTGATACGCCCTTCCGGATCGCCGATGACTTTTGCCGCAACGCCCCATCCGAACGACCTGCAATCGTCCCTCCCCGTTCCCCGTGCACACCGCCGAAGCTGGCTCGGCCGCGCACTGACTGCCTTGCCGATGGTGCTGCTGACCGCCCTGCTGAGCGGCTTCGCGACCAGCGCCCTTGCCCAGCCCCTGTGGTTCGCCAACGGCAAGCCGACCGCCGCCGCGCAGCAGGCCGTCGCCGCGTTGGCCAACGCACCGGCCGACGGCCTGGACGCCGAGGACTACGACGCCAACATGCTGCGCGACGCCGTCGCCAAGGCCGCCAATGGACCGGCGCTGCCGCCCGAGGCCGCCGATCGCCTCGACGGTGCGCTAACTGCGGCGATGCAGCGCTATCTGTCCGATCTGCACCGTGGCCGCATTGACCCGCGCAAGGTCCAGGCCAACTTCAATATCGCCGAGGAAAAGCCGTTCGATCCGGACGCCTATCTGCGCGCGGCGGTGGCGGCGAACCGCCTGCCGGCCGCGATCCGCGAAGCCGCGCCGTCGTTTCCGCTGTATGGCACCTTGCGCGATGCGCTGGCCCGCTACCGCGCGCTGGCCACGCAGCCCTACTGGAAGTCCCCGCTGCCACCGTTGCCCGAGCGCAAGCTGACCGAGGGCAAACCCTATGACGGGCTGCCCGCGATGGCGCAGCGCCTGACCGCGCTCGGCGATCTGCCGGCGGGCACGCCGGTGCCTGCCACCTATACCGGGCCGCTCGTCGCCGCGGTCAAGTCGTTCCAGACCCGTCACGGCCTCGAAGCGGACGGCGTGATCGGCCCGGCCACGCTCGGCCAGCTCAACACGCCGCCGTCGGCCCGCGTGCGGCAGATCGTGCTGACGATGGAGCGGCTGCGCTGGACCCCGCTGGCGGAAGGCTCGCGCATGATCGTCGTCAATATCCCCGAGTTCATGCTGCGCGCCTACGAGTTCCACGAGGGCAAGCTCGATATCCGGCTGGAGATGAAGGTCATCGTCGGCAAGGCCCTCGACACGCGCACGCCGCTGTTCAAGGAGGACATGCGCTATATCGAGTTCAGCCCGTACTGGAACGTGCCGCGCTCGATCGCGACCAAGGAAATCATTCCGCGGCTGCAGCGCGATCCGGCCTACTTCAACCGGCAGGGCTTCGAATTCGTGGCCGGCAACGAGGTCATCAAGCAGCTGAACAGCGCCAATATGCAGGCGGTGATGGATGGGCAGATGCGCATCCGCCAGCGGCCGGGTCCGCTGAATGCGCTCGGCGACATCAAGTTCGTGTTCCCGAACAACCAGGCCATCTATCTCCACCACACGCCGGCGCCGCAGCTGTTCAAGCGCGGCCGGCGCGACCTGAGCCACGGCTGCATCCGCGTCGAAGATCCGGTGGCGCTCGCCAGGTTCGTGCTCAAGGACATGCCAGAGTGGACCGAGGAGCGAATCCGGCAGGCGATGGGCGCCGGCAAGGCCAGCACCGTCTCGCTGATCAATCCCTTGCCGGTAACGTTGGCTTATGGCACGGCCATCGCAAGAGCCGATGGACGGGTATACTTCCTCGCTGACATTTACGGCCAAGATAAAGTGCTCGGCCAGGCGCTGCAGCAGCGCGCCGCCCGCCGAGCCTCACATACGCCAGCCGTCAGGGCCACGCCGCCGGCCAATCGCGCGGCCAGCGCCCCACCCTCCTGAGACAAGCAACTTCGAGCCAACCTCGAGCCAAGCAAGCTAGAACATCACATCATGACGTATTCACGTGATCCGGCACGGCGCCGCTTCCTGCAACGTACCGGCGGCCTGGCGCTGAGCGCCGGCCTGACGGCCCTGGCGCCCAGGCTGGCGCTGGCCAATGTGCCGGGCGCCCGGGCGCTGGCCTTCGACCACACCCATACCGGCGAGCATCTGTCGCTGGTCTACGCGATGGGCGAACAGGTCCTGCCGCAGGCCCACCTGAAGCTCAATCGCTTCCTGCGCGACCACTATTCGGGTGACGTCGGCACGATCGATCCTGAGTTGTTCGGCGTGCTGTACCAGCTGCGCACGGTGCTGCGCAGCGACAACCCGTTCCAGGTCATCTCCGGCTATCGCAGCCCCAATACCAACTCGCGCCTGCGCAAGACGCGTGGCGGCGGCGTGGCCAAGCACAGCCTGCACATGGACGGCAAGGCGATCGACATCCGCCTGCCAGGCGTGCCGCTCGACGATCTGCGCGACGCGGCCGTGTCGCTGCAGGCCGGCGGCGTCGGCTTCTACCGCAGCGAGAACTTCATCCACATCGACACCGGCCGCGTGCGCCGCTGGGGCTGAGCCTTCAGATCGCCGGCCCGTCGCCCGCGCCACGGGCGACAGCCGTCGCCTCCGTCGTCCCCGCGCACGCGGGGACCCAGTGACTTCCCGCTTCGGCCCCAACCGATTGGCAATCAAGCCGCTGGGCCCCCGCCTTCGCGGGGGCGACGGAACGATGCGTCGACGGCGGAATCCGTCGTCCCCGCGCACGCGGGGACCCAGTGACTTCCCGCTTCAGCCCCACATTCGCTTGGCAATCAAGCCGCTGGGCCCCCGCCTTCGCGGGGGCGACGGAACGATGCGTCGACGGCGGAATCCGTCGTCCCCGCGCACGCGGGGACCCAGTGACTTCCCGCTTCTGCCCCAACATTCGCTTGGCAATCAAACCGCTGGGCCCCCGCCTTCGCGGGGGCGACGGAACGATGCGTCGACGGCGAAATCCGTCGTCCCCGCGAACGCGGGGACCCAGTGACTTTCCGCTTCGCCCCGAACATTCGATTGGCAATCAAGCCGCTGGGCCCCCGCCTTCGCGGGGGCGACGGAACGATGCGTCGACGGCGGAATCCGTCGTCCCCGCGCACGCGGGGACCCAGTGACTTTCTGCTTCGCCACCCAACATTCGATTGGCAATCAAACCGCTGGGCCCCCGCCTTCGCGGGGGCGACGGAACGATGCGTCGACGGCGAAATCCGTCGTCCCCGCGCACGCGGGGACCCAGTGACTTCCCGCTTCGGCCCCACATTCGCTTGGCAATCAAGCCGCTGGCCCCCCGCCTTCGCGGGGGCGACGGAACGATGCGTTGACGGCGGAATCCGTCGTCCCCGCGCACGCGGGGACCCAGTGACTTTCCGCTTCGGCCCCAACATTCGCTTGGCAATCAAACCGCTGGGCCCCCGCCTTCGCGGGGCGACGGAACGATGCGTCGACGGCGGAATCCGTCGTCCCCGCGAACGCGGGGACCCAGTGACTTTCCGCTTCGGCCCCACATTCGATTGGCAATCAAACCGCTGGGCCCCCGCCTTCGCGGGGGCGACGGAACGATGCGTCGACGGCGAAATCCGTCGTCCCCGCGAACGCGGGGACCCAGTGACTTTCCGCTTCGCCCCGAACATTCGATTGGCAATCAAGCCGCTGGGCCCCCGCCTTCGCGGGGGCGACGGAACGATGCGTCGACGGCGAAATCCGTCGTCCCCGCGAACGCGGGGACCCAGTGACTTTCCGCTTCGCCCCGAACATTCGATTGGCAATCAAGCCGCTGGGCCCCCGCCTTCGCGGGGGCGACGGAACGATGCGTCGACGGCGAAATCCGTCGTCCCCGCGAACGCGGGGACCCAGTGACTTTCCGCTTCGCCCCGAACATTCGATTGGCAATCAAGCCGCTGGGCCCCCGCCTTCGCGGGGGCGACGGAACGATGCGTCGACGGCGAAATCCGTCGTCCCCGCGCACGCGGGGACCCAGTGACTTTCCGCGTCTCCTACCGCTCCCAACATCCGGTCCGCAATCCGATACGCCGTATTGACCGAATCGGTCACGCCCAGATGCCCGTGTCCGACGGCCAGCCACAGTCCCGGATGGCCATCGGCCGGTCCGACGATCGGCACCGAATCCGGCATGCAGGGCCGGTGCCCCATCCATCGGCTTGGCGACGGATCGTCCAGCCCGTCAAAGGTTTCGCGCGCGATCCGCTCCAGCATTGCCGCGCGGCGCATATCGGGCGGCCGCGACAGCCCGCCGATCTCCACCGTGCCGCCGACGCGCAGCCCCTCCTCCATCGGCGTGACGAAGACCTTGCGGTCCGCCAGCACCACCGTGCGCGTTACGGTCCGCCCGGCATCGCGGAATTGCACGTGATAGCCGCGCTGGCTTTCCAGCGGAATATCGAGCCCCAGCGGCGCCGTCAGCTTGCGCGACCAGGCGCCGGCAGCGACCACGATCTCGTCGAAGCACTGTTCCGTGCGGCCGTCGGCCTCCACCACGCGCCAGCGCGGCCGGCCCGCGAAGTCCGCGCGGCGCAACGCGCGGACCTCGGTGCGCACCCGGCTGCCGCCGCGCAGCTCGAACGCCCGCACGATGGCCTGCACATAGCGGCCGGGATTGACGATCGTCGCGTGGTCCTGCAAGAACATGCCGACCTGGTACCGCCTGCCGACGTTCGGCTCCAGCGCCTCGATGCCGGCACGGTCCAGCCTCTCGAACTCGTAGCCGAATTCCTTGCGCATGCGCCAGGAGGTAGCGTCCTTCTCCAGCGCCCCGGCATCGGGATACAGATGCAGATGGCCGCGCTGCATCAGCAGCTCGGGCGCGCCGATCTCCTGCGTCAGCTGCCGATGCCGCTGCACCGCGTTGACGTGGATGGCATGCAGCCGCTCGGCCGCCTGCTCGACGCGGTGCGGCGAGGCCGACGCAATGAAGCGCAGCAGCCAGGGCAAGGCGCGCGGCAGATAGGACAGCGGCAGATACAGCGGACTGCGGTCGTCCAGCAGCATCTTCGGCAACGAGGCAAGTACGCCGGGCATCGCCAGCGGCGCAACGGAGCCCGGGCTGATGGCGCCGGAATTGCCATAGCTGCAGGCCTGTCCGGGCTCGTCCCGATCGATCAGCGTGACGTCGGCCCCGCGCTTCTGCAACTCGTATGCGATCGCCGACCCAACGATGCCGGCTCCCACCACGGCAACGCGTGGCGGGCGGGACGGTGGGATCGGCGCGTTCTGATGTTCCATGGAAATCGGTGGATGGGTGGATGTCTTGACGGCTTCGAATGTAAGTGGCTCACTATCGCGGGCGCAATAGCAGATATCGGTATGCGATATCTACGGCGACTGACCGAGGAGAGTCTGGGATGCGGACGGCGAAGACAGTAAGGGCACCGACAGCCCGAATCGCGGGTGCGAACGGCGATGGCCGGCATCGCGACGACGGGGACGGTGATAGCCGTTCCGCCAATCCGCTGTTCATCGCCTCGATCGGCAAGGCCTTCGAAGTGCTCGAGCGCCTGGCGGACATCGGCCGCCCGGTCGGCCTGACCGAGCTCTGCCAGCATGCCTCGCTGAGCCGCAGCGCGCTGCAGCGCATCACCCATACGCTGACCGCCCTCGGCTATCTGCGCCAGGACCCGAAAACCCGCGCCTTTACGCTGTCCGGCAAGGTGCTGCACCTGAGCCACGCGATGCTGTCCAGCGACTCGCTGCGCGACCGCGCCCTGCCCCATCTCGAAGACCTGAATCGACGCACCGCCGAGACCGTCAACCTGATGGAGATGGAAGGCGACGAGATCGTCTATGTGGTGCGCTTTCCCGGCTTTCGTGCAGTCAGCGTCGACCTGCACGTCGGCTCGCGTCTGCCGATCCACTGCTCCGCGGCCGGCCGCGCGATCCTCGCGGAAATGGACATCGACGATGCGATGCGCCTGCTGGCGCGCGTGCCCCGCCGCGCGATGACGCCGCACACGCGCACCGAGCTGTCCGACCTGCGCACGGCGCTGCAGACCGCGCGCAAACGCGGCTACGCGCTGAACGACCAGGAATCCTTCATCGGCGATATCTCGATCGCCAAGGCGATCCTGAACCGGCAGCGCGAGCCGATCGGCGCCGTGAACATCGCGGTGTCGACCTCCCGCTGGACGGTCGAGGAAACGCTGCGGCAATTGCTGCCGCAGCTGCTGGTCACGGCACGCGCGATCGAACGCGACGTCAACGCGCGCTGAGCGATTTGCGCGGGGCGTGGCCGCTGCAAGGGCCGAATCGCATCCGCTGCCGTTGTCAAAAAACTGTCATCGACGCTGCCTACCATGCTGTCTGCACTCCCCCAGAGCGGTCCCCCTCGATGCCCGGCCACCCGCCGGGCATCGTCGTTTGCAGCGTCGAACTTTCAGATTGCTTTCAACAACATGAAGCCAACACCGAACCCCTCTCGCCGCACCCTCCTCAAATTCCTTGCCACCTCGCCGATGCTGCCGCTGGGCTCGGCTTCGGCCGCGCTGCTGGCCGGCTGCGGCGGCGGCGACGACGCGGACACCGCGCCGAACCCCGGCACGCCGGCCGCCACCTTCACCACTGCCGAGTTCATCGGCATGGCGGCGCCGACCCTCGCCGCACCCGCCGCGATGGCCACCACCACGGTGGGCTCGGAGCTGAAGGTCTCGTTCAGCGACGGCAGCAGCCAGACCTACAAGCTCGCCTATCAGCCGTTCTTCATCACCGGCGATACCGTGCCGGACGGCAAGGGCGGCACCGTGGTGGCCGGCGGCTACTTCGACATCCACAACCAGCCGATCGTCGACCGCTCGGTGCCCGGCAGCGAGCGCCAGTTCTTCTCGGACTGCGTCGACGGCAGCTCGCTGCTGACGCTGCCGAACGCCAACGTACCGGGCGTCAAGGGCAAGCCGGTGTTCGCCGTGGTGCAGTTCGAATACACCACGCGTGACCAGGCCGGCGCCTCGACCTACGGCATGCTGCCTTCGCCGATCGCGATCCTGACGCTCGACCAGGACCCGGCCACTGGCAAGCTGACGCTGGTCAAGTACCACAACGTCGATACCTCGGCGGCCCGAGGGCTGTGGATTACCTGCGGCGCCAGCCTGTCGCCGTGGAATACGCACTTGTCGAGCGAGGAATACGAGCCCGACGCCTTCACCATCGCGTCGAACACGCAATTCCAGCGCTTCAGCACCTTCACGTTCGGCGACGCGACCGCGGCCTCGCCTTACGACTACGGCCACCTGCCCGAAGTCACGGTCAACCCCGACGGCACCGGCTCGATCGTCAAGCACTACTGCCTCGGCCGCATCTCGCACGAGCTTGTCTGCGTCGCGCCCGATGAGCGCACCGTGCTGATGGGCGACGATGCCACGAACGGCGGCGCCTTCATGTTCATCGCCGACCGCGCGCGTGACCTGTCGTCGGGCACGCTGTACGTCGGCAAATGGAACCAGACGTCGGGCACGGGCCCGGGCTCGGCCACGCTCAGCTGGATTCCGCTGGGCCACGCCACCAGCGACGAAATCCGCGCGCTGGTCCGCGGCGGCATCCAGGCCACCGACATCTTCGACGTCAAGACCACCGATCCGGGCGATGCCAGCTATACCCGCATCCCGTTCAACGGCGGCTTCCAGTGGGTCAAGCTGATGCCCGGCATGGAAAAGGCCGCGGCCTTCCTCGAGACGCACCGCTACGCGGCGCTCAAGGGCGGCAGCCTCGGCTTCACCAAGTGGGAGGGCACGACCATCAACGCGCGCGACAAGGTGGCCTATATCGCGATGTCGCGCATCGAATCCTCGATGCTGAACGGCTCGGGCGGCGTGAAGGTCGAAGGCCCCTACTCGGGTGCGGTCTACGCGCAAAACCTGCGCGGCGGCCAGGCCGATACCACCGGCGCGCCGATCAACAGCGAATGGGTGCCAGTCGATATGGCCGCCATCCCCGAACTGATCGCCGAAGACTTCGGCGGCGGCAAGCTCAAGCAGCAGGACGCGCTGGGCAATTTCGCCAACCCCGACAAGATCGCGACGCCGGACAACCTGAAGTACTCGGAAAAGCTGCGCACGCTGTTTATCGGCGAGGACAGCAATACGCACGTCAACAACTTCCTGTGGGCTTACAACGTCGATACGAAGAAGCTGTCGCGCGTGTTGTCGACGCCGGCCGGCGCCGAATCGACCGGCTTGCATGCGGTCGACGAGATCAACGGATGGACTTACGTCATGAGTTCGTTCCAGCATCCGGGGGATTGGGAATCGCCATTGCACGACATCGTCAAGCCGACGCTGGATCCGCTGGTTCGGGCGAATTACAAGGATCGGTTTGGGGCGGCAGTGGGATACATCACGGGCGATGCCACTTCGGTGAAGTTGGCGAAGGGGTAAGCCTTTGACGTGCTGAAGGAAGCCCGAGCGTGAGGACGCTCGGGCTTTTTTTGTTTGGCGTACCGGTGCGGGCAAGATCGCGAAGGCGGACTTGAAAGGAAAGACGACTAGACTGTCGCCCTCGGCTGCATCCCGCATGCCTCGCCTCCCGAGGGGCCGGCCCATTCACTCCCCATTGCTCAATGACCGACAAGACCCGACAAATCGCCATTGCCCTGATCCTATTGGCGGTGCTCGCCATGCTTTGGCTGGTTGGCAACGACCAGAACCACACCGACGACACCGCTCCCGCTCCGGTTTTGGACGCGTCGCAAGTCCAATCAGCGAGCGCGGCGGGCGGCATTTACCGCGGCGGCACGCTTGAACCGTACAGCATCGACCCCACGCGATCCACGGACCGCCTGCCGGTGTACCAGGCGGCCGCGATCCTGCAGGACTATCGCGCGGATCGCGACAGCGCCGATCGACGTTATCGCGGGGCGTACTTCATCGTCGAGGGCGTGGCCAGCGGTATTCGGCGCGAGGGCGAAACGCAGGTCTATCTCGATATCCGCACCACCGATCCCGATCAGTCCGTGCGCGCGAATCTGCTGGAACAGCAGAACTGCGGCGCCGCGCGGCCCGTCTGCGAGGTGGAGGCCCGGGCGACGATGGTCCGGCGCGGACAGAAGGTCGCGGTCGAGTGCACCGGTGCCGGCATCGTCGATACCACGCCTTTGCTCGACGGCTGTCTGCTGCGGGGCGGCGCCAATTGATGTGAAGGGACGCGAGGGGCCGGCGCGTCCCTCAACGTCTTTCTGCCATTTCCTCCGACGTTTCATCCTGCTGTCATTTGCGCCGCGCACAATCGCCCCTGTTCGGCCACCGATGCCGATCGCATGACCGCGCCGGCTTTTTTGCGGCGCACCGCACCACCGGTTGTCCTTGACACCGGTTTTTTTTGCGGCTTGAATGAAAACGTTTTCATTTCTCCCGCCTCGCCCCGATTCCAGCCGAATGCCTCGTAAACCCGCACCCCTCGCCACGTCGTCCGCGTCGCCCACGCCGTCCAATGGCGCGACCCTGATGAACGTTGCGCAAGCGGCGAGCGTGTCGCTGGCCACGGCATCGCGCGTGTTCAGCAATCCGGAACTGGTCCGCCAGGACACCGCCGAGCGCGTGTTGCGTGCGGCGGGCGAACTCGGCTTCCGCCCCAACCTGTTGGGCGCCAAGCTGCGGGCGCAGCGCACGCGCATCGTCGGCGTCATGCTGCCGACGCTGGAAAACGCGGTCTTTGCCGAATGCTGGCGCGGCATCGAAGAGGCCGCCCTTGCGCAAGGCTATTCGCTGATGCTGGTGACCAGCCGCTATGAGCCGGAACGCGAACGCGAGCGGATCGAATATCTGCTGCGCCATCGGGTCGACGGCATGGTGCTGACAGTGGCCGATGCCGCCCGCAGCGCGGTGCTGGACCAGCTCGATGCCGAACGCGTGCCGTATGTCCTTGCGTATAACCAGGGCCCGCGCAGCGGTAAACGCCATTCGGTATCGGTGGACAACCGCGCCAGCGCGCGCGCCGGCGTGGAGACGCTGATCGCCGCCGGGCATCGCCGCATCTGCGTGGTATCGGGCGCGTTCGCCGCATCGGACCGCGCCAGGCAGCGCCACGCGGGATATCGGGACGCGATGCGCGCGCATGGTCTAGAACCCCTTCCGCCGCTGTCCCTGCCGGCCCATACTCCCACGCAGACGCCGGCGGAAGTCGAGCGCATCCGGCAGTTCGTCACCGCGCCGTCCGCGCCCACGGCGCTGTTCTGTACCAACGACATGCTGGCCATCGGCGTCATTTCGGTGCTGAAGCGCCTGGGACTGTCCGTACCGGGCGACATGTCCGTGCTCGGCTACGACGGCATCGAGCTCGGCCAACTGCTGGAGCGGCCGCTCTCCACGGTCGTGCAGCCCAACAACGAGATCGGAGCCCGCGCGCTCGCTTGCCTGCTGGCACAGCTTGACTCCGGCAACGCCGGCGCCGGACCGGATCAAGGCTTGACGCGCGCGACGCTGCTGCCGCACGCGTTGCGCGCCGGCGCCACCGTCGCGCCGCCGGCCTAGCGCCGCCAGCAAGAAAACGAACTCCGTCTCGCATCGTCATGCGTCGTCTTCCCCCACCGTCGTCTCTAGAAAAGGAGTGCATCATGCAATCGACTTCGTCCTGGCTGCGCCGCCTGCGCTGGCTGCTGCCCACGGTTGGCGCGGTCGTATTCAGCCACGCCGCGGCCGCGCAAACCGCGATCTGCTACAACTGCCCGCCGGAATGGGCGGACTGGGCCGCGCAGATTCGCGCGATCAAGGAAAAGACCGGCGTCACGGTGCCGCACGACAACAAGAACTCGGGCCAGTCGCTGGCCCAGATCGTCGCGGAAAAGGCCAATCCGGTGGCCGACGTGGTCTATTACGGCGTGACGTTCGGCATCCAGGCGCAAAAGGAAGGCGTGACCGCGCCCTACAAGCCCGCCAACTGGAACGACATCCCGGACGGCCTGAAGGACCCGCAGGGCAACTGGTTCGCGATCCATTCGGGCACGCTCGGCCTGATGGTCAATGTCGACGCGCTGCGCGGCAAGCCGGTGCCGCAATCGTGGGCCGACCTGCAGAAGCCCGAGTACAAGGGCATGGTCGGCTATCTCGACCCGGCCAGCGCCTTCGTCGGCTATGTGGGCGCGGTCGCGATCAACCAGGCCCTGGGCGGTTCGCTCGACAACTTCGGCCCGGCGCTGAAGTTCTTCAAGGACCTGCAGAAGAACCAGCCGATCGTGCCGAAGCAGACCGCGTATGCGCGCGTGCTGTCCGGTGAAATTCCGATCCTGCTGGACTACGACTTCAACGCCTATCGCGCCCGCTACAAGGACCGCGCCAACGTTGCCTTCGTGATTCCCAAGGAGGGCACGCTGGTGGTGCCCTACGTCATGAGCATGGTCAACAAGGCGCCGCACCCGGCCGAAGCCCGCAAGGTGCTGGACTTCGTGCTGTCCGACGCCGGCCAAGCGCTGTGGGCCAATGCCTATCTGCGGCCGGTACGGGCCAAGGCGGTGTCCAAGGAGGTCGAGGCGCGCTTCCTGCCGGCTTCGGACTACGCCCGCGCCAAGACCATCGACTACGGCAGGATGGCTGAAGTGCAGAAGGCCTTCAGCGACCAGTACCTGAAGGAAGTGCGCTGACGCTGATGCTAGTCCCGGGGCGCCCGTCGCCCCGGCTGGCTCCTTCCCGTTGGAGATCCCTATGCGCCGTCGCACTACTGCCTCATCCGCCCGCACGCTGATCGTCTTCGCGCTGCCGGCGCTGATCGTTTTCCTGGCGTTCTTCTGCCTGCCGATGGCCAAGCTGCTGGCGGTCAGCGTAGCGGGCGACGACGGCGCCGGCGTCTACTGGACCGTGCTGTCCAGCCCGCGCTATCTGCATAGCCTGCTGTCCACGGTGCTGCTGTCGGCGTCAGTGACGCTGGTTACGCTGGCGATTGCCGGCGTGGCAGGAACCTTCCTGCAGCGCCATCCGGTCCCCGGCAAGTCGGTGCTGGTTGCCATGCTGACCTTTCCGCTGGCGTTCCCCGGCGTCGTGATCGGGTTCATGGTGATCATGCTGGGCGGCCGCAACGGCCTACTCGCCTCGATCGGCGATCTGCTCGCCGGCGAGCGCTGGACCTTCGCCTATGGCATGGCGGGACTGTTTGTCGGCTACCTGTATTTCTCCATTCCGCGCGTGATCCTGACCGTGATGGCCGCGGTCGAAAAACTCGACACCTCCCTCGAGGAAGCGGCCCGCTCGCTGGGCGCCGGCCGCTGGCGCGTGGTGCGCGACGTCATGCTGCCCGCGCTGATGCCGGCCCTGATCTCCAGCGGCGCAATCTGCTTTGCCACCAGCATGGGCGCGTTCGGCACGGCCTTCACGCTGGCCACGCAGCTCGATGTGCTGCCGCTGACCATCTACAACGAGTTCACCAACTACGCCAACTTCGGCATGGCCGCCGCGCTATCGATCCTGCTCGGTGCCGTGACCTGGGCGCTGCTGGCGGTGGCTCGGCATCTGTCCGGCAACGCGGTTGCCGCTACCGCGTAGGAGCGCAAGCATGAAGACCAACCGTCGTGGCGCCGCATATTGGGTGCAGCTGGCACTGACGCTCGCCGTTTGCGCGTTCATGACCGTGCCGGTGGCGCTGTCCGTGCTGGCCGGCCTCACCAACAATATCTTTGTCGGGCTGGAGAGCGGCCTGACGACGCGGTGGGTCCAGGAGGTTTGGGGCCTGTACCGCAACACCATCTTCCTGTCGCTAGGGATTGCGCTGGCGTGCCTCGCCTGCACCCTGGTGCTCGGCGTTCCGGCCGCCTACTACATGGCGCTGCGCCGCAGCCGCGTGACACGGCTGATCGAAGAGCTGCTGATGTTGCCGGTGGCGATCCCCGGCCTGGCGACGGCACTCGGCCTGATCCTGCTCTATGGCGGCCTGCCATGGCTGCGCACCAGCTGGGTCTTCATCCTGATCGGGCATGTCTTGTTCACGCTGCCGTTCATGGTCCGTTCGGTACTGGCCATCATGTCGGCAATCGACATCCGCACGCTGGAAGATGCCGCCGCGAGCCTGGGCGCCACGCGCATGCAGCGATTCTTCACCGTGGTGCTGCCCAATTGCCGGCAAGGGATTCTCGCCGGTGCGCTGATGGTCGTCACGCTGTCGGTCGGCGAATTCAACCTGACCTGGATGCTCCATACGCCCACCACGCAGACGCTGCCGGTGGGCCTGGCCGACAGCTATGCGTCGATGCGGCTGGAGATCGGCTCCGCCTACACCATCGTGTTTTTCCTGATGATCATCCCGCTGCTGGTGGTGATGCAGATGGTGTCCGCACTCGGTGCGCGCGCCGAGCGACATCCAGTAGAGGACACCCCCATGCCGTTCGCCGGCACCGTCACCACTTCACCAAATACACCAGCCGGCCTGGACAGCGCGCCGCAGTCCCAGCCGCAGACGGAGGCTCCCCGCCATGCATGAACCCACCACCATCGCGCTGCACCACTGCGGCAAGACGTTCCCCGACGGCACGCGCGCGCTCGAACCGCTGGATCTCGACATCGGCGCCGGCGAAACCGTCGTACTGCTCGGGCCCTCGGGCTGCGGCAAGACCACCACGCTGCGCATGATCGCCGGCCTGGAGTTTCCCGATACGGGCGGAGAGGTGCTGTTCGGCGGCGCACCGGTCACGCATCTGCCGATCGAACAGCGCGGCGTCGGCATGGTGTTCCAGAACTACGCGCTGTTCCCCAATATGACGGTGGCCGAGAACATCGGCTATGGCCTGCGCGTGCGCAAGGTCGACGCACAGACCCGCCGCCGGCGCGTCGACGACATGCTGGCCATGATGCAGCTGGGCGCCTTCGCCAACCGGCGCGTCGACCAGCTGTCCGGAGGCCAGCGCCAACGCGTGGCCCTGGCCCGCGCCATCGCCGTTCAGCCGCGCGTCTTGCTGCTGGACGAACCGCTGACCGCGCTCGACGCCAAGCTGCGCGACGCACTGCGCGCCGACATCAACCGCTTGCTGCGCAGCCTGCGCATCACGACCGTCTATGTCACGCACGACCAGGCCGAGGCGATGGCGCTGGGCGATCGCATTATCGTGATGGACAAGGGACGCATCGCGCAAAGCGGTACGCCCCAGGAGGTCTACCGGCATCCGGCCAACGCCTTCGTCGCCGACTTCATCGGCACGATGAACCGCCTGCCGGCGGCCGCGGCTGACCACGTGTGGCGCGTGCCGGGAGGCGCGTTGCCGCGTGAGGCGCAACACATCGAGCTGGCGCAGGCCGAGCTGATGTTCCGGCCGGAAGACGTCTCGCTGACCGACGCGCCTACTGCGCCCGATGTCCATGTGACCGGCAGCGTCGTCACCGCCCTGTTCCTCGGCCATGCGACGCGGCTGCTGGTCGACGTCGGCGCCCCTGCCCCGATCGTGCTCGACACCGCGCGACGCGACCGCTGGGCGGCCGGCGACCGCGTTGGCCTGCGCATCGATACCAGCCATCTGGTCTCGGTGCCCGCCGAGGCGGCACGGAGCGCGGCATGATGCAGACCGCTTCCCAACCCGCTTCCCAGCCCGCCTCCCAGGCCGTGCCCTACCTCGTCGCCCACATCACCGACCTGCATATCAAGGCCGGCGGCAAGCTCTCCTACCGCCGCGTCGATACCGCCGACGCGCTGCGCCAATGCATCGATACGCTGATGACATTGCCCCAGCGCCCCGACGTTGCCGTCGTGACCGGCGACCTGGTCGACTTCGGCAGCGAGGACGAATATCACTTCCTGCGAGGGATTCTGGAAACCTTGCCAATCCCGGTCCGACTGATGCCCGGCAACCACGACAGCCGGGAAGCCCTGCGGCGCGTGTTCCCCGATCACGCCTACCTGTTCGCCGCGGGCGATGGCGACGCGCCCGTGCACTACCGCATCGACGCGGGGCCGTTGACGCTGATCGCCTTCGACTGCACCGTGCCACGCCATAGCGGCGGACGCGTGGAGCCGGACCAATTGCCATGGCTCGAAGCCGCGCTGGCTGTCGACCCGGAACGCCCTACCCTGCTGATGCTGCATCACCCGCCCTTCCACACGGGCATCGGCCATATGGACCAGCAGGGCCTGGAGAACGCCGCGCTGCTCGAGGCCGTGGTCCGGCGCCATCCGCAGATCGAGCGCGTGCTGTGCGGCCATCTCCATCGTCATATCACCCGGCGCTTTGGCGGCACCATTGCGATGACTGCGCCCGGGCCGGCGCACCAGGTGGCGCTAGACCTCGACCCGAAGGCCGCCTCTCGCTTTCGGATGGAGCCGCCGGGGTTTTTGCTGCATTGGTGGCATCCAGTGCATGGGGTGGTTACGCATGCGGCGCCGATTGGGGATCATGGGCCGGCGTATCCGTTTTTTGATGAGGGGGGAAGGTTGATTGATTGAGGGGGATTGGGTGAGGAGAGCCTACGGGGGCAAACGGTTAGCGGCTTCTCGGCACGACTGTGCAAGTCGCGATTCAGTGCTTGGCCCGCTATAAACACCGCACGCAATAGGCCCGAGGCTGTTAGTTTGGGCCTATGCATAGTCATCTGCATAGCCAGCTCCCGCGTGACGAAGGGTCAGGGTCGCACCGTAGCTTTCGATTACTGCCCTTGCTTCCTCGAAGAAGGACTCTGCCCTCCGACTAGGCCGAAACCGCATAATGATATCTATCACAAGGCTCCTTTCAGTCGCGTCAGGATAGCGTTGATAAATCTCGCCCGATTCTATGAACGCAAGGTAAGTATTTAGCTTCTCTTGAAGTAGCTCGAGGTGACGGTCGTCCCACGGGAGAGCGTCGATGATGCTAAGGCGTGTGGCGCCAGTCAGCCGATCAACGCCGACGGCATCAATAGTCGAGCTTGTTTCCACCGCCATTGCCCTGCTCCCGAAGATTTCGCGACCGATATTATAGCCCTGCCTTAGCCAAGGACTTTATCGGGTCTACTTCAACCGGCGGGCCCAGAGGGGGACGACTCTAGATTTATCAGGCGCGTGCCGGGCCAATAGCGCCGTTCGCGTCCTGAATTGAATTGAGAACGAAGCGAACAATCTAGGGATCGCTACAATTCGATCACGAGCATGTGCTCCAAACTACTAGTGCACGGAAAAGGGGACGTCCTTCGGTCCGGTACGCTTAATCACAGTACTAGACGGCCAAGATGGAGTTACCGATTAGCAGCGGCGGCAAGACCGATCCTGCCGTGTCAGACACGTGCTCGTCGCGCAGGCGTCCGCTTCGCCCTCCGCTCTCGTGCGCACGCTTGAACGCAAGATTGGTCGGCGGCTCCGGCTCCCCGCGGGGCCGGCGTCTCGTTCGGAACGCTTTACACGTTCACAATACGCTAAACTCATCGCTTCCAACGAGGCCAGCGTGTCGTCTTGCACCACCTCGACGTTTCTAACTCCAGCAGGGCGTCTCTGTCATGCACCTGGAACACCATCCCGCCCGCCGTTTTGAAATACTCATCACAGACTTGTTCCGGCGAATATGGAAATGTGACGTAAAATCTAATGTGAGACACCGTGGAGAGTCGGGGGATTTTGAAATCGATATCTTCATTGACGCACCATCAAACACCACGGTGGCTGAGGTCAAACTATATCGGTATTCTTCGCCGCCCCCCGTCGACATCTTCGTTCGCGCGCTTCGCCAGACGCGGCAGATTAAACGGGTGACTAGGGCAACAACGGGCATTCTGGTCATCGCGTGCCCGTTGACACCCGGACTCGCAGCAGCGGCGCACGCCTACGATGACATTGAAGTGTGGGATGCGAATGCCGTCTTTGCGCGCGCCTCAGGCTTTCCCGATCTCCTGCATGCATTCGAACAGTTGTTCGAAGTTAGCGCCCCGCCAGTCTCTGAATTCTTGAAGGCAAGTCCGGAAAATCCTGGACACTTCGCGCCCACAAAGGACGGACAGCGACTTGCCGATCAACTTAAAGCTATTTCGCCGGGCAGACCAGAAGCGTGCGCTTTTGAGGATGTTTGTATCCGCGCGCTTCAATATTTGTTCGAGTCCGATCTGCACGGCTGGTATGTACAGCGAGATACCGAGGATGGACTGCATCGACGCGACCTAGTCTGCCGGATTCTTCCAAAATCCGAGGTCTGGCGGCTAATGCTCGACGACCTGCATAGCCGATATGTTGTCTTCGAGTTCAAGAACTATACCGAGCCGATTACACAGTATGAGGTGGTGACAACAGAGAGATACTTGTACCCGTCCGCCCTTCGGAACGTCGCAATCATTATTTCGCCTAAGGGATGTTCCCAGTCAGCGAACAAGGTCATTCGCGGTGCCATGCGGGAACACGGGAAACTTCTCATCTCCCTGACTGTTAACGATATGGCGATGCTTCTTATTGGCAAGGACAATGGTGCTGATCCCAATACCTACCTCTTCCAACGCGTGGACGACTTCCTACTAAGTCTTGGCCGGTAGCAACACTATCTCGCCATATTGCGCGATTCCGCCAATGCTTCGATCCGAACCAACTTAACAAACAATGCGCCTATCTGAAGTCGTCATCAATAATTTCTGCTCGTGCGAACTGCTGACGGTGTCACTGAGCAATTTCAATCCTATTGTCGGATACAACAACTCGGGAAAATCCAACATCCTCAGAGCCATCAACTGGTTGCTGCGCAAGAGTGTCCTACCAAGCCATATGTTCCATGACCCTAGCAGCGCGGTCACGGTAGAAGGTACCATTGAAGACGTCAACTTACAGGCCCTTCCCGGAAATCAGCAGCGAGCTGTCGCCCCGTATCTGAACGAGGGGTCATTGAGATTTCGACGCAAGCAACCATCCCCAGGCTGCGCAGCAGGGCAGCTTAGAATTGATGTATTTGACCACCAAGCCAACACTTGGGTTGACAACCCAGCGGGTCTGGACAATGCGATAGCCGTCCTGTTTCCGGAACCTCTGTACATTGAGGCAATGGAGGACGCCGGTGAAGATGTTGGGAAGTTCGGCGCCAAGAACACCATTGGCCTGCTGCTAAAACATGTATTGAGCAGAATCAACGCCAACAACCCCCTCGCCGTCACTGCAATCAGGGCAGCGTTGGCACAAGTCTCCGGACACTTCAACGGGCAGAATCGGATGGCGGAGCTCTCCGGATTCGAAGCGAACGCGACGGCTACCATCGCATCGTTCTTTCCGGGCCTATCGCTACATTTGAACTTTGCGCCCCCTGAGATCGAAGACCTGTTTAAGTCCTCTACGATCACCCTCTCGGATGCTCAAGGCTGTCCACGACCGTTTACCTCGTTTGGCCATGGTGCACAGCGAAGCGTCCACATGGCGCTGATCAAACTTCTTGCCGACCTGACGGGAAGTGAGGTAGGCAATCCCGGCGGTACCGTCGTCCTACTCATTGATGAGCCCGAACTCTACCTCCACCCGCAAGCGATTGAATTGCTTCGGGAGTCGCTTCTGGCGCTGTCCAATCAGACGTTCCAGGTCATCTTCTCGACCCACTCTCCACTCTTGATAGGCCGGGCTCACGCGCTCCAAACGCTGATCATTTTCAAGGACGCCTCCAACAAAACCGCCGCCCGTCAACGCCTGACGACCGCCGCTGCCGCATTTGCAGCTCATGCGCATCATGCGGAAGCCGTTTTCTCAATACAGTCCGCCACGCATTTGCTGTTCTCCGAGAAAGTCCTGCTCGTCGAGGGGAAAACCGAGCAGATGTTGTTGCCGCACATCTACCAGACTGCGCACGGACACTCCTTTGCACACGACAAGGGGTGCATTGTCTCTGGCTCAAGTAGCTCAGCACTGGTGCCCATGATGCAAATTCTGCAAGCTGTGGGATTCTCCCCCAAAGCACTGGCAGACCTTGACTTCATTTTTAAGGTGGCGCCCCAGGCGGGACTTGTGGATTCGGCGGATCAGGCCTTCGTAGACTGCAAGAATTGGTTTGCTACTCAGTCTGGTGCGCTAGGGATTTGTCTCGACAGAGACGGACTGCCGACCCGAAAAGGGCCGAATGGCGCGACATCGGCCCATAGCCCGGCCGAGGCGTTCGAACTCATGGCCGCCGCAATGCCTAACGAGGTCAACACGCTCGTTCAAATGCTACGTACGCACAACATTTGGGTGTGGGCCGGCGGAGCGATCGAAGTCCACTTGGGCATCGGCAAGAACGACCAAGACCGAATCGGCTTTCTGAACAGCGCCATGCGAAATGGAAATTTGAATCATGCTGCGAGACCTCAGGACCTGCACGACCTCGCGCAGTGGATGTAGCTAAAGTCAAGTCATCTCTGGCAATCAACGGCTTCAAAGAATTATCACCTTTGACTTCGACAGCCTCGTCCGGGACCTCCGTGAACTGAATTGAGCTTCCTCTCGAAGACTTTGACGCCGGCAAGGACGGGGGCATCGACTTGCGCTACATCCAAGACCGGCCAGACCACAGTGGTACAGGCCAAGCACTACGCGGTCGCTACCGCACTCCTGAGTGACCGCAATGAGAAGGCGTGACGATCAGGAATAGGTCCGCCAGCGACCATTGCAAAAAAATCGCAAACTAGATCTCCTTCACCTGAGAGGAGATCGCCATGTCTATCCGTTTAGTCATGCTTTTCCAATAGGGACACTTAAACCGTCCGACTACACTGCCCCACCTAAGCCGCACTGCGATACAAGCGCTATTCCGGTCCCAGTCTGCAATTGCTCGAGGCTATGCGTCGTAGCGACCATCCCCATTGATGCCCGGCATGGAAAAGGACGCGGCCGTCCTCGAGAAGCACCGCTACGCGGCGCTCAAGGGCGGCAGCCTGGGCTTTACCAAGTGGGAAGGCACGACGATCAACGCGCGCGACAAGGTCGCCTATATCGCGATGTCGCGCATCGAATCGTCGATGCTGAGAACGGCTCGGGCGGCGTCAAGGTCGAAGGCCCCTATTCCGCCGCCGTGTACGCGCAAAACCTGCGCGGCGGCTAAGCCGATACCACGGGCGCGCCGATCAACAGGGAATGGGTGCCGGTCGATATGGCCGCCGTCCCCGAACTGACCGTGAGGCCGCCTGGCCGAGCGGCTGAGGTAAACGTAGCGCTAGCTTCATCCATAGAAGGACTGAGTCGCTGACAACATGATATGGGTTACTGTAGAATCCGCAACCCGGGGGGCGGGCTTTTCCTCGTATTTTCCCTACGGGCGGCTCTAATAAGTAACGGCGTTGGCTGCCGTTGCCACAGTGATGTGGCTGACCCTTTCGAGGGTGTTTTTCGTTTCTGTACCTCTCGCCCCCCACCGACAATAATTATCGATGCGAGTCCAGGGGTATGACGCTCGACAACATCTGGTTCACTTACAAGGCAAGGATTAGAGCCCAGGTTCGACTGGCAAAGAATGATTTCCACAGCCAGGCACTTTTGGTCTGGTATGCGTTCTGCGGCGCAGTGCTGGCGGTCGTCGCAATTCGCTTCCCCCAGATTCTGGGCTCGCAAACGGACATCCTGGCTGCCGTATTTTCCATCGCTCTCTTAGTCGTCTCCCTCATGGTGACGGGCCGCGACTTCAGAGGGCGGGCCATGGAAATGCAACGAAATTATCTTGCACTGCAGTCACTCTATCGACGGGCCCAGCAAAATCCCCCCGTCCTCAGTCTTCAAGAAATTGAAAACCAGTATGGTGTATTACTCGATCAAGTCGAGAATCACACCACTCTAGACGACGTGTGCGCCCGCGTGTTTGAAACGGGGAGGCTGACGTCGCGTCACCCCTCCCTCGCAGACTGTGCACGCGCATGGGGATACATGGCAGCGCGAACAGTAATCTTGCTCAGCTTGTACGCACTGCCCGTCGCAGTAACTCTCAGCACGTTTACTATTCCGACGATTCTAACAAAATGACGGCCGCCAAGCATTTCGTGGACGCATTTCGTGCGTCAAATTTGACTACTGTTTTTGACAATAAAATTCGGGATTCTGGCACCATAGGCATCGATAGAATTACACCATATTTGTTTCAAAAAAATCTGAAACAAGAGCTAAGCCTGATTAGAAAAAGAGTGATTTCTGGTACTTACAAATTTACGGCTTACAAGCAGAAGTTAATCTCAAAGGGAGCAGAGAGTCCGCCGCGAGTATTGTCGATCCCCACGGTACGTGATCGAGTTACGCTCCGCGCACTGGCCGAGATGTTGGCAAAGGTTTTTCCTGATGCCGTTCCAGAAATTCCTCAAACCAAAATCGATCGTCTCTCGGGGGCCTTACAATCCGGCGTCTACTCCGAATTCGTCAAGATTGATCTACATAGATTTTATCCCAGCATCCCTCATGACAAATTGCGCCTGGCTCTGCGTTCACGCATTCGCAAGCAGCAAATCCTATCGTTGATCGAAAAGGCGATTTCCACACCAACAGTTTCCGAGAAAAAAGGCGGCAAAGGAGCGAGATCGAATAGCAGCGGTGTACCGCAAGGCCTGGCCATTTCAAACATTCTTGCGGAAATCCTCCTTCTTGGATTCGATAAATGGATGGCGGCAATGCCTAACGTCCTCTATGAACGCTATATCGACGACATCTTGATCTTGTGCGCGCCCGGTCAAGCTTGCATTCTACTGAAGAAGGTCTGCAACGAGCTGGAAAAAATCGGGCTGCAACCTCATCCACCCGGAGTCGACGGCTCCAAGACGCGATGCGGGAACCTAATCGAAGAATTCGATTTTTTGGGATACTGCTGTAAAAATTTGCGCCTAGGTATCCGCAAACAGAGTGTTCATAAGTTCGAGTCCTCGTTGGCGGGGATCTGTACTGCTTATCGGCATAAGATTGTCACTGCAAAATCCGCTCCGGAAGCAAAGCGCGCACTAGATTTATGCGAATGGCGTTTGAATCTCCGGATGACAGGCTGCATCTTCGAGAACAAGCGACTAGGCTGGGTATTTTATTTTTCTCAAATTACCGACACGTCGCAACTTCGCGCCGTCGACAAGACGGTGCAGCAGCTCATGGAGCGCTTCTCATTGACCTCAAGGATCAAGGTCAAACGTGCGCTGAAGACATTCTATGAGAGCCAAAGATCTGTGAAGGAACAGCATCGCTATATACCGAACTTCGACTCTATGCCGACCGCCGAAAAACGGCGCGTTCTTGCCTTGCTCTCGAATCGAGACATTTCCAGACTCTCCGACACGCGTGTCGATGAACTTTTCAAAATGCACATTTCAAAAGCAGTGCGCGAACTGGAACAGGATCTGGCCGACCTTTCCTAAGCTATGATGGTCGTTGTGTTTTAGACATGGTTCGCCCCATGGCAGTAAGCGAATCACCGACATGTGGGAAAGTGGGCCGCCATAGTCCGCTTGACTCGCATTAAGGGGGCCGTCCGAAGCACTGGAAAGCAGACGCAGCAATCTATTTCGGCAACTCGCCATCCGCAGAAGAATCCGCGTATGCTTCGGCGAGGTATAGCTGGCACCCGCCACGCGTGGCATAGTCGCGCATTGAACGTGAGCACCTTAAGCGGGAGGTCATGGGCCGCAGAGCAGCCCCTCTTTGATACACAGGCAGCCGTCTAGGCTCGCCTCTGGCGAACTTCACCTCTCCCCCACCCTCCCCGTGGCCACCCCAACATACCGCCCCCGCGGCCGTATCACCTGCCCCACTCCCAATTGCTCCAAGCTGTGCGCCAGCAGTCCGATGCTGCGCGCCGTAGCGAACATCGCAAACGCGGCATCATCCGGCAGCCCGTAATGAATGACCATAGCCGCCAACGCGACGTCGATATTGGGCTGCAACCCCGTTAGCCTTGTCGCCTTCTCGATAAAGCGCGCTATCGCTTCCGGCGGCTCGAACATCGCCAACAACGCTGCCGCCCGCGGATCGCCATCGGGATACAGGTGGTGCCCGAAACCGGGCAAAGGCAATCCCGTAGACAGATGATGCGCAATCACCTGTTCCTCGCCCTGCCGCTCCACTTCATCGAATAGCGCCTTGACGCGGCCAGAGGCATCGCCATGCAACGGGCCGGAGAGTGTCGCCAGTCCTCCGAGCAGGCACGCCGGCAGGGATGCGCCGGTCGATGCCGTGATACGGGCGGCAAAGGCGGAGCTCGTCACTTCGTGGTCAACCAGAAGAACCATGGCCGTCCGCAGAAGGTCGGCCACGTGCGCCGGCTGTTTCCACCCTTGCGCAAAGCGAAGGTGCAACGGCTGTTGGCCCGGTTGCGCGCCGAACGCGTTGGCGAGTTGGCCGACCAGGCTTTGGCATTCCACATGCAGGACCCTCGTCATGCGTCCATGCGTGGAGTGGCCCGTGGCGGCCAGCGTAGCGAGGGTCTTGAATGCCGCAACGCGTCCGGGCTTGGCGACTCGGGTCGAGCGTGAAAAGTCCACCGGTTGTTGCGCGTCCCACAGTAATTGCGCCACGTCCTCGAGGGTGGCCGAGCCGGCCAGGGATATGGCGTCCTGCCCTCGGTAGTACAGCCGCTCGCGTACGAAGGTGGAAAGCGCGGTCGGGATGCTCGGTTCCGCGCCGAACAGCGTATTGGTGGCGAGGGTTTCGTGCTTTCGGCCCGCCTGTTTGCGTTTGGCGAGGCTCGCCACGTCCTCTGCGCGGTACAGGCTGCGGCGCGTGTCGGCCGGGTCGGTCATCACCTCCAGCTTGCCGCGGCTGACATACGCATAGATCGTCTGCGGCCGCACGCCGAGCTTTCGGCAGGCCTCGTCCATCGATATCCAGGAGCTCATGGGGGTGTCGTCAATGTTTATATATTGATTTTATAGATCAATATTGCCATGACGATCAAGTACTACCTACTATGCCGTCAACGTTCAACGCCACGCTCAAACACCAAACGCTGACGCACATGAAGCCGCAAATCCTGCAACTGAATCCGATCCTGATTCCCGCGATCAACGACAAGCTCGCCTCGCTGTACCGCGTTCACAAGTACTTCGAGATCGCCGATCAGGCGGCGTGGTTGCGCGAGCACGGGCCTTCTATCCAGGCCGTCATTACCGGAGGACATACGGGGATTTCGCGGGCGATGCTGGAACAGTTGCCTGCGCTGAAGGTGGTGGCCATCAATGGCGTGGGCACCGATGCGGTGGATCTTGAATATTGTCGTGGCCGCAATCTGCCGGTCACCGCCACGCTCGGCGCGCTGACCGAAGATGTGGCCGACCTCGCGATCGGTTTGCTGATCGCGGCCTGCCGCAATATCTGCGCAGGGGACCGTTTCGTGCGCGATGGCCAGTGGGAGCTGTATCCGCAGCCGAGCGCGATTCCGCTTGCCCGCCGCTTCAGCGGCATGAATGTCGGCATCGTCGGCATGGGGCGTGTCGGCCGGGCGGTGGCGACACGGGCGGCGGCGTTTGGCTGCCCGATCCGCTACACCGACCTGCGTCGCATGGATGACGTGCCCCACGAGTTCGTGGCCGACCTGCGCGAACTGGCGCGCCGCAGCGATGCGCTGGTGCTTTGCGCAGCGGCGGACAAGGCGGAGGGCATCGTCGATGCCGCGGTGCTCGACGCGCTTGGCCCGCGCGGCTATCTCGTCAACGTGGCGCGCGGCCGGTTGGTCAATGAGGCCCACCTGGCCGAAGTCGTGGCGGCCGGCCGTATCGCGGGCGCGGGCCTGGACGTGTTCGTCGACGAGCCGCGCGTGCCGCTGGCCTTGCGCGAGTCCGATCGCACGACGCTACAGGCTCATCGCGCCAGCGCGACCTGGGAAACCCGTACCACGATGGCGCAGATGGTGCTCGAAAGCGTGGCGCAGGCGCTGGCTGGCGGCCGTCCGACGATGAGTCTGACCACCTGAGCGCAGGACTATCCGTTTCACGCCCCACCGCACGAGCGCACGAGTGCACGAGCACGCGAATGCACGAACGCCCGGGCGCCTGTGCGCGCAGAAGCCTTCCAGCCTAACGCCCCATTAAGGAGACCCGCCCTTGAACCCTTCCCGAAAAATCGCCCTCGTCACCGGCGCCGGCAGCGGCGTTGGCCGCCTCAGCGCTATCGCCTTGCTGGAGGACGGCTGGACCGTCGTGCTGGCCGGCCGCCGGGCCGAACCGCTGCAAGCGTTGGCCGCCCAGGCGGCCGCGCGTGGCCAGCGCGCGGTGGCCGTGCCGACCGACGTCACCGATCCCGCCAGCGTGCAGGCGTTGTTCGACACCATCGAACAGGAATTCGGCCGGCTGGACCTGCTGTTCAACAACGCCGGAGTCAATGCCCCCGCCGTGCCGATGGACGAGCTGCCGCTGGACGCCTGGTTCAACGTCATCAATACCAACACCACCGGCGTCTTCCTTCGCGCCCGCGCTGCCTTCGGCCTGATGCGCCGCCAATCGCCGCAGGGCGGACGGATCATCAATAACGGCTCCATCTCGGCGCACACGCCGCGCCCCTACACGGCGCCCTATACCGCGAGCAAGCACGCCGTCACGGGCCTGACCAAGGCACTCGCATTGGATGGCCGCGCGTTCAACATCGTGGCCGGCCAGATCGACATCGGCAACGCGCTGACCGAGCTGTCGGAGCGGATGACGCGCGGCGTGCTGCAGGCAAACGGCACGACCGCGCCGGAACCGATGATGGACGCCGGCCACGTCGCCAATGCCGTCCGACATATGGCATCGCTGCCGCTCGATGCGAACGTGCTGACCATGACCGTGATGGCCAGTGCGATGCCCTTCGTCGGACGCGGCTGATATCGCTTGACGCGCCCCGGCGCCCCCCCCCTTGCCCGGCGTCCGAAGGGCGCAGCACCAGAGTTGACACCACAGTTGACCGGAAACAGAGGAGACACCCATGCCATTGACCAAACTGATCGCAACCGTTGCTGTCCCAGCCGCCTTGATCCTGGGAGCCAGCCTATCGTCGGCACAAACACAGAACTACCCCACCCGCCCAGTCACCATCATCGTGCCCGCACCGGCCGGAGGCGGCATCGATCTGATCGCCCGCGTCGTCGGAGAAAAGCTGGCGGTGAAGCTTGGGCAGCCCTTTATCGTCGAGAACCGTCCGGGCGCATCGAACAATCTGGGCACCGCCGTGCTGGCCAATGCCAGGCCGGACGGCTACACGATCGGCATCGTGGGCGGCAGCCACAACATCAATAAATACCTGTTCAAGAATCTGGGCTGGGATCCGGAGAAGAGCTTCGAGCCGATCGTCTATACCCACGTGATTCCGCTGGTGTTCGCGGTCAATCCGAAAATTCCCGCCAAATCAGTGCCCGAACTGGTCAATTGGATGAAGGCCAATCCGGGCGAGGCCAAGGTCGCGACTTCCGGACGCGGCAGCGCCCAGGAGATGGCCGCGGAAATGTTCCGCATGGTCAGCGGCGCCAACATGCTGCTGATTCCGTACAAGGGCTCGTCCGCCGCCCATCCGGACCTGGTGGCCGGACGCACGGTGCTGTTCATCGACACCATCAGCGCGATCCAGGAACAGGTGAAAGCCGGCAATGTCCGCGCGCTGGCCGTTTCGACCCGGAACCGTTCCAAGGCGCTGCCCAATGTCCCGACCGCGGAAGAGCAAGGACTGAAGGGCTATGACGCCAATACCAATGGCGGCTTCCTGGCGCCCGCGGGTACGCCCAAGGAGATCGTCGCCAAGCTCAATACCGAGATCAATGCGGCCTTGAAGCTGCCCGAGGTGCGCGCCAAGCTCGAAGCGGCGGGCATCGAGATCCAGGGCGGCACGCCGCAGGAATACGCGGCGCTGATCCATTCCGATCTGGCCAAATGGGGGAAGGTGGTCAAGCAGGCCGGCATTCAGCAGGAATAGCGCTCGTCAAGCAAATCAATCGATCAATCGAGGCTTTCCCGCAGCCCACGTTTGGTCATCGACGAATGCCTTTCCCACGTAGAATTGGCGGCCGCCGCCATGTATCGGCGCAATGTCTTTACATTTGGCATGCACGTCGATCTCCTTACCCTTTACCACCTTGCCATCGGAACGCTCCTTGTCAGTGCGGGCATGATCTTCTGGGAGCGTCGGGCCAGCCCCGAGCGCAGCAGGGAATTGCGAATGCTGGCGGCGGGGTTCGCGACGCTGGCAATCGGCTGCGCGGCGGTGTTGTTCCGCCGCGATCTGCCCGGGGCCATCGGTTCGGCTGTCAGCAACCTGCTTGTGCTGACCGGCTATCTTCTGGTGCTGCGCGGCGTCGCATCGTTGAACGGCCGGGAATACCGGGCCGGCTCGATCGGGCTGTTGATCGTGATGGCGCTGGTGTGGGTCGGATGGGGCCCGCAATATCGCGAGTTCGTATGGAGCCACGTCAGTTCTGTGCCAATCGCGATCATCAGCGCCTTGACGGCTTGGGAGATGTGGCGATGCGAGGCGATGAAGGCATTGCACTCGCGGCGCATCGTCGTGATCGTGGCCGGCATCCATGCCGCGGTTTACGCGGCCAGAAGTTTCTTGCTGCCCTGGTTGGTGGCTGCGTACGGCCCATCGGTGCAGTCGATTGCCAGCAAGATCACGATCTACGAGGGCGTGCTGTATTCAGTCATCTTGCCGATGGCGCTGCTGAAATTGATCCGCGACGAATCGCACGGGCAGCTGTTGCGGCAATCGCAGACCGACTATTTGACCGGGCTTGGCAATCGCCGATGGTTCTTTGAACACGGCGCGCGGATCGTCGATCGCTGCAAGGAGGGGCCGGTGTCCGTCCTGGCTTTCGACCTGGATCATTTCAAGGCCATCAACGACCGACACGGGCACGAGACGGGCGACCGGGTGCTGAAGTCCTTCGCCGAGATTGCGCAGGGCGTGCTAGGGCCGGATGCGGTTCTGGCGCGCATCGGTGGGGAGGAATTCGCCGCGCTGCTGTATGGCGCCGACGCAGGGCGCGCCAAGGCGCTGGCAGAGACCGTCGTCCGGCGTTTTGCCGAGGCTATCCCGGGCCGCAGCGGCAGCGCGGCGATTCGGACCACGGTCAGCGTTGGCGGCGCGCAGTTCCACGACGAGGCGCCCGCGCTGGTCGATCGCCTTGCGGCCGCGGACCGCGCCTTGTATCGGGCCAAGTCCATGGGCGGCAACCGGGTCGAAATGGCGGAAGCCGACGCGATCGAGGCCTGAAACGGCGCCCTCTTTTCCTCTAAGGTTTTTCCTTAGATCTTTCCCCCTAAAGTTTCCCTCTTCCCTGCCGTCAATCCGCGTTGGGGGTAAAAAACGGACCATTGCAGTCCGGCCGCCAACTCGCCCTGACGCGGGGCGCCAATCCACAACAACAGGGGAGCGGAGGGAGAAATGCATATCGGAAACTGGTCCATCCGGGCGAGGCTGACCGCGTGCTTCGGCGCGGTGTTGCTGGTACTGGCAATCGCGCTGGGCATGGGCGTCACGCAGTTGCGGGCCATCGGCGAGGCAGCGCATTCGGCCGAGGCCGGGGCCGTTACCGCGGCCAAGGGCCCAGCCGCCGTGACTCAGCTGGAACAACAAATCACCACCACCACCGAATGGATGGCCGGCCTGGGCATCGCCGCCCTGCTGCTGGCGGTGGCAAGCGTCCACGCGCTGTCCAGGGGCATCCAGCAGCCGCTGGCCGAGGCCGAGCTGATCGCCGAGACGGTCGCCGCCGGCGACCTCAGCCAGGAATTCGAGACCGAGCGCAGCGGTCCCTTCGGCCCCCTGCTCGGCGGGCTCGGCCGGATGGAGGACATGCTGACCGACCTCATTACGCGGATCAAGACGTCCACCGATTCGATTACCGAGGCCTCGCACCGGATCGCGGCCGGCAATACCGATCTGTCGCAGCGCACCGAACAGCAGGCGGCGACGCTCGAAGAAACGGCGTCCAGCATGAGCGAGCTGACTGCGATGGTGCAGCAAAACACCGAGCGCGCCCGCGAAGCCAACCGCTTCGCGCAGTCGGCATCGGGCATCGCCGAGCGCGGCGGTGAGGTGATGACAGCCGTGGTCGACACGATGCAGGCGATCGACACCAGCTCCAAGAAGGTGGCCGATATCGTCGACGTGATCCAGGGCATCGCCTTCCAGACCAATATCCTGGCGCTGAACGCCGCCGTGGAAGCGGCACGCGCCGGCGAACAAGGCCGCGGGTTCGCGGTGGTGGCCGGTGAAGTGCGCACGCTGGCCCAGCGCAGTGCGGCGGCGGCGCGCGAGATCAAGGACCTGATCGACGACTCGGTGCAGCAGGTCGGCAGCGGCTCGACGCTGGTCGGCAAGGCCGGTCAGACAATGCAGGAAATCGTCGGGGCCGTTCGGCACGTGACGACGCTGCTGGGCGAAATCGGTACCGCGTCCGAGCATCAAAGCAGCGGTATTGCTCAGGTGGCCGAGGCGGTCACGCAGATGGATACAGTGACGCAGCAGAATGCCGCGCTGGTCGAACAGGCCGCCGCGGCGTCGAACGCGCTGGCCGACGAGGCCCGCGAGCTGCAAAGCGTGGTGGCGCGATTCCGGCTGGAGGCCGGCCCTGCCCCGATGTCGGCGTCGCGGGAGCCGTCGCTTCAATTGGCCGCGGCGCGATAACCGACGACGTAGCCCTATCCGCTCAGCCCGTGCCGGATCGCCAATTCCACAGGCGAGTAGGCGCCATCTTCCCGCTCCAGCTGTAGCGGCTCCCGCGGCAGCAACGGCGGCTGCGCCATGAAGCGCGGCGTCGTGCCGCGATGGGGCTGGGCGGAATGCACCAGGAACGGGTGGCACAGGTACACCGTTCCTGCGGCGCCGGCGACCAGGACCTCTGGACGCCCTTCCGTCTCAGGCAACCGGCCGACGATTTCGCGCAATGTCAGTCCGGCGTCTCCGGCAGGCGCGAGCATCCTCGCGACATCCAGATGCGAGCCGATTCGAATGCGGGTTGGCGCGTCGTGCTCGCTGACGTCCGAGAACAGGAACAGCATCAGCAGCGCCCTCCCCTTCGAACCGACATTGGCGCGCCACTCCATGAAGTCGGGATTGTCCCAGCCGAAACTGACGTCGACGTGCCAGCCGGCATCGCCGGGATCCTCCGGCGAGGGAAAGCGAACGGGGAAGGTGCCCATCGCGTTGCAAGGCAGCCAGCGCCCGGCGCCGATCAGCTGATCGAACGCCTGGCGCAACACGGGCGTGTTTGCGGCCTCGATAAACGGCGGCTGGGAATACATGCCGAGGCGGATCACGGGCTTGGTCCAACTCGAAGGATCGGTAGGATCGCAGCCCGTGTCCCGCCACAGGATTGCCCTTGCCTCCTCCGCCACCGCACGGGGAAAGGCACCGTCGATCCGGATAAAGCCCTGATCGATAAAATTGCGGATCTGCACCTGGCTCAGTGCTGCGCCTGCTCGGCCGTCGCCCTGCATCGCCTTCCCTTTACCGTAGTTCGAGAAGCACGATTGTAAGACCCGGCATGGCCAGGTCCTACGAGAAGCGCCCTACTTCACCGGCGTCAGAATCGGCGCGCCCTGCTTCTTAAGCAGGAACACGACGAACTTCGCCGGTTGCGTCTTGCTGGCGTTGCGCCCCACCGTGTGGATATCGTTCGGCCCTTCGTGGAAGGTCTCGCCCGCCTTCAGCGTGACCTCCTTGCCGCCCTTGACGCCCATCACGATGCTGCCCTCGAGCACATAGACGAAGCCGTGGGCGTCGTGGCGATGCACGGGGTCGGCGCCGCCGGGCGCGTAATCGACGACGATCATCTCGACTTCCTTGCCGGGGTATTCGGGCAACGGCTGCGTCAGCAGCGGCTTGACCGAGACGCCTTCCCCGGCCGCGGCGGCGGGCTGTCCCACCATCAGCGACGAGAGCAGCAGCGTTGCCGCAAAGGCAGTGACTGGTTTCATGGTTTCACTCCGGATTCTTGGACAGTTCCTCAAACCGACACCGTAATGACGGTATGCATACCCTCGCGGGCGATCTTTGCGTAGGGACAAAGCCGTTCGGTATGGCGGACCAGTTCTTCGGCGACCGGCTTGTCGACACCGGGCATCCGGATATGGATGTCGGCAATCAGCGCATAGCCGCCGTCGGTGGGATCGCGGCCGAACGACACCTTGACCGCGACGGTCGCGGCCGCAATGTCGATCTGCTCGCGCTGGGCCAGCAGGCTCAAGGCGCCGTGGAAGCAGGCCGCGAAGCCTGCCGCGAAAAGCTGTTCGGGATTGGTGCCGCCGCCCGGGCCGCCGAGTGCCGCCGGCAAGCGCAGGTCGAGATGCAGGTTGCCATCGTCCGATCGCGCGACGCCCGATGCGCGGCCATGCCCCGCCTCGCCTCCCGACACCGTGACGGTCGTCGTGTACAGCGCGGCAAAGTCACTGCCGCGATAGCGATCGAGCAGCGTCAGCGGCGGCGGCTTCAGCCCCTTGGTTGTCATAGGGCCTCCGCGCCTACTTGACCTGCGATTGGCGCATCCATTCCTCGAAGCTGATGCGCCCCAGATGGGCCTGTCCCTCCGGCACCAGCGAACCCGTCTGCAATTCGGCGCCGAAATAGCGAGCAGCGGGATCGACCTTGACCGTGCGCGAATCTCCGATCGCCTGCAGATAGCGCTGCACGATGTCGCTCATCTTGAACGGTTCCGGGCCGGCGATCTCGACGATGCCGTTCGCGGGCGCGGCCAGCGCGCAATCGGCCACGGCCTGCGCGACGTCTTCCGACGAAATCGGCTGGATCAGCGCGGGCGACAACCGGATCGTGTCGCCCTGCGCCGCCGCTTGCGCGATGCCGCCGAGAAACTCCAGGAACTGCGTCGAGCGGACGATCGTATAGGGCACGCCGGACTCGCGGATCAGGGTCTCCTGCGCGAGCTTGGCGCGGAAGTAACCGTTCTGCGGAAGCCTGTCGGTGCCGACCACCGACAACGCAACGTGGTGTGCGACGCCCGCTTCCTTCTCGGCGGCAGCCAGGTTGCGCCCCGATGTCTCGAAGAAATGCAGTACCGCGGCGTCCTCGAACGATGGCGAATTGGCGACGTCCACCACCACCTGCGCGCCGGCCAGCGCCTGCGCGAGCCCTTCGCCGGTCAAGGCGTTGACGCCGGTTTGCGGCGCCGCGGCGAGTACCTGATGCCCCTCGCTCGATAGCCTCGCCACGACTTTCTTGCCGATCAGGCCCGTGCCGCCAATGACAACGATCTTCATGATGCTTCTCCCTGCTGTGAGTGGAAGTGGAACAACTTCACGCTCATGCTAGGGGTCGTGCATCGCGCGCACCAGACCGATGCCGAAACCACGGTGTTTCCCGATCGGCACCAATCGGAGCGGGCAGACCGGAGCAGGCAGACCGCTCGAAAGCAATGCGCGGATCAGCGATTGACCTTCAACCGGTATTCGCTGGGCGAGAGCCCGAAGTGCCGGTGGAAAGCGACCCGCATGCGTTCCTCGCTGCCAAAACCGCATTCGCGCGCAATCTGGTCGACCGGCTTGTCGATGTCCTGCAGCATGCCGCGCGCCGCTTCCATGCGGAAGTGCTCGACGCCCTTGGCCGGCGTGCGGCCGGTCTTTTCCTTGTAGACCCGCGCGAAGTTACGCGGGCTCATGCCGACGCGATCGGCCAGTTGTTCGACCGACAGGTCTTCTCGCGACAGATTCTGGGCGATCCACAAATGCAGCGTCTCGAAGACCGGCACCTGCCGGCTCTGCGCGATCAGCATTTCGCTGAGCTGCGGCTGCGCGCCTGGGCGCTTCATGTAGACCGCGAGTTCCTTGGCGACACTGAGAGCGACCTCGTGGCCGCAATCGGCCTCGACCATGGCCAGCGCCAGATCGATGCCGGTGGTAACGCCCGCGGACGTCCACAGGTTCTGCTGCTGGACGAAGATCGCATCGGCGTCCAGATCGACCATGGGGAACATCTCGTGGAACCGGGCCAGCATCGCCCAATGCGTGGTGGCGCGCTTGCCATCGAGCAGGCCGGCGTGTGCCAGCAGGAATGCCCCGCTGCAGACCGAGGCCGTCCGCCGAACCTTGCCGGACACCGTGCGCAGCCATGCGATCAGCGAGCCGGATTCTTTCGCCACCTGCAGGATCTTCGGCGAGCCCGGCACGATCACCGTATCGACGGTGCGCGGGTCCAGGCTGTCGAGCGCCACCGTCTGCATCGCCGTGCCCTCGACCGCCGGCACGGCACCGCCGAACTCGCTGGCGACATGGCAGCGATATTCCGTCATGCCGCGCTCGCGCGCGTACTGCGATGCGGCCCAGAACACGGTCTGAGGACCGGCGAAATCGAGCAGGCTGACATCGGGATACAGCACGAACACGACGTTGCGCGGCGTTGGTTCGATGGTCGCGGAGACGGGGAGAGAAGAATTCAATTCCATGGCAACCGGGAAGGAGACACCGGATGTTATGTCCCGCCGATGATCGCGTGCAAGATCGCATCAATGTGGCAATGCGGCAAAGCGACGCCGTTTCCATTCCTGCACCAATCGCGAGCGCGCATCGCTATTCGCCTGGAGACGGGATGGCAGCCTGGCAGAAATTCAGGGAACGCTGTCATTTACGGTACAGCGACGCCTGATTAGCATCCAGGCACGCCATATCTCTGCGCGGCCATGCATTGAGGGAGTGCTGAAATGAACCAATCGGAAACAGCGGAACGCGCCTTTCGCCTCAGCCTGCCCAATCGCGCGGACGCACTGTCCACCAGCTTCGCGGCCAGCTATGCCGGCATCATGGCCTTCATGGCGGTGGCCAGCGAGGGCAGCTTTGCCAAGGCCGGCGAGCGCCTGGGCATCGGCCGCTCGGCCGTCAGCCGCAACGTGCAGAAGCTGGAGACCCAGCTCAGCACGCGGCTGTTTCTTCGTACGACCCGTACCACGCAGCTGACCCGCGAAGGTCAGCGATTCTTCGAAAACTGCCATCAGGGCGTCACGCATATCGTCGAAGCGATGAACGACATGCTGGAGCTACGGGAGGGCCCGCCGCGCGGCCTGATCCGCATCAGTTCGACGGTGGGATTCGGCCGCAAGATCGTCGCCCCGTTGCTGGAGCGCTTCATGAAGGCCTATCCGGATATCGCGATCGATCTGCTGCTCGACGACAAACCCACGGATTTCGCCTCCGAGCAGATCGACGTGGCATTTCGCAATGGCCGCATCGAGGACTCGAGCATCATCGCCAAACGACTGATTCCGATGCAGATGGCATTGTGCGCATCGCCCGCCTATGCGGCCGCGCGCGGATTGCCGCACACGCTCGAACAATTATCGGAGCACGACTGCATCAATTTCCGCTTTGCCAGCGGGCGGATATTCGAATGGGAGTTCAAGGTCGACGGCAATGTGCGCAAGCTCATGCCGACGGCACGGCTGACCTTCAACGACGCCGACCTGGTGCTCGATGCGGTGCTGCAGGGCTGGGGCATCGCGCAGATGGCCGGATACCAGATCTGCGGCCACCTCGCGAACAAGGAATTGGTCGTCGCGCTGGGCCGGCATGCGCCGGACGATCGCGGCCACTACATCTGCTACCTCAGCCGGCAGCACCTGCCAACCCGCATCCGCGTCTTTATCGACTTCATGACCGAGCAGATCCGCGCGCTGGATCTCAATTGCCTGACCGAATTCAACGACGAAACGTTGGGACAGGAATTGGCGGCTTGAAACCCAGTCTTTCGGCCCAGCGCGCTTCACTAGTCCCTATCGTCCGACAAAGCGCGGCACGCGTTTCTCCTTCCACGCCAGCGCGCCCTCCTTGATGTCCTCCGATTGCACCGAGCGCTGCATGTCGGCGGTCAACGCCTCGACGTCCAGCACGCCGCGCGCGATCGCGTTCAAATGCTTCTTCATGCCGTACACCGAGATCGGCGCCAGCGAAGCGATGGTGGAAGACAGCTGCTCGACGCGCGCGCGCAGCGCGGCGGCCGGCACCAGCTCGGTCAGGAAGCCGCATCGGAACATCGCCTCGGCATCGATCTTCTCGGCGGTCAGGAACAGATGCTTGGCGGCGTTCAGTCCCAGCCGGGTGACATAGCGCTCCATGCCCCGCTGGTAGAAATGCAGGCCCAGCCGGGCGGCCGGCATGAACATCTCGGTGGCAAGCGTGCCGATCCGGAAGTCGCAGGCGAGCGCGAGATCGGTGCCGCCGCCATAGACGCCGCCGTGAATCTCGGCAATCGTCACGGGGCGGCAGTCCTCCAGCGCATTGACCAGCGGCTCGAACCCGGCGCCGCGCTGCCCTGCGGCCAGCTTGCCGATATCGAAACCGCTGCAGAAATACTTGCCGCTGCCGCGGATGCGCAGCACCAGCACGTCGGCCTCGTTCACCGTGTCGACATGCTGGCGCAGCGCGGCCAGGTCGTCCGGGCCCAGCCGGTTGGCGACGTCCGGCCGGCTAAGCGTGATGGTGGCGATGCGGTCTTCGATCTGGAGGATGGGGAGCGATCCGGTGTCTGACATGGGCTGACCTTGCAATGAGAGGGAATAGTCGAATCAAGGGGAAGGAATTGCGCCTATGCGCTTGCCAGCGCGGCGTCGAAGCGGTCGATCCGCGCCTGGGCAAAGGCGGGACGGGCCTGCACCCGCTGCCACCAGTCGGCCACGGCGGGAGCGGAATCCGCTGACAGCGCATTGACATCGAGTTCGGCGAGCCGCGCGACGAACGGCACGGCGGCGATATCGGCCAGCGTGTAGCGATCGCCAAGCAACCAAGGACCGCCATCCGCCAGCATCGCCTCCATCTTCGGCACGATGGCCTTCAGCTGGTCCAGCGCGGCGCGCTTCTCGTCGTCGGTATAGGGCTGTCGTGCGACGCGCCGCCACGCCTCGCGCCGCTGCGCGGTCGGCACGCGGGCCAGCCGTTCGGCCAGCTCGGCATCGGTCCATTGCGACGCCTGCGCCTGGAACACCAGGCTCCAGTTCAGAATCAGCAGGTTCGGCAGCGCGCGCTCGTCGGTCCAGCGAATGAAATTGCGCATCACGGCGCGCCGGTAGGGATCGTCCGGCCGCAGCGGCGGCTCCGGCTGCGTGTCGTCGAGGTATTCGCAGATGGTGCTGCTTTCGTGCAGCGCCCTGCCGTCGTCCAGCACCAGCCCCGGCACCACGCCGTTGGGGTTCACGGCCAGGTAAGCCGCGGAATGATGCTCCTGCCGGCGCATGTCGACCGGCACGCTGTCGTAGCCGATGCCTTTCTCCGCAAGGCACAGGCGCACCCGCCGCGACGCGCTGGACAGCCAGCTGTGATAGAGCTTCATGCCGATTCTCCTGGCACCACCGGCGATGCCGGTTCGATTGATCGTTGGGTCTAAGGAATCAGCACCACGGCGCCGCTGGTCTGCCGGGCCTCGAGCCGCCGGTGGGCCTCGCGCGCATCGGCAAAGGGAAAGCGCTGCCCCACTTCAAGCCGGACATGGCCGGCGGCAACCGCTTCGGTCAACGCCGCCATGCCGTTGCGTAACGAGGCGGCATCGGCGATGAAGGTGCGCAGCGTGGGACGACAGACCATCAGCGACTTCGCATGCAGCAATTGCAGGTCGAACGCCTCGACGTCGCCCGATGCGGTGCCGTAGTTGATCGCCATGCCGAGCGGCCGCAGGCACGACAGCGACGGCACAAACACGTCCTTGCCGACCGCGTCATAGACCACCGCGACGCCGCGGCCATCGGTCAGCTCCAGCGTGCGCGCGACGAAATCTTCCCGACGGTAGTCGATGACGTGATGACAGCCATGGGCCAGCGCAATTTCGCGCTTGGCCTCCGAGCCGACCGTGCCGATCACGGTTGCACCCAGCGCCCTCGCCCATTGGCACAGGATCACGCCCATGCCGCCGGCGGCCGCATGCACCAGTACCGCATCACCCGGTTGAACCGGTGAAATCCGGCGCAGCAGATATTCCGCGGTCAGGCCACGCAGCAGCGTGGCGCCCGCCACGTCTTCGGGGATCTGCGGCGGCAACGGCACCACGCGCGCCGCGGGGACGTTGCGCACCACCTGATACGCCCCCGGCTGAAAACACCCGACCGATTGGCCAACCTCCAGCCCCTCAACGCCCGGCCCCAACGCCTCGATCCGCCCCGCCCCCTGCGAACCGAGGATGACGGGGAACGACGTCGGCTGATGGGGACCATGGCTGCCGCGCCGTTGATAGATGTCCGCGAAATTCACGCCGATCGCGCTCTGCCGGATCTGGACTTCGCCCTCGCCCGGCGGTGGCACCGCGACCTCGATGAATTCCAGCGCGTCCGGGCCGCCCTTCTTCTGTATTTGTATTGCCAATGTCTGCATACGTTTCCTTGATAGTGGAAGCGCGGCCATAGCCTACAAGGCACATTTGGCTATCGGGTCGTTGTCGAAACGCGCGATCCCCGGCCTGCCCGGAGCCCTGTCCAGCGCAAAGTCTAGGACACCATTCTTGCATCCGCATCCATATAACCCCCTATTCGTATACAGATGATTTGTGTGCGTATACTCGCTTGCACCCAGTCTCCGCTCAATCACCGCCTCCCCCAACCATGCCCCCATCCGATTCCCAACTGCCTCTGCACGGCATCAACGTCCTCGACCTGACGGTCGCCCGCGCCGGCCCGGCCGCGGTCCGGCTGCTGTCCGACTGGGGCGCCAATGTCATTCGCCTCGAGCCCCCGCCGCCGAAGGACCACGGTTCGGTGACCGGCCAGCGCCGCGGCTCGGACGAGCAGAACCTTCACCGCAACAAGCGCAGCATGTGCGTGGACCTGAAGACGCCGGAAGGGGCGCAGATCCTGGCGCGACTGCTCGAGAGCACCGACGTGGTGGTCGAGAACTTCCGTTCGGTGGTCAAGGCCAGGCTCGGGCTGACGTACGAGGCGCTGAGCGCGCGCAATCCGCGCGTGATCCTGGCCAGCATCTCGGGCTTCGGCCAGGACGGCCCATACAGCGAACGGCCCGGGGTCGACCAGATCGTCCAGGGCATGTGCGGCCTGAGCTCGGTGACCGGCGAGCCCGGGCGCGGGCCGGTCCGTGTCGGCATCGCGATCTCCGATACGACGGCAGGCATGTTCCTGGGCCAGGGGATTCTGCTGGCGCTGTTCCACCGCGAACGGACCGGGCGAGGCCAATGGGTCCACACCTCGCTGATCGAATCGATGCTGAACAAGCTCGATTTCCAGGCGGCGCGCTACACCGTCGACGGCGAAGTGCCGACGCAGCAAGGCAACGCGCATCCGACGCTGGTGCCGATGGGCACCTATCGCGCCAGCGACGGGCTCGTCAATATCGCGGCCAGCACGCAGCGGATGTGGACCAACTTCTGCCAGGTGCTGCAGGCGCACGATCTGCTCGACCACGCCGACTATCGCGACGCGCGATCGCGTGCCCGCAACCGGACGCGGCTCGACGAAGCGATCGAGGCCTACACCTCGCGTTTTACCTGCGCGGAACTGATGGCGCGGCTCAATCCGGCCGGCGTGCCTTGCGGCCCCGTCCTCGATATCGGCCAGGCGTTCGAGGACCCGCAGGTACGCCATCTCGGCATGACGCGGTCCGTGCGTCATCCGGTGCTCGGCGAACTGGACCTGCTGCGCTCCCCGATCAATCTGTCCGCCGCGCCCCACCCGGAGCGCTTTGCGCGCGCTGCGCCGGACCCGGGCGAGCAGACCGACGAGCTGCTCGGCGAGTTGGGCTTTGCGCCGGAGCTGATCGCGCAGTGGCGCGACAAGGGCGCGATCGCCTGACGAATAGGCCTGACGAATAGGCCTGACGATCGCCCTGACGAACGATGTGGGGCCGCAGAGCCCGATCGACCCATACAACACGACAAGGAGACACCGATGCACAGCCATTCCACCCGGACTGTCACGTCCTTCGCGGCCCTGGCGGCCGTGGGGCTGATCGGCACTGCCGCATCCGGCCACGCGATGGCCGACGGCTATCCGAACAAGCCGATCCGGCTGGTGATTGGTTACACGCCGGCCGGCGCGGCCGACTTCGTTGCACGCGTCGTCGGCGAGGCGATGTCCAAGGAGCTGGGGCAACCGGTCGTCGTCGAGAACAAGCCCGGCGCCGGCAGCACGCTCGCATCGGCATGGCTGGCGCAGGCGCCGGCGGACGGCTATACCCTCGGGCTCGCTACCGCGACGATCTATGGCATGGACCAGCACCTGTACAAGGTCAAGTACAAGCCCGACAGCTTCACGCCGATTACCCGGCTGACCATCTCGCCGCTGATCCTGGCCGTCAACAAGGACCTCGGCATCGCCGATGTCAAGACGCTGGCCGCCAAGGCCAAGGCGAATCCGGGCAAGTTCAACTATGCGTCGTCAGGCATCGGCGGCTCACCGCATGTCGCGGGGCTGTCGTTCGCGAATGCGATCGGCGTCGACATGACGCACGTGCCGTACAAGGGCGGCGCGCCGGCCTTGCAGGCGGTGGCCGCGGGCGAAGTGGAGTTTTCCTTCGGCACGGCGTCGTCGGTGCTGCCGCTCGGCACGCAGGGTGTGGTCAAGATGATCGGCGTCACCACGCCGCAGCGTTCCGCGGTGGCGCCGGGCCTGCCGACCATTGCGGAGTTGGGATTGCCGGGCTTCGACTACACCTTCTGGTTCGGGCTGTTCGGACCGGCGGGACTGCCCAAGGACGTGACAGACAAGCTCTATGCGGCCGCTACCAAGGTGCTGGCCGACCCGGCGATTCGCACGCGTCTTGTCGACAACGGCAGCGAGCCCGCGCCGTCGCGCTCGCCGGCGGAGTTCAAGCAATGGGCACAGCAGGATGGCAAGGTCGCGCTGCAACGCACGGTGCAGGCCGGTGTGAAGATCGACTGAACGTCGACTGAATGGTCGATTGAATGGTCGACTGAATCGCGGCGCGCATCCAGGCGCGCCCTCCTTCAGCGCGGCGCCTTGGCGCCGACCGCCTCGTCCGGCATCGACGCGATCATGTCCGCGTAGACGTTGCCGCCGGTCGAGATATGCTCGACCATCGCGCGCGCCGCCGCCTCTTCATCGCCGCGCAGGATCGCTTCCATTACCGCGCCGTGCTCTTCGAGCGAGGCGCGAATGCGCGCGGGCTTCTCGAAGCGGTAGTCGCGCATGCCGCGCATGCGGGCGCGCATCGTGCGGATCTGCGCGCTGAGGATCTCGTTGCGGCAGGCATCGTAGATGACCGCGTGGAACCCGTCGTTGGCCTCGCGATAGCGGTCCGCGCTGGCCTGCGCCGCGGCCTGCTGGCAAGCCGCGTAGGCCTCGCGCAGTGCCTCCCGTTCGGATTCGGTGATGCGCCGCGCCGCCAGCTGGGCCGCCAATGCCTCGAGCTGGACCAGGATCTCGCTCATCGCGACGTATTCGCGCAGCGTGATCGCCGATACGATCGCGCCGCGGCGCGGCACCAGGTCCACCAGCCCCGCCGACGCCAGCCGGATCAATGCCTCCCGCACCGGCGTACGCGATACCGAGAAACGCGACAGCAATTGCTGCTCGTCGAGTTGGGCGCCGCTGGCCAGCTTGCCGGAGAGGATCTCCTGTTCGATGGTGGCGCGGATCGTTTCCGCCAGACTCGTTCGCTCTTCGGGCATGCGGCAGGGACATCGGTTTGAGTGGGGCCAATTCTACTACGGCGCCCCTCGAAAACGGCTTTTTTGCATGCACTGCGACGCGTTGTGTGTACGGAGCGGAAGACAGCCGCTCCGTACACAGCGGATTCCACGGTTCGAGCGTTTTTACCGCCGCATGCAATTTTTTCGCCGGCGGGCACGCTCGCGAAGGCCGTCGTCGCGGGCGCCCTGCGTTCGCGGGCCTCGTTGCACCGCCTGGCGGCGCGCGGGACCGAGCTGGGCGTGGATATTGCTGAACGAGGCATACCCATCCACGATCAAGGGAGAACATGCCATGCCCATTCGTATCATTCGCACCAAAGCACTCAGCGTCCTCGGTACCGCCGCCTGCTCCCTGCTGCTGTCCTCGGCGGTGATGGCGCAGGGCACCAGCACCGCGCCGAAGAACACGGCGCCCGGCAATATGCCCGCCACGACCGCAACGGATGAGAGCGGCACGCGGGGCACCGCCCGCGATACCAGCAAGCTTGTGCGCGCCGACCGCAGCTTCCTCGAGAACGCAGCACAAGGCGGCCTGGCCGAGGTCGAAGGCAGCAAGCTGGCCGAACAGAAGGCCTCCAGCGCCGACGTCAAAACCTTCGCGGCCCGCATGGTCAAGGACCACACCACGGTCAACGAGGAGCTGACCAAGCTGGCCTCGAGCAAGGGCTATACGCCGCCGACCGAACCGTCGGTCGTGCAGCGCACCGAGCTCAAGGGACTCAGCGCCCTGGACGGCGAGCGCTTCGACAAGATGTACGCCAGCCGGATCGGCGTCGCCGCGCATGAAAAGACGGTCAAGCTGTTCCAGGAAGCAGCCAAGAACGCGAAGGATCCCGACATCAAGGCCTTTGCCGCCAAACACGTGCCGGATCTGGAGCAGCATCTGCAAATGGCGCGCGACTTGAACAAGAAGGTCGGTAACGACAAGTAAGCCCTCGTCCGGCCGGTAACGCGGGCAGGCCGCCGTCGATGGCCAGCATCGGCAGCCACATCGTCGCCAGATAGGCCGCTACCTGCAAATTCGGCGGCATCGCGGCGGCGGCCTGCAAACCCAGCGCGCACAGCGCCGGCATCGCCACGACCATCGCGGCGATCCGCAGCGCCACGCCGATCGTCCCGTCGCGTGTCGACGCACGCGGCAGTCCGCAACCGAGCATCATTGCGGCGCTGCTGACCGGAAAGGCGCGCAGATGGTCGGCCGTCCATTGCCCGAAGACGGTCGGGTCGATCCACGGCCCCGAGGTGGCGCAGCGCTGCAGGTAGAGCGTGGCGCCGTGCCACTGGCCATCGAGCGCGAGATCGGCAGCCATCGCGCCGGCCGCGATGGCAATGGCGAGGGACAGGCGAGCCCTCAATCCGATGCCGCCCCGCCATGGCAGCAGTGGCCGGCCTGAGCCGGCGCAGCATCCTGTACCGCCAAGCCCTCCGTGCCGCAGCAGTTGCCCGGCAGCACCGGCGCCTGCACGCCGCTGTGGTTGCAGCATCCGCCCTTCCACCAGCGCGCGCCCTCGCCTTCGCAGTACTTCGCATCGGCATCGACCATCCGCATGAACATCGGGTGGTAGTTGCGGCAGACCTCCAGCTCCGTCTTGACCCAGTGCAGCGGGTCCTTCGCATAGTGCGACCAGTAGTCGCCCTGCATATTGATGCCGGGCACGGCAGGGTTCCAGCTCTCGTCGAGCCACAGGTCGGGGTCGCCGTACTTCGCGCACAGCTTGCGGATCGCGGGATCGTCGAGCGCCAGCAGCCGGCCGTTCTCGATGATGTTCTCGTTGTCGCCGGACCGTTCGGTCGTGTACGTCGGGAAGTAGAGGTGCAGGTGCCAATGGCCGACCAGGTGCCCCATCCTGGCGGCCTCGCGCTCGGCCATCGACGAGATGATGGTGCCGAAGCCCATATGGATGACGCCGGAGCGCACGCGTTCGTACAGGCAATTGACGAAGCCCGACGGAAAGTCCTTGCGCGGCCGATGGATATGCGGATTGGTGCCGATCGACGCCTCCCACCAGTACATCAGGCCCTTGTCCGGGAAGGTCGGATACTGGATATCCCTGGTCTGCTCCATCACGTTGCGCAGCTTGTCGCCGAAGTCGCCGCCGGCGTTGATGCGCGTGATCTTCGAATTCTCGACGACGAGCTGGGTCCAGTCGCACGGGGCGATATGGTTGGTGGTGCCGGCGATCACGCCGCAGCCGTCCTCCTTGAACGGATGGAACATCCACGGACGCCCGGTGATATGGCCCGGCAGATAGGTCTTGCCGAAATGCTCGTTGCCGCGCCAGGTCGCCGCGGTCAGGTCGGGGTGATAGAACTCGCGCCGCGCGTCCCAGTAGTCGTCGTGATTGGTGAAGCTGATGTCGGTGCCTTCGGGGTCCGTAATGCGGGCTCGCCGCGCGGTACGGATCCGATCCCAGGTCCAGCGGTCGATCGCGTTGATCACCTCGATCGGCATCGCGTGCGCCGGTGAGGCGAGGATTTCCGGCGTGATGAACGGCATGCGCTGGATCTTGATGAAGCGCTCGGCCAGCACCGGGCCGCCGTAGCCCATCAGGATCTTGTCGTACTGCTGCTTCTTCTCTTCCTCCTCCCACATGTCCATCCACTGCGCCAGCTCGCGCGTGCGGAACAGGTAGTAGTCGACCTCGTCGGCGCCGACCCAGGTCGGGATCGGACCGCGATCGACCTTCTGGATCTCGTACTTGACCTTGTACTTCTCGAGGATGCGCTGGCACGCCTGGATCGTCAGCTCGCTGTGCCAGTTGTCGACGCGCAGCAGCACGCGCTCGCCCTCCTTCAGGTCCCAGCAGGCATTGAGCCCGTGGTTGTACGGACGACGCGCGACATGCTCGAGATACGGCAGCAGCTGGTCGGCATCGGTGATCTCGACGAACGGCGGGCAGCGCGGACGGCGACTGTCCTTCAGCGGCGGACGGTCGTAGTGCGGCAGTCCGCTGCGATCGTCGGCGGCGGGCGAACGGGTATCCGGGCTGGGGCTGAGATTGCGGTTGGCGTTGGTGGTGAGGTTCGCGGTCATATCTGTCTCGGTTTTTGTGATGGATCGAGGGGCGTAGAGAATCCGGCGATGCGAAGATCCGGCGCTCAATCGACGCTCGCCCCGGAGCGCTTGACCAGCGCCCCCCAGCGCTCGTATTCGGCGCGGACGAATTGCGCGAAGGCCGCGCTCGACTGCGGCACCGGTTCGGCGCCGCGGTCCAGCAGTTGCTGCCGCAGCGCGGGGTCGGCCAGCGCCTTCTGGATCGCGGCCTGGACCTTGGCGACCACCTCCGGTGGCGTGCCCTTCGGCACGAAGATGCCGTCCCACGCGCTGACCTCGAAGCCGGCCACGCCCTGCTCCGCCACGGTTGGCACATTGGGGAAGCTCGACACGCGCTGTGCCGTCGTCACGGCAAGCCCCTGCAACTTGCCGCCGCGCACCGCCGGCATGACGTTGGGCATCACCTCGATCATCAGGTCGACCTGGCCACCCATCAGGTCGGTCAGCGCCAGTGCGCCGCCGCGGTACGGCACATGCACCATCGCAACGCCGGTCGACGCCTTCAGCAGTTCGGACGCCAGATGCGAGGTGGTGCCATTGCCGGCCGACGCGACCGTGTATTTGCCGGGATTGGCCTTGAGCGCCTGCAGCAGCTCCGGGAAGGTCTTCGCGGGAAAGCCGGGACGCGTAACCACCATCGTCGCAATACGCGTCAATTGCGCGACGGGCACGAAGTCCTGCATCGCGTCGAAGCCGGTGCGCTTGTACAGCGCGTGATTGATGGCGAAGGTGCCATTGGTGCCATACAGCAGCGTGTAGCCGTCCGGCGCCGCCTTGGCCGCGGCCTGCGAGCCGATATTGCCGCCGGCGCCGGCCACGTTCTCGATCACCAGCGTCTGGCCCAGCTCCTTGCCGACGCGGGTCATCACCAGGCGCGCCAGCGTGTCGCCGCCACCGCCGGCCGGAAATGGCACGATCAGGCGGATCGCCTTCGACGGATACGGCTCGGACGCGGCGAGCGTGGGCGCGGCACCCGCCAGCAGCCCGGACGCGATGGCGATGGCCACCGCTCGGCGGCGCAGGGAAATGGCGGGGAAGCGGGCGAGCAAGCGGGCGGGCGAACGCGAGGCTCGCCGCCCCGGAATCCGGGATGGCACGGTCTTGTCTCCTGTTCGGCATTTAGGCGATGTTTGCATGCAAACATGCTTACCTATGCCTTGTATTATCGATCCAGCCTTATTTTTGCATGCAGTATTGGCGATGCAGCGAGCTGCGTCAAGCCGTCCCCGTGTCATAATGAAGCCCGGCAAGTTCGCCCTAATGCACTTTTTACCGATGGCCTCTCAGATCGAACGCGTGACGATGGAATTGCGGCGCCGCATCCTGGCGGGCGAGCTGCAGGCCGGCGAACGGATCCGCGAGGTGCAGTTCTCCGGCGAACTGGGCGTGTCGCGCACCCCGCTACGACTGGCGCTGGGCGAGCTGGAAAAGGAAGGACTACTGGAGCGGCTGCCCACGCGCGGCTTCCGCGTGCGTCAGGTCACGCTGGACGAAGTGGCGATGGCGATCGACGTGCGCGGCACGCTCGAAGGGATGGCGGCCCGGCTGCTGGCCGAGCACGGCGTCACCAGGGAGGTATTGGAGGAGCTGCAGGCCTGCGTCGACGAAGGGCGCGTGCTGGTCGAACAGGCGCTGCTCGGCCGCGATACGCCGGTCGATACCGCACGCTGGGCCGCAATGAATGCGCGCTTTCATCGCGCGCTGGTGGAAGGCGCGGCCAATCCCGCGCTGGCCTCGGCGCTCGACCATATCGCCAAGACCCCGATGGCCGGCCCCGGCGCGCTTGGCGCGGCGGGCGTGCAGCCGTCGCTCGAACTGGCCTTCGTGCAGCGGGCCCAGTTCGATCACGAGGATGTGGTGCGGGCCATCGTCGCGCATGAAGGGGCACGGGCCGAAGCGCTGATGCGCGAGCACGCGCGCCGCAGCCGCGACAACAAGCGCGCGCTGGTGCAGGGGCTGCATCCGGCCACGTAGCGGGCCAGCGCCCGGCTCGCCTCGCCTGGCCTCGCCTTGCTTCGCTTCGCCGTGCCCTGCCGTGCCCTGCCGTGCCGTTCCGTGCCGTTCCGTGCCGTTCCGTTCCGTGCCGTGCCGTGCCGTGCCGTGCCGTGCCGTGCCGTGCCTTACAGCATATGGGCCAGAAACTCGCGCGTGCGGGGATGCTGCGGCGCGCGGAAGAACTCCTCGGACGGCGCGCTCTCGACGATGCGGCCCTGGTCCATGAACACGACCCGGTGCGCGACCTCGCGCGCGAAGCCCATTTCGTGCGTGACCACCAGCATCGTCATATGGTCGTCCGCCAACTGCCGCATCGTGCGCAGCACCTCGCCGGTCAGCTCCGGGTCCAGCGCCGAGGTCGGTTCGTCGAACAGCATGATGTCGGGCTCCATCGCCAGCGCACGCGCGATGGCCACGCGCTGCTTCTGCCCGCCCGACAGCCGCGACGGGTAGTTGTCGCGCTTGTCCAGCAGCCCTACCTTGCGCAGCAGCGCATCGGCGGTCGGCACGATGGCCTCGCGCGCGATGCCCTTGACCGTCATCGGCGCCTCGATGATGTTCTGCAGCACCGTCATGTGCGGGAACAGATTGAACGACTGGAACACCATGCCCATCTTGCGGCAGATGCGGCGTACCTCGGCGTCCGAGACATAACGGCTGCGCTGGTCCGCGCCGGGCTCGGCCAGCGTCTCGCCCTCGATCTCGATGCTGCCGCCGTCGATCGTCTCGAGATGGTTCAGGCAGCGCAGCAGCGTGCTTTTGCCCGAGCCGGACGGCCCGATCACCGCCACCACCTCGCCCTTGCGCAGCGTCAGCGAGACGCCGTGCAGCACGCGATTGGCGCCGAAAGACTTGACGATGTCGCTGGCGCGGATCATCACCGGGCGCTGCTGCGCGTCGCCGCCGTCCGTCAGCGGCTCATTGATCGTGTGCGGCATAGCGTTTTTCCAGGCTTTGGAACATCCAGGTCAGCAGCAGCGTCATCAGCAGATAGAAGGCCGCGGCGACCAGGAAAGGCGTGGTGGTGAAGTCGCGCTGCACGATGCCGCGCGCGGTGCGCAGGATGTCGTTCAGCGCCAGCACGTAGATCAGCGACGTGTCCTTGACCAGCGTGATGGTCTCGTTGCTGACCGGCGGCAGCACGCGCCGCACCATCTGCGGCAGCACCACGCGGCGCATCGTCTGCAGGTAGGTCATGCCCAGCGCCTTGCTGGCTTCGTACTGGCCGCGGTCCACGGACTGGATGCCGGCGCGGAAGATCTCGGCGAAATACGCCGCGTAGTTCAACGCAAAGGCCACCACCGCCGCGGGGAAGTCCGGCAGGCGCACGCCGACCACCGGCAGCAACGGCAGCGCGAAATAGACGAACAGCAGCTGCAGCATCAGCGGCGTGCCGCGCATCAGCCAGATATAGCCGTTGACGGCGACGCTCAGCGGCCGCCATGCCGACAGCCGCGCCAGTGCCAGCGCCAGCCCCAGCGGCACCGACAGCGCCAGCGTGATGAAGAACAGCGAGAGCGTGATCCGCGCGCCCTGCGCCATCGGTCCCAGCAGGGAGAGAACGTAGTCCATGGATCGAAACCCGGCGCGCGGGGGTACAGGAGGAAGAATCGAGACGGCAAGGTCTCGACGACCATCATGTCGTTCCCGCGAAAGCGGGAATCCAGCGTCTGTGAAGCCGCTGGGTCCCCGCCTTCGCGGGGACGACAGGATGTTACGCCAACAGGCTCTTGCGTTGGCCCGGCGGAACGCCGCGCTTACTTGATCAGATTCGCGCCGAACCACTGCTGCGCGATACGCGCGGCCGTGCCGTCCTGCTTCATCTCGGCCAGCGTCTTGTCCAGTTGGGCCAGCAGCTCGCCGTCGTCCTTGCGCAGGCCCACGCCGTAGTCCTCGGTGCCGAAGTTCTCGTCGAGCACGCGGTACTCGCCGGCGCGCTTGCTGACCAGGTAGCGGCCCACGACCTCATCGACGACGATCGCGTCGAGGCGGCCAGCCGACAGGTCCATCAGCGCGGTCACGTTGTCGCCGAAGGTCTTCAGTTCCTTGATGCCGGCGGCGACCTGCGCTTCCTTGCGGATCGCGTCGACCGCGCTGCTGCCGTCCTGCGCGCCGACGATGCGGCCGGCTAGATCGGCCTTGGCCTTGATCGGCGAGGCGCTGCCCACGACGATGATCTGGTGGTTGCTCATATAGGGCGCGGTGAAGCTGATGTTCTTCTTGCGCTCTTCGGTGATGGTCAGGCCGTTCCACAGCACGTCGACGCGCTTGCCGTTCAGTTCGGCCTCCTTGGCGCTCCAGTCGATCGGCTTGAACTCGACCGTCATGCCGAGCCGGCGCGCGGCCTCCTTGGCCATGTCGATATCGAAGCCGACGATCTCATTGTTGGCATCGCGAAAGCCCATCGGCGGGAAGTTGTCGTCCAGGCCGACCACGACGGTCCGGGCGGCCGCGGCCGGGGCGCTGGCGGCACCGGCCGCCGCGGGGGCTTGCTCGGACTTGCCGCAGGCGGCGAACAGGGCCACGGCGGAGACGATCAGGAGGGCTTTCAGTGATTTCATGATGTGAGAGGAGCGGAGCGAGAGAGATCAGAGCAAAGGCGGGCGATGCCCGGGGCCATCCGACATCCCGCTTCGACACGGTGAGATGGCAGCAAACCCGCCATTATACGAAAGACGGATCCGTTCGGAGAATGTGGCGCACTGGCCGGCGTCGCCGGTCCGTGTCGTCTATCCTTTAGCAATGTGCTAAATCCTTTAGCAATGCGAACACGAAAGGTGACGACATGGCCGCACGCTCCATTGCCTCCCTCTCGCTGAGCTTCGGCTTGGTTTCCATCCCGGTCCGGGTCTTTTCCGCGACCGAAAGCAAGTCCGGCGTCGGTTTCAACCTGCTGCACAAGGGCTGCGGCTCGCGGCTGCGGCAGCAGTACATCTGCCAGCGCGAGGGCGTCGTGGTCGAGCGTGCCGACATGGTCAAGGGCTACGAGTTCGAGAAGGACCGCTACGTGGTCTTCACGCCCGAGGAGCTCGATGCGCTGGAGACCGGCGCGCGCCACACCATCGACATCGTCGCCTTCATGCCGACCGGCGCCATCGACCCGATCTATTTCGACAAGGCCTACTATCTGGCCCCCGACAAGCGTGGCGCCAAGCCGTACAGCCTGCTGACCGAGGCGATGCGCAAGACCGGGACCTGCGCGCTGGCCACCTGGGTATGGAAAGGCAAGCAGTACATGGTGCAGGTGCGCGCCAACGACGACGGCCTGGTGCTGCAGCAATTGCTCTATGCGGACGAGGTCCGCTCGATGGCCGATCTGAACGTCGAGCGCACCGACATCCGTCCCGCCGAACTGACGCTGGCCGAGCAGCTGATCGAGCAGAGCACGGTGGAGGCCTACGACCCGGCGGCCTATCAGGACGAGGAGAAGCTGCGCGTGCTGGCCGAGATCGACAAGAAGATCGAGGGCAAGAAGATCACGGTATCGGCGACGGCGGAGCGGCCCAGCGAAGGCGGCGAGGTGATCGACCTGATGGCGGCGCTGAAGGCGAGCCTGAGCAAATCGCAGGCCGCGGCGAAGAAGCCCGCCCGCGAGACGGCGCCGCGCAAGAGCGCCAAGCGCGCCGCGGAGCCCGCGGCCCCGATTCGACGTACCGCCAGGAAATGAGCGCCGTCGGCAAGGACAGCTTTACGCTGAAGGACATCGAAGGCACGTTCGGCGTCTCGCGCGGGACGGTGGCGAGCCTGACGCGCGCGGGCTTGCTCGAACCGGTCAAGGGCAGCCGCGGCGAGCGCCAGTATTCGTTCCAGGACGTGGTGCTGATCCGCACCGCGGATTCGCTGAAAAAGGCCAATGTCGCGCCGCGCCGCGTCACCCGGGCCTTGCAGCGACTGAAGGCGTGGTCGCAGGACCGGCCGCTGTCGGGCGTGCGAATCGCGGCGGTCGGCAATGGTGTGGTCGTCTCGGAAGCGCATCGCCAGTGGGAGGTGGAAACCGGCCAGTTGGTGATGGAACTGCAGCCGAGCCGGTCGCAGCCGGGCGCGGTGCTGTCGATCCAGTCGGCGAGGAAGCCGGACAACTTCGCCGAGGACCGCGCCAACGATGGGACCGATGCCGGCACCGACGCGGGCACGTGGTTCCAGCTCGGCTGCCAGCTCGAAGCGCAGGACATGCGCAAGGCCGAGCAGGCCTACCGCCGCGCGATTGCGATCGCGCCCGACTACGCCGACCCCTATCTGAACCTCGGCTGCCTGCTGACCGAAGCCGGGCGCGTGCAGGAGGCCGAAGCGCTGTATCGGGACGCGGTGGCCGCCATCGGCGACGAGCCGCTGCTCCACTTCAATCTCGGCGTCACGCTCGAAGATCTGGAGCGATACGAGGACGCGCTGCGCAGCTATCACCGCTGCATCGATATCGCGCCCGACATGGCCGACGCGCATTTCAACGCGGCCCGCCTGCACGAGCAACTGGGCGACGCGCATCGCGCGATCCGGCACTTCAATCAGTACCGGAAATACTGCCGCTGAAGCTCTGTCGCGCACGCTTGGTGCGCCGCAAGGTTGAGACTTCTCAACGGCTATGGGATACTTGCCCTGCTTTCGCCCCTTTTTTCAGGGCCGATGGAGCAAACGCTCCACCGAAAGCCCGCCATTCGCGCCTGCGTCTGGCCAATCTTCCTTCCTTCAAATTCGCGACCGAATGCAAACCGTCCTGCGCCGCACCGCCCTTTACCAGCATGCCCTGCATGCTGTGGCGGCACGCGCGTACGGCGACGCTTGCGGCTTTGCCGCGCGTCAGGCCATGGTCGCCCGCACATCCCATATTCCCGCCGTGCTTCTCTCAGCCGTGCGGGGAGCCAGGGACTAAGCCACACCACAGTCCCACACCGGTCTCCCTGGCACGGCACATTGCCCGGGGATCGCCATCCGTCGATGGCGGTCCACTGTTCAACGTGCAAATGGGAGAGCGCATGTCCGCCAAGACCAAAAAATCCGCCGCCGTCTATTACCGCGCCGTGCTCGCCATGGCCGGGATTGCCGCGCTTTATCTGGCGGTTGAATTTCTCGTGCTGAATCCGCTGTAGGCGGTTTGGGCGTGTTGCCCTCTCCCCCAGCCCCTCTCCCGCAGGCGGGAGAGGGGAGCAGGCCATCGGCACGCACGAATGCAGTCGCGATCCCGGGCTCCCTCTGCCACTCGCGGGCGCGGGGAGTCATCAGCCGACACGCAAGCCTTGATACCGCGCCGGCCTGCTCCCTCTCCCGCTTGCGGGAGAGGGTTGGGGAGAGGGCAACCCCCATCGCCCACAGCACGCCAGCCTCCCTTTCACCGACTACCGAGATCCCGATGTCCATGGAACTCTCCCAGAATTTCGTCAAGGCGAAACGCCCCTGCGCCGACGGCTACAAATGGTTCCTGCGCAACCGGCATGACGGCAGCGACTACCAGCGGCTGCTCGATGCGCTGGTCGATGCCGGCCGCGTCGGCGACGCATGCTGGCTGCTGGACCAATTCGGTCCCACCGATGCCGTGCTGACGCTCGATGCGCTGAACGCCGGCGCGCTGGTCTTTGCCGGCACGCTGGTCGTGCGCGGCGCCATCGATATCGATTCCGTGGTCCGAGCCGGACGCACGATCCGCGTCGGCGGCGGCATCCGCGCCGGCACCGCGATCATCGCCGGTGAAGATATCGATTGCGCGGGCAATTTGTACAGCGGCGGCGCGATCGAAGCCGGCGGCGACATCAAGGCCGCGTGGGGCATCGACGTCGCGACCTTTCTCGATGCCAAGGGCAGCGTCCGGGCGGGCTGGGACATCACCGCAGGCGAGCATATCCACGCCGGCCGCAACCTGCGCGCGGGCGACAGCATCGCCGCGCAGCACGCGATCCGCTGCGGCGGCACGCTGAAGGCCGACGGCGATCTGCAAGGCCACGGCATCAGCGCCGGCCAGGGCATCGAGGCCGGCGGCACGATCCGCAGCAGCCACCATATCGAAGCCGGCTGGGGCATCAAGGCAAGCGGCTCGATCGTCGCCGATAGCGCGATCAAGGCCGGCGAAGGCGTGCAGACCGACGAAGAGATCGTCACCGGACCGGGATACGGCATTCATGCGGGACTGAACGTGCGGATCGATATCTGGGACGTCAGCGCGCGCATCGTTGCCCGCAGCAAGCCGCAGAACCTGGTCAGCGGCGCCTGGCAGACCGGTTGACCGCCGCCATGTCATCGATGCTGGCTCACGCGGCGTTCGGCGCCGTTGCATGGCGCGGTTCCCCGCGCCGGCTGCACGCAAGCCGTCCTGCCCTCGCCCGCCTGCTGCGCGCCATCGAGCTGCGCATCGACGTCGAGCACGCGCCCGACACGCTCGAGGCCGAATTGCAGGCGCTGTACGACCGGCTCTATCAGCCCGGCGACTGCCTGCACGACATCGCGGCAACACCGTCCGCGCTGCCCGGCCTGGTCGTGCGCTACCGCGAAGCGGATGGCGAGTACTACTTCTATGTCGAAGACACGGTGCGGCGCTGCCTGGCCGGCTATACCGTCTTCAACCGGCTGGTCGAACTGGACCGCCGCGCCGACCGCCATCTGCGCGCACCGCATTCGAAGTTCGCCCCGCCCTACCAGCGCCGCGGCCTGGCCTCGGCGATCTATCGCTCGTATCTGGACGCGGGACACTGCCTGATCACCGGCGCGCGGCAATCGCCCGGCGCGCATGCGCTATGGCATGCGCTGGCCGCCGACTACGAGCGAGGCTATGTGGAGCTGCGCGACAAGGCGCTGCGCTATCTGGGATCGGACGTCACCGAGCCGGTGCTCGACAAACTGCATACCCGCATGGTGTTGTTGGGACGGGGATGGACGATGGCCGCGCTGGCGGAGGCGACGGGGATGGTCGTATAGCGGACCATGCGAGCGAGAAAACCCTTATCATCTCGCTTTGAGACGGAGGTGGTCCGAGTTCGGACGGGCCTCCGTGATTAGAGTCGAAACCCCGCGCAAGCGGGGTTTCGGCTTTCTGGAGGCGGGACTACCAGGTCAGCCCTTCGCCCCCATCACGCCGGCGATCGCCTTCGCGACCACCGCCACGTTGCCGTGGTTCAGGCCGGCGACGCACATGCGGCCCGAGCGCACCAGATAGACGCCATGCTCGGTGCGCAGCGTATCGACCTGCTCGGCCGACAGGCCGGTGTAGGTGAACATGCCGCGCTGCGCAAGATAGCGCGACAGGTCCGCACCGCCGGCCAGGCGTTGCAGATTGTCGTGGATCGCCGTGCGCATCGCCGCGATGCGGTCGCGCATCGCGGCCAGCTCGGCTTCCCACGACTGGCGCAGCGCCGGGGTCGTCAGCACCTTGCCGACGATGCGCGCGCCGTGCGTCGGCGGGTTGCTGTAGTTGGCGCGCACCGCGCCGGTCAGCTGGCCCAGCACGCGGCCGGCTTCCTCGGCGTTCGCGCAGACCACCGACAGGCCGCCGCAGCGTTCACCGTACAGCGAGAAGTTCTTCGAGAACGAATTGGCCACCAGGCACGGCACGCCTTCGCGCACGAGCTCGTGGATCACGAAGGCATCGTCGTCCAGGCTGGTGCCGAAGCCCTGGTAGGCCATGTCGACGAACGGCAGCAGGCCGCGCGACTTGACCACGGCGATGACCTCGCGCCATTGCGATTCGTTCAGGTCCACGCCGGTCGGGTTGTGGCAGCAGGCGTGCAGCAGCACCACATGACCCTTCGGCACCTGGCGCAGCGCGTCGATCATCGCGTCGAAGCGCAGGCCGCCGGTGGCGTCGTCATAGTAGGGATAGCTGTTGACCTGGAAGCCGGCGCGCTCGAACACCACGCGATGGTTGTCCCAGCTCGGATCGCTGATCCACACCTGCGCCTCGGGGAAATAGCGCTTCAGGAAGTCGGCGCCGACGCGCAGCGCGCCCGAGCCGCCCAGCGTCTGGATCGTGGCCACACGGTTCTCGGCCAGCGCGGCGCTGTCCGCGCCGAATACCAGCTGCTGCACGGCCTGGCGATAGCCGGGGATGCCGGCCATCGGCAGATACGGGCGCGGCCCCTGGTCGGCGACCAGCGCGGCTTCGGCCTCGCGCACCGCGGCCATCAGCGGCAAGCGGCCTACGTCGTCGAAGCAGACGCCGATCGTCAGGTTGACCTTGTCCTGACGCGGGTCTTGCGCGAAGTTCTCGTTCAGGGACAGGATGGGGTCGCCGGGGTAGGCGTCGATATGAGCAAACATGAAAACCTCAGGCCAGATTTGAGACCGATCCAAATTCAGTGATGACGCGGGGCGTGGCGAGCGGCGCGGGGGCGCCGCATCGCATTGCCGTCACCGCCACTACTGGTTCAGCGTACCGGCGCGCCTTGCGGCAGCGCTTGCGCGGCGTCCTTGTTCCGCAGCCGGTAGCACACTGCCAGCACGCCCAGCCACACCGGGATCAGATAGACCGAGAGGCGCAGGTCCGGCGTCAGGTACATGATCACCAGGATGCCGGCCATGAAGACCAGGCACAGGTAATTGGTCAGCGGGTAGCCGAAGCTCTGGAAGCGCGTGGTCACGCCAGCGCTGCGCTTGTGGGCGCGGAACTTCAGATGGATCACGCTGATCATCGCCCAGTTGATGATCAGGGCCGACACCACCAGGCCCATCAGCAGCTGGAACGCCTTGCCCGGGATCAGGTAGTTGATCAGCACGCAGACCGCCGTGGCAGCCGCCGAGGCGCCCAGCGCCACGACCGGAATACCGCGCCGATTGACCTTCAGCAGTGCCTTGGGCGCATTGCCCTGGCGCGCCAGGCCGAACAACATGCGGCTGTTGCAGTAAACGCCGCTATTGTAGACCGACAGCGCCGCGGTCAGCACCACCACGTTCAGCACGTTGGCGACCCAGTTGCTGTTCAGCGCGTGGAAGATCAGCACGAAGGGGCTGCCGCCGCTGGCGACGTTTTCCCACGGGTACAGCGACAGCAGCACGCCGAGCGCGCCGACATAGAAGATCAGGATGCGGTAGATGACCTGGTTGGTCGCCTTCGGGATCGTCTTCTCCGGCGAATCGGCTTCGGCCGCGGTAATGCCCACGAGCTCGAGGCCGCCGAACGAGAACATGATCACCGCCATCGCCATCACCAGGCCGGACACGCCGTTCGGGAAGAAGCCGCCGTGCTGCCACAGGTTCGCCACCGTGGCCTGCGGGCCCGCCTCGCCGGACACCAGCAGATAGCCGCCGAAGCCGATCATGCCGATGATCGCCGCGACCTTGATGATCGAGAACCAGAACTCGGCCTCGCCGAAGGACTTGACGCTGGCCAGGTTGACCGCGTTGATGATCAGGAAGAAGGCCAGCGCCGACACCCAGGTCGGAATCTCGGGCCACCAGTACTGGACGTAGATGCCGACCGCCGACAGCTCGGCCATGCTGACCAGGATATAGAGCACCCAGTAGTTCCAGCCCGACATGAAGCCGGCGAAATTGCCGTAGTACTTGTTGGCGAAATAGCTGAAGGAGCCCGCCACCGGCTCGTCGACCACCATTTCGCCGAGCTGGCGCATGATGAAAAAGGCGACGATGCCGGCAATGGCATAGCCCAGCAATACCGAGGGGCCGGCCATCTTGATGGTCTGGGCGATGCCCAGGAACAGGCCCGTGCCGATGGCACCGCCCAGCGCGATCAGCTGGATGTGCCGGTTCTTCAGGCCGCGGTGGAGCGCGCGGTCCGTATTGTCTGCATGCATGAAGTGTTTCCTCTACCCATTCTTTTGGAATGATAGCCGGGCGCCTCTATCGGACGGGCGCTTGTGGCTGTGCGCTGCCGCGGCGCGGGTAGCGCCGGGCAGTCGGTGGATATGACCCTGTGAATAGTCCCGACGCGATCGTCGGGGTCGCTGCCGATCCGCGCAATCAGACCGGCCCGACCGATCGATCAGACGATCAGACGGTCAGCACGCCCCGCTCGATCTGGTCGCGCTCGAGCGATTCGAACAGCGCCTTGAAGTTGCCTTCGCCGAAGCCTTCGTCGCCTTCGCGCTGGATGAACTCGAAGAACACGGGGCCGAGCAGCGGTTTCGAGAAGATCTGCAGCAGCAGGCGGCGCTGACCGCCTTCGGTGGTGCCGTCGAGCAGGATGCCGCGCGCCTGCAGCTGGTCGACCGGCTGGCCATGGCCGGGCAGGCGCTTGGCCAGGTTGTCGTAGTAGTACTGGTTCGGCGCGGTCGCCAGCGGCACGCCCGACAGTTGCAGGTTGTCGATGACCTCGATCAGGTTATCGCACAGGAAGGCGATGTGCTGGATGCCTTCGCCGTTGAACTCCATCAGGAATTCCTCGATCTGGCCGCCGCCCTTCTGCGATTCCTCGTTCAGCGGAATGCGGATCTTGCCGTCCGGCGCGGTCATCGCCTTCGAGGTCAGGCCGGTGTACTCGCCCTTGATGTCGAAGTAGCGGATCTCGCGGAAGTTGAACAGCTTCTCGTAGAAGTCAGCCCAGTACGCCATGCGGCCACGGTAGACGTTGTGCGTCAGGTGGTCGATCAGCTTCAGGCCGTGGCCGACGGGGCGGCGGTCCACGCCTTCGACGAATTCGAAGTCGATGTCGTAGATGCTCTTGCCCTCTTCGAAGCGGTCGATCAGGTAGAGCGGCGCGCCGCCGATGCCCTTGATCGCCGGCAGGCGCAGTTCCATCGGACCGGTCGGGATCTCGATCGGCTGCGCGCCGAGCTCGAGCGCACGGGCGTAGGCCTTGTGCGAGTCCTTGACGCGGAACGCCATGCCGCAGGCGCTCGGGCCGTGCTCGGCGGCGAAGTACGCGGCCAGGCTGTTCGGCTCGCGATTGACGATGAAATTGACGTCGCCCTGGCGATACAGCACCACGTCCTTGGAGCGGTGGCGGGCCACCAGCGTGAAGCCCATCTGTTCGAACAGGGGCTCGAGCACGTTCGGCGTCGGGGAGGCGAATTCGACGAATTCAAAGCCCATCAGCTGCATCGGGTTGTCAAAGAGATCGCTCATATCGTCTTCTGGCAAGTGGGTTGTGGGTCCGGGATGCCGGGGCATCCCCCGGGGAAATATTATTTCGGCTTCGCATGCGTCCGGCGGCACTGGCGCGCGTCGGCCCCTCGGGGGCCTCGGCATGTAGCCGGAACAGTCGGCGGCATGCAGCGATGCGATGCAGTTTATATTTCGGGGCGCCAAATTGGATTTCGTTAAAACCACAGGGAAACCCTAGGATGTGAGATAACATTTCATCCATACGCGCCTTGGAGAAATAAAGATGCATTCGATCGAACTGGACCGTACCGACCGCCGCCTGCTGGACGTTTTGCAGGAGCACGGCCGCGCCTCCAACCTGGAACTGGCCGAGGCCATCAACCTGTCGCCGGCGCAGACCTTGCGGCGTCACCGGCGCCTGGAGGAAAGCGGCATCATCAAGCGCTACGAGGCGCGGCTCGACGGCGCCATGCTCGGCTTCGGCGTAGTGGCATTCATCCATGTGACGATGGAACGCGGCCATATCCGCGACCTGTCCAAGTTCAAGGGCCTGGTCACCGAGCTGGCCCAGATCCAGGAGTGCTTCTCCGTGACCGGCGATATCGACTACGTACTGAAGGTGGTCGCGCGGGATCTAAAGTCGCTGTCGGATTTCCTGCTCGATACGCTGATGCGGATTCCCGGCGTCAGCGGCGTTCGATCCAGTGTATGCCTCGACGAGATCAAGTGCACCAGTGCGATGCCGCTGGAGCTGTAGGCGGGCAGCCGGCCCCGATATCGGCGCCATGCCGCAATTTTCTGCCGCGACACAGGGTTAGCCCGAGCCGCAATCGCAACATCCTGTTGGGCGCGCCGCCATACACTGGGCGCCGACCGCATCGGCGCCGGGCCGTCGGCGCCACGCAACCTATATCCAGGAGATCCGACATGGCATTCGACTTCCACGACAAGACCGTCCTCATCACCGGCGCGGCCGGCAACCTCGGCCGCGCCGTCGCCGACGCCTTTGCGCGTGCCGGCGCACGGCTGGTGCTGGTCGACCGCCCCGGCGTCAGCCCCACCCTTCCCGCCGGCGAGCATCTCGCGGTGGAAGCGGACCTGCTGGACGCGGCCGCGGTCAAGCGCGCGGTCGAACAGGCGATCGGCAGCGCTAACCGTATCGACGTGGTGTGCAATCTGGCCGGTGGATTCGGCATGGGCCCGGTCGTCGGCGAAGGCGCGGATGCGCAGTGGGAGCGGATGTTCGACCTGAACCTGCGCACCGTGCTGAACGTGTCGCGCGCGGTGGTGCCGCACATGATCGCGGCCGGCGGCGGCAGGATCGTCAATGTCGGCGCGAACTCCGCCGCGCGGGGGCTCGCGCAGATGGGTGCTTACTGCGCGTCCAAGGACGCGCTGGCGCGGCTGACCGAGGCGCTGTCGGCCGAGGTGCGCGACCAGGGCATCCATGTCAACGCGGTGCTGCCCAGCGTGCTCGATACCCCGGAAAACCGTGCGGCGATGCCGGACGCCGACGCCTCGCGCTGGGTCGACCCCGCGGCGCTGGCCGACGCAATCCTGTTCCTCGCCTCGGACGCTGCCCGCGCGATTCACGGCGCGCTGCTGCCGGTTGTGAATCGGGCCTGAGGCCGGGCCCAGGCTTGCCTGGGCCGATGCAGTCGCCTGCGCCGCTTGCACCGCCGCGCCCTCTCCCCAGCCCTCTCCCCAGCCCTCTCCCCAGCCCTCTCCCCAGCCCTCTCCCGCAAGCGGGAGAGGGAGCACGTCATCGCGACCAGGATGGCCACGCGCCAAGCAGGCCGCTGTGCTTCCTCTCCCGCGCGCCGGAGAAGGCGGCAGTCATCGCGAGCAGATTCGCGGCGTGCCAAGCAGACCGCTGCGTGCTCCCCTCTCCCGCTTGCGGGAGAGGGTCTGGGGGAGAGGGCCGCCCCGCGCGCCAACCGCCGCTACTTCAGCGGCCCGAAACGCTCCTCGTACAGCGCCGCGACCCAATCGACGAATGCGCGTACCCGCGGCGCCAGCTGGCGCTGCGACGTGTACATGACCGAGATCGGCAGTTCCGGGCAAGGCCAGTCCGCCAGCACCTGCACCAGCCGCCCCGCGCGCAGATGCTCCTCGAGACGAAAGCGCGGCACCTGGATCAGCCCGCAACCGGCCAGGCCCGCCTGCGTATAGCACTCGGCGTCGCTGACGGTAATCCAGCCGCGCGGCAGGTATTCCACGACCTCGCCGTCGATCCGTACGGTGAACGGGTAGCGGTAGTCGTGATTGCGCGAGAAAAAGCCCACGCCCTGGTGCTGCGCGAGCTCGTCGGGATGGCGCGGCGTGCCGTGCCGCTCCAGATAGGCCGGGCTGGCACAGATGATCTCGGGCAGACTGGTCAAGCGACGCGCCACCAGCGACGACTCGCGCGGCACGCCGGCTCGCACCACGCAATCGATGCCCTCCCCGACCAGGTCGACCAGCCGGTCGCCGCTGCTGATCACCAGTTCGATATGCGGATAGCGCCGGTGGAATTCGTCGATGCGCGGCAGGATGATCATCGCCGCGTGGATGCCATGCAGATCGAGCCGCAGCGTGCCGCGCGGATCGGATACGTGGCTGCTCAGCGAGGTCTCGGCATTCTCGAGTTCGGCCAGCACGCGCTTGCTGCGCTCGTAGAAGGCCTGGCCATCGAGCGTCGGCCGCACCTGGCGCGTGGTCCGTTCCAGCAGGCGCACGCCGAGCCGCGCTTCCAGTTCCTTGATCCCATGCGTGGCGGTGGCCCGCGGAATATTGAGCGCGTTGGCGGCACCGGAGAAGGTGCCCAGTTCCACGATGCGGGTAAACAGTTGCAAGGCGTCGAAGCGGTCCATGCCGTTGGGATCGATCTGCATTGAAGGTCCGGCAGAATTAACAGATCGATCCGCGCCGCGTCAATCCCGCCATGCCAGCCTATGACCGGCGGCGCGCCGCCAGCAGCGCGTCCACCGACCAGCGCCCGCCGCCGCGCGCCGCGACCAGCAGGGCCACCGCGAGCAGCACCAGCGGGTACTCCATGCCCCGATCGATCCAGGCGAAATGCTGCCGGTGGATATAGCAGATCGCGATCATCTGCAGCGTCATCAGCGCGGCCAGCGGGCGGGTCAACGCCCCGGCGATCAGCATCGCGCCACCGAAGGTCTCGAGCACCGCCACCAGCCACGCCAGCACCGGCGCACCGGGCAGGTGCAGCACGTCCGCGATCAGCCGCGTCGCCCCGGCCATCGGGTCGGCCATCGAACCGTGGCTGGTGCCCAGCAGCTTCGGCACCCCGTGCGTCATCATCACGATGCCGAAGACGATGCGCAGCAGCAGGTAGGCCAGCGGTTCGAGCCGGGAGGCCGGCAGGCTGGCAATGACGCCGCTCGGCGCCTGGGCATGCGAAGGAAATTGGTTGGACATGGAAGGCTCCTGGTTCAGGCGTTCGGTCGCGTCCGAGCGCGCGGGGGCAAGGTCAACGGCAGTTCGCGCAGCCTGGCGCCGGTCAGCTGGAACACCGCATTGGCAACCGCCGGCGCGATCGGCGGCGTGCCGGGCTCTCCGGCACCACCGGGACTCTCCGCACTGTCGACGATATGGACTTCGATTACCGGCATCTCGGCCATCCGCAGCGCCGGGTAGTCGTGGAAGTTGGATTCGCGCACCGCGCCGTCGACGATCGTCACGCGGCCATGCAGCGCCGCGCTGAGCCCGTAGACGATGGCGCTCTCCATCTGCGCGCGCACGTTGTCGGGATTCACCGCCACGCCACAATCGATCGCGCAGACCACGCGATGGACGCGGATGGCACCGTCCCGCACCGAGACGTCGACGGCTTGCGCCGCCACGCTGCCGAAGCACGCGTGCACGGCAATACCGTGCCCTCGACCGGGTTGGGGCCGACGCCCCCATCCGAAGCGCTGCGCGGCAAGTTCCAGCACGCGCCGATGGCGCGGTGCGTCCTTCAGCAGTCGGAGGCGATAGGCGACCGGGTCTTGTCCGCTGGCGTGCGCCAGTTCGTCGACCATCGACTCCATCGCAAAGGCCGCATGACTATGACCGACCGAACGCCAGTACCACACCGGCACCGCGGTGCGCGGGGAATGCGCGACGACGCGGTGCGCGGCGGCACCGAGCACATAGGGGGAGTCGACCACGCCCTCGACCGAGGTCGGATGCACGCCGTCGCGTTCGGGATGGTTGGACTGCCCGGCGATGCCGTGCCGCCACGCCAGTGGCCGGCCGTCGCGATCGAGGCCGACGCGGATCCGATGCACGAAGCCGGACCGGTAATAGCCGCCGCGGACATCGTCCTCACGCGACCACACGGTCTTGACCGGCGCGCCTGCGGCGCGGGCAACGTGCGTCGCCTCCGCGATGAAGTCCTGCACCGCCCGCCGCCCGAAGCCGCCGCCCAAAAACGTGGTGTGGATCCGTACCTGCGCAGGCTCGACCCCGGCGATCTGCGCCACCGTGCGCTGCGCCAGCGTCTGCATCTGCGTGCCGACCCAGACATCGCAGCCATCGGGCCCGAACCGCACGGTGCAATTGAGCGGCTCCATCGGGGTGTGCGCGAGATACGGCAGCCGGTACTCGGCCTCGACCGTGCGCCGCGCCTGCGCCATGCCGGCGTCGACGTCGCCTGCCTCCAGCGCGATCGGCCCGCGCTCGCGCGCCAGCCGCGCGAAGTCTGCCATCAGCGCGGCGCTGCCCAGCGCCTTGTCGCCGCCCTGCCATTCGACCTTCAACGCATCGCGCCCGCGCTTGGCGGCCCAGTAATGGTCCGCCAGCACGGCCACGCCGCTGGGCACGGCCAGCACCCGCCGGACGCCAGGCACGGCGCGCGCAGCGCTGTCGTCGAAGGAGACCAGCTTCGCGCCGAACATCGGCGCACGCGCGACCACCGCGGTCAGCAGGCCGTCGAGCTTGACATCGATGCCGAAGCGGGCACGGCCGGTAATCTTGTCGGCGGCATCGAGGCGCCGTGCCCCCTTGCCGATCCACTTCCAATCGCCCGCGTTCTTCAAGCGCAGCGCCTCGGCGGCAGGCACCGGCAGCGCCGCGGCCTCGTGAACCAGTTCGCCATAGCGCAGGCGCCGGCCGTCATGCACGACCGCCCCGCTGTCGGTGCGCAGCACATCCACCGGGACCTGCCAGCGCGCTGCCGCCGCCTGCACCAGCATCGCGCGTGCCGCGGCGCCGGCCTGCCGGTAGCGCAGGAATTCGCTGCGCACGCTGCGTGAGCCGACCGTGCCCTGCATGCCGCCGAGCATCGCAATGCCATAGGCCGGTGCAGCGGGAGCATGTTCGACGCGAATGCGGGTCCAGTCCGCATCGAGCTCTTCGGCGATCAGCAGCGCAAGCGAGGTCCAGACGCCCTGCCCCATCTCGGAATGCGCGAGCAATACCGTCACGCTGTCGTCGGCACCGATGCGGAGGAAGACATTGGGTGTCCACGGTGCCGGCTCCGCAGCCATGGCATCGTCGACAGCGCCATCCGCCAGCCGGCGCATCGACGGCACCGAAAATCCGATCACCAGCCCGCCGCCGAGCACCGCGCCGGCGGCCAGGAAACGGCGCCGCGAAACGTCGAGCGGGGCCTTCACGATGTCCGCTCCCGCGACAGCTCGGCGGCGCGATGGACCGCCGCGCGAATGCGCTGGTATGTCCCGCAGCGGCACAGGTTGCCCGACATCGCCGCGTCGATGTCCGCGTCCGTCGGCGCCGGGTTCTGCCGCAGCAGCGCGGACGCCGACATGATCTGCCCCGACTGGCAATAGCCGCACTGCACCACGTCTAGCTCGGCCCAGGCCCGCTGCACCGGGTGATCGCCGCCCGCGGACAGTCCCTCGATGGTGGTGATCCGCGCTCCTTGCACCGCCGAGATCGGCAACACGCAGCTGCGCTGCGCCATGCCGTCGACGTGAACGGTGCAGGCACCGCACTGTGCCATCCCGCAACCGAACTTGGTTCCCGTCAGGCCGGCCGCGTCTCTGAGGACCCAAAGGAGGGGCATGTCCGGGTCGACCTGCAGGTCGTGATCGGTGTCGTTGATCGTCAGCTTCATGATTCGGTTCTCCGCCGCGGCACCCTGCCGTCGTTGGCGCATTCTGTCGGCTGCGCCGCGGGCCCACAATCCGGCTGCCGTTGGCAGGTCTATTCAATGGGGACGAACAATGGCGAGCGGCCCTCGGATGACGCCGATGTCAGGAAACGGATATCGGAGATGCCGCCGGCGATCGCCGGCGGCTTGCGCAGAAGGAAGACGGAGGGCCTTCGCGCTCAGGCCGGGTGGGACACCGCCGCGGCCGCCAGAGCCTCATCGCGCCGGTGTGCCAGGCGATACAACACCGGCAGCACCAGCAGCGTCAGCGCCGTCGATGACAGGATGCCGCCGATCACCACGGTGGCCAGCGGCCGTTGGACCTCGGCGCCGGTGCCGGTCGCGATCGCCATCGGCACAAAGCCGAGCGAGGCGACCAGTGCCGTCATCAGTACCGGCCGCAGCCGCGTCAGCGCGCCGAGCCGGATCGCCTCGTCGAGCGGCTTGCCCTCTTCGCGCAGCGTGCGGATGAACGACAGCATCACCAGCGCATTTAGCACCGCGACGCCCGACAGCGCGATAAAGCCGACCGCCGCCGTGATCGACAGCGGCAGGCCGCGCAGCCACAACGCAAGGATGCCGCCCGTCAGCGCGAACGGAATGCCCGTAAACACCAGCATGCCGTCCTTGATGTTGTTGAACATGACGAACAGCAGCACGAACACCAGCAGCAAGGCCACAGGCACGACGATCTGCAAGCGTTCGGTGGCCGAGCGCAACTGCTCGTAGGTACCGCCCCAGCCGAGCCAGTAGCCGGCCGGCATCCTGACCGCGCTGTCGATCGCCGCCTGCGCCTCGGGCACGAAGCTGCCGATATCGCGGCCACGGACATTGGCGCTGACGACGACGCGCCGCTTCCCGTTCTCGCGCGATATCTGGTTGGGCCCTGGCGCGATCGCCAGCGTGGCAACCTCGGCGAGCGGGATATAGCTGACCCGCGCGTCGGCCCCACCACCCTTCGGCAACGCGATCGGCAGCCGGCGCAGCGCTTCGATGTCCTGCCGGACTGCATCGGGCAGGCGCACGATGATGTCGAACCGCCGATCGCCCTGATAGAAGATGCCGGCCTCCTTGCCGCCGATCGCAATCGCCACGGCGTCCTGGATATCGCTCAGGTTGAGCCCGTAGCGCGCCGCCTTGTGGCGGTCGATGTCGACGGTCAGCATCGGCAGCCCGGTGGTTTGCTCGACCTTGACCTCGGACGCGCCCGGCACGTTGCGCAGCACTGCCGCGATGCGTTCGCCCGTCTGGTCGAGCACCGCCTGATCGTCGCCGAACACCTTGACCGCCACGTCGGACCGGACGCCCGAGATCAGCTCGTTGAAGCGCAGCTGGATCGGCTGCGAGAACTCGTAGCGGTTGCCCGGGAGTTTCGCGACCTCCAGCTGCATCGCCTCCAGCAGCGCCTCGCGGGTCTTGATTGGCTTGGGCCATTCCGATTGCGGCTTCAGCATGATGTAGCCATCGGAGATATTGGGCGGCATCGGGTCGGACGCCACCTCCGCGGTGCCGGTACGCGCAAACACGCGCTCGATCTCGGGGAATTTCGCCATCAGCGTCGTTTCGAGCTGCTTCTGCATCTCGACCGACTGCGACAGGCTGGTGCCCGGGATCCGCAGGGTCTGGATGGCGATATCGCCTTCGTTCAGGTTCGGAATGAACTCGCTGCCCAGGCGCGATGCGATGGCCAGGCACAGCACGACGGCGACGCCGGCAAAGGTCAGCACGACCGGCGCGTTCGCCAGCGACCGCTCCAGCCATTGCGCATAGCGCCGCTTCGCCCATGCCATCAGCCGGTTTTCGTTCTCGGCGACGCGCTCGCCGATGAACAGCGCAACGGCGGCGGGCACGAAGGTCACCGACAACAGCATCGCGCCCAGCAAGGCCAGCACCACGGTGAAGGCCATCGGGTGGAACATCTTGCCTTCCACGCCGGTCAGCGCAAAGATCGGCAGATAGACGATCATGATGATCAGCTGGCCGAACAGCAGCGGCCGCCGTGCCTCGCGCGCGGCGGCGAACACTTCCTCGAAGCGTTCGGAGCGCGTCAGCGGCCTGCCGCGATGCGCCTGCGCATGGGCGAGCCGCCGCACGCAGTTCTCGACGATCACCACCGCGCCGTCGACGATGATGCCGAAGTCCAGTGCGCCCAGGCTCATCAGGTTCGCGCTGATCCGGTAGCTCACCATGCCGGTGAAGGTGAACAGCATCGACAACGGAATCACCAGCGCCGTGATGATCGCCGCGCGGATATTGCCGAGGAACAGGAACAGCACGACGATCACCAGCACCGCGCCCTCGAGCAGGTTCTTCTTGACGGTGGCGATCGCCTTGTCGACCAGCCGGGTCCGATCGTAGACCGGCACGATGCTGACGCCCTTCGGCAAGGTGCGGTTGATCGCCTGGACCCGCTCGCCGACCGCCTGCGCCACCGCGCGGCTGTTCTCGCCCATCAGCATGAACACGGTGCCGAGCACCACCTCCTTGCCGTTCTCGGTGGCGGCGCCGCTGCGCAGCTCCCTGCCGATGCCGACCTCGGCGATGTCGCGCACGCGAATCGGTTGTCCCTGCGCGCTGCCGACGATCACGTCGCCGATCTCGGCCTCGCTGCGGACCTGCCCCGGGGCGCGCACCAGATACTGCTCGCCGCTGCGCTCGATATAGCCGGCCCCGACATTGTCGTTGTTGCGATAGAGCGCGCTGACGACGTCGGCCAGCGTCAAGCCGTACGAGGCCAGCTTCTCCAGGCTCGGCGCGACCAGGTATTCCTTGTCGAAGCCGCCGATCGAGTTGACCTCGGTCACGCCCGGCACATTGCGCAGTTGCGGCTTGACGACCCAGTCCTGCAGCTCGCGCAGATCGGTCGGCGTGTAGCGCGAACCGTCCGGCTTGCGGGCGCCCTCCTCGGCCTCGACCGTCCACAGATAGATTTCGCCCAGCCCCGTCGAGATCGGCCCCATCGCCGGCGATACGCCGACGGGCAGCCGTTCTCTCGCCTCCTGGATCCGCTGGTTGACCAGCTGGCGCGCGAAATGGATGTCCGTGCCTTCGTTGAAGATCACGGTGACCTGCGACAGCCCGTAGCGCGACAGCGAACGGGTCTGCTCGAGGCCCGGCAGGCCCGCCATCGCGGTCTCGATCGGATAGGTGATCCGCTGCTCGGTTTCCAGCGGCGAATAGCCCGGTGCCGAGGTATTGATCTGGACCTGGACGTTGGTGATGTCGGGCACCGCATCGATCGGCAGGCGCGTATAGCTGAGCGCGCCCAATGCCGCCATGCCGAGCACGGCGAGCAGCACCAGAGCACGCTGCGCAATGGCGAAACGGATGACACGTTCGAACATGGCGATCTCCCGTGTCAGTGCTGGTGCCCGGCAGCGTCCTTGCCGAGGTCGGACTTCAAGACGAAGCTGTTGCGCGCGGCATAGCGCGTGCCGGGGCGAAGGCCCTCGCGGATTTCGACCAGTTGGCCATCGCTGCGTCCGGGCACGACGCGCTGCGCGACAAACCCCTTGGGGCCGGCCACGAACACCACGCGGGTGCCGCCGACATCCTGCACCGCGTCGGCCTGCACCGCCACCGGTACCGCCGCCTTGTCGGTCAGCACCTCGACGGTAACGAACAGGCCCGGCCGCCAGGCCAGATTCGGATTCTTCAGCGTGACGCGCGCCTTGGCCGTGCGGGTCTGCTCGCCCAGCAGCGAGCCGACATACGAGACCTTCCCTTCCGCCTTGCCCTCCGACGCGGCCGAGCGGATCAGCGCCGTCTCGCCGACTCGCACGTGTTCCAGGTCCCTGGCCGAGACGACGAACTCGGCCCAGACCGTCGAGAGGTCCGAGATCGTGAAGATATTGGCGTTGTCGGCCACCGCTTCGCCCAGCGCCAGATGCTTCTCGACGATGACGCCGTCGAAGGGCGCGCGCAGTTCGAACTGATTGAGCCGCGCCGACGAGGCCTTCGCACCGACCGCGGTCAGCTTCTGCTGCGCATTCTGCACGGCGATGCGGGCCTCCTCCAGCGCCGCCTTGGCCTGCAGATAGTCCTGCTCGGCGGAGATCTTCTCCTCCCACAGCTTGCGTTCGCGCTGATAGGTCGCGCTGGCCAGCTCCATGCGGCGTTGCGCGGCCAGCAGTTCGCTGCGCTGATCCGACAGCGCGGTGCTGGCGATCACCGCCAGCAAGCGCCCCTTCGTGACCCGCTCGCCCAGCGTGGCCGGCACGCTTTCGGCAACGCCAGCCAGACGCGGCACCACATGCGCGGTGCGGTCTTCGTTGAAGCGGATTTCGCCGGGAAACTGCAGCCCCGACTGGATCGTCGCGGGGCCTGCGGTCTCGATGGTGATGCCCGCGCGCTGGATCTGTTCGTCGGTCAGCGCGATCGGGGCGTCGTGGTCGGCATGCCTGTCCGCCGCCCGGGTCGCGGCCGAGGTCGCCGCCGCTGTGGATGCCTGCTCGCCACCATGTCCATGCCCGTCGCCATGGGCGTCGTGCGCGTCCGTGCCGGCGCGGCCGGTCAGCAGCACGGCAGCCGTCGCCAGCGTGCCGCCCGCGAGAATGGCCGCGATGGCGGCCTTTTGCTTCGATGTGATTGCCATGATCGAAATCGGTCCTGGTTAGCGTCCGACGATGCGGTCGATGGTGGTGGCCGCCTGATAGGCGCGGGCCAGCACGCCGAGGTAGCGAATGCGGGCCTGGAACAGCGTGCGCTGGGCATCGAGCACGTTCAGGAAATCGAACTTGCCGGCCTCGAAGCCACGCGTCGCGGCGTCGTAGGCGCGCTCGGCCGCGGGCAGCACCGTTTCCTTCAGCGCCTGCGCCGAGCTGCGCGATACGGCCAGCTGGTTGCTCGCCTGTTGCAGTTCGTTGGCCAGACGGATCCGGTTGGCCAGGAATTCGTCCGCGGCCTTGTCGGCGCGCCGGATCGATTCGTACAGATTGCCCTGGTTGCGGTCGAACAGCGGCAGCGGTATCGCCACGCCGAGCACCGGCATGGTCCGATTGGCCTCGTTATCGCGCTTGGTGCCGACGCTGACGGTGATGTCCGGATAGCGGCGGCTGCGTTCGACGTCGACCAGCGCCTGCCGGCGGCTCACTTCGAGACGGCTTGCCAGCAGCAGCGGCGAGTCCTCCAGCGCGGCCAGCAACTGCGCCGGCGCGGGACGCGACGGCAGCGCATCGAGGTCGCCGCGGACTTCGGTGAATTGTGGCGAGGCATTGCCCCACAGCGCGGCCAGCGCCTGCCGGGACGACTGCAGTTCCGCGCTGGCATCGGCCAGTTCGAGTTCGGCATTGGCCCGCTCCACCGCGGCGCGTGTCTCCTCCAGCGGCGAGACCTTGCCCGCGGCGACGCGCCGTGCCGCGGCATCGGCGCCCTTGCGCGCGATATCGACCGAGGCGGCGGCCAGCCGGACGCGCTCCTGGGCCACCGCCACGCCAAAGAAGGCGGCGATCACGGTCGCACGCAGATCGGCCTGCGTGCTGCGCCATTGTGCCTGGGCGACGTCGCGGCCCCGCTCCGCTGCCGATAGTCGTGCGGCACGCTTGCCGCCCAGTTCGATTGGCAGATTGAGTTGAGCCGTGGTGGCGCGGGATTCGCGCCGCGTGTCCTCCATGGCAACCGCCACTTCGGGATTGGGAATGGTCCTCGCCTGCCGGATCGCGCCTTCGGTGGCGTCGATCTCCCTTGCCGCGGCGGAAAGTGAGAAATTGCCGGCCGCGGCCAGCGCCAGCGCTGTCTCCAGCGTCAGCGGCTCAGCGGCCTCGCTTGGCCGCGCGGAAGCTTCGATCGCGGGCAGCGGTGGTTGCGGATATGGCTGCTGGAATGGCTGTGGGTATGGCTGTGCCCCAGCCCGGCCGGGGCCGAAGAGAATGGCCGCCATGCACAGCGGCACGATGTATCGTCGCATCGAATTGCACCTGGAAAAGACACCAAGGGAATTCGGCGAGACGGGAAATCAGGAAGGAATCGATCCGGTCGTCTCGCCGCTCAAGCGAGACGAAGCCACTGCGGGCGATCGGGGGCGCGGGGATGGAGCGAGGTGTAGTGGAAATCGTGCGTCACCACCGCGGTCCGCGGCAGGCGCAACACCGGCACGTCGGTCGGTTCGGGACGCGCGAACGGCAGCGAGGCCAGATGGCAGGTGCCGCAGTCCGGATCGAACAGGCCTTTCGCGTCGGCGTGGTCTTTGGCGTCAGCCTGAATGGCGGCCTCGATGGTGGCCTTGATGGGGGCCTTGGTATCGGCGTTGTAAGCCTCGGCCTTGCCGTCGCCGCGATGCTGGTGCTGGTGATGGCCCAGGTGCCATTGCGCCGCCGGCCGCTGTTCGTGCCCGCAATAGGCGGCGGCCGCGGCCCAGACGGACTGGAGCGGCAACAGCATGACCAGCAGGATCAGGAAAAACCGGCGCATCGACGATCGGAACAGAACTGGGCGGCCGGCGCTGCGATGCCTGTCTGCAACGCGGCATGCCGGAACGCGGCACAGTGTACCCCAAAGCCGCAGCGCGGCTAAAGCCGGGCGTCGGGATCGCCGTGCACTGCCCACGCGCGCAGCTTGCCGAGAAAGAGTTCGACGACCCTGGCCGCGTTGCCATCGGAGAAGCCGGCGCTGTGCGGCGTCACGATGACGTTGGGCATGTCCCACAGCGGCGAATCCGTTGGCAGGGGCTCGTGGGCAAACACATCGAGATAGGCCCCGGCCAGCCTGCCCTCGCGCAGCGCCGCGATCAGGGCCGGCTCGTCGACGACTTCGCCGCGTGCGACGTTGACGAGGTGCGCGCCCTGCGGCAGCCGGGCCAGCGCTTCGGCGCCGATCAGGCCGCGGGTGTCTTTGGTCAATGGACATGCCAGCACCAGCCAGTCGGTGCGCGGCAGCACCTCCCCCAGCGTCCCGTATGTCACGGTCTGATAGTCCGGGCCGGCGGAGTCGGGACGTTGCCGCACCGCCACCACGCGCATGCCGAGCGCGTGCAACACCGCGCCGATCTGCTGGCCGATTGGTCCCCAGCCGACGATGGTCGCCGTCCGTCCATGCAGATCGCGCGGCATGCCGGTCGCAATCAGCGGCGCCCATTGCCGTTCGCGCTGCGCCGCCAGCATCCGCGGGAAATGTCGAGCCAGCGCCAGCAACCCGGCCAGCGCGGTCTGCGCCACCACGCTGGCATTGGCCCCCGACGACGTGGTGACCTTGACCCCGCGTTCGCGCAACTGGACATAGACCGGGCGGTCGGCGCCGGCGGAATGCACATGGGTCCAGCGCAGCGACGGCGCTTCCAGCAGCGCGGTATAGAAGCGCTGCGTCGACGGCAATACCTCGTGCTTGGTCGACAGGCCGGTGACGTCGCGCGAGACGAACGCGATATCGGCATCGATCGTGCGGGCATCGTCGATGGCGGGCGCCAGCACCGCGGTCCACGGACGGTCCTGCAGCACCGCGGCGATGGCGTCGCCATGGGCCCGCAGGGCCGGCTCGGACAACAGGATGCGCAAGGGCGCGAAACGCGAGGAAACGGTCATGGTGTCGAGATATCCAGCCAGGGCGTCAGTCTACCGAAGCGCCCGAGGCGCGCACGACGGCCTTCCACTTCTCGTATTCGGCGCGCGTGAACTTGCCGAACTGCTGCGGCGAGCCGCCGACCGGGTCGGCGCCCTCACGGATCATCTGTGCCTGCAGCGACGGCAGCACCTCGTTGACCGCCTGGTTGATCTTCATCACGACGTCCTGCGGCGTGCCCTTGGGCGCGAAGAAGCCGAACCACGAGCCGGCCTCGAAGCCGGGGAAGCCCTTCTCCGCGACCGTCGGCAGGTCGGGCAGCGAGCGCGAACGCCTGGCGCTGGTCACCGCCAGCGCGCGCAGCTTGCCGCTCTGGATATGCGAGATCACCGACGGGATCGTGGCGAACATGAACTGCACGCGCGCGGACAGCAGGTCGTTCAGCGCATCGGCGCCCTTGTAGGGAATATGCGTGGCCGGCGCGCCGACCCGCTCGGTCGGCATGAAGCCCGACAGATGCGACGACGTGCCGACGCCGGTCGAGCCGTAGTTCAGCTTGCCGGGATTGGCCTTCAGGTAGGCGACGAACTCGTCCAGGTTCTTGACCGGCAACGAGGGATGGACCACCAGCACGTTCGGCACATCGGCGATCTGCACGACCGGCACCAGATCGGTCAGCGGGTCGTAGCTGAGCCGCTTGTACAGCGTCTGGTTGATCGAGATCGGCCCGACCGAATTGACGAGCAACGTATAGCCGTCGGCCGGCGCGCGGACGACGAATTCCGTGCCGATATTGCCGCCGGCGCCGGGACGGTTGTCGACGACGAACGACTGCTTGAAACGCTGCGCCAGCTGCTGGCTGACGTTGCGGGCCAGGATGTCGGTGGTGCCGCCCGGGGTAAAGGCCACGACCACGCGCACCGGCTTGGTCGGATAGTCGGCCGCATGGACTTGCGGGGCAAGGGCCGCGGTAGCGGCGATCATCGCTGCCGCGATGGCTCGGACGAATGGGTTGGCGAAGCGGAACATGGATGTCTCCTCGTTGCTTGTTGTGTATGGTTTTCCCGTGGCAGGTCACGGGTTTGAAGCGGTTGCGGCTCTCAGGCGGCAGCGGCTAGCCGGCCGCAGGGGCTGCCCTCTCCCCAACCCTCTCCCGCAAGCGGGAGAGGGAGCAGACCTGGGGCACTCGATGGGGCTGCCCTCTCCCCGGCCCTCTCCCGCAAGCGGGAGAGGAGAAGACACGAGGCACGGGCGGCACGTTGAGGCGGCTCCCCTCTCCCGCTTGCGGGAGAGGGGTTGGGGGAGAGGGCAAGCGTGTCATCACGGAAAGCCGTAAAGCCGCGCCGGATTCGCGATCAGCACCCTTTCGCGCGCCGCCGCATCCGGCAGCCAGCGCGCCAGCAGGTTGAACAGCACGCCGTCGTCCGGCATCAGATGCGGCTCGAAGTAGTTGATATGCGGCCAATCGGAGCCCCAGACCACCTGGTCCGGATTGGCCTTCAGCAGCGCCGCGGCGAACGGGTCCACCCCGTAATAAGGCGCCCCGCCGGGGTTGAGCCGATCGGCGCCCGAGATCTTGGTCCACGCCGTGCCCTCGGCCAGCATTGCGCACAGCGCCTGGAACCCAAGGTCCGCAACTCCGCGCGCGGTCGACATGCGGCCCATGTGGTCGACCACCAACGGCAAGCGAAGCGCTTTCAGCCGTGGGCCCAGTTCGACCAGGTCCGGCGCGTGAATCCAGATCTGCGCGTGCCAGCCGCGTTCGCGCAGGCGCGGCGCGATCGCCTCGAGCACATCGATGCCGACACCGTTGCGGTACACCGCATGGCCATCGACCCGATACAGGTTGATCCGTACACCCCGCACGCCGGCCTGGTGCCAGGCATCGAGCTCGGTGTCGGTGGTATCGGCGGCCGGCACGGCGATCCCTCGCAGCCGCGCCGGATAGCGCCGCAGCGCGTCGAGGACCACGGCATTGCCGGCGCCGGTGCCGCTGGCGCTCGCGGTCACCAGCACGCCGCGCATCAGGCCCAGCGCGTCGAGATGCGCGATGAACGCCTCGGCGGGATAGGCCGCGGGCGTATAGCTGCGATCGTCGGCAAGCGGAAAGCGCTCGAACGGCCCGAACACGTGGGCGTGGCTGTCGCAGGCACCCGGCGGCGCCCGGAAGGCCGGCGGCGTGATGCGTTCGAAGGCGGGGAGACAGGGGCGCGTCATCGCAGCGGCTCGCAATACAGTGGAATGCCAACGCTCATTCGGCGGCCTTCAGCCGGCCCGCGGACGCCAGCGTCTGCGCTCGCGCGTCCTCACGCTGCAGCAGCGTCGACAGTTCCTGCGGCGACGATGGATGAGCCACGCTTCCGACCGTCAGCAGCCGGCTCTTCACCGCCCCTTCCGCCAGCGCCCTGCGCAGCGCAGCGTTGATGGCGTCGACCACCCCTGCTGGCGTGCCGGCCGGCGCCAGCAGTCCAGTCGCGGTGGTCGCTTCGAAGTTGGCCAGGCCCGCCTCGCGCAGCGTCGGCACCTTCGGCAACGCCGCATCGCGCTCGCGCGACATCACGGCCAGCGCGCGCAGCGCGCCCGACTGGATATGCGGCGCCGAGCTGGTCAGCTGGTCCACCACCATGTCGATCTGCCCGCCCATCAGGTCGACCAGCGCCGGCGCCGATCCCTTGTAGGGCACCTGATTGAGGCGAATGCCGGCCGCGTCTTCCAGTTGCAGCATCGCCATATGGTTGGTCGTGCCGGGACCGGCATGGCCGGCGGCGAGCTTGCCCGCGTTGCCCTTGGCGTAGGCCAGCAGCGACTGGATATCGCCAAAGCGCTTGTCGCCGCCCTTGACCACCACCACCAGCGCGGTGGTCGACACCAGGCCGACCGGGTTGAAGCTGGCCAGCTTGAAGTTGGTTCGCGTCATGCGCGGCAGCACCACGATGGCGTTGGGCGTGGTGACCAGCAGCGTGCTGCCGTCGGGCTCGGCCCGCGACACCAGCGTGGCGCCGATCACGCCACCGGCACCGGGCCGGTTGTCGACGATCACGTTGCGGCCCAGGCCCTGCTCCAGCGCCGGCGCGATCGCGCGCGCGACGACATCGAGATTGCCGCCGGGCGCAAACGGCACCACCAGCGTTACCGGCTTGTTGGACAGCGACTGCGCACGCGCGGCGCGCATTACCATCGGGGCGGCGCCAAGCGCCAGCATCTGCGCCAGCAGGCGTCTGCGGTTCATCGTGGTCTCCATCCTGCGAAGTCGTTCTTGTGGGGTGCGCCGCGCTCAGTCGCGGTAGCTCGGATCGATCCGGTCGAGCTTGCGCAGCAGCGCCGGCCATTCCATCACGCCATAAGGCCGGCGCGTGCCGGGCTGATAGTTGTTCCAGGTGGCCTCGAGCACGTCCTGCCCGACCTGCCGCAGCGGCGTGTTGCACGACAGCGCGCCGATCTGCGCGCGGCAGGCCAGTTCGAGCCGGTGCATCCAGTTGAAGGCCTCGCCGACGGTATTGCCGACGGTCAGCGCGCCGTGATTGCGCAGGATCAGCGCCTCGCTGTTGCCCAGGTCCTCGATCAGCGAGGCCTGCTCGGCGGTATCGAGCACCACGCCCTGGTAGTCGTGGTAGCCGATCTTCAGGAAGCGCATCGCGGTCTGCGTGATCGGCAGCAGCCCGCATTCCAGCGCCGACACCGCCATCGAGGCCCAGCTGTGGGTGTGGATCACGCAGGCGACTTCCGGGCGCGCCTCGTGCACGGCGCTGTGAATCACATAGCCCGCCTTGTTGATGCCGTAGTTCAACGCGCCGAAATCCGGCTTGGACAGGATGTTGCCGTCGTGATCGACCTTGATCAGGCTCGATGCGGTGATCTCCTCGTACATCATGCCGTAGGCGTTGATCAGGAAGGCGTTCTCCTCGTCGGGCACGCGCACCGAGATATGGTTGGCCATCATGTCGGCCATGCCGTAGAGCTCCACCAGCCGGTAGCAGGCCGCCAGATCGACGCGGGCCTGCCATTCGGCGTCGCTGCAACGGTCGCGCATCGAGGGGATGTTCAACACGCCGGGTTTGGTCATGGTCTCTTTCTCCTTGTGTTCGTTCGTACGGTCGCCGGGATCAGTCCGACCCCAGGGCCAGATCGCTGGGCCGGCGTTTTTCGATATGCCATTTCAGCAGCGCGGCGCTGCGATAGATGCCGTGCGCGAACTTGCCGTACGGCAGCGTCAGGAACAGCGCCATCACGATGCCAAGATGGATGGCCAGCAGCGCCGCCATCGCGCCGGTATCGCGCCAGGCCAGCAGCGCCAGGCCGCTCGCGCTGGTCAGGAACAGCAGCGCGATGAAGCCGCGGTCCATCGGGCGCTGGTCCGGATCGCCGGTGCGCGGATCGCGCCGCAGGTTAAGCCGCAACAGCCCCGCGGGCCCGATCAGCAGTCCGATGCCGCCCAGCGTGCCGAGCACGACCGGCAGGCTGGTATACGCGTACGGCGCATGCAGGCCCAGCGCATAGTGGTAGAACGTGGCCACCGTCGTCGCGGCAAAGCACAACATGAAGCCGTAGAAGGTGAAATGGTGGAAGCGCCGACGGGCCAGCGTGAAGGCGTCGTCCTCGTTGTTGCAGCCCTCGCCATGGCCGCCGTCGAGATAGCGCAGGCGCAGCGCGTCGCCGGCGGCGCCGGTCGCCGCCGCCGCGCGCGATTCGCCAGGCCGCGTACCCGGGGAAACCTGCCGCCAGAAGCGAGTCACGCCGACGCCGAGCGCGAGGATCGCGAACAGGAAGACGATGCCGAACATCGCCGCCAGCAGGTTGTGCGGGAAGAGCGCGTAGAAATTGCCGGCCATCGGCGCGTGCCACAGGCCGCCGCCCATCGCCACCGCCATCAGCAGGAACAGCGCGAGGCCCGCGGCCAGCGCCAATGACGTGGCCAGCCCCGCGCGGCGGTACAAGCCGCCCAGCGCGGCTGGAAACGCGTAGTCGCCATAGGTCTGCACGCGGACCTTGGCCATCGCCTGCGGAATATTGACCGCGAACTCGTGCGGCGGCGCGTACTGGCACGCGTGGAAGCAGGCGCCGCAGTTGTGGCACAGGTTCGACAGATAGTGGATGTCGGCCTTGCCGAATTCGAGCCGGCGGGTCATCGCCGGGAACACCGCGCAGAAGCCCTCGCAATAGCGGCAGGCATTGCAGATCTGCAGCGTTCGCGCGACTTCGTGTTCGTCGGCGGTCAGCGGCAGCGCGGCCTGCGCCAACGCCGCCGCCTCGCGCGTCAGCGCTTCAAGATGTTGCATGTTGCTGTTCCAGAGATTCGGTACGAACGGGCACGGCGGCGCCCCGTTGGGCGGCGGCGGCCTGCGCGGCCTGCGTGCCGGCGATGCGGCCGAACGCGGTGCCGATCGACATGCCGACACCGGCGGTATAGCCCTTGCCGAGCACGTTGCCCGCCATCATTTCGCCGGCCACGAACAGGTTGGCGCTCGGCTTGCCGCCGAAGTGCACCGCGGCCTTGTCGTCGACCTTCAGGCCGAGATAGGTAAAGGTGATGCCCGGCCGCAGCGCATAGCCGTAGAACGGCGGCGTGTCGATCGGACGGGCCCAGTGGGTCTTCGCCGGCGTCAGGCCCTCGGTATGGCAGTCATCGAGCACCGTGTGGTCGAAGGTGCCGACGCGGCAGGCCGCGTTGTAGTCGCCGACCGTGCGCATGAAGGTCGCCTCGTCCAGGCCCAGCTTGCGCGCCAGCTCGGGCAGCGTGCGGGCCGTGACGCCGGGAAAGACCGGCGGCATGAAACGGCCGATCGCCTTCGCGTCGATGATCGAGTAGCCGATCTGCCCGGGCTGCTGCGCCACCAGGCGGCCCCAGATCGCATAGCGCTTGGGCCAGAAGTCCTCGCCTTCGTCGTAGAAGCGCTCGGCGTTGGCGTTGAGCACCACGCCCAGCGACACGCAGTCGATGCGCGTGCAGATGCCGCCGTCGTACAGCGGCGCCCGCGCGTCGATCGCCACGCAGTGCGATTGCGACGGATCGCCGATCGCATCCGCGCCGGCGTCGATCATGTACTTGAGCAGCACGCCCTGATTGAAGCGCGTGCCGCGGATCAGGAAATTGTCGGCGGGCCATTCGCCCCGCTCGTTCTGGCCCCAGGCCTCGCGCAGCCACTCGCGGTTCGATTCGAAGCCGCCGGCCGCGAGCACGCAGGCGCGCGCCTCGATGCGTTCGCTGCCAATGCGGGCGGCAACGAAGCGGTCGCCGTCGAGCTCGATCGCGTCGACCGGCGCGTCGTAGCGGATCTGCACGCCGAGCCTCTCCGCGCTTCGGTAGTAGGCATTGACCAGCGCCTTGCCGCCGCCCATGAAGAAGGCATTGGTGCGCGCGACATGCAGCGCGCCCGACAGCGGCGGCTGGAAGCGGACGCCATGGCGGCGCATCCAGTCGCGGCAGTTCGACGACGCGCGGATCACCAGGCGGGCCAGGTGCTCGTCGGTGATGCCGCCGGTCACCTTCAGCAGGTCCTGCCAGTACTCCTCTTCGGGATAGGCGTCGACGAGCACGTCCTGCGGCGCGTCGTGCATGCAGCGCAGATTGCGCGTGTGCTGCGAATTGCCGCCGCGCCATTCGCGCGGCGCGGCCTCGAGCAGCAGCACGGAGGCGCCGGCTTCGCGCGCCATCAGCGCGGCGCACAGGGCGGCATTGCCGCCGCCAATGACCAGGACGTCGATCATGCGGCGTCCTCGAACGAGGGCATGGGGAAGAAAGGCACGGTTCGGTCGTATCGATGTTTGACGCGACTGTACCGATACCTTTGGGCGCTGCTAAGGCGCCGACGGAATGGGGGCTTCACGAATCGTGAAGGGGTACGCCCGGGAGGCGCCCCCGGCCGTTCAGCGGCCGGCGTCGGCGTCTCGGAGGCGCGCCATGTACCGTCCCCGATATCCGCAGTTGGTCAGTTTTCCTCGACATTGTATTTGGCAGGACCGGACACTAAGCTCGTCGTACGCATGCATGTCGGCGCAAGCCCCGAGCGGCTTGCAACCCCCCACGACTCACTACGAAAGAGGAGTCGACGACATGAACATCCTACGGCGATGGCCCAGGATGGCGCTCGCATGCGCCATGCTTGCGGCCCTGACGGCATGCGGCGGCGGCCACGACGATGACGACGGCCCCGAAGCGGCACCGACCATCCAGCTGCTTTCCTCCTCCCCCGACCACGTGACCGGCGGCAACGCGTTGATCGATATCACCGTGCCGCGCCAGATCAAGCTGGACCGCCGCCCGCTGCGGATCGAGCTCAACGGCAACGACATCACGCGGGAATTCCGTCCGCTGCTGGACGACCTTCGCCATCTGCAGGCCGTCGTGACGGGTCTGCGCGATGGCGAGAACACGCTGACGGCCAAGATCGGCCGCGAAACGGCCACGCTGAAGATGACCAACTACCCGATCACCGGGCCGGTGATTTCGGGGCCGTGGCAGACGCCGTTCATCTGCCAGACCGAGAGCTTCGTGCTGCCGGACGGCTCGCGCCTCGGTCCGCCGCTCGACGCCAACTGCAGCGTCGCCACGCGCGTGCACTACCTCTATCAGAAGAACACCGGCGGCGCGCTGGTGCCGATGCCGAGCACGACCTCGCTGCCCACCGACGTCGCCAGCACGACCACGCTGGATGGCCACACCGTGCCGTTCGTGGTACGCGTGGAAACCGGCACGGTCAATCGCGGCATCTATCAGAACGCGGTGCTGCACGATCCGACCAGGGAGTCGGCCCCCACCCCGCTGAAGCCGCCGAAGGCATGGAACAAACGGCTGATCGCGGTCGAGGGCTTCGGCTGTACGGGCGGCTGGTACATCCAGGGCGCGGCGCAGGGCAATATCTCGGTCGCCGGCTTCGACTTCACGCTGCTCAATGTCAGGCGGCTCGGCGAGGGCTACGCCACGTTCGCCAATACGCTGCAGCACGCGTCGAACAACTGCAACGCGGTGCTGGCCAGCGAGGCGGCGATGATGTCCAAGGAGGCGGTGATCGAGACCTTCGGCGTGCCGGTCTTCACCGTCAGCGCGGGGTGCTCGGGCGGATCCTATGGCAGCTCGCAGCCGGCCGACCGCATTCCCGGCCTGTTCGACGGCGTGCTGATCGCCTGCACCTTCCCCGACCCGCTGTCGATCGCCCTGTCGGGTTCGGACGGGCACCTGATCACGCATTACCTGATGGGCAATCCGAACGCGCTGACCGACGCGCAAATCGCCGCGGTCACCGGCTACAAGAGCCGCAAGGCCTTCGAGGACGCGGCCAATCAGGCCGGGCGCATCGATCCGGTGCCGGCAAGGCAGGACTTCCCCGGCTACAACTCGGGCGTGTTCAATCCCGCCGTGCCGCAAGAGCTGCGCTATCACCCGGTCAATAACCCGACCGGTGCGCGGCCGACGTTGTACGACGCCGCCAGGAATATGTACGGCATCGACAAGGCCACCGGCTTCGCATTGCGTCCGTTCGACAATGTCGGCGTGCAATACGGGCTGGCGGCACTGAACGGCGGCGCGATCACGATCGACCAGTTCCTCGACCTGAACGAGAAGGTGGGCGGCTACGACCAGGATGCCAACTACGTCCCCGCCCGCTCCCTCGGCGACCTGGGCGCGATCCTGCGGGCGCAGCAGTCCGGCCTGCATCTGGGCGGCAACGGCGGGCTGGCTTCGATCCCCGTGTTCGACGTGACCGGTGTCTATAACGAGGACGCCGCCTATCACTACCAGTGGTTCCATTTCGCGCAGCGCGAACGGATGCTGAAGGCCAACGGCGATACCGCCAACCACGTGATGTGGCGCGGCAACCCGGTGCCGGCCGATACCGCGTGGGATACCTTCATCCGCTGGGTCGCGGCCTACAAGGACGACAAGTCGCCGGCCTCGCAGAAGCAACGAGTCGTCGCCCACAAGCCGCAGAGCGCGGTCGACGGCTGCTGGCGGTCCCAGACGGATTTCGTGGCCGAGCCGCAGACCCTGAGCAGCACGCCGGACACGACCTGCAATTCGCTGTTCCCGTCGTGGACCGCACCGCGCATCGCCGCCGGCGGCCCGGTCTCGGCCGACGTGATGAAATGCACGTTGAAACCGGTCAATCCCGCCGACTACAGCGTGCCGTTCACCCCCGATCAGCTGAACCGTCTGCGCGCGATCTTTCCGAGCGGCGTGTGCGACTGGACCAAGCCCGGCGTCAACCAGACGGGCGTCGTGCCGAACGGATCGTTCGGCCCTTCGCCGGTGAATCTGGTGTTTGACATCACGAAGTCGTAGGCCTGGCAGACGTCTTGTGGCCTTGTGGCTCCTTTTCCGTGGTGAAATGAGGCACGGGGTGCTATCGTCGGCACCTGGCATCCCGTGCCACAACTCGACACTGTTGGAAGGAGACAACCTTGAAGCCACGCATCACGTGCCTGGCGGCGATCGCCTTGATGGCGAGCGCCGCGGCACACGCCGCCTACCCTGAACGCCCGATCAAGCTGATCGTGCCCTTTCCGCCCGGTCAGGCGACCGACATCTTTGCGCGGGCGCTCGGCGAGCGGCTCGGCAAGCAGCTTGGGCAGTCGGTGGTGGTGGAGAACCGTGCCGGGGCCGGCAGCAATATCGGCATGGAACTGGCCGCTCGCGCCGCGCCCGATGGCTATACGCTGGTGATGGCCGGCAGTGCGATGGCGATCAACCAGACGCTCTATGCGTCGATCGGCTACGATCCGCGCCGCGATTTCCAGGCGATCTCGGGCGTGTTCTCGGTGCCGCTGGTGTTCCTGTCGACGCCGGCGTCCGGCATCACGTCGCTGCGCGATCTGGTCGGCAAGGCCAAGGCGGCGCCGGGCAAGCTCAGCTACGCGAGCGCCGGCATCGGCGGCACGCAGCATCTGTCGGCCGAGATGCTGAAGGCGCGCGCCGGCATCTTCATGGTCCATATCCCGTACAAGGGCAGCGGCCCGGCGCAGGCGGACTTCCTGGGCAATCAGATTCCGGTGATGGTCGACTCGATCACCGCCGCCCTGCCGCTGATCCAGTCGAAGAAGGCCGTGCCGCTGGCCGTGACCGCGGGCAAGCGCGTGCCGCAGCTGCCGAATGTGCCGACGGTGCAGGAGCAAGGCGTGCCCGACTTCGAGGCACTGGGATGGGCGGTGCTGATGGCGCCGGCCGGCACGCCGCCGGCCATCGTGTCGCAACTCAACGCGGAAACGGTGAAGGCGCTGCAATCGCCGGAGCTGCAGAAGTTCATCGTCGACCGCGGCTCGGAGCCGATGCCGATGTCGCCGGAGCAGACCGCGCGGTTTGTCGACAGCGAGATCCGCAAATGGTCGACGGTGGTCGAGCGTTCGGGGGCGAAGGTCGACTGAGTCTGCCCGTCGCCACTACGAACGCGGAGCCGGCGACCGCCGAAGCCACCGAGTCCCCGCCTTCGCGGGGACGACGGTGAACCGTCGGCGCCGTACCCCCGTTACGCTCAGGCCGCGGTCAGAAAATCGACGACCGCCTGCGTGAAGCGCTCCACTTGCTGCAGGTTCGACAAGTGGGCCGCTTCCAGCTCGACATAGGACGCGCCCGGAATCGTCTCGGCCATGTAGCGGCCATCGGCCGGCGGCGTCGGAATATCGCCCGAGCCGGCGATCACCAGCGTCGGCACCGCGATCCGATGGATCTCGGCGCGCAGGTCGTTGTCGCGAATCGCGCGGCAATTGGCGGCATAGCCCGCCGCGTCCGTCGCGCTCAGCATCGCGCGCAACTGCTGCACCAGTTCCGGATGCGCGGCGGCGAAGTCCGGAGTCAGCCACCGGTCGACGACCGCGGCCGCGATCGAGCCCACGCCATCGCGCTCGACCGCCGCGGCGCGGTTGGTCCAGTTCTCCGGCGGGCCGATGTAGGCAGCGGTATTGCACAGCACCAGCCTGTCGAGCCGCGACCCGTGATTCAGGCCCAGCCACATGCCGGTGATGCCGCCCATCGACAGTCCACAGAAATGCGCGCGCTCGATCCGCAGCGTATCGAGCAGCGCGATCACGTCGCCACCGAGCTGGGCGACGGTATAGGGACCGGCCGGCACCGACGAGCCGCCGTGGCCGCGCGTGTCGTAGCGCAGCACGCGGAAATGCTGCGTGAAGGCCGCGATCTGCGGCTGCCACATATCGAAGTTGGTGCCCAGCGAATTGGACAGCACGAGCACCGGCAGGCTCGGGTTGCCATCGAGCTGGTAGTGGAGGCGGACGTCGGAAAGGTCGGCGAAGGGCATGGCGGAAGCGGTTCTCAGCGGTTGACGGCGGTACTCAGCGATCCTCGTCGGTACCGGGCAGTACTCGGCAGTACTCGGGACGAGGATCCATCGATGCCCCGCGCGGCGCGGCATGCGCCCGCGCGGAGCGGCCCAGGCATCAGTTCTGCGCGATCGCGGAACCGTGCTGCGCCAGCGGCGTGACCTTCATCTCCATGAACGGATACAGCGGCAGCGAGGTCAGCAGCGTGTGCAGCTCGTCGTTGTCCTTGACGTCGAAGATGCTGACGTTGGCGTACTGGCCCACCACGCGCCACAGGTGGCGCCACTTGCCTTCGCGCTGCAGCTGCTGCGACAGCGCCTTCTCGTCGGCCTTGAGCTTCTCCACAGCTTGCGGGTCGGCAGATTGGGGAATGCGGACGGTCATTTCAACCATGAACAGCATGGCGATCTCCTTGTTGTAGCAGTACGGTCAATGGGGTAAGCGAGGTCATACCGTGGCGATCGGCGTCACGGGAGAGCCCATCGCGCCGGGCAGGCGCAACGGCGGCGCGGTCAGGAAAAAGCGCGAGCGCCGCTCGTCGCGCAGGCAGGCGGCAAGCTCGCGCAGATACCACAGCTCGCCCAGCGGCAGGCCGAGCTTGAACAGGCAGTGATGATGCAGCGGCAGCATCGGCACCGCCCGCTGCCCCGGCTCCGGCGGCCGTGCCGGGAAGCGTTCGACCGCGTAGTTGTCGGCGGCCAGCGCGGCGATGCCCGCCTCCGTGATCCATTGCAGCAGCCGCTCGTCGCGGCCGTCGAGCGCGCAGCAGCTGTGATGCAGCGCATGCGCATCGGGCCTGCCGCCCATCTCCAGCACCATCTCGGCGAAGCCGGTGCGCAGCACCAGGATATCGCCGGTCTCGACGGCGACCCGATCGGCGTCCATCACGCGCATCAGGTCGTCGTAGCCGACGGTGCGGAACTCGCGGCCGAAGTGCTCGGCCAGATCGACCAGCACGCCGCGGCCCTGCACGCCATGTACGGCCAGTGTCTCGATGCCGAGCGCGTCGGCGTGGCTGTGGTCATGTCCGCACGGATGCGCGGCGAAATCGTCGGCCTCGGCATAGTCCACCGGTCCGACAATCTCGGCGTTGGGCCGGAAGCCGTTGTAGTAGACGCGTTCGGCCACACCGTCGCCGTCGGCATCGAACAGCGCGCCGACATGGGCCAGCGAATCCCATTGCGTCGAATACTGCAGGGACAGCAGCACCTGGTCGTCGCTGAGCACGTCGAGCGCATTGGCCTCGACCTTGGCCAGCGGGAAATTGACGTAGGGAATGTCGTCGCGATAGGTGGGCCGAAGCACCGGCGGATGCCGGCGCACGTTCAGCGCATTGCCGCCCGGCAGATCGAGTGGCAGCGACAGGCAGAACGTGCGGCCGCTGCGAATCTCCTGCGCGGCGGCGCGGACCTTGTCCGCGGTGATCAGATTCAGACGGCCGAGCTGGTCGTCCGGGCCGAAATCGCCCCAGTTGGAGCCTTCCGGTCGTTGTTTCCATCGCATCGGGGATAACCTCCGGCACGGACGCGCCGCGGTGCCAGCCTGAATGCACCGGCCCGCGCGGTCCGATCGATCGGGATGTCAGAGACAGCAGACGCCGTCGAGATAGGCCTTGCGCCAGCGCGTGATCCGCACTTCGGCGAACAGGCCGGCCTTGTGGAACGGATCGGCCTCGATCAGCGCCTGCGCGGCCTCGCGGGTATCGACATCGACGATATAGACACCGCCGCCCGCATCGCTGCCATCGTCGTTCAGCTTGGCGCCGCAGGCGAGCAGCAGCGACTTGTTGGCTTCGAGAAAGTCCAGATGCGCCGGCCGCTGGGCCTTGCGCACGTGCTGGTGGTCGGGCTTGTCGAACGTCTCGATGATGTACGGCATGGTGTCTCCTGTGTTGTTGTCGGGAAAGCGTTGATCGATGATCAACCGGGGATCGTCAGATCTGCGCGCCCCACGCCAGCATGGCGACGATGTAGATCAGGCCGACCCAGAACATCATGATCACGGTGTAGCCCATCACGTCCTTGAGCTTCAGCTTCGACAGCGCCAGCGCCGGCAGAATCCAGAACGGCTGCACCAGGTCGTTCCAGGCGTTGCCGAGCATCACCGACATCGAGGTCTGCGCGACCGAACTGCCGATGGCCTTGGCCGCATCGATCATGAACGGACCCTGGATCACCCAGTGACCGCCGCCAGACGGCGCGAAGAAGTTGATGAAGAACGAGCTGACCAGGCCCCAGAACGGCAGCGTCTGCGGCGTCGCGATATCGACGAACACGCGCGAGATCGTGTCGACCAGGCCCGATCCGGCCATCACCGCCATGATGCCGGCATAGAACGGATACTGCAGGATGATGCCCGAAATCGTCTTGATGCCCTCGTTCAGCTTGGCCACGTAGTTGGCCGGCGTGCCGAGCAGCAGCACGCCGATGAACAGGATCAGGAAGTTGATCAGGTTCAGATCGAGCGTGCCGCCCTGCGTGAAATAGAGCCCCGCATACGCCAGACCGCAGACACCGATCACCAGGCTCAGCAGCCGGCTGTTGTTCATCCGCGTGGCCAGCGTGTTCTCCAGCCCCATGCTGTGGCCGCCGGCCGCGCCGCCCTGCTCCGCGCGCGTTTCCGCTTCGGCGTGGATCTCGGTGACGTCCTTGGGATCGCGCGGGTGCAGCATCGCGTTAAGGAGCGGCAGCGTGATGATGACCGCCAGGCTGGTCAGCAGCATCGGCGTCGAGAAGATCGTGTCCTTCAGCGCGATCACGCCCATCAGCTTTTCCATCGGGTGGCCCGGCGTGGAAATCAGCACGGGAATGCTGGCCGACAGGCCGAGGCCATACAGCGTGAAGCCGCTATACGCCGCCGCGATGATCAGCGGGTAGTGGACGCCCTTGACCTTCAGCGCCAGCTTGCGCGCGACGATGCCACCAATCACCAGCCCGAAGCCCCAGTTCAGATAGCTGCCGATGCCACCGACCAGCGTGGCGACGATCACCGCGCCGCGCGGCGTGGCCACGCGTTCGACGATGCGGTCGAGGAAGCGGTCGATCAGCGGCGCGGTAGCCAGCACGTACCCCATCGCCAGGATCACAGCCATCTGCGTGGTGAACGCCAGCAGATTCCAGAAGCCCTTGCCCCATTCCAGGATGACGGCGGGCGCGGCCTGTCCTTGCACCAGCATGGCCATCACCATGCTCAGCAGCGTCAATCCGATGGCGAAAACGAAGGGGTCCGGCAAATACCGGCGCATCAGTTCAGTAAAGAACCCGGCGACCTTGCTCAAGATCTGTCTCCCAAAAACATGCCGAAAGGCATCTTGAATTGCCGCATTTCGAACTAACGTTCTACATACGAACACGTTGGCTATAGGGAGGCGATCGTAGAGGCGTGTTTGCGCAAGGTCAAGTCAATGAATGGGCTTATTAAATCGGATTCCGCAATAACCGAGCCCGCGCAGAATCCGCCGCGCCATTGCTGCGATGCAGAATAAAACCGCGGTGACCGGGGCCCCGGCCATGCCAGTTTGAGAGCCCACCCTTGCCGCGCTGCAGCAGCCGGACCACGAAACGGTCCGTTGCGGTCTATCGCAACCCCAGCATGCGTTCGATATCGAGCATCAGCGCCCGCAACTGCGGCCCGGCCTGCTTCTCGATCGCCCCGAAGCTGCCCTGTCCGACCGGCACGCCGCAGTTCAGCACGAACAGCTGCGAGCCGACCGGCTGGCACATCGGTACCGCGAAGCCGTAGACCTCGGGCCGCCATTCGGCGCGGTTCGAGCAGTACCCTTGCCGCTCCAGATCGCGGCGAGCGTCCGCCAGCCGCGGCTGGGCGTTGGCGAACGCTTTCGGATCCTGCAGCCGCAGCTGGTTGAGCACCGCATCGCGTTCGTTCGCCGGCGCGCGGCACAGCCAGGCGCGGCCGATGGCGGTGGTCAGCATCGGCAGCGCGGCGCCGATCTCCGGCGTCACGATCAGGCTGTCTGTCGAGCGCGCGGTCTCGACATAGATCATCTGCGTGCGGTCGCGGATGCCCAGCGACACGGCGCCGCACAGCCGGTCGGCCAGCGCCTTCATCATTGGCCGCGCCAGCTGGCGCAGATGCATGCTGGCCAACAGCGGATAACCCATCGACAGCACCGCCGCACCGAGCCGGTATTTGCGCAGCACGGTGTCGTGGCGCAGATAGCCCAACGCCGTCAGCGTATGCGTCAGCCGGGCCACGGTCGTCTTCGACAGCCCGGTACGCTCGGCGAAATCGCGATTGCCGAGCATCGCGTCGCCGCTATCGAAGGCCAGCAGGATGTCGATGCCGTTGGCCAGCGTGGCCGCGTACTGGCGGTCCTTGTCGGCCGGCTCCTTCGTGCGCGAAAGGGATTGCGGCACGGACTGCGCCGCGCTGGTACGCGAACCGAGGCGCGAACCGAGACCGCTCATCGGCTCTTCCTCAGCGCGGCCTCGATCCTGGCGACCATCCGCAGAAGGCGTGGCCCCATCTGCCGCTCGAGCTTGCGCGGCGTCATCCGCGCGCCCAGCACGCCGCAGTTGAACACCATGACCTCGCCATCGATACGCGTCGGCAGCGGCGCCGCCACGGCATGGATGTCGCTCTGCCATTCGCCGCGGGACGTGCAGAAGCCGAACTCGGCCATCTCTTGCCGTGCGTGTTCGAGCGCAGGCGCCTGTCGACGGAATTCCGCCGGATCGGCCTTGCGCAGCGCCGCCAGCACCGGCCCGCTTTCCTGCTGCGACGCATGGCACAGCCAGGCCCGGCCAATCGCGGTGGGCAGCATCGGCAGCGTCGCGCCGATATCGGGCCGGAACGCCATCGCATCGTGACCGCGGCTCGTCTCGACATAGACCATCTGCGCGCGGTCGCGCAGGCCCAGCGACACGGAGCCATCGATCTCGTCGGCCAGCTGCTTCATCAGCGGCCGCGCCAACTGGCGGATGCGTAGCGTGGCCAGCAGCGGATACCCCAGCGCCAGCGTGGTCGAGCCCAGCCGATAGCGGCGCAGCTGTGCGTCGTAGCGCAGCAGGCCGCGTGCGGCCAGCGTGTAGGTCAGCCGGCTGACCGTCGCCGGCGACAGGCCGGTGCGCTCGGCCAGTTCCTTGTTGCTGAGCACGCTGTCGCCGATGCCGAAGCACTGCAGCAGCGACAGGCCGTGCGCGAGCGTGGTGGCGAAGGCTGGATCGGGATGATGCGGGCGTGGGGCCATCGGGGGGGCGTTCGGAGATGGGTTCGATCAGTGGCGGCGCGCCGCGCGCATCGCCTCGCTGGACCCGATCATAGCGCGCCAGGCCGCCCTCGCGGTACCGGCCCGTTCAAGATAGCGAAACAACGATCCACTATTTCGGCCTGCATTGCTACGCTGCCTTCCACTCCGATGCCGGACCGCGGGCATGTCCTGCGATCCACCGCCAACCGCAACAGGAAGCCATAGCGATGATCCGAGACCCCGACACCTATCCCGCATTTCTGGCGCAACTGCGCCGCTTCGTGCAGCAGCGACTGGTGCCGCGCGAAGCCGAGGTCGCATCGCGCGACGAGGTGCCGGCCGACCTGGTCATGGAGATGGCCGACATCGGGCTGTTCGGCTTTTCGATCCCGGAGTCCTATGGCGGCGCTGGCATGACGACCGAAGAGCTGGTGCTGGCCGCCATCGAACTGTCGCAGTGCTCGGTGGCCTTCCGCGCGCGGGTCGGGACCAATACCGGCATCGGCTCGGAAGCGCTGGTCGCCGACGGTACGCCCGAACAGAAGCAGCGCTATCTGCCACGCCTGGCCAGCGGCGAGATCACCGGCTCGTTCGCGCTGACCGAGCCCGAGGCCGGATCGGATGCGACGGCACTGACCACGTCGGCGCGCCGCGACGGCGACCACTATCTGATCAACGGCACCAAGTGCTTCATCACCAATGCACCGATCGCCGGGCTCTTCACAGTGATGGCGCGCACCGATCCCGATACCACCGGCGCCTCCGGCATCTCGGCCTTCCTCGTCGAGCGCGACACGCCGGGCCTGAGCACCGGGCCGGCCTACCGCAAGATGGGCCAGGAAGGCTCGCCTGTGTCCGAGGTGCATTTCGACGATTGCCGCGTGCCAGCCGCCAACCTGATCGGCGGTGTCGAAGGCCAGGGTTTCCGTACGGCGATGAAGGTGCTGAACAAGCAGCGCATCCATCTGTCGGCGCTGTGCATCGGCCCGGCCATTCGCATGCTCGACGATGCGATCCGCTTCGTCAGCACGCGCAAGCAGTTCGGCGAACCGCTGTCGAGCTTCCAGCTGGTGCAGGCGATGATCGCCGACTGCCAGACCGAGATCCATGCGGCTCGCGCGCTGGTGCTGGAGACGGCGCGCCAGCGCGACCGCGGCGAGGACGTGACGATGCAGGCTTCGATCTGCAAGTACTTCGCCTCGGAGATGTGCGGACGCGTCGCCGACCGCTGCGTGCAGATGTTCGGCGGCTACGGCTATATCGCCGACTACGGCATCGAGCGCTTCTATCGCGACGTGCGGCTGTTCCGCCTGTACGAGGGCACCAGCCAGATCCACCAGCTCAATATCGCCAAGCGCACGCTGGCGCAGGCCGGCGCCTGACCTTCGCGCCGCAGCCGATAAAACACTACAGGAGACATCATGTTCAAGACCCTTGTCGCCACGATGGCGCTGGCGATCGGCACCGCCGCGCTCTCCGGCGCTGCCCGCGCCGAAGCGCCCTACCCCGGCAAGCCGATCCGGCTGGTGGTGCCGTTTGCACCGGGCGGCTCGTCCGACATCCTGGCGCGCCTGCTCGCCGATCGGCTGAAGGCTGAACTGGGCCAGGTGGTAGTGGTCGAGAACAAGCCCGGCGCGGGCGGCAATATCGCCGGCGAGAGCGTCGCGCGCGCCGCGCCCGACGGCTACACGCTGCTGCTGGCCGCGGCCGGGCCGACCGTGATCAATCCGAGCCTGTACAGCAAGATGCCGTTCGATCCGGCCCGCGATCTCGCGCCGGTCACGGTGCTGGCGCGCGAGCACAACCTGATGGCGGTCAAGGCGCAACTGCCCGTGCGCAATCTGTCGGAGTTCCTCGCCTATGCGCGCAGCCATCCGGGCAAGCTGTCGTTCGGCTCGCCCGGCAACGGCACCGTCGCGCATCTGGGCGGCGAGCTGCTGAACCGGACCGCCGGGCTGAACATGCAGCACGTTCCCTACAAGGGCAGCGGCCCGGCCGTCGCCGACCTGATGGCCGGCCATATCGACCTGATGATCGACAACATGCCGGCGCTGCTGGCCCAGGTGCAGGGCGGCAAGCTGCGGCCGATCGCGGTCGCCAGCGACAAGCGCGCCGCGGCGCTGCCCGACGTGCCGACCTTCGAAGAGGCCGGCGTCAAGGGCTATCTGGTCACCGCCTGGAAGGGCCTGATGGCGCCGGCCGGCACGCCCAAGCCCGTCATCGCGAAGCTGCACGAGGCCTGCGCCCGCATCCTGGCCACGCCGGAGATGCGCAAGCGGGTGATCGAGCTCGGCGCGGAACCGGTCGGCAACACCCCCGAAGCGTTCGCGGCGCAGATCCGCAGCGAGACGGCGTGGTGGGCCGCGCAGGTCAAGGCGACCGGCACACGGCTCGATTGACGCCGATTGACGGCAACATCGCTGACAACGACCGAACATGCATGACGCCGCCCGCCCTGCGACACCACGCAACTGGCCGCGTTGCGCGGCCAGGGCGTCATCCAGCGGGGACCGCCCGCAGCGCGGGGCGTTGCGCCTGCGGCCCCATTGGCCATTGCGGAATTACATGCCGCTGTAAGAACGACGCGCCCGCATCGGCGGCATCGACCGCAAGCGGTGCGCGCCGTCGAACTCACAGCGTGCCGCCGCCGGACAGCCAATACGGCTCGCGCTCGTAGTACTGGTGCAGCTGCGTACCCCACTGCGGGTCCGCCATGCGCGGCCATTGGTCCTTGTTGAAGCCGGGCGCCGACTTGATGCGATCGGCCGTGATGCCGAGGCGGAAGCATTTCTGGTCGGTATCCATGACCAGCGCATTCCACGGAATCGCGTGCAGCGTATCGCCGATGCCCAGAAAGCCGCCGGTGGTCAGCACGGCATAGGCAATGCGGCCGCGCGGTACATCCAGCATGATTTCGCTGATTTCGCCGACATGCTCGCCGTCGGACGAATAGACCTTGGTGTCCTCGAGGCTGGATGCCGCCATCACTTCCGGGCCGGGGCCTTCGCCGACGCCCGATCCTACGATGCTGGCACCGCCCTGATTCGTGCCGGGTTGCGAGGGGTTCATCGCCATCTCCTTGATCGTGGTACGCGGAAACCGGTGTTTCGCAACGACCATGCCATCCCGGTTCAAACCGTCTGTCCCGACGGGGGCGCCGGCTTTCATCATTCTTTCGCAATCGCCCGCTAAGGTCCTGCCTTTCCCTTCCCCACCCCCCAAAAGGCAAGAGGCAGGACATGACCCGATCCCCCTACCCCCGTCGACGTTTCCTGATCCACACCGGCGCACTGGGCCTTGGCACCAGCCTCGGCCTGACCGCCTGCGGTTCCGACGACTCGCCCGAGGCGCCGGCGGTCATCGTGCCCGACAGCGAACGCCCCAAGCTGCCTTATGGCATCCAGATCGGCGATGTGGGCGGCGGACGCGCGGTGGTCTGGGCGCGCGCCGACCGGCCGGCGCAACTGCGCGTGGAGTACGACACCACCGACAGCTTCCGCAATCCGCGCAAGGTGCTCGGGCCCACCGTCAGCGCGGCATCCGATTTCACCGGCCGCGTGGAACTGACCGATCTGCCGGCCGGCGAATCGATCTTCCTGCGCGTGGCCTACGACAGCATCGACAATCCGCGCGCGACCGGCGTGGTGGTGCCAGGCCAGTTCCGCACGATTCCGCGTACCGACGCCAACCGCCCGGTGCGCTTCGTCTGGGGCGGTGACGTCGCCGGCCAGGGCTGGGGCATCAACACCGAATTCGGCGGCATGAGGATCTTCGAGGCGATGCGCCGCCGCGAGCCGGACTTCTTCCTGCACAGCGGCGACACGATCTACGCCGATGGCCCGATCCTGGCCGAAGCCACCGCGGAGAACGGCCGCGTCTGGAAGAACCTGGTGACGCCGGAGGTCTCCAAGGTCGCCGAGACGCTGGACGAATACCGCGGCCGCTACCGCTACAACCTGATGGACGAGAACGTGCGGCGCTTCTCCGCCGAGGTGCCGCAGATCTGGCAATGGGACGACCACGAGGTGACCAACAACTGGTCGCCGACCAAGGACCTGAGCGCCGATGCGCGCTACACCGAGAAGAACATCGCCACGCTGGTGGCCCGCGCCACGCAGGCCTTCCGTGAATACGCGCCGATGCGCATGGGCAATACCGCGGCCGAGCAGACGCTCTATCGCAAGGTCTCGTACGGCCCGCTGCTGGACGTGTTCGTGCTCGACATGCGCACGTATCGCGGCGGCAATACGGCCAACCTGCAGACCACCGAGAACGGCGACACGGTGTTCCTCGGCAACGAGCAGCTCGAATGGCTCGTCAATGGTGTGAAGCAGTCGCAGGCCACCTGGAAGATCATCGCCGCCGACATGCCGATCGGGCTGTGGGTGCCGGACGGCAAGGACGCGGCGGGCAACGCGCGCTGGGAGGCAATCGCCAACGGCAACGACGGCGCCGCCATGGGACGCGAGCTGGAAACCGCGCGCCTGCTGCGCGCGATCAAGGGCGTGCCCAATGTGGTGTGGCTGACCGCCGATGTGCACTATTGCGCCGCGCACTACTACGATCCGTCCAAGGCGCAGTTCACCGACTTCTCGCCGTTCTGGGAATTCGTCGCCGGCCCGCTGAACGCGGGCACCTTCGGGCCCAACCAGCTCGACGCCACCTTCGGTCCGCAGCTGGTGTTCCAGAAGGCGCCGCCTGCCGGCCAGGCCAACCTGTCGCCCTACTCGGGGTTCCAGTTCTTCGGCGAGGTCAATATCGATCCGTCGACGAAAGCGCTGACGGTGGACCTGCGCGACCTGGATGGGGTCAGCGTATTCAGCAAGACGTTGCCGGTGGCTTGACGTTGCGGGCGCTGGCGGACCGCCGACACTGATTGTTGCCGGCGGTATTCTCCCTCTCGCCCTCAGGGGGAGAGGGTTGGGGAGAGGGAGGTGGTTTTTCGAGCGTTGGCCGCATGACGAACGCCGCTTGCCCTCTCCTCCGCCCCTCCCTCCCGCAAGCGGGAGAGCGGCGAACACCTCGCGCGCCTGCACGTGTTGTGGCTTTCGCTGCTGCCCTCTGCGCTACCTCAACATGAACGACATCGCCGACAGGCAGTTCAGCATGCGTACCGCGTCGGTCACGTTGGGCGCATCGAAGCTTAGCGTGACGCCGTCGAGCCGCTGCAGCGTGGGCCATTGGCAGAACAGGTCGGCATGCGCGGGCGTCAGCGTCCGCAATCGGCAGTTCACCGGGCCAGCGATGGTGAAGGGCCGAACGGCAGCCGGATCGGTTCGCAGCGAGCGGACCGCGGCTTGCGCCGCCGCGGCAATCGCCTCGCACGCGGCGGCGGGCGTCATCGAGTCGCCGGTGCCCTGCCCCTGCGCGCGCTTGGTGGCGACATAGCGGACCCACGGCAGCAGTGCCGACGTCTCGTCGACGAACACATCGTCGCCGCTGGCCATCAACACCGGCACACCGGCCTCGCCAGCGAGGGCCGCATACAGGCCCGCCTCGCCAAGCTCGATGCCGTTGAGGCTGACGCTGGCGAACGCGCCGCTGTTGATCGTATGCGCCAGGATGCCGCGCCCCTGTGCACGGCCGTGATAGCCGATCATCAGCACACCATCGCAGCCCTGCTCGATGCCGCTCATCATGCCGGCGTAGCGCGGCTTGCCGAGTACCAGGCGCACACGCGGGTCCAGCAGGTCCGGCAGCAGATTGCGGAAGCCGCCGTGCGAGTCGTTGACCCAGACGGCCTCGGCCCCGGCTGCAAAGGCGCCGCGCGCCGCGGCGTCGGCCTCCCGCGTCATGCAGGCGCGGGCCCGCTCGTATTCGCCGTTGCCCGGGCGCGTCTGTTCGGGATGGAAGACGCCGGCGACGCCCTCGATATCGGTGGAAATCAAGATCTTCATCGGATAGGCGCTGCGGCGCAGGCCGCGAGCAGGCAAACGGTTCAGTCGACGGATTTCAGTTCAGGCATCACCGCCAGCAGACCGCGGCGGCAATGGCCGTCGCGGCCGCTGACGGTCTGCGCATGCCACAGCGCATGCACGATGGCCTGCTCGACGCTGTCGGCAGCGGCATGGAACAGCGGATCGAGCGCGGTCTCATGGACCATCGCGACGGTGGGCATCGGCACGGCAGCGTCGTGCGGCACGGTATAGGCGGTGCTGAAGGCCAGCGCGATATCGCCGGAGCCATGGCCGTAGATGGAACCGGTGCGCGCCAGTCCCGCTCCGGCGCGCCGTGCCAGACGCCCCAGCTGGCGCGAATCGAGCGGCGCGTCAGTGGCGACGATCATGATGATCGAGCCCTTCTCCGGCGCGGCGTCCGCTGCCGCAGGCGCGGCAAGCCGTTGCGCCAGTTCCGGACCGATCCGCTGGCCGGCGAACGTCAGTGTCGACGGCGTGCCGTAATTGGCCAGCACCAGCGCGCCTACGCGGTACGGCCCGGCAACACGAGACGCCGTACCGATGCCGCCCTTGACGCCGAACGCCGACATGCCGCGCCCGGCCCCCACCGCGCCTTGCGCAACCTCCACGTCGGCCGCTGCGCAAGCGTGCAGATAGTGCCTTTCGCCGATGGCCATCGCCTGGATGTCGTTCAGATAGCCGTCATTGCATTCGAACACCAGCGGATTGACGGTGGGCCAGCCGCGGCCGATCTCGGCGTGGGCAGCGATCGCCTGGCGGATCTGCGCCTGCGCCACGGCCCCGACCGCAAAGGTATTGGTCAGTGCGATCGGCGTCTCCAGCACGCCAAGTTCGTCGACCTGCACCAGGCCGATGCTCTTGCCGAAGCCGTTCAGCACCGCAGCCGCGGCCGGCACCTTGTCCAGATATGGATCGCCGGCGTGCGGCAGCACCACGGTGACGCCGGTCTGCACGGCGCCGTCGGCCAGCGTGCAATGGCCGACGCGCACGCCCGGCACGTCGGTGATCGCATTGCGCGCGCCGGCCGGCAGCTCGCCGATATGGGGCGGTACGCCGGACGCGGCGGAAGGTTCGTGCGGCATCGCGATGGTCCCCGGTCAGCGACGATCGATCTTCGGATCGAGCGCGTCGCGCAGCCCGTCGCCGAGCAGGTTGAAGGCGAGCACCGTCAGGAAGATCGCCAGGCTGGGGAAGATCGCCACATGCGGGGCCGTCACCATGTCGGCGCGCGCTTCGTTCAGCATCGCGCCCCACTCGGGCGTCGGCGGCTGCGCGCCCAGGCCGAGGAAGGACAGGCTCGCCGCGGTGATGATCGAGGTGCCGATCCGCATCGAGAAATAGACGACGATCGACGAGATCGTGCCCGGCAGGATATGCCGCATCAGGATGGTCCAGTCGGACGCGCCGATGCTGCGCGCGGCCTCGATATAGGTCAGGCGCTTGAGCATCAGCGTATTGCCGCGCACCAGCCGCGCGAACGCCGGGATGCTGAAGATCGCGACCGCAAAGATCACGTTGACCATGCCGTTGCCGAGGATGGCGACGATGCCGATCGCCAGCAGGATGCCCGGGAACGCGAACAGCACGTCGGAGATCCGCATCACGATCCGGTCCCACCAGCCCTCGTAGTAGCCCGCCAGCAAGCCGAGCAGCGTGCCGACGATGGCGCCGACGATCACCGAGAAGAAGCCGGCGGCCAGCGAGATGCGCGTGCCCGCCAGGATGCGGCTGAAGATGTCGCGGCCCAGCGAATCGACGCCGAACCAGTGCGCCGCCGATGGGCCGGCGTTCAGCGCGTCGTAGTCGAAGTAGTTCTCCGGATCGTAGGGCACCAGCTGCGGCGACAGCACCGCGACGATCACCAGCAGGATCACGAACACGCCGGCGGCGAGCGCCAGATGCTGACGGCGGAACTTGCGCCAGAATTCGGTCCACGGCGTGCGGACGGGCTCGGCCTGCGCCGCCGCGCCCTGCACGCCCGCCGAGGCGGCCTCGTTGGCCACGGTCGATAGCTCGGTCATGGACGGCCTCACTTGTAGCGGATGGTGGGATTGATCACCGTGTACAGCAGATCCACCACCAGATTGATCAGAATGAATTCCAGCGAGAACAGCAGCACCTCGGCCTGGATCACCGGGTAGTCGCGCATCTCGACGGCGTCGACCAGCAGCCGGCCGAGACCGGGCCAGTTGAACACCTTCTCGACCACGATCGAGCCGCCCAGCAGAAAGCCGAATTGCAGCCCCATCATCGTGACGACCGGGATCATCGCGTTGCGCAGGCAGTGCTTGGCGACCACCAGCGACTCGCGCACGCCCTTGGCGCGCGCCGTCCGCACGTAGTCCTCCTGCAGCACCTCGACGAACGACGCGCGCGTAAAGCGCGCCATCACCGCGGCCACCGCCGCGCCGAGCGTCAGCGACGGCAGGATGTAGTGCTTCCAGCTTTCCGCGCCGATCGACGGCAGCCAGCCCAGCTGGACCGAGAAGATCTCCATCAGCAGCATGCCGAGCGCGAAGGCCGGGAACGAGATGCCCGACACCGCCAGCGTCATGCCGATGCGGTCGGGCCAGCGATTGCGCCAGACGGCGGAGCCGATGCCGATCAGCATGCCGAACACCACGGCCCACAGCATCGAGGCAACGGTCAGCCACAGCGTCGGGAAGAAGCGGTCGCCGATCTCCTCGCTGACCGGTCGCTTGGTGCGCAGCGAGGTGCCGAATTCCCCTTGCAGCGCATTGCCGAAGAAGGTGACGAACTGCTCGTGCAGCGGCTTGTCCAGGCCCAGATCCTTGCGCACCAGTTCGACGGTGGCGGCATCGGCCTCGGGGCCGGCGGCGAGCCGCGCCGGATCGCCGGGCAGCAGATGCACGAACAGGAAGACCAGCACCGCGACGATCAGCATCGTCGGCACCACACCCAGCACGCGCTTCAGAAAGTAATTCAACATGACGACTCCAGACCCGCGGCTTTTCACCGGCTTCCGTCTTGTCGCCCCCGCGAATGCGGGGCCCCAGCGGCTTCAATGCACCCCTGCATGTTGCAAGCCGCTGGGTCCCCGCCTGCGCGGGGACGACGTATACCTCGACGGAACGCTGACGACCGCGGGCGCGACGCTTACTTGATATCGATGTTCTCGAACTCGAACGAGCCGTCCGGCATCACATAGGCGCCGCTCAGCCGCTTGCTGCGGGCATACAGCACCTGCTCGGTCACCAGGAAGGCCCACGGCGCGTCGTTCCAGATGCGCTGCTGCGCGTCCTTGTACAGCCGCGCCTTCTCGTTGCGATCGGTGGTACGCAGCGCGCCCGCGATATCGGCATCGACCTGATCGTTCTTGTAGTAGGCCGTGTTCAGCAGCTTCGGCGGCATCGATTCGGATGCCAGCAGCGGACGCAGCGCCCAGTCCGACTCGCCGGTCGACGACGACCAGCCGACGTAGTAGATGCGCACGCCGGCGTCTTCCGGCTTGGGCACACTCTCGACCTTCTCGACGCGCTGGCCGGCCTCGAGCGCCTGCACCGAGGCCTTGATGCCGACCTGCTGCAGTTGCTGCTGCACGAACTGGATCACCTTCTGCGCGGTGGTGTGGTTATAGGCCGACCACAGCGTGGTTTCGAAGCCGTTCGGATAGCCGGCCTCCTTCAGCAGCGCGCGTGCCTTGGCCGGATCGTACGGCCACGGGCCCAGCTTCTCGGCGAAGTCGACGCCCGGCGGCACCACGCCCTCGGCCGGCACCGCATAGCCGGCGAACGCCACCTTGGCCAGCGCCTGCTTGTTGATCGCGTAATTGATCGCCTGGCGCACCTTCGGGTCGTTGAACGGCTTGACCTGCGTATTGAGCGACAGATAGCGCTGGATGATCGACGGCGCGGCGATCAGGTCGACCTTCGGGCTGGCCTTGAGCACCGCGGCCTGCTCGAACGGAATGCTGAACGCAAAGTCGGCCTCGCCGGTCTGCATGATCGCCGAGCGGCTGTTGTTGTCGACCACCGGCTTCCACGTAATGGTGTCGATCTTCGGCAGACCGCTCTTCCAGTAGCCGGCGAACTTCTTGCCGCGCAGGTGATCGGGCTGCTTCCACTCGACGAATTCGAAGGGACCGGTGCCGACCGGATGGAAGGCGATGTCCTTGCCGTACTTCTTCAGCGCGGTCGGCGAGATCATCACGGCCGACGGATGCGCCAGCACGTTGATGAACGGCGAGAACGGCTCCTTCAGCGTGATCTTGACGGTGGTCGGGTCGACCACGTCGGTGCGCGCGACACGGTTGAACAGCGTGTAGCGCTTGAGCTTGTTGGCCGGATCGGTGACGCGGTCCAGGTTGGCCTTGACCGCGGTGGCGTCGAAGCTGGTGCCGTCGTGGAACTTGACGCCCTTCCTGACCTTGATCGTATAGACCAGTCCGTCCTTGCTGACGTCATAGCTGTCGGCCAGCACGTTGACGAGCTTCATGTCCTTGTCCAGGCCGAACAGGCCCTGGTAGAAGGTCTTCGAGACCGCCTGCGACAGCGTGTCGTTCGAATCGTAGGGATCGAGCGTGGTGAAGGTCGAGGCCACCGCCATCACCGCATCCTTGGCGGCGAAGGCCGGTCCGGCCGCGAACGCGGCCATCAGCAGGCCGCCGGCAAACAGGCGCGCCGCGCCACGTCGGGACAAACTGGCTTGGATCATTGTCGATTCTCCTTGGTAAGACGGACAGGTAGCACAGGGTGAACGGGCTGGACGGGCTCTTGGTGGCCTTGCCGCCCGGGTTGACTCAATAGGCTTGTTCGGCAGGCCCGCTCGACGTCAATAGGCGCCGCCGACCGCGTGCCGCGCGACGAAGTGGTCCGGCGCGACGGCGACCAGCGGCTGCACCACCGGCTCGTCGCCGATCGCGCGGATCGGGCTCGGCAGCTCCTCGGTCCGCGGCTCGCGCCGCAGATGACGGCGCGCCGGGTCGGCCACCGGCACCGCCGACATCAGCTTCTTCGTATAGGGATGCTGCGGGTTCTCGAAGATCGCGCGGCGCGGGCCGATCTCGACGATCTGGCCCAGATACATCACCGCGACCCGATGGCTGATGCGCTCGACCACCGCCATATCGTGCGAGATGAACAGGAAGGCGATGCCCATCTCGCGCTGCAGGTCCAGCATCAGGTTGACGATCTGCGCCTGGATCGAGACGTCCAGCGCCGACACCGACTCGTCGGCAATCACCACCTTCGGGTTCAGCGCCAGCGCGCGCGCGATGCAGATGCGCTGCCGCTGGCCGCCGGAGAACTCGTGCGGATAGCGCGCGGCATGGGCCGGAGACAGGCCGACCTTGTCCAGCAGCCATGCGACGCGCTGCTCGGCCTCCTTGCCGCTGGCGACCTTGTGCACCAGCAGCGGCTCCATGATCGAATAGCCGATCGGCACGCGCGGATCGAGCGAGGCGAACGGGTCCTGGAAGATGAACTGGATATTGCGGCGCAGGCTCTGCAGCGCGGGCCCCGACAGTTCGCCGATGTTCTGGCCGGCGAACTCGATGGTGCCGCTCTGGCTGTCGACCAGCCGCAGCAGCGAGCGGCCCGTCGTCGATTTGCCGCAGCCCGATTCGCCGACCAGCGCCAGCGTCTCTCCGGGATACAGGTCGAAGCTGACGCGCTCGACCGCGTGCACGCGGCGCGTCGGCCGGCCGAACAGGCCGCCGGGCACGTCGAAACGGGTCACCAGGTCGCGCACACGCAAGATCGGCTGGGCCGCCGCATCCGGACGCGCGGCCGCGGCCGGCGTATCGCCGCGGCCCTCTGCGCCCCTTGCGTCCTCCTGCCGCTCGCCACCGTCGACCCGCACCAGCGGAAACTTGGCCGGCAGATCGGTGCCAGCCATTGCGCCGAGCTTGGGCACCGCGGACAGCAGCGCGCGGGTGTAGGGATGCGCGGGCCGCGCGAACACGGTCGGCGCCTCGCCCTCCTCGACCTTCTCGCCGCGGTACATCACCAGCACGCGGTCCGCCATTTCGGCGACGACGCCCATGTCGTGGGTGATGAACAGCACGCCCATCTGCATCTCGGCCTGCAGATTGCGGATCAGCTGCAGGATCTCGGCCTGGATGGTGACGTCCAGCGCGGTGGTCGGCTCGTCGGCGATCAGCAGCGCGGGCCGGCACGACAGCGCCATCGCGATCATCACGCGCTGGCGCATGCCGCCGGACAGCTGATGCGGATAGCGGTCCAGCACGCGGCGTGCCTCGGGGATGCGCACCAGCTCGAGCATCCGCAACGCTTCGGCGCGGGCCGCCGCGTGGCTCTTGTTCTGATGCAGCCGGATCGATTCCGCGATCTGCTCGCCGACCGGGAACACCGGATTCAGCGAGGTCATCGGCTCCTGGAAGATCATCGCGATATCGGCACCGCGAATGCCGCGCATCGTGCCGCCATCGGCCTGGGCGAGGTCCAGCACGTCGCCGCCACGGCGGCGCAGCATCATGCTGCCGCTGGCGAGGCGTCCGCCGCCATGTTCGACCAGGCGCATCAGCGCCAGCGAGGTCACCGATTTGCCGGAGCCGGACTCGCCCACGACCGCCAGCGTTTCGCCGCGGTCGATATGGAAGGACAGGCCGCGCACGGCCTCGACGGTGCGCTCGGACGTGGCAAAGCGCACCGTCAGGTCGTTGACGGACACGACGCGCTGCGGCGGCAGCGCCAGGCCGGATGCGGAAGACGAAGTAGACGCGGAAGTCGATGGGGCCATGGAGTGTTCCTCGAAACCTGCGGGCATGGGGTCAGCGGTAGATCGCCACGTGGACCGGCTCGCCCACGCGGGCATGGCCTCGGTACATGCCTTCGGTATTGAACGGCAGCGCGACATTGCCGGACGCGTCGATCGCGACCAGCCCACCCCGGCCCTGGATCGCCGGCAGGCTCTGCATCACGACGGCATGCGTCGCCGCTTCCAGCGAGCTGCCGGCATAGCGCATGCGCGCCGAGATGTCGTAGGCCGCCACCGCGCGGATGAACATCTCGCCGGTGCCGGTGGTCGACACCGCCACCAGTTCGTCGGCATAGCAGCCGGCACCAATCACCGGCGTATCGCCGACGCGGCCGAGCTGCTTGTTGGTGATGCCGCCGGTCGACGTGGCCGCGGCGAGCCGGCCCTGGCCGTCGAGCGCGACCGCGCCGACGGTGCCGAACTTGGTACCCGGATCGAGCGGTTCGCCACCCGCCTCGTCGGCGCTGGCCCGTGCGGCCAGCGCGGCGGCATCGTGATCCAGCAGGGCCATGCCGCTGCCCGCGCGGGCGCGTTGCCATTGCGCGTGGCGCTCCGGCGTGTAGTAGTAGTCCGCCTCGACCAGCGGCAGGCCTTGCGCCTGCGCAAACGCTTCGGCGCCGTCGGCGGTGAACAGCACATGCTCGCTGTGCTCCATCACCGCGCGCGCCGCCAGCACCGGGTTGCGCAGCCGTTTGACGCAGGCGACCGCGCCGGCATCGCGCGTGGCGCCGTCCATCACCGCCGCATCGAGCTCATAGGTGCCGGCGTTGGTCAGCACGGCGCCCTTGCCGGCATTGAACAGCGGGCAGTCCTCGAGCAGCCGCACCGCTTCGGTCACCGCATCGACGGCGCTGGCGCCATCGGCCAGCAGGCGCTGGCCCGCGCGCAGGGCCTGTTCGAGGGCGGCGATGTACTGCGCTTCCTTGTCCGCGTCCATCGCGGCGCGGGTGATGGTGCCGGCCCCGCCATGGATGGCGATCACGGGCGTGGGCTTGGAGGTCGATCGATCTGCGTTCATGGTGCTTGGGCCCGCCTGGACGGCGGGCAACTCGGTAAGGCTCGGAAGCGTTAGTCGTTATCGGTGTCCGGGCGCCGGCGCCGCGGCGCCTTGCCGGACCCCGGACGGGGCCTGGATTGCGGATCGCCGGCCGCGGCGGTGCGGCCGGCGTCGGCGCGCGCATGGGTCTGATGCAGCCAGGGCAGCACGAATTCGGTCATGTCGGCGGCGGCCTTGACCGAGCCCGTGGCGCGGTGCGCGACCGCGCCGCACAGCGCCTCGATCATCGCCAGCACCGCCGCGTCGGAGTTGGCCGATAACTGCCGGCCGGCGCTGACATACAGCGCGATATCGGCAAAGGGCGCCAGCGGCGAGGTGGGCCCATCGGTCAACGCGAGGATCCGCGCGCCATGGGCGCGGGCGCGCTCGGTCAGCGCGACGCTGTCATAGACATAACGGGGAAAGGCGATCGGAATCACCAGATCGCGGCTGGTCAGCTTGAACAGCTGCCGCGCCGCGGTCGACGCGCCGCCGACGCCGGCGACCGTGATCACCGTGCGGCAGTACATGTCGAGGCCATGTTGCAACAGGCCGGCCAGATAGCCGCTCGCCCCGAAGCCCAGCACATAGACATGCTCGGCCTCGAGAATTGCCGTCACCGCGCGTTCGCACGCATCGGCATCGAGCGCGCGGCGCGTGGCCTGCAGGTTGCGCTCGTTCTCTTCCAGCGAGGCCGCGATGATCTCGGTGATCGTCGCCGGCCGCTCCAGTTCGGTGCGCAGCTTCTCCACCGGCGCCAGCGTGGCTTCGAATCCGCGCACCAGTTCGGCGCGAAATTGCGGGTAACCGTCGAAGCCCAGCGCATGCGCGAAGCGGTTTGCCGTCGCCACCGACACCTGCACCGCCTGCGCAAACTCGTCGATCCGCATCGTCGCCGCGCGGAACGGGTTCGCCAGCACGTAGTCGGCCATGCGCTGGTGCGCCGGCGTCAGCGACGGGAATACCTTCGCAATGCGCTGGGAGACGGTGGTCTCGGGCGCGGGGTCTGGCACGGAATCGGCCGGCCTGGCAGCCGGGTCCGGACGGGAAGCAGTCATGGCTCTGCGGTGGGCCGGACGCAATCTGGTGCATCCGGCGAACGGCTATCGATGTAAACAAATTTACACGCAATAGCTGTGCCATGAAAATAGAGTTTACGAGAGCAAGGGTTTACCCGTATCTATTCGGCGGCTTCGCTCCCTGCTGTCATTGACTGTGCTGTCCAACTCGTTTAGATTGCCTGGATCGAAGCGACTGACCGGATGAGATCGAGCGCTTCCCAGCGGCGAAAGCCGTACCCGCGCAAGGCGAGTCGAAAGTGGTGTCCGGATCTGCTGTACAGAAAGGCGCCCCAGTGGCGCCTTTTTTATTGTCGGCTTATCTTTTGGTGGCCACTGGGTGACCCAGATACACCTTTCCACACAGCAAGACAAAGCCTATGGAACCAAGGAAGACTGGCGCCCGTTCGGTCTGGTGGTAGGCACTCTCCACGATCAGATTCAGGTCCTGGGACCGCCTCCGCTCGCCCAAGGCTCGACGGACCTCAAAGAAGACATGATATGGACCTTTGGGGTCCTGGACGGTCATCGAGTACGCCCAGTTACGCCGTGACGATGTTTGCCAGACTTTTGCCTTCGGATGATTTAGCCCAAGAATCACGCTGGGAAGCTTCCGAGACAGGCGATAGCGCACCGGGCAAAAGACACGTGGCCGGTGCGTGTTGCCGTCGAAGATGGGTTGTTTGAAGTCGGGCGCCGCATCCAGGCACCTTTTCGTGAAGCAATGATTCGAAAAGGTGACGCGCATGCGAAGCGTCTTCTTGGCGAGGCCGCTTTCAACTTCCAAATTGAACGGCTCCAGGTGTGCAAAATCGATGATCTCGCCCTCGACCGCTGCAGGCGGGAAGTAAGGTCGTGCCACGAGCTGGTCCTTGCAGTCGCCCCTTGAACGAGGCACAAAGCGGCGATTCTCGGACAAGCGCTACCGTATCGCTTGCCATGCGGAACGCTTCTTGCAACTTTCGAACTTCCCCGAAAAAGCAGGAGGCACCCATGCCAGCGCAATGCCGAATCCTGGTGGTCGCAACCAACGTCGACCAGTACCAAAAAGTGGGCTTTCGTACCGGCCTGTGGCTCAGCGAACTGACGCACTTCTGGGATGTGGCCGAGGAAGCGGGCCATACGCTGCAGCTGGCGTCGCCGTCGGGCGGCAAGATCCCGATCGATCCCGAGAGCCTGATGCTGTCGGAACTTGCACGAAGTGCCGGCATGCGCAGCAGTGTTTTCAAACGCTATGAGGACCGGATCTTCATGGACCTGCTGAACGACACGGCCAACGTGGCGGCGGTCGATTCCGGCGAGTTCGATGCGATCTACCTGACCGGCGGCCACGGCGTGATGTTCGACTTCCCGGGCTGCGAGCCGCTGGCGCGGCTGATCGCGGCGATGTACGAGCAGGGCCGTGTGGTCGCGGCGGTATGCCATGGCCCGGCCGGACTGCTGGACGTCCGGCTGTCCAACGGCGAGCCGCTGGTGCAGGGCAAGCGCGTGACCGGCTTCTCGTGGAACGAGGAAATCATGGCCAAGCGCGACTTCGCCGTGCCGTTCGGGCTCGAGCAGGAGCTGGGCAAGCGCGGCGCGCAATACAGCAAGGCGATGCTGCCGTTTGCGCCCTATGTGGTCGAGGACGGGCGCCTGATTACCGGACAGAACCCCGGCAGTGCGTATGGCGTCGCCAAGGCGGTGCTGCGCACGTTGCGGTTGTCGGAGCCGGCGGCCGAGCCGGCCTGAACGTGCCGGCTGGAGCGTGCCGGCTTGAATTGCCGGGTGACTGCCCGGGCGGCGGCCCGAACGGTCAGCCGCCCTCGCCCATCGCCGGCAATACCCGGCCCGGATTCATCAGGTTCTTCGGGTCGAGCGCCCGCTTGACCTGCCACATCAGTTCGAGCTCGACCTGCGACTTGTAGCGGCGCAGGTCGTCGCGCTTGACCGCGCCGATACCGTGCTCGGCCGAGATCGAGCCGCCTTCGCCATGGGCGAGGCCATCGACCAGGTCGGACACCGGCTTGTACCACTGCGCGAGGAACCCCTTGGCGTCGGCGTCCTTGGGACGCAGCGGATTGAAGTGGACGTTGCCGTCGCCCATATGGCCGTAGATCACCATGCGGGCATCGGGCACCAGTTCCCGCACGCGGCGCGACGCCTCGTCGACGAAGCCCGCGATGCGCGACAGCGGCACCGACACATCGCACTTGATGCTGCCGCCGGTGCGCGTCTGCGCGTCCGAGATTTCCTCGCGGATGCGCCAGAAGGTCTGCGCGTCGGCGACGCTGGCGGCGATCGCCGCGTCCCGCACCAGTTCCTGTTCGTAGCCGCTTTCGAGAATTTCGAGCAGCGTCGCTTCGAGGCTGGCGGCATCCGCGCCCGAGCTCAATTCGATCAGCACCATCCAGTCGTGCCGCTGCGCCAGCGGCGAGGCGACATTGCCCAGATAGTCGAGCACCAGGTCCAGCGCCGGGCCCGAGATCAGTTCGAACGCCGTGACGGCGCCGCCCGACAGGCGCTTGGCTTCGCCCAGCAGGCGCACGGCCGCGTCCGGCGACGCCACCGCGACGAAGGCCACCGCGCTCGCGCGCGGTTGCGGCATCAGCTTGAGCACCGCGGCGGTGATGATGCCCAAGGTCCCTTCGGCACCGATGAACAGGTGTTTCAGATCGTAGCCGGTGTTGTCCTTGCGCAGGCCGCGCAGCGACGAGTAGATGCGCCCGTCGGGCAGCACCGCCTCGATGCCGAGCACCAGGTCCCGCATATTGCCGTAGCGCAGCACCGCGGTGCCGCCGGCGTTGGTCGACAGATTGCCCCCGATCTGGCACGAGCCTTCGGAGCCGATGCGCAGCGGAAACAACCGCCCGCCCTCCTCCGCCGCCGCACGAGCGGCGGCCAGCGTCACGCCGGCCTGCACGGTCAGCGTGTCGTTGACCGTATCGATCGCCAGCACCTGGTTCATGCGGCGCAGGTTCAGCACTACGGCATCGCCGCGCGTGTCCGGCACCGCGCCGCCCATCAACGAGGTATTGCCGCCCTGCGGCACCACCGGCACGCCGTGCGCATGGCACCACGCCATCACCGCGGCAACCTGCTCGGTGGTCGAAGGCAGCACCACCACGCTGGCCTTGCCGCGGCTGATGCGCCGGTAGTCGGTGACGTAGGACTCGGTATCGGCGTCGGCGATCAGGCAGGCGTTGTCGCCGACGATGGCTTGCATGGCGCGCAGCGTGGCGTCGCGCGCGGAACTATCCAATGACATGGTTGAAGAAAATCGGCAAAGCGTTCAGTAGGCGGCGGAGGGCCGTTGCGCGGGCGCGGCGCCTTCCTGGCGGAAGGAGGCCGCAAGCTGGCGTGCGGCCTTGGCGAACAGCAGCACATCGACGCCGGTCGCCACGAAGGTGCAGCCCAGCTCCAGATAGCGCCGGGCCAGCGCGGCGTCGGATGTCAGCGTGCCGGCCGCCTTGCCGCTGGCGACGATGGTACGCATCGCGTTCTCGATCGCGGCCTGCACTTCGGGATGGCCGGGATTGCCGCGATGTCCCATCGACGCCGCCAGATCTGCCGGTCCGATAAAGACGCCGTCGATGCCATCGACCGCGCAGATCTCCTGCAGATTCGCCAGCGCGGTCACGGTCTCGGCCTGCACCAGCAGGCAGACCTCGTCGTCGGCGACATCGAGATAGTCGGCACGGCCGCTCCAGCGGGAGGCCCGCGCCACCGCGCTGCCGACGCCGCGGATGCCTTGCGGCGGATAGCGCGTCGCGCTGACCAGCGTGCGCGCCTGCTCGGCGGTATCGACCATCGGCACCAGCAGCGTGGTGGCGCCGATATCGAGCAGCTGCTTGATCAGCGGGACGTCGCCGGCCACGGCGCGCACCACCGGCGCGCTCGGATAGGCCGAGACCGCCTGCAACTGGGCCAGGACGCTGCGCACATCGTTGGGGGCGTGCTCGCCGTCGATCAGCAGCCAGTCGAAGCCGGCGGTGGCCGCAACCTCGGCGAGGTACGGCCCGGCCATCGACAGCCACAGGCCGATCTGCGGCCGGCGGGCGGCCAGTGCGGTCTTGAAGGGATTGGATGCGGGCATGACGGGTCCTGTCAAAGCGATACGGGTTCGATGGACTTGGGGACTGGGCCGTGTACGTGCTTGTACGGCTTGGGTCGGGCTCAGTCCAGCAGACCGTGGCACAAATACTTCAAATGCAGATAATCGTCCAGTCCATGGCGCGAGCCCTCGCGGCCATAGCCGGATTCCTTGACGCCGCCGAATGGTGCGGCCTCGGCCGCGATGGCCCCTTCGTTGATGCCGACGATGCCGGTCTCCAGCGCCTGCGCGACGCGCCAGATGCGGCGCACGTCGTTCGAATAGAAGTAGGCTGCGAGCCCGAACGGCGTGTCATTGGCGTGGCCGATCACCTCGTCCTCGCTGGCGAAACGGAAGATCGGTGCTACCGGGCCGAAGGTTTCCTCGCAGGACAGCGCCATCTCCGGCGTGGCGCCGACCAGCACGGTCGGTGCGTAGTAGTGCGGTCCGTCCCCGGTACGCACGCGCCTGCCGCCGGTGACGACGCGCGCGCCCCGTGCCACCGCATCCTCGACGTGGCGGGCGATCTTGTCGACCGCGCGCGCATTGATCATCGGGCCGATCTGCGAGCCCGCCTCGCTGGCCGGCCCGACCTTCAGTGCGCCGACGCGCCGCGCCAGCCGTTCGACGAAATCGTCATGGACGGCCTCGTGCACGTAGATGCGGTTGGGGCAAACGCAGGTCTGGCCGCCATTGCGGAACTTCGATGCCATCAGCCCTTCGACCGCGGCATCGAGGTCGGCGTCCTCGAACACGATGAACGGCGCGTTGCCGCCGAGCTCCAGCGACAACTTCTTCAACGTCGCGGCGGACTCGCGCGCCAGATGCTTGCCGACCGGCGTCGAGCCGGTGAAGGTGATCTTGCGCACGCGGCTGTCGGCAAGCCAGACGTCGACCACCTCGGGCGTGCGTTCGCGCGACGCGGTGACGATGTTCAGCACGCCCGCCGGCACGCCGGCGAGCTCGGCCAGATAGACCAGCGCCAACGCGGTCAGCGGCGTGTCCTCGGCCGGCTTGGCGACCACGGTGCAGCCGGCCGCCAGCGCCGGCGCGATCTTGCGCGCGATCATCGCCAGCGGGAAGTTCCACGGCGTGATCGCCGCGACCACGCCGACCGGTTCCTTCAGCACCAGCAACTTTCGGCCCGGCATCGGCTCGGCCACGATGTCGCCGCAGATGCGGACCGCCTCGGCAGCGAACCACTCGACATACGCGGCACCGTACTGCACCTCGCCGCGGCTCTCGTGCATCGGCTTGCCCTGCTCGGCCGAGATGATGCGGGCCAGGTCTTCCTGGTGTTCGAGGATCAGCGCATGCCAGCGCTGCAGCAGCCGCGCGCGTTCCTTCGCCGGACGGCGGCTCCAGTCCGCGAAGGCCTGGTGCGCGGCATCGGCGGCGCGGCGCGCATCGTCGGCCCCGCTGTCCGCGACCCGCGTCAACGTCGCTCCGTTGGCGGGATTGGTGACATCGAGGCGGCCGCCGGCCGCCGCTGGCTGCCATTGGGCGCCGATCAGGTTCTGGCCGCGCAGCAGCGCGGCATGGGAAAGCTGCAGGGACATGATGCGATGGAAGTCCTGGAAAGGATGCGGCCGGTCAGCTGACGATGCCCATATGCCAGGGCACGAACTCGTTGTCGCCGAGGCCGAGCAGCTCGCTGCGGGTCTTCTCGCCGGAGGCGACGCGCAGGATATGTTCGAAGATGCGCTGCCCCATCTCGGCGACGGTCAGTTCGCCGTCGACGATGACGCCGCAGTTGATGTCCATGTCGTCGGCGAGGCGCCGGTACATCGGCGTATTGGACGCCAGCTTGATCGTCGGCGCCGGTTTGGAGCCGAACATCGAGCCCCGGCCGGTGGTGAAGCAGATCAGGTTGGCGCCGCTGGCGATCTGACCGGTCACCGCGACCGGGTCATAGCCGGGCGAATCCATGAAGACGAAGCCGGCCTTGTCGATCGGCTCGGCGTACTGGTACACGGCCTGCAGCGGCGTGGTGCCGCCCTTCATTGCCGAGCCCAACGATTTCTCGAAGATATTGGCGAGCCCGCCCTGCTGGTTGCCGTGGCCGACCACGCCGTTGAACTGCGCGTTATGGCCGGCGGTGTAGCGCTCCCACCAGGCCAGCCGGTCGAGCAGCTTCTGACCGACCTCCGGCGTGACGGCACGTCGCGTCAGCATGTATTCGACGCCGTGGATTTCCGGGGTTTCAGACAGGATCGCGGTGCCGCCGTGGCGCACCAGGACATCCATCGCGGCGCCCAACGCGGGATTGGCGGTGATGCCGGAGAACCCGTCCGAGCCGCCGCATTCGAGGCCGATCTTCAGATGGCTGGCGGGAACCGGCTGGCGTCTCGCCGCATTGGCCGCCGGCAGCATCGATTCGATCGCCCGGATGCCGGCGGCGATGGTCTCGCGCGTGCCACCGGTGTCCTGCATCACCATCGTATGCAGATGGCTGCCGGGCTCCAGTTGCTGCGACTCGACCAGCGAGGCGACCTGATTGCGTTCGCAGCCCAGGCCGACGATCAGCACGCCCGCCAGGTTCGGATGGCGCGCATAGCCCGCCAGCGTGCGGCGCAACAGATCGAAATGCTCGCTCGGCGACGACATGCCGCAACCCGTGCCATGAGCGAACGCCACCACGCCATCGACGTTCGGATAGGCCGCGAGCCGCTCCCGCGTGAAATGGTCGGCGATATGCCGGATCACCGTGGCCGAGCAATTGACCGACGACAGGATGCCGATGAAGTTGCGCGTGCCGACGCGGCCGTCCGGACGCACGAAGCCCTGAAAGCTCGCGCGCTCGGCCTCGGGCACATAGTCGATCGGCCGCACGTCGCTGCAGAAAGCCGGATCGCGATAGAAGTCCACCAGCTTCAGGTTGTGCGAATGCACGTGCTCGCCCGGCGCGATATCGCGATCGGCCACGCCGATCACGGTGTCGTACTTGCGCACCGGCTCGCCCTTCGCGATCGCGCACGCCGCGATCTTGTGGCCGGCAGGCACCTGTGCCCGCGCCCGCACGCCAAGCTCGGGCAGCGGCTGTCCCAGCGCCAGGTCCTGGCGTGCGATCAGCACGTTGTCGTTGGCGTGCAGGCGGATGACGGCATTGACGTTCACGTCGAACAATTCCTGTGGTTGGCGAGGGCGATGGTGGTCTGCGCCAGGCACATCGGCGCTGAAGGGATCAGCTCTGCTGCAGCATTTCCTTCAGCTTCAGGCGCTGGATCAGCTGGGTTTCCTGCTCGTAGACCGCCGCCACGTACTTCTTGTACTCGGGCCCGTCGAGGTACATCACCGGCGCATCGATACGCGACGCAACCTGCTTGAATTCCTTGCTGGCCACCGCGGCACGGAAGGCGTCGCGCAGCTGTTTCTCGATCGCCGGGTCCAACCCCTTCGGTGCGCCGATGCCGTTGGGCGCTTCGACCACGACGTCGTAGCCGAGCTCGCGCAGCGTCGGCGTGTCCTTGAAGCGCGGCGTCCGCTGCTCGCCCCATGTGGCCAGCAGGCGGAGCTTGCCGGATTCGACATGCGGCGCCCACGAGCTGGAATCGGCCAGCAGATCGACCTGACCGCCGAGCACATCCTGCAGCGCCGCCGAGCCGCCCTTGTAGGCGATCGCGTTGAAGCGCACGCCGGCGGCCAGCGCGAACTGCTCCATGCCGACATGGGTCGCCCCGCCGATGCCGGCGTGGGCATAGGTCAGCTTGCCCGGGTTGGCCCTGGCCGCGGCAACGACATCCTGCAGCGTCTTGTACGGCGAGCCGGCCGGCACCGCGATGCCGAAGGTCTGGCCCGAGGTACGCGCCAGATAGGTCAGCTCGGTGCGCGGATCGATCTCCAGCATGCCGAGCTGCGAGAAGCGCGTGACCGAGATCGGAATCTGGCCGATGGTGTAGCCATCCGGCTTGGCTCGCGCCAGCGCGCGGGTGCCGATCATGCCCGAGGCGCCGGCGCGGTTCTCGACGACGATCGACTGCTTCAGGATGCCGGAGGCGACCTGGCACAGCGCGCGCATCGACTGATCGGCGGTGCCGCCGACCGGCCACGGGCAAATGAAGGTGATCGGGCGATCGGGATAGGTTGCGGCGCTGGCGCTCCGGGCCAGCAGCATGCCGGCGGTACCGGTGGCCGCCGCAGCGGCGGCCGTGGCAACGCCGGCGCTGGCGCCGAGGATCAGGCGGCGGCGCGCGGGATTGATGGGGGAACCCTGGTTCATTGTCGTCCTCGCACTGTGTTATCGGTGGTGGCCGGCGTGCATCGAGGCAACGCCATGGGCGGCATTGTGTCCGGTCATGACATAACGATCCAATCCAATATCGTCATTGCTTCATAACCTTCCCGTTAAGTAGGCCGCGAGGTAGACTGCGCGCCATGCCTCATATCGACCGCGCGCTGCGCTCCAATATCAAGCTACGCCATCTGCAGTTGCTGGTGGCGCTCGACGAGTTCCGCCATCTCGGCAAGACCGCCGAATTCCTGTCGATCAGCCAGCCCGCGGTGTCCAAGACGCTGACCGAAGTCGAGAAGATGCTCGGCCTGGTGCTGTTCTCCCGCTCGACCCGCGGCACCGAACCGACCGCGGCCGGCGAAGCGCTGATCCGCTTCTCGCGCCGCGTGCTGGCCCAATACGACCGCACGCGCGAGGAGATCGAGGCTGTCGACACGGGCGCGGCCGGCCGCGTGCGCGTCGGTGCAATGGGCGCCGCGCTGCCGGTGCTGCTGGCACACGCCACCGCCCGGCTGAAGGCGCGCTCCGCGCAGGCCACCGTGCTGATCGAGGAAGGCGATCTGACGCACCTGCTGCCGAAGCTGCGCCTTTCCGAGCTCGACCTGATCGTGGGCCGGCTCGAGCCAGGCTATGCGGCGCCGGACCTTGCAACCGAGGCGCTTTACAACGAACCAATGGTGGCCGTCGTCCGGCCCGGACATCCGCTCGCCGGCAAGCGCAAGGTTGGCTGGGCGGATCTGGCGCAGCTGCCATGCGTGATGCCGCCACCGTGGGCCTCGCTACGGGTCAAGCTGGAGCAGGCGTTTCTCGCGCAGGGCCTGGAGCCGCCGTCGGACCGGATCGAAACCTCGTCCTATCTCGCGGTCTCGACCTTCGTCGCGCAGCGCGAAGCCGTCGGCTTCCTGGCGCGCTCGGTGGCAAGGCAGTTCGCCAGCGAAGGCAGGCTCGACATCGTGAAGATCACCGTGCCGATCGAATTGCCGCCGGTGGGAATCATTACGCTGCGCGCCTCGCGCGAAGCCGGACTGGGCGCCAGCGCGGACCATCTGGTGGATTGTTTGCGGTTGGCGGCGGCGGAGATGGAATCGGGCGAGAAGCCGGCACGGCGGATCGGAAACAAGCGAAAGTCCCGCACGCTATCGCGCTGAGCGGTGTGTTCAGTGCCACGCTGCGCGATTCGGATCCCAACGCCCGGTCGCCTCCTCCGGTCGCGCGAGCCTAGCGATGACTGGTCCGAAGAAGTGGCGCAGTTCCTGCAGCAGTTCGACAAACGGTGGCGGGCGAAGCGTCGGCGGACTTCGGCGTAGAAATCCGGTCCACAAGCCCCGCTGCTCGGCAATCTTCGCGAACACTTCGGTCAGGCCGACTGGCATTTCCGTAGGGATCGCAGTTTCGCGGCGCCGCAATGTTCCGCGGATCGCCTCCATCAGTGTGGAAAGCTCGAACGGGAACGTGCGCATCATGACCCAGATGTCGTGAAAGTCCTTGATCCTCCCATTGGCCTCGCCGAAGCGAATCATCGCCTCGAATTTTTCTGCAACCACGGTTTCCGGCGGATACATCAGGATGCTGGGTGCCGGAAGATCAGGCAGTATGGCCGGGAAGGTCTGGCGCTTCGGGGGCGGGTAGACATAGTCACCGAATCCGATGTCCACCTGCACGTGGATCACCGCCCTGGCTAACTCTGCTTTCACACTCAACTGAACGCCCCGGTACCTGTTTGCTTCCCGCACCGGTTCGGCTTTCAGTGTGGCGGCATCGAAAACGATGCCATCGTCGGCCGCCTCGGCTTCGCAAATGTCCGTGAAAAGATCAATGATGGCGCCCGGGTCAGGGTCGCCCGTGCCGAGCAGATCCAGATCCCCGGACGGACGGAATGCGTGCTCCGGCCAAGTCAGGAACAGCATGGCGCCCTTGAGAACGTAGCGCTCCGCCGCCTTGGTCCGGCCAAGGCGATAGAGAAGGCGTTCGATGGCAAAGCGGGTCAGCACGCGCTGATAGTCATCGCCACGTTCCCTGGCGTGGTTCAGCAGTCTCGCCCTGACAGACCGGGCGAGGCTTCCGGCGGTGTGGTCCCTCATAGCATCGCCTTGATGTAGGGCCCCATCCGTCCTGCCACTCGATTCAGAGCCGCATGTTTCATCAGCTCTCCCGCCGTGGTTTTCCGTTGCTCCAACGCATTGCGTAGCGCTTCGATAGCAACGTCTTCACCGACATGGCGCCGATGCTTGAAACAGTCGGAAATCGTCTTGGCGACGCCGTATATCGGCACGGCCACGCCTTCTATTCGGACATATTCGACCCCTGCGGTCAGAACCTCTCCGGTCGCTCGAACGAGCTCGAGTTTGATGCCCTCGCTTTTCGGCGCCCTGGCCTTGTGAGGGATGGTCATCCAAACGGCGTGGGGCAGCTGGGTAGTCAGCCCGTGGTAACGGAGGGCGCTGACAAGACTGATCACGCCGTTCGGCACCAAACGGGCGGCTTCCGCCAGATTGTGAGCGGCACTCTCCCCCACATACCGTGCGTCCTGGTAAAGGCCGCGACCCAGACGGACGAGCTCGCCAGAGTCGGTCAGACGCTTCAGGTAAACGAGCGGGATGCCCGCAGCCTTGAAGTCACGAGCTCGCGCGATGCCGCGATCCCGGGCAACGCACAGCGCGCGTTCGCGATGGGTCAGATGGCGAGATGCCATGTTGTTATCAAATGTCGGCAAAAATGGCAGAACTGCCGACATATGGTAAAGGTTTTGCGGTGGTAGTGGCATGGTTTTCCTTCGAAGGGCAGCGTTCGGCCGGGACAGGCGGCACGTCAGCGGACAGTGAAGGTTTCTGTGTATCGCGGGTCACCGCAAGCAGTCAGGTCAGAGGCGAGCGTAGTAGCGAATTGCGAAAGACGACGGTGGATACCGACAGGGGTAGAAATACGCCCCGTCATCAAGGCTTCCAGGAGACGGTGCGCGCCGACGACCCGCACCGCGCACGATAGAAAAGGGGGGCTATCGGCTTCGATCCGAAGCTCACTTGCCCTTGGTAAGCGCCTCGATGGCGCGGGCCGCGGCCAGATGCTGGGGCACCGATAAGCCCTGCGTCGCGTTGGCCGGCGAGATCTGCGCGCCTTGCGCGCTGCCGCGCGCGGTGAAGTCGGCGCCGGGAGCATAGACGTTGCGCGCGATCGCGCCAACCTCGGCGTCGGACAGGTCGGCGGCCACCAGCAATTGCGCGGCGACGGCCACGGTAGCCACGCTGTCGGACTGGTTCGCATAGGTGCCTGCGGGCACCGTATAGCGGAAATAGCCGCGGCCGGAATCGGCGAGCGCGGCGGTGCCTTTCTCGCTGAGCGGCAACAGGCGCAGGGGAATCGCGGCCAGCGCGTCGCGGATGCTTTCCGATGGCACGCCGATGATCTGGATCACGGCGTCGACCTCGTTCTGCCGAAGCGCCACCAGCGATGCGTTGATGCCCAGCTCGCGCCCGGAAAAATCCGCCGGCCGCAGCCCATGCGCCGCGAGGACGCGCAGGGCAGTCCGCTGCGACGCGCCGCCCTTCTCGCCGATGGCGATGCGCTTGCCGCGCAGATCCGCCACCGTCTTGACGGCGGCATCGGCGCGAACGAGAACATGGACGGCCTCCGGATACAGGCTGCCGATCGCGCGCAGTGAGGTGAACGGTCCGTCGGCGGCAAAGTCGCCGTCGCCGCGGTAGGCGTCGAGCGCCGCATCGGCTTGCGCCAACGCCAGCGAGGCCTTGCCCTGGCGCAGCATGCGCAGGTTCTCGTCGCCGCCCCTCGTGACCAGGGGCACTACCCTGGCGCCCGGATTGGCGGCCAGCGCCTGGGCGAAGCGCAGGTATTGCCCGCCTTCGGCGCCCCCCGCCAGCGGATAGCCCTGGTTGGCGCGCGCGAGCCGGGCGCGAATGCTGGCGTGCGCGGCGGCAAGTTCCTGCGTGATCATCGCGTGCTGTTCGGGCGAGGACTCTGCCGGCACGGATTCGACGATGCGGCGGACCGCTTCGAGCATCGCGGCCGCGCCCTGCGGAGCGCTGGCCGCATAGGCGGGCGCGGCGACCGGACGGTAGCCGCCGGATGCGACCGGTACCCAGCGGCCATCCTGCTCGCGGTACACCGCGGCGCCGTGCGCGCGAATGATGTCGCCGGCCTTGTTGCCGCCCAGCGCAATGCCCTGCACGCCCTTGGGCGCGGCACCGAGTGCGGAGATCAAGCCGGCAACGCCAGGGGCATCCCATGCGCCGAAGTCGAAGTCGCGCGTCAGCTTCAGCTCGGCGTCGAAGTAGACGACACGCCGGTCCTCGCCCGGCGGACCGCGCCGATCGGTCTGCGAGCCTTGGCGCCGCAGCTCCGCCAGTTCCACTGTTCCGGGCGGCAGCGCCTGCCCAAGCCGCGCGGCGACATCCTTTCGCAACGCGTCGGCATCCGGGCCGCGCTGGCATCCGGCCAGCAGCAACACCACGGTCGCGGCAAACAGCGCGGCAAACAGCGTGGGGAACAGCGCGGGGAACAGGCGGCGCACGATCAGCCTCCCATCAGCGGCATCGCCAGCATCAGCGTCAGCACGAAGGCATTCATGATGTCGACGAAGAATGCGCCGGCCAGCGGCGCCACCACGAAGCTTTTCGGTGCCGGTCCATGCTTGGCGGTGATCGCCTGCATATTGGCCATCGCGGTCGCGGTCGAGCCCATGTTGAAGCCGATGAAGGCGGCAGACAGTACCGCGGCCTCATAGTCGCGCCCCATGAAGCGGAAGCAGACCAGCACCACGTACAGCACGATAAAGACGACCTGCATCGCGATGATCGCGAGGAACGGTCCCGCGGACAGCGCCACGTCGACCAGGTCGAGCGCCATCATCGTCATCACCAGGAACAGCGACAGGCTGACATTGGAAATCAGCTCCGCGGGACGGTCGTCGAAGCGCACGCCTGCCAAGGGCAGCAGGTTCCGGATCGCGATGCCCGTCAGCATGCACCAGAGGAAGCCCGGGATGGTGATGGCCTGACCCGAGAACTGCGCGGCGAGCCAGCGGCCGATCACCACCGCCACCAGGATGCCGCCCAGCGCGCCGATCGCGGCGACGGTCGTGATGGCGAAGCCATGCGCTTCGGCTTCGACGCTGGCTTCGTCCTCGCCCTGCGAGCGCAGCCGATACCGGGAGATCAGGTACTGCGCGACCGGCCCCGCGATGATGCCGCCGACGATCAGGCCGACCGTCGCCACCGTCATCGACAGCTCCATCACCGACTGCAGGTTGTTGATCTCGGCAAAGCGCTCGGCATAGGCGGCGCCGGTGCCGTGGCCACCGACCAGCGTGATCGAACCGCCGACCAGCCCGAAGATCGGATGCAGGTCCATGGCCTTGGCCATGCCGACGCCGACGATGTTCTGTACGGCGATATAGGGAAACAGCACGATCAGGAAGATGACCAGCGCCTTGCCGCCCTGCTTGAGCGCGCGCAGGTCGGCGCCCATGCCGACGCCGGCGAAGAACATCAGCAGCAGCACGGGCTTGATGCCCGCGTCGATGACAACGCGGAAGTCGAACAGCGCCACCGCGATCGCCGCGACGGCGGCAAACAGGATGCCGCCGGTGATCGGGTCGGGAATGTTGTAGCGCGACAGAAAGGCGACCCGGCGATTGATCAGCGTACCGAGCAGCAGGACCAGCACGGCGATCAGCACCGAGGCGACCGGATCGAGGCGAATCTGCATCGAGTTCCCATCCTTGCCCGCCGGTACCGGCGGAAAAGTGACGCGTATGGATCTATGCCAGCATAGACGCGACAAATGCGAACTGCAATGCGCAAAAAAAATGCCGGACGCGATCGATCGCGTCCGGCCTTAGCTTGCTTGCGAATCCGTCGTCCCCGCGAAGGCGGGGACCCAGTGACTTGGAAAGCCGCTGGATTCCCGCATGCGCGGGAATGACAAGCGAGGGCTACGCCGCCGACTGCGTCAGCTCGGGCGTGCCCGGCGTATTCGACGCGGCAGGCGCGACGGCTTCGCCAGCCATCGCCTTGCGCAGCTGCTCCTTGTCCAGTTCGCCCTCCCAGCGCGCGACCACGATCGCGGCGGTGGCGTTGCCGATCAGGTTGGTCAGCGCGCGGCACTCCGACATGAAGCGGTCGACGCCCAGGATCAGCGCCATGCCGGCGACCGGCACCGAGGGCACCACCGCCAGCGTGGCGGCCAGCGTGATGAAGCCCGCGCCGGTCACGCCGGCCGCGCCCTTGGAGCTGAGCATCGCGACCAGCAGCAGCAGGATCTGGTCGCCGAACGACAGGTGGATGTCGCAGGCCTGCGCGATGAACAGCGCCGCCATCGTCATGTAGATATTGGTGCCGTCGAGGTTGAACGAATAGCCGGTCGGCACGACCAGGCCGACCACCGACTTGGCGCAGCCGGCCCGCTCCATCTTCTGCATCAGCGTCGGCAGCGCGGCTTCCGACGAGCTGGTGCCCAGCACCAGCAGCAGTTCCTCGCGAATATAGCGGATCAGCTTGACGATCGAGAAGCCGTTATAGCGCGCGACCAGACCGAGCACGATCAGCACGAACAGCAGCGACGTCAGGTAGAAGGTGCCGACCAGCATCGCCAGGTTGGCCACCGACTTGATGCCGTACTTGCCGATCGTGAACGACATCGCGCCGAACGCGCCGATCGGGGCGACCTTCATCAGGATCGACACCAGGCGGAACACCGGCAGCGTGACGGCCTGCAGGAAATCGACCACCGGCTTGCCGCGCTCGCCGACCAGCGCCAGCGAGATGCCGAACAGCACCGCGACGAACAGCACCTGCAGGATGTCGCCATTGACCATCGGGCTGAGCACCGTGGTCGGGATGATGTTCATCAGGAAGCCGGTGATCGTCGAATCGTGCGCCTTGGCGACATAGCCGGACACCGCGTTCGAATCGAGCGAGGCCGGGTCGATGTGCAGGCCGTGGCCGGGCTGGACCACGTTGCCGACGACCATGCCGACCGCCAGCGCCAGGGTCGAGAACGTCAGGAAGTAGACCATCGCCTTGCCGGCGACGCGGCCGACCTTCTTCAGGTCCGACATGCCGGCGATGCCGGTGACCACAGTCAGGAAGATCACCGGCGCGATGATCATCTTGACCAACTTGATGAAGCCGTCGCCGAGCGGCTTCATGCTCGAGCCGAGATCGGGCCAGTAGTGGCCCAGCGCGATGCCGGCGACGATGGCGACCAGCACCTGCACGTACAGATGGCGATAGAACGGACGAGGCTGCGCGGCCGTGGCCGCGGCGGTGTGGGTGTCGATCATGCGGGTGTCCCCTGCCAATGGGCTGCCGGGCGCCATGCAGGGGCACGCGGCGGCGAGTTTCTTGAAATATCCTGGCCGAGCGGATGCGGCGCCGGACCCGCCGCTATCGCAATGCGTGTGCCAACCGGGATGTCTTTCGCAATCCGTTGATATTTAAAGAAAAAATCTGGAAGCGGCGTCCGCCTCGCTGGCGCTTGAGTGGAATTCCACATAGAATTCGGGCCGGTTGTATGGAAATCCACACAACCTTTGCCGTACACAGCCCGAGATCGCAACTCAAAGTGCGTCCCCTAGCCCGTTCAGTGGTCCACCGCTTCCACCCACCCCTCGCCGATGGCCCAACCGCCCGCCTCCACCCTGCCGACTGACCACGCGCCCGTACGCCGGTCCCTGTCGCCGCGCAGCGCTGCGGGCGTCGCGCTGGCGGTGCTGGTGATGCTGGCGCTGACCGTCGCGGTGCTGCGGCTGGTCGAACGGGCGGCGCATCGCGAGGCCGCCGCGACGGTGACCCAGCGTGCGCTGACGGCCGCCCAGTTCAACGTCGCGACGCTGCGGCGCGATCTCGACAAGCATCGCGCGCTGCCCTTCGTGCTGGCGCAGGACCCGGACCTGAAGACCTCGTTGGCAACGGCCGACCCGCAACGCATTGCCGCGTTGAACGGCAAGCTGGAGGCATTGGCCGCCGGTACCGGCGCTTCGGTGATCTACGCGGTCGATCGTCGCGGCTTGGCGGTCGCCTCGAGCAATTGGCGTGGTCCCGATAGCTTCGTCGGCGAGAACTACGCCTTCCGCCCGTACTACCAGGCGGCGATGGCCCGCGGCGCCGCCGAGCACTTCGCCCTCGGCACCATCAGCCGCCGTCCCGGCCTGTACCTGTCGCACCGGCTGGACGATGCCGGCGGACAGCCGGTCGGCGTGGTGGTCGTCAAGGTCGAGTTCCCCGGGCTGGAGGAAGACTGGGCACATCTGGCCGAGCCGGTCTTCGTCACCAACAGCGACGGCGTGGTGCTGCTGACCAGCGAACCCGGCTGGCGCTTCCGTTCGCTGGTGCCGCTGGGCGAGCCGGCGGCCGAGCAGTTGCGGCGCAGCCTGCAGTTCGGCGATGCAACCTTCGCCCCGCTGCCGATCCGGCCGTTGTCCGCCCCGGCCGGTGCCGCGCCGGCATGGAAACCCCCGGTCAGCGGCGAAGAAATGCGCGCCGACGTGCCCGGCCACCCGGCCGGCGACAGCTATCTGCACGTGGCGCTGCCCGTACCTTCCACGCATTGGACCTTCCACCTGCTGGCACCCAGCCGCGGTGAACGGACCGGCATCGCGGCGCGGATGCAGGCCCAGGCGCTGGTGGTGCTGCTGCTCGCCTATGTCGCCATGGCCACCGCGTTCTATGCGCGGCGCCGGCTGCGGCGGCACAACGCCCAGCAGGCGGCGATCCGCGCCGAGCTGACCGCGCGCGTGGAGGCGCGCACCGCGGAATTGCAGGCGGCCAACGACCAGTTGCGCGCCGAAATGGAGGAGCGCCGGCAGGCCGAGCTGCGTCTCCATGCCGCGCAGGAAGAACTGGTGCAGGCCAACAAGCTGACCTTCCTCGGCCAGATCGCCGCCGGCGTCGCACACGAGATCAACCAGCCGGTGGCCGCGATCCGCAGCTATGCCGACAACGCCGGCAGCTATCTGGAACGCGGCGAGCCCGACGGCGCCCGCGCGAGCCTGGCTCGCATCGGTGCCCTGACCGAACGCATCGGCGCCATTACGGGCCAGCTGCGCGCGTTTGCCCGCAAGGGTTCGGGCGCACGAGAGCCGACGCGGGTGGACGACGCGATCGACGGCGCGCTGCTGTTGCTCGGGCCGCGCCTGCGCACGCAGCCCGTCGCGCTGGTGCGTTCCGGCGACAAGGGACTGCGCGTACAGGCCGAACGCCTGCGGCTCGAACAGGTGCTGGTCAATCTGCTGCAAAACGCGCTGGACGCCGTCGCCGGCCGCGACGATGCGCGGATCGATATCGCGACGCATGCCGACCAAGCGCGCGTCCGCATCGAGATCGCCGACAACGGCCCGGGCATCGCGCCCGACATCGCCGAGCGGCTGTTCACGCCCTTCTCCACCTCGAAGCGCGAAGGCATGGGGCTGGGGCTGGTGATCAGCCGCGACATCGTCGCCGACTTCGGCGGCACGCTCGATACGCGCTCCGGCAGCACGGAAAGCGGCGGGCCTGGCGGCGCCATCTTCACCATCACATTGAATTCATCCCCATGATGCAAACCACCGAAGGCCAGGCCAGCCATCGCCCGGTGCGCCGGGTCGCCCTGGTCGACGACGACCACGATGTCCGCGCAGCCGCGGCCGAGAGCCTGACGCTGGCCGGCTATCGGGTCGACGCGCACGCCAGCGCGCAATCGTTTCTCGACAGCCTGCGCGACGGCTATCCGGAGGTGCTGGTCACCGACATGCGGATGCCGGGGCTCGACGGCCTGCAACTGTTCGAACGGGTGCTGGAGCGCGACGCAAGCCTGCCGGTGATCTTCATCACCGGACATGGCGATATCGCGCAGGCGGTCGAGGCGATGCGCCGAGGGGCCTACGATTTTCTGGAGAAGCCTTACGCCACCCATCGGCTGCTGACCGCGGTCGGTCATGCCTGGGAACAACGCCGGCTGGTGCTGGAAAACCGCCGCCTGCACGACGCCGCATCGCAGGCCGAAAGCGCCTGGCCGCTGATTGGCGTCACGCCGGCAATGGAGCGGCTGCGCCAGACCATCCGCCATATCGCCGATGCTGACGTCGACGTGCTGGTGGTCGGCGAAACCGGCAGCGGCAAGGAAATGGCTGCGACCGCGCTGCATCGGTGGAGCCGTCGCAGCGCCGGCGAACTGGTCGCGCTCAATTGCGCGGCGCTGCCCGAGAGCGTGATCGAGAGCGAGCTGTTCGGCCACGAGCCCGGCGCCTTCACCGGCGCGCAACGCAAGCGGATCGGCCGCATCGAACATGCCAATGGCGGCACGCTGTTCCTGGACGAGATCGAAGGCATGCCGCCGTCGGTGCAGCTCAAGCTGCTGCGCGTGCTGGAGACGCGCAGCGTCGCGCCGCTGGGAACCAACGAAATGCGGCCGGTCGATCTGCGGGTCATCGCGGCCAGCAAGGTCGATCTGGGCGACCCGGCACAGCGCGGCGATTTCCGCGAGGACCTGTATTACCGCCTCAACGTCGTCACGCTGTATATGCCCCCGCTGCGCGAGCGGCGCGAAGACATTCCGCTGCTGTTCGAGGTCTTCACCGGCCAGGCCGCGCGCCGCTTCCAGCGTGAGGCGCCGCCGGTCACCGATGCCGTACGGCGCTACCTGAACACGCACGCGTGGCCGGGCAACGTACGCGAACTGCTGCATTTCGCCGAACGGTTCGTGTTGGGGGTGCATACGCTGCCGGCCGCACCTGTCGCGGCGAGCACGACGTCAGACGGTACGAGCGGCGAAGGCACGTTGGCCGAACGGATGGACCGCTACGAAGCCCAGCTGATCCGCGACACGCTCGCCGCGAACGGCGGCAATGTACGGTCAACGCTGGAATCGCTGGGCATCGCCCGCAAGACGTTCTACGACAAGCTGCATCGGCATGGGATCGAACGGCGGGAGTATTTGGCGGAGAAGGGGGAGTAGTCGAGGAGACGCTGGCTATTCGCGCGCTCTTCATTGGCCGAAGGAACCGTCTGATCCAGCTTGGTGAGGTGCTGAACTCGTTGGACGCTCAGACTTCTCACCATAGGCGTTCCGGCGTTGAGGCGCCGCCAGCAGTCGAGCCTGCGGCGCCTTGTCCGCCGCTATCCAGGCAGACCAGGCAGCTTGGAGTCGACAATGGCCGTTGCACCAGCGCGGCACCGTGTCGTCTATCCACGCGAGCATGGCGACGCCGTCCTGATAGATCTGGCCGAGATCCGTGGGGCTGAGCCACAACACTGGTTCGTGGTGGAAGACGCGATTTCGCAATGCCCGTAGTCGGTTCAAGATCGGGGACACGTTGTGGCGTTGACGTTCGACTTTGGGCAGGTGCCGAAACGCCTTCCTCAAGGGTTTCCACAGCAGCGACTGGAATTCCGCATTGAACAAGGTCACCCAGAAACCAAAGGTCAGTTCGGCGATGACCTTGTCCGGCGTACCGCGCTCTTTACGAAAGTGGAGTTTCGCTTTTGCGGCCTGGACTTGCGCAAATTGCCTCTCAAACAACGGGACACCTCTCCATGCCTCCCACCAGTCCAAGCGCCCGTAGTATTCGACCAACTGCCGATTGACGGCATTGCGAAGACACACCTCTACGACGGCCAGGAACGGAGTCAGCGCGCCGGCGACCAGGAGGTTATGGCGGTATGCCTCCATCGCCCTGATCCGGTCGCCACGACAGTGCGCCAAGTAGCGGCCAACTCTTGGCGATGAAAAGGCCTGCTCAAAGTTTCGCCAATCCACAACGCCTCCATGCTTTCGTGCGGTGCGCTATGGTGTGCCAGCCTCGGAGTTTTTTCGAGCGAAGCTCGTCGCGAAGTTTCGAATACGCCAAAGGTGGGGTAGAATCGCCGGGCAGCCCTAATCTGTCCTCTCCCGGATGACCATGCCGGTGATGACTCTAGGTACGTCAGTGGCCCGCCTCGCGCGGGCCACTTCATTTTGTACGCCGCACAACCGCCGGAAGAACTCTGGTCCAGCGGACCACGATCCGATGCGCTACGGCTGCTTCCGTTGCGTGGCAGCGCGACGGCGCGGCGCGGCCAGCGGTTCGGCCCCCTCTCCGCCGGGCGCCTCCCCCGGGAACGCCGGCTCGGCCAAGCGCCGCACATGATCCCGCAGATCGCGCGGCCATGATTCGGTCAGCATCACGAAGCGCTCGCCGTCACCGGCGTACAGCGCGCGGGACGCGTCCTCGTAGCCGGGTTGGTTGCCAAGCATCGCAAGCATGAAGCGGTCGGCTGCCTGCTGCGCTTCGCGCATCGCCTGCCGTCCTCCGTCCTGGGCACGCGCGTGCTCAACCAATTTGCGCAGCGTCACTGACGCGCCGCCCGGCTGTGCGGAAAGCCATTCCCAGTGGCGCGGCAGCAGGGTTACCTCGCGTGCCACCACGCCGAGCCTGGGACGGCCTGGCGTCCGGGGTTCGCCCCTGCTCTCTTCCCCTTCGCGTTCCGCCTGCTCCGAGGCCGGCTGTCGCCCGTCCGGTTGCAGCCTCGCGACAATCTCCTGATCCGTGCCGCGCAGGTCGAAATCGATCTGGCGGCCGCTGCGATCGTCGAAGATCAATACCGCTGGCGCCGACGCGTCGTCGCCCCGTTGCGCGAGGGCGCGCTTGACGGCAAGGGCAACGGCGCCGGGCGCGCCAGAAGCGAGAATGCGTTCGCCGATGAACGCGGTGCAGGTGTCTGGTTTTGGCATGTTGGAACTCCGTGAACTGGCGCTATTTTATCCGGGTAAAACAAGATGTCAATATTACCCGGGTTAAATTCCGCAACACGGTCACGCCCCTGCTGTCCACTCACTCCACCGAAATCCCCCGCTGCTTGATCACCGCTCCCCAACGCGCCGTCTCTTTCTGGATCGTCTCTCCCAGCTGCCGTGGCGTGCCGCCGCCGACGTCCATGCCGAGCGTCGCGAGCTTGCTCTTCAAGGCGGGATCCGCCAGCACCTCGCCGGTCTGGCGGTTCAGTTGTTCGACGACGTCGCGCGGCGTGCCGGCCGGGGCCATCAGCGCGTACCACGACACCGCCTCGAACTGCGGGAAGCCCTGTTCGGCGACAGTCGGCACATCGGGCAGCACGGCGGAGCGCCTGGCGCTGGCGACGCCCAGCGCGCGCAGGCGCCCGGCCTGGATATACGGCAACGCCGCCGACATCTGCGCAAACATCATCGTGACCTGGCCGCCGACGAGGTCGGTCATCGCCGGACTGACGCCCTTGTAGGGCACGTGGATCAGCTTGACGTTGGCGTCGAGCTGCAGCAGTTCACCGGCCAGATGCGCCTGGCTGCCCGCGCCCGGCGAGGCGAAGGTCAGCTTGCCGGGCTGCTGGCGTGCGAGCTTCAGCAGGTCGGCAAGCGACTTCGCCGGGACGCCGGGGTGAACCACCAGCACGTTTTCGGCCGTGGCCAGCATCGCGACCGGCACCAGGTCGGCCGCCTTGTACGGCAGGTTCGGCATCAGCGACGGATTGACGGCGATATTGCCGACCGGCACCACGGCCAGCGTATAGCCGTCGGGCGCGGCCTTGGCGACCTGATCGACGCCGATCGTGCCAGCCGCGCCGGCCTTGTTCTCGACGACGACCGGTTGGCTCCAGCGTTTGGACAGCCCCTCGCCTACCGTACGTCCGAGCACGTCCGCCGGACCGCCGGCCGCAAACGGCACTACAAGCCGGACCGGCTTGGCGGGATAGGCCTGCCCGCCGCCCTGCGCCGACGCGCCAAGCGGCACGCTTGCCGCGAGCAGCGCGCCCAGTATCGTGGAAAGCAAACGCATCATCGTGATTCTCCGAGAGTGGATCAGGCCAATGGATCGGATGGGTGCCGCGAGGACTCCAGCGAAGGCTCCGACAATGACGCCGGCACGGACTCCGGCAAAAACGGCAAGACACCCTGCACAACCGGTGTCGCCGCGGTCAGCGCCACCCCCGCGCGATCCGCCTCGTGCGCCCAGCGGACCAGGCGCCGATAGTCGTCCGGCACCATTGCCGCAAAGCGCGACAACCGCAGCGCGGCAAGCGCCTCGCCGCATTCCGGGTCGCGATGCGCGTGCAGCAATGCCTCGCGCAGCCGCGCCGCGATGTCTTCGTCGATGCCGGGAGAAGCGACCAGCGGCGGAATCGGCGAGGACTGCGTCACCGCCAGCGTGCGCACGGCGGCGATCCGTTCTGGCGCATGCAGCCGCAGCAAGTCGAGCACATAGCTGTCGACCACGCCGACCTCGGCGCGACCCGCGATCACCGCGTCGATCACGTCCTGCGGTGTCGGCGTGGCGTCATCGGTCGGCAGATACAACGCGCCCTCGACCAGCCCGAACTCCATCAGATAGCGGCGCGGCGCGTTGTACCCCGAATTCGATTCCGGCAGCATGCACGCAAGGCGCGTGCCGAAGGTCTGCGCCAGCGAGGTGCAGGGCGCATCGGCGCGCACGATGAATTCGCTGAAATAGCGCGGCATGCCGCCGTAGCGCGGCAGATCGGGCAACGGCGCGGCCAGCAGCCGGTAGCGCACCGGCGACGCCGCAAACGGATAGCCGCACATCAGCACGCAGGCGCAGTCGTCGCGCTCCCACAGCGCGCGGATCGGCGCCGGCGCGTCATGCTCGACATAGTCCAGTGCCACGCCGGCGCGCTGCGCCACGCGCATCAGCAGCGTCCGCCAGGCGCTGGCTGCTTGCGGCGACACCGAATACATCCTGGCATTGGCGATCATGCGTAGACCAGCCTTTGGCCGATGCCCATGCGCTGCGCCTTCTGCATGATCGCGTGGCCGAGCGCAATATCGCTGAGCGACAGGCCGCGATGCCAGAACAGATTGGTTTCGTCGTCGCTCTGCCGCCCCGGCTTGCGGCCCGCGACAATCTCGCCGAGCTCGGCATGCAGGGTCTGCTCCGACAGCTTGCCGGCCTCGACATGGGCGCGCAGCGAGCCGAACATGCCGCCCTTGCATTGGCTCCAGTCGTCGACCACCAGCTTGTCCATGATGTCGGTCAGCGACAGCTCGACCGCGCTCATCGTGCCGTAGGGCACGACAAAGGCGCCGCGCGAGATCCACTCGGTCTTTAGCAGCGGCGTCGGCCGCTCGAGCCGCGAGGCCTCGACGACGATATCGGCGCCGCGCACGCACGACTCCCAGTCCTCGGTCACGATGATCGCCTTGCCGAGGTCGCGCTCGAGCTTCGCGGCGAACGCATTGCGGCTTTCGGGGCGGCGCGAGTGCACGCGGATCTCGTCGAAGTCGAACAGGCTGTCGAGCAGCCGGATATTCCAGTAGGACGTGCCGCGCGCACCGATATGGCCCAGCACCTTGCTGTTGCGTCGTGCCAGATGCCGCGCGCCGAGCGCGGTCAGCGCACCGGTGCGGGCATCGGTGATGAAGGTTGCGTCGATCACGGCGACCGGCATGCCGGTGCGTGGATCGAACAGGTTCAGCAGCGCCATTTCCGATGGCAGGCCCCGCTTGTAGTTGTCGACGAAGTCGCCGACGATCTTGACGCCCGCCAGCCCGAGCGGCGCGACATAACCGCGCAGCACGTTGAAGTGTCCGTTGAAGGCGGGGTCCGGAATCAGATGCATGCGCGGCTCGATCACGGTCTGCCCATTGCCCTGCGCCACCAGCCCCTGCTCGACCGCGGCAAGGATCTCTTCCTCGGTCATCGCAAGCTGCGCGATGTCCTTGCCGTTGAGGTAAGTCAGATGGATGTCGCTCATACCGTCTCCTGATGTTCGTCAGATATCGCGTGATGTCGTGGAACCGTGAAATCGTCGAATTCAGTGTAGGGAGCGCGGCCATGACTGTCATATGCTTATATATCGGTGACGCTTAACATCGTGTTATGTGATGAAAATCAATCTGCGCCAGATCGAAGTGTTCCGCGCGGTGATGCTGACAGGTTCCATCAGCGCGGCCGCCAAGCTGTTGTATGTCTCGCAGCCGGCGATCAGCCGCCTGCTGTCGCATACCGAGCAGCGCCTGGGCTTCGCGCTGTTTCGGCGCACCAAGGGGCGGCTGTATCCGACGCCGGAAGCGCGCCGCATGCTGGCCGAGGTCAACGCGGTCTATGACGGCATCGAGCGCGTCAACGAGATCGCCGAGGATCTGGCGGCAAACCGCACCGGCAGCCTGCGCGTGTCGTGCAGCCCCAATCTGGGGCAGACGGTGCTGCCCCGTGCGATTGCGCGCTTCCGTCTGGCGCATCCCGAAGTCCGCATCGTGGTGCGCACGCAGATTCCCGCCAACATGCTGCGCACGCTGCTGTCGGGGCAGGCCGAGCTCGGCGTATCGACGATGCCGCTGACGCATCCGAACCTGGAGGCGCGCGTGCTGGCGCGCAATCCGCTCGTCGCGCTGGTGCCCGAGGGCCATCGCCTCGCCGGCCGCAGTGCGGTACGGCCCGCCGATCTGGCCGGCGAGCCGCTGATCGGCTACGGCGACGATGTCCCGTTCGGGCTGCTGATCCGGGAGATGTTCGGCGGCGAGGCCGATCAACCGGACTTCAGCGTGCAGGTGGAACAGGCGCACGTCGCCCGTGCGCTGGCGCAGGCCGGGGCCGGCATCGCGCTGGTCGATGCGATGACGGTGTTCGGCCAGAGCTGGCCCGATATCGTCGCGGTGCCGGTCAGGACGCGCGTCACCGCGTCCGCACAGATCTTCCATGTCGAGACCGAGCCGCTGTCGCGGCTGGCGCTCGACTTCGTCGACACGCTGGTGGCGATGATGAAGCGATAAAGATCACGGCGCGTACGGCCGCGCACCGCGGCTGGGCCTTCCGCTAATGCAAGATGCCGCCCTTGACGAAGCGCACCGGCTCGGCGTCCATCCGCAACAGCAGCGCGGTCAGGCCATCGGGCGCCGGCTTTTCGGTCGTCGCACTCGTCGTCGGCTTCGCCCCCTGCCCCGACTCGCACAGCAGATCGGCATCGGACCAGCCCTTCTGCTGCGGCGTACCCCGCGCGCGCAGCCAGCCATCGCGATCGGCCAGCAGCTCGGTGCCGCCGAGGCGCTCCGGCGCGACGCCGGCGAGCCGCGCGACGGTATCCCAGGCCTGCGGCGACACCGCCGCGCAATCGCTGCGGAACTGCGGCACAAAAGCGGGGGGCTTGCCGTCGGGCGTCACGAGCAAGGTCAGGAAGCGCGGGTCCTCGAGCGGGATGCCTTGGGACGAGCCATCGAAGGCCACCAGCCTCAGCCGCTGGCCGTCGCGCCACTGCGCCAGCCGGCGCGGCGTGCCGGCTCCGCAGCGGATCGCCATGTCGGGAAGCGCCACGGCCATCGGCCAGCTGCCGGCCGACTTCGCGCCCTCGCCCGCGGCCAGCGCCTTGGCATAGTCGAGCACCGCCCAGATCTCGCCGTCGCTCAATACCCCGGCGAATGCGGGCATGACAGGGCCGCCATGGTCCTCACGCATGCCATCGGCGATACGCCAGAACAGCTCGCCATCGGCGCGGCGCCCCAGCAAGGGCCCGACCAGCGTCGGCGGCCAGCGCGGCAACGTCGCCGCCAGTGGCCCTTCGCCACGGCCATCGTCGCCGTGGCAGGCGGCGCAATGCTGCCCGTAGATTCGTGCGCCGAGGGCAATCGCTTCCACCGAAAATCCGGTCGGACTCGCATGAAAGCTGGTCGGCGCGGCCGGCACGAACAACAGCACCGGCGCAGGCCAGGGAGCGAGCAGCAGGCCGGCGGCGGCGATCGCCAGCAGCATCGCGCGGCGGCGCCGCCATGGCAGCGCCAGCAGCATCGCCATCAGCGACAGCGCGACGGCGATGCCGGTCCAGGCCAGTTGCCTTGCCACGCCAAGATCGATCAGCAAGGTTTCGCCGGCGATCCGATGGCTCCATGGCCAGGCCGGTTGTCCGTGCACATCGCCGGTCAGACCCAGCCAGTGCCATAGCCGCAGCAAGCCGAACTGCGCCTGCTCGACGATGGCCAACAGCGTATCGAGCCAGGCCGGCAACACCACGCCATTCATCGCACCGCTCGCGCCACGGCGTCTCCAGACGCCGCTCCCAACGCCGCTCCCAACGCCGCTCCCAACGCCGCTGCCAACGCCGCTGCCAACGTGTCGGCCATCACCAGCTCGCGTCCAGGCCCAGATGGGTCAGCGCCTCGTGCCGCATCTCGGTCAGCCTGGGATCGCCGCGATGGCGGGGATACGGCAGATCGACGTCGATCTCCGCGCGGATGCGGGCCGGCCGATCGCTGAACACGATCACGCGCTGCGCGAGGAACAGCGCCTCCTCCACATCGTGCGTGACCAGCAGGGCCGAGAACCCGGCGCGCTGCCACAGCGCGACCAGTTCGCTCTGCATCGCCAGCCGCGTCAGCGAATCGAGCTTGCCGAGCGGCTCATCGAGGACCAGCAGGCGCGGATCGTTGACCAGCGCGCGCGCGAGCGCCACACGCTGCGCCATGCCGCCGGACAGCTGATGCGGAAAGGCACGCGCGAAGTCCTTCAGGCCCACCCGTTCGAGCGCCGCGTCGACCCGTTGATGCTCGCGGCCCAGCAGCCCGCGTGCCTGCAGGCCGAGCGCCACGTTGTCCCAGACGCGTCGCCACGGAAACAGTGTCGGGTCCTGGAACACGACGATGCGCGACGGGTCCGGGTCCGTGATCGTCGCGCCGTCCTGCAGGATCTGTCCTTCCACCGGCGCGTCGAGGCCCGCCACCAGCCGCAGCAACGTCGACTTGCCGCAGCCGCTGGGACCCAGCAGCGCGACAAATTCCCCCGGCTCGACGTTCAGGTTCACGTGGTCGAGTACCTGCAGCCGCGTCTCGCCTTCTCCGAACCAATGGCTGACCTGCCGTACCTCGATGCCAGCTCCGGCGCCCTCGCCTTCGATGCCCCCACCCGTTCCGTTGTTTTGTTGTTGATGCGAGCCGGCCAGTCCCCGCGCCACCGTCGCCCCTGCCTTGTCCGCAATCGCCGTGCTCACCATTTGACGGTCCCCTTCTGCCACGACAGCGCCCGGTCGCGCAGCGCAAACAACAACGTGATGACGCCGGAGAACAGCAGCGCCATCACGATCAGCGCCGCGTACATGTTCACGTACGAGGCCCAGCCCTGCGCCCACGTCAGATACCAGCCAAGTCCCGACTTGACGCCCATCATCTCGGCGGTGACCAGCACCGAGAACGACGCGCCCAGCCCCATGAACAGGCCGACGAACACCTGCGGCAGGGCCGCCGGAATCGCGACGCGCAGCACCAGGAACCAGCCCGACGCGCCCATCGTCCGCGCCACGTCGTAGTAGCGCTTGTCGACGCTGGCGACGCCGGACCACGTCAGCACCGCGACCGGGAATGCCGTGGCCAGCGCGATCAGGAACACCGCGGCCGAATAGCTCGACGGGAAGAAGTAGAAGGTCAGCGGCAGCAGCGCGGTCGATGGCAAGGGGCCGAGCACGCGCAGCACCGGATGCACCCAATAGCCGATCCGGCGCGACCAGCCGATCGACACGCCGATCAGGAAGCCGACGACCGCGCCGTGCGCAACGCCGAAGCCGAGCAGCTTCAGCGTGTTCAACGCGCTGTCGCCGAGCCGGCGCCAATCATCGAGATAGACCTCGATCAGCGCCTGCGGCGGCGCGAAGAACGGCGTCGGCAGTGTTCCGGTCTTGGCGGTCAGATATTCCCAGGCGGCCAGCACCAGCGGCACGGCCACCAGCCACGGCCCGGCAGCGCGAAGTGCCGCCCAGGCGCGATGCCGGGCCCACAAGCGCGGACCGACCGCGGCGGATAGCGCGAGCGCTGTGGCCACGACCAGTGCGGCGACGCCCAACTCGGCGGTATAGGCCCAGTCGCTGAACCCCGCGACCACGTTGGGCCAGCGCCAGGTCAGCAGGCCGAAGCCGGCCCATGCCAGCGCGGCAACGTAGCCGACCGGCCATGGCCTGGACACGCCCGCCCCCGCGCTCCGGCGCTTGGTCCGGCCGGCGTCGCTCGCCGCCTCGAACGCAGCTTGATGCGTACTCATGATTTATCCCAGGACATTGGCGTAGACATGCTGCGCCAGGCGTTGCGGATCGGTGGTCTTCTTGATCACGCCGATCTTGCGGAAATCCTCGGCATAGAAGGCGATTTCATCGCGCAGATCGACGCCGGTCGGATGATGGGTATAGGTCAGCGTCGCGTAGAGCTTGCGCAGATCGTCCAGCGAGATCTTCGGCGAGTACCTGGCGAACACCTTGGCCGCCTCGTTCGGGTTCTCGTGCACAAAGTCGGTCGCCTGCACGATCGCGCGCGCCAGCGCGGACGCCGTGGGCCGATCGTTGCGGACCAGTTCGCCGCGCGCGCCGACCACGCAGCAGACCTTGCGCGCGTACTCGCCGCTCAGATTGGTCGCCAGTTCGACGTAGGCGCCATGGGTGCGCTTCTCGAGCAGATAGAGATTCGGGTCGCCGTCGGCGATCGCCTGGATCTCGCCCTTGTCGACCGCGACGCCGAGCAGGTCGGCCGGATACTGGCGCCAGGTCACGTCCTTGTCCGGATCGATGCCGTTCTTGGCCAGCAGGATCGTGAAGAAGTGCTTGCCCGGCGCGGCCAGATCGCTGACGCCGACCGTCTTGCCCTTCAGCGCCCGCAGGCTGGTGACGCCGGCCGCCTTCGAGCCGACCAACCGCACGCACCCTCCGTGCGAGCTGCCGATGATCTTGACGTCGAATCCCGCCTCCAGCGGCTTGAGCCAGCGGTGGATCATGCCGACCGCGGCATCGGCCTTGCCGGTGGCGATCGATTCGAGCAGCTGGTCGGTGGAGCCGCTGTAGTTGATCAGATCGACCTGCAGGCCGTTCTTCTCGAAGAAGCCCTTCTCCTGCGCGACCACGATCGGCGTCAGGCAGAACGAATTCTGGTTCCAGGCGAAGGTCAGCTTGCGCGGCGCGGACCAGGCGCGCCGGCCGAGTATCAGCGCCGGGGCGGCGATGGCCGCGGCGCCGGCCAGGCGCAGCACGTCGCGCCGCCGCCCGGCGCTTGGCGCTGCATCGGCAGTGGGTTCGAAATGGCTCATGGTGATACGGCTCCCGTGGTTCTACGTGTTGTTGGTTTCGTCTCGGTATGTCGTGCGCGGTGTTGCCGGCGCGGCGGTCATGCCGCCTGCCGTTGCCCTTCTGCCTGCTCGAGCCGCCGCTGCGCATCGCGCTCGGCGACCAGCGCCCGCAGCCGCGGAATCAGCTCGCGGCCATAGTCGACCGCATCGTCGAGCGGATCGAAGCCGCGGATCAGGAAGGTGGTCACGCCCAGGTCGTAGTAGTCGAGCAGCGCGTGCGCGACCTGCTCCGGCGTACCGACCAGCCCCGTCGAATTGGACCGGCCGCCGGTCTCGCGCGCGATCGCGGTCCACAGCCGGGTATCGACGCGATCGCCCTGTTCGGCGGCGGCCAGCAGGCGGCGTGCGCCCTCGCTCTGCTGCGGCCCGCCGCGGCTGTAGCCCTGCTGCACGCGCAGCGCGCGGGTGCGTTCGAGAATGCGGTCGGCACGCTCCCATGCCTTCTGCTCGGTCTCGGCCAGCACCGGCCGGAACGACACCGAGAAGCGGATCTGGCGGCCGTGCCGCGCGGCCTCGGCACGTACCCGCGTGGTCAGCTCGCGGACCTGGTCCAGCGACTCGCCCCACAGCGCATAAACGTCGGCGTGCTTGCCGGCGACCGCGATCGCCGGCGCGGAAGCACCACCAAAGTAGATCGGCACATGCGGCTGCTGCGCCGGCTTGACCTCGGAAAAGCCGCGCTGGAAGCGGTAGTGGCGGCCCTCGTGATCGAACGGCTCGGGCTCGGTCCAGATCCGGCGCAGGATGCCGAGGTATTCGTCGGTACGCGCATAGCGTTCGTCGTGATCGAGGAAATCGCCATCGCGCTTCTGTTCGTCGTCCGAGCCGCCAGAGATGAAGTGCACGCCGAGCCGGCCGCCGCTGAACTGGTCCAGCGTCGCGATCTGCCGTGCGGCAAGCGTCGGCGCGGTAAAGCCGGGCCGATGCGCCAGCATGAAGTGGATCCGCTCGGTCACCGCGGCCGCATACGCGATCGTCAGCGTGGCCGACGGGCCGGTGGAATGGTGCGGCACCAGGATGCGGTCGAAGCCGGCCTGCTCGTGCGCCTGCGCGAAGGCCCTGACATAGTCGCGATCCACCACGGGACCGCTGGGCGGATGGATCTCGGATTGCTTCTGGCTCTGGATCATGCCGATGATGTCGACGCTCATGGGTTCTCCTGTGTCGCCCGCTGCGGTCACGGCGGCGGAATCTGGCGACAAACGTAAGGCAAACCCGCGTGTGACCGAACGAATAAAAACGAAACTCCATATTCGATTTGCATCGTTCATCGAAGCGGCATCTCGGCGTTACGCTAGGCGCCGATCCGAATCCGCACAGGGAACGACCGTCATGCCCTCTTCCACCTTGCTTCGACTGCGAGGCAGCGAGCCGCATCTGGACCGAATGCGCGACCGCATGCGCAACGACACACTCGACGAGACGCTCGACGACACGCTCGACGCCTTGCGCACCGCCTTCGCGGCGAGCGCCGCACGGCACGACGCCGATGGCAGCTTCGCGCACGACAACTTCGCGCTGCTGCATCGCCATGGCCTGATCGCGCAGGTCGTGCCGCAATCCCATGGCGGCGGCGGCGCGAACCTGGCGCGGGCGCGCCGCATCGTCGCGGCGGTCGCGGCGGGCGATGCCGCCACCGCGCTGGTGCTGACGATGACCTATCTGCAGCACCGCGCGATGGCGCGCGACGACACGCATTGGCCACCGGCAGCCACACAACGGGTGTTCGACAGCTCGGTGTCCGAGGGCGCGCTGATCAACGCCCTGCGCGTCGAGCCGGAACTGGGCTCGCCTTCGCGCGGCGGACTGCCGGGCACGGTGGCAACGCGCACGGCGGACGGCTGGCGCCTGCACGGACGCAAGCTCTATTGCACCGGCATCCCGGCGCTGCGCTGGCTCGCGGTCTGGGCGCGCACCGACGAGCCGCAGCCGCGCGTCGGCGTGTTTCTGGTGCCGGGTCCCGCCGATCCGGCGCGCGGCATTCGCGTGGTCGAAAACTGGAACCATCTGGGGCTGCGCGCTTCGGGCAGCCACGAGACGGTGCTGGACGATGTGTGGATTCCGCCGGAATACGCGGTCGATCTCCGCCTGCCCGAGCAATGGACGCCGGCGGGCGCCAGTCAGGCCGATATCGACGCCAATGCCGATCAGCAGGCCTGGATGGTCGTACTGCTCGGCAGCCTCTACGATGCGGTGGCGCGTGCCGGCTTCGACTGGATTCGCGACTTCGTGCAGACCCGTGCGCCGGCGAGCCTGGGCGCGCCACTGGCGACGTTGCCGCGCGTGCAGCAGACCATCGGCGAAATCGCCGCGCTGCTGCAGGCCAACCGGGCACTGCTCGACGACGCGACCTCGCGCATCGATGCCGGCCACCCGCCGACGCCCGGCGACAGCGGGCTATTGAAGTTCACCGTGACCGGCAATGCGATCCGCGCGGTCGAACTCGCGCTGCAACTGGCGGGCAATCACGGACTGAGCCGCAACAACCCGCTGGAGCGCCACTACCGTGACGTGCTCTGCAGCCGCGTGCATACGCCGCAGGACGACGCGATCCTGATCGCGGCGGGCAGGCATGCGCTGGCGTGATGGTTCATGATGCCGCCCGCCCGGCGATGTATGCGCTGGCACCGCGCTCGAGCAGTTGCAGGGCCTGCGCCGCCGGCACCGGCGGACTGAACAGATAGCCCTGCCCCTCGTCATAGCCCTCCTCGCGCACCGCGGCGAGCTGGCTCTCGGTCTCGATGCCCTCGGCCGTGGTCACGAGCTCGAACGCCGCGCCGAGGCTCGCCACCGCGTGCAGGATCGCGCGCGCTTCGTGGCCGCCGTGCAGATCGGTGACGAAGGAGCGGTCGAGCTTTATCTTGTCGAAGGCAAAGCTGCGCAGATAGCCCAGCGACGAATAGCCGGTACCGAAGTCGTCCATCGCGATGCGCACACCGACCTCGCGTAGCGCCTGCAGCGTCGACAGATTGGTCTGGCTCTCCTGCAGCAGCACCGACTCGGTGATCTCCAGCTGCAGCCTTTGGGGTGACAGCCCGGCCTCGCCCAGCGCTTGCCGCACCGTGCCAACCAGCGCCGGATCGCGGAACTGCAGCGGCGACAGGTTGACGGCCACCGACACCGCGGCCGGCCAAGCCGCGGCCTGCCGGCTCGCCTCGCGCAACACCCAGGCGCCGATCGGCACGATCAGGCCGGTCTCCTCGGCCATCGGCACGAACTCCGCCGGCGAAATCATGCCGCGGTCCGGATGCTGCCAGCGCAGCAGCGCCTCGAAGCAGCGGACCTGTCCCGAGCGCAGGTCGTACACCGGCTGGTAGTGCAGCACGAACTGTCCGTCGGCCAGCGCCTGGTGCAGGTCGCGCTTGATCGCGACGCGGGCGCGCAACTGCGCGTCCATGTCGGCGTGGAACGCGAGCACGCTCGAGGCGCCCTCGCGCTTGGCGTGGTCGAGCGCGATATCGGCGGCGCGCAGCAGATCGTCGGGCCGTTCCCCGTGTTCGGGCGCGATCGCGATGCCGACACTCGCGCCCATGGTCACCGTATGCTCCTCGATCGTGAACGGCTCGGACAGGCAGCACTGGATGCGGCGCGCCAGCGCCGCCGCCTGCGCGCCGTCGGCGACCGGCGTCTGCACCACGACGAATTCGTCGCTGCCCAGCCGGGCGACGGTATCGGCCTCGGTCAGGCAGCCGCGCAGCCTGTCCGCAACCTGGCGCAGCACGGCGTCGCCGACCGCATGGCCGAAGGTGTCGTTGACGCCCTTGAAGCCGCTCAGATCGACGCAATGCAGGGCGGCGCGGCTGCGCTCGCGCAGCAGCAGCTCCAGATGCTCGCGCAGGGCGACGCGGTTCGGTGTGCCGGTCAGCGCGTCGTGCCGGCTCAGGTAGGCCAGGTGCTGCTGCGCGGCCAGGCGTTCCTGTTCGGCGCGGCGGCGTTCGGTGATGTTGCGAAAGAAGATCGACAGGCCCTCGGCCGTCGGATAGGCGTGCACTTCCAGCCAGATCGCCAGCGGCGGCAGGTATTCCTCGAAGGCGACCGGCACCTGTTCGTCCAGCGCGCGCCGGTAGTGCCGCGCGAACACGCCGTCGGCCTCCTCGGGAAACATCTCCCACAGGCTGCGGCCGATCGCGGGGGCGCGTTCCTGCAACGCCCGGGCGGCGTTGCCGTTGAAATAGGTCAGGCGCCAGTCGCGGTCGATCACGATCACGCTGTCCATGGTGCTCTCCAGCACCGCGGACAGCCGCTGCGCCACCTGCTGCGCCTCGCGTTGCGCGCGGTCGGCCGCGTCGCGCGCCTGGCGCGCCTCGGTGGCATCGAGCGAAATCGCCAGCAGGCGCGCCGGCCGGCCCTGCTCGCCCGGGATCGACGCGGTCACGGTATCGAGCCACTGCACGGCGCCATTGCGGGTATGGCGGCGGATCGTGAAACGGCCGATGCCGCCGGAGCGGGCCGCGTCCAGCGCCGCGCCGGCGTCCGCGCGGCAGGGCTCCGGGACCAGGTCGACCCATCGTTGGCCCAGTACCGGCTCGTCGTCATCGAGCTCCAGCAGGCGATACGCGGTCGCATTGGCGTACAGCACGCGGCCATCCAGGTCGAGCACGCGAATGCAGTTGGGGCTGTTCTCGAGGATGCTGCGGCTGAATCGCTCGCTTTCGCGCAGCGCCGCCTCGGCACGCTTGTGGTCGTCGATGTCTTCCAGCGTGCCGTACCAGCGCACCACCTTGCCATCGTCGTCGCGCCGGGCCGCGGCGCGCGAGCGGAACCAGCGGTATTGGCCGGCCTGCATCCGCAGCCGGAACTCGTGGTCGAACGGCTGCCCCGTATCGACGCTGTCCCGCCAGCGCCGCAAGGTGTCGGGCAGATCGTCGGGATGGACCTGCTCGGCCCAGCCGGTGCCCTTGCCCTGCTCCACCGATCTGCCGGTCAGCTCCTCCCAGCGCGGCCCGGCTTCGGACACCAGCCCTTGCGCATCGGCGGTCCACGGCACCTGCGGATTCAATTCGACCGAATGGCGGTAATGCGCCTCGCTCTCGCGCAGCGCGCTCTCGGCGCGGCGGATGTCGGTGATATCGATGATCGAGGCGATCACGACCGGCATCGGCGCGCCGTCGGGTCCGGCCAGCATCACGCGGCGCTTGCGCGTTGCCAGCACGCGCGTGCTGCCGTCGGCGGCGGTCAGCGTCTCCTCGACCTCGCGTTCCTCACCGGTGTCGAACACCTCGTCGTCGACCGCCCAATAGCCGTCGGCCTGTTCCCTGGGCAGGAAGTCATGATCGGTGTGGCCGAGCAGCGCCGCACGGCTGTGGCCCATCAGGTCGCACATCTGGTCGTTCAGCAGCAACCAGCGATGGGCGCGGTCCTTGACCAGCACCGGATGCGGCAGCGCGTTCAGCAGCGCCTCGAGCGCGGCCGCGCCGCGGTCGCCGTGAAACAGCGCGAGCGCTGATGGGCCATCCTCCGATGGCGCTTCCTGTCGATCGGGCGCTGCGCGAGGGGTCATGAACGGGGCGATGGTTGCGTGGCGACAGCGGCGCGGTGCGGAGTGGCCGCGTCCGTACCGTGTCCATTGGGCGGCACTGTAGCGCACATGTCATCCGCCTTGCTGTCCACCGCTGTCCGACACTCGGTGAGCGGCGATACGCGATCGTGGCGTTGGGCGATGGCTTCGCATGGGCTGGCGACCGAGTCGCGCTTCTAATGCAACTGGTTGCATACGCTGAGGCGCACTGCTATTCTCAATGCAACCAGTTGCATAAGCAAGCGTGCCGCGGCTTCGGTCGATCCCCTCGGCAGGCTTTGCGCCGTCCCTGCCCTTGACCCGAAGAGGAGAGCCTGATGGAAATCGACGACCAGCCCTTGTCCGATGCCGCGCGCCGTACCCTGGCGGCCTGGCATCGGTTGCTGGAGCGCAATGCGATGGAGGAACTGGATCCGCTGCTGTCGGACCGCATCGTGTTCCGCTCGCCGGTCGCGCATACGCCCTACCCCGGCCGCGACGCGATCAAGCTGGTGCTGAAGACCGTCAATACGGTGTTCCAGAACTTTCGCTATCACCGCACCTTCGCCAGCAGCGACGGCAACAGCGTCGTGCTGGAATTCAGCGCCGAGGTCGACGGCAAGGCGCTCAAGGGCATCGACATGCTGCGCTTCGACGAGCAAGGACGGATCGAGGAGTTCGAGGTGATGGTGCGCCCGATGAGCGGCCTGCAGGCCTTGGGCGCGGCGATGGGCGAGCGCCTCGGCGCCGCCCGCGAGACGCTGACGGGCAAGGCGCCGCGGCATTGAACCGGCGGCGCCCGGGATAGCCGGTGCCGGCGCTCAGTCGGCGAAGGCGCCGGCCTTGCGCAGCATCGGCTGCCACTTGTCGCTTTCGGCCTTGAGCCAGGTCTTCAGGCCTTCCGGGGTCTGCTTGGCCGGCGGCACTATCTCGGCGCCCAGTTCGTCCAGCCGCTTGACCACCGCCGGGTCCTTCAGCGCCGCCTGCAGCGCGGCGGTCAGGCGCGCGACCACCGGGGCCGGCGTGCCCTTCGGCGCATACACGCCGTGCCACACCTTCATCTCGAAGCCCTTGAGGCCGCCTTCCTGCAAGGTCGGCGCATTGGGCAACGCGCGGATCCGCTGCGGCGTGGTGACGCCGTACAGCTTGACCTTGTTGGCGGCGATCTGCGGCAGCGTCGCGGTGGTCTGGTCGCACAACACGTCGACCTGGCCGCCCAGCAGCGCCGTCATGGCGGGCGCCGTGCCCTGGAACGGAATCACGTTCAGCTTGACGTTGGTGGCCTGCTCGAACAGCAGCCCGCACAGCTGCGAGACCGCGCCGAGCCCCGCGTTGGCAAGATTGATCTTCGACTCGTTCTGCTGCACGTAGCGGACCAGTTCCGCCGTGTTGTTGGGTGGCAAGTCTTTCTTGCCCAGCAGCGTCATCGGCACGTCGGCGACCTGGCCGACGTATTCGAAGTCCTTCAGCGGGTCGTACGACAGCTTGCGGTACAGCGCCGGCGCGGTGGCCATGCCGTTGTGGTGGATCAACAGCGTATAGCCGTCGGCCTCGGCGCGGGCCACATAGGCCGGCGCGATGGTGCCGCCCGCGCCAGTACGGTTCTCGACCACCACGCTCTGGCCGAGGTGTTTCGACATGGCCTGGCCGAGGCTGCGCGCGACCACGTCGGTGGGACCGCCGGCGGAGAACGGCACCACCAGCGCGATGGGCTTGTGCGGGAAGGCATCGGCCGCCTGCACGGCGGCCGCGGCGAGCAGGCCGAGCGCCGCGACGGTCAGGCGCAGCGAAGCGAGCGGTCGAAGGGAATGGGTGGACCCAATACGAACAGCCATGGCGATGTCTCCGGATGTAATGCCCTGCGTACCCAGGGCTCGAAATCGCCGTAGTGTCGGCCAACCGGCCGCTTCGGCGCCATCTGCCATTGCTTAAGCCATCGTACGGGTCAGCGGAAGCCGGGTTTATGCGGATCGCTGTTGCGGCCCGCCGGCGGACGCTGACAGCGACGGCTCAGCCGCCGGCGCGCCTCACTCCCCGGCGGCCATCCGCTCGAGATGCGCCACCAGCATGCGCGCGGCCGGCGACAGGCTCTGCTCGTCGCGGAAACAGATCGCAAAGCGCCGATGCGCCCAGCCATCGGTCAGCGGCACGACCCGCACGTCAAGACTCGCGGCGACCGGTTCGACCACCTCCCGCGGCATGATCGCCAGGCCCAGCCCGGCGCGCACGCAGCGCAGCGACGCGTCGAAGGTCGACACCACCGCGCGATAGGTCACGGGCCTGCCGACGATGGCCGCATGGCGCGCCAGCATGGTGTGTACCGCGGTCTGCGCCGGCAGGCCGATATGGTCGAAGTCCAGCGTATCGGAGAACGCGCACTCGATTGCCTCGGCGAGCGGATGCGAGGCAGGCACCACCGCGGCCAGATGGTCGGCGCGATAGGGGCGCGTGGCGAGCCCTTCCAGATCGGCGGCGTCCCAGCAGATGCCGAGCGGCGCGGAGCCCTCGCGCACCGCGCGCACCACCTCGCGGCTCACGGCTTCCTCGACCGACACGCGGATATCGCGGTGCTCGGGCTGCTGCAGAAAGCCGGCAATGTCGTCGGGCAGCGATTCCGCCATCGACGACACCGTGGCGAGCAGCCTGACCTGCCCCTTGATGCCCGAGCCATAGTCGGCCATGTCGCGCGCGACCCGGTCGGCCGCCGCCAGCATCGCCCGCGCATGCTCGAGCAGGATCTCGCCGGCCGGAGTCGGAATCACGCCGCGCCGGCGCCGTTCGAGCAGCTGCGCGCCGACCGTATCCTCCAGTTGCGCCAGCCGCTTGCTGATCGCCGACGCGACGATATGCTGTTGCTCCCCGGCCCGCGCCATGTTGCGCGTTTCGCAGACCGCGACAAACAGGCGCAGGCTGGTCAAATCCAGGTCCCGCATCGTGGGCTTGCTCCTTGGCACCTCGCGCGATCAACGAAACGACGTTGCGTCATGCACTTTCGACTACGCGCATCTCCACGTGCATACCGGCCGCGGCTGCCATATTGACCAGGGCATCGAGACCAAACAGATTGATCTTGCCGCGCATCAGGTCCGAAATGCGCGGCTGGGTCACGCCGAAAAGCCGGGCAGCCTCGGCCTGGCTCATTTCGCTGCGGCTAATGTAGTTCTTCAGCGCAATCATCAGTTCGGAACGCAGCTTCATGTTCTCCGCTTCTGCCGGCGTGTTTTCGATGGCGTCCCAAACGCTTGCATACTGGTTCTTGCTCATTGCCCTTGCTCCTTGAGCAGCTCGCGGTAACGCCTGGCGGCCAGATCCAGGTCGGGCTTGCTCGTCTTCTCCGTCTTCTTCTGGAAACAGTGAAGCACGTGCACGGCGTCGGCAAGCTTGGCTACGTAGATCACACGGAACACTCCGCACTCATCGCGAATCCGGATCTCTCGCACACCGGGACCCACGGTGTTCATCGGCTTCCAGTCATCCGGCTCCTGTCCGCGTTGGACCTGGTCCAGTTGATGGCCTGCTTCTCGTCTGGCTGCCGGCGTGAATTCGCGCAGGTCGTCAAGGGAGCTGCCGCAGAACCGGATGGGTTTGAGCACCGACATGGCGATTATACAAATTTGTATATAAGTGAGACAGGAAAATCGCGCTGACAGCGCGATCGCTTCATCACTTGTCGTCGCCCCCATCAACGGTATGCCGGCTGACCTGCATGGCTTCGTGCCGCGACCGTTGCCCGCAACGCCCGTCAGGAATCCGGCTGGATGGCCGCCTATTCTGCGGCGGCCGTGCGCAGCCGGAGCGCAGGATTTTCCGCGGACTATTGATCTGCGGCGCGACCGTCAGGGATCGCTGCCGGGGCATGCCGGTCCGCAAGCTGCCGGAGTGGACCTGCGTACTTCAATCGAGGCTGAGCTTCGCCTGCGCCGCGACCTTCTTCCACTTGGCGATTTCCGCTCGGCGGAAAGCATCGAGCTCGGCCGGCGTCGAGCCGACGGTCTCGGCGCCAAAGCCCGCCAGTTGCTCGGCCACGACCGGATCCTTCAGCACCTGCGCCAGCGCGCGGGAGACCTGGTCGACGATGGCCGGCGGCGTGCCGGCCGGCGCGAACACCGCGTTCCATTCGTAGCTCTCATAGCCCGGCACGCCCGCCTCCGCGATGGTCGGCAGCTCGGGCGCGGCCTTCGAGCGCTTCGAGCCGCCCACCGCCACCACACGCAGCTTGCCGTTCTTGATGTGCTGCCAGGCCGAACCCATGCTGGCGAACATCACCGGCACCTGGCCTGCCATCACGTCGACCATCGCCGGACCGCCGCCCTTGTAGGCGACGTGCTCGAGCCGCGTGTTCGCCATCAGGTTGAACAGCTCGCCGGCCAGATGCTGCGCCGAGCCGTTGCCGGCGGAGGCGAAATAGACCGGCTTGCCGGCATTGGCCTGGCCCAGCTTGATCAGGTCGGCCACCGACTTGACCGGATACGACGGCGTGACCACCAGCGCATTGGGCACGCGCAACAGCAGCGACACCGGTGCGAAATCCTTCAGCGTGTCGAACTGCATGCGGCTGTGCAGCGCCGGGTTCTGCGCGTGATTCGACGCATCGAGCATCAAGGTGTAACCGTCCGGCTTGGCGCGGGCGACATAGGCGCCGCCGATCATGCCGCCCGCGCCGCCGCGGTTCTCGATCACGACCGGCTGGCCAAGCAGGCTGGACAACTTCGGCGCCAGCAGCCGCGCGACGACGTCGACCGTGCCGCCCGGCGGATAGGTGACGACCAGCGTCACCGGGCGGTCGGGGTAGGCCGCGGCGGCGGGCGCGGCCGCCGCCGCGAGCAGCACCGCGGAGGCGGCGGCCAGGCACGCGCCGGCACGGCGCGACAACTTGTGGAACAGGACGGGCAACATCATGCGAAGTCTCCTTGGAATTGAAATAGGTGCAACGCGGTATCGCCGAGCAATTGCCGGCGCTGCGCGGCATCGTCGATCCAGTCATCCAGCCATTGCCGGGTCGCCCCGTAGGCCACGTGACGATGTTGGGTATGAGGCCAGTCGCTGCCCCACAGCAGGCGTTCGGCGGTGAAGGCCTCGAGCAGCCGCCGCGCCGCCAGCCGTCCGGCCTGCGCGCATTGCGCATCGGCCCAGTTGCGATAGGCGCCGGACAGCTTGACCCAGACCCGGCCGCTGTCGGCGTGGCGCAGCAGATCGTCGAAGCCGGGATCGGCCACGCCGAGCGCCGGATCGGGCCGGCCGAAATGGTCGACGACGATGCGGCAGCCGGCCGCCAGCAGCGCCGGCATGACCTGCTGCAGCCGCGCCGCGGGCAGATGCAGTTCGACGTGCCAGCCTCGCGCATGAATGCGTTCGAGCAGGCCTCGCCACGGCGCGGAGCCGAGATCCGGCGCCGGCAGGCCGAGCAGGTTCAGCCGGATGCCGGCCACGCCGGCGGCGGCCATCGCGTCCAGTTCGGCGTCGTCGGCGGCGGGATCCACCACGGCCACGCCGCGCAGCCTGGCCGGTGCGGCGCGCAGCGCCGCCAGCAGGTAGCGGTTGTCGGTGCCGAGAAAGCTCGGTTGCACCAGCACGCCGTGGCTCAGCCCATGCGCGTCGAGCTGCGCCAGGTAGTCGCCCAGCAGCGCGTCGTGGTCCGGCGCGTAGCGCCGGTTCACCGCCAACGCAAGGCCGTGCTCGAACACATGCGCATGCGAGTCGACGGCAGGTATTGGCGAAGCGGTTGGCGAGGTTGGCGAGGGCTGGGACAAGACGCGGCTCCGAACGGAAAGCAGATGAAATCGGGAAACGAAGTTCGGACGGATTCTAGGGAGCGCGGGTATAGTTTTCCATTATCCAGAATCTGTTTATTCATATCGTTTCAGTATGGAAACTCGCCATCTGCGCTACTTCCTGGCCGTGATCGACCATGGCAGCGTCAGCCGCGCCGCCGACTGGCTCGGCATCGCGCAGCCGGCACTGAGCACCGCGCTGGCCCGCATGGAGAAGGATCTTGGCGTCCGCCTGTTCGAGCGCTCGCGCCGCGGCGCGCAGCCGACCCCGGCGGCGCTGGCGATCCTCGACGATGTGCGTACCAGCGTCGAGCGCATCGACGCGGCGGCAAGGCGCGCGCAGGAGATCGGGCGCGGCAGCGCGGGGCAATTGACGATCGGCCTGGTCTCGTCGGCGCTGTTCGATACGCTGCCGCGCGCGCTGCGCGAGCTCCGCCGGCGCGCGCCGGGCGTGCGCGTGATCCTGCGCGAGATGAGCAATGCCGAGCAGGCCGAGGCGCTGCGCACCGGTGCGATCGATATCGGCCTGATGCATACGCCGGTGGCGGTCGGCGGCCGCATGCGCGAGCGTCCGCTGCTGCGCGACCGGCTCGTCGCGGCCATCCCGGACGAGCTGGAACCCGGGCCGGATGGCAAGGTGTCGCTCGCGCAGATCGCCGACGCCGGCCTGGTGATGTATCCGCAGTCGCAGCTGCCGGCCTTCCATGCCGGCATCCTCGACGCGATGCGCAAGGCGGGCCACGAGGCCCACGTCGCGCAGGAGGCCAACCGGACGCTGACGGTGCTGGCCTGCGTCGCCGGCGGCTGCGGCGTGGCGCTGCTGCCGAGCTGGATCCGATCGATGAACTTCCGCGGCGTGCGCTTCTGCGAGGTCCGCGACGGCGCCGCGCTGCCGACCTTCGACTTGTCGGTGATCTGGCCGGCGCGGTCGGTGCCGACGCTGGCCGATCTGTTCGCCGGTCTGGAGATGGGGCCGGCCTAGCGGCATGGGCTGACAGCACGGCGGCGGACAGGCTCGGCGGCCGATCAGCCGTGGCATGGCGTTTGCATCGTCACCCCGCACGATTGCCGATCCGCGAAGGAGTGACCATGCGCCCGTCCCGTCCCGTCACCATCGTCATCACCGGCGCGTCCAGCGGCATCGGACGGGCCACCGCCGAGGCCTTCGCCCGCCGCGGCGTGCGCCTGGTGCTCGCGGCGCGCGGCGAAGCGGCGCTGCGCGAGGTCGCCCATGTCTGCGCCGCGCACGGCGCCGACACGTTGACCGTGCCGACCGACGTCGGCGACGCGGAAGCGGTGGCGGCGCTGGCCCGGCTCGCGGCCGACACTGGCGACGGCCGCATCGACGTCTGGATCAACAACGCCGGCGTCGGCGCGGTCGGCCTGCTGGAGCAGACGCCGGTCCATGCGCACGAGCGCGTGCTGCGAACCAACCTGATCGCCTACCTGTACGGCGCGCACGCGGTGCTGCCCTACTTCAAGCGCGAGGGCCACGGCACGCTGATCAATGTGCTGTCGATGAACGCCTGGTCGCCGTCGGCTTATGGCGTGTCCTACACCGCGAGCAAATACGGGCTGCGCGGCTTCAGCGAAGCGCTGCGCGCCGAACTGTTGCCCTTCCCCGGCATCCACGTCTGCGACATCTTCCCCGCGGTGGCCGATACGCCCGCCTTTCGGCATTGCGCCAACTACACCGGCAAGGCGATCCGGCCGCCGCGGCCGCTGGTCGATCCCCGCACGATCGCCCGCGCCATCGTGCGCGCGGCGGCGCAGCCGCGCCGCCAGGCGACCACCATCGGCAGCGTGGCGTGGCTGTCCCGCCTCGGCAATCTGGTCGCGCCGGGCCTGACGCGCCGCTTTTCCCAGCAGCTGGCCCAGCGCTATCTGGACCGCGCCGACCACGCGTCACGCACCGATGGCAATCTGTTCGATCCGACCGAGGGCTATCTGGCCGTGGACGGTGGCTGGCGCAATCGCACGGACGCATCTCGCGCGGCGCAGGCCGGCGTGATCGGCGCCGGCCTGCTGGCGTTCGGAATTTGGGCGCTGTGGCGGCGGCAGGCCGGCTAGGGACGGCCAAGGTCGACCCGCGTGCCGGCGGCGTCATGCTGCGCTGCCGCACGATCGCGCGTTTTGCTTCACAATAACGCCGAAGCCGGCCGCCCGTAACTCGACGAGCGTGTCAGCGGGCCGCAGAGCCCGCGCTCCGGCCAATCACAAGATCCAAACAACACGCGTCCGCGCGATCTCTTGCAGTCATCTCCTCATGTCCGCCCCTGACGGTAGCCCGTACGATCCGATCGACTCCATTTCACACGCCCCCGCCTCTTCCGCAGCCTCCGTGGCTCCGTCTGACGCCACCAGCAAGGCCGCACGCCGCGCCGCGCGGCTCGCGCTGCTGGCGCTGGGGGTCGGCGGCTTCGCCATCGGCACCGGCGAATTCGTCATCATGGGCCTGTTGCCCGACGCCGCCAGCGACCTCGGCATCACGATCCCGGCCGCCGGCCATCTGATCAGCGCCTATGCACTGGGCGTGGTGATCGGTGCCCCGCTGCTGGCGGTGCTTGGCGCGCGACTGCCGCGCCGCACGCTGCTGCTGGCGCTGATGGCGGTCTTCGCCGTCGGCAACTTCGCCAGCGCGCTGGCGCCCGGCTACGGCTCGATGATCGTCGCCCGGCTGCTGACCGGCTTTCCGCATGGCACCTACTTCGGCGTGGCGGCGCTGGTCGCCGCCAGCCTGGTTGGGCGCGAGCGGCGCGCGCAGGCGGTCGGCATGGTAATGCTGGGGCTGACCGTCGCCACGCTGGTCGGGGTGCCGATCGCCGCGGCGATCGGCCAGTGGTTGGGGTGGCGCTCGGCGTTCGCGCTGGTCGGCCTGATCGGCGCGCTGACGGTGCTGCTGGTCTGGCGCTGGGTGCCCTTCGTGCCGGCCGACCGGCACGCCAGCCCGCTGCGCGAACTGTCGGCGCTGGGGCGCAAGCAGGTCTGGCTGACCCTCGGTATCGGCGCGATCGGCTTCGGCGGCATGTTCGCGGTGTTCAGCTATATCAAGCCGACGATGATCGAGCTGGCGCATATGCCCGCCAGCGGCATCCCCTTCGTGCTCGCGCTGTTCGGCGTCGGCATGGTGATCGGCAACCTGGCGGGCTCGAAGCTGGCCGACAAGGCGCTGATGCCGACCATCGGCGGCGTGCTGGTCTGGTCGGCGGCGGTGCTCGGCGCCTTCGTGTTGACCGCGCCGCATGCCTGGCTGGCATCGGCCAATGTGCTGCTGATCGGCACCGTGGTTGCGCTCGGACCGGCGCTGCAGATCCGGCTGATGGACGTCGCCGGCGATGCGCAGACGCTGGCCGCGGCGCTCAATCACTCGGCCTTCAACATGGCCAACGCGCTCGGCGCCTGGCTGGGCGGCGTCACGATCGCGGCGGGCCTGGGCTGGCAATCGACCGGCTGGGTCGGCCTGCTGCTGGCGGCCGGCGGCCTGCTGGTCTATCTGCTGTCGCTGTCCGACGCCTCGCGCCGCCGCGCGCCGGCCGCTGCCTGACGATGCGGTAGCCGCGCCTTGCCGCCGCGGCGCCATCGCGCTGCGCTACCATGGCGCTCCCTGCACTCGAGCCGACGCTCGTACCGGTCCAGCACCATGGAGCCAGAACCGATGCCGGCCACCGACGGCCATCCCCTCGCCCCCAACCGCCATCCGGTATGGGAGGTGTTCGTGGCCTTCCTGCGGCTGGGCCTGACCTCCTTCGGCGGGCCGGTCGCGCATCTGGGCTATTTCCACCAGGAGTTCGTGGTGCGCCGGCGCTGGTTCGGCGAGCGCGTCTATGCCGATCTGGTCGCGCTCTGCCAGTTCCTGCCGGGGCCGGCCAGCAGCCAGGTCGGCATGGCGATCGGGCTGTCGCGCGCCGGCCTTGCCGGCATGCTGGCGGCGTGGATCGGCTTCACGCTGCCGTCGGCCATCGCGCTGATCCTGTTTGCGCTGACCCTGTCGACCTGGGGCAATGTGCTGCCCGCCGGCATGCTGGCCGGGCTGAAGATCGTCGCGGTCGCGGTGGTGGCGCAGGCGGTCTGGGGCATGGGCCGCTCGCTGTGTCCGGACCGCCCGCGCGCGACGATCGCCGCGGTCGCGGCCTGCGTGGTGGTGCTGGTGCCGGGAGCGCTGGCACAGGTCATGGTGATGGCGGTGGCCGCATTGCTCGGCCGCGCGATGCTGAAGACCGCGCCGGCCGCCGAGCACGACCCTTTGCCGATCGCCGTCGGCCGCCGGCTCGGCGCGCTGCTGCTATTGCTGTTCGCCGCATTGCTGGTCCTGCTGCCGCTGGCGGCGCAAACCTGGCCCGGCCAGGCGCTGGCGCTGACCGATGCGTTCTACCGCGCCGGCTCGCTGGTGTTCGGCGGCGGCCACGTGGTGCTGCCGCTGCTGCAGGCCGCGGTGGTGCCCACCGGCTGGGTCGATAACGACGCCTTCCTGGCCGGCTACGGCGCGGCCCAGGCGGTGCCCGGCCCGCTGTTCACCTTCGCCGCCTTCCTCGGCGCCGCGATGCGGATCGCGCCGAGCGGCTGGGCCGGCGGTGCGCTGTGCCTGGTCGCAATCTTCCTGCCGTCGTTCCTGCTGGTCGCCGGCGCGCTGCCGTTCTGGGAGCGGCTGCGCCGCAGCCCGCATGCGCAGGGCGCGCTGGCCGGCGTCAATGCGGCAGTGGTCGGCGTGCTGCTGGCGGCCTTGTACGACCCGGTCTGGACCAGCGCGATCCACCGCCCGGCCGACTTCGCGCTGGCCCTCGCGGCGCTGGTGGCGCTGATGTTCTGGAAGCTGCCGCCGTGGCTGGTGGTGCTGGCCTGCGCGTTCGGGGGTTGGGGGTTGTCGCTGTTGCCACTGTGATCCCGCTGTGATCCCGCTGTGATCGCGCTGTAATCCCGCTGTGATCCGATCCCGGCGGATCGGACCCGGCGCCGTTGGCATGCGGCGTGCTTGAAGGACGGATGCGGTTCCGCAGCACCGCCAGCCACGCGCCATGTCCTCGCCATCCCGCCCCACCCCACCCGATGACGCACCCGACGACGCGCCGGAACCGTCCGACCAGCGGCCCGCCACGCTCGATGCCTGCCGCCGCTGCGACCTGTGGCGCAATGCCACCCACGGCGTGCCCGGTGACGGCCCGGCGCCGGCGCCGGTAATGGTGGTCGGCGAACAGCCCGGCAACCAGGAAGACCTCGCCGGCAAGGCCTTCGTCGGTCCCGCGGGCCGGCTGCTCGACGAGGCCTTCGAGAAGGCCGGCTTGTCGCGCGAGTCGGTATTCCTGACCAACGCGGTCAAACATTTCAAATGGGAACTGCGCGGCAAGCGGCGCTTGCACAAGACGCCGGCACAACGCGAGATCGAGGCATGCGGCTATTGGCTCGAGGACGAGCTGGAACGGGTTGCGCCGCGCGTGGTGGTGGCACTCGGCGCGACTGCACTGAAGGCCGTGCTGGGGGTCAAGGCAACGTCGCTGCGCAAGGTGCTGCGCCAGCCGATCGAGCACGAGGGCCGCACCGTGATACCGACCTACCACCCGTCCTATGCGTTGCGCGTGCCCGATCCCGCGGCGCGCGAGGCCGCCTTCGATGAAATCGTCGCGGCCTTGAAGCTGGCCGCGAAGGTCAGCGGCAAGCCCGCGCGCAAGCGCGCCGGCGCGACGGTGGCCAAACCGACTGCGGCGCCCCCATCCAACGCTGCTTCGAGGCCCCGCGCGAAGCCGGCGCCCAAGCCTCGGCCAGCGGCGAAATCCTAGCGCCCGCCGGTGCCGTCCTCGTCGGCCTCGTCGTCCGGCCCGGACTCGGCGCCGCGATCGGTCAACCAGGGCCGTCCGCGCGTGGGCGGATGGACCGGCACGCGCTGCTGCATCGCCGCCTTGGCCAGCATATGCGCGCTGATCGGCGCGGTCAGGAACAGGAAGGCCGTCAGCAGGATCTCGTGCAGGCTCCAGCCCTCGCCGAGGCTGCTGAAGTAGACGACCGAGGCGATCACCACGCCGCCGACGCCGAGCGTGGTCGATTTGGTCGGCCCGTGCAGCCGCATGAAGAAGTCCGGCAGGCGCAGCAGGCCGATCGCGCCGACCAGCGTGAACAGGCTGCCGATCAGCAGCAGCGCGCAGACGATGGCTTCGAGGTAGAACGGCATCGCGGCACTCCCTACTTCAGCTCGATGATGTCGCCGCGCTGCAGGTACTTGGTCAGCGCGACCGTGCCGATGAAGCCCATCACCGCCAGCAGCAGCGCGACCTCGAAGAACTGCGCCGAGCCGAGCCAGATGCCGAACACCACGATCAGCGCGATCGCGTTGATGTTCAGCGTGTCCAGCGCGACGATGCGGTCCGGCAAGGTGGGCCCGATCAGCAACCGCAGCAGCGTCAGCAGGAAGGCGATGCCGAGCATCGCCAGCGAAATCGGAATCACGATGGCAAGCATAGGAAGATCTCCCTCAACGGCGCCTCGTAGCGCGACTTGATGCGCGCGATCATTTCGTCCGCATCGTCGAGATCCAGCACATGGATCAGCAGACAGCGGCGGTCGTCGCTCAATTCGGCGCAGACGGTGCCGGGGCTCAGCGACACGATGCTGATCAGCGCGGTCAGCGCGATCTCGTGCTCGGCTTCGAGCGGCAGCTCGATAAAGGCCGGCTGCAGGCGCGCGCCACGCACCAATACGAGCCAGGCGACATGCACGTTGGCGACGACGATGTCGACCGCGACATGCCAGACCAGACGCAACGCGAGCCACGGCCGCGCCAGCCGCAGCGGCCGCAGCCACAAGCGCCGGCCGACGCGCAGGCCGAAGGCCCAGGCCAGCAGCGCGCCCAGCAGCCAGTCGCCGGGCGCGGCGGCATTGCCGAGCAGCAGCCAGATCGCCAGCAGCATGGCGCTGAGCCAGGGATGGGGCAACAGGCGCCGCATCATCGTGCCGGCTCCGTCGGCGCGCCCAGCACCGCGCGCGTATAGGCGGCGCGATCGAACAGCTGCAGCGCGGTCGCATCCAGATAGGCGGACAAGGGCCGTGCGAACACGACCAGCGCCACGCTGCAGGTGAGCAGCAAGGCGCAGCAGACCAGCTTGGCCGCGTCCGGCCGGCGCACCGGCGGCGTACTGGCGTCGGCCCGCGTCACCATGCCGTGCTCATGCGCGGCAGCAGCCGCCGGCCCCTGCCACAGCAGGCGGCTGCCGGTGCGGCTGATCGCGATGATCAGCGCCAGGCTCGACACCAGCACCGCCGGCCACAGCACCGCGGCGCCGTTCCATTCGCCATACAGCGGCACCGCCTGCATCAGCATCACCTTGCCGATGAAGCCGGACAGCGGCGGCAGCCCGACCACGACAATCGCGGCGGCCAGATACAGCGTGCCGGCCAGCCGCGAAATGCCGCCGCCGACCGGCATCCGGCCCGACCGCATCTCCAGCGAATCGGCCAGCAGGAACAGCGCGGCGGTGCCCACCGTGGTGCTGGCCAGGTAGTACAGCGTCGCGCTCCAGGCCTGCGGCGTCTGGATCGATACGCCCGCGCACAGCAGTCCGACCGACACCAGCACCAGATAACCGGTCAGCCGTTTCATCGAACGCGCCGCCAGCGCACCGCATGCCGCCAGCACCATCGTGACGATCGCCAGCCACCACAGCCAGTGATGCAGGAAGGCGCCGAACCAGCCGCGCCCGCCGTCGAACAGCAAGGCGTGGCAGCGCAGGATCGCGTAGACGCCGACCTTCGTCATGATCGCGAACAGCGCCGCCACCGGCCCCGCCGCCGCCGCATAGGCGCGCGGCAACCAGAACGACAGCGGAAAGATCGCCGCCTTCAAGCCGAACACCAGCATCAGCATCGCGCCGGCCGCCAGCGCCAGCGGCACCTCGGACGGCGCCAGCCGCGCCAGCCGCTCGCCCAGATCGGCCATGTTCAGCGTGCCGGTGATGCCGTACAGCACGCCGATCGCCAGCAGGAAGAACGACGAGCCGACCAGGTTCAGCACGACGTAGTGCAGGCCGGCGCCGATCCGCTCGCTGCCGCCGCCGTGGACCAGCAGCGCGTACGAGGCGATCAGCAGGATCTCGAAGAACACGAACAGGTTGAACAGATCGCCGGCGAGGAACGCGCCGTTCAGGCCCATCAGCTGGAACTGGAACAAGGCATCGAAATGCCGGCCGGCTCGGGTATCGCGCTCGCCGGCGCTGAGCACCGCGGCCGCGCCGAGCAGCGCCGTCAGCAGCAGCATCAGCGCCGCCAGCCGGTCCAGCTGCAGCACGATGCCGAACGGCGCGGCCCAGTTGCCGAGCGCGTAGACCGCGATATTGCCGCTGGACGCCTGGCCCACCAGGCTGGCCGAAATCGGCAGCAGCGCCAGCGTGGCCAACACGCCGAGCCAGCGCGAACGCGCGCGCCAGCGGGCCGGCAGCACCACCAGCAGGCCGGCGCTGAACAGCGGCACCAGGATGGGCAGCAGCATCGCGTGGTTCATCGCGCCTCCTCGCTGGCCGGGGATGGCGTGGTGGACGGCGCGGTAGACGGCGCGGCGGAGGGCGCGGCAGACGGCGCGGCGGACGGCGAGGCCGAACCCGCGCGCTCGGCATCCTCGGGACGTTCGGGCTCGGGCGGCTGCCCCGGCGTGGTCGCCCACGGATCGGGCGGCTCGTCGCCGTCGACATGATCGCTGCCGCGCAGTGCCCGCGAACGCAGCGCCAGCACCATGATGAAGGCCGTCATCGCAAAGCCGATCACGATCGCGGTCAGCACCAGGGCCTGCGGCAACGGGTCCGCATACTGCGCGCCGGGCGCGATGATCGGCGGCTTGCCGGTGGTCAGCCGGCCCATGCCCAGCAGGAACAGCGTGACCGCATAGGTCATCAGCGTCAGGCCGAGCACCACCGAGAAGGTGCGCGCGCGCAGCACCAGATAGATGCCGCAGGCGGCAAGCACCCCGATGGCGGCAGCAAACACGGCTTCCATCAGGCGGTCTCCGCGATCTGGCGCGCGGCGGCCACCCGCTTGTCGCGCACGCCCAGGTGGGACACGATCAGCAGCACGGTGCCGACCACGGTCAGATAGACGCCGAGGTCGAACAGCAGCGCAGTCGCCAGTTCGATGTCCCCGATCCAGGGCAGGTGGAAGTGGCCGAACGCGGTGGTCAGATACGGATAGCCGAACGCCCAGCTGCCCAGGCCCACCAGCCCGGCCAGCAGGATGCCGGCGCCGGCGATCGCGCGATGATGCAGCGTGATGCGCGACTCGGTCCACAGCACGCCGCTGGCGATGTATTGCAGCAGCAGCGCCACCGCGGTGATCAGTGCGGCGACGAAGCCGCCGCCGGGCAGCTGATGCCCGCGCAGCAGCATGAAGACCGCCACCAGCATCGTCAGCGGCAGCATCAGCCGCGCCAGGATCGCGAGCAGCAGCGGATGGCTCTGGCGCGACCAGGGCATGTCGTTGGGACCGGCGGTCGGGGCCGGCAGCCTCAGGCCCTTGAGCAGCGCATGGACGCCGAGGCCGGCGATCAGCAGCACGCAGATCTCGCCCAGCGTATCGAAGCCGCGGAAGTCGACCAGGATCACGTTGACGACGTTGTGCCCGCCGCCGCCCGGCACGCTCTGCGCGATGAAAAAGTCGGCGATGGTCTGGTGCGGGCGCGTCATCACCGCGAACGCGGCCACGCCGACGGTGCCGCCGCCGGCCAGCGCCAGCGCGGCATCGCGCAGATGCCGCGCGGTGCCGGCGCGCTCGGGCAGGTCGACCGGCAGGAAGTACAGCGCGAGCACCAGCAGAATGATGGTCACCACTTCGACCGAGATCTGCGTCAGGGCCAGGTCGGGCGCCGAGAAGCGCGTAAAGGCCAGCGCCACCATCAGTCCGCACAGGCTCGCCATCAGCAGCGCCACCACGCGCTGTCGGCGGGCCATCACCACTGCGATGGCGGCGATCGCCAGCAGGGCCAGGCCGGCCGCCGTGACCGGATCGACGGCCGATAGCGGAGCCGGCCCCTGGGCGCGCTCGAGGTCGAACAGATAGCGCGCCGGCAGCAGCACCATGGCCGCGATCGCGAAGGCCAGGTAGCGCTGCAGCGAGCCGTTCTCGAACAGCAGCGCAATACGCCCGGCGGCGCGCTCGATCCGTTCGATCGCATCCTCGAAGCGGTCGCGCGCGTTCAGCTGCGGCAGCTTCGCGTGATAGTGGCGGAACGAATCGCGGCGCAGGAAGAACAGTGCGCCGCCCGCCGCCATCGACAAGGCGCTCATCGCCAGCGGCAGATTGAAGCCGTGCCACGGACTTAGGCTGTAGATCGGCAGCGGCGCGCCCATGGTGCCGCGCGCGGCCGCATCGAGCAGGCCGGCGACGGTGTGGTTCGGAAACAGCCCGACTACCAGGCAGGTCACCACCAGGATCTCGACCGGAATCTTCATCCAGCGCGGCGGCTCGTGCGGCGGGTAATGCGGCAGGTCGTCGGGCTCGCCGTCGAAGAAGACCCCATGGATGAAGCGCAGCGAGTACGCCACGGTCAGCGCGCCGGCGGCGGTCGCCAGCGCCGGAATGGTCCAGTTGAACGGACCGAGCAGGCCCTGCGCCAGCGTCTCGCCGAAGAACATCTCCTTGGAGAGGAAGCCGTTGAGCAGCGGCACGCCGGCCATCGCCAGCGACGCGACGATCGCCAGCAGCGCGGTGTGCGGCATGTAGCGGCGCAGCCCGCGCAGGCGGCCCAGGTCGCGCGTGCCGGTCTCGTGGTCGATGATGCCGGCGGCCATGAACAGCGAGGCCTTGAACACCGCGTGGTTCATGATGTGGAACAGCGCGGCGACCGTGCTCAGGCCGGTATCGAGTCCGAACAGCAGCGTGATCAGGCCCAGGTGGCTGATCGTGGAATACGCCAGCAGCCCCTTCAGGTCCCGCTGCAGCAGCGCCATGCCGGCGCCCACCACCAGCGTGGCGAGGCCGGTCAGACTCAGCATGTAGAACCACCAGTCGGTACCCTCGAGCACCGGATACAGCCGCGCCAGCAGGAACACGCCGGCCTTGACCATGGTGGCCGAATGCAGATACGCCGAGACCGGCGTCGGTGCCGCCATCGCATGCGGCAGCCAGAAGTGGAACGGAAACTGCGCCGACTTGGTGAAGACCGCGAGGAGCACCAGCACGATCATCGGCGGATACAGCGGGTGTTTCTGCGCGGTACCGGCGCTGGCGATCACGTCCGACAGCTCCATGCTCCCGCAGATATGGCCGAGCAGCAGCACCCCGGCCAGCAGCGCGAGGCCGCCGCCGCCGGTGACCGTCAGCGCCATGCGCGCCCCCTTGCGCGCATCCGAGCGATACGACCAGAAGCCGATCAGCAGGAAGGAAACGATGCTGGTCAATTCCCAGAACACGACCAGCAGCAGCAGATTGCTCGACAGCACCACGCCGAGCATCGCGGCCATGAACAGCAGCAGCAGGGAGAAGAAGCGCGCGGTCGATTGGCTGCGCGACAGGTAATAGCGCGCATACAGCAGCACCAGCAGGCCGATGCCGAGCACCAGCAGCGAGAAGGCGTAGGACAGGCCGTCCAGGCGCAGGCTCAGCGCGAAGCCCAGGCCGTCGAGCCACGGCATGCGCCAGGCCAGCACCTCGCCGCTGAAGATCTCGCTTCGCACGCTGGCCAGCAGAGCGAGTCCGAGCATCGGCGTGCCGAGCACCAGCGGTGCGGTCAGCGGGCGCAGATGGCGGCCGACCAGCGGGGTCAGCATTGCCGCGCCCAGCGGCAGGGCGATCAGCCACAGCATCACCATCTGTCGTCTCCGGCAGAGCGTGCGGGAAGGCGAAGGGAAGGCGGCGGGCCCAGCCGCGCCGAGCATCGTGTGCGCAACATGAGGCTATTGTGCCCCATGACACCGGCATCGCGGCGATTGTTATGTCTGCCCTAAAAATAATTCACATCGAATGGGGACCATTGCACGCGAACCTGCATGCCGCACCGGGCGTATCACCGCATTCCAAAGAGCGCGGCCATTCGGGATAGCACGAGGTTGGATCGCCCCCCGGCGCCTACATATACTGGCATGCGGCCTGCATCGACGGCCGCACGACGCATCGTCCACGAGCATGCATACGCACCGCGCCGCTACCCCTGCCGCGCGGGACGACCGCACAACACCGAACCGGGAGCGGAGAATGGGGATGCTGACTGAAGAACAATACCAAGCCACGCAGGAATCGCGCCGCGCCGGATTGCGCGCGCTGCGCGCCGCGCTGCTGAAATCCCACAAGGAGATCATCCAGCACGACCGTAACGAATATGAACGCCTCTATGGCCCGATCCCCGCGGGCCAGTTCGTGCAGATCGTCACCGAGGACAACTATTTTCGCTGGCTCGACCCGCTGTCGCGCCTGATCGTCGAGATCGACGAGGAGCTCGACGGGCCCAAGCACCACGACGGCACCTGCCGCGCGGTGGCGGAGGCCGCGGCGCGGCTGTTCAGCACGCAGGGCGACCCCGCGTTCCGCGAGCGCTATCACGAAGCGCTGCAGGACGAGCCCGCGGTCACCGTCGCGCACGGGCAACTGATGTCGGTAATCGCACAACTTCGCAAGCTGCCGTAACGCGCGCACGACAAGACGCGGGAGCCGTGCGGCTCCCGCGTTCATTTGCAGATCCGCGATCAGCCGGTGCGCGCGCCCTTGCCGCCCTCCTTGCCGGGCCGGCCCGCGCTGCCGCTGTCGTCCTTGTCGGGTTCGACCGCGATCGGATCGCTGGCCGGGAACGTTTCCTCGAGCGCCTCGTCGAGATTGCGCTCGGTCTGATCCTCGGCCGCCCCACCCCGGCCCTGCTGGCCGGAGCGCGGAACCGCGGTGTCGGACTTGTTGGACTTGCCGGACTTGTCGGGCTGGCTCATCGTCTGTCTCCTTCGCGTGGCAAAGGCCGGAGCCGGTCAGGTCGCGCGATAGCGGTTGCGCAGGTCGCGCACCAGGTCGTGGTTGCGCAGCACGCCGTGATACTGGCGCTCGATCAGCGCGCGCACTTCGAAGCTCAGGTCGTCGTGCTGCAGGGCGTCCGCGTATTTCTTCTTGGCCACGTCCTCGCCGCGCTCGCACTCTTCCAGGATCGACAGATCGGTGCGGTTCGCGACCGCGCTGCGCAGGCTGACCCAGCCCCGGTGCAACGCGCCGGCCACGCTGCCGCCCTCTTCCGGCCGGCCGCCCAGCGCGATCACCTGCGACTGCAGTTCGCGGATGGCGGCGCCGATCTCGGTCGCGCGGCTGGTGAACAGTTCCTTCAGCTCAGGATTGGTGGCGTCCTCGGCGGCCTTCAGAAAGCCTTGCTCGCCGTCGCGCGACACTTCGATCAGATCGTTGAGCACATCGACGTTCTTGTCTGCCATGGCGACTCCTCGTTATCGTGGTGCCGCCGCATGCCGCGGCGGCGGTTGCAGGACGTATGCAGCGAGGCTGCAAAACGGCGCGCACCGCTTGCGGTGCGTCCATGCCTTCACGATAAGAGAAGCGGCGGGCCGGGACTGTAAGCAGGCCGCCCGAGAAGCTGTCGGCCGATGCCTACAGGGTTGGTGCAGCGCTTCTGCAGGGGTCTCGTCCGGCCCGTCGACCGGATCGACGGCGCACCGTCAGTCCAGCAGATGCCCGAGCCGGACGCGCTTGGTGGCCAGGTATTTTTCGTTCTCGGCGTTGGCAGGCACGCTGTGGCGTACCTGCTCGAGCACGGCGATGCCGGCCTCTTCGAGCTGCTGCCGCTTGCGCGGATTGTTGCTCATCAGCCGGATCGATTTGACGCCCCATTGGCGCAGCAGATCGGCGGCGAAGGCATAGGTGCGCGAGTCGACCGCCTGTCCCAGCGCCAGATTGGCGTCGACGGTGTCCAGCCCGCCATCCTGCAGGCTGTACGCGCGGATCTTGTGGCCCAGGCCGATGCCGCGGCCTTCGTGGCCGCGCAGATACAGCAGGATGCCGCGGCCCTCGGCGGCGATGCGCTCCATCGCCAGCGCCAGCTGCTCGCCGCAATCGCAGCGGCACGAACCGAATACGTCGCCGGTCAGGCATTCCGAATGCAGCCGCGTCAACACGCCCTCGCCGGCGATATCGCCGACGCTGAGCGCCAGGTGTTCCGTCCCGCTGGTCGCGCCCTTGAAGGCGTGAGCGGTGAACTCGCCGAAGCGGGTCGGCAGCCGTGCCGAACCGATCAGCGTGATTTCCGTGTCGTTCATATCATCTTGCCAATGCGTGTGCGCCGGATGCCGTGGCAGCGGGCGGGCGTGGGTCCCGGGAGTCCGCTGCCCGCCTGGTGATGCCCTGCCGATGGCCCCTTCCAGGGCGGCGCCTGACGGCAAGGATACCGCGAATCGGAAATCGCCCGCTGGAGGCCTCCGTAACCGGACCCCGGACCCCGGACCCGGGCGCGTTCTCCACCCCTACAGGATCGGCGCGAACAGCTTGGCCACATGCATCGCCACGCGGCGCGGACCCGGCGCGGCCAGGTACTCGTCGCGGCCGATCTCGCGTGCCTGCGCAAAATCGGCCAGCAGCATTCCCTCGACCTGACCAGCGAAGGCGCGATCGGCGGTCATCACGGTCAGCTCGAAATTGAGCCGGAACGAGCGGTTGTCGAGGTTGGCGGTGCCGACCGCGGCCAGTTCGTCGTCGATCAGCATCACCTTCTGATGCAGAAAGCCAGGGATATAGCGATAGATGCGGATGCCCGCGCAGATCGCCTGATAGGCGTACAGCGTCGAGGCGGCGAACACCACCTTGTGGTCCGCGCGTCCCGGCATCAGGATGCGCACGTCGACGCCTCGCAGCACGGCGAGCCGCAGCACCGCGAACACCGCCTCGTCGGGCACGAAGTACGGCGTCGTGATCCACAGCCGCTTGCGCGCGGCCTGGATCGCCTCGACAAAGAACAGCGAGCAGGTCTCCTGCGAATCGGCCGGACCGCTCGGCACCACCTGGCACACCATCGCGCCGGCCGGTTCGGCCGGCGGAAGCAGCAGCGTCGGTACCTCGCGCGAGGCCCAGTACCAGTCCTCCGCGAAGGTCATCTGCAGGTCCAGCACCGCAGGGCCGCGCACTTCGATATGGGTATCGCGCCACGGCGCCAGCGGCGGCCTGCGGCCCATGTATTCGTTGCCGACATTGTGGCCGCCGATGAAGGCGCGCTCGCCATCGACGACCACCAGCTTGCGGTGATTGCGGAAGTTCAGCTGGAAGCGATTGACGAAGCCGCGATGCGGCGCGAACGCGCTGACCTTGACCCCGCACTCGGCCAGGCGGCGAACGTAGTGGCCGGGCAAGGCGTGGCAGCCGATGCTGTCGTACAGGAAATAGATCTCGACGCCGGCGGCCGCGCGCTCGCACAGCAGTGCCTGCAGCTCGCGCCCCAGCTCGTCGTCATGGACGATGAAGAACTGCACCAGCGCGACGCGGCGCGCGGCCTTCAACGCGGCGAAGATCGCCGCAAAGGTCTCCTGCCCATCGACCAGCAGTTGCACATGATTGCCGGACAGGCAATGCAGCCCTGTCAGCCTTGGCAGCGCGCGCAACCCAGGGTGATCGGGTTGCCGGACAATGCAGGCCTCGCGCTCTTGCGGCTCCATGCCGTGGCGCAGTTCGCGCATCTGCTGGCGATAGAAGCGCCGCGCATTGACATAGCCGACGAAATTGCTGCTGCCGAACACCAGGTACGGCACCAGCGCCAGATACGGTATCAACAGCAGCGAGCCGGCCCAGGCAATGGCGCCCGGCGCGGTCCGGACCGTCATCACGGCATGCATCGCGGCAAACACGCCGACCAGGTGGAAACACAGGACAATCGTCGCGACAACGCTGGTGCTCGGTAACATCGGCTGCCATCCGCTGCGGAATCCGGTTGAACGATGAACGATGAACAGTGAACGCTGAACTGCCGCGCATTGTGGCATAGGGGGCCCGCATCGCGGCCTTCCATGTATGCGACATGGACGCTCGTCGGTTCGATGCCGCCCTCTGCATTTTTTTTAGGCAGTCCGATGGCACGACGCGCCGGCGCACGGCTGGCGCCCTGCCCGGTCGGGTTATCCACACAATCTGTGGATAACCCGAACACCCGTTCGCTGATCGGCCGCAGGCCGGTCGCTCAATGTGGACGGCCCTCTGCCGGTTCGTCGGAGGGACCCGCCGCGGCCAGCGTCGGCGCAAGATCGACGACCGCGAAACCGGCCGGATCCTTCTTGGCGTCGCGCTTGGCGGCGGCCGCGGCGGCGGCGATATGGCTGCTGCCCAGGCGCCAGCCGTCGGTCTCGGCGCGCGCGGCGCCGTGGGCCACGCGGACCGCGCCGATGGCCATGCTGACCATCGGGAAGAACGCGCTGCGGCCATGGCGGTCCTCGCCATGGATGCCGCCTGCCGCGCGGTCGTCCGCATCGTAGAGCTCGCGCGCGGCGCGGTTGAAACGCGCGATCGCGCCGCGCGCCCGCTGGCTCCAGTCGGCGCTCTGGTACAGCACCAGGAAGTCGTCGCCGCCGACATGGCCGAGGAAGTCGCGCACCGGATCGCAGGCATCGGCGAGGATCGCGGCCGCGCCCTTGATCATCTCGTCGCCCTTCCAGTAGCCGTACTGGTCGTTGAAGGGCTTGAAGTGGTTCAGGTCGACATAACAGGCGCAGAACGCCGCGCCCGCATCGAGCAGCCGGTCGACATGCTGGTTCAGCGGAATATTGCCCGGCAGGAAGGTCAGCGGATTGGCATAGCGCGCCGCCTCCATGCGGATCTCGGTGACGGCGCGGATCAGGTCGGCGCCGGTGCCCAACCCGGCATAGCGGCCGCCGTCGGTGATGATGAAACCATCGGCCAGATAGCGCTGGTTGCCGCTGGCCAGGCTCTTGGCCATGGTCTCGATGGTGGCGCCGCGATCGAAGCAGACCGGCTCGCGATGTGCCATCAGGATGCAGGCCTTCTTGCCGTACAGCTCGCGATGAAACGGCGCGGCATAACGATCGATGAAGCTCTGCCGGTTGATGATGCCGATTGGCTTGCCGTCCGCATCGAGCACCGCCAGCGCATGCAGGCCGGGGTGGGCATGGAACAGCGCCAGCACCTCGTTGTTGGTCTGCTCCGGCCGCACCGTCGGCGCGCGCCGCAGCAGCTTGCCCGCATTCGGCCCGGTCCAGCCCGAACGGACGACCTGCGGAAACACCGCGATCTGGCGCGACTCCAGCGCCTGCACGACGTCCCGCGGCGGCGCCTGCGACGGCTCCGGCAACGGCCGGCCGAGCAGATAGCCCTGGCCGAACGGCACCCCAAGATCGCGCAGCACCGCCAGCTCCTCGCTGTCCTCGATGCCTTCGGCAATCACGCTGGTGCCCAGCGCATCGGCCAAGCTCAACACGGTGCGCATCAGTTCCAGCCGCCGCGAGCATGAGGCCACGCCGTGCACCAGCGATTTGTCGAGCTTGATGAATTGCGGCGTCAGCTGGACCAACAGGTCGAGATTGGCATGGCCGGTGCCGAAGTCGTCCAGCGCATAGCGCAGGCCGAGATCGCGCAACACCACCATCGCGTCCGCGAACGCGGCCATGTCGCCGATGCGGGTCTGCTCGGTCAGCTCGATCACCACCCGCCCCGGCGCCACCGTGTTGGCGAGCAGCGCCGACATGCCGCGGCCATGGTCGGCCAGCAGCTGGCGCAGCGTCATCGGACTGAAATTGACGAACAGCAGCCCCGGCAACTGCAGTTCGGCAAAGCGCGCCAGCGCGGCCCGGGCCGCCTGCACTTCCAGCGCCATCGTATCGGCGGGGCTGACGGCAAGCCGGAACAGCGCTTCGGGCGAGGCCAGCGGCGAGCCCTCGGGTCCGCGCAGCAGCGCCTCGTATCCCAGCAGATCGGCCGACTCGAAGCGCACGATCGGCTGGAAGACGGCGCGCAGCGGCGGCAGACGCATCGGCGCGGCCGCTGCGCCGGATTCGATCACGGCAACGGACATGGGGATCTCGACAACGGTGTGAAGGACGCCGGGATGCACGCGGCGGCGGCGTTGGTGGCCTGGCGCCCGGCATCGACGAGGTGCCCGGCAAGGCAGCCTATTTCATGACAGTCATATGACGGCCATATGACAACCCCGCCGCATGGCGGGACGTCACGGCAACGTCACATCGCCTCGCCAGCATGGCGCCCAAACAAGCAAACAACCATTGACGGGCGCCGCGTGCGGCGGGGGAAAACCATGTTGCAAGGGTTCAGAACGGGTTGGCCGCGCTGGCGGTCGAGGTTCGGCCTGCGATCGATGGCAGGCAACGGGATCGCAGCGGTGATGGACACCGCTGCCACGGCACGAACAGGGGAAACGACAACGGGAGCCGCCGCATCGTCGCCGGACGCCTCGCCGCCGTCCTCCACAGGCCGGCGGCTGCGGCGCCTGCCGCTGGCCGCGCGGCTCGGCACCGCGTTCGTGCTGGTCTACCTGTTCGGCGCGGCGGCCGCGGTCAGCGGCATCGTCAATCTGGTCGCGCTGAAGGACAAGACCGACACGCTGTATCAGCGCGACATGCGCGGCGCGGTGGCCGCCGAGCGCGCGCAATCGGCGCTCGCCGGGCTGGGCCACGCCCAGCTGGCGTTGACGATGGCCACCAGCACGGCCGAGCGCGATACCGCCGTCCAGCAGATCGCGCAGGCGCTGCGGACGCTGGACACCACGCTGTCCGGCGTCGCCCGGGCCGCGCCGGATCAGGCCGAGGCGCTGGCGCGCGAGCGGGCCAGCGCCGCGCAGTTGATGCAGGGCTATGTCGAACTGCTGCGCAAGCAGCCGCTCGACGCGCTGCAGTTCGACAGCGCGGTCTCCGTCGAGGGCCACTTCGTCGCCGAACAATTGGCCAAGCTCGGCACGCAGATCGAGCAGGCGCGCGCGCGCCTCGAGAAGCAGGCTGCCGATACGGTGGCTTCGGTCTCGTCGAGCCAGGCCCGCGCGCAATGGATCACGATGGCGATGCTGGCGGCGAGCCTGGTGGCCGCCGCGGTGCTGGCATGGCTGGCCGCCCGCGCGCTGCTGGCCGAGCTCGGCGGCGAACCGCGCGAGGCGGCCGACGCGGCGCGGCGCATCGCCGCCGGCGACCTGACCGGCGGCGAGCGTCTGCAACGGCGTGGCGCGCGCGGTCTGCTGCAGGACCTGGCCGCGATGCGCGACGCGCTGGCCGCGATGCTCGCGCGCATTCAATCGTCGGCGCGCCAGATCCACGGCGCCAGCGAGCAGATCGCCGCCGCCAATCGCGACCTGTCGGAACGCACCGGGCGTCAGCTGGCCGCGGTCGACGAGGCGGCCACCAGTATCGGGGAGCTGCGCGGGCTGGTCGAGCAGATCCACGTGCGCGCGCACGAGTCCAGCGCGATGGCCAGCCAGGCGCGCGACGCCGTCGGGACCGGCAGCGCGGTGGTGCGCAGCATGCGGGCGTCGATGGATGCGGTGCAGGCGCGCTCGCGCGACATCTCCGAGGTGGTGGGCGTGCTGCAGGGCATCGCCTTCCAGACCAATCTGCTGGCGCTGAACGCGGCGGTCGAAGCCGCGCGCGCCGGCGCCGCCGGCCGCGGTTTCGCCGTGGTCGCCAACGAAGTGCGCGCGCTGGCGCAGCGCAGCGCGCAGTCGGCCCGCGATATCGGCGGGCTGCTGGGCGAAGCCACCCGTGACATCGAGGCCGGCGCCAGCCTCAGCGGCGAGGTCGAACAGGCGATGGCGGCGATCGAGCAGGCGGTGGTGCGCAGCCATACGTTGGCGGAACGGCTCAATGGCCTGGCCGAGCGGCAGGCGGCGGGGATCGCGGTGGTCGACGGCGCGGTCGCGCGCCTTGACGGCACCAGCCGGCAGAACGCGGAACTGGTGACCACGGTGGCGCAGCAAGCCGAATCGCTGGACTGGCAGGCCGGCGAACTGGCGGCGGATGTGGGGCGCTTCCGCTTCTGAACCAGGCCACCGGGCGCCCACACCGCCAGTGAGCGGTGTGATCGCGGTAGTTCTGCAATGCAGAACTACCATTCTGCATTGCGGTTGACGACGCCATCGAACGATGTAACCATCGCGGATAGACCAAGCCGGCCGCCGCGCCGGCAACGCCATTCCGGAGACTTCGATGAGCAGCACCTTCCGCGCCGATTCTGGCGCCGCTTCGTCCACCGCTTCGTCCACCGCTTCGTCCACCGCTTCGTCCACCGCTCTCACCGCCAGCCCGCCGTTCGTGCCGCCCTGCGCCCGACTGCATCAGGCCATCGCGCCCTGGGTAGCGGACCGTCCCGATGTCGTCGCGCTGATGGATGGCGAGCGCTCGATCCGCTATGGCGAGCTGGACGGCGCGGTGCGCCAGACCGCGGCCACGCTCGCCAAGGCCGGCGTGCGGGGCGGGGACCGGGTGGTGCTGGTGACCGAGAACAGCGTCGGCTGCGCGGTACTGATCCTGGCCCTCAGCTCGCTCGATGCCTGGGCCATTCCGGTCAACGCCCGCCTGTCGGCGCGCGAGATCGACAACATCATCGAGCACGCGGGCGCCCGGCTGGCGCTGTACCTGGACAACGCCTACCCCGAAGCGCGCGAGCACGGCCTGGCGCGCGGCGCGCAGTGGGGCGAATGGCCGCATGTGGGCCGGCTGCTGATCGGCCAGCTGAACACCGAGGCGGTACCCGAACCGGTGCAGGCGGACGCGCGCGAGCAGGTTGCGGCGGTGATCTACACCACCGGCACCACGGGCGCGTCGAAAGGCGTGATGCTGACGCATTCGAACCTGATGTTCATCGGCCACAGCAACCGCGTGCAGGCGCGCGTGCAGCCCGGCGACCGCGTCTATGGCGTGCTGCCGATCTCCCACGTCTACGGCCTGTCGGTGCTGCTGGTCGGTCCGTTGTCCAACGGCGCCACGGTCTACTACGAGCCGCGCTTCCGTCCCGAGCGGCTGGCGCGCGCGCTGGTCGAGGAGAACCTGTCGGTGCTGCACGGCGTGCCGGCGATGTACGCCAAGCTGATCGAATGGGGCCGCAGCCAGCCCACGCCGCTGCGCGCGCCGGCGCTGCGCATGGCGCAATCGGGCGGCGCGCCGCTGACCGCCACGCTGAAGGCCGCCTTCGAACAGACCTTCGGCATCACGCTGCACAACGGCTATGGCATGACCGAAACGTCGCCGACCGTCAGCCAGACCCGCGTCGATGCGCCGCGCAGCGACTGTTCGGTGGGCCAGGCGGTGCCGGGCGTCGAGGTGCGGCTCGGCGATCCGCTGCCGGACGGCAGCGGCGAGCTGCTGGTGCGCGGCCCCAACGTGATGAAGGGCTACTACAAGCGCCCCGACCTGACCGCGCAGGCCATCGATGCCGACGGCTGGCTGCATACGGGCGACCTGGCCAGGATCGACGCCGACGGCGCCATTTCCATCGTCGGCCGCTCGAAGGAAATCATCATCCATTCGGGGTTCAACGTGTATCCCGAGGAAGTCGAGCAATCGATCAACGCCTACCCGGCGGTCGTGCAGTCGGCCGTGGTCGGGCGTGCGGTCGAGGGCAACGAGGAGGTGATCGCGTTCGTCGAGCTCCGCGCCGGCATGACGCTCGATCCGGCTGCCCTGAAGGCCTTCCTGCGCGAACGGCTGTCGCCGTACAAGATCCCGGCGGACATCAAGGTGGTCGCGCAATTGCCCGCCGCGCCGTCGGGCAAGATCCTGAAGGCCCGGCTGCGCGCGATGCTGGCGGCCGGCGAGTTTTGAGCCCGGACCTGGGACCATCATGGCCAGCGACGATCAGGCGCACGGAATGCCGGCCGCCTCGGTGGACGAGGCGGAAGCCGGCCGGGCTGGCGCCGGCGACGATGCCCCTCGCCACAAGGAGGACCGCCACTTCGTCACCGCGCTGGCGCGCGGCCTCGATGTGCTGGCCTGCTTCCGCGGTTTCGACGCGCAACTGGGCAACGCAGAACTGGCGCAGCGCTGCGGCCTGCCCAAGTCGACCGTGTCGCGGCTGACCCATACGCTGACCGAGCTCGGCTATCTGCGCCTGGAGCCGGACGCCGGCAAATACCGCCTCGGCAGTTCGGCGCTGGCCCTGGCGCCGACCGCCCGCGAAGGCGCCGATGTGCTGGCGGTGGCGCGGCCGCACATGCAGCGCCTGGCCGATCTTTCGCAGGGCGTCGCCTCGCTGATCCTGCGCGACCGCGGCCGCATGCTGATCTTCGAGAACTGCCAGGCCGAGAGCTATCTGACCCTGCGCGTGGCCGTCGGCACGCGCATCTCGGGCCTGACCACCGCCGCGGGCCGCGCCTATCTGCAGGCGCTGCCGGCCGCCGATGCACAGCAGGCGCTGGCCGCATTCCGCGCCAACGACGCGCTGTCCGAGGCGGAGGCGCAGGCGGTGCTCGCGCGCAGCCGCGACGAGGTCCGGCGCATCGGCTGCACCAGCTCGTTCGGCGAATGGCTGCCGGACATCAATTCGATCGCGGCCGCCTTCCATCCGGGCCCCGCGCTGCCGCCGATGACGTTGAGCTGCAGCGGCCCCAACGCGGTCGTGCCGCCGCGGCATCTGCTCGACGTGGTTCGTCCAGTGCTGATCGAATGCGTCGCGCGTATCGAACGCGAACTGGGCGGCAGCGCAAGAACGGACAGCACGCCGCGGCGCTGAGCGCCGGCAGGCAAGCGGCCAGCGTCGAGCGGCCTGCCGTTTGCCACACTGACCGCACCAAATTCGCAAGCATGCCGGCAGCTCGCCGCCATGATTCCGGTGTCCCGCAAATCGATCTGCCCCGCCTGGCGGGCGTGGCCGATCGAACGCGGCAATCCACGGCCGCGCGCCGCCGCGGCCTTCACCGGACCGACCCTCGCATGCCCACCCTGCTCTGCTGTGCGCGCCGCTTCCATGCGGCGCACTATCCGACCCCACGCGATTTCTTCGACGCCGTCGCCAAGGGCACCGACGAACGCACACTGCGGCGGATCGTCGTGGAACGCGCTCCGTTCTTCGTCGGCGGCCGGGGCTACAGGCTCGTCGTGGAGAATGCCGGACGCCCAGACGAAGGCGGGCCCGCCGACATCCGGCTGGAGCGCAACTGGCGCGAATTCGGCTGGTTCCGTCGCATCGTGCTGACGCTGCTGAGCTGCGTCGTGCCGCGCGACAGGCAGCGCTGCGAGCGCCCCACTCGCGGTCAGTTTTCGGCGATGTCGTACACCATCGCGCGGCTGCGACAGGGGGCCCGCGTCGCCGTGCCCGTTGTGCCGCGTCCTCGGGACGCGCCGGCGCAGGCGGTGGAGCCGGAAACCTGCGCCGCGGAACCGCGACCGCCGATTTCTGCGGTGCTGACGCCCGAAGCCGGCCGCGCAAGGATCAGGTTGTTGCTCGAGCGCATCGACAAGGCGAACTGTTGCAAGCTGTTCGCGAACAAGGCGAAGTGGTGCAAGGTCGTTCGCTCGATCGCCGGCAACGACCCGCCGGAGTGCCACGACGTCGTCGCTGCGACGGTGCTGGCGCAGATGGCGGCCGTGGTCACCTACCTGCGTCGCCACCGCACGGGGAACGCATCGGCCTATGCCGAGGTGATGGGCATTCTGCAGGCGCTGCACGACGCGGCCGAAGCCAACGACGACAGGCTCGCCGACCTTGCCGCTCGCCTGACCGCCGTATGGAAGCAGCACTGGTGGCGCGGCGAGATTCCGCGGTATTCGGCGTTCGCCGCCTTCCGGCTGCCCGGCGCCGTGGCCCGGCGCATCGGCGCCTTCCTGCGCGCCGACTCGCTGCTCTTCGGCAATGAACTATGCACGCTGGAGCTGCGCGACCGCCAGATCAAGCGTCTGATCGCCGCCGCGTCGGCAAAGCCGGCTCCCGCCGTCCCTGCCGACGGCGCCGACAGCGCCGCCCCCGCCGTCGGTCCGGCGGCCTCCTCGGCTGCTAGGGCTTGAGCCGCATCGCCGGCGTGATCTGCCGCGGGTCGGTGCACAGTTCGAGCAGCGCCGGCCTGCCGGCGGCACAGGCGCGCGCGAACGCGTCGGCAAACCCGTCGGCGCTGTTCAGCCGTTCGGCCCAGGCCCCACAGGCCTGGGCCAGCGCGACGAAATCCGGATTGACGATGCCGGTGCCACTGACGCGGCCCGGATAGCGCCGCTCCTGATGCATGCGAATCGTGCCGTACATGCCGTTGTTCACCACCAGCACCACCACATTGGCGCCCACCGCGGCCGCGGTGGTCAGCTCCTGCGGATACATCTGGAAGCAGCCATCGCCGGCGAAGCAGACCACGGTGCGTTCGGGATGGCGCAGCTTGGCCGAGATCGCGGCCGGCAGCCCATAGCCCATCGCGCCGCAGGTCGGCGCCAACTGCGTGCGCGGCCGGCGATAGGCGAAGTAGCGATGCAGCCAGACCGCATAGTTGCCGGCACCATTGGTGACGATCGCATCGTCGGGAAGCGTGCGGTTCAGATGATCAACGACCGCGGTCATGTCGACACCGGTGGCATCGGCGTGCGGCGCGGCCGGTGCGACGAAGCCTTGATGATCGGCGCGCGCCGCGGCGGTCCATTCGCGCCAGCGGACGGTGCTCGGTGCCGGCATGCCCGCCAGCATCGCGGCCCCGGGACCGATGCCGGCGTGGATCGCCAGCTCGGGCTGGTACACCCGGCCCAGCTCCGCCGCATCGGCATGGATATGCACCAGCCGCTGGCGCGGCCGCGGCGGCTCGAGCAGCGTATAGCCGTCGGTCGCGACATCACCGAGCCGCGTGCCGAAGGCCACGATCAGATCTGCACCGCGCACGCGTTCGGCCAGCCGCGGATTGACGCCCAGGCTCAGATGGCCGACGTAGTGCGGATCGCGATTGTCGAGCACGTCCTGACGGCGGAAGGCGCAGGCCACCGGCAGATCCCAGGCATGCACGAAGCGCGCGAACGCGGCCGCATCCTCGTCGCGCCAGTTGGCGCCGCCGGCGATCACCAGCGGACGCTGCGCGGCGGCCAGCAGCCCGGCCAGCGTGGCGGCATCCGCGGCCGAAGGCGAGGCGACCACGGGCCGATACGCGCCGGTGTCGCGGCAGACGGCATCGCCATCGAGCACATCTTCGGGCAGCGCCAGCACCACCGGCCCGGGACGGCCAGAGGTCGCGACCTGGAAGGCGCGCGCGACCAGTTCGGGAATGCGCGCCGGGTCGTCGATTTCGGCGACCCATTTCGCCATGCCGCCGAACATCGCCGCGTAATCGACTTCCTGGAAGGCCTCCCTGCCGCGGTGCTCGCGGGCGATCTGCCCGACGAACAGGATCATCGGCGTCGAATCCTGCGCGGCAATATGGACGCCGACGCTGGCATGCGTGGCGCCGGGCCCGCGCGTGACAAAGCAGATGCCGGGGCGGCCGGTCAGCTTGCCGTCGGCCTCGGCCATATTGGCGGCCGCGCCTTCGTGCTTGCAGACGATCAGGTCGATCGCAGGCTGATCGTGCAGCGCGTCCAGCACGTCGAGAAAGCTCTCGCCCGGCACGCAGAACACGCGCTCGGCGCCGTGGATGCGCAGCGCATCGACCAGGATGCGGCCGCCGCTGCGTGGCGGGAGGGGCTGCGTGGCGGCGGCAGGATCGGGAGAACCAGGAGAACTGACAGACAGGGACGAACGGAGATCGGCGGTAGGCTGGGTCATCGGCGGGCTCATCGAATCGACATCGGAAACGGAGGCGGCTGCGGCTGCGGCTGCGGCACCGGCACCGGCAGCCAAGGCAGCGGCATCGGAACGGGTGCCCCTGCGTCGCCCCATTGTGCAGGCGAAAGCCAAACGGGGAACGAGACAGGACCGATTATCGCGCCAAAATTCCGGACCGCCGCGGCGCACCGCCGCCCCGGGCAATGGCCGCGGGGCCGCACGGCGCTTATCATGGCTGGCCGCCGCGGGCCAAGCCAATGCCGGCTCCAATCGGAACGGCAATGACTACGGGCAACGAACGCGGGGAACGAACCCCGGGGAACGAACCCGGGCGACAACAGAACGACGAGAGCGAGACGATGAACGACGCGAAGACCGAACTCCTGCTTCCGACCGCGGACCTGCACCGATGGGTCGCCGAGCTCTGGCTGGCCGCGGGCTCCGGCGCGCGCGAGGCAACGCTGACCGCGGACCACCTGGTCGGCGCCAACCTGAGCGGGCACGACTCGCATGGTGTCGGCATGATCCCGAAGTACGTGCTGTCCTGGCAGGCCGGCGAGCTGCAGCTGAACCGCCAGGTCAGCGTGGTGCAGCAGGCGGGCAGCCTGCTGAGCCTCGATGGCAATCGCGGCATGGGACAGGCGGTGACCGAGCAGGCCATGGCGATGGCGATCGACCGTGCGCGCGAGCATGGCGTCTGCGTGATGGGACTGCGCCATTCGCATCATCTGGGCCGCGTCGGCCACTGGGCCGAGCAGGCCTGCGCGGCCGGCATGATCTCGATCCACTTCGTCAACGTGTTGTCCAAGCCGATCGTCGCGCCGCATGGCGGCTACGAGGCGCGCTATGGCACCAACCCGTTCACCATCGGCGTGCCGGTGCCCGGCGCGCCGCCGCTGGTGCTCGACTTCGCCACCAGCGCGATCGCATTGGGCAAGGTCCGCGTCGCCCACAACAAGGGCGTGCCGGTGCCGCCCGGCTGCCTCGTCGATGCCGAGGGCCGCCCCACCACCGATGCCGGCGTGATGTATCCCGCGGACGGCGGGGCGCGCGGCGCGCTGCTCGGCTTTGGCGAGCACAAGGGCTACGTGCTGGCGATGATGTGCGAACTGCTGGGCGCCGCGGTGACCGGCGGCCATACCATCCGCCCAGAGACGCTGACGCACCGCCACGCGGTCTGGAACAATATGCTGGCGATCGTGTTCGATCCGGCCAGGCTGGCCGACAGCACCGCGTTCGGCCACGAGGTGCAGGCCTTCGTCGACTGGGTGCGCGCGTCGCGCCGCCAGCCCGGCTGCGATGCGATCCTGCTGCCGGGCGAACCCGAACGCGAGGCGCGCCGCCGCCGCGCCGAAGCCATCCCGATCGACGCCGGCACGCTGGCCGAGCTCGACGATGCGGCCGCGCGGGTCGAAACTGCGACCGGGCGGTCGCCGGGACCGCTGTCGCGGCTATGCAGGCGCTGACGCCAGCGCCATTCCACTTCCCACGCCATGTTCGCGCTGTCTTTTTTTCTCTCTATTCCACGGAGTCCCCGATGCCCCATCTCGTCATTGAAATCACCGAAAACGCGCGCCTGAACTGCTCGCCCGAGGAACTGCTGGACCAGGCCAACGCCGCGCTGCTGGCCTCCGGGCAATTCCAGGAACCCGATATCAAGTCGCGTTGCATCACGCTGGAGACCTATCGCCAGGGCACCGAACCGGTCGAGCGCGCCTTCGTCCATGGCCGGCTGTCGATCCTCGATGGCCGCGATGTCGCGACGCGGCAGGCGCTGGGCCAGGCGGTCTGCGAGGTGCTCGCCGAAGCGGTGCGCTCGGGTGCAAACAACACGCCGGTGCAGATCAGCGTCGAGGTGCGCGAGATGGAGCGGGCCAGCTATGCGAAGCAGGTGATCGGCGGCTGAAGACGTCTTCCGCCACGATGGCCGGCTGCGTCCGCTATTGCGATGTCGTCGCGGATGCGGCCGACGGCGCCGCCGCGGATGGGGTTGCCGCGGCTGTCGTTGGCGCGAGCCCCGGCACCGGCGCAGCGCTGCCGTCCAGCCCCAGCACCGACAACATCACGCCGGTCTGCCACGCGAAATACGGGTTGTAGGTCAGCCGCGCGTGCACCTTGCCGGGCTCACGATAGCCCCAGTCCGAGTACCAGACCTCGCCGCCGTCGACACAGCGCCGGTACTCGGCCGGCTCCTGCCCGTTCAGGCAAAGCCGCAGCGATCCCTGCCGGCCATAGAGCGGATTGGCATCGGAAAACAGCACGCCCATGTGCGAGAACTGGCTGATGCGCTCGGCCGGCAGGCGGTCGGGGCGAACCAGTACGCGGCCCGCGCCGGCATTGGGCACGGCATCGGCACTGGCACTGGCACTGGCACTGGCATTGACAACGGCATCGGCGCCTGCGTTGCCTTCGCCCGCCCCATACCAGATCAGCCGGCTCGCCGGATGCGTGAAGCGCGTGCCGAACACTTGCCTCACGTAGTGCGAGTCCACCACCGAATCGTGCTCGGCGACGATCAGCAGCGCCGGCTTGTCGTAAGGCCGCGCGTTCAGCGCGGCGCGCGCCGCGACATTGCTGCGGTAGTACTGCGCGAAGCCGTTGGTCGGCGTGTTCAGGTAGCGGACCGGCGTCTGCTGCGGGCGATCGTCTCCGGTCGACAGCAGCCACGGCACCACCGGCGCGAGCCACGGCGTCAGCCACTCCCACCGGCTGCCGGAGCGCAGCGCCGGCGATACCAGCAGCAGCCCGGCGACCTCGGGGTGCGCCTGCGCATAGTCCAGCACCAGATTGGCGCCGGTGGAAAAGCCGCCAAGATACAGCGGCCCCTCGCCGACGGTGTCCCGCAGCGCCGCGGCCTGCTCGCGCAGCACGCGCTGCCAGTCTTCCAGCGTGACGCCCATCAGGTCCGCCGGCGCGGTGCCATGGCCGGGCAGCAGTACCGTACGCACCAGCAGCCCGCGCTCGGCCAGCCGCGGTGCGATATCGACGAAGGACCACGGCGAATCGCCGAGCCCGTGCACCAGCAGCGCGCCACCCCGCGGGGTGCCGGCCGGGCGCCATTCGCGCGGCAGATTCCATTCGGTCTCGGCGCGCATGTCGGCCGACACATAACGGCGTCGGCCTTCCAGCGCGGCCAGCGCTTCCGCGCGATGGGCCGCGAAGGTCGGTGCGATCGAAGGCCGCGGCGCCACCGCGTCGTGCCGCGCGGTGACGCCGCAGGCCGAAGCGAGCACGATCAGCCCGGCGGCGACCGGGATCATCGCGGCGGTCCCGAGGCGGCGGACACGGTTTGCCATGCGCACGCTGCGCGGCGTGCGCCCGCTTTCCCCGCCGATCATGCCGTGGCCGCCTGTGTCAGCGCAGGCAGGCTGTCGGAAGTCGGCGCCTGCGGCGGCAGCGCCGGCAGCGTCAGGCCGATGCAGACCACGCCGCGCGACTGGCGCGCGAACACGGCGCCGCCATGCATCGTCGCGATCGCCTTGACGATGGCGAGGCCAAGTCCGTGGTTCTGGCGGCTGTCGGCGCGCGCGCTGTCGACGCGGTAGAAGCGGTCGAACAGGCGGTCCATCTGCGCGGTCGACAGCGGGTCGGCCTCGTTGCGCACCGCGATCGTCACCGCGCCGGCATCGTCGCCGATCTCGACCGCGACCGGCCGGCCGCGCAGGCCATGCTGCAGCGCATTGCCGAGCAGATTGGTGATCGCCCGCTGCAGCAGCGAGGCATTGACGCGGGCACGGGCGTCGCCGACGATCTCCAGCGTCGCGCCGGCGTCCTCGAACAGCATGTCGAGAAAGTCCGCGCTGCGCCGCACCTCATGCGCGACCGACACCTCGACCAGGTCGCGCGCGAGCGCGCCGCGGTCCGACTGCGCCAGAAACAGCATGTCGACGACGATGCGGCCGAGCCGCTCCAGGTCCTCCAGGTTCGACTGCAGGATGTCCTCGAGCTCGCGCACGCTGCGCGGGCGCGACAGCGCCACCTGGGTCTGGCCGATCACGTTGCCGAGCGGCGTGCGCAGTTCGTGCGCGACATCGGCATTGAACGCCGACAGCTGCACGTAGGCGCGTTCGAGCTTGTCGAGCGCGCCATTGAAGGCCAGCACCAGTCCCGAGAGTTCGGCCGGCAGGTCGGTATCGGGCAGCCGCTCGAGCTTGCGCGGATTGAGCTCGCCGGCATGGCGCGACAGCGCCTCGATCGGCGCCAGCCCGACCTTGGCGATGCGCCAGCCGAGCACCGCCACCGCGAGCACGCCGAGCGCCGAGCAGACGATCAGCGCGATGCCCAGCACGCGGCTGGTCTGGTAGAACGGCGCCTGGTCGACCGCCACCACCAGCGCCAGCGCCGGGCGCTCGTCCAGCGCGGGAATGATCCGCTTGAGCATCAGGAAGCTGCGGTCGTCGAACTGCACCGTCCAGACGTCCGGCGCACGCTGCTCGGTCACCGCGTTGCGCGGGAACGGCTTGCCGAAGCGGAAGCGCGGGTCCGGCGTGTCGACGAAGTAGCGCAGGCTGTCGTCCTCCGGCGTCATGCCGGTCAGCACCGCGCCGAAGCGCTCCCATTGCGGCTGCGTGCCGTAGTGCGCCGCCTTCGGGCCGATCAGCTGGAAGCGCGCCTCGAGCTCCTCGAGCTGGCGCTTCTCGAGCTCGACGCACTGGACGTAATACATCACGAAGCCGGTGACCGAGAACACCAGCGCCGCCGCGAGGGCGAACATCGCGGCCAGCCGCGTGGCGATCGAACGGCGGCGGCTCACGCGACCTCCTCGGCGCGGCATTCGAGCACATAGCCCATGCCGCGGATGGTATGCAGCAGCTTGGGCTCGCCCGGCCAGTCGAGCTTGGCGCGCAGCCGCTTGATCGCGACCTCGACCACATTGGTATTGCAGTCGAAGCTGATGTCCCAGACCAGTTCGGTGATCGCGGTCTTCGACACGATCTGCGACTGGCGCCGCGCCAGCACCGACAGCAGCGTGAATTCGCGCGCGCTCAGGTCTAGCCGCCGGGTGCCGCGCATCGCGCGCCGCGACAGCAGGTCGATGCGCAGGTCGCCGACTGTCAGCTGCGACGGCTCGCTCTGTCGGCCGCGGCGGGTCAGCACGTTCAGGCGGGCCAGCAGCTCGAGGAAGGAGAATGGCTTGGCCAGGTAGTCGTCGGCGCCGGCATCGAAGGCATTGAGCCGGTCGTCCAGGTCGTCGCGCGCGGTCAGCATGATGACCGGCGTCTGCTGCTCGCGCCGCAGCGACTTGAGCATCGATACGCCGTCGAGGTCGGGCAGCATCACGTCGAGCACGATCGCATCGTAGGGTTCGGTACAGGCCATATGCAGGCCGTCGACGCCGTTGGTCGCGGTGTCGACCACATAGCCGTTTTCCGACAGTCCACGGCGCAGATAGTCGACGGTCTTGATCTCGTCCTCTACCAACAACAGTTTCATGGGTCCGGCCCTCCCGTATCCGGAAAACTCGCGGAAAACTCGCGGAAAACTCGCGGAAAACTCGCGGAAAACTCGCGGAAAACTCGCGGAACAATTCGGCGGCAAGTTCGCGGCAAAGTCGTTGTCCGCAATGTCCGCGCCAACGGCGCGGCGCTGCCATTTCCGGACTATAGGTGAAAGCCGCCGGCCGAACCTGTCAGCGTTGTCAGCTTGCGGCCGGCGCGGCCGGCGCTGTCCGCCTCGACCTTTCCGCCCCGACCTTTCCGCCCCCAACCTTCCCGCTGTCACCTGCCCTGCACCGCGCCGCCCGCATCCTGACGCAATTGTCAGGCTGGCGTCACCGACGCGTCCGGCCCGGTTCGTAGACTGCTAACCGTGCTTGGCCAAGCCGTCTCCCCTCGTCAAGGTTCCAAGAACCGCCCCGGATCCCAATCTGAAGGAGTGTTGCCATGACTCGACCGACACCAATCGCCGTTCCTCACCGATCTTCCGGCGCCCCGCCCCGTCCGCGTCCGCCCCTGGCGGCGCAGCGGCTGCGTGCATTGCGCCAGCGCTGGCAGGCGCGCCGCCGCGCGATGCTGGCCGCGCTGCTGCCCACCGTCGCGATGATGGTCGGCGCGACCGTCTCGCTGTCGGCCAAGGCCGCCCCGCGCAGCGCCGATCCGTACACGGACGGGGCGCGCAGCGCGACGCAGAAGTTCGATGTGTTCACCGAAGGTGCCAACCGGCTGGGCCCGCGCGACAGCTTCACGCAGGGCGGCCATGCCCCCGACCATCGCGATCGCTTCACCGACGGCGCGCATACGCAGGAAACGCCGGGCGACCATAGCGCCTGAGGCCGACAGTACGCGGCCCCCGCCCTGCTTGCCGCGAACGGTGGGTGGGGCAAATGCCTGGCAGTTAATTGCAAACAACAAAGGCGTCGTGCCGCAACGCGCCAATGAAAAAGGGAGCCGCAAGTGGCTCCCTTTTTCACTGCCTGCCGCGTCAGGCGTTTGCCCGTCGCGGCCACGTCGATGACGGATTACAGCGCAGCGTCCTTCAGCTTCTTCAGCGGACGGACCTTGACCTTGACGCTGGCCGGCTTGGCCGGGAACCAGCGCTCTTCGCCAGTGAACGGGTCCTTGCCGAAGCGCTTCTTCTTCGCCGGCACCTGTTGCGCGGTGATCTTCAGCAGGCCGGGCAGCGTGAATTCGCCGGCGCCCTTCTTGTGCAGCGCGCTGACGATGGTGTTTTCCAGATGGGCGAGCACCGTCTTCACGGCCTTCGGCTCGACTTGCGTCTGCGCGACCAGGTGAGCGACCAGGCTGGATTTATTGAAGGTGTCCTTCAGCGGACGCGGGGTTGCGGTTGCGGGCGCAGCGGCCTTCTTCGCGGCAGCCTTCACGGGCGCCTTGGTTGCCGGTGCCTTCTTGGTCGCGGCGGTCTTGGTTGCAGCTTTCGCGGTCGATTTCGCTTTGGTCGCCATATTGGTCAGATAGAGTTGAACGGTTGGCGCCGCAAACCCCGCGAAAACAGCGTACGGCTGCGGCGGCCACCGAATCATAGCGGAAAGTGACGCATTTCCAAGGGGGTTTGGCCCGTTACCCCCCTGAAACCCCGTAAAAACCCGGTGAAAAGTCCCGCTATCTGTCGCGCCGATGCATCGACGCATGGGCGTGGCATCGCGCGGCATCGCTTCGGCCAGGCCGATGCGATGGCGATTCAATGCGCGTGCGCATCCATCCGTTCGCGCGTATCGCGTGCCAGTCCCAGCGCGAACGCCGTCTCGGCGACCAGGAACAGCGGCCCGATCAGCAGCCCGACCAGGTCGTCGACGAAGGCCGGCTTGCGCCCTTCGTAGTAGTGGCCGACGAACTGGATGACCCAGCCAAGCACGAACAGCCCGATGCCGATCGCCAGCCAGGCGCCCGTCGACAACTCGCCGATCCGATGGCCGACGTAGACGAACAGCGCAAGGATCACCGTCATCGCGATGCCAAAGCCGGCCGACAGCCGCAGATAGAACAGGCACGACAGCAGGTAGACCACGATGGCCGGGGTCAGCACCGCGGCGCCGTCGCCGAGCGGGACCTGCGGCCGCGCCAGCAGCGTCGTGACCGCGAGCACGATCATCGGGATGCCGACGAAGTGGGTCGCCACGTTGCGGCGGTCGCGGTGATAGGCAGCGTATCGGGATAGATGGTCGACCAGCGTTTTCATGGCGTCTCCTGCTGTCTGCGGACATTGCGAACGGCATGCCGTGGCGCGTTGCGAGCGGTTCCGGCCCGGCACGATCGATTTATAGTAATGGGCACGCCAGGCGCGGTCTGTCCGAATTTTGACAGTCCGGCTTTCGTCCCTGGCCCCACCGACGCACCACGGCCTCGGCTCGAACGTTGCGCTGCGTCGCGAAGACGATGGAGACCACCATGGGCATCCCGCCCCTCGCCTGCCCCACGCGCGACACCGCCGACGCCGCCGATGCGCTCGCCCCGCTGCGCACCGGAAGCTGGTTCCGCGGCCTGCCCGCGGACATGCGCGCGGCGCTGCTCGACGGCGGCACGGTACGCCGGCTCGAACCGGGCGAGGTGCTGTTCCAGCGCGGCGATCCCTTCGACGGCCTGTACGCGGTGATCGCCGGCGCGGTGCTGGTGCATGCGCACGATGCCGGCGGCAAGGCCGCGCTGCTCGGCCTGCTCGAGGCCGGGGCATGGTTCGGCGAGATCTGCCTGTTTGACGGACTGCTGCGCACGCATGACGCCCGCGCGGCCACGCGTGCCGCGGTCTGGCACGTGCCGCGCCGCCGGCTCGACACGATGCTCGCCGCGCAGCCGGCGTGGTGGCGCGAATTCGGCAAGCTGCTGGCCGGCAAGACGCGCGAGGCATTCCGCTATGTCGAGGAGGCCCAGTTGCTGCCGCCGCTGGCACGCACGGCGCGCCGGCTCGCGGCCATCGCGCGATCCTATGGCGACACGCCCGCCGCCGCGGCAGACCCGGCGCGCCCCCCCCATCGCTCGATCCATCTGCCGCAGGAACAGCTGGCGCAGATGCTTGGCCTGTCCCGGCAGACCGTCAACCATGCGCTGCGCGAACTGGAGGCGCGCGGCCTGCTGCGGCTGCGCTATGCCGATATCGAACTGCTCGACCTGTCGACCCTGGAGACCTTGACGTGACCACACCGGTAAACCCATCCGCCCAGCCGGCCCTGGACGGCGCCCGGCTCGACGCCTATCTGGATCGCATCGGCCTGCAGCAACGTCCGGCACCCAGCCTCGAGGCGCTCGACGCGATCGTCGCCGCCCATCTGCGGCGCATCCCGTTCGAGAACATCGACGTGCTGCTCGGCCGGCCGATCGATATCGCGCTCGACGCGGTGTTCGACAAGCTGGTGATGCGCGAACGCGGCGGCTACTGCTTCGAGCACAACACGCTGCTGGCCGCCGCGCTGACCGCGCTCGGCTTCGAGGCGATGCCGCTGGCCGCGCGCGTGCGCTACGGCATCGACGAAGGCGTGCCGACGCCGCAGTCGCATCTGCTGCTGCGGGTGCGCGTCGCCCATCGCGACTACATCGCCGACGTCGGCTTCGGCGGCCCGAATCCGCCGTGCGCGCTGCCACTGTCCGAGCCGGCGCCGGAAACGCTGCCGTTCCGGCTGGTCGGTGCGCCGTTGAGTGCGGCGTCGACTGGCACCTTCCACCTGCTCGATCTCGAGCTGAAGACCGAACACGGCTGGACCAAGCTCTATCGCTTCGACCTGTCGCCGCAGGCCTGGATCGACTACGCGGCGCGCAACTGGTATGTCTGCACCCACCCGGACAGCGTCTTCCTGCACCGGCTGATGGCCGCGCGCACCGACGGTGCAGTCCGCCTGACGATAACCAACGGCGAGCTGACCGAACGCGATGCCGATGGCGCGAGCCGCCACGTGCGGCTCGAAACGCCGGAGCAGATCGTCGCCACGCTGCGCGAACGGATCGGCGTGCGGCTGGACGACGAGACGGCGGCGAGCCTGCGCGAGTGGCTGGCGCGGCAAGGGTAAGGCGTGCCGGCGCACACCATGCACGCCGTGAATCCCCCGCAGAAAGAATGCTGATAAGGGCCGCGGAACGTGTGCCGGCCTGTGGACGCGGCCAGACCCACCGACCATAATGTGCCGATCGCCGTCGCCCTGGCATCGCGGGCGCGGCGCCACGCCAACATCAGAATCCACCGGAAAACGGGATCGGTAGAGGAGACACCCATGTCATTGTTCGATCTGAGCGGCAAGGTCGCCATCGTCACCGGCTCTTCGCGCGGCATCGGCCGCGCAATCGCCGAGCAGATGGCGGTCCAGGGCGCCAAGGTGGTTATTTCGTCGCGCAAGGCCGAGGCCTGCCAGGAAGTGGTCGACGCCATCAACGCGAAGCACGGCGACGGCATCGCGATCGCCGTGCCGGCCAATATCTCTTCCAAGAGCGATCTGCAGCATCTGGTCGACGAGACCAACCGCGTGTTCGGCAAGATCGACGTGCTGGTCTGCAATGCCGCGTCCAACCCCTACTACGGTCCGATGGGCGGGGTCACCGACGAGCAGTTCCGCAAGGTGCTCGACAACAACGTGATCTCGAACCACTGGCTGATCCAGATGGTCGCGCCGCAGATGATCGAGCGCAAGGACGGCTCGATCATCATCGTGTCGTCGATCGGCGGCCTGCGCGGCTCGCCGACCATCGGCGTCTACAACATCTCGAAGGCGGCGGACTTCCAGCTCGCGCGCAACCTCGCGGTCGAGTTCGGCCCGCACAATGTGCGCGTCAACTGCATCGCCCCGGGCCTGATCAAGACCGACTTCGCCCGCGCGCTGTGGGAAGACCCGGTGCGCTACAAGCAGTCGACCGAGAACGCGCCGCTGCGCCGCATCGGCGAACCGGTCGAGATCGCCGGCGCGGCGGTCTACCTGGCGTCGAGCGCCAGCTCCTTCATGACCGGCCAGGCGCTGGTGGTCGACGGCGGCGTGACGATCTGAGCGGCATCACGCTCGCCGTCCGATGGCAACGCCGACCCGCAGTCCACAGGGCAGCGCCGACGATAGTTCGCCGGCCTGGCCGGCGATCTCACTGGCCGAAGCCCATGCCCGCCTGACCGCTCCGGGCGCACCGTTCGAAACCGAGGTGCGCGAAATCCGCGGCATTCCGACCACGGTGTGGAAGCACGCACCGCCTACGCTGCGCGAGCTGTTCCTGCAGGCCCGCGCGCGGGGCGAGCGCACCTTCGTCGTCTACGAGGACCAGCGCGTCTCCTATGCCGGCTTTGCCCGCGCGGCGCTGGCGATCGCGCATGCGCTGATCGAGGACGGCGTGCGTCCCGGCGATCGCGTCGCGGTGGCGATGCGCAATCTCCCCGAATGGCCCGCCGCGTTCTACGGCGCGCTGCTGACCGGCGCCATCGCGACGCCGCTGAACGCGTGGTGGACCGGCCCCGAGCTGCAATACGGCCTGACCGATTCCGGCTGCAAGGTCGCGATCATCGACGACGAGCGGCTCGAGCGGCTGCGTCCGCATCTGGCCGACTGCCCCGCGCTGCTGCGCATCCATGTCTGCCGCGGCGGCGGGGATGGCGCGGATTGCGGCCATGACACCATGGCGCGGGATGCCGACCCGCGTGTGGTACCGCTGGAGCGGACCACCGGCGACGTGATGGCCTGGGACCGGCTGCCGGAGCTGCCGCTGCCCGACGTCGCGATCGATCCCGACGACGATGCCACGCTGTTCTATACGTCCGGCACCACCGGCAAGCCCAAGGGCGCCATCGGCACGCACCGCAATGCGACGACGGTGGCCTTCTGCGGCGGCTTCGGCCCGGCGCGCAATTTCCTGCGCCGCGGCCAGCCGATCCCCGAACCCGACCCGCTGGCACCGCAGAAGTCCACGCTGCTGTCGGTGCCCTTTTTCCATGTGACCGGCTGCATGTCGGTGCTGAACGGCGCGCTGCACGCCGGCAGCAAGATCGTGCTGATGCGCCGCTGGGACGCGCTGCGCGCGATGGCGCTGATCGAGCGCGAGCGCTGCACGGTGGCCGGCGGCGTGCCGACCATCGCCTGGCAGCTGGTCGAGCATCCCGAGCGCGAGCGCTTCGACCTGTCCTCGCTGGAGAGCGTCAACTACGGCGGCGCGCCGGCCTCTCCCGAGCTGGTTCGCCGCATCGTCGAGGTGTTTCCGAAGTCGATGCCCGGCATCGGCTGGGGCATGACCGAGACCTCGGCGACCTTCACCAGCCACAACGCCGAGGAATACCTGCATCGGCCCGACAGCAGCGGCCCCGCGCTGCCGATCGGCGAGATGAAGATCGTCGACGGCCGCGGCCGCGCGCTGCCGCCCGGCGAGGTCGGCGAGCTGATGGTGCGCGGCGCCAATGTCGTGCGCGGCTACTGGAACAAGCCCGAGGCCACCGCCAGCACCTTCGTCGACGGCTGGCTGCGCACCGGCGATATCGCGCGGCTGGACGAGGAAGGCTTCCTCTATATCGTCGATCGCGCCAAGGACATGCTGATCCGCGGCGGCGAGAACATCTACTGCATCGAGGTCGAGAGCGCGCTGTACGCGCATCCGGCCGTGATGGACGCGGCGCTGGTCGGCATTCCGCATCGCACGCTGGGCGAGGAGCCGGGCGCGGTGGTCGGCGTCAAGCCGGGCGCCAGCGTCACGGAGGCCGAGCTGCAGGCCTTCGTCGCGCAGCGGCTGGCGGCGTTCAAGGTGCCAGTGCGCGTGATCGTGCGTAGCGAGACGCTGCCGCGCAATGCCAACGGCAAGATCCTGAAGTCCGAACTGCGCAAGCTGTTCGACGACGGCGCCAACGCCTGACCGCGCGCAACGCCCGATCTCACGACAACCGGGAGCAATCCATCTTGGCCTCAGCCCCTTCGTCCCCCCGCGCCGCCTGGCGCGGCGCCCTGTCCGTACTTGCCGTCGCCGCCGCCCTGGCGGGCGCCGCCGGTTGCGCCAGCCATGCCCCCACCAGCCGGGCCGGCGACGTGCCGGAACTGCGGCCGGGCGTCCTGGCCGGCTATCTGCCCGCGGACCAGCGTCCCGACAGCCTGCGCCTGGTGCCGCCACCGCCGGCGGCTGGCTCGGCGGCGCTTGCCGCCGACGAGGAAGCGGCGCGCGCGAACCTGGCCAAGGCGGGCAGCCCACGCTGGCAGGTCGCCGTCGAAGATGCCAATCTGAAATTCCCGCAGGCCGCCGAGACGTTCTCCTGCACGCTGGGCGTGCCGATCAACGAACGCGATACGCCGCAGCTCTATCTGCTGCTGCGGCGCAGCCTGGTCGACGCCGGCCTGTCGACCTATCGCGCCAAGGACCACTACCGGCGCCAGCGTCCGTTCCTCGTCAACCATCTGCCGACCTGTACGCCCGACGATGTCGCCAAGCTGTCCAAGGATGGCTCCTACCCGTCCGGCCACAACGCGGTGGGCTGGGCCTGGGCGCTGATCCTGACCGAGGTCGACCCCGAGCGCGCCGACGCGATCCTCGCGCGCGGGCTCGCCTACGGCCAGAGCCGCCTGGCCTGCAACGTGCACTGGCAGAGCGATGCGAACCAGGGCCGCATCATGGGCGCCGCGACGGTGGCACGGCTGCATGCCGATCCAACCTTCCGTGCGGATCTTGCCGCGGCGCGCGCCGAGGTGGCGGCTGCCCGGGCCAAGGGCCTGAAGCCCACGCGCGACTGCGCGGCGGAGCGCGCGGCGCTGGGGCAGTAAGGCCCAGCGCGCCTTCAGCGCAGCGGGATCGGCGTGGCGGCCTCCACCGGCACGGCGGTCACGCTGTTCTTCGGGCTGCCCGACACGATGCGGTCCGAATAGGTCAGATAGACCAGCGTGTTGCGCTTGCGGTCGACCACGCGCACCACATGCAGCGTCTTGAACAGGATCGACATGCGTTCGGAGAACACATTGTCCTGCTGGCGCAGCGGCCCCTTGAAGCCGATCTTGCCGACCTGGCGGCAGGCGATCGACGCCTCCGCAGGATCCTCGGCCATGCCGAGCGAGCCCTTGATGCCACCGGTGCGGGCGCGCGAAACGTAGCAGGTGATGCCGTCGACTTCGGGATCGTCGTAGGCCTCGATCACGACGCGGTCCGAGCCGGTGACGCGGAAATGCGTGTTGACGCTGCCGATCTCTTCGGCGTGCGCCGGCGCGATCGATGCGAATGCCAGCGCGGAAACCAGTGCGGAAACCAGTGCGGAAACCAGCGGGGAAGCCGGCGCAGCGGACAGCGGGCGACGGGATGCGCGCGCCATGGTCAGCTCACCGCGCCCTGGATCTGGTCGTGCCGGCGCTCCATCTCCTGGCGCAGCTGGCGGCGCAGTTGCGCGGCCGCGAAGCGCTGGCGCTCGACCTCGTCGCGCGGCACCAGCGTCGGCACCTCGGCCGGCTTGCCGTCGTCGTCGACCGCGACCATCGTGAAATAGCAGCTGTTGGTATGGCGCACCAGCTTGCTGCGGATGTTCTCGGTGATGACCTTGATGCCGATCTCCATCGAGCTGCGGCCGGTGTAGTTGACCGCGGCGAGGAAGGTCACCAGTTCGCCGACATGGATCGGCTGGCGGAACACCACCTGGTCGACCGACAGCGTGACGACATAGCGCCCGGCGTAGCGGCTGGCGCAGGCATAGGCGACCATGTCCAGATATTTGAGGATGGTGCCGCCGTGGACGTTGCCGGAGAAATTGGCCATGTCCGGCGTCATCAGCACGGTCATCGACAGTTGATGCGAGAGGTCGTTCATCGGGAGCGGCGCGAGCAATCGGCGCGGTGTAGTTGAGAATGCGGTAGCGGAATGCGGGGTGGCGCAATGCGTGCGGATTCCGCTTGCAGGATGCGAGTGTAGCGCGGCGCGGCGACGGCGGCGCCAAATGAAAAAAGCGGCCCACATGGGCCGCTCTCCCGGTTGGCATCCGCTGGATGCCCGCTCTTACTTCTTCTTGTTCACAGCGTCCTTGAAACCCTGGCCGGCAGAGAACTTGACCGTCTTGGCGGCCGGAATCTTGATCGTTTCGCCGGTGCGCGGGTTGCGGCCGGTGCGGGCGGCACGCTTGCCGGCGCCGAAGCTGCCGAAGCCCACCAGCGTGACCGAATCTCCCTTGGCAACCGCCTTCTTGATGTTTTCCAGCGCGGCGTTCAGGGCGCGCTCCGCTGCAGCGTTGCTCAGTTCCGCGTCTGCGGCGATGGCAGACACCAGTTCACCTTTATTCATGGCTGTATCCCTTGTTGGTCGTCGTCACCGGTGACCAGCCTGAGCCGTTTCACCGACCGGCGCAGTCTAATCCGCCGCTTGCGCCTTGGGCAATCCCCAGTCGCACCGACGCAACGAAAATGCCGGAAATCCTTCCGTCAAGCGGCTTTCGGGGAGATTTACCCCCTCAATTCCGGGCTTTGACGCGGGTCCGACAGCGGGTTATCCCCAACCCGGGGGCAAAGCGTAAAGGGCAAAAGGCAAGGGGCAACCGCCGACGGCGGGACCGCCCTCCCCCTCTTATTCGGCGGCCGCGACCGCGGCGGACCGGCGGCCGAGCATCCGCATCAGTACCGCGCCGATGCCGCCGATGGCCATCACCACGCCCAGCGGCAACGCGGTGCCGTCGTGCCACAGGCTGACCGCGGTACCGGCCAGCGTGCCCATGCCGAATTGCAGCGTGCCCATCAGCGCCGACGCGGTGCCGGCGCGGTGGCCCTGATGCGCGAGCGACAGCGCCGATGCGTTGGGCATGATGCAGCCCAGCGCTGCCACGTAGACGAAGAATCCAAGCAGCAGCACCGGCAGCGTCGCCGCGCCGGCGAGATTGGCCAGCGCCAGCAGCAAGCCCGCTGCGCACGGCGCGGCCAGCGCCAGCCGGAGCACGCGATCGAGCGAACGCCCCCGCACCAGTGCGGCATTGAGCTGCGACATCGCGATCAGGCCGAAGGCATTGGCCCCGAACACGAAGCCATAGTGGGAAGGATCGATGCCGTGCAATTCGATCAGCACGAAAGGCGAGCCGGCGATGTAGGCAAACATGCCCGATTGCGCAAAGCCGGCGCACAGCGAATAGCCAAGGAATTCGCGGTCGCGCAGCAGCGCGCCGTAATTGTGGAAGACCTCGCCCAGGCGCAGCGGGATCGCGCGTCGCGGATCGAGCGACTCTTCCAGCCGGAAATGCACCTGCAGCAGGATCATCGCGCCGACCGCGGCCATCACCCAGAAGATCGCGCGCCAGCCCAACGTGGTCAGGATCGCGCCGCCGACGATCGGCGCCAGGATCGGCGCGAGACCCATGACCAGCATCAGCGACGAGAACGCGCGCGCGGACTCGTGCGCTTCGAGCCGATCGCGCACCATCGCGCGCGCCATCACCATGCCGGCGCAGCCGCCGGCCGCCTGCACGAAGCGCCAGGCCATCAGCGCGGGCGCGTCGCCCGCCAGCGCGCAAGCCACCGACGCGACGACATAGAGGCCGAGCCCCACATACAGCGGCGCCTTGCGTCCGAAGCGGTCGCTGACCGGACCGTAGAACGACTGCCCGATCGCGAGGCCGACCAGGAAGGTGCCGAGCGTCAGCTGCACGCTGCCGATGTCGACGCCGAGGTCGGCGGCCAGCGTCGGGAACGCCGGCAGATACATGTCGATCGACAGCGGCGCGAGCGCGGTCAGCGATGCGCAGATCAGCAACCAAAGCGGGAAGCGCGGCGTCGTGGCCGGGCGAGAGGACTGGGTCATTGCAATGGGGAAGATGTCGTCCGCGCCGGCATGCGAGAGAACAACGAAGACCTGCGCGGCAACGCACTGACGGACGACGGGAACGACGTCAAGCGAAAGGCGCAATTGTTGCACAACGTGATGTATTGCGCGCCGGCGGGTTCCGCCTCACGGGGCCGGCAGGTACAATGGCACCCGGTCGACACACTGCCGGTCCATCTTCATTGCCGGCCTCGATCGCGGGACTTCAGCGCAGCCCCAGCCCCGTGCCGTTCCAGGCGTTCTTTCCCTGCATGCGAACCAAATCGAACCACACGACTGCATCGATCGCCCGAGGAATGTCGGCCTCCATCGGGATCGCTACCGCCACCGGATTGCTGTGGGCCTCGTCGGCCTGCGCGGCGCCGGTCACGGCGCGTACCGTCGCGGCGCATCCGGCCGCGAGCGCGGCCGTGGTGGTCGATGAAGCCGATTCGCTGACCCGCATGCTGCGCGGCGCGGCCACCGGCCAGAACACCGGCGCGGCCGGCGTGCCCGAATTCCTGCGCAGCTCGCGCCGGCCCGATACCGTGCTGGCACGCGCCTGCCGGCAGCTCAACGACGCGCTGCCGATCGAGATCGACAAGGAAACGCGTCTGCGCCGCTGCCAGGCGGTGCCCGGCAAACACATCCTGTTCCAGCTGGAATTGACCAATTACAGCGGGCCGATGCTCGATCTGGCCAGCTTCGAGGTCAGCTATGCCGCGCCGCTACAGCGCAATATCTGCGCGAACCGCGACGTCGAGATCCTGACCAAGCTGGGCGTCAGCATGATGTTCCGCTACATGACACGCAAGGCCAGAGGCGAGCGCCGCGTCGGCGACGTCTATATCAACGGGCCGATCTGCACGGCGGCGCTGCGCTGAAGATCGCCTCGGCTTCACTGTTGGTCGCATCACCACCGCCCTTGCCCTCTCCCCCAACCCCTCTCCCGCATGCGGGAGAGGGGAGCCAAGCATGGACCAGCATTGGCGGTCGAAGCCGCGCTGGGGTTCTCCCTCTCAGTGAGAGAGGAGCGAAGCACGGAATCGGCGTTGGGAGCGGGACCCCGCCGTTGAGGTTCTCCCTCTCTCCTTCAGGGGGAGAGGGGGTGGTTTCAAGCACGGTCGCATAATGACCGCACTGCCCTCTCCCCCAACCCCGCTCCCGAAAGCGGGAGCCGGGAATCATCGGCAAGCGCGAGTCACCGATCTTTCAAGCCGCCGCACTTCCCCGCGGGCGCAGGGGTACGACGTTGGCGGCGCGGCGCAGCAGCGCACGCGTGGCCTTCCAGCCGTCGTCGGCCAGCGGCGACGACCAGACCGCTTCGTGCAGGCGCGACAGCGCCAGCGGATCGTTCAGCAGCAGCAGCTTCTGCCTGGCGTTCAGATTGTCCGGGCCATTGGTCAGCGCCTGCTGCACCAGCACCGCGTGCTGGCGCTGCGTGCCGGCGGGCTGCACCACGCGCGCGGTCGCGGTCGCGCACATCAGCGCGTTGGTGACCGGATCGACCACCGCGTCGACGAAGCCGGGCGTGTCGCCGGCCTCGGCCACATGGCGTTGCGTATCGACGATCTCGCGCGGCGGCTCGGCTTCCTCGGGAATCACGAACAATCCGGCACGGCGCGTGGCACGGCCAAGGCTGACGCGCGAGAGCCAGACCGACAGCGGGATCGACAGCGCCAGCGCGCCGACGATCGGCAGCAGCCACCAGACGAAGCCCGGGTCGAGCCAGTACACCAGCGCGCCCCAGCCGAGACCCAGCACCGTGTGCCAGCCGTGGCGGCGCACCGCCTCGCCCCAGGTCGTCTCGGCGTCCTCGCGCGGCGGCGACTTCCACGAGATGCCCCAGCCGATATAGGCGGCCAGCACGAACTGCGTATGGAACAGCATGCGCACCGGCGCCAGCAGCGCGGAGATCACGACCTCGATCAGCATCGACAGCATCAGCCGCAGCGCCCCGCCGTAGCGGCGCGCCTCTTTCATCAGCAGCACCACGCCGAACAGCTTGGGCAGGAACAGCAGCGTCGCGGTGGCCGAGAACAACGCCAGCGCCTTCTCCGGATGCCACTCTGGCCAGTTCGGATAGAACTGATACGGCTGCGAGAAATACTCGGGCGGCACCAGCGCATGCTTGGCCAGCATCGCGGTCGACAGCAGCAGGAACAGGAACCACAGCGGCGCCGACAGATAGGCCATCACGCCGGTCAGGAACACCGCGCGGTGCACCGCGTGGAAGCCCTGCTTCATCCACAGCCGGAAGTTCATCAGGTTGCCCTGGCACCAGCGGCGGTCGCGCTTGACCTCGTCGAGCAGGTTGGGCGGCAGCTCTTCGAACGAGCCCGGCAGATCGTAGGCGATCCACACGCCCCAACCGGCGCGGCGCATCAGCGCGGCCTCGACGAAATCGTGCGACAGGATCTCGCCGGCCAGCGGCCCCTTGCCCGGCAGCGGCGCCAGCGCGCAATGCTCCATGAAGGGCTTGATGCGGATGATCGCGTTGTGGCCCCAGTAGTGCGATTCGCCCAGCTGCCAGTAATGCAGGCCGGCGGTGAACAGCGGTCCGTAGACGCGCGTGGCGAACTGCTGCACGCGCGCATACATCGTCTCGCGGCCGGTTGCCAGCGGCGCAGTCTGGATGATGCCGGCGCCGGGGTTGGCCTCCATCAGCCGCACCAGCGTGGCCAGGCAATCGCCGCTCATCACGCTGTCGGCGTCGAGCACGACCATGTAGCGGTACTTGCTGCCCCAGCGGCGGCAGAAGTCGGCGACGTTGCCGGTCTTGCGCTTGACGCGATGGCGGCGCCAGCGATAGAAGATACGGCCGAAGCCGTTCACCGCGCGGCAGGTCTCCATCCACGCATCGGTTTCCGCGGTGCGCAGATCGGGATTGCCGCTGTCGGACAGCACGAAGAAATCGAAGTGCGCAAGCTCGCCGGTGCGTTCCAGCGATTCGTAGGTCGCGCGCAGTCCGGCGAAGACGCGGGTCACGTCCTCGTTGCAGATCGGCATGATCACCGCGGTGCGGGCCTGCTCCGCGATCGGCGCGTTGCCGCTGGCCGAGCGCGAGATCAGATGTCGGTCGCCGCCCTTGGCCAGCACCAGGAAGCCCATCATCGCGGTCCAGAAGCCGGCCGAGACCCACGAGAACAGCACGGTGAACAGGCCCAGCGTGATCATCTCGAGGGTGTCGTTGCCCTTGTACGGCAGCACCGTCGACATGAAATACGTCGCCATCATGGTCTGCACGATCACCAGGAACAGCAGCACCCAGCGGCGATGCGCGCCGGCCGGATGCCACTTGCCCTCGGCATCGGGACCGTCGTGCAGCGTGTCCCACGTCTCGGGAACGGGCGGCTTGCCGAGCAGCTTGCGCACGCCGTTGCGCACGAAGGCCGCGACCAGGTGCGGCGGCCACGGCCGCGGCACCATTGAGGCGCGCTTTGGCTCGGGGCCGGTGGCCACATGGACGGTGCCGTCGGCGCGTCGCTCGATCAGCGGTTCGCCGCCGACCTTAGGCTCGCCATAGGCCAGTTGCAGGCGCCGCTCGATCGAGCCGTAGGCCGCGCCCGCGGGCGAGGCCGCGGCGTCGCCATTGGCCAGCGCCTTCTGCAGCGAACGCACGCCGGGATCGTCGCCGGTGGCATCGCCCTTGATGACGATGCCTTCATGCAGCGCGGTATCGGCGAGCAGGTCGCGGCGCTGTTCCGGCGATACCGGCAGGCGGTCGACATAGCGCTCGCACGCCGCCGCGGCCGAGCGCTGCTTTAGCCTGGGGGTAAGATGTAGCTCCATGTCTCTGACAGGGTTGTGTTGCCGTTGCGAAGATAGCCGCGCAACTCGACCGGCTTGTTCTCGTCCTTGCGGCGCAGGAACATCGTCATGCGCCAGCCACCGGTGGCCTCGTTACGCTGCGTCGTCGTGCGCAGCAGTTCGGCGTTGCCATCGGCCGATACCACCGCGTCGATATGCGTGGCGGGATCCAGCTTCTTGAATGCGGGGCCCTCGAAATCGACCAGCAGCGAGAAGCTGGTGTCTTCCTTGTTGCGGGTCAGCCCCTGCCCGCGGCGGGTCTGCGTGACCCACGACAGCGGCGGCATGCGCTCGCGGTCCTTCTGCCACAGCAGCCGGTATTCCAGATCGAACGGCTGCTTCGGCTTGGGCGGATTGTCGGGCACCCAGTAGGCCACGATGTTGTCGTTGGTTTCGTCCGGCGTCGGAATCATCACCAGCTCGACGCGGCCCGAACCCCAGTTACCGCGCGGTTCGACCCAGCCGCTCGGCCGGCGTTCATACCATTCGCCGATTTCCTGGTAGCTGGCGAACGACCGATCGCGCTGCATCAGCCCGAAGCCCTGCGGGTTGGTCGCCGAGAACGAGGTCACCAGCAGGCGCTTCGGATTGACCAGCGGACGCCAGATCCATTCGCCGGTGCCCAGCTGGATCGACAGGCCGTCGGAATCGTGCACCTCGGGACGGAACTCCGGCGCCGCTGGCGGCTGGTTCTCGCCGAACAGGTACATGCTCGTCAGCGGCGCCAGGCCCAGCTTGGTCACGTTCTCGCGCAGATAGAGCCGCGCCTTGACCTCGGTCTCGGTATCGGCACCCGGCTTGACCACGATGCGATAGGCGCCGCTCATGCGGCGCGAGTCCATCAGCGCATAGATGGTCAGCTGCTTGTCGCCGGGCGCCGGACGTTCGATCCAGTACTCGACGAAGCGCGGGAATTCCTCGCCCGACGCGAGCGCGGTATCGACCGCGACGCCGCGCGCCGACAGGCCGAACCACTGGTCCTTGCCGACGCCGCGGAAATAGCTGGCACCGACGAAGGACACCACCTCGTCCTTGTGCTTGCCGTTGACCGGATGCAGCACGCGAAAGCCCGCAAAGCCCAGGCCCTTGAGCATCTCCGGGTTGAACTTGTGCGAGCCGTAGTTGAAGTCCGCCGGATTGAAGCGCATCTCGCGCACGCGGTTGCCGGTGACCTCGTTGATCTTCACGGGCTGGTCGAACACCATGCCCTCGTGGAAGAACGACAGCTCGAACGGCAGCTTGGTATTGCGCCAGACGAAGCGTTCCGGCTTGTACTGGATTTCGCGATAGCGCGGGTACGACAGTTCGCGCAGCTCGGTCGGCAGATGGGCCTTGGGGGCCTTGTACGGGGAATTGGCCAGCTGGCGCGCGCGCGCCGCCACGGTATCGAAGCTGAACGCGTGCGCCGCCATCGCGAAGCAGGCGAGCGCACCGGCACACAGCCAGCGTCCCAGCCGCACGCCGTCGGAGCGCATCGGCGACGTGGGCCGGCACGAACGGGCGGAAAGCGGCGGAGAAATGGCGGAGTCGATCATGAATGCCGTCATCAAAGGCGGTAGTCGGTAATGCAATTGGTTATTCGGGAAGCCGCGGACAGTGGCGCGGATACTCGTCGATGGCCAGGCCGGATGACCGGTGCCTGAGCCGCCCCATGACGGACTTTGCCGGGGGCTGTGACTTGGGTGACGCTTGGAAGGTATTGGATTTGCTGCAATGCGGGACAAAACCTTAACAAATTTGCCTACCAAAAGTCACGTTTCGATCACGCAACGGTTGCAACAATTTGAAACGATTGTTGATTATTCGTCTCTTGATTGATCAACGTCGGGTATCCTCCTCATGGCTCGAATGACGCCGGAATTGCACCGCAACAAACCCGCGGCACGGTGGCGGGCGCAAGGCCTGCCCGCTCCTGTCGTCCTGCGCACAGGAGCAAACGAATCAGTGACGGGATCGGATGCGCGCCGGACGGCACGCGGGTCGGTTGCGGATGCAGCCGTGGCTTCCGGCGGCAAGGCCGGCAAGCGAACGGGCCGCAGCGGGCGCGACGATTGAAACTAGGTCCGTGTCATTGCCGCGTCAATCGGACGCTGTCCGACAAAATCCTTGCTTGGTGGGGCGGGACACGCATGCCCGCATGCGACGGCCGCGGCCGGTGGCCGCGCGAACTACAATCGACCGATCCGGGCGACGGCGCACCTGCGTGCGACCAGGCCACGCCCTCGCCGCTCACACGATCTCGCCGCCAAGGGGATGCCGATGCCGCATGCCGCGCCCGCCCGCCTGCCGCTGCCGTCGGGGCTGGCGACTGCATTGGCGTTCGCGCTGGGCCTGGGCGCGCCGGCACCGGCACGGGCATACGTCGACCACTATCTGACCAGCACGATCGTCGGCACGATGACGCAGAGCGAGGCACGCGCCTTCGCCTCGGCGGTCAATCGCGCACTGACCACGACCGAGGACGGCACCGCGGTCTCGTGGCGCACCCAGGCGACGCCGCGGCGCCCGGCCACCTACGCCAGGATCACGCCACTGCAGAGCAAGACCGACCGCGGCCAGCCCTGCCGCCAGATCCGCAGCGAACTGATGCGCTCCAGCAATGAGGAAAGCTGGACCGGCTGGTTCTGCAAGCAGCCCGACGGCCGCTGGCGGGCGCGCGCCGTCGAGGAGGAATAGCGAAGGAAACGGCGGGGACGGGCGCAGCCGGCAACGGTCGTGCCGGCTTCCATGGGAAGGCCGTTCAGCGCCTGTGCCGCTGAACGGCGCTCAGCGGCACAGGCGCGCCATCACCTCGCCGGCCAGCGAGCCGGACGAGACCGGCCGCGGCGTCGCCCGCTGCGGCGAGCGGATCGTGTAAAGCGGCTCGCCGCGCGCGAATCGGCGGGGAAACAGCGTCTGCTCGACCACCGCGTACATCGACGTGGCGCAGTCCAGCACCATCCGCCGCAGCGACGACTGGATCGGCTCGCCGCTGGTGGTATGGATGGTCCCGCCGACCGGCGCGTTGCGCATCAAGACCACGCCGATGCGCGCGCCCTGCCGGCGCACCGAGCGCTGGTCCAGGTACGAGATCACGCCGTTGGCGCCCATCAGCGGCAGCCAGCGCTGCGGATCGGGCGCGGACGGGTCCGGGGCGGCCAGCGTCACGCAACCCTCGCGCGGCGTCGAACGAAACACCGTGCCGCCATTCGGTCCCTGGCATTGATAGAGTCCGGCCGCAGCGGCCGGCACCACCTTGCCGCGCGCGGTGTCGGCGTGGGCGTCGGTGCCGAATGCCGGCGCCAGCGTCAGCGAGGCGGCCAGCAACAGCGGCGCAAGCGAATCGGAGGAACGGAAGCGAAGAGTCGCGGCGCTCGCGCGGAAAGCGCGGCGGCGCGGTGCGGGCGTGGCGGCACGAAACGACATGATGCGGGGCGCGTTGGCAAGACAGGGACGGCCCGGGGACCGGCGGCAGGCGCGGCCGCGATGATGCACGGGCCGCGCGACAGCCGGCATTGTCGCACAGCGACGCGCCGCCGCGGCCGGAACGGTCCGGCTGGCGGCGGCGTTCGCTGCGATTAGCCCCATGTTTGCGCCGTGGTTTGCGCCGTGGTTTGCGCCGTGGTTCGCGTGGCGGTTTGCGCGCCAGCTTGCGCCGTGATGCAGGCCTCGGTCCGCGCCGGCCTCAGTGCCCCTGCTCTCGCCAGGCGACCAGCTCGGCGATCGTCAGCACCGGCAGATCGTGCTGCGCGGCGAAGGCCAGCGCCTGTTCGTAGCGGGCCATCGTGCCATCCGGATTCATCAGTTCGCACAGCACCGCGGCCGGCGCGAGGCCGGCCAGCCGCGCCAGCTCGACCGATCCCTCGGTATGGCCGCGGCGGGTCAGCACGCCGCCGTCGGCGGCCACCAGCGGAAACACATGGCCGGGACTGACGACCGCGTCGAGCCCCGCATCGTCGGCGATCGCCGCGCGGATCGTCGTGATCCGGTCGGCCGCGCTGACGCCGGTGGTGACGCCGGTGCGGGCCTCGATCGACACGGTGAACGCGGTGCCGTACTGGCTGCGATTGTTCTCGACCATCGGCCGCAGGCCGAGCCGCGCGACCTTCTCGCGCGTCAGGCACAGGCAGACGATGCCGCTGCATTCGCGGATCAGCATCGCCATATTGGCCAGCGTCAGACGCTCGGCCGCGACGATCAGGTCGGCCTCGTTCTCGCGGTCGTGGTCGTCCATCAGCACCACGGGCCGGCCTTCGCGCATGGCCTGCAGCGCCTGCTCGATGCGGGTCGGCAGATCATGGGGAAGCGCCGGCACGATGGCGTCGGCAGGGCCGACGGCGGCCGCGGCGTGGTCGGGGGAAAGATTGGTTTGGGAAGGCGACAGCGTGGACAGCATTGAAACGCTCCTTGCGTAAAGATCAACGGGCGTTTCAGGGGATTGGCGACGCAAGCCGCAGCGCGCACGACGGCCGGCCAGAAGCGCCGACCTGGGTGATCGTCCACTCGCTGTCCGCTTGCGCATGGCAAGGCGACGAACCGCGGGCCGCATGCACAGGCACGCGACCGCGCAGGCCCGCGCCGTTCCATCGACATGGCAATGAAACGGCAGCGATGCTTGCTCGCCCATCTTCTTTCATCCGGACTATGACCGTCGGCCCTGGCCTCTCACCAGGTCTGCTGACCCCGGGCGCAACCATGTCGGATACAACGAAGACATGGAACGACGCGGGCGCTCGCGGGCTCGCCGGCCGCGTCGGTGAACGCGTTCGGCATACCGCCGGTGGGGACTTTCACCCCGCCCTGAAGACGTAACGAAACCGGCGAAACGCGCTTGCCCTTCGAAGGATCGTGGACCGATTCACGAAGGCGCAGGCTCGCGCCGGCGTTGCGATGTTATCACGCGATGCGGCGTAAGCGCCCGATCTGTACTACAACTAAACGACTTGCGCGGACGCCGCGCCCGCCATGCGGGCGCCGGATTCCTTCGAGCTCCGCAGGCTTTCCGCGCCCTCTGCGCGTTTCCCGTTCCCGTTTTTTCTTGCCGCGATCACGATGCCATTCGACGACGACCTGCTTGCCCGCCTGTTCCGCCGCCCTTCCCGCTCCCTTGCCCTTTGCCCTTGCCGCCCATCCCGCCGCTCCTTGCGAGCGCTGCGCTGGCTCGCCGCGCTGCCGCTGCTGGCCGCCGGCAGCGCCGCATGGGCCGATCCCACCGTGCAGATCGCCTACGGCACCGACAGCCGCACCGACGTGCGCAAGGTCGATATCGCGTTCGGCTGGGATTCCGGCTATGGCTGGGGCGACCCGGCCGGCCTGCGGCTCGGCCTGCTGTGGGAGCTCAATGTCGCGCGCTGGGACAGCACCAGCGACGCCAATCCGCGCAACCTGTGGGAGATCGGCGCGCAGCCGGTGCTGCGGCTGGCCTGGCAGCGCCATCGATGGGTGCCCTTTCTCGAGGCATCGATCGGCGTGCGCCTGATGAGCGGGACGCGGACCTCGGACAACCATTCGATGTCGACCGCGTTCCAGTTCTCCGACATGGCGGGCGTCGGCATCGCCTTCGGCAAGGACCAGCGCTTCGCCATCGGCTACCGCTACCAGCACATCTCGAATGCCGGCATCAAGAAGCCCAACCCCGGCTCGGACTTCCATACCGCCTATCTGCGCTACCGGTTCTGAACGGCAGCCGGCGCGGCGTCGTGCCCGAGCGCCTCGAGCGCGAGGCGCGACGGTTCGTCGGCGGGGAAGAAACATTCGATCCGCAGTTCCTGCAGCGTGACGTCATGCGGATTGCCCAGCGTGGTCAGCGTCGAGAACAGCGAGGCCTGGAAGCCGTCGGCGCGCAGCACCACCGGCAGCACCGGCGGCAGCGGGCCTTCGCTGCCGTCGTCGTCGGCATGCGGCACGCCGCCCGGTCCGATCATCTCCGGATGCCATTGCGCGATGCGGGCGAAGATCTCGCGCGCGACGCGGTCGTGCGCCTGCGCCTGCAACTCCTGCCAGACGCGTCGCAGCAGATAGCGGCCGACCTGATGGGCGTTTTCGATCATTGGCCACAGCCCCTGCGGATCGAACACGGTCAGCATCAGGTTGATGCGCGGGCCGCCGCCCGCATCGTTGCCCAGGCATTCGGGCAGCACCGCGGCGGCACGGCCGTCGAGCAGCGCGTCGACCATGCGCCGATAGGCGCGGTTGGCATCGCTGATGTTCCAGAAGCGGTCCAGCACCACCGCGGGATACGGCTCCTGCTTGGCGAGGATCAGCGCGATGGCCTGGCGCACCATCTGCAGCGGCGGTTCGGCCAGCGCGTGTTCGCTGTAGGCGGGAGCGAAGCCGGCCGCCAGCAGCAGCCGGTTGCGCTGGCGCAGCGGCACGCCGAGCCGGTCCGACAGCGCCAGGATCATCTCGCGGCTGGGCCGGGCGCGGCCCGATTCGAGAAAGCTGATATGCCGCTGCGACACCCCGGCGGCAAGCGACAGCGCGAGCTGGCTGTAGCCGCGGCGCCCGCGCCAGTAGCGCAGCAGGGCGGGAAAGTCGAGAGCGGTTTCGGAGGCGGGGGTCAGCGTGTCCATGGCCGCATTACAGCATGCGGTGCGCGCCCTGGCGATAACCTGCCAGGTAATCAACGGCGGACGTGCCACATGCCGATGTTATGCTTGACGGCTCGACAACACCCGCGCGCGTAGGGCGCGCACCCTGATGGAAATAGCCATCCTGCTGGCGCTGATCCTGCTCAACGGCGTGTTCGCCATGTCGGAGATCGCGCTGGTTTCGGCCCGCAAGGCCCGCCTGCAGAAGCTGATCGACGAAGGCGATCGCGGCGCGATCGAGGCGGTCAAGCTGGGCGAGGATCCGACCCGTTTCCTGTCCACCGTGCAGATCGGCATCACCTCGATCGGCGTGCTCAACGGCGTGGTCGGTGAATCCGCGCTGGCGCAGCCGCTCGGCGTCTGGCTGCAGGGCGTGGGCATGGCGCAGCCGACCGCGGGCTATGTGGCCACCGCGATCGTCGTCGCGGGACTGACCTACTTTTCCATCGTGCTCGGCGAGCTGGTGCCCAAGCGGCTGGGCCAGCTGGCGCCGGAGACCCTGGCGCGCGCGGTCGCGCGGCCGCTGTCCTGGCTGGCAGTCGCCTCGACGCCGTTCGTCAAGCTGCTGTCGGGCTCGACCCGGCTGGTGCTGCGGCTGATCGGCGTCAAGAGCGGCGCCGGTCCCGCGGTCACCGAGGAAGAAATCCACGCGCTGCTGGTCGAGGGCTCGGAGGCCGGCGTGATCGAACGCCACGAGCACACGATGGTGCGCAACGTGTTCCGGCTCGACGACCGCCAGCTGACCTCGCTGATGGTGCCGCGCGGCGACGTGGTCAGCCTCGACGTCGAACTGCCGCTGGAGGAAAACCTGCGCCGCATCGAGGAATCGGACCACTCGCGCTTCCCGGTGGTACGCGGCGGCATGCACGACGTGATCGGCGTGGTCAGCGCGCGCCAGCTGCTGGCGCGCAAGCTGCGCGGCGAGGCCACCGAGCTGGCCGCCGTGATGCAGGCCCCGGTCTATGTGCCGGAAAGCGTCACCGGCATGGAGCTGCTCGAACATTTCCGCTCGTCCGGCGGACAGATGGCCTTCGTCATCGACGAGTACGGCGAGGTGCTGGGCATCGTCACGCTGCAGGACCTGATCGAGGCGATCACCGGAGAGTTCAAGCCGGACATCGCCGGCGACGAATGGGCGGTGCAGCGCGAGGATGGCTCCTGGCTGCTCGACGGCCTGATCCCGATCCCCGAGCTGAAGGACCGCATCGGCCTGCGCAGCGTGCCGGAGGAAGACAAGGAGCGCTATCACACGCTGTCCGGCATGCTGTTGCTGCTGCTGGGACGGCTGCCGCAGATCGCCGATTCGGTCAGCTGGCTCGACTGGAAATTCGAGATCATCGACATGGACGGCAAGCGCATCGACAAGGTGCTGGCAAGCCCGCTGCCCGCCGAGGAAGGTCCGGAGCCGGATACGACGGGCTAGCCGTTCGGGGTGCGATGCGGCCGCGCCCTCTCGCCAGCCCTCTCCCTCTTGCGGGCGAAGGATTGGGGGAGAGGGAGAGCCGCGACGCCCCTTGCTCGAGCGGCAGCTATACTCCACGAACGCAGAAGCCGGAGAACCGCCATGTCCCGCCCGTTCCGCTCGATGTCCCGCGGCCCGCTTGCCGCGCTTGCCACCGCCGCCGCGTTCGCCGCGCTGCTGGCCGGCCCGGCCGCCGCGCACCACGGCTGGTCGAGCTATGACGACAGCAAGCCGATCACGCTGACCGGCAAGCTCACCGAAGTCAAATACGAGAATCCGCACGCGATGGTGCGGATCGACGCCAACGGCAAGCGCTGGCTGGCCGTACTGGCGCCGATCTCGCGGATGCAGGCGCGCGGAGCGACCGCCGACAAGGTCGCGGTCGGCCGCGAGGTCACCATCGTCGGCTACCCCAGCAAGGAACACGGCGACGAGATGCGCGCCGAGCGGATCGTGCTCGACGGCCAGACCGTCGAACTGCGCTGACTGTCCCGCAGCGGGCGCCGTGGCATCGCTGACCGAGCTGGGCGCCACGCTGGCGGCGCTGCCGCTGTCGAGCGCGCTGCGCGCTTCCGCCTGGGCCTATCCGCTGGTCGAAATCGTCCACCTGGCCGGCATGGCGCTGCTGTTCGGCACCATCGCCGTGGTCGACCTGCGGCTGGCCGGGCTCTGGCGCAACCTGCCGGTGACGGCGCTGCTGCGCCAGGTGCTGCCGCTGACGATGGCCGCCTTCGTCGCGGTGGCGGTCAGCGGCATCCTGCTGCTGCTCGCGCATGCCGACGAGCTGGCGACCAATCCCGCGCTCTATTTCAAGCTGATCCTGATCGCCCTCGGGCTGCTCAACGCGCTGGCATTCCACCTTTGGCCGTACCGCGCCCTGCAACGGGCCGCCGGCCCCGCCGACTGGAACGTCGGCGCCCGGCCGCCGCGCTGGGCGCGCACCGCGGCGGTGCTGTCGCTGCTGACCTGGACGCTGGTCATCGCCGCCGGCCGGCTGATCGCCTACGTCTAGGACGCCGCGCCTCCCCTTCCCCCGCGCTGCCCGTTACAAATAGCGACACTGCCCTGTGCGCAGCGGGCCGCACCGATTGTAAAATCGCCCCGTTCGCAACACCTCAAAAGGAGCGCAGTGTGAAAAAAGGTTGGATTTTTGGTGTGATGCTGGCTGTGCTGCTGACCGGCTGCAACACGATGGCCGGCCTGGGCCAGGACATCCAGCGCGGCGGCCAGAAGCTCGAAGGCGCGGCGGATCGCCACAAGTAAGCCGCTCAGTCAGCGGGCAGGCCGCCAGCCAGTTGCGCGGCGGCCTGCCCGGACTTGCATCCGCCCCAGCGCTTACAGCAGCTCTTCCGGCGTAAACGGCGTCAGCACGTCGATCCAGAGGCGCTGCGACCAGGTGGTATCCGGCTCGGTGTCGAGCACCACCGCCTGCTTGCCCTGCCCATCCACCCATTGCAGCTCGTCGTCCTCCGACAGCTGCAGCCGCCAGCTGTTGACGCCGATGGCGTCCGAGAAGATCTGCGCCACCTGCCCCGCCAGCCGGGCATTGCGCACGATGAGGCCGGTCTCGGTGTTCTGCGTGATCGAGCGCGGATCGAAGTTCATCGAGCCGACGAACAGCGTCTGACGGTCTACCACCGCCGCCTTGACGTGCAGGCTGGCTTGCGAGGATCCGAAATTCCCGACCGAGCGCTGCTGCCGCTGCAACCGCGGCTTCAGTTCGTGCAGCTCGACCCCGGAGCGAATCAGCGCCTTGCGGTAGCGCTCGTAGCCGACGTGGACGATCGGCGAGTCGGTTGCCGCCAGCGAATTGGTCAGCACGCGCACCTTGACGCCGCGCGCGGTCAGTGCGCTGAGCCATTCGACGCCGCGTTTGCCGGGCACCAGATACGGCGAAATGATGATGACCTCCTGGCGGGCCTCCTTCATCATCCGCGCGACCTCGTCGGCCAGCGTATCGTCGCTGTCCGGCAGCTTGTCGGGCTCGACCTTGGCCGGGTTGTCGACCAGCACGCTGGCGCGGGCCCATTCGAAGTTCAGTCTGCCGCCGCGCGAGAGTTCGCGGGCAAGGAAGCTCTTGGCCGGATCGATCTTCTGTGGCGCCGTCATGCCGCTCGCCTCGAGCCGCTTCTGTTCGGCCTCGCGCTGCGCGGCCTCGTCGACCAGCGCCTGTTCCGGCGGCGCCGAAGCGGAACTGGCCGATCCGCCCGATCCCCCCGCCTTCTTCGAATCGCCCGGCCCATCCGATCCGCGCGCTCCGGCGGCCTGCACGCCCGACCCGGGCGGCGTGCCAGCCGGACCCGGCGCCGCCTCGTCCGGATTGGCCAGCGCCTCGACCGGGTACGCGTACTGGCTGTTCCAATACTCGTCGAAGCCCGCGGACAGCCGGCGCACCGCCGGACCGGCCACCACCACGTCGAGATCGAGGAAGTTGGTATCGGGCGCACGCAGGAAATAGGCGTTGCCGATATTGCGGCCGCCGGTCATCCCCATCGCGTTGTCCGCGATGAAGACCTTGTTGTGCATGCGCCGGTTGACCCGCCTGGCGTCGCCCGCCACGCTGATGAAGCGCGTCAGCTTGGAAAAGCGTCCCGCCGGAAACGGATTGAAGTAGCGCACCTCGATATTGGGATGGCGGGCGAAACGCAGGAAGGCCGGGTCCTTGCCGTCGCTGTGCAGGTCGTCGACCAGCAGCCGCACATGGACGCCGCGCTCGGCGGCGGCGCGCACGCGGCGCAGGATCTCGCGCGACGATTCGTCGGCGGCAACGATGTAGTACTGCAGGTCCAGGGATCGGGTGGCGCGGTCGGCAAGCGTGATCAGCGTGCCGTAGGCATCTTCGCCCGACGACACCAGGTGAAAGCCGGACAGCGCCGGGTCCGGCGTACTCCTGGCGACGACCTGGCCCAGCGGGGTATCGGCCCAGCCGGTGAAGGCGGTCGAGGGCCGGCGCGGCACATCCTGCGGCAGGCTGGCGCAGGCGGAAGCGCTGAGCGCCAGCGTCACCGTGGCAAGCCAGCGCAGCCAGCTTGCCGTGCGCGGCCTCGCTTTCCCCCACGACACCGCAAACGCCGTCATGCCGACTCCATCAGTCCCGATGCTGTCAGCTTAGGTGGCGCCACCGGCGCGGACAATCGGCCTTTGTCCGACAGCCCGCGGACGCGGGAGAGGGCCGCGCTCAGCCGCGCCGCAGCGCCGCCGCTTGTTCGGCCAGCGCGCGGATGCGCGCCCAGTCGCCGCTGGCGACCGCGTCCTTGGGCACGACCCAGGAGCCGCCGACGCAGACGACGTTCGGCAGGGCCAGATAGCCCGGCGCACGCGCCGCGTCGATGCCTCCGGTCGGGCAGAAGCGCAGCCGCGGAAGCGGCCCGTTCAGCGACTTCAGCATCGGCATGCCGCCGGCGGCCTCGGCCGGGAAGAACTTCAGGAAGGTAAAGCCGGCTTCGAGCGCGGCCATCGCCTCGCTGGCGGTGGCCACGCCGGGCAACAGCGATATGCCGGCATCGCGCGCGCCTTCGGCAAGCCGCGGCGTCAGCCCGGGCGACACCGCGAACTGCGCGCCGGCATCGCGCACCGCATGCAGCTGCGCGGCGTCGAGCACGGTACCGGCGCCGACGATGGCCTGCGGCAACGCGGCGGCGACCGCGCGCATCGCCTCGAGCGCGACCGGCGTACGCAGCGTGATTTCGAGCACCGGCAGGCCGCCGGCGACCAGCGCCTCGGAGACGCGCAGCGCCTCGTCGACGGCGTGGAATTCGAGTACGGGGATGACCGGCACGCCGGCCAGGCGGTCGATCAGCGAAGGAGATTGGCTGGGCATGGCGTTATCGGGAAGGAAATCGGTACGGGTTGAAAGGAAGCGTCGTCGCGCGCAAGGACTCGACAGGCCGACCTGAAGCGCGGACCGGCGCCATCATCGGATCACCGAGACGGATTCGGCCAGCCGCGCCAGCACCGTGTCCGCCGACGGAATCGGCGCGACCGCGCCATAGCCGGTGGTCGACAGCGCGGCGGCCACGTTGGCATAGCGGGCCGCCTCGAAGGGATCGTCGCCGGCCGCCAGCCGGGCGATGAAGCTGCCGCCGAAGCAATCGCCGGCGCCGGTCGCGTCGAGCGGCTGCACCGGATAGGCGGGCACCAGCGCGCGCGCATCGGGGGTCGCCACATAGGCGCCCTCCTCGCCCAGCTTGAGCGCGACCAGTTTGACGCCGCAGCCGAGCAGATGGTCGACGATCGCGTCGCGGTCGTCGAGCCCGGTCAGCACCGTGACATCGTCCCAGCTCGGCAGGCAGATATCGGTCAGGCCAAGCGCCTCGCGCATGATGCCGCGCGCGCGGGCCAGCGACCACAGCCGCAGCCGCAGATTGGTATCGAGCGAGACCTTGACGCCGGCCTTGCGCGCCAGCTCCATCGCCGCGAGCCCGGCGTCGCAGGCGCTGTTGCTGATCGCCAGGCTGATGCCCGACAGATGCAGATAGCGCGCTTCGGCGATCGCCTGCTGCGGCAGGTCGTCATGGCTGTAGCAGCTCGCCGCCGAGCCGGCGCGCAGATAGTCGAAGCGATGGCCGTGGTTGTCGTGGCTGACGAAGTAGACGCCGGTCGGCGCCCGCGGATCGGTGCGGACATGGCGGGTATCGACACGCTCCTGTGTCCACAGCGCCAGCAGCCGCTCGCCGAAGCTGTCGGCGCCCACCGCGCTGATGAAGCCGGTCTGCGCGCCCTGCCGCGCGGCAGCGATGCAGAAGTTCGAGGTATCGCCGCCGAAGCCCTGCAGATAGCGCTCGGGCGCGTCGGGCTGCTGGTTGAACTCGACCAGCGCTTCGCCGAAGGCCAGGATATCGATGCTCATGGTGCGATCGCCGATAGGGAAGAAGAAGACCAGAGAAGCGGGATGCCGTCAGAAAAAGGTCTGCACGATATCGACCACGCGCAGCTCGTCGTCCAGCACCGGGATATGCCGCCACTTGTCGAAGGTCAGGCAAGGGTGCGAGATATCGAAGGCGATCATGTCGCCGACCCGCACGTCATCGCCCGGCGCGATCCGCACGTAAGCGTGCTGGTCCATCATGCCGGTCACTTCCCAATGGGACGGCGCATCGGCCGGTGCGGTTCCCCGCGCGTGGGCCGGCGCGCTTGCCGGCGCGCTTGCCGGCGCATTTGCCGACCCCGGGCGGAAGTGCCGCGCCGGAATCGGCATGCCGGCATCGAAGGCCGCATCGCGCTTGCCCATGCCGACGATCGCGCGGTCCGGCTCGGGGATCGACTGCACATAGGCCCACAGCTGCAGGGCGGGCAGCAGGCCCTCCCGCATCTTCTGCGCCACCGGGTTGCTCGCCAGGATGCGCTGCTGCGCCTGCCGGTAGATGCCGACGTCGTGCGTCAGATAGCAGCCGGGCCGCAGCACGACATCGATCGGCGCGCCGATGTCGGCGCCGGCGAATTCCTCGGCCACCACGTCGTACCAGGCCGAGCCCGCGCCGGACAGCACCACCGGGCGGGGTTCCGAACCCGAGCCGAAGCGGCCCTGCCCGGCCAGTTCGCGGGTGATCGCGACGGTGCGGCGCAGGAAGGCGCGGATATCGGCCTCGTGCTGCAGCACGCCCTCGTAGATTTCCACGCCCGCCAGCGTCAGCGCGTCGGTCCAGCGGTCCAGCGCGTCCAGCACCTGCTGCTGTTGCGCGGCATCGCGCACGCCGGTGCGCCCGCCCTCGACGCCCAGCTCGAGCAGCACCTGCAGGCGCTGGCCGCGGGCGCGAAAGAAGCCGCCGAGCTGGTCGACCAGTTCGGCCGAATCGACCAGGCAGAAGAATTCGAAATCGGGATCGCGCAGCAGGTCGGCGACGATCTCCATATTGCGCCGCCCCACCAGCTGGTTGGCCATCAGCACGCGCCTGACCCCGTGCGCATGGGCGGCGGCGGTCTGCTGCGCGGTGGCCAGCGTGATACCCCAGGCGCCGGCCTCGAGCTGCCTGGCGAACAGCTTGGGCGCCATCGTGGTCTTGCCGTGCGGTGCGAGCTTCACGCCGTATTCGTCCATGAACCGGCGCATCCAGGCGAGGTTATGCGCCAGCCGGCTTTCGTACAGCACGGCGGCCGGCAGGCTCAGCTCCTCTTCCAGCAGCCGCCAGCCCGTTGCGGCCTCGGCGGGTGCCAGCGGCGCCTCGAGCTTGCCCAGCGCCTTGTTCAGTGGATCGATGATCCCGCTCTGGTACTTTATATCACGCATGTCCTGATCCGCCTTTCCGCGCATTTCCGTGTATTCCCGCGTGCTGACACGACCCCCGGGCGCCACCTCGAAATTTTCGATTGACGTAATGATAGCGGCGAAATTACGATATTTCACCTTTGTTATAAAGTAACACGCCGCGATGCCGCGCCTCCGCCCGAGGCGAGACGCGCCATCCGGCCCCTTCCGCCAAGCCCATGCCCGCTGCCTTCGACATCCTGACCCGCATCGCCGAGCGCGGCCCGACGCTGCGGCTGGCCGAGCAGAAGGTGGCCCAGGTCATCCTCGAAGACGTCGCCGGCGCGGCCTCGGCCAGCATCAATGCGCTGGCGCGCAAGGCCGGCGTCAGCGAGGCCAGCGTGACGCGCCTGGCCAAGGCGCTGGGCTGCCGCGACGTGCGCGACCTGAAGCTGCGGCTGGCGCGCGCGACCGCGGTCGGCCAACGCTTCCTGCAGCACGAGCCGGGCACCGCCGGCGCCGAAGCGGCCCCGCCCTCGCTGGCCGATCGGCTGCATGGCGACGTGGTCGCGGTGCTCGAGGCCAACCGCCAGCTGATCGACGAGGCCCAGATCGAGCGCGCGGCGCGCCTGTTGCAGGACGCGCGCATGGTCTACGCTTTCGGCATGGGCGGCGGCTCGACCTGGCTGGCCGACGAGGCGCGCTACCGCCTGGCGCGGCTGGGCCGGCCGGTCGCCAGCTATCAGGACGCGGTGCTGCAGCAGATGGTCGCGGCCACGCTGGTCAAGGGCGATGTGGTGCTCGCCTTCTCGGTGAGCGGCAGCGTGCCAGAGATGCTGGCCAGCTGCGATGTCGCGCGCGAATACGGCGCGCGGGTAATCGCGGTGACCGCGCTGGGCTCGCCGCTGGCCGCGCGCGCCGACGTGCTGCTGCCCGTGCGCGCGCTGGAAACCGATTTCATCTTCAAGCCGTCCGCCTCGCGCTATGCGATGTTGCTGGTGCTGGACGTACTGGCCACGCGGCTGGCGCTGCTGCAGCAGGACGACAGCCAGGAACGGCTGCGGCGGCTCAAGTACGTGCTGGACGCGCATCGGGGCAGCGGCGAGCGCGGCAACGCGGCGCTGCGCGACAGCCGTCAGCCGCTCGGAGACTGACCATGGCAGCGAGCCCGGACACCGCCTTCGCCTATGACACGCTGATCCGCGGCGTTACCGTGATCGACGGATCTGGCGCCGCCGCGCGCGTCGCCGATGTCGCGCTGTGCGACGGCCGCATCGCGCGCATCGTCGGCATCGATGCCGACGACGATGGTGGCGCCGAACGGATCGCCACCGATGCCGCGGCCGACGTCGTCGATGCCGCCGGGCTGGTGCTGGCGCCGGGCTTCATCGACGTCCACACGCATGACGACACCAACGTGGTGCGCCAGCCGGAGATGACGCCGAAGCTGTCGCAGGGCGTGACGACCGTGGTGGTCGGCAACTGCGGCATCAGCGCGGCGCCGGTGTCGCTGCGCGGCGATCCGCCCGATCCGATGAACCTGCTGGGCGATGCCGCCGCATTCCGCTACCCCAGCTTCGCGGCCTACGTCGACGCGATCGCGGCCGCGCGGCCCGCGGTCAACGTGGCCGCGCTGGTCGGCCACACCGCGCTGCGCAGCAATCATCTGGACCGGCTCGACCGAGCCGCGAGCGCCCGCGAGATCGCCGCGATGCGCGCGCAATTGCAGGAGGCGCTGGATCACGGCGCGCTCGGCCTGTCGACCGGACTGGCCTACGCCAACGCATTCGCCGCGCCGACCGAGGAAGTGCTGGCGCTGGCCGAGCCGCTGGCGGGCGCCGGCGCGCTGTACGCCACGCATCTGCGCAGCGAATTCGCCGAGATCCTCGACGCGATGGACGAGGCCTTCCGCATCGGCCGCCATGCGCGCGTGCCGGTCGTGATCTCGCACCTCAAATGCGCGGGCGTGGACAACTGGGGCCGCAGCGGCGCGGTGCTGGCCGCGCTCGACGGCGCGCAGCGCTGGCAGCCGGTCGGCTGCGACTGCTATCCCTATACCGCCAGTTCGTCGACGCTGGACCTGAAACAGGTCACCGGCGACTTCGACATCATGGTGACCTGGTCCGAGCCGCATCCCGCCATGGGTGGACGCCTGCTCGCCGATATCGCGGCCGAATGGCAGGTCGACCTGCACGAGGCGGCGCGGCGCCTGCAACCGGCGGGCGCGGTCTATCACTGCATGGAAGACGCCGACGTCGATCGGATCCTCGCCCATCCGGCCACGGTGATCGGCTCGGACGGGCTGCCGAACGATCCGCTGCCGCATCCGCGCCTGTGGGGCGCCTTCCCCCGCGTGCTGGGCCACTACGCGCGCGATCGCGAGCTGTTCCCGCTGACGATGGCGATCGCCAAGATGACCGGCATGTCGGCCGAGCGCTTCGGCCTGGCGGGCCGCGGCTTCGTGCGCGAGGGCCATTGGGCCGACCTGGTGCTGTTCGATGCCGCGACGATTCGCGACGCGGCCACGTTCACCGAGCCGATGCAGCCGGCCGAGGGCATCGCCGCGGTGTGGGTCAACGGCACGCTGTCATGGTCGCAGCGGCGCGCCACCGGCGCGCGCGCCGGGCGTTTCCTGCCGCGCGGCGAACGGGGCCCGGCCGTTGCGGACGCCATCGCGGACACGTAAATCCGCACCATTCCTTCCCCGTTTTTCAAGCTCATCGTTTCCCGTATTCAGTTCGAAGGAGTCTTCATGGATATCCAACGCTTTGGCGTCGAAGGCGGCACCGGCACCGGCGGCCAGCACATGCCGTTCGCGCGCGCGGTCGCGGCCGACGGCTGGCTCTATGTGTCCGGCCAGGTGCCGATGGTCGATGGCGAGGTCGTCGACGGCGGCATCGTCGCGCAGACCCACCAGGCCATCAGCAACGTGCTGGCGATCCTGGCCGAGGCCGGCTACGGCCCCGAGCACGTGGTCCGCTGCGGCGTCTGGCTCGACGACGCGCGCGACTTCGCCTCGTTCAACAAGATCTTCAAGCAGTATTTCGGCGCCAATCCCCCGGCCCGCGCCTGCGTGCAGTCCAGCATGGTGGTCGACTGCAAGGTCGAGATCGACTGCATCGCCTACAAGCGGCCGGGCGGCTGATTCGGCCGCCAAACCGTTTCCATGCGGCCCCGCTGACAGGTCCGCGACCACCCGCTGTCGTTCCCGCGGATGCGGGAATCCAGCGTCTTTGAAAGCCACTGGGTCCCCGCCTCCGCGGGGACGACAGCATTGCTTCCCAACCGGGCCGCGCCAGCGGCCTCTTTCATACCGCCGCGGCGCCGACCGGCCCCGCGCACCCAAGGAGACAACATGGTCCCAGTCACCGGAACCACGCTGTTGCTGTATGCGCTGATCGCCGTGATCGCGCTGGTCGTGCTGATCGCGCGATTCAAGCTGAACCCCTTCATCACGCTGGTGGTAGTCTCGGTCCTGCTGGGCTTCTCGGTCGGCATGCCGATGAACGAGATCGTCAAGTCGTTCGAGGCCGGCGTCGGCGGCACGCTGGGCCATATCGCGCTGGTGGTCGGCCTGGGCACCATGCTCGGCAAGATGATGGCCGAGTCCGGCGGCGCCGAGCGGATCGCGCGCACGCTGATCGCGTTCTTCGGCGAGAAGCACGTGCACTGGGCAATGGCGACGATCGCCTTCATCGTCGGCTTGCCGGTGTTCTTCGAGGTCGGCTTCGTGCTGCTGATCCCGATCGCCTTCAATATCGCGCAGCGCACCGGCACCTCGATGGTCAAGGTCGGCATCCCGATGGTGGCCGGCCTGTCGGTCGTGCACGGCCTGATCCCGCCGCATCCGGCGGCGCTGCTGGCGGTGACCGCCTACGGCGCCGACATCGGCCGCACCATTCTGTATGCGCTGATCGTCGGCATCCCGACCGCGGCGATCGCCGGCCCGATCTTCGCGACGCTGATGGACCGCCATATCAAGCTGCCCGCCGACAACCCGCTGGCCGCGCAGTTCATCGAGGAAGCGGACGACACCGCGCCGGCGCAGGCGCTGCCGGGCTTCGGCATTACCGTGTTCACGATCCTGCTGCCGGTGATCCTGATGCTGATCGGCAGCAGCGCCGACCTGGTGACGACGCCGAAGACCTGGGCCAACGACTTCCTGAAGCTGATCGGCAATTCGGTGATCGCGCTGCTGATCGCCGCGCTGGTCAGCTTCTATACCTTCGGCAAGGCGCGCGGCTTCAATCGCGAGGCGATCCTGCGCTTTACCAACGAATCGGTGGCGCCCACCGCGATCATCACGCTGGTGGTCGGCGCCGGCGGCGGCTTCGGCCGCATCCTGCGCGACTCGGGCATCTCGAACTCGATCGTCGAAGTGGCCACCGGCGCCAACGTGTCGGTGCTGGTGCTGGGCTGGCTGGTCGCCGTGATGATCCGCATCGCGACCGGTTCGGCGACCGTGGCGATGACCACCGCGGCCGGCATCGTCGCGCCGATCGCGGCCAGCGTGCCCGGCACGCGCCCGGAGCTGCTGGTGCTGGCCACCGGCGCCGGGTCGCTGATCCTGTCGCACGTCAACGATGCGGGCTTCTGGCTGGTCAAGGAGTACTTCAACATGACGGTCGCGCAGACCTTCAAGACCTGGACCGTCTGCGAGACGATCATCTCGGTCGTGGCGCTCCTGCTGACGCTGGGTCTGGCGACCGTGATCTGAGCCTGGCGCGGTTGGGCTGGAGCGGCGTCGCGAGATGGGGCGCCGTTGCCCTCTCCCCCGACCCGCGCCGCAATATCCCGCCCCAATGCCAACTCCGCGCGTCTTACCTACAATGGCCGGGAAGTTGCCGGCTCGCCAGGAGACGCCATGCCCATCGATCGTCGCCGCTTCCTTGCCTGTTCCGCCGCGCTGGCGGGCACGCTGACGCCCGCCGTACGCGCCCAGCCCGGTCCCGCTTCCGCGCCGGCTGCGGCAGGCGCGGCCCCACTGCGCCGCGCTATCCCGGGCACGCGCGAAACGCTGCCGGTGATCGGCCTGGGCACCGCCGACACCTTCGACGCGCCGACGCAAGGACTGCAGCAGAGCCCGCTATCCGAGGTGATGTCGCTGCTGCTGCGGATGCCGGGCGCCGTTCTCGATACCGCGCCCAGCTATGGTGCGGCCGAGGCCGTGACCGGTGAATTGTTGCGCCTGCACAATGCCCGCAAGCAGGTCTTCCTCGCCACCAAGATCTCCGCCTCCGCCAGCAGCGCGCCCGCGCAATGGGCGCGCTCGCAGCAGGAGCTGGGCACCGACACCGTCGACCTGCTGCAGGTCCACAACCTGATCGACTGGGAAGAGAACCTGCGTTTCCTGCGCCGGCTGCAGGAACAGGGCAAGACCCGCTATATCGGCGTCACCCACTATCGCGCCGATGCGCACGAGCGGCTCGAGCAGATCGTGCGCAGCGAGAAGATCGATTTCGTGCAGATCAATTATTCGCTGGGGGAGCGCGAGGCCGAACGGCGGCTGCTGCCGCTGTGCCGGCAGCGCGGCATCGGCGTGCTGATCAACCGGCCGTTCCAGGACGGACGGCTGTTCCGTGCGGTGCAAGGCCGGCAGCTGCCGCAGTGGGCCGCCGAACTCGATTGCAACAGCTGGGGCCAGCTGTTCCTCAAATTCATCGTCAGCCATCCGGCGGTGACCGCGGCGATCCCGGCGACTTCCAATCCTCGCCATATGCGCGACAACCTCGGCGCGGCGCTCGGCAGGATGCCCGACGCGAAGCAGCGCGAGCAGATCGCCACGCTGCTGGCGTAGCGTCCCAACCCAGCGCCCCAACCCAGCGCCCCAACGCCGCCGCACCGATACGGCATGCCCGCCGCTCCGCCTCCGCCCACCAGCCCCGGCCGCCTCGGCCCGCTCGGCATCCGCGCGGGCGAACATGCGGCCGTGGTCGCGGCGTTCGCGTTCTTCTTCTGCCTGTTCGCCAGCTATTTCATGCTGCGGCCGGTACGCGAGACGATGGGCATCGCCGGCGGCGTGCAGAACCTCCAATGGCTGTTCACCGCGACCTTCGTCGTGATGCTGGCCGCGATTCCGCTGTACGGGCTGTGCAGCGCGCGGCTGCCGCGCAGGCGCTTCGTGCCGTGGGTCTATGCGTTCTTCATCGCCAATCTGCTGGCCTTCGCGCTCGCCACGCGGGCGCGGCCCGACGATGTCTGGCTGGCGCGGGTGTTCTACGTGTGGCTGTCGGTGTTCAATCTGTTCGTGGTGTCGGTCGCGTGGAGCCTGATGGCGGACGTGTTCCGCCCCGAACAGGCGCGCCGGCTGTTTCCGGTAATCGCCGCCGGCGCGAGCGTCGGCGGGCTGGCCGGGCCGCTGCTGTCGGGATGGCTGGTCGGACCGATCGGGCTGACCGGGCTGATGCTGCTGTCGGCCGTGCTGCTGGCGGCGACGCTGCCGGGCTGTGCCTGGCTGTTCCGCTGGCGCGCGCGGGCCGGGGCCGGGGCCGACGCGGGCAACGGGGCCATCGCACGGGGCGACGGCGCGCCGATTGCCGGCGCCGCCCCTCACCCGCACGCGGCGCGCGACGATCCGCGCAATCCCATCGGCGGCGGCCTGCTCGCCGGGCTGACGCTGATCGCCCGCTCACGCTACCTGCTGGGCATCGCGCTGTTCGTGATCCTGCTGTCGACCGCGAGCACCTTCCTGTACTTCGAACAGGCGCGGCTGGTCGCCGAGACCTTCCCCGACCGCACCGAGCAGACGCGCGTGTTCAGCGCGCTCGACGCGATCGTGCAGGCCGCCACCATCGCGATCCAGCTGTTCTTCTCGGGCCGGGTGGCGCGCCGCTATGGCGTCACCGCGCTGCTGACCGTGGTGCCGCTGGCGGTGGCCTTCGGCTTCGTGCTGCTGGCGATCTGGCCGCTGTTCGGCGTGCTGGCCGGCGTGATGGTGCTGCGCCGCGTCGGCGAGTATGCGCTGGTGCGCCCCGGCCGCGAGATGCTGTTTACCGTGGTCGATGCCGAGACCAAGTACAAGGCCAAGAACGTGATCGACACGATGGTCTATCGCGCCGGCGATGCGGTCAGCGCCTGGGTCAAGACCGGCATCGATGCACTGGCCGGCCATCCGGCGGTCGTCGCCGTGACGGGCGCCGTGCTGGCGCTGGTCTGGGGCTTGCTTGGCTGGTGGCTGGGCCGGCGCCACCAGGGCGCGGCCGGCGATGCGCCGGCGCGCACCGCCAGCACGGCGACGCAGGCCCCGGCCCGCATGCCGGGCCGCTAGCCCTCGCATTCGGCCAAAATGGCGGCATGCGGGGCCAAGCGGACAGGCTCGCCGCGCCGGCCCGATGCCGCAGGCATTACAGTGTCGGCCGAAGCGGGCAATGCCGCGCCGTGCCCGCACGGCCGACCCGTGCCGCCATCGATCGAACCCGGCCACGCGCTCCCCGCGCGCCGCCACCGAAGGAATCCGCCATGAAAACCAAAGCCGCCGTCGCCTGGAACGCAGGCGCCCCGTTGACCATCGAGGAAGTCGATCTGGCCGGCCCGCGCGCCGGCGAGGTGCTGGTCGAGATCAAGGCCACCGGCATCTGCCATACCGACTACTACACGCTGTCGGGCGCGGACCCCGAGGGCATCTTCCCCGCGATCCTGGGCCATGAGGGCGCCGGCGTGGTGACCGACGTGGGCCCGGGCGTGACCTCGCTGAAGCCGGGCGATCATGTGATTCCGCTTTACACGCCCGAATGCCGCCAGTGCAAGTTCTGCCTGTCGCGCAAGACCAACCTGTGCCAGGCGATCCGCGCGACCCAGGGCAAGGGCCTGATGCCGGACGGCACCTCGCGCTTCTCGCTCGACGGCAAGCCGATCTTCCACTACATGGGCACGTCGACCTTCGCCAACCACATCGTGGTGCCGGAGATCGCGCTGGCAAAGATCCGCGACGACGCGCCATTCGACAAGGTCTGCTATATCGGCTGCGGCGTGACCACCGGCGTGGGCGCGGTGCTGTTCACCGCCAAGGTCGAGGCCAGCGCCAACGTGGTGGTGTTCGGCCTGGGCGGCATCGGCCTGAACGTGATCCAGGGCGCGAAGATGGTCGGCGCCGACAAGATCATCGGCGTCGACATCAACCCGAATCGCGAGGCACTGGCGCGCCAGTTCGGCATGACGCATTTCGTCAATCCGAACGACGTCGAGAACGTCGTCGACCAAATCGTGCAGCTGACCGACGGCGGCGCCGATTACTCGTTCGAATGCATCGGCAACACCAAGGTCATGCGCCAGGCGCTGGAGTGCTGCCACAAGGGCTGGGGCAAGTCGATCATCATCGGCGTGGCCGAGGCCGGCGCCGAGATCTCGACCCGCCCGTTCCAGCTGGTGACCGGCCGCGAGTGGAAGGGCTCGGCCTTCGGCGGCGCCCGCGGCCGCACCGACGTGCCGAAGATCGTCGACTGGTACATGGACGGCAAGCTGAACATCGACGACCTGATCACGCATACGCTGCCGCTGGAGCGGATCAACGAGGGCTTCGACCTGATGAAGCGCGGCGAGTCGATCCGTTCGGTGGTGCTGTACTGAAGGCCGGAGGCGCGACGCTCATGCTCGAACTGCTCTCCGAGCACGGCTGCTTCGGCGGCGTGCAGCGCTTCTACCGGCATGCGTCGACCGCGGTCGGCCTGCCGATGCGCTTCTCGGTTTTCCTGCCGCCCGCGGCGCTGGCCGGCGTCGGCACGCCGCGGCCGGCGCTGTTCTACCTGGCCGGCCTGACCTGTACCGAAGAGACCTTCATGATCAAGGGCGGCGCGCAGCGGCTGGCCGCGCAGCTCGGCCTGATCCTGGTCGCGCCCGATACCAGTCCGCGCGACACCGGCATCGCCGGCGAGGCCGACGAGTGGGACTTCGGCGCCGGCGCCGGCTTCTACCTGGACGCGACGCAGGCCCCGTGGCGCGCGCACTGGCGCATGGAAAGCTATGTGGCCGGCGAGCTCTACGATCTGGTGGTCGGCGAGCTGGGCGCCGATCCGCGGCGCATCGGCATCTTCGGCCATTCGATGGGCGGACACGGCGCGCTGGTGCTGGCGCAGCGCCATCGCGAGCGCTTCCGCTCGGTGTCGGCGTTCGCGCCGATCGCCGCGCCGTCGCAATGCCCCTGGGGCGAGAAGGCGTTCGGCCGCTACCTCGGCGAGGATCGCGCGCAATGGCTGCAGTACGATGCCAGCGCGCTGATGCGGGCGCAACCCGCCGCGCCCTTCCCCGGCGGCATCCTGATCGATCAGGGCCTGGCCGACAAGTTCCTTGCCGACCAGCTGCATCCCGAGGCCTTCGAGGCGGCCTGCGCCGCGGTGGGCCAGCCGCTGACGCTGCGGCGCCACCAGGGCTACGACCACGGCTACTACTTCATCGCGACCTGGATGGAGGACCATCTGCGCCATCATGCGGCGCAGTTGCAGGCGCCCTGAAGCGCCGGTCCTTGCGGCGCGGCGCGATCGAGCCTAGGCCGCCGCGCCGAAGCGCTGGCGATAGTCGCGCGGCGTGATGCCCAGATGGCGCAGGAAGGCGCGCCGCAGCGCTTCGTCGGAACCGAAGCCGCTGCGCGCGGCCACCGCCTTCAGCGGCAGCTCGCCCTGCTCCAGCAGGCGGCGCGCCGCTTCGAGCCGCGCCGATTCGATGAAGGCGGTCGGACTGGCGCCGGTCTCGCGCGCGAACACGCGGCGGAAATTGCGCTCGCTCATCGCGGCCCGCGCCGCCATCTCGCTCATCGTGAACGCGCGCGTCAGGTCGCGCAGGATCCAGTCCTGCACCTCGCGCACGCCGGCGTGGCCGGTGGTCTGGCTGGCCAGATGCACGCTGAATTGCGACTGGCCGCCGGGGCGCTTCAGGAAGACCACCAGCTCGCGCGCCAGATCGAGCGCGATCTCCCGCCCCAGATCCTCCTCGACGATGGCCAGCGCCAGGTCGATGCCGGCCGTGACGCCGGCCGAGGTCCACAGCGTGCCCTGGCGCACGAAGATCGCATCGGGATCGACTGCCACCGCGGGATAACGCTGCCGCAGCAGCGGCGCGACGCTCCAGTGCGTGGTCGCGCGCTTGCCGTCGAGCAGGCCGGCGGCGGCCAGGAAGAACGATCCCGAACACAGCGCCACCAGCCGGCCGATGCGCGGCGCCACCGCGCGCGCCCACGGCACGATCTCCTCGGCGTCGCGCAACGCCCCTTCGATATCGCGCGCGCCGACGATCACCGCGGTATCGGGCAGCAGCACCGTGTCGAGCCGCGCGGTGGCCTCCAGCGTCATCAGCGTGTCGGACCGCACCGGGCCGACGCGGGTCGACACGATGCGCGTGCGATAGGCCGGCGGCTGGCCGCGCCGGGCCAGCTGCAGGTTCGCGTAGTCGAACACCGTCATCGGCCCGACCGCCTCCATCGCCTTGAAGCCGGGATAGACGACCAGATCGATCTGATGGGGGGCGGGGGATGGTGGGGGCATGAAACGGCGATCACGGGCGGCCGGCGCGAACGGCTGGCGGCATGGCGGGAAACGAAAGGCCACAGTGTAAACGAGGCAGTGTTTCTGCTTGCAGAGATGCATCTTGATACGCGATCCCCCTCGCGCCAGTTTTCTCCGCTCTGCCGCTTGCGGGAGAGGGGTTGGGGCAGAGGGCAAGCGGCGTTGACAGTGCGACCGCCGTCCCCCTCTCCCCGACCCTCTCCCCGGTGGGGAGAGGGAGAACACATCTGCCTGCCGCAGGCGGGTGAAGGCAGCAACATCGGCCAGCCACACCCGCTTGCTATCATGAACTGCAGACCGTTGCGCCACCGATCCTCCCGATCCCTTGATCACTTCGCTGCGAGCCGCCCGTGCCCCATGAAGTCAGCCTGATCACCACCATCGCCGCCGGCCTCGGTCTGGCGCTCGTCTTCGGCTTCATCTGTGCCCGCCTCGGCGCGCCGGCGCTGGTGGGCTATCTGCTGGCCGGCATCGTGATCGGGCCAGCCACGCCGGGCTTTGTCGCCGACATGGCGCTGGCCGGGCAATTGGCAGAGATCGGCGTGATGCTGCTGATGTTCGGCGTCGGCCTGCACTTCTCGCTGGAGGACCTGCTGTCGGTACGCCGAATCGCGCTCCCGGGGGCGATCGTGCAGATCGCCTTTGCCACCGCGCTGGGGGCCGGGGTGACCACGCTATGGGGCTGGCCGCTCGCCGATGCGCTGGTGTTCGGGCTATGCCTGTCGGTCGCCAGCACCGTGGTGCTGCTGCGCGCCCTCGAGCAGCGCGGCACGCTCGATTCGGTCAACGGCCGCATCGCGGTCGGCTGGCTGGTGGTCGAGGACCTGGTGACGGTGCTGGTGCTGGTGATGCTGCCCGCGCTGGCGGAGGTGCTCGGCACCGTTCCATCGGGCCAGGCCGCCGCGATAGCGGCCGGCGGCAACGGCGCCGTGCCGGCCGCGGACGGCGCCTCGCTGTGGGCGACGCTGGGCGCCACGCTCGGCCGCGTCGCGGTGTTTGTCGCGCTGATGCTGCTGGTGGGCCGGCGCCTGTTTCCGTGGCTGTTGTGGCAGGTCGCGCGCACCGGCTCGAACGAGCTGTTCACGCTGTGCCTGGTGGCCGCCGCGGTCGGCATCGCCTACGGCTCGGCGGTGCTGTTCGGCGTCTCGTTCGCGCTCGGCGCCTTCTTCGCCGGCATGGTGCTGCGCGGCTCGGCACTGAGCCATCGCGCCGCGCAGGAAACGCTGCCGCTGCGCGACGCCTTCTCGGTACTGTTCTTCGTCTCGGTCGGCATGCTGTTCGATCCGCGCGTGCTGCTCGACGCGCCGCTGCAGGTCGCCGTCACGCTGGCCATCGTGATCGTCGGCAAGTCGCTGGCCGCGCTGGCGCTGGTGCTGGTGATGCGCTACCCGCTGAACACCGCGCTGACGGTGTCCGCGAGCCTCGCGCAGATCGGCGAGTTCTCCTTCATCCTCGCCGGGCTCGGCGTCACGCTCGGCATGCTGAGCGCGCAGGGACACAACCTGGTGCTGGCGGCTTCGCTGATCTCGATCGCGCTGAACCCGCTGGTATTTCACGCAGTCGAGCCGCTGCAGCGCTGGATTCGCGCTCGATCGGCGCTGGCGCGCAAGCTCGAGCGCAGCGCCGACCCGCTGGCCGAGCTGCCCGCCACGGTCGACCAGGCGCTGCTGACGCGGCAGGTCGTGCTGGTCGGCCATGGCCGCGTCGGACGCCGCATCGCCGCGGCGCTGCGCTCGCACGGGGTACCGGTGGTGGTGGCCGACCAGAACCGCGAGATCGTCGAGGCGCTGCGCGCGCAGGGCGTGCCGGCGGTATCGGGCGATGCAGCCGAACCGTCGGTATTGATCCAGGCCCATATCGCGCGCGCGGGCATGCTGGTGATCGCCACGCCCGATACCGTTGGCGTGCGGCGCATGGCCGAGATCGCGCGCACGTTGAATCCGGGCATTCGCATCCTCGTGCGCACGCACAGCGAGGACGAGGCCGCGCTGCTGCTGCAGGACCGCGTCGGCGAGGTCTTCCTCGGCGAGCACGAACTGGCAACGGCGATGATCGAGCGCGTGTTGCAGAGCGCGCGGCAGGACGCGGCGGCGCACGATGCGAGCGCGAACAGCGACGCCAGCGGCGGCGCAAGCGGCGGCGGCCAGCGCGCCGGCGCGCCGCACTGAAGCGCCCGGTCGGCCGCGACGTCAGTCCGCCGCTGCCTGCATGCCGCGATAGACGCCAGGCCGCAGCCCGGTCCAGCGCCGGAACGCCCGATGGAAGGCGCCAGGCTCGGCAAACCCCATCTCGGCCGCGATCTCGGTGATCGGCAGATCGGTATGGCTCAGCGCCTCGATCGCCAGGTCCCGCCGCAATTCGTCCTTCAGCTGCTGATAGGTGGCGCCCTCCTCCATCAGGCGTCGTCGCAACGACGAAGCGGACAGGTGCAGCGCCGACGCCAGCGCCTCGAAGGTCGGCCACACGTCCGGCCGCGACTGCCGCAGCAGCCGGCGCACGCGCGCCACCACGCTGCTGCGGTCCGAATACTTGACCACCACGTTGTGCGGCGCGTCGCGCAGGAACGCCTTGACGCTGCGCTCGTCGTGCCGCACGGGATGGTCCAGCCACGCGGCGTCGAAGACCAGCGCGGTGCCGGGCGCGTCGAAGGCGAGCTGGCGCGAATACATGACGCGGTACTCGGCGCTGTAGTCTGGTTCTGGATAGCGGAACGCGGCCAGCCGCACCGGCACGCGCCGCCGCGCCAGCCAGCACATCAGTCCGTGCAGCATGATCAGCAGCGTCTCCTGCGCGAACACGCCGGGCCGGCGGCCCGACGGCTCGGTCAGCACCAGCGCGGCACGCTGCGGCCCGCCGGCGGTGGCATTGCCCTCGTAGCGGCGCAGCAGCTGCACGCCGATATCGTCGAGCAGCACGCCGAAGCCGCGCGCGACCCGATCCAGGCCCTGCCCCAGCGTGCGGCTGCCGGCCACCGCATGGCACAGCAGCGCGAAGCTGCCGGGCTTCATCGCGCGCGAGTCCTGGCCGAAGAACTCGTCGCCCAGCGCCGCCGACACCCCCAGCCACAGCGCCCCGTAGCTGGCCGCCGATACCCGCGCCTGCGGCACCGCCAGCATCGCGGGCGCGATACCGGCGGCGCGCAGCACCGGCTCGGCATCGATGCCGCGCGAGCGCAGGCCGGAGATCGCATGGTGGACGAAGCAGATCGCGACACTACCTTTTTCCATCGGTACGCAGGGCAACAACGGGACGCAACAGCAAAGGCATGGAGACGGTCCGTGGGGTTCGGTGAGGTTCGCTGAATTGACGCGGCCACGGCGACGGTCGTTTCGAGGACACCGCCGGCAGTGGCAAATCAGTTCAGCGCAGTTGACGGATTTTGGCATAGCGCGCGCCGGCATCGGCTTTCTACACTGCCGTCAATCTCGCTCGCCCGACCACACAACGACAGCGCCATGTACAGCGAATACACCGAGCAGCAACGCATGATCCGCGACACCGCGCGCGCCTTCGCCGAGGAACGTCTGAAGCCCAACGCCGCGCAATGGGACCGCAGCGGACAATTGCCCGACGAGATTGTCACGGAGATGGGCGCGCTCGGCCTGCTTGGCATGATCGTGCCCGAGCAATGGGGCGGCACCTATACGGACTACATCGCCTACGCGCTGGCGATCGAGGAGATCGCCGCCGGCTGCGCGGCTTGCGCGACGCTGATGAGCGTGCACAGCTCGGTCGGCTGCGGCCCGATCCTGCACTACGGCACCGAAGCGCAGAAGGATCGCTATCTGCCGGCGCTGGCCAGCGGCGAGCTGATCGGTGCGTTCTGCCTGACCGAGCCGCAGGCCGGCTCGGAGGCCCACAACCTGCGCACACGCGCCCGTCCGGCCGATGACGGCTGGGTGCTGTCCGGCAACAAGCAGTTCGTCACCAACGGCCAACGCGCCGGCATCGCAATCGTCTTTGCCGCGACCGAGCCGGAACGCGGCAAGCGCGGACTGTCGGCCTTCCTGGTGCCGACCGACACGCCGGGTTTCCATGTCCATGCCCCGGAGAAGAAGCTGGGCATCCGCGCCTCGGACACCTGCGCGATCACGCTGGAGGACTGCGTCGTGCCGCACGACGCGCTGCTCGGCGACACCGGCGAGGGCTTGCGCATCGCGCTGTCGAACCTCGAAGGCGGCCGCATCGGCATCGCCGCGCAGGCAATCGGCATCGCGCGCTCGGCCTTCGATGCCGCCTGCCGCTATGCCGGCGAACGCGTGCAGTTCGGCCGTCCGCTGCGCGAGCATGCGCCGATCGCCAACATGCTCGCCGACATGGCGACCGAGCTGAACGCGGCGCGCCTGCTGGTGCATCGTGCCGCGCGCATGCGCAGCGACGGCCAGCCCTGCCTGTCCGAAGCGTCCCAGGCCAAGCTCTATGCGTCCGAGCTGGCCGAACGGGTCTGCTCGAAGGCGCTGCAGATCCACGGCGGCTACGGCTACCTCGAGGACTACCCGGTCGAGCGCCACTACCGGGACGCGCGCATCACGCAGATCTACGAGGGCACCAGCGAGATCCAGCGGATGCTGATCGCGCGCTCGCTGTAGTTCGGGCCCTCGCCCTCCCTTGCGACTTGCCTCGCCAGAACAAACCGACGGAGACACCATGACCAAACAGCCCGCCACCGAAACCGCGATTCCGACCGTCAAGCTGCTGATCAACGGCGAATGGGTCGAATCGGCCGCCACCGAATACCGCCAGGTCGTCAATCCGGCCACGCAGCAAGTGCTGGCGCGCGTGCCGCTGGCCACGCGCGCCGAGGTCGACGCGGCGGTCGGCGCGGCGCAGCGCGCCTTCGCGAGCTGGCGCCATACGCCGATCGGGGCCCGGCTGCGCATCATGCTGAAGTACCAGGCGCTGATCCGCGAGCACAGCAAGCGCATCGCCGCGATCCTGACCGCCGAACAGGGCAAGACGTTGTCCGACGCCGAGGGCGACATCTTCCGCGGCCTGGAGGTGGTCGAGCATGCCGCGTCGATCGGCACGCTGCAGCAAGGCGGCTTTGCCGAAAACGTGGCCGCGACCGTGGACACCTACACGCTGCAGCAGCCGATCGGCGTGTGTGCCGGCATCACACCGTTCAACTTCCCGGCGATGATTCCGCTGTGGATGTTCCCGATGGCGATCGTCTGCGGCAATACCTTCGTGCTCAAGCCGTCCGAGCAGGACCCGCTGTCGACGATGGAACTGGTGGCGCTCGCGCTCGAAGCGGGCGTGCCGCCCGGTGTGCTGAACGTCGTGCATGGCGCCAAGGACGTGGTCGACGCGCTGTGCACGCATCCCGATGTCAAGGCGGTGTCCTTCGTCGGCTCGACCGCGGTCGGCACCCATGTCTACAACCTGGCCGGCAGCCACGGCAAGCGCGTGCAGTCGATGATGGGCGCGAAGAACCATGCGGTGGTGCTGCCCGACGCGCACAAGGAGCAGACGCTGAACGCGCTGGTCGGCGCCGCCTTCGGCGCGGCCGGGCAGCGCTGCATGGCGACCTCCGTGGCGGTGCTGGTCGGCGCGGCGCGCGGCTGGGTGCCGGACCTGATCGCCAAGGCGCGCACGCTGAAGGTCGGCGCCGGCGCCGAGCCCGGCACCGATGTCGGACCGGTGGTGTCGGTCGCGGCGAAGCAGCGCATCCTGGGGCTGATCGAGGCCGGCGTGCAGGAAGGCGCGACGCTGGCGCTCGACGGCCGCGATGTCAGCGTGCCGGGCTATCCGGACGGCAACTTCATCGGACCGACCGTGTTCACCGACGTGACGACCGGGATGTCGATCTACACGCAGGAGATCTTCGGGCCGGTGCTGGTCGTGATCGGCGTCGACACGCTCGACGAGGCGATCGCGCTGGTCAACCGCAATCCCTTCGGCAACGGCACCGGCGTGTTCACGCAGAGCGGCGCCGCGGCGCGCAAGTTCCAGAGCGAGATCGACGTGGGCCAGGTCGGCATCAATATCCCGATTCCCGTGCCGGTGCCGTACTTCAGCTTCACCGGCTCGCGCGGCTCCAAGCTGGGCGACCTCGGGCCCTACGGCAAGCAGGTGGTGCAGTTCTATACGCAGACCAAGACCGTGACGGCGCGCTGGTTCGATGACGAGACCGTGAACCAGGGCGTCAACACCACCATCGCGCTGCGCTGAACCGCGCCAACGGACAGGAGACCTCGATGCATATCGCCTTTATCGGCCTGGGCAACATGGGCGCGCCGATGGCGCGCAACCTGCTGAAGGCCGGCCACACGCTGACGGTGTTCGACCTCAATGCGCAAGCGCTTGCCGCGTTGCGCGACGCCGGCGCCAGCGGCGCCGATTCGCCGAAGCAGGCAGCCGCCGAGGCCGACATCGTGATCACGATGCTGCCGGCCGCGGCGCACGTGCGCGGCGTCTACACCGGCGAGAACGGCGTGCTGGCCGGCGTGCGTGCCGGCGTGCCGCTGATCGATTCGAGCACGATCGACCCGGCGACGGTGCGCGAACTCGCCGCGCTGGCCGCGCGCCAGGGCAATCCGTTCGCCGACGCGCCGGTGTCCGGCGGCACCGGCGGCGCGCAGGCCGGCACGCTGACCTTCATGGTCGGCGCCGACGCGGCGCTGTTCGAGCGGCTGCAGCCGGTGCTGGCCGGCATGGGCAGGAACGTGGTCCGCTGCGGCGACACCGGTACCGGCCAGGTCGCGAAGATCTGCAACAACCTGATCCTCGGCATTTCGATGATCGGCGTGTCCGAGGCGATGGCGCTCGGCGCGCGGCTCGGCATCGACGCCAAGGTGCTGGCAGGCATCGTCAACACGTCGACGGGGCGCTGCTGGTCGTCCGACACCTGCAACCCCTACCCCGGCGTGATCGACACCGCCCCGGCCGCGCGCGATTACAGCGGCGGCTTCGGCGCCGAACTGATGCTGAAGGACCTGGGCCTGGCCAACGACGCCGCCCGCGCGGTGCGGCAGCCGCTGTTCCTCGGCGCGCTGGCGCAGCAGCTGTACCAGGCGATGTGCCAGCGCGGAGACGGGCAACTCGATTTCTCGGGCGTCATTCGGCAATACCTCGACGCCGATGGAGGCGCGGCGTGAACGCAAGAGTTGAATCGCTGCCGCAGCGGATCGAGGCCGAGGGCACCGATGAAGTCCGCTTCGAGGTCATCAACCGCGTCGGGCTGGTGACGCTGAACCGGCCGCGCCAGCTCAATGCGCTGTCGTATCCGATGATCGTGGCGCTGCGCCGGCAACTGCGGCAATGGGCATCGCAGGACGCGCAGGACAGTATTGTCGCCGTGGTGCTGCGCGGCGCCGGCGACAAGGCGTTCTGCGCCGGCGGCGATATCCGCGTGCTATACGACAGTTATCGCGACGCCGCGGCCAGACGTGGCGGCGACGATGGGGAACCGCTGTACCGGCGTTTCTTCGTCGACGAATATCAGCTCGACTTCGAGCTGCACCGCTATCCGAAGCCGGTGGCCGCGCTGATGGACGGCATCGTGATGGGCGGCGGCATGGGGCTGGCGCAGGCGGCACCGCTGCGCATCGTCACCGAACGCTCCCGCATCGCAATGCCGGAGACCGGCATCGGCCTGGTGCCCGATGTCGGCGCCAGCCACTTCCTGTCGCGGATGACGCCCGAGCTGGCGCTGTATGTCGGCCTGACCGGCGTGACGCTCGGCGCGGCCGATACGCTGCTGTGCGGACTCGCGGATGTCGCGACCGACAGCGCTTCGCTCGTGGAGTTGGAGACGACGCTGGCCAGCATCGACTGGCCGGCCAGTGACCGTGACACGGTGCTGGCAACGCTGCGCCGGGCGCTGGCTCCCGCGTCGCCGAGCACCGCGGCCGACGCCCCGCTGCTGAAGGTGTTGCCTGCGCTGCTGCGGCACTTCCGCGCCGACGCGACGCCCGCGTCGATCCTGCAAGGCCTCGCCGGTGAACAGGATCCATGCTGCGCCGACTGGGCCGCGAAGACGGCGACGCTGCTGCGCGGCCGCTCCCCGCTGATGACGGCGGTCACCCGCGAACTGCTGCTGCGCGGCCGCCGGCTGGACCTGGCCGACTGCTTCCGCATGGAGCTCGACGTGGTCAGCCACGCCTTCACCGACGGCGACTTCATCGAGGGCGTGCGCGCGCTGATCGTCGACAAGGACCAGACGCCACGGTGGCGGGTGGACAGCCACGATGCGGTCGATCCCGATGCGGTACGCGGGTTCTTCGTGTCGCCGTGGGAAGGCGAGCGGCATCCGCTGTCGGCACCAGCACTGAAATAGGAAAGGGCGCTCCGAAGAGCGCCCTGTATAGCCGACAAGTCTGTCGTCCCCGCGAAGGCGGGGACCCAGCGGCTTGGTCATCCCGCTCCGGCACAGGTGGAAACACCGTTCTGCCGTCCTACCGGTTACGATTCCCGCGCCTTGAAGGAAAAAAGGGCGCTCCACGGAGCGCCCTTCAAGGAGGAAGTTGGGGGTCCGCTTGCCTATTCAGGCAGCTGCCGACACTGATCCCGACCTATCGCCAGCGAATATAGCCACGCTCACAGCTCGAGTCAATGGACCACCTGTCCGAACCAGATTTGGCTAGCGTCGCAGCCCTTCTCTCGGACGAACGGCTTGGAACGTTCGAGCGCTTCACCGGGTCTCGCCGCAGCGCCATTGCGCTCCATCAGGCAATGCTCAGACTTGCCGCCTCGCTGATGACGGTCACCGCCGTGGTAGAGATTGCATTGCGCAACGCCGTCTGTGCCCAGCTGACGGACCACTTCCAAACCCCGGACTGGCTCCGCATGCCGCCCGCTCCCTTTCAGTGGGACAACGAGTTGAAAGCGAAGATCCTGCAGACCGACGCCAGCGCGCGAAAGACTGCGTACGCAAAGATGAACCTGGACGAACGGCAACAACTGGATAGACGCGCGTTCTGCGGCGGCATTGCACCGCACGGTCTTGCATATGAGCACATCCTGAGGGCCCGGCAAAAGGTCGTCAGCGTATCGATGGGACAACTGGTGGTACAGCTGACTCTGTACTTCTGGAAGCGGCTGTTTTCAACGAGCTACGAGCACACGCTATGGCGACCCGCGCTGAAGCACGTCTTCCCGGACAAATCGGTGTCGCGCGCATTGGTTGCCAGCCATCTTGAAGCGCTTTATCAGACCAGGAATCGCATTGCGCATCACGAACCTGTCTACGGACACAGGCTTCAACAAGCCCAAGCCGCTATCGACTTCATTGCACGGTGTCTGCGGCGAGGTGACATCAAAGGTGCCACCCCGCTGGAGAAGCTGCTTCAAGCAGAAATGACGGAGCTGAGAACCCGCGCCGAGTCAGCAAACCGCATCCTCGGCATGCGTGTTCCGCCGGCGCGGCCGCATTGAAGCAAGAGAGGCGCTGATGAGAGCGCCCAAGCTTGCCAACGGAGATTGTCGTCCCCCAAAGCGGGGAACCCAGCGGCTTTCAAAGACGCTGGATTACCGCTTTCGCGGGAACGACATGCGGTACGCGAGCGTGCTCAGGGCTTTGGCGCCGTTGCGGAAGCCGCCGCCGGTGCGACCAGCCCATCGGCGCGGAACATCGCCTTGATGCCCCGCACCGCCTGCCGGATGCGCGATTCGTTTTCAATCAGCGCGAAGCGCACGTAGTCGTCGCCGAAGTCGCCGAAGCCGATGCCCGGCGATACCGAGACCTTGGCCTTCTCCAGCAACTGCTTGGCGAATTCCAGCGAGCCCAGCGCGCGATACGGCTCGGGAATCCGCGCCCAGATGTACATCGATGCCTTCGGCAGCTCCACCGGCCAGCCGGCCTCGTTCAGCCCGCGCGCCAGCACATCGCGGCGCGACTGGTATTGCGCGGCGATCTCGCGCACGCATTGCTGGTCGCCCTCGAGCGCGGCGATCGCGGCAATTTGCAGCGGCGTGAACGTGCCGTAGTCGTGATAGCTCTTGATGCGCGCCAGCGCCGTCACGAGGTCGGCATTGCCCGCCATGAAGCCGATGCGCCAGCCCGCCATGTTGTAGCTCTTCGACAGCGTGAAGAACTCCACTGCGATGTCCTTGGCGCCCGGCACCTGCAGGATCGACGGCGCCTTCCAGCCATCGAAGACGATGTCGGCATAGGCGAGGTCATGCACGACCAGGATGTCGTGCTTGCGGGCCAGCGCGATCACGCGCTCGAAGAAATCGAGTTCCACGCATTGCGCGGTGGGGTTCGACGGGAACCCGAGCACGATCATCTTCGGCTTCGGATAGCTGCCGCGGATCGCGCGTTCGAGCTCGGCGAAGAAGTCGACGCCGGGAATCAGCGGCACCGAGCGGATATCGGCACCGGCGATCACCGCCCCGTAGATATGGATCGGATAGCTCGGGTCGGGCACCAGCACGGTGTCGCCGCGATCGAGCGTGGCGAGCATCAGGTGCGACAACCCCTCCTTCGAGCCGATCGTCACGATGGCCTCGCGCTCCGGATCGATGTCGACGCCGTAGCGCTCGCGATACCAGTGCGAGATCGCGCGGCGCAACCGCGGAATGCCGCGCGAGGTCGAATAGCCGTGGGTATTGGGACGCTGCGCCGCCTCGGTGAGCTTGGCCACGATATGCGCGGGCGTCGCGCCATCGGGATTGCCCATGCTCATGTCGATGATGTCCTCGCCGCGGCGGCGCGCCGCCATCTTGAGCTCGGCGGTGATATTGAAGACGTAGGGGGGAAGACGATCGATGCGCGCGAAGCGGCGCTGGCTCGACGGGCTCGAGCCGGGGGATGCCGGAATGGCTGACATGGTTGTCCTTGTACGTAAGCGCCCGGAACCGTCCGAGCGACGTTGGCGGTTGTCAGTGCCGCCGGCGACGATGTTAATCGGGTTACGGGCGCGCGTCCATCGCCGTCGTGCAGGCGCGATCTCGTGTTGATCGGCCCGCTTCGGCGCGAAGGAGTCCGCCGCACGTCGCGCCAGGCGTATATCCCCTCTTGCTCCCAGCGTGCTTCGGCGTTAAGCTTCGCACGCTTTGTATGCAAAACTTGAACACAAAAAAAGGAGACATAGCGCGATGGATCTCGCTGCCGCCCAACTGCCGATGGTGCTCAATGGTCTGGAATGGTCGGGCTGCGCGCTCGCGATGAGCGGCTCGCTGCTGGTCGCGCTGCACAACAAGGCGTCGCGCTGGGGCTGGATCTCGTACCTGTGCTCGAACATCGTGTGGAGCGTGTTCGCACTGGTGACCGGCACCTATGGCCTGTTCGTGCAACAGCTCGGCTTCACCGCGACCAGCCTGTACGGACTCTACCGGCATACGCAGTTCCATCGGCAGGGCGGACACGCCGGCTCGCACTGAGCCGGACGCCCTCTCGGCCCTCTCCAACTCCGGCCTCTTTACGCGGCTCAGTCGTCGAGCGTTTCATGCACGCCGACGGCGCCGTGCTTCCAGTAGGCCGACGCGCGGATGCGGCGCTTGTCGATGCCGCGCTCGTCGACCAGGCAGGCGCGCACGGCCCGCATCGCGGCTGCCTCGCCGGCGGCCCAGACATAGCCCTCCACGGCAGGCAATTCCAGCCGGCGCAGCGTCGTCAGCAGTTCGTCGCCTTCGGCGCGATACAGCCAGTGCAGTTCGCAGGCGGCGTCGCCGCGCAGATCGACACGCGCCTCGCGATCGTCGACCTGGACGACCACCACCACGCGCTTGCCGGCCGGCAGTTCCTCGACCCGGCGCGCGATCGCGGGCAGCGCCGCTTCGTCGCCGATCAGCAGGTGCCAGTCGAACGCCGACGGGATCACGAAGGAACCGCGCGGCCCGCCGATGCCCAGCCATTGTCCGGGCTGCGCCTGCGCCGCCCAGCTGGCGCCCGGGCCATCGCCGTGCAGCACGAATTCGATATCGAGCTCGCGCGCCGCGGCGTCGTAGCGGCGCGGCGTGTAGTCGCGCGCGATCGGGCGCGGCTGTCCTTCAGGAAACATCGGACCGTCGGGCCCCATCTCCGGCAGCACCGGGCGCTGCTGTCCCGGCGCCGGCAGGAACACCTTGATATGGTCGTCGAACGAGGCCGACACGAAGTCGGCGAGATCGTCGCCGGTAAAGGTCACGCGCAGCAGCGCCGGTGAGATCCGCTGCGTGCGGACCACCTGGATATGGCGGAACTTCAGCGGATGGCGGACGCGCTCGACGGTGAGCGCGGCGTCGCGGCGATCGGTGGCGTCGAAGGATGTGGCACGGTCGGTAGCGGACATGCATTACCTCGGGTTGCGTGGTCGGGCGGGATGCGGCGGCACGGCGGCCGCCTCGGTGTTTTCGATATCGGCGGCGGCGCGCAGCAGGATGTCGGCGATGCGCCGCTGTTCGTCCGGGGTGGCATCGGTGCGCAGCAGCAGCGCCCGCTTGAGCGCCATCCGCGCCTGCACGAATTCCGGCAGCCAGCCGTTGCCCTGATCGTCCGGCTCCGGCGGCGGCTCGCCGGCCAGGGCGCGGCGCACCCATTCCATCTTGCGGGCGGCATGACGCAGCCCGTTCCACAGCAGCGCCAGCCGTTCGCGGTTGGCCTGCAGGAACTCGCGGCCCGGCTCGGCCAGCCGGTAGCACTTGCGGTTGCCGTCGACGTCGACGGCCGCGTGGCCGATCTCTTCCAGGTACGTCAAGGCGGGATAGATCACGCCCGGGCTAGGCTTGTAGAAGCCGGCACTGCGCGCTTCCAGCGCCTTGATCAGTTCGTAGCCGTGGCTGGGCTGCTCGGCCAGCAGGTCGAGCAGCAGCAGTTGCAGGTCGTCGGCGCCCAGCTTGCGGCCGCGGCGCAGGCTGTCGGCATCGGAGCCGAATCCGCCGAAGGGACCGCCGGGGCCGTGGCCGTGCCGGCCGTGATGATGGCGAGGGGGCATGGAACAGTCGCTCGTTATATCGAAAAACATATCTTACGATATAGTCCGCGGCACTGAAGGTCAACCCCTGGCCCTGTTTGCGGCAGGGTCTTGTCGGCTCGGCCCTACTCCCCGAGGAACTCGGCCATGAATTCCAGCCCTTCGATATGGTCGGCCACCACCTTGGCGATCACGGCCAGCGGAATCGCCAGCAGCATGCCCCACGCGCCCCACAGCCACGTGAACAGCAGCAGCGCGACAAACACCGCCACCGGATTCATCTTGGCCATCCGGCCGGTCATCCAGGTCTGCACCACCGAGCCGATCAGCGTCGCGATCAGCAGCGACCCGCCCGCGGCCGCGGCGGCCAGGCCCAGCGTGCCGAACTGCATGAAGGCCGCCACGCCGAGCGCGATCGCGGTCGCGCCGGAGCCGAAATACGGAATCAGATGCAGCGCGGCCGCCGCCAGCGCCCAGGTGCCGGCGTGCTGCAGGCCGATCGCCTTCAGCAAGAACCAGGTACAGACGCCCAGCGCGGCATTGGTGATCAGCAGCATCAGCATGTAGCGCTGGATCTGCCGATTGATCTCGCCCAGCATATGGACGTTGACCTTCTTCTGCGTCAGCGTGCGGCCCGTCATCTTGACGAACTTGCGCTTGAACATGTCGCCCGACACCAGCAGGAAGAAGGTCAGGAACAGCACCACCACGGCCTGCCCCGCCGCGGCAAAGGCGCTGACCGAACCGGCCAGCACCATGTCGTGCAGCGCCCCGGCCGGCTTCTCGATGACGACCGGGGCGCCGCGCGACAGCTGGGGCGTGCCGCCGGTCAGCACGGTCGCCGCGCGCTGGATCTTCTGCCACATCGAGTCGTCGCCGCTGAGCAGCGCCGACAGGCTGCGCGACAGCTTGCGCGCGATCTCCGGCAGCCGGTCGACGATGGCCTCGACCTGGCCCTGCAGCAGATACGCACCGCACAGCAGCACCGCGACCAGGCCCAGCAACACCAGCGTCGCGCCGATCGGGCGCGGCAGCCGCTGGCGATGCAGCGCCGATACCAGCGGATCGAGCAGATAGGTCAGGATCACGGCCAGCACCACCGGGATCACGAACGCCTTGGCGACATGCAGCGCGTACAGGCAGGCCAGCGTCGCCAGCACCACCAGTGCGAGGCTGCCGCGCTGGATCGCGACCGGCAGCGCGCGGGCGCCGGCCGGACCACGGGCCGGCTCGGCGGCCGCCGAGGATGCCGAGGCCGCCGCCGCGGGCTCGTCATCGCGCGCGTCCGCGGCGATGGCCGGGGTGCCCGGCGCCGTGTCCGCAGCATTGTCCGCGGCAGCCTGCGCTGCAGGGCGCGCTGCGGATGGCGCACCGGGCTGCGCAGACGGGGTGGGCGTGGCATGCATGGCGAGGGGACGGTGCGGGGGTGACGAGCGCCGCGCGAGAGGCGCGGTGCATCACTGTCAGCATAGTCGGCGGCTTGCGCGTCCCGCAGTCGGACGGCCGCCGCAAGCCGTGTAGGACAAGCGCGACAGCGTCCTCGCCGCAGCGGGGGGCCGGGTCGCGGCGGCGGCACGGTTTGACAGTCCGTCCCGATCGGCCGATGATCCCCCGCGCCCTACGCCATCCGGCCCACCGCCTCATTTGGAGACATCGCCGTCATGCCCGACCCTCACGCCGTGCCTTCCGCTTCCTCCGACCTGCCCGTCTTGCGCGATCCGGCGGGACTGCCCACGCTGCCTCCGATCGCGGAACCCGGCCAGCCCTGGCAGGCGATCGACACGCCGGCGCTGGTGCTGGTGCTCGATGCCTTCGAGCGCAATCTGCAGCGGATGCAGCAGGCCGCGGACCGGGCCGGCGTCGCGCTGCGGCCCCATGCCAAGGCGCACAAATGTCCGGACATCGCACTGGCGCAAATGACGCGCGGCGCCGTCGGCATCTGCTGCCAGAAGGTCAGCGAGGCGCTGCCCTTCCTGCGCGCCGGCGTCGCCGACATCCATATCAGCAACGAGATCGCCGGCCCGGCCAAGGCCACGCTGCTGGCACGCATGGCCCGCCACGCGCGCATCAGCGTCTGCGTCGACGCGGTCGTCCAGGTGCGCGCGCTGGCCGAGGCGGCCGAACGCGAGCAGAGCGGGCTGACGGTGCTGGTCGAGCTCGACATCGGCCAGGGCCGCTGCGGCGTCGCCGACGCCGACGCCGCGCTGCGCCTCGCCGAACGGATCGCCGCGCAGCCGCGCCTGTCGTTCGGCGGACTGCAGGCCTACCATGGCGGCATCCAGCATGTGCGCGACCATGCCGCCCGGCGCGAGGCCGCGGCGCGCGCCGCCGAGCGTGCCGGCGCGGTCGCGGCCCGGCTCGCGGCGGCCGGTGCGCCCTGCCAGGTGGTCACCGGCGGCGGCAGCGGCAGCGTCGAATTCGATCTGGCCAGCGGCGTCTTCACCGAGATCCAGCCCGGGTCGTACGTCTTCATGGATGGCGACTACGGCAGCAATGAGGGCGTCGCGGCCAGCGGAACCGGCGGCGGGATCGATGGCGGCGGCGCGGCCGAAGCGCTGCGCTTCGAGCACAGCCTGTTTATCGCGACCACGGTGATGAGCACCGCGGCACAGGGCCAGGTCGTGGTCGACGCGGGATTGAAGTCGATGGCGGTCGATTCGGGGCTGCCGTGGGTATGGGAACGCAACACCGGAGAGCGCAACGCCGAGGAACGCAACGCCGGGGAACGCCACGGCGGCCAGTTCGGCGGCGGCAGGCGCAGCACGCGGCTGGCCTATGTCGCCGCCAATGACGAACACGGCATCGTGCGCCCGGTGCCGGCTGCCGGCGGCGAGCTGCCGGCGCTGCCGCAGCTGGGCGAACCGCTGTGGCTGGTGCCGGGACACTGCGACCCGACGCTGAACCTGTACGACACGCTGGTCGGCGTGCGCGACGGCAAGGTCGAGTCGCTGTGGCCGATCTCGGCGCGCGGTCTCAGCCGGTAGTACGAGCCAGCGAGGCCCGCGGGCGGGACGGCCGGGCGCAAGGAGGAGCAACATGATCGATCGCAGCGAAGCCGCCATCTCGCCCTCCCCGCGGCGCCGCAAGGCGTTGGCCGTCGCGGCCCGGCTCGCCTGCTGGACCCTGCTGGCGGCGGCCATGCCGGCGGGCATGTCCAGCGCCCTCGCGCAACCGATCCCCACACTACCCGTTTCGGCGCTCGCTCGTCCCAATGTGGTCGTGTTGCTGCGCCATGCCACCGCGCCGGGCGTCGGCGACCCGCCCGGCTTCGACCTGACCTCCTGCCGGACGCAGCGCAATCTCGATGCGAGCGGGCGCGCCCAGGCCCAGCGTCTGGGCGCGGCCTGGCGCGCCGCGGGCTTTCGTCCCAGTGCGGTGTGGGCCAGCGCCTGGTGCCGTTGCCAGGACACCGCGCGGCTGATGGACCTCGGCCCCGTCACCGTGCTGCCGCTGCTGAACTCGTTCTTTGGCGACGCCGGCGCCCGCACCGATCAGACCGCAGAACTGTCGCGCTTCATCGATCGGCTCGATCCGCGCGGCGGGCCGTATCTGATGGTGACCCATCAGGTCAACATCACCGCGCTGACCGGACAAGGGGCGGACAGCGGCGGCGGCGTCGTGTTCGAACTGTCGCCGGACGGACAGCCACGGCGCCTGTATCGGCTGCCCGCCGGCTGAGCCCCGCCCTACAACGTCGACCCGTGCTGATGGCGGTATTCCTGCGTGCGGCCGCCATAGCCGTACGCCGCCGCGCGGGCATCGATCACATGGATGTACGAGCAGTCGTGCACCTTGCCGATCAGCTCGGACAGCGCATGGTGCACCGCTTCGAGGTAGCGCGCCTTCTCCGCCTTGGTATTGGTCTCGTCGGTGACGCTGATATCGAGATGAAAGGCGTTGCGCCCGAGCGCGGAGAGCGGCTGGCCATCGATGAACCAGGCGTCGTGCGGCACGTACTGGACCGCCACCGCCATCACCTCGGGCTTCTTGCCGAGCACGGTACGGGTCAGTTCGGCGACGGTGGCGGCGGCCTTCGCGGTCAGCGCGGCGTTGGGTTGACCGGAAATCTGCAGTTGAAGATGGGGCATCGCGGTTTCCTCTTCGAATGGTCGTTGCATCAAATGGCAGGTGGCATGGGCCGGCCCGATACCGCCGTGCCGACCCGCCACTGACTCGATGCTAGTGCCCGCCCTGCCATCGGAAAAGCAGGAAAATGCGATACCATCCATCGGTATCGCCGAAACCAGAAGCGAACCTGGAGCAAGACATGCGCGGCTTCGATCTCGAACAATTGCGTACCTTCGTCGCGGTGGCCGACAGCGGCAGCCTGTCGGCCGCCGCGCCACGGCTGTTCCTGTCGCAGTCATCGGTCAGCGAGCAGCTGCGCAAGCTGGAGGAGCGCGCCGGCGTGCCGCTGCTGCTGCGCGGGCGCCGCGGCGTGCAGCCCACCCCGGCCGGCGAACGGCTGCTCGGCCACGCGCGCCGCATGCTGGACCTGGAGGCGCTGGCGATGCAGGACATTCGCGGCGAGACGCTGGCGGGCGAGCTGCGGCTTGCCATCACCGATTACTACCGCACCGCCGAGATCGCCGGCATGCTGCGCCGCCTGCGCGAGCGCCACCCGCAATTGCGGCTGCACGTGACCGTGATGAAGAGCGCGGCGATCGACGCCAGCGCCGACGACGACGCTTTCGATATCGGCCTGACGATGCGCGTAGCGGGAGCGCGCGGCGGCACCGGCGAGCGGCCACGCGCCGGCTTGCGGCCGTTGCGACGGGAGCCGCTGGCCTGGGTCGCCGCGCGCGGCGAAACGGCGCAGATCGGCATGCCGCTGCCGCTGGTGCTGCTGCCGGACACCTGCTCGCTGCACCAGTACGTGGTACGCATGCTCAAGCGCGCTCGTGTGCCCTACCGGGTCTCGCACTCCGCCTCCGGCGTGGCGGGATTGCAGATGGCGCTGGCGGCCGGACTCGGCATCTCGTGTTTGAACCAATCGGCGATTCCGGCCGGCGTGGCCACGCTCGATCCTGCGACGGTGTCGTCGCTGCGGCTGCCGGCACTGCCCGACGTCGAGTTCTGCCTGCTGCCGCCCCGCCGCGGCGAAGCGCCGGTGGTGCAGGCCGCGCGCGAGGTCCTGGCCGAGCAGCTCGGCTGACCGAAGCGGCGGTCTGGCGCGGCACGATGACAGTCCCGTGTCGTCACAAGGCACTGTCATATTGCGCGAGTAGACTCGCAACATCGTTCCGTCATACGGACCGGCGCCGTCGCGGCCCGGCCGCTTCCCTTTCCGCCCAGCCGACCCGATGCCCCTTCCCGCCTCCGACAGTTTCGCCGAGCTCGATCTGCTGCGCGCGCTGCTGGAAGTCGGCGCGGAACATTTCGATATCGACGTGGTGTGCGAGGCCAGCAGCCATGGGCGGCGTTTTCCGGTGTATCTGGCCGGCATCGGCTCGCGCGATCCCCGCGCGCCGGCGATCGGCCTGTTCGGCGGCATCCACGGCCTCGAACGGATCGGCACGCAGCTGCTGCTCGACTATATGCGGGCGCTGCTCAAGCGCCTCGAATGGGACGAGCTGCTGCACCTGCAATTGCGGCAGGTCCGTCTGCTGTTCATGCCGATCGTCAACCCGGCCGGCATGTGGGCCGGCCGGCGCGCCAATCCGAACGGCGTCGACCTGATGCGCAACGCGCCGCAGGATGCCGAGGGGCGCGTGCCCTTCCTCGCGGGCGGCCAGCGCATCGGCCCGTGGCTGCCGTGGTACCGCGGCAGGGCCGGCACGCCGATGGAGGCCGAGAGCACGGCGCTGCTGCGCGTGGTGCAGGCGCAATTGCTGACGCGGCCGCTGAGCTTTGCCGTCGATTGCCACTCCGGCTACGGCTGGCGCGACAGCATCTGGTTTCCCTACGCCCGGACGCAGGCCGCGATGCCCCATCTGCCGGAGATGTACGTGCTGAAGACGCTGTTCGAGCAGGCCCATCCGCATCACGGCTACGCGTTCGAGCCGCAGAGCCACCAGTACCTGGTGCACGGCGACCTGTGGGATTACGCCTATGACCGCACGCCCGCGCCGCATATCTTTCTGCCGATGACGCTCGAACTGGGCTCCTGGCTGTGGATCAAGAAGAATCCGCGGCAGCTGTTCTCGCGCGACGGCTTCTTCAATCCGGTCAAGGCGCATCGCACCGCGCGCGTGCTGCGCCGCCATGTCAGCCTGTTCGATTTCCTGGCGCGCGCCGCCTTCGCGCCGGCGCGCTGGCTGCCGACCGGCGCCGCGCGGCAGGCCATCTGGCGCGAGGCCAGCGAACACTGGCGCGCCCCCGCGGGCAGGCCGGCACGATGAGCGACTGGATCCTGCTGCGCGGCCTGACGCGCGAGGCGCGCCATTGGGGCGAACTGCCGGCGGCGTTGCGGCGCCGCGGCGCGCTGCGCGACGACGATCGGCTGACGATGCTCGATCTGCCGGGCAACGGCGAGCAAGCGGGCCGGCGCTCGCCGGCGTCGGTGGCCGACGTCGTGGCCGAACTGCGCGCCGATGCGGCACGGGCTGGGCTGCGCCCGCCGTACCGGCTGCTGGCGATGTCGCTGGGCGGCATGGTCGCGACCGCGTGGGCGCAGCGGCATGCCGACGAGATCGAACGGCTGGTGCTGATCAACACCAGCATGCGGCCGTTCGGCGCGCCGCACCAGCGCATGCGCCCCGGCGCATGGCCGGCCGTGCTCGGCCTGATGCGATCGTGGCACGACGGGGCCCGCTGCGAGGCCACCATCCATCGTCTGACCTGTGCCCGCACCGATTCGCTGGAATCGGATCTGGCCAGCTGGACCGCGATCCGCGCCGCCGCCCCGGTCAGCCGCGCCAATGCGCTGCGCCAGCTGCTGGCGGCGGCCCGCTTCCAGGCCGGCACCGCGCCGCCGCGCTGCGCGACGCTGCTGCTGTCGTCGGCGGCCGACCGGCTGGTGTCCCCGGCCTGCTCGGCGCGCCTGGCGGCGGCGTGGTCGGTCCCGCATCGCGTGCACCCCTGGGCGGGACACGACCTGCCGCACGACGATCCGGATTGGGTCGCACGCGAGGTCGCCGGCTGGATCGGCTTCCAACGAGGCTAGGCATCGCTCCCGGCGCCGACCTCCGGGGCGGCCGCAACGAAGCCGTCGGCGTGCATGTCGTCGAGCAGCGCCATGCCCGCGGCAACGAACGACGGCAAGTCCGGCACGCGGCATTGTCGACCGAGTGCTTGCAGCAGGCCGTCGGCGGTCAGCGCGCCGCCCGCCTGCCCGATCTCGTGCAGCAGCTGCCAGGCAAGCGGACTCAGTTCCGAGAATCGCACGTCGTCGTCGGCCGTCCTGCGCACCAGCAGAAAGGTCCCCAGTGCCGGCGGCTGCGACGGCCGATACGCCGGTCCGAGCCGATGCACCGGCCAGCGATACGCCAGGGGCCAGGCCAGCGGGCACAGTTGCAGCGGCCGGTCCACCGCCGGTGCGCGGGTCGCGGCCGACGGATCCGCCGCGAGCGGTCGTGCATCGCTGTGGAGCAGCGCCATTTCCACCCACTCGTAATGCGCGAGCTCGGCGAGGAACGGCCGCCGCATCGGCGCCGGCAAGGCTTCGATGTCGAGCGTGTCGACGAAGGCGACGAACTCCTCGGCAATCTCGCCGAAGCGCGGCGTGTGCGAGCGGTGGTCGCGCAGGAAGCGCTCCACCAGCCAGCGCCAATGCTCGGCTCCCAGCAAGGACACCAGTACCGGAAAGGCCCCGCCCAGCAACGACACCAGGTTGCCGGTCACCAGTTCGCGATAGATCCGCACGCGGGCGGGGTCCATGCCCGCCGGCGACGGATGGCGCGACGGATCGCGCAGGTGGCGCGTCAGATCCATCTGCTGCTGCATCGAAGTGCGGGCGATCTCAGCCATGGGCCATTCTCCTCGCTGCGCCACCGGCGCGGGCCTGCAGTTCGCGGATATATCGCAGCTCGCTGGCCAGCTCGGCATAGTCGGGGAAGTTGAAGTCGCGCTCCAGCACGGTCGGGTGCACGCCGAAGCGGGCATAGGCGTATTCCAGCAACGCCCATACCTCGCTCTTGACCGCGGCGCCATGCGTGTCGATCTTCAAGTCGTCGGCTTCGTCGTAATGACCGGCCACGTGATAGGCGGCCACCCTGCCCGGGTCCAGCGCATCGAGGAAGGCATAGGGATCGAAGCCGTGGTTGATCGCGTTGACATGGACATTGTTGACATCCAGCAGCAAGGCACAGTCGGCCTCGCGCAGCACGGCGTTGGTGAAGGTCGCCTCGTCCATGTCCTGTCGCGGGGCGGCGTAGTACGACACGTTCTCGATCGCCATCGTCCTGCCGAGGATCTGCTGCGCACGGCGAATGCGGGCGGCGACATGTTCGATGGTCTCCGCAGTGAATGGCAGCGGCAGCAGATCGTAGAGATGCGCGTCGTCGGTGCAGTAGCTCAGGTGCTCGCTGTAAAGCGGCACGCGGTGGCCGTCGAGAAAGCTGCGGATCTCGTTCAGCAGCTCTTCATCGAGCGGCGCGATGCCGCCGAGCGACAGCGACAGGCCATGGCAGTAAAGCGGATACCGCGCGGCCAGACGGCCCAGCGCCTTGCCATAGGCGCCACCGACGCGCAGCCAGTTCTCGGGAGCGAGCTCGAGGAAATCGAAGTCGCCGGGCGGCGCCTGCTCCAGCTGCGGGATCAGGGCCCTGCGCAGTCCCAGGCCGACGCGGGCGGATGCGGAGCGAGGTGAAAGGACGGAGGAACGGATCGGCACCGACACGGTGAATCTCCTTGGCAATCGATAGAGGACACGGGGCCGCCGGGACCCCGTTGCCACGCTTGCGCATCCGCGCCGCACCGGTTCGCGTTCCGGCCCGGCGCGGCGCGGCGCCGCTACATGCGACGACTACTTCTTCAGCTTGGCAAACAGGTTTTTCGGTACCGGCTTGCCGTTGGCCTGGTAGGTGGCGCGCAGATACTCGTAGGCCTCGGCCTCCGAGATATTGCCGTCGTGGCTGGTGTCGATCTTGTCGAACTCCGCGGCACGCGTGAGCGCCACCGCCAGGAACTCGGCGCGCGAGACCAGGCCGTTCTTGTCGGTATCGGTGCGCGAGAACGAGGCATCGCCGCACTTGCCTTCGCCGCATTTACCTTCACCGCACTTGCCTTCGGCTTGCGCACCCTTGCTGGCGCCGCGCGACACGCGCGTCGTTTCGGCACCGCACTTGCCCTCCCCGCACTTGCCTTCGGCCTGGGCACCCTTGCTGGCGCCGCGCGGTGCACGCTTCGTTTCGGCACCGCACTTGCCTTCGCCGCATTTGCCCTCAGCGGCCTTGCCGTCGGCCGCGGCGACCAGATAGCCCTGCGCCAGCGGTTGCACGGCGAAGACCGGTCCGTTCAGCAGCACGCTGCCTGCCAGCGCGGCACCAAGCAGGCCGAGCGTCGTCTTGCGGGAGGAATGAGCATATGACATGGTGGATCTCCTGAATCAATGCACGCGGACGTGCGGGTCTGTGCCACGGGATGTGGCGAACAAAATCGGTTCGATTGGGGTGATGCTGTGTATGGCGGGCTTTGCGTATCGAAGCGCCCCATATCGATCGGCGGGATGGGGAGACCGTCAGCGCCGGGCCCGGCACAGCACGGCCAGCGCGATGCCGATGGCGATCAGCGCGCCACCGGCCCACGGCAGCAGCAGCGCAATCGGCAGCCCGAGCAGGATCAGCAGGGCGGACCAGACGGCATGGCCGGCATCGATCGTCGCGACGGCCGGCAGCGCTTGACCATGCGTCCACCGGTGCATCAGCAAGCCGTCCAGGCTCAGCGGGCCGGCTCCGCGCAGCAGCAACGGCAGCAACATGACCAGATACAGCAGCGGCAGCTTGAAGTTGCCATAGCCGTTGTCGGTGACGGCGTAGCCCTGCCACAGCTCGGCGAGGCTTGCCCACTCCGTCGGCCAATGCACGGCATAGGTGGCGACCACGGTCAGCACGATCAGCGCGTAGGCGACGAACCGCGTGCCCAGGCCCAGCAGCAGTGCGGCGGCGCCCAGCAGTTCGAGCCAGGTCGCCAGCGTCCAGTTGAGATTGGCGCTCAGCAGCGAGAACGGCGGCGGGAACTGCCCGGCAAGCTGGTCGAACCAGTTTTCTCCCAGCAGCTTTTCGCGGCCCGACTCGAAGAACTCCCAGGCGAGGATCGCTCGCAGGCCCAGCGGCGCGAGCCAGTGGCCGGCCGCATCGATGCGGGTCATCAGAGGGGTGGGAATAGGCCGGTCTTGCACAGTGCGCTCCTTGAAATGGCGTCGTGGATTCGATGTCGCTATTTCAGGGTGGGTGTGTATCGCCGATGTGTTTGTCGCAGCGCGGGATTGTCACGAAGTTGCATCGCAAGCCGTGCCAGATACAGTGCAATACAAAGCGCGGGCCTTCCCTACAGCTCGCGCGCATGCACCCTGGTGCCGTTGCGCTTGCCGAGCTCAAAAAAAACCGGATCGGCCTGCCAGGCGACAGGTCGATCCGGATCGGGCACCGCAGGACGCAGCCAGCGCCGCCGCTATGGTGCGAAGCGCGTGAACACGTAATCGCGGTCCTTGACGCGGGCCGCATGGCAGGCGAAGCAGGTCTGATGCTGGGCCGCGTCCACCGCCACGCCGTTGACGAAGCGCCCGAAGCCCCAGCCTCCGGTCGACGCATACCGGCGCGAGTCCTTGACCATCACCTGTACCGTGGTCGGCTGTCCCGGTATCGTCGCGGGTTCGAAATCGGGCGATGGCTTGCGCTTGTAGGCCAGCTTGACCAGCACGGCCCCGTCGGGAAAGCGCTTCGCGGACCGTTCGATGGCCTCCATCGCTTCCGGATTGCCGAGCACCACGCGCAATTCATCGAGCGGAGCCGCCTCCTGGGCCGGCGCGATCAGCTGCCATTTTCGGTAGCCCGGCGGGATCGTCACGCCGTAGATCGGCGATGCAGAGGGCCTGGCGCTCTGCTGCCCGGTGGACGGCTGCGGGGCCGGCTGTTGCCTGGGCACCGTTTCGCTTGCGCCGTGGACCGGTGGCTGCGCCAGTGCATGCTGGCCCAGGGCGGCGCAGGCCAGCAGCGCGAGGGCGCGGAAAGCCGCTGCGATTCGGAGTCGTTGCATGCACGTCTCCCCGGCTCAAAGCTTGACAACCTGCAGCACCGCGTCGGCGAACGCGCGCGGCGCTTCCTGCGGCAGGTTGTGGCCGATGCCGCCACCAACGTCCCGATGTTGATATTTGCCGGTGAACATGCCGGCGTACGCGGCGGGCTTCGGATGCGGCGCACCGTTGGCGTCGCCTTCCATCGTGATGGTCGGCACCGAGATCTTCGGCGCGGCCGCCAGGCGCTTCTCCAGCGCATCGAATTGCGGCTCGCCCTGGACCAGGCCGAGGCGCCAGCGGTAGTTGTGGATCACGATGGCGACGTGATCGGGGTTGTCGAACGACTGCGCCGACCGGCGGTACGTCGCGTCATCGAACTTCCACTGCGGCGAGGCCAGTTGCCAGATCAGCCGGTTGAAGCCGTCGAGGTTGGCCGCGTAGCCGGCGGCGCCGCGTTCGGTGGCGAAGTAGAACTGGTACCACCATTGCAGCTCGGCCTCCGGCGGCAAGGGCTTGCGGTTGGCTTCCTGGCTGCCGATCAGATAGCCGCTGACCGACACCAGCCCGAGGCAGCGCTCCGGCCACAGCGCGGCGACGATATCGGCGGTACGGGCGCCCCAGTCGAAGCCGGCGATGATGGCCTTGTCGATCTTCAGCGCATCCATCAGCGCGATGACATCGACCGCGAGCGCGGCCTGCTGGCCGTTGCGCGGCGTGTCAGCCGACAGGAAGCGGGTCGAGCCGTAGCCGCGCAGGTAGGGCATGATCACGCGATAACCGGCCTTCGCCAGCACCGGCGCGACGTCGACGAAGCTGTAGATGTCGTAGGGCCAGCCGTGCAGCAGGATCGCGACCGGGCCGTTGGCCGGACCGGCCTCGGCATAGCCGATGTTCAGCGTGCCGGCGTCGATCTGGCGAATCGCGCCAAGCGAAGCGCTGCCGGGGGACTGGCCCGCAACGGCGGCGGCTTGCCGTGCCGGCCCCGCGTGGGCCACGCTGCCCAGGCCCAGCTCCAGCAGGCCGATACTGGCCAGCGCCGTGGTCGAGCCCAGCAGGCGGCGGCGTTGTGCGTTCACGGTGTTTGACATGGTCGTTTCTCCGATCAGGTGGGTGAGAAACGCCAGTAGACCGCCGCGCGGTATCGGCGACGTGTCGGCAACCGGCCCGCCGCGCATCGCCGTGTATCGCCCCGCTGCGTCGATACACGGCGATACAAACCCGCTGCTTGACGGCGGAATCGTCAGACCGCGCAGGGCTTAGCGGAGGGCCTGGCGGAGGGCGGTGCCATCGCCCGGCGTCGCGCCGGAGAATCCGGCCTCCCGCGCCACCTCGGCATCGACCAGCCCGATGCTGCGCCAAATCTGCTGCGCCTGCTCGCGTACCGCGGACTGTCGCGCCCGCACGCCGGCGATCCCCGCCATCGCGTCGCGCAAGGCCTGCGTGCCGGTGTCGTACAGCGCCTCGCGGATGTCCAGCAGCTTGCGGCACACGGTCCAGGCTCTCAGGCCGGCCCGCTGCAGCGCGTCCCCGAGGCGATGCAGTTGCGGCTCGGTCAGGCGAGCTCCGGCACGCGTCAACAGTTCGTCCAGGCGGGCCGCGATTGCCGCGGGAAACGCCTCGCGCTCGCGCTGCCGCGCCACGGTGCGCAGGTTGTGTACCAGCGAACCGACCGCGGCATCGATCTGCCCGGCTTCGCTGCCGCGGTCGAGCAGCAGTTCCGTCAGCGTCTTTGCGGCGATCGGTTGCGAGCCGTGCTTGCGTGCGTTGCCGGTGGGACTCGGCGCGGTGTCGGCGGCCTCGTCCGGCCCGGTGTCATGGGACAGGCTCGACCGCGGTGCCTGCCGCGCGATGCCAAGCTGCGCGCAGATCAGGACCAGCGCGGTGTCTCGCTCGCGCAAGCGCAGTGCATCGGCATGCCGCGCCATCACCGCCCCGGTCAGCCTTCCAGCCTCCAACGCCTCGCACAGCGCTGCGGCGGCGTCGACCCATTGCGCCGCCAGGGCGTGCGTGACCGCGGGATCGCCATCGGCCATCTCGAAACGGCACAGCGCCTCGATCGAGCGGCGGAACATGTCGAAGGCGTTGGCGGCATGGCAGCCACCGGCGACGAACTGGCGATCGCGCGGGCGCCGGCTGACCCAGTCGTCACGCAGTCGCGCCAGGTCGAGGACGCCCTTGCCGTCGCGAACCTTTGCCAGCGCGCGGTGCAGCTGCGTCAGCACGTGCCGGATGCCGGCCGGCGGAACGATCCCATCCGGCTCGAACGCACGCAATGCTTCCCTGGCTTTCGTCTCGATCATGTCCTTCGCCAGGATCGCGTCCGTATCGCCCGCCGCGTGGGCGTTGCCGGCTGCCTGGCACCAGCTCACCATCGCCCGCAGGGTGTCCCTGGAGCAGCCGCGGCAAAATGCCTCGAGCGCGTCCGGCGCCAATGGCGCCAGGCTTTCGACGATCGACTTCGTGGTGTCCCGTTCCGACCACGGCGGTGGCGTGGAAACGTAGGTGATCCGAGGCGACGGGTGGGCGCGGGCCCGTTCCGTACGCGGGCCGCGCCAGAAGAACAACGTGCGAACAAGCCGCGACCAGAGGCTGGTTCGCGGGCTCGGGGTATCCCGCGTCAAGCGTACGGATGCGGCGGCTGCGGGCCGCGGCTTGTACCTGACGCCCAGGCACTGGCCGATGTATCTGAATACGACTGGCAACAACATCCGATCCCTCATACACAAATCAGTTTAAAAAATGCTCCGCGCGGCATAGGCCGATGCCGCGTCGTTTCCACATGTCCTGGCATTGGGCTTGGGGTCAGGCTCGGACCCAATCGAGCTGCAAGCCGGTGCCGCCGTCAGGCGCGGGGTCGGTTGCAAAGAGTTGCCGGAACAGGTCGGCCGCCGCGGCGACCTCGGCCGCTTGTCCGGATGCCGGCGACGCGGCGGCTTTGCGCTTCGCCGCGGACTCCGCTTGCGGCGGCATGCGCACGGTCAGCAAGGCAGCCAGACCGTCGTAGGCCAAGACCCAGTCGCGCAGCAGCCGGCGCTGCGCGGCGAGCGCGCTGGCGGCGCGGGAGGTGCCCTCGTCCTGCGGCAGGTTGGCCCGCGCGGAGCGATCCACCATGGTGCGCAATGCGACCAGCGTTGGCGTCGTGATCCACCGATGCAGACTGGCAATGTCGCTCGGGTTCGACGCAGTGAGCCGCGTCGCCAGCGCGTCCTGCAACAGACCGTCCCGCGCGGCCTCCGAGGCCTGCCGGTCCAATGCGCCGCCCGCGGACGGCGCGCTTTCGACGAGCTTGCGTGCGCAGGCGCCGAGCGCAGCCAGTTCGGCGAGAAGGACCGCATCGTCGGCGTGCCGGTTCGCGTCGGCCGCACAGTGCCTGGCATGCCGGCAAAGCCTGTCGAGCGTGTTCGCTGCCACGCTCGACAGCGTACTGCCCGCGTGCAGCATCGGAGCCAGTTCCGGGCCGAGTCCCGGGCACTGGCGCAGAGCGATCCGCTGCGCGGGGCTCAGCCCGTGACCGCCCTCGAGCGCCAGCCGGTATAACGCCGCGCGCAGTGCGGGCGGGAAGGGATCGGCAGCCGACGTTGGCTCGCAGGTGCGGGCCAGCATTTGCAGATGCGCCAGCAGGAGGTCGACCTGGTGGACCGCGGCCTGACGATCCGGCAGGCGGTCGCTGTTGATCATCGCGACAAGGTCCCATGGAGGGCCGCCGACGATTGCGCGAAGCGCGGCGTCGGCCCGTTCCCGCATCGACGCATGCTCGCGGCCGTAGGGCGTCGCCTCCAGCGCGCCGATCAGTGCTTCGACCGCGCGCTGCAGCGTGGGGACGTCCGCGTCTGCCGATGCCCCGCTCCGCAGGCGATCGCGCAGCGCATGCGCCTGTGCGATGGCGCTGCTGCCCTGTGCCGAAGCGGCAAGCGGGCTTGACGAGGCGAGCGGGCCGGCGGGCCTGCCATCGGCCAGCAGCTCGTCGAGCAGCGCAATCGCAGCGGCGCGATCGCCGGGCAGGCCCGTGGCGAGACGTTCGGCGAGCGGCACGCCGGTGCGCCGGCGCAGCAAGCCCAGTGCCGCGTCGACATGGCTGGCGGGATCGGGTGCATCGAGCGGGACGCGCGTCAGCACGGGTTCGGCTGTCAGCGGCGGCTGGAGCAGCGCCAGCGCGGCACATGGATGCATTGGGTCCAGCGCGGGATCGGCGCGTCGGCCATCAGGGTGGAATTGCCCGGGTTCGGAACGCAACAACGGCTGACCGGGCGGACGGCCGAGGGAGAAGAAGGAAGATGGAAACACGATGACGGTCGCCTCGGCGGTCGAGCGGAAAGGCGCAATCTAGCGCTCCCGCGCGGGCCTGCTGTCGAAGCGGATCCGACGCTGTAGAAACTCGCCGACGTACCGCGATCCATGTTTCAGAATCTATACGGACAGCCTCGGTGCGCCAATTCGCAGCGCATGTCGGTGCCGCAGCGGACTGGCGTTTGGCATTGAGGCCGGGCGCTGGCGCTCGCCCCTACCGCTGCGCCGTCGCAAGCCGCAGCGCGAGGCCGGCGAAGACCGTGCCGGCGAACCAGTTCAACGCCCGTCGCGCCCGCGGCGAGCGCAGCAGCAAGGTGCCGAACAAACCCGAGAACCAGGCGATCGCGCCGAATACCAGCAGCGTCGCGAGCATGAACACCGCGCCGAACACCGCGATCTGCATGGCGATCGGTCCCTGCGCCGGCGAGACGAATTGCGGCAGGAAGGCGAGGAAGAAGATCGCGACCTTGGGATTGGTGACGTTCATCACCACACCGCGGCGATACATCTGCCAGCCGTCGCCCGCCCGCTCGCCCGCCTGCACCGGCGCATCGACCGGCGCGCGGAACGCCTGCCACGCCAACCACGCCAGATACAGCGCGCCGCAGATCTTCAGCACGGTGAACGCGGTGGCCGACGCAGCGAACAGCGTCGCCAGTCCGAGCGCGACGGCGGTGGTATGGACCAGCAGGCCGGTGCACAGGCCCAGCACCACCGTCAAACCGGCGCGCGGGCCGCGCATGGCCGACTGCAGCAGCACGAAGACGTTGTCGGGACCGGGCGCGAGGCCAAGCAGCACTGCAATGCCGAAGAAGGCGATCAGCGTATCGAGCGTGGGCATCTTGTCTCCTGGGACTGGAAGGCCGGCGGGCCGGCAGCGCGGTCAGACCAGCGGGCGGGATGGATCGGCGCTATCCGCGTTATCCGCGTTATCCCCGTTGTCCGCGTTATCCCCGTTGTCCGCGTTATCCGTGTCATCTGCGGACATCGGCGCGCTCGCCTGGCCGCCGGCCATCACCAGCCGGTTGCGGCCGCCGCGCTTGGCCGCGTACAGCGCGACATCGGCCGCCGCCACCAGCTCCTCGATCAGCGGCGAGTCCGGAACGCGCGACACCGCGCCGACGCTGATGCTGAGGAACGGATGGGACGGATCGGCGCCGACATGCGGCATCTGCAGCGACCGCACCGCCTGCAGCATGCGCATGCCGATGGCGCGGGTACGCTGGGCGTCCGCCTGGTGCAGCACCACGGCGAATTCCTCGCCGCCGACGCGCGCGCAGAAACTGGCGGCCTCGTCCAGCGTCTGCGCCAGCGTGGCGCCGATCGCACGCAGACATTCGTCGCCGCGCAGATGGCCGTAGATGTCGTTGTACTGCTTGAAGAAGTCGACGTCGATCAGCATCAGCCCGAGCGGCGTGCCACGCTCCTGCGCGGCGGCCAGCAGCACACCGGCCTCGCGCTGGAAGAAGCGCCGGTTGAACAGGCCGGTCAGCGGGTCGCGATACAGATCGCCTTCGATGCGCAGCAGCTTGTCGACGGTCTCGTTGAGCCGCACCGCCAGATTGGAGTTCTCCTCCACCAAGGCATGCTCGCGCGTGCGAAACGCGCTGACATCGCGCACGAAGACGATGCGGCCGATGACCCGGTCGTCCAGGTTTCGGACCGGTTCGACCGTCAGCTCGTAGTCCGGGACACCGGCCACATAGGGCCTGGTCGCCATCCATGAAGCGGGCGCCGGGTCGCCGCGCCGCAGCCCCGGCAACATGCGCTGCGCGGTGCGGTTCAGATCGGCGATCCGCTCGCGGTCGTCGACGATGACGCAGCCTTCGCGCAGCGCATCGAACACGCGCAGCCGCGCATAGTGACCGACGTCCCCCAGATGCGGCCGCAGCGCGCACAGCCAGACCAGCAGCGCCATCACCGAGAACGTCGCGGGCGTCAGGTCGCCGCCGAGCGCAGTCGTCCAGCCGCGCAGATAGGCGACGTTGGCAAGCACAGGCAACAGCAGGCCGGCGATCAGCAGCGCCCTGCCGCCCGGCGGCAGCTTGCCGCGCGGGCGCGCCTTCACGAGGAAATACAGGCTCGCCAGCAGCAGTCCGTAGCTGTAGGCGGCCAGCGCCCAATAGGCCGGGCCGTGCGAGAACACGGCGCGCGTATGCAGGCCAACGCCACCGAACCACTGGACCTGCGGCCAGACCAGGCCGTGGCGTTCGTTGGTCAGCACCAGCACCATGCCGGCGACGCCGACCGCCAACGCCAGCGTCATCCAGCCGCGGCCGATCACATGGTCGGGACGCGTCAGCCGCACGACCGACAGCAGCCAGCCCACCGGCACCATCAGGATGCCCGGATACTGGAGCTTGGCCCAGAGGATGCGTTCGGCGACGTTGGGAGCCTGGATTTCCAGCATGCGCCCGGCGCACCAGATGCCGGCGCCGACCGCCAGCAGCAGGAAGGCCCGCACGGTGGGATCGTCGCGCCGCGGCCAACTGGCGATCGCGATCGCGGCGCACACCAGCAGTGCGCCGGCCATCAGCAGAATCAGCAGGGAGATCGCCATCGGGCAGGATTGCAGCATGCATCGCCCGGGCGGGCAACCGCTGCAGCACAGGAGTGGGTATCGGGGTCCGCGGGATGGCGGACCGGAGGCGGCGCCGAACTGCCGGTCGAGATCGACCGGCGGCGGGAATGGAGATCGGGGTGCGGCGTCGCCGCGCTCAACCGGCTGCGGCTTCGGCCGGCAGTGGAGCGGCGGATGCGGATGCGCCGGCCGGCTTGCCCACCGCGGCCAGCAGCATCTGCGCCGCCGCCTCCCAGCGTTCGGGCGAGCGGAACAAGCGTGCCGAGATCAGGCCGCTCTGCAGTGCGCCGAAGATCACCATGGCCAGCTCGGAAGCCGGGATCGGCTGGGCCGGCGCACCTTCGGCACGGGCCTGTTCGATCATGCCGGTCAGCAGGCGTTCGTGCAGCAGGAAGAAGTCCTTCAGCACCGCATGGACCGCCTCCGGCAGGCACTCGGTTTCGGTCGCCAGCATGCCGCACATGCAGATCTGGTCGGGGTCGAGCTTGCGGCGCCAGCCGTTCAGGTAAAGCTCGGCGCGCTCGACCGGGCTCAGCGCCGGGTCGATATGGCTCAGTTCCTCGGCGATCTTTGCCGTGTATTGCTTGGTCGCTTCCAGCGCCAGATCTTCCTTGCAGGGGAAGTAATAGTGGATGCTGGACGTCTTGACGCCGACCAGGTCGGCGAGGTCGCGATAGCTGAAACCATTGAAACCGCGCCGGCGGATCAGGGCGAAGGTGTGGTCGAGCAGTTGCTCGCGGACGGATTGCGCTTTCATGACGCCACTTTATCTACCAACAGATAGGTTAGCAATGAGGGATAGCCCCGGATTGCCGGCATGTCTGCCGTGCTGGCGTCATGCAAGATGCGAGCCCATGCGCGCCTTCAAGCAGGCAACACCTGCGCGATCGCCGTGACGAGCCAACCACTTGCCCCGCACAGCAACAGCCAGCCGGACACAATCAGAACACTGTCGCGAATTCCCATGATCGACTCCTGAAAACAAGCCGGACCGCGGTACGGGGCGGCCCGGCCACGATGATGGCCGCGGGCCGGACGCCCGCCGCGGACTCAGGCGCGGGCGCCGTCGGTGTAGGTATCGACGCTGCGCGCACCGTCGGTGTACGAGTCGAAGCGGCGCGACGGCGAGGCCGACACGCCGGTGCGATCCAGGCCGGCGCTGCGGAAGCTGTCGGTGAACGGATCGGTCTTGCCGACGCGGGCGCCTTCGGTGAACGGGTCGAACTTGCCCGCACGCGCGCCCTCGCTGTAGACGTCGAACTTGCCGGTGCGGGCACCCTCGCTGTACGGGTCGAACTTGCCGGTACGCAGTTCGTACCCGTAGCGGTCGGCCGGCACGCTGCCCGCGGACGCGGCGGTGGCCTGGCCCGCGACGGTTGCGGCGGCCACGGTGGCGATGGCGATCAGGGTCTTGGCGAACTTGGCTTGCATGATGTTTCTCCTGGCTTCGTTGGACCGGCGGGGTTCTCGTTCAGGGTCCCGCGTCAGTCCTGGCAACGGTGACACCGGCGCTTTCCGTGACAGTGATTATCTACTCGTAGATAGACAACCATTGTCAAAAAAATAGCCTCGGCGGCTCGGTAATGCTGCTGGACCTGCAGTGCGTTGAGCATTCAGGGCTTCAACGGACTGCGGCTTCCATGCGTTGCATGTTATCTATCGATAGATAGATAGTCAAGAAAAATATTGTGGCGCCCCCCTGCCAGTCGCATCGAGAGGTGCGCCACGTGAAGCCAAGCTCATAAATTGGCGTGTCCCGCTGCGGCACACCGGACAATCTACCCCGCTCCGCCGCGATCCGACAATCGGGCCGGGCGCGCGGTTGTGGGCGATCCGCGACGGATGCGGTCCGCCGCACATGGCCGACGTGCATTGGCGTCTATATTGGATCGCATGGCCTGAGAGGTTTTTCGACCACAAGGATCATCGAGTCCAGTACGGGAGGTACACCGCCATGCGTTCGCTTGCATCACTGTTCATTGCACCCAGCCCGGAAAAGATCGCCGCCAAGGAGCTGCAGGACATGCGGCTTGCACTGTTCCAGGCCGAACGGCGGCTGCTGGAGGCGCAGATGCAGGTCGACTACTACCGCGACATGGTCGGCTTTCTGGAAGAGGTGGCCAGCGCCGGGGTCGAACAGGTGGTCGACAAACGCCGCGCCAGCGAGGCCGCTGCGGCCGAGCACGCCGAGCACGCCGAGCTGGCCGAGGCCGCCGTTTCGCACACCGTGCCGGTGCCGCCGCAGACGGCCACGCCGCCTTCGCGCATCGCACCCGGGCTGACCACCGTGCCGATCGTCCCCTCGGCAGCCTGATCCCTTGCCTTCAGCGGTGCGCCCCGGGGCGGGTGCGCGCCGCATCTGTGCGATACTCGCAGCCGCGCTGCCTGGCGCCGTTGCATTCGCAAAGTGCGGATGCCGGCGTTTCCCTGAGGGCACCGCACGCCATCCCCTCTCGATGCCGTCCAGTCCCTCCCCAGCGCGCCGTTGACCCTCGCGCCCTGCCATGACCGAAGCCTTCTACGCCGCCCCATCCGCCGCCGACGCCCCCATCGAAATCGAAACCGCACCGGAGCCACGCTTTGCCGTGATCTGGATGCACGGCCTGGGCGCCGATGGCGGCGATTTCGTGCCGGTGGTGCCCGAGCTTGGCTTGCCTCCGAGCGCTGCGGTCCGCTTCGTCTTTCCGCACGCGCCGCTGATTCCGGTGACCTGCAACGGCGGCTATATCATGCGTGCCTGGTACGACATCGTGTCGCTCAGCGACGCGCGCCGCCACGCCGACGAGAGCGGCATCCGCGCGTCGCGGGAAACGATCCGCGCGCTGATCGCCCGCGAGAACGCGCGCGGCATCCCGAGTTCGCACATCGTGCTGGCGGGCTTCTCGCAAGGCGGCGCGATGGCCTATCTGGCCGGACTGACCCATCCCGAGCCGCTGGCCGGCATCATCGCGCTGTCGACCTATCTGGCCTCGCCCGCGCTGCTCGACGCCGAGGCCGCGCCGGCCAACGCCGCCACGCCGATCTTCGCCGCGCATGGCGCGCAGGACGACGTCGTGCCGCTGGCGCTTGGCACGCAGGCGCGCGACCTGTTGCAGCAACGCGGCTATCCGCTGACGTGGCAAACCTATCCGATGCCCCATTCGGTCTGCCTCGAGGAGATCGCCGACATCGGTGTCTGGCTCGGCCAGCGGCTGGCGTCGATCGGCGCCGATTCGGCGGCTTGATACCGTCGCGGTCGCCGTGGCCTGACTGCACCCTTTCCGTTTGTGGGGCGGATTTCGCCCGCCCGTGCCAATCCGATTCGTTTTCCGATGTCAGCGACTCCTTCCGCTCCCCTGCTCGATTTCGATACCCGCAAGGCCCTGCTGTTCGCGCTGGCCGCCGAGCGCCTGTCGGCCTATTACGAGCATGGCAAATGGATGACCGACGCGCAGGGCGCGACGCTGGCCGCGCAATGGCTGTCGCGTTCGCGGCTGCAATTGGCGCTGAGCGAGCGCCGGCTGCTGTCGGAGCTGAGCGATCGGCTGGCACGCCAACTCGCCGAGACGCTGTCGCGCGCGGCCGGGCTGTACGCCGCGCATGAAATGATGGAAGCGCTGGACCCGAACTATCAATCGGCCTTCGCGCACGACATGCTCGACGAATGCGAGCGGCTGCTGCGCGAAAACGGCGTGCAGGACTGAGCCGCCCGGCTCTACCGCCCCGGATTCAATCGGCGAGCTTGCGCAGCGCCTCGTAGGCGGTGGCCAGGTGGTAAGGCGTGGTCGACGGCATCTCGCCGCGCAGCACCGCGTCGTCGGGGCCGATGCATTCGTGCCAGCCGCGCGCATGCAGGAAACGGCCAGGGAAAGCCGCCAACCATCGCGCCAGCGCGGCGCGTCCCTCTTCGTCGCCACGCAGCGCCAGCGCCCGCGCATATTCGGTCTGCGCCCAGATCCGTTGCGTCGCATCGATGATGTGCCCGTCGGCGCCTAGCGCGGCGGCCACGCCCTCGGTCTGCGGTGCCACGCCATGGCGCTGCGCGAAGGCACAGCCGCGCGTCAGCGACTCGCCCAGTTCGCAGGCGCCGAACACCGACGGCGCCATCGCCAGCAGCGAATACCACTCGAACTGGTGGCCCGGCTCGATGCGGTTGTCGGCCGTGCCCAGCGGCAGCTCGGCGACGCAGCCATTGGCCGGATCGACGAAAGTCCGCTGGACCTGCCGCGCGATCTCCCGCAGGCGCTGCACATACCACTGGTCGGCCGTGGCCTCATAGGCTGCCAGATAGGCCTCGGTCAGATGCATCACCGGGTTCTGCAGCACCGCCTCCCGCTCGACGGTGAAGTCGCGCGCCAGCGCGGCGTGGTACAGGCCGTCCGGAATGCCGAATTTCGTTTCGATCAGCGCGACGGTATCGTCCAGCACCGCACGAGCGTCCGCATTGCCGCTGCGGCGCCAGTACGCGGCGCAGGCGAACACGACGAAGGCGTGCGTGTACAGGTCCTTGCCGGTATCGAGCGGCGCGCCGCCGGCGTCGATGCTGTAGTACCAGCCCCCGTCCGGGTCGGCGAACCGCCGGCGCAGCGCGGCGAACAGCGTATCGGCATGCGCGATCCCGTCGGGCTGGCGCGAGAACACGTAGAGCTGCCGCGCGCACGCCATCGCCCGATAGCGCTGCACCGGCAGCGGGCTGGCATCGTGCCCCGCCAGCGCCTCGTAGGGCAAGCCGATCGATTCGTGCCAGCCGGGGCCGGTCCACAGCGGCAGCACCGTGGAGTCGTAGTGCGCCAGCAGCGAGGCGACGGCGGCGCCCAGGTCGGCGGATGTGTTCGAAGCGGCGGAGGAGGAAATGCGGCTCATCGAGACAAGGAGGTCGGCGGCGGGGCACGGGCGGGGGCACGCGCAAGCGCAGAAGATACTGTAAATGCCCACGAAACAAAAGCGGCGGACCGGACGGCGCCCCAGGCCGAAATCCCGCGGCTCAACTGCTACGATGAATCAGGTAGCAAGGGGGGCCCCGCCATGCCGAACACATCCCTGTCCCTGTCCGACCAGCACCGCACCGTGGTGCTGCACGTGATCGAGCTGCAGCCGCAGGCCTACACCTGGCAGATGGTGCTCGAGGAACACTGTGGCAGCGCCGACTGCGACTGCATCATCGAGGCGCACGCGGAGTGGCCCACGCAGGCCGAGGCGCAGGCGGCCGGCTGGGCCGAATGCAATCGGCTGCTGAACGGCCCCCGCGTCGCCACGGAACACTGAGCCGGGGCGCCGGCGCTTGAACGCCGGCCGATATGCACTACGCTGAAGACGTCGGGCCTCCGCCCGACGCGGGTCTGCTGCGCGCTCGCGACCTGGCTTGACGGCACCTTGCCGGCAGGGCGCAGACGCCGTCGGCGTCTCACTGGACCCGATCCGACCGACTCTCACCACGACGGGAGAACCCCACTGGCCACCGGCGCCGCGGCGCACCGGCAAGCGGGGCTGTTCCGCTCGCAGGGAGACCGCCATGGAAAAGCCAGTGATCAGTCCGCGCCGCTTCGTCGAGATGGTCAATGCGCGGCTGCCCAGCCATCCGCTGTACCGCGAAGGCATGCACGTGTACGCGGTACCGCGCCATGCCGAACATCCGCGCAGCCTGGTCTGCGTGGGCCCCAGGGGCACGGTGGGCGTCTGTACCGCGATCGAGACCATCGTGCGCAACGAATACGATGTCGAGCCGGACATCCCGCGCGAGTGGCATCACGACATCCCGCCCTGCGCGCCGAATATCCGCCGCGCCCATCTTCCGGCGCAGGCACGCCAGTCCTGACCGGCACGCCCAGCCCCGCCCGTCAGACCTCCGCCGCCTCGGCCGTCTCGCGGGTTTCCCGGGCGGCCCGGCCCGTGCCGGTATCGTCCTCCGGCGTCAGCTGCATGAAGATCCACGCCGACGCCGACGTAATCAGCCCGACGCAGACGAAGGTGGCATGAAACGCCGGCAGCGGCCCGGCCTGCGCGTGCTCCTGCAATACGCGGTTGAAGGTGCCCAGCAGCGCGCCGGCGGAGGTCACCGCCAGGCTCATCGCCAGCATCTGCACCATCGACAGCAGGCTGTTGCCGCCGCTGGCGCTGGCGCCGCCGAGATCCTTCAGCGTGACCGTATTCATCGCGGTGAACTGGATCGAATTGACGGCGCCGAACAGCGCCAGCTGGCACAGCACCAGGGGCAGCGGCAGCGTCGGCGAAATCAGCCCGAACGAGGCGATCACCAGGCCCACCACGAAGGTATTGGTCACCAGCACGCGGCGATAGCCGTGCCGCTCGATCAGGCGGGTCGCCACGCGCTTGGACAGCATGCCGGCCGCGGTCACGGGCAGCATCATCAGGCCGGCGTACAGCGGCGAGTAGCCAAGACAAACCTGCAGCGTCAGCGGGATCAGGAACGGCATCGCGCCATTGCCGATGCGCGCGAACAGATTGCCCAGCAGGCCCACGCTGAAGCTGTGGATGCGGAACAGCGTCAGCGGAAACAGCGGCTGCGTGCGCCGCGCCGCATGCAGCGCGTAGGCCGTCAGCGCCGCCAGGCTGGCGATCAGCAGCATCAGCACGGTGGCGTGCTCGAAGCCGAAGTCCGCCAGGCCGTCGAGCGCGAAGGAGATCGTCACCATCGCGGTGGCGAGCAAGGCGTAGCCGGCGAGGTCGAAGCGGCCGGTCTCGGCCAGGCGGCTGTCCGGCATATAGCGAAGCGTCGCCAGGCCGCCCAGCAGCCCGACCGGCACGTTGATCAGGAAGATCCAGTGCCACGACAGCGCCTGCGTCAGCCACCCGCCCAGCGTCGGCCCGATCAGCGGGCCGATCATGCCGGGGATGGCGACGAAGCTGAGCGCCTGCAGGAACTGCTCGCGCGGAAAGGTCCGCAGCACCGCCAGCCGCCCGACCGGCAGCAGCATCGCGCCGCCGACGCCCTGCACCACGCGCGCCGCCACCAGGAACGGCAGGCTCTGCGCATAGGCGCACAGCAGCGAGCCCAGCACGAACAGCGCGATCGCCAGCTGGAAGATCCGGCGCGTGCCGAAACGGTCGGCCAGCCAGCCCGACGCCGGGATGATCACCGCCATCGTCAGCGAGTACGCGATGATCACCGACTGCATCCGTAGCGGACTCTCGCCAAGGCTGGCCGCCATCGCCGGCAGCGCGGTATTGACGATGGTGCTGTCCAGCGTCTGCATGAAGAAGCCGACCGCGACGACCCACAACATCACCTTGCGCGTGCGGGCTTCGCTGTCCTGGGTGGGCGTCATGCGGCTGCAATTCCATGGAGACAAGTCAATACAGCACCATACGCCACATCGTTGCGGTACGACAAGGCCGGCAGCCGGCCCGCCGTGCGCGTAGGACGCGGACCGATGCCGCCGGCGCTGATCGCTGCCTAGACTGGCCGATGTCCCGACCCCAAAGGACCCAAGGAGGCAGAGATGAACAAGGCTCGCATGACCACGCTGGCCACGCTTGCCGGCGTCGCCAGCGTTGGTGCGGCACTGCTGCTGGCCGCGCGCTCGCGCGAACCCGTGCGCAACCCGCACGTGCCCGAGCCGGACAAGGATGTGGAACTGGACCCTTACCTGGGACGCTGGTACGAGATGGCGCGCTACGACAACCACTTCGAGCAGGGCGCCGACGCGGTCACCGCGGAGTACAGCCTGCGGCCGGATGGATTGCTCGACATCGTCAACCGCGCCGGCCGCGACGCGACCGGCAAGCCTCGCATCTCGCGCGGCAAGGCGCGCGTGGTGCCGGATAGCCGCAACGCCAAGTTCAAGGTGTCATTCTTCGGACCGTTCTATGTCGGCGACTACTGGATCCTGGACCACGCCGAAGACTACAGCTGGTCGATCGTCGGCGAGCCGTCGGGGCGCTATCTGTGGATCCTGACGCGCGCCCGCGACCCGGAGCCGGCGCTGCGCTCGCAACTGCTGTATCGGGTCGCCGAGCTCGGCTACGACGTCGACGCGCTGCGGATGACCGAACACGCGACGCTGCAGGAAGCGCCGGCGCCCGCGGCGCCGGCCTGAGGCAGCCCGAGCCGCCGGCTTCGCCGATGCACCGATCGCGAAGCCGGCGTGCGTGGCTCAGTGCCAGCGGCCGTGGTCGCGCCAGCGCGCCTCGCGGTAGCCGTCGTGGCGGTGCCAGCCGCGGGCGTAGCCATACGGCGGGCCGTAGCGGACCGGCGCGGGAGCGACCACCACCGGGCGGGGCGCCACGACCACCGGCGCCGGCGCATAGGCGACCGGGGCCGGCGCATAGACGGGCGCGGGAGCATAGACCGGGGCCGGCCGGTAGACCGGGGCCGGCGCGACCACCACGCCGGGCACGCCGACGCCGATATGGATGTCCACCCCGGCATGAGCCGCGGCGCTGGCTGCCAGCATGGCACCGCCCACAGCGGCCATTGCGAGAATCCGTTTCATGGCTGTCCCCCTGAGGAACCGTTGAACATGGGCGTACTGTATGCGGCGGCGCCGTAATATTGGCCTCGGGAAGTGTTGCATTTGTGACGCTGTATTACGCGTCCGGATGTCCGCTGCGGCGCGTCGATGGTCGCGGCTACTTTTGCGGGATCGGCAAGAAAGCAGAAAACCCGTCGGCAAATTGCCTGCGAGGCGAGAACAAACCCGGCCTTCGCATCGTCAAACGGCTATCCCCGTCACAGGAGAACCTCGATGAAGACACTGACTCTTGCATCCGAATCGTCCTGCCTTGGCCATTCCGGCCGCACCGACCCTCCCCGCCACCCGCACCGCCCTGCCGGTCGCCTCGCCCGCTTCGGTGCCGCCGCGCTCGGCGCGCTGGCCTTCAGCGTCCCCGCCCTGGCGGCGGACCTGACGCCGCAGACGGCTGGCCCCTTCACCTATGTTTGCGGCGGCGTAGCCGAAGACGAGCAACAAGCGATGCGTGCCGAGGCCCGCAACTACGACATGGGCCTGCTGATGACCGAAGGCCCGCGCGGCGAATACCTGTCCGATGTCGATATCACGCTGTCGCGCGGCGGCAAGCAGGTCGCCAACTTCCGCTCGACCGGACCGCGCTGCCTGATCAAGGGGCCGAAGGGCACTTACCAGGTCACCGCGGACTATCAGGGCAAATCCAAGCGCACCACGCTGAGCGCCGGGCAGCGCAACAAGCAGCTGCGCTGGTAGGTCCGGCCCCACGATCATCGTCGCGTACGGCGGCCTGCGGGCCGCCGCTGCATTGGCGCGCTCGAATCCCCCGGTCTCAGCGCAGATACCCCGCCCCGCGAAACCACTCGACCGCATCGCGCAGCCCGTCCCGATACGGCCGCGGCCGGTAGTCCAGTTCACGGCGCGCCTTGTCCGAGCTGAAGTACATCCGGTAGCGCGACATCGCCAGCCCATCGACCGTCAGCAGCGGCTCGGTGCCGCGCCGCCGCGCGATGGCCTCCGACAGATGCGCGAACGGGATCAGCGGCCAGCGCGGCAGCGGCACCAGCGGCCCGCGGCGGCCGGTCAGCTCGGCGATATCGCGCAGCATCTGCCGCAGCGGCACGTCCTCGCCGCCGAGGATATAGCGCTCGCCGATGCGTCCGCGCTCGAGCGCGAGCCAATGCCCCTGCGCGACATCGTCGACATGCGCGAGGTTGAGGCCGGTATCGACGAAGGCCGGAATGCGCCCGCTGGCCGCTTCGACGATCACGCGGCCGGTGGGCGTAGGCCGGATGTCGCGCGGCCCGATCGGTGTCGACGGATTGACGATCACGGCCGGCAGCCCGCCCGCAATCTCGCGTTCGACCGCGCGCTCGGCCAGCACCTTGCTGCGCTTGTACGCCCCGATCGCCTGCTGCGGCGACAGCGTGGCGGTCTCGGTGACCGGCGCGGCCGCGCCCTGCACGCGCAGTGTGGCGACGCTGCTGGTATAGACGACCTTCTCGACGCCGCAGCGCCGGGCCGCCGCCATCATCGTCTCGGCGCCGACCACATTGGTGCGGACGATGGCCTCGGGCTCGGGCGCCCACAACCGGTAATCCGCCGCCACGTGGAACAGATAGCGGACCCCGCGCATCGCGCGCTCGACCGATTTCGGGTCGCACATGTCGCCCTCGACGATACGCACCGGCAAGCCTTCGAGATTGCCGCACGGGCTGCCGGCGCGAACCAGCACGCGCACGCGCCAGCCGCGCGCGAGCCCTTGCCGCGCCACCGCCGAGCCCAGAAAACCCGATGCGCCGGTCACCAGAACGTCGTCGTCGATGCTTTCCATCGGGCTCTCCATCGTTGCTGTCGATCGGGCGGTCGATCAGGCGGTCGATCGTGCCGCCCCTGGCGCCGGGCAGAGGCGCTGACGCGGGTATATAGTAACCACCGTACGACGGGAAGCGACGCTTCCCGGACACCGATGGCGCTGTGTCGACAGGGTATTGCCAGGGGGAACGTCTCCATGCGGGTGATTCTGGCTCAGCCGCGCGGCTTCTGCGCGGGCGTGGTAAGAGCGATCGAGATCGTCGATCGCGCGCTGGTCAAGCACGGCGCGCCGGTCTACGTGCGGCACGAGATCGTCCACAATCGCCATGTGGTCGACACCCTGCGCGACAAGGGCGCGCGTTTCGTCGAGGAGCTCGACGAGGTGCCGGCCGACGCGGTGACGATCTTCAGCGCGCACGGCGTCGCGCGCAGCGTCGAGGAAGAAGCCCGGACGCGCCAGCTGCATGCGATCGACGCGACCTGCCCGCTGGTGATCAAGGTCCACAACCAGGGCCGGCAATACGCGGCCAGCGGCCGCATCGTGATCCTGATCGGCCATGCCGGCCATCCCGAGGTGGTCGGCACCATGGGCCAGATTCCCGGCCGCGTGATCCTGGTGCAGAACGAGGCCGAGGTCGCGCAGCTGGACCTGGCCGCCGATACCCCGCTCGCCTATGTCACGCAGACCACGCTGAGCGTCGACGATACGCGCGGCATCATCGCGGCCCTGGAACGGCGCTTCCGCGATCTGGTCGGACCCGATACGCGCGACATCTGCTATGCCACGCAGAATCGCCAGAGCGCGGTGCGCGAACTGGCCACGCAGGTCGACGTGCTGCTGGTGATCGGCGCGCCCAACAGTTCGAATTCCAACCGTCTGCGCGAGATCGGCAGCGAGAGCGGCGTGCCGTCCTATCTGATCGCGGACGGCAGTGAGCTCGACCCGGCCTGGGTGCGCGATGCCGCGGTGGTGGGCATCACCGCCGGCGCGTCGGCGCCGGAGGCGATGGTCGAGGACGTGCTGGCCGCGCTGCGCCGGCTGGGCACGGTCGAAGTCAGCACGATGAATGGCCGCGAGGAAAACGCGCAGTTCCGGCTGCCGGCCGAACTGGCCGGCGTCACGATGGCCTGAAGCCGCCGGGCGCAGCGCGATCCCGCCCAGGCATCCATCCACCCACATCGAAGGAGGAAGCGCGCCTTGGCCATCCCCCTGCTCCAGGTCGCCCGCGTCGGCGCCTATGTGGTCCGCCAGCGGCTGGCCGGCCGCCGGCGCTATCCGCTCGCGCTGATGCTCGAGCCGCTGTTCCGCTGCAACCTGGCCTGCGCCGGCTGCGGCAAGATCGACTACCCCGAGCCCATCCTGAACCAGCGCCTGTCGCTCGACGAATGCCTGGCGGCGGTCGACGAATGCGGGGCGCCGGTGGTGTCGATCGCCGGCGGCGAGCCGCTGCTGCACAAGGAGATGCCGGCTATCGTCGAGGGCATCGTCGCGCGCCGCAAGTTCGTCTACCTGTGCACCAACGCGCTGCTGATGGAGAAGAAGCTCGACGCCTACCGGCCGAGCCCCTACTTCGTCTGGTCCGTGCATCTGGACGGCGACCCCGAGATGCACGACCGCGCGGTCTGCCAGCCTGGCGTCTACGAGCGCGCGGTCGCCGCGATCCGCGCCGCCAAGCAGCGCGGCTTTCGGGTCAACATCAATTGCACGCTGTTCAACGATGCCGACCCGGAGCGCGTCGCCCGCTTCTTCGATTCGGTCAAGGCGATGGGCGTGGACGGCATCACGGTCTCGCCGGGCTATGCCTACGAGCGCGCGCCCGACCAGCAGCATTTCCTGCACCGCGGCAGGACGCGCCAGCTGTTCCGCGACATCCTCGCGCGCGGCCGGCGCGGCCGCCAATGGGCCTTCAGCCAGTCGACGCTGTTCCTCGATTTCCTCGCCGGCAACCAGACCTACCGCTGCACGCCCTGGGGCAATCCCGCGCGCACCGTGTTCGGCTGGCAGCGTCCCTGCTATCTGCTGGGCGAAGGCTATGCGGCGACGTTTCGAGAGCTGATGGAGGACACCGACTGGGACGCCTATGGCACCGGCAACTATGAGAAATGCGCCAACTGCATGGTGCACAGCGGCTACGAGGCCACCGCGGTCGCCGATACAGTCGCGCATCCGCTGAAGGCGATGCGCGTGGCGCTGCGCGGCGTGCGCACCGATGGGCCGATGGCGCCCGATATTCCGCTGGACGGACAGCGCCCGGCCGAGTATGTGTTCTCGCGCCATGTCGAGATCAAGCTCGAGCAGATTCGGCGCGGGGCGGCAGATTCGGCTGATTCGGCCGATTCCGGCCATGCCGCCCGCGCGCCAGAACCGGACCGCCGGGCCACGGCCCTGCATTGAACGCGCATGGACTGGGCGAGACTGGCCGGCGCCATCCTGACCGTGCTGGCATCGGGCTATGCCGCGGCGGCGTGGTGGGCCAGCCGCCGCCCCATCGCTGCGCCACTGGTGCGAAGCGATGACGGCCTCGCGCCGGTGACGGTGCTCAAGCCGCTGTGCGGCGACGAGCCGCGCCTGTACCGCAATCTCGCGACCTTCTGCCGGCAGCGCCATCCGCGCTTTCAGCTGGTGTTCGGCGTATCGGAGGCCGACGATGCCGCGCTGCCGGTCGTCGAGCGATTGCGGCGCGCCTTCCCCGACTGCGATATCGCCGTGGCGATCGGCGCGCAGGGGCCCGCGGCGGCACGGCCGAACGTCACCCCCATCAATCCGAAGGTCGCCAACCTGATCGCGATGCTGCCGCTGGCACGCCACGAACGGCTGGTGATCGCGGACAGCGATATCGCGGTGCGCGCCGACTATCTGCGGCGCGTCACCGCGCCGCTGGCCGATCCGCGCGTCGGCATCGTGACCTGCCTGTATCGCGGCCGGCCGCTGCGTGGCGCATGGGCGCGGCTCGGTGCCCAGTTCATCGACGAGTGGTTCGTCCCCGCGGTGCGCGTCGCGCAGGCGGGCGGCAGCCAGCGCTTCGGCTTCGGCGCGACCATCGCGTTGCGGCACGAGGTGCTGCTGCGGATCGGCGGCTTCGCGGCCGTGGCGGACCGGCTCGCCGACGACTACTGGCTCGGCGAGCTGACCCGCCGGCAAGGGCTGCTTACCGTGCTGTCGGACGTCGAGGTCCGCACCGATATCGCGGAAACCACGCCGCGCGCGCTGTGGTCTCACGAATTGCGCTGGCTGCGGACGCTGCGCGCGCTCGATCCGGCCGGCTTCGCGCTGGTCTTTCTGACCTTCACCTGGCCGATGCTGGTGTTGGGGCTGCTGCTGGCGTCCTCGCATGCGGTCGCGCTGCTGGCCGTGCTCGGGGTGCTGGCCCGCTCGGCGCGCTGCCGCGATGCCGGCGCGGCGCTGCGCGCGCCGTGGCGCGATGCGCTGCTGCTGCTCGAATGGACGGTCGCGATGGCGGGACGGCAGGTGCGCTGGCGCGGTGCGCGTCTTGCGATCGAGTGGACGCGCGATGGGATGGCGAGCGCCGCTGCCCTCTCCCCCGGCCCCTCTCCCACAGGTGGGAGCGGGGAGAACACCAGTGGCCCGTCTCCGAAGCAGCGGTTTGCTGCCCTCTCCCCCGCCTCCTCTCCCGCAGGTGGGAGAGGGGAGAACATCGGGAACTCGTCTTCTGGCTCGAGGTTTGCTCCCCTCTCCCGCTTGCGGGAGAGGGGCTGCGGGAGAGGGCCAGCCCACGCAAAGAAAACAAGCCCGCGACCGCAACACCCTTCCGTCTCACGGAGGCCCCGATGAAGACCCTGTTCCTGCAAGCGCCGTCCTTCGATGGCTTCGATGGCGGTGCCGGGTCGCGCTATCAGGCCAGGCGCGAGATCCGCTCGTTCTGGTATCCGACCTGGCTGGCGCAACCGGCGGCGCTGGTGCCGGACAGCCGCCTGCTCGACGCACCGGCCGACGGCCTGAACCTTGAGCAGACGCTGGCCATCGCCGGCCAATACGAACTGGTGATCGTGCATACCAGCACGCCGTCGTTCCCGGCCGACGTACGTTTCGCGCAGGCGCTGAAGGCACGCTATCCGGCCATCCGGCTCGGCATGGTCGGCGCCAAGGCCGCGGTCGACCCCGGCGGCACGCTGGCCGCCAGCGAGGCGATCGACTTCGTCTGCCGCGAGGAATTCGACTACACCTGCCGCGACGTCGCCGCCGGCCTGCCGTTGCCGCGGATCGCCGGGCTCAGCTATCGCGCCCCCGATGGCGCGATTGAACACAACCCGCCGCGTCCGATGATCGAGGACATGGACGCGCTGCCGTTCGTCTCGCCGGTCTACCGGCGCGACCTGAACATTCGCAACTACTTCATCGGCTATCTGCTGCACCCCTATGTCTCGATCTACACCGGCCGCGGCTGCCGCTCGCGCTGCACGTTCTGCCTGTGGCCGCAGACGGTCGGCGGCCATCGCTACCGCGTGCGGTCGCCCGAGAACGTGCTGGCCGAGGTCGAATGGATCCGGCGCAATATGCCGGAGGTGCGCGAGATCATGTTCGACGACGACACCTTCACCGACTTCAAGCCGCGCGTGGAAGAGATCGCGCGCGGGCTTGGCAGGCTGGGCGTGACATGGTCGTGCAATGCCAAGGCCAACGTCCCCTACAGCACGCTGAAGATCATGAAGGACAACGGCCTGCGGCTGCTGCTGGTCGGCTACGAATCGGGCGACGACCAGATCCTGCTGAACATCAGGAAGGGCCTGCGCACCGATATCGCGCGGCGCTTCACCGAGGACTGCCGCAAGCTCGGCATCACGATCCACGGCACCTTCATCCTCGGCCTGCCTGGCGAGACGCGCGAGACCATCGAGAAGACCATCGCCTTCGCACAAGAAATCAATCCGCATACGATCCAGGTCTCGCTGGCCGCGCCCTACCCCGGCACCGCGCTGTACCGGCAGGCGCTCGACAACGGCTGGCTGGCGGACGACAAGGTGATCCCGCTGGTCAACGATCGCGGCGTGCAGCTGGCGGCGATCAGCTATCCGCATCTGTCGCGCGACGAGATCTATCACGGCGTCGAGACCTTCTACCGCCGCTTCTATTTCCGGCCGTCCAAGATCTGGGAGATCACCCGCGAAATGATGGGCAGCTGGGAAATGACGCGGCGCCGGCTGCGCGAGGGCGTCGAGTTCTTCCGCTTCCTGCATACCCACGAGGCCTGATTCTGCCAAGCCCGATCCCGCCCACGCCACCGACAAGGACCGCACCGAACGCAGCGGCCGCGGCGGCCGCCGCCGCGGCAACGCGCCGCACGCGGCCACGCGCGCTGATCGTGACCGCCGACGACTTCGGGCTCCATCCGGCGGTCAACGAGGCGGTCGAACAGGCGCATCGGCACGGCGTACTCGACGCCGCCAGCCTGATGGTCGGGGCGCCGGCCGCGGCCGATGCCGTCTCGCGCGCGCACCGGCTGCCGACGCTGCGTGTCGGCCTGCACCTGGTACTGGCCGACGGACCGTCGGTGCTGCCGCCGGCCGCGATCCCGGACCTGGTCGACGCCGCCGGCCGCTTCGGCAGCGCGATGGCGCGCGACGGGCTGCGCTTCGTGCTGTCCGATTCGGTGCGCCGCCAGCTGGCTGCCGAGATCCGCGCGCAGTTCGCCGCCTTCGCCGCGACCGGTCTCGCGCTCGATCACGTCAATACCCACAAGCATTTCCATCTGCATCCGACCGTGTTGTCGCTGATCCTCGCCATCGGCCGCGACTACGGCCTGCGCGCGATGCGGCTGCCGCGCGAGGCCGGCGCGCCGTGGTGGCTGCGCCCGTGGCTCGCGCTGCTGCGCCGGCGCCTCGATGCCGCCGGCATCGCGCACAACGACTATGTGATCGGCATCGCCCGCAGCGGCGCGATGGACGAACCGGCCGTGCTGGCCGCCCTGCGCGCGCTGCCGCCCGGCGTCGGCGAACTCTATCTGCATCCGGCCACCGAATCGGGCGAGCGGATCGCGCCGTCGATGCGCGGCTACCGCCATGCCGACGAGCTGGCCGCGCTGCTGTCGCCGCATGTGCGTACCGCGCTGGAGCGGGCGGCGCCGCGGCGCGGCGGCTTCGCCGATCAGCTGCCCGCGCGCATCGGCGACGGCGGGCCCTGCGCGTCGCCGGGGTGGCCCCGATGAAGCGGCTCGGACTGCTGGCCGGACTGATCGGGCTGATCGCGCTGGGCGCACTGATCGTGCACCAGGGCGTGGGCCAGATCGCGGCCACCGTCGCGCGCGCGGGCTGGCCGCTGCTGTGGCTGCTGCCGGTGCACGGCGTCGCGATCGCGCTCGATGCGCGTGCCTGGCAGGGGCTGCTGCGCGCCGCGGCGCCCATGGCCCGTCCCGGCATGCTGTTCCTGTGGTGGGTCGCCAGCGTGCGCGAGGCCGTCAACCGGCTGCTGCCGACGGCCAATGTCGGCGGCGAGCTGGCCGGCATCCGGCTGGGCAGGCTGCAGGTCGGCGACACCAGCGCGGTCACCGCCAGCGTGGTCGTCGAGGTCATGGTCACGCTGTTTTCGCAGTACCTGTACTGCGTGATCGGCGTGCTGTTGCTGATCGCCGCGATCCCCGGCGGCCATCAGGAACAGCGCGCGTTGACGATCGGCGGCGGGCTGCTGCTGTCGCTGCCGTTGCCTGTCGCGTTTGCGCTGGCGCTGCGGCATGGCGCGCTGTTCGCGCGGCTCGAACGGCTGGCGCGGCGCCTGCTGGGCGAGGAACACCGGATGGTCGATGCGATCGCCGGCGCCGACCTCGGCGCCGGCCTGGACCAGCGCATCCGCGCGCTGCTGGGACGCCTGCGCACGCCGGTCGCCGCCGCGGTCTGGCAGCTGCTGGGGCTGACCGCCGGCACCGTCGAGACCTGGTTCGCGCTGCGGCTGCTCGGCCATCCGGTGTCGTTCGGCGAGGCGCTGGCGATCGAGTCGTTGACGATGGCCGCGCGCAATATGGCCTTCTTCGTGCCAGGCGGTCTCGGCGTGCAGGAGGCGGTGGTGATGCTGCTCGGACAGCTGCTGGGCATCGACGCGCAGACCGCGCTGTCGCTGGCGCTGGTGCGGCGCGCGCGCGAGGTCCTGTACGGCGTGCCGGCGCTGCTGTCGTGGCAGTGGTTCGAGGTGCGCCGCTGGCGCGACCGGCATGGCAAGCCCGGCTCGGCCGCACGGGGCCGTCCGCGATGAGGCGCCGCGCTTCAGCGGCTGCCGGCCTGGCGCGCGTTGTGGTCGGTCAGGTAGCGGATCAGTCCGTCGATGCCGTCACGCTCGACGATGTCGGCGAACTGGCGGCGATAGACCTCGATCAGCCAGGCGCCCATCATGTTGATGTCGTAGATCTTCCAGCCGTCGACGCCGCGCCGCAGCCGATAGTCGATCTGGTTCTCGTCGCCGGCGGTGATCACGCGGGTGCGCACCACCACGTCGTCGGCATTGGCGCCAGCCTGCGCCGGCGTATAGCGGAACTCGACGTTCTGGCCGCGCAGCTGCGACAGCGACAGCGCATAGGTGTGGACCAGCAGCGTGCGGAACTGCTCGACCAGCTGCTGCTGCTGCACCGGATTGGCGGTACGCCAGGCGGGACCGAGCGCCAGCCGCGTGGTGCGCGCGAAATCGGTGTACGGAAGGAACTGGCGCCGCACCACGGCCACGACGCTGGCCTGGTCGCCGGCGCTGGCCGCGCGATCGGACCGCACCGCGGCGATCACGCCTTCGACGGCGGTGCGGACCTGGCGGTCGGGCGCGGCCCGCTCGGCGGCGTTGGCAGGCAGCGAACAGATCAGCGCGGGCACCGCGATGGCCAGCGCGGGAATCGGCGAATGGGGACGGATATGGAACATGATCGGCAATCCGGCTGCATGGCAAGGCGAGCGATCGAGTATAGCCCCGCGGCGGCGGCCGTTGCAGCGCCGGCTGGCAACGCCTTGCCGACATGCTGACCGCGGCCATCACCCGCCTGGTGATGCTGGCGACGGCGCGCGCCTGGCTGACCATCGCGCTGGCGGCCGTGGTCTGCGCCGGCAGCGGCTGGTACGCGGCGCGGCACTTCGCGATCAATACCGATATCGGCCGGCTGCTCGATCTCGACGCGCCCTGGGCGCGCTACGATGCCGCGCTGAACCAGGCCTTCCCCGACCGCGATCGCCTGATCCTGGCGGTCGTGCAGGCACCGGTCCCCGAGCTGGCCGAGGCCGCCGCCAATGCGCTGGCGCAGTCCTTGCGCGAACAGCCGTCGCACTTCGAGGCGGTGCGCCAGCCCGGCGGCGGCGCCTTCTTCGCGCGCAACGGCCTGCTGTTCGTCGATACGCCGGCGCTGGCCCGGCTGACGCGCGACCTGAGCGATGCGCGCCCGCTGCTGAACGCGCTGGCGCGCGATCCGAGCCTGCGCGGGCTGGCCGATACGCTGTCGGTCTCGCTTGGCCTGCCGCTGCAGATGGGTCAGGTCACGCTGGCACAGATGGCGCCGCTGCTCGCGCGCAGTGCGATGACGCTGGAACAGGTGCTGGCGGGCCGGCCGGCGGCGCTGTCCTGGCGCACGCTGGCCGACCCGACGCCCGCGGCCGGACCGGCGCTGGCCTTCGTCGCGGTCAGCCCCGTACTCGATTACGGCGACCTGCAGGCCGGCGCCGATGCCTCGGCGGCGATCCGCGCCAGCGCGGCGCAGCTGCAACTGGCGCAGCGCTACGCGGCCGAGGTGCGGCTGACCGGGCCGCAGGCGCTGGCCGACGACGAGTTCGCCTCGGTGGCCGACGGCGCCGCGCTGAACGGCGCGGTGACGGTGCTGGTGGTGATCCTGATCCTGTGGCTGGCGCTGCGTTCGGCGCGGCTGATCGTCGCCGTGCTGCTGAGCCTGTTCGCGGGCCTGGCCGTCACGGCGGCGCTGGGTCTGGCGATGGTCGGCGCGCTGAACATGATCTCGGTCGCGTTCGCCGTACTGTTCGTCGGCCTCGGCGTGGACTTCGGCATCCAGTTCGGCGTGCGCTACCGGGCCGAGCGCCACGATCGCGACCATATCGTGACGGCGCTGGCCCATACCGCCCAGGCGCTGGCGATTCCGCTGTCGCTGGCGGCGGCGGCCACGGCCGCGGCGTTCTTCGCCTTCCTGCCGACCGACTATCGCGGCGTGGCCGAGCTGGGGCTGATCGCCGGCGTCGGCATGTTCGTCGCGTTCTTCACCACGGTCACGCTGCTGCCGGCGCTGATCCGCGTGCTGCAGCCCAATGGCGAGACGGTCGCGCCGGGCATCCGCTGGCTCGCGCCCGCCGACGACTTCTTCGAGCGCCATCGCAAGCCGGTGCTGTGGGTCACCTGCGGTGTCATCGTGGCCGCCTCGCCGCTGCTGACGCAGCTGCGCTTCGATTTCGATCCGCTGAACCTGAAGGACCCCGCCTCCGAATCGATGGCGACGCTGCGGGCGCTGAAGGACGCGCCGCAGGCGGGCACCGAGGATGTCAGCGTGCTGGCGCCGTCGCTGCAGCAGGCGCGTGCGCTGGCGGCGCGGCTGTCGGCACGGCCCGAGGTGGCGCGCGTCGCCACGCTCGACAGCTTCGTGCCGGCCGATCAGGACGCGAAGCTTCCCCTGATCGCATCGGCCGCGCAGGCGCTGCTGCCGGCGCTGACGCAGCCGGCCGCGCCGCCGTCTACCGACCCGCTACGCGTGGCCGCGCTGCGCCGGACCGCGGCCCAGCTCGAGCTGGCTGCGAACGCCCGCTCGGCGCCGGGCACCACGCCGGCCGCCGGCGTGACCGAGGCACGGCGGCTGGCCCAGGCGCTGCGCAAGCTGGCCGATGCCGATGCGGCGACCCGCGACCGCGCCGAACGCGCGATCGCCCTGCCGCTGCGCCTGGGACTGGCGGGCCTGGCGCAGGCGCTGCAGGCCGAGCGCGTCAGCGTCGACTCGCTGCCGCGCGAGCTGGTGCGCGACTGGCTGACGCCCGACGGCCGCGCGCTGGTCACCGTCAGCCCGCGCCTGCCGCCCGGCGAACGCGCGCGCGAGGCGGCGCTCGATGTCTTCGTTCCCACGGTACTGGCGATCGCGCCGGAGGCCACCGGCGGGCCGATCGCGGTGCGCGGCTCGGCACACACCATCCTGAGCGCGTTCGCACAGGCCGGCGCCTGGGCGGTGTTGTCGATCGCGGTGCTGCTGTGGCTGACGCTGCGCCGCTTCGGCGACGTGCTGCGCACGCTGGTGCCGCTGCTGGTCTCGGCGGTGCTGACGCTCGAGCTGTGCGTGGTGTTCGGCATCGCGCTGAACTTTGCCAACGTGATCGCGCTGCCGTTGCTGCTTGGCATCGGCGTTGCCTTCAAGATCTACTATGTGATCGCATGGCGCGAGGGCAAGACCGGCCTGCTGCAGTCGAGCCTGACCCATGCGGTACTGTTCAGCGCGGCCACCACCGCGACCGCGTTCGGCAGCCTGTGGCTGTCCAACCATGCCGGCACCGCCAGCATGGGCAAGCTGCTGGCGCTGTCGCTGGTCTGCACGCTGGCCGGCGCGGTGTTTTTCCAGCCTATCCTGATGGGACGGCCGCGCCAGTCGCGCTGAATTGTCCTGGACCGCGGACGGACCGACCACGACGCCACCATGATCGCCATGCCAGAGCCCTCGCCCCCTTCGTCTCCTTCGTCTCCTTCGCCCGCTCCATTACTGCTGCGCCGGCTGGTCCCGCTGGTGCCGCTCGCCGCGCTGTGTTGCGGTGCCTGCGCGACCGGGCCCAACGCCAACCCGGCCGATCCGCTGGAACCGATGAACCGCGCGATCTATACGGTCAACGACAAGATCGACACCTATGTCGCCGTGCCGGTCGCCAAGGGCTATCGCCGCGTCACGCCGCAGCCGGTGCGCACCGCGGTGACCAATGTGTTCAACAACGTCGGCGACGTCGGCAACGCGATCAACAACCTGCTGCAGGGCAAGGGCGTCGCGGCGGCCGAGAGCGTGATGCGGGTCGCGATCAATACCGTGCTGGGCCTGGGCGGACTGATCGATATCGCCACGCCGGCCGGGCTCCCGCGACATCCGCAGGACCTTGGCCTGACGCTGGGCACCTGGGGCGTGCCGTCGGGCCCGTATCTGGTGCTGCCGCTGTTCGGGCCCAGCACCGTGCGCGACGGCATCGGCATGGCCGGGGACGTGTTCACCGATCCGGTCACCTACATGGACCCGGCCTGGCGCAACAGCCTGTTCGCGCTGCAGTTCGTCAATACGCGCACCAATCTGCTCGATGCCACCAGCCTGCTGGAGCAGGCCGCGCTGGACAAATACAGCTTCGTGCGCGACGCCTATCTGCAGCAGCGCCGCCAGCGGCTGCGCGGCGGCGAGGCAGGCGATCTGCCCGACTATGGCGATGACGGCGACGACCGCGACGAAGGAGACGAAGGAGACGGCGCGGCGGGCGGCGCTTCGCCATCGACCGACGCACCGGGCTCGGTCCCTGCTCCGGCTCCCGCCGCCCCATGATCGCGCGATCGACCCGCCGAGCACCGCAGTGTGGCCGCCAGCCGGCGCAATCCCCGTCGCGCCGCGGCGGTATCGCCGGCAAGCCGCAGCAGTTCGCGCAATTGCGCGGGTTGCTTGAGCACGCTTGCGCATAGCGCGCGCATCGCGATGCCGCCATCCGCGCCGAACGCGGCCAGTGCGGCCGGCGGAATGCGCCGCCCCGCCGGATCGGCGATCGCCCGGCACACGACGAAAGGCAGCCCCGCCGCGCGCGCCGCGGCGGCGATCCGGTGCGATTCCATGTCGACCGCCACCGCGCCGGTCGCCGCATGCAGCGCCCGTTTGTCGGCAACGGCCGCGGCCGGCGTATCGACGCCCGCGATGGTTCCGCCGACGGCCGCGGGCAATGCCAGTCGAATCGCGCTGGACCAGCGGGCATCGGCGTCGAAGCGCGAACCTTGCGTGGCGACGGCATCGGCCACGATCACGCTGCCAGCCGGCAGCGCGGGGTCGAGCCCGCCCGCCACCCCGAAGCTGATCAGCCCCGCATAGCGCGGCGCCGATCCTGCGTCGTCATGCAAGGCAGCGATCATCGCGGCATTCAGCGCGGCATCCAGCGCATCGCCGCGCAGACCGCTCAGCGTCGTCGCGCCTGGCCATGACAGCAGCCGCGCCTCGAAGGCCATGCCGGTGACGACGAGCCAGCGCGGCGCGCCGGCATCGATGCGGCCGCCGGTTTCGCTCACATGCCCCATGGCATGCGGCCCGCGGCATCGTTGGCATCGGCCGGTTTGCGGACGCCCTCGAGATTGCGATATCGCGCCAGCGCCCACAGCGGGAAATACCGCGCATAGCCGTGATAGCGCAGATAGAACACGCGCGGAAAGCCGACCGCGGTGAAATGCTGCTCGTCCCACAGCCCGTCGGCGCGCTGCTCGCGCAGCAGATAGTCGATACCGCGCGCGACCGCCGGCAGACCGCGGCAGCCGGCCGCCATCAGCCCCAGCAGCGCCCAGGCGGTCTGCGACGGCGTGCTCGGCGCGCTCTCATGGCCGCGGTAGTCGAGCCGGTAGCTGCTGCCGTCCTCGCCCCAGCCGCCGTCGTCGTTCTGCACCGACAGCAGCCATTGCGCGGCGCGGCGGACCGGCGCCGCCTCGGGCCCAAGCCCCGCCGCCTGCAGCGCGCACAGCGCGCTCCAGGTGCCATACAGGTAGTTGGTACCCCAGCGTCCATACCAGCTGCCGTTGGCCTCCTGCTCGCCCAGCAGATAGCGCAGCGCCTGCGCGGCGGCGCGGCTGTTTGCAGGCAATTGGCCCAACTGCGCCAGCATCGACAGGCAGCGCGCCGACACGTCGGCGGTCGGCGGGTCGAGCAGCGCGCCATGATCGGCGAACGGGATGCTGTTCAGGTGACTGTGCGTGTTCTCCGGTTCGAACGCGCCCCAGCCGCCGTCGCTGCTTTGCATGCCTTCGATCCATTCGCGGGCCCGCGCCAGCGCGGGCTCGACGCGGCCCTGCCAGCGCGCATCGCCGCGCGCGGCGCGATCGAGCGCCATCGCCACCACGGCGGTATCGTCGACATCCGGATAGTGGGGATTGGCATACTGGAAGGCCCAGCCGCCGGGACGCAGACCGGGCCGGCGCACGGTCCAGTCGCCGCGTACGTCGAGCACCTGCAACGGCAGCAGCCAGTCGAGCGCCCGCCGCGCCGCCGCCTGCGCGCGCTCGCCACCGGCTTCGAGCATTGCATGGCAGGCCAGCGAGGTGTCCCACACCGGCGAAAAGCACGGCTGGCAGTACGCCTCACCCCCTTCGTCGCCATGCTCGACCAGCAGCCGGTCCAGCGCCGCGCGCGCCTGCGCGGCCGCCGGCTCGTCGCGCGGCACGCCGAGCGCGTCGAACATCATCACCGCATTGACCATCGCGGGAAAAATCGCACCCAGGCCATCGTCGCCGTTCAGGCGCTCGCGCACGAACTGCTCGGCGCGCTCGATGGCCCGCTGACGCATCGGGCGCGGCGACAAGGGCTCGAGCACGCGCAGCGCGACATCGACGCCGCGGAACACCGCATACCAGAAGCGGCTCTGATGCGGCGCCCTGCCCGGCATCCGCGCGGCCTGGCTGGGCCGGCGAAACAGTTCGTCGATGCCGACGCGGCGCGGATTGCGCGCGCAGGGGCGCAGCGTGTTCAGCACCAGCAGCGGCACGATCACGGTGCGCGCCCAGTACGAGATCTTCGACAGATGAAACGGAAACCACAGCGGCAGCAGCATGATCTCGACCGGCATCAGCGGCACCGCGCGCCACGGCATCACGCCATACAGCGCCAGCAGCGTGCGGGTGAACACATTGCTCGCTTCGGCCCCGCCCAGCGCCAGGATGCGCTCGCGCGCGCGCCGCATCGCCGGCGCGTCGACCGGCTCGCCGATCATCTTCAGCGCGAAGTACGCCTTGACGGAGGCGCTGGTATCGGACGCGCCGCCATGAAACAGCGGCCAGCCGCCGTCTGCGTTCTGCCGGCGCAGCAGATAGCGCCCGATGCGCGCCTCCAGCGCGGCATCGGCCGGCTCGCCCAGATAGTGGACCAGCAGCACGTATTCGGACGGGATCGTGGTATCGGCTTCGAGCTCGAACACCCAATGGCCGTCGGCCCGCTGCCGCGCGATCAAGGCGTCGACGGCGTGCGCGATCGCGGCATCGAGACGCGGGTCGGTGGAAGCTGGGAACGAAGGGAAGGACGGCGCGAGGGAGGCGGCGGAATCGGGCCGAGCCTTGGTGGCCACGGGGTCGGCAGCGGACGGCGAACCGTTCAACGCGATCTGGATTTCAGCCACATCACTCCTCGTCACGCTATGACATCGCGAGGCAGCCGGCCGGGGCGGGACCACGACCGGCGCGGGAAAACTCGCGATCGGTGTTGGGGGTCGGGCGATTATAGCAACCAGGCCAGAAGCGGGCCGGCGCCGCCCGCTCGCCTTGACAGCCCCGGCCCCGGGCTTCTATGCTGGCACGCATTGTTCCTTTGAAAAGACCGATGTTCTGTTGTTCAGAATAAATGGAATGTCGGCGCACTTGCCGCACTCGCAATGAATCCCGACTCCGCCAACGGCAACCCGTCCGGGTCAGCCCACCAGTCCCCCCGCAAACCCTTGCGCGGCATCCGCGTGCTAGACCTGACCAATGTGCTGGCCGGCCCCTTCTGCTGCCACCAGCTCGCGCATCTGGGCGCGGACGTGATCAAGGTCGAGACCCCTGGCACCGGCGACCTGGCGCGCCAGCTGGGCGCCGATGCCGAGCTGAACCGCCGGCTGATGGGCGTGTCCTTTCTCGCGCAGAACCCCGGCAAGCGCTCGATCACGCTGAACCTGAAGCATCCGCTCGGCAAGCAGGCGCTGCGCCGGCTGGTGCAGCACTCGGACGTGCTGGTCGAGAACTTCCGGCCGGGCGTGATGGCGCGGCTGGGGCTCGGCTACGACACGCTGAAGCAGGACAACCGGCGGCTGATCTATTGCGCGATCTCGGGCTTTGGCCAGGACGGTCCGCTGGCCGACCTGCCCGCCTACGACCAGATCATCCAGGGCATGGCCGGCGTGATGAGCATCACCGGCGATGCGCAGACCGCGCCGTATCGCGTCGGCTATCCGGTCTCGGACACCGTCGGCGGGCTGACCGCGGCGCTGGCGGTGGCCGCGGCGCTGGCCGACCGCGACCGCACCGAGGGCTATCTGATCGACGTGTCGATGCTCGAATCGACGCTGGCGACGATGGGCTGGGTGGTGTCGAACTACCTGGTGGCCGGGCGCGAACCGGCGCCGATGGGCAACGACAACATGACCGCGAGCCCGTCGGGCACCTTCCGCACCGGCGACGGGCTGATCAATATCGCCGCCAACAAGCAGGAACAGTTCGAGGCGGTCTGCCGCGTGATCGGCCGGCCGGAGCTGGCGGCCGACCCCCGTTTCGCCGAACGGCAGGCGCGGCTGCAGCATCGCGCCGCGCTGCAGGGGGAGCTCGAAGCCGAACTGACGCGGCAACCCACCGCGCATTGGTGGCCGCTGCTGAACCAGGCCGGCGTGCCCGCCGGGCCCGTCTATACGGTGCCGCAGACGCTCGCGCATCCGCAGGTCGCCGCGCGCGGTCTCGTCGCCGAGTTTGCCGATGCGCCCGGCGTCGGGCGCGACCTGCGTCTGCTGCGCACCGGCTTCAAGCTGGACGGCGCCACGCCGGCGGTCGATGCGCCGCCGCCCGAGCTGGGCCAGCACACGCGCGACATCCTTCTCGAACTCGGCTATACGGCCGAGCAGATCGACACCATGCAGGCGGAGCAAGCCCTATGACCGCATTCGACCCCGCCAACCCCGACGCCGGGCAGCGCCGCGCCCAAGACTGGTGGCACAGCGCCATCATCGACATGCAGCCCGGCGTGATCCGCTATCGCGGCTATCCGATCGAGCAGCTGATCGGGCGGGTGTCGTTCGCGCAGATGATCTGGCTGATGCTGCGCGGCGAGCTGCCGCCGCCGGGCCAGGCCGCGCTGCTCGACGCCGCGCTGATGTCCGCCGTCGACCATGGCCCACAGGCGCCCAGCATCGCGGTCGCGCGGATGGCGGCGACCTGCGGCGTCGGGCTGAACAATGCGATGGCGTCGGCCGTCAATCTGCTTGGCGACGTGCACGGCGGCGCCGGCGAGCAGGCGGTCGCCCTCTATCTGGACATCGCCGGGCGCGTCGACACGGGACTGGCACTGGCCGACGCGGTGCGCGCCGGCCTGCAGGCCTGGCGCGAGCTGTACGGCAAATATGTCTCGGGCTTCGGCCATCGCTTCCATCCGGTCGATCCGCGCGCGCCGCGGCTGCTCGAGCTGGTCGACCAGGCCGCGGCGGACGGCGTGGTCGGCGGACGGTTCGCCGCGATCGCGCGCGCGGTGGAGATCGAACTCGGTGCGGGACGATCGCGGCCGGTACCGATGAACATCGACGGCGCCACCGCGGTGATCTATGCCGAGCTGGGTTTCCCGCCGCCGCTGGCGCGCGGGCTGTTCTGCCTGTCGCGCTCGGTCGGCATCCTCGCGCACGCGTGGGAGCAGACCGAGCAAGGCGGCCGCAACAAGGGACCGATGCCGCGCGAATTCATCTGGACCTACGACGGGCACCCGCCGCGCGATGTGCCGGAGACACCGTCGAGCGACCCGCGAAGCGGCCCGAGAAGCGACACGAGAAGCGAACCGCCAGACGGCGAGCGGTAGTCAGTATGCGAGTCGAGCTCGCGGCTGGCGCGTCAGCGGCCGTCGCCGGAGAGATCGGCCTCGAACGGGATGTCCGAGGCCGCGGCGGATTCCAATCCGGACGCCCCGGCCTGCCGTTCGGCGCTGGCCGCCGCCATCGCCTCCTCGCGCTCCAGCGTGGACGCCAGCACATAGCGATCCCGCCCGCGCCGCTTGGCCTCGTACAGCGCGCGGTCGGCATGGCCGAACAGCTGCTGCCACAGCCCCACCGAATCGGAACCGTCGTCCCGCAGCTGGGCGACGCCGATGCTGACGCTGGCGAACTTGCCGGCCGGCCCCGGCAACGGAATCGCCCGTACCTTGCGCAGGATCCGCCGGGCCAGCGCGGTCGCCTGATGCTCGTCGGTATGGGGGCACAGCACGCAGAATTCCTCGCCGCCATAGCGGCCGGCCACATCGGAGGCGCGGCGCGAGTTGTCCAGCGCCTCGGCGATTGCCTGCAGCACGGCGTCGCCGGCGCGATGGCCGCTGCGATCGTTGACCTGCTTGAAGTGATCGACGTCGATGACCAGGCAGGCGACCGCCTGCCGGTTGCGCAGCGCCGACACGATCAGCCGGCTGGCGGCGTTGTCGAGTGCGGCGCGATTGAGCAGGCCCGTCAGGCCATCGATGCGGGCGCCCCGCTCCTTGTTGGCGATCACCTGCTCCAGCGCCATCACGGTGAAGCCGAACAGCCCGAGCAGCGTCGCCACCAGCGGAGCCAGCACCACCACCGCGTTATAGGTGGCGTCGTGGGTCAGGCTGGCCGCGTTGAACGGCGACGGGGAAATCGCGCCGTCGCTTTGCCAGGCCACGGCCGCGCCGTAGAGCTGCGCGCACAGCTGGACCGCGCTGGCCAGCAGCACCAGCGGCAGCCCGATTTCGCTATGGCGCACGCGCGAGCGCAGCAGCACCAGGATGGTCGCCAGCGACAGCAGCGCCAATGCGACATAGGCAACCCGATGCAGCTGCAGCACCGGCTGCGGCCCGGTCAGCGCATCGAGCGAGGCGGCGACGGCGATCACCACGGCCGCGCCCTGGATGCGGGTGAATCCGGGCAAACCCTGATGCACGCGCACGCCGCCATAGATCGTCAGCTTGCCGGCCAGATAGACCATCGCGGCCACCGCGCCGACCTCGACCACATGGGCCGTGGCCGCATTGAGGGTCAGCGCCAGACCGCCGGCCGACAGCACCAGATGGCCGCCGGCCCATAGGCGGCCGGCATCGGTGCGGATCAGCGCGAACACAAGGCCCGTCGAGATCAGCAGCGTGCTCGAAAACACCACCATCATGACGATCACAATGCTGTGCTGGTCTAGCTGCACGGTATCCCTCGGAAAATGCCGCGTTGCATATGCCCCGGCGGCACGGCCGCTCGTCCCAAAAACCTTTGATGATAGCTGGCGCACCGGCGCGGGGCATCCCCCTTGAGTCGGGCATCGGGCCGCCGCGGCAGCGGGCGTGCCGCCGCCGGGCCAATGCCGGCTCAGTCTTCGAAGGGGAAACTGCCGCCCAGCGTTTCGGTCAGCGCGCGCGCGGCGCGCAGCACATCGGTGCGGAAATCGGGCCGATAGCGCGAGGCCGGACAGGTCAGCGTCAGCGCGCCGCGCAGCTCGCCGCCAGGACCGAACACCGGGGCCGACACGCCGGCGATATCGGGCACGCGGTCGCCGACCAGCGTCGCCACGCCGTCGCGGCGGATGGTGTCGTACAGCTGGCCGCGCGCACCGGCGAAGGCGCGCAGCACGCGCCCGCCGGCGCCGCGGTTGCGCGGCAACAGGTCGCCAGCGCGGGCGTGGTCACGCACCGGCTGCGGGGAATCGACGCGATACAGGCAGAGCCGGTGCTCGCCCTGCTCGATATGAAAGGCCGCGCTCTCGCGGGTGTCGTGCACCAGTTGGCGCAGCACCGGCATCACCGCCGTTTCCAGCGAGAACGACGCGGCATAGACCGCATGCAGCCGCGCGACTTCGGGGCCGAGGCCGTAGCGGCCGTCGGCGTGGCGCACCACCAGCCGCGCATGCTCCAGCGAAGCGAGCAGCCGCAGCAGCGTGCTCTTGTACAGGCCCGAGCGCTGCGCCAGTTCGGCCAGCGTCAGCGCGGTATCGCCAAGCCGGAACGCACGCAGCAGGAACAGCGCGCGATCCACCGCCACCGCGCCGCCTTCGGCGGCATGCTTGTCGGCTTCGGAAACCTGGGCGGCTTTACGGGGCATGGGGCGGAACAGCGCGCCATCGACGCGCAATCAACGAGGTCCGCGCACCGTATAGAACGGCCCCCGCTTTGTCAATGCAGCACAGGGCAGGCCGCGAAGGACGCAAGCCGCTGGGTCCCCGCTTCCGCGGGGACGACGGGTGGCCAGACCCGTTGCATACCGCTGTCGTCCCCGCGCAGGCGGGGACCCAGTGGCTTTGATGTCGCCGCGAAGGACGCAGGCTGCTGGGCCCCCACCTTCGCGGCGACAACGGCATGGTTCACCCCAGCCGCCGCACCACCGCGTCCGCGAACTCGCGCGTGCTGGCCTTGCCCTTCAGGTCCCCGGTACGCACGTTGTCCTCGTTCAGCGTCCGGTCGATCGCGGCGCGCATCCGCTGCGCCAGGTCCTGGCGGCCGACATGCTCGAGCATCAGCCCGGCCGCCAGCATCAGCGCGACCGGATTGGCGACGCCCTTGCCGGCGATGTCGGGCGCGGAGCCGTGCACGGCCTCGAACACCGCCGCGTGCTCGCCGATATTCGCCCCGGGCGCCAGGCCCAGCCCGCCGACCAGGCCGGCGATCTGGTCCGACAGGATGTCGCCGAACAGGTTCGTGCACAGCAGCACGTCGAACTTCCACGGGTCGAGCACCAGCTGCATCGCGCAGGCGTCGACGATGCGGTCGTCCATCTCGACCCGTCCCGCATAGTCCGCCGCCACCTCGCGCGCGGCCTCGAGGAAGATGCCCGTCAGCGCCTTCAGGATATTGGCCTTGTGTACCACGGTGACCTTCCTGCGGCCGTTGCGCAGCGCATATTCGAAGGCGAAGCGGGCGATCCGCAGGCAGTCGGCGCGCGTATTGGTGCCGGTCGACACGGCCACCGCGCGCGGATCGTCGCCGACCGCGATGTAGTAATCGTGCGCGACGTAGAAACCGCCGACGTTCTCGCGCACCAGCACCAGGTCGATGTTCTCGTAGCGTCCCGGAACCAGCGTGCGTGCGGGCCGCACGTTGGCGTACAGCTGGAACAGCTCGCGCAGCCGCACGTTGACCGAGCGGAAGCCCCCGCCCACCGGCGTGGTCAGCGGCCCCTTCAGCGCCAGGCCGGTGCGGCGGATGCTGTCCAGCGTCGCTTCGGGCAGCGGATCGCCGCTGGCCTCCAGCGCGGCCATGCCGGCCTGCTGCGTTTCCCAGGCGAACGGCGCGCCGAGCGCGTCGAGCACCTGCAGGGTGGCATCCATGATTTCCGGGCCGATGCCATCGCCGGGAATCAGCGTGGCCGGGATGGCGCCGCCGCCGCTGCTGTTGCTGCTGTTGCTGCTGCTGTTGCTATTGCTGCTGGCCGCGGGGTCGATCTTGTTGGTCGGATTTGCATCGGTTTGCACAGGCGGTCTCCACAAAATGACAATGGCTACGGATGACGGTGGCACGCCGGCGACGGCCGGCGAGGGCCCGCGGACACGGCCTCGCTCAGCCGCCAGGCGCCGTGCCGGCGGGGCTGGCGCCCGCCTCGGCGGAGCCCAGGGCCGCCTGGCCCTCCCCTTCCACCGGCGCCGCGCGCGTGCGCACCACCACTTCCGAATGCAAGGTTCGGTGCACCGGGCACTTGTCCGCGATCGCCAGCAGCGCCTCGCGCTGCTGCGCGTCGAGCGGCCCGCGCAGCGTCACCTCGCACTCGATCCAGTCGACCTTGCCATCGCGGGTGTCGCACTCCGCGCAGTCCGCGGCATGGATCTTCTCGTGCCTCAGTGACACGCTGACGTGTTCCAGCGGCCAGCCCTTGCGTTCGGCCACCATCCGGATCGTCATCGACGTGCAGGCGCCCAGCGCGGCCAGCAGCAGATCGTAGGGCGCGGGTCCGCCGTTCAGGCCGCCAAACGAGACCGGCTCGTCGGCCAGCAGCTGGTGCTTGCCGACCGTGACCTGCTGCTGGAACTTGCCCGCGTGGTTTTCCTCGACGCGCACCAGCCCTTCCTCCACCGCGGCGGCCGGCAGCGTGGCCGGATCGATGCCGAGGTAGCGCTGGCTCCAGGCGGCGATCGTGTTGGCGACATAGGTCGCGTCCTCGCGCCGGGTCAGCAGATGGTCGGCATGATCGAGCGAGACAAAGCTCTTCGGATGGCGGGCCGCGATGAACAGCTGCGTGGCATTGTCGATGCCGACCGTGTCGTCGAGCGGGGAATGCATCACCAGCAGCGCGCGCCGCAGCCGCGACACCTTGGCGAGCAGCGCCTGCTCGGCGACGTCGTCGAGAAACTGCTTGCGGATGCGGAACGGGCGGCCGGCCAGCTGCACCTCGGCCTCGCCCTGCGCGGCGATGGTGTCGGCGTGCTCGCGCAGCAGGCCGACCACGTGCGACGGGTCGCTCGGCGCGGCGATGGTCGCCACCGCCCTTGCCTCGGGGATGCCCTCGGCCGCGGCCAGTACCGCGGCGCCGCCCAGGCTATGGCCGATCAGCAGCGCCGGCGCCTGCAGATGCCGGCGCATATGGTCGGCCGCTGCGTGCAGATCCGCGACGTTCGACGAGAAATTGGTGTTGGCGAAATCGCCGCCGCTGCCGCCCAGTCCGGTGAAGTCGAAACGCAGCACCGCGATGCCGTGCTGGGTCAGCGCCTGCGCGATGCGGCTGGCCGCTACCACGTCCTTGCCGCAGGTAAAGCAATGCGCGAACAGCGCGTAGGCCTTGACCGGCCCGGCCGGCATATCGAGGCGGCCCGCCAGCGGCTGGCCGTCGTGGCCGGGGAACTGGACTTTCTGGTTGGGCGCGCCGGGCGAGTTCGGCGAGTTCGGCGAGTTCGGTGAATTCGACGGATCGGGCATGCGTGGCTCCTGGCGAAAAAAATGGCGGGATGGCCGGTCCTTGCTACTGTAGCCCGTCCGTCCGCCGAAGTGGCCGAAAGGTCATGCAAAACCAGGCGCCGATGACCCATTGAGGGTCCGCGACAGTGGCCCCGCCAGACATGGAGCAGACAAGCACGAGACAAGATGCAGACATGCCGTAGCGCGCCGATTTACACGCGGCGACAAGGCCGATCCGTCACGGGTAATCCCTACATTGTTGCGCTTGGTTGCAATTCCTAACATGAAGTCAATTACAAACCACTTGCACGCCGCCCCCTGAAAACGGCAGTCGCCATCGGGCCGGCCACCGCATCGCAATTCCAGACGTCGCATCAACGGTTCGAGGCTGGCGCACTCGCGGCGCTGCCTCCGGTGTCGTCAACAGCAGCAAGGGGGAAGACAGCATGGCAGCGAAAAACAAGCGCGGTGCGGTATCGCGACGGGGATTTCTGGGCGGGGCGGGGGCTGCGGTCGGTGCAACGGCGCTGGGATTTCCGGCGATCGTCAAGGCACAGGGTCCGGTGACGATGCGCTGGCAAAGCACCTGGCCCAGCAAGGACATCTTTCACGAGTTCGCCGGCGACTTCGTCGCCAAGGTCTACGACATGTCGGGCGGCGAGCTGAAGATCGAGCTGCTGCCGGCCGGCGCGGTCGTCAAGGCGTTCGACCTGATCGACGCGGTCAGCAAGGGCACGCTCGACGGCGGCCACGGCGTGATCGCCTACTGGTATGGCAAGAACTCGGCGCTGGCGCTGTGGGGATCGGGGCCGGCCTGGGGCATGGACCCGAACATGCTGCTGGCCTGGCACAAGTACGGCGGCGGCAAGGAACTGCAGCAGGAGATCTACCGCAGCCTGAACCTGGATGTCGTGTCCTTCCTGTACGGACCGATGCCGACGCAGCCGCTGGGCTGGTTCAAGAAGCCGATCACCAAGCCGGAGGACTTCAAGGGCCTGAAGTTCCGCACGGTCGGCCTGTCGATCGACATCTTCACGGGGCTGGGCGCCGCGGTCAACGCGCTGCCCGGGGCCGAGATCGTGCCGGCGATGGACCGCGGCCTGCTGGACGCGGCCGAGTTCAACAACGCCAGCTCGGATCGCGCGCTCGGCTTCCAGGACGTGTCCAAGGTCTGCATGCTGCGCAGCTTCCACCAGTGTTCGGAACAGTTCGAGATCCTGTTCAACAAGAAGCGCTACGACGCGCTGCCGCCCAAGCTGCGCGCACTGATCGCCAACGCGGTGGACGCGGCCTCGGCCGACATGTCGATGAAGGCGATCGACCGCTACTCGAAGGACTATCAGGCGCTGCAGCAGCAGGGCGTGAAGTTCTACGCGACGCCCAATTCGGTGCTGCAGGCGCAGCTGAAGATCTGGGACGAGGTGGTGGCGCGCAAGGAAAAGGAAAACCCGATGTTCAAGAAGGTCAACGACTCGATGAAGGCGTTCGCGATGCGCAGCACCCGCTGGCAGAACGACACCAACGTCGACTACCGGATGGCCTCGGCGCACTACTTCAGCAAGCGCAGCTGAACGCGGGGCGCGATCGTGCAAGGCCTGCTGCTGGCGATCGACAGGATCAGCACCCTGATCGGTCAGGCCGCCTCGTGGCTGATCGTCGCGTTGACGCTGATGATCAGCTACGAGGTGTTCTCGCGCTATGTCCTGTCGGCACCGCACGCCTGGGTGTTCGACGCGAGCAATATGCTGTACGGCGCGCTGTTCATGCTGGCCGGCGCCTATACGCTGGCCAAGCGCGGACACGTGCGCGGCGACATCCTCTATGGTTTCCTGCCGCCGCGCGCGCAGGCCACGATCGACCTGGTGCTGTATCTGGTCTTCTTCTTCCCCGGCGTGATCGCGCTGGCCTGGGCCGGCATCGACTTCTTCGAGGTCTCGCTGGCGCAAAACGAGCACTCGTCGATCGCGGCCGACGGCCCGCCGATCTATCCGTTCAAGGCGGTGATTCCGGTGGCCGGCGCGCTGCTGCTGTTGCAGGGCGTCGCCGAGACGATCCGCTGCGTGATCTGCCTGAAGCGAGGGCATTGGCCGATGCGCGAGGGCGATGTCGAGGAAGTCGACGTGGACAAGCTCAAGCAGATGGTCAGCGCCGACGCCGCGGCCGGCACGGTGGCAACGCCGGCGGTCGGGGAAGGTGGCGAAGTGCAGGATCACCGCAATGAGCGGGACGAACGGCATGACCGCGACCAGGTCGATGCGCCGGTTCAACGCGACGCGCCCACTACCGATCCCGGTCCACACCATCCCGGCCCGGCAGATCCGCACCACCCCCGCGATCGCCACGACGATCGCGAATCGAAGCCAGCGCGCGAAACCGACGGAGCGCCGCGATGAGAAAGGAACTATGGTTCGGCGCCACGCTGATGGCGCTGATCGTCGTCGCGGTGCTGGTGCTGATGCCCTCGCCCGCCGATTGGACCAACGGACATCTGGGCCTGCTGATGCTGGCGCTGATCGTCGCGGCGATCATGCTGGGCTTTCCCACCGCGTTCACGCTGATGGGCATGGGCGTGCTGTTCGCCTGGCTGGCCTATCGCCATGCCGACCCCAACATCGCCGTGCAGCAGACGCTGGACCTGATGGTGCAGCGGACCTATGCGGTGATGACCAACGACGTGCTGATCTCGGTGCCGCTGTTCGTCTTCATGGGCTACCTGGTCGAGCGCGCCAACCTGATCGAGCGGCTGTTCCGCAGCCTGCATCTGGCGCTGGCGTGGCTGCCGGGCTCGCTGGCCGTGGCCACGCTGATCACCTGCGCGGTGTTCGCGACCGCCACCGGCATCGTCGGCGCCGTCGTCACGCTGATGGGACTGCTGGCGCTGCCGGCGATGCTGCGCGCCGGCTATAGCGCGTCGCTGTCGGCCGGCTCGGTCACCGCCGGCGGGTGCCTCGGCATCCTGATCCCGCCGTCGGTGCTGCTGATCGTCTACGGCGCGACCGCCGGCGTGTCGGTGGTGCAGCTGTATGCGGGCGCCTTCTTCCCCGGCCTGATGCTGACCGGCCTGTATCTGCTGTACGTGATCATCCTCGCGAAGCTGCGGCCGCGGCTCGCACCGCCACTGCCACTGGCCGAGCGCGAGGTCCCGCTGCCGCCGCTGCAGCAGCGGCTGCGCGACACCATCGGCACGCGTGCGCTGCCCGCGCTGGTCACCGCGCTGAAGGGCAAGCGCAACGCCACCATCCCGACCGGCCAGCTGATGCGCCAGTTCGGCATCGCGGTGCTGCCGGCATTGGTGGTCGCGCTGCTGATGGGCTCGATCTACGCCGGCGTCACCGCCGCGCCGCCGGCGGCGGTGGATTCGACGCTGATGGAGCTCGGCGCGCAAAGCAGTGACGATGCCGCGGGCCTCGATACGCTGGCGCCGCCGCCGAGCGAGGACAACCCCGCTGCCGCGGCGGCGACCCCGAGCGTTCCGGCTACCCCCGCCGCTCCCCCCACTCCCGCAGCCGAAGCACCACAAGCCGACGCCGCGCCGAGCCCGCCCGGCGCCGACACCGCCAATCCGCCGGCCACCGCGCCGCAGGCGCCCAACTGGTTCTGGATCACGCTGGCCGTGGTCTGCGTGGCGATGCTGTACTTCTACTGGCGCTTCGACTTCGCGCGGATGGAGATCTTCAAACAGCTGCTGTCGTCGTTCTTCCCGCTGGCGGTGCTGATCCTCGCCGTGCTCGGCTCGATTGTGTTCGGACTGGCCACGCCGACCGAGGCCGCGGCGGTCGGCGCGCTCGGCGGCGCGCTGCTGGCGGCGGCCTACGGCCAGCTCAACTATGGCGTGGTCAAGGAGTCGGTGTTCCTGACCGCCAAGACCAGCGCGATGGTCTGCTGGCTGTTCGTCGGCTCGTCGATCTTCTCGGCCGCGTTCGCGCTGCTCGGCGGCCAGGCGCTGGTCGAGCAGTGGGTGATGTCGCTGGACTTGACGCCGCTGCAGTTCATGATCCTGGCCCAGGTGATCATCTTCCTGCTGGGCTGGCCGCTCGAATGGACCGAGATCATCATCATCTTCATGCCGATCTTCGTGCCGCTGCTGGACAACTTCGGCATCGACCCGCTGTTCTTCGGCCTGCTGGTCGCGCTGAACCTGCAGACCGCCTTCCTGTCGCCGCCGGTCGCGATGGCCGCCTTCTACCTGAAGGGCGTGGCGCCGCCGCATGTCACGCTGAACCAGATCTTCGGCGGCATGCTGCCGTTCATGGCGATCCAGGTGGTGGCGCTGGTGCTGCTGTACATGTTCCCGGACATCGGGCTGTGGCTGCCGAGGGTGTTGTATCAGTAGGCCGGCCAACAAGCCGGCCAACAAGCCGGCCAATAAGCAGGCCAATAAGCCGGCGCGGCGCGCTCAGGCCAGCGCCGCGTCGAGGCAGGCGCGCACCGTGGTCTCGTCGTCCGCCGCGAAGGGGCCGATGAAGACCAGCGCCGATTCGTCTCGCGGCGCGTGCCCGCATGGATGAGGGATCGCCTCGACCCGCATCCGCCCCGCGACGACGTGCACGGCATGCGCGCGCGCATCGCGATCGAACGCAACCACGCCCTTGGCCCGCAGCAGGCGCACCGGCAACGCCTTCAGCGCCTGCCGCAAACGCGCCTTGTCGAACTCCCGGCTCGTCCGGTAGGAGAAGGTCACGATGCCCCGGTGCAGCGCCTCGGCGCGGCTCCAGCGCTGACCGTCCGCCGACAGCAGCCGGCCCTGCGCCGGCGGTGGCGCGACGTCCAGATAGACCGACAGCGGCAGCTGGCCATGCCGTGCCGTCAGCACGGCGGCCCGCGGCGCCAAGCCACCGAGCGACGCTGCGACGGTCTGGGCTGTCGCGGCGCCGGCCAGATCGACCTTGGTCAGCGCCAGTACCGATGCGCCGGCGATCTGCCGCCGCGCCATGTCGCCGATCAGCGGATCGCGCAGCACCTCGGAGACGCCGGCCACGTCGACCGCGACGATCACCGCATTGAGCCGGAATGCCGGGTCGAGCAGGCCAATCTGCGCGATCCGCTGCGGATCCGAAACCCCGCTGGCCTCGATCACCAGCAGCTCGGGACGCTCGGGTCGCGCAGCGATGGCGACCAGCGCGTCGGCCAGCCGGCCGCCGATCGAGCAGCAGATGCAGCCGTTCTCGAGCTCGATCACGTCGTCGCCGCGGCTGCGGATCAGCGTGGCGTCGATATTGATCTCGCCGAAGTCGTTGACCAGCACGGCGATCCGCCGTCCCCGGGCATCGGCCAGCAGCCGGTTCAGCATCGTGGTCTTGCCCGCGCCCAGATAGCCGCCGACCACCACCAACGGAATGGGCGGCCGCGCGTTCATCGTGCCGGCGCCGCAAAGACGCGCCCGCCCAGCACCGTGCCCCAGACCCGGACATCCTTCAGCGCGTGCGGCGCCACCGCGGTGGGGTCCTGCTCGAGCACCGCGAAATCGGCCAGCTTGCCCGGCTCGATGCTGCCGACCAGATGGTCCAGCCGCAGTGTATGCGCCGCGCCCAGCGTGATCGCGTGCAGGGCCTCGCCGACGCCGAGCCGCTCGTCCTCGCCCAGCACGCGGCCCGACGCGGTCTGGCGCTGCACCGCGCACCATGCCGTGAACAGCGGATTGAGCGGGGTGATTGGCGCATCGGAGTGGATGGCGACCGGAATGCCCAGCCGCAGCGCCGAGCGCGCCGGATTCATCCGCGCGGCCCATTGCGCGCCGACGGTCTGGCCGGCGTGCGCCTCGCCCCAGTAATACAGATGGTTCGAGAAGAAGTTGATGCACAGCCCGAGTCGGGCGGCGCGCGCCAGCTGAGCGGCGTCGGCAAGCTGGCAGTGCTGCAGCGTGTGCCGATGGTCCGCGCGCGGATGGCGCGCCAGCATGGCCTCGAGCGCGTCCAGCACGACCTCGGTCGCCTCGTCGCCGTTGGTGTGGATATGCAGCTGCAGACCGGCCAGATGGAATGGTGTGAAGCACGCCAGCAGCTGCGCCGGCGGAATCAGCCACAGCCCGTTGGGCTGGCCGCCTGCGTAGCCGGGCGCGCGCAGGCGAGCGGTGAAGCCCTGGATCGAACCGTCGACGATGAACTTGACCGGACCGAAATGCAGCTTGTCGTTGCCGCTACGCGCGGCGGCGTGGACCCGTTCGGCTCCGCCGTCCGGATTGCGCTGCGGGGAGAAGGCGGGAACGATGCGCAGCGGAAAGTCGCCGGCGGCGGTGACTGAGCGCAGCGTGTCGAGTCCGGCCTGCGACAGGTCGCTGACCAGATCGGTCGCGGTGGTGACACCGGCGAGCTGCGCGACCCGCCCGAAGCGGCGCACCGCCTCCGGGTCCTCGGCCGCCGCCAGCGACAAGCCCTTGCCGATCACGCGGTGGACCGGAAACATCGCCGCGAACTCCTGCAGCTCGCCGGTGGGCCTGCCGTGCTCGTCCTTGTGCACCCCTTCGATGTCGGTATCCTCGTCGATGCCGGCGAGCGCCAGCATCGCCGAATTGACGTTCATCAGATGCACGCTGGCGTGCATCACGACGATCGGCCGCGTGGCGGAGACCCGATCCAGTTCCCGCACGCTCAGGCGGCCGGCACCGAAGTAGATCGGATCGAAGCCCCAGGCCAGCAGCGGCGTGTCGGCTTCGGTTAGCCGGCTGGCGGCGCTGGCGAGCCGGTCGATGACCTGATCGAGCGTACGCAGGCCACGCCACAGCCGCCCGTCCGGATCACGGCGATCGAAGTAGCCGACATAGACGGCCTCCCACATGGCGCCCTCCATCAGGTGGCAGTGTGCCTCGACCAGCCCGGGCATCAGCACCTTGTCGCGGAAGGTATCGTCGACCTCGGCGTCCGCGCACGGCGCCATGTCGCCTCGCGCGCCGACCGCGACGATCTTGCCGTCGCGGACCGCTACGTGTGTGGCATCCGGCTGAGCGGGATTCATCGTCAGGATCTTGCTGGCGCGGAATATTCGTGTGCGCGCCGGTTCATGGTGGTTCATCGTTGCTTCTGCAAATGGGAGGTTCGGGGCAGGAAATCCGGCCAACGCAAATCAGGCCGCCTGGACTCGCGCCGGCCGCGGAACGAGGTTCACCAGCGCCGTCACCAGCAGGTTCACCGCGAGGCTGACCAGTCCGACGTTGATCCCGCCAAAATCGGCCTGCTGGACATAGAGCGCGATGGCCAGGCCCTGTCCGCTCAGAATGCCGAGCGCGATCGCCAGCGGCCGCACCTTCCACGAGAACAGGATCGCCATCACGCCCGGGAAAAACTGCGTCACACCGTAGTAGGTGGTATTGATCAGCGTCAGCATCAGGTTGGGCGTAACCAGCGTCATCACGATCGACAGCACCAGATAGATCGCGATCACCACCTTGGCGCCCTGCTTCTGCCGCGGCTCGGGCAGGCCGGGCATCAGGTTGCGCGTGACGATCGGTCCGATGGCCAGGCAGATGCCGGCCAGCACCAGCAGGCCCGACAGCGCCGCGCCGGCGGTCACCAGTCCCAGCAGCCAGTCCGGCAGCAGGCGCACCGCGGCGGCGAAGAACGCCTCGTTCGGCGAGGCGAGCTGCAGGTTCTGGCTGATCGCGTAATACGACGCCAGCACGAGGAACGGATACATCAGCATGTACAGCGGCATCGCGATCTGCGTGCGCCGGATCGTGTTGGCGCTCTTCGCGGTGAAGAAGTTCTGCACCGCGAACGGCATCATGTAGAAGCCGAGCGCCTGGAACAGCATGGTGCTCATCGAGAAGCGCAGCTGCGTCTCGCTCATCTGGTTGCTGACCTGCATGCTGGCCGCGTGGAAGACGTCGCCGACGCCGGCCTTCCACCCCACCGCCACGCCGGTGGCGACGATCGCCACCACCATCAGCACATCCTTCAGGATCGCGATGTAGGCCGAGGCCCGCACGCCGGAGATCGCGATGTAGGTGAAGGCCAGCCCGGCCGAGATCAGCACCAGGTGCAGCGGATCGACATGCCAGCCCAGGCCCTTCAACGCGGCCACCAGGCCGGTGAACTGCAACTGGCCCCATGGCAGCAGGAACAGGATGGACGAGGCGGCGACGATCAGCTCCAGCGCACGGCTTCCATAGTGGCCCTTGAACAGGTCTGGCAGCGTGATCGCGTTGTAGCGCGCGCCGGCGCGCCAGATGCGCGGACCGAGGAAATAGCCCAGGGGGTACGCCAGCAGGATATAGCCGAGAAACCAGATGCCGTAGGTCGGTCCCTTGGCATAGATGCCGCCGGGAAATCCCACCATCGTGCCGATGCTGTAGATCTCCCCGGCCGCCAGGAAGAAGACCAGATAGGCGCCGAACTGACGCGACGCGACAAAGAAGTCGTGCACGCTTTGCGCGCCGCGCCCCTGACGTGAGCGGATGGCGAGGTAGAGGGACAGCGCGATGAAGCCGAGAAATACCGCGGTAGTCATGGCGGCTCCTTCAGGCGCGATGGGGCGCGGCGTCGGCGTCGGCGTCGGCCGGCGCGTGGCGGTCGAATAGCAGCCAGCACAACAGCATGCAGCCGGACGTCAGCACGAACCAGGCAAAGATCCAGGCGTAGATGAAGGGAACGCCGAGCACGAACCGCTCGACCGACGCCACCCAGGGCAGGAGTCCGATCACCCCGAGATACGGGATGCCGAGACCGATGAACAGCTTGAGCATGCTTTTGTCTCCGTGGTCCGATGGCCGGTGTGCGGTGTGCCGAAAGGCGACGAGGCAGCGCCCGCTGTTGTTGTGGAGCCATCATAGGGAGCCGCGATGTATGATTCAAATGCAAATATCTAACGACTTCCATAACGGATTGGCATGGATACGCAGAAGCTGCTGCACCTGCTCGCGGTGGTCGAGCATGGGACCTTCTCCGAGGCGGCGCGCGCCGTGCACCTGACGCAGCCGGCATTGAGCCGCAGCATTCGCGCGCTCGAGGACGAACTGAAGGCGCCGCTGTTCGACCGCGGTGCGCGGCGCGCGCGGCTGACGGTGTTCGGCGAACTGGTGGCCGAGCGCGCCCGGCGCATCCGGCTGGAAGAGCGGCAGCTGCGACGCGACCTCGACCTGCTGCGCGGCGGCGAGGAAGGGTCGCTGGCGATCGGCATGGCGCCCGCACCGGCCGCGCTGCTGCTGACGCCGTTCCTCGCGCATATGGCGCAGGCCCATCCGCGCATCCGGGTCCGCACAGAAACCGGCGCCACCAGCGCGCTGCTCGAGCAGCTGCGCAGCGAGGCGATCGACGCCATCGTCGGCGATGCCTATGTGCTGCGCGCCGCCGACGACATCGACCTGGAGACGCTGGGCGAGCTCCCCGCGGGGCTGGTCTGCCGGGCGGGCCATCCGATCCTGCGCAAGCGCCGGCTCGATATCGAGGCGATCCGCGCCTATCCGGTTGCCTCCACCACGCTGAGCGCCATCATCGGCCGCCAGCTGATCGAGCTGTGGGGACCCGAGGCCGCGCCCGAGCGGCTGATCACGCTGCATTGCGACAACCTGGACGTGCTGCGCAGCGTGGCGCTGAGCACCGATACGCTGCTGTTCGGCGTGCTGTCGATCACGCGGCAGCAGCGTGCCGAGGGCTCGATGGCCGAGGTGCCGATGCCGCCGGATCCGCGCCGGCGCGGGCGCTATGGCATCGCGCGGATGGCGGCGCGCTCGCTGTCGCCCGCGCTGCAATCGCTGTATGCGTTCACGCGGGCGCAGTGGACGACATTGTCGACGGAGCCGCCTGGGTCGCGCCGGTGATCACCCTGCACCGGGGACCGGCGACCGCGCTGCGGCACAAGCGGTCCCCGTTGTATCCTTGGCGTTTCGTCTCGCCTCCGTTTTCGCTCCCTTCCTTCCCTTACCTTCCCGCACGAGGAATGCCATGTCCGCAACGTCCGAATTCAAGATGGAATACCGCCGCCTGGGCCGCAGCAATCTGAAGGTGTCCGCGCTGTGCCTGGGCACGATGATGTTCGCCGACCAGACCGACGAGGCCGAGGCCGGGCGCATCGTAGCCAGCGCACGCGATCATGGCGTCAACTTCATCGACACCGCGGACGTCTACAGCAAGGGCGCTTCCGAGCAGATGGTGGGGCGGCTGATCGAGGCCGAGCGGCAGCAATGGATCCTCGCGACGAAGCTGGGCAACGCGATGGGGTCGGGGCCGAATCAGGGCCATTACTCGCGCGTCTGGATGCTGCGCGAAGTCGAGGACAGCCTGCGGCGGCTGGCGACCGACTACATCGACATCCTGTATCTGCACCGCGATTACGCCGACGAGAATCTGGAGGAGGCGGTGCGCGCGATGGGCGATCTGGTGCGCGACGGCAAGATCCGCTACTGGGCGGTGTCGAACTTCCGCGGCTGGCGCATCGCCGAGATCGCGCGGCTGTGCGATCAGCTGGGCGTGCCGCGGCCGGTCGCCTGCCAGCCCTACTACAACCTGCTGAACCGGATGCCCGAGGTCGAGATCCTGCCGGCCTGCGAATACTATGGGCTCGGCGTGGTGCCCTACAGCCCGGTCGCGCGTGGCGTGCTGACCGGCAAGTACCTGCCCGGACAAGCGCCGGAGGCCGGCACCCGCGCCGGACGCGCCGATCGCCGCATGATGCAGACCGAGTTCCGCGAGGAATCGCTGGTCATCGCGCAGCAACTGAAGGCCCACGCCGAGGGGCGCGGCTTGACCGCGGGCCAGTTCGCGACCGCGTGGGTACTGGCCAATCCGCTGATCACCGCGGTGATCGCGGGCCCGCGCACGCTGGCGCAATTCGAGGACTATTTCGGCGCGATCGGCGCGACGCTGTCGCCCGAAGAGGAAGCGATGGTCGACGCGCTGGTGGCGCCGGGACATCCGTCCACGCCAGGCTATACCGATCCGAACTATCCGTTCACGGGGCGGCCGGTCAAGGTGGCCGCAGCGGGCTGAGCGCCCGGACTCACCAGCCCGGCCTCACCAGCCGCGCCCCATGTCGTAGATCGAGCGCGACAGCCCCAGCGACTCGATCCCGGCCAGCGTCGCGATGCCGACACCGTCGCGGCCGCTGCCCGGATCGTCCTGGCCGAGTTCGGTCAGGCAGCGCGATATATGGACGATCTGCGTCGGCAGGCAGGGTTCCGCACCGCCTCCCGGCTGTACCGGCCGCGTTCGTCCGCCTGCCGGGCGTGGCCGGCCCATCCTGTTCTGCCGCATCGGCGCATTCCTGCGGCTATGGAATCGCAGCGCTTCGCGGCCATCGTGCGGTGCGGTCGGAGCGCGCGGTTCGCCGCGGCGCGGTGCCGGCCGGACGCCCGCATCCCGGCGCGGGTTGCTCCCGCCATCGGCGACCAAGGCCAGTGCTTCGCGCAGGTATTCCGCGCGGCTCTGCCTGCAACGGTAGATCTCGACGAGGATCGGACCCGACCCTCGCTCCGCGGTGGGCGGCGCGTTGACATCGGCGTGGATGAACGCGATCGACATCTCGTCGTTCTGCCGGTCGGCCAACGTCATGCGGCCCGTGGCCGGCGCGGCGGACAGATACAGCGGCTGCGGCGTGCCGGAGAGCCATGATTTCAGTACGGTCAACATGCTTGTCCTCGTCGAGTGGAAGCGAGGCGCCATCTTTGCCTGCATCCCTGACGCGGACTACTGAAAACAGGTGAGGAATGTGCGCATAGCGATGTGTTACCGCATCGCCATGCGACTGTGAAACGCGGCCTCGGCCGGGCGCCGGGGCGCGCTACAGCCCCTTCTCCACCATCGCCAGCACGCGCTCGCCCAGCGCAATGCGCATCGCTTCGTCGGCATGGCGCAGCGGGCCGTCGATGATCAGCAGCGCCAGCCCGTGCACCGCCGACCAGGCCAGGTACTCGGCTCCGGGGCGCCGCTCGGCGGGCAGCACGCCGGCCGCCACCAGCCGGTCCAGCGCGGCGCCTAGCAATTGGAAGGGATTGAGGCCGCCGGGGCCGGCCTTGGCGGGATCGGGGTCGTCCTCCACCATGCTCGGCGTGGCGAAGGCCGTGCGGAACAGACCCGTCTGCGTCTGCGCGAACTTCAGATAGCCGGCGCCGATCGCGCGCAGGTCGGCGCGCGCCCTGGCGGCCGGGTCATTGCGGTCGACCTGCTCGGCCGCGGCGGCCAATTCGGTTTCCATCGCCACCGCCAGCGCGGACAGCGCCGCCGCGCGTACCGCCTCGAACAGCGCCTGCCGATTGGCGAAGTGCCGGTAGGCGGCATTGGGCACCACGCCGGCGCGGCGCGTTGCCTCGCGCAGCACGACCGCGTCGGGACCGCCGTCGCTTGCCAGCGCGATGCCGGCGTCAATCAGCGCGCGACGCAGGTCGCCGTGGCGATAGGTCGTGCGTGGCGGCGGCGCGACGGCCAGCTTCAGTGCGGTGACCATCAGGCTGCATGGCCGCCATGGGGCGCGGCCATGCCCGTCTCCGCGGCCGGCCCGTCGGCCGCGGCCTCGGCGCCCTCCGGCGTCACCGACACCGGCGCGGTACGCGTGCGCAGCAGCATGCCGCCCAGCACCGCGGCCACCAGCGCGAACACCGCGCCGACCAGGAACGCGAGGTGATAGCCCGCGTTCAGCGCGTCGGCAGGCGCGCCGCCGGCCGCGGCCACGCCCGCGGTGCGGCCCGCCGCCAGGCTGGCGAGCACTGCCAGGCCCAGTGCGCCGCCCATCATGAACGAGGTGTTGACCACGCCCGAGGCCAGGCCGGAATCGCTCGGCTTGACGTCGCTCATCGCCGCCAGCAGCACTGGATTGAACGCGATGCCCGCGCCCAGCCCCAGCAGCAGCATGCCGGGCAGCACGTCGACGACGAAGCTGCCGCCGACCGGCGCACGCGCGAACAGCAGCAGCCCCAGCGCCGCCAGCAGCAGCCCGGCGGCCAGCGGCGCGCGCACGCCGTAGCGCATCACCAGGCGCGCCGACAGGCCCAGCGAGAACGCCGCCATGATCAGGTTGGCCGGCAGGAACGCGAGGCCGACCTGCATCGGCGTGTAGCCGAGCACCAGTTGCAGATACAGCGCCGAGATGAAGAACCACGCGAACATCGCCGCGGCCCACAGCACGCCGACCACGTTCGATACCGCCACATTGCGCAGCCGGAACAGGCCCAGCGGCATCAGCGGATGCGCGACGCGCGACTCGATCAGCAGGAACACCAGCAGCAGCGCCACCGCGATGCCGAGCATCGACACGGTCTGCGTGGCCAGCCAGCCGACCTCGTTGCCATTGACCACCGCATAGACCGCCAGCATCAGCGAGACCGTGATCGTCACCGCGCCGCCGACGTCGAGGCGCTGCCCATTGGCCGAGCCCGGCAGGTTCGGAATCAGCGCGAGGCACAGCGCATAGACCGCGACGCCGATCGGCAGGTTGACCAGGAAGATCCAGTGCCAGCTCAGGACGCTGGTCAGCAGGCCGCCGAGCAACACGCCGATGCTGCCGCCGCCGGCGCAGACGAAGCCATAGACGCCCATCGCCTTCGCGCGGTCAGACGGCGTCGAGAACAGGTCCATGATCAGCGACAGCGCCACCGCGGACACCACTGCCCCGCCGACGCCCTGCACCGCGCGGGCGGCGACCAGCAGGCCCTGCGATTGCGCCACGCCGCAGGCCAGCGACGCGAGCGTGAACAGCGTGATGCCGAGCAGGAACAGCCGGCGGTGGCCAAACAGGTCGCCGAGCCGCCCGCCCAGCAGCAGGAAGCCGCCGAAGGTCAGCATATAGGCGTTGACCACCCAGACCAGCGCGGTCTCGTTAAAGCCAAGCTCGTTGCGGATCGACGGCAGGGCGACGTTCACGATGGTCGTGTCGAGCACGATCATCAGCTCGCCCAGGCATAGGACCATCAGCGCGAGCCAGCGCTTGCGGTCATCGAGTGTGTGTTGCATGGGGTGTCCTTTTTCGGTTCTTGGTTTTTGTTTGTGTTTTCTGCTTCGAAAGCGTTGACTCGCGGGCGTTTTGCACAGTTGTGTACAGCGTTCACAACCATAGCACACAAATGGACAATGTCCACTTCTGTGTGGTCATGTTTGCGTTACGACACCTCTCGGCGGTTTGGCTGGATGCTGATTGGCTCCCCTCTCCCGCTTGCGGGAGAGGGGCCGGGGGAGAGGGCAGCCAGCGCCAGCGTTATCGCCAGCGCGCCGCCCGCTGCCCTCTCCCCAACCCTCTCCCACAAGTGAGAGAGGGAGCCGGCCTTAAGCGCTTTCGACGCCGCCGCCGGCCCCGCGCGCGCTGCGTCCTCGGCCCTTCTTCTGCCCGTCGGCCCGCAACACCGTCATCTCCGCCAGATAGTCGAGCAGGCGCTTGACCGCCGCCGAGCGCGGCCGCTTGTCGCGCACGATCAGCTGCGCGTCGGCGGCTTCCAGCACCGCGTTGCGCACCGGCAGAGCGACCAGCTGGTGGCCCAGCTCGCGCGCGACCGCCAGGGCCGGCAGGAAGGTCACGCCCAGGCCGGTACTGGCGTAGTGCTTCAGCGCCGCGATCGAGTTGGTGGTCAGCGCCGCCGTGAAGCGGACCTTCTCGGTCAGTTCGACCAGCTGGATCACCTGGCGCAGGCCGAAGCCCGGCGTCATCAGCCCGACCGGATACGGCAGGATGTCGGCGACGGTCAGCGCCTTGCCGCGCCGCGCCAGCGGATGGTCGGGCCGCGCGATCACGCAGACCGGCTGGCGCCGCGCGGCCAGCACGCGTAGCGTCGGCTCCGGCGGCGGCGCATAGGCCAGCCCCACATGCGCGCGATCTTCCGCCACCGCGCGCACCACCTCGTTGACGTTCATCAGCTCCAGCGTGACGTTGATCTTCGGGTAGCGCTGGCAGAACTCGTTGAGCACCGCGTGGATCAGCTCGTCGATGAAACCCTCGCCGGCGACGATCTGGATCTGCCCGCGCTGCAGCCCGTTCAGTTCCTGCAGCCTGGCCAGCAGCGTTTCCTCGCCGGCAAGGCGCTCGCGGTAGTGGTCGAGCACCAGCTGGGCCGCTTCGGTCGGCATCACGCCGCGGCCGCGCCGCTCCAGCAGCGTCGCGCCGAGCTCGCCTTCGAGCTGCTGGATCTGCCGGCTGATCACCGACGGTTCGACATCGAGCTTGTCCGCGGCGGCGCGGATCGAGCCGGCGGCCACAGCCGCATAGAAATAGCGCAGCCGGCGTTCGCTGAGTCCGGCCGGCAAGGCGCCGTCGCGGTTCGGATCGGGGGACAGGGGCACGGCGTTTCCTCGAAGGTGGTTGCGGAGCTCGCGGGACGCCATCCACGTCATTCCCGCGCAGGCAGGCACCCAGCGTCGTTGAAAGCCACTGGGTCCCCGCCTTTGCGGGGACGACGGACTCGCCGCAGCGTTGACCAAAAAGCAACGGAATCGTACAGCGATGGCTATTGTTCCTCAACGGCCGCGTTGGCAACAATGCGCGAAGGCCGGCCGCGCCCGCGCGGATGCCGGCCTACGGGACAACGACAGCACAACGACAGCAGCCCGATCAGAACAAGCGCCCGTCCTGCCAACCCCCACCGTGCCTGCGGCACCCGGAGACATCGATGCAACAGACCACCACCTCGTGGAATCCATCCGACGCGATGGCCGCCACGCCCGACGCGCTGGCGCCGATCTATCGCAAAATCAGCCTGCGCGTGCTGCCCTTCCTGCTGCTGTGCTACGTGTTCGCCTACCTGGACCGGGTCAACATCGGCTTTGCCAAGCTGCAGATGCAGCAGGACGTCGGCATCAGCGACGCGGTCTACGGGCTGGGCGCCGGCATCTTCTTCCTCGGCTACGTGATGTTCGAGGTGCCGAGCAACCTGCTGCTGGCGCGCATCGGCGCGCGCAAGACCATCAGCCGGATCATGGTGCTGTGGGGCGCGACCTCGGCGTGCATGCTGTTCGTGCGCGACGCGCACAGCTTCTACGCGCTGCGCTTCCTGCTCGGCGTGTTCGAGGCCGGTTTCGCACCGGGCATGATCTTCTATCTGACCTACTGGTACGGCGGCGCCCGCATGGCGCGCGTGATGGCGATCGTGATGCTGGCCGGCCCGATCGGCGGCATGGCCGGCGGCCCGGTATCGACGTGGATCATGACCGCGCTGGCCGGCTCGCATGGCCTGGCCGGCTGGCAATGGATGTTCCTGATCGAGGGGCTGCCCTGCGTGCTGCTCGGCGTGGTCGCCTACTTCTTCCTCGACGACACGCCGGCGCAGGCCCGCTGGCTCAGCGACCACGAGCGCCGGCTGCTGGCGCACGACATCGGCGCGGCGCGCGCCGGCGGCGGACACCACAGCTTCGCCACCGTGCTGCGGGATCCGCGCATCTATGCGCTGGCGTTCGGCTACTTCTGCCTGATCAGCGGCATCTATGCGGTCAGCTTCTGGCTGCCGACGATCCTGAAGGGCGCGGGCGTGACCAGCACGATGGCGATCGGCATGTATTCGGCGCTGCCTTACGTCGCCGCGGCCATCCTGATGTTCCTGGCGGCGCGCAGCTCCGACCGCCGCCAGGAGCGCCGCTGGCACAGCGCGACGCTGGCCTTCGTCGGTGCCGCCACGCTGGCGATCGCGGCCTTCACCGCCGACAACCTGACGCTGTCGCTGATCAGCATCACCGTCGCGACCGCCGCGATGTGGGCCGCCTACACGGTGTTCTGGGCGATTCCGTCGGAATATCTGCAGGGCACCGCCGCGGCCGGCGGCATCGCGCTGATCAACAGCCTCGGTCTGCTGGGCGGCTTCGTCAGCCCGACGCTGATCGGCGCGGTCAAGGACCTGACCGGTTCGCTCGAAGGCGGGCTGCTGGCGATGGTGGCGCTGCTGGCCGCCGGCGGCCTGGCGATCCTGCTGAACCGGCTGCCGAAGGACCGCGCGCCCTCCGCGGTGCGCTGAAGTGTGCCGGGGCACGCGGATGCGTGCCTCGCCCCGCTTGCCGCCGACGCCCCCGTTTCCCCAATCCGAATTCAACGACTACCGACCCATGCGCATCCTTCTCGCCGGTTTCCAGCACGAAACCAATACCTTCGCGCCATCGAAGGCCCACTACGACAACTTCGTCCGCGGCGAGGGCTTTCCCGCGATGGTGCGCGGCGCCGACGTGCTGGCGCTGCGCGACGTCAATATCCCGGCGGCCGGCTTCATCCGCGCGATCGGCGAACTGACCCGCAACGAGGCGCAACTGCTGCCGGTGATCTGGGCCGGCGCCAGCCCTTCGGCGCATGTCGCCACCGATGCGTTCGAGCGCATCGCCGGCGAGATCGTCGAGGCCGCGCGCGCGCAGCGGCCCGACGCGATCTATGTGGACCTGCATGGCGCGATGGTGACCGACGAGCACGACGACGGCGAAGGCGAACTGCTGGCCCGGCTGCGTGCGGCGGTGGGCGCGGACGTGCCGATCGTCGCCAGCCTCGACCTGCATGCCAACGTCACGCAGCGCATGCTGGAGAGCGCCGATGCGCTGGTCGCCTACCGCACCTATCCGCACGTCGACATGGCCGACACCGGCGCGCGCGCGGCGCAGCTGCTGCAGCGCCTGCTCGCCGCCGGCGGCGGTCAGAGGTTGCATCGTGCGGCGCGGCGCCTGCCCTTCCTGATCCCGATCAACGGCCAGTGCACCTTCCTCGAGCCGGCGCGCGGCATCTACGCGCTGCTCGACAAGCTCGAACGCGAGCTGGACGGCGTGGTGTCGCTGTCGTTCACGCCGGGCTTTCCGGCGGCGGACTTCGCCGAATGCGGCGGCGTGGTCTGGGGCTATGGCGACGACGCCGCCCGTATCGAACAGGCGGTCGCCGCGCTGACCGACGCGGTCGTCGCGCGCGAGGCCGACTGGGCGGTGCCGTTCCTGGCGCCGGACGAGGCGGTTCAGGAAGCGATGCGGCTGTCGCAGGCGGCGAGCCGGCCGGTGGTGATCGCCGACACGCAGGACAACCCCGGCGCCGGCGGCGACTCGAACACGACCGGCATGCTGCGCGCGCTGGTGCGCGCCGGCGCCACCGATGCCGCGATCGGGCTGATCGTCGATGCCGAGGCGGTGCGCGCCGCGCATGCCGCCGGCGTCGGCAGCGATATCACGATCGCGCTCGGCGGCCAGTCCGGCGTGCCGGGCGACGCGCCGTTCGAGGCGACCTTCCGCGTCGCCCAGCTGTCCGATGGCCGCTGCCGCTTCGACGGTCCGATGATGAACGGCATGGACGTCGACGTCGGCCCCGCCGCGCGGCTGACGATCGGCGGCGTGCACGTGGTCGTCAGCGCGGGCAAGGCCCAGATGCTCGATCGCAATCTGTACCGGATGGCCGGCGTCGAGCCGGAGCGGATGAAGATCCTGGTCAACAAGAGTTCGGTGCATTTCCGCGCCGACTTCCAGCCGATCGCCGAGGCCGTGCTGGTGGCCAAGGCGCCGGGCCCGCTGCTGGCCGATCCAGCCGATCTGCCGTGGAAGAAACTGCCGGCCGGATTGCGGCTGCGGCCGCTGGGGCCGGCGTTCGAAGGGCCTGTGGCGCAGCGTTGAGAGTCACTGGGTCCCCGCGTTCGCGGGGACGACGTGGTAGCAAGCGACATCGCATGGATTCGTCGCCCCCGCGAAGGCGGGGGCCCAGCGGCGTTTTGGAGGACCGGTGACGCAGCGTCGAGAGTCACTGGGTCCCCGCGTACGCGGGGACGACGTGGCAACAAGCGACATCGCATGGATTCGTCGCCCCCGCGAAGGCGGGGGCCCAGCGGCGTTTTGGAGGACCGGTGACGCAGCGTCGAGAGTCACTGGGTCCCCGCGTACGCGGGGACGACGTGGCAACAAGCGACATCGCATGGATTCGTCGCCCCCGCGAAGGCGGGGGCCCAGCGGCTGTCGCAACGAAGCCGCCCTGCAACAACGTCAATGAAAATCCCGGCTGCCCGCCACCAGCCGGCCCAGCAGCGGACTGAGGTCGACCAGTTCCTTGGCGATCAGATGCCGGACCTCGCCCTGCCGCTGCCAGGTGCCGACCACGCCGAGCAAGGCCGCGCCGAGCACCTCCTTGCGCTGGCGGTCGACCAGGTCGGGCCACAGGATCACGTTGACCGAACCGGTCTCGTCCTCGATCGACGAGAAGATCGTGCCGCTGGCGGTGCCGGGCCGCTGGCGCACGGTGACGATGCCGCAGGCGCGCACCCGCCGTCCATTGGGTAGCCGGGCCAGATCGCGCGCGGTGGCATAGCCCATCGCCGCCAGGCGCCGGCGCAGCAGCGTCAGCGGATGGGCCTTCAGCGACAGGCCGAGGCTGGCGTAGTCGTCCACCAGCTCCTGCCCCAGCTTCGGCGCCGGCAGCGCCAGCGCGCCCTCGGCCGGCGGCGCGCTGTGCAGCAGGTCGCGATGCGCGGCCTGCACCGCCGCGGCGCGCGCCTGCCAGCGGGCCTGGCGGCGATGGCCGGCCAGCGAGCGCAGCGCATCGGCCGCGGCCAGCACGTCGATATCGTGCCGATCGAGCCCGGCGCGCAGCACCAGGTCCTCGACGCTGGCGAAGGGCCGCTCGAGCCGGGCCTGTTCGATCCGCAGCGCCGCGGCCTCGCGCATGCCCTTGACCCGGTTCAGGCCGAGCCGTACCGCGTCGTTCTCCAGCACGCTTTCCCAGCCGCTGACCGTCACGTCCGGCGGCAGCGACCTGACGCGATGGCGGCGCGCGTCCTGCACCAGCTGCGACGGCGAATAGAAGCCCATCGGCTGGCTGTTCAGCAAGGCGCAAAGAAAGGCCGCGGGATGATGGCGCTTGATCCAGGCGCTGACATAGACCAGCTTGGCGAAGCTCGCGGCGTGGCTTTCGGGGAAGCCGTATTCGCCGAAGCCCTCGATCTGCTTGCAGATCGCCTGCGCGAATGCATCCGGATAGCCGTTGCGGGTCAGCGCCTTGATCAGCGCATCCTGGTGTCGCTTCAGATCGCCCTTGCGCCGCCACGCGGCCATCGAGCGGCGCAACTGGTCGGCCTGGCCCGGCGTGAAGCCCGCCGCATCGATGGCCAGCTGCATCACCTGTTCCTGGAAGATCGGCACGCCCAGCGTGCGGCCCAGCACGCGGCGGATCACCTCGTTGTGATAGGTCGGCAGCTTGCCGGTGCGGCGGACCATCTCGCGCCGCTTCAGATAGGGATGGATCATGCCGCCCTGGATGGGCCCCGGCCGCACGATCGCGACCTCGACCACCAGGTCGTAATAGCGGCGCGGCTGCAGCCGCGGCAGCATCGATTGCTGCGCGCGCGACTCGACCTGGAACACGCCGATGGTGTCGGCCTTGCACAGCATGTCGTAGGTATCCTCGTCGTCCTGCGGAATGTCCTCCATGCGGCAAGGCAGCTGCGGATGCGCGGGATTCGGATTCGGGATCATCGCCAGCGCGCGCCGGATCGCGGTCAGCATGCCGAGCGCCAGCACATCGATCTTCAGCAGGCCCAGAGATTCGAGATCGTCCTTGTCCCACTGGATCACGCTGCGCTTCTCCATCGCCGCATTCTCGATCGGCACCAGCCGCGACAGCTTGTCGCGCGCGATCACGAAGCCGCCGACATGCTGCGACAGGTGGCGCGGAAAACCGCGCAGCTGCGCCACCAGGCTGGCCCACTGGCGCACCGCCGGCGAATCCGGGTCGAGCCCGTAGCGCGCAATGCGTTCGACGAAGGTGTGGCCGCTCTCCCACCACGCCTGGCCCTTGACCACCTGCTCGACCACGCCGGGGTCGATGCCGAGCGCGCGGCCCACGTCGCGCAGCGCGCTGCGGGCACGATAGGTGATCAGCGTCGCGGCCAGCGCGGCGCGATGGCGGCCGTACTGTTCGTAGATGTACTGGATCACCTCCTCGCGCCGCTGGTGCTCGAAGTCGACGTCGATGTCGGGCGGCTCGTCGCGCTCGCGCGAGATGAAGCGGCCGAACAGCAGATTGGTCTGCTCGGGGCTGACCTCGGTGATGTACAGGCAGTAGCAGACCACCGAATTGGCGGCCGAGCCGCGGCCCTGGCACAGGATGCCCTTGCCGCGGGCAAAGCGGACGATGTCGTAGACGGTCAGGAAGAAATGCTCGTAGCCCTTTTCCTCGATCAGCGCGAACTCGTCCTCGAGCCGTTGCCGCACCGATTGCGGAATGCCGTCGGGATAGCGCAGTGCCGCGCCGGCCAGCGTCTCCTGGCGCAGGTAGGAACTCGGCGTATGGCCCTTCGGCACCAGCTCCTCGGGATATTCGTAGCGCAGCGCATCGAGCGAGAAGTCGCAGGCCTGGGCGATCTTCACCGTCTGCGCCAGCGCCTCGCGCGGATAGAGCCGCGACAGGCGCTGCCGCATGCGCAGATGGCGCTCGGCATTGGGCGCCAGCGCGGTGCCGCAGGCGCCCAGCGGCTGCCCCAGCCGGATCGCCGTCAGCACATCGGCCAGCGGCTTGCGCGAGCGCACATGCATCTGCACCGCGCCGGCGGCCACCAGCGGCACGCCGGTTTCCGCGGCCACCGCCTCGAGCCGCTCGCGATGCAGCGCGTCGGCATGTTCCTGCAGCAGCTCCAGCGCAATCCAGACGCGCTCGCCGAAGACCGCCCGGCACCATTGCGCCTGCGCGCGCAGCGTGTCGGGGTCGGCGCAGTAGTCCGGCAGCAGCAGCGCCAGGCAATGCGGCATGCCGAGCAGATGCGCTTCTTCGGCAGCGGGATCGCTGATGTCGTGCTGGTACAGCTGGTAGCTGCCCTTGTCGGCGCGCCGGCGTCCGAGCGTGATCAGCTCGCACAGATTGCCGAACCCCTCGCGGTCCTGCGCCAGCAGGATCAGCCGGATACCGGAGGGGACATCGGACGGGACGTCGCGCTGCCGCAAACCCAGTTCGCCGTTGCCCTCCCCCGCATCCGCCTGCAGCGTCATGCGGCTGCCGATCAGCAGCCGGAAGGCTTCGGCCGCCTCGGCCCGGGCCAGCAGGCGCGCATGCCGGCGCAGGAACTCCGGCTGGACCGTCCCGCCTGCCGGCGGATCGGCCATGGCAGCGGCTGCCCCCGGGCCTGACGATGGCGCCGCGAGCCACATTTCGTTGTCGTCATCGTCGTATTCGTCATCGTCGTCCGCGTCGTCGGGTGAGGCGCCGGCGGCCATCCTCGCCAGCCGCGCCGCACTGCGCTCCACCGCCTCGCGGGTACGCTCGCGCAGCGTCTTCAGCGCGTGATGCGCCCGCGCCGTGCCAGCCACCGAGGCCTCGTCGGTCAGCGCCAGCCCGCGATAGCCCAGCGCCAGCGCGCGTTCGATCAGCTCCTCGGGATGAGAAGCACCGGTCAGGAAGGTGAAGTTGGAAATGCAGTGCAGCTCCGCGTAGTCGGGCAGGCTGCCAAGCAGCAGCGACGCCAGCGATGGCGGCAGCGACGACGTGGAAAACGGGGGTTGGGGTGGAGCTTGGGACACAACACTGCGAGAAGGAATGCCTTGGATTGGCACTGTATATTTATACAGTATTTGCCTTCGAGAAGGCAAGACACATCACGCCCCATGCCAGCACGGCGGCCAATGAAAAAGCCTCCCGAAGGAGGCTACTGAAGAGGCACCGTCACCAGTCCCGACGTATTTTTCAGGACTCCCAATCTTCTACCGAGATACCAGGCACACGCTGGAACTCCCTCACATTGTGCGTAATCAGCGTGAGCTTGCGGGCGACTGCTTGCCCTGCAATCAGGACATCGTACGGTCCTATGGGTGTGCCGGCGGCTGCCAACATCGCCCGCAATTCCGCCGCATGGCGTGCATCCTCACGGTCGAAATCCAGGACTTCGAACTGCAATGCCTCCACTCGGGCCAGATTTTCGGCAGTGCGCTGTCCCTTGTACGCTCCATAGAAGAGCTCATGCGCCACGATTGACGGGATGCCAAAATCCCGGGGCTGATGCTGGCGCAGGTGCGAAAGGACGCCGGTGTGGCCTTTCATGATGGCGATCACGGCGTTGCTGTCGAGCAGATATCTCACTTGAAAAAATCCAGCTCGGGGCGATCCTGTTCAGCGGGCTGCTCGTTGACCGCCTGCACAAAGTCTTCGTCGACGGGACCGACGACCTGATCGAGCCATTTCCAATCGTCGGCGATGGGTTCGAGAATGACCGCATTGCCGTGGCGGCGAATGCGAACTTCGGCGCTCTCGAAGCGAAAGTCCTTTGGCAGACGGACGGCCTGGGAGCGGCCGGACCAGAAGATCTTTGCGGTTTCCACGCTACCCTCCTGTTTGATGTATATCAAAAAGATATACCAATAGTCGGGCGATAGCAAGTCGCGGAAGTGCATTGAGGCCCCTCGGCGGAGAACATACGCGCTCTCCTCACCCAAACAACCCCTGCAAAAACCACCGGTACTCCCCCTCCTCGTCCCCCTCGCGCCCCGGCCGTTCTCGATAGACCCAGCAGCGCAGGCCGTCGCTGCGTTCGGCGATGAAGTAGTCGCGCGTGGCGAGGGCGCCGTCCCACCAGCCTGACTCGATGCGTTCGGGTCGGGACAGCAGCGTCAACGGGGTGCCGTGGCAGGGGCGATGCCGGCGCACCGGCAGGCGCAGCGGCGGTTCGAGCAGCCACAGCGGGCGGTCGGGCAAGGCAATCCCATCGGCCGCAATCATCGAAGCGCGCGGCGAAGTGCGCGGTGATGCGTTGGCGCGGCCCGCGCCGGCTTCGTCGACCGGCCGCCAGCGGTTGGCGCATTCGGGCCGATGGTCGGCCAGCGGATGCGGCTGCAGCACGTTCTCGCGGCCCAGCCGCGCCACCAGCGTATCGAGCACGCGGCCGAGTTCGGCCTGCCCGCCGCCCGGCTCGGGAAACAGCGTGTCGCTCTGCGGCAGGCATTCGGCCACGGTCTCGACCTTCAGCATCAGGCCGACCACCGGCGCATCGAACTGCAGCCGGTCGAGCTTTTCCTGCAGCAGCCGCGACAGATGCCCGGGATCGCGGCTGGGCTGGGCCAGGCTGACCGTCACCGGCGTGGCGGCGATGGCGGCGTCGCGCCGCTGGCGTTCGTGTTCGAGCCGCAGCACGAAGCGCGTGACGCCGGCCTGATGCACGGTGAGCCAGCCGGCCACCGCCTGCAGCAGACGCTGCGCGCCGGCCAGCACGCCGGCGGCCGACTCGGTCCGCCCCGGCAATTCCATCCGTTCGGCGAAGGCCGGCGGCGCGGCGAACCAGCCGAGGCGCGCCGGCGTCTCGCCATAGGCCTGGTCCAGCCGCGCCAGCAGGTCCGTGCCGAGCCGGCGCTGCAGTCCCGCGCGCGGCAGCCAGCGGACCTCGCCCATGGTGCGGCAACCGATGCCGTCGAGCCAGCGCGGATCGGCCAGGCTTGCCAACATCTCGACCGGCAGCCGGTCCAGCAGCCGCGCCATCCGCTCGGCCCGCACCGCCCGCCGCGCGGGCCGCAGCACTTGGCCGCGGCGCCCCAGCCGCAGCGGCATCGCGGCCAGCCAGGCGGCGCCATGGGCGGTGGTGCCGCAGCCGATCTGGGCGAAGGTGCCGAGGCTGCGCACGCAGGCACGCACCGCGCGGCACAGCGCGCGATGGCCGCCGAACAGGCGCAGGCTGGCGGTCACGTCGAGCGCGACGGTGGCGGGGCCGAGTTCCTCGTCCAGCGTGACCTGCGGCGTGAAGCGCAGCAGCGCCAGCGCGGCCGCGGCCAGCAGTTGCGCTTCGGCGGCCGGGTCGCGCTCCAGATGGACGATCTCCGCCGACAGCGCCTGCACGCCGCCGCGCCGCATGCCGGCGGACACGCCCAGCGCCATCGCCGGCCGGTTGGCCAGCACCACCCGCTCCTGCTCCAGCACGACCGTCGGCACCGCATGGCTCAGCGTGCCGGTGTGGCTGCCGATGTGGCTGCCGGTGCTGCCCGCGGCCTCAGGCCAGCTGGGGTGCAGCGCGTCCAGCGGCAGGCGCGGCAGATGCACCGCGATCCAGAACGGCATGATCGGACTCGTGGAGGGATTCGTTGGCGCTGGCGGCCGCCGGGGTCATCGATTCGGACATCGACTCCGGCATCGATTCGGGCACCGGCTCGGCCACCGCCGAGCGCCCGGCCGGCACCGCCGGCATCGCGCCGAGCGGCAGGATCAGCGGGGTATCGCGCACCGGTCCGCGCCGCTTGTGGAACACGATCGACAGCGCATTGCCGGGCAGCGGCGACAGCAGCAGCCGCAGCACCGCCGGCGACGATTCGCGCAGGGCCGCGGCAGGACGGCAGACCCAGACCACCGCGTCGCTGGCCTGGGCCAGCACCTGCAGCCGCCGCACCGCCTCGGGACGGGCCGAAGGCAGCCACACCAGCACGCCGCCGAAGGCCTGGCTGCGCAGCACCTGCTCGGCGGCCCACAGCAGATCGGCCTGGCGGGCGGCCTGAGTGGCCTGGGCGGTCTGGCGAGCCGGACGCCTGCTCTTGGCGGCGGCCTGGCGGGCCGCGCCCTCCTCTTCGTTGGCCCGGACCCAATACACCTGCCGGGCCGGCAAACCCCAGGCCGCCAGCGCCGGCGCATTGACGGCATGCGGCGCGCCGATCCATACCAGCCGGCGCCCGGCCTCGGTCAGCGATTGCAAGGCCGGCCGCAACAGGCGCACTTCGCCGACGCCGTGGTCCGGCACCAGCAGCTCGGTCACCGCGCCGACCGGCCAGCCGCCGCCAGGCAACTGTGCCGACAGCGCGTCGTAGCCGGTCGGCCATACCGGCAGCGAGGCGGCGCGGCCGAGCTGGCCGGCCCGCCACAGGTCGGGATGGCGCCGCTCCAGTTCGGCCAGCGCGCGCTGGCGATCCAGCGGGGCTTGCGGCAGGGAAGGCGGTGACGTGACGGCAGGCGATGACGCAATCATGGTGGTCTCTAGGTCTTTCCGTGCACCATCTGTGCGTTGGTGTGCGCTCTTGTGCGCTGTTGTGCGCTTCACAGCGCCGGAAAGACTCGGCTTTCGGATACTGTATGTTTATACAGTATTTTGACCGAACTCAACAGAGACCCACCGCCGGACTCGGGAAAGTCAACTTCCGATCCGATGCCCCGCCGCCTCCTGGCGGATCCATGCCACCACCTTCAACACATCGGCACGCGGACGCTCGTCCGCCTGGATCAGCCAGTAGCCGAAGCTGTCGCCCGAAGCCGGCGGCGGCGCGGCGACCACGCCGAGCTGCCTGTCGTCGAGCAGGTCACGGATCAGTTCCAGCCGCCCCAGCGCGACGCCCTGTCCCGCCAGCGCGGCCTGGATGACCTGGTCGTACTGGTTGAACTGCGTCATCGCGCGCGGCTTCGCTCCCTGCCAGCCGCGCTCCTCGAGCCAATGGCGCCAGCGCAGCCGAGGATTGGTGTCGTCGTCGAGCTCGAGCAGATTCAGGCCCTGCAGCGTCCGCACGCTGTCGATCGCCGCGACGCCCAGCGCGGGATGCGCGACCGGCACGATGGTCTCTCCGAACAGCGCGATCGCGCCCGGCGGCGCATGGTCGGCGGCGCAGTAGCGGATCGCCAGATCGATCTGCTCGGCGCGCAGGTCCGCCACCCGGTTGCTGGCCGACAGCCGCAGCTCCAGCCCCGGATGCGCCTGCTGCAAACGCCCCAGCCGCCGCAGCAGCCACAGCCCGGTGACGCCGACGCTCGCGGTCAGCGTGACGGGCCGCTGCGCGACCTGCACGCGCAACTCGCCGACCACGTCCTGGATCTGCTGGACCGCGGCGTTGGCACTGCGGAACAGCCGCTCGCCGGCACCGGTCAGCGCGATCGCGCGATGCCGGCGCACCAGCAACTGCACGCCCAGTTGCGCCTCCAGCGCGCTGATCTGCCGGCTGACCGCCGACTGGGTCAGGCACAGGTCCTCGGCCGCGAGCGTGATGCTCATGCGCCGGCCAACGGCAACAAATCCCTTGAGCAGATCGAGCGACGGCAAGCCGACGAGGTGTTGCATGGCGGTCCTTTCTATCTTTCGCATTCCTCTATCGCATGCGAGCGGACAAAGAAATCAATTGAGCTGCACACATGCAGCCGGCTTAATGGAATCCGGTGGATGTCACCGCATGCTAACCGCTCATTCGAAGGCCGTCACGACCATGCCCCATTCCCGCTCTCCCCTCGGCGCCGCCTCCCCCGCTCCCCGGCTGTCCGCCACCGATCCGCTGGTGCTGGTCGTGGCCGGCGGCCTGATCCTCGGCCTCGCGCTCGGCATGCGCCATGTGCAGGGCCTGTTCCTGCTGCCGATCACGATGGAGCGCGGCTGGACGCGCGAGGCGTTCGGCTTCGCGATGGCGGTGCAGAACCTGGTCTGGGGGCTGGCGCAACCGTTTGCCGGCATGATCGCCGACCGCTTCGGCTCGGCTCGCGTGATGCTGGCCGGTCTGCTGCTGTATGCGCTGGGGCTTTACACGATGACGCAGGCAAGCACCGCCGTCGCCTTCGTCTGGAGCGCCGGCATCTGCCTCGGCCTGGCGCTGTCGGGCACGACCTTCGGCGTGGTGTTCGCCGCGCTGAGCCGGCTGGTCAGCGCCGAGCGACGCGGCTGGGCGCTGGGCGTGGCCGGTTCGTTCGGCGGACTCGGCCAGTTCCTGCTGGTGCCGGCGGTGCAGGCGGGCGTCGAGCGGATCGGCTGGAGCGCCGCGCTGTGGTCGATGGCCGTCTGCGCGCTGGTGGCGCTGCCGCTGGTATGGCCGCTGCGCGAACGCGGCGCCCGCGCAGCCGAGGCAACGACGACAGCATCGGCGGCGGCATCGGCAGCGCCGCAGGAGAACCCCGACGGCAACCGGCAATCGATGCGCGCCGCGATCCGCCAGGCCTGCGGGCATCGCGGCTTCTGGCTGCTGAACATCGGCTTTCTGGCCTGCGGCTTCCAGCTCGCCTTCATCGCCTCGCACCTGCCCGCCTATCTGCTCGACCGCGGGCTGTCCGCGCGCGACGCGGTGATCGCGCTGGCGATCATCGCGCTGGCCAATATCGCCGGCACCTATCTGTGCGGACTGCTCGGCAACCATGTGCGGCGGCATCGGGCGCTGGCCGGGATCTATCTGCTGCGCACCGCGGCGATCGCGCTGTTCCTGCTGGTGCCGCTCTCCAGCGTCAGCGTCTTCGTGTTCGCCGCGGTAATGGGCTTCGTCTGGCTGGGCACGGTGCCGCTCACCAGCGGGCTGGTCTCGCAGGTGTTCGGCACCCGCTATGTGGCGACGCTGTTCGGCTTCGTCTTTCTTGGCCATCAGCTCGGCTCCTTCCTCGGCGTCTGGCTCGGCGGCTATCTGTTCGACCGGACCGGTTCCTACGATCTGGTGTGGATGGGCGCGATCGTGGTCGGGCTCGGCGCGGTCGTGCTGCACTGGCCAATCGACGACCGGCCGGTCGGTCACCGGGAAGCGGCGATGGCGGCGGCGTGAACGCTGCGGCGCGGCCGTCATATCGAAGGGAAACGTTGTCCTCGATTTCCCTTAGTTGCCCTCGAACTGCCATCGTTTTCGTGTACGTTACGCCGTTCAAAAACATGACAGGGAGACATGGATGACGCTGCACCGCAGTGATGCAGGAGAGCCGACGATCGTGGCCCTGGTCGAGGCGATGAAAGCCTGGCAGCGCGCGCTCGATACGACGCTGTCCACTTCCGGCCTGACCTACGTCAAATGGATCCTGCTGCGTGCCATCGCGCGCGGCGACTATGTGCGGCACCGCCCTTACCTCGGTGCAATCCTGATCGACGTCGAGATGGCCGAGCATCTGCTGGCCGAACTGCATCGCGATCGCTGGATCGGTTTCGTCGACGGCGCCGGCATGGCGTGCGGCCCCGCGCTGCCCGAGGGACAGCCGGTCGTTCCCGAGGCCGAGCGTGCGCGCGTGCAGCGCATCGCGCAGTCGCTCAAGGCCCTGCATTCGGTGTCGGTCAGCCCGTTCAGCAGCGACGAACGCACGATGCTGTCGACGCTGCTGCAGCGGATGCAGGTCAACCTGAACGAATTCAGCGACCGGCGCGATGCGCAGCACGCGGAAGCGGCGAACGACGAGACCCCGCTGATCCGTGCCCACGCAATGCTCGGCGCTTCGGCCAGGACATCGACGTCCCCCCACTCCAGCTCGCACTCCAGCTCGCACACCGGCGCCCACTCCACGTCCCACGCCAAGACCGCCGAACGCGGCCCGCTGCCGGTCCGTCCGGCGCGCCGCAAATCGTCGCCTACCTCACTTCCCTGCCGAAGTTGAGGCAAGATAGAGCGCTGCACCGACACCGTCGGGCCCACCACGATCGCCACAAGAGGCCGCGATGACCAAGGTAATGCTGCTCGAAAACATTCACGAAAGCGCCAGCGAACGGCTGGCCGAGGCCGGACTGCAGGTCGACCGCCGCGCCGGTGCGCTGACCGGCGGCGAACTGCACGAAGTGCTGGCCGCCAACGAGCTGATCGGCATCCGATCGGCGACCCATCTGCATGCCGACGACATTCGCCACGCCGCGAATCTGCTGTCGATCGGCTGCTTCTGCATCGGCACCTCGCAGGTCGACCTCGCCGCCGCGACCGCGGCCGGCATTCCGGTATTCAACGCGCCGTTCTCGAATACGCGCTCGGTGGCCGAGCTGGTCGTCAGCGAAGCGGTGATGCTGCTGCGCCGGATCCCCGAGAAAAACACGCTGGCGCATGCCGGCAAATGGGCCAAGGGCGCGGCCGGCGCGTTCGAGGCGCGCGGCAAGACGCTCGCCATCGTCGGCTACGGCAATATCGGCTCGCAGGTCGGCGTGCTGGCCGAGGCGATGGGCATGCGGGTGGTCTACTACGACGTGCAGCCGCGGCTGTCGCTGGGCTCGGCCAAGGCGGCCGGCTCGCTGGCCGACGCGGTCGCGCATGCCGACGTGGTGACGCTGCACGTTCCGGCGACGCCGCGCACACGCAATATGATCGACGCGACCGTGCTGGCCGCCTTCAAGCGCGGCGCGATGCTGGTCAACGCCTCGCGCGGCAGCGTGGTCGATATTCCCGCGCTGGCCGAAGCCTTGCGCCAGGGACGGCTCGGCGGCGCCGCCATCGACGTCTTCCCCAGCGAACCGAAGAACAACAAGGACGCCTTCGTCAGCGAACTGCAGAACCTGCCCAACGTGCTGCTGACCCCGCATATCGGCGGCAGTACCGAGGAGGCGCAGCAGAACATTGGCGTCGAGGTCGCGGCCAAGCTGGTCAATTACCTGACCACCGGCGCCACCATCGGCGCGGTCAATTTCCCCGAGGTCGATCCCGGTCCGGTCGATTGTCCGGCGCGGCTATTGAACGTCCACGGCAATGCGCCGGGCGCGCTGGCGGCATTGAACACGCTGCTCGCGCGCGAGGGCATCAATATCGCGGGACAGCATCTGGAGACGCGCGGCACCACCGGCTATGTCGTCACCGATCTGGACAAGGCGCCATCGGCCGAGCTGGAGCAGGCGCTGGCCGCGCTGCCCGGCGTGCTGCGGCTGCGCGTGCTCAGGCGCGAGGAGGCCGGCGTGGCCGGCGCGGCCTCGTAACCGGTTGATGGTGGATTTCGCAGGTCAGGCGGCTGGCGGCTGGCGCCGGCTGCCCCACAGCAGGATCGCGCTGATGACCCAGCCGCAGAAGAACAGCGCGTCGCCGAGCTGATTGAGCACCAGCGGCATCGCGTCGCCGCGGAACATCTGGGCCAGCATGGGTTCCGGCAGGCGCGACGCGATCCACAGAAATACGGCCGGCGCGCTGCAGTAGACGCCCGGCTGCCACCATGGCGCGCGCGTGTTTCCGGTGTCAGCCTGGCCCGATGCCGGTGCGCCGGCATCGCGCGGTGCCGCCGTGCGGTTGGCGGCGATCAAACCCTCATTGGCGGTCATGGCGCCCTCCCTGTTGTGGGCGCAATATTGCCCAAGGAGGCGGCGCGGCGCCATCGGCGGCTGTCTGACACGCGTGCGGTGGCGCACGCAACGTCAGGTTGCCGGCGGGCGGCGGGCGGGCCGCCGGACAAAACCGCCCGCCTCGCCGGCGCGATCAGTCCGGCGTCCAGCCCTTCAGATCGTCCATCTTCGCCGGCGATTCCCCGCTGTCGCGGCGGACGCGAATATCGTTCTCCACGTCGGTCACGCCGAACACATTGTCGACCAGGTCCTCGATGTCGTACTTCTCGTTGCGGTCGCGCACGGTGCCGCCGAGCTTGACGATGCCGCCGTCGACGTCGACCGTCACCTCGCTGACATCCAGCCCTTCGGCATAGGCCAGCCGTTCGCAGACGGCCTCGCGGACCCGCTCGTCGCTGCGGCGATAGCCCTTCGGGCCGACCCGGCGCTGCGGCCGGTCGTCGGTGCCGAAGAATTCGCTGACCGCCTCGCCGATGCGCCGGCCGATGTTGTACAGCGGACCATGTTCGTCGCGATCGTCGTCGCGTTCGCGGCGCTCGTCGCGGCCATAGTCACCGCGGTATCCGCCGCGATATTCGCCGCCGTAGCCGCCGCCATAGCTCAGCTCGCCGGCCGACAGCCGGCCGGCGTCGCGGCCCGACCATTCCTCGCGATAGTCACCGCCGTAGCGGTGTTCCGGCACCGCGTAGTTGCGGCCGGGCCAGTCGTCGTCGAAGCGATCCCAGCCGTAGTTCGACGTGCCGGCGTTGCTGTAGCCACCGCTGCGTTCGGCTTCGCGCAGCCAGTCCTGGTCTCGGTTGCGCATGCCCTGCCGCTGGCCGCCGCGCCACGTGGTCGTTCCGCTCGTTCCACCGTAGCGCTCGTCCTCGTCGCTCCATTCGTCGCCGCGCGTGCCGGTCGCGTACGAGGGGCCGGTGCCGGTCTCCAGCGCCGCGGCGCCGGAATAGCCGGACTGCCACGGGTCGGTGCGGTACTCGTTGCGGCGGGTCGACGATTCGCCGCGGCCATATCCGCTGCTGCCGGATTCACCGCCGTATTGGCCACCGTATTGGCCGCCGTATTGACCACCATATTCGCTGCCGGATTGCCCGCCGTATTGACGCCCATATTGGCTGCCGTATTCGCCGCCATATTCACCGCCATATCGGCCGCCATATCGGCCGCCGTACTCCGACCCATATTCGGAGCCATAGCCGGACTGGCTGCCACCGTATCCGCCGCGGCCATATCCGCGCCCATACTGGCTACGCCCATACTGGCCGCCACCGCCGCCTTGCCCGCCACCTTGCGCGCGGCCGTATGGACCGCGGCCTGACTGACCGCTGGTGTATTGCTCGCCGCTGTAGCGCCCCTCGCCATAGCCGCCGCTGCCGCGGTATGGCTGGCTCTGCCGGCCGGCTTCGCGGCCATAGCCGGTACCGTAGGTATCGTCGTCGTCGAACGCGCCACGCGGCGGGCCGCCCTCGCTGAGCTGGTAGGGCGTCATCTGCGCCCGGCGCCAGCGCGACTCCCACTCGTTGCCTTCCGATTCCGCCTGCCAGTCGTCCTGGGCCCAGCGTTCGGAGCGGTTGTCGCTCCAGCCATCGTCACGTTGGTCGTAGCCAGGCCAGGATTGGTCCGGCCGATTGCGTCGCATGGATTCGTTTCGCATATCGATCTCCTGCACGTGGTCCGGCGCGATGCGCGCCCGTATCCATGGAGCCGCGCAAGAACCGTACCGTCGCGGCGAACGGTCGCGCGCGGCGTGTCACGGCGGCGTCATCCAGGCAGGCGCTCTGGAACGCATCTTGCGAAACCGTCGATGCGTGCGAAGCGCACGCAGTGCCAACCATCCGCAAGGAGAAACGACGATGGCAACCCAGATGCAAGGAGGCGGCGCCCAGCGGTCAGGCGGCGTGCTACGCGATGTGATGACCGCACAGCCGGCCTTTCTGACGCAGGACGACACCATCAAGCGCGCGGCCGAACTGATGGCGCAGCTCGATGTCGGCGCGCTTCCCGTTTGCGACGGGCGCCGGCTGACCGGCATGGTCACCGACCGCGACATCACCGTGCGCTGCACCGCCGCCGGGGCCGACCCGGCCAACACCAAGGTCACCCAGGCGATGAGCGAGGACGTGCAGTGGTGCAGCGATGACGAGTCGATCGATACCGCCCGCGAGAAGATGGCGGCGCATCAGATCCGCCGTCTGGCGGTGATCGACAAGGACCATCATCTGGTCGGCATGGTGTCGCTGGGCGACCTGGCGGTGAAGACCGGCGATACCGGCGGCGCGGGCGAGGCGCTGGAAGGCGTTTCGCAGCCGGCCAAGCCGTCCCGCTGACGTCCCGCTGACGTCGAATGCCGCTTGCCTGCGGGCCGCGGCAACGACCGGGGCAACGACCGGGGCAACGACCGGGATTTACAAGGCTTGCAAGATTGCAACCCTCCCCCACCACCCGACCCTGACTGTCAATGGAGGACCCGATGCCAGCCAAATCGAAATCGCAGCAAATGGCCGCCGGCGCGGCGCTGTCGGCCAAGCGCGGCGACAGGAAGGTCGGCGAGCTCAAGGGCGCGTCGAAGTCGATGTACAAGTCGATGAGCGAGAAGGAACTGCACGACATGGCATCGACGCCCCAGAAGGGCAAGCCGGACCACAAGTCCGAGAGCTGACGCGCGTCACCGGCGTTGGCGCGCCGGCGGCGTTGCGTCGATGGAGACCCGCGATGACGACGATCGCATCCACCCCTCGCATGGCGGCCCAGTTACTGCTGGCCGCCGTGGCCGTGGCCACCGCGCTTGCTGCCGGACCGGTGTCGGCGCAGCCGTCCGCCACCTCGCCGCTGGCGACGCCGCCCACCGGCGCTTCCAAGCCGCCCGCGACGTCGCTGTCGACCGACGACCTGCGCTTTATCGACGAAGCGATCCTGACCGCCGCGATGGGCGTCGAGACCGCGAGCATGGCGCTCGAGGTCTCCGCCGATCCGACGCTGCTGGCCTACGCCCGCAGCGCCGCGCGCGACTACCGCGCGCTCGCGGCGGAACTGGCGCGCATCGCGCAAAGCAAGGGCGTTCAGCCCGAACAGCGGCTGCCCGAGGCGCCCGAGGTCACCAAGCTGCGTTCGCTGAAGGGCGCCGAGTTCGACAAGATGTTCGTGCAGATCGTCGCGGTCGACGCTAATCGGCAGGCGCTGGCGCTGTTCCAGCGACAGGCCGAGATCGGCAAGGATCCGGCGTTGCGGGCCTTCGCCAAGCGGTCGTTGCCGATGCTGGAAGAACGGCTGTCGCAGGGCAAGTCGATGTCGACGCGGACCATGACGTGGCGCAGCGGCATCGCCCAGCGCTGATGGCGCGGCCCCGCTGTCTCATTGGCCGGGCGCGTGAGAACCACCACGGCGCGCGCCCTTCTTTCCTTTCCTGATCCCGACGAGCACGCCCATGTCAAACGCCAATCCTTCGCAGCCCTCCCCGCCGGCCGGCACCGATACCGCCGCACAGGACGACGACCTGCTGCGGCAGGCACGCGAGCATATCGCCGAGGAATTCGGCGGCGCCATGCCGCAGGGTATCGAGGTCGGAATCGAGGACAAGCGCATCCGGCTGCGCGGACGCGTGGCCGACCTGCCGACCGCCGAGCGCATCGCCAAGGCGGCGGCGATCGGGCCTGGCATCCTGGGCGTCTACAACGAGCTGGAGGCGGCCGATCCAGGCGAACCGGCCAGCCCGATCGCCGGGGCCGAAGCCGCCGATGCGATCGACGCGCCGGAGCCCGGGGAGCGCGGAGAGCGCGGCGCACCGTTGCCGCCGGTGCCCGGGCCGATTCACCACAAGGTGTGAGAGGCGGCGGCAAGCTCGCCGCCGAGTGGGATGGGAATGTCGTTCCCGCGCAGGCGGGAACCCAGCGGCTTATCGGAGCTGCAAACGGAGCCGGAAGGCCGGAGCCGGAAGGCCGCTGGGCCCCCGCCTGCGCGGGGGCGACGGTGGCCAACCTAGGCCATGGCTCCCATCAGTTCTTCCTTGCGGGCGGCCATCTGCTCGGCCATCTCGCCCAATTCCACGTTCTTGCTGATGACCATCTTGAAGAGTTCGTTCTCCTCTTCCTGCACGTGGTGGTTGACGTATTCGGACAGCACCTTGTAGTTGGCCTCCAGCATCTCGCCGCCCAGATCGCCTTCGATGGCCGCGATCAGGTCCTTGGCGACCTGGTGTTCGACCTTCGCTTCATCGAGCATGTCGTCGAGCTTCTCGTGGACCCCGCGCAAGCCGGGATAGAAGATCTCCTCCTCGATCTGCGCGTGCACGGTCAACTCGTGGCAGGTCTGCTGCGCGATCTGTTCCTTCTCGGAACGCTCCTTCGCGCTCTCGAACGACTTGAACAGCTTCTTGACGTTGCGGTGGTCGTCGAGCAGCAGGCTCAGCGCGGCGCGTTGGGCGCTCGGAATCTTGGACTTGTCCATTCGAAACTCCTTTTATCGTGGTGGGGATTGTGCAGGCACTGCGTGGGTGGCCCTCGTTCGATGGCTCACCCTTGAGACTCGGTGCGGTCCGGCGCGACCCGGATCCGGTTCTCGATATCCGAGACGCCCTGGCAGGCGTCGACGCACGCTTCGATCTGCCGGCGTGCCATGCGGCTGCCGACCTGGCCTTCGAGCGTCACGTGGCCGCCTTCGACGCGAACCGACACCTCGCTGACGTCGAGCCCGGCGCGCCACAGGCGCTCGCAGACCCGATCCAGAATGCGATCGTCGGAATAGCTGACGCGGTTGCGCGCCGAGCCGGTCTCCGATCCGCGCGCCGCATCGCCCTGCCGCTGATAGCTGGGGTTCTCGTTCTTGAAGCCGCCGTAACTGCTTTGACCGGGATCGGCACTGCGGCTGCGCACCTCATCGCCAGACCGGTCGGTGCGGGTCCCCGGCGCGGCAAACGGTGCCCCGGTGACACTGCGTTCTCGCGGATTGCTGGTGGATTGCTGCATGCCTCGACTCCTTGTGCTCCGGTTGTATCGGATCGCCACGGACCGGGCGCTTCAGCGCTGCGCACCCGCGGCTTCGAGGCCAGACGCAATATCCATACCGCCGCCGCTCGCGTGGCCGAGCACGGGCTCCAACCGTGGCCAATCACCGCTGTCGGCGTGCTGCCGGCATTCGGAATTTCATGCGGGGGCCGCTTTCTACACACTTTTCCGATGTCCGCCGTGGACCACTCGGCAAAACGTGCAGATTTGACCAAGGCCGCCGATGGCATGGAATCTGCACACCGGCGGTCATTGACTCGGGAGGAAAACGAGATGAATGCCCATGAGGAGGCCGCACGCTTTCTGTTGCGGCATGGCCTGCAACTGGCTACCGCGGAGTCGTGCACGGCCGGCCTGATCGCCGCACGCATCGCCGATGTGCCCGGCTGCGGCGACGCGCTGCGCTGCGCGGTGGTGGCCTATGCGCCGGCGATCAAGCATCGCGTGCTCGGCGTTTCGCCGGAAACGATCCGCCGTTACGGCCTGACCAGTGAAGAGGTATCGCTGGCGATGGCGCGCGGGGTACTCGCGCTGACCGACGCCAACCTGGCGATCGCCAATACCGGCATTGCCGATGGCAAGGGAGACGACGGCACGCCGCCCGGTACGCAGTGCTTCGCCTGGATCTTCAGGCAGACCGGCCGCGGTAACGGCCGCACCGTCGAGTTTTCCGAAACCGTGCGGTTGCGCGGCAGCCGCAACGAGGTCCGCGAGGCCGCGGCCGAATTCGCGCTCGCGCAGATCCCCCGCTATTACGCGCTGGCACAGCAGCGGGAGCGCTGACCGAACCGCGGCGCCAACAGACGCGCCGCTGCCCTCTCCCCAGCCCTCTCCCCGCAAGCGGGAGAGGGAGACCACCGTCGGCATGGGAAAGGCCCGCTGGTTTGCTGCCCTCTCTCGCTTGCGGGAGAGGGAGAGAACACCGTCGGCATGGAGAAGGCGCGCTGGTGTGCTCCCTCTCCCGCTTGCGGGAGAGGGGCCGGGGGAGAGGGCATTGGGCACTGGCAAACCGCAGCGCTTGCGCCAGCTCAGCTGCGCCGCGGCAGATGGCAGGCCGGCAGGAACAGCGTCACCGTGGTCCCCTTTCCCGGCGCCGAGCGCACCGTCACCGCGCCGCCCGCTTCACGACAGAAATCGGCGACCTGGCTCAGGCCCAGACCGGTGCCGACCCCGTCCGGCTTGGTGGTAAACAACGGCTCCAGCGCCCGGTCCGCGACATGGGCAGGCATGCCGATGCCGCTGTCGCTGACCCAGATCCGCACGTAGACGCCCCGCATCGGCGTCGCGGCATCGGCAGCAGGACCGTCCGCCGCCTCATCGGCGGGCCCGTCGGCCGGCTCGTCGGTCCGCTCTTCCGGCCGTCGACGCTCTGCCCCATCGACAGAACCCTCCGCCCCGCGGCGCGCATCGAGCTCCGGCGGCAGCGTCGCCGCGCCGCTTGAGGCCGTGCCCAGATTGGCGGCACCGATCTCCAGCAGGCCGCCCTCGGGCATCGCATCGCGCGCGTTGGCCGCGAGGTTCAACAGCGCGAGCCCCAGCTCGCAACGGTCGGCATGGACCGGCAGGCAATCGGGACTGACCGCATAGCGCAACGCAATCCCGGGGCCGAGGGTCGCGCGGATCAGCGGATCGCATTGCTGCAGCTCCTCGTCGAGCGCGATCGACTCGCGGCGATGCTCGCGCCGCCGCACCACGCCCAGCAGCCGATCGGCCAGCAGCGCGCCGCTGGCCAGGCTCTTGCGGATGCCGGCCAGCGCGGTACGGTTGGCGCGGTCCGCCCTCTCGGCCCTCTCGGCCCTCTCGGCCCTCTCGGCCCTCTCGGCTCGCTCGGCCCGCTCCACCCGATCCCCCCGATCCGCGCCATCGCCCCCGCTGCGATGTCCCGCCCCGCCAGTGCGCAGGATCAGCACATCGGTATAGGCCGAGATCACCGCCAGCACATTGCGGAAGTCATGCGCGACCGAGGCGATCAGCTGCCCCATCGCCTCGAACTTGCGCGACTGCCGGTAGCGCTTCTCCAGTTGCTCTCGCCGCGCGCGTTCGTCGCGCCAGCGCCGCCGCACCGCCTCCTCCGCACGAATGCGCCGCAGCGCGCTCCACAACGACAGGGACAGCACCGCCGAGACAATGGCGGCAGCCAGCGAGGCGGGCGCCATGCGCCGCCACCAGGCGCGGTAGACCACGCGATACGGCACGCTGACCATCGCGCTGGCCACCCCGTCGCCGACCGGGTGGACCGCGACCAGCCAGGCATGGCCGTCGGCGCGCCCGACCCGCTCCGGTCCATCTCCCTCGCGCAGGTGCCGGACCTGGGCGGCGAACCGCGCGGCGTCCGGGTCTGGCCATGGATAGGCGGCCAGCACCGCGCCATCGCCGCGCACCAGCGCCGCGCGGTATCCATCGGTGTTCTCCAGCAATTGTCGGTAGAAGTCGGCGAAATAGGAAGGCCGCAGCGAGATCGACACGATGCCGGCAAGCCGTTGGCCGTGCATGCGCGGCATGCTCGCCTTGAACACCGGTTCGGGGATCACGCCGCCCAGCAGCACCGCGGACAGGTGCGCGGGCTCGCGCTCGAGCATGATGGCGCGATAGTCTTCCCGTCCCGCGATATTGAGAGGCGGAGCCGGATACAGCAGGCTGCTGGCCAGCAGCGTGCCATCGTCGCCGAAGATCCCCAGCGCGAAGGCCTGCGGCAGATCGCGGCCCATCCGCGCCATGCGCCGATGCAGCTCGAGCTCATGGTGCCGGATGTCCGCGTTGCTCCAATGCACGGTCAGGTCGCGCAGGCGCTGGTCGGCGAGGCGGTTGCTTTCCATCACCTTGCTCGCGTGTTCCTGCACCACCCGTGCGATCAGCACGCATTGCCGCTCGGCATCGGCGAACGCATCGCGCAGCGCGAGCCAGCCCCAGCCGGCAAGCAGGCACAGCGGCAACAGAACGGTACCGGCCAGCAGCAGTGCGGCCACGCGGCGGCGCAGCGGGTAGTCGGCGTGGGACTCGGCATGCGCGGCGGCCGGGGGCTCGGCCTGTGCGTGGGTGTCAAAGGTCTGCGGGGAATTCGACGTGTCCATGGCGTGAGCCGGGCGCGGCATCAGATCGCCGTTCGGCCGGGTGCGGGCCAGCTTAGTGAGCGCTGCCGAGGCTGCAAGACCGGCTGCGCCAGAAGCTATAGTTGCCGCCCGCCGGGGTCCGGGGCGGGACGATGCCGTCACGGTGCGGGTGGCGCCGCTTGCCCAACGAATTACAACGTCCATGTAAAACCGGCCGATAAACGAGCGCACTCGGCGCCGGGCAGCCTCGCAAAGGGCATGTGCAGCAGGCTTCGCGACTGGCATGGTTAGTGCTCGATCGAGGGAAGTGCAACTTGCCTTCGGCGGAGTGGACGCATGGCAACAGAACCACGGCCCGGGACCGAATCCCCCAATGGCGGCGACCCCGCCGGCCAACGCAACGATCCGGGCGGCAGCAAGAGTTCGGGGCCGTCCCCGGCGCAGAGCGCGCCCGATGCCGGCGGCCGCAATGGTCAAGGCAATGAGCATCGCAATGACGAGCGCAGCGGCCAACGCGACATCGAACGCGACAGCGGCGGCGGGTCCGCGCGCGAGGCCGACCCGGCGGCCGGGCGCGACCTTCCCGATGAAAACGGCGAGCCGCCCTCGGTCAAGCGTCCCGGCGGCAATCCGGAAGAAAGTGAGCCGCCGGTGGAAAACATCTGAACCGATCGCGAAAAACGTCCTAAAACACTAGAGCACGCCGCCATCGGCACGCAGCTATCGCCGGCATGCGGTCGCGCGCCTCGGATCCGGCCGACCCCCGGTCCACCCCGTACGACCGTCTCCTTACCAAGCCGACATTGCCGTGTTCGCCCACGCCCGTTCGCCAAACCGCCCGCACACCGTGAAATCGACCCTTCCGTCCCCAGACGACCCGACCGCCATGCTGGCGGCGTTGGGCGAACTGGCCGCGCTCTGCGGGCAGGCGCTCGAAGCCGCCTCGGTCAGCGCCGCCGATCCGCAATTGCGGGCTCTGCTGATCCATCGCGCCAACCTGCAGCGGCGCGCGGCCGCCGATCTGTCGCAGCGCGCGCTCGGTGCGCCGGGCGCGGCGCCGCAAGGCGATGGCGCCGCGCATCGCGAGCGCCCCGGCGATACACCGCTGCAACTGGCCTGTCGCCGGGCGAGCCGTTCGGTGAGCGCATGTGGTGCGCTGCTGCGCGGCGAACTGGACGATCCGACGTTGCGCCCGTGGCTGATCCGCTATTACCACGAAGCGGCCGACCTGCTGCGCGTGCTCGAGCAACTGACGCGCGAGCAGTACCCGGCCTCAGCACGCCGGTCGCCGTCGCGGCCGATCGTCAACCGGCCGCTGCCGCACCGCTAGTCCGCCTGGTCCCGTCGATGCCAACGAATCCGCCGAACTCGCCGAACTCCCCGAATCCGCAGACTCCCCATCCCGATCTGCGCCGCACGCCGGCCGATGCCGGGCCGGCGGCAATGCCGCCGGTGCCCCGGCCTGCCTGGACGCGCCTGCTCGATGCGCTGGCGATGACGCTGCTGGTGATTGCCGGTGTGCACGAGGCGATCATCTGGCTGGGAGGCGAGGGCTGGCTGGCGCGCCTTCCGAGTGCGGGCGGCAGCGACAACGCGGTGGTGGTCGGCGTCGTGTTCGCGCTGGCCGCGGCCTATGGGGCCTATCTGGTCGTGCGCAGCTGGCGGCGCGTCGGCTGAGCGTTGGGCCGCCCCTCAGCCTTATCCCTCCGTCACCACCGCCGCGCCCTGCTCGCGCTCGACGCCATGCCGGCGCCGCCAGCGCCGGCAGCGGTAAAACTCCTCGACGAAAGGCAACACGCCGCATAGCGCCGTCGCGGCGAGCACTACCGCGAGATACCAGCCGGGCAACGGCGGCTGTTTCGGCGTCAGCGAAAAATCCGGGGTCTGCTCGCCGAGGCCGAACAGCGCCAGCGCCTGCGGCCAGTGCGCGACCGCCACCAGCGCCAGCGCCGACAACGGCAACACCTCGAGCAGACCGTGCATATGCTGCTCGGTCGGCCCGATGATCCGGCGCCCGTACGTGTAGTGGACATCCCACCAGGCGGTGGCTGCATGCACGACCACGGCCACCATCATGATCGCCAGCGCCAGCGCGTTGATCTCGAAGAACAGCGCGAGCAGCACCGGCACGCCGACCTCGGCCAGCATCAACAGATGCAGCGCCGATTCGTAGGTGCCGGCATTGCGCTCGATCCGCTCGCGCCGATGGCAGGCCCAGTCGCCCAGCCCCGCCAGCAGCCACAGCGGGACCAGGCCATACATCAGGATCAGCGTGGCCGCCTCAGCCATCGTCCCCGCTCATCGCATGCGCGTGCGCCGCATGCCGAGCGCCGCGGCGAGCGCCAGCGATGCGCCGACCACCATCGCGCCGGTCATCACCGGATGACGGGTGCTGGCCGTATAGGGACAGGTCCGGACCACGTGCCGGCGCCCCTCCCGCTCGACCAGGTCGTTGGTGGCCTGGAACAGCGCGTTGTTCTCGCGCGGGCCGGCCGGCCGGGCGGTGCACTGCGCGCGGCCCAGGAAGCGCCGCATCACGCGGTCGTACAGCGCCGGCATATGGTAGGCGGCGGACGACATCGCCTTGGACGCCGCGCCGACGAACATGTCGCGGCGCGGATGCTCGGCGGCAAACAGGATCGCCTCGGCCGCCATCTCGGGGTCGTAGACCGGCGGCGCCAGTTCCGGCTCGACGTCCAGGTAGTTCTTGGCGTGGCTGGCGAACGGCGTGTCGAGCGCCGCCGGCTTGATCAACGTGACGGAGACCGGCGCGCGCTCCTGTTCAAGCTCGAGCCGTAGCGAATCGGTGAAGCCCTTGATCGCATGCTTGGACGCCGCATAGGCGCTCTGCAGCGGCAACGGCACGTCGGAGGCCTCGCTGCCCATATTGATGATCGCGCCGCCGCGCTCGCGCAGATGCGCGGCCGCGACCAGCGAACCATGGACCACGCCCCAGTAGTTGGTATCGAACAGCTTGCGCTGGTCCTCCACCGGGACCTCGTTGTAGCGGCCATAGATCGTCACGCCGGCGTTGTTGACCCAGGTATCGAAGCCGCCGAAGCGCTCGATCGCGGCCTGCGCGAGCGCCTTGACCGCCTGCAGATCGCCGACGTCCGTGGTCACGGTGATCACTTCGGTACCGTTCTCGCGCAGCTGCTCGGCGAGTTGGTGCAGTGCTTCTTCGCCGCGCGCGGCGAGAACCAGCTTGGCACCGCGCGCCGCGGCCTTGCGCGCGGCCAGCAGGCCCACACCGCTGGTGGCGCCGGTGATCACGATGACCTGCGATCCGATTTTCTTCAGCGTCATTCTCATCTGCTTGCTACTCCAGCGGCCCGGGTCTCGATGTATTGCGTCGCGCTCTCCCCAGTGCAGTCGCCCCGCATCGATTTGATCGATGCCGTCGGTCTCATCCATCCGAACGACGCCGCACGCGCGCGGCCGCCGGCACGGGGCCTTGCCGCCGACAGCGTTGCACGTCTCGCAAGGAGCGTTCCCGGCCCCATTCGCCCTGCATTGCGCTGCTGTTTCGCCCGCGCCGCGCATGCACGGCCGATGCCAGCGCGCGCTGCTGGCGCGTATTACAAAAAGCTGCAATTTCGCCATGCCCGCCCGCAGCGAGCGAAAGTGCGTGCGCAAATTTTCATGTGCGGCATGGGAACCGAAGCAGAAGCGATATAACGCTTCTCCAGTTCTTCCCGCCATCAACAGCCTGAGAAGTCGCACGCTGGCATGCAAGCTGCAAACACGGTGGCTTTACTAGCGAGCGGATCGCGGCTGTGACGGCTGGCAGCTCGCTCCCCTGGGAGCCAACCATGCAAAGGATCGCGTTGATCAGCGAGCACGCTTCCCCTCTGGCCGGGCCGGGCAGCGTGGACAGTGGAGGACAGAACATCTACGTGGCGCAGCTGGCGCGCCATCTCGGCAAACGGGGCTATCCGGTCGACGTGTTCACGCGGCGCGACAAGGGCCTGTTGCCCGAGGTCGTCGCGTTCGCGCCCAACGTCCGCGTGATTCATGTCCCCGCCGGGCCCGCGGTGCACGTGCCCAAGGAACAGCTATTGCCTTATATGGACGAGTTCGGCGCCTACATGGCCGAATTCATGGCGCGCGATCGCGTCGGCTATATGGTGATGCACGCAAACTTCTTCATGTCGGGGCTCGCGGCGCTGCACGTCAAGCAAAAGCTTGATATTCCGCTGGTCATGACCTTCCATGCGCTCGGCAAGGTCCGGCGCCAGCACCAGGGCAGCGCGGATGGCTTCCCCGACTGCCGCTTCGAGATCGAGGAGCAGCTGGTGCGCGAATCGGACTGCGTGATCGCCGAGTGCCCGCAGGACCGGCACGATCTGATCCGGCTTTACGGTGCCGACCCCGGCACGATCGAAACGGTGCCCTGCGGCTTCGACGGAGACGAGTTCTCGCCGGTGCCGCGTAGCGAGGCGCGCCGTGCGCTCGGCTGGCCCACGCATGAATTCTCGGTGCTGCAGCTGGGCCGCATGGTGCCGCGCAAGGGCATCGACAACGTGGTGCGCGCGATGGGCGAGCTGCGGCGTGCATTCGGCCTGCGCGCCCGGCTCTACGTGGTCGGCGGCAATTCCGACCAGCCGAGCCCGGCCGCCACGCCCGAAATCGGCCGGCTGCAGAAGATCGCCGCCGAAGAAGGCGTGGGCGATGCGGTCACCTTCGTCGGCCGGCGCGGCCGCGACCAGCTGCGGCTGTTCTATAGCGCGGCCGATGTATTCGTCACCACGCCGTGGTACGAGCCGTTCGGCATCACGCCGGTCGAGGCGATGGCCTGCGGCGTGCCGGTGATCGGCGCCGCGGTTGGCGGCATCCGCAGCACGGTACTGAATGGCCGCACCGGCTACCTGGTGCCGCCCAACGATCCGGCGGCGCTGGCCGCGCGGCTCGCGCGGCTGGCCTGCGATCCGACGCTGGCGGAACGGATGGGCGCATCGGGCCGCCGCCGCGCGCACGCGCATTTCACCTGGGCTGGCGTCGCCGCGCGCATGGAAGGCGTGTATGCGCGGCTGGCCGGCGTCACCATCGACGAAACGGCGCAAACGCCGCAAGCCGCGGCTTGAACGGAGCGACCTCATGAAAGAAGCCAACCGACGCCGCGTGCTGGTCACCGGAGGCGCGGGCTTTCTCGGCTCGCATCTGTGCGACCGGCTGGTCCAGGCCGGCCACGATGTGCTGTGCGTGGACAACTTCTATACCGGCAGCAAGGACAATATCGCGCACCTGCTGCGCGAGCCGAACTTCGAGCTGATGCGTCACGACGTGACCTTTCCGCTCTATGTCGAGGTCGACCAGATCTACAACCTGGCCTGCCCCGCCTCGCCGGTCCACTACCAGAGCGATCCGGTGCAGACCACCAAGACCAGCGTGCACGGTGCGATCAACATGCTGGGACTGGCCAAGCGCGTGAAGGCGCGCATCCTGCAGGCGTCGACCAGCGAGGTCTACGGCGATCCCGACTGCCATCCGCAGCAGGAGTCTTACTGGGGCCACGTCAATCCGATCGGCCCGCGCTCGTGCTACGACGAGGGCAAGCGCTGCGCGGAGACGCTGTTCATGGACTACCACCGCCAGCACGGCGTCGACGTGCGCATCGCGCGGATCTTCAACACCTACGGGCCGCGCATGCATCCGGCCGATGGCCGCGTGGTGTCCAACTTCATCACGCAGGCGCTGTCGGGCCAGCCGCTGACGGTCTATGGCGACGGCTCGCAGACGCGCTCGTTCTGCTATGTCGACGATCTGATCGAAGGGCTGATCCGATTGATGGAAGCGCCGGGCGACCACAGCACGCCGATCAATCTGGGGAACCCCTGCGAGCTGTCGATGCTGGAGATCGCGCGGAAAGTACTGGCGGCGACCGGCTCGTCGGCGCCGATCGTGATGCGGCCGCTGCCGGAGGACGATCCGCGCCAGCGCTGCCCCGATATCACGCAGGCCGGCCAGCAGCTGCAATGGGTACCGCGCATCGACCTGGACGAGGGGCTGCGCCGCACGGTGGCCTACTTCGCCGAGCGCCTGGCGCGCGGCGCCGGCATGCCGGCGCCGGCGGTCAACGACACCGTCGCGCAGCAGGCCGATGGCGTCGCCGCGGCGGCGCAGGTTTCCGCCGGCATGGCGACGCTCGCGCCACGGCGCGGCGCCGGCCCGGCGCCAAGGGGAGCGACGCGATGAACGGCAATATCACCTTCCTGGTCTACCGGCTCGAATGGCATCGCCGCCGTGCCGAAGCCCTGCACGCGGCGCGCAGCGGACGCTTGCGCGAGCTCGCCGATCTGCCCTCGTGCAAGATCTACTGGGCCGCCGACGCCTTTGCACACCGCGGTCACGCCGCGGCGCCGCGGATCGGGGACCTGCAAACCGAACCGGAATGAACCATGTCCCTGTCGGTCTCCATTCCCCTGGTCGTGATCTCGCCGCACCTGGACGATGCCGTCTTCAGTTGCGGCAACCTGCTGGCGGCATGCCCCGGCTCCGTGGTCGTCACCGTGTTCGCCGGCGTGCCGCCGGTCGACATGCCGGCGCCGGACTGGGACCGGCGCGCGGGCTTTTCCAGCGCGGCGCAGGCGGTGCTGGCGCGGCGCGAGGAAGACCGCGCCGGCCTGGCGATCCTCGACGCGCAACCGGTCTGGCTCGATTTCCTCGACAGCCAGTACAACCGGCGCCACACCGCGGGCGAGATCGCCGCGCAGCTCTCGAAGGTGATTTCGCTGCATAACGCCTGCGCCGTGGTGGCGCCATGCGGTCTCTACCATTCGGATCACACGCTGGTGCACGAGGCCTGCGCGCGTCTGTGGCGCGAACGCGATCACGGCGGACCGCCGTGGCTCTATTACGAAGAGGCGATCTATCGGCGCAAGCCCGGCATGCTGCACAAGCTGCTGGCGCGCTGGCACGCGGCCGGCACCGTGTCGACGCCGGTGGACCTGGCGATCGGCGAGCACACCGCCACCAAGGCCCGCGCCTGCAACGCCTACGCCAGCCAGCTGGCGATGTTCGATTCGAATACGATCAGCGATCTGAGCGCGCCCGAGCGCTATTGGCAGTGGGAAGCCAGCGCGGGCGATTCGACCGAGGCGCAGACCGCCTGCACCAGCGAGGGCAGCGTGTGAACGCAGCGGACGGCATGACGGCGCTGGCGCCCGGCGGCGACCGTCGTACGCAGGCGCAGCAGGAAGCGCGCGTCAGCGTCGTGGTGTTGACGTACAACCGGCGCGAATGGCTGCGCGCCACGCTGTCGCGCCTGTGCGCGCTGCCGGAGCGCCCCGCCATCGCCGTGGTCGACAACGGCTCGAGCGACGGCACCGCCGACATGGTGCGTGGCGATTTTCCGCAGGCTGCCCTGCTGCGGCTGCCGGCCAATCTCGGCGCCGCGGCGCGCAATGTCGGCGTCGACTGGGCTCGGACGCCCTATGTCGCGTTCTGCGACGACGACACCTGGTGGCACCCCGGCGCGCTGAAGCTGGCCGCGGACACGCTGGACCGCCATCCCGACGTCGCCGCGCTGACCGCGCATCTGATGGTCGTGCGGGAAGACAGCGCGCCGCAGACCGACCCGATCAGCCGCATCATGGCCGACAGCCCGCTGCCTTCCGCCGGGCTGCCCGGCAAGGCGATCCTCGGCCTGCTGGCCGGCGCGACAGTGTTTCGCGTGGACGCCTACCGCCGCGCCGGCGGTTACCATCCGCGGCTTTTCATCGGCGGCGAGGAAACGCTGCTCGCGCTGGATCTGGCGGCACTGGGCTGGCAACTGGTCTATTGCCCGGAGCTGATCGCCTACCACCAACCCTGCCCGATCCGCGCGCACCGGATGCGCCGGCGGCTGCTGGCGCGCAATGCGATCTGGTCGGCGTGGCTGCGCCTGCCGGCCGGCGCGGCGCTGCGCGAGAGCCTGCGCATGGTGCCGGCGCTGCTGCGCGAAGGGGGACTGGTGGGATGCGTCGACACCGCGCGCGGCCTGCCGTGGGTATTGCGCGAGCGCGCGGTGATTCCGCCGACGGTGCAGCGGTTGCGGCGTTATCTGGGGTCGGCGCAGATGCGGTGAGGGTTAGAGCGAGCGGCGGTGGGTAAGTGAGCGCCGCTTGCCCTCTCCCCGACCCTCTCCCGCAAGCGGGAGAGGGAGAACACAGGCGGTTGATAAAAGAGCTGCTGGTTTGCTGCCCTCTCCCCGGCCCTCTCCCGCGAGCGGGAGAGGGAGCGAACAAAGGGCTGCGGACCCTCTCCCCTCTCCCGCTTCCGGGAGAGGGGTTGGGGGAGAGGGCAAACGGCCGCCCACTCCGCGACAACGCCCGCCCTCACCCCTTACTGCGCCACCTGCCTCAACACCCCACACCAATCCTCGACAAACCGCCCGATCCCGAAGCGCTCCAGCGCGCTCGCGCGCGCCTGTTCTCCCCATTCCCTGGCCAGGCCTGGATCGTCGATCAGCCGCCGCATCACCTCGACCAGCCGCTCGAGCCGCGTATCGACATAGCCGCTGTGTCCATTGCGGATCGCGGTCGACATCTCGGTGGTCGCCAGTCCGACCACCGGCATGCCGATCATCATCGCCTCGACCACGGCGAGCCCGAGGCTCGTATAGCGAATCGGATTGAAGAAGAAGCGGTAGCGCGCGACAAAGGCCGCCAGCTCGGGATTGGGCACCTCGCCGAGCCCACCGGCCTCCTCCGCCGCCATGCCGACCAGATCGAGCGGCACCTGCTCGCGCGCCTGCGCGAAGATGTCGGCTCCAAGCCGGCGGCCGCGCCTGGTCAGGTTGTTGACCACGCTGATGCCGCGCGGCGCCTCGCCGCTGTAGCGCACCGAGGGATCGACCAGCACGCCATGCTCGATCACGCAGTGCGGCGTGACGCCGCTGTCCCACATCAGCGCATTGAACGGCGTCACATGGACCAGCATCACGTTGGGGTCCTGCACCGGATGCACGGTCGCCGTCGGATGCTGCTGCGGCGGATCGTGTTCCAGGAAGATCGTCGGCAGCCGCCGCTGCGCCTCGGTCAGCAGCGTCTCGCGATCGCTGTCCCAGTGCCGCTGGTGCTGGTACAGCACGCAATCGAACTCGCGCTTCGGCACATCGTCATAGGCGACCTCGTGCACGTTGCCGCCCCACGGCAGCGCGCCCACCGCGCCGGCATAGCCCGGCGGCGAGCCCGGCTTGGTGACCAGATACAGGTCGTGCGGAATCTGCGACAGGTAGTACAGATAGTTGCCGTGAACGTGCCAGGTCAGGATGCGCAGCCGCTCAGGCATGGCTGACCTCCTGCGTCTCGCGCGACTGCCCGATCATCGCCATCGCGGCGGCCACCACGTCGTCGACCTCGACGCCCTCGGCGCACAGATGCCCGACCGGGCAGTCCTGATGCATGCAGGGGCGGCATGCCGGATAGTCGGCCAGCACGCGATGGCGCGCATTGTCGAGCGGTGCCCAGCGCGCGCTGTCGCTGCCGCACGAGACCACGACGCTCGGTGTGCGCATCGCCGCGGCGATATGCGAGGCGCCGGTGTCGTTGCACAACAGCAGCCGGGCGTGCTTGACGACCGCCGCCATCGCGCCCAGATCGGTCTTGCCGCACAGGTTGATCACCGGCGAGCCGAGCGCATCGCACAGCTGCCCCGTCAGTTCGGCCTCGTCCGGCGTGCCCGTCACGACGATCTTCCAGTGCTGGCGCAGCATGTCCGCCACCGCGGCAAAGCGCTCGACGGGCCAGCGCCGCGAATGCATGCGGGCGCCGGGGTGCACGCAGATGAAATTGCCCGGCATCAGGTCGTACATCAGCGCCAGCCGCTGCCACGCCGCGTTGTCAGCCGGCCGCAGCGGAAATTCGAGGTGGTTGCCATCGGGCGCATAGCCGAGCCGGCTGGTCAGCGCCAGCAGCCGCTCGATCTCGTTGCCGCCCGGCCAGTCGATCAGCAGCTCGTTGACCGGCCGCGCACCGTACGAGAACACGCCGGGCTGCCACTTGCGCTCGGCGCGGCCAGCGCTCGGCGCCGCCGGCACCGGCCGGAATCCGGCCATCTGCCGCGCGCCAAGCTGCCGCACGATCGCGTTGGTCACCAGTCCGCTGCCGTGCAGCTGGATCGCCAGATCGAACTGGCGCGCGCGCGCCTGCTCGTAGAAGGCCTGGGCTTCCTCTTCGCGGATCGGCTGCTCGGGCATGCCGGGCGCGCCGGGGAACACCATCAGGTCGTCCACCAGATGCGAGAAGCGTTCGACAAACGAGGCCGCCCATGGCAGCCCGATCAACGTGATGCTCGCCTGCGGCTCGGCCTTGCGCAGCGCGCGCAGCGCCGGCACCGCGCACAGCATGTCACCCAGTTGCAGCGCTCGGAATACGGCGATCCGGCGCGGACGCTCCGCGAATCTGATCATAGGAAACCAACCTTGAAGGCAAGGGCGCCGCGCAGGCGCCAGTACAGGGAAAGCGGGGGAATCAGAATCGAAGTCGCGATCATCTCGGCGACATGCGAAGGGGTCAGCGCGGCGCCACGCAAGCGGCGGGCGCAGAACCACGCCGTCAGTGCCAACCAGAGGCCGAAGCCGCTCCATGCCAGCGGCGCGTGGCCAACCAGCGCGGCGATCAACGCCACCAGCAAGCCCAGCACCGACACGTAGTAGTGCCACGGCGGGATCGGCCGGATGCGCTCTCGATACCAGCGCGGATGCTTCTTGTACAGCAGCGCGTCGAAGAACACCTTGGATTGCGCGGCAAGGCTGCTGCCCCACGGGGCCGGCCGCACCGGATGCACGACCATCGCGTCCGGCGCGTTGCCGATCGGCCCGACCTGCTGCAGCAGGCGGAACTGCAGATCGGAGTCCTCGCGCCACGCGCGCTTGAAGCGTTCGTCGAAGCCGCCGACCTTGACCAGCGCTTCCTTGCGGACGAAGCAGTTGGCAGTGACGAATTCCGCGGTGGCGAGGCCGCCGGTATCGCGCTGATGGTCGGTAGGCCGCGCCGGCAGCGGCACCACCACCTTGCCGGTCATCGCGCAGCATTGCGGCGAGGTCGACAGTGCCAGGCAACCCTCGCGCAGCCAGCCCGGATCGGGGATGGTGTCGTCGTCGGTAAACGCGATCACCGACGCGCGCGCGATGCGCCAGCCCGCATTGCGCGCGGCGGCCGGCCCTTGCGTGTCCGGCACCGCCAGATAGCGCAGCGCGCAGCGTGGCCACGCGCCGTTCAGTTCCTGAACCAGACGCTCGACCTCCGGCTGGCAGCCGTCATCGGCGACGATCACCTCGAACGAACCGGCGCCGAACTGCTGCACGCCGATCGCGCGCAGGCAACGGTGCAGCAGGTCCGGCCGGCGATAGGTCGGGATCACGACCGAGATCAGCGGCTCGTCCGCGGTCTCCGCCGTCTCCGTTTCGACACGGTCGATGGTTCGGTCGGCGGGCTCATGCACCGGCATGGGCGCCCTCCCGCGCAGGCTTTTCCAGCAGGAACGGGCCGATCACCAGCGCATCGAGCGGCGAGGTCCAGAAGCACTCGACCGCATCGCGCGGCGTGCAGACGATCGGCTCGCCGCGCGTGTTGAACGAGGTATTGACCAGGATCGGCACGCCGGTGCGCTGCTCGAACGCCGCCAGCACGTCGTAGTAGGCGGGATTCTGCTCGCGTCGCACGGTCTGCACGCGAGCCGTGCCGTCGACGTGGCAGACCGCGGGGATGCGATCCTCGCGCCCCGGCTTGACGTTGAACACGAACAGCATGAACGGCGCGCGCCAGTTGCCCGGACAGGCGGCGGTAAACCATTCGGCCGCGCGCTCCTCCATCACGACCGGCGCGACTGGACGGAAGTCCTCGCGGTCCTTGATCTGGTTGAGCTTCTGCTGCATCGACGGATCGATCGGCGAGGCCAGGATCGAGCGGCCGCCCAGCGCGCGTGGGCCAAACTCCATGCGCCCCTGGAACCAGCCGATGATCTTGTTCTGCGCCAGCAGCTCGGCGGTCTCGCCGGCCACGTCGTCGAGCCGGCGGTACGGCAGCTTGGCCTGGTCCAGGAAGGCCGCGATTTCCTGCTCGTCGAAGGCCGGGCCGTAATAGGCGTGCTCCATCGCCCAGCGCCGCGCCGGCTTGCCGCGCTGCTGCCAGTCGACCCACAGCGCCGCGCCCAGCGCGGTGCCGGCATCGCCGGCGGCCGGCTGCACCCAGACCTCATCGAACGCGCCCTGGTCGCGCACCCGCGCGTTCATCACGCAGTTCAGCGCAACTCCACCCGCCATTGCCAGCTTGCGCTCGCCGGTCTCGGCGGCCAGCCAGGCCGTCATGCCGAGCACCGTTTCCTCGAGGATCAGCTGCAGCGAGCGCGCGATATTGAAATGCTCGCGCGTGAATTCGCTGCCGCGCACGCGCGGCGGCCCCAGTACCGCTTCGAGATCGGCCTGGTCGATGCGGTAGCCGCCCTCGCGATCGCCATGGACCATCGCGCGGAACACGTCGGCGCGGGTCGGCTCGCCGTACGAGGCCAGCGCCATCACCTTGTACTCGTCGGACGAATGCAGGAAGCCGAGATGCCGCGTCACGCGCTCATACAGCAGGCCCAGCGAATCGGGCAGGTCGATCTGCTTGATGCGGCGATAGTCGCGCCCGTCGAACACGCCATAGCTGGTGGTCGCGCTCTCGCCGCGGCCGTCCATCGTCAGCACCGCGCAGCGGTCGAACGGCGCCGCCAGGAAGGCGCTGGCTTCGTGCGCCATATGGTGCTCGACGTAGTGCCAGCGGTACGGCGCCTCGGCGCTGCTGCGCACGGTGGCGAAGCGCTTCTGCAGGTGATGCGGCACGCCCGACACCAGTTGCCGCGGCGCGTTGACGACATAGGACAGGAACAGCGGGTCCCACGGAGAATCCGCCACGCCGGGCCTGGCGTGCTTCGACGGCTCGAGCGGCAGCGTCACCGTTTCGTCGTGGCGGCGCTCGCCGAGCATGATCGCGGGGTCGAAGGAATAGGCGATATGGTCCACGTCGGCCAGCGTGATGCCGGCCTCCTTCAGGCAATAGTCGATCGCGTGGTAAGGAAGCTCCCAGGCGGTGAACGGCACCGGCCGCTTGCCGTGCTTGATGTGCGTGAACCGTTCGTCTTCCGCCGCGGCGATGACCTCGCCGTCGCGCACCAGGCAGGCGGAGGTGTCGTGATAGGCGGCGTTGATTCCAAGCGTGTACATGGCGGCTCCTCTGCGCGATTCCTTGTGTCCGATTCAGGTGGCCAGCACCGCGCCACTGGCGCGTACCGGCGGCAACGGGGGCATGACGGGGGCGGGAACGATCAGCGGCGGCAGCACGTTCGCGGCCTCCGCCGGCGCCCCGGCCAGCAGTTCGCGCGCCGCGCCGACCACGTCGGCCACCTCGACATCGTTCAGGCAACGGTGGTGCTGTTGCGGGCAGACGCTCTTGTAGCAATAGCGGCACGGCACGTCGGCGTAGAGGGTGCGGTGCGGCACCTGCCACGGCGTGTGCTGCGGATTGGTCAGCGCATACAGATCGACCACCGGCGTGCCGAGCGCGGCCGACAGATGCACCGGTCCGCTGTTGTTCGAGATCAGCAGGTCGGCATGCTCGATCAGCGCGCCCATCTGGCCGAGCGTCAGCTGGCCGGCGATGCCGATCACGCGCGGGTGGCCGGCGGCGGCGCATACGCTGTCGACCAGCGGCTGCTCGCTGACGCCGCCGGTCAGCAGCACCAGCGCGCCGTCCTGCTCGGCCAGCGTGCGCGCGACCTCGGCGAAGCGCGGCGCCGGCCAGCGGCGCGACTCGGCGGTCGCGCCCGGATGCATCACGATGCAGGGGCGGGGCACGGCGCCTTCTTGCTCACCCTCGCCCTGCCAGCGTTGCAGCAGCCGCTGCACTGCGCGCCGATCGTGCGGCTGTACGCGAAAGCGCAGCCGCGTGTCCGAGGCCACCGCGCCGACGGTTGCCACCAGGTCGAGCTGGCGCTGCGTCTCGTGGCGGACCTGCGATTGCGGTTCGGTCTCCGGCACCCAATCGCTGAGCAACTCGTATGGGTTCTCGCGGCAATGCGCCAGCCGCAGCGGAATGCCGGCCATCGTGCACAGCAGCGCGGCCGGCAACGGGTTCTGGCTGTAGACGGTGAAGATCACCGCCGCATCGAAGCGCGCGGCCTGCAGCCGCTGCGCCCACGGCAGCACGCTGCTGGCCGTGCGGTTGCCGGTGCCGTTGCCCTTGACCCAAGGCGCATCCCACGTCAGCAGCGTGTCGATCATCGGCAGGTGGCTGGCCAGCGCCGCGGCGCCGCTCGAGGTCAGCAAGGTCAGATGACGGGACGGGTCGCTGTCCTTCAGCGCCTGCATCGCGGGCGTGGTCATCAACACATCGCCCATATTGTCCAGCCTCACGCACAGGATGCGTTTGGCGTCGCGCCATGCCGTCATCGTCATGAGGCCTCCGCCCGGCAACGTTCGGCGTGCCGCACCGTGCCGCCCAGATGACGGACCACGATGCGCGCGGCCTGATCCAGATCGGCAACGACATGCTCGGGCGTGCGGTACGGCCCGCGCACCCATTCGGTCTCGTTGCCGCAATCGACCAGGATCGTGTGGCAACCGGCGCGCTGGCCGGCCTCGATGTCGTCGAGGATGTCGCCGATCATCCAGGACCGGCGCAGATCGAAATGCAGCAGCGTCGCGGCATTGCGCAGCAGCCCCGGCAAGGGCTTGCGGCACAGGCAGGTGCGCGTGAAGCGCGGCACCACGCCTTCCGGATGGTGCGGACAGAAGAAGAAGCCCGACAGCCGCGCGCCGTGGGTCGCGAACAGCTCGCCCAGGCGCTGGCGCATCGGTGCCAGCGCCTCCGGCGTGAAGCGGCCGAGCGCGAGGCCCGGCTGGTTGGACACCACCACCAGCGGCACCCCGAGCTTGCCGAGCCGGCGCAGCGCACGGGCGGCACCCGGTGCGAGCCGCATCTTGTCGGGGTCGACGTTGTACGGCACGTCCTGCAGCACCGTGCCGTCCTTGTCCAGCAGTACCGCGCCGGGGAGTCCGGCGAGTCCGCTGCCTGCTCCGGCCCGAACGGCGGCGCCAGGGTCGTCGATCACGGCCACGACGTTTCCTTCATCGGCAGCACCATGACCTCGGGGATCACGGTCTCTTCGGGCTGCGTCAGCACGAAGCGCACCGCTCGCGCGACATTGGCCGGGTCCTGCAGGGTGGACTGGTCGATATCGGCGAAGCGGTCGAGAAGGAATGGCGTGCGCATGCCGCCGGCGACGATGGCCGACACCTTGATGCCGTGCGGCCGCAGTTCCGCGTGCAGCGCGTGCGAGAAGCCCAGCAGCCCCCATTTGGTGGCGTGGTAGGCCGAGGCATTGGGCCAGGCGCGTTTGGATGCGGTCGACGCGATATTGACGATATGGCCACCGCCCTGCGCCTTCAGCATCGGCACCACCGCGTGCGACATCAGATAGGGGCCGTACAGATTGACCATCAGCACGCGGTGCCAGCGTTCGGTTTCGACCTCGTCGACCGGCAGCGTGATGTCGATGGCGGCGTTGTTGATGATGCCGTCGAGGCGGCCGCTGCGTTCGCGCACCTGCTCGAAGGCCGAGCGCACGGCGGCCGGCTCGGCCACGTCGAAGGACAGCGAATAGGCCCGCTCGCCGCTGGCATCGAGCTTCTCGGCGCAGTTGCGGGCCAGGGTTTCATCGACATCGGCAACCACCAGGCTGGCGCCGGCGGCCGACAGGTTCTGGCAGATCGCGGCGCCTAGCCCGCGCCCTCCCCCGGTCACGAGAAAGGTCTTGCCTTGCAGGCTGGCGTCTGGCGCATCGGTCATTTCGGCTCCTGAAGTTTGGCTTGGAAGGCTTGACCGGATGCGCGCGCGCATGGAATCGGCGCGTTCGACGGGCAGGACGGAAAGGGGAAACGCACGGCACCGCTCCCCATTTCCGGTGGCCCGCCGCTCCGTGCGACGGCGGCGAATCCGGTTCTCTGTGGGGATGCCTTCAGCGAATTGCATGCCAGACGCGTGATGGCGCCGTGGCTTGCCGTTTCGGGGGAAACGGTTCCCCCATGTCAGGAGTTACATGGGGGGCGTTGGCGTTTATGCCGTGGCTGGTAAAAGTTGCAGGGCGGGCGGTGGCGGCGGGTCGCCCTCTCCCCGGCCCTCTCCCGCAAGCGGGAGAGGGAGAACACCGGCGGCATGCGTACGGCTTGCGGTTTTGCTCCCCTCTCCCGCTTGCGGGAGAGGGGTTGGGGGAGAGGGTATTGGGCACCGGCAAACCACCGTGGCAACGGACACGCCCTTGCCCTCTCCCCAGCCCTCTCCCGCAAGCGGGAGAGGAAGAACACCGGCGGCGTGCGGAGGCGCTGGGTAAACCCGAACCGATGTAGGACCGGTCGCTCCCTACTTCTCTGCTCTGCGCCTTTGCTGCGCCACTGCCCTTAGCAGCGCTGCCACGCTCAGCGCGAAAGCCTCGTCGTACCAGGGGTTCGCCCCGCTGACCGCGACGACGATGCCGTCGAGCACTGCCGCGCCGCCCAGCATCGATTCTTCGGCGCGCAGCAGGTGCGGCGCCCGCGCCTGGATCTGGTCGGTCGCCATGCCGGTGCGCCAGGCGACCTTGGCCTTCTCGCGGGCGTACCAGGCATAGTCGGCGTCCCAGCGTTCCCGTCCCGGCGTCGAATACTCGAACAGGATCGCCTGCTCGAACGGGCAGTCCGCCGGGCACTTGCCTGGGTCCATTACCACCACATGCAGGAAGCCGCCCTCGCCGACCTCGCGGTCGCGCACCGCCGCTTCGAGCATCGGCACCGCCAGCGCGACGGCGCGCTCGGCGCTGGCCGCATCGGCGAAACGGCTGCCCAGCGCCATGCCGGGCGAGGCGGTGGCGCCGGGCACGTCGGCGGAGGATCGGGAAGGCGTGGAACTGGGCAGGTCGGGCCTGTCGTGAGGCTGCATGGTTTCTCCTCGATCGGGAAATGAGAAATGGAAAATCAAGCGAAATTCGACGATCCGCGACCCCGGCCCGGCAGGCCGCGCTAACCTCGCGGCCCCGGCACCGTGGCGTCGGCATCGCGATGCCGCACCATCGAATGGATCGCGATCACCAGCTCGCCGATCTGCACCGGCTTGGACAAGTGCACCTGGAAGCCGGCCATCATCGCGCGCATGCGGTCCTGCGCCTCGGCATGGCCGGACAGCGCGATCGCGCTGAGGCGACAGGCCAGCGGCACGTTGCGGTCGGTCTCGAGCCGGCGCACGCGCCGCAGCACGGTGTAGCCGTCCTCCTCGTCCAGCGCGATATCGCACAGCAGTACCTGCGGCCAGTGCTGCGGATCGGCCTGCTCGAGCAGGGCCAGCAGATCGTCGCCGCGGCCGAAGGCCTGTGCTTCGGCGCCATAGTCCTCCAGCGTGCTGGTCAGCACCTCGCGGGTAGGCTCGTCGTCGTCGAGCACCAGGATGCGCAAACCCTTCAGCGCATCGGCAGCGGGCAGCGTCGATGTGACATCCGGCGGGGCCACCGGCGGCGGCACCGGCGCTTCGCGAATCGGCCGCAGTGGCATCGCCATCCGATAGCCGTGGCCATGCGGGTCGACCGTCAGGCGGACCGCATGGTCCTCCAGCAGCCCCTCCAGCTCGCGCATATCGGGCAGCGGCGCCTGCCGGTCCGGCGCGGCCACGTACAGCGACGCCTCGCCGCCCTGCCGCTCGAGCCGCAGCTCGATGCGTCCGCCCGGGTCCATGTCGTCGATCAGCGCATGGCACAGTTCCCACACCGCCTTCTGCACGACACCAGGGTCGCCCGTCACGCGCAGTTCGGCCTCGCCCAGCACGGTAAACAGATTGACCTGCCGCTCGGCGATCAACTCACGCAAGCCGTCGACCACCGCGGCCACGATCGCCTCCAGCCGGATCGGCTGCAGCGCCAGCTTCTGCTCGGTGCGTTCCAGTTCGCGCTGCTGCTGTTGCAGCCGCCACATCTGCGCGTAGACGCCGCGCCGCGCCAGCAACGCATCGTGGGTACCTTCTTCGACCACGCGGCCATGCTCCATCACCAGGATATGGTCGGCATCGGCGATGGTCGACAGCCGGTGCGCGATGATCAGCGCGGTGCGGCCCTTGGCCACTTCGGCCAGCTCGCGCTGGATCGCCCGCTCCGAACGCGTATCGAGGGCCGAGGTGGCCTCGTCGAACACGACGATCGGCGGCTTCTTCAGCAGCGCGCGCGCAATCGCCACGCGTTGGCGCTCGCCGCCGGACAGCCGTACGCCGCGTTCGCCGACGCGAGTCTCGTAGGTGTCGGGCAGCCGGTCGATGAAGGTGTCGAGCTGCGCGGCGCGCGCGGCCTCGACGATATCGGCACGGGTCGCGCCCTCGCGGCCATAGCCGATGTTGTAGGCGATGGTGTCGTTGAACAGGATGGTGTCCTGCGGCACGATGCCGATCACCTCGCGCAGGCTCTGCTGCGTGACCAGCCGCAGGTCCTGTCCGTCGATGCTGATCTTGCCGCTGTCCGGCAAATAGAGCCGGAACAGCAGCCGCGCCAGCGTCGATTTGCCCGAGCCACTGCCGCCGACCACCGCCACGGTCTGTCCGGCGCCGATGCGGATACTGACGTCCCACAGCGTCTGCCGGCTCGGGTCATAGCTGAAGTTGACGTTCTCGAACACGATTTCGCCGCGGGACACGTGCAAGGGCCGCGCGCCCGGCGCATCGTGGTCCTCGCCCGGCGGCCCCTGCGCATCGAGCAGCGCGAACAGCCGCTCGACCTGCGTCATCGCGTCGTTCGACTCACGGAAGATGAAGCCCAGCGTATTGAGCGGCAGCACCACCTGGATGATGTAGGCGTTGATCAGCACCAGGTCGCCAACGGTCAGCGCGCCGGTGACGACGCGCTCGGTCGCCAGCAGCATGACTGCCGCCACGCCCAGCGCAATGCAGCAGCTCTGGCCGACATGCAGCGCGGACAGCGCGTACTGGTTCTCGACGCTGGCATCGACCCAGCCTTCGAGCAGCCCCGACAACCGCTTCGTCTCGAACTTCTCCCGCGCGAAGAACTTGACGGTGTCGTAGTTCAGCAAGCTGTCGACCACCTTGCTGTTGGTCTGCGCCTCGACCGCATTGACCTTGCGCTGCACCTTGGTCCGGCGCCGCGTCATCACGAAGGTGTATCCCGCATACAGCGCGAACGTGACGACGATGATCGCCGCAAAGGCGCCGCCATAGGCCGCGATCATGATGATCAGGACCGAGCCGATCTCCATCAGCGTCGGCACGATCGTGAAGACGGCGACACCGAGCAGGAAGCCGATCGCGGCCGTGCCCTTCTCCAGGTCGCGGATCACGCTGCCGGTTTCGCGGCGCGCATGAAAGCGCGCGCCCAACGCATGCAGATGCGAGAACGTGCGCTCCATGAAGGTCGCCACGGTACGCTGCGTGACCGGCGCGAACACGACGTCGCGCAGTTCGTTGAAAGCATTGCCGAGCAGGCGCAGCGCGGCATAGGCCAGCACCAGGAAGACCGGCATCGTGATCGCCGCGCCGGCCATCGCGGCGGCGCCGGTGGCTACCGGGGCGACATCGTCGACCACCAGCTTCAGCACCAGCGGCACCGCCACCGCGGCGGCCTTGGCGAGCACCAGCAACAGCACCGCCACGCCCACGCGCGCACGAAAACGCCAGATCGTTGCCCACAGCTCGGCTGCGATCCGGCGTTTGGAGGCGGGAGTGGGATGTCCGTTGGTCGTCGCCATCGTCTCTCTGGTTGGGGGCGGCGCGGAGCGGACCGCTCAGGCCGTCACGAACGGTTGTCGACCTTCGGCGCGTCCGGCGTGGTGCTGCCCGGGTCGCGCAGGTCGCCCTCGCCGACACCCGGCGGGAACTGCCCGCGGCGGATCTGGCGGAAGGTGTCGTTCGGCCCGCTGGGCTCCGGCGTGGTCGTCGCGCCGCGCACCAGTTCAGGCTCGTTGTCCTTCTCGCCCGGCTGGCGATGCGACTGCGCCGATTCCCACGCTTCGCGCGGTTGCTGTTCGGCGGGGTGCTGGCCATGGCTTTGGTCCTGGCTTTGGTGCTGGCTTTGGTCCTGGCTCTGACCCTGGCCTTGGTCCTGGAAATGACCTTGGCTCGCCCCCTGCTCCGCCCGCAGACCGGCCGGCGGCGTCTCGCCCGTGCCACCCTGCTGCCGCGGTTCGCCCGCCCTCTGGCCCTGCATCCGTGCCTCGTCGCCCTTGCTGACGCCCTCGTGCGTGGTGGTGTGCTGGCCCGGCGTCAGCAGCACGCCGAGGTCGCGCTCACCGTTCGCGCCTGCACCGGTACCCGCCTGACTACCGTGGCGATCCTCGTCCTGCCGGACCGACTGATCGATCTCGCTGCCCGGATCCTCGTTGCCGGTCGGGTTCAGTGCCCCTTCGCCCAACTGGCCGGCACGCTCGTGCGGCGCGGTCTCCTGCAGCGGCCTTGGCGTGCCAAGCGGGTCGAAGTCCGTCCAACGGCCGTTCTCCCACTGCCCCTCCGCCTGTTCAAGTTCGCGCCCGCCTTCCAGGCGGATCAGTTCGGCCGCGGTCTGCAGCCGTTCGGGTTCGACGCGCGCGGCCAGCAGCACGCCGGGCGGGCGCGCCAACTGCTCGGCGGCCTGCGGCGTGCCGATCGTGAAGATCGACACGTCCCATACCGAAAATCCGTGTCCATAAAGCCCTCGCGCCGCGCGCTCGGCGTCGGCGAAGGATTCGAAACGCCCTGCCACGATGGTCGACATGATTGGCTCCTGGGTTCGGCAACGACATTCCCGGTGTCGTGCAAGGAATGCGCCCGCGCGTGCAGTGCGGACCTGGCGCGCCCCGTCGTCACGGCGGCATCGGTTGCCCATGTCGAACTTGCAACACGCACACCGAACTACACGGCCTCATCCGATCCGCTTCCGCGCGAGCCCGGCGTGCCGCCGTCGCTGCTACCGTCGCCACGGCGCTCCTTCGATCCGAGCTCGGCCGCTACCTCTTCCTCCAGGTCGTGCCGCGCTTCCTTCTTGGCAACATGCGTCTGCAGCGCGTCGTCGAGCCCGTGGGTTTCCTCGATATCGCTCTCGCGCTCGGCCAGTTCGGACAGTTGCCGGTAGAACGCCGCCAGCTTCTTCAGGTCCTCTTCGTCCAGATCCTCGATCGACACCAGCCGGCTGCTGGCGTGGCGATGCGAAGCCAGCAATTCGTTCAGCTTCAGATGCACTGCCAGCGAATCCTTGTTCTGCGTCTGCTGAATCAGGAACACCATCACGAAGGTGATGATCGTGGTAGCGGTATTGATCACGAGCTGCCAGGTCTCCGAGTAATCGAACATCGGGCCGGTCACCGCCCACAGCAGCACCACGCCTACCGCCAGCGCAAAGGCGATCGGTGAGCCGGCGCCCCGGGTGGCATGACCGGCAAACCATTCGAAGGCATGCATCACCCTGCGTCGCCAGCCCGGCCGGTCCTCCTCCAAGGAGCCGCTGCCGGCGCCATTGGCATTGCCGTTGGCGGACTTGCCGTTGATCACTTCGCGGGCGACGCTGGCGAGGCGTTCGCGGTCGGTACTGGCTACATCGGGCATGGCAGTTCTCTAGGCGCCTCCCGGCATCGCGGCCTGCAGCAAGCAAAGCGCGCCCCGCCGGACAATCGGCAATACCTCGACATACGGCAAGTTCCATACCTGCCTCGGCAGCACGGGGCGCACGGGACACGTCAATGACACGCCAATGACGAAAGAGACTGCGCTTCGGCGCCGCCGCCACCATGCGCCGTACTTTTTACAAGTGCCGGCGGCAAACTTTTCAGGTCTAGCACGTCCTGCACGACGATCCCGCGCGTCGCTTTCGCATGCCGCCCCTCGCGCACAAGGGTACGGTTCTTGCGGTTCTCTACCCGGTCGGGCAATGGTCCGGCGCAGTGCGCGGCGCGTGCCGCCACTCGGTACGCAAGGAGGGACAGATGAGCAACGGCAGCAATCAGCGCTACCCCGGCGGCTACGGTGGCTACGGCAGCGGTCCGGGGCGGGATCAGGGGAGCGGCAGCGAATGGTGGCGTGACAAGGACGGTGACGATATGGGCGAAGAAATGCGGTTTGGCGAGTACGGCGACGAAGGCGAATCGCGCGAACAATACGGCGGCCGGGAGCAATACGGCCGCGGGCAATCGGGCCGTGGCCAATCAGGCGGTCAATATGGCGGTCAGCGCCAGGGTCAAGGCCAACAGCGCTATGGGCAGGGCCAAGGACAGGGCCAAGGACAGGGCCGGCAACGCTTTGAAAACGAACGCGAACGCTGGCGCGATGAATGGGGCGCCGGACGTGGCGGCGGCGATCGTTCGCGCAGCGGCGGCGGCGGCTCCTCGTACGAACAGCAATCGTCGCCGCGCTATCGCGGCGGCGGCCAGGGCCGCTACGACCCGACCGACATGGGCGGCGCGCGCAATCCCTACAGCAGCGGCTATGCCGGCTACGACCCCAGCGGCGGCGGCGTGGAGCGCTACGGCATGTACGGCGTGCGCGATACCGGCCGAGATGATGGACGGATGGGCCAGAGCTCCGGTGAAAGTTCGATACAGGGCTATGGCGGCCAGCAGTACGGCGGCTATGGGCGCGAGCAGGGACGAGGCGGAAGCGGCGGCGACACGTGGCGCGACCTCGAGGCGCGGGAACGTCTGCGTCGCGGCAACGAGGCCGGCTATGGCGGCGGCTACTACGGCGGCAGTTCGAGCGGCGGCCAGTCGTACAGCGGCGGACAGCGGACCTATCCGGGCGACCCCGGCTATCGCCAGAGCGGTACCTCGGGCTATGGCGGCAGTTCCGGCCAGGGCGGCCGCGGTTATGGCCTGGAGAGCTACGAATCCGGCGGCCGGGGGCGTTCGCAGTATCAGTCGGGGTATGGTTCGCAATCCGGGTCGCAATACGGATCGCAGTACGGGCAAGGGCAGCAATACGGCGGCCAGCAATCCCAGCAGTACGGCCAGCAAGGCCAGCAATACGGGCAACAGCAGCGCCGCCGTCGCGTCGGCCCGAAGGGCTATCAGCGCTCGGACGAGCGCATCCGCGAGGACCTGTGCGAGCGGCTGTCCGATGTGCCGATGGTCGATGTCAGCCAGGTCTCGGTCGAGGTCAGCGGCGGCGCCGTGACCCTGACCGGCACGGTGCGCGAGCGGCACGAGAAGTTCGTCATCGAGGATATCGCCGATGAGATCTTCGGCGTCCAGGAAGTCCACAACCAGATCCGCGTGACCCGTGACAACATGGGCAGCGCGGGCGCCGGCTCGGAGGCCGGCGGCGACTATCGCAGCAGTGGCGGCGGCATGTCTGGCACCCTTGGCTCATCGGGGACATCGGGCTCATCGGGGTCCACCTCGGCCACCTCCACCGGCTCGCCGCTGTCTTCTGGCACGATGGGCACGTCCGGCACCACGGGCAGCACGGGAACGATGGGAACATCCGGCACGTCGGGCACGTCGGGCACGACGGGGACGACGGGGACGACGGGGACGACGGGCGCATCCGGTTCGTCGGTCTCCTCGGCCTCTGGCAGCACGCCCGATATCGGCGACGGGCTCGGTTCGACGGGCAAGGGAACCAACCGCTGATCCCGCTGGAACGGCGCACGTGGGCACCAAGACCCTGGCCAAAGGCAGCAAGCTCCGCGCCCCGATCGCGGAGCTGCGGCCGACCCAGATCACGGTCGGCGCGCTGCATGTCAAGCGCAAGATGCAGACGACGCGCCGCCAGCCCGAGGACCGGCTCGAGGCCTTCTTCGACAAGCACCGCATTCACGTGGTGGTGGGACCGCAGCACGTGCTGTGGGTCGTGGACCATCACCACTGGGTGCGGGCGTGGCACGAGCTCGGCTTCGAGATCATCCCGGTGTTCGTGCGCAAGGACCTGAGCGACCGCTCCGAGGACGAGTTCTGGGAGTACATGCTGCGCCGCCATCAGGTCCACCCCTACGACGAGCACGGCCGGCGCCAGCCGCTGTCGGCCCTGCCGCGCTCGGTCGCCGGCATGCGCGACGATCCGTATCGCAGCCTCGAGGCGTTCGCCCGCATCGCGGGCGGCTACCGCAAGGTCAAGCAGGCGTATCCGGACTTCAAATGGGCGGACTTCTTCCGCCGCGAGATTCGCGGGCCGATGGACAACCCGGAGTGCTTTGCCTACGCGCTGGCGCTGGCCGTCAAGGCGGCCAGGAGTCCGAAGGCGCGAGGACTGCCTGGCTATATCGGCAAATAAGTCGGGAAGGTCTTGCCGCGCCCGTGTTTTTGTCGCCCCCGCGAAGGCGGGGGCCCAGCGGCTTTTGCAGCCCCAATCAAGTCACTGGGTCCCCGCCTGCGCGGGGACGACGGGGATGTCTTTTGTCGCCCGCGTGTCTTTGTCGCCCCCGTGTCTTTGTCGCCCCCGTGTCTTTGTCGCCCCCCGTGTCTTTGTCGCCCCCGCGAAGGCGGGGGCCCAGCGGCTTTTGCGGCCGCAATCAAGTCACTGGGTCCCCGCGTTCGCGGGGACGACGGTGGATCGTGTTACCGCGCTGCCGGCGCGCCGGCGCCGCCAATCACGGCCGCGACGTTCAGCGCCTGCTGCTCGTTGGCCATCGGCACGAACAGCACGCCATTGGTGATGGGCCGGCCGATGCGCGGCGTTGCCACCAGATTGCCGCCAACGGTCAGCACCAGGTTCTTGCCGGAGAACCGCTGCGTCAACGCAGCGAGCTTCTGCGCGCCGGGCTGCGTGAAGTTGAAGCGCACGTACGACTTGCCGTCCTTCGCCTTGACGGGCACGACCGTGCTCAGGTCACCGCGCGCGAGAACCGGTTGCGGCGCGACCCACAACGTGGCATTGGCCATGCGCAGTTCGTTGAGGTTGGGGGCGCGTTCCGGCTGCGCCAGGCGGAATTCGACGGCCGGCTGCTGTGCTGCCTGTTGAGGAACAGCCGCGCGCGGCGCTTGCGCGGGTGCAGGAGCAGGAGCCGCAGCGGCGGGCGCCATCGGCGCGGGCTGCTGACCCTGCTGGGCGGGCATCTGTTGGCAGGCGCCGAGGGCGAACACGGCAAGAACGGAAGCGGCAACCGATGCGGCGCGATACATGGCAACTCCAAAAAACAAGGGCCGTTACCGGCCCGATCAAGATGTCTGTGGTCTGCTCGAAAAAGCAGACCGGGCAATGCTACCTCAAGTCACTGGGTCCCCGCCTTCGCGGGGACGACAGCTATGTCTCGTCGCCCCCGCGAAAGCGGGGGCCCAGCGACTTCCAACGAACCTCAGGCTTTCGCCTTCGCGATCAACGCCTTCGCCGCCTCCTCGCACTCCTTCTCGCGCCACAGGAATTCCTGCGCGCGCGTGTCGCGGTCGAACAGCACCTTGTACTGGCAGGCCTTGTCGCCGGACGGCGTCTGCAGATGGAACAGGTAGTCCCATTCGCGCACGAAGAAGAAGCCCTCGAGGAAGTGCGGGCGGCCCAGCAGGTGGTACAGCTGGTCCTTCGTCATGCCGGCCTTGACCAGCGCGAGGCTGTTCGGGTCCGGATGGATGCCCTCGAGCAGCGTCATGTTCTCGACATCCATCTTCGGCCAGACCGGCGCAGCGGTGTGGCCTTTGTCGTCGATCTTGCTCAGGTTGCCGCAGCCGGCCAGCAGCGCTGCCGCCAGCAAGGCGGCGCAGGGTGCGGCATGGCGTTTCATCGAATCAAACATGGTTTCGAACTCCTTGTCCCGGCATGGCGTCATCGCGCCGGCGGGACGTTGATGATCGGGTAGTGGTCGGACGTGCGCCAGCTGGGGGACTGGCGCACGCCCGTGCTACACGGACAATCCCGTGCGGCTTACCACTGATAGCCGACGCCCACCGCGCCACCGTAGTCGCCACGCGACGAAGCGGCACCAGACGCCTTGTAGACCCACGAGCCGTTGTCCGACACGCGCGACAGGCCCAGCGCGTAGCCGGTTTCGCCGTTGAACGTGGCAGCACCGATGGCCAGCATGCTCTTGTTCGGCAGGTAGGCCTGCGGCAGACCCGCCATCGCCATCGCCGACGCGATACCCGCGTTCGACCGGTTCTCGACCGCGCGGATACGGCTGTCCATGCCCGCGAACTTCTGGTCGATGCCCTGGCTGATGCGGTTCAGCTGGTTGACGTTGACCGCATCGGTCGGCGCCGTGCCTTCGGCCACGCCGGTGATGCGGCGATCGCCATCCTTGCCCGCCATGCTGACCGTGGTGCCGCCGGTGTCGCCGCCGACCGAGATCGGACCGTTATTCGTCTCCTGCTTGACGATACCGATCTTGCCCTCGACCAGGTTGTTCACCGTGGTGTTGGTCTGGTGCAGCTGCGAACCGTTGACGGCATCGGTCGAGTTCTCGCTGATATTGCCCGCGGCGACGTTGGTGATCTTCGTCCCGTTGGTGCCGCCGAGCGTGATCTGCGAGCGATCCGAGTTGTCGTACTGGATCGAATTCGACGCCTGACCTGCCGCCTCGCCGATCGCATCCGCCACGTTCGCGTAGGTCTTGCCGTTGACCGTGAAGCCGCCGCCGATGTTGCCGGTGGAAGGATCGTAGGTCGTACCGCCGCCCAGGTGGTTCGCCAGGCTGCTGCCCTGGTTCTTGACGATGGTGTCCTGCGCGCCCAGCGCGTCGCCCACGTTGTTGTAGGTGCCGCCACCGACCGAGTAGCTCGGTGCGGTATAGGAACCGGTGGTCGAGTCGTACGAGGCGCCGCCGCCCAGCGAGCTGGCCGTGTTCTGCGCGACCTGGTTCAGCTGGCTGACGTTGACCGCATCGGTCGGGGCCGAGCCGGCGGCCACGTTGGTGATCTGGCGTTCGGCGCCTGCATTGCCGACCGACACTTCACCGACCGAGTTCTGGCTGCCGACGCCGTAGCCGATGTAGCCGGTACGCGCGCCCACCGTCGTCACCGAGCCTGCGCCCAGCGCCACGCTGTTGGCGAACACCGCCTGCGAACCCGCGCCCAGCGCCAGGGACTGGATCCCCTGCGACTGCGCGTTGGTACCCAGCGCGACGCCATCGGCCTGCGACACCAGCGAGTTCTGGCCGATCGCGGTACCGCCAGGCGCGGTCTGCGCGACCTGGGCGTTGCGGCCCATGCCGATGCCGTTGTCGCCGTTGACGATCGTCTCCGGACCCACCGCGATCGAGTCGACACCCACGGCCAGCGAATCGGCCAGCGTCGAGTTGGCGTGGAAGTACTTGGTACCGGTGGCCGTTACCGAGCCGATCGCGCCTTGGAGCTGGCGGATCGTCACGGCGTCATGCGCGCTGGTACCGTCGGCCACGTTGGTGATCTGGCGCAGCGTGTTGGTCGCGGCATTGCCGACCGACACCGCACCGGCCAGGTTCACGTCGGTAGTGTTGTACGGCACGATCGCGGTACCGGCCGTGATGGTGCCGCTGACCGGAGCCAGCGCACGATCCGACACCGAACCCGAACCCAGCGCCACGCCGCCGTCGACACTCGAGACCGCGCCGTTACCCATCGCGATGCTGTTCGTGTTGTTGGCGACCGCCTGCGGACCGACGGCGATGCTGTCGGTGCCGAGCGCCTGGCTGTCGGCCAGCGTCGAATTGGCGTGGAAGTACTTGATGCCAGCGCCGTTGTTGATATCGCCGATGATGGTGTTCAGGTTGGCGATATTGGTCGTGTTGGTGGCGATATCGGCGGTGTTCAGGTCCACCTGCTGGTTGGTCGCGTACAGCTGCGAGCCGTTCACCGCGTCGGTCGACGTATCGCTCAGGCGACCCGCCGCGACATTGGTGATGGTCCGCTCCGCGCCCGCCGCGCCCACGCTGACCGTCGAGGTCGGCGTGGCACCGGCGAAGGTGTAAGCGTTGCCACCGATGGTAGCGCCTGACGTACCCACGGCTGCAGCCGTCACCGAACCTGCGCCCAACGCGATGTCTCCGGCGTTGTTGGCGACGGCGTTCGGACCGATCGCGACCGAGTTCGCGCCAAGCGCCTGGCTGTCCGGCAACGTCGAATTGGCGTGGAAGTACTTGATGCCGCCGCCGTTGTTGATGTTGTCGATCGTGTTGTTCAGGTTGGTGATATCGGCGGTGTTCAGGTCCACCTGCTGGTTGGTCGCGTACAGCTGCGAGCCATTCACCGCGTCGGTCGACGTATCGCTCAAGCGGCCGGCGGCGACGTTGGTGATGGTCCGCTCCGCGCCGACCGCGCCCACGCTGACCGTCGAAGTCGGCGTGGCACCCGCGAAGGTGTACGCGTTGCCACCGATCGTCGCACCCGGCGTGCCGACCGCTGCTGCCGTCACCGAGCCCGAACCGAGCGCGATGTCACCAGCATTGTTGGCCACCGCGTTCGGACCGATCGCGACCGAGTCCGTGCCGATGGCCTGGCTGTCCGGCAGCGTCGAGTTGGCGTGGAAGTACTTGATGCCACCACCGTTGTTGATATCGCCAATCACGTTGTTCAGATTGGTGATATCGGTGGTGTTCTGGTTCACCTTCGAGTTTGTCGCGAACAGCTGCGAACCGTTCACCGCGTCGGTCGACGTGTCGCTGAGGCGGCCGGCCGCGACGTTGGTGATGGTCCGCTCCGCGCCCGGCGCGCCCACGCTGACCGTCGAGGTCGGCGTGGCACCCGCGAAGGTGTAGGCCGTTCCACCGATCGTCTCACCCGGCGTGCCCACTGCGGCGGCCGTCACCGAGCCGGCGCCCAGTGCGATGTCGCCCGCGTTGTTGGCCACCGCGTTCGGACCGATCGCGACCGAGTCGGTGCCGATCGCCTGGCTGTCCGGCAGCGTCGAGTTGGCGTGGAAGTACTTGATGCCGCCACCGTTATTGATATTGGAGATAGCGGTGGTGTTCTGCGTCACCTGGGTGTTGGTCGCGTACAGCTGCGAGCCATTCACCGCGTCGGTCGACGTATCGCTGAGGCGACCGGCGGCGACGTTGGTGATCGTGCGCTCCGCGCCCGGGGCGCCCACGCTGACGGTCGACGTCGGCGCAGTGCCGGCGAAGGTGTACGTGTTGCCACCGATCACGGCGTCCGGCGTACCTACGGCCGCAGCCGTCACCGAACCCGAGCCCAGCGCGACATCGCCGGCGTTGTTGGCGACTGCGGCGTTACCCAGCGCTACGGTCGATGCCGACAAGGCCTGCGACCCATCGCCGAACGCAGCGCTGCTTGCGCCCGTTGCGTCGGAGTTCGCGCCAATCGCTGCGGCACCGATGCCCGAGGCATTCGCCATATAACCAATGGCGCTTGCCTGGTCTGCACTCGCAATTGCCGAGCGACCCACTGCCGTCGAACCGAGCGAGCCCGTCGCATTCGCGCTCAAACCGATCGCGACAGCGGCATTGCCGCTCGTATTCGACGAGTTGCCGATCGACACCGAGTTGATGTTCGACGCCCTCGCGTTGTAACCGATGGCAAGCGAAGCTTCCCCAGTGACGCTCGAATTCAAGCCCACGGCGATGGTGTTCACCGCGGCTGCCGTCGCGTTATGGCCGATCGCCGTCCCGTCCGCAGCGCTGGCGATAGCGCCAACGCCAGCAGCGAGAGAGTTCGTGCCGGTTGCACCGTTGTTGTTGTAGTTGCCCCCAATGGTGCCGCCATCGTTGACGCTGTAGTAGTGCGTTGCTGCGCCTGCGATGGCCGACTGGATGGCCTGATTGCTGGCGTACAGCTGCGAACCGTTGATGGCGTCGGTCGACGACTGGGTAATCCGGCCAGCCGCAACATTGGTGATGGTCCGTTCGGCGCCAGGAGCACCGACGCTGACCGTGCTGGACGGAGAACCGCCGGCAAAGTTGTACGTCGTTCCGGCAATGGTGCCGGTCGGCGTGCCGACCGCGGCTGCCGTCACGGAACCCGAGCCGAGTGCGACAGCACGGGCATTATTGGCCGTTGCCCCATCACCAAAGGCCAGCGCGCCAGCCGCACCAGCACGCGAGGCATTACCCAGCGCGACGGAGCCTTGGCCAATCGCGGTATTGGCATTACCGATCGCCACCGCGCCATTGGCCGCGTTGGCCGCCGTTGCGGTTGCCGTGCCGTCCGCATTGGCGATGTTGTTGGCACCGCCAACGAACGCGCCGGTACCGCTGGCGTAGCTGGGATCGCCGATCGCGACCGCGCCATCGCCGTAGGCCACGTTGTTCGCGCCAATGGAGACCGCCTTGCCGCCGGTCGCGCGAGCGTTGGTGCCCATGGCCACGGCGTCTTCGGCATCGGCTACCGCACCGGTACCGACCGCGACGGTATTGATCGCGCTTGCTGCGGAGCTGCTACCCATCGCGATGGCGCCATCCGCCGACGCGTTGGACAGCACACCGGCTGCAACCGCCCCCGTACCCGTCGCCCTACTCGAGCGGCCTAACGCCGTCGAGTTGGTACCTGTAGCAACACTGACACCGCCGATCGCCGTACCGCCCAAGTCCGCCTGGCTGTCCGGGCCCATTGCGACGCTTTGGAACTGATGAGCTTGCGCGCCACGGCCGATCGCAACGGTGCTGTTGCCGTCAGACACCGTGTCCAGGCCCATCGCGATCGTCGCGTAGTTCGACGCGTTGGCGTTCTGGCCAATGGCCATGGTGGTGTTGCCTGCGGCGCTGCTGGCGCTGCCCAGTGCGAGGGCATTGTTGCCTACCGCCGAGGCGTTGTAGCCGAATGCCGAAGACTCCGGACCGGTAACGGTCGCGTTTTGACCGACGGCGAGCGTCTGCACGTTGCTGGCAACCGCGCCGGAGCCGATTGCCATTGCACCCGCATTGCTTGCCGCCGCATTGGCGCCCATGGCGATGCCGCCGGGGGAATTCGCCACCTTCGCAGCAAAACCAACCGCGATACCGTTGGTCGAGGCCGCATCCACGGCAACGCCCATGTTGGCCCCGATGCCAATGCCGCCATCTCCTGCGACATCAACCTGGTTACCCACGGCAGTGGCATTCACTCCAGCGCCGATCGCCCCATAGCCAAGCGCGGTACTCTCCAGGCCACTGGCACTGGCGAGGAAGCCAACGCTGGTACCTTGAATGCCGGTCGCAGAGGCACCGTAGCCGGCGGCCAGCGCGTAACGACCGGTAGCGCCGTCGTTGTTGTAGTTGGCGCCGTCGGTGCCGTTGTTGTTGACGCTGTAGTAGTGAGAGGCCGAACCCGTTACCGCCGATTGCAGCGACTGCTGCACCGCATACAGCTGCGAACCGTTGACCGCGTCGGTCGAGGACTGCAGGATGCGGCCTGCCGCGACGTTCTGGATCTGGCGTTCTGCACCCGCCGCACCGACGGAAACGACGCTCGCCGGATTAGCACCCGCGAAGTTGTACGTCGTGCCGCGAATGACGGTGCTGGCGGTCGGCACAGGAGCCGCGACCGTCGAGGCATTGCCCAGCACGACCGAACCGTCGCGGCCGGTCGGGATCGTCACGCCATTGCCCACCACAAACGCATTGTTCGCGTTGATGGTGTTGTTGTTACCCAGCGAGTAGGAACCCGTACCGGTAATGGTGCTCGGGTCGCCAAAGGCACCAGAATTCGCGCCGCTGACGACGTTGCCCGTACCGATGCTGATGCTGTTCGCGCCGGTCGCCTGCGCACCCGTACCCATCGCGATCGCGTTGAGGCCGTTCGCTTTCGCATTGAGGCCGATCGACGTCGTCGCGTTGGCGCTGACGCCGATACCGGCGTTCGTACCGATCGCGACGTTGTCGTTGCCCGACACCAGGTTACCCGCGGAAGCGTCCAGCGTGGCGTCGTAGTCGACGGTGCCGTCGCCCGTGCCCATTGCCACGTTGCGCGCACCGGTGACGCCCGAACCTGCGCCTCGCATGGCGCTGGGACCGCCGCCGCCAATGGCCGTATTCTGCGCGCCGCTCACCAGCGTGCCGGCTGCGACACCCATCGCGACCGAGCTGGTATTGGCAGTGGTTGAGCCTGCGCCGGCGCCTTGGCCTACGGCGACCGTACTCCCGCCCACTGCCAGCGCTTGCGCGCCGAGCGCAAGCGAACTGTTGCCTAGCGCTCTGGCACCATTGCCTACCGCGGTCGCAGCGGCGCTCGATGCCTCCGAAACGCGGCCCACAGCGGTAGCGGTATCCGCCGTCGCCTGGCTGCTCGTGCCGATTGCCAGTGCGCCGGCCCCGGTCGCTTGCGAGCTGAAACCAAACGCAGATGATGTCAACCCGCTGGCGGTGGAATACGCGCCGATGGCGGTCGCGTTATCCGCGGTTGCATTGGCCACACGACCAAACGCGGTGGTCTGATAGCCAGTCGCCCGCGAGTTGATACCGACCACCACGGCGGACTCGCCAGTTGCCTGGCTTAGCGCGCCCATGGAAATCGCCGACACGCCATTGGCCGTTGTCATCGTGCCGATTGCGATGGCGTTTTGCTGCGTGCTTGCGGCACGATCACCGATTGCGATCGTCGACAGACTGTTCGCGGCAACGGTGCGCCCCATCGCGACGGAGTTCATACCTGCCGCCGTCGCATCGGAGCCGACCGCCGTGCCGTAGTTGGCGGTGGCTCTTGTGCCAGCGCCTGCTGCCAGCGAGCCCGCGGCGGTCGCACCATCGTTGTTGTAGTTGACGCCCTGTACGCCGTTGTCATTGACGCTCCAGTAATGCGGCGTCGCGCCCGTGATGCTGGTGGCCAGCGTATTGAGCGCCTGGTTCGTGGCGTACAGTTGCGAGCCGTTGATAGCGTCGGTCGAGTCGTTCGCGATCCGTCCGGCAGCAACGTTCTGGATCTGACGCTCTGCACCCGAAGCACCGACCGAGACAACGCTCGTCGGCGTGGCACCCGCGAAGGTGTACGTGGTGCCGCGGATAACAGTGCTACCCGTCTGAACAGGCGCTGCAGTGACCGAACCCGAGCCGAGCGCAACATCACCAGCGTTGTTGGCGATAGCGGTATCACCGAAGGCGAGCGAGCCCGCGGCACGCGCCTGGCTGGTGTTACCGATTGCCACACTGCCCTGGCCGACCACGGTGTTCTGATAGCCGATACCAACCGCGCCCTGTGCGGCGGTGCCCGGCGTGCTGACGCCTTGCCCGCCGCCGCCCACCATATTGGTGTTACCCATCGCGACCGAGCCATTGCCGGTCGCGGTGTTGTCCATACCTTGTGCGACCGCGCCGTCGCCGGTGGCGGTGTTCGGGTCGCCGATGGCGACCGCGCCGTTGCCGCTGGCGGTATTGCCCGAGCCGATGGATACGGCCTTGCCGCCGGTTGCCTGTGATCCATTACCGATAGCAACAGCATCCGCAGAGTCGGCGATTGCACCGGTACCCATTGCGATTGCATCCAGCGCGGAGGCCTGCGCTCCAGAACCGATCGCCGTGGCGCGGTCTGCATTGGCCTGGGCGCCGTTGCCTACGGCCGTAGCGGCTACGTTCACTGCTCGTGCACTGCGTCCCACCGCGGCAGCGCTATCTGCAGTGGCTTGAGCATCAAAGCCCAGCGCTGTACCTGCCATGCCAGTTGCCACTGAGCCGACACCGACTGCCGACGAGCCTTGGCCCTCAGCACGGGCCCCCACACCAAGCGCCGATGCATTGGTGTTGCTGGCAACAGAATTCGCTCCGATCGCCACCGCTCCGGTGCTTCCGGAAGTGGCAGCCATATAACCAAGCGCAATACTTTGGCCCGCGCCTGCGCTGGCGCTCACGCCAATGGCCAGCGAGTTGACGGCGGCGGCGCTGGAAAGCCCACCGAATGCGATGGCACTATCGGCCGAGGATGCGCTGTTGGTCCCGATCGCGATGGACTGATTGCCGCTCGCATTGGCATTGACCATCAATCCCAGCGAGTTGGTTCCGGCTGCAGTGGACTGAAAACCGATGGCAACGCCGTTCGTGCCGGTTGCCTGGGCCAGGTTCCCCAGAGCTGTAGTACCGGAGAGGGTCGCTTGCGCGCCCATACCAATTGCGGTTCCGCCCGTCTGCGCAGCAACGGCCCCTTGGCCGACGACCGTGGAGTTGTTGCCCGTCGCTTGCGCTCCATTGCCGACCGCGACCGAGTTCCCCCCAGTCGCCTGGCTCAGACTGCCAAGCGCCGTGGCGCCGACGGTGGTCGCGCTCGAGTCGACACCGATCGCGAGAGCGTTGTTCGCTGTCACCGACGCACGGTTACCCAACGCAATGGCGTTGACGGTTCCCATGGCCGTCGTCGCTTCCGTGCCGATGGCAATGGTGTCGTGCCCGTAAGCTGCGGCGCGCGCACCCAGTGCGACTTGCCGGTTTCCGGTATTGGTACCGGTAGTAGCGCCATTACCGATGGCAATGCCGCCATTGGCGGCTGCGGTTGCTGCATCGGTGTCGTTCGCTGAATCCGCAAATGCACCAGCACCAATAGCGATCGAGCCCGCCCATGCGCGGGCCGGATTGAAACCGGCAACGTTGGACGACACCGCGATGGCTCCGCCGACGCCAGTGTTCACGCCGCTGTCCCCGCCTTGCGGGCCAGCCAGCGCCTGGGACACACCGCCCAGCAGCATCGCCCCAACGGCCAGAGCCACCGCGCTCTTGTTGGGCTTGCCGCGCGCCTTGGTCAGCTCCGAGGCTGCAACCCACGCGCCAAGAGACTCGTTCCAGATCGTGCGATAGGACTTGTTCATGCCGAAGCCCTCCGCCCGACTGCGTTATTGCCAAGGCTGGGCCAAGCACAGGCCAGCCATACCGTAGTGGTTTGATGCATGGCGACTACCCCCAGAAAGTTCGCCAAACTGACATGGGCCATTTGCGAAGACAAAAAGCCCCCCTTCCCCGGCGCCAGCCGGGTTTCGATCCCCAAATCGAATAAGAAAAGACGCCCGGCCTGAACCGGCCGGTGCGTTAGAGAAGCGGTGCGCCCGCTACGTGGATCGCTTCATCGGCGGTCCATGGCGTTTGCTACCGTTACGACGACACAGCTGTTGCCGCTGGGAACCAGCAGCGCTTGCCCCTGGTTGCCGCCGAGGTTGTACAGCGGCGTGCCAGAAAGCGTGGTTGCCAAGGAGCTGCCTTGCGGCAGCTGCTTGACGACATCGGGGCACGATTGCGGGAACGGTGCGACGCGCACCAGTCCGCCTTCGCAACCGGTCCTGGTCGGCGACGTGAAGATGACGCCGGCCGATTGGCCCTTGTAGTTCGGCGTGTCATAGCGCATGCCGACGACGGCCTGCGCGGCGTGATCGTTCGGTGCGTCCTTTTGCGTCGACGCATTGGACGCGTAGGTGGTGCCGCGGGTCAGGCTGTCGCCCAGCGTGGCAAACAAATTCGCGCAGGACTTGATGCCCAGGTCGGCTGCCTGCTTCTGGAACGTTGCGGCGGCACCCTGCGGCGCGTTCGCCGGCGCGGATTGGGCGGCGGCGTTGGACGCGTAAGCGCCAAGGCCGAGCGACGCGGCGACCGCCAGGGCGGCGATAGGCGCACGGACGCAGCTGTGGCCAGCGCCAATGACGTTCTTCAGGGTCGTGTCACAGCCCTGGGACAGGGCTGCGGTGCTTGGCTCGAACATCGCGATTTCTCCATACCAAATTGCCAGGTTCCGTCCCGATTCCGCCGCTGCAGCCCCGTCCGAGTTCCGGTCCGCTACGGGCGGAATTCGGTGGTGGCCTTGTTGTTCTGGTGGCGCAAGCCGTTGTCAAACCGGAACCAATGCACTTCAAATGTATTATTTGTCTTAAAGTAAATACATCGAAGGACTCGTTGCCGATGATAGCGACGGACCGTGAACCCGATTTAAAACGAATGTGAACTGTGGAAAATTTGTCGCACGAATCAAACGGTCGTGCCGAGGCCGCGATCAGGGCAAGGCGCCGGTGGCGGAGCGCAGCAGGAATCGGCGAACGTCGACCGCGATCGCAACGGGACGAAAGGCTCGTCCTCGCGGTCCGATGGACTGCAAAGTGATATGGGCGCAACTTGGCAACATACCCTCGCCGCGACGCGAACGCATGCTGGTCGGGAGCGGGCGTCTGGGTTGACGGCACCGCACCCTATTCGGCTCGTGCATAGCTACTACTCCTACCCGATTCGCCGGTTGTCCCGGTCTAACCGCCCCTTCTTGCTCTACCCGTAGCAGGAAGCATCCCGAAAACCGCACGGGTGCTGCCTTGCCTCGTTCCGACCGCGCGAGCCGAGCGCGTACCGGGAACGATGTCTATTTGTAATTGATGTATCAATGATGTTACATCGACGCACACGGGATCATAGCGACGAATGTTGAACACTGCCTTGAGAAATTTTTACATCAGGTTTAAGTAAATATCTGTTTACAACGTTCCCCATTTCGGTGCAGCCCAAGCCGCTCAAGGTTTGAAGCGCCCAAGCCGTTAATGGTGCGTACCACGAGCGGCCTGGAGCCCTTCCCGGCTTCCACCTCGTGTGACATCGACAAGACACAGCGCCACCGCTCGTGCGGGCGTCGCGAGGAGCAAGAGGAAGTCATGAGCGGCTTGATGAAGGAAATCGACGAGCGGACCAACCTGACCAACAATAACCAGTTCGAATTGTTGTTGTTTCGGTTGGGAAATGCGGAGCGGTCCGGCCAGAACGAGATTTTCGGGATCAATGTATTCAAAGTTCGCGAAATTCTGGTAATGCCGAAAATCACCACCGTCGTCGGCGGCGCCCCGGCGATGCTGGGCATGGCAGACATCCGCGGCCAGGTAATTCCGGTGATCGATCTGGCCAAGATCGTTGGCTGCACGCCACAGGGCGGCAGCTGCGGCATCTTGCTGGTGACCGAGTACGCGCGCTCGACCCAGGGCTTCGCCGTCGAGGGCGTCGAAGAGATCGTGCGGCTGGAGTGGAATGAGGTGGTGTCGGCCGAAGCCAGCACCAAGGGCGGACTGGTGACCAGCATCGCTAAGCTCAATGCCGACACCCCCGATGCTCGGCTGGTGCAGGTGCTCGACGTCGAGCAGATCCTGCGCGACGTGCTGCCGACCAGCCAGCCCGATGTCGATCCGTCGACCGTGGGGCCGAAGCTGGCGCTGCGTCCGGGCACGAAGATCCTCGCGGCCGACGATTCCGCCCTCGCCCGCAGCCTGATCGAGCAAGGTCTCGACGCGATGGGCGTGTCCGTGGTGATGACCAAGACCGGCCAGGAAGCGTGGGACGAACTCAATGACATCGCGGCCCATGCGGCAAAAGCCGGACGCACGGTGCGCGACGAGATTGCCTGCGTGCTGACCGATCTGGAGATGCCGGAGATGGATGGCTTTACGCTGACCCGCAAGATCAAGGCGGACAAGCGCTTCCAGGGCATTCCGGTGGTCATCCACTCGTCGCTGTCGGGCAATGCCAGCGAGGATCATGTGCGCAAGGTCGGTGCGGATGCCTATGTGTCGAAGTTCCTGGCGAAGGACCTGGCGGAGACGATTCGGGGCGTGCTGCATATTTGACGTGCCGGCCCTGGGAGCGGCGCGTTTTCAGGCGTTTCTCGCATAACCAGCGCTGCTGCCGTCTCCCCCGCCCCTCTCCCGCGAGCGGGAGAGGGGAGAACACAGTCGTTACGACAAGGCTCTGGAGAACAGTGGCCCCGACTGCCGTCACACCAATGACTGCGACAGCCGCCGCACCCGCGATAAGCGGCTCCCTCTCCTGCTTGCTCGAGAACGGAAACCCTCGCTACGACAAGGCTTCCGAAAACAGACCGCGACAGCCGTCACACTCGCGGTAAGCGGCTCCCTCTCCCGCTTGCGGGAGAGGGTTGGGGAGAGGGCAACGGGCACCGGCAAACCACGACGGCCATCGAGCAACCCCCTGCCTCCTCCTTGCAGCCAAGAGCGAGCGCAAACCACTGCCCCGCGCTCCATAGGTAACCGTGCTATAGTGTGCTCCTTCGCCCCAAGAGGCGAAAACCCGGACAGATTATTAAGACAAGACACTGTCCGGCTGGCCCCGAGGGCCCCGCCGCCCGACCTGACGTCCGGCATTCACCACCCAAGCGTTCCCAATCAGTCATCGCATCGCGGATGTTCCGCTCACTCCGAGCCGGCATCACGCGCAGTGACCATCGCCGTTTTCGGTAAGTCGCAAGTCGCGCGTGTCACCACGCGCCACGGCGCCCGAAGTCCGCCTGCACGCGTCCTTTCTCACGCTGACGCATTCGCGCGGATCCACCGGACAGGGCAAGGGACCGCCCCATTCCCATCACATGAATCCAAACAATCAATACACCGTCGCCGTCCATCCGATCCAGCAAAGCCCCGGCCAGTGGTTCGCCACTTACATCGTCAGCCGCTATGAAAGCGGCCGCGAGCGGGTGCTCGAGAACGTCGCGGTACGCGACACGCTGCATCGCACGGAAGCGCAGGCCAAGCAGGTCGCCCGGCAAGCGGGCGAACGCGCGATTGCGCGCTTGCGCCGCCATTGAGCGCGCGCATTACCAAGGAGTCCACCATGTACGCCAACCACGCCGTCTACAAGGGCTATCGCCTCTCGGCCCACGTCCATCACACCGCCGAACAGGCCGGCAAGTCGGGCACCGCGCGCGACAGCTTCGAGGCGACGATCAATATCATTGCCTTGGGCGGAGCGCCGTCGACCGGACTGCCCGCGCTGCGTTCGCATCGCGCCGGTAGCCCGCGCGAGGCGATCGAAGCGGCCGTCGCCTACGGGCGCGATGTGATCGACGGCCTGTCGAGCTTCACCAAGGGCAAGCGCAAGGCCGCCGCGACGAAAGCTCGCGCGTCGGAGCTGGACGCGACAGTCTGAGCGTCACCCCGTAGGCGCGTAGGCCCGCGCACCATCGTGACCCGACAGTGGCGGCAAGCCCCGAGCTAGCTCGTCTTGCGCGCCGGCACGTATTGCGCGGGCAATGCGCCCAGCTCGACCATCATCGCCCGCGCGATCGTCAAGCGCTTCGGCGCGAGCTCCTCGCGCTGCAGATCCATATTCAGTGCGAAGGTGAATACGCCGCCGTTGCGCTCGACCCAACCCACCCACCAGCCGTGGTTCAGCCCGGCGTCCATCGCCCAGCCGGTCTTCGCGAATAGCGCGTAGTCGCCGCCCGATTCGACTTTCAGGATCTCCCGCACCCATTGCTGGCTGAGCCGCGAGGCCGGCAGCTGCTGCTGCGCCAGCCGCGCGAGAAAACGGGTCTGCTCCACGGCCGAAATGGCCAGCGGCCCGCGCAGCCAGAACTGATCCACCTGCTTGCCCAATTCGCGATTGCCATAGTCGAGGCGGTCGACCCACGTCTGCATTCGTTGCATGCCGATGCGGCGCGCGACACCCTGGTACACCGGCACATTCGACATCGCGATCGCCTCACGCAGGTTCATGTCGCGCTGCCACTGCGGAAATCGCGTCTTGCCGCCGCCGTACGGCTGAATCTGGTCGGGATCGGCCACGACGCCCGTTTCGAAGGCGATCAGGCTGTTCGGAATCTTGTAGGTCGAGGCCGGCACCATGCGCGTCTTCGCGCGCGGCGCGTTCACCAGCGACAGCCGGTTCGCCTTGACGTCGAGCATGGCGAAGCAGCCGTCGACATCGAGCTCGCGGAAGTGGGACATCAGATCCTCGCGGACGGCTTCGGCTGGCGCCGCGGTCTCGGCCCGCTGCACCACCCGGGCGATGTCGTCGGCCTGCACCAGCCGGGCGGCCGGCAGCAACGCCGCGCCTCCGGCCAATTGCAGCAGACGGCGGCGATACAGACGTTGCCCATGCAGAGGCTGCTCGTTCGTTCGGGACTTCATGGTCTCTCCTTGTACTTGGGAATGGCGCGCCGGTCCGGGCGGCGTGGCGCGACACCGACCGGACAGCCCGCATCGTAGCCACAGGCATGCGCCAGTCCAACGCGGTGCGTGCGACAATCTGCATCCGCTGTCACGGCTGTCACGTCCCTGTGCCCGATTCCGCATCTCTGTGCCCGCCTCCATGCCCGAACCCCTGCTAATCGAGCTGTGCGCCCCGCAAACCGTCAATGGCCTCCGGGCGCCCTACCAGTCGGTATGGCTGCTGGTCCGGCTGCACTACGCGGCCCAACAGGCGCCGCACCGGCCGCTGGTCTACGCCGACGACCTGCGCGAGCGCATGAGCAATGCGCGCACCCTGCGCATGGCGATCACGCGGGCCTTCCAGGACTTCGCGCGCTGGGAGCTGGCGGTCGGATGGGGCGACGACGCCAGCCGCGATCCGCGCTTTCTGAATCTGGAGGGACGCAGCCAGGGGCCGTTCTGGCTTGCCGCGCATGAACGCCAGCGCATCGTCTGCGTGGTCGACGGGGCTCCGGCTGGCGCGGCGGAGATTGCGGCGTTTCTTGGCCTCGATCGCGACGGGCCCGGCCAAGGCAAGGCGCTCATCCCGCAGCGGATGGTCACGCAGACCGACCTGTCGTTCTGGCGCCATTTTGTCGACGGCAAGCAGGCGCTGCGTGAGGGGCGGCTGTTGACGCCGCTGTCGCGCGAGGATGCGGCCAAGACCGGCGGGACAGGTGGAAATGGCGGGCATGACGCCCCCGCTGCGCTGACCGCATTCCGTGCCGCGCGGCGGCTGGCCGCCAGCGAGTTCGAACACGCGTTCGTCGCGCTGAACGAGGCGCTGCTGTGGCGCCGCCTGGGCGATCGCGCACAGACCCGCAAGATGCTGCGCGCACTGAAGCGGCGCCGGCGCGGTCATGCCATCGCCGGCAACGACTATCTCGACGCCATGGAAGGCATCGTCGCCGCCTGGTGCGCCTACGACGAGCGCGACCTGCCCGGCGCGCTGGCCGTGCTGCAGGCGCTGGCGCAGAACCAGCCCAGTGCGACACTGGTGCAGGCCCACCCGCATGTCCGCTTCGAATGGCACAACCTCGCCGCGCTGATCCAGCGGTCCAATGCGCTGGTCGCTGCCCCGCACGACGCCGCGACCGCTGGCGCACTGGCCGAACAGGCCGCCACCCATTTCGATCAGGCGTTGGCCGCGGCGTTCGAATCGAACGTCTCCGATGCCGCGCAGCATGTGGCCGCCAATATCGGCATGGCACTATGGCTGTTCGGCGAGGCCGGCATCGGATGGTCCGGCGCCTTGCGTGATGGAGAAGCGGAGCGCGCGATCCAGTGGATCGGCCTGTCCGAATGGCTGGGCCGCGGCGCCGGCAACCGCCATCCGTCCGCATGGAACGCCATCTACCTGATGCGCATCGCGCGCGGCGCCTGCCATACCGCGCCACGGCCCACACTGGCCGAATTCCAGGCGACCGCACCGATCGGCGTGACGGCCTTGCGCCAATTGGCCGGGCCGTTCGCCGACGCCTTCACCGGCCCCGCCTGGCCGGACAGCTGGCACGAGGTCGCCGCCTGGCGCCTGGCGGAATCGCAGCGCGGCGAGCGCAAGTATCCGCTGCTGCAGCAGAGCAGCCTGTGGTTCGAACTGGCGTGGTATTCCGCGCATGCCGGGCAACTGGAGCCGGCGGCAAAGGCGCTGCGGCTGCTGCGGGAAGGGCTGAAGCAGCTGGCGGTCAGCGATCGCCAGTATTTCGGCAAGCCGCTGCTCGATGCACTGCCGGAGCCGGTGCATCGGCTGGCGCAGGACGACTGACTGAACGCCGGGCAATAAAAAAGGGCCCCCGCCTTCGCGGGGACCCCAACGCACCACCATGGCGCCGGCACGGCGCCGGCGCCCGGCCTTCGGTTACACCGGCTCGTCCGTCGCCGGATTCGGCTTGCGGTCGTCGAACCAGCGATACAGCGTCGGCACCATCACCAGCGTCAGCAGCGTGGACGTGATCAGGCCGCCGATCACCACCACCGCCAGCGGGCGTTGCACCTCGGAGCCCGGGCCCGTCGAGAACAGGAACGGCACCAGGCCCAGCAGCGCGATGGTTGCCGTCATCATCACCGGACGGAACCGCATGGTGGCGCCGTGGATCACCGCCTCGTCGAGGTCCATGCCGTTGTTGCGCAGATTGCGGATGTAGGACACCAGCACCACGCCGTTCAGCACCGCGATACCCCACAGCGCGATAAAGCCCACCGACGCCGGCACCGACAGGTATTCGCCGGTGATGAACAGGCCGATGATGCCGCCGATGGACGCGAACGGCAGCACTGTGATGATCAGCGTGGCGAAGCGCAGCGAGTTGAACAGCAGGAACAGCAGGAAGAAGATCGCGGCGATCGTGATCGGCACGATGATCTTCAGGTGGCCCATCGCGCGTTCCATGTTCTGGAACTGGCCGCCCCACTCGAAGTAATAGCCTTCGGGCAGCTTGACCTTGCTGTCGGCCGCCTGCTGCAGCTCGGCGACGAAGCCGCCGAGGTCGCGGTCCTTGACGTTGATCATCACCACGACGCGGCGCTTGGCCATTTCGCGGCTGATCTGCGCCGGGCCGTCGCTGACCTCGATCTTCGCCACGCTTTGCAGCGGCACCTGGATGCCGTCGGGCGTGGTCACCAGCAGCTGGCGGATCGACTGGACATCGTGGCGGAAGCGCTCCGGCAGACGGACCGCGGCGCTGAAGCGGCGCTCACCCTCGAAGATGTCGGTGGCGCGCTTGCCGCCGATCGAGATCTCGATGATGTCGTGGATGTCCGAGACATTGAGCCCGTAGCGCGCGATCGCCTGGCGGTCGATGTCGATCGACAGGTACTGCTGACCGGTGATGCGCTCGATGCGGATGTCCTGCGAGCCCTGGATGCCGCCCGCCACGCGCGCGACCTCGCCGGCCAGCTCGCGCAGCTTGCCGAGGTCGTCGCCGAAGATCTTGACCGCGATGTCCGAACGCACGCCGCTGACCATCTCGTCGATCCGGTCGGAAATCGGCTGCGCCATCACGATCTGCACGCCCGGAATGGCGCGCAGCTTCTGGCGGATCTGCTCTGCGATGTCATCCTGCGTCCAGCCGTCGGGCCACTCGTCGCGGTCCTTCAGGCTGGCGATCGGGGTCGACTCGTTCTGGCTCTGCGGGTCCGCCGGGCTTTCGCCGCGGCCGACGCCGGAGACCACCGACTTGACGCCCGGTACGCTGAGTACCAGCTTGTTGGCCTCCTTCTCCAGCTTGATCGATTCCTCCAGCGAGATGTTCGGCACGCGGTCGATCGCCGGAACGATCGAGCCTTCCTTCATCTCCGGCATGAACGACGAACCGAGCAGCGGCACGATCGCCAGCGTGCCCAGGAACGCGACGACGGCAGCGACCACGGTCTTGCGGCTGTTTGCCATCGCCACCTTCAGCATCCGCAGATAGTGGCGCTTCAGGAAGGCGATCACGCGGGTATCGTGCTCGGCCCCGCCCTTCAGGATGTAGGACGACAGTACCGGCGACAGCGTCAGCGACAGCACCAGCGAGATGGCCAGCGCGATCGCGATGGTGAAGGCCAGCGGCGCGAACATCTTGCCCTCGGTGCCGGTCAGCGTCATCAGCGGCAGGAACACCAGGATGATGATGCCGACGCCGACGATCACCGGCGTCGCCACTTCCTGCACCGCCTTGACCAGCACCTCGGTCTTCGACAGCCTCAGCTCATCCTTGCGCCCCAATCGCTCGAAGGCGTTCTCGACCACCACCACGGAGCCGTCAACCATCAGGCCGATCGCGATCGCCAGCCCTCCCAGCGACATCAGGTTGGCCGACAGCCCCACCTGGTTCATCACCATGAAGGTCAGCAGCGGCGTCAGCACCAGCGTGGCCAGCACGATCACCGACGAGCGCAGGTCGCCCAGGAACAGGAACAGCACGATCACCACCAGCACCACGCCTTCGAGCAGCACCTTGGTCACCGTCCACAACGCGGCGTCGACCAGTTCGCTGCGGTCGTAGTACGGCACGATCTGCAGCTTGCCGGGCAGCATGCCGCGCTCGTTGATCTCGGCGACGCGCTGCTTGACGCGGCTGACGACTTCCTTGGCGTTGCCGCCGCGCATCATCATCACGATGCCGCCGACCGCCTCGGTCTGGCCGTTCTTGATCAGCGCGCCCTGCCGCACCTCATGCCCGATGGTGACCTCGGCGACGTCGCGCAGGTAGACCGGCGTGCCGTTGATCTCCTTCAGCACGATGCTCTTCAGGTCCTCGACGCCTTGCGCCAGACCCACGCCGCGGATCAGGTACTGCTCGGCGTAGTGCGGCAGCACCCCACCGCCCGAGTTGGCGTTGTTGTTGGCGAGTGCCTGGTAGACCTGCTGCACCGAGATGCCGTAGTGCCGCATGCGGTCCGGATTGATCAGCGCCTGATACTGCTTGACGTAGCCGCCCTGCGAGTTGATTTCGGCGACGCCCGGGATCGAACGCAGCAGCGGGCGCACGACCCAGTCCTGCACGATGCGGCGCTCGGACAGTTCCTGTTGCGTCAGCTCGCGGTCGCCGTCATCGGCGCGGTCCAGCGTGTACTGGTAGACCTCGCCCAGACCGGTCGACACCGGACCGAGCACCGGCGTCACGCCTTCCGGCATGCGGCCGCCGACCTCGATCAGCCGCTCCATCACCAGCTGGCGCGCGAAATAGACATCGGTGGCATCGGTGAACACCAGCGTGATCAGCGACAGTCCCGCCTTGTTCAGCGAGCGCATCTCGACCAGGCCGGGCAGGCCGGTCATCGCGATCTCGATCGGCACCGTGACGAAGCGTTCGACCTCCTCGGGCGAGCGGCCGGCCGCCTCGGTGGCGATCTGCACCTGCACGTTGGTGACATCGGGGAACGCGTCGACCGACAGCTTGCCGGCGGCGCGCAGCCCGAAGAAGAACAGCACGACCGCGATCACGCAGACCACGAGCCGCTGTTTGATGGCAGCTTGGACTAGGGATTCGATCATCGTGGTCAACCTTGCTCGAGGCGCTTGCGCTCGTTATCGAGATGGAAAGCGCCATTGACCACGATGCGGTCGCCAGCCTTGACGCCGCTCTGCACCACGCGCATGCCGTCGCTCTCCGCGCCGAGCTTGACCGGCACGGCGCGATACAGGCCCTCGCCCTGCTCGACGTAGACCTGCTCCTCGTTGCCATCGCGGACCACGGCCGAGCCCGGCACCACCAGCCGCTCGGTCGGCCGGCTGGCGATCACCATGCTGGCCAGCATCGCCGGCTTCAGGCGTCCCTCGCGGTTCTCGAGTTCGGTACGAACGAGCACCGTGCGCGATTCGGGATTGACGGTGCGGCCCACATAGATCAGCTTGCCGGCGATCCGGCTGCGGCCCGTGCCGGCGCCCAGCGACGGCACGTCGATCTCGACCGTCTGCCCTTCGGCGACCAGCGCGGCCTGCTGCTCGGGCACTTCGGCCACGACCCAGACGCGCGACAGGTCGGCCACCGTATAGAGCGAATCGGCGGGCTGTACCACCTGGCCCTGCGCGACCTTGCGCTCGACCACGGTGCCGCTGATGCTCGAATACACCGGCGAATACGAGTTGATGCTGCCGCCCTTGGACAGCTCGGCGATCGCGGCCTTCGACATGCCCAGCACGCGCAGCTGGTCGCGATAAGCGTGCATCTCGGCCTGGGCGATCGCGTATTCGCTCTCCCGGCGCTGCAGCTCGCCACGGCCGATCACGTCGGCGGCGAACAGCTGGCGCGCGCGCTCGGCGTTCTGCGCCTGCAGCTGCGATTGCGCCAATGCCTTCAGGTAGGACATCTGCGCGGCGCCCAGCTCGCTGCTGTGCAGGCGCGCCAGCACCTGGCCGGCCTTCACTTCCTGGCCGGGCATCGCGTAGAGATCGGTCACGCGGCCGGTCACCGAGGCGCCGATGCGGGCCACGCGCTGCTCGTCGAAATCGATGCGGCCGGCCACGTGCAGCATCTCGCTGAACGGGCTGGTGGCCACCGGCGCGACCTTCAGCTGCTGCTGCAGCGATGGCTCGGGCTTGACCACGCCGGGCGGCAGCTTGGGCGCCTCGGCTGCGGGCGGCGGCTCCTCGGAACAGGCCGCGAGCGTCAACATCATGGCGGCAGCCACCGCCAGGGTACGGAGAGAAATGGGGCGCATGGTCAGTCTTTGTTCGATTCGGTGGAGAGGGTCGCGGCGGTCGGGGTCATGGCCGGGGTCGTGGCGGAGGTCACGGCCGGGGTCATAGCCGGGCTGACATCCGGAGTCACGTCCGAGGTCCTGCCCGGGGTCACGCCGGGCGTGGACATGCCGGGCGCCATCGACAGCAGGCGTTCGATCTGGATCACGGCCATCTGCTGGTCGTATTGGGCGGCGATCAGTTCGTTGCGAGCGTTGCGCAGCGTGCGCTGGGCATCGATCACTTCGAGGATGCCGCGCTCGCCGTAGCGGTAGGCCGCCTGCGCGACCTGCAGCGCGTTCTCGGCCTCACGGACGATGCCGGACTCCAGCGCGGTGACCTGGGCCTGCGTGATTTCGAGCTGGCGGTACGCCGACTCGAGTTCCTGCGCCAGTTCGAATTCGCGCAGCTCATAGGCGCTGCGTGCCTGCGTGGCTTGCGCGACCGCCTCGCCCACCGGGCCCTTGCGGCGGTCCCACAACGGGATGGTCAGCACCAGGCCGACCTGGGACACGCTGTTGTCCGGCTCGCGCGTGGTGCTGGCGCGCACCGCCAGCTCGGGCAACCGCAGCGAGCGCTGGTAGTCGACGGCCAGATTGGCGCGCTCCAGCTCCATGCGGCGCTGGACCAGTTCGGCATTGGCCGTGCTCAGGCGCTCCCGCATCACCGCCAGATCGGGCACGTTCGGGATCTGGCCGAGGCTGCCGGCCAGCGCGAACTTCGGCGGCAGCGCGCCGCCGACCTGCTGGCGCAGCGCCGCCTTGGCCTGGTCGACGCGGTATTCGGCGCTCTGCAGCGATTTCTGCGCGGCCAGCAGTTCGGTCTCGGCCCGGATCAGCTCATAGCGCGGCGCCTCGCCGACCTCGACGCGCAGGCGCGCCCGCGAATGGACCTGCTTCATCATCGCCAGGTCTTCCCGCGCCGCCGCCAGTTCGCTCTCCCGGCGCAGCACGCCGAAGTAGCCGGTCTTGACGCGGCCGGCGAGGTCCGCATAGAAGGCCTGCAGACCCGCCTCAGTCGCGTCGAGATTGCGTTCGGCGATCGAGCGGCGCAGGCTGCGCTGCTGGGGGTAGTCGAGGCGCTGCGTGATCGAGAAGCTGGGCGTGTTGCCCTCGGCGACGCCGGCCTGCCGGCCGCGCAGGCGGCCGTACATCATTTCGACCTGCGGATTCGGATAGGCGCCCGCGCTGGTGACGGCGGCGCTGGCGGCGTCCACGCCGGCATGCGCGGCGGCCACGCCCTTGTTCGAGTTCTGGGACAGGGAAAGCAGTTGCTCCAGCGAGAAGGCATCGGCGGCAAAGGCCGACGACACCCCAAGCGAAAGCGACGCTATCAGGGTAAGCGTAGAGATCTTCATGGCAACGAGAAAAAGCCGGACCACTGCATGCCGGCTACGCGCGGACGGCGTTACCGCGACAAGCACACGGCCCACGGCAGCGAACGCCGCGAGCAAGACACGCAGATAGGGGGCGCGACTGGTCCGACGCGGAGCCGGACCGGCGCGTCAGCAATCAGGCGGAGAAGATGGGGGGCTTGAACAGCGCCGCAGGCAGTGGCGGCGCGCGGCCGTGGCGAGGCGGAGAGACATCGCCGGAAGGCAGTTCGAGCGGCGCCGCCGGCAAGGCGAACAGCGCGCTCGATTCCTCGATTTCGTCGAGCACGTCGGGCGGATCGAGCAGGTCCGCCGACCAGATATTGCAGTAGCCCGGGTGGGAGGCGGCTTCGGCGACGTCGTCGTCGGCGTGGATGCCGTCGTCGCCCGGGGCGACGATGCGGCTGCCGTCGTCATCGCTGGAAACCGCCCGAGCAGCCACCGCGGCGACCGCGGCCATGCTGCAGACCAGCGGCCCCACGCGCATCTGTCCTTGCCCGAGCCCCGCCGCCGCGTCCAGACGCGTGCTCGCCTGCGCTCCGAAGGAGAGCAGGAACAGGCAGGCCGCGATCAGAAACGGTAGAAAGGCTCGCATCAAGGGGAAGTTGGCGTCGGTATGCGGGCAGAGGCACTACGCCAAAAATATGACGGTTAGTGCTCTGCGTAATAAGACGCAAGTGCGGCATTGTAACCGAATGCAATCGCATGGACAGGGTTAGCCCTAGGTTGTTCCCGAAAACGTGACGATCTGGATATCGGGCGGGGCACGGCTCCCCTGCCCGTTCGGCGCGATTTGCGACCGAGTTGCGCCCGATTTGTCGCCGCTTTGCGCGATCTGCGCGGGCTCGGCCGGGTCAGGCCACGGTGCCGCCGACGCCCGGCGCCGGCGCCAGCCCGACCTTGCCGGGCGCCGTTTCGTCCCGGTCGGCCTCGTCGCCGCCGGCCTTGTCCAGATCCATGCCGGTGGTCTCCGGCAGCATCAGCGCGGCGAACACGACCAGCGCATAGCCGGCCCCGGCGACGATGGCGATGGCCAGCGGCAACGAGGTCCGGCCCGAGCTGAGCCAGCCGACCGACAGCGGGAAGAACGAGCCGATCACCCGGCCGAGGTTGTACGAGACGCCGTAGCCGGTCGCGCGGATATCGTTCGGATACGACTCCGAGATGGTCGCGCCGATGCCGGAGAACACCCCCTGCATCAGCACGCCTAGCGGAAAGCCGAGGAACAGCATCGACAGGTTGGAGACCGGGATCACCATATAGATCAGCGCCATCACGAAGGCGCCGGCGGCGAACAGCACATAGGTCGGCCGCCGTCCCAGCCGGTCGGTCGCGTAGGCGCCAGCCACATAGCCGACCAGCGAGCCGAGGATGGTCACCGCCAGATAGGAGCTGGTGCCGAACACCGACAGGCCGCGCTCGGTCTTCAGGAAGGTCGGCAGCCAGGTCGCGATCGCGTAGTAGGCGCCCAGCATGCCGCCGGACAGCAGGCTGCACAGCACGGTCTTGCGCAGCAGCGGCCGCCGCACCAGCCGGCCCAGCTCCTGCCAGGCGGAGCCCTGCGAGGCGGCCCGTTCGGCGCGCGTCTTGACGAAGACCTCGGGCTCGTCGAGGTTGCGGCGCAGATAGAAGACCACCAGCGCCGGCACGATGCCGAGGAAGAAGCAGACCCGCCAGGCCGTCTCGGCCGGGAACAGGCTGAAGGTCAGGCCATAGGCCAGCGCCGCCGTGCCCCAGCCGAACGAATAGCTGCTCGCCGTGAAGCCCGAGTATTTGCCGCGGTGCGCCGGATTGCGAATCATCTCGGTCACCAGCACCATGCACAGCGACGATTCGCCGCCGAAGCCGATGCCCTGGATCATGCGGAACAGCATCAGCTGCTCGGGCGAATTGGCCAGCCCGCACAGGAAGCAGGCGACGGTGAAGACCACGATGGTCCAGCGCAGCACGCGCACGCGGCCATAGCGGTCGGCCAGCATGCCGGCGCCGATCGCGCCGACCAGCGACGACACCAGCGTCCACGTGACGATCGCGCCCGCGGTCGATTTGCTCATCTGCCACTGCGTCAGCAGCGTCGAGATCAGGAACGAATAGATCATGAAGTCGAACACGTCGACCGCATGGCCGAGGAAAGCGCCGTAGAACCCCTTGCGCTCCATCCGCGATAGCTCTTTGAACCAGTCCAGCATGATCGTCGCTCCTTGTCAGTGTGGGCATCGCGGCGGCGTGGTGGGCCGCGCGGCGTGCGAATTCGGTGGGGTGTTTGCCTGGTGTTTGCGTGGTGTCAGCGAGGCGTGCTCAGCCCGGCGGCGGCCGGAAGGCGAAGCCCGCCGCTTCGAGCAGATTCGCGAAACGCAGCGCGGTCAGGTCGCGGTAGCGCCCGGCGACGATCTGCACGCCGACCGGCAGACCGTTGCTGGCGGGGCCGATCGGCGCGACGGTCGAGGGCAGTCCGCACAGTCCGGAATGGCCGGCCCAGAACAGCTGGGTCGTCATCGCTTGCGGCTTGCCGTTGACGTCCAGATGGCGCTGCCAGGGCTCGCCGGATTCGTTCAGCGAGAAGGCGGTCGTCGTCGCCGCCGGGCACAGCAGCACGTCGTAGTCGTCGAAGAAGCGCTGCCAGGCCTGCGCGAAGCGCTCGCGCGCGTGTTGCAACAGCAGCCAGTCGCGGTGGTGCAGCGTGGCGCCGACATGCTGGAGGGTCGCGTAGCGGGTATCGTCCGGCGTGGCGGCCGCGGCCTGTTGGATGGCGTCGGCGAACGCGCCGTCCGGCATATGGACCGAGGTGGTCGCGCGCAGCAGCAGCACGTAGACACGCCACAGTTCTTCGGCGTCGAACGACGGGCGTACATGCCAGGCAACGCTGGCGCCCTGCCCTTCGAGCCAGCGGCCCAGCCCTTGGATGCAGTCGCTGACCTCGCGGTCGGCCTCGGCCTGCGGGTGCGAGGGCAGCACCGCGACGCGGAATTGCGCCAGCGAATCCAGTCGGCACGGCGGCAACGCCAGTCGAAAAGCCTGCGCGTCGGCGCCTTCCGGACCAGCGATCGCTTGCAGCACCAGTTCGAGATCGCGCGCGCTGCGGGCGATCGGGCCCGCGACGTTGATGTCCTGGATGCCGAACGACGCCGCGCCGGTGCCATGACCGCTGAGCGGCACGATGCCGTGGCTGCTCTTGTGCGAGAACACGCCGCAGTAGTGCGCGGGATTGCGCAGGGACGAGCCAATGTCCGAGCCGATGTCGAACAGGCTCATGCCGGCGCAGACGGCCGCCGCGCTGCCGCCCGACGAACCGCCCGGCGTGCGCGACGGATCGTGCGGATTGCGCGTGGTGCCGTAGACCGCGTTATAGCTTTGCCAGTCGCGCAGGCCGAGCGGCACATTGGTCTTGCCGACCAGCACCGCACCGGCCTCGCGCAGCCGCTGGACCGCGGTGGCGTCGCGCTGCGCGACGTGCTCGCGCAGCGCCGGATTGCCGCAGGTGGTCGGCCAGCCGGCCACGTCGAACGATTCCTTGACGGAGAACGGCACGCCATCGAGCGGCCCCAGCGCCCTGCCCTGGCGGCGGCGCGCATCGCTGGCGCGCGCCTGCTCCCGGGCGGCATCGAAGTCGGCGAGCACGATGGCGTTCAGCAGCGGATTGCGTTCGGCCCAGGCGGCGTGACAGAGATCGAGCAGTTGCTCGGCGCTGGTGCGGCCCTCGGCGAGATCGTCGACAGCCTGCCATAGCGGGCGATAGCGCGCGCCGGGCGGGGCGGCGGCTGTTTGCTGGCGCAGGGAAGCACCGGCGCGGGCCGGGATGGACGGGGACGTTGGCAGGCTCACGTCGGCTCCTGTTCTTGTTGTTGCCTGTTGTTCTATGCCGCGACCCTGACGGCAGCACGCCTGCCCCTCTGGCGGAGGCGAGGCTAAGTGCTGCGTCGGTATACTATATGCAATAGTTTAGGGCGGACCAAGGCTCGTCGGCATTGGCGGAAACCCTCGCACCGCTGGCGGGCTGTCGGTACGTGGCTGGCGCTGGACGCAAGAATCGGTCCGGGAAGATCGCGGCACGATGCGGTGCCGCGCATTCGAAGCAGTGCCGCACACGAGAGCGGCCGGAAAAGAAAAAACCGCCCCGAAGGGCGGTTCAGATTGCTTGCGCCGTCGTCGTCCCCGCGTAGGCGGGAACCCCGAGGCTTCTGAAGACACTGGATTCCCGCCTGCGCGGGAACGACGTGAGCGCTGTATCGGTCTTCGCCGTTATGCCGGGCGATGCCCGCAGCCGGCGCGGCCGAACAGGCATTGCACGAAGCGCAGCACGTCGGCGATCCGCAGCGGGATCAGCGGCGTCGCGTGGCGGACCGCGTCGCGGGCCGCGTAGTGGCGCAGCAGTTGCTGGCCGACCGGGGTCTTCAGATACGACGCCCGGGCATTGGTGTCGCGGTAAGTCATGGTCTTTCTCTATTGCGTTTACAACAGTCGACAGTATACACATTTTTGTGCATTGCGCCATGACGGTGCGCCGGACGCCCCGGACCCGTGCGCGGCCGATGCCGGGGCACGGCGGCAAGGCGCACCGCGCCCATGGTGCATCGCGACAGAGGAATCGCGACAGAGGAATCGCGAAAGAGGAATCGCGAAAGAGGAATCGGGAAAGAGGAATCGCGAAAGGGAAAAGAGAAAAGGCAGAGAGACCGGAGGACCTGCCGCCGGCGTCAGTCAACAGGCGTCAGGCCGCAACAGCCCTCGGCGGCAACAGGCCTCAGACAACATGCGTCAGGCAACAGGCGTCAGGCGGCGTGCTGCTCGCCGACCGGCAGCTCGGCCGCCTTGGCCGCGCTGTAGACATGCCGCGCGGCCAGCAGGGCCGCAAGATCGGCATCGCCGGCGATCACCGCCTGCAGGATCTGCGCGTGTTCGTCCCAGTTCTGGCGGGCGCGCACCGTGTTGGCCGGCCCGAACAGCACCGCGGTACGCTCACGCAGCGAGCGCATCATTTCCTGCAGCACGCTGTTGGCGGCGATATTGCCGAGCACCTCGTGAAAACGCGAATTCAGCGTCAGCAGTTCGTCGGCCTTGCCCTGGGCCGCCGCTTCCATGCCCTGCTGCAACACCGCCTCGAGCTCCGCGATCAGCGCAGGATCGCGCCGCTGCGCGGCGAGCTTGGCGTTCAGCCCCTCCAGCGTGGCGCGCACCTCCACCATCTCGCGGACGATATCGGGCGACAGCTTGGCCACCGAGGCGCCGCGGCGCGGTTCGATCAGCACCAGCCCTTCGCTGGCTAGCGCCCGCAGCGCCTCGCGCACCGGGATGCGCGACACACCCAGTTCCGCCGACAGCTTGTTCTCGACCAGGCGTTCGCCGGGCTCGTAGTCGCCCTTCAGGATGCGCTCGCGCAGCTTGTCGGTGACCAGCGCGAACAGCGGCGAATGGCTGGCGCCCAGGCTCACGACTTCCTGATCGGGCGCGGCGGAAACGGACGGGCGGAGGGACATGGCGGATGGCGAGGCGATCGGATTGGACAGCGCGCGAATTGGCGGGGACCCAGGCGCTGCGGCGAGGCACCGGGTCGGTGCGAGCCCGCGCCAAAGGCTGGCGTCATTGTATACCAGCTACCGAACGAAGCGGCGCGGTCGCCGCCCCTCCACGGCCGCCGGGCCTCAGTCCCGCTGGAACGTGAAACTGTCGGCGTAGATATGTTCGGTGCTGGCGCCGCGATCGAGGAAGGCCTGCCGCGCGTCGCGGATCATGTCCGGCGAGCCGCACAGGTAGATCGCGTGCTCGGACAGGTCGCCGAGATCGTCGACCGCGGCGTGGTGCACATAACCGCGGCGGCCCTGCCAGCCGGCTGCGCCGCGCGACAGCACCGGGACATAGCGGAAGTCGTACAGGCGCTCGGCCCAGCCCTCGATCTGCTGGTGCAGATACAGATCGCCCTCCTCCCGCATGCCCCAGTACAGCGATACCGGCGGGCAATCGGGATCGTCCATCAGCGATTCGAGAATCGCCTTGATCGGCGCGATGCCGGTGCCTGTCGCCACCATCAGCAGCGGGCGGTAGTCCCGCGCGCGATAGAAGAAGTTGCCGTGCGGCAGCTCGACTTCGACCGCATCGCCGGGCGCCAGGCCCGGCAGGATGCGGTCGGTGACCGCGCCGCCCGGAATGCGGCGCACATGCAGTTCGATGCTGCCGCCCTGCGGCACCGACGCCATCGAGAAACTGCGCGCCTGCCCCTCTGCCGCGATCAGCTTGAGGTACTGGCCCGGCCGATAGTCCAGCGCCGCGTCGAGATCCGGCACCTCCAGCCGGACCTGCAGCACGGTCGGCGTCAGCGGAAGAACCTGCTCGATCCGCGCGCGATGCCGCATCGGCTCGGCGCAGGCTTCGTCCTCGCGCGCGGTGCTGATCACCAGATCCCCAACCGGCTGCGCCTGGCAGGCCAGCGCATAGCCCGCCGCCGCCTCGTCGGGCGCCAGCCCCATCGGCTCCTCCTCGTAGCGGACCTCGCCTTCGACGAGCTTCAGCCTGCAGGTGCCGCAGCCGCCCAGCTGGCAATCGTGCGGCAGCGCGATGCCGGCCTTCAGCGCTGCCTGCAGCAGCGTTTCGCCGCGTTCGACGAAGAAGGCCTGCTGCGTTTCGAGGATCTGGATACGGTGAGACATGATGGCGTTCCGAATAGCCGGTTGAAAGATGCAAGATGCGGCGGGTTTCAGCGCGCCGTTCAGCGCTTGGCTCAGCGCTTGGCTCAGCGCTTCGTTCAGCGCTTCGTTCAGCGCTTGATATCGGCCTGCACCACCACCTTCAGGTCCTGCGGTACGAGCAGTTCCTGCAGCGCCTGCAGCGCGGCGAGGCCCGCCTGCGTGTCCTGTTCGCCGTTGCCGCCACTCAGGCCGATGCCGCCGATCACCTGCTCGTTGACGACGATCGGAAAGCCGCCGACAAAGGCGGCGAACTTGCCCTCGAAGCTCCACTGGATGCCGAAGGCCTCGTTGCCCGGCAGCGCCGGTCCGTTCGGCGGCGTGGTGAACAGATGAGTCGAGCGCTTGTGGCCGGCCGCGGTAAAGGCCTTGTTCCAGGCGATCTGCGGCCCGGTGATGCGGGCGCCGTCCATCCGCTCGAGCACCAGCGGATAGCCGCCCTCGTCCACCACGCAGATGGATTCGAGCACGCCGATCTCCTCGGACTTGGCGATGGCCGCGGCGACCATATGGCGCGCTTCGCGCAGTTCGAGCTTGATGGCTTGTTTCATGCGATGTTCTCCTGGTCGATACGGTGTAGCAATGCTGCGATGCTGCGATGCGTAGTGCTTACAGGCCGCGGTAGACGGTCTTGATCTGGGTATAGAACTCGAGGCCGGTGCGGCCGGACTCGCGGAAGGTCGAGGTGCTGGAGCGCTTCAGCCCGCCGAACGGCGCGTTGACGAGATTGCCGGTGGTGGTGCGGTTGATCTTGACGGTGCCGGCCTCGATGTCGGCGGCGAAGCGATGCATGTAGCGCGGATTGCGCGTGACGATCGCCGCGGCCAGGCCGTACTCGGTGTCGTTGGCCTTGGCGATCGCGTCGGCGTAGTCGCTGAACGCGATGATCGCGATCACCGGCCCGAAGATCTCCTCTTGCGCAATGCGCATGTCCTGCGTGACATCGGTGAAAATGGCGGGCGACACGTAGAAGCCGTTGTCGAACTCGGGGCCGCCGAGCCGCTCGCCGCCGCACAGCAGCGTCGCCTCGGACTTGCCGATGTCGATGTAGCGCAGCACGTTGTCGAGCTGGTTGCGCGTGGCCAGCGGGCCCAGGTCCATGCCGGGCGTCAGCCCGCTGCCGATCTTCAGCGTCTTGACGCGGGCCAGCAGCTTCTCGGTGTAGGCCTCGCGCACGGCCTCGGCGACCAGCACGCGGCTGGTGCCGGTGCAGGCCTGGCCGCTGAGCGAGAAACCGCCCTTGATCGTCAGTTCGACGGCCTGGTCGAGATCCGCGTCCTCCATCACCAGCAGCGGATTCTTGCCGCCCAGCTCCATCTGCGTGCGCGTGGTCAGCGGCACCGAGCGATGGATCTGCTCGCCGGCGCGCGTCGAGCCAGTGAACGAGATCGCACGCACGGCCGGGGCTTGCGTGATCGCGGCTCCCACGTCGGCGGCGCTGCCGGTGATGAAGTTCAGCACGCCCTTGGGCAGGCCCGCGTCGATCAGCGCCTCGGCCAAGCGATAGCCGCTCAGCGGCGCATCGGACGACGGCTTGAACACCACGGTATTGCCGGTGATCAACGCCGGCGCGATCTTGCGCGCCGGGATCGAGATCGGGAAATTCCACGGCGAGATCACCGTCGCCACGCCCAGCGGCTCGCGCTGCGTGTAGACCAGCATGTCGCCGTCGTCGTTGGGGAACGATTCGCCGGTGAAGGTCTGGCCTTCGACGGCATAGAAGCGCAGCGTCTGCGCCGAGCGCAGGACCTCGTCGCGCGCCAGGCTCAACGCCTTGCCCTCTTCGCGCGTCAGTTCGCGCGCGATGCTGTCGGCATTGGCTTCGAGCTGCTGCGCGGCGCGGTTCAGGATGGCCGCGCGGCGGCCGATCGGCGTGTTCTTCCAGCCCTCGAAGGCGGCGGCGGCGGCCGCCACCGCGGCCTGGCCATCTTCGGCGGCGGATGCCTGGAAGCGGCCCACCACGTCGTTCGTATCGGCGGGATTGATGTTGTCGAAGGTTCGGCCGGACTGGCACGCGGTCCATTCGCCATCGATGTAGTTGTAGAACGGTTCCATCTTTGCGGCGCTCATCAGGCGGTCAGGAGAAAGAGCGCGGCGCCGGCAGGCGCCGCGGGCACGGTTCGAGCGTCGCGCTTCAGGCAGCCATTTCCAGCTCGGGCAGCGGCAGCTCATGCGCGACGTAGTCGTAGTACAGCGCGGTCGTATAGAGCAGCCGCATCTGCGCGCCGATCTCACAGATCTTCAGGCAGCGCTGCTGCAGCTCGGGCGTGTTCGCGTGCTCGAGCACGATCTGGTAGCCGCGTTCGCCGTGGATCTCGTCCGAGACGATATGCAGGTCGAAGAACTCGACCTCCTCGTCGGTGAACTGGTACTTCTCGCGCAGCGTCGGCGTCTGCTTGCGGTAGATCGACGGCACCTGCGACTCGAGCCCGACCACCAGGCCGGCCACCGCGACGATCGGATCCTCGCGCATCGCCACCGCATAGCACCACGACTGCAGGCCGCGCGTGGTCGGCGACATGTTGTCGGGATCGATCACGCGCTCACGGGTCGTGCCGCAGGCCTCGGCAAATCGGATCAGCAGGTCGGTGTGGCGGTCGCCGCCGATTTCCTCTTCGTACATATTGGCCAGCAGGAAATCCTTGGCCTCGGTATACCGATCCGGCATCCGGGCGTAGATGTAGCCCAGGTAATCGGCAAACGGCCCGACATAGTGATAGTGGTTCTCGGCCCAGCGGGCCAGATGCGCGCGGCTCAGCTTGCCGGTGGCCCAGGCCTTGCTGAACGGCGCCTGGTTGGCGCTTTTGCCCTTGATCGCTTCTTCCAGCGCGACGCGGAATTCTTCTCGGTTCATCAGTTCGGCCATGTGGGGCTCCTTGTTGGCTGACGGTTCGGGATGGTTGGGTCGGACGGTCGTTCGTCCGATGTTTGTATACTATATACACTTAAGCGGGACGGACAAGGGCCTGGGTGGTTTTATTCGTCGGGGTTTACCTTGGGTTTCTGGCGAGTCGGAGTTCGGCCGCGAAGCAAGTCGCTGGGTCCCCGCGTTCGCGGGGACGACGGAACACTTCCATGTCGTCCCCGCGCAGGCGGGGACCCAGTGGCTTAACGACTCATCGCGCAGCCGCCTGCACCCGCTGCCACGCCAGCCCGGCCAGTGCCACATCCTCCAGGCCGACACCAACGGACTTGTAGATGACGATGTCGTCGTCGCTTCGCCGCGGCTGCGCGCGCTCCAGCACGACGTCGGCCAGCTCGATCAGCTTCGACTCGGGCAGCACGCCCTGCCCCGCCATCACGATGTCGCCGGCTTCGCGCGTGGACTGCGGCTTCCATTCGACGACCACGGCCGAGGCGCGCGACAGCGCCACGTCGTCGAGTTCGCGCGTATGCGGCAGGCTCGAGCCGATCGCCGCGACGAAGGCCCCGGGCTTGATCGATTCGCCGGAAAACAGCGGTGTGGTCGAGCGCGATGCCGTGACGACGACGTCGGCCTCTCGCACCGCAGCCTCGTTCTCCGTCACGAGCACCGGAATGCCGCAGCTCTGGCTCAGCCGCTCCGGCAGATCGGCCGGCGCATATGGGTCGCACAGCAGGATGCGCTCGAGCGGCAACGCGGCGCTCAGCTGCCTCGCGTGCGCGGCGCCCTGCGTGCCGGCACCAAACAGCGCCAGCGTGCGAGCATCGGGCCGCGCGAGATGGCGCGCCGCGACCACCGTGCAAGCCGCGGTGCGCAGCCGCGTGATCGCGCCCGCGTCGAACGACGCCAGCGGCCGTCCATCCTCGGTCGAGAACAGCAGGATCACGAAGGAAAACTGCCCGTCGATGGTCGTGTAGACCTTGGCGCCGGCCACGCCCTGATCCGGTATCACCGCGCCCAGCGTCGACAGCTTGACGCCGCCCGCCTCGGTACGGATGCGCTGCTGCATGGCCGCGTTGCCGTGGCCGAAGCTGCGGAACGCCTCCAGCATGATGCGTTGCACGTCGTCCGGCGCGACGTGGCGATCGACCATTTCGTCTGTGATGTGCTGCATCGGGTCTCCTGCGATGGTGGATGGATGTAGTTGAAGTTGAAGTTGAAGCGAGGTAGAGGGGGCCAGGCAGCTCAGCCCTGCAGCACCACCTTGACCAGCACGGCGATCGCGCCCGTCGCGCACAAGGCCAGCAGCAACCGGCGCACGGCCACCGCCGACACGCGCGCCTTGAGGCGGCTCGACACCGCAAACCCGGCGAGCAGGAACGGCGCCAGCAGCGCGCTCAGCGTCAGGTCCGCGATGCCGAAGCGCCCCGCGCCGGCCAGCATCGCCAGCGACAACACGGCGCCGCCACCGAGAATGCAGCCGACCGTGGCGCGCATCGCCGCCGGACTCATGTGCTGCATCACGATGGCGAACGGCGGCGCGCCCGCCGACGTCAGCGTCGCCATGAAGCCGGACGCGGTGCCGGCAATCGCCAGGTTTCCAGCGGAGGGCCGCACGCGCCAGCCAAGGGCGCTGAGCGCCACCGCCAGCAGGATCGACAACGAAAACACCACCGCCAGCCACTGCGGCCGCAGCCAGGCAATGGCCAGCACGCCGATCAGGCCGCCGAGCGTGCGGCCCAGCAACGCGGTTCCGGTCAAACGCCAGGCAATCGCCTCGCGCTCGCGCAGCGCGGCCAGCAGCGACAGGCAGCCGCCCATCGCCAACAGCGGCCCCGGCACCAGCTGCGGAAAGAACATCGCGGCCAGCGGTGCCGCCAGCATCGCGAAGCCGATGCCGCCCACGCCCTGCAGGCAGGCGCCCGCGAAGATCGTCGCACCCATCCACCCGTATTCGGACAGCGGCACGTCAGGCAGCAAGGACGTCGCCGGCGACAGCGTCGGCGACAGACTGGCAATCAGCGCGGGCAGCGTGGTGGTCATGAGGAAGAGGGGTTGGAGGAGCGGACCGCCTCGAGGCGGCACGTCTCACAAACGGGCAATGGCCGGCTGCAAAATGCCCGGGCCACCCGCATTGGTATACAGTCTACATACCGGGTCCATCAGAACGCAAGCCACCCCGTGACCGGCGCACCGCAACGGTGCTGCTCGAAGGGCATCAATCCCAGTGCTGGTGCGCCTTTCCGGCGATCTACCCCACCCCGGTATCAGCGTATATCCGTATACGATTTCGCTTGTCGGCGTGGCCGCGCGGAATATAGTATACCGTTCAGACCCCCACCCGAAGGACGGTCGAGCTAGACGAATCACCTCTCGCCCCACGGAGCTTTCATGCAACACGAAGTCGTGATCGGTGCCGCGCACTGGATATATCTCATGGGGGTCGCGGTCATCGTGCTGACGATGATCCTGCGCGCCAATGTCGTCGTGCCCTCCATCGTGGGGACCGCGCTGGTCGTGTTCGCGCTGACCGGCAGCCCGGTGTCCGCGCTGGCGGGCGTGTTCTCGGCCAGCCTGGTCGCCGCCAAGGAGCTGTTCAATATCTTCCTGGTCATCGCCTTCATGACCGCGCTGCTCAACGCGCTGAAGACGCTGCGCTCGGATATCCGCATGGTCGAGCCGTTTCGCGTGGTGATGAAGAACGGCCACAGCGCCTTCTTCATCCTGGCCGGCGTGACCTATGTGATTTCGCTGTTCTTCTGGCCCACGCCCGCGGTGCCGCTGGTCTCCGCGATCCTGCTGCCGGCGGCGATCGCGGCCGGACTGCCGCCGCTGGCGGGCGCGATGGCGATCGCGATCGCCGGCCAGGGTATGGCGCTGTCGTCGGACTATGTGATCGGCGTCGCCCCGGGCATCAGCGCCAAGGCGGCCGGCGCCGCGGTCAGCGCGGCCGTGGTCGCAGACCGCGCGCTGACGCTGTCGATCATCACCGGCGCGATCGCTCTGTGCCTGGCCTACCTGTCGATGCGCAAGCACATCGTCCCGGCCAGCGGCACGCTGCTGGACCGCTGGCAACAGCGCGCCAGCGGGGCCGCGCTCGGCTTAGGTGACGACGGCGGCGGCGGCACCTTCGACAAGGCGGAGATCGCCCGCGCCACCGCGCATGAGGAGCCGCTGGCCACCGAATCGAATATCGAGGCCAGCCTGTCGATGGTCGAGCGCAAGCGGATCAAATGGTCGAAGTGCTTTGCCATCGTGACGCCGATCGCCTTCCTGGCCGTGGTCACCGTGATGGTGCTGCCCAAGCTCGGCACCGGCGTGCAGGACCTCAAGGGGGGCGAGGCCGCGGCGCTGGTCGGCGGCGTAGCGGCGGTGCTGATGATGCTGGCCACGCTGGCCGCCGAAGGCCCGCGCCGGATGCTGGATGTCTGCCCCGAGCACATCACCGACGGTTTCGTGTTCGCCTTCAAGGCGATGGGTTCGGTGCTGCCGATCGCGGGCTTCTTCTTCGTCGGCGCCGGCGAGACCGCCGCGCAGATCCTCGGCTTGCCGCCGGGCAAGGCGCCCAGCCTGCTGTTCGAACTGATCCAGTCGTATCAGCACCTGATTCCCGACAACCACATGCTGGTCGCGTTCGGCGTGCTGCTGGTCGGCATGATCACCGGCATCGACGGCTCCGGCTTCGCCGGCCTGCCGCTGACCGGCACGCTGGCCGGCGCACTGGGCCCGGTGGTGGGCTTCGATCCGGCCACGCTGGCGGCGGTCGGCCAGATGGGCGCGGTCTGGACCGGTGGCGGCACGCTGATCGCCTGGTCCTCGCTGATCGCGGTGGCCGGCTTCGCCCGGGTGCCGGTGCTCGACGCGGTGCGCGCGCTGCTGATTCCGGTGGTGATCGGGCTGGCGTGTTCGACCGTGGCGGCGATGCTGCTGTGGTCCTGAGCGGCCGCCGCCCTCGCCTCCCATCCGCAGATAGCTAGACAGATAGCCAAGTAGACAGCAACAAGCAGGACGACATCATGCCCAAGGTTCTTCTTCACCGGCACGGCCAGGTTCACAGCGACGAGGTCGCACCTCGTACCAATCTGGTCGTGCGCGCCGGGATCCGGCAGTTTCCCTATCCGAACCTGCGCTACGAGTGCGGCATGGGCAAGTGCTCGAAATGCGCCTGCCGCGTGCTCGCCGGCGCCGAACATTTGCCGCCGCCGAACTGGAAAGAGAAAAAGCAGCTGGGCGAGCGGCTCGAGCAGGGATACCGGCTGATCTGCCAGCTCTGGATCGAGCACGACATCGAGCTGGCGCAGGACGAACTGTCGCCGGCCGAGGAAGCCGCCGGCGCCGCGGGCCGCGCACCGGCCGGCATCAAGGCCTGATGGCCTGCATCGTGCGCCGCAAGCCATGTACGTGATCCTGACCAGCCGCCCTGGCCAGTTCCGCACCGAGCCGGTCGACGGCGTCACGCCGGTGGAACGCTACGAGTACCGCTTCTACGGCAAACCCACCGTGCGCTTCGTCATCGCCCGGCTCGAGCACGAGGCCAAGGTCCGCGTGGTCGAGGAAACGCCGCCCGGCATCGTCAACCACGTCCCGACCAAGTTCCTGGACAAGTACGCCACCGTCGAAGCGGCGCGCGAGGAACTGCGCCGGCTCGCCTCGTTCGGCAGCATGGAACTGACGCTGGTCGCCATCTGATCCGACATCCCGAAATCCCGAAATCCCGAACACGCTCTCTCGCAGCGCATCGCCATGATCCAGATCACCTTCGTCAGCAACAACGGCAAGACCGCCACCGCCCCGCCCAACAGCAACCTGCTGCGCGTCTCGCTGCGCGAACAGGGCGGCATCCCGTTCAAGTGCGGCGGCGGCCTTTGCGGGACCTGCAAGTGCCACATCGACAGCGGCCTCGAGCACACCGACGAGGTCAAGGCCAAGGAGAGAAAACTGCTGACCGAGCAGGAGCTGGCGAGCGGGCACCGGCTCGCCTGCCAGACCTTCGTCAACGGCGACATCAGCGTGTCGTGGCAGCCGCGTCCCGCCGCGGCGGCGGTGAGCCGCCCCGCCCCGGTCCTTGCACGCGCGGAAGCGGCCGCCGGCGACGGTACGAACGGAACGCCGAACGAATCGGAAAGCAGCCCACGCTGATCGGCCGAACAAAAAACCGGCCCGGCATCGGTCCCGCAGCGCATTGCTGCGAGGCCGATACCGGGCCGGTTTTTGATTGGCTGACCCTACTGCTTACTGCAGCGCGACAGCGGGGGACTATCGCGATGCAGGGGTCGAACCGGCTGCTTAGCCGTTCGCGAAGACGATCTTGGCCTTGCGGGCGTCCGACTGCAGGCGGGCCAGCACGCCTTGCACGGCGGCGATGGCGCGCTTGACGTCGTAGGCGAAGCCCAGGCGCGGAGCGTCGAGTTCACGCTCGATCAGGTCACGTTCCAGTTGATCGGTCAGCTTGATATCGGATTGGGTGTTCATGGCGTCCTTCCTTTTAGGGATAACCCTTATGGGGTTTTCCCGAATTGTAGGCAAAGGATTGACGCAATGCAACATTAGGTAGAAATGCGTATGCCGGAAAGCAACAGCTAAAGCAAAACCGCGGGCATCACTTGCCGAAAAGGCCACCCGGGCGACCGATAGCTGCCTTGTTCACGGCTTGGCGCGCGGGCCACCGCCACCCAGTTTCGCTTCGGCTTGCGCCGCTTTCACACGCCGGCGCCGGATCCGGCGCGTGCGCAGCGCCCACACCCACGACACGCCGAAATAGAACAACACGCTGGTCACGGTGGCCATCAGCGCCAGGCCCAGCAGCAGCGGCTTGCCGACGCCCAGCAGGCGGCGGCGGGTTTCCGTCCACCAGCTCTCCTTTTCCACTTGGGCCGGCTGTGCCGCCGGCGCGGCTCCTCCCGGAACGAGATTGACCATCGCGCCCGGTTCCGCGACCGCCGCCAGCGCTTCCGGCGCCGGAGGCGGGCCGCCTTCTCCCAGCACCGCGCTGCCCAGCCGCCACGCGGCGTAGTAGATCGGGCCGAAGGTCAATGGATTGCTGACGAAGGTGCTGGCCACCGCGGCCGGTACGTTGGCACGCAACGCGACCGCCACCGCGCCGCTCATCGGGATTTGCGCGATCGGCAGCAGCAGGCCGAAGAACAGGCCTAGCGCGACACCAAGCGCGATGCCGCGTCGGCTGACATGCCATAGACGGGGGTGCTGCAGGATCGGCCCCATCCAGCACAGCCACCGGTGCTGTTGCAACCGTTCGGGATCGGGCAAGAAGCGGCGGAAATGGCGAAACGGCGAGGAACTGCGCGGATCACGGGAAGTGGAAGACTGGCGGGGCGAGCGAAGCGGTGACATGGGTGACAGGGACGGCTGACTACCGTGCAAGCATACGCCCGCCGCGTGTTCCTGAACGGTGCTGGCCGTGAATTCTTCGCCGCTCCACGCGCCGTTCATCGGCCTCCACCGTGATCCCGGAGTACCGAAAGAGACACTCACCCCCGGTTGCTGCGTTGGCCGCACCCCACGAATGGGTGATTAGGCAGTTGACCGCATATCTTGTAATGATAATAATTCGCATTCCGTCAAAATATTACAGTTCATTACAAAATGCGAGCCAAGCATCACCCGATCACCGCCGCCCTGTTGGCGGCGTCCGTTCTTTCCCCTGCCGCCGTCCGGGCCCAGGCCACTGAAACGCTGCCGGAAGTGAAGGTCAAGGCCAGCGCCAGCCGGGAGCTCGGCGAGGGCTACAACCCGCCCGATACCGTCACCGCCACCAAGATGGATGTTCCGCTGCGCGACGTGCCTCAGACGGTCAACGTGGTGACCGCCGAAGTCATGCGCGACCAGCACGCGACCTCGATCCAGGACACGCTGAAGAATGTGCCGGGGGTGGGCTTCTCGCATGGGGATGGACAGCGCGACCAGGTGACGATCCGCGGCTTCACCGCGATCGCCGACCAGTTTGTCGACGGCATCCGCGACGACGCGCTGTATTTCCGCGACCTGTCGAACGTCGAGCGGATCGAGGTGATCAAGGGACCGGCCGCCGTGCTGTACGGCCGCGGCTCGTCGGGCGGCCTGATCAACCGCGTGACGAAGAAGCCGGGCCTGGACATCACCGATCTGAGCCTCAGTTACGGCTCGTGGGCGGACCGGCGCGGCGAGGTCGACGTCGGCCGGGTGTTCGGCGATGGCGCGGCCGCATTCCGTATCACCGGCGCCGTGCAGCGCGCCGACAGCTACCGCTCGCAGCAGTTTCTGGACCGCACCGCGATCGCACCGTCGCTGGACCTGAAGCTCGCGCCGGATACCAAGCTGCTGCTGCAGGCCGACTATCTGGAAGACCGGCGCGTGACCGACTTCGGCATCCCGGCCTTCAACGGCCGTCCGGTCGAGGTGCCGGCGTCCACCTACTACGGCGCGGCCAATGCGCGCGACGCCGACTACAGCCAGTCGCGCGTGTACTCGGGCACCGCCACGCTGACGCATCGCTTCAACGACAACTGGTCGATCCGCAACGCGACGCGCTACTACCACTATTCGCTGGACCGGAACAACACGCTGCCGGGCACCGTCAACGCGGCGCGGCGCACGGTGTCGCTGAACCGCTCTAACGTCTACCGCGAGGAGCATGGCTGGTTCAACCAGACCGACCTGACGCAGAAGGCCACGCTGTTCGGCATGAAGCACGAACTGCTGTACGGCGTCGAGGTCGGCCAGCAGAACAAGGACCTGGTCAACTATTCGCGCACTAACTTCACGGAGGTGGACCTGTTCAATCCGGTGCTGCCGACTGTGCCGCGCTTGATCGGCGGCACGCCGGGCACCACCAACCGCGGCACCTTCAAGACGCTGGGCCTCTACACCCAGGACATGATCACGCTCAGCGAACAATGGAAGGCGCTGGTCGGCATCCGCTACGACCGCTTCGAGCAGGAGACCGTCGACCGCCGCCCGAACCAGCGCGGCCTGGCGCGTACCGACAACGCGTGGAGCCCGCGCGCCGGCCTGGTGTGGCAGCCGTCGAAGACCCAGTCGTACTACCTGTCATGGAGCCGTTCGTTCCAGCCGTCGGGCGAAGCCTTCTCGCTGGCCGCCAATAACGCCGAACTGGCCCCGGAAAAAACCAGCAATACCGAGATCGGCGCCAAATACGATTTCCTCGACGGCCGCCTCAGCACCACGGTGTCGGTATTCCGTCTGGAACGGACCAATATCAAGGTCGCGAACGCCACCGGCACCGCGCTGATGCCGATCGGCGAACAGCGGACCGACGGCGCCGAGCTGACCGTCGCCGGCGATCTGGGCCGGGGCCTGAAGGTGTTGGCCGGCTACGCCTTCCTCGACGCGCAGGTCACCCGCTCGACCAGCGCGCTCGAAGGCAAGCGTGCCACGCTGACGCCCCGCCATAGCGGCAATGTCTGGGTCACCAAGGAGCTGGGGCACGGCTTTGGCATCGGCGGCGGCCTGAACCTGGTCGGCGCGCGCATGGCCGATCCGCAGAACACGGTGACGCTGCCCGGCTATGTCACGGCCGACATGATGGCGTGGTACCGGCGCGGACCGATGGAGCTGCAGCTGAACCTGTACAACCTGTTCGACAAGGGCTATATCGTCTCGGGCCACGGTTCGAGCCCGAACCTGAACCTGCCGGGCGCGCCGCGCAGCGTCATGGCGACGTTGCGGTACCGGATGTAGAGACTGGCAGCACCAGCGTCGGCGTGGGTCCGATCGGTTTCGCGGACCCGCCCGTCGCCGGGATGTCGGATGGGCCGGATTGGCGCTGCGCAACGGCCCGGGCGCTGCGCCGCATGTTCAGATCATCGACGTACTGCATGCAGCCGGCGCGAAAGTCCGGCTGTACCGCTTCGCAGGACCGGGCATGGCGCACGTCGTGCATCAACGCCCACGCATAGCCCTGGAACAACTCGGCGCACGGCTCGGCGCAGGGCCTGCCGCCAAAATGATCGCCATCGGCGTGAAAACCCGGGGCCAGCGCGGCGATCGGCGCGTTCGTCAGCGTGCCCTTGACCTGTGCCGCGCCCATCAGCATTACGGCGATGGTTCCGGCTCCGAGCAGAAAGACAGAGAATTTCATCGTATCGGCATTGGCGCTGGCTCGCGCCGACCTTGTATTTATGCAGCCCGTTTTGGCCAATACAAATACAACAACAAACGGCTTGCCGATATGAAATCTTTTTAAATCTCTGTGTCCGTTGTATTTTTGCTCGGACGGCGAAAACGCGGGACTGGAATCCCCTACGTTTTCGCGGCAATCGCGCCGGCGCAGCCGGCCATCATCGCCGCCGCGGTGCGGTCGACGATCCGTACGCGTTGCGCGGACGAAATGAAGGTCCGGGTCTGCCGCGCCAGCATCAGATAGAACAATTGCACGAGGAAATCGACGGCCACGCCAAGGGTCACGATCAGCACGATCTGCCCCGCCGTCAACGCCGTCATATCGAATGCCTGCGGCAATACCGCGCCGAAAAACACCATGGCCTTGGGATTGCCAAGCGTCAGGAAGGCGCCCGCCAGAAAACCGCTGCCCGAACGCGCCGGCTGCTGCGCCGCGCGGTGGCCATCGGACTTCCACAGCCGCCATGCCATATAGAGCAGGAACAGCACGCCAAGCCATTTGACCACCACGAACACGGTGGCAAAACGGACCGCGAGCGCCGAAAGCCCGAAGACGGCCGCCAGCAGCCAGACGGCATTGCCCGCCACCATGCCCACGATAAATGACCAGGCAGCCGCGGTGCCCAGGCTGACGACCCTGGCAAACATGGCGCCTTGCGCGGGTCCCGGCAATGCGGCGGCAATGGCAAAGGGAACGAGAAATAGCCAGATATTCATGGTGCTGTCGTCCACAAATGGTCGGTGCAACGGTGCCTCAGTATAGCGGCGGGCGGGCGTGCCATTTCTCTTCCCTTTTCTCTTCGCTTTTCTCTTCCCTTTTTCCTTCCCTTCGCTGCCCAAGAGACGGCATGCCGACGCACTGTCCTATATCGCCCTCGCCTGCAGGATCGCCACCATCCGCTGCGCCAGCGGCGACAGATAGGCCCCGGCGCGCGCGATCACGCCGACCCGCCGCCGCAAATCCAGCTCCTCGCTGCTGAGTCGCAACGCACGAAAACCCGCCAGCGGCCGGGCCATCTGCGCACCGGCAATGCTCAGCATGCGCGTGCCCCGCATCAGATAGAACAGCGAGGCGCTGCCGAAGTCCGATTCGACGCGCAGGTTCGGCGGCGGCAGGCCGCGCTGCTGAAAGGCCGCTTCGAGCTGCTGGCGCAGCAGGATATGCGCACCGGGGAGCAGCCATTCCTGCTCGACCAGGTCGGCAAGCCGCAGCCCGCGCTTGCCATGCAATGGATGCGACTCGTCGGCGACCACCGCCAGCGTGTCGTCGAACAGATCGTGGACGACAAACTCGTCGGTCCGCTGGCGCGGCACCGGCGCGATGGCCAGATCGAGTTCACCGGACAGCAGCGGATCCATCAGGTCGCGCGCCATCCGCCGTGTCAGCCGCAGCCGCGCGACGGGCCGCTCCTGCATCAGCTGGCGGCACGAGTCCAGCACCACCGGGTTTGGGATCGACGGCGAATAGCCGAGCCGCAGCACGCCCTGCTCGCCGGTGCGGATGCCGCGCATCTCGGCCAGCGCGTCCTCGTATTCCAGCCGGATGCGCCGGGCGCGCTCGATAAAGGCCGCGCCGGCCTGGGTCGGCCGCATGCCAAGCGCGGTGCGCTCGAACAGCGGCAGGCCGATCTGCCCTTCCACCCGCTGCACCGCCTTGGTCAATGCCGGCTGGCTCATGCCGAGCGCCTCGGCGGCCCGGCCGATGCCGCCATGGGCGGCCACCTCCAGCACGTACTCCAGATCGCGTGTCTCCATGCCGCTTCCCTCGCATTCCCGTCGGTTATGGCTTTATTTCCAATGCAGCATTGTAGTGATGTCTCGCGTCTTCCAAACTGCCGCCAAAGCAGATCAAGGAGACATCGATGACCTTCGCCTATTTCCTGCGGCGTGCCGCGCGCTATTGGGGCGACCGCCCCGCGGTGCTGTATCGCGACCGCGCGCTCAGCTATCGCCAGCTGGACGAGCGCTCGACCCGGCTGGCCAATGCGCTGCTGGGACTGGGCCTGGCCAAGGGCGACCGCGTCGCGGTGCAGTCGCGCAATTGCACCGAGCTGGTCGAGATCGAATGCGCGCTGTTCAAGGCGGGGCTGGTCAAGGCGGCGCTCAATCCGCGCTTTACCGCCGCCGAGGCGACCCAGGTGGTCGAGAACTGCGGGCCGCGCGTGATGATCGCGGGCCGGGGCTACACGGGCTACAACCCGCAGACGGCCGGCTTCGGCTCGGTCGAGACCTTTATCGCGATCGGGGAAGCGGCGCCCGGCTATCTGGACTACGAAGATGTCGTCAGCCGTGGCGACACCCGAGCGCCCGACTACACGCCGCAGGCGTCCGATCTCGCGGTGCTGCACTTCTCGTCCGGCTCGACCGGCAAGATCAAGGCCGCGATGCAGAGCTACGGCAATCGCATCGCCTCGCTGCGCAAGATCGTGGTCGGCATGGACCGCCCCGCCCGCTCCGGCGACCGGCTGGCGCTGATCGGCCCGGTCACGCACGCGTCGGGCATGCTGATGCAGCCCTATCTGTATTGCGGCGCGACGCTGGTGCTGTTCGACAAGTTCGAGCCGGCGCATTTCCTCGCCGAGATCGCGCGCCTGCGCATCACCCATGTGTTCATGGTGCCGGCGATGATCAATATGGTGCTGGCCGAGCCGTCGCTGGTCACTGCCGACCTGTCCAGCCTGAAGACGTTGGCCTATGGCGCCGCGCCGATGGCCCCCGCCCGCATCCGCGAGGCGTGGGAGCGCATCGGCCCGATCCTGTCGCAGGGCTATGGCGCCAGCGAATCGACCTCCGGTGTCACGCGGCTGTCCACCGCCGATCATGCCGATGCGCTGGCCAATCGTCCGGAGCGCCTGGCCTCGTGCGGCCGCGCGATGGGCGAGACCGAGGTGCGCGTGGTCAACGAGCGCGGCGAGGAAGTCAGCGGCGACGAGATCGGCGAACTGGTGATCCGCGGCGAGGACGTGTTCCAGGGCTACTGGGGCGAACCGGAGCTGACCCGCGAGGTGCTGGTCGACGGCTGGCTGCATACCGGCGACCTGGCCCGTGTCGACGAGGAAGGCTTCATCTACCTGGTCGATCGCAAGAAGGACATGATCATCTCGGGCGGCTTCAACGTCTATCCGACCGAGGTCGAAGCGACGCTGTACCAGCATCCCGACGTGATGGAAGCCTGCGTGATCAGCGTGCCCGATGCGACCTGGGGCGAGAGCGTCAAGGCCGTGGTCACGCTGTGGCCGGGGCGCGAACTGAACGCGGCGGACCTGATCGCACATTGCCGCGCGCGCATCGCCGATTACAAGACGCCGCGCTCGATCGACTTCGTCAGCGAGCTGCCGAAGAACGCCAGCGGCAAACTCGCCCGCAAGCTGGTGCGCGAGCGCTATTGGCAGGGTCAGGAACGGCGCGTGAACTGAGGCGTGAACTGACGCTTGAACTGACACTGAGTTGAAACCCGAGCCGACACGCGACCCACCGCCCACGACACCAAGGAGCGACACCATGTTCGAATACCTGACCAATCCCGTGCTGGTCGAGACGCGGGCCGCCATCCGGCGCTTTATCGACGAGGAACTGCGGCCGATGGAGCGCGAGCTCGGCCTGGGCTCGGAAGACCCGTGGCCGAAGGAGGTGCTGCGCCGCGTGTGGCGCCGCTCCAGCGAGCTGGGTCTGTACGCCGCCTGCCTGCCGGTCGAACTGGGCGGCAAGGGCCTGAATATCGCCGAGCAATGCGCGCTGAAGGCCGACATCGCCGCCAGCGGCTGCTCGCTGGCGCCACATGTGCTGGGCGACCTCGGCGGACCGCCGCGCGTGGGCAATATGCTGAAGTACGCCACGCCCGAGCAGATCGAGCGCTATTTCGGTCCGGTGATCCGCGGCGAGCGCTCGACCTGCTTCGCGATGACCGAGCCGCATTCGGGGTCGGACGCGATGAGCATCTCGACGACCGCGGTCGCCGACGGCGACGAGCTGGTCATCAATGGCCACAAGCACTACATCAGCGGCGCGCCGTTCGCCGACTTCGCGATCGTGCTGTGCGTGACCGACGCCAGCACCACGCCACCGTCGATCAGCGCGGTGCTGGTCGATCTCGATCTGCCGGGCGTCACCGTCGATACCGAATACACGCCGATGTCGGGCCAGCATATCGACGCCGATATCCGCATGGTCGATGTGCGGGTGCCGCGCAGCAATATCCTTGGCGGCGAGGGCAACGGCTTCAAGCTGAGCATGTCGCGGATCAACGTCAACCGCCTGCTGCATTGCCCGAGCATGCTGGGTCTTGCCACCAGCGTGTATCGCGCTTCGGTCGAGTACGCGGGCAAGCGCCGGCAGTTCGGCGGCCCGATCGCGCGGTTCCAGGCGATCCAGCATATGCTCGCCGATATGGCGGCGGCGCTGTGGGCGTGCGAGGCGATGATCGCGCAGACCGCCGCGCTGGCCGACAGCGGCGCCGATCTGCGGATGAAGGCCGCGGCCTGCAAGCTGTTCGTGTCCGAGCGCTGCTTCGAGATCGCCGACAAGGCAGTGCAGATCCACGGCAATGTGGGCGTCACGCGAGGCCATCCGGTCGAGCAGACCTTCCGCAAGCTGCGCATGTTCCGCATCTTCACGGGCACCAGCGAGATCCAGCGCAATACCATTGCGCGGGCGATTCTGGAGCCGCTGATGGAGCAGGCGGGGAAAGGGCCTGCGGGCGAGAAGGCTCGATAGGTAGCGCAGGGGTTTGTTGGGTGGCGGTTGCCATCCCACCACGATCCCCAACCAGGCAACGATCGACGCAGCCCCAGACTGCGCCATCAGTACAGGAGACAGCAAATGCATCGCAGAACATGGCTGGCCGCCGCGGGCGCCGCGGCACTGGGCGGCATCCTGCCGCGCGCGTACGCCGCCAACGACTATCCGAACCGGCCGATCCGGCTGATCGTGCCGTTCCTCGCCGGCACCTCGCCCGACAACATGGCCCGCGCGCTGTCGGCCGAACTCGCGCCCAAGCTCGGCCAGCCGCTGGTCGTCGAGAACATGCCCGGCGCGGGCGGCATCATCGGCGGCCGTGCGCTCAAGCGCGCCGCGGCGGACGGCTACACACTCGGCGTGCTCGCCAACACGCACGTGATCAACATCCATATGTACAAGCAGATGCCGTACGACCCGGCGCGCGACTTCACCTGCATCGCGCCGCTGTCGGGCGGCCCGACAGCGCTGGTGGTGCCCGCCAGTTCGCCATACCGCACCGCGGCCGAGCTGGTCGCGGCGATGAAGCGCGCACCGGGCAAATTGAACTACGGCTCCGGCGGCAAGGGCAGCATCGCCCATCTGGCCGTCGAATCGATGCTGCACCAGACCGGTACCGAAGCGGTCCACGTGCCGTACAAGGGCGCGCCCGAGATCCTGACGGCGATGCTGACCGGGCAGACGCAGTTCGGCATGCCGGTGCTCAGCACCGCGACCTCGTACCTGCGCAACGGCCAGGTTCGCGCCCTTGCGGTGACCACGGCCGAGCGCTCGCGCTACTTCCCCGATGTGCCGACACTGGCCGAGGCGCTGCCGCCCGGCTTCGTGCTCGACAACTGGAGCGGTCTGTTCGCGCCGGCCAACCTGCCGCCGGCGCTGACCCAGCGCCTGTTCACCGCGATCAACGAGGTCCAGGCCAGCGGCAGGCTCGACGCGCTGCTAGAGGCCAGCGCGGGCGAGCTGCGCCGCAGCGCGTCGCCGGCGCAGTTCCGCGAGATGGTCTCCGCCGAGACCAAGCGCTATGCATCGCTGATGCGCGATATCGGCATGACGGCCGATATCGGCTGATCGAGCCCCGGCAATGACACCGGCCAAGCCATCGAACGAGCCATCGGCCAAGCCGGACTGGTCCTGCCTGAAAGACGTCCGGATCATCGATCTGAGCCAGCTGCTGCCCGGCCCGCACGCGACGCTGCAGTTGCAGCAACTGGGCGCCGAGGTGATCAAGGTCGAGCGGCCCGGCGTCGGCGATACCTCGCGCGCGTTGAGCGCCTCGGTGTTCGCGCAGTTCAATCGCGGCAAGCGCTCGGTCGCGCTCGATCTGCAGCAGGCCGAGGGACGGGCGGCCTTTCTCGAGCTCGTGCGCGATGCCGACGCGGTGGTCGAGGGCTTTCGTCCCGGCGTGATGCAGCGACTCGGCCTGGACTACGCCGAGCTGGCCAAGGCCAATCCGGCCGTCGTGCTGTGCTCGATCTCCGGCTTCGGCCAGACCGGGCCCTATGCCGAGCACGCCGGCCACGACCTGAACTATCTGGCGCTGGCCGGCTACTGGGCCGCGCCGGTACAGGTGCGCGACAAGGTCGCGCGGCCGCGCGTGCGGGTGTCCGACTATGCGGCCTCCAGCTACGCGGCGCTGGCACTGACCGTCGCCATCCTCAGCGCGCGCCAGCACGGGCGCGGCCAGCATCTCGATGTCTCGATCCACGATGCGATGCTGTCGTGGACCGCCCACGGCGCCTGGGCCGCGCAACAGCATGCCGACGCCCCGCTGCGCTCTCCCACAGTGATGCCGGAGAACGACCTGTTCGAGACGCGCGACGGCCGCCATCTGGCGCTCGGCATTCTGGAGAACAAGTTCTGGCTGAACCTGCGCGACGCGTTGGGCGACAAATTTCCGTCGCTGAAGGACCCGCGCTTCGCCGAGCGCCCCGGACGCCAGCGCCACAAGGTCGAGGTCAACGCGCTGCTGGCGCAGATCTTCGTCAGCCGCACGCTGGCGCAATGGCTCGACCTGCTGGCCGGCGTCGATCTGCCGATCTCGCCGGTGCTGAATGCCGAAGAGCTGCTGCAGGACCCGCACGTGCAGGCACGCGGCACCATTCGTGCGGTGTCGGACCCGGACCAGGATCGCATCGCGGTCCGTTTTCCGGTGCGCTTCTCGCTCGGCCTGCCCGATGGCGACGACCATGTCGCCGATCTGGGCGAGCATCGCCCCAGCTGGACCGACTAAACCACTAAACGACTGAACGATTAAAAGAACAAGGCCGGCGCCGCGTTTGCGCGGCGGCCGGCCTTGTGAACATCCGAAGCCCGGTCAGGGCGATACGCAAGCTAGTACGTCTCCAGATGCAGCCGCCCTTCGCGCTTCAGCGAAGCGGCCACCGCTTCCCAATCGAGACCGGCCTGTTCGGCGATATCGCGCAGCGCCAGCACTACGCCCTCCTCCATGCTCTTGAGCCCGCAGACATAGAAATAGCTGTCCGGATCGGCGAGCAGCTGCGCCAGGTCGGCGGCGCGTTCGCGCATCAGGTCCTGCACATAGCGCTTGGGCTGGCCCGGCGTGCGCGAGAACGCCAGGTTGATATCGATGAAGTCCTTCGGCAGGTTCTGCAACGGACCGAAGTACGGCAATTCCTCCTGCGTGCGCGCGCCGAAGAACAGCATCAGCTTGCCGCCGTCGAACTTGCCCGACTTGCGTAGCCGGCGGCGCCATTCGGTCATCGCCCGCATCGGCGCGCTGCCGGTGCCAGTGCAGATCATCACGATATTCGAGCGCGGATGGTTCGGCATCAGGAAGCTGTTGCCGAACGGGCCGATCACCTCGACGGTGTCGCCGACCTGCAGGTCGCACAGGTAATTCGAGGCCACGCCGCGCACCGGATTGCCCTGATGGTCCTCGAGCACGCGCTTGATCGTCAGCGACAGGTTGTTGTAGCCCGGCCGCTCGCCATTGCGGGGGCTGGCCACCGAATACTGCCGCGCATGATGCGGGCGGCCCTGCTCGTCGACGCCCGGCGGCACGATGCCGATCGACTGCCCCTCCAGCACCGGGAACGGCATCGCGCCGAAGTCCAATACCAGATGGTGGGTGTCGTAGTCGCGGCCGACCTCGGTCACGCGCACATTGCCGACCACGGTGGCCGTGACCGACTTGATCGCCGACTTCGGCCCGTACAGATTGGTGTAGCAATGCGCGGCCGACCACGGCGGCAGCGTGGCGCCGTATTGCGCGCTGTTGAACGGCGCGATCTGCGCGAGGGCCGGATCGACCGGCTCTTCCACCGCCTCCAGCGCCTGCGCTTCGGCGATCGCCTCGGCGCCCACGCCGCTGGCGGCCAGCTGCTCGCTGCTCAGTTCTTCGGGCAGCGTGTCCCAGCCGAGCTGTTCGTCCAACGTATAGGGCCGCGAGCGCGGCACCATCCGCCAGTTGTCGATCGAGCCGGTCGGGCACGGCGATACGCAGGCCATGCATAGATTGCACTTGTCGGCGTCGACCACGTAGTTGCGCGAATCGTGCGTGATCGCGCCGACCGGGCAGGTCATCTCGCAGGTATTGCAGCGAATGCAGATCTCGGGGTCGATCAGATGCTGCTTGATGATTTGCATGTCTGCCATATCCATGGCCGTCTCCAGATGCTGCCGCGGCTCGGCGCTGCGTTCGGTCACGCGCGGTCGCTGTCGTTGTTGCTGGCGCTGTTGCGCCGATATTGCCGTTGCTCTCGCCGTCGCTCAGTTGAACCGCACGTATTCGAAATCCACCGGCTGGCGATTGACACCGATCGCCGGCGGCGCGATCCAGTTGGCGAACTTGCCGGGCTCGACCACGCGGCCCATCAGGCTGGCGACAAACGCCCGATCGTCTTCGGTCGGCAGCCACTGGCCGACATTGGCCTGCCATTCGGCGTCCGAAATCACGCGGCCGTCCGGCGACACCTTGACGCCGGCCAGCGCGCCGATATTGCGATGGAAGGCCTTGTGCGGGACCTTCAGCCGGAACGGAATGCCTGCCTTGTCGATCACGCGGTTCCAGCGCTCGACGCCGGCCACGCTGTCCTTGATGTAGTCGTCGCGCAGCACCTCGTTCAGCGCGTTCAGCATCGGCACTTCCTTCTCCACCAGCTGGCCGCCGGCGGCCTGCAGCACGCGATAGGTGCTGTCCTTGAGCAGATGGTCGTCGTTGCGCTTGCCTTCCTCGAAACGGCCCTTCAGGCCGGTGCTGTAGAAGGTCGCGGCATTGCTGGACTCGTCGGCGCCGAACAGGTCGATGGTCACGCTGTAGTGGAAGTTCAGGTAGCGCTGGATCGTCGGCAGGTCGATCACGCCGGCGGCGCGCAGCTTGCCCGGATCGTCGGTCTTCAGTTCGTTCATCACCTGGCAGGTGCGCTGGATCACGCGCGACACGCCCGATTCGCCGACGAACATATGGTGCGCTTCCTCGGTCAGCATGAACTTGGTGGTGCGGGCCAGCGGATCGAACGCGCTCTCGGCCAGCGCGCACAGCTGGAACTTGCCGTCGCGGTCGGTGAAGTAGGTGAACATGAAGAACGACAGCCAGTCCGGCGTGCGCTCGTTGAATGCCTGCAGGATGCGCGGGTTGTCCTCCTCGCCGCTGCGGCGCTCGAGCAGCGCCTCGCCTTCCTCGCGGCCGTCGCGGCCGAAGTACTTGTGCAGCAGGTAGACCATTGCCCACAGGTGGCGGCCTTCCTCGACGTTGACCTGGAACAGGTTGCGCAGGTCGTACATGCTGGGCGCGGTCAGCCCAAGATGGCGCTGCTGCTCGACCGAGGCCGGCTCGGTATCGCCCTGCGTCACGATGATGCGGCGCAGATTGGCGCGATATTCGCCGGGCACGTCCTGCCACGCGTCCTCGCCCTTGTGGTCGCCGAAATGGATCTTGCGGCCCTGCTCCCCCGGGTTCAGGAAGATGCCCCAGCGATAGTCCGGCATCTTGACGTAGCCGAACTGCGCCCAGCCCTGCGGGTCCACGCTGATCGCGGTGCGCAGATAGACGTCGAAGCCCTGCGAGCCTTCCGGGCCCATGTCGTTCCACCAGCTCAGGTAGTTCGGCTGCCACTGCTCCAGCGCGCGCTGCAGCGTGCGGTCCTCGCTGAGGTTGACGTTGTTGGGGATCTTCTCGCTGTAGTTGATACCGGACATCGTTGGTCTCCCGGTGATATGTCGCTGTGTCGTTGCCATCCCTGTCGCCCCCGCGAACGCGGGGGCCCAGTGGCTTGCTTTCTGCGTCGCTGAAAGCCGCTGGGTCCCCGCTTTCGCGGGGACGACATCCAGTCAGACGCGGTTCCAGTCGAATGCCGCCTTGTCGCCCTTGCCGTAGACCTTCAGCGCGCCCTTGTCGCCGGCGGCATTGGGCCGCTGGAAGATCCAGTTCTGCCAGGCGGTCAGCCGCCCGAAGATGCGCGTGAACATGGTCTCCTGGCCGTTGAAGCGCAGGTTCGCCTCCATGCCGGTCAGCGCGTCGGGCGACATCGCCACGCGTTCCTCGATCGCGATGCGCAGCTCGTCGGCCCAGTCGATGTCGTCCGGGTTCGAGGTCGCCAGGCCCAGCGCGAAGGCCGCGTCCGCATCGAGCGGCTGGCCGGCCTTGGCGCGCACCGCTTCCAGCGCCGGCGCTTCGTCGTAGAAGCGGCGGCCCAGACGGCTCTGGCCGGTGGCCATCGGATAGAGGCCGAAGTTGGTTTCGCCGACGGTGATCTTTGGCGCGCGGGCCTCGTCGTCAGGCAGCGCCAGGTGGTAGATGCGATCGCAGGCCAGCGCCAGCTCCAGCAGCGAGCCGGCGAAGCAGGTGCCCTCGTCGACCAGCGCGAACAGGCTGCGCGATGACACATCGAGCCGGCTGAACGTGCGGCGCAGCAGCCCGATGGTCTCGCGCACCAGCCAGTGGTCGCGGTGCGCCAGCAGCGTGGCGTCCATCCGCAGCACCGCGTCGGCATCGCCGGCGGTCTTGATCAGCCAGGTACCGATCTCCAGCTCGTTGGTGCGCATCGACAGGATCGCGTCCTCGAGCTCGCGCGCCAGCTGCAGCGGATACCAGGCCGCACCGGCCTCGGCGATCGCGGCCGGGCTCTCCGGCTGCGGGCCGCGCGGCGCGTGGATCGTGAAGGTCGCGGTACGCGCGGCGCGATCGATCTGCACGTCGACGTAGCCATAGCGCAGCGCGTCGGCCTCGACGATGCGCTCCAGCGGCGTCAGCGCGATGCCTTGCGCGTCGGCGGGACGGTCGCTCTGCGCGGCCAGCGCCAGCGCACGCTCCTGCACCTTCTGCGCGAACACCGCGGGCTTGGCGATGTCGTCGACCAGGCGCCATTCCTTGGCACGCTGGCCGCGCACGCCTTCGGTGGTGGTGCAGAAGATATCGGCCAGGTCGTGGCGCACATGGCGCTTGTCGGTGACGCGGGTCAGGCCGCCGGTGCCGGGCAGCACGCCGAGCAGCGGCACTTCGGGCAGGCTGACGGCCGACGAGCGGTCGTCGACCAGCAGGATCTCGTCGCAGGCCAGTGCCAGCTCGTAGCCGCCGCCGGCGCAGGCGCCGTTGACGGCGGCGAGGAATTTCAGGCCGCTGTGTTTCGACGAATCCTCGATGCCGTTGCGCGTTTCGTTGGTGAACTTGCAGAAGTTGACCTTCCACGCGTGGCTGCTGACGCCGAGCATGAAGATATTGGCGCCGGAGCAGAACACCTTGTCCTTGCCGCTGGTGACCACCACGCTGCGCACTTCGGGATGTTCGAAGCGGATACGGTTCAGCGCGTCGTTCAGTTCGATGTCGACGCCGAGGTCGTAGCTGTTCAGCTTGAGCTTGTAGCCGGGACGCAGGCCGGCATTCTCGTCGATATCGAGCACCAGCGTGGCGACCGGTCCATCGAACCGCAGCTTCAGGTGCTTGTATTGGGAAGGGTCGGTCTGGTAGTCGACGCGGGGGACCTGGGTCACGGCATTGTCTCCTGTTCTCTGTGCTGACATCGCTGTCTGTTCAGCCTGCGCGCCTCGTGCGGTAAAGCACGATAGTGCATGGATTGGACTCCGATGTCACGCATCATAGTGCATCCCTTCGAGCGGCGTCAAGAATTATTGTGCATGCACTCGGATAGCGGCCATGCTGCGCTTTACTTCATATAGCGCACGCAGGCGGCGTGGCCAGAGGCCCACAACAACATCAGCTTTCCTTCGCGCGCGCAGCCTTTGCCTAGCGCATCCGCCGACACTCCTGCAATATAGTTCTTGACAGCGCCGGCGTCGACCTCTATGGTTCGCCCATGCACAATAATGCATCAAAAGCAGACGTGCAAACCGGTTAGGTTTTCCCCGACGTGACGGAGCACTTGCCGATGTCCCCCACCCTCCCACCGGCCGCCCAGGCCTTCCGCCAGCAATTGGGCGAACTGACCGCCCGCCTGGCCGGCCGTCCGCTCGACGCCGCGCTCGATGCCTGGCTCAACGCCGAATACGGCCCCGATACCGAGCCCTACCGCGCGCTGAAGGCTGCCTGCGAAACCGGCGTCGCCGAAGGCTGGCTGTGCGATCGCGAAGGCGGCGGTATCCGCTATGGCCGCATCTTCAAACCCGCGGACGACCTGCACGGTTTTTCCGTCGACGTGGTCGATATGAACGATATCGCCGGTCCGCATCACACCCATCCCAATGGCGAGATCGACCTGATCATGCCGATCGAGGGCGAGGCCCGCTTCGACGGACGGCCCGCCGGCTGGCTGGTCTGCCCGCCCGGCAGCGCGCATCGCCCCACGGTGTCGAACGGGCGCGCATTGGTCCTTTATCTGCTGCCCGAAGGGCGCATCGAGTTCACCCGACAGGAGGCAGCATGAGCGAGTCGCTACCGAGCTACCTGGCGGGCCGCTGGCAGCATGGCAGCGGCACGGGCGCGGCGCTGTTCGACCCGGTGCTCGGCGATGAACTGGCGCGCGTCGATGCTACCGGGCTCGATCTGGCCGAGGGCTTTGCCTTCGCACGCGAGCAAGGCGGCGCCGCGCTGCGGGCGCTGACGTATCGGGAGCGCGCGCAACTGCTGGGCGCGATCGTGCAGGTGCTGCAGCAACACCGCGACGCCTACTACGAGATCGCGACCGCCAACAGCGGCACGGTCAAGCGCGATTCCGCGGTCGATATCGATGGCGCGATCTTCACGCTGGGCAGCTATGCGAAGCTGGGCGAGACGCTCGGCGACCGGCGCTATCTGCTCGATGGCGAGGCGGCGCGGCTCGGCAAGGACCCGTTGTTCCAGTCGCAACACGTGCTGGTGCCCACGCGCGGCGTCGCGCTGTGCATCAACGCCTTCAACTTCCCTTCGTGGGGCCTGTGGGAGAAGGCCGCGCCGGCGCTGCTGTCCGGCGTGCCGGTGATCGTCAAGCCGGCCACGTCGACCGCCTGGCTGACGCACCGGATGGTCCACGATGTGGTCGAGGCCGGCATCCTGCCGCCGGGCGCGCTGTCGATCGTCTGCGGCAGTGCCGACGGCTTGCTCGATGCGCTGGAGCCCTTCGACGTGGTGTCGTTCACCGGCTCGGCGCAGACCGCCGCGCAGATCCGCTCGCATCCGGCGATCGCCCAGCGCTCGGTGCGCGTCAATATCGAGGCCGACAGCGTCAATTCGGCGCTGCTGTTGCCGCCCGAGGCCGGCGGCGACGATGCGCTGCCGCTGCTGGCCGCCGAAGTCGTGCGCGAGATGACCGTCAAGTCGGGACAGAAATGCACGGCAATCCGCAGAGTGCTGGTGCCCGAGTCGCTGTACGACGCGACTGCGGAAGCAATCGCGGCCAAGCTGCGCGAGATCACCGTCGGCAATCCGCGCAATCCTGACGTACGCATGGGGGCGCTGGTCAGCCGCGCGCAGCTGGCCACGGTACGCGAGGGCCTGGCGCAATTGCAGGCGCAAACGCAGACCCTGCACGATGGGGCCAGCCAGCGGTTGATCGATGCCGACCCGGCCGTGGCCTGCTGCATCGGCCCCACGCTGCTGGGCACCCGCGATCCCGACGGCAATGCGCTGGTGCATCAGGTCGAAGTATTCGGCCCGGTCGCCACGCTGATGCCCTATCGCGAGCGGCAAGGCGAGGATGGCATCGACGCCGGCCATGCGTTCGAGCTGGCACGCCGCGGCGAAGGCTCGCTGGTTGCGTCGCTCTATGGCAGCGACCCCGCGGCACTGGCCGCCGCGGCGCTTCAGCTGGCCGACAGCCACGGCCGTGTTCACGTGATCTCGCCCGATGTCGCGCAACTGCAGACCGGCCACGGCAACGTCATGCCGCAATCGCTGCATGGCGGCCCCGGCCGCGCCGGTGGCGGCGAAGAGCTGGGCGGTCTGCGCGCACTGAACTTCTACCATCGCCGCAGCGCCGTGCAGGCCAGCACGGCGCTGCTGGATCGGCTGTAAGGAGACACGCAGTACCAGTACCAGTATTTGCCGTATCGCAAGCATTCGTAGAACAGATGGGGAGACAACGCATGGCAGCCGCGACGACGACTACCGCGACCACGATCACGACAGGCGCACCGGGCTCCGACCCGCCGCCGGTGGTGGCGCCCACCACGCCCTTCAACTTCGCCCAGTACCTGCTGGACGCCAACAAGCATCGCGGTGACAGGATCGCCTATATCGACGACCACGGCCGGCTGCGCTACGACGAACTCGCCGAACGCATACGGCGCTTCGCGACCGCGCTGCAAACCCTCGGCGTGCGGCGCGAGGAACGCGTGCTGCTGCTGATGCACGACTGCAGCGACTGGCCGGTCTGCTTCCTCGGGGCGATCTACGCCGGCATCGTGCCGGTCGCGGTCAACACGCTGCTGACGCCGGATGACTACGCCTACATGCTGCGGCACAGCCGCGCCCGCGCGGCGCTGGTGTCGGCGGCGCTGCTGCCGGTGCTGGAGCAGGCGATGGCGAAGGCGATGGCGGAAGGCGGCCATGAGGTCGATCACGTGATCGTGTCGCGCCCGGAGGGTGCGCTGCCCGCCGGCACGGGCTCGCTCGATGCGCTGATCGCCGAGCACGCACCGCAGCCCTCGGCGGCGGCCACCGGCCCCGATGACCCCGGCTTCTGGCTGTATTCCTCCGGCTCGACCGGCCGGCCCAAGGGCGTGCTGCACAGTCAGGCCAATCCGTACTGGACAGCCGAGCTCTATGCCAAACCCATTCTCGGCCTGACCGAGCACGACATCTGCTTCTCGGCGGCCAAGCTGTATTTCGCCTATGGCCTGGGCAACGGCCTGACCTTCCCGCTCAGCGTCGGTGCCACCGTGGTGCTGATGGCCGAGCGCCCCACGCCCGAGGCAATCTTCCGGCGCTGGCTCGACCACCGCGCCACGGTGTTCTTCGGCGCGCCGACCGGCTATGCCGGCATGCTGGCCTCCCCCGCGCTGCCCGCGCGTGAACAGGTGGCGCTGCGGCTGTGCTCCTCGGCCGGCGAGGCGCTGCCCGCGGACCTGGGCCAGCGCTTCACCGCGCATTTCGGCTGCGAGATCATCGACGGCATCGGTTCGACCGAGATGCTGCATATCTATCTGTCGAACCGCCCGGGCCAGGTCCGCTACGGCACCACCGGCTGGCCGGTGCCCGGCTACACCGTCGAACTGCGCGACGAGGAAGGCCGGCCGGTACCCGATGGCGAGGTCGGCGACCTCTATATCCAGGGACCGAGCGCGGCGCTGATGTATTGGGGCAACCGCGACAAGTCGCGCGAGACCTTCCAGGGCAGCTGGACCAAGAGCGGCGACAAGTACGTGCGCAACGCCGATGGCACCTACTGCTATGCGGGCCGCAGCGACGACATGCTGAAAGTCAGCGGCATCTATGTGTCGCCGTTCGAGGTCGAGGCCACGCTGATGCAGCATCCCGCGGTGCTGGAGGCCGCGGTGATCGGCGTCAACGACTCGCAGGGGCTGACGCGTACCAAGGCCTTCGTCGTGCTCAAGCCCGGCACGCAATGCGGCGACGACGAACTGAAGGCCTTCGTCAAGGAACGGCTGGCGCCCTACAAGTACCCGAGGCTCATCGAGTTCGTCGACAGCCTGCCGAAGACTGCAACCGGCAAGATCCAGCGCTTCCGGCTGCGCGAGCGGGAACAAGAGCAAGGACATGGGCAAGATCGGCGGCAAGGCCAGTGCGGCGCCGACGCGGTCGGATCGAACGTGCTGATTGCTTCCGACGGGCAACTGGCCCTGGCGGGGCTGCAATGAGCGCGCCGGTCGAATTCGCCGACATCGACTGGGCCGGCCGCCCGGTGCGGATCGAGTACCAGCGGCTGGGCGAGCGGAACGCCGGCGCTCCGCTGCTGATCTTCCTGCACGAGGGCCTGGGCTCGGTGGCGATGTGGCGGGACTTTCCGCAGCGCGTCTGCGAGGCGCTGGGCTGCCGCGGCCTGGCCTATTCGCGGCCGGGCTATGGGCGCTCGACGCCGCGGGCCGCCGACGAGGTGTGGCACCCGGATTTCATGCACCGCCAGGCGCACGAGGTATTGCCTGCCCTGCTGACGGCGCTCGGCATCGATGCCGAGGCCGAGCCACCCTGGCTGCTGGGACACAGCGATGGCGGCTCCATCGCGCTGCTGTACGCCGCCCGCTTTCCGTCGCGCGTGGCCGGGACCATCGTGCTGGCGCCGCATATCCTGGTCGAGGACCTGTCGGTCTCCAGCATCGAGAAGGCGCGCGAAGCCTATCTGAACACCGATCTGCGCCAGCGGCTGGCGCGCTATCACGACGACCCGGACTCGGCATTCTGGGGATGGAACGGCATCTGGCTGCATCCGCCGTTCCGCCACTGGTCGATCGAGGCCGAGATCGCCGGCATAACCTGCCCGCTGCTGGCGGTGCAGGGGCTCGACGACGAGTACGGCACGCTCGAGCAGATCCGCGGCATCGCGCGCCGCGTACCGCAGACGCGCCTGCTCGAGCTGCCTGACTGCGGCCATTCGCCCCATCGCGATCAGCCGGACGCGCTGATCGCGGCGATCGTCGATTTCGTCGGCGAGACGGTGCAGTAGGGCCCATTACATCTGTCGCCCCCGCGATTCCCACTGTCGCCCCCGCGAAAGCGGGGGCCCAGCGACTTCAACCACGGCCGAAGCAGAGCCGCTGGGTCCCCGCCTTCGCGGGGACGACGAATGGGTGCATCAACGACTTTGACTGTCGCCCCCGCGAAAGCGGGGGCCCAGCGACTTCAACCACGGCCGAAGCAGAGCCGCTGGGTCCCCGCCTTCGCGGGGACGACGAATGGGTGCATCAACGACTTTGACTGTCGCCCCCGCGAAAGCGGGGGCCCAGTGGCTTCAACCACGGCCGAAGCAGAGCCGCTGATTCCCCGCCTGCGCGGGGACGACGGCGTATTCAGATCCACGATGACAAGCGAGCCGTCCGAGCTCGGCAAAGGAGACAACCATGCGTCAAATCGACGTCCACCAGCTGGCCGACGAGGCCCGCTTCAACCGCTTTCATGGGCTCGTGCTGTTCTGGTGCGCGCTGATCATCATCTTCGACGGCTATGACCTGGCTGTGGCCGGCATCGCGCTGCCGTCGATCATGCAGTCGATGGGCGTCGATGCGACGCAGGCCGGCTTCATGGTCAGCTCCGCGCTGTTCGGCATGATGTTCGGCGCGATCTTCCTCGGCACCATCGCCGATCGGATCGGCCGGCGCTGGGCCATCGCCATCTGCATCCTGCTGTTCTCCGTATTTACCGCGGCCGCCGGCTTCACCAGCGATCCGGTGACGTTCAGCGTCACGCGCTTCCTGGCCGGCCTTGGCATCGGCGGCGTGATGCCCAACGTCGTCGCGCAGATGACCGAGTACTCGCCGCGCAAGATCCGCGGCACCATGGTCACGCTGATGTTCAGCGGCTATTCGGTCGGCGGCATGCTGGCCGCGGTGGTCGGCAAGGGCCTGATCGAGAGCTACGGCTGGCAATCGGTGTTTATCGCCGCCGGGCTTCCGGTGCTGCTGATCCCGATGGTGATGAAGTCGCTGCCGGAATCGATGCCCTTCCTGATCCGCGCCGGACGCCTGGACGAGGTCAAGAACGTATTGAGCCGCCTCGAACCGGCGTATCGCCCGCAAACCGACGACCGCTTCGCGCTGCCCGAACTGAAGGCCGGCGAGGCGCCGATCGGCAAGCTGTTCCAGGATGGCCGCGGCTTCAGCACCGTGATGTTCTGGGTCGCGTTCTTCATGTGCCTGTTCATGGTCTACGCGCTGAGCTCGTGGCTGGCCAAGCTGATGGCCAGCGCCGGCTACAGCCTGGGCTCGGCACTGACCTTCGTGCTGGTGCTCAATTTCGGCGCGATGATCGGCGCGGTCGGCGGCGGCTGGCTGGCGGACCGCTTCAACATCAAGCACGTGCTGGTCGGCATGTATGCGCTGGCGGCGGTATCGATCACGCTGCTCGGCTATCCTGTGCCGACGCCGGTGCTGTTCGTGCTGGTCGGCCTGGCCGGCGCATCGACGATCGGCACGCAGATCGTGACCTACGCCTATGCCGGGCAGTTCTATCCGATGGCCGCACGCGGCACCGGCATCGGCTGGGCCTCGGGCGTGGGCCGCAGCGGCGCGATCCTCGCGCCGATCGTGATCGGCATGCTGGTCGGCATGGCGCTGCCGCTGCAGCAGAACTTCGTCGCCATCGCGATTCCCGCCGTGATCGCCGCGCTCGCGGTCTCGATGATCGACCACCGGCGTTCGGCCTCGGCCAGCCACCAGACGACGCTGGGCACGCCGGCGCCGGCGGTGCAGAAGTAGGACGGCGCGGCAAGCTCAAACTGGCAATCCCCAGGGACCTCCCGCCCTGGGGATTTTTTTATGAGGCGGCTTTGTCGATCGCACGAGGGGCGACTACTCTGGAGTTTTGTCGCGAAAAACGGCGGCCGACATGGCGCCGTTTCGCATTTTGAAACGCCTGAAAAAAGGAGCTTGGGGACATGACCACGCCCGTCACCGCGCCTGTCACTCTTATTCCGCACCTCTGGTACGACCGCGAGGCAGTGGAAGCGGCGCGCTTCTATGTATCGGTATTTCCGGATTCGGCCGTCGATTTCGTCACGCAGATCCACAATACGCCCTCAGGAGACTGCGATATCGTGCGGTTCACGCTGTGCGGCCAGCCATTCATGGCGATCTCCGCGGGGCCGATGTTCCGCTTCAATCCGTCGATTTCCTTCTTTGTCTACTTCGATCCGGGCCGCGACCCGCAGGCCCGCGAGCGCCTCGACGCCATGTGGGACAAGCTGACCGACGGCGGCCAGGCGCTGATGCCGCTCGACGCCTATCCGTTCAGCGAACGATTCGGCTGGGTGCAGGACCGCTATGGCCTGTCCTGGCAGCTGATGCTGACCGATCCCTCCGGCGAATCCCGTCCGCCGATCGTGCCGGCGCTGATGTTTTCCGGCGAAGCCTGCGGCAAGGCCGAGGCGGCAGGCGAGTTCTGGCGCGAGATCTTCCCCGGCTCGCAGGGGGGGCAACTGGTCCGCTACGGTCCCGGCATGGAGCCCAATCCGGCGGGAACGGTGATGTTCTCGGATTTCCGGCTCGGCAATACCTGGATGGCAGCCATGGACAGCGGCTTTCCGCATGACTTCAGCTTCAATGAGGCCATCTCGTTCATGGTGCACTGCGAAGACCAGGCGACCATCGACCGCTACTGGTCCAAGCTATCCGCGGTACCGGAAGCCGAGGCGTGCGGCTGGTGCAAGGATCCGTTCGGGGTCTCCTGGCAAATCGTGCCGGCCGACATGGAGACGCTGATGCGCTCCGGCGACCAGGCGGCCATCGATCGGCTGGTGCAGACGATGCTGCCGATGAAGAAGCTCGATGTCGCGGCGCTGCGCTCGGCCTTCGAGGGAAGCACCGGCGGCAGGGCTTGAGACATGGGACGCGAATCGCCGAGGCCAGAATTCCCGCGTCCTTAAAGATATAACAATAAGTCATTTGGATCACCGATCGTGCTGGCGTAGCATTCGCCGCGCCGCCGCCCTGCCGGTGCGGCGCATGCTCCCATCACGATTCCCATGTCCGTCGACCTCACCCTCTCCCCCGCCGAAGCGCAACAGGCGACCGCCAGTGCTGCCACACCGAACAAAGCCGTCATCCGTTCCGCCGCCGATGTCTCGCAACTGGTCAACCAGGGCGGCGCCCAAGCCAGCAACGCGCGCATGGTGGTCGCGATCGCGCTGGGCGGCGTGTTTCTCGACGCGTACGACCTCGGCGCGCTGGCCTTCGGCCTGAAGGACGTCACCCGCGAGTTCAACCTGACGCCGGCCGGCACCGGCATGGTCGCGTCCGCGATCACCTTCGGCGCGATCGTCGGCGCCTTCCTCGGCGGCTATTTCACCGACCGCATCGGCCGCTATCGCGTCTTCATGGCCGACATGCTGTTCTTCGTGGTGGCGGCGATCGCCTGTGCGCTGGCCCCCAATGAATACGTGCTGGCCGGCGCCCGCTTCGTGATGGGCCTGGGCGTCGGCATCGACCTGCCGGTGGCGATGGCCTTCCTCGCCGAATTCTCCAAGCTGCAGGGCCGCGGCAACAAGGCCGCGCGGGTGGCCATGTGGTGCCCGACCTGGTATGCGGCGATCTGCGTGTCCTATCTACTGGTGCTGCTGTGCTATGCGGTCCTGCCCGAGTCGCACAGCGGCCTGCTCTGGCGCATCATCCTGGGCTTCGGCGCGGTGCCGGCGCTGGTCATCATCGCGGTGCGCAGCAAGTACATGAGCGAATCGCCGGTGTGGGCGGCCAACCAGGGCGATCTGGAGGGCGCGGCGCGGATCCTGAAGCGGTCCTATGGCATCGACGCGGTGGTCGCGCCCGATGCGGTGGCCAAACCGGCCAAGCGCGCGGCGTCCTGGGGCAACTACGCGGTGCTGCTGCAGGGCGTCTACCGCAGCCGCACGGTGCTGGCGACGATCATGTCGATCGCCTCGTCGTTCGCCTATAACGCGGTCGCGTTCGGCCTGCCGGTGATCATCGCCAGCTTCCTCGCGCAGACGATGCTGAACACCATCCTGATCTCGCTGGCGCTGAACCTGCTGTTCGCCTTCGTCGGCGGCCTGATCGGCGTGCGGCTGGTGCCGCGGGTCGGTGCGTGGAAGCTGACGGTGGTCGGCTACGCGTTCCAGCTGGCCGCGCTGGTCGGCCTGGCGCTGGTCGGCAAGCCCGACGGCGTGACCGAAGTGGTGGCGGCGATCGCGCTGCTGGCCGTGTTCCTGCTGGGCCAGGGCTTCGGCCCGGGCGCGCATACGATGACCTATGCGTCGCTGAGCTACCCCACCTCGTTGCGCGGCGTGGGCGTCGGCTTCAATCAGACGCTGATGCGCGCCAGTTCCACGCTGTCGCTGTTCCTGTTCCCGGTACTGGCCGCAGCACTGAGCACCAAGGTGTTCTGGGTCATCGCACTGGCCCCGCTGGCCGGCCTGCTGGCGCTGCTGGCGATCCGCTGGGAGCCGGCGAACTACGATGTGGATGCGGAGGATTTCTGATCGGGCCTAGGTGGGCCGGCCACGCCGGACCACCCTGTCGATTGCTTCAGGAGGGAGAACGCGTACTGCGTTCTCCCTTTTTGCTTTGTGGGCCGCCTTGACTTATCGTTCTTGATTAAGGATATTTAATCCATCTTCATTCCTGAATTGAGAACGGTGCTACCCTCCGCGCCGCACCCCATGGAACTGGCCGAGCTCGAAATCTTCCGCGCCGTGGCACTGGAGCAAAGCGTCACGCGCGCCGCGCGCGCGCTCGATCGCGTGCAGTCCAATGTCACCACCCGCATCAAGCAGCTGGAGGACAGCCTCGGCGTCACGCTGTTCCAGCGCGACAGCAAGCGGATGACGCTGACCGCCGAAGGGCAAAAGTTGCTTGGCTATGCGGAGCGGCTGCTGGCGCTGGCCGAGGAAGCGCGGCAAGCGATGCGGCACGACGTTCCCACCGGCAAGCTGCGGCTGGGCAGCATGGAAAGCGCCGCGGCCGCCCGCCTGCCCAAACCGCTGGCCCGCTATCACGCAAGCTATCCGCTGGTCGACGTCGAGATCCGCACCGGCACCGCCCAGGCGCTGGCCGATGCCGTCGCCTCGCACCAGCTCGACTGCGCGATCGTCGCCCATCCGGGCATCGGTTCGCCACGCCAGCTGTCGATGGAAGACATGGCGCCGGGCCTCGAAGGCGCATTCCTGTTCACCGAAGAACTGGTGTTGGTACTGCCCGCCAGCCATCCACGCGTGCGCCGGCCGCAGGACGTCACGCTGCGCACGCTGGCCGGCTTCTCGCGCGGCTGCACCTACCGCCGCTGCGCCGAAGAATGGCTCGCGCAAGCCGACGAAGCGCTGCGCCGCAACCTGACGGTGCGCGAGATGCCGTCCTACCACGCGATCCTGGCCTGCGTCAGCGCCGGCTCGGCCTTCGCCATCCTGCCGAAGTCCCTGCTGGCCCTGCATCCGGACCGCGACGAATTTCACACCGTGCCGGTGCGATCCGCGCATACCTTCCTGGTCAAGCGCGCCGGCTTCACCACCGCCGCCTACGAGGCATTGCTGCACGAGCTGCGCCAAGGCTGAGCGGCCCGATCCCGAAGGAGCATCCGATGTCCCCCTCTTCCGCTGCAAACGGCCTGCTGGCCCGGCTCGGCATGTCGACGCCGATCATCCAGGCCCCGATGGCAGGCGTCAGCACGCCGGCGCTGGCCGCGGCCGTCTCCAACGCCGGCGGCCTCGGCTCGCTCGGCGTCGGCGCGATGAACGCCGATGCCGCACGCCAGGCCATCCGCGACACGCGCGCGCTGACCGATCGCCCGTTCAACATCAACCTGTTCTGCCATGCGCCGGCCCAGGCCGATGCGCAGCGCGAGCGCGGTTGGCTCGACTATCTGGCCCCGCACTTCGCCGAATTCGGTGCGACCCCGCCGGCCTCGTTGCGCGAGATCTATCGCAGCTTCGTCGCCGACGACGCAATGTACGAGATGCTGCTCGAGGAAAAGCCCGCCGTCGTCAGCTTCCACTTCGGCCTGCCGGATCAGGCATGGATCGACGCGCTGCGCGAGGCCGGCATCGTGCTGCTGGCGTCGGCGACAACGATCGCCGAAGCGCGCCAGGTCGAAGCGGCCGGCATCGACGCCGTGGTTGCGCAAGGCATCGAGGCTGGCGGCCATCGCGGTGTGGTCGACACGCAGGCCTTCGACGAAGGCTTGGGCACGATGGCGCTGGTCCGCCTGCTGGTGCGCAAGACCAGCCTGCCGGTGATCGCCGCCGGCGGCATCATGGACGGCGCCGGCATCGCGGCCGCGCTGGCCTTGGGGGCCGTGGCCGCGCAGTTGGGCACCGCGTTCGTCGCGTGCCCCGAGACGGTGGCAGATGCCGCGTATCGCGAGGCGCTGCTGGCGGACCAGACGCGCCCGACCACGCTGACGCGCGCGATCTCCGGACGCGCCGCGCGCGGCTTCGTCAATCGATTCACCGAACTGGGCATCGCCGCCGACGCGCCGCCGATCCCCGATTACCCGATCACCTACGATGCCGGCAAGGCGCTGCACGCCGCCGCCAAGGCGAAGGGCAGCGCGGACTTCGCGGCGCAATGGGCCGGCCAGGCCGCACCGTTGGCACGTTCGCTGCCCGCGGCGGAACTGGTCGCCACGCTGAACGCCGAGCTGGACGACGTGTTGGGGCACCTGGGCAACCTGGCGCGCGCACGCTGAGCCAAGCGGTGTGGCGGCCGCCGGGACGGCGCGGCGCGTCCCGGGGCCGGCGTCGTTGTTACCATTGCGCTCATGTCCCTGCCGCCACTGCCCGCCTTGCTTGATGACAGGCTGCGCGCCGTCGCACGGCGGTATCGCCTGCCGCCGATCGCTGCCGTAGCGGAGCGGATTCATGAGGCCAATCCGGCGACAGCGCTGGCGATCACCATCGAACAGGCTCGCCTCGCGCTGGCGAACGGCGAAGTCCCTGGCGCGGCGCTGAAGCATCTGTTCGTCGAGTCGCTCGCGCGCATGGTGCGCGAAGCGATCCGGCCGGATGCCGGCGATCCGGCTTTCCAGGCGATGGCGCTTCGCCACCGGGTGGCCCATGTGCGCGAGTACGCGTCGCTGGCGGCGCGCGCGGATCAGGACCGCAGGGCCCTGCTTGCGGCCGTCAACGCGGTGGCGCACCCGAACAAGCAGCAGCGGATCGCGGCGCGTCGGCTGCGGGAGGCAATGGCGGAGCTTCATGCTGCTGCGTCGGCGTCGGCGTGGGCCGATCTGCAGGACGCCGTCCGCACGCTGCTTGCGATGCCGGAGATCGCCAACGACACGCCGGATCATCACGGCTTGATGCAACTGCTGGAAAGCCCCGCGCTGGAACGTCTGCACAGGCTGGACGCACTGACCTCGGATGAGCTCGTGCGCCAATATCGATCGCTGTGGGACCGTCAGGGTCCGCGCTCGGGGACCGCTACCGCGACGGCGCAGGGCGTCTCCTCGCGGCAGCGCGGGGCGGCTGTCGAAGCGCTGGCCGCGCAGGCGCTGCGCGCGTTGGCGCAGCGGCTCAACGAACGGGAGGGCTCGTCGGCACCCTACCGCGTCGTCACCTCGATGCGCGTGCCGGCATCGCTGCCAGCCAGCCACGAACGCGCCAAGACCGAATGGGATGCGGTGTTGCTGAGGCGCGCCGAGACAGCGCGCGAAACAGCCGATGAGGCCGGCGTCGATATGCCGGCCTGGGACGTTTGCCTGCTTGTGGAAGCAAAAGCCTCGGCGGACGCCGCGACCACGGACCTGCCCCGGCTGCTGCGTGGCCTGCGCTTGCTCGCACATGCCGAAGAGCACGTCATCTATACGTTCCAGACCGAGCAAGGAGCGGTACGCCTTCGTGGTGCCGCGCTGCGTGCCCTGCCGACCGACGAAGCGGATCTTTCAAATCGGATCCTGTATTGCAGCGATGCGCCTGCCGAAACCACTCCACGCATGCTGAGTGCCGCCAGCCGGATGCAGCTGTTGTCGGCACCGGCCACCCTCGCATTCGCCAGCAAGCTGATCGACAAGCAGCACGCGGATTCGCGCGACCTCGAGCCGGTCTGGCATCAACTGATCGAATCGCCGCAGTGGAGCGCCGTGCTGAATCAATACCGCACCCTGCGGCAAGTACGAGAGTTCATGGTCCACGCGGACGATCTGCTGGCCGCGATCGCCGAAACCGGCCGAGGCGGCTGACTTATTCCGGCTGACTTATTCCGGCTGACTTATTCCGGCTGACTTATTCCGGCTGACTTATTCCGGCTGGATTCCCGCCTGCTTGACCAGCGCCGCCCAGCGATCGACCTCGCCGCGCAGCCGGTCGCCGAGCTGCGCGGGCGACGAGGCCTTCAGGTCGATGCCCTGGCTATCCAGGCGAGCCTTGGTCTGCGGATTGGCGAGCGCCGCGCGTACCTCGTCACCGAGCTTGCTGACCACGGTCGACGGCGTGCGTGCCGGTGCCACGATGGCCCACCACTGGCTGATCTGCAGCGACGGCAGCTTGGCCTCCGCGGCCGTCGGCACATTGGGCAGCGCCGGAATGCGCGCCGGCCCGGTCACCATCAACGCCGTGATCTTGCCCGCGCCAAGCAGGCTGCTGCCGCTTGCCAGCGTGGCGAAATGGCCGGCGACCAGCTGGGCCGACACGTCGGTCAGCGCAGGCGCGGAGCCGCGATAGGGAACCGCATCGATCGGCACACCGGCCTGCGCCTCGAACATCTTGGCCGCCAGATGGCTGATCGTGCCGTTGCCGCTCGTGGCCAGCTGCAGCGGCTTGCCCTGCTTGCGCGCATCGGCAAGAAAGCGCTGCGCCTCGCCGGCCCGATAGCGGGTGCTATCGGCGAACAGCACCAGCGGCGATTCCCCAAGCAGCGAGACCGGCGTGAAATCGCGCAGCAGGTCGTATGGCATCTGGCGGAACACGGCCGGCGCCACCGTATGCGCCAGTTCGATGACGCCCAGCGTGTAGCCGTCCGGCGCCGCCTTGGCCACCGCCTCGGCACCGATGCGGCCCGAGGCCCCTGCCCGGTTCTCGACGACCACCGGCTGGCCCATCGACTCGCTCATTCGCTGCGCCACGGCGCGCGCCAGCGCATCGGTACTGCCGCCCGCGGCCCAGGGCACCACGATGCGAATGGGTTTTTCGGGATAGGCGGACATTGCCGCCGGCGCATGGGCAGTCAGGCAGATTGCGAGGGAGGCGATCAGATAGCGCAACGTCATGGGAAGACTCCAGCCAGTGTAGGGATCAGCTTTGCGCGGGGTCGCGATCGCCCCGTGCCGTCAACATCAGAAGAACCGATTGCGATGCGTCGATGCGCCCGTCGGCGCGCAGCATTTGCGCCGCGGCAAGTCCTGCCCCGGCGCAGAGCTCGACCCAGAATCCCGCCGCCGCCAACGCGGCCGTGCCGGCACGGGCCGCCTCGTCGCCAACGACCACCGCGCCACCACCCGAGCGCGTCACCGCCTGAACCTGCTGCGCGGTCACCGTCGATCCCGCGGTGGAGAACTGCTGCGTCGCGCCCGCAAAATCGCCCTGCTGCGGCTCGCCGGCCAGCACCCGCGACAGCCGCGGAAACGGCTCGACCGCCCACAGCTTCGGCACGCGAGAGAGCCGCCGCGCCGCCACCAGATCGCGCAGCGCGCTATAGATGCCCCACAGCAGATCGCCACGCGCGGTCGGCACGATCACGTGGTCAGGCTCGCACCCCTGGTACACCCATTCCAGCGCCGCGGCGCGATAGCCTTCGACCCCGAACACCGGGCTGCCCACCGCCGGAATGCTGTAGTTGGTCAAGGCGAACGCCCCATCATCCTGCACGCGGCGGCGCACATGCTCCCATCGCGCATGGCCGGTCTCGCAGACGATGCGTCGCGCCCCGTAGTAACGCAGCGCCGCATCGAAGATAGGCGGCAAATCGCGGTAAGTCGCGACCTCGCAGGCCAGGCCCGCCGCCGCACAGTAAGCCGCGGCCGATACCGCGGCATTACCGCTCGAGGCCAGCACCACTTCGCTCGCGCCAACCGCAATCGCACGGCTCACGGCCTGGGACGACATGCGGTCCTTGTGCGAGCCGGTCGGATTCGCGCCTTCGTTCTTGATCCACAACGACGCAACGCCAGCCACCTCGGCCAGCGCGGGCACCGGCAAACAAGGCGTGTCGCCCTCACCCAGCGTCACGCCGTTCAGATACGGCAGGCAATGCCCCCAGCGATAACCTGTGCTTTTTGGTGCAAAATCGAACGCTCGCGCGTCGTAGACCGCCTCGACACTGCTTGGCCGACCCTGGCTGTGACAGGCCGGGCAGCCTTCCGGCAGGTCCGAAACGGGATAGATCGCCTCGCAGCTGATGCATTGCAGCGCGTGCAGCGCCGGATTCAGGGTCGGTTGCAAGGCAGGGAGCGGCGTCGATGAACGGTCGAGGGACATGGCGATAGACAACGATTGCATAGGCCAAAGTCTACGGCGCGCCATGCTCGAGCGATGACAGCTGTCGTGGCTTTTTGATAAGACCAACTTATAGGGTCCACATGAAAGAGGCGGCCAGAGACACCGGCGAACCGTCCATCAGCGCCCGGCAGATCGAGGTATTCCGCATGGTCATGCGCCTCGGCTCGGCGCGCCGCGCCGCCGAGGCGCTGCATATCAGCCAGCCGGCGGTGACCCAGACCGTGCTGCAACTCGAGAAGATCGCGCAGCTACGCCTGTTCGATCGCAGCAAGGGCCGCATGGTCCCGACCGCCGAAGCCGCCGCGCTGATGGACGAAGTCGAACGCGTCTATATCGGCCTGGACGCCGTCCAACGCAAGATCGACCTGCTCCGCCAGCACGAGGACACGGTGCTGCGCGTCGGCGCCCTTCACGCAATGGCCGCCAGCGTGATGCCAATGACTGTCGCCAGCTTCTCGCACAACTACCCGCGCAGCCATTGCCGGCTCGAGGTCGACAGCTCTCGCGCGCTGCGCGAACGCCTGCTCCAACGCGAACTCGACCTGGCCTTCATGGGCGATGAGGTCGATACCAGCGGCCTCACGGCTTCCGAGTTCTACGCCGTGCCAGCCGTCTGCATCGTGCCCGCAACCCATCCGTTCGCGGCCCGCGCCAGAGTCAGCGTCACCGACCTGGCCGACGCCCCACTGATCGGCCTCGACGCCGCCGACCCGGCCCAACGGCAACTGGAAGCCGCCTTCGCCGAACACCACATCGCGCCGCGATTCGTCGCTACCACGCCGTATAGCCATACGCAATGCGCGCTGGTGCTGGCGGGTGCGGGGCTTGCGATTACCAATCCGCTGGTTGCTCGGACCTATCTGGCCCTTGGACTTCGGAGCGTTCCGTTTGCCGGGACGGTGCGATTTCGCGCGATCCTGGCGTTTCACCCTGGACGCGGCCAGTCATTGGCGGCCCAACATTTCGTCAGTCTTTGCCGGCAGGGGGTCAGGGATTTGGTGCAGCGGTAGGTTTAGCGTCGGCTTCGGCTTCGGGCTCGTGGCAGACGACTTCGATGTTGTGGCCGTCTGGGCCGATGACGAAGGCGGCGTAGTAGTTGGGGTGGTAGTGCGGGCGTAGGCCGGGTGGGCCGTTGTCTTTGGCGCCGGCCTGAAGCGCGGCGCGATAGAAGGCGTCTACTTGCTGGCGGCTTTCGGCTTTGAAGGCCAGGTGGAGATGCGCAGGCTTTTCGCTGGTCTGGAATAGGCAGAGTGAGGGCTTGCCGGGAGCGCAAATTTCGACGCCGTAGGACGGCGGGCCCTCCGAGGCTACTGTTACGCCGAGCGATCCCAATGCTTTGAGGAAGAAGGCCTTGCTCGCGGCATAGTCGGTGACGCCGAATTTGACGTGGTCGAACATGGAGGCTCCTGTGCAGTATTGCGGGAGAGGCAGATCTCGAATTCAATGGGCGAATGCCCCATTCCTCGAGAAGGATGGAAGCTCGGATGACTGGAGTCGGTCAGGACAGGACATCCGCGTCAGCGATAAGCCAAGCTCGTGGGGCTACAGGAACAGATACCAGTACAACGCGACGTCCTCCCTGACATCCTCGTCTAGCTGGCTGTACAGGTAGCGGTCATACCCGCCCAGCACAAAGCCGTACCGTGCATAGAAGCGGCAAGCTGGCACGTTGGACGATTGGGTTTCAAGTCGAATCGCTCTGAGATTCAAGGCCGCCGCCCACGCCACGGCTTCGTCCATAAGGCGTCTGCCGATGCCCGTGCGACGGTAACGTCGTGATATAGCAATGTCGTCGATGCTCGCGCAGCCATTCCACCCTGAGGTGGCCAGCAAGTAGCCCGCAACATGCAATCCATCTTTCGCCGCAAGCAACAAACGGCCTGAATCCAAGTCCGGTTCGGATAACGATTCATCCAAACTGTAGGCCTTTGTCCGTGGCTCGACTGGCACCACGTTCGGCATGCCCGGCCCATCAAATGGGGCGACCGCTTCATACTCTATGTCAAAGGAGAAGTCCTCTTTCGCCAACGCCTCTGGCGCGATTCTGCCGACACGCTCTATCTGCATACGCCCTTCTCCATGCTCCAGGATGGACCGGGCACATTGTTACAGAAACACTCACGACGGCGGAATTCAATGCGCGCCGGCTGTCTTGAATGTCCGATTTGGTGGGCTGCGTCGTCTGTGAGCCGACGTTGGCCGTCTGCCTTTGGGCATTAGTGAACGCTCAGCGAGTCGTTTTGTGAACGACTGACATCTACATCCTTTGCTCGAGCCTCGCTGACGCGCTCGAGGAAGAAAGTTCTCGCTAAAACAGATGTGGACGTCTTAGCCGACGTAAAGGTCCAACAAGTCTTCGAGGGACCGAGACAGAGAAACACCATATTTCGAATCAAGCCGCGCCTGCTTGGCGCGTGAAATGGCAGCTTTTTCGGCGACGAGACGTCCCGAGTATGGAATCGCCGTATAGAACGATTGCATGTCGAGGACGTCGTTCGGTGAAAGAGCGCCGGTCTTGGATTCCAGGCGTGCGGCCATTTCCACTTCCACGTTCATTGTCGGAACGTCTTCCAACAGTTCTCGCAAGCCTTCGTCTCCGAGAGCGCTCAATTGGTCGAAAGAATAGCCCAGTTCAGCCACCGTTTTGTTCAAGAGGTCGAGGTTCTCCACCCAAGACTGCGCTGCGTAAGCTCGACGACGAAAATCGACGGACTTATCTGCAAAGCGCTCGCGTCTGCGTTCGATGCGAACGACCAGCTCGGCGAGTCCCTGGGTCAATGCTGCAATTGCCCCTCGTCGACGGGCATCTTCCTGGTTGACCATGAAATCGATGTAGAGCGCTGCTGGGTGCATAAGGGAATTCAGGCCCCGAACACGTGCCAGCTCTTCCGACACCGCGATTAGCTCGTCCATGGGTTCGAATGCTTGCATGAAGCCTTGGGCGAACGCCCAATGGGGCGGCATAGCAACAGGCTCCAAACCGAATCGCCGTTGAATGGCCGCGCGTAACTCGACGCCCATTCGGCTCGCTCGACTTCTGTGGACGTATCCAAGGCTGAGGATTGCCTGCGTCTCGGCAACATGCCGTCGGCTGTCAGGGTCGTGGCGCTTTGCGGTCTCCACGATGTTTGAGGCCGAGAGCGGGAACAAGACGCGCTTTGCCTGGACCGCAGCAACGAGTTGAGGAAACAGCTCGGCCGTGGGGCCGCTCGTAGTGTGGCCGCTATGCACCCGCGCCAGCTCGATCCACTTGTTCTGGTCTAGAAAGACAATGTCCATGATCTCGAGAGCTATCCTTCCTGAGGGCACACCAATATCGCCCCAAGACTACTCGAGGGATTTGACCCCAACGATTACAAGAACAATACAGTGTTCAACCCGGATCCCGGAGATTTCAGTTGGTCCAAGCCCACTGCTAATGGCTGAGTGGCTCGCTCACGCCCTGCCGCTACCAAGATTAGCGGGACGGTGACGAGCACCGAGAAGGGTCCCAGAAATTGGCTTCCCTACGCTACCTCCGCTTGGACCACCGTTTCGCGATAGCAAACGCACTGTGCCTGACCGATTGGCGAAAGTTGCGACGTTGGGACAAGGCCATCAGCAGCTCCGCGATCTCCTCGTCAACGGGAGCACCCTGACGAAGCCATTCGATTGCCAATGCGGGCCAGTAATCCGTTGGCCAGGTAAGGCCAACGACCAGGACATCCTTCACCGAGAGCCCGTCTTCACGGAACGCGGCTAGTGGCTGCTCCAGGTGCCGGACTACCCACGGCGGGTGGGCCATGTTGGGCGAGGCTTGATCGGGTTCCAAGGAGCTTTCTCGTTCGATGCTTTCGCGGGTGGGTTACGGGGCCTCCCGCCGCCATAGGCGCGGACGTGGGTTCGATTCCCGCCGGCTCCACCGGTCTTCGTTTTCGGTAAACCCGCCGAATTATTGAGGTAAATATTGAACAAGGCCCGGCAATGCCGGGCCTTGTCTCATCGGCCTATCCCTATTACTCCTGGTCCAGCCCGTACCACGCATCCCGCAGCGGCCCGACCCGAACGTTCTCGAAGTCGCCAGATGCCTGCAACCACTTCTCGACCGCCTCGCGCTGCTCGGCGCTGACCGAACCGCGCGCGGCGTTCAGCAGGATATAGGCGGACAGCTGACCATCATCGATGGCGCCGGCCATCAGCAGTCCGTTTGCCTCGATCGCTTCTTCCAGGAACCGGTCAAGCAGGGCCGCAGGGTCGCCCTGGCGAGCCGGCTCGGCAACGTCCGCCATCACTTCGAATGCCAGTTCCTGGTACTCGCCGATATGGAGCTTCTTGCGTTGGCGGTGGTTGTAGCGGCGGGAAGACTTCATGGGATTCCTTTGATGCTTCATGAGAAAGGCGCAATTGTGCCAGTTCCTGGGAGAGTACCCGGTCCAAGCAGGCAGTATCATGACCGTCCCCACCCCAACCGACTACCGCGATGCAAATACTGGTTGACGCAGACGCCTGCCCCGCCGTCGTCAAGGAAATGTTGTACCGAGCGGCGCAACGGGTCGAGGTGTGCGTCACGCTGGTCGCCAATCAGTACATGCGCACGCCACCTTCCCGCTTCATCAAATCAATCCAGGTGCCGGCTGACTTCGATGCCGCCGATGATCGCATCGTCGAGCTGGTGACGGCCGGGGATCTGGTGATTACGGCGGACATACCTCTCGCCTCCGCTGCCTTGGACAAGGGTGCCCATGTGCTCGACCCCAGAGGAAGCTGGTTCACCCGCGAGAATATTCAGGAGCGATTGACGATGCGTGAGGTGATGGATCAGCTTCGCGCCTCAGGAATCGATACCGGTGGGCCCGCGCCGTATTCCGCGCAGGACAGCAAGGCGTTTGCCGGGCAATTGGATCGATTCCTGGCACGCCATGCGCCGCCAAAAGGAGCGTCCTGACGCACTAGCTGCAGTGAAGCGTGTGCCGATAAGCGGTGGGCCGGGAAGCCTCCATCTTTGGTCCGCTATCCTGGCGCTGAATTGGGGCGATGTCAGGCAAGCAATGCCAACGCATCCGCCAACGTCAGCACCGTCGTCCGCGACTCAAACGCTGTCGCAAAGAGATGATCGTGCACAACGTGATCCGGGTCGTAGCAGCAATCCTTGACGGTGAACAAACGGAAATCCGCATCGCTGGCATAGGCGACCGAAGACAGCATCACGCCGGTCGACGCAATGCCGACCATGATCAGAGTATCAATGCCCTGCGCGGACAGCCGTACCTGGAGATCTGTTCCGAAGAACACGCTGGCACGGTGCGCGATGATGATCGGCTCGTTGGCTTGCCGGCCGAGCTCCGGCGAGATTTGGTCTTCGACGAAAAGGCCGAGTTGCTTGACGCCCTGCCCGTTCTTGTTTAGAGGACTGACTTCGGGATAGCCGGGACTGAAGTGGAACTTCGCGAAATAGACGCCGATGCCTTTGTCCCGCGCAGCGTCGCACAGCCTGCGCGTGTTGGCGAGCAATGTGGGTGCGACCGAGGGAAACAACTCGAGGATGTCGGTCTGATAGTGCATGACCAACAGCGCTGTCTTTGCTGGAACGATTGCCGGAATCTGCGTGGTCATATTTGACGTAGCGGCGGTACTTTCCATATCGGGTTGATCGCTGCGGGAGTCGGTGGAGGACAACGACCGACTCTACCACGACCCTCATCAGCCAAAATTCGGCACTCTTTCACCGGGACGCAATGTCAGAACGCGTACACCTTTTCCCGTCACAGCCACCGTGTGCTCGAATTGCGCGGACAGTTGCCCATCGCGCGTCACCACCGTCCAGCCATCTTCCTCGGTACGAACGGCGTGCCCTCCCTGATTGATCATCGGCTCGATGGTGAACACCATACCCTCGCGCAGCACCAATCCCGTTCGCGGCCGTCCCCAGTGCAGGACTTCTGGAGGCTCGTGCATTTCCCGGCCGATGCCATGCCCGCAATATTCCCTGACGACCGAATAACCATGCCTGCGGGCGTGCCGCTCGATCGCGTGTCCGACATCGCAAAGTCTGGCGCCGGGCCGAACGGTCTGGATTCCCTTCCACATGGCCTCGTAGGTAACCTGCACGAGGCGCTTGGCTAGCGGCGACACCTCGCCAACAAGATATGTTTTGCTGGAATCGGCGATATAGCCGTTCTTCTCCAACGTGATATCGAAGTTGACGATATCGCCGTTCTGCAAGACTTCGGACGTCGAGGGAACGCCGTGGCAGACGACGCTATTGCGGGACGAGTTCAGCGCGTAGGCATAGCCATACTGCCCTTTGCTTGCCGGGCGTGCTTGTAACTCGTTGACGATGAAGCTGTCGACCAGATCGTTGACCTGCATGGTCGACATGCCGATCAAATTGAGCCGATCCAGATGGCTGAACACCTGCGCCAGCAATCTGCCCGACTCCGCCATGATGGCAATTTCTTCCGGCCGCTTCGTCATGTCGAAGAGACCTTGACGCCTTGCGGCGCCACACCAGCCGCGCGCAATTCGCCAGCCACGATCTCATTGAAGCTCCGCGTCGGATTCATTTCGCACAGCATGCCGATCTTGATCCAGAAGGCCGCTTGCGCGTTGATCGACCGGCACGACACGGCGCTCGCCTTGCGTATTTGATCGTGCAGATCGTCGTCGATATTTACTATGCCCATTTCGATGCCATATGTGAAACGTATATGGATCATATGCCCGATTCCGTTGACAAAGCAAGTGGTTTGGCCTGTCGTCCCATGCGGCCGTGCCACAATCTCCGCCAACCAACACAAGAATGGGGGTAGACGCAATGACTGCCGCGACTCTCGGCATCGACCACATTGGCCTTACCGTTGCAGACCTCGAAGCGTCGACGCGCTTCTTTACGGAATGCCTGGGGTGGCGGATCTTCGGCAGCAACCCTGCCTATCCCGCGGCGTACGTAACGGACGGGACAGCCAAGATCACGCTGTGGCAAGTCGCGGATACAACCGCGTTTGCGCCCTTTGATCGGAAGAACACCGTTGGCCTGCACCACCTTGCATTGAAGGTTCCGGATCGATCTTCACTCGACAGCCTTTTCGAACGGGTCCGCGCTTATCCCGGTGTTCAGGTCGAGTTTGCGCCGGAGCTGTCCGGCAACGGTCCCAAGTGGCATGCGATGGTGATGGAGCCGGGCGGCACGCGAATTGAACTGAGTTTCGATCCGCGATAGCCGACTGTCTTGACATGCGATAGCAAAATATCGAGCCAACCGGCGACCATGCAATCTCCGACGTTGGCTATCGCTGAGAATAACGGACGATAAGGGCTCGCCTGTGCTGCTCCGCTTTCGGCCAAAAGCGGAAATTGGCCGATACTCGCCTTGAACTGCCGAATGCTGCTAGAGTCGGCAACAGTTCCCTAATGGAGAGCGAATACATGCTGCCTTCAGTTCCGCGTCAGTACCGCGATTACCTGATTTCCCATGGGATCTTCGAGGGGTTTACGGCGGAGGGATCCAGGCCAGAATACGTTGCACTGTGGTCCCTAGACGAAATAGCGCGCAACAACGCTGATGTCGAAATCGAGGTCTACGCACCTGGATTCCTAGCTTTTGGTGGTGATGGCGGTGGGGAACTATTGGCTTTCGATCACGCGGGCAGCAGTCTTCATGCTGCCAATGATCGGCATGGCACCTAATTGCGCCATCCGCGTCGCAGATAGCTTTGCAGATCTGGTCACACGCTTCAAGAGTTGACCGGCGGTGCCCGGGCCAAGATTCCACGGCAACGGTTGGTAGGTACGAAACTCGCAGACGTCGCGCTCCGGCCATGAACCATCGTTGATGGATAAAATCCGAGCGGCTGCTAGAGGCAGACCTCAGACATTGGTAGCGCGGTCATGGTTGCTGTCATCAGCAGCCGTCACTAGAGGCCGGTATGCTCTCCCGTGCCGAAGCGCCGAGGAAGCCGTTGAGCCGGATAGAAAGAGGATCACGACCGCCATGAGCAAACAGTACAAGGGGAAGGTTTGCGTTTATTGCGCTAGACCAGGTGAGTCATCGACAGGCGACCACGTCGTGGCCAGGTCATTCTTCTCTGTAGATGAACGCAACAATCTACCGCAGGTGCCGGCATGCGCCCCGTGCAACAGCGCTAAATCGACCCTGGAGACCTATCTGACTGCGTTGCTGCCGCAAGGAGCTCGGCACCAAGACGATGTGTCGGACTACTGGGCTGAATCGCGACGGCGTATCGACAAGAACCAGAAGCTCTATCGAGAATTGCAGGCAGGAGCGGCAATCTCAAGACGGGCCGACAGAATAGCAGAGCCTGTCACCGAAATGGCGATCCCCATTGATAGCTCCAAGCTTCTAGACCTTTCGAAGTACATCGCCAAAGGCCTTTTGTACCATCATTGGCAGGTGATCGTACCGAAGGACCAGATCGTTCGTTCTCAGTTTATGAATGAAGCTGGCGAATTGACTTTTTCCGGCGTGATCAACAAACTCCAAGAGATGGCGGCGAATGCTTCCTTGGATGACGTTGTTAAAACCACCGGACTTATCCAACTTGGTAGGGAAACCGTTACCTACGAAGGATTCTTCTCCCCTCTTGATGCGCCTTTATCGATGTGGCGCCTGAACTTCTATCGTGCAAGACTGGGAATACCCGGCGTAAGTGAAACGACATCGAACCTCATGATGTTGATACCGGGCAAGAGCACACCACTTACGTAGGCGTCACCGATCGGCCGTTGGGATCAAGACACCGGCAAGACATCACCCTATACTGCTCTATTCTTGAGCTGATAGCTGACGACCTCCGAAAGGCAAATCTCTCCATGCGCTACATTCCCCCTCCGCCTGAAAGACTCCAAGCTCTGAAGCGTGAGCTAGGTAAGACAGGTAACGAAATGGCAGATCTCTTTGGCGTAGCGAGTGGCCCGCAGTGGCGTAAGTACACGGGCGGACATCAGCGGCGCGATATGTCTCCCCAAATTCTGTTTTTCGGCGTGGCCCGCCTCGTATTGTCGCCTGAAGAACTGAACAGAGTTTTGAGCCAAATGCGCGAGCTGGGCGCGGAGATCGACCTAGATGCCCCGGACGACCGTGAGCGGATCGTTGCCTAGTGTGGTCACCCGGCCGCAACGCGTCGACGGGTTCGTCCTGGAATCAAACATTCCAGCAGGTCCGGAACGTCCGGTGGCTAAACTGTTCGATCGCCCCGTTGCTCGCTGGCTATGGACGGACGCTAACGAATTATCAGGTCTTCGTCCGATCGAAAACCTGTTCTGACGACCACCAACGGCACCAGATGACGAGTACACAAGCTGGCAGGCTGGTACCCGTACACGCATCACTTCGAACTTGCGCCTTTACACCCTACAATCCGCAGCCGCCTACGATTTGCTTGCCACGGGCAAGCCATTCAGGACGGATCCTGCAATGATCGATCCATACTTCCTCCCGGCCTACGACTGGTTGGTAGGCAAAATGCTTGAACATTGCGGACCGCGCCCTGAAGGATGCCAATACCCTGTCTGGGCATGGCATCAGTGGCTCGGACCTGAACGGGCACGCCCCGATCTCCGATTTGAATCAGTCAGGGGCCGGGAACGCGGGGTACTCCTAACATTGGATATCGATCCAGATCGTGCTCTGCTCTCCGACTTTGAGGCTTGGCACTTCCCCTTAAACAATTGGTTTCTCGGAGATGAAGCGGCGACTGAAGGCTACATTGAACGCTGCCGGCTCGCAGGCTTGAGCGACGATGGCAATGATCCGCTGCCGGATTCCGAACTACATGCCCTGAAGCAACGGTCTTGGGATGCAATTTTCACCGCCAATGGGGTACCTTGCGTTGCAGGCCCGGACGTGGCAGGACCCAATTGTGTTCAAGCAACGTTCTGGGAGATCCGCCCGATCGATGTCCGGGAAGCGGTCAGATTCGGCCCCGGACAGCGGCTCGAAAAATTGTCAGCTCCGCTGGCGTAATAAGGCGGATCATCGGATCCGCTTGCGTGGATCGCGCAAGAATCGAAGGCCGAACGAGTCCCTTCCGTTCGCTCACCTCCGAAACCAAACCACCGACAACCCACAAGCCAAGATCAACAACACCACCGCCCCCGCCGCCAACAACGCACTAACCTCGACTTCTTTCCGCTCCAACGCCAACCGACTGCTCAACCGCCGATAGACCTGCGTCAGATCAGCAGCCGAACTGGCCTGAAAGTACTCCCCATCGGTCAACATCGCGACCTGCCGCAACGTAGCCTCATCCAGTTGCACGGGCGAAGAAAGACCCGGCACCGGCGCCCCCTCTTCCAGCGGCGTACCGAAGCCCACGGTATAGACCCGGACGCCCCGCTGCGCGGCCATCCGGGCTGCGTCGAGAGGATCGGGGCCAGTGGTGCGGCGGCCGTCGCTGAGCAGGATGATCGCGCCGTGCCGATAGGAACCGGGGCTCGCCGAGGGCTGCTCCTGTTCGCGCTTGCGGACGGCCTCCGCCGCGGCAGCCTCTGACAGCGATCTACCGCCGGGGCCGGGCGCAAGCGACTCGCCGCCGAAGATGATCGCTTCGAGGTCGATGCCATCGTTGGGCAGCAGCACCGCCAGCGCCTGGATCAGTCCGCTGCCGGTCGCCGTGCCGTGTTGCAGTTGAAAGCGTTCGATCGCATCGAGCATGTCCTGCCGGCTGTCGGTGGGGGAAAGCACCACGGTCGCCGTGGCGGCAAAGGACACGATGCCCAGACGCACGCTGGCCGGCAGACCGATGATGAAGTCGCGGGCGGCGTGCTGCGCGGCGGCGATGCGGGTGGGTGCCACGTCGGCCGCCGCCATGCTGCGAGAGGTATCCATCGCGAGTACCACCGTGACGGTGTCGGAAGGCAGCGTGACGGTCGCGGTAGGACGAGCGCAGGCCAGCAGGGCCACGCCAAGCCCCAGCAACACGAGGAATGGCGGGATGTGGCGGCGCAATCGTTGCCCGCGACCGAGCACGGCGCGCGGCAGCGCAACACTGGAATACAGCAGCGCGGCTTTTTTGCGCCGCGCAATCAGGTACAGGTAGGCGGCTACCAGCAGCGGAAGACCCAGCAGCAGCCAGAGCATTTGTGGCCAGAGAAACTGCATGCCGCGCTCCTTGGCACTCCTTGGCACGTGATATGGCGATGGTACTGCGTTTCCCGGTCGGGCATTCCCTTGGCCTTTCCCGCACCCCTGTTTTCTCTTATGATGCCGCCCGTCATGCGGGCGAGTAGAAGGCAGACCACCGCCCGTCAATGACTCGCGGCGCTATGCCGCGAATCGGCGCCGCCCCGGGCGTCATCGGCAACACCATAAGAAAACACAGCACAACAACAAGGAGTCATCTTGAAGAAGTCCATCCGCACGAGTCTGCTCGCACTGGCCGCCATGGCGGCGGTGCATGCGCACGCCGCTCCTACGCTGGTCGAGTCCGTACAGGGCTACACGCTGCAGAACGACAAGATCGCCAGCTTCAGCGGTCTGGTGTTCGACCAGGGCAAGGTACTGGAGACCGGCGACGCCGCCGCGCTGCGCGCGAAATATCCCGATGCCAAGCGCATCGACGGCCAGGGCAAGACGCTGCTGCCGGGCCTGATCGACGCGCACGGCCACGTGTTCCGGCTGGGCTTCAAGACGACCGAGATTTCGCTGTCGGGAACGAAAAGCCTGCAGGAAGCGCAAGGCCAGATCCGCGACTATGCGCAGAAGAACCCGCAGCGTCAATGGCTGCTCGGTTATGGCTGGAATCAGGTGAACTGGAAGCTGGGCCGCTTCCCGACTGCCGCCGAGCTGGATGCCGCGGTATCGGACCGTCCGGTGCGGCTGGTGCGGGTGGATGGCCATGCTGCCTGGCTGAACACCAAGGCGCTGCAGGCGGCCGGCATCACGCGTGACACCAAGGACCCGGCCGGCGGCCGTATCGAACGCGATGCCAACGGCAATCCGACCGGCGTGCTGATCGACAAGGCGATGGCGCTGGTCAACAACGTGATTCCGCCCTACTCCGACGATGATCGCCGCGCCGCGCTGGCCGCGGCCGTCGCGCACCTGAACGCGCTGGGCCTGACCTCCGTCGGCGATGCCGGCGTGACGGTCGCCGACGACCGCATCTATCGCGAATTCGCCGATCAAGGCAAGCTGACCACCCGCATCTACGGGATGATTCGCGACACTGGCGATGACTTCAAGACGCTGTCCGCCAAGGGCCCGCTGATCGGTTACGGCAACGACCGCTATGACCTGCGCGCCGTGAAGCTCTACGGCGACGGCGCGCTCGGCAGCCGTGGCGCCGCGCTGATGGAGCCCTACACCGACGATCACGCGCATAGCGGCCTGCTGTTCATGAGCGATGCGGTGATGCAGGCCAACGTGAAGACGGCGCTGAAGGCCGGCTATCAGGTCAATGTGCATGCGATCGGCGACAAGACCAACCATCAGGTGCTCGACGCGATGGAAGTCGCCTACAAGGACGTGGGCGGCCGCGACCTGCGCAATCGTATCGAGCATGCGCAAGTCGTATCGCTGCCCGATATCCCGCGCTTCAAGAAGCTGAACCTGATTGCGTCGATGCAGCCCACGCACGCGACCAGCGACATGAACATGGCGGAAGACCGCATCGGCAAGGAGCGGATCAAGGGCGCCTACGCCTGGCAGACCTTCCTGAAGCAAGGCACCGTGATCGCGGGTGGCTCGGATTTCCCGGTGGAATCGGCCAATCCGTTCTACGGTCTGCACGCGGCGGTCACGCGCACCGACCATGAAGGCCGCCCGATCAACGGCTGGCATCCCGAGGAAGCGATGACGCTGCCGCAGGGATTCCGCGCGTTCACCCTCGATGCCGCCTACGCGCAGCATCAGGAAAACACGTTGGGCTCGCTGGAGAAAGGCAAGTGGGCCGACTTCATCCTGGTGGACCGCGACCTGTTCAAGGTCGCACCGGCGGACATCTGGAAGATTCAGGTGCTGGAGACCTGGGTGGCCGGTGAACGGGTGTACGCGAAGGGCAATCAATCGGCGCAACGCTGATCGACCAGATCGCAATCTCGCCAATAAAAGGCCCTGCTGGACGATGGTTCAGCAGGGCTTTTTTTCGCGCGATCGCCGTCCTCGGCTAACGGCGGACATCCAAAGAATGCGCGATTCTGCCTGACCAATCTTTCGTCCTTGTCGATCCGTTTGGTGCGTATCGGGCAACACCGTGATTCCCCACGCTGCCTTCCGCCTCGCAACCCTGCTGCCTACGATGTGGTCACGCGGCCTTCCCGCCGTGACCTCTGCCCCGCAAGCCGGCGGGGCACCCTTTTCCGAAGCAACCCATTGCCCGACTGCGCTGGTCCGGCAAACGGGCCGACTCATTTGGAGAATCGATCATGCTCAGCACACACAACACCCCAAACCGCGGTGAGGCCACTCCCGACGACCTGGTTCCGTCGCGCTACGCGGTACGAGTCGGCGACATCGAGGTGCTGGTGATCAGCGATGGCGTGTTGGCTCTGCCTACCGCAACGTTGGCCACCAATGCCGACCCCGCGGACCGGGCGGCCTGGTTCGAAGACATGTTCCTGCCGCCGGATGCGTTCGACTGGCCGCTGAACGTGGCGGTGGTACGCAGCGGCAAGCAAACCATCCTGATCGACACCGGACTCGGCGCCGAGTATCCGGACTTCCCGCGCGCTGGCCTCTTGCCCCAGCGCCTGGCTGCCGCCGGCATCGACCTGGGTTCCCTGACCGACATCGTCATCACCCACATGCACATGGACCACGTTGGCGGCCTGCTGGTCGACGGCGTCAAGGAGCAGCTGCGTCCGGACGTGCGGATTCACGTGTGCGCCACCGAGGTCCAGTTTTGGGAATCGCCGGATTTCTCGGACACGACCATGCCATCGCCGGTACCGCCCGTGCTCCGCTCCGCCGCCACGCGCTTCGCCAAGGAATACCGCAGCCAGCTGCGGCTATTCGACCAGCAGTGCGAGGTCGCGCCCGGCGTCACCGCCTTTCGCACCGGCGGCCACACGCCCGGGCACAGCATGGTCCGCGTGACGTCGGCCAGCGAACGACTGACCTTCGCCGGCGACGCCATCTTCCCGGTCGGTTTCGACCACCCCGAATGGCACAACGGCTTCGAACATGACCCGGTGGAGTCGGTAGAGGTTCGGGTCAGCATGTTGCGGGAAGCGGCGGCGACTGGCGAGCTGTTGGTGGCGACGCATCTGCCGTTTCCGTCGGTTGGGCGGGTGGCGGTGCAGGGCGAGGCGTTTCGGTGGGTGCCGGTGTTTTGGGACTACTGACAGCTTGTTGGCTCTCAACTGAATCAGGACTCCCCCGGTGGCGGGGCGATGTCATCGCCCCCGCCGTCGCCCCGCAGTTTCCCACTGAACCGATATGGGGCTACACCACCGGTGGAAGGCGATCAAGCCGATTGCGCCGGCGCTGCCTTCTGCAATACCGAAAACATGTCGGAAGGGTCCGGGCGATGGGTGTAGTCCGGGTTGACCTCCGAGTACAGTACGACGCCGTCGGAGCCAATGACATAGCGCGCTGGCATCGGCAGCGTCCAGCTTGGATCACCGTTGAAGGCCGGCAGATCGTTCTTCAGTTTCTTGTACAGATCGACCAGATAGTCGGGCAGCTTGAAGCGCAGACCAAATGCAGCCGCGACCTCGTTATTGGTGTCGCTCAGTACCGGGAATCCGAGCGAATTGGTCCGCACCGACTTTCGGCTATTGACTGCCGTCTGCGGAGAAATTGCGACGACGCTCGCGCCGAGTGCCTCGAGTTGGGGAAGCACCTCGTTGATCGCCTGCAGTTCGATATTGCAGTAGGGGCACCAGACGCCCCGATAGAAGGTGACCACGAGCGGCCCATTTTCCAGTAGCTCGGCCGACGATACCGCGTTGCCGTCCTGATCGCGCAGACGAAATTCCGGCGCGCGGTCGCCGGCCTTGACTGCACGTGCGGCCTGGCCACTGGCGATCAGCTCGGCGGTCGCTCGTTCCATGATGGGATGGATCTCGGGGGGCGCGTTGTACGGCGGCTTGCCCGCGCGGAAGTCCGCCTTGAATGCATCGAGTTTTTCCTGCAGTGACATGTCTGTTCTCCAATCGAGAGTGGGTATTGGCAATAGTGGGATAGGACGAGCGGGCGCGGTAGGCGGCCGCCAGGAATAGCAGTCATTCCGTTCAGACCTGGGCGAGGCCGCCATCGACGAACAGGTCGATACCGGCAACAAAGCTGCTGTCGTCCGAAGCCAGGAACAGCGCCGCCGCCGCGATCTCGTCCGGTCGACCGATTCGCCCCAACGGCGTCGCGGCCGCAAACGCGGCGCGCAGCGCGTCGGCCTCCTGTTTGGTCCGAGCCTGGCTATCGATGATGGGCGTATCGATGGCACCGGGGCTGATCACGTTGACGCGGACACCCCGGTCCTTCCACTCCATCGTCCAGGTACGTGCAAGGGAGCGCACGGCCGCCTTCGCCGCGCTGTAGACGTCATGTGCGGGCAGGCCCTTCACACCGGCGACAGAACCAGTCAGGATGACGCTGCCACCGGTCCGCATCAGCGGCAGGGCTCGCTGCACCGTGAAGATCAGGCCCTTGACGTTGACGCCGAAGGTCTGATCGAAGTGCTCCGGCGTGATGGCGTCGAGTGCTCGCTGCTCGATTGCGCCGGCGTTAGCAAACAGCACATCGAGCCCGCCTCGCTCGCGTTCGACGATGGCAAACAAGCGGTCGAGATCCGCCGGGCTCGACACATCGGCCCGCACCGCGCGAACACGGCCGTCAGTTTCACGGACCGCCTTGTCGAGTTCCGATTGCCGGCGTCCGACGATATAAACATGGGCTCCTTCCTCGGCGAAACGCCTGGCTGTTGCGAGCCCGATTCCGCTGCTGCCGCCAGTAATGACGGCCGTTCTGTTTTCGAGTTTTCCCATGGCTTCACCTTTAGCCTTTGTCGATCCCTCATCACGCTGGGATCATGTCGCCAAGAAAGGCGTAGTCGGTATAGCCGCGCGCATCGCCCCCATAGAACGTCGCACGGTCATAGGAATTCAGTGGCGCGCCGATGCGCAGGCGTTCTGGCAGGTCGGGATTGGCGATAAAGGTCCGGCCAAAGGCGATCAGGTCGGCCGTCCCGTTGCGGAGCATCAGCTCGGCACTGTCGCCAGTGAATCCACCGGCCGCAATGATGGTGCCGTGGTACAGCGGGCGCAGGTGGCGCGTCGATACGTCGGTGTCGTGGGCGACGGTGTCCTCGTTGCCCCGCACACGCGGCTCGACCAGATGCAGATACGCCAACGCGTAGCTGTTCAAGCGTGAGGCGACATAGCCGAAGGTGCCATGTGGGTCGCGGTCCGACATCGTGCCGTAGGTGCCGCTGGGCGACAGCCGCACCGCCACGCGCCCATCCCCCCAGACCGAACGGACGGCATCCAGCACCTCGAACAGAAAGCGCGCGCGGTTCTCCACCGGCCCGCCGTAGGCGTCGGTCCGGCGGTTCGAGCCATCGAGCAGAAACTGGTCCAACAGATATCCGTTCGCCGCATGCAGCTCCACACCATCAAAGCCGGCCGCCTTCGCGAGTTCCGCGCCGCGCCGGAATTCCTCCACCACTGCCGGAATCTCTTCGATGGCGAGCGCGCGCGGCATGACCTGCTCGGCCTCGACGATATTTCCCAGCGCATCGCGAATGGCCGCATGTTCGAGGGCCCGAATCGCGGAAGGCGCGATCGGCGTTTCCCCGCCGATGTTGGCGGGATGCGCCTGTCGTCCCGCATGCCATAGCTGCAGGAAGATCCGCGCGCCCCTGGCGTGCACCGCATCGGTGACGCGCCTCCATCCCGCCGCCTGCGCCTCGTTGAAGATGCCGGGCCCGTCGACATAGGCGATGCCGAGCGGCGACACGGCGGTTGCCTCCGCGATCAGCAAGCCACCTTGGGTCGCACGCTGCGCGTAGTACTCCACCATCAGATCCGTAGGCACGTTATTGAGGTCGGCCCGCATCCGCGTGAGGGGAGCGAGCACGACGCGGTGCTGCAGATCGTAGGGGCCGACGGTGGTCGGGGTGAAGAGAGTCAATTGCGTTGCTTGCATGCCGTCTACCTCGATGTCAGTGAATCGGTGACGGCATGATCCGCCGGTGTCCGGAGAGGCGGAAGGCAGCCTGGAGCAATAGCACTCATTCCTGCCAGTAATGGCAGCGTTCCAGGCGTTCAGTCAGGCGAGCAATTCCATCCCGGTGTCCCGGCACATCGCGCCAGCGCGATGCGACGGTCGCCGACATAAGGGCGAATGGTGCTACAGCGCGACGTGCCGCTTGACGGCCTGGAGCAGCTTCGGTTTCAACGCAGCGAAACGCTGGTCCAATGCGGCAGGATCCGTGCGGTTCTGCGCGATCATCGCGGCCCGAACCTCACCACCGCGAATGACCTGCATCGCGTCCTGCTCGATCCCCTTGACGATCGCGTCCGCCACAGTGGAGGCCGGCTCGCGTACGAAGCCGAGTTCCGGTCCGGCATCGGACGACGACATCATTGGAGTGTCAGTCGCCCCTGGATATACCGTCAGCACATGCACACCCTCGCCCTTCAATTCGCGCCGCATTGCCTCGCCAAAATGCGCAATGCCGGATTTGACGCCGGCATAGGTCGCGTAGAACGGCACGCCGACCAGCGCGATGCCGGATGAAATATTGACGATCATGCCGCCACTGGAGGAGGCACGCAGCATCGGCAAGGCAAGACGTGACAACAAGATCGGCGCCAGCAGATTGACTTCCACCATCTTGCGGATGTCGTCCTCCGGCGTCTCCTCCAGTCGTCCCGCACGCACGCCGCCAGCGCTGTGGATCAGCACCTGCAAGCCTCCCATGCGACTCTGCACCTCGGCCAACGCCCGCATGCGCCCCGCTTCGGTAGTGATGTCCGCTTCGACGCCGTCTGCATGGCCGATGACCCGCAAGCGGGCGAGCGCCTGTTCCACCACGGCCGCCCGCCGACCAACGATCACCACCGATGCGCCTTTGCTGAGCAACGCTTCGGCAGTGGCAAGGCCGATGCCGCTGGAGCCGCCCGTGATCAGCACCCGCTTTCCTTGTACATGCATGATGTAACTCCTTGTTCTTCAGTGAATGTCGCCGTTTGGCGATAGTGAAGCGGTGTTGCGTGTCATGGCAGACGTTGAAAAGAATAGGTCTTATTCCTCGCCGGCATAGCGGCTCGCTGCGGCATCAGGCGTCATACAGCAGCGTCAGCAGTAGCGGCGGAACACCACGCTCGCATTGACGCCCCCAAAGCCGAAGCCATTCGAGATCGCGTACTCCATCGCCATCGCACGTGGGGATCCGTGGACGATATCGACGCCGTCCGCCGCGGGATCCGGTTCGACGAGATTCAAGGTAGCCGGCGCAATCTGGTCGCGCAGAGCCAGCACGGTGAAGATGGCTTCGATGCCTCCAGCTGCCCCGAGCAAATGCCCTGTGGCGGATTTCGTTGCCGAAACGGCTGGACCTTTGCCTCTTCCAAATACGGCCTTGACCGCTTCCAGTTCACTGCGATCGCCCAGCGGTGTCGAGGTGGCATGCGCGTTCAGATGCTGGACAGCCTCCGGCGCGATTGCGGCTTGTCGTAGCGCCAGCGCCATGGCGCGGCGTGCGCCGTCGCCGTCGTCCGGTGTGGACGTCAGGTGATAGGCGTCGGCCGTGGTGCCATAGCCGACCAGTTCCGCAATCGGCGTGGCGCCTCGTCGCAGCGCGTGCTCCAGCTCCTCGATGACCAGCAGGCCGGCGCCCTCGCCCATGACGAAGCCATCGCGGGCCTGATCGAACGGGCGCGACGACTGAGCCGGTCTGTCCGAGAAGCCCGTTGATAGCGCACGCGCCGCTGCGAAGGCCCCGAGACTGACGCGATCGATCGCCGCCTCGGTGCCGCCGCAAATGGCAACATCCGCCTCGCCAGCCCGGATCATGCGCGCCGCATCTCCAATGGCCTGCACACTGCTGGCACACGCCGTCACGGGCGCCCCTAGCGGGCCCTTGAAGCCGTGCGCAATCGACACGTTGCCTGCAGCCATGTTGGCGAGGAAGCTGGGAATCGTGAAGGGCGACAGGCGACGAGGTCCGCGGGTTTCAGTAGTGCGCACCGCCTCTGCGATTGCGCCAAAGCCGCCGATACCCGATGCGATGACTGTCGCGGTGCGCTGCCGCCCTGCCTCGTCCCGCGGCGCCCATCCCGCTTGCGCGAGGGCTTCCTTTGCGGCCGTCAACGCAAACAGAATGAAGCGGTCCATCTTCTTCAGGTCCTTTGGCTCGGCAGCGCTTGCCGGATCGAACCCGGCGGGCTCGTTCTCGCCGAACGCTGGCACCACCGCTGCCACCTTGGCCGCGATACCGTCGACCATGTCCTCCGGCAACAAGACCATTCCGGAGTTGCCCTCGAGCAGCCTGCCCCATACCGCTTCCACCCCGCATCCGAGCGGCGACACCACACCCATGCCGGTTACCACGATTCTCTTTGTACTCATCATTGTTGCCTATGCAATTGAAAGCCGCAGGAAGTTTGGGACGAACTTGGCCGGGCGAGGCGCCTGCGCGGCGTCGCCGGTCGTACTGCCGAAGTTGAATGCGGACCCGTGTTCCGGGCGTCAGGTCCGCGCTTTGCCGCGTCGCGCTCGGCCGTCGCCGTCGTCATCGACGACGGAGATGGATGGGGGAACGAACTTCAGACCGGTGTCGCCGCCACGGCGCTTGGTCTTGCCATACGCGAAGCAGTAACGTAGGTGATCATCAGCTGCGGGCCCCGGTTCGATGACGTAATCGCGGGCGTCGACCGGCTTGCCGGTATCGAGATCGACCATGCCGACTCGCACCGGCCGGCCCGTCGCACGCTCGACCAATTGCACGCTGCGGCCCTCGGGTGCGAAATATCGGCTGCCCCATTCGACAAAGGCCAGCAGAACCGGGCGAAACGCCTTGCCGGCTTCGGTGAGGAAATATTCGTAGCGAGGCGGACGGTCCTGATATTGCACGCGCTCGAGCAGACCGGCCTCCACCAGGCTGGCCAGACGGCGAGTCAACATATTGGGTGCGATGCCCAGGCTCTTCTCGAATTCATCGAATCGGGTCAGACCGATCATCGCGTCGCGAAGGATCAGGATGCTCCACCACTCGCCCACATGGGACAAGCTGCGTGCGACCGGACAACATGAGGTGCCGACGTCGGTCCGTTTCATGACGTGCCTCCGCAGGGCAGGAAAATGCTGGTTGCTTTCATCATGAAAGTCATTGTAAATTCGTAACTTCCATCATGCAAGTCACCTACCCCGTCTCGCATGCTCCGGCGCGCTGGCGGAAAACCAGGAGCGGTAATGAGTCTGATCGACGAAGTAAGCAAAGGCATGGAAGGCCAAAATGGATTGGCACAGTTGCAGGCGCTGCTCGCCTCGGGCAGGAAGCCGGGCATCCTTGTGTCGCTGGACTTCGATTTCGTCGAAGTGGCGGAAGGTCGGGCCGTGTTCGCCGGGATTCCAGGGGAGCATGCCTATAACCCGATCGGCACGGTCCACGGCGGCTATGCAGCGACCTTGCTGGATTCGGCTTGCGGCTGCGCGGTGCACTCGCGGCTGGCGCCGGGTCAGGGTTACACCACGCTGGAATTGAAAGTGTCGTATCACAAGGCCATCACGCGCGACTCAGGCCTGTTGCGGGCCGAAGGACAGGTGCTGTCGTTCGGCCGCCGTGCCGCGTTCTCTCGCGCGGATCTGGTCGGCGCCGATGGGCGGTTGTATGCCTCGGCGACTTCGACGTTGCTGGTTTTCGAACGCTGATCGCCCCATCGCGCACGGTACCAGGCCGCGCGTGTCGCGGCTTCAGGACACCTGACCCGCCAGCGCCTCTTCGACAAAAGCGACGAAGGCGCGCGCCTTTGCAGTGACCATTCTTCCGGATGGAAAGACCGCCCACAAATCGATCGGCGGCAAGGTCCAATCGTTCAGCACCGTCTGTACGACGCCTTGTTCCACTTCCGGAGCAAACATCCATCTTGACGCCACCGCCAGTCCCATATCGGCGAGCACTGCGGTACGGATTCCCTCGGCAGCACTGACACGCACGCGCCCCGATACGACGACGGCGACTTCCGTGCTGCCCTGCCGGAAGGACCATGATTCTCCACCGCCACGCTGCGAATAGACGATGGCTTGATGCCCGCTCAGGTCTGCGGGGGTACGCGGCACACCGGCCTGCGCGAAGTACCGTGGCGTGCCGACTACCAGCCGCGGGCTTCGGGCAATGCGCCGCGCCGTCATCGACGAATCGTCCAGCATCCCCATGCGTAGCGCGACATCGGTGCCCTCTTCGAGCAAATCGATATTGCGGTCGTCAAGTGCGATATCGATTTCCAATTGGGGATGGCGGTCCATGAACGTCTTCAACCCGGGCAGGATATGCAATCGGGCAAACGTGACCGCCGCCGAAACCCGCAGGCGGCCCGACAGCCCTTCCGAGGAATCGCGAGCCGCCTGTTCGGCTTCGTCTGCTTCTTCGATGGCCCGCTTGGCATGCTCATAGAAGCGCTGACCTGCATCGGTAGGTGTCAAGCCGCGTGTTGAACGCAACAGCAGTCGAGTGCCCAGCCGTTCTTCGAGCTGGGCGATCGACTTGGATACCGCGGGCTGCCCGAGGTTGAGCCGCCGTGCGGCCGCCGAAAACGATCCTGCCTCAATCACCCCGACAAAGGTCTCCATCGCCGCCAGCCGATCCATGTCCCGCTCCCATTCCAAACGTGTCACGTACCGATGCGCTTGGCACGCCGGCGTGCGACGTCGCGGCCCCGCCCACAGCGGGCCTTGTCGCCAACCCTCTATGTTCTTCCGCCATGCGCAGGCGGCGCACACGATTCCCGCAAAACAACCCGCGTACCCAGCCGGATCTCCCGCCCCGCGGCCGCCTTCGCATCGTCCGGGCCTGTACCGCCCCCAATCCCCCGCAACAACATCTCCGCCGCCGCCGTCCCCACCGCCTCGAGATCCCAATCGATGGCAGTAATCGCCGGCGTATAAAGCTGCGCCAGATCGCTATCCCCCACGCAGATCAGGCTGACATCCTGCGGCATGCGGTGCCCCGTCTGCTTCATCGCTTGCAGGACACCGGACAGGATCCGGGTGCCGAGGCAGATGAAGGCTGTCGGGCGGTCTTTGGCGGACAGCAGCGCCAGTGCATCGCTGAATGACAGATCCATCGCCGAGCGCCTGGAGCGCACGAGGGCGGTATCGACGGTCAGGCCGCGCTCCTCCAGTGCCTTGCGATAGCCGCTGATGCGTTCGCGTCCGGGGCGCAGGGCGCCGTCGGATGTCATCAGGGCGATGCGGGTGTGTCCGAGGTCGAGCAAGTAGCGGGTCGCTTCGTAGGAACCGCGGGCGTGTTCGACGTGGACGCCGGAACCTTGCGCGCCGAAGTCGCGGTCCATGGCCACGACGGCGAGGTCGCGGGAGATTTGGGCGAGGTAATCGGGGCGCTCGGTTTCGCAGGGGCCGAGGATCAGTCCGTCGACGCGGCGGCGGCGGAACAGGTCGACCATCAGCTCTTCCTGCGCCTTGTCGTTATGCGTGTTGCCGACCACCATTGCATAGCCTTCGCGCTGCAGGCGCGCTTCGACCGCGGTGATGATGCGGGCGTAGAGCGGATTGGCCAGGTCGGACACCAGCAGGCCGACGACGCCGGACGTGCCGGTGCGCATGCTTTGCGCAATGGGGTCGGGCGCATAGGCCAGCGCCTTCGCGGCCCGTTCGACGGCCTGGAGCGCGGCCTCGCTGACGGGTCCGCTGCGGTTCAGTGCGCGAGATGCCGTACCCACCGAGACGCCGGCGGCGCGCGCCACGTCGCGGATCGTGACGCGGGCTGGCGTGTCGGAGCTGGGGGTGCGCGTTCGGCTGGTCATCGATGGTCCGGCTTGAAGGTCTGAGCTGGCGGTAATCGTAGCGGGCCCTGGGGCCGCTATTATCGTCGATCCGATGGCCCTGCCCTACCCGCCCATCAGTACATCGCGCGGCCGCCGCTGATATCGAATACCGCCCCGGTACTGAAGCTGCAGCGCGCGGAACACAGCCATGCGGCCATTTCGGCCACCTCCTCGACCCGCACGAACCGCTTCATGGGCACGCGTTCGAGAAGGCGGGCCTGCAATTGCGCCCGCTGGCTCTCGTCGTGCTGGCCGAAGATATCGGTATCGGCGGCGCTGGGCGTGATGCAGTTGACCAGTACGCCGGTTTCCGCGAGTTCCTTGCCCAGGCTTTTCGTCATCGAGATCAATGCGGCCTTCGATGCCGCATAGGCGCCGGCAAACGGATTGCCCTCCTTGCCAGCGACCGACGCCACGTTGACGACGCGTCCCCAGCCGTTCTTCACCATCGAAGGCACCACCGCCTGCACGCATTGCAATGCGCCGAACACATTGACGTCGAAGACGAGCTTCCATTCGTCGACGGACGCCTCCACCGTCGGCCCTCTGCGTCCGAGGATGGCGGCATTGTTCACCAGCGCTGTGGGCGCGCCCAGAGTTTCGACCGTCCGTGCGAATGCCCGCTCGACCTGTTGGCGATCGGTGATGTCGACTGACACCGGCAATACCCGTGCGCCATTGCCTTGCAATGTGCGAGCGGCATCGTCGAGCTGGGACCCGTCGCAATCCCACAGGGCGACCGCGTATCCGTCCGCCGCGAGCCGATTGCCGATCGCGAGCCCGATGCCGCGCGCGGCGCCGGTCACCACCGCAACGTGCCGGCCCGCCGTCGTGCCCTGGGCCGCGCTCATTGCAGCGCGCCAATGCGCCGAATCGGATCGGCGCCGTCCCAGCCTTTCGCGGCCTCGGCAATCGCGGCAAAGTATTCGCCCTTGCCGCCGGACATTTCCGAGATCTCGACGATGTTGCCCGGCAAGTCCGCATGGACGTAATAGGCGAATCGGCCGCGCATGCCCATGCGCCCGCCGTGCCCCTCGACATAACCGCTGGCACGCAACCGCTCGGCGAATTCGTCGAAGCGGTCGTTGGTCCAGTACGCGATATGCTGCATGCCTTCGCCGAAGTGCCTCAGCGAATCGAGATAGAGCGACGGTGCGTCGTTGCGTTGCTGGATCAGCTCGATCTGCACGCCGCCGGAATTGGCAAGCGCGATGGACAGATCCGGCAGGGCCGACGTTTCACCGTAGTAGCGAAATTCGGTCGTGCCGACTTCCTTCTTGTAGAACCACGGCCCGACGCCGAGCACCTCGCTCCAGTGCCGCATCGCCTTCTCGATATCCCGCACGACGTAGCCGACTTGGCATACGCCTCCGAACAGCAAGCTCATCTTGGCTCCATGTCATCGAATATTGGAAACGTTTCCATAAAGACACAGTAATCCATGTGCCGATTCGGCGCAGCATAGCGTTAACCATGATTGCTGCCCGCATCACGCTCGACGACACTGCAATGGAAACGTTTCCACACACAAGGAAACGCCACCCCGAACCCCGCATCGCAGAACGGGCGAACACCCTTGGAGACCCGACATGAAGAAGCTCTTCACCACCGCGTTGCTGGCCGTGGCGGCCGCCACAGCGCACGCGGCCGATCCAGCCGCCTATCCCGAGCGCCCGATCCGCATGCTGCTGCCCTTCTCCGCCGGCGGTGGCGGCGATACGCTGGGCCGCTTCCTGGCCGAGCGCTTTGCCGCGCAGCTGAAGCAACCGGTGGTGGTCGAGAACAAGCCTGGCGCGGCCGGCACGATCGGCACTCAGGCGGTGGCGACGGCGACGCCGGACGGCTACACGATCATGATCGGCGGCATGTCGACGCACCCGCTGGCGGCCGCGACCTACGCGAAGCTGCCCTACGATCCGGTGCGCGACTTCCAGAGCCTGGGGACCATCGGCAATTCGTCGATTGTCATGGTCGCGTCGAATTCGTACCCGGCAAGCAATCTGAAAGAGCTGACGGCGCTGGCCCGCAAACAGCAGGCGCCCATTCAATACGCCAGCTGGGGATCGGGCTCGACCGGACATTTCTGCGGCGAGATCCTGAGCCAGAAGGCCGGCATCCCGCTGCAGCACGTGCCCTACAAAGGCACCTCGCAAATCATCACCGATCTGCTCGGCAACCATATCTCCGTGGCCTTCGTCGACATGGTGACCGCGACGCCGTTCGTCAAGGAAGGCAAGGTCAAGGCGCTGGCCGTCTGCACCAAGCGATCGCCGAGTCTGCCGAACGTGGCCAGCTACCAGGAGCAAGGCGTCGACTTCGACCGCGAATTGACATGGGCGATGTATGTCCCCGCCAAGACCCCGAAGCCGATCGTCGACAAGCTGTCGACAGTGCTGGAGAAGACGCTGAAGGAACCCGAGGTCGTCAGCAAGCTGCTGTCGCTGGGCATTACGGCCAAATACGTTTCCGGCACCGAGCAGCAAGCGATCAATGCGCGCGATATCCCGATGTGGAAATCGATCGCCAGGCAGGCGCACATGTCGCTCGACTGATGCATTGCCGCCCAAACGCGGGCGGTTCCCCTTCCATGACATCACCATACGAATCGTCTATGTCTTCCACCCTGAATGAAGCCCGCATCCAGACCGTACGCGACCATATGGCACTGGAGTGCGTCCACGATTGGGACGCCGTGATCGATACCTTCTCGCATCCGCGCTACGAAATGCACGGCAGTGGGGTGGTATTCGATGGCGAGGCCGAGGTGCGCGGGTATTTCGATTCGTCGCGGGTGCCCTTTCCCGATCTGAAGAACGAGATCATCGCCATTGCGGCCGATGGCGATACCGTGCTGGTCGAATTCTGGCTGCAGGGCACGCATCTTGGCCCGTTGAAGGCCAATGGCAAGACCTACGAGCCGACCGGCCGCACCTTCCGCATCCGGATCGCCGCCACGTTCGAATTCGCGCCGGGTTCGGACAAGATCATCTGCGAGCGCCCGTACTCGGCGCCCGATGCCAAGTTGCGCGCGCTTGGTCTTCTGTGAACGGTATCAGCAGATACCATCCCACATCAGAGGAGATTCAAATCATGGCCTTGCCCAAGGTCGTCACACATCAAGACCGCCTGCTGACGGTGAATATCCATGACGCGGCGGAATTCGCAGGTTCCGAGCCGGGCTCGACGATCATTCCGCTCTTCCTCGACCGCGAGAACGGCGTCTGGGTGCTGTACGGCAAGTTCGAACCGGGCACGACGCTGCCGCCGCACTTCCACACCGGCACCGTTCACTTCTTTACGACGAAAGGCGAATGGAACTACGTCGAATACCCGGACGATCGCCAGACCGCCGGCAGTTATCTGTATGAGCCCGGCGGCTCGGTCCATACCTTTTCCGTTCCGGCGGATGCCAAGGAGGCGGCGGAAGGATTCATGGTGGTCTACGGCGCCAACGTGATCTTCAAGGACGGCGAATATCAAGGCGTGCGCGACGCCGGGGCGATCGAGGACGGCATCCTCAATGCCGCGAAAGCCATGGGCCTTCCGGCGCCGCGCTATATCCGGCCTGGCAAGGGTGCCGTGTTCTCGCGCGATTGACTGGAAACGGACGCGCGAAGCGGGTCTATCCCTTCGCGCACTCCGCCTGAAGGCCCGCACCAGATACCTGCGATCGCCGCAACGCATAAGGCAGCACAGCCAGCACGCCGGCCACCGCCAGCACCGTGCCGACCCACAACGGCGACCGCAGCCCCCAGCCCTGGCTGATGCCCACGCCGCCGAGCCACGAGCCGGACATCAGGCCGATATTGATTACCGCGGTATGCATCGTATTGACCAGCGGCCCCGGCGGCGCGGCGCGCATCACGCGCACCACCATCGCCGGGTTCAGCGACACACCGGTCAGTCCGACCAGCAGCATCGCGATGACCGCAACCATCGGCTGATCCGCGTAGACGGCAAACAAGGCCAACGCGCCTGCCAGCACGACCAATCCCCACAGCAGAATGCGCATCGTATGCCGATCGGCGAAGCGGCCGATCATTGCGTTGCCGATGACCGTCGCCAGGCCATACAGGCCCAGCAGCGCGGGAATCGAGGACGGCGAGAAGCCGGACACCTTGGTCAGCACCAGCGCGAAATAGCTGAAGCCGGCAAAGGTCGCGCCGATGATCAGCGCGCTGGTCGTATAGGCGGCCCACAGCTCGCGATTGGCCAGCGAGGCCAGTTCGCTGCGCATGCCGTTGGTGCTGGTGGCCAATGTCGCGGGAATCTTCCAACGCACCGCCAGCACACAAAGGCCGGTCAGCACCACCAGCAGCCAGAAGCTCGCTCGCCAGCCCAAGTGCAGGTCGACCAGCGTAGCCAGCGGCAAGCCTGCGACCGTGGCGATCATCAGGCCGCCGATCACGATCGCCGCAGCGCGCCCGCGCACCTCCGGCGCCACCATCTCCGCGCACATCGACAGCACGATGCCGAAGCACGCGGATGCGGCGATGCCGGTCACCGCACGGCCGATCGCCATCACCAGATAATCATCCGCCATCGCGCAGCCGATCTGCCCGGCCATATACGTGGCCAGCAGACCGAGCAGCGCCGGGCGCAGCGGTACGCGCGCGAGCGCCACGGTCAGCACCGGTCCACCGAGCACCATGCCCGCCGCATAGATCGACACCAGATAGCCGATGCGTTCGACCGGCACGCCGAAGGCCGCGGCCAGCGACGGCATCATGCCGGCCACCATGAATTCCGAGGTGGTCAGGCAAAAGACGGTCAGTCCGAGGATATAGACGGCGAACGGCATGGCCGCCGTCGTGCGAATCGAAGAGGGTGTGGTGGACACGCTTGTCATTGGTGTTATATCGGTTATTTTTATATCGATCGGTACGAAATTACGATGTAAAAAACCTGCGCGATGCAATTCAGCGATTCGGCAGGTTCAAGGCTTGCCCCAACGGGCCACGGTGCGGATTTTGCCAGCATCGGCAACGGCGGGCATTAACCCTGACAAAAACGTTGTTATGGATGCGCGGCGCCCGGACCGGCTACCAATCGGCGTTCGCTGGCTCCGGGCCTTCATGCGAAGGGAACAACGGCAGCACCTCTTCGGCCAACTCCTGGAGGATCTCGGCGGCGGGACGCGGCGAAAACTGGATGCCCAGGGCGGCATGGTTGACGCCAGCCGCTTTCCATTCTTGAAGCAGATCGATCAGGCCCTTGCGGCCGGTCTTCAGGATGAACCCGCCGTTCATCGGTGTGCGCGGATAGTTCGGGTTGTCCACCAGCTCGATCCATTCGTTGGTCATATGGGGCCGGAAGCCACCATCGGGAATCAGCGCTCGCCATGCGCGGATTTTCTCGGCCAGCCGTTGCGGACCGGCGCCGGTGTATGTCGGCCCTGGATACGTCAGCCACCCATCCGCGTGTCGACCGACCCATTCCAGAGACTGGCGCGAGCTACCGGTCACGATCAGCGGAATCGCGCCCGACACGGGCTTGGGGAGCAGCTCGACATTCCGCATCTCTCCCAGCGATGAGCGTATGTCGAGCTTTCCTCCTTGCATCAACTGCCGGAAGCAGGCAACCGTCTCGGCAAAACGCGCGCCACGTCCATCATGATCAATGCCGTAGGCCGGAAACTCGACTGGCCGATCGCCGGACGCAATGCCCAGCACCAGCCGGCCACCGGAAAGCTGGTCGATTGTCGTGGCGGCTTTCGCCAGATCGATCGGATGTCGCAAGGTAAAGATCGCGCTTCCGGTCGCGAGCGCGACGCGCCGGGTGCCGGCCGCCAGAAAGGCAAGGTAGGTAAAGGGATCGAATACCTGCCCCGCATCGCCGAAGTTCGGATCGAACAGCGGAACATCGCGAACCCACACGGCCGCGAAGCCGAGGCGATCGATCCTGGTCACCAGATCGGCCTGGCCGGAAAGGACGGTCATATCCCCTTGATAGAACCGCAAGGGAAGGAAGATCCCGACCGTCAGCGCATCGGGACTGAACATGCGGCGGTAACCCGCATGCATGGCAAACGCCGGCGCGGAAGCGCCGGGCATGCCGGCAGCAGGGAGATTCTCGTCGGAGAAAGGATTCAATGTCATTGCGGTTTCCTCATTGGTAAAACAGAGAAAACTCTATGGCGAAACAAGCGCGACAAGAAACGATTTAATCTGGCTCATATATATAGCTCAGCTAAATTCCACGGCTGGCCACCGCCACAATTCATGCCGCGAAGTAGCACCATATAGCGGCCTGGAAAGAACCTCGTTTGCCTTCCTTTGGAAGTCAGCTAGACTAAACACACAAACCCCATATATCGGCGATGCGAGCGATCCGCTTTGCATGCTCGATTTCCCTGAACTCCAACAAGAGAAAACCTCAATACATGGGCTCGGTACTTCCGTTGCTGGCATTGCGCGCCTTCGTCGAAACCGGCCGGCACGGCAGCCTGAAACGGGCGGCCGATGCGATGGGCGTGACGCCCGGCGCGGTCAGCCAGCAATTGAAGCTGCTGCAGGAACGTACCGGTGTCAGCCTGTTCAGCCGTACACGCTACGGCGTCGAACTGACGCCCGCGGGAGCACAGGTGCATCCGGCCCTGTTGCGGGCGTTCGACCAGATCGAAGCCAGCCTTGCCACGCTGGACGCCATCAATGCGCGCCAGACGTTGACCGTCAGTGCTGTGCCCACCTTCGCCGCATCGTGGCTCGTGCCGCGGCTGGGCACATTTACCGATCGGCACCCGGATATCGAAGTGCGTGTCGAAGCGTCGTCCGCATTGGCCGACTTGCGCCGCGACCGCGTCGACATCGCGATCCGGCATGGCCTGGGCAATTACCCTGGACTGGAAGCGCACTATCTGATGGCACCGGTACTGATTCCGGTTGCCTGTCCGAAATTGTTGGCCGAGGGGCCGCCGATCCGTGAAGCCATCGATTGCCTCGACTATCCATTGCTGCAGGATTCGGATCGGTCCGACTGGCGTCTCTGGCTGAAGGCGCTGGGCGTGGAAAGCGATCCGCGCATCGAGCGCGGCCCCGCCTTCGATGACGATTTCCTGCTGATCCGCGCGGCGGAAGCCGGCCAAGGCATTGCGCTGGTTCGCGATCTCTATGCGCGAGAGGAAATTGCCAGCGGTCGGCTTGCAATTGCGCTGGATCGGCCCTGGCCGACGGAATTCGCGTACTACGCCGTCACCATGCCCAAGGCGGAGGAGAAGCCGGCCATTGCCAGCTTTCTGCGATGGCTGCTGGACGAAGCCAAACGCCAAACGAGCGCCGCGTGACATTCATCGCGAGGCGCTCGTTTGAAGCGGCTTACGCCATCGTTTCCCGCTGCCGGTCCAGTTCGGCAAGGATCTCGGCCGTGTGCTGGCCGAGATCGGGAAGCGCAGCATCGCGCGGCCTTCCGTCGTCGATCGTCATGGGCAAGGCCGGCATGCGCAGTGTCCGGTTGCCGGGTGACGGCACGCTGATCACTCGTTCCGGTGTCGTGGCCTGCGCGTATTGGATGGCATCGCGCAGGTCGCGCACCGCGCCGCAGACGACCCCAGCGGCATTGAGCGTTCGGCAAGCTTCCTCGGTGGTCAGAGCCGACAATGCGCCGGCGAGCATCTGGAGCAAAGCCGGTCGATTCGCCACGCGCGCGGCGTTGTCGTGAAAGCGTGGGTCTTGCGCGAGTTCCGGCAGTCCCAGGCATTCGCACAAGCGTGCAAAGTGGTCCTGCAGATAGGCCGAGATCACGATTCTGCCGTCGGCAGTCGGTACCACATCCGCCGCCGGCGCCATCGTCGGCTGGCCGTTGCCGCAGCGTGACGGCGCCGCGTCGAGCAACTGGTACTCGGCCCATTGCTGGCTCAGCGCATCGGCTGCCACGTCGATCAGCGACACCTTGACGTGGGCACCTTGTCCGGTGATGCCACGGCGCGCCAGCGCGGCGAGCACGCCCGTCGCCAGCGTACGGCCGGCCAGCACATCGACGACCGTGAACCCGACGCGTGTCGGATCGGCGTGGGCCTCTCCGTTCATGCTCATCATTCCGCTTTCGGCCTGCGCGGCGATATCGAGGCCCGGACGCGCCGCCGCCGGCCCACTGTCGCCGAAGCCGTTGACGGAGCCGTAGACAAGCCGAGGAAGCGGCCCCCGAAGCTGCTCGGCGCCAAGCCCGTACTTCTCCATCACGCCCGGACGCGCGTTCTGCAGCACCACATCGGCGCGGCGCACCAGCTCCATCGCCACGCCACGATCCTCCGCGCGGCGCAGATCGAGGACGATCGAACGCTTGCCGCGGTTATAAGCGGAAAACATGGGGCCACAGGCATCCGTCTGCCAGCCCGAGCGACGGCTTGCATCGCCGCCCGGAGGCTCGACCTTGATCACGTCGGCGCCCAGATCGGCCAGGACCTGTCCTGCCGACGGCGCTGCGATGAACTGGCCGAAATCGACGACGCGCAGACCGGCCAACATGGCCGCATCCACGCCGCTTTTATCGAATGAACTGCTGGATTGCATGCCTTCTCACTCCGGCTTGACGCCGGCGTCCTGTGCAATGCGTTGCCATGCCACCGTATCGTCGGCGACCACTTTCCGGAACTGCGCCGGCGTCAGGGCTGGAGCGACAGGGAGGTTCAGCGCGGTCAAGCGGTCGCGAAACGCCGGCGTCGCGATGGCGCGCACCACCTCCTTGTTCAACCGCTCCACCAGCGCCCCGGATGTGCCCGCCGGCGCGAACATGCCGTACCAGCTGGTGGTCGGGAACGGATAGCCTTGCTCACCCATGGTCGGCACATTCGGGAACTGCGGCAACCGACTGGAGCCGCTGACGGCGATGGGCACCAGCCTGCCGGCTTTGACGAGGCCGATCTGCGAGCTGACGTCGACCCAGCCGACGGGCAACAGACCGCTCTGGACGTCCGTGGCCACGGCGGCGGTGCCTTTGTACGGTGCGTGAACCATGGCGAGATTCGCCTTCTTCAGGAAGCTCTCCATGGTCAGGTGCCCACCCGATCCCATGCCCCACGATCCGTAGCTGAGTTGGCCCGGGCGCTGCCTGGCGTAGGCCACGAGCTCCTTCAGGTTGTGGACCGGCACCTTGGGCGATGCCACCATCAGGTTGCCGAAGCTGCCGATCTGCGCAATCGGTTCGAAACGCTTGAGCGGATCGGGCGCTCGCGTGTAAAGCGCAGGGTTGACGACCATCGCGCCGGCATAGGTAAGCAGCAATGTGTAGCCGTCCGGGTTCGCGGCGGACACGGTTTCGCTGGCAATCAAGCCGTTGGCGCCGGGCTTGTTCTCGACCACGAACGGCTTGCCGAACACCGAGCCAAGTTGCTCGGCAAGAAGCCGCGCGAGCGTATCCGTACCGCCGCCGGCCGCACTGGCGACGACCAGCTTGACCGGGCGGTTCGGCCAGCCTTCGTTATCCTGGGCAAACGCCATCGATGAAGCGATCGATGAAGCGGTCAGTGCCAGCATGGCGGCCAGCCATTGCCTGCGCGTGTTCATGGTTTGTCTCCCTTTATCTGCCGATATTCGCGGTGCTTCCTGCTGGCGGGATCGGCGTGCTCGAATGCCGGTGTTCTCGCGTTCGAGACATTCCGGCGTTGACGTCAATCCAGCGCGGGGAACAGCACGTGCAAACTAACGCGGGGGGCTTCATACATGCCACGCATGTTTCGCTATCTTGAACAAGGGCAGCGTCCCGGCGTCGAAGCGTCCGGCCAAAAAAAAAGCGGCGCCGGCGGGTATTCACCCCGCCGGCGCCGCCGGATGTCGCCGTTTTGGCGCGCCTTACTTCGCCGTCGGCATCGCGAACTCCGCGCCCTTGCCGATGCTCTGCGGCCAGCGCTGCATCACGGACTTCTGCTTGGTGTAGAAGCGCACGCCCTCTTCGCCATAGGCGTGGGTATCGCCGAACAGGCTGCGCTTCCAGCCGCCGAAGCCGTGCCAGGCCATCGGCACGGGGATCGGCACGTTGATGCCGACCATGCCGACCTGGATCCGGCGCGCGAATTCGCGGGCGATGCCGCCATCGCTGGTGTAGCACGCCACGCCGTTGCCGAACTCGTGCGCGTTGATCAGCTCGACCGCCTCGGCAAAGTCCTTGACGCGGACGCAGGCCAGCACCGGGCCGAAGATTTCCTCGCGATAGATGCGCATTTGCGGCGTGACGTTGTCGAACAGCGTGGCGCCGGTGAAGAAACCGCCTTCATGGCCCGGCACGCGATGGTTGCGGCCATCGAGCACCAGCGTCGCGCCCTCTTCCACGCCCAGGCCGATATAGCCTTCGATCCGTTCCAGCGCCTGCCGCGTGACCACCGGACCCATTTCGGCTTCCGGGTTCATGCCGTTGTCGATCTTCAGCGCGCGGGCGCGTTCGGCCAGCTTGGGAATCAGGCGATCGGCGGTATCGCCGACCAGCACCGCGACCGACACCGCCATGCAGCGCTCGCCGGCCGAGCCGTAGGCCGCGCCGATCAGCGCGTCGATGGCCATTTCCGGATCGGCATCGGGCATCACCACCAGATGATTCTTGGCGCCGCCCAGCGCCTGCACGCGCTTGCCGAATTGCGCGGCGCGCTCGCTGATCGCCTGCGCGATCGGCGTCGAGCCGACGAAGCTGACGGCCTTCACTTCGGGATGCGCGATCAGCGCGTCGACCACCACCTTGTCGCCCTGCACGACGTTGAACACGCCGGCCGGCAAACCCGCCTCGGCCAGCAGGTCGGCCATGAACAGGCTCGCGCTCGGATCGCGCTCGCTGGGCTTCAGCACAAAGGTATTGCCCGCCGCGATTGCCACCGGGAACATCCAGCACGGCACCATGCAAGGGAAGTTGAACGGCGTGATACCGGTCACCACGCCCAGCGGCTGGCGCATGGTCCAGTTGTCGATGCCCGTGCTGACCTGGTCGGTGTAGTCGCCCTTGAGCAGTTGCGGAATGCCGCAGGCGAACTCGATCACGTCGATGCCGCGCATCACTTCGCCCTGCGCGTCGGAGAAGACCTTGCCGTGCTCGGCGGTGATGATCGCCGCCAGCGTGTCGCGATGCTGGTTCATCAGCTGCAGGAAGCGCTGCATCACGCGGGCGCGGCGGATCGGCGGCGTGTCGGCCCAGGCCGGGAACGCAGCGGCGGCCGCGGCGACGGCCGCGTCGACATCAGAGACTTCACCGAGCAGGACCTTGCGCGGGGCTTCACCGGTGGCCGGATTGAACACGTCCTGCCGGCGTTGGCTGCTGCCGCTCGTACGCTGGCCGCCGATGTAGTGGCCGACGTCGGCACGGTCGGTATAGGCATGCGCTTGGGTCATCTCGGGCTCCTTGGTTCTGGGATTCAGTTCCGGGATTCAGTTCCGGAATCAGTTCTGGAATCGGTGGAATGGGCCCAGTGTAGGCGTCGCTCCCCGGCCCATTCAATAGCGCCACGCTTGACTCACTGTTCAATGAACTAAACAATCGCCCGATGGACAAGCAAAAGATCGAATCGCTGTGGGTGCATCTGCACTCGCTGGTCGTGCTCGGCGACGTCGGCAGCTATACCGCTGCTGCAACGCAGCTCGGCATCAGCAAGGGCGCGATGAGCCAGCGCATTGCGGAACTCGAGCGCGCGGCGGGCATCCCGCTGGTGCAGCGCACCACGCGCAGTGTCCGGCTGACCGAGGCAGGCCAGCGGCTGGTGGACGCGACGCGGGTACCGTTCGAGTCGATCGAACGCAGCTTCGGCGACGTCAAGGACATGGGCGGCGAGCCACGCGGCCTGGTTCGGATGACGGCGCCGGTCGCGCTGGGCCGCCAGCAGATCGTGCCGCGGCTGCCGCCGTTTCTGGCGATGTATCCGCAGATCCGCGTCGAGCTGGTACTGTCGGACAGCTTCGCCTCGCTGGCGCGCGAAGGGTTCGACCTGGCGGTACGCCACGCCTCGCGGGCACCCGACACGCATATCGCCTGGACGCTGTGCCGCACCGGTACCGTCCTGGTGGCGACGCGCGCCTATCTGCGGCGCCACGGCACGCCCGCGTCGCCGTCGGACCTGACGGCGCACAACTGCCTGCACTACTTCCGCCGCGGCGAGCAGCCGACCTGGAGCTTCGAGCCGGTCCGAGGCGGTGCGGCCCGGCAGAGCGTTGGCATCCGGGGGAATTTCGCGGCGGACAACAGCGAGGCGCTGCGCGATGCGGCGCTGGGCGGCCTCGGCATCGCGCTGGTGCCGGATTTCACCGCGCAGGCCGATCTGAATGCGGGCAAGCTGGTCCGCGTGCTGCCCGGCTGGCGGCCTTCGGGGGCCTTTGGCGATGCGATCTATGCGATCCGCCCATATAGCCCGCTGCTGCCGCGGCCGGTGCGGCTATTGGTGGACTATCTGCGCGAAGCGTTGAAGGAAGGATTCGAGGCGCAGTAAGCCGCGGGCTGTGGAGTCCTGACGACGACCCTTTGCACAACGCGGCTATGTCGGCACAAATGATAATGAAAACGATTATCATTATGTGCTTTCAATATGACATTGCCGCACTGTGTCTCCGCTCCGTCTTCCCCGCCGCCTCCCTTCTCCCGGAACCTCGGCCCGCCACGCCGCGCCGTCCTGCCCATACCGCCCACGCCGAATCCGGCCGAATCTGCTGGCCATGGCGGTTGCCGGCACCCTGCCGCTGACGGCCCTGGCGCAAGCGCAGTCCAACACCGCCGACGAAGCCGCCCAATCTGCCGAAACGCTACCCCAGGTCACCGTCCGCGCCGAGTCGGCCCCGGACCAGCCGCCCCCCGCCTATGCCGGCGGCCAGGTTGCGCGCGGTGGCCGGCTCGGCATCCTCGGCAACCAGGACATGATGGACGTGCCGTTCAGCATCACCGCGTACACGGCCGAAGCGATCCAGAACCAGCAGGCGCGCAGCGTCGCCGATGTCCTCGCCAACGATCCGGGCGTACGCAGCAGCCTGGGATTCGGCAATTTCTCCGAGACCTTCGTGGTCCGCGGCTTCCAGCTGAACGGCGACGACATCGGCTACAACGGCCTGTATGGCATCGCCCCGCGCCAGCTCGTGGCGGTCGAGGGTCTCGATCGGGTCGAGGTGTTCCGCGGCGCCAGCGCGTTCCTGAACGGCGTCACGCCGACCGGTTCGGGCATCGGCGGCGGCATCAATCTGGTGCCGAAATTCGCGCCATACCAGCCGCTGACCCAGGCCACCATCGACTACACCAGCCAGGGCCAGGCCGGCGGCCATGTCGATATCGGCCGCCGCTTCGGCGAGGACCAGCGCTGGGGCGTGCGCATCAACGCGCTGGCGCGCGGCGGTGAAACCGCCATCGACGACGAGCGCCGCCAGCAGCGGTTGTTCACCGCGGGGATCGATTACCAGGGCGACAAGCTGCGCGTGTCGGCGGACTTCGGCTACCAGAAGCAGACCATTCGCCAGGGGCGGCCCATGGTGTCGCTGACCGGGACCACGCTGCCGGCGGTGCCATCGGCAAGCGCCAATTTCGCGCAGGCGTGGACCGATTCGATGCTGGAGGACACCTACGGGACCTTGCGCGCCGAATATGAGGTGGCGCCGGACTGGACCACCTATCTCGCGGTCGGCGCCCACCACACCAACGAGTTCGGCAACTATTCGTCGCTGACGGTGGACGGCAGCGGCGCCGGTACCGCTGCCCGGCTGACGGTACCGTACAAGTCCAACACCACGGCCGAGGAAGTGGGCGTGCGCGGCACCTTCCATACCGGGCCGATCAAGCATCGCGTCAACCTGGCGTGGTCCGGCATGCAGACGGTCAAGCGCACCGCTTACGAGATGACGGGCCGGTTCGCTACGGATCTGTACGACCCGGTGCAGACGCCGAGGCCGGCGACGACGCTGATCGGCGGCGACATGGCGCACCCGGGTGTCACCGGCAGGACCAACCTGAGCGGGTTCGCGATTTCGGACACGCTGTCCTTCCTCGACGATCGCGTGCTGCTGACCGCGGGCGTGCGGCAGCAGAACCTGAGCGTGCGTGGCTACAGCTATACGGGCGTGCAGCAATCGAATTACGACGACTCGGCCACGTCGCCGGCCTTCGGCCTGGTGGTCAAGCCGGTGCGCAACGTTTCGCTGTATGCGAACTACATCCAGGGCCTGGCGCAGGGACCGACCGCGCCCAACACCGCCGTGAACCGCGGCGAAGTGTTCCCGCCGATCAAGTCCAAGCAGGTCGAGGCCGGCGTCAAGTGGGACGCAGGCAAGTTCGGCACCATGCTCGCCGTCTATCAGATCGAGCAACCGTCCGGCATCCTGCAGGGCAATGTCTATTCGATGGCCGGAGAACAGCGCAATCGTGGCATCGAACTGAGCGGGTTCGGCGAGCCGCTGCCTGGCGTACGTCTGCTGGCTGGCGTGGCCTATATCGACGCCAGGCTGGACCGTACCGCCTCACCGGCGACCGACGGCAACAAGGCCGTCGGCGTACCGAACTACACGCTCAATGTCGGCGCGGAATGGGACATCCCCGGCGTGCCCGGCTTCACGGTCTCGGGCCGCTATCTGCAGACGGGACGCCAGTATCTCGACGTGGCGAACCGGGTCAGCCTGCCGTCGTGGCGCCGCTTCGATCTGGGTGCCCGCTACACCTTCAAGGCGGCGCAGCAGCGCTACACGCTGCGCGCCGGCATCGAGAACGTGGCCGGCAAGGCGTACTGGGCGTCCGCATACGGCGGCTATCTGACGATGGGTGCGCCGCGCACGTTCAAGGTTGCGATGACGGTGGATTTCTAGGAGAGGCAGAGCGGCTGCGGCGGAACGTCGGCTTGGCCTGGCATGGCCTGCCCGCGGATCAGCCGGCCAGCCTTTCCGCCTCGGCCAGGATTCCATCGAGAATGCAGTCGGCCAGCGGTTCCGGGAAGCGCTTCGGCAGCGCTTCCCGTATCGCCTGTGCCACCCGCGGTGCGCGATCGACCAGATCGTCGACCACGTACCGTGCGGGACGTCCGTCGGGCGTGATCACGCCATGCCGCTCGCCGACGGCGACCCAATGGCGGCGCTGGATTTCCCGCATCTGGTAATGCGCATTGCGCGTCCGAACGGCCATCGCCATCTTGACCCGGAACGGCGACAGCTTGCCGGGCGCCTCTCCGATGATCGGGTATGCCGAGAGCACGTCGTAGAGTGGCGTCAGCTGATACCGGCCCTCCGGGCGCAGGAACAGGCTGAAGTTCTTCGCGTGGCCATCGGTGGCCCGCAGCATCCAGAACAGGACCTGTGCCTGGAAGAACGTTCGGCGGTCCTCGTCGCGCGTCGTGGACCCCGCCAGCGTTTCCATGATGCTGTCGATACCGGGTCCGCCATCGGCTTCGTACTTGCTCGCCGGCGGCACGCCCTTGGCCTGGCACATGTCCTCCTGCGGCAGCCGGACGAGGCGACGATCGCCGTCCGGACTTTGCCACCACATGCGGTCGAACCGCTGCACGCTGAGCGCCTTCAGATCCTCGAACTGCACCGGTTCGCAGTGCGCGACCGGCAGACCGAACTCGCGCAGGATCAGCGAGCACAGCCACTCGTTCTCTACTGATTCCGTCATGTTCAGCTTCAGCCCGCCGACGAGGCCAAGCGGCAGCTTCAGGATGTGGGTGGTCGGCGTCTGCCCGTGCGGCAGGCACCAGGCGCCGTTGTCGTACAGCAGCGCGGTCTTTTCCTGGGCACCGGCGATCGAGATGCGGAACTCGTCCTGTTCGTCCACGAAGCCCGGCGGCGCGGATCGCAGCGTGCCGCGCAGCACCTGCGCGACCTGAGCCTCGGTCAGCGGTTCCGCCTCGACCGGCTGCACACCTTCAGGCACGGTCCCGTCCGGCAGCAGCTGCAAGGCGCCCACGCAATCGCGGCCGATTTCGGCGAGCAGGTCGAAGGCATCGGTCGAACCGGTGCGATACCGCCGCGCGATGCGCTCGCGAATCTCCCGGGTATCCGGCAACAGGTTGTCGAAGTAGGCCCGCACCTTGTCTCCGCGATGCGGCGCGTTGCCCGGCGTGAAAGGCAGCGACAGGGACAAGGGCCGCCCGGCTTTGGAGGCCACCCACTCCGGCGCGTACTGCAGCACATCGCCGGCACGCGGGCTGAAGTGCCAGGTGCCGACGAGTGCGCCGTTCATCCAAAGCGTGAGCGTGCGGGTGTGGGATCGCCGTCCCATGATCACCAGACCTGCGGGCTGGAGGATGCGGTCTTACGCGGTTGGGGAGCCGGCTTGTGCAGCACGAGTTCGACGCCGAGAACGCTGAGCACGCGCATCAGCTTGTCGACGCTGACCCGTGCCGGATTGCGTTCCAGCGCGGACAAGGTCTGTTGGCTGACCCCCATGCGCAGCGCCGCCTCCGCCTGCGTCAGGCCCGCCTCCTTGCGAAAGGCCTGCAGCAGTTGCGGCAGTTGCTCCGCGGTGCGGACGGTGAAGTTGCTCATACATTCCCTTGATGCCATGTGCCAGTTACAACGAATTCTTTGTACTTTACATTTACTTCGTATCTTATGTATTTCCAGGATACTCGTCATCCCCAGTAAAACAAGAATACAACGCATCACGAGTGAAAAACCCGAGCAACCCGCCGTTGGGGACCCGTTCACAACATTTTTCTTGCATCCCCGCTGATACTGTATATCCTTACAGTACCTGTACAAACATACAGTTGCGGGAGTGCCCATGGAAGACCTGATCCGGATTCAGAACGAATACGACCGTCTTGTCCTTCGGTGGCTGCGCCAACAGGTCGGTGACGACGCGGTGCGGCTCGCTGCCAGGCGCCTGAACGGCGAATCGAAGCCCTATGTCTCCGAAGTCTGCCGTGCGCTTGACATCCGTCCGCCGGCACGCAGCGCCTTCCGCATGGAAGCGGCCCGGACCAATCGGGCTGTCGGCGAGCGGTATCTGGCGCGTATCCGGCAGATCCTGTCCGGTTCATCGGCGGATGGCCACCGCGCCGCGGACACGGTCTCCCGCCAGCGGCAGGCGCCCGCGCAACCGGCCCTGCCCTTCGGACAGGGTTTCGCCTTCGGCGGCGGACTGACCGTGCGCGAGCCGACGGCGGGCGCACGATGAATGTGATGACAGTGATTGAAGATGCAGCAAGGCTCAGACTCAGACGTCCCCCTGAACCCGGAAAAGACGAGGTTGCGTTTGCACTTCGGTGCGGCGCTGCGGGCGGCGCGCACTGCCAGAGGCTTGTCGCAGGGCGAGTTCGGCACCGTGTCGAGCCGCACCTATGTCAGCAGCCTGGAGCGCGGGCAGAAGAGTCCGACGCTGGACAAGGTGGCGCAGATCGCCGGCGTCCTCAAGTTGCATCCTCTGACGCTGCACGCGTACACCTTTCTGCGCGATCCCACGCCGGAGGAGCGCGTGATGCTGTTGCGGACGATTCGGGCCGAGTTGCGTCAGTTGCTCGAGCATGAGGCGGCGAAGCGGAACCGCTAGGGGATCGCCAAGGCTGCGAAGTTCTGCGCAATTTCGCTGCGCGGCGACGCAGACCGCAGCCCACTTCGTCAGGCCGGTTCCGCCTCGTTGTCGGCAATCTGGAACTTGCGCATCTTCTCCCACAGCACCTTGCGGCTGATGCCAAGGCTGGCGGCGGTGTCCTGGCGACGCCAGCCATTGGCATCGAGGGCGGCGATGATGCGGCGGCGTTCTTCGACCTCGGTACGCCAGTCGACGCCGCGATCGTTGCCCTCGAACGCGCCCGGGCGCAGCGTGCGGAACAACGGGCGGATGCGATCCTGGTCCCAAAGGCCGTCGTGCTGGACGACGATCGCGACGCGCTCGGCCAGATTGCGCAGCTCGCGTACGTTGCCAGCGAAGTAAGCGGTACCGACCGCGCCCTTGAGCCAATCCGGCATCGGCGGCAGCGCGTCGTAGCCTGACCGGCCGAGTATCTGCCGCAGGAAGGCCTCGAGCAGTCCAACCTTGTCGGCGGCGCCGCGCTCCTCCAGGCTGGGAATCCGCAGTTCGATCACGGCCAGCCGGAAATACAGGTCCGCGCGGAACTTGCCCTGCCCGACCGCCTCGCGCAGGTCCTTGTTGGTGGCGGCCACCAGGCGGAAATTGAGCTTGACCGGCAGCGTCGAGCCGAGCCGCGTGACGACGTTCTCCTCGAGCACGCGCAGCAGCTTGACCTGCTGGAACAACGGCAGATCGGCGATTTCATCGAGGAACAGCGTGCCGCCGTTGGCCTGTTCGAAGTAGCCGCGGTGCGCGTACATCGCACCGGTGAACGCGCCCTTGGCGTGGCCGAAGAACTGCGATTCGAACAGTCCATCGGGAATCGCGCCGCAGTTGACGGCGACGAACGGTCCCTTGCCATAGAGGCTGTGCCGCTCGTGGAACAGCCGCGCGATCCGTTCCTTGCCGGCACCGGTCTCGCCATACAGCATCACGTTGCTGTCGAAGTCCGCATAGGTATCGACGTGCGACATCAACTGCTGCATCGCCGGCGAGCCGGCCACCAGTTCGGCGATGTCCGGCTGCACCTCGCTCGCCGCCAGCAGTTGCGGCAGCAGCTTGCCGAGCTGGGCGCGCAGGTCGGCGCCGGTGAAATCGTCGGACAGGATGTGCGCGTATTCCGGCGGGAAGCGGCCGGGGTCATTGTCCCTCGTCGGCGCGGCTACCCAGATCACAGGCATGCCGTGCACCGCCTCCCAATCGAGCGCGGTGAACTTGGCCGCGCCGATCACCGACACGCTGATGATCGCGACCGACAGTTTCAGGCGCGGCTCGGTCGGCAGGCCTTCGAGCCCGCCGGCGCGGATCACTTCGGCGCCCAGCGGCGCGAGAAAGCGGGCTACGCGGTCGGCAAATTCGTATTTGCCTTCCCATACGTAGACTTCGAGATTTTCGTAGGCCCAGCGGTCTGTTTTCATGGCGATGCTGCAATGGCCGCACGGCGGCTGGTCGTATTCATGTCGCGGTTCTCGCGGGTCAATAGACGAGTCTGGTGTTGTCGCAATCGACGTCGTGAACCCAGAGGTCTGCGTTGCTTAACTGGATGCCAAGGGCGGCGAGCAGGCCGTCTAGGGTGGGGCCGAGCACGCCGAAGATCACGGAACTCAGGGCGCTGACGATGCCGCCGAGTTTGAGTTCGGTCGTCAGCGGAATGCCGAGCAGGCTGACCGTCACTTTGAGGTCGAGGTTTCGCGCCAGATCCTCGACCAGCGCGGCAAGCTGGCCACGAGAGCTGACCTCCTGATGATCGCCGGGCGCGAGCACCGAGGTAATACTGTTTCCCGGCACCGTTTGCTGCCTCGGGCTGGCCATGACGGCAACGTGTGCCACCCCCAGAGGAACGTTGGCCAGTTCCACGTCAGAATTGGCGCATTGGCCCAGGTCGTTCTTGCGCGCAAGGCAGATGCTGGACACCGTCGTCACGGTGTTGAGCGTTGCCCGTCGATCCGCGGGTGCTGCGGCACATCGCAGTCCGGTCAGCGCGGATTGCGCAGTTGCAAGTTGCACGCGCAGTGGCAGAACCAATGTCGGTGTGAGTGCCGACAGCACGCGACTATCGACCAGGTTCGCTCCAAGTTGCAACTGAATACCGAGGTCCATCTGCGACGTCCTCGCAGTCGTCTCCCACCCCATCGGATCCGTCGTGGAGGGCCGCACCGGCCCTACCGCCATGCGCGGCGGCTCGACGATCCGCAGCGCCAGTTGCGAGCCTGGCAGCAGAGGCACCGCGCCAGCCAGATCCACCGCTGCGCCCCTGTTCGCCACCTGCGCCGCGAGCATCAACAGCTCAGCCACATTCAGCCCAACGTCCGCCGCCGACGACATCGCCGGAGCCAGTACGCCGAGGTCGAGTACGCGTCCGACATTGAGCCCCGCCGCCAGCGCCCTGGCATCGATGATCGCCGGCATCCCGCCCAGCATTGCGTTGAGCAGCGACTCCTTGTTTGCCGCGCCGAGCACCAGGGCATAGAACTCGGACAGCGACAGGCCGGCGTTCAGCAATTCGTCGACCGTGCCGACACCGGCCTTCAATCGCAGCTGGTCGAGCGTGACCGTCGTATTGACCAGCCCCTGCCAATCCGATGCCGACAGGGTGATGGTATTGCCGAGCAACAGCGCCAGCGCGCTTCTCGACGATTCGAAGTTCAGCAGACCGCTGCCGACCGAGAACGCCGCCACAGGCGGACTGGCATTGCCGATCGCCTCGGCGCGCAAGCGCCGCCCTTCACCGCCTGGTATCCCGAACAGGATCGGCACGGTCTGGGAGACGACGACCCGCACGGCGTTCGGCGACATGCGGGCCGGATCGTAGCTGCCGCGGAAATGGCGGCCGCCAGCGGCCGCTGCCGCATCGTTCGGGTCCCAGACGCCGGCACATACCGCCATGCCGCCTTCGCCGCCGGGGCTGGCGCCGCAGTCTTCGCGCGCCGCACCGCTGAAGCCGTTCTGGGTCCCGGACGCCTGCGCTGCCGCCAGCGCCCGTTCGGTCATCACCGCGTTGCTATCGGCGCGCCGCAATTGCTGGGCAGCGGCCAGCGCCGCCATGTCGGCAACGGACTGCAACTGCCGCTGCCGATAGAAGACATGTCCGACGTCGATGGACACCAGCGCGGCCATGCCGATGGTGGCGAGCAACACCACCATCAGGATGCTGACCGCACCGCGCGCTTGCGCGCGTGTCCGGTGTGTCCGCCTACGCCGAGCCATCGTCACTACTTCGAGGGCGTCAATCCAGGCAGGCTGACATTGCCGCCGCCGCTCGACTGCCCGACGAAGCGCTCGGGAATCGGATGCTCGAAGCTCTTCAGATAACGGGCATGCGCGAGCGCGGCCTGCTCGCCGGGCATCTGCAGCGTGGCGCCGGCCTGGCTGCCGTCGCGCTGGATCGCCAGCAGGCTGCGCGTGTCGGTGCCGATCGCGCCGTTCGCGGGCTTCCGGGCCTGTGTGGGTGTACTCGCATTCGTGTTGGCCGGGGCCGTGGTCTGCGCGCCAGCAACGGGCATCCAGCTCGCGGCGCACAAGGCGACCGCGGCCGTACTGGCGATGCGCAATAGCCGCGGCGGTCTACTGAAGTTCATGCCCTTCTCCTGTTGCTGTTCCGCCTGGAGGCGATCGGGGATCGTCCAGCGCTCGTCATGGCGCGCTGCTCGTGTTCGTTGCCGCGGCCTCGCCGGGCTGCGCGGAGGTCGTCAGCGCGACGCGCTGGGGCTTGGGCCGCGTGCCGTTGGTACGCGACGCCGCGCGCTCCTGCCGCGCTGCCTCGCGTGCAATGCGGTCCGCCTCCTGGGCGATCGCCTTGCGGGTCGATGCCGACATCGAGGCACGCTCCATCAACGCCGTCGCCTGCTCGCGCTGGCGGGTCGCCAGCATCCACACCGCGGCGTTGCTGACGATGCGAGGATTGGCGCCATCGAGCTGCAGGGCCTGCATCACCGGCACGCGGGCCTGCTGCAACTGACCCGCGCGCATCAGCGCATAGCCGAGATCGCTGGCCACCAGCGCATTGGTCGGATCGCGCGACAACGATGCCTCCAGCTGCGTCACCGCTTCACCGAAATCGCCGCTGCGGCCGGCCAGCAGGCCGAGGCCGTGATAGGCCCGGGCGGCGTAGCTGCTGCCGAGCAGGTTCCGGTAGGCGATGGCGGCGGCTTCGTCCTGTTCGGTTTCGCGCAGCGCATCGGCGCGCAGCATCGCCACGTCGGCGCTGTCGCCGAAGCGCTGCTGGTAGGCATCGAGATGCGCGAGCGAGGCGTAGTACAGCCCTTGCTGCTGCATCCGCTCGATCAGGCCGCGGTACACCGCGCGATCGTCGTACTGCTCCTGCGCCTGCTTGTCCTGCAGCTTGGACAGCGCGATCTGCGCGTCGGCCTGCTTGCTCATCAGCGCGGCCGGGTCGCTGGTGGCGCAGCCGGCCGCGAGCCAGCCGGCGCCGGCGATCGTTCCGGCTGTCATTGCCTGGCGCCACTTAATTCTTGCCGCCGCCCGCAGAAGGCTCCCCTCTCCCGCCTGCGGGAGAGGGGTCGGGGGGGAGGGGACGGCGGCCGCATCGCAACCGTCGGAAGCATGACGAGCGCCCTTGCCCTCTCCCCCTGCCCCTCTTCCGCCAGCGGGAGAGGGGAGAAAACATGCTGCCGAGCGGATTTCCCGAATAAAGCCCTTCATTGCACATCTCCCGCAAACTTCGCCAGCATCCGAATCACCCCGAGAAACCCCGGCCCCGCGGTCACGATCAGCAGTACCGGCAGCAGGCTGACCACCATCACGCCGGTCATCTTGACGGTCAGGCGGCCGACCTGTTCTTTCAGGCGCATCTTGCGGGCCTCCTGCAGCCGCAGGCCGAACAGCTTCAGCGGCTCCTGCACCGCGCCGCCGAAGCGATCCACCTGGTTCAGCAGCATGATCAGATTGCGCAGGTCCTCGCTCTCGAACAGCTTGCCGATCCGTTGCAGCGTCTGCTCGCGTGAACGGCCGGAGGCGAATTGATCGTTGGCGCGCTTCAGTTCGGGCCCCAGCACGGGCAGCATGCTGCCGAACTCGGTGACGATCAGTTGCAGGCTCTGGTCGATCGACATGCCAACGCCTTGCAGCAGCCGCAGCATGTCGACCAGCACCGGCAGTTCGTCGTCAAGCTGGCGCATCCGGCTGGCGGCGCGCCGGCGCAGCACCGACTTGAACGCGAGAAAGGACACCGCAAAGCCGCCGAACGCGGTAAACACCGCGCCCTGCAGCGATTCGGGCAACCGCCACAGCATCAGCACCACGGCGATCAGCAGCGGCACGCACAGACGCAGCCCGCCGAACATGGCGCGCGCCTTCGGGCCATACCAGCCACATTGCTCCAGCAAGCGGATCTCCTCGGGGCCGACGATGGCCTTGCCGAGCGGACTGGCGAGCCAGCGTTCGTCGAAGCGGCCACCGAGCTGGGCGCCAATACGCGCCCGCGCACCGTTCGGGCCGGTTCCGGCTGCAGCGCCGGGAACCGACGTGGCCCCGATCGCGCCGGGGGCGGTGGCCGGGACGTTCGCGGCGGCCGGCATGGCACCCTGACGCCCCGCAACTGGCGTCGCGCCAGCCGATGCGGGCGAGGCCGGCTCGCCAGAAGCGGCCGCCGCATCTCGGCCCGCCGTCGCCCCCTGCCGCGCCAGCGCGGCGTCCAGCGTGCGCGCCGCGCGCCAGCGCAGCCACCACTGCTGCAATAGCGGCAGCGCGAGCGCCGCCACGCCGAGCGCGGCGATCAGCAGGCTGAAGGCGATCAAGCTGTCACGATTCATCACGCCGCCCCTATACCGAACGCGCCAGCCGATACAGCAGCAGCGCGCCGACGATCTCCAGCCCGAACGCCGCCATCAGCAGCAGGCGGCCCGACGGATCGTTCCACATCATCAGCAGGTAGCCGGCGTTGAAGACGAACATCAAGCCGGCCACGACCACCGGCAGCAAACCCAGGATCCACGCCGACATCCGCGTTTCCGCCGACAGCGCCGACAGCTCGCGCTGCGCCTGCTCGCGGTCGCGCATATACGCGGCGGTACGCTCCATCACGATGTCGGCCCGGCCGCCGTAGCGCGTGGCGAGCCTGAGCACCGAAGCGAGCAGGATCAGTTCGTCGAAGCGATAGCTGCGCGCGACCTGCATCACCGCCTGGTCCAGCTCCTTGCCGGCGCGCTGCAGATGGACGGCCTGCACCAGGCATTGGCGCAGCGGCAGTTCGGTATTGCCGATCGCATGCTGGAACGCCGCCGGCACCGCGCTGCCGATCGTCATCAGCCGCACCACGCCGTCGAGAAATCCAGGCAGCTGCTCGCACAGGCGTTGATGAAAACGCGTGGTCCGGCGCCACAACAGGCATGCGCAGATCGCGAGGCAGACCACCGCCATCGCGGCAGCCGCCACCAGGCCGCCGCCAATCAGGGCCGCGGCGCACAGCAGCAGCGGCGGGCCGCCCCACAGCAGATAGGTCCGGCGCGTCGGCTCGAGGTCCGCCCGCCGAAGCAGATCGGCCCAGCGCCGCTTCAGGTCGCGCGCGCCGGTGACCGGCGGCAGCTCGGCGGCGGACGCATAGCGCGAACGCACCTGCTCGGTCTGCGCCTGTACGAAGGCACGCGCGGCCTCGCGCTCGGCGCGCGTGCCGGCCTGCGCGAGCAGCAGCAGGCCCGCGCCGAGCAGCAGCAAGGCAATCGCGGCGAGGGCCAGGCCGGCGCTAGACATCGAAGCGTCCCAACGGATCGTCCATGCCAAAACCGGCCTGGCGCATCCGCGCCAGCTTCGGCGAGTGCGGCAGGATGCCGAGCGACTGCCAGCGGTCGACCTCGACGCCATCGGGCCCAATATACGGGTCGTGCCGATACAACTCCTGCGTGGTGACGATGTTGTCGCCCATGCCGGTCACTTCGGTGATCGACAGGATGCGGCGCTTGCCATTCGACAGCCGCCCGATCTGCACGATGAAGTCGATCGCATTGGCGATCTGCCGGCGCAGGCTGACCTCGCTGCCCTGGAAGCCCGCGAAGCCGGCCAGCATCTCGAGCCGGTACAGGCATTCGCGCGGGCTGCTCGCGTGGATCGTGCCCATCGAGCCGTCGTGACCGGTGCTCATCGCCTGCAGCATCTCCAGCACCTCGCCGCCGCGCACTTCGCCGACGATGATCCGGTCCGGCCGCATGCGCAGGCTGTTGCGCAGCAGGTCGCGAATCGACACCACGCCGGTGCCCTCGAACCCGCCGGGCCGGCTTTCGAGGCGAACCACGTGCGGGTGGTTCAGCGCGAGTTCGGCTGTGTCCTCGATGGTGATCACGCGCTCGCTATCCGGCACGAAGATCGCCAGCGCATTGAGCAGCGAAGTCTTGCCCGAGCTGGTGCCGCCGCTGACCAGGATATTGCAGCGGGCCTTGACCGCGGCCTCGAGCAGATCGCCGATCTCCTGGTTCATGGTGCCGAGCCCAAGCAGCGCCTCCGGCGTCAGCGGATCCTTGCGGAACTTGCGGATCGACACCACCGGGCCCTGCAGCGCCAGCGGCGGGATCACGACGTTGATGCGGCCGCCGTCGGGCAGCCGGGCGTCGACCATCGGATTCGACTCGTCGAGCCGCCGGCCGATCGGCGCGAGTATCCGGCGCACGATGCGCAGCAGATGGCCGGCATCGGCAAAGCGCACCGGAATGCGTTCGAGCATGCCGTGGCGCGACACATAGACGTCGAGATGGCCATTGACCAGGATGTCCTCGACCGCGGGATCGTTCAGCAGATCCTCGATCGGACCGAAGCCCGCCAGCTCCTTGGTCAGCGCCTCGGCAATCTGATGCAGCTCGGCCTCGTTGATCGGAATCCGGCGCAGCCGCGTGAAGCTCTCCAGTTCGAGATCGACGAAGCGCTGGATGGCCGTGCGCGACCAGCGGCCGAACTCCGCGCCCAGTTCCTCGATGCGCGTCAGCAGGTGTTCGTGCGCCGCTTCCTTGATCGTGTGGAATTCCTGCGAGGTCGGAAACGGCGCGGCGGCGTTGTCCGAGAATTCGATGGGTTGCGTCATCTCGTCATCTCAATGGTCTGCCTTGTTCTTGCCCGCTGCATGGCCCGCGCGCAGCCGCTGCACCGCCTGCGCGATCGGCTCCAGCCATCCGGGGCCCGACGCGCGCGCTTCGCAGCGATAGCCGACGCGCTCCAGCATCGGCGCCAGCGCGCGGACATAGGGCGCGGTGGGCTGCCGGTCGGCCAGCACCGCGCCGCTGTTCATCGCGGCCAGCATCGTCTCGCGGCAGTCGGGCAGCGTGCCGGCCAGCGGCAGCTCGAGCCGCTGCGCGATCTGGTCGGCTTCGAGACCGAGGCGCGCCTGATAGCGCGACACCACCAGCCGCATCGACTCGCGGCCCGCGTCGCGGCGGCCCAGCTCTTCCAGCAGCTCCGCCGCCGACACGATCGCCGCGACGCTTTGCTCGGCCACGACCAGCACCTCGTCGGCGACCTTGACCAGCTGCGCCATGAAATCGAGATTGCTGAATCCGCCCAGGTCGATCACCTGCAGGTCGAAGTGGCTGCGCAGCGTCCCGAGCAGCGTCAGCGCCTCGGAGAACGAGATGTCGCGCAGCTCGGCCAGCGTCTGCGGCAGCGGCAGCACCGCGACGCCGCCGGCATGCCGGGTCAGCGCGGTCTGCACGAAGACCTGATCGAAGCGGCGCAGATTGCGCACCGCCTCGACGAAGTGGAAACCCGGCGCGACATTGGTGTACAGCGCGCCGTCGCGTGCCGGCAGGCCGAGGTCCAGCAGCAGCACCTCGCCGTTCTGCCGGCGTTTCGCCGCTGCCGCCAGATTGGTCGCCAGCGTGGTGGCGCCCACGCCGGGCCGCGCGCCGAGCACCGCCAGCACCTTGCCGCGGCGCGCCGGCTGCACGATCTCGCGCGTGGCGAGCAGCCGCTGCACCGTCGCGATCGCATTGGCCGCGGGCGAGCGCATGTCGACGAAGTCCTTCACGCCGGCACGCAGCGCCGCCAGCATCAGCTCGGGCTCCTGCGCCTCGCCAAGGGCGACCAGCGGCAGGTTCGGAAACAGCCGGGCCAATTGCTGGCCGAGCCGGGTCGATGCCTGGGCATGCTCGGCGCTGAAATGCAGGAACACGATGCCCGGATTGGCGGTGCCGATCCGCTCGACGATGCCGTCGCGCGCAGGGTCGACGCCATCGACCGCATGCACCTGGCCGAGCGGCGCCAGCGCCCGTTCGAGCCAGCGCCGCGGCGCCTCGCCGGTGGTGTTCAACAGGAAGGTGGCATTGCTGGCCACGGGGGCCGCATCGATGGGGGGCAGCGTCATGTCCATGCCTTCCTCTACCTCGAAAAGCCCGGCAACGCCGGATCGACCAGATCGCCGCCGAGGAACTTGCCCCAGACCGGTGGATTGGCGGAGGTGCGGCCGTCGGCCCCAACCCGCGCCGCCGCGCTCGACCCCTTGGCCAGCGGACGCACCAGATGCGGCGTGACGATGATCACCAGCTCGCGGTCTTCCTGGTGGAAGTTCAAGTTCTTGAAGAAGGCGCCGATCAGCGGCAGGTCGCCGAGCACCGGCACCTTGTCGACATTGCTGACCGTATTGCGGCTGACCAGGCCGCCGATCACGAAGCTCTCGCCATCGCCCAGTTCCACCGTGGTGTCGGCGCGGCGAGTGACGATCGCCGGGATCGTCGCGCCGTTCATCACGATGCCGCGCGAAGGATCGAGATCGCTGGCCTCGGGCGCCACCTTCAGCGCGATCCGCTCCGGCGACAGCACGGTCGGCGTGACGGTCAGGCCGATACCGAACTGCTTGTAGTGGATCGTGGTGGTGCCCAGCGCTTGCGGCACTGGGATCGGGATCTCGCCGCCGGCGAGGAAGCTCGCGCTCTGACCGGACAGCGCCACCAGGCTCGGCTCGGCCAGGATGCGGGCCATGCCATTGCCTTCGAGCAGGCTCAGGTTGGCGAAGATGCCATGGCTCATCGACGCCGCGACCAGGTTGAACGCGCTGCTGATCGGCGCGGTCGATTCCGTGGCGAGGCCCCCGCCGGTATTGCTGCCGCCGGGGCGCGGCGTGAACGTGGCCCGGGTCAGCGTGGACGGCGAGAAGCTGCCGAACGCGAAGCCCGAGCGGTTGCGATAGAAGTTGAAGCCGGCCTGCTTCAGCACGTTCTTGCTGATCTCGACCACGCGGACATCGACCTGCACGGTGCCGGTGACCGGCACGGTCGAGCGGTCGATTACCGGGCCGTTGCCCACGGTCGCGCGCGCCGCCTGTCGCGCGCCCGCTGCGGCGGCGGCATCGGGGGACTGGCCCCGGATGATGGCGCCCTGCCCCGCCACGTCGATCTGCGCGCCCTGGCCATCGGAGGCCATCGCGTCGACCTGCACCGTGTACCGGATCGGCGCCTCGCCGGACGGCCACACCATCAGATCGGTATTGCCGGGCTTGCGCGCGACCAGCAGCACGGCGGTGCTGGCGCCGCGCGATTTGAGCAGCAGCGCGTCGGCGACCTCGGGATTGCCGATGGCGATGCGTTCGAGCTGCCGGCCGATGCGGATTTCGCGCTGCGCGCCGACGGCGAGCGTGACGCGTTGCGAGGGCCGTTGCGCGGAAGGCTCTGCTTGATCGCGGGCCTGATAGCGGGCCTGATCGCGAACCGGATCGCGGGTTGGCGCGGGCTGCGCGCCCAGCGGCGCGGTGCCGAGCAGGCTCGCCGTCAACAGCAACGCGGTCAGCGTGCGCGGCCGGTGCAATGAATTCATCGGGAAAGACAAGGCAGGTATCGCTTGAAAGCAGGATCGACGCGCCCTCGGCAGCGGGAGATTCATCGTCGTGTCCCTATTCGATGGCGCGCTTGCCGGCGCGGATCACTTCGACGCCGGCGGACGACGGTGCGGCAGCGGGCCTGGCCTGCGCGATCTGCGGCTGCTCCGTGCGCGCCGCGGGCACGCGCGGCTTGTTCGCAGCGCCGGCCAGGCCGGCCAGCGCAACGCCGGCCGCGGCGCGGTCCGCCGGCTCCAGCGCATCCGCGCTCGCCAGTCCGCCTCCGCGCGTGGCGACGGCAGGCGCGGGCTCCGCGAACAGCGTCTCGCTCGGCATGCCGTCGTCGTGCGGATTGCGCAGCGCCAGCACCAGGCGGCCCGCCTGCTGCGCCATCGTCAGCTTGCTGACCTGCGCCAGCGGCACCGTCAGCACCGCGGTCTTGGCGCCTTCGCGCCGGTTCATCATCTGATCGGGCGTTGCGCCACGCGTGTCGTTGACCGCCTGCACGCCATAGGCCAGCACGCGCAGCCGGGACAGCAGCAGACGCGCCTGGCTGCCTTCGATCTCCTGGTTGTCGCGCCGAAGCACGAGGAAGACATCGACCAGATCGCCGGGACGCACGCGATGGCCCACGCCGATCACTTCGTCGACGGCGATCGCCACGGCACGCTCGCCTTCCGGCACCTGCGTGGCCAGGCCGCCGGCCAGCTGGCTCTCCAGCACCGGCACGTTGGCGCCCAGCGCCACCAGCGGAATCTGGCCGGCCACCGCTTCGACGGATTCATAGCCGCCGGCCGGATCGATTGGCAGCATCTCGACCTTCAACGCGTCGGCGCCCAACGGCTTGCCGGCCTCGACCGCCTTGGTGGTAATCACGACCGCGTGCAGCGCCGCTGGGGAAGACGAAGATGGCGCCGGCGGCTTGGCGGTCCTGCGCCCGACCTGCCAGGCCAGCAGCGCCAACAGCGCGGCCAGGGCCAGCAGCACGATGGCGACGATTCGGATTTGTTTGCTGGTCATGATGGAGTCCCGGTGCGCGGTGCCGCCGTGGCGATCGAAAAGTAGCGAAAGCGGAAGCAGAAGCGAGGCATGGCGCGCCTCAGATGTCCGGCGCCAGCTGCGCGACGGCCGTGCCCATCAGCGTGTCCGGCATCGGCACGAAGGGCACGCGCGGCAGGATATTGGTGGCCGGCAGGCGCAGCGTCACGTTGACGCAGACAGTGTCGGCCGGCGCGGCGCAATCGCTGGCCGACGCAATGTCGCCACGCGAGGCGAGCTTCGATTGGATGGTGGCGGGCAGCGTGGCCAGCGCGGTGTTGGCCGCCGCGGCCACGCGCAGGTCCTGCGTAGCCGCGAGACTGCCGTCGGGCGCGCCAGCGGGATAGCGCAAGGCCGCCCGTGCGCCTTCCGCTGCGGCGAGCGTCAGCATCTGCTCGAGCGCGAGGATCATGCCGTAATAGACGATCCCCAGCACCAGAGCGAGCAGCACCGGCAATACCACCGCAAATTCGAGCGCAGCAATCCCCCGCTCGCGGCCATGCCGGCGAACGATTCCCCTTCGCCCCTGTTTCATAGACAAACCCGGTTGCTTTTATCTGTGCGCCAACCGGTGGCGCATTCCGCCCTTCAGGAATGGCCCTGACCGACCGATATCCATAGGAGCACACCCACGGCGAGATAAGCGGCATAAGGAATGCCGCGCGACGGGTCGGTCATCGCGGCAAACCAGCGCATGCGTCGTGGCCATTGGCCCACCGCGGCAATGAGGCCGCCACGTGCCTCGGCATGGCGAAAGGCAAGAACGAGACAGGCATGGATAAATGCCAGCAGCGTCCCGGTCAGCCAGACCGGCAACAGGCTCGACGGTCCGATGAAGAACCCCACTACCGCCAAGAATTTGACGTCGCCGGCCGCCATGCGGCCAAACAGATAGGCCGGCAGCATGACGGCAAAGCCCAACGCGAATCCGAGCACGCGCGCCGCAAGCGGCAACGACGAGTCGTAGCCGAGCGCAGACACGAGAGCCCCCGCAATCAGCGCGAGCGCCAATGCGAGATTCGGTACTTTGCGGTAGTGAAGATCAGTCCAAAGGGCCGTCGCGCAGAGCAGCGCGACGATCAATGCCATGGATGGCGGTCGGTAATTCCGTCAACTGCCCGAGGCCTGAGTCGGTGCAATGATGGTTTGCACCTTGGTGGCGAGCCGGTCGAAGGCGTCGTCCAGATTGTCGCCGAGCATCTTGGCTCCGCCGGCCACTGCCAGTGCGATGAGACCCGCGATCAAGCCATATTCAATGGCCGTCGCCCCCCGTTCGTCCCGAATGAAACGCAAGAACCCCTGTTTCATGATGACCGCTCCTACTTTTATTGCTAGTTATCCCAACACTCTGGATACCGCGTCGATCCGCGCGATCGCCTGGCTCTAATGGCTTGGCTGACCTCGTGCAGCAGCATCCGTGTTCTTTTTATAAAGGAATTTTTTAGTTTCAGCTACATCCGTTTGCGGTCTTGACAAAAGTTTTAAATTGCCCGATTGACAGCATCTTTTGCTGTTGGATCGTCCATCAGGACTACTACCAACGCCCGAGTCGTCAGTGCGTTCCCCTGAATAAAAAAAGATGCGCAGCCGCGGGGATCGTCCGGCTGCGCACCGTCAAGCTGCCTGGCATGGCCCCCGGACTGGTGCCATGGCAGCAGTCAGCGTCGCCTTAGCGCCCAAGCGCTCCGAGCGAGCCGACCAGGCCGGTCACAGGTGCCAATAGCCCGCCGACCGGTGCCAACACACCGCCGGTCTTGCCGCTGCCGGCACCCTTGTCAGAACCACCACCACTGCCCGCCTGCCCACCCGTTTGGGTGAGAGGCAGACCGCCAAGCAGGCCACCGAGCGGATTGCCGCTGCCGCCTGCCGAATTGCCTTCGCCATGGACCAGGCCGCCAGCCGCGGCGACCGTCCTGCCCACTTCCGTCACGACGCCGCCGACCGGGCCCACTACTGGCGCCTTGGTGGCGCTCAGGTGCGTGCCGGTGTGTGCAACCACGCCGCCGACCTTGGTCAGCAGGTTGTCGACCGGCGCACCGAGGCGCGTGGTGGCACCGAGCGCTTGCGTGGTATCGGTCAGCTTGCTGGTCAAGGGCACGATCACCTTGCTGGTCTGGCCCGTCAGCTGTGCGACCGGTCCGGTCGACAGCTTGTCGCCGAGCTTCTCGCCAAGCTGCTGCACGCCGCCGGCCACGTGATTGACCACCGCGCCCACTGGCGTGGTCACCGGCGACAGCACCTTCAGTTGATCCTTGCCCAGCGAGGTCACCAGATCGCCCGTGCTCGACAAGGTATGACCGGCCTGCGTGACGACATTGCCGGTGCTCGCCACGGTCACGCCGACGGGGTTGTCCACCGCGCCCATCTTGCCGAGGCCATCGCGAACGCCCGCACCCAGCGCGGCCACCGTGTTGCCGGCATCGATCACCACCTGGCCAGTGGCATTGCGGGTTCCGTCGCTGACGATCGGCAGATTGGCGCCCTGCACCTGCTTGCCGATTTCCGTGATGGCATTGCCGGCCGCCGTCACCGTATTGCCGGCGCCTTCGGCCACCTGTCCGGTGGGCGTGGTCGGCTTCGACGTGGTCGGCGGAGGCGTGCCGCCGCCACCGTCATCGCCGCCGCCACCGTTGCTCGGCGGGGGCGTCGTCGCAGGCGGCCGCGTACCGCTGCCCGAACCGCTCGACGAGCAGCCCGCCATCATCCCCAGTACGCATGCGCACGCCAGCGCCATCATCACCGGCGCGCGTCGCGTCGAATTCGTCCGCTTCATTGTGTTTCTCCTTGTGGATCGGACCGGCGCGGAACCGTGACCTGTCCCGTGGTGCCGGCGGTCCCCGTGCAGCGGGGACTCGGCCCCTTGGTCCGCAAGGCGCGTGCCATCGGCGGAAACCATGCATGCCGCTCCGATCGGGCGGCGCTGTGCATCACCCGCAAAGCCTTGTATGACGCGGCTTTCCGGGCGATGCCCCGGCATGGAAACGAGGCCGCACAAGCTCGCGTGGCGCGGCTTCGCGACGTTACGTGCTACGTAACGTGTTACGGCGTCCATCGCCACACGCCCGCGTCCGCGAACACCGCGCCGGCCGCATCGCAGCGATCCCCTACACCCCCATCGATGTTCCGTTCGCGCCGTAGCGCGTTACGTAACGCGTAACGCCGCCACACGCTGCGCGCATGGCCTTGCGCAGCCTTCGCGCGGTGCTGTCCATTTCCGGCAAACCGTTGCGCCACAAGGCTTTGCGGGGAGCGCGCGAGCTTTGCCATGCGCGCGGCGCACAGCCCTTCCATCAGTGGCACACCGCTTGCGCTTGTGATGGCAGCACGGTGGCGCAGTGCGTCCAGTGCCTTTCAACTCGGGAACGTCCAAACACGAGAACACTTGTTGACCAGGGGATCAATGATGAAAAAAACCAAGACAACCTTGACCGCCACGGCGCTGCTCAGCGCATTGCTGCTGCTTGGCGGCTGCGCGAGCGGCAGTGGCTCGACCTCGATGGGTACGGGCAGCAAGGGAGGCGGCGGCACGGTCGGTGACACCAATGGCGGCACCGGCAGCCCGAACGGAGGTGGAACCGGTGGTGGAAGCGGTGGTGGTGGTACTGACGGTGGCGGCAGCGGCGGTGGTGGCACCGGCGGCGGCGGTACCGGTGGCGGCGGCAGCGGTGGTGGTGGCGGCGGCGGCGGTGGTACCGGCGGTGGCGGCGATGGTGGCGGCGGTGGTGGTGGTGGCGGCGGTGGTGGCGATGGTGGCGGCGGCGGCGGCACGCCGGTACGCAGCCCGACCGGCGAAATCATCAACAAGACCGGAGACGTGGTCAGCAAGACCGGCGACCTCATCGGCGGCATCGGCGAACAGCTTCAAACCGGCGTCAACCTGCCGGTGGTCTCGAACCAGACGCAGAGCGGTGTCGGCGGCGCGATCGTGTCGGTCGGCAACGCGGTCGACTCGCTGGGCACCGGACTGAAGGACGGCCTGGGCAATATTCCGAACAGCGCCAACCCGATCGGCACCACCGTCGCCAGCACCGGCAACGTGGTCACCCATGTCGGCACCGCGGTCAGCCAGGTCGGCAGCGCCGTCAGCGGCGTGGGCACCGGCCCGCTGTCACCGCTGGGCGCGGTGACCTCGCCGGTCGGCGCGCTGGTCGACAAGGTCGGTACCGGCGTGCAGACGCTCGGCGGCACGCTGGGCACCGTGCTGTCGACCGGTCCGGTCGAACAGCTGACCAGCGGCGTCAGCCGCGCGATCGTGCCGCTGACCTCGCAGCTGACCAGCACCACGCAGTCGCTGGGGGCGGCCACCGGTCTCGGCCAACCGGTCAACAATCTGCTGACCGTGGTCGGCGGCACCGTGGCACAGCTGGGCGGCAAGCTGCAGCAGACCAATACGCCGGTCGTCAGCGGTGTGGGCGGCGTCGTGACCGGTGCCGGCAACACCGTTGCCGCGCTGGGCGGCGCGGTGCATGCGCCGGGCGCGACCCCGAGCGGTCCCCTGGCTCCGGTCGGCAATCTGGTCAGCGGCCTGACCGGCGGACTGGCCGGCGGCGGCAATGGCGGCACGGGTCCGCTCGCCCCGGTCACGAACCTGGTCAGCGGGCTGACCGGTGGCCTCGCCGGCGGCAACAACGGCGGCAGCGGCAGCGGCCCGCTGGCACCGGTGACCAATCTGGTCGGCGGCGTGGTTGGCGGTATCACCGGTGGCAACAACGGCGGCGCCGGCAGCGGTCCGCTGGCTCCCGTCACCAACCTCGTCGGCGGCCTGACCGGCGGTCTCACCGGCGGCAGCAACGGCGGTGCCGGCAGCGGTCCGCTGGCGCCGGTGACCAATCTGGTCAGCGGCGTGGTCGGCGGTGTCACCGGCGGCCTGACCGGCGGCACGGCTCCGGCGCCGGCTCCTGCTCCCGCTCCGGGTGGCACGGGCGGTGGCGCGACCACGGGTCCGGTGACCGGCGCGGTCGGCGGCATTGTCGGCGGTGTGCTCGGCACCGTCGGCGGGCTGCTGGGGGGTCGCCGCTGATCGGGGCCTGATGGCCACCTGATGCGCGCCTCCGGACGCGCGCATCCCCTCACTCAGTCCTGCAGTACAGCCGGTCTCCACTTCGATAAGCGCGCAGGCAGCGGCAGCCTGCGCGCCGGTGGAGAACCGGCTTCCACAGCCGCATCCGTTTTATTGTGAAAGGGGATTGACCATGTCGCGCACGCACACTCGCGTCGCCATGCTGCTGCTCGGCCTCGGGGCCTGGCAAGGCGGCATGCATCCAGTTCTGGCCGCCGATCCGCGCAGCCCGGTCCAGGGGGACCCGACTCAAACGCTGCCGAAGATCGCGCCGCCCAAGCCCACCGGGGAAGTCAAGGTACAGGTCGAACGTCCGGACCCGGCCATGCAGAACCTGCTGTCGGCCAAGCTGACGCCGGCACGCTTCCAGATCGAAGGCGTCAAGACGCTGCCCTTCGACCAGATTGCCGACAAGTTCAAGCCGCTCGCCGGCAAGGAAATCACGGTCGCCGAACTGCTGCAGGCCGCCAATGCGGTCACCGAGATGTACCAGCAGCAGGGCTATCCGCTGTCGTTCGCCTTCGTTCCCGCGCAGTCCTTCGAGAACGGCAATGTGCTGATCACCGTGGTCGAAGGCTATGTCGCGCGCGTGACCATCCGCGGCAATGCGGGCCCGCTGGAAAATCGGCTGCGCGCGATCGCGGAACGGCTGAAGGAAGAACGGCCGCTGACGCGCGCCAGCTTCGACCGCTATTCCAGCGTGCTGGGCCTGCAGCCCGGCGTGCAGGTCGGCGCGACGGTGCAGCCGCCGACCACCACCGACGGTGCCAGCGAAATGGTGCTTGACGTCAAGCGCAAGCCGATCGCATTCGGCACCGGCGTCGACTACATGTCGCCCGGCGTGCGGGCGATTGCAACGGCAACCGCCAGCGGCCTGACGCCGCTCGGCGAGCAGCTGACGGTATCGGCGCTGTTTCCGAAGGGACGCGACGACGAGGAGTACTACGCGCTCGGCTATGCGCAACCGATCGGCACCGAAGGGCTGATCGCGCGCGTCAACGCGTCGCACTATCGCGGCGTGCCGCAGAACGCCACGCTCGAGCAGATCGGCTTCAATCGGCGCTACGTCAATGACAACAAGCGGCTCGGCGCGAGCCTGAGCTATCCGCTGCTGCTGAGCGCGCGGCATTCGGTGACGCTGAGCGGCGGTCTCTACGGCACCGACCAGTTCGAGCGCTATACACAGGCCGGCACCGATCGCTCGGTGGCGATCGGTACCAATGTGCGGGTCGTCAATGCGGAGCTGGCCTATGTCCAGCGCAAGGAAGGCGTCTCGCGCAGCGCCACGCTCGGCCTGTACAAGGGCGTCGATGCGCTGGGGGCGCGCCGCGAGAACAATGCCAACGACCTGAGCTTCCTGCGCACGCGGCTGCTGCTGTCGCAGGCCACCGACCTGCCCTTCGGCTTCGGCATGGCGGTGTCGGCCGCCGGTCAGTACAGCGGCGACCGGCTGGCGTCGAGCGAGCAGATCAGCTTCGGCGGGCGCTTCTTCGGGCTCGGCTACCCGGCCGGCGAAGTGGCGGGCGACAAGGGCTGGGGCGCGTCGGCCGAGATCAGCCGGCTGTTCGGCATGGACATGACCTATCTGAAGACGCTGCAGCCGTATGTGATGGCCGACGTCGCGCGGGTCTACTCGAACAGCTACTCGCTGACGCACCGCTCGCTGTCGTCGGTGGCGCTGGGCGTGCGCTTCTCCGACCGGCGCTACTACACGCTGGACCTGTCGCTGGCGCAACCGGTCGGCGACAAGCCGATCAATGCGGAGCGCCGCTCGCCGCGGATCAATGCGAGCTGGTCGTATCAGTTCGATTGAGGTTTGCGCATCCGTTGTCCCCCCGCAGGCGGGGCCCCAGTGGCGTTATTTGCGGCCAGAGCAAGTCGCTGGGTCCCCGCGTTCGCGGGGACGACAGTGTGCGATACGCTCGCCAATCTGCTGCTCACGCGGCAACACCTCTATCAGTTCGATTTAAGCGGAACGTATCCCGTCGTCCCCGCGCAGGCGGGGACCCAGTGGCGTTGCTGTGGTGTGGTGAGTCGCTGGGTCCCCGCGTTCGCGGGGACGACGGTGTGTCTACTCGGTGTCGCGCCGTGGCGGGCGTTCCTCGCGCCGGTCGGTCTGGTCGGCGCGATCCGCCGGCGTATCCGGCGCAATACCCTCGGCCGCATCCTCGATGCGCTCGCCGATCTGTTCCTCGGGCAACAGCGCCTCGGTCCGGTTGTCGTGCGGATAGTCCTGTTCCTGTTCGGGCAGGCCTTCGAGGTTCATGTCCGAGTCGATCGGCTCGATGTCCGTATCGGGATCGAGCGAGCTGGGAATCGCCCGCGCTTCCTCCCTGACCTCCTGCTCGCGCTGCGCTTCGGCGCTCGACGTCGTATTGTCGTTGGCGCCATCGTCGCGGGCGCGAAGCTTGTCGCGGGCATCGTCCTGGTCGCCGCTCCGACCGTTGCCATTTCGGTCGGTATTTCGATCGGTATTTCGGTCGGTGTTCCGGTTCATCGTTTTCTCCCCATCAGGTAGCGTGCTTGCCCGGCGTCGTGGTGCCGCCGTACGGGTCGGTGCCCTTGGGCACTTCGCCCGCGCCGACCTCCATGCCGCCGACATAGCTGCTGGCTGTGCTGCCGGTGGCACTGCCGGATGTGCTGATGCCGCTCACGCGCCGGTCCTCGGAGCTCGATCCTGCGGCGCCGTGTCCGACCTGCCCGCCCTCCCGCTGCACGCGAATGCGGTTGCGAACCTCGCGCACGCCGAAGATGTCGTCGGCGATGTCCTCGACGCAGTATTTCTGACGGCGGTCGCGCACGGCGCCAGTCAGCGTGACCACGCCTTCGCTGACCTGGACCTCGACGTCCTGCACTTCGAGCCGGTCATCGTGTGCAAGGCGTTCGCAAAGGTCCTCGCGAATCCGTTCGTCGCTGCGCTGGTAGCCCTTCGGCGAAACCCGGCGGTCGGGACCGGCGCCGCTGCCCGAGCCCTGCCCCCAGTTCACGCGCTGCGGCGCGCCGCTGAAGCGCTCGTAGGCTTCGTCGCGGCCATGCGATTGCCGTTGGCCGCCGGCGCTCCAGTCGTCGCCCGGCCAGCCCGACGGGCGTCCGCCGCGGCCCGGGCGTTCGCTTTCGGGAAAGCGTCCGCCCTCGTCCATCCAGCGCGCGCTCGCCTCGCGCCGGCCGGCATCGCCGCTGCCACGTTGGTCCGGCCAGGACGGCGCATCGAGGCGGTCCGAATCCGAGATGCCATAGGCCTGCGCGAGGTTGGCACGCGTCTGCGGATCGTCGGGCTCGTAGCGATCGCGCCACGGCGTACGCGATTGATCGGGCCAGGGGCCGCCGCGCTGCCCGCGCGACAGCCGGTTGTCGGTCAGATCGCCGCTGCGGCGTTCACCTCGTTCGCTCCTTCCGGACAGTCCGCGGTCGCTGCGCATCACCTCGCCTGTCGACGGGTAGGTGCCATAGGGGTTGTCGCCAAGGGGCTCTTCGTAACCGCGGCCGTAGCGGCCCTCGCCGAAGTGGCCGGCGCCATAGCCGTGCTCGGCATGACGGGGCTCCCCGAACGGATCGTCGCGGCCGCCGCCGTAGCGCGGCATGCCCGGTTGCCCGACGCCTCGGCCGCGGCGGATCTCTTCCTCGGCGTATTCCGCATAACGGCCGCCCTGGCGCGAGCCGCGCTGGTCGAGCCGGTCTTCGGCGCTATACGGCTGGCGGTAATCCCATACGCGGCGGCTGGTGCTGCGTTCGTTCATCTGTGCCTCCGTTGGTAAGAGTTGCAAATGCTGTGACGTGGACCCGGCGCGAATCCCGCGTCAGATCCGGCATCAATCAGTGGGGATATCGCCGGTGACGCAATTTCCATTCCGTCGCCGAAGACTGTGTGCGCTAGGCGACTTTCGCGCCGTGTGACGGCGGATAGCCTGTGGCAACGCGGGATAGACTGACCGCTCGCCCGCGCTTGGCGCCTCTCCCGTCCCCGGTGGAGAGGCGCCCTTTCTCGTCCGGAGTTTTTTCGTCGGGGCGGACGCTGGCCGGGTTGGCCATCACGCGGCCATCACGGGGCCATCACGCTGCCATCAGGCAATTAGCGTTCCTGCGTGGGCATGGGGCCGCGCGCTGCGATGGGCGAGTCGGACCGACAGGGAATCGAGCCATCGGTGGATCGAGCGCAAGGGAAAGAGAAAAGCGGGGACGCCGCCACCGGAATCGGCGGCGGCGCGAGGCAAGCGCAGGGGACTACTGCAGGAAGGCTACAGCGTGCGCCGGCGCGCGACGACAAACAGGCTCAGCGCGGCTTCCGCCGACCTGGGATCGATGCCGGACAGCCGCTGCGCCAGCCGGATCTTCAGCGGCGGGCGGCCCATCACGCCGTCCAGCACGTCCTTGCCGACATAGTGGCTGTGCGGATAGATCGCGATATCGAAGCCCAGCGGCCGCAGCGTCGTGTGCACCAGCTCGCGCGTCAGCCCATCACCGGGCCGGTGATGCAGTTCGGTGGCCAGTGCCCAGACCTGTTCGTCGTCGGCCGCGGTATGGCCGCCGCGCCGAAGCCAGCGATAGATCGGCAAACGCAGGCGCCATAGCAGCAAGGCGATGCCGCGGAAATTCCATGCCGAACGCTGCGGGTCATGATCAAGGATCAGCAAGCCGCCGGGCCGCACCAGGCGCGAGGCCTCCACCAGCGCGCGCCGCATATCGTCCAGATGATGCAGCGACCCATTGATGGCGACGACGTCGGCGATGCCGGAGCGCAAAGGCATATCGTGGGCGTCGGCCCGCAACGGCAGGTAGCCGACACCGGCCGCTCTCTCCAGGCTGCCTGGCGCGATGTCGACGCCGATCGCAATCTTCGGCTTGCCCCCCAGTGCGGCCAGCAGATTGCCGGGACCGCAGCCCACATCGACCAGCACCTTGTCGTCGAGCGAGCCAATCACGGACAGCCACCGCTCTCGCAGTTCCGGATACCGATGCACGCTGACCAGCCAGTCGTCCATCCACTTGGGATGGCTGAAGTAATGCGCGTTGGCGCGCATGCCGGTGGTGAACGTATTGATGCGTGCCTCGGGGAAGGCCCCACCGCGTACCGCGGCACCCGGCTTCAGGAAGGGCTGCAATCGCTGCAGATAGCTGTCCTCCGCGCCGGCCTGCGCGTGCATGGCCAAGGTAGCATCGACGCGCTCGTGATCGCGGCGCTGAACAGGTGGATCGAGTGACTCGGCGCGCGTTGGAACGCAGGGGTCGGAGAGCAGGGCGTCGTTCATGTTGGATCCCGGGGTAGAAGCGCCGGCGCGGCCGCGACCACGGCCGACACCAGACGAAAGACGCGAAGGGCCGGCCGGCCGCACGCCGTCGCCGGCGCGATGCCGTTCCTTTCCAATGCGCTGCGTATTGGCAGGCCGGACCCGGCCGGTGCGTGCCGGTCGGTGTGCCTGGCCTCCTGGGTATGACATCGACGTGGCCGATCGCCATTACGCTTCGGCGAGCCAGCCCCAGACCCCGTGGACTGGCGCTGCCTTGCGTCCGCCCTCCCCCACGGCTCGAACGCGATTGCCTTGGCATGCCGGTGTACCGCCACGGTGGGTTGCCAGGGCCGCGACATGCAGAGATCGCCAGCATGTCAGCGTTGACAAACCCACGAAGGCAATCTAGTTAGCGTTTGCTGCGCTCGCAAATAAAAAATTGTTTGCCTATGTGCGCGAGCCAACGTTTCCCTCCATGCGGCCAATTGCGCGTGCGTAAAAAAAAGCGGCGCCCGCATCGGGCGCCGCGCTCAGGCACGGGAAATGGAGCAGCCAGGGAATGGCGAGCCGCGGCGGCACCGCTAGCGCGCCTTCGCCGGCGACGCGGGATAGCCGTAGCTCTCCGCCGCCGAAGCACTGCGGCGGTCGCTGCCATTGGACTGGCTTGCCTCGCCGCGCTTGCTGGTGCTGGTGCCCTTGGTCGCGTCGTGCTGACGGGTGCCGCCATGCGCGCCATGGTCGGAAGTGGAGCCACCGCTTGGGGCCTGGACCGGCCGAGTTGGCATGACGTCCGAGGCGGCCGTACCGGGCGCCTTGTCGCTGCCCGGCGGCGTTCCGGTCGCGGGCGTGGCGGTCGATTGCGACATCGCGGCGCCGGACATCAGCGCCAGCATGGCGAAAGTGGCGAAACGTTTCATCTCTGTCTCCTGCGTAGTTGTGGCGGCGGGCGCCGCCGGCGCATCGCGGTTCGCGCTGCCTAGCGTTTCGCCGACTTGGCCGGAGACTTTCCCACCTCGTTGGCCATCTTGTTGGCCATCTCGAGATGATGTTGCAGTGTCGGCAGCGTCTTGCCGGCGAACGCCTTGACGTCCGGATCGCGGGACTTGGTCGAGGCCTCGCGGAACAGGGACACCGCCTTGTTGTGCGCCTTGACGCCGACCTCCTTCGCATACTCGCGATCGAAGGTCGCGCCCTCGAGCGCGCCCAGCGCCTCCAGCCGCTTCTTGTCCGCCGAGGGCAGCTCGGTCGGCAATTCAACGCCCTTGCTGGACGCCAACGCCTTCAGTTCGCTGTCCGCGGCCTTGTGGTCCTTCAGCATCTGCGAGGCAAAGGACTTCACCGTGTCGCTCGATGCCTTGCTTTCAGCCAGCGTGCTGGCCTCGATTTCCAGCATGCCGCTCTCGGCCGCCTTCTTCATGAAGTTGGTGTCGGTCTTGCCGACGTCGGCGAACGCCAGGTTCATCGCAGCTGCGGCGGCGACCAGCAGCGCGGGACGAATCCATTGCATCGTTTTCAAGATGGCCTCCATCAGCCGGATCAGTGACATCGGCCGCGGCGCAACTTCCGTGCCGAGGCCGGCGCGGCAGGCGCGGTGTATGGCGCGAGGCATGCGGGGGGATCGTTCGCGTCGGCGTCTGCGATAGCGGCTCGGAATTTCTACATCGGCTCGTAAGGATTGCAGTAGCGCGCTCGCGGTCGTCGTCCAATTCCTACAGTCGATTCAGGCATCGCCTTCCTGAGCGGGCATAACGCGGCACGTATCGTTAGGTAACGGGCATCGTGTGCCACCAGCCGGTGTCTGTCCGGACGGGCCCGCCCGTTCTCACGTTCAATGGATGGAGCCAACGATGAAGCGAATCGTCACCACTACCGCGCTTGCGCTGTGCGCGGCGCTGAGCCTGCCTGCGGTCGCCCAGCAGGCGCCCCCCAGCAACAACGCGCCGAACCCGAGCGCGCCGCCGACCGAAGGCAACCCGCCCGCGAGCCGCAGCACGACGCCGTCGGCGACCGGCGGCAGCATGAGCGGAAGCGACTCCACGATGCAAAGCGGCTCGACCAGCTCGACCGGTTCGACCATGACCGGCAGCGAGACCCGCGACAAGAAGAAGAGCGGCACCACGCATCGCAGCAAGAAGCCGCGCCAGCAGGGCATGCCCGACGCGGTAACGCCGGACTCGCCGTCCGCGCCGAAGGGCGACTCCCCCAGCCCGGCGACGAAGCAGTAAGCCCGGCGCTGACCGGGCGCACGCTGGCCCGGCAAGCCGGCACGCAACAGCATTGCGTGCCGGCTTTTTTTTGTCCCGGGTCCACGCCAGCTTACGGCTCCAGCTTGACCTTCATCCAGCCCGGCTGGCGCAGGTCGAACGCCTCGTAGGCCTGCAGCGCGCCGGTCAGTGGCTCGGTCTGCGTCAACACCTCCGCGGGATCGATCACGCCGGCGCGTACCAGGTCGACCAGCTCCGGCAAGATCGCGCGGTGATTGCAGTTGCCCATCTTCAGCGTCAGGTTCTTGTTCATTGCCTTGCCGATCGGAAAGGTCTCGTGCGCCTCGGGATAGACGCCGATGATCGACAGCGTGCCGGCCTTGGCAAGCGCCTCGACCGACCACTTCAGCACCTCGGAAGGACCGTCGCCGGGCTGCCATAACGAGGGCTGCGCGGTAGAACCGTCTCCATCGGCATGCCGGCGCTGCGCGTCGATGCCGACCGCATCGATGGCGCGGTCGGCGCCGATGCCGCCGGTCAGCCGCAGGATCGCCTGCACCGGATCCTCGCGATTGAAGTCGATGGCCTCGGCGCCCTGCGCCTGGGCCGCCTCGAGCCGCGACGGAATATGGTCGACGGCGAGAATGCGCGATGCGCCGAGCAGATGCGCCGATACGATCGCGAACTGCCCGACCGGTCCGCAGCCGAACACGACCACGGTATCGCCGCGCCGGATCTCGGCCAGTTGCGCACCGAAATAGCCGGTCGGAAAAATGTCCGACATCAGGATGGCCTGGTCGTCGCTGATCTCGTCGGGCAGCTTGATCGCGCCGATATTGGCAAAGGGAATCCGCGCATATTCGGCTTGCAGGCCGTGGAAGGGACCGGTGGTCTGCGGTCCGCCGAAGAACGCCGTGCCCGCGCGCATGCCGTTGGGATTCGCGTTGTCGCACTGCGCGTGATAGCCGCTGCGGCAGTAGCTGCAGTAGCCGCAGGCGATCGTGGAGGGAATCACGACCCGATCGCCGGGCCGCAGATTGTTGACGTCCTGTCCGACCTCGGTGACCACGCCGACGCCCTCATGGCCGAGGATGGTGCCCGGCCGCATGCCGGGCATGGTGCCGCGAACCATGTGCAGGTCGGTGCCGCATATGGCGCTGGCGGTCAATTCGATCAATGCGTCGGTCGGCGCCTGCAGCACCGGATCGGACACATCGTCCAGGCGTATATCGCCGACTCCGTGGAATACGACAGCTTTCATCGCGCAACTCCGCAATCGTGGGTTGACGCGGTCCGACCCGCCGGACCGCAACGTCACGGCAGGACGCAAGTTGCATTCCGGGGAAGCCGGGCGATGGAAGGCTGGGGGCTGGGCTGGTAGCGGGGGTGGTAGCGGGCCGGAAGCTGCGTGTGAAGGCGCGATGGTCGCGCTTACGCGGCGCCGAACAGCGCGTCGCGGCAATGGGTCATCGCGTCGCGGATCATGAAATTGACCAGGGTCGGGGATACGCCGAGGATGGCTGCAATCTCCTTCTGCGTCATCCCGCGAATGCGATACATCTCAAAGGCTTTCTGGGTACGCTCGGGGAGTTCGGCCAGCGCGCCGGCGACCGTGCCGAGCGCTTCGCGGCCCAGCGTGATCGACTCCGGCGACAACGCGTCGCTGGCCACCAGCAGTCCGTCTTCCTCGCAGGCCGCGTGTCGTTGCTCGAGCGCCGCGCGCCGGTGCCGGTCGATGGCCAGATTGCGCACCGTCTGGAACAGGTAGCCGACCGGCTGCCGGACCACGATGGCGCTCTCCTGGTCCATCAGCTTGAGGAAGGTGTCCTGGACCACGTCCTCGGCGCCGGCACGACATCCCAGGATGCGCGCCGCGGCGTCGATCAGGGCCCGGCGATAGCTGAGGAAGGTACCGAACAGTTCCTGGCTCATATGGCGCGGCTGGTGCGCCTCGACAGGCGTCCGGACCTCGTTGATCGGTTGCTCGGTCATTTCGTGCCCCCTCCCAGAAGAAACCGACGGACATGCTAACGCAAATGCGACTCATTCGCAATTATAGCGACATGCCCGTGCGATTCGAAGAGGCAATGTGTAAAGGTTGGTGGCGGCGGACAAGGTTGGTGGCTGCGGACGACTATCGCCAGAGCCAATCTTTCTCCGCTCTCGCGCTTGCGGGAGAGGGGACGGGGGAGAGGGCATCGACATTCGCAATCGCCACCGCGGAGCGCAACGGCCCTCTGCCCTCTCCCCAACCCTCTCCCGCAAGCGGGAGAGGGAGTCAGCCATCGCGAGCGCGGACCCTGTCAGCCGAGACGCGAAGGGCGCTGCCCGGTTGTGCGCGGCATGCGGGCTTCGAGGGCCGCCTGGATCGACGGGGTCACGGCACCGGTGGCCTGCCACACGGCGCAGGCCTGGCGAAACGATTCGATGTGCTCGGGCGACTGGTCGAGCCATTCGAGCAGGCGTTGTTCGGCGCTGGCGTCGAGCATGCCGTCCCGCATCAGCATCACCCAGTCGAGCGCTTGTTGCCAGGCGATGTCGTTGCCCGGCGTTCGGTTCTGGACCACGTACAGCTCCCCTTGATGCGTTCTTGTGCGCCGATGTCATGCACCGGCGTCGTGTGACGCGATTGTAGCGGAGTCGCTGCCTGGGCACCGGCGCAACGGCCCCGTGTTTCATGCCGCGCGCTGCCGCTCGGTGGCGATCGCCACGCCCTCCGGCTCTGTGGCCGGTTGGGATTCGCCCCGGTATTCGCCCCGGTATTCGCCCCGGTATTCGCCCCGGTATTCGCCCCGGTATTCGCCCCGGTATTCGCGCTGGTCTTCGCTCCGGTGTTCGCCCCGCTGCTCGCGGATGCGGCCCTGTTCGAGCCGCACGACGCGATCGCCCGCATCGAAGTAGCGGTCGTCGTGCGAGATCACCAGCACCGCCTTGCCCTGCGCGCGCAGCGCCGGCACGATCTCGCGATAGAACACCGCCTTGAAGGCGGGGTCCTGATCGGCGGCCCATTCGTCGAGCACGATGACAGGCCGGTCCTCCAGGCAGGCCGCGACCAGCGCCAGGCGTTTGCGTTGACCTTGCGACAGCGCGCGCGTCGAGAACGCGCCGTCGCGCACGGTCACCTTGTGCTGCAGCTGCAGGCGCGCCAGCAGTTCGTTGGCGCGCGCATCCAGCGCCGTGTAGCCGACCGCGTTGGCACCCTCGCCGGCCGCGGCGCCCAACAGGCTGTCGAACAGATGAAAGTCCGAGAAGACCGCCGTGCATTGCTGGCGATGACGCTCGTGGCCCACGGCGTCGGTAATGGGCTCGCCATTGAGCAGCACGCTGCCTTGTTCGGGCGCATACAGGCCGACCAGCAGCTTGGCCAGCGTGGTCTTGCCGCTGCCATTGCCGCCAACCAGAAACACCACTTCGCCGGCGCGCAGCGACAGATCGATCGGCCCCAGCGTGAAGGCGCCGTCCTCGCCGTCGCGGAAATAGCGATGCGTGACGCCCCGCAAGGCGAGTTCGACGAACGGCCGGCGCTCATCGGCCGCATCGGCCGCATCGCCCAGGCCTGGCTCCACCGCCAGCGGCCCGGTGGTATCCGCGATCCGTTGATAGGCGATACGCGCCAGATTGAGCTGCGGCAGGCTGTTCAGCAGGCCCTCCAGCGGCGCCATCATGTAGAGGAACACCAGCGTATAGCCGCTGGCGACGGCGGCATCCGCACCCAGCGGCCGCTGCACGACGAACAGGATGATGCCGATCACCGCGAAGAACAGCGTGCTGCCGATCGTCAGCGACAGATACAGCAGCGACAAGCCCTGCGTGCGGTTGGTCCTGACCGCATCGATCGCCTCGGCCAGCGGCCCGCTGGCGAACGCCTCGCGGCGCTGGCGATGCAGCTTCAGCTCCTTGGCGCCCGCGAAAATCGCGCCGAAGCGTTCGATCAGCACGTCGTGCCATCTGCCGGCGTCGCGCAGATAGCGCTGCGAACGCTTGCGGCTGAGCCGGTAGCAAATCGAGCCGGTCAGCACGGCAACGAGCGCGAACAGGAACACCTGCCAGGACAGATAGGCCAGATACGCCAGGCAGCCGAGCACGATGGTGCCGTTCATCACCACGAACGGCAGCGCGACCAGCAGCGTGGCGACCTGATTGGTGTCTTCGCCCAGCAGCGCGAGCCCGCGTCCCGGGCCAACCCGTTCGAGTTCGGCATAGGGCGAGGCCAGCAGCCGGCCGGCGATATGCTCGCGCAAGCTGGCGAGCACCGTCTGGTTCAGCCGCACGAACAGCATCAGCGCGGCGGTACGGCACAGCAGCACGGCCACGGCCAGCGCCGCGAACCGTAGCCCCAACGCGGCCAACTGGTCCGCAGGCGTCGACAACGCGCGGTTGATGGTGGCGATCAGCCCCACCGAGGCCGCGCCACCACCCAGGCTGGCCACGATGGCGAACGCCAGCAGATGGCCCGAGGCCCGGAACAACACATTGCGCAGCGAGGGAAAGGCGGACACGGTCGGCGGCTCCACGAGGAAGAGGTCTCCTTCCTGTGACGAACGACGATGTCCGCGAATTAGCTACCGTGACGCAGGGGCTCGCTGGAGGCAACCGGCGCGATTGCCACCTCAGCTTGCAACACGCCTGTCGTCCCCGCGCACGCGGGGACCCAGCGGCTCTCTACGCCGCTGGATTCCCGCATGCGCGGGAATGACATATGGGCGCGGCGCGCCTTGCGGCGTGCACCCTCACCAGCGATACGTCGCGGTGGCCAGGATGTTGCGGCGGTAGCCGTAATAGCAGGTCGTCGCGCTGCCGCACTGCCCGACGTATTCCTTGTCGAGCAGATTGGTCGCGGTCAACGCAAAACGCCAATGCTGGTCGAGCGTGTAGTGGATCGCGGCATCGGCCAGCCACACCGACGACACCTTGAAGGTATTGGCCGCATCGCCCCAGGTCGAGCCGATGTAGCGCGCGCCGGCCCCCATGCCGAGACCGCGCAGCATGCCGCCGCGCATCGTGTAGTCGACCCACAGCGCGGCCGTATGGCGCGGCCGGTTGGTCGGCGTCTTGCCGAGGTCCGGACCGTTGCTCTTGGTCGTCTCCATATTCATCAAGGTGTACGAGCCGATCGCCTTTAAGCCGTTCTGGAAGTCCATCGTGCCTTCCAGCTCGAAGCCGCGCGAGCGGATCTCGCCGGTCTGGATCTGGAAATTGGTGCCGGCCGGACGGCCCGGGTCCGGCGTCAGCACGTCCTGCTGCCGCAGGTCGTAGACCGCGGCGGTAATGAAGCTGTTGCTGCCCGGCGGCTGGAACTTGACCCCCAGCTCCGTCTGCTTGCCGGTGGTCGGCTTGAACGGCGAGCCCTGGCGGTCGGTGCCGGCCTGCGGCTGGAACGAGGTCGAATAGCTGACGTATGGCGTGATGCCGTACGGCGCCTGGTACAGCAGGCCGAGGCGATAGGTGAAGTCGTCCTGGTCGATCGGCGTCGTCGTGACGGTGCGGGCGTTGGTCGCGGTGACGATGCGGGTCGACGTCGTATCGGAGCTCGCCCAGTCCTTGCGGCCGCCGGCGACGAAGGTCAGCCGCTCGGTCAGCTTCATCTGATCCTGGAAATAGATGCCGAGCTGGCGCTGGGTCTGCTCCGCATTGGTGTACGAGGCGATCGGGTTGATCCTGGCGCCGTAGACCGGATTCCACGGATCGATCAGGCCCAGCGGCGGCGTGCCTACCGTGCCGAAGCCTTGCTTGTCGTCGAACTTGCCATGCTGGTAATCCACGCCGACCAGCACTTTGTGCCGGACCGGCCCGGTACTGAAGTCCGCCTGCAGCTGGGTATCGACGCCGATCGTATCGAGCTTGCCGCCGGCATCGAGCGAACCGCGCCGCAGTTGCTGCTGCGCCGCCGAGTTCCAGCCCACCGCATAGACCCCGGTATAGGTCAGGTCGCTGTGCATGTAGCGCACGTTCTGCCGTACGCGGAAGGTGTCGTTGAAGCGATGCTCGAAGGCGTAGCCGATCGCGTATTCCTCGCGGTCGAAGGTATTGAAGCCCGGCTCGCCGGTGAAGAACCCGACCGGGATCCTGCGGCCGTTCACCGTCGGAATGACCGTGCCCTCGCGCGGCAGGAAGTTGATCGCGGTGCCCTGCTTGTCGCGTTGGTAGTGCGTCAGCAGCGTGAAGGTGGTATCGGCGGAGGGGCGGAACGTCAAGGCGGGCGCAATGAAGATGCGGTCGTCCTTGGCATGCTCGGTCTGCGTATCGCTCTTGCGGAACAGGCCGGTCAGCCGATAGAGCACGGTCTGGTTGCTGTCCACCGCGCCGGACAGGTCGAAGCTGGCCTGCTTCCGATTGTGCGAACCATATTGCAGATTGACCTCGCGCAGCGTCTCGGCGGTCGGCCGCTTGCTGACCAGGTTGATGAGGCCGCCCGGCGCGTTGGCGCCGTACAGCACCGAACTGGGGCCGCGCAGCAGCTCGACGCGCTCGAGCCCATAGGTGTCGACACGCGGCATGAGGTAGCCGCTCGTGTAGTAGTTGATGTACAGGCCGTCGAGATACTGCCGCGCGGGGAAGCCGCGGATCACCGGCTTGTCATAGCGCGACTCGACCACGTTGTCGCCGACCACGCCGGCCGAATAGGCGAAGGCCTCGGACACGTTCTGCACGCCGCGGTCTTCCATCTGCTCGCGCGTGATCACCGAAATCGACTGCGGCGTCTCCGCCAACGGCGTATCGGTCTTGGTCGCGGTGACGCTGCGCCGGGCGACATAGCCGCCCACCGGGCCGGTTCCCGTCTCCGACCCGGTGGCCCTGACGGTGACCTCTGGCAATTGGCCCGTCACGGGCTGGCCCGCCGGCGCCGCCTGCTCCTGTGCATGCGCGCTGCCCGCCAGCGCAAACAACATCACTACCGCCCGCCGAACCTCCGTCCGCCGGCAATCGAACACCCGTTGCATGAGACTCCCCTTCTTTTTGGATCGCGTTCGCCCGGCACGCAAAAAGGCTCGCCGTAATGCGTCTGCGAATGATAATGATTCGTAATTATTACGTGAGTGACGGAAAAACGGCAATAGGGAGCGTGAAAAGGGGAATTGGCGGCTGATCGGCACAGAAAGGGGGCGACGCTAATTTCGGCGGTGGGCGGTTCGTCTCTCGTTGAAGGCGGCGTTCCAGCAACGACGCTTGCTTCGATACGCATCGATTCGGCCCCGCCCTGGCCTGGAGATCCTGTTGATTGCCGAACTCGCACCCTTCTTTCCCGGCCCGCTGCGGCGCTTCGGCGAAGGGGTCACCACGGCGCCGGCCGGCGTCAATGCGGTGCCGGGAAGCCTGTTCGCAGAGCCGGCGGCATTGCGGCAACGGCTGGCCGAATACCGCGACACCATCGGAGCCGAACACGAGCGCGCCCCGCCCGCGCTGGCGTCGTGGTGGGCCCGGCACTACTGCGTGGTGCTGGTGCCGCCGGTGCTGGTCGCGGCGGCAGCGCTCGGCCGAACGGTGCCGGTAACGCTGGACGAGGTCGATATCGCCTTCGGTCCGGACGGTCTGGTGTCACGCATCCACCTGCGTTCGCCGGCGCTCGGCCAGGGCGCGGCAACGCTGGACGAAACGCTGGGCGCCATGACGCACCACCATCTGGCGCCGGTGTTCGCCACGCTGTCGGCGCTGACCCGTGCCTCGCCGCGCGTGCTGTGGAGCCACGCGGCCGAGTTCGTCCAATACGTCGGCATGAACCTGCTCGCCCATCCGGCACTGGATGGGCGACGCCGCGACTCGCTGGCGCAGTGGCTGCGCCAGGACCGGGGCGCCGACGGCCGGCCGCATCCCTATCGCGCCGCCTATCTGCACCGCCCGCAGGCGGACGGCGGCGAACGTCGCGTGCGCCGCGTCTGCTGCCTGAAGTACCGGCTCGACGGCGACGATTACTGCGGCACCTGTCCGCTGCGCGCCGAGTGCGCGGCATTGTGCTGATCGAAGTCACGCCGCGCTAAATTCCCCGCCTCTCCCTTCGTCCTCCTTCTGTCGGACGTGCTGGTGCAGCACCGGTCCATCGATTCGCAAAAGGACAGCAATGCAAGGCGAGACGCTGCTCGACCATTTGATCCAACACGCGACAAGCCGCGCCGATGCGACGGCACTGACGGTGCTGGACGAGGACCACCCCGAAGGCACGCCCTACCGCTATCGCGACCTGCTCGCGCGAGCGGCGGCCTACGCTGCCCGGCTGAGCGAGGTCGCCCAGCCCGGCGAGCGCGCGATGATCGTGCTCGATACCGGCATCGACTATGTCAGCGCGTTTCTCGGCTGCCTGCTGGCGCGCGTGATCGCGGTGCCGGCTTTCCCGCCCGAATCGATGCGGCCGCAGCATCTGGCCCGGCTCAACGCCATCGCCGCCGATGCGCAGCCCGCTGTCGTCGTGGTCGACGACGGACTTGCCGGCGAATGGGCGAGCGGACGCTCCGCCAGCCTGCAGACGCGCGTCGTCACCGTATCGTCGGTCCGGCAATCGCCCCCGGAGACGACCCTTTCGTACGCAAAGGCCTGGGCCGCATCGGTCAGCCCTGACGCCGTTGCCTTCCTGCAGTACACCTCCGGTTCGACCGCGACCCCGAAGGGGGTGATGGTGACGCACGCCAATATCGTCGCCAACCAGGCGGCCATCGCCCACCAGTTCGGCACCACGGCCGGCGACGTGATGGTCAGCTGGCTGCCGCTCTATCACGACATGGGCCTGGTCGGTGGACTGTTGCATCCGCTCTATGGCGGCATGCCGCTGGTGCTGATGTCGCCGACGTATTTCCTGCAGCGGCCGCGCCGCTGGCTGGAGGCAATCGACCGATTCGGCGGCACCGTCAGCGGCGGTCCCGACTTCGCCTATCGGCTGTGCGTGGAGCGCGTGCGTTCGGCACAGGTGCCGACGCTTTCGCTGCGCAGCTGGCGTGTCGCCTTCTGCGGCGCCGAGCCGATCCGCGCCGAGACACTGGAACGGTTCGCCAGCCACTTCGCCGATGCCGGCCTCGACGCCAGCGCGCTCTATCCCTGCTATGGACTGGCGGAGGCAACGCTGCTTGCCACCGGCGGGCGTCCCGGCGAAGGTGCCACGATGGTCGGTTTCGACGAGGCGGCGCTGGCCGCGGGATGTGCCGTGGCATCGCACGATGGCGACGGTACTCGGCTCGTGGCCTGCGGCGATGCGGCCCCGGACCACCGCATCGAGATCCGCCATGTCGAACATGGACAGCCGGTTCCGGACGGCGAGGTCGGCGAGATCTGCATCAGCGGGCCGAGCGTGACGGCGGGCTACTGGCAGCACCCCGAGGCCACTGCGAACACATTTGCCCATCACGACGATGCCGCATCTCGCCATCTGCGCACGGGCGACCTCGGCTTCCTGCACGACGGCAGGCTCTATGTCGCCGGACGGTTGAAGGACCTGATCATCGTCCGCGGACACAACCTGTATCCGCAGGACATCGAAATCGCGGTCGAAGCCGCGGTCGAGGTCGTGCGCAAGGGCCGGGTCGCCGCCTTCGCGTTCCCATCGCCAGACGGGCAGGTCGAAACGATCGGCATCGCGGCCGAGATTGCGCGCAGCATCCAGAAGTTCGGCTCTCCGGAGGCGGTGGAGGCGGCCATTCGCGAGGCGGTGGCCCAATGCTGCGGCGAGCCGCCGGGCCTGGTGCTGCTGCTGCAGCCCGGCGAACTGCCGAAGACCACCAGCGGCAAGCTGCAACGCTCGCGCTGCCTGCCGGCCTGGCGCAGCGGCGATCTGGCGCTGTGGGCGGCATTCGAATCGGGGCGGCGGCTCGCATCGGGTCCATCGTCGGTCGCCACCGCGAACGCCAACGCCGTGGCGCTGCAGGGCACGGAGGCGACACTGGCGGAGCTCTGGCAGGAAGTGCTCGCCATCCGGCCGGCATCGGCCGACGACAACTTCTTCGCGATGGGCGGCAATTCGGTGCGCGCAACCCAACTGGTGTCGAGAATCCGGGAGCGGTTGCATCGTGGCTACGCGTTGGCGCACCTGTTCGCCGATGGGTCGCTGCGGGCCAACGCGGCGGTCATCGACGGGTTGCTGGCTCGCGACGAGGGTCAGGACTCGGCGAAGGAAGGGTCCATTGCGCGCCGGCCAGACAGCGAACTGGCGCCGCTGTCCCCGGTGCAACGGGGCCTGTGGGTGCTGTGGTCGATGCAGCCGGGCAGCGGCGCCTACAACGTCTCCGGTGTGCTGAATCTGCACGGGCGTTTCGACCGGATCGCGCTGCAACGCGCGGTCGACGCACTGGTCGCCCGGCACGAGGGGCTGCGCACGCGCTTCGAACTGGACCCGCATGAGGAACCGCGGCAACGGGTACTGCCCGCCGGCCCCTGCCCGATTGCGGTACTGGATCTGGGCGAGCACGGGCCCGACGCCGCGGCCCGGGCGCAAGCAAAAGCCCGCGAGCTCAGCGCCGAGCCGTTCGACCTGCTGGCCGCGGCACCATTGCGCGTCGCGCAACTGCGAGTCGCGGAAGACCAGGAATGGCTGTCGATCACGGTCCACCATATCGTGTCGGATGGCTGGTCGATGAATGTGGCGATCGACGAGTTTTGCCGGCTGTACGAGGGTTTCGCGGCAGATCGTCCCGTCGAGTTGCCGCCGCTCGCGATCCGCTACGCCGACTATGCCGTCTGGCATGCGGATCGCCTGGAGGCCGGCGAGCGTGACCGTCAACTCGCCTACTGGAAGGATCGCCTCGGCGACCAGTCCCTTGTACTGGAACTTCCGAGCGATCGGCCGCGCCCCGCGGTGCAAAGCCATCGCGGCGACGCGGTGCCGTTCATGCTGGACGACACGTTGACGGCGAGCTTGCGCGGCATCGCGCTGGAAGCAAAGACGACGATGTTTGCGGTGCTGTTGGCCGCCTTCCAGACGCTGCTGTACCGCTACACGGGGCAGCGCGATGTCCGGGTTGGCGTGCCGGTCGCCAATCGCGGCAGCGTCGAGACCGAGGCCCTGATCGGCTGCTTCGTCAATACGCTGGTCGTGCGCACGGACATCGACGGCAGCATGCCGTGGGACGCGCTGCTCCGTGGGCTGCATCAGACGATGATCGAGTCGCAGGGATACCGCGACCTGCCCTTCGAACAGCTGGTCGAGGCGCTGCAGCCGGAACGCAGCCTCGCCCACAACCCGCTGTTCCAGGTCAAGTTCAACCTGGCGCTGCCGATTGCGGTTCCCAAACAGTTGGCCGGCCACGTCGTCACGGCCGAACAGATCGAAGGCGATGTCACGCGCTTCGATATCGCGTTGGATCTGGTAGAGAGAGAAGACGGCATCGCGGGCCGGTTCGGCTACGCCACCGATCTGTTCGATCGCGGCACCATCGAGCGGATGCGTCAGCACTATGTCGGCATCCTCGAACAGATTGCTTCGACACCGACCGTTCGCGTTGGTGAGCTGGCGCTCGACAATGAGGACGGGCAGCTCGTTGGCGAGGCGGTGACATCGGCTCCGGCCGATGTGCTCGCGGCATGGCGGCGGAACGCTGACGCTGATCCTTCCGCCCTCGCACTGCAATATGAGGATCAGGTGCTGTCCCGGGGCGAGACCGACCGGATGGCCAATGGGATCGCCGCGGCGCTGATCGAGCGCGGCGTTGGGCGCGAGGCGCGGGTTGGGCTCTGTGTCGAGCGCTCGCCTGCATTCGTTACCGGCCTGCTCGGCATCCTGAAGGCCGGAGCCGTCTGTGTGCCGCTCGATCCGGCACAGCCTGCCGAGCGCTTGCGGCAGCTGCTCGACGATGCCGGAGCTCACGTTGTCGTTGGCTTCGTGCCCGGCGTCGATTGCATCGATCCGGCGTCTGTGGCGCCGGTGGACGACGCCCCTGCCGTCTCGCTGCTTCCGGGCCAGGCCGCTTATCTGATCTACACCTCTGGCTCGACCGGTACCCCGAAAGGCGTGGTCGTCAGTCATGACGCGTTGGCGCACTACGTCTGCGGCGTGCTGCACCGGCTGCAACTGCCGGCCGATGCCTCGATGGCAATGGTCTCGACCACGGCCGCAGACTTGGGCCATACCGTATTGTTCGGTGCCCTCTGCAGTGGCCGGACCCTGCACCTGATCTCGCGCGAACGGGGCTTCGATCCGGATCGGTTTGCTGAGTACATGGCGCAGCACCGTGTCGGCGTGCTCAAGATCGTACCGAGTCATCTGCGCGGGCTGCTGCAGGCCAGGCAGCCCGCCGATGTTCTGCCCGAGCAGGCACTGATTCTCGGTGGCGAAGCGACCTCAGCCGAGCTGGCTCGCACGGTCCGCGACCTGAAACCTCACTGCCGGCTGTTCAACCACTACGGACCGACGGAAACCACCGTCGGCGTACTGACGCATGAAGCTGTGTCCCTGCCCGAGCGGCAGCTACCTACCGGCACCCCGCTGCCCGGCTCGCGCGTGTACGTGCTGGACGCCGACCTGAACCCGGTACCGACCGGCATCGTCGGTGAGCTCTATATAGCCGGACCGCAGCTGGCCCGCGGCTACCTTGGACGGCCCGGGCTCACTGCCGAACGCTTCTTGCCCGATCCCTTCACCTCCGGCGCACGGATGTACCGCACCGGCGATCGCGTCAAGCAGGATGCGGACGGCCGGATTGAATACCTGGGCCGTCAGGACGAACAGGTCAAGATCCGCGGCTACCGCGTCGAACTCGGCGAAGTCGCCCATCTGCTGCGGTCCCAGCCGGGGGTCAAGGACGCCGCGGTGATCGTTCACGAGGAGAGGCTGGTCGCCTACTGCGTGCTGGACGCCGTCGACACCGCGACGATCAAGGACCGGCTCAAGGCACAACTTCCCGACCATATGGTGCCGGCTCAGATCATCGCGCTCGAGCGGCTCCCGGTCACGCCCAACGGCAAGCTCGACCGCCGCGCCCTGCCCGCCCCGGTATGGGAAGCCGAGGGCTACGTCGCCCCGCGCAACGATACCGAGGCCCTGCTTGCGCAAGTCTGGCAAGACGTCCTCGGCGTCGAGCGCGTCGGCGCGACCGACAACTTCTTCGAGCTTGGCGGCGACTCGATCCTGTCGATCCAATCGGTCAGTCGCGCACGCCGCCTCGGCCTGCGTTTCACGCCAAAAGACCTGTTCCTGCATCAGACCGTGCAGGCGCTGGCACAGGTGACCAAGCGCGATGAGGCGAATCGGCGCGTCGACGACAAGCCGACCGGCGACGCACCACTGCTGCCGATTCAGCGGGCGTTCTTCGAGGCGCCGATCCCGAATCGAAACCATTGGAATCAATCGATTCTGCTGCGTCCCACGGCGCCGCTCGATCCGGACGCCCTGCGCAGCGCGCTGACGGCACTGGTCGGCCATCACGATGCATTGCGGCTGCGCTACCGCGAGCAGGACGGGCAATGGCGGCAACACTACACCGCGCCAGGCGATAGCGAACTGCTGTGGCAGCAGCAAGTGGACGAGGCCGACTCCATCGCTGCACACTGCGATCGTGCTCAACGGAGCCTGGATCTGGCACAGGGGCCATTGCTGCGCGCGCTGCATCTTCAATTGCCGGATGGCAGCGAGCGCCTGCTGCTCGCCATCCACCACCTTGTCGTCGATGGCGTCTCGTGGCGCATCCTGCTGGAGGACCTGCAGCAAGCGTACCGGCTCGCGCAGCAGCGCCAGCCGATCGCGCTGCCGGCCAAGACCGCGTCTTACAAGGCCTGGTCACAGGCGTTAGCGCAGCACGCAAACTCGGACGGGGTCATCCAGCAGGCCGACTATTGGCATGCCCAGCAAGGACCTGAGCTGCCTTGCGATCACGCCGTGGGGAACGATCACATTGGCGATGCCGCGACGCTGACGCTTCAGCTGTCGGCCGAGCAGACACAACGGCTGCTGAAGCAGGCACCGGCCGCCTACCGAACGCAGATCAACGACCTGCTGCTGAGCGCGCTTGCGCAGGCGGTTGGCCAATGGGCCGGCCTCGATCGCGCTGCCGTGCTGCTTGAAGGGCATGGCCGGGAGGCCTTGCGCGCGACGCCGGATATTGGCCGCACCGTTGGCTGGTTCACGACGATGTTCCCGGTAGTGCTGCCCTCGGCCTCGGACGCCGCGGCGAGCATCAAGTCTGTCAAGGAGACGCTGCGGGGCGTTCCGGACCATGGCATCGGCTACGGCCTGCTGCGGCATCTCGGGCCGCAGGCCATCCGCGACCGACTCGCGTCCTGCGCCCTGCCCCGCATCACGTTCAACTATCTCGGCCAGTTCGACCAAAGCCTCGGTGCTGACGCGCTGTTCGACTTCGCCGAAGAACCGTGCGGAGCCAGCCGCGACCCGCAGGCCCCGCTCGGCAACTGGATCACGATCAACGGCCAGGTGTCCGGCGGCGCGCTGTCGCTGGCGGTCAGCTTCAGCACCGCGCGCTACCGGCATGACACCATCGCTTCGCTGGTAGAGGCCTATCGGCAGGCGCTGGAGGCTACCATCGACCATTGCGTCAGCGTGCCGGCCGGTGCGCTGACGCCGTCCGACGTCCCGCTCGCCGGCCTGACTCAGGATCAGCTCGATCGCCTCGACGGCCGCCAGATCGAGGACCTGTATCCGCTGACGCCGATGCAGCACGGCATGCTGTTCCACTCGCTATACGCGCCCGAGGCCGGGCTTTACGTCAACCAGCTAGCCATTACGCTCGACGGCCTCGACGCCGATCGCTTCGGCGCGGCCTGGGACGAGACGGTGGCGCGCCACGAGATCCTGCGTACCGGCTTTGTCTGGATCGACGGGCAGGCGATGCAGGCGGTCTATCGGCAGGTGCCTTCGCCGGTGCGCATCGATGCGCAGCGGCAGTGGAACGAATCCGAGTGCGAGGACGTCGCGCTCGCGGAACGTAAACAGGCCTTCTCGCTCGACACGCCTCCGCTGATGCGGGTGCGCCTTCTCTATCTTGGAGCGAACCGCTACCGCATGATCTGGACCAGCCACCATCTGCTGCTCGATGGCTGGAGCACGGCCCGATTGATCGGCGAAGTCCTGCAGCGCTACCACGGCCAGCCGGTCGAGGTCCCCGCATCCCGCTATCGCGACCACATCGGCTGGTTGCAGACGCACGACGTCGCCGCCAGCGAATCGTTCTGGCGCGGGCGGCTGCAAGCGCTCGACGAGCCGACGCGGCTGGCGTCCGCTCTTCCTGCGCCTGACGCCGGCACCGGTCATGCGACCTGCCGCACCACGCTCGATGCAGACGCCCTCGCCCGTATCCAACGCAGTGCCGCCAGCCAGCATCTGACGCTGAACACGCTGCTGCAGGCGGCCTGGGTCATCGTGCTGCAGCGCTATACCGGACGGCGTGCCGTCGCCTTTGGCGCCACCGTTGCCGGCCGGCCGGCAGCATTGCCCGGCGCCGAGGCGATGCTGGGCCTGTTCATCAATACGCTGCCGGTGATCCAGGCACCTGCACCGGACCAGCCCGTCGCCGACTGGCTGCAGGCGCTGCAAGCCGAAAACCTGGCCCTGCGCGAGCACGAACACGTGCCGCTGTACGAGATCCAGCGTTGGGCCGGCCAGGGCGGACACGCACTGTTCGACTCGATCCTGGTGTTCGAGAACTACCCCGTCGATGCCGCGCTGCGCCAGCGCGAGCAGAACGGCCTGAAGCTCGGCGAGATCAGCCATGCGGCGACCACCAACTATCCGCTGACGCTGGTGATTTCCGCCAGCGCGACCCTGGATATCGTGTGCAGCTATCAGTGCGAAGCGTTCTCGCACGCTGCCGTCGAGCAGCTGCAACGGCAATACATTGGCGTGCTGGAACAAATCGCCGCCGCCCCGGCCACGCGTATCGCCGAGTTGAAGTTGCTCGATACCGACCTTCACGCCCGATCGCAGGATGCGGATGCACCGGACCAGCGCTTCTCGAACGCCGAGGCCGTCCACGTCGCCATCGCCCGCCAAGCAGCCCGGCGCCCCGGCGCCATTGCCGTGCGTTGCGGCAACCGCGCCGCCAGCTACGGCGAACTCGATGCCGCCGCCACGCGTCTGGCCTATGCGTTGCATGCGGCCGGAGCGGGCCCGGAAACCGTGGTCGGCGTGGTGCTCGACCGCAGCCCTGACCTGATCGTGCGGCTGCTCGCCACGCTGAAGGCCGGCGCCGCTTACCTGCCCTTGGACCCTGAGCTGCCGGCTGCGCGTATCGAGCAGTTGCTGCGGGACGCCGGCGTCAAGCTCGTTGTTACATCCCGAGCCCTGAGCGGCCGGATCGATACCAGCCTGCCAACTATCGTCATGGAGGACATTGGTGAACCGCAGGCGGTGCGATTGCCCGACGTCGATCCGCGCCAGCTGGCCTACCTGATCTACACCTCCGGCTCGACCGGCACGCCCAAGGGCGTCGCTGTCGAACACGGCCCCCTGGCGATGCACTGCCACGCCACCGTCGAGCAGTACGGCATGGGGCCGGACGATCGGGAATTGCACTTCCTGTCGTTCAACTTCGACGGTGCCCACGAGCGCTGGCTGGTGCCGCTGATCGCCGGCGCCCAACTGGTGCTGCGTGACGACACCCTGTGGAGCGCCGAGCAGACCCTCGAAGCGATCGCCCGCGACGGCGTGACCAATGCCGGCTTCCCGCCTGCCTACTTGCAACGGCTCGCGGAGGCGGCCACCGAACCGGTACCGCTGCGCCTGCTGTCGTTTGGCGGCGAGGCGATGTCCCGGGAGGCCTTTGCCCGCATCAAGCAGAAGTTCCGCGCCGGCACGCTGATCAATGGCTACGGGCCAACCGAGGCCGTCGTCACGCCGCTGGCTTGGGTTGGGCAGCACGACACCGACTGCTCCAGCGCCTACGTGCCGATCGGCAAGCCGGTGGGCGACCGCACCGCCTATGTGCTCGACGCCGACCTCAACCCGGTGCCAGTTGGCGTGGCCGGCGAGCTGTATATCGGCGGCCTCGGTTTGGCGCGCGGCTATGTCGGCAAACCGGGCCTGACCGCGGAACGTTTCGTCCCCGACCCCTTCACCGCCGGCGCCCGGATGTACCGCACCGGCGATCTGGTGCGGCGCGGTCGCGACGGCAGCATCGAATACGTCGGCCGGCTCGACCATCAGGTCAAGATCCGGGGCTATCGCATCGAACTGGGCGAGATCGAGGCGCGGCTGCGCGCGCATGCAAGCGTGCGGGAAGCGGTGGTCGTCGCCCACGATGGCCCGAGTGGAAAGCAGCTGGTGGCTTATGCCGTTCCGGTCGAAGACCAGCCCGGCATCGGGGCCAAGTTGAGAACCTATCTGGAAGGCTGCCTGCCGCCCTATATGGTGCCGGCGCAGATCGTGCCGCTGAACCAGTTGCCGGTCACGTCCAACGGCAAGCTCGACCGCCGCGCGCTACCCGAGCCGGTATGGGAAACCCAGGTCTACGTGGCGCCGCGCAACTCCATCGAGGGCTTGTTGGCAACGATCTGGCAGGAAGTACTCGGCGTCGAGCGCGTCGGCATACACGATGACTTCTTTGAGCTCGGCGGCCACTCCCTGCTGCTGACGCAACTCGTATCCCGGCTGCATCGCAAGTTCGGCAACACGCTGACGCTGCGTCAGGCGATGGCGCTGCCCACCGTGGCCGACCTGGCCGACTACATCGCCCAGCAACAAGCGACCGGCGCTACGGTCAACGTCGCCAGCCAATTGCAGACCATCGACGACCTGATGGCCGACCTCGAGACTTCCTAATCCAATGAACGATCAGCAAGCGAGCCGGGAACTGACCCGGCGTTTCGTCGGCCTTCCGCCGGAGAAGCGGAAGATTCTGCTTGAGCGGCTGGGCCAGCAAGGCATTTCGCTGTCGGTGCTGCCGATCACGCCGGACTGGCGACCGGCCACCAGCGATCTGCCGCTGTCCGCTGCACAACAGCGGATGTGGTTCCTGTGGAAGCTGGACCCTGCCGGCAGCGCCTATCACCTCGCCGGCATGCTGCGTCTGCGTGGCCAGGTGGATGATGGCGCCCTGCAGTGGACCTTCGATGCACTGGTGGAGCGGCATGAGAGCCTGCGCACCACCTTCCATCAGGATGGGGAGCAGGCGGTACAGCGCATCCATCCGCCCGCTTCCCTGCCGATCGCCGTCAGCGATCTGCGCGACATCGATCCGGCGCAGCGTGACGCTGCTGTGCAATCGATGGTCGACGCCGAAGCCCAGGCCCCGTTCGACCTCGAACAGGGACCGCTGCTGCGCGTCCGTCTGCTGCAATTGGCCGACGACAACCACATCCTGCTGGTCACGATGCACCATATCGTCTCCGACGGCTGGTCCATGAACGTGATCATTGACGAGTTCGCCCGGCTCTATGCGGGCTTCGTCAGCGGCCGGCCCGCGCCCTTGGCGCCACTGCCGATCCAGTACGCCGACTACGCGGCCTGGCAGAAGCAGTGGCTCGAGGCCGGCGAGCTGGAGCGGCAACTGCGCTACTGGAAGTCGCATCTGGCAGACGATGGCACCGTCGTGCTGGAGCTGCCGACAGATCGGCCGCGTCCGGCGGTCCCAACCCATCGTGGTGGCGCCGTTTCGTTCTCGCTCGATGCCGAACTGTCGTCCAGGCTGCGCACCCTCGCTCGCAACGCGGATACCACCCTGTTTACCGTGCTGCTGGCCGCCTTCCTGGTGCTGCTCTACCGCTACACCGGACAGCGCGACCTGCGCATCGGCGTGCCGGTGGCCAATCGAAACCGGATCGAGACCGAGGGTGTGGTCGGCTTCTTCGTCAATACGCAGGTGCTGCGCACCGAAATCGACGGCAGCATGGCGTTCGACGCGGTATTGGCCCACGCTCGCGAATCGGTACTGCAAGCGCAGGCGCATCAGGAGCTGCCGTTCGAGCAACTGGTCGAGGCCTTGCAGCCCGAGCGCAACCTGGCGCACAACCCGTTGTTCCAGGTCATGCTGAACCACCAGCGGCGCGATCTGCGTGCGCTGGATCGCCTGCCAGGTCTGGTGCTGGAGAAGGTCGAGCGAATCGCCAACGCGGCCAAGGTCGATCTCGCACTCGATACGCAGGAGGACGAACAGGGCCTCCTTCATGGCGTATTCGGCTATGCGGCCGATCTGTTCGAGCACGATACGGTTGAGCGTCTACAGCGGCATTTCGTCGCTGTGTTGCAGCAGGTCGTCGCTCGGCCTGAGGTTCGTATCGGAGAGTTGAACCTTCTCGATATCGACGAGCAAGGTCAATGGCGTGACTGGAACACGCCCAACAGGCGGTTCTCTACTGCGGAGCCGGTACATTTCGCCATCGCCCGCCAAGCAGCCCGGCGCCCCGGCGCCATTGCCGTGCGTTGCGGCGATCGCGCCGTCGGCTACGGCGAACTCGATGCCGCCGCCACGCGTCTGGCCTATGCGTTGCATGCGGCCGGAGCGGGCCCGGAAACCGTGGTCGGCGTGGTGCTCGACCGCAGCCCTGACCTGATCGTGCGGCTGCTCGCCACGCTGAAGGCCGGCGCCGCTTACCTGCCCTTGGACCCTGAGCTGCCGGCTGCGCGTATCGAGCAGTTGCTGCGGGACGCCGGCGTCAAGCTCGTTGTTACATCCCGAGCCCTGAGCGGCCGGATCGAGACCAGCCTGCCAACTATCGTCATGGAGGACATTGGTGAACCGCAGGCGGTGCGATTGCCCACTGTCGATCCGCGCCAGCTGGCCTACCTGATCTACACCTCCGGCTCGACCGGCACGCCCAAGGGCGTCGCTGTCGAACACGGTCCCTTGTCCATGCACTGCCACGCCACCGTCGAGCAGTACGGCATGGGACCGGATGACCGCGAGCTTCACTTCCTGTCGTTCAACTTCGACGGCGCGCACGAACGCTGGCTGGTGCCGCTGATCGCCGGCGCCCAACTGGTGCTACGTGACGACACCCTGTGGAGCGCCGAGCAGACCCTCGAAGTGATAGCACGCGACGGCGTGACCAATGCCGGCTTCCCGCCTGCCTACTTGCAACGGCTCGCGGAGGCGGCCACCGAACCGGTACCGCTGCGCTTGCTGTCCTTCGGCGGCGAGGCGATGTCCCGGGAGGCCTTTGCCCGCATCAAGCAGAAGTTCCGCGCCGGCACGCTGATCAATGGCTACGGGCCAACCGAGGCCGTCGTCACGCCGCTGGCTTGGGTTGGGCAGCACGACACCGACTGCTCCAGCGCCTACGTGCCGATCGGCAAGCCGGTGGGCGACCGCACCGCCTATGTGCTCGACGCCGACCTGAACCCGGTGCCGCTAGGCCTGGGCGGCGAGCTGTATATCGGCGGCCTCGGTTTGGCGCGCGGCTATGTCGGCAAACCGGGCCTGACCGCGGAACGTTTCGTCCCCGACCCCTTCGCGCCAGGCGCCCGCATGTACCGCACCGGCGATCTGGTCCGGCGTTGCCGCGACGGCAGCATCGAATACGTCGGCCGCATTGACCATCAGGTCAAGATCCGCGGCTATCGTATCGAACTGGGCGAGATCGAGGCACGGCTGCGTGCGCATGCAAGCGTGCGGGAAGCCGTTGTGCTGGCGCACGACGGTCCGGTTGGGAAGCAGCTGGTCGCCTACGTAGTTGCCGGCCAGGATGCAGGCGATATCTCCGCCGCGCTCCGCGCCTATCTGGAAGGCTGCCTGCCCGCCTATATGGTCCCGGCGCACATCCTCGTGCTGGATCGGCTGCCCGTGACGACCAATGGCAAGCTGGACCGCCGCGCGCTTCCCGAGCCGGTGTGGGAAGCCAAAGGCTACGTCCCGCCGCGCGACGATATCCAAACCTTGCTCGCCGAGGTCTGGCAGGACGTCCTCGGGGTCGAGCGAGTCGGTATCACCGACAACTTCTTCGAGCTCGGCGGCGATTCGATCCTGTCGATCCAGGCGGTCAGCCGAGCCCGTCGAGTAGGCCTGCGCTTCACGCCCAAAGACCTGTTCCTGCATCAGACCGTGCAGGCGCTGGCGCAGGTCGCCACGCGCGACGAAGCACACCATGCCGTCGAGGACACCCCCACCGGCGAGGTGCCGCTGCTGCCGATCCAGCAGGCGTTCTTCGAGACCGCGATACCGCAACGCCACCACTGGAACCAATCGGTGCTGTTGCACCCTCGGACTCCCCTGGACCGCGACGCATTGCGGCAGGCGCTCCATGCCGTGATCCGCCATCACGATGGGCTGCGGCTTCGGTACCTGCAGACCGATGGGCAGTGGCGCCAGCACTACGCGGAACCCATCGAAGACGAGGTCCTGTGGCAGCAAGAGATCGCCGGCATCGATGCAATCGGCGAACACTGCGACCGCGCACAACAAAGCCTGGATCTGCAACACGGTCCGCTGCTCCGCGCACTTCACCTTCGGCTGCCGGACGGCGGTGAGCGGCTGTTGCTGGTCGTCCACCACTTGGTGGTCGATGGCGTCTCCTGGCGGATTCTGCTGGAGGACCTGCAGCAGGCGTACCGCCTCGCGAGGGACGGGCAGCCGATCGCCCTGCCGCCCAAGACCGCGTCGTACAAGGCTTGGGCACAGGCGTTGGTGCGGCACGCGAGTTCGGACGAGTTGATCCAGCAGGCCGACTACTGGCGTGCCCAGCAAGGGCCCGAATTGCCGTGCGATCACGCCGTCGACGAGGATCGGATCGCCGACGCCGCCACGCTGACGCTGCAGTTGTCTGCTGCGCAGACGCAGCGGCTGCTCAAGCGAGCCCCATCGGCGTATCGCACGCAGATCAACGACCTGCTGCTGAGCGCGCTCGCGCGAGCCGTCGGACATTGGGCCGGCGTGGACAGAGCCGCCCTCTTCCTGGAGGGACATGGCCGCGAGGCGTTGTTCGACAACGTCGATATCGGCCGCACGGTCGGCTGGTTTACCAGCCTGTTCCCCGTCGTTCTGCCGGTGCTCCACGACACCGGCAACAGCATCAAGGCGGTCAAGGAGACGCTGCGCGGCATCCCCGATCACGGGCTCGGCTATGGCTTGCTGCGGCATCTGGGGCCGCAGTCGATCCGCGATGAACTCGCTGCGCTCCGCTTGCCTCGCATTACGTTCAACTACCTGGGCCAGCTCGATGCCAGCGCAGGCGACGCGGCCCTGTTCGATCGCGCCGCCGAATCGCCGGGTCAACCCGTCTCGCCGGAAGCCCCGCTCGGCAACTGGATCACGATCAACGGTCAGGTGAGCGGCGGCGTGCTGTCGCTGGCGGTCAGCTTCAGCACCGCCCGCTATCGTCACGAGACCATCGCCTCGCTGGTAGAGGCCTATCGCGGCGCGTTGGAGACGACCATCGACCATTGCGTCAGCGTGCCGCCCGGCGCGCTGACGCCGTCCGACGTGCCGCTCGCGGGCCTGACTCAGGATCAGCTCGATCGCCTCGACGGCCGCCAGATCGAGGACCTGTATCCGCTGACGCCGATGCAGCACGGCATGCTGTTCCACTCGCTATACGCGCCCGAGGCCGGGCTTTACGTCAACCAGCTAGCCATCACGCTCGACGGCCTCGACGCCGATCGCTTCGGCGCGGCCTGGGACGAAACGGTGGCGCGCCACGAGATCCTGCGAACCGGCTTTGTCTGGATCGACGGGCAGGCGATGCAGGCGGTCTATCGGCAGGTGCCTTCGCCGGTGCGCATCGATGCGCAGCGGCAGTGGAACGAATCCGAGTGCGAGGACGTCGCGCTCGCGGAACGGAAACAGGCCTTCTCGCTCGACACGCCTCCGCTGATGCGCGTGCGCCTTCTCTATCTTGGAGCGAACCGCTACCGCATGATCTGGACCAGCCACCATCTGCTGCTCGATGGCTGGAGCACGGCCCGATTGATCGGCGAAGTCCTGCAGCGCTACCACGGCCAGCCGGTTGAAGTGCCCGCCTCCCGCTATCGCGATCACATCGCCTGGCTGCAGACGCACGACGTCGCCGCCAGCGAATCGTTCTGGCGCGAGCGGCTGCAAGCGCTCGACGAGCCGACGCGGCTGGCGTCCGCTCTTCCTGCGCCTGACGCCGGCACCGGTCATGCGACCTGCCGCACCACGCTCGATGCAGACGCCCTCGCCCGTATCCAACGCAGTGCCGCCAGCCAGCATCTGACGCTGAACACGCTGCTGCAAGCGGCCTGGGTCATCGTGCTGCAGCGCTATACCGGACGGCGTGCCGTCGCCTTTGGCGCCACGGTGGCCGGCCGGCCGGCAGCATTGCCCGGCGCCGAGGCGATGCTCGGCCTGTTCATCAATACGCTGCCGGTGATCCAGGCGCCTGCGCCCGACCAGACCGTCGCCGACTGGCTGCAGGCGCTACAAGCCGAAAACCTGGCCCTGCGCGAGCACGAACACGTGCCGCTGTACGAAATCCAGCGCTGGGCCGGCCAAGGCGGACAGGCGCTGTTCGACTCGATCCTGGTGTTCGAGAACTACCCGGTCGATGCCGCCCTGCGCCAGCGCGAGCAGAACGGCCTGAAGCTCGGCGAGGTCAGCCATGCGGCGACCACCAACTATCCGCTGACGCTGGTGGTCTCAGCTGGCGCGACGCTGGATATCGGTTGCAGCTATCAATGCGACCTCTTCTCGCAAGCGACCGTCCAGCAATTGCAGCGGCACTATCTGGTTGTGCTGGAGCAGATTGTCTCGGCGCCGCACGCTCGCGTCGGCGAACTGCGGTTTGCCAGCGGAGACGACGGAATGCTGGTGGGCGAGTCGCCGGGCACTGGAGCAGCCGATGTGCGGACCGCCGCAGCCGATGTACTGACCGCCTGGCGGCGCAGTGTCGTGGCGGATCCTTCTGCCATTGCGCTGCGATACGAGGAACAGACGCTGACTCGCGGCGAGACAGATCGGTTGGCCAATGGGATTACGGCGGCGCTGGTCGAGCGTGGTGTCGGGCGGGAGGTGCGGGTTGGACTCTGCGTCGAACGTTCGCCGGCGTTCGTCACCGGCCTGCTTGGCATCCTGAAGTCCGGGGCCGTCTGCGTACCGCTCGATCCGGCACAGCCGGCCGAACGCTTGCGCCAGCTGCTGGACGATGCTGGTGCAAGCGTTGTCGTCGGTTCCGTGCCGGGCTTCGATTGCCTCGATCCGGCCTCCGTGGCACCAGTGGACGCGGCCCCTTCCGTCTCGTTGCTCCCGGATCAGGCCGCTTACCTGATCTACACCTCCGGCTCGACCGGCACCCCGAAGGGCGTGGTCGTCAGCCACGATGCGCTCGCGCATTACGTCTCGGGCGTGCTGCACCGGCTCGAGCTGCCGGCCGATGCCTCGATGGCAATGGTCTCGACCACAGCCGCAGACCTCGGCCATACCGTGCTGTTCGGCGCCCTCTGCAGCGGCCGCACCTTGCATCTGATTTCGCGCGAGCGTGGCTTCGATCCCGATCGGTTTGCCGAGTACATGGCGCAGCACCGCGTTGGCGTGCTGAAGATCGTACCGAGCCATCTGCGCGGTCTGTTGCAGGCCCGCCGACCCGCCGATGTCTTGCCCGAGCAGGCGCTCATCCTCGGCGGTGAGGCCACCTCTGCCGAACTGGCTCGAACGATCCGCGACCTGAAGCCGCACTGCCGGCTGTTCAACCACTATGGCCCGACGGAAACCACCGTCGGCGTGCTGACACATGAAGCGGTGACCCTACCCGAGCGGCAGCTGCCGACCGGCATCCCGCTACCCGGCTCGCGCGTGTACGTACTCGACGCCGACCTGAACCCGGTACCAAGCGGCATTGTCGGTGAGCTCTATATCGCGGGGCCGCAGCTGGCCCGCGGCTACCTCGATCGCCCCGGGCTGACCGCCGAGCGTTTCGTGCCTGATCCCTTCGCCACCGGCGCACGGATGTACCGCACCGGCGACCGCGTCAAGCAGGATGCGGACGGCCGGATTGAATACCTCGGGCGCCAGGACGAACAGGTCAAGATCCGCGGCTACCGTGTCGAACTCGGCGAAGTTGCCCATCTGCTGCGGTCTCAGCCGGGGATCAAGGACGCCGCGGTGATCGTCCACGAGGAGAGGCTGGTCGCCTACTGCGTGCTGGACGTCGTCGACACCGCGACGATCAAGGACCGGCTCAAGGCACAGCTGCCCGACCATATGGTGCCGGCTCAGATCATTGTGCTGGACCGGCTGCCGATCACGCCAAACGGCAAGTTGGACCACCGCGCCCTGCCCGCACCGGTCTGGCAGACGCAAGGCTACGTCGCCCCACGCAACGACATCGAGACGCTGCTCGCGCAGGTCTGGCAAGACGTCCTTGGCGTCGAGCGTGTGGGCATCCACGACAACTTCTTCGAGCTCGGCGGACATTCGCTGCTGGTCACGCGTCTCGCCGCTTTGGTCAACGCCAGCCTGCCTGTGCCAGTTCCGCTACGCGTTTACTTCGAGTCGTCGAGCCTCGCCGAGATGGCAGCCCGCATCGGGCAGACGAATGGCAATCAGAACGCCGGCGAGAACGCCACCGAAGCGGAAGACTGGGCCGACATGGACGCGTGGCTCGATACCCTGGAGACAGAAGCATGAGCGTGGACAAACTTCGCCTCGCACAACGGTTCGCCAGCCTGTCGCCCGAGGGACAGCAGCGATTCATTGACGAGCTGAACGCCCGGGGCATGGACTTCGGACGACTGCCGATCGCGGCACGTGGGCGCAGTGAGGCCGCGCTGTCGTATGCGCAGCAGCGGCTATGGTTCCTGTGGCAACTCGAACGAAACAGCGGCCTGTACAACATTCCGCGTGCCGTGCGGCTGCGTGGCACTCTCGATCAGCCTGCCTTGCAGAAGACCTTCGATGCGCTGGTGGAGCGGCACGAGAGCCTGCGCACCACCTTCCATCAAGAGGGCGAACAGGCGGTGCAACGCATCCATCCGCCCGCCTCACTGCCGATCGCCATCAGCGATCTGCGCGACGTCGAGTCCGCCGAGCGCGACGCTTCCGTGCAATCGATGGTCGATGCCGAAGCCCAGGCCCCATTCGACCTCGAACAGGGCCCGCTGCTGCGCGTGCGCCTGCTGCGCCTGGCCGACGACGACCACATCCTGCTGGTCACGATGCACCATATCGTCTCCGACGGCTGGTCGATGAACGTAGTGATCGACGAGTTCGCGCGGCTCTATGCCGGCTTCGTCAGCGGCCAGCCGGCGAAATTGGCTCCGCTGCCGATCCAGTACGCCGACTACGCGGCCTGGCAGAAGCAGTGGCTCGAGGCCGGCGAGCTGGAGCGGCAGCTGCGCTACTGGAAGTCGCATCTGGCAGACGATGGCACGGTCGTGCTGGAGCTGCCGACCGACCGGCCACGCCCGGCGGTGCCGAGCCATCGCGGCGGCGCGGTCTCGTTCTCGCTTGACGCCGACCTTCCTGCCAAGCTAAGGGCCTTGGCGCGTCGAACCGACACCACGCTCTTCACCGTGCTGCTGGCCGCCTTCCAGGTGCTGCTATACCGCTACACAGGACAGCGCGACCTGCGCGTCGGCGTGCCGGTGGCCAACCGCAACCGGGTCGAGACCGAAGGCGTCGTCGGCTTCTTCATCAACACGCAGGTATTGCGTACCGAAATCGACGGCAGCATGTCGTTCGAATCGGTATTGGCCCACGCTCGCGAATCGGTACTGCAAGCGCAGGCGCATCAGGAGCTGCCGTTCGAGCAACTGGTCGAGGCCTTGCAGCCCGAGCGCAACCTGTCCCACAACCCGTTGTTCCAGGTCATGCTGAACCACCAGCGGCGCGATCTGCGTGCGCTGGATCGCCTGCCCGGCCTCGTGCTGGAGAAGGTCGAGCGGACCGCCAACGCGGCCAAGGTCGATCTCGCACTAGATACGCAGGAGGACGAACAGGGCATCCTCAACGGCGTCTTCGGCTATGCCGCGGATCTGTTCGACCACGATACGGTCGATCGTTTGCAGCGGCACTATGTCGGCGTGCTGCGTTCGGTGGCGGACGAACCGGCCATCTCGATCGCCGCGATCCCGCTGCTGCTTGCGGACGAGCAGCAGCAGTTGATCGGTTGGAATATTGCGGATCGCCGCTTTTCGGCCGCCGATCCGGTTCACGCCACCATCGCCCGCCAAGCGGCCCAGCGTCCCGAGGCCATTGCGATTCGCTGCGGGCAGCGTGTCGTCAGCTACGGTGAACTCGATGCCGCCGCCACGCGTCTGGCCTACGCCTTGCATGCAACGGGCGTCCGCCCGGAGGCCGTCGTCGGCGTGGTGCTCGACCGCAGCCCTGACCTGATCGTGCGGCTGCTCGCCACGCTGAAGGCCGGCGCCGCTTACCTGCCCTTGGACCCTGAACTGCCGGCTGCGCGTATCGAACAGTTGCTGCGGGACGCTGGCGTCAAGCTCGTGCTGACTTCTCGCGCGCTGACCGGCCGCATCGACACTACCCTGCCGCTCATCGTCATGGATGACGTTGGCGAGCCGGAAGTGGTGCAGTTGCCCGCAGTCGATTCCCGCCAACTGGCCTACCTGATCTACACGTCGGGTTCCACCGGCACCCCCAAGGGCGTCGCCGTCGAACACGGCCCCCTGGCGATGCACTGCCACGCCACCGTCGCGCAGTACGGCATGGGGCCGGACGATCGGGAGCTGCACTTCCTGTCGTTCAACTTCGACGGTGCCCACGAGCGCTGGCTGGTGCCGCTGATCGCCGGCGCCCAGCTGGTGCTGCGTGATGACGCACTGTGGAGCGCCGAGCAGACACTCGAAGTGATAGCACGCGACGGCGTGACCAATGCTGGCTTCCCGCCCGCCTATCTGCTTCGGCTCGCTGAAGCGGCCACCGAACCGGTACCGCTGCGGCTGCTGTCCTTCGGCGGCGAAGCGATGTCGCGCGAGGCCTTCGCCCGCATCAAGCAGAAGTTCCAGGCCGGTACGCTGATCAATGGTTATGGGCCGACCGAGGCCGTGGTCACCCCGTTGGCCTGGGTCGGACAGCACGACACCGACTGCTCCAGCGCCTACGTGCCGATCGGCAAGCCGGTGGGCGACCGCACCGCCCACGTGCTCGACGCCGACCTGAACCCGGTGCCGGTTGGCGTGGCCGGTGAGCTGTATATCGGCGGGCTTGGCCTGGCGCGGGGCTATGTCGGCCGGCCGGGGCTGACCGCCGAACGATTCGTGCCGGATCCGTTCGCCTCTGGCGCACGGATGTACCGCACCGGCGATCTGGTCCGGCGTTGCCGCGACGGCAGCATCGAATACGTCGGCCGCATTGACCATCAGGTCAAGATCCGCGGCTATCGTATCGAACTGGGCGAGATCGAGGCACGGCTGCGTGCGCATGCAAGCGTGCGGGAAGCGGTGGTCGTCGCCCACGATGGACCAAGCGGCAAGCAGTTGATTGGCTACGTCGTGCCGGCGCCCGGCGAGGCGGAAGTTGCAGCGGCGCTGAAGGCGTATCTGGAGAACGTCCTGCCGCCCTATATGGTGCCGGCGCAGATCGTTCCTCTGACCCAACTTCCGGTCACGTCGAACGGCAAGCTCGACCGCCGTGCGCTTCCTGAGCCGGTGTGGGAGGCCCGTGGCTACGTCGCCGCGGGCAACGACGTCGAGGCCAAGCTGGCGCAGGTCTGGCAAGAGGTGCTCGGTGTCGAACGAGTCGGCGTGACCGACAACTTCTTCGAGCTCGGCGGAGACTCGATCCTGTCGATCCAGGCGGTCAGCAAGGCGCGCCACGTGGGCCTGCGCTTCACGCCCAAGGACTTGTTCCTGCATCAGACCGTGCAGGCACTGGCCCGCGCCGCGACGCGTGAAGATGCCGAACGGCCCGCCGAAGACAAACCCACCGGTGAAGTACCGCTGCTGCCGATTCAGCGATGGTTCTTCGACACGCCGATACGCAATCGCCATCATTGGAACCAGTCGGTATTGCTCAGGCCCGCTGCGCCGATCGACCAGGCAGCGCTGCGCCACGCGCTACAGGCGCTCGTCTCGCATCACGATGCATTGCGCCTGCGCTATCGGCAGTCCGATGTGCAATGGCGACAGCATTACGCCGAACTCGACGATCACGACCTGTTGTGGCACGAAGAGGTGGCAAACACCGACGCCATCGCGGACCGTTGCGGCGAGGCCCAACGAAGCCTGAACCTTGAACAAGGACCGCTTCTGCGGGCACTGCATCTTCGACTGCCCGATGGCAGCGAGCGGCTGCTGCTGGCGGTCCACCATCTGGTCGTCGATGGCGTGTCATGGCGGATCCTGATGGAGGACCTGCAACAAGCGTATCGCCTCGCACGGCAAGGACAATCGATCGCGCTTCCGCCGAAGACGGCGTCGTACAAGACGTGGGCCGAGACCCTGGCGGAACACGCTCACGGCGACGCGATGCGGCGGCAGGCGGACTACTGGTTGTCGCAACCGGACGTGCCCGCGTTGACAACCGATCACGACACGCCGGCGCTGGCTGTCGATGGGCGGCAGCACACGATCCGCCTGGACGCGGCGCGCACCACGCAACTGCTGCAACAGGCCCACCGCGCCTATCGCACCCGCATCAACGACCTGCTGCTGACCGCGGTCGCGCGTGCGGTCGGCACATGGACGCAACGGCCGCGCGTCGCGGTCCAGCTGGAAGGGCATGGACGGGAAACGTTCGACGAAACGTTCCACCAATCGGTCGACATCAGCCGCACGGTGGGCTGGTTCACCACGGTGTTCCCCGTGGTGCTACCCGTCGCCCCTGGCATCGGCGACACCATCAAGCAGGTCAAGGAAACCTTGCGTGCGATCCCCGGCAACGGCATCGGCTATGGGCTCCTTCGCCATCTTGGCCCCGCGGAAATCCGATCCGAGCTGGCGCGTCGCGCAGAGCCGCGCATCACCTTCAACTACCTGGGCCAGTTCGACCAGGCCGCCGGCGAGGGTGCCGACTTTGCGCTGGCCGACGAACCGAGCGGCGCGAGCCGTGATGCGCACGCCCCGCTCGGCAACGCGCTGACCATCAATGGCCAGGTCTTCGGCGCCGAGCTGGTGCTGAAACTGGGCTACAGCTGCAAGCAGTTCGACCCCGCCACGATCGAGCGGCTGGGCGATGCGCTCCGCCGCGAACTGGAAGCCGTGATCGAGCACTGCCTCTGTCTCGACAACCACGGCATGACGCCATCCGACCTGGTCAACGTCCAGATCGACCAGGCAGCGCTCGACGCGCTGCTCGATAACGTGCTCTAAGCCGCCTTCCGACTTTTGAATCCGACCATGACGATTGCCACCGAACGACGCAAACAGGACATCGAGAGCATTGCGGCGTTGACCGCCTTGCAGCAGGGCGTCCTGTTCCACGCACTGGAACGCGGCGACGGCGACCCCTATCACTATCAGCGCGTGTTCGACATTCGCGGCGAACTGGCGATCGACGACTTCATCCGCGCCTGGCAATGGACGGCCGACCGGCATCAGGCGCTGCGGAGCGACTTTATCTGGGGCGAGAGCGATGTGCCGCTGCAGATCGCGTACAAACGGCGGCCCGTTCAACTCGAGCAGGTCGATTGGCGCAACTTGCCGGCGGACGAGCAGCGCCGGCAGCTCGAAGCCCGACTGAAGGCACAGCGGCTGGAGGGCTTCCCTTTTCGCAGGGCCGCCGATCTTCGGCTCAGTCTGTTCCACGTGGAGGCCCAGCGCTGGTGGCTGGCGTGGTCCTTCCACCATGTCGCGATGGATGGCTGGAGCGTCGGCATGGTGCTCAGCGACGTGTTGCAGTCCTATCTGACGTTGCGCCGCGGCGAGCCGCTGCCCGCCACGGCGCCGCGTCCGTTCAGCACCTATCTGCAATGGCTGGGCCAGCGCGACAAGGCGGCGTCCGCGAGCTATTGGCAGCAGGCACTGGCCGACGTCGAGATGCCGACGCCGCTGCCGGCGAGCGTGCCTGAGACCGGCCGCTCCGGCTATGCGGAACAGAAGCTGTCGCTATCGCCGGCTCTCAGCGACACCGCGCGCACGCTGGCGCGACGGGCGGGCATCACCGTCAATACGCTGGTGCAAGCCTTGTGGGCCTGGGTGCTGGCCCGGCACAGCGGCAGCGACGACGTGGTGTTCGGGACCACGGTGTCCGGGCGATCCGGGGACTTTCCAGGCATCGAGACGATGGTCGGCCTGTTCATCAACACGATTCCGCTGCGCGTCCGTCTACCCAGCGATTCGCCGGTCGGGCAATGGTGGCGCACCATTCAGCAGCAGGCGATAGAGAATCAGCAGCACGAGCATATGCCGCTGCCGGACATCCAGCGGCTGGCACGCCCGGGCGAAGGCGGCGCGTTGTTCGACAGCATCCTGGTGTTCGAGAACTATCCCGTCGACGCGGCGCTGAAGCAAAGGCAGGGCGATATCGACATCCGCCTGCTGGGCGCTGGCGCCAAGGAAGATGGCGGCGACTTTGTCATCAGCGGCCGCAACAACTATCCGCTGAGCCTGATCGCCGCGATGGACGAGTGCCTGCACCTGACGCTCGCTTATCAGCGCGACCGCTTCGCCGACTGCGACATCACCGCAATGCTGGACCGGATGGAACAGACGCTCCGGCGGATGCTGTCCGATCCCGACCAATGCCTTGGGCAGATTGGACTCCCCGGCGACGGGGGCGTGCTGGTCGCTGAATCGGATGAGGGAACGCCGCCGGATGTGCTGGCTTGCTGGCGGTGGAGCGTTGAGGGGAATCCTTCGGCCATTGCGTTGCGATATGAGAATCAGATCCTGTCGCGCATGGAGACCGATCGGTTGGCCAATGGTATTGCCGCGGCGCTGATCGAGCGTGGTGTCGGGCGGGAGATGCGGGTTGGACTCTGCGTCGAACGTTCGCCGGCGTTCGTCACCGGCCTGCTTGGCATCCTGAAGTCCGGGGCCGTCTGTGTACCGCTCGATCCGGCACAGCCGGCCGAACGCTTGCGCCAGCTGCTGGACGATGCTGGCGCAAGCGTTGTCGTCGGTTCCGTGCCGGGCTTCGATTGCCTCGATCCGGCCTCCGTGGCACCAGTGGACGCGGCCCCTTCCGTCTCGTTGCTCCCGGATCAGGCCGCTTACCTGATCTACACCTCCGGCTCGACCGGTACCCCCAAGGGCGTGGTCGTCAGCCACGATGCGCTCGCGCATTACGTCTCGGGCGTGCTGCACCGGCTCGAGCTGCCGGCCGATGCCTCGATGGCGATGGCTTCCACCACCGCCGCCGACCTCGGCCATACCGTGCTGTTCGGCGCCCTTTGCAGCGGGCGAACCTTGCATCTGATCTCGCGCGAACGGGGCTTCGATCCCGATCGGTTTGCTGAGTACATGGCCCGGCACCGTGTCGGAGTGCTCAAGATCGTACCGAGTCATCTGCGTGGGTTGCTACAGGCCCGGCCGCCTGCCGATGTTCTGCCCGAGCAGGCACTGATTCTTGGTGGCGAAGCGACCTCAGCCGAGCTGGCTCGCATGGTCCGTGACCTGAAGCCGCACTGCCGGCTGTTCAACCACTACGGCCCGACGGAGACGACCGTCGGCGTGCTCACGCATGAAGCCGTGACCCTACCCGAGCGGCAGCTGCCGACCGGCATCCCGCTCCCCGGCTCGCGCGTCTATGTGCTCGACGCCGACCTGAACCCGGTACCAAGCGGCATTGTCGGTGAGCTCTATATCGCGGGGCCGCAACTGGCTCGCGGCTACCTCGGACGGCCCGGGCTCACTGCCGAACGCTTCGTGCCCGATCCCTTCACCTCCGGCGCACGGATGTACCGCACCGGCGATCGCGTCAAGCAGGATGCGGAGGGCCGGATTGAATACCTCGGCCGCCAGGACGAACAGGTCAAGATCCGCGGCTACCGTGTCGAACTCGGCGAAGTCGCCCATCTGCTGCGGTCACAGCCCGGGGTCAAGGACGCCGCGGTGATCGTCCACGACGACCGGCTGGTCGCCTACTGCGTGCTGGACGAGGCCGATACCGCGACGCTCAGGTCCCGCCTCAAGGCGCAACTACCGGACCATATGGTCCCGGCGCAGCTGATTGCACTCGACCGGCTGCCGATCACGCCAAACGGCAAGCTGGACCGCCGTGCGCTGCCCGCACCGGTCTGGGAGACGCAAGGCTACGTCGCCCCGCGCAACGACATCGAGACGCTGCTCGCGCAGGTCTGGCAAGACGTCCTCGGTGTCGAACGCGTCGGTGCCACTGACAATTTCTTCGAGCTTGGGGGCGATTCGATCCTGTCGTTGAAGGTGATCGCCCGGCTGAAGAAGGCCGGCCACAAGCTGTTGCCCAAGCAGGTCTTTTCCAATCCGGTACTGAGCGACCTTGCGCAGGCGATAGCGGCAAACCAGGGCGGCGCATTGCCGTCCACGGCGACGATCAATCCCGGCCCGGCACTGGCCAATCGAAGCGGTCCAATCCCGTTGTCGTGGGCCCAGCAACGGCTATGGTTCCTGTGGCAATGGAACCGCAACAGCGCCGCGTACAACATTCCCCGGGCGGTGCGGTTGCGCGGCAATCTTGACCAGGCAGCGATGCAGCGGACCTTCGATGCGCTGGTGGAGCGGCACGAGAGCCTGCGCACTACCTTCCATCAGGAGGGCGAGCAGGCGGTGCAGCGCATCCATCCGTCCGCCTCACTGCCGATCGCCATCAGCGATCTGCGCGACGTCGATCCGGCGCGCCGTGACACCACGATCCAGTCGCAGGTCGACGCCGAGGCCCAGGCCCCATTCGACCTCGAACAGGGACCACTGCTGCGCGTTCGACTGCTGCGCCTGGCCGACGACGACCAGATCCTGCTGGTCACGATGCACCATATCGTCTCCGACGGCTGGTCGATGAACGTAGTGGTCGACGAGTTCGCCCGGCTCTATGCGGGCTTCGTCAGCGGTCAGTCGGCGCAATTGGCTCCGCTGCCGATCCAGTACGCGGACTACGCGGCCTGGCAGAAGCAGTGGCTCGAGGCCGGCGAACTGGAGCGGCAGCTGCGCTACTGGAAGTCGCATCTGGCAGACGATGGCACGGTCGTGCTGGAACTGCCGACGGACCGGCCACGCCCGGCGGTGCCGAGCCATCGCGGCGGCGCGGTTCCGTTCTCGCTCGATGCGGACCTCACAGCCAAGCTCAGGGCCTTGGCGCGTCGTGCCGACACCACCCTCTTTACCGTGCTGCTGGCCGCCTTCCAGGTCCTGCTCTACCGCTACACAGGACAGCGCGACCTGCGCGTCGGCGTGCCGGTGGCCAACCGCAACCGCGTCGAAACGGAGGGCGTGGTCGGCTTCTTCGTCAACACGCAGGTCCTGCGTATCGAAATCGACGGCAGCATGGCGTTCGAATGCGTGCTGGCCCGTGCCCGCGAGTCGGTGCTGCAGGCTCAGGCCCATCAGGAGCTGCCGTTCGAGCAACTGGTCGAGGCGCTGCAACCGGAGCGGGACCCGTCGCGTAACCCGCTGTTCCAGGTCATGCTGAACCATCAGCGGCGCGACCGTAGCATTGCGCAACGTCTGCCGGGACTGCAATTGGAACCGGTGGAGCGATCCGTCCGATTGACCAAGGTGGACTTGTCCCTGGACACCCAGGAGGACCAGACCGGCGCGGTGTTTGGGGCCATGGGATATGCCTGCGATCTATTCGACCACCATACCGTCGAACGGATGCTGCGGCACTACCTCGGTATTCTGGATCAGATGGCGACAGTGTCTGACCCTCGTGTCAGTGAGTTGATGCTGAGCAGCGGGGACGACGGAAGGCTCGTCGGAGACGCCGTGAGCTCCGCGCCGGCGGACATGCTTTCGGCATGGCGATGCAACGTGGAGGGGAATCCCTTGTCCATTGCATTGCAGTATGAGGATCGCACGCTGACGCGCGGTGAGACCGATCGGTTGGCCAATGGTATTGCCGCGGCGTTGATCGAGCGCGGCGTTGGGCGCGAGATACGTGTTGGGCTCTGTGTCGAGCGTTCACCGGCGTTCGTGACAGGACTGCTTGGCATCCTGAAGGCCGGAGCCGTCTGTGTGCCGCTCGATCCGGCACAGCCTGCCGAACGCTTGAGGCAGTTGCTCCACGATGCCGGGGCACCGGTTGTCGTCGGCTCCGTGCCCGGCGTCGATTGCATCGATCCGGCTTTGGTGGCACCAGCTGACGACGCCCCTGCCATCTCTCTGCTTCCAGGCCAGGCCGCTTATCTGATCTACACCTCCGGCTCGACCAGCACCCCGAAGGGCGTGGTCGTCAGCCACGATGCGCTCGCGCAATACGTCTCGGGCGTGCTGCACCGGCTCGAGCTGCCGGCCGATGCCTCGATGGCGATGGTTTCCACCACCGCCGCCGACCTCGGCCATACCGTGCTGTTCGGCGCCCTTTGCAGCGGCCGTACCTTGCATTTGATTTCGCGCGAACGCGGCTTCGATCCCGATCGGTTTGCTCAGTACATGGCCCGGCACCGTGTCGGCGTGCTCAAGATCGTGCCGAGTCATCTGCGCGGGTTGCTGCAGGCTCGGCAGCCTGCCGACGTGCTGCCCGAGCAGGCACTGATTCTTGGTGGCGAAGCGACCTCAGCCGAGCTGGCTCGCATGGTCCGCGACCTGAAGCCGCACTGCCGGCTGTTCAACCACTACGGACCGACGGAGACGACCGTCGGCGTGCTGACGCATGAAGCCGTGTCCCTGCCCGAGCGGCAGCTACCTACCGGCACACCGCTACCCGGCTCGCGCGTCTACGTGCTGGACGCCGACCTGAACCCGGTACCAAGCGGCATTGTCGGCGAACTCTATATCGCCGGACCGCAGCTGGCCCGCGGCTACCTTGGACGGCCCGGGCTCACTGCCGAACGCTTCGTGCCCGATCCCTTAACCTCCGGCGCACGGATGTACCGCACCGGCGATCGCGTCAAGCAGGATGCGGAGGGCCGAATCGAATACCTCGGCCGCCAGGACGAACAGGTCAAGATCCGCGGCTACCGCGTCGAGCTTGGCGAGATTGCCTATCTGCTGCGGTCACAGCCCGGGGTCAAGGATGCCGCGGTGATCGTCCATGAGGACAGGCTGGTCGCCTTCTGCGTGTTGGACGGCACGGATACCGCCGTGCTAAGGACCCAACTGAAGGCCAAACTGCCCGACCATATGGTCCCGGCTCAAATTACCGCGCTCGAACGGCTCCCGGTCACGCCCAACGGCAAGCTCGACCGCCGCGCCCTGCCCGCCCCGGTATGGGAAACGCAAGGCTATATCGCCCCGCGCAACGAGACCGAGGCGCTGCTTGCGCAAATCTGGCAGGACGTGCTCGGCGCCGAGCAGGTCGGCATCCACGACAACTTCTTCGAGCTTGGGGGTCATTCGCTGCTCTGCCTGCAAGTGCTGACCCGGCTGCGCGCCGCGACAGGCGCGGGTCTGGCGATCGAGTTGCGCCATCTGATGGAACACCAGACGATCGCGTCGCTGTGCCAGGTGCTCGGCGGCGCCGACGCTGCGCAGCATCGGCCCGTGCCCTTGAATCGGCCTTCCGGCGATGCAACGCCGCTATTCTGCCTGCACGCGTCGTTTGGCAATGTGTTCGACTACACGCCGCTGGCCCGATCGCTGGAGGGCGCCTGCACGGTCCATGGGCTGGCCTGTCCGCCGCTGGACACGTTCGACTCCCTCGAACATCTTGCGCATCTGCACGTGATGGCGATTCGCGCCGTGCAACCCACGGGTCCCTATCGGCTGCTGGGATGGTCGCTCGGCGGCGCACTGGCCGCGCGAATGGCGGCGATCCTCGAAGACGCCGGCGAAACGGTGGCGTTCCTTGGGCTGGTGGACACCCTGGTGCCGCGCCAGGGGACGGCTGCGGTCCGCCAGCGTGGTTCCCTCGACGACCTCCACCAGTATCTTCTGCAGCTGTTTCCGCAGTTGGCGGACAGCGGCTTTGCAGAGGAATTGGCCAAGGCGCGGGCGGAGCTGCAAGGCGCCGCGCTGGTCGAGCATCTGGTCCGGCGGGCCTTCACGCTGGCCGGTGGCACCGCGCACGCGGACCCGGACGAGCTGTCACGGATGTTCGCCACCGCCGAGCGACTGCGCGAGCTCAGTCACGACATGTCGCTGCAGCCGCTGCGCGTGGCACCGACCTGCTGGTGGGCGGGCGACCGGGCCGAGGAGGATATCGAACGGCTGGCCACCATGCTGGAACGGCAGCCAGCCTATACCCAGCGGGTCGCGGCGACCCACCTGGGAATCGTGCGGGCGCCGGCCTTTATTGACGGGCTGCGCGATCGGCTGGAGGCCGTGCCGGCGAACGGTTGATGCCGCGCTCGGTGGACGAGGGGGCCGGGATCAGCGCGTACCAGAGCCCGGCCGCCGTCATCGCACCCAGCGCCATCCACGAGACCCAGTCCCAAACCCCGTCCGCGAACAGCGCGGCGGCCAGGCCGACGCAGCCGGCGATGGCCAGCACGATCGGCATGCCGTAGATCCACAGAAACGTCCCGGGCGTTTTCATCGGCTGGCTCCGCTTTGGGTCACGGCGGCGACCAGGGGCGCGGCGCGCTCCGCGGTACGCTGCTCGTCTTCGAGCTTGCGCAGGCGCGCATTGGTCGTGCGCGTGCGGCCAACCCACAGATAGATGCCGCTGCCGAGCAACACGATCGTGATGAGGTCCAGCACGGCCCACAGGATCTTCAGCGGCATCGCGCCGTAGTCGCCGAAATGCAGCGGGCCGGAAATCCGCAGCGCGGCGACGTACCAGGGCATCTCGCGCTTTGCCGCGAAGGCACCGGTCTGCGCGTCGACCAGCACCGGCTTGATCAGGCGCGAGGTGATATGCGCGTCGCCGCGCATGAAGACCGCGTAGTGATGGTTGCCGGCGAGCGGCGTGCCGGGGAAGGCGACGAAAGCCGTGGTCATGTCCGGCTCCTCGGCCCTGGCCAGCGCGATCGCCGCATCGAGCGAGGCCAGCTTCTCGGGCGGCGCGGCAGCAGCGGGCGACGCGCCGTCCTTGGCCGCGAACGGCGCGACCATGGCCTTCAACTCGGTGGCCTGCCAGAAGCTGTATGTCGGCTTGGCCAGCGTCAGCAGCACGCCGGTCAGCCCGACCACGAAGGCCCACGACAGCGTAGCCATGCCCAGCACGTTATGCAGGTCCAGCCATTTGAGCCGTGTCGAGCGTTCACGGCGCACGGTGCCGAACGGCAGCTTCTTCATCAGCGGGCCATAGACGACGATGCCCGAGACGATCGAGATGACGAACAGCAGTCCCATGAAGCCAAGGAACAGCGTGCCGGCCAGACCCGCGAACAGGTCCGTATGCAGCTTGACCATGACGAGCATGAAGCCGGACCGCAGCGGCGTATCGCGCAGCAGGTCGCCGGTACGCGCGTCGTAGGTCAGCAGCGCTCCGCCCTGGCGCGGCGCCTCGCGCGAGGACAGCGAGACGAACCAGACCGGCTCCTCGTCGTCCGCGGTGACGAAGCGGACGGCCGTGCCGGGGCGCCGTTCCAGCGCGTCGGCGACGATGCGGTCGACCGGCACCCGGCCCGCGTCGGCCGGCAGCTCCGGCGCCTCGACGCCATTGCCCAGCCAGTGGTCGATCTCATGCCCGAAGATCAGCGGCAGGCCGGTCAGGCACAGCAGCAGCAGGAAGACGGTGCAGATCAGGCTGGTCCATTTGTGGATCAGGTACCAGATGCGGAACGTTCGGATATGCATGGTGGCTGGCGCGGGCGGCGGCCTTTTCCTATTTGCGAATGATTCGCATTCTATATGGGTCTGATGCGGGGAGATAGTCCGGTCACCGGTCGTCCCCACGCATGCGGGGACCCAGCGACTTCAGCGCGCCAGCAAAGACGCTGGGCCCCGCCTTCGCGGAGGCAACAATCTCGCGCCTGCGTAAATTTCCCGCCTCCCCCACCGTCTCTCCAACACCGGCCGAACGCCTTTTCCGGCCACCACCATGGAGAACATCATGACGATCGAACAGACGGGCAGCGAGACGGGCAGCGCGGCCGCCCCGTTCCAGGGATTTCGCTCCTTCGAGGCGCGCGGCGACGCGCTGGAATCGTCGTGGCAAGCCGGGCGGCTCGAGGTGCGGGACGCCCGCCGCAACGAACCGCTCGCGGCCTTTGCCGTTGCCCACGGCCCTCGCCCGGTGCTGCGACTCGCGGAGTCGTTTGCCGAGACGGAAGCGTCCGCCGATGCCGCGATCGCCGCGCTCGAAGCGATCACGACGCAGTGGAGCGCCACCGTCGTCGACGTCGATATCGAACACCAGCCGACGCGGGCGTTGCTGCATCGGCGCGGTGTGGTCCGTCCGCACGCCGATGGCGACCGTTGCGAGGCGGCGATGCTGTGGCAATACGCCCCGCTATGGCTGGGCGGCCGCCTCGAGACGCCCTATCCGCTGCGCTATGCGATGACCGGCGAGAAACGCCATCCGGTGCGTCCGCCGAAGCCGGCGGGCACGGTCTATGCCCGCTATATTCCGTGGCTGCGGCGCACGTTCACGCTGCACGCCGCCACCGTCGAGCACGACCTTGCCAGCCTGCACCGCTGGATGAACGATCCCGATGTCGCTCACTTCTGGCAGGAGGAAGGCGACGCGGAAAAGCACCGGCGCTATCTGCAAGGGCTGATCGACGATCCGCACATGCTGCCGCTGATCGCATCGATCGATGGCACGCCGTTCGGTTACTTCGAGGTCTATTGGGCCAAGGAGAACCGCATCGCGCCGTTCTACGACGCCAACGACTACGACCGCGGCTGGCATGTGCTGATCGGCGAGCCGGCATTTCGGGGCAAGCCCTTCCTGACCGCATGGTTCCCCGCCATCCAGCACTTCCAGTTCCTCGACGATCCGCGCACGCAGCGCATCGTCGGCGAACCGCGCTCCGACCATCACCGCCAGATCGCCAATCTTGACCGGGCCGGCTTCTCGAAGGTCAAGCTGTTCGACTTCCCGCACAAGCAGGCCATGCTGGTGATGCTGCTGCGCGAGCGCTTCTTTGGCGAGCATCTGTACCTGCCCGCGGACCGGGACGGGTTATACACGGCGTCCTGATGTGTCACTCCCGCGAACACGGTAGAAGATTGTCGCGCCCGCGGACGCGGGGGCCAGCGTCTTGTGAGAGCGCTGAAGTCACTGGGTCCCCGCGTGCGCGGGGACGACGACATAGTCAGCGATATGCCTACGCCGTGCCGACCAGCGGCCGGGACTCGATCGTCTCCGGCGCCAGCGGCACCGCCTCACGGCCCGCTTGCGTCTCGTTCGCCAGCACCGCCTCGGCGATCTCGTGCGAGCGCACCGCCAGCACCGACAGCAGCGTATCGCTGAGGCCGTGGCTGTCCTCGCAGCATCCCTGCAGGAAGATCTGCGGCAGGCAGCGCGTCGAAGTCTGCAGCCGATAGTGCCGGTCGACCCGGAAGCCTTCGCCGATCAGCGAGGCCAGCGGCGCCAGCATGCGCTCATGGGCCTGGCGCCGATAACCGGTGGCCAGCACCACCAGATCGAACTGCTGGCGCTGCACGGCGCCATTCGCGCGGTCGCGCAGCACGCAGGCGATGCCGTCGGGTTGGGACGCGGCCGCCTCGATGTCCTTGCCGGGAAGCAACTGGTGCTGCGGATTGCCGACCACCTTTTGCTGATAGAGCAGCTGATAGATACGCTCGATCAGGTCAAGGTCGACCACCGAGTAATTGGTATTGCGGTATTCCTGCAGCATCTGCTGGCGGCGATCGCCCGGCTGCCGATAGATGAAGTCGGTGAAGCCCGGGCTGAAGATTTCGTTGACGAACGGGCTGTCGTCCGACGGCTTCAGCGCACCGCCGCGCATCACCATCGCGACCTCGGCGGCCGGGAAGCGCTTGACCAGGTCCATGAAGACCTCGGCCGCGCTCTGCCCGCCCCCGACCACCGCAATCCGCCGCGGCGCGTTGTCGCCGCGATATTGGGCGATCCGGTCCAGATAGCCCGACGAATGCACCACGCGCGCATCGCGCCAGCCACGGAAGGCCGCGGGCACCTGCGGCTCGCCGCCCACGCCCATCACCAGATTGCGCGTCAGCCGTTCGTGAATGCGCCCGTCCGCCCCACGCGAACGGACACGCAGGCGTTGCACCACGCCGTCGGCCGGCTCCGGCACCACGTCGATCACTTCCTCGCCATAGTGGCAACGCTCGCCGAAGTGCGACGCGACCCAAGCCAGGTAATCGTTGAACTCGATCCGGCTTGGGAAGAAGGTCTTCAGGTTGATGAACGATTCGAGCCGGCCGCGGCTGTGCAGATAGTTGATGAAGGTATAAGGGCTGCGCGGATTGCGCAGGGTGGCCAGATCCTTCAGGAAGGAGATCTGCATATCGGTGTCGTCCAGCAGCATGCCGCCGTGCCAGACGAAATCGGGCTTGCGTTCGATAAAGGCATAGCGCGGTGGGCGCACGGCCCGGGCAGCGGCCGCGGCACCTGCGCGCTCTTCCATCGCAATGGCCAGCGCCAGATTCGATGGCCCGAAGCCGATACCGAGTAGATCGTATTCCAAAGCACTGCTTGTCATCTGATGCCCCTTGCGGTGGGAGTTCGGCGACCGACGCAGCGGCCGACCCCGCGTCTCGTGCGGGGATATCCGATGTGACGATCCGGGGCCGGCGATATTTAGATTTTCAGACTCGATCTGGCTATCCCGAACGCAAGCCGGCCAGCCCGACTAAATTCGCCCCGTCGCGGTCCGTCTTGTTGTCACAGGCGCTCGCATCTGCGTCGCCACCGCCACGCATCCAGTCAGACGAGGGACACACCATGAGCTTTGACAGCGACACGCTGCTCTTCCAGGTCGTCATCAATCCGGAAGAGCAGTATTCGATCTGGCCCGATTACCGTCCGATCCCGGCCGGCTGGCGAGCCGTCGGCTTCAGCGGCCAGCGGCAGCAATGCCTGGAGTACATCGAGACCCACTGGACCGATATGCGGCCGGCGAGCCTGCGCGCCGCGATGGAAGCGCAAGGCGAGTCCACGGCGCGATGACTACGCAGGGGCCGGTCACGCTGTGGTGCCTGCCCAATGCGGGCGCGGGCGCCGCAGCCTATGCCGGATGGCATCGCGCGGCGCCCGCCGGGCTGACGATCCGGCCGGTCGAACTGCCCGGCCGTGGCACCAGGATCGGCCAGCCGCTGTGCGGGTCGTTCGATGCGCTGTGCGACCAGCTCGAACATGAATTGCGCCAGCAACGGCTGTTGGCGCAGTCGGCACGCAGCCGCCACGCGTTGTTCGGCCACAGCATGGGCGGGCTGCTCGCCTACGAGTTGGCACACCGCTGGCAGGCCGGGGGCGAGCCCGCTTGCGCGCTGCTGGTCTCAGGTTGTCCGGCCCCCCTTCTGCGCGAGCCAGACCGTTTCGCCGGGCCGCTCGACGATGCCGCCCTGATGGATCATCTGCGCGAGCTCGATGGCACGCCGCCGGAGCTGCTCGAACACGAGGAAATGATGGCGCTGACATTGCCGGTGCTGCGTGCCGACTTTCGTGTCTGCGCGAGCTATCGGCATCGCGAGCGGCCGTTGCTGCGCTGTCCGCTGCATGCATTCGGCGGACGTGGCGATCGCAGCGTCGGCGGTGCGATCGCCGGCTGGGGGCATGAAACGGCGGGTGCCTTTACGCTGGACTGGTACGACGGCGGCCACTTCTTCCTGCGCGAGCACACCGGCTCGATGCTGGCGCGAATCGGCATGCAGCTCGGCGTATCGGCCCCGGCTGCCCCGGTGAGCAATGCCGCGGAGGCCAGCGCATGCTAGCGCCGACGCTCGTGCCCGTGCCGGTTCCTGTCCCCCTTCCCTCGCCGCTCGCGCGCTACGACATCCGTGTCTGGCGACTGGACATCGACATCCGGGCCGACCCTGTGCCCGGCGACCTGGCAGTCCTGTCGCCGCCGGAAACGGCACGGCTGCGCGCCTATCGCCGCGTCGCCGATCGGGCCCGCTTTGCCGCGGTACGCGGTGCGCTGCGGCGCTTGCTCGGCGCGTATCTCGACCTTGCGCCGTGGGAACTGCCGCTGCAGACCGGCCCCCAGGGCAAACCGATATTGCCGCCGGCGATCCACGACGCGCCGAGATTCAACGTCTCGCACAGCGGCCGGATCGGATTGATCGCCATCGCAACCGATCCGGCGATCGCGGCGGTCGGTGTCGACGTCGAGCAGTGCCGCCCGGTGGAGCCGCTTGCGCTGGCCGCATCGGCGTTCTCGCCTGACGAACAGACGATGCTGCACGGTTGCCATCCCGCGCTGCGGCTGGACCGCTTCTATGCGCTGTGGACCGCCCGCGAAGCCCTGACCAAGGCGGCGGGCACCGGCATCGCCGATGCGCGCTGGCAGCAGGTTGCGCTGCAGGGATCCGGGGATGGATGTTGGCGCCCCCGTGGGCCGAGCGAAAAGCTGCCGACGTCGCTCGGGTCGTGGCACCCGGCAGAGGCCAGCCTCGTTGTCTCGCTGCCGTGCCCAGTGAGCTGTGCTGACCTGCCATATCGCGCCGCCGTGGCGCTACTTGCTCGACCGCTCTCGGCTCCCCTCTCCCGCCACGCGGTAGAGGGGTTGGGAGAGAGCGAAGAGCCCTGGCATATCGACGACCTTCGCTCTGGCGAACGCCCTTCCCTCTCCCCCGCCCCTCTCCCGCGAGCGGGAGAGGGGAGAAACTCTGCCGAAGCCATCCCGATGAGGACCGCATGACCGATCTGTCTACGCCTACCGTCGAGTCGCTGACCGCCGCGTCTTCGCCGCGCGCGGCGGCGTTGCCCTTCACGATCGAGGCCGCCAGCGCGGGCGAACCGCTGATCGAAGCGCTGCCCCGTCTGCGCGCGGACATCGACGCGCACCTGCGCACCACCGGCGGCGTGCTGTTCCGCTCGTTCGCCGTCGGCGGCGCCGAGGGATTTCGGGCCTTTGCCGCCGCCTTCGGCCATCCGCTGCTGAGCTACGAGTTCGGTTCCACGCCGCGCAGCAAGGTGACTGGCGGCGTCTATACCTCGACCGAATACCCGGCGCACCAATCGATTCCGTTGCACAACGAACAGGCCTATACGCGCGAATGGCCGATGAAGATCTGGTTCTATTGCGAACGCGCGGCACCGCAGGGCGGCGAAACGCCGATTGCCGACAGCCGCGCGATCTACCGCGCGGTCGATGCCGGCACACGGGAACGCTTTGCCACGCGCGGGCTTTGCTATGTACGCAACTTCGGCAACGGCATGGATGTGCCCTGGCAGCAGGTGTTCAACACCGAGGAGCGGACCGAGGTCGAGGCGTACTGCGCGCGACATGGCATCGTCTGTGAATGGAAGGACGACGGCGAACTGCGCACGCGGCAGCGGGTACAGGGCATCGCCCATCATCCGCATACCGGCGATCCGGTGTGGTTCAACCAGGCCCATCTGTTCCATCTGTCGGCGCTGGCGCCCGAGATGCGCGAGGTGCTGCTCGATACCGTCGGCGAAGAGGACCTGCCGCGCAACGTCTACTACGGCGACGGCACGCCGATTCCCGATGCCGAGCTGGACGCGGTCCGCGCGGTGCTGGACGCGCACAAGATCGTGTTCCCGTGGCGGGAGGGCGATGTGCTGATGCTGGACAATATGCTGACCGCGCACGCGCGGGAGCCGTTCAGCGGTCCGCGCAAGGTCGTGGTGGCGATGGCGGAGCCGCACGGCGCGCCGGCGTAGCAATGTCGGGGCGCACCGCCAAGTCTCGTCATTCCCGCGAATGCGGGAATCCAGCGTCGTTCTGTCGTTCAAAGCCACTGGGTCCCCGCTTTCGCGGGGACGACGAGCAAGTGCCCTACTTCAGGTCGCCGAACGTGCGCCCCTGTGCCACCAGCTCCTCCAGCAGCCTGGCTGGCTTGAAGTCGGGACCGAAGCTCTCCTCGTAGCGCCGCAGCATCTCCAGCACCTTGTCCAGCCCGATCGTGTCCGCGTAGAACATCGGACCGCCGCGGTAGACCGGCCAGCCATAGCCGTTGACCCAGATCACGTCGATGTCCGACGCGCGGATCGCCTTGCCCTCCTCCAGGATCTTCGCGCCCTCGTTGATCATCGGGTAAATGCAGCGCTCCAGGATCTCCTGCTCCGAGACCACACGGCTGGTCCGGCCCTGCTTCGCCGCGAAGTCGCGGATCACCTGTTCGACCACCGGCGACGGTTTGGCGTTGCGCTTCTCGTCGTAGTCGTAGTAACCGGCACCGGTCTTCTGGCCGCGCCGGTCCATTTCGCAGAGGATTTCGCGCAGCGTCGAGCTGCTCGATTTCTCCCGGATCCAGCCGAGGTCGAGGCCGGCCAGGTCGCTCATCGCGAACGGTCCCATCGGAAAGCCGAATTCGTACAGCGCGCGGTCGACGTCCCACGGCAGCGCGCCTTCCAGCACGAGTTTCTGCGCCTCGCGCTGGCGTTGCGCCAGCATCCGGTTGCCGACGAAGCCCGGGCAGACGCCGACCAGCGCGGCGATCTTGCCGATCTTGCGGGCCAGTTCCATCGACGTGCGGATCACCGGCTTGGCGGTCTTGGCGCCGCGCACGACTTCCAGCAGCTTCATCACATTGGCCGGCGAGAAGAAATGCAGGCCGATGACCGCCTCCGGCCGCGACGTGGCGGCGGCGATCTCGTCGACGTCCAGCGCCGAGGTATTGGTCGCGAGGATTGCGCCGGGCTTGGCGATGCGGTCGAGCCGGCCGAACACCTCCTTCTTGACGTCCATGTTCTCGAACACGGCCTCGATCACCAGATCGGCGTCGGCCAGCATTTCCATCTCCAGCGTCGGCGTCAGCAGCGCCATGCGGCGCTCGATGTCGGTGGCGGTGATGCGGCCCTTCCTGGCCGTGTTCTCATAGTTGGTCCGGATCGTGCGGACGCCGCGGTCCAGCGCCTGCTGCGAGGTCTCGACGATGGTGACCGGATAGCCGGCGTTCAGGAAGTTCATCGCGATGCCGCCGCCCATCGTGCCGGCACCGATGATGCCGACTTGCTTGACCGGCAGCAGCGGCGTATCGGCGCCGATATCGGGCAATTGCCAGACCTGGCGCGAGGCGAAGAAGTAGTAGCGCTGCGCCGCCGACTGCGTGCCGTTCAGCAGCTCGACGAACATCGCGCGTTCGCGCTTGAGTCCCTCGTCGAACGGCAGTTCGACCGCCGCTTCGATGCAGCGGATGTTGTATTCGGGCGCATCGAAGCCGCGAAAACGGCGGGCGTTGGCCCGGCGGAATTCAGCGAAGATCTCCGGCTTGCCGCGCGCCGCGGCGATCTTGTCGTCAAGGTCGCGCACCTTGCGCAGCGGCCGCCCTTCCGCCACCACCTGGCGGGCGAATGCGATGGCGTCGGCGCGCAGGCTGGCGTCATCAGTCAGCAGATCGACCAGGCCCATCTCGGCCGCGGCCGGCGCGGGTACATGGGTGCCCGAGGTGACCATCTCCAGCGCCTTCTCGACGCCGACGATGCGCGGCAGCCGCTGGGTGCCGCCAGCGCCCGGCAGCAGGCCGAGATTGACCTCGGGCAGGCCGCATTTGGCGGAACGCGCGGCGACACGATAGTGGCAGACCAGCGCGACTTCCAGCCCGCCGCCGAGCGCGGTGCCGTGAATGGCCGCGATCACCGGCTTGGGCGCATCCTCGATCGCGGCCTGCACCTCGGGCAGCGCCGGGCCGGTCGGCGGCTTGCCGAACTCGGTGATGTCGGCGCCGGCGATGAACGTCTTGCCGGCGCAGGTCAGCACGATGGCCTTGACCGCGTCGTCGGCGACGGCCTGCTGGACCCCCGCCAGGATGCCCGCGCGGACATTGGCCGACAGCGCGTTGACCGGCGGCGAGTCGATCGTCAGCACGGCGATGCCGGCGTCCACGGTAAGGTCGGTGACCGGATTGATGGTCGTCATCGATGTGTCTCCATTGGAATTGGATTGAAATCGGAATTGGATTCAGGACCGGCCTCGGGCCTCGGATCGGATTGGGCACGGGATAAATGCCGCGCGGCCCACGGCCAACTCAGCCCGCACGATCGCTGACATCGAGCGCGATCGCCAGGAAGCGGTCCAGCTCGTCGCGGATGCGCTTCTTGTTGTATTTGCCGACGCTGGTCTTCGGGATGTCCCGCGTGATCGCCACCAGCTTGGGCAGCATCCATTTGGTGATGCGGCCGGTATCGACGCCATGGGTCTTCAGGAAGTCGATCACCGCATATTCGTCGGCCTCGAAGCCGGTGCGCACGCTGACCAGCGCCATCGGCCGTTCGCCCCAGACCGGGTCGGGCACGCCGACCACCGTCGCCTCCTGCACGAAGTCGGCCATCGCGATCAGGTTCTCGAGCAGCACGGTCGGCACCATCTCGGCGCCGCTGCGGATCACGTCCTTGATGCGGTCGGCGATCGTGATATAGCCGTGCGCGTCGACCTTGGCCAGGTCGCCGGTATGCAGCCAGCCGCCCCGCCACAACTCGGCGCTTTTCTCCGGATCGCGGAAGTAGCGCTCGGTGGTCCACGGCGCGCGCACCACGATTTCGCCGACGGTCTGGTCGTCTTTGGGCACCGGCCGGCCGTCGTCGTCGACCACCTCGACATCGACGCCAAGGATCGGCAAACCGGCCTTGACGAGCAGCGCATCGGTCTGCTCCCGGTCCAGGTCGACCAGGTCCTTCTTGATGAAGGAGGCGACGATGGTCGGCGCGGTTTCCGTCATGCCGTAGCCCGAACTCATCCGGAACGACGGGATCAGCGCTTCGAGCTTCTTCTTCAGGCCCAGCGGCAGCGCGCCGCCGCCGACGTTGACGCGCACCAGGCTGCTCAGGTCGTATTTGTGCAGGTCCGGGTATTCGAGCAGCATCGCCGCAATGGTGGCGACGATGCCGACCGAGGTCACCTTCTCGCGCTCGACCAGCTCACAGAACCCCTGCACGGTGAAGGTGCCATGCAGCACGATCTTCTGCGCGCTGTAGACCGCGATGAACGGCGCGCCCCAGGCATGGATATGGAACATCGGCGTGTTCAGCAGCGGCACCGCGGACTCGCCGAGCCGCACGCCCAGGCCGTCCTCGATATCGATTGACGGCGTGTTGGCGATCGCGATCTGCGCCATCACGTGCACCGTCATCAGATACAGCTGGCGGTGCGTGAAGGTCGCGCCCTTGGGTTGCCCGGTGGTGCCGGTGGTGTAGCACAGCGTTGCGTTGACGTCCTCGTGCAGCGCCGGCCAGTCGAACTGCTCCGGCTGCCTTGCCAACAGATCCTCGTAGTGGACCAGGTTCGCGATGCGCGTGTCGGGCAGGCCGGGCTTGTCCGACAGATAGACGAAACGCTGCACCACGTCCTTGATATGGTCGTAAATGCCTTCGACCAGCGGCAGCAGCGTGTCGTCGAAGAACAGCACGCGGTCCTGCGCATGGCGGATCGTGTAGACGATGTGCTCCGGCGACAGGCGGACGTTGACCGGGTGCAGCGTCGCGCCGACGCCCGGTACGCCGAAGTACAGTTCCAGGTGGCGATGGGTGTTCAGCGCCATGGTGGCGATGCGGTCGCCGGGTTCGCCCGGTGTGCCGGCCACCACGCCCAGCTCCGACGACAGCGCGTTGGCCAGCCGGCAGACGCGCCGATACCACTGGTCCCAGGTAAAGCGGAAATACTCGCCGCTGATGTGATTGCGGTAGACGACACCGATCTGGTCGGGATACATCCGCACGGGCCGCCGCATGATCGTGGTCAACAGCAGCGGATAGTGGGTGCTGAACTCGGGATAGGTTCTCGCTTCCATCTCGTCTCCTGGATCGTGGTTCTTGTCCTTTGTCCTTCTTGTCCGGCTCCCCTCTCCCGCAAGCCGGAGAGGAAGCAACCCGCGGCGCACGCATGCTGCGGCGCGCCGATGGATCGATCGCTATCTTTCTCCCCTCTCCCGCAAGCGGGAGAGGGGTCGGGGGAGAGGGCATACGGCGTTCGCCATGGCATGCATCGGTGGCATGACAGCCGCCCTTTTCCCTCTCCCCCAGCCCCTCTCCCACAAGCGGGAGAGGGGAGCAAACACTCGCGCAAGCGTCAACGTGGGCGTCGGCGTTCTCGCATCGCAGCCGCCCGTCAAGACGTCATCGGATCGCCCTGGTTCGGCGGCAACGGGCCGGGCCGCCGTCGCGGATCTTTCATCGCCAGAGCCATCGCGAACGCCAGGCACTTGACCGCGATGGCCAGTGCGAACACCAGCCAGAAGCGGACGCCCTGGGCCAGCATGCCGCCGAGCACCGGGCCGATCGCCATCATCGCGTAGGTGCCGGTACCCGCGACGGCCAGCAGCATCGGCCGGTCCTTGCGCGCGCCGAATTCCATCACCAGGTTGTCGGCGGAAATAAAGAAGCCGCCGAAGCCCGCGCCGAGCCCGCAGAAGGCCAGCACGAACCAGCCCAGCGAGCCGCAGCCCAGCAACAGCGCGGTCGCGGCGATCCATAACGCGATGCTCGCGAGGAACACGAGCCGATAGCCATGGCGGTCGGCCAGCCGGCCCCACAGCAGATTGCTCGCGGTCTGCGCAAGCAGATAGGCCAGGCTCAGATAACCGAGCGTGGCACCGGACAGGTCGATATGCTGGCCCGCATAGATCGCATAGAACGGCATCGCCATCATGCCCAGCGCCACCAGCGCGCGGGCGACGAAGAAGCGAACGAAGTCGGGCTGCGCCCGCAGCAGCGCCGGCACTTCCCGGATGCGGCGCCGGAAGCCAACCGGCAGGCGCACATCCTGCAACGCGGGCTCGCGCATGCCGGCCAGTGCCGAAATGCCGAGGCTGGTCAGCACGAAGGCGGCCAGGAAGGTCGCGGCATAGCCGTTGCCCAGCACGTCGTGACCGACCAGATAGCGTCCGCCAAGCCAGGCCACCGCCGCCGCGGTCAGCCCGCCGAAGAAGTTGCGCAGCGCGCTGAGGCCGCCGCGGCGATGCAGCGGAATGATCTTCGAGGTCAGGTATTGAAAGGCGACGTTCTGCACGCCGTTGAGCAGGCCGAACAGCAGCAGGAAGACCGCGGCGGCCGTCAGTGCCGCCGCGCCCGACAGCCACAGCGCCGACAATGCGAGCCCCAGCACTTGCAGCCGCACCAGCCAGCCGACCCGGTACAGCATCGGCATCACCTGCTGCCGATGCTCGATCAGCGTCGCGCCCCACAGCGACGACGCGGCCATGCCGGCGTACTGGGCCGACAACACCAGCCCGACGGTCAGCTTGGAGCCGGACAGCAGATACAGATAGGCCGGCACGAAGGTCGGCGCGGTGACCAGCCGGAAGCCCGTCATGCCGAGCATGCCGTGCGCCAGGAACGCCATCGCGTTGCGGCGGTAATGCCGCGACACATGGTCCAGATAGCCACGCTCGCCGTCGTCGTCCGCATCGGCGTCGTCCACATCGGTGGACTCGCGGGCCGGCGACAGTGCGGAGCTCATGCCGACTCCGGCCCCGAACGCATGCCGGGCGCCGGCATCGCCGCGTACTGCCGCAGGGCCTGCTCCAGCGCAACCGGCTCCAGCGACAGCAGCTCCATCACCGCGGAGAGCCACGGCGGACGCTCGCAGCAGCAGACCGAGATCGGCGTGTCGAGGTCGGAATGCTGCGACGCCAGCATCGCGAAGCTCGACGCATAGCTGGGCGGACGGACGTCATTGGCGAGCTCGGCGATCGCAAAGGGATCGGGCGGCGCCAGCTGGCTCAGGTCCGGCACGGGGATATAGGGGCTGCGCGCCGCGCTGCCGCCGCCGGACAGTCCGGGCCCGTCGCGGACGATGGCGCCACGTACCTCGCCGGGACGCGCGCCTGCCAGCAGCAGCGCGACATAACCGCCGATGCCGCGTCCGGAAAGCGTGCACGGGCCCAGGTGCGCCAACGCGATGTCGGCGTCGGCCATCAGGAACTCGCAGCTGTAGCCGCCGCCGCGCGGCAGGTCCGATTCACCGTGGCCGGTGAAGTCGAGCGCATGGACGTGGCCGGGCCAGCTTGAATACTCGGCCGGCAGCGTGGCCGGCGAGCGCTCGCCCAGGCCGTGCAGCAACAGCAGCGGATGACCGTCGCCATCCTTGAGCCGATGCAGCGCGAGCCGCAGACGATGGTGACGCAGATATTGGCGCGGCGATTGGCGCGGCGATTGGCGCTGGGACGAGGTCAAGGACATGGTCATGCCCCGAAGAACTGCACGATGCGGCGCGCCGTTTCCTGCGGCCGTTCGATATGGATGAAATGGCCGACGTCCTGCATCCGATGGACTTCCGTGCTGGCGGGGAAGAACGGCATCAGGTCGTCGGCGGTCGCGTCCCAGCCCATCGGCTCCTTCTCGGAGCCGAAGATCGCCAGCATCGGAATCGGAAAGCCCGGCAGCCTGTCGGTCATCCAGCGCACACGCATCGGTCCGAAGCCGCCCACGCCGATCGCGGGGTCCAGCTTCCAGCGCCAGCCCTGTTCGTCGCGGCGTGCGCCGTGCGAGGCGATGTAGCACAGCCACTCGTGGCTCAGGCGCGGGTTCATCCTGGCGCGGCGCTGCGCCAGTTCCTCCAGCGTGCCGGGACGCCGCTCGAGCTCGCCGCTGCGCCGCCGCGCATCGAGCCAGCGGGTAATGACGGGCCCGGTCAGCGAGGACTTGCGTTCGCGTACCGCGCTGTCGGCATGCGGGCTGCGGAACGGCAGGCCGTCGATCGCGGCGAAACGGGTGAACCGGTGCGGCAGCGCCTGAATCGCCTGCACCAGCAGCGAGCCGCCCTTGCTGTGGCCGACCGCCAGGCACGGCTCCCGCGTGATCGAGTCCGCCACCGCCAGCATGTCGCGCACGTCGGCAACCCAGTTGTACAGATCGGCGTGATCGGAATCGCCATGGCCGCGATGGTCGTACGACACCACGCGGTATCCCGCATCGGCCAGCAGCGGCGCAAACGCATCGAAGGTCCGGGCGAAGTCGAGCGCGCCATGGACCAGCAGCAGCGGCGTGGCATCCGGCTCGCCCCATTCGTAGACGGCGAGCCGCAAACCGCTGGCATCGACCCAGCGCTGGCGGTCAGGCGCACGCGCGCCCGGGAAGGTCCACACCGCATCGTCCGTCGAAGGCTCGCTGGTCTGCATGTCTCCACCTTGGGCCGAGCTGGGCGTCAGCTGGCGCCGCCGGCCTGTTTCGTGATGTTGGTATGTTTCTGGCGATGCTAGCACAAGGCCGTCACTCCGCCATATTGCCTTTTTATCCGCACCGTGTGCGGCATAGCCGGTATGCGCCGTTTGCATGGCCGATACCGTTTTCGTAAATGGCGTATTGACGATGTCCGGCGCACGCTTGTATAACGGCCCTGCACGCCCTTGATCGCCGCATTCGGCATCACGCGGCGCACGGTTCGAGCAAGAGACGACGGCCCGCAGAGGCCGCCCACCGCGACAGGAGACCACCGTGGAAGACCTGGAGACGTTCCGGCAGCAGACGCACGCCTGGCTGCAGGACAATTGCCCGCCCGAGATGCGGCAGCCGGTGCAGGACGACGAGGACATCTGCTGGGGCGGACGCAAGTTCCGCTTCCGCTCCGAGGCGCAGCGCCAGTGGCTCGAACGGATGGCCGAGCGCGGCTGGACCGTGCCCGAATGGCCGCGCGAATACGGTGGCGGCGGCCTGAGCCGCGAACAGGCCAAGATCCTACGCGAGGAAATGCAGCGGCTCGGCTGCCGCGTGCCGCTGCAGAGCTTCGGCATCTCGATGCTGGGGCCGGCCCTGCTGAAGTACGGGAGCGAGGCGCAGAAGCGCGAGCACCTGCCGAAGATCGCGCGCGGCGAGATCCGCTGGTGCCAGGGCTATTCCGAGCCGAACGCCGGCTCCGATCTGGCGGCGCTGCAGACGCGCGCCGAGGACCGTGGCGACCACTTCGTCGTCAACGGCCAGAAGATCTGGACCTCGTATGCCGACAAGGCCGACTGGATCTTCTGCCTGGTGCGCACCGACTTCTCCGCGCAGAAGCACACCGGCATCAGCTTCCTGCTGTTCGACATGGAGACGCCCGGGGTGACGACACGGCCGATCGTGCTGATCTCCGGCAAGTCGCCGTTCTGCGAGACCTTCTTCGACGATGTCGTGGTGCCGCGCGACCAGTTGGTCGGTGAGCTGAACGGCGGCTGGGAGATCGCCAAGTATCTGCTGACCCATGAGCGCGACATGATTAGCGCGATCGGCAGCCGCGGCTTCCGGCAGCCGCTGGGACGCCATGCCGCCAAGGCGATCGGCACCGATGCGGCCGGCCGGCTCGACGAGCCGATGCTGCGCGCGCAACTGGCCCGCTTCGAGATCGACGAGGCCGCGTTCGGCTTCGCGGGCGAACGGGTGCGCGACCTCGCCAGGCAAGGCGAGGGGATTGCCGCGTTTTCCTCGGTGTTGAAGTACTACGGCGCCGAGCTGAACAAGCGGCGCTACGAACTGCTGATGTCGATCGGCGGCAGCGACGCGCTCGAATGGGAAAGCGAACGCAGCCAGCAGGGCGCCACCGCGCGCGCCTGGCTGCGCACCAAGGCCAACTCGATCGAAGGCGGCACCAGCGAGGTCCAGCTGAACATCGTCGCCAAGCGGATCCTCGGCCTGCCCGGGGCCTGACGGCCCTTCCCTCCCTTCACCGTGCCGGGACCGCGCGTACGCGCGGCCCGGCGGCTACCTTCGCGGACATCGACATGGCCATCGTACTGAACGACACCCAGGACATGCTGCGCGACAGCGCGCTGACCTTCCTGCGCGAGAACGCACCGATCTCGGCGCTGCGCGCGATGCGCGACAGCGGCGACCCGACCGGCTTCTCGCGCGAGCTGTGGCAACGCTTTGCCGATCTCGGCCTCGCCGGCGTGCTCGTGCCCGAGGCGTACGGCGGCAGCGGGCTCGGCGTGGTGGAAGCGGGCGTCATCATGGAGGCGATCGGCCGCACGCTGGCGCCGTCGCCCTTCCTCTCCACCTCGGTGCTCGGCGCCTCGCTGCTGACCCACTTCGGCACCGACGCACAACGCGACGCGCTGCTGCCCGCGATCGCGGCCGGCCGGCACCTGACCGCGCTGGCGCTCGACGAAGCCGGCAAGCATCGGCCGTTCCGTCTGTCCACCCGCGCAACGCCCGAAGCCGGCGGCTATCGACTCGACGGCAGCAAGCAGCTGGTCGTCGACGGCCACGTGGCGGACACGCTGATCGTGGCGGCGCGCACCGCCGATCCCCAGGCGGGACACAGCGAGGACACGCACGGCATCACGCTGCTGCTGGTACCTCGCACCAGTGCTGGCGTGCGAATCGAACGGGTGGTATTGGCCGACGCCACGCAGGCCGCGCGCATCGTCTTCGAAGGGGTGCAGGTGCCCGCCGATGCGGTACTCGGCGGCGTCGATGGCGGTGGTGCGATCCTCGAGCGCGCGCTCGACATCGGCCGCGCGGTGCTGTCGTCCGAGCTGCTGGGCACCGCGGACGAGGCCTTCGCCCGCACGCTGGCCTATCTGAAGGAGCGCCGACAGTTCGGCAAGATCATCGGCGAATTCCAGGCGCTGCAGCATCGCGCCGCCCATCTGTTCACCGAGCTCGAGCTGACGCGCGCCATCGTGCTGCGCTGCCAGCAACGGCTGGACGAGTCGGTGCCGGACGGTCCCGAGGCGCTGGTATCGGCCGCCAAGGCCAAGGCGGGCGAGACCGCGACGCTCGCGGTGCAGGAAGGCGTGCAGATGCACGGCGGCATCGGCATGACCGACGAGTTCGAGATCGGCTTCTTCATGAAGCGGGCGCGCACCGCGCAGGAGTGGCTGGGCGACGCCAACTTCCACGCCGATCGCTGGGCACGGCTGCGTGGCTACTAGCCGGTACCAGGGAGACAGCTTGGGCCGCACGGCGGCCCGCCCCCGGGAAATTCACTAGACCAACGGGCGTGCCTTCGGGTTGTCATCGCTTCGAACGATGAGTATGCTGGGATCGCGATCGGCGCAAGGCTGATCGCTGCATTGCCCCGCACAAAAACTGCATTCCGCGTGCCGAAATACCGCCACAGGCAATGACCTGTAGGCGGAAACAGGAGACAGCATGGCCGGAGCATCAGCAGAAATCGTGTTGCCGGTATCCCCGCCGGCGCTGGCGCCCGCGGCAAGCGGTGCCATCCGTCGCGCGAGGCGGCCATGAGCGCCTACCTGATGCGCCGGCTGCTGGCGCTGCTGCCCACGCTGCTGTTTGCCAGCATCATCGTGTTCTCGATCGTGCGGCTGGTGCCGGGCGACGTGGTCGACCTGATGCTGAGCCAGAACGACATCAGCGCCGATGTGCGCAGCCGCGAGGAACTGATGCAGCTGCTGGGCCTCGATCGGCCGATGTGGCAGCAATACCTGCACTGGGTCGGCAACATCGTGCTGCACGGCGACCTTGGCGTGTCGCTGTGGCAGGGCGAGCCGGTGCTGAAGATGGTAATGGCGCGCATCCCGGTGACGCTGTCGCTCGGCGTCATCGCGCTGGTGGTGGCGCTGTCGGTGGCGCTGCCGATCGGGGTGCTGTCGGCGATCCGGCAGGACAGCGCAGCCGACTACGTGGCGCGCTCGTTCTCGATCCTGATGCTGGCGGTGCCGAGCTTCTGGCTGGGCACGATGGTGATGGTGTTTCCGTCGGTCTGGTGGGGCTGGTCGCCGGAGGTCCGCTACGTGCCGTTCCACGAGAACCCGCTGCAGCACCTGCAGCAGATGCTGGTGCCGGCGATCGTGCTCGGCATGGCGCTGTCGGCGATCACGATGCGGATGACGCGCACGATGATGCTCGAGGTGCTGCGCCAGGACTATATCCGTACCGCCTGGGCCAAGGGACTGAACGAGCGGATGGTGATCCTGCGGCATGCACTGCGCAACGCGCTGATTCCGGTAGTCACGCTGGTGGGCCTGCAGGCGCCGCTGCTGATCGGCGGCGCGGTGATCATCGAGCAGATCTTCGCGCTGCCCGGCATGGGCCTGCTGCTGCTCGACGCGGTGCATCAGCGCGACTATCCGGTGATCACCGGCGTGTTCCTGGTGGTCGGCGTCGCGGTGATGCTGATCAATCTGCTGGTGGACCTGAGCTACGGATTGTTCGATCCGAAAGTGAGGCATCGCTGATGGCACGTTCCGTGACTCCCCTGCCCTCCGTCGCACCGTCCGCTGCCGACGCGGCCGTGGCAGCGGCAACGACAACGGCGGCAACGTCGAGCGCCACCCGCCACTGGCCCGGCTTCGGCCTGCTGCGCCGCCTGTTCCGCGACAAGCCGCTGGGTGCGGCGGGCGCGGTGATCTGCGCGATCTTCCTGTTCTGCGGCGTCTTCGCCGACGTGCTGGCGCCCTACGGCGTGAACGAGATCAACATGCTGCATCGGCTGCAGCCGCCGTCGTGGGCGCATCCGTTCGGCACCGACAATCTGGGCCGCGACATGCTGTCGCGCTGCCTGTACGGCGCGCAGCTGTCGGTAGTGATCGGGCTGTCGGCCGCGACGCTGGCCACCGCGGTATCGGTGCTGCTCGGCATCCTGACCGGCTATCTCGGCGGCAAGTTCGATCTGGTGGTGCAGCGCTTCGTCGATGCATGGATGAGCTTTCCCGATCTGGTGATCCTGATCGTCGTGGTGTCGGTGCTCGGCCCGGGCAGCTGGCAGATCGTGGTGACGCTGGGCCTGCTGCTCGGCATCGGCGGCTCGCGCATCGTGCGCAGTGCCGTGGTGTCGGTGCGCGAGAACATGTATGTGCACGCCGCGCAGTCGATGGGCGCGTCGACGCCGCGCATCCTGTGGCGCCACATCCTGCCGAACGTGCTGCCGCCAGTGATCGTGCTGTTCACCACGCGCGTCGGCACCGCGATCCTCGCCGAGTCCGGCCTGTCCTTCCTGGGCCTGGGCGTGCCGCCGCCGGCGCCGACCTGGGGCGGCATGCTGTCCGGCGACGGCCGCACCTTCATGTTCCAGGGCCCGTGGCTCGCGCTGGCGCCCGGCGCCTGCCTGACCGTGGTGGTCTACGCGATCAACGTCTACGGCGACGCGCTGCGCGACCTGCTCGATCCGCGCATGCGGGGCACGCGGTAGCGGCATCGCCCGGCCATGCGCCGGGCGGCAGTACAGCCTCCGGTAGTGCGGCACGCGGCAGCACGGCACGGACCCATCCCATACAAGAACAGAGACAGGAGACAGCGATGATCGACAACGACAAGGCGGTTCGCCGCCCGGCAAAACGGGGAGCGGCAATCGCCGCCGCTGTCGGGCTGGCCCTGGGGACCGGCAGCGCCCTCGCGCAGCCCGAGGCGCCGAAGTACGGCGGCACCGTGGAGATCGGCTCGGTCTATCCGACCATCTCGGCCCTGTCGTGGGATCTGGCCGACTGGAACTGGAAGCAGAACTACGACACCGGCCAGGTCTACGAGCAGCTGTTCGTCGCCGACCTGAGCAAGTCCAAGCGCAACGGCGGCAAGTACGCGTTCCAGGCCGATGCCTGGCTGCCGGAGGACGCGATCCGCGGCGAGCTGGCCGAGTCGTGGAAATGGACCGATCCGCTGACGCTCGAGGTCAAGCTGCGCAAGGGCGTCAAGTTCCCGGCCAAACCGGGCGTGATGGAAGAGCGCGAGCTGGTCGCCGAGGACGTGGTGTTCAGCTACGGCCGGCAGGAGGCCAGCGCCAAGAAGATTCCGACCTATTTCGATCACCTGAGCAAGGTCGAGGCGCTCGACAAGCACACGGTGCTGTTCCGCTTCAAGGAATTCAACGCCGAGTGGGACTACCGCTTCGGCTGGGGCTACTACTCGGGGATCATGCCCAAGGAGGTTGCTACTGCCGGCGCCGCCAACTGGAAGAACGTCAACGGCACCGGCCCGTTCACGCTGACCCAGTTCGTGCAGGGCAACGCCAGCACCTACACGAAGAACCCGCAGTACTGGGACAGCGAGCGCATCGGCAACAAGGACTACAAGCTGCCCTTCGTCGACAAGGTGGTGCTGCGCACGATCAAGGACGAAGCCACGCGCAACACGATGCTGCGCACCGGCAAGATCGACATCATGGAGGGGTTGCGCTGGACCGCGGTCGACGAGCTCAAGCGCAGCGCCCCGCAGCTGCAGTGGTCGCGCTGGCTGTCGTACACCGGCCAGTATCTGGCGATGCGCGTCGATACCAAGCCGTTCAACGACATCCGGGTCCGGCGCGCGCTGAACATGGCGGTCAACAAGCAAGAGATCGTCAAGCAGTACTACGGCGGCAATGCGGAGCTGTTCGCCTATCCGCAGCATCCCGACTACGGCGGCTACTACGAGCCCCTGAGCGCGATGCCGGACAACGTCAAGGAGCTGTTCACCTACAACCCCGACAAGGCGCGCAAGCTGCTCGCCGAGGCCGGCTATCCGAAGGGATTTACCTTCAAGGTGCAGGTCTGCGCCTGCAGCCCGGACCATATGGAGCTGCTGCCGCTGATCGCCGCCTATCTCGAACAGGTAGGCGTGCGCATCCAGATCCAGCCGATGGAGTACGGCGCCTTCCTGTCGGCGATGACGACCAAGACCAATGCGCCCGGCTACATGATGAACAACGGCCATACCAATCCGACCACGACGATCCGCAAGAGCTTCGTCAGCGGCCAAGTGTGGAACGCCTCGCAATGGAACGACCCGAAGTTCGACAAGAAGGTCGAGGAGGCCTTCGAGCTGCGCGACGTTGGCAAGCGGCAGGAGGCGCTGCGCGCGCTGACGCGCGAGATCGTCGCGCAGGCCCCGTATATCTGGCTGCCGACGCAGTACGTCTATACGGCCTGGTGGCCGTGGGTCAAGAACTACGGCGGCGAGCTGCGCGCCGGCGCGGTGAGGCCCGGACCGATCTACGCGCGGCTTTGGATCGACCAGGAGATGAAGAAGAAGATGGGCTTTTGACGGCCCATGATTGTCGCCCCCCGCGCAGGCGGGGGCCCAGCGGCTTGATGGACTCGTTGAAGTCACTGGGTCCCCGCATTCGCGGGGACGACGGGACAGAGGAGCAGAACATCCCTGTCGCCCCCGCGAAAGCGGGGGCCCAGCGGCTTGATGAGCTCGTTGAAGTCACTGGGTCCCCGCATTCGCGGGGACGACGGGACAGAGGAGCAGAACATCCCTGTCGCCCCCGCGAAAGCGGGGGCCCAGCGGCTTGATGAGCTCGTTGAAGTCACTGGGTCCCCGCATTCGCTGGGACAACGGAGTTGCGAATCGTTCCTGTGGCCTCAAGCAGACAGGAACGACATGGATGCCATACCAGGAGGAAGCCAATGACGCAGCCGATCCTGCAGGTCCGCAATCTGACCACCCGCTTTCGTACCGATCGCGGCGTGGTGACCGCGGTCGATCAGGTCTCCTTCGACGTGGCGCCCGGGGAGACGCTCGCCATCGTCGGCGAATCGGGTTCCGGCAAGAGCGTGACCGCGCTGTCGATCCTCGGCCTGATCCCGCGCCCGCCCGGTTCGATCGACGGCGGCGAGATCCTGTTCGACGGCCAGGACCTGCTGAAGCTCGATGCCGACGCGATGCGCGCCATCCGCGGCAATCGCATCGCGATGATCTTCCAGGAGCCGATGTCGTCGATGAACCCGGCGCTGACGATCGGCAAGCAGATCGCCGAGCCGATCCAGCTGCATCAGAAGCTGCCGTGGAAGACCGCGCTGGGCATGGCCGCCGAGCTGCTCGGCCAGGTGCAGATTCCCGAGCCGGCCAGCCGCCTGAACGCCTATCCGCACCAGTTCTCGGGCGGCATGCGGCAGCGCGCGATGATCGCGATGGCGCTGGCCTGCAAGCCGCAGCTGATCATCGCCGACGAGCCGACCACCGCGCTCGACGTCACGGTACAGGCGCAGATCCTCGATCTGCTGAAGGATCTGGCGCAGAGGCTGGGCACCGCGCTGATCCTGATCACGCATGACCTCGGCGTGGTGGCGCGCTACGCCGATCGCGTCGCGGTGATGTATGGCGGCCGCCTGGTCGAGATGGCCTCGGCCGACGAGCTGTACCGCGACCCGCGCCATCCCTACACGCGCGGGCTGATGGCCTGCGTGCCGCGGCTCGATGGCGACACCAGCCAGGCGCTGGTGCCGATCGAGGGCCAGCCGCCGGACCTGACCGCGCTCGGTCCCGGCTGCGCCTTTCAACCGCGCTGCGCGCTGGCCCAGGCGCAATGCCGCGTCACGCGCCCGATGCTGAAGACCACCGCCGATGGCCGCGGGCTTTCCATTCATCTGAATGCCTGCCATCTGCAGGAGACGCCATGACCGCCACCGCCGCGCTCGATACGCCCGCCATCAACGATGCCGCCTTCGCTGCCGATGGCATGCCGCTGGCCGTGCCAACCCCGGCGCCCCGCCCTCGCACCATCGGCCGCGAGATCCTGCGGGTGCAAGACCTGAAGGTGCATTTCCCCGTCATGCGCGGCGTGGTGCTCAAGCGCCAGGTCGGCTCGGTCAAGGCGGTCGACGGCGTGTCGTTCACGCTGCGACAGGGCGAGACCTTGGGCCTGGTTGGCGAGAGCGGCTGCGGCAAGTCGACCACCGGACTGGCGATCCTGAAGATGCTGGCGGCCAGCGGCGGACGCATCGACTACGACGGCACCGATCTCGCGCAGATGACGCGCGCCCAGGAGAAGCACTTCCGCCGCAGCGTGCAGATGGTCTACCAGGATCCGTTCGGTTCGTTGAACCCTCGCATGAAGGTGCGCGATATCGTGGCCGAGCCGCTGGAGATCCATGGCATGGCCGGCGATCGCGCGGCCACGCGGGCGCGTGTGGGCGAGCTGCTGGAGATGGTGGGACTGCTGCCCTATATGGCGGACCGCTATCCGCACGAGTTCTCCGGTGGGCAGCGCCAGCGCATCGGCATCGCGCGTGCGCTGGCCCTCAAGCCCGGCGTGATCGTCTGCGACGAACCGGTATCGGCGCTGGACGTCTCGATCCAGGCGCAGGTGGTCAACGTCTTCATGGACCTGCAGCGGCGGCTCGGGCTGTCGTATCTGTTCATCGCGCACGATCTGGCCGTGGTACGCCATATCAGCGACCGCATCGCGGTGATGTACCTGGGCCGCATCGTCGAGATCGCCGATCGGGATGCGCTCTATGCGCAGCCGCGCCATCCGTACACGCAGGCGCTGCTGTCGGCGGTGCCGGTGGCGAACGTCGAGGCCGAGCGCCAGCGCAAGCGGATCGTGCTGCGCGGCGAAGTCCCCAGCCCGATGCATCCGCCATCGGGCTGCCGCTTCCATACGCGTTGCCCGGTGGCGATGGAGCGCTGCAAGTCACAGGAGCCGGCGCTGCGCGACAGCGGCGACGGGCAGATGGTGGCCTGCCATCTTTACGAATAAGCGGTACGAATCAGCGAGTACGAATCAGCGATACGAATCAGCGATACGAGTGGCAGTACGACTGGACGATACTGCCGTGCCGACCACGCCGAACGCCGCTACGCCGGCGACAGGATTCCCATCAGCAGCGGCCGCACGAACAGATCGGCCGCGTTGTCCGCCGAGGCATCGCGCACCCAGCGGCGCAGCTCGACCGCGGCGTTGATCATGCCGTTGATCTGCAGCGCCGCGATCGATTGGTCGAGCGGCCGGATCGAGCCGTCCTGCATGCCCTGCACCAGGAATCGCACGAAGCGCGCCGACAGCCGGTTCATCGTCAGCATCTTCTCCTTGCGCATTTCCTCGGGCAAGGCGCCATAGATCGTCAGCCGCAGCAGCGGTCCCTGGCTGGAGAACTGGTAGTGGACCAGCGCGCGCGTGACCGCGCACAGCTTGTCCCAGCCGGTACCGGGCCCGTTCTCGACCAGCGTCTGCGTGCTGCGTATCACGTCGAACATCCGGTCGAAGCAGGCGGCGATCAGGTCGTCCTTGTTTTCGTTGTGGTGATAGAACGAACCCTTGGTCAGATTGAGCCGGGCCGAGATACGGTCGGCAGAGGCGCCGCGATAGCCCTGCTCGTTCAGCAGGTCGGTGGCGGCACGCAGGAAGGCCTGCTGCGTGGTCTCCGGCTGGTCGAGGCAAGGCAGTAGCGCGGCCGTATCGACCGTCTCCTGCCAGCGCGCCGCGCGCGAGCCAATGCCATGCAGCAGCAGGTCGATCACCGACTCGGCGACCTTCGGATAGTCCTCGGGTTCGTAGCGCTCGATCCAGACCATCGCGCCCGTTGCCAGCGACAGCAGCAGGTGGGCACGCGCGCTCAGCACGCTGCGCTCGGCCGCGTCGGCCGGCGTGCGCTCGCGCAGCAGCTGGCGGATGCGGCGGAACATGTCGTTGTACGCGCTGAACGCGACCTCGGCATGGCTGTCGGGCAGCGTGCGTATCTCGCGAAAGCTCATCAGCTCCGGACGCTCGCCGATGGCCGTCAGCGCGAGCCGCGCGAAGAACAGCCGGATGAATGCCGCGACCCGCTCGCCAGGGGTGGCCTGCGCGCTGGCCTGCGCCGCGATGCCGACCATCTCGTCGATGGTCCGCAGCAGGCAGGCGACCACCAGGTCTTCCTTCTTGCGGTAGTAGTAGGTAATGCTGTTGGTGCTCAGGCCGACGTCCTGCGCAACATCCGACAGCGTGGTGCCCCGCACGCCCTTGCGGTTGAAGCGCATCGCGGCCGCATCGAGAATGGTCTCGCGCTTCTCGACATAGCGGCGCGTCGGGCGGGCTTCGACAGGGTCCTTGAGCATGGAGGAGTGCGTGGGCGGTCGATCGGTCGGCGGATTATAGCGGGCGGGCAGTGGGCTCATGGGGCGATGAAGACCACCCCCTCTCCCCGGCCCTCTCCCCCTGAGGGGGAGAGGGTGAACACAGTGCGCAAGCCATCGTAGTACCGGCGGTTTACTCGCCTCTCCCGCTCGCGGGGGAGGGGGCTGGGGGAGAGGGAGAATACCGTTCGGGAACGGGTGTGAGACCGTCGGTTTTTTCCCCTCTCCCGCTTGCGGGAGAGGGGCCGGGGGAGAGGGCAACCGCGCTCCCACGCACGACAGCGCTCAATCGAGCGCCCTGCCTCCACGAAACCCATCGCGCAGTTCGCGCTTGAGCACCTTGCCGATCGCGCTGCGCGGCAGCTGCGCGCACAGTTCCAGCGCGGCGAGACGCTGCGTCTTGCCGACCTGCGCGTTGACCCATTCACGCAGCGCCTCGGCTTCGACGGCCGCACCCTCGCGCAACACCGCGAAGGCCACCGGCGTCTCGCCCCAGCTTTGCGACGGCACGCCGACCACCGCGCATTCGACCACGTCGGCATGCTGCTGCAGCACCGCTTCGAGGTCGCTCGGATAGATATTGAAGCCGCCGCTGATGATCATGTCCTTCTTGCGGTCCATCAGCGTCAGGAAACCGTCCTCGTCGAAGCGGCCGACGTCGCCCGTCCGGATGAAGCGCTTGCCGGTCGCGTCGTACCACTCCGCGGCGGCCGTCTTGTCGGGCTGCTTGTGATAGCCCGCCATGATCGTGTTCGAATGCCCCACGACCTCGCCGATCTGGCCCACCGGCACCTCGCTGCCCTCGTCGTCGATCAGCCGGATGTCGTGCCCTTCCATCGGCTTGCCGACCGTATGCAGCTTGTCCGGGAATTCGTGCGCGGCCAGCACGCAGCTGCCGCCGCCTTCGGTCATGCCGTAGTACTCGACCAGTCCGCCCGGCCAGCGGCGCAGGATATCCGCCTTCAGCGCGGCGGACAGCGGCGCGCTGGTCGAGAACTTCATCCGGAACGACGACAGGTCGTAGCGATCGAAATCGTCGCGCGCCAGCAGCCGCTGGTATTGCACCGGCACCAGCATCGCGTGGGTGACGCGATGCCGCTGAGCAAGTTCGAGATAGCGCTGCGCGTCGAATTTCGGCATCAGCACCACGGTGCCGCCGAGCGCCAGCGTCGGGATGAAGCTGACCAGCGTGGTGTTCGAATACAGCGGCGTGGCGATCAGCGTCACCGCATCGGGTCCGTAGCCACCAGTCTCGTTGACGCGGCGGATCTGGTTCCAGCGCAGCGCGTGGTCGTGCACGATGCCCTTGGGCGCGCCGGTGGTGCCGGACGAATAGATGATGTTGAAGACCTGGCCGTCTCGCAGCGGCGTCTCGCGCGGCCGGCTGCCGGCCGGCGCCAGCCAGTCGGCGAAGGCCCTGCCGGTCTGCGCGTCCCCCAGCCCGATCCGCGGCACCGTGGCCTCGATGCCTGCTCCCTGCAATGCGCCAAGCACTGGGGCGTCGACGAACAGCAGCTTCGCATCGGAGTCGGCGATCATGCCGGCCAGCGCCTGCGGCGTCGACGACGGTGCCAGCGGCGCGATGGCGACGCCGGCACGCAGCCCGCCGAGGAACACCGCCGCGTACTCGCTCGACGCGGCGGCGCAGATCGCCAGCGCATCGCCCGGCTGCAAGCCATCGCGCTGCAACGCCGCCGCGACGCGGTCGACCAGCGCGTCGAACTCGCGATACGACAGGCTAGCGCAGTCGTCGATGACGGCGGGATGCTCGGGACGGGTGTTGGCGTGAATGCGAACGCAGTCGGCAAGATTGCCGAGCGGCTGGTCCAGCAGGGACGCGATCTGCATGGTGGGATGTCTCCTTGCGATTGGTGCGGCGGCGCGTACCAGTGCGCGCGGACCGACTCATTTTTCTAAAATCACCGCTGCCATTGTATTCGCGATGCCGCATCGGCGTTTACGTACCGATGGAGCCCTGCCTTCGTCATACCGGAAGTTTCAATCGGAGAGCCACGCCTCGGTGCCGCGCCTCAGGCTGCCGGCCTGGATCGCCGGATCATCGCGGCTGCCATCCGCAACCGCAATTGCAGGCGCGGCTTGTGCCCCCAGCTGCTGGTCATCGTCGCCGACACTGGCCGCCAGCCGCGCGGCTCGATCTCCTTGCTGCCGGCGCCGATCTCGAAATCGAAGCCGGACGGCGTGCGGCCATAGAAAGAGAAGGTGCCGTCGGGATCGGGATGCTGCCCCAGCCCGAGGCTCAGCGGGACCTTCAGCCTCGCGGCGCGTTCGAAGGCGGCGCCGACATCGGCCAGTTCCCGTGTCTGCAACATGAAATGGTGCAGACGCTTTTTCCACGGCAGGTCGAAGATCGCCACGGAATGGTGCCGCCGATTGCAATGCAGGAACACGCCGCCCAACGTGATCGGTCCGATTTGCGTGGCCAGCCGTTCGCTGACGCCAAAACCGAGCCCGTCGACATAGAAGCGCACCATCGCGACAGGATCGCGGCTCACCAGCACGGCATGGCCAAGGCCCAGCTCGCCGGTGCAAAAGCCGCCGGATACCAGCTTCGAACCAAAGGGCCTGGCCGCGGACTGGGGGCCGGTATGCAGTTCCACCGCATTGCCGGCCGGGTCGATCACGCGACACAGCCGCTGGACGCGCCGCGCCCGCGCCAGCGCGGCCAGGTCCCCCTCGACCGCATGGCCGGCACGTTCCAGGCGCTGCAGCAGCGCGTCGAGCACCGCGTCGCTGGCGCACTCCAGTCCCAGCGCGGCGAGATCGTCCGCGTCGCCCGGCCGCACCACCAGCCGCTGCGCCGCCTCGTCCAGCTGAAAGCCGAGGCTGCCGTCGGTATTGGCCAGCGGCGCCGGCAAACCCAGCATGCCTTCACAAAACTGCGCCCACCGGTTGGGCTTGCGCACCTCGAACACCAGATATCCCAGCTTGATTGCGGCCTGCATCGTCGTCTCGCTCCAATCGCGGTAGAATCACATTGGTAATTCAAATTTATATGGACCATCTAAAAATGGATGGCATGCGAAATATAGCAGCCGGCATGGCATTGTCAATGCCGCCATTGCCGGCCGAGTTGCACGACACGCTGACGGTATCGGCGACGCCCCTTCCCAAGCGGGAACGGACGCGGCGGCAGTTGCTCGCCGCCGCGATTCAGGTGATCTCGACGCGGGGTATCGGCGCGGCGACGATCCAGGAGATCGCCGGCGTCGCGGGCATGACGCCGGCCACCGTCTACAACCACTTCGAATCGCGCAGCCAGATCATCGAGGCGATCGCCTTGTGGGTCGGTCAGACGCTGTGCCAGCGGATATCCGACAGCTACGCGCATATCGCCGCGGGCGCGGAACGGATGGCGATCGGCAACCGCCGCTACTTGTGGCTGGCGCAGCAAAGTCCGCAGTGGGCGCTGGTCCTGCTCGACGTGGTGTCGGCCTCCCCGGCGCTGATCCGGCAGATCAGCAGCGACGCGCTGGCCGATCTGCGGCTAGGCGTCAAGCAGGGCAGTTTCCGCATCGCCAGCGAGGCGGCGGCGATGGACATGATCAGCGGGACGATCACGCAGGCAATGCGCAGCGTGGCGCATGGGCTCACGCCGGCCGGTCACGATCGGGCCGTGGCAGCGACCGTGCTGTGCGGATTGGGAATGGAGATCGGCGAGGCCCGGGAAGTGGCGTCCCGGCCGTTGCCGGAATTCCGGCCGTTGGACAGCGGCAAGGCAGGCGCCATCGCGGACGCCACGGCCCGCACGACGGCGCGCACCGTCGGCACCGCGGCGAAAGCGACCGCGCGCGGCCGTGCCGGCACGCCGGCCAAGGCGACGCGTTCGCAAGGTGGCCGGACTACTTGATCCGCTGCTTCTCCAGCTTGCGCGCCAGCGTGCGGCGATGCATGCCGAGCCGGCGCGCCGCTTCGGAGATATTGAAGCCGGTCGCGGCCAGCGTCTCGTGGATGTGCTCCCACTCGAGCGTCTTGATCGAGGTGGGGCGGCCGGTGACCTCGACGTCCACGTCGCCGGTGGCGCGCTCGAAGGCAGCCTCGATGTCGTCGGTGGTCGAAGGCTTGGCCAGATAGTGGCAGGCGCCGAGCTTGACCGCCTCGACCGCGGTAGCGATGCTCGCGTAGCCGGTCAGCACGACGATCAGCATGTCGGCATCGTGCGCGTGCAGCGCCTGCACGCAGGCCAAGCCTGAAGCCTCGCCCTTCAACTTCAGGTCCACCACCGCATAGCCCGGCGAATGTTCCTTCAGCAGTTCGTTCATCCCTTCGAGGCTGGTTGCATGCAGGACCTGATAGCCGCGCCTCTCGAACGAGCGGCGCAGCGTGCGGGCGAAGGCGGCGTCGTCCTCGACGATCATCAGCACGCGGCCGGCTTCGGGTTCGGCCAAGGGCTGTGGGTCGGCCGCCGCGGGGTCGCGCTCGGGATCATTGGGCAGCATCTTCGGCCTCCTCTTCCAGCGTGATTGCCGCCAGCGGCAGCTTCATCGTCACCATCGCGCCGCCCTGCGGACGGTTGTGCGCGGCGACGCTGCCGCCCAGCGTGCGGGCGACATTGACGACCAGGAACAGCCCCAGTCCGCCGCCCGGCCGGCCCTTGCTCGACTGGTACGGCTTGCCCAGGCGCTCGAGCATCTGCGGCGCGAAACCGGGGCCCTCGTCGAGCACGGACAGCACCAGCGTATCATCCTCGCGCCGCACGTCGAAGCCGACCCAGCGCGGCGAGGCCTCCAGCGCGTTGTCGAGCACGTTGCAGACCATCTGCTTGATGGCCGAGTCCGACAGGATCGGCAGGTCCTGGCCGAAGCGGTAGTCGTAGGAAAACTCGGCGACCGGCCGGGTCGCGCGCCATTCGGCGACCAGATCGTCGACGAAGCGTCGTACCGTGGTTTCGGTCAGCGCTTCGCCGCGCGCCTCGCCCGCCGACAGCAGGATGCCGCTGACGATCGACTTGCAGCGCTGCACCTGCGTCTGCATCTCGCCGAGTTCCTGCAGCAGTTCCGGGTCCTTCGAGAACGGCTCCATGCGGCGCCAGTCGGACAGGATCACCGCCAGCGTGGCCAGCGGCGTGCCCAGCTCATGCGCGGCGCCCGAGGCCAGCAGGCCCATGCGGACGATGTGCTCCTCCTCGGCGGCGCGCTGGCGCAGATCGGCCAGATGCTCGTCGCGGGCGCGCAGATTGCGCATGATCCGCGTGATGAAGACCACCAGCAGCGCCGCGTTCAACACGAAGCAGATCAGCATGCCCTGGATATAGAGGCTGCCGAGCCCCTGCTCGTGGTCCGGCGGCAGCGCCAGCGGCTTGCCGACCAGCGCCAGGCCGGCGAAGCACGAGGCGGTAACCACCACGATGACCCAGATCGACCACGCCTGCAGCAGCACCGCGCCGAGGATCACCTGCAGCAGATAGAGAAAGACAAAGGGATTGGAGGCCCCGCCGCTCAGGTACAGCAGCGCGGTCAGCGTGCCGATATCGACCAGCAGCGAGACGAACAGCTGGGTCTGCGAGACCTCGGCGACGACGAAGCGCAGCCGCAGCAGGCTCAGCGCGTTGAACGCGATCAGCCCGAGCAGCACCGCCAGCATCTGGTTGACCGGCAGCGGCACATCGAGGCCGAAATGCACGACGCTGATGGTGGCAACCTGCCCCAGCACCGCGATCCAGCGCAGCTCGATCAGCTGCTCCATGTTCTTGCGGGCGGTGGCGTCGAGCGCGCGCTCGCCGCGGCGCGCCGGGGCCGGCGGGCCATTGGGCGCCAGCGTGGCGCCCGCGGGCTTCGGCGGGGAATCGGTGGAAAGAGGCATCGTCAGGGTCGAAGCAGGATGGCGTCGGCGTCTGCCACGTGCCGCAGCGTACCGCCGCGGCGCCGCGGGTCAGTGCATGCCGTGCGAACCGGCATGCCCCGCATTGTCCCTCAATGGCCCCGGCGCAGCCGGAGTTCGTCGCGGCCGACGTACCAGGCGGCGCCCAGCACCATCAGCGCCAGCCCGTACCAGGTCAGCGCATAGACCAGATGGCTGTTGTGGAAGGTCACCACGGTCAGCCCGCCAACCGGCCAGCGGCGCGGCGCGCCCGACGCAGCGGGAGCCTGCTGCGCATCGCCATCGGCATCGATGAAATAAGGCGCGACCCGTTCCAGTCCACGTGCGGCGGCAATCGCCTGCACGTCGCGGGAATACCAGAGGTCGGCGGCCGGATCGTTGCTGCGCAGGAAGCCGCCGCCGGTCTGGGTGATCCGCAGCAGGCCGGTGACCGTGGTCTCCCCGCTCGGCTCGTTGTCGGCGCGGCTCTCGCCTGCGCGGAATTCCTGCGGTACGAAGCCGCGATTGATCAGCACCACGGTGCCGTCGCGCATCCGCATCGGCGTCATCACCCAGAAACCACCGCCTAGCGCGGTGGTGGCCTGCACCAGCGTCTCCCGGTCGTGCAGAAAGGTGCCGGTCACGCGCACATGCCGGTATTCGTCGGCCGCGGCGCTGACCAGGGGCCAGCGCTCGGGCGCCGGCGCGTCGACCGGCGGCGCATGGACGCGCGCCTCGACGCGTTCGATCAGGTCGAACTTCCAGGCGCGGCGTTCGACCTGCCAGGTGCCCAAGGCAAACAGCCCGGCGAAAGCCACTACCGCCAGCAGCGCCAGCACCGCGAGGGTGGCCGGGCTGCGGGGAACGGGCTTGCGATCCGGGCTGTGTTTTACAGGTCGAGGCGAGGTCAAGGCATCGATTTCATGTCGTGCGTCATCGTCGGCATCATATTCGTGTTCATGTGATACATGACCCAAAGCGAGCCGACCAGCGTGATGACAACCAGGATGATCGTGAAGATCAGCGCCAGCATGTTCCAGCCACCTTCCGACTTGGTGTTCATGTGCAGGAAGTAGATCATGTGGACCACGATCTGCACGGCGCCAAAGCCCAGGATCACCAGCGCGGTAGTGCTCTGATTCTCGATGACCTTGCCCATCACCAGCCAGAACGGAATCGCCGTCAGGATCACCGACAGCACGAAGCCGATCACATAGCTCTTGAGGGTGCCATGCGCGGCGCCATCGTCGTGATCGTGGTGATCGTCGTGGCCATGGCCATGATCGCCGTGATGACCGTGGCCCTTGTCGGCCAGATTCGAGAACGAATAGTCTTGGGCGCTCATACCATCACTCCCATCAGATAGACGAAGGTAAACACGCCGATCCAGACCACATCCAGAAAGTGCCAGAACAGCGACAGGCACATCAGCCGGCGCTTGTTGGCCGCGATCAGGCCGTGCTTGTTCAGCTGGAACATCAGCGTGATCAGCCAGATGATGCCGAAGGTCACGTGCAGGCCGTGGGTGCCCACCAGCGTGAAGAACGACGACAGGAACGCGCTGCGCTGCGGCACCGCGCCTTCGTGGATCAGGTGCGAGAACTCGTACAGCTCGAGGCCGACGAAGGCCGCGCCCAGCAGGCCGGTGATGGCCAGCCACACCATCGTGCCCTTCAGCTTGTTGCGCTGCATCTCCAGCATCGCGAAGCCGTAGGTGATCGACGACAGCAGCAGCATCGACGTGTTCAGCGCGACCAGCGGCAGGTCGAACAGGTCGGCGCCCGACGGGCCGGCCGCATAGCTGCGGCCGAGCACGCCGTGCACGGCGAACAGGCAGGCGAAGATGAGGCAGTCGCTCATCAGGTACAGCCAGAAGCCCAGCATCGTCCCGTTCTGCGGATGATGCTCGGTCGGCAGGTAGAAGCGCAGCTCGTTGGAGCCGCCACGGACCGGCGCGCCGCTGGCGCCGGCCGGTTGGGTTGCGATGGTGTCAAGCATGTTGTGCAAGCAGGCGGGTGCGTTCTTCCTCGGTGCGGACGACGTGCTCCGCCGGGATGTAGTAATCACGCTGGTAATTGAAGGTGTGGCCGATCGCGACCGCCAGCAGGGCGACGAACGCGACGGCGGCCGGCAGCCACATGTGCCAGATCAGCGCGAAGCCCAGCACCGTCGACAGGCCGGCGAGGATGATGCCCGCACCGGTGTTCTTCGGCATGTGGATCGGCAGGAAACCCTTCTGCGGACGCTCGTAGCCGCGGTCCTTCATCTGCCACCAGGCGTCGTTGTCGTGCACCACCGGCGTGAACGCGAAGTTGTACGCAGGCGGCGGCGACGAGGTCGACCATTCCAGCGTGCGGCCATCCCACGGATCGCCGGTCACGTCGCGCAGCTGGGCACGGCGCTTGAAGCTGACCGCCAGCTGGATCACGAAGGCGGCGATGCCGATCGCGATCAGGAACGCACCGACGGCGGCGACCTGGAACCAGATCTGCAGCGACGGATCGGTGAAGTGGCTGACGCGGCGGGTCACGCCCATCAGGCCCAGCACGTACAGCGGCATGAACGCGGCATAGAAACCGATCAGCCAGAACCAGAACGAGACCTTGCCCCAGAACTCGTCGAGCTTGAAGCCGAACGCCTTCGGGAACCAGTAGTTGATGCCGGCGAACAGGCCGAACAGCACGCCACCGATGATCACGTTGTGGAAGTGGGCGATCAGGAACAGGCTGTTATGCAGCACGAAGTCGGCGGGCGGCACGGCGAGCAGCACGCCGGTCATGCCACCGATCACGAAGGTGACCATGAAACCCACGGTCCACAGCATCGGCACTTCGAAGCGGATGCGGCCGCGGTACATCGTGAACAGCCAGTTGAAGATCTTCGCCCCGGTCGGGATCGAGATGATCATCGTCGTGATGCCGAAGAACGAGTTGACGCTGGCACCCGAACCCATCGTGAAGAAGTGGTGCAGCCAGACCAGATACGACAGCACCGTGATCACGACCGTCGCGTAGACCATCGACGCATAGCCGAACAGGCGCTTGCGGCAGAAGGTCGACACCACTTCCGAGAAGATACCGAACGCCGGCAGGATCAGGATGTACACCTCGGGGTGGCCCCAGATCCAGATCAGGTTCACGTACATCATCGGGTTGCCACCGAAGTCGTTCGTGAAGAAGTTGGTGCCGACATAGCGGTCCAGCGACAGCAGCGCGAGCACGGCCGTCAGCACCGGGAAGGCGGCGACGATCAGCACGTTGGTGCACAGCGAGGTCCAGGTGAAGACCGGCATCTTCATCATCGTCATGCCCGGGGCGCGCATCTTGACGATGGTCACCAGCAGGTTGACGCCAGAGAGCAATGTGCCGATCCCCGCTATCTGCAAGGCCCAGATGTAGTAATCCACCCCCACGTCCGGACTCTGCAGGATGCCCGACAGCGGCGGATAGGCCAGCCAGCCGGTCTTGGCGAATTCTCCGACGAACAGCGACACCATCACCAGCACGGCGCCGGCGGTGGTCATCCAGAAGCTGAAGTTGTTCAGGAACGGGAAGGCCACGTCGCGCGCGCCGATCTGCAGCGGCACCACGTAGTTCATCAGGCCGGTGACCAGCGGCATCGCCACGAAGAAGATCATGATCACGCCGTGGGCGGTGAAGATCTGGTCGTAGTGATGCGGCGGCAGATAGCCCATGTTGTCGCCGAAGGCGATCGCCTGCTGCAGACGCATCATGATCGCGTCGGCGAAGCCGCGCAGCAGCATCACCAGGCCGAGCACCATGTACATGATGCCGATCTTCTTGTGGTCGATGCTGGTGAACCACTCATGCCACAGGTAGCCCCAGGCGCGGAAGTAGGTCAGCGCGCCGACGAGCGTCAGCCCGCCGAGCACGACCGCCGCGAAGGTGGCGATCAGGATGGGCTCGTGCAGCGGGATCGCCTCCCACGAGAGACGGCCGAAAATGAGCTTGGTGAGGTCGAAACTGTCAAGCATGCTGGTCAACGCCGGCTACAGCGCGTTGTGTAAGAGGAAGCTGGGGAAGCGTCACGGCGGCGGATTCGCCGGCCGGCGCAAAGGTGGACGCGGCCGGGCCGAAGGCACCGGAACCGTCCGGATTGGCGACCGTGCACATGCCGCCGACATAGCTGCGCACCGGCGCATCCTGCAGGCCGAGGCGCGCGCGCGTCGCGGGGTCGAGCGTGGCGACGTTGAAGGCGCCGGGCTTGCCCTGGCCGCCCTGCTCGTCGATCGCCATCATTTCGTTCATGCACATGCGGTTCGCTTCGACGCAGCGATTCAGGATCTTGTCGTACAGACCCTTGTCGACGCTGGCGTAGTAGCGCACCGGTTCGCGTTCGCTCGGCTGCTCCAGCTTCAGGTAGTCCTCGCGGGTCAGCGTCTGGCCGCTGGCCTTGGCCTTGGCGATCCACTGCTCGAAGCCCTGCTCGTCCAGACCATGGAACTTGAAACGCATGCCCGAGAAGCCGGCGCCGCTGTAGTTGGCCGACAGGCCCTCGTATTCGCCCGGCTGGTTGATTACCGCGTGCAGCTTGGTCTCCATGCCCGGCATCGCGTAGATCTGCCCTGCCAGTGCCGGTACGAAGAACGAGTTCATGACCGTCGAAGCGGTGATCTTGAACTGGATCGGACGGTCGACCGGTGCCGCCATTTCATTGACGGTGGCAATGCCATGCTCCGGATAGAAGAACAGCCACTTCCAGTCCAGCGCCACCACTTCCACCGTCAACGGCTTGACGTTGGTCGGCAGCGAGCGCTTGGCGTCGATCCGCTCCAGCGGCCGGTACGGGTCCAGCGCATGGGTGCTGACCCAGGTGATCGCGCCCAGCGCGATGATGATCAGCAGCGGCGCCGACCAGATCACCAGTTCCAGCACCGTGGAATGGTCCCAGTCGGGCGAGTAGGTGGCGTTCTTGTTCGAGGCCCGATACTTCCAGGCGAAGAACAGCGTCAGCGCGATCACCGGGACGATGATCAGCAGCATCAGCGCCGTGGAGATGTATATTAGGTTACGTTGCTGTACCGCAATGTCACCCGAAGGAGACAACAACACAGCATTACAACCTGTCAATAGGGTAATGGCGGGCAGCAAAATCAACCCGCGAATGGTATTAATGAGGGGCATTGCCGGCAGAGGAAATAGCGTAGCCGTCTTGGGGGAGACTGGTACTACGAATGCTTCGGGTGCGACGGGCGCAGCTGTTACAACCGAGGCGGAATGTACTCTATTCGGCAAGCGCGGAGAATTGGACATTTTGTCCCAATGGTCGCGGCGCCTGGCGGGCGCGTCCGTCCGGCGTAGCGCTATCCTGATTTAGCGAGGAAGCATGTCGAGTATCACGCACGATTCGCAAGCGCCTTTCCCTTCACTCAGCTCCAGCGACGATCGACCGCATTCGCCGGTCGCCCCGGGCGAAATCGCCACCGGCGTCGTCATCGGACGGGCCTCCGAGTACTTCGACTTCTTTGTCTACGGCATCGCCTCGGTGCTGGTCTTCCCGTCGGTATTCTTCCCGTTCGTCGGGCGGCTGGAAGGGACGCTGTACGCCTTTACCATCTTCGCGATCGCCTTTTTCGGGCGGCCACTCGGTACCGCGCTGTTCATGGCGATCCAGCGGCGCTGGGGCCGCGGCGTCAAGCTGACCGCCGCGCTGTTCCTGCTGGGCTGCTCGACGGTCGGCATCGCCTTCCTGCCGGGCTATGCCTCGCTCGGCGAGAACGCGATCGTGATGCTGGCGGTGTTCCGCTTCCTGCAGGGCGTGGCCTTCGGCGGCTCCTGGGACGGCCTGCCGTCGCTGCTGGCGCTGAACGCGCCGCCCGACCGCCGTGGCTGGTACGCGATGCTGGGCCAGCTCGGCGCGCCGATCGGCTTCCTGGTCGCCAGCGGGCTGTTCCTGTACCTGCACGCCAACCTGGCGGCCGACGACTTCCTGGCCTGGGGCTGGCGCTATCCGTTCTACGTGGCCTTCGCCATCAACGTGGTCGCGCTGTTCGCCCGGTTGCGCCTGGTGGTGACCGAGGAATACACGCGGCTGCTGGAGGAAGGCGAGCTCGAGCCGATCAGCACGCGCGAGATGGTGCGCGGCCAGGGCTACAACATCTTCATTGGCGCGTTTGCCGCGCTGGCCAGCTATGCCCTGTTCCACCTGGTGACGGTGTTCCCGCTGTCCTGGCTGGCGTTGCAGGCGACCCAGAGCGTCAACAGCGTGCTGAAGGTGCAGATCGCCGGCGCGCTGGTCGGCATCGTTGGCACCATCCTGTCCGGCTGGATCGCCGACCGCATCGGCCGGCGCACCACGCTGGGCCTGCTGGCGACGTTGATCGGCGTGTTCAGCCTGTTCACGCCGATGCTGCTCGGCGGCGAGGAGGCGGGGCAGGACCTGTTCATCCTGATCGGCTTCCTGCTGCTCGGCCTGTCGTATGGCCAGGCTTCGGGCACCGTGACCTCGAACTTCGAGCGGCGCTTCCGCTATACCGGCGCGGCGCTGACCTCGGACTTCGCCTGGCTGTTCGGCGCGGCCTTCGCCCCACTGGTCGCGCTCGGCCTGTCGGTCAAGTTCGGCCTGGTCGCGGTCAGCATCTACCTGCTGTCGGGCGTCGCGTGCACGGTGCTGGCCCTGCGCATCAACCGCGCGCTGGAAACACGCGACTGACGCACGGTTGAACGCCGCGCGTTGAAACCGGCGCGGCGGCTCCAGCCGCCGCGCTTCATCGTTCCGCCCCCGCCGCGACCGGCCGTCCGTGGCGGGGCGCCGCAATCCGCTGCTGCGACATTCCGCCTTCCGCGCCCCTCTCCCTATATATATAGCGGTGGGCCGAAGGACCGCCCTCCCGGGCGCCGGCATTGGCAAACGCCCTCGCCGCCAGCACAATCTCCCTGTCGCCACTCTCGCTTCACACCATGCCATTCCTGGCAGAACATCACGACTGTTCCGGCTGGCACGGCGAAATGGCCGAGCGCATCCGGGCGTTCGACTGGTCCACCACCGAGCTGGGCCCGATCGACCGCTGGCAGCCCAGCCTCGGCGCCGCGGTTCGGCTGCTGCTGGCTTCGCCGGTGCCAATGGTGTTGTTGTGGGGCCGACCGGGCTACATGATCTACAACGATGCCTACGCCGTGTTCGCCGGCGGCCGGCATCCCTATCTGCTCGGCTGTCCGGTCGAACTGGGCTGGCCCGAAGTGGCCGACTTCAACCGGCACGTGATGCAGACCTGCCTGGCCGGCGGCACACTTTCCTTCCGCGACAAGGAACTGGTGCTGCTGCGCAATGGACGTCCCGAGGACGTCTGGATGGACCTGTACTACAGCCCGGTGTCCAACGACGATGGCGCCCCCGCCGGCGTGCTGGCAGTGGTGGTCGAAACCACCGAGCGCGTGCTGACCGAGCGCTGGCGGCAGGAAGCCGAGAGCGCGCTGCAGCAGGCCAACGAACGGCTGCAGCTGGCGCTCAATACCGGCGCGGTGCTCGGTACCTGGGTCTGGGACATCGCCTCCGATACGCTGACCGGCGACGAACGCTTCGCCCGCACCTTCTCGGTCGGACTGGCACAGGCGATCCAGGGCGTGCCCCGCACGATCATCAACGCGGTGATCCACCCGGACGACATCGAGGAACTGGCCAGGCTGACGGATGAAGCGATCCGCACCGGCGCGCCGTTCCGCGCCGAATACCGGATCCGCCGGGCCCACGACAGCTATCTGTGGGTTCAGGCCAACGGCCAGTGCGAGTTCGACTCGCATGGCGAGCCCTACCGCTTCCCCGGCGTGCTGATCGACATCGACGAGCGCAAGCTGGCCGAGCAGGCGCTGCGGCAACTGACCGAAACGCTGGAAAAGCGTGTTGCCGATGCGATCGCCGCGCGCGCGCTTGCCGAGGGCCAGCTGCGGCAGGCGCAGAAGATGGAGGCGATCGGCAACCTGACCGGCGGCATCGCGCACGACTTCAACAACGTGCTGCAGGTCATCAGCGGCAATCTGCAGATGCTCGCCGCCGAGGCCGGCGACAACCCGATCGCGCAGGGCCGCATCGCCACCGCCGCCAACGCGGTGCGGCGCGGCGCCAAGCTGGCCTCGCACCTGCTGGCCTTTGCGCGCCGGCAGCCGCTGTCGCCGGCGGTGATCCACCCCGGCCGGTTGATCGGCGGCATGGCCGAAATCCTGCACCGCGCGCTGGGCGAATCGCTGAAGGTCGAAACGCGGACGCCCGACGATCTGTGGAACGTCAAGGCGGACCGCAACCAGCTCGAGAACGCGCTGCTCAATCTGGCCATCAACGGCCGTGACGCGATGCGCGGCGGCGGCACACTGACGATCTCGGCCGCCAATGTCGTGCTCGACGGCGCGTCATCGCCCGACCCGGATGCCGATACCTGGACCGGCAACACGCCGGAGCGGCCGGAGGGTGATTACGTCGTCTTCCGCGTGGCCGACACCGGCACCGGCATGACCGCCGACGTGCTGGAGCACGCCTTCGAGCCCTTCTTCACGACCAAGGCCGATGGCCACGGTACCGGCCTCGGCCTGAGCATGGTGTTCGGCTTCGTCAAGCAGAGCGGCGGCCATATCGCGATCCAGAGCACAGTCGGCCGCGGCACCACGGTGCAGATGTTCTTCCCCCGCTGCCTCGAGGCCGAAACGCCCGAGACGGCGGAGCAGGAGCCGGCGCCCGTCGGCGGCGGCGAGACCGTCCTGGTGGTCGAAGACGACCCCGATGTGCGGATCACCGCGGTCGAGATGCTGGCGCAGCTCGGCTATCGCGTGCGCATCGCGCCGAACGGCGATGCCGCCTGGTCGCTGATCGACAGCGGCATCGGCATCGACCTGCTGTTCACCGACGTGATCATGCCCGGCGCCATCAAGGGCGGCGAACTGGCGCGGCGCGCGGCGCAGCGGCGGCCACCGATTCCGGTGCTGTTCGCCTCCGGTTATACGCGCGACGAGATCTTCCACCTCGGCAAGCTCGACGACGGCGTGACGCTGCTGAACAAACCCTATCGGCGCGACGATCTGGCGCGGGCGGTGCGGACCGTGCTGGACGCCCATCGGCGCACGAGCGGCCCGGCGCCTGCGCAGTCGCCGCAAGTCCGGCGCGATGGCATGGCCGCCGCCGTATTGCTGGTCGAGGATGACGTCCCCTCGCGCGAGGCGCTGCAAGAGGTGCTGCTGGGCTTCGGGCTCGACTGCGCCGCGGCGGGATCGGCGGAGGAAGCGCTGCTGCTGGCCGATGGCCGGCGCTTCGACGTGCTGCTGACCGATATCACGCTGCCGGGCATGGCCGGCGATGCGCTGGCCGTGGCGCTGCGCGCGCAACAGCCGCATATCGACGTGGTGCTGATGACCGGCTATGGCGCGGGCGCGGACCTGCAGGAGCCGATCGCCGGGGCGCGCGTGCTGGGCAAGCCGATCGATCTATCGACGTTGCGGCGGGAGCTCGGCCCGTGGATGGGGGACATCGAGGCGGTGCAGTAGTCCGGGCGTCATCGTCAGTACCGTCGGTGCCGTCGATATCCTGCATCGACATCCTCCCGCGATCTAGCGCGGCGGCGGCCGCCGCTTGTACCAGGCATAGCCGGGCTCGACATCGGCCGCCCCGGGATGTCCGACGCTATACGGATTCTCCGACACCATCGTCACGAAACCGACCGGCTCACCGGCCCGCTGCCGCGCCCGCAGCGCCTCGCAACGCGCCAGCACCGCGGCGAGCTGGTCCGAGCCGTAGTCCTCGGCATGCGCCGTCGGCACGCCTTCGGCGTCGTAGGTGGTCCAATAGACTTTGTACATCTGTTGTGAATGCAGCGGCGGCGCCATCGTTGCGCCACACCTGTCGCCATCTTGGTCGTCGACAATCGATCTGTCACGTTGCAACGCGTCGAGCGCTACTCAGGCGGCTCCAATTGTGAACGACTGCAAAGAGTGCGCTTTGAGTCATGACATTGCCGTAAGCGGCACCTAGAATCCTCCCGCACGCTGCGACCTGTCGGACGTCGCCCCCGCGTGTCCGTGCGGCGCGCCATATTCAATCGGGAGAAGGAACCATGCACTTCAAGCGCCCCCTTGCCGAAGCCTTCGGCACGTTCTGGCTGGTATTCGGCGGCTGCGGCTCGGCCGTCCTGGCGGCCGCCTTTCCGCACCTGGGCATCGGCTTCGCCGGCGTCTCGCTGGCCTTCGGCCTGACCGTGCTGACGATGGCCTATGCAGTAGGACCGGTATCGGGATGCCATCTGAATCCGGCCGTGACGGTCGGCCTGGCCACCGCGGGTCGCTTCCCGTGGAAGGAAGCACCGGTCTATATCGTGGCGCAGGTGATCGGCGGCGCGCTGGCCGCGCTGGTACTGCTGCAGCTGATGGATGCCAAGCCAGGCTTCGATGTGACCGTCAGCGGCCTGGCCGCCAACGGCTTCGACGCCGGCTCGCCGTCGGGCTTCGGCATGATGCCGGTGTTCGCGACCGAGGTCCTGGCGACCTTCTTCTTCGTGCTGATCATCCTGGGCGCGACCGCAAAACGCGCGCACGGCGCGCTGGCACCGCTCGCGATCGGCCTGTGCCTGACGCTGATCCACCTGGTGACGATTCCGGTGTCGAACACCTCGGTCAATCCGGCCCGCTCGACCGGACCGGCGCTGATGGTGGGCGGCATGGCGCTGCATCAGCTGTGGCTGTTCTGGATCGCGCCGATCGTCGGCGCCATCCTGGCCGGCGTGGTTGGCCGCATCCTGTATAGCGACGACGAATAAGTCGCGACACTCGAGTCGCGACACTCGAGTCCCGACGCTCCAGTCGCGACTCTCGAGCCGCAACACGCGACCGGCAGCGCACGCCGCCGGTCGCCGCGGGATCGTCAGGCGGCCAGGCGCTGCTCGCGCTTGGCGACGATCTCGGCCCAGGCCTGCTCCAGGCCGACATGACCCACGAAGCCGCCGGCCGACTTCGCCTCCCCTTCCGCCTCGATCGTGTTTGCGAAGCGCACCGCCGGATCCTGTTGCAGCTTCCGATAGAGCCGATCCAGGTTCGGATAGTCCGCCCGGTTCACCACGCCGTGATAGTCGGTCCAGCGCGCGATGCCGGCGAAGTAGGCATCGGCCAGCGTGCGCCGGTCGCCCAGCAGCCACGGACGATCGCCGAGCATCGCCTCCAGCTGCGCATGCGCCTTCTTGACCTTGATCGTGCCGAATTCGCGCAGCACCGCCTTGGTGGTGTCGTCGCTGGCGTGCTCGTACAGATGCCACAGCGGCACGAAGGCGTTGAAGAAGGTCGTATTCAGGTAGGCCAGCATCTGGTTGAGCCGGTCGAATTCCGGCGTCCCCTGGGCAAAACCGAGCGAGCCATCGATGCCGCGCGCGCCGATCCAGTTCAGGATCGCCATGCTTTCCGTCACGATTGCCCCGCCATCGGTAGCCAACGCCGGCGTTTCGCCCACCGGGTTGATCCGGCGGAAGGCGTCGCTGGTGACGACCTCCGGCATCTCGATGCGGGATAGCCGATACGGCTGGCCGAGCCATTCGAGCGCGACGATCGAACCGAACGAGCATCCCGACGGCACGCCATAGAAGAGGATGGGGGTCATGTTGTTTCTCCAGTTGAAGGACCCGGGCATCGGGTCGATGGAGAGACTATAGATTTGTGGACATTGAAGCGGTAGTCGGCAAAAATTCAACGCAATGTCCATACGGATGGACTTTATTGCGCCACTGCCGCCCCCCATGCTGAACCTGAACGACCTCTCGCTGTTCGCCGCCGCCGTCGAACATGGCGGCTTCGCCGCGGCCTCGCGCCAGCTCGGCATTCCGAAGTCGACGCTGAGCAAGCGCGTCGCCGAGCTCGAGCAGCGGCTCGGTGCGCGGTTGATCCATCGCAGCTCGCGCAGCTTCACGCTAACCGACGTCGGCCGCGCCTTTCACGAGCACGCCCGCGCGGCGCTGATCGAGGCCGAGGCCGCGCACGACGTGGTGCGCCAGCGCGCCGCGGAACCGAGCGGCACGGTCAGGCTGACCACCTCGGTGCCGGTCGCGCAGCAGACGTTGGCGCCGCGCCTGCCGGAACTGGCCCTCACCTACCCGAAGCTGCATATCCAGCTGGACGTGTCGGACCGCTTCGTCGATGTCGCGCAGGAAGGCTATGACCTCGCGATCCGCAGCCACTTCGCGCCGCTGCCCGACTCCGAGCTCGTGCAGCGGCTGCTGTCGACCGAGCCGATCGTCCTGGTCGCGTCGCCGCGCTATCTCGCCGCGGCCGATCCGCTGCAGACACCGGAGGCGCTGGCCGGCCATGACGGGCTGCTGACGCGGCCGATGGCCACCAGCTGGCGGCTGCATCGCGATGACCGAACCCTGACCGTCACCCCGCGCCCCCGCATGACCGCCAACGAATCGACCGCGCTGCTGGGCGCGGTCACGGCCGGTCTGGGCGTCGCGTGCCTGCCGCTGTCGGTATGCCGCTCGGCCCTGCAAAGCGGCGACATCGTGCGGGTACTGCCCGACTGGACCGCCGGCCACGTGATGACGTCGGTCGTGATGCCGCATCGGCGCGGTCAGCTTCCGGCGGTACGGGCGGTCGTTGAATTCCTGGCCAAGTGTTTTGCCGAGGAATGAACGGTCGGCCAGGCGCTCGTTTCAGCCCGAGACCTCCGCCTGCCTGCGCACCCACGCCACCGCCCTGCCCAGGAACGGCGACGCGTCCCCTGCCCGATAGCTCATGATCACCGGCGACACGAAGCCCGGCGCATCGATCGGACAATAGCGGACGTCGTCCCGGTGCAGCCGCTGGACCGACGATGGCACCAGCGTGATGCCCAGCCCCGCGGCGACCAGGCCGAGCGCGGTCTGCAGCTCGTTGGCTTCCTGCACCACGCGCGGCTGCAGTCCCTGGGCGCGGAACAACGACAGCACGTGGTCCGCATAGCTGGGGCGCGGACGCGCGGGATAGAGGATCAGCCCGCGCCGCGCCAGTTCGGCCGGCGCCATTGGACCATCGCCACCGCCGCCTTCGCGTTCGCCCGGGGCGGCCCGTGTCGGCAACGCCGCCACCAGCGGCTCGGCCATCACCACCTGCTGCACGATGGCGGGGTCGCTCAGCGCCAGCCGGCCGAAGCCCAGGTCGATGCGGCCGGACTTCAGCGCCTCGAGCTGCTGCACCGAGATCATTTCCGTCAGGCCCACCTCGACCTCGCTCTGGTCCGCGCGCAGTTCGCGGATCAGGTCCGGCAGCACGCCATAGAGCACCGACGGCACGAAGCCGATGCCGAACCAGCGCTTCTCGTTGCGGCCGATGCGCCGGGTGCCCTCGATCATCTCGTCAAGCCGCTGCGTCAGCTGCAGCGATTGCTCGAGCAGGAAGCGTCCGGCCTCGGTCAGCCGCAGGCCGCGGCCGACGCGCTCGAACAGCGGCACGCCCAGTTCATCCTCGAACTGGCGGATCTGGCGCGACAGCGGCGGCTGCGCGATATGCAGCAGCGCGGCCGCGCGCGTCACGTTGAGCTCGCGCGCGACGGTCTGGAAATAGCGCAGATGGCGCAGTTCCATGGTGGCCTCCTTGAATCGGGATCCATACCTCACAGGTATGGAATCAGACATCATCGGTCTTGGACAGCGCATTGGTCAAGCCGCATACTGGGCCACGAACCCTCAATCCAATCCCTCAGGTATGGCAACCACCATCACATCCGTCGACGCGATCCTGGTCGACCTGCCCACCATCCGCGCGCATCAGCTGGCCATGGCGACCATGCAGCAGCAGACGCTGGTCATCGTGCGGCTGCGCGCCAGCGACGGCATCGAAGGCATCGGCGAGGCCACCACGATCGGCGGCCTGTCCTATGGCGAGGAAAGTCCCGAAGGCATCAAGCTGACCATTGATACCTATCTGGCGCCCGCACTGATCGGTCAGGACGCCGCCAATATCCATGGCGCGATGGCGCGGCTGAACAAGGTCGCGCGCGGCAACCGCTTTGCCAAGTCGGCGCTGGAAACCGCGCTGCTCGACGCGCAGGGCAAGCGGCTCGGCGTGCCGCTCGCCACGCTGCTCGGCGGTACGGTGCGCGACGCGCTGCCGGTGCTGTGGACGCTGGCCAGCGGCGATACCGCCCGCGATATCGAGGAGGCCGAGCGCCTGCTGGCCGAGCGCCGCCACGACACCTTCAAGCTGAAGATCGGCCGCCGCGCGGTGCGCGACGACGTCGCCCATGTCGCGGCGATCAAGCGCGCGCTGGGTGACCGCGCCCGCGTGACGGTCGACGTCAACCAGGCCTGGAACGAGGCCGACGCGGCCACCGGCGTCGCGATGCTGGAGGCGGCCGGCATCGACCTGATCGAGCAGCCGATCGCACGGGAGAACCGCGTCGGGCTGGCGCGGCTGGCGGCGCGCTTCGTGGTGCCGATCATGGCCGACGAAGCAGTGACCGGGCCGGAGGACGCGATGGAACTGGCGCGCCTGGGCGCGGCCGATGTGTTCGCGCTGAAGATCGCCAAGTCCGGCGGCATCTTCGGCATGCTGCGCACCGCCGCGGTCGGCGATGCGGCCGGCATCGCGCTCTATGGCGGCACCATGCTCGAAGGCAGCGTCGGCACCATCGCCGCGGCGCACGGCTTCTGCACGCTGCCGCAACTGGCCTGGGGCACCGAGCTGTTCGGGCCGCTGCTGCTCAAGGACGACGTGGTGGTCGAACGTCCAGGCTATCGGGACTTCGCGCTGCGGCTGCCCGACGGCCCCGGCCTGGGTCTCGCGCTCGACGAGGACAAGCTCGCGCATTACCGGCGCGATCGCGCATAGCACCGACAACAACGACATGATGGCCACGTAACGGCCGCACCACGCCCGTGTAAGCGCCGCACCACAGCCGCATCACCGCTGGATAACGCCACCGAGATGCGCCGAACGCGCGCCGGGCACCCTGGTTTCGAACTTCACGAAGGAACGGAGACAATGAAGTCGCTCACTCTCGCCACCGTGGTCCTCGGCCTGGCCGCGGCCCTCACCACGCCGGCCGCGCAGGCCGCCTACCCCGAACGTCCGATCCGCTGGATCGTCCCCTTCCCCGCCGCCGGCGCGATGGACAATATCGCCCGCACGCTCGGCGAGGAGATGTCGCAAACGCTGGGGCAATCGATCGTGGTGGAAAACCGCCCCGGGGCCGGCGGCAATATCGGCGCCGAGCTGGTCGCGCGCTCGCCCGCCGACGGCTACACGATGCTGATCGTCGCCAACGGCATAGCGGTCAATCCGGCGCTGTACCGCAAGCTGAGCTACGACCCGATCAAGGATTTCGCGCCGGTCTCGCTGTTGGCCGTGGTGCCGAACGTGTTGGTCGCCAACAAGGCCAAGACCAGCGCCAAGACCGTGCCGGAGGTGATCGCCAGCGCGAAGAGCCAGCCGGGCAAGTACACCTACGCGTCGGCGGGCAACGGCACCTCGATCCATCTGGCTGGCGAACTCTTTACGTCGATGGCAGGCGTCGAGCTGCTGCACGTGCCCTACAAGGGCAGCGGCCCCGCGGTCACCGACCTGCTCGGCGGCCAGGTCGACTACATGTTCGACAGCATCACGTCCGCCAAGCCGCATATCGATGCGGGCAAGCTGACGGCGATCGCGGTGACGACCAGCAAGCGCTCGGCCACGCTGCCCAATGTGCCGACCGTGGCAGAGGCCGGGCTGCCGGGCTACGAGTTGTCGCCATGGTTCGCCGCCTTCGTGCCGGCCGGCACGCCGCCCGCGGTGGTCGAGTCGCTGAACCGCGCGATGGTCGAGGCGCTGCGCAAGCCCGCAGTGCAGAAGCGCCTCGCGGCGATCGGCGCCGAGCCCATCGGCAGCACGCCGGCCGAGCTGAAGCAGCATCTGGCGAAAGAAACCGACAAATGGGGCAAGCTGATCCGCACGCGGGGGATTCGGGCGGATTGAACTGGATTTCCCGTGTGCCCTCTGCCGCCGCAGCGGGCTTCGCTCTCCCCCCGGAGCAGGCCCGCGATCTTCTCCCCTCCCCCCCCCCGGAGCAGGCCCGCGGTCTTCTCCCCTCTCCCGCCATGCGGGAGAGGGGTTCGGGGAGAGGGAAAGGGCGGTGGCGATACGAAGGTGCTCGCTTGCGCGAGTGCCTTGCCCTCTCCCCCACCCCTCTCCCACGCGTGGGAGAGGGGAGCCGATGGCGGGCCGTGGCGTGACGTTCGGCGCTGCCTGCCTCCCAGCCTCTCCCACGGCGTGGGAGAGGGGAGCCGATAGCGGACCGTGATGTTACGTTTGGCGCTGCCTGCTCTCCCCGCATCCCAGCCTCTCCCCTCAAGTTTTTCTACCAACTGCCGTTGTCTGACATCGACCCCCGAAGCAATCGTCAGCGAACGGGCGGCAACACAAGAGCGAAGAGCGAATACGCAGCACGCACGCGGGACGTCCGCGGGCGTGGCGTTGTTCGCCGCGATTCAATGTCCATCAGGTAGAAGAAATGAAAAACTTGGGAATAGGTGCACGCCTTGGCATCGGCTTTGGCGTGGTATTGCTGCTGTCCACGCTGATGACCGGACTTGGCATCCTGCGGTTGCAGCAGGTCGCGGAGCGCACGCATGACATGATGCAGCAGCCGCTGGCCAAGGAACGGCTGGTCAGCGACTGGTACCGCTACATGCATACCAGCGTGCGCCGGACCACCGCGGTGGCCAAGAGCTCCGATCCGACGCTCGGCGCGTTCTTCGCGAACGAGACCAAGAACTCGGTCAAGGCGATTGCCGATCTGCGCGACAAGATCGAGCCGCTGCTGAGCACCGACGCCGAGAAGCAGGCGTTCCAGACCATCCTGCGCGTGCGCGAACCGTACAACGCCTCGCGCGACAAGATCACCAAGCTGAAGCAGGAAGGGTTGACCGACGAGGCCAACACCGTGCTGGAGAAGGAATTCGTGCCGGCCGGCGACGCCTATCTGGGCGAGATCCAGAAGCTGCTCGACATCCAGCGCGCCAGCATCGACGCCACCGCGCGCGACATCAACGCGGTCTACCAGACCGCGCGCAACCGCTTGATCGGACTGGGCGTGCTGGTGCTGGGCATCGGCATCGCGTTCGCGGTCTGGCTGACCCGCGGCATCACCCGTCCGCTGCATCGCGCTGTCAGCATCGCGCGAACCGTCGCCGCCGGCGATCTGAGCGCCCGCATCGACGTCGACAGCAAGGACGAAACCGGTCAGCTGCTGCAGGCGCTGGCCGAGATGAACGGCAACCTGCTGCGCATCGTCAACGAGGTTCGCCTCGGCACCGAGGCCATCGCCACCGGCACCAGCCAGATCGCCGTCGGCAATACCGACCTGTCGCAGCGCACCGAGGAACAGGCCGCGTCGCTGCAGGAGACCGCGTCGAGCATGGAGCAGCTGACCAGCATCGTCCGGCAGAACGCCGACAACGCCAAGCAGGCCAGCCGCCTCGCGGTCGACGCCTCCGACATCGCCGTCAAGGGCGGCGATGTGGTCGGCCAGGTGGTCAACACCATGGACGAGATCCACGGCGCGTCGAAGAAGGTCACCGACATCATCGCGGTGATCGAGAGCATCGCCTTCCAGACCAATATCCTGGCGCTGAACGCCGCGGTGGAAGCCGCGCGCGCCGGCGAACAGGGCCGCGGCTTCGCGGTCGTCGCCGGCGAAGTGCGCAGCCTCGCGCAGCGCAGCGCCACCGCCGCCAAGGAAATCAAGTCGCTGATCGACGATTCGGCCGAGCGCGTCGAGAAGGGTTCGCAGCTGGTGTCGGAGGCCGGTCAGACCATGGAAGAGATCGTCGGCGCGGTCAAGCGCGTCACCGACATCATGGGCGAGATCAGCGCGGCGTCGGCCGAGCAGAGCGCCGGCATCGAGCAGGTGAACCAGGCCGTCACGCAGATGGACACCGTGACGCAGCAGAACGCCGCGCTGGTCGAGCAGGCCGCCGCCGCGGCCGGCTCGCTGGAAGAACAGGCCAAGCGCCTGAAGCAGGCGGTGTCGACGTTCCGCCTCGGTACGGCGCAACTGGCAGCGTGATTCGCCGGAACGACCGATGAAACGGGCCGCGAAATGCGGCCCGTTTTGCTTTGCTGGACTCAATAAAAGCACCAATCCTTGTCAAAAGTACCTGCCTGACGGACATGCCATCCCGGACGCATCGGCTATTGCACCGTGGCGCGGATCCTGCGTGGTTGCGCGGTGCAGCCCGAACACCAGGCTGCATACCGCAGCACATCTCGGCACATCCCAGCACTTGGCAGTACATCGCAACCGGAGGATCTGCAATGAGCATCTTTGGCGAAATCCTGAACAGGCTGCGCGGCAAGGCGCGGCCCGAGCCCTCCACGCAGGCGTCGACGCAGGCCCAGCAGCCGCAGACCGGCACCGCGGGCCAGCCTCAGACCGGCGCTGCCGGGCAGGCGCAGGGCGCTGCGCCGCCGGCCACGGCGCCGGTGACGGCGGGCGTCGGCGGCGGCAATACCACTGCCGGCGCAACGGCCGGCGGCACCGCAACCGGTGCCGCGCAGGCGCCGCTGTCGGAGGTCGACGTCGAGAAGATTCTCGACGACCTCGCACAGCAGAGCGGCCAGAAGCTGAACTGGCGCACGTCGATCGTCGACACGATGAAGGCGCTGGGGCTGGACAGCAGCCTCGAGCATCGCAAGGAGCTTGCGCGCGAGCTGCAATACAACGGCGACATGAACGACTCGGCCGCGATGAACACGTGGCTGCACAAGCGCGTGATGCAGGAACTGGCGCGGAACGGCGGCAAGCTGCCGCCGGAATTGCGGGACTGACGTTTCGCGTGAAAGCGAGGGAGCGCGATCCCCCCTCCTTCTTCTCTCCTCGTCGCCCCCGCGAAGGCCGGGGGTCTAGCGGCTTGCATCAGCAGAGAGCAAAGACCCCTGGTCTCCGCGTTCGCGGGGACGACGGGATACGCTGCGGGCTCTACCGCCAGTTCGTCTGCGGATCGAGCGGATAGACCGGCCGCGCCACGCGCTCGAACGGAAAGCGCTCGTAGCGCGAGCTGGTCACGCCCTCCCCATCGCACTCGACCACGGCACGGGCGATCGGCACGAACACCGGCCGGCAGTACATCCGCGATTTCAGCAGCAGGAAGCGCGCGCGATGCGGATCCACGCCGATATGCGTGAAGATGCCGAGGTCCCAATGCTCCTGCGGCGTCTCGACGATCACGATCTGCGCGGCGCCGATATCGAGCAGCGCGCTGCGTCCCATGCGGATGCGCTGGCCGGTATAGGTCGGGCCGCTGATCACGTATTCGCCGTCGCCGAGCGCGGCCACCTTGCCGGTCAGGGGCTTCGACTGGGGATAGACGCCGAGCTGGGTCAGCGCCACCTTGTCGCCGACCGGCAGCGTCACCGTGGCGCCGACGCCGGCGGCGATCAGCGCGGCCACCGCCTCCGGATCGCAGACCGGCCCGACCGCGATGCCGGTCAAGCCCTGTGCCAGCGCTTCGTGCAGCACGGCCATGTTGTCGCAAGTGCCGCCGGACATGCAGTTGTCGCCGTGGTCGAGCAATAGCACGGGGCCCTCGCCCGGCGCGTCGGCAAGTTCGGCCGCGCGTGCGATCGATTGCGCCAGCGGCTCGCTGTCGTAGACGAAGCCGGCGCGGTCGTCCCAGATCTGCTGGGCAATGCGTTGCGCGACCGCGTCTGCGGCGGCGGCATCGCCGTCGCCGACCACGATCACGCTCAGGCAAGGCGCCGCGATATCGGCCAGGCCGAAGCCGGCCAGCACCGAAACCGCCAGCATGCCTTGCGCTTCCGCCTCCCTGGCGAGCGCCACCGCGCGCTGCATCGCGCCCTGATCGGTGCGGCTGCACAGCGTATGCGTCAGCAGCGGCAGGCGGCGCCAGGCCACCACCGGTTTCGTGCGGCCCGCGATATGGTCGAGCAGCAGCCGGCCCGCGTGCTCGCCGGTCTCGTACATATCCACATGCGGATAGGTCTTGAAGCTGACCGCCACGTCGACGTGGTCGATCAGCTTCTGCGTGATATTGCCGTGCAGGTCCAGCGCGACCGCGATCGGCTTGTCGGGCAGTACCGCGCGCAGGCGTTCGAGCAGGTCGCCCTCGCCGTCGTCGCTGTTCTCGGCCACCATCGCGCCGTGCAGGTCCAGCATCACCGCATCGCAGCCAGGCGCGGCCTCGACGATCGCGTCGCACAGCGCGGTATAGGCCTGCTCCGCGACGCGGCCGCTGGGGTTGGCCCCGGCGATCACCGGCACCACGATCTCGGCGCCGGCCGCTTCGGCCAGCTCGATGAAGGCGCCGGCCGCGGTGCGCGTGCCGCGCGCGGCGCGATAGCCGTCCTCGCCATAGCGCGGGTCGAACGAGGCCAGCGGCGTGGGCACCGGCGAGAAGGTATTGGTCTCGTGATTGAGGCGGGCGATCAGGATTTTCATCGCGTGGGTCCGGGTCGGTGCGGTGTAGGTCGGAGGCCGATGTCGGGCAGCGGAGGCAGCGGGGCAGCGCCCTCAGCGCCGGCGCGCGGCGTCGAGCATCGCGTGCAGCAGCACGTTGGCGCCGGCCTCCAGATGCTCGGGGCGGGCGTCCTCGATCTCGTTATGGCTGATGCCGTCCTTGCACGGCACGAAGATCATCGCAGTCGGTGCGACCCGAGCCAGATAGACGGCATCGTGGCCGGCGCCGCTGACCACTTCCATTGCCGACAGCCCCAGCTGCGTGGCGCCGTCGCGCACGGCCTGCACCAGCCGTGGCTCGAAGGGCTGCGGCGGGAAATAGACCACCTGCCGGACTTCGATGTCGATGCCCGAACGTTCGGACAGCGCAGTGCAGGCCCGATGCAGGGCCGCGTCCATCGCGGAGAGCACGGTGTCGTCGGCGGCGCGCAGGTCCACCGTCATCGTCACGCGGCCCGGGATCACGTTGCGCGAGTCGGGATGGACCGACAGGCAGCCGACCGTGCCGCGCCCGTGCGGCGGATGGTCCAGCGCGATGCGGTTGACGATGCCGACCAGTTCGGACGCGGCCAGCAGCGCGTCGCGCCGAAGCGCCATCGGCGTGGGTCCGGCGTGCGCCTCCATGCCGGTCAGCACCACGTCGTACCAGCGTTGTCCGAGCGCGCCGGTGACCACGCCAATCACCGTGTCGTTCGCCTCGAGCACCGGACCCTGTTCGATATGGGCCTCGAAATAAGCGCCGACGGCGCGGCCGCCGACCGGCTCGGCGCCGGCATAGCCGATCTCGTTCAGCGCGTCGCCGACGCGCACGCCGTCGCGGTCTGTTTGCGCCAGCACATGGTCGAGTGCGAACTCGCCGATGAAGGCCCCCGAGCCCATCATCACCGGCACGAAGCGCGAGCCCTCTTCGTTGGTCCACACCGCGACCTCGAGCGGCGCGTCGGTGACGATGCCGGCGTCGGCCAGCGTGCGCAACACTTCCAGCCCGGCCAGCACGCCAAAGTTGCCGTCGAACTTGCCGCCGGTCGGCTGCGTATCGATATGGCTGCCGGTCATCACCGGCGGCAGCGTGTCGTCGCGTCCGGCCCGGCGCGCGAAGATATTGCCGATCGCATCGACGCGTACCGTGCAGCCGATTGCCTTGGCCTCGGCGACGAAGAAGTCGCGGCCCTGGCGATCGAGATCGGTCAGCGCGAGCCGGCAGACGCCGCCCTTGGACGTCGAACCGATCTGTGCGAGCCGCATCAGTGCGTCCCACAGGCGGGCGCCGTCGATGCGCAGCGCGTCGATATCCGGCGCTGGAACGGCGTTGGCCTGGGGGTGCATGGTGAGGTCAACTGACATGTCGATATTCCGAAGCTAGCTCTTTGTCGTCCCCGCGCAGGCAGGGGCCCAGCGGCTTGAAGTCGCTGGGTCCCCGCCTGCGCGGGGACGACGGAATGGAAACGGTGACGGCGCGATCGTCACGCCGCCAGGCCCACGCCGAGATAGCGGTCCTTGACCGCCTCGTCGGCGATGAATTGCGCATTGGTACCGGTATAGACGACCGCGCCCTGCTCGATGATCACGTGCCGCTCGGCTAACTGCGTGCAGACCTCCAGGTTCTGCTCGACCAGCAGGATCGGCACGCCGGCCGCCTTGATCAACTTCAGCTGCGCAACGATTTCCTCGACGATCACCGGCGCCAGGCCTTCGACCGGCTCGTCGAGCATCAGCAGGCGCGGATGGTTCATCAGCGCGCGGGCAATGGCCAGCATCTGCTGCTCGCCGCCGGAGAGGTTTGCACCGCTGTTGCGGCGCCGCTCGCGCAGCCGCGGGAAGATCCGGTAGACGTCGTCGAGCTGCCATGGGGAATCGCGCCGGGCCCCGAGCTTCAGGTTCTCCTCGACGGTCAGCAGCTTGAAGATGCCGCGATGCTCGGGCACGAAACACAGCCCCTGGGCGGCGATCCGGTGCGGCGGCAGCCCCGCGATATCGTTGCCGCGAAACCGCACGCGGCCGCCGCGTGGCGGCACCACGCCGGCGATCGCCTTCAGCGTGGTCGACTTGCCGGCGCCGTTGCGGCCCAGCAGCGTCACCAGTTCGCCCTCGCCCACCGCGAGCGAGACGCCCTGCAGCACATGGCTCTTGCCGTAGTAGCCATGGATGGCCTGCACATCGAGCATCGTCATCGCTGGCCTCCGGTGATCATGTTGCCGAGATAAGCCGCGCGCACGCGCGGATCGCCCCGCACGGTGTCGGGCGGGCCTTCCATCAGCACCTTGCCCTGTTGCATCACGGTGATGGTGTCGGAAATGTCCATCACGATGTCCATGTTGTGCTCGATCAGCACGACGGTATGGTCCTCGGCCAGCCCGCGGATCAGCCGCTTCATCGCGCCGAGATCGTCCACGCCCATGCCCGAGGTCGGCTCGTCGAGGAAGATCGCGCGCGGCCGCGCGGCCAGCGCCATGCCGACTTCGAGCCGGCGCTGCTGGCCGTGCGACAGCGCACCGGCGACCGCGCCGGCGACGCGGGTCAGCTCGAGCCGCTCGAGCACACGCTCGACCGTCTCCGTACAGGCCAGCTCGCCGACCGGACGGCGCCAGCAGTTCATCGCGCGCCGCGGCTGCGTGCCGAGCGCGGCCAGCCGCAGGTTCTCGCGCACCGGCAGGCTGGGAAACAGGCTGGTGACCTGGAACGAGCGCGCGATGCCGCGCTGCACGCGCTGGTAGTCGGTCTCGCCGGTGACGTCGTGCCCGTCGAAGACGATGCGCCCGCTGGTCACGCTGCGCGTGCCGGTCAGCATATGGAACAGCGTGGTCTTGCCGGCGCCGTTCGGACCGATCACCGAATGCACGGTGCCCGGCATCACGCGAAGATCCACGCCGCCCAGCGCCATGAACTTGCCGTACTGCTTGACCACGCCGGTGGCCTCCAGAATCGGGGCGGTCATGCGCGTTCCTCCCGCGTGGTGACGACTTCCGTGGCGACTCCCGCGGCGGCTTCCGTGTCGGGGCCGATCGCGGCGGGCTCGCGGCGGATGCCGCGCAGCCGCAGCCATATCGTCGTGCCCAGCCCCCACAGGCCGCGCTGCATGAACAGGCTGACCGCGATCAGCAGGAAGCCCAGCAGCATCAGCCAGCGCGGCCACAGTGTCGACAGCCAGTCGGCCAGCAGCACATAGAACGCCGCGCCCAGCACCGACGCAAACACGTTGGCGGTGCCGCCGATCACCGTCATGATCAGGATCATCTCGCTGACGTGGTAGTCGATATTGGCCAGCGGCGCGATGCCGGTCAGCATCGCATGCAGGCCGCCGGCGAGCCCGGTTACCGCGCCGGAGATCACGAAGGCCAGCAGCTTGAACGCCTTGATGTTGTAGCCGACCGCCAGCGCCCGCTCCTCGTTGTCGCGGATTGCCAGCAGCGTGCGGCCGAACACCGAATCGGTGACGCGCAGCACCAGGAAGAACACCACCAGGAACAGCACCGCGACGAAGCCGTAGAACTGCCACGGCGAGGCCAGCGAGACCAGCTCGCGCCCGGCGATCGACAGCGCGGGTCTCGGGATGTCGAGCAGGCCGTTGTCGCCGCCGGTCAGCGACGGCACCGAATAGGCCAGGAAATAGAACATCTGCGAGAACGCCAGCGTCAGCATCACGAAGTAGGTGCCGCGCTGCCGGATCGAGAACCAGCCGACCAGCGCCGCCGCCCCCGCGCCGATGGCGATCGCCAGCGCCAGCGAAATTGGCACCGGCAGCGCGATGCGGGTCAGCGCCAGGCCCAGCGAATAGCTGCCCAGGCCGAAGAAGATGCCCTGGCCGAACGACAGCAGGCCGGTGTAGCCGAGCAGCAGGTTACAGGCCATCACGGCCATCGCGTAGATCAGCACCTCGGTCGCCAGCGTGCCGGAGCGCAGCGTCAACGGCAGCAGCAGGGTGACGGCCAGCGCGAGCCACCAGAATCGATACGCCATCATCCCCTCCCCAGCAGGCCGTGCGGACGCAGCAGCAGCACCGCGGCCATCGCGACATAGATCATCAGCCTGGCGCCCTCGGGCCACAGCGTGCTCATCAGGCTTTGCACCACGCCGACGAGCAGCCCGCCGATCAGCGCGCCGGTGAAGCTGCCCATGCCGCCGACCACCACGACGATGAAGGCGACGCCCAGCGCCTCGACGCCCATGAACGGTTCGGCGCCGCGGATCGGCGCGGCCAGCACGCCTGCGATCGCGGCGGTGGCCGCCCCGAGCGCGAACATCAGGCTGAACAACCGGAACACGTTGATGCCGAGCAGCGACACCATCTCCGTCGACTCGCTGCCGGCACGCACCGCGCTGCCGAGCCGCGTGCCCTCCAGCAGCCACCACAGCGCCACCGCCAGCAGCGCGGTGAACGCGATGACGAACAGCCGGTACTTCGGATAGATGAAGTCGCCCCACATCACCACGCCCTGCAGCGCGTCGGGCGGCGGCACGTCGACGCCGAGCGGCCCCCAGCCGACGATGATCAGCTCCTGCACGGCGAGCGCGAGGCCCACCGTCACCAGGATGTGGAACTCATGGGGCTGGGCATAGACGTGGCGCAGCATCACGCGCTCGACCAGCCAGGCCAGCGCACCGATCACCAGCGGCGCCAGCACCAGCGCGGCCCAGAAGTTCATGCCCAGCTGCAGCGCCTGGAAGCACAGATACGCGCCGAGCGCATAAAAGGCGCCGTGCGCGAAATTGACGAAGCGCAACAGGCCGAAGACGATCGACAGGCCGACGGCCAGCAGGAAATACAGCATGCCGATGCCAATGCCGTTGATGACCTGCAACAGGTAGACGTTCATGAAGCGGTTTTCGCTATGGCTGTCGCGTTGGATAGCGCCCTCTGATCATCGAAGGCGCAGCGTTCTCCCGCTCCCCTTCAGGGGGAGAGGGTTGGCGAGAGGGGGTGGTTTCAACGCGCGGTAGCGTGACGACCGCCCCTTGCCCTCTCCCCCACCCCTCTCCCGCAAGCGGGAGAGGGGAGAAAACCAGCAGGGTTGCTCAGGCCATCTTGCACTGGGTCTGTTCGGGCGGCAGGAAGGCCTTGCCGATGCTGATCACGTCGGCGTAGTCGTCCTTGTCCTTCATCTTGCTCTTGGCCTTGCCCTTGAGCAGGTAGTAGTTCTTCAGCACCTGGTGGTCGGCGGCGCGGATTTCCTCGGGGCCGGTCAGCCCTTCGTACTTGAGCCCCTCCATCGCCGCGATCACGGCCTTCGGGTCGGCGCTGCCGGCCTTGACCATCGCGTCGAGCATCAGCTTGGTACAGATATAGGAACCAGCCAGGCTGTAGTTTGGATTGGACTTGAAGGCCGTCTTGCAGCGCTGCACCAGATCGCGGTTCAGCGGCGTGTCGACGCCGTGCCAGTACTGCGCGCCGAAATAGACGCCGTCGCACAGGTCCGCGCCCAGCGATTCGAACTGCTCGAGCCCGGAGGCCCAGGCCAGCAGGATCGTCGTGTTCTTCTTCATGCCGAAGCTGACCGCCTGGCGCAGCGTGTCGGCCGATTGCGAGCCGAAGTTCAGGATCAGCAGCACGTCGGGCTTGGCAGCGATCGCATTGGTCAGATAGCCGCTGAACTCCTTCTCGTTGAGCGCGTGGTAGCTGTTGCCCACATGCTCGATGCCCTTCTCCTTGAAGATATTCTTTGCCGCCGACAGCAGGCCCTCGCCGAACACGTATTGCGGCGTGATCGTGTACCAGCGCTTCGCCTTGGGCATCGATTCGATCAGCGGCCGCACGGTGCGCTCGATCGCGCCATAGGTCGGCACCGACCAGCGGAAGGTCGCGCGGTTGCAGTCCTTGCCGGTGATCTCGTCGGCGCCGGCGGTGGTGACGAAGACCCCGCCGAACTTCTCGGCCTCCTTGCCCATCGCCAGCGATTCCGACGACAGGATGCCGCCGGCGAAGTAGCGCGCGTTCTTCTGCTGCGCCAGCTCCTGCACCTTGCGCACCGCGGTGGCGGGCTTGCCTTCGGTATCGAGCACGCTGTAGCGCAACGGCTTGCCGAGCACCTTGCCGTATTGCTCGACGATCAGCTTCATGCCAAGGTCGGCGAACTTGCCGTTGGCGGCGAACGGGCCGGACATCGGCACCGGACAACCGAGTTCGATCGCATCGTCGGCGGCCAGCACGGCACCGGCGCGCAGCAGGGAGGCGGGGACGGCGGCCAGCGCGCCGAGTTTGAGCACGTCACGACGATTCAAAGCTCACTCCTTGGATCTGTGGGGTCCATCGAAAGGGAAGGTCCGGCACGCGACAGGATCGCAACAGCGCTACAGCAAGAATCGAACCCGTTTATTCTATTTATACGTATAAACTGGTTGAAGGCATCATAGGAGCCGGTTTGCGCGACTGTCAATGAAGCGCCGGTCAGGGTTTACCTGCGCCCGTGCAGGCGCCGGTCATGCGCGAAGGCGGTGCCCGGTGCACCGCGATGGACCGCGATGGACCGCGATGGACCGCTGCATGGACCACTGCGGCACCGCCGCGACCCGGCAAGGCGCATGCCGCGCCGGCATGGCGATCAAACGAAAGGAAGGACAATCCATGGTGACGTTCCGCGGCGCGAAGGCGCCGGCTCTGGCGATCCGCAAGCAGAAGCGCGCCGACCTGGTGGCGGAGGAACTGAAGCGCCTGATCACCGAGCGCGACCTGAAGCCCGGCGACAAGCTGCCGCAGGAGATCAAGCTGCAGCAGACCTTCGGCGTCAGCAAGAGCACGATCCGCGAAGCGCTGAAGTCGCTGGAGGTGCAAGGGCTGATCAGCGTCAGCACCGGTCCGGCCGGCGGCGGCACCATCGTCGAGGTGCCGCTGGACCGCACCTTCCAGCTGATGCAGAACTATCTGTTCTTCAAGGACGTCGGCATCGCCGACGTGTACACGGTGCGCCGGCTGCTCGAGCCGGAGCTGGCCGCCGGCGCGGTGCCGCACCTGACCGAGGACGATTTCCGCGCGCTCGAGCATACGATCGACCTGTGCGACCCCACCTCGGCCTCGGCGGCCGCGCCGCTGGACCAGCGCCAGGAGGACCTGAGCTTCCACGACATCCTGGCCGCGGCCAATCCGAATCCGATGCTGCGCTTCTGCTGCGAACTGATCAACGAGATGCTGCGGCAGCTGGTGGTGTTCGGCAACGACACGCCCGCCTGCGAGCACGAGAAGTTCGGCGCGTCCAATGTCCGCTTCCACAAGAAGATCGTCGCGGCGGCCCGCGCGCGCGATGCCGAGCAGGTGCGCAAGCTGATGGCCGCGCATATGCAGGACTGCACGCGCCATATCACGCGGATGAACGGCCGCGTGCACGGCCGGCTGGTGCTCGACTCGGAATTGCCGCGCCGTTCGCTGGTGGTGCGGCCGCGCGTTCGCGAGCCAGAGCAGGCCGATTGACGGCGCGGCCCCAGGCGAACATCGTTCGCGCACGGCGACGCAATATCGCGATACCGCGATCGCAGCCTCGGCTTTCTCTCAGTCGGCGACCTTTTTCGACAGGGCGGCGGTCGGGTCCACGCCGGGGCCCATCACGCATTGCGCGTGCAATCTCCGCAGTGCGCAATACAGGGCCTCGCGCTCGCCGGTGTCCAGCAGCCGGAGTACCGCGGCCTGATGGCGACGCGCCAGCGGGATCACCTGATCGTGCAGCGCCATGCCGGCGCGCGTGATGCTGCAAAACAGCTTCTTGCGCGGCGTATTTCCGGCGTTGCGCAGCTTCACCAGCCCCCGCTGTTCCAGAAGGCGCAGCGTGCGGCTGACCAGTGCCTTGTCCGAGGTGGACTGCACTACCAGTTCGGCGAACGGCAATTCCCCCGCATGCGCGAGCAGCGCAAGCAGCCGCCATTCCGGCACGGTCAATCCGAACTGCTCGGCGTAGGGCTGGGTCACGGTCCGCCGCAGTGCATTGACGAGCTGACCCAGCATCGTGGTCAGGAAATCGTCGACCGTCAGGCCGGTTCCCTGTTCATCAAGCGCGGTCCAGGGCGTGCGCGCCTCGCGCGTTCCGGCGGCATCCTGGCCACCGACGTCTGCAGGTGTCTTCATCGTATCGGCGTGGATCCAAGGGGTGAGATGGGCGGCGATTGTCGCACGGGGATCGGGGGGCCAGATTCGATGCGGCGTTCCGCACGCAGCGATTTGGAAGTCGTGCGCCATTCCATAAAGGAGGCGGATTGATATGGGTGAGGGTTCGGCGCCGTCGTTGGGGTCAGGTGGACGGCGCCGCCGAATGCATGCGGGCTGCGTGCAGCCCTTAAAACTACCTGGGAGCGTCTTCGAAGACTTCAGCAAGCGTTCTTGCGTGGACCGCGCGTCTTGCCCAGCCGATCAGCTCTTCTTCATCCCTCGACGAGTTGATCCTGTCGACGACAGACTGCGGTAAGCCCCCGAAACGGCCGGTAAGCGCCCTTTCGAGGACCCAGCTTGCCCCCTCCCGCACTCCTTTCCGCCAGCCCTCCTCCCAGCCCTTCTTCCAGCCCTGCTTTTCGTACTCCCAAGCCCACTCTTTGAAGCGCTTCTCCAACGGCATATTGTTCTCCGGGACGTCTATCTTGAATCTCAGTGATTGATTGGCGTTTCGTCTGCCGGCGATTCGCGGAACACATCGGCCAATGTTTTTGCGTGAAATATGCGCAGGGCCCACCGATTGAGCTCCTTCTCGGTTGCGCCATCAATCTTGGCCGCGACATATTCGGGCAAGGCGCCGAAGCGGTCGGTCAGTTGCCGTTGCAAGCATCCGGCTTCTCCCTTCATCCGCCCCTGTTCAAAGTACTCATGCGCCCACACCTTGAAACTCTGACTTAGCTTCATCTTCATCTCCACAAGATCATTGACTACGGGTACCTCCAACGTGTTGCCGCTGCGCCTGCCGATCAGTCCCGGCAACACGTTGAGGAAGATTCGCTTCAGTCCTTCGTCGCCTTTGACGATGTCCGCGAGCTTGTCGATCAACTCGCCGACCTCCTGCTGGGTTTCCGCCTCTTCCAGCTGCATCAGCACGGCAACCGGATTGCGCATCGCGCGCAGCTGTTCCTTGCCGATGCGTCCGCTGTCCAACAACAGATATTTAAGCTTGGGCAGGTACTCACCGACAAGTCCGGGCACGTCCGGCAGCATCGCCGCGATATCGGTGGGTGCATCCCATGGCCCTTCACCGTTGTACAGGACGATGGGCAGCACCGGCGGGATGCCTCGTCGGGGCTTGACGTACTCCTTGCGGATCAGGCTTTGATAGAGCAGTCCCAGATAGGACATGATGCGCACCGGCATGCCGTGATCGACTGTGCTCTGAAACTCCATCATCAAATAGAGGTACAGCCATTCGTCATCGGCGCGGACCCGCCACACCATGTCGTTGGCCCGCTGTCGCAGATCGTCGGAGACGTAGTGGCCAGGGACGCATTCCAGCGTGCTGAAATCCAGCCCCTGTAACCATCCGTCGGGGATAAAGCCCGAGACAAGATTGCGGACCATCGCGGGCGATGAATACAGCTGCTTGTAGCTGGCGTCTTCGATTTGAACCATGGTTGGAACCGAGGAGTGTCGAGGCCGACAGCATCTTGCGCGCGGGCATTCGATGCTTCACAGAAGGACACGCATTTTGCGTTTCATGCCGCCGTCGGCCGACATTGAGAATCGTCTTAGCGATGGGTGCGCCGTGGCCCATCAGGCCGATCTGGCCGCCAGCAGCCTTCGGCAAAATCGCGGACACTATCCGGCGTTGCAAACACAACTCGATCGGCTTGCCGCCGGAATGGCCGGCGGTGCCAGGCCGCCCCGAAGGAGACACCATGACCCAAAAGAAGGCCATCCTTGTCATCGGTGCCGGCGATGCGACCGGCGGTGCCATTGCGCGGCGCTTCGCCCGCGAAGGCTATATCGCCTGCGTGACCCGGCGCCATGCCGACAAGCTGGCGCCGCTGGTTCAGCAGATCGAAGCCGAGGGCGGCATCGCGCATGCCTTCGGCTCGGACGCGCGCAAGGAAGAGGAAATGACAAGCCTGGTCCAGCGGATCGAGGCCGACATCGCGCCGATCGAGGTGGCGGTGTTCAACATCGGCGCGAACGTCCGCTTCGACGTGCTGGACACGACGGCCCGCGTCTACTTCAAGGTCTGGGAGATGGCCTGCTTCGCGGGCTTCCTGATGGGACGCGAGACGGCCCGCGTGATGGTGCCGCGCGGCCGCGGTTCGATCTTCTTTACAGGAGCGACCGCCAGCCTGCGCGGCCGCGCCGGATTCTCGGCGTTTGCCGGGGCCAAGCACGGCCTGCGCGCGCTGGCGCAATCGATGGCGAAGGAGCTGGGGCCACAGGGCATCCACGTGGCCCACCCGATCATCGACGGCGCCATCGACACCGCCTTTATCCGCGAGAACTTCCCCGAGCGCTATGCGCTGAAGGATCGCGACGGCATCCTGAATCCCGAGCACATCGCCAACGCCTACTGGATGCTGCACCAGCAGCCGCGCGACGCGTGGACGCATGAGCTCGATCTGCGGCCGTGGATCGAGGCCTGGTAATCGGGCTGCCGGGGGGCCTCGGCCCCTACTCAGGGTGTCGGGCTTCCCGCTTCCGGCTACCGGCTGCCGGCTGCCGGCTTTCCAGCTTCCCGCATGAACGAGGCACCGTGCCACGCCCATGCATTGCCCCTCAGCGCCGCGCGTCGAACATCCCGGCCAGCCGCTGGAACGTCAACTGCTCGGCCTCCATGACGATCCGGTCGATCAGCGTCTTGACGCTTGGAATGTCGTGGATCAGGCCGGCGACCATGCCGCAGCTCCACGCGCCCGCCTCGACATCGCCCTCCACCATCACCTTCGGATAGATGCCGGCGACCTGATCGTAGATATCCGCGATCTTCAGGTCGGCGCCCTTCTCGCGCTCGATCTGCAGCAGCCGCTCGACGCCGCCATTGTTCAGCACCCGCTCGGTATTGCGCAGCGCCCGCATGATCAGCCGCGTGTCGAGCTCGCTGGCCTCGACGATCGCCTGCTTGACATTCGCATGCACCGGCGCTTCCTCGGTGGCCAGGAAGCGGGTACCCATATTGATGCCGTCCGCGCCCAGCGCCAGCGCGGCTACCAGGCTGCGGCCGTCCGCCATGCCCCCGGACGCGACGAACGGAATCTTCAGCGTTTCGGCGGCCCGCGGCAGCAGGATCATGTTGGGCACGTCGTCCTCGCCCGGATGGCCGCCGCATTCGAAGCCGTCGACGCTGGCCGCATCGCAGCCGATCTTCTCGGCCTTCAGCGCGTGGCGCACCGACGTGCATTTGTGAATCACCTTGATGCCGGCCGCCTTCAACGCCGGCATGTACTGTTCGGGACTGCGGCCCGCGGTCTCGACGATACGCACGCCCCCTTCGGCGATGGCGGCGATGTATTCCGCGTAGGGCGGCTCGGAGAACGTCGGCAGGAAGGTCAGGTTGACGCCGAACGGCTGGTCCGTCATCTCGCGGCAGCGCGCGATCTCCCTGGCCAGCAGCTCGGGCGTGCGCTGCGTCAGCGCAGTGATGATGCCCAGGCCGCCGGCATTGGAAACGGCCCCCGCCAGATCGGCAAGGCCGACGAAATGCATGCCGCCCTGGATGATCGGATAGCGGATCGCGAACAGTTCAGTGATGCGTGTTTTCATGGGCAGGAAGCCTCCGAACGGGTGGAAAGGCAGGACGCGAATCAGGCGGCGCGCACGCGGATGATTTCCTCTTCGACATCGCGCAGGCTGTCCTTGCCGAAGAAGATCTCGTCGTCGACGAAGAAGGTCGGCGCGCCAAATGCCCCACGCTCGAATGCGCGCTGCGTATTGCCGAGCAGCGTTTCCTTGACGGCCGGCTGATTGATCGCCTCCAGCAGCCGAGACCCATCCAGCCCGGCTTCGTCCAGCACGGACGCGATCACGGCCGGATCGTCCATCTTCAATCCGCGCTCCCACATCGCGCCGAAGACCGCGTCGACATATCGCGCAAAACTGCCATCGTGGCTCGCCGCGATCGCCCCTCGCATGATCTGCAGCGTATTGACCGGAAAGTGGGGATTCATTCGAAACGCGGTCAGGCCGTGCCGCCGGATAAAGCGCTGCATTTCCAGCCGCCCGTATTCCGGCTTGTTCTTGATACCGGCGAACGCCTCCATCGGCGATCGATTGCCGGTCAGCCGAAACAGGCCGCCAAGCAGGATCGGAACGTATTCGAATGTCGCGCCGGTGCGCGCTTCGATGGCCGGAATGACCTTGTGTGCCAGGTAGGCGTTGGGACTGCCGAAATCGAACAGGAACTGCGCGTTGACGGTACGCATCGCATGTCTCCATCTCCGGGTGTGGATGGTTGCCGAACGAGTTCGCCGGCTTGTTCTCCGCCAACAATGTACCGTCGTGCGCCTGTTTGGCAAGGCTTTCCGCGCTTGTTCCACCATGCAGTCCGGGCGGACAAGCCGTGCGGGCATTAGCCGCGGCTCTCTCCGATCGGCGCGCCGCGCTTGGGCACCACCTTGGCCTTGACCACCGACGTATTGGTTTCCGCCATCTGGGCCACGCGATCCAGCAGGCCATCGAGCTCCTCGATCGAACGCACATAAAGGCGCGCAATAAAGCAATCCTCGCCGGTCACCTTGTCGCATTCCCCGATCTCCGGAATATCGGCAATCAGCTTTTGCACGATATGGAGCTTGCCGGGCAGCGGGCGGATACGAACGATGGCCTGCAGCGGATAACCGAGCGCGGCCGGATCGATATCGATGGTGAAGGCGCGAATGACCTTGCGTTCTTCCAGGCGTTTGAGCCGTTCCGAAGTGCTCGGCGAAGACAGCCCGACCCGCGCCGCCAACTCCTTCAGTGAAATCCGGGCGTCCTCCGCCAGCACGGCGAGGATGCGCCGATCGACATCGTCGAGCATTTTTTATTTCCTTAGGGGATCAGGCGATATACCTTCGAAATACAGGAACTGCCGCCATCCCGCCTAACAAACCATATAGAATCGCGGCCCTCGTCATGCGATTCTAAACACCATTCAGCCCTCAGGAGAAAGACGGTGAATTCCCTACGCGGCACTGCCGAAATGACGGCCTCGATGGTGTTGTCCGGCACCATCGGCTGGTTCGTGGTCGAGTCCGGACAGCCGATCCGCGACGTCGTGTTCTGGCGCTGCCTGTTCGGCGCGCTGACGCTGCTGGCGGTCTGCGCCGCGCTGGGCATGCTGCGGCAGCTGACCTGGCGCACGCTGGGCCTGGCGGCACTGGGCGGCGTCGCGATCGTGATGAACTGGCTGCTGCTGTTTGCGGCCTATCCGCGCGCCTCGATTTCGATCGCGACGGCGGTCTACAACACGCAGCCGTTCATGCTGGTGGCATTGGGCGCGCTGCTGTTTTCCGAACGCATCACGCTGACCAAGCTGGCCTGGCTGCTGATCGCCTTCACCGGCGTGCTGATGATCGTGCAGGCAAAGCCCGATCACGGCCATGGCGCCACCGACTATCTGGGCGGTATCGCGCTGGCGCTGGGTGCCGCGTTCTTCTATGCGGTCGCGGCCATCATCACCAAGCGGTTGTCGGGCGTGCCGCCGCATCTGATCGCGCTGATCCAGGCCTGCGTCGGCATGGCGATGCTGGCCCCGTTCGCCAATTTGTCGGACCTGGCGGCCTACGACGGGTCGTGGCCGATGCTGGTGACGATCGGCGTGGTCCATACCGGGCTGGTCTACATCCTGCTGTATGGCGCGATCCAGAAGCTGTCGACCGCGATGACGGCGGCGCTGTCGTTCGTCTATCCCGTGGTCGCGATCGTCGTCGATATGGTGGCCTTCGGCCTGCGCCTCGATTGGGCGCAATGGACCGGTGCCGCGGCGATCCTGATCGCGGCCGCCGGCATGACGCTGGGATGGCGGCTGCCGCTTGCGCGCAAGCACGGCGCCGCCGCCAAGAGCGGATCCGCTTAACGACGTCTCCGCCCTCCTGCCACCCCGTTCCGGTATACTTCGGCCCGGGTGCTCACCCCACGGGGTGGCAGGATTTGCGTCGGTCGGGCCGCCACGCGGCTTTTCCGCGACCGATGCATGCACCACCCTCATCCAGACCATTCCCCTGGTCGACTCTCCGCTCCCACGCGCTGTCACGCAACGCCCCCTTCCGCGCCTCCCGGCAACGGAAGCCGCGGCGCCTGCGCGCGCGCATTTCCATTCGCTTCCATCCCGGTATAGCTCCCCAAGAGAGGTCCCATGGCAATCGTACAAAGACGACTCTCCAATACGTTCCAGCGCTTTTTCGAGTCCGAGAAGGCGGGCGGCATCCTGCTGATCGCCTGCACCGTCGTTTCGCTGATACTGGCCAATTCGCCGGTCGGCGATCAGTACCTCCACCTGTGGCATGTGAAAGTCGCGGGCCTCAGCGTCGAGCACTGGATCAATGATGCGCTGATGGCCATTTTCTTCCTGCTGATTGGCCTCGAACTCGAACGCGAGCTGTACAACGGCGAACTGTCCAGCCTCCGGAATGCCCTGCTGCCCATCGTCGCGGCGGCCGGCGGCATAGCGGTTCCCGCACTGATCCACTTCGGATTCAACGGCGGCACGCCGACGCAGGCCGGCATCGGCATTCCGATGGCGACCGACATCGCGTTCGCGCTCGGCGTGCTGGCGCTGCTCGGCAGCCGCGTGCCGGCCTCGCTGAAGGTCTTCCTGACCGCGCTTGCCGTGATGGACGACCTCGGCGCCATCATCGTGATCGCGCTGTTCTACACGGCCGAACTGGCGTTCGTCTATCTGGCCGGCGCGCTCGCGGTATTCGCCGCGCTGCTGGTGATGAACCGCGTGCTGCGCGTGATGTCGCTGATCCCCTACCTGCTGGGCGGCGTGCTGATGTGGTTCCTGATGCTGAAGTCCGGCGTGCACGCGACGATTGCCGGCGTGCTGCTGGCTTTCGCGATCCCCTTCTCCGCCAGGCAGGACGACGCCGCTTCGCCGTCGCATCGGCTCGAGCACTTGCTGCATCGGCCGGTCGCCTTCGTGATCCTGCCGATCTTCGCACTGGCCAATACCGGCATCGTCATCGGCAGCGACTGGGCGCAGGAGCTGGCGTCGTCGAACAGCCTTGGCATCCTGGCCGGGCTGGTGGTCGGCAAACCGCTGGGCATCACGCTCGTCAGCTTCGTCGCGGTCGCCATCGGTCTCTGCAAGCTGCCGCTCGACCTGCGTTGGCGGCATATCCTTGGCGCGGGCCTGCTCGGCGGCATCGGCTTCACGATGTCGATCTTCATCACCAACCTGGCCTTTACCGATGCGCCGGCCGTGATCAATGCATCGAAGATGGCGATCCTGCTGGCATCGCTGAGCGCGGGTGTGCTGGGCTTTGCCTGGCTAAAGCTGTTCGGCAAGCCGGTGGCGTCCGATGTCGATATGGATACGATGGATTTCGAGGCCGATCCGGTATCGCCTTCGGAGGTTCCCTCGGGGCGCTGACGGCCCGGAGGGGTGGATCCACGCTGCCCTCTCCCCCAACCCTCTCCCGCAAGCGGGAGAGGGAGATTGCGCAGCGAGAGGCGAGTCACTATGGTTGGCCGGAATGCCGGTGATTGGCTCCCCTCTCCCGCTGGCGGGAGAGGGGCCGGGGGAAAGGCCCCCCCGAGCACAACACTACCTCGCGTCGTGCGAATGCACCTGCAGCGCCTCCAGGAAGCGCGACACCATGTTGTACGCGGCAATGGTAGCGGTCAGCTCGACCACATGCCGATGCGAGAAGTGCCGCGCGATCCCGGCAAACACGGCGGGCTCCACGCGGATGTCGCGCGTCATCGCGTCGGTGTAGGCAAGCACCGCGCGCTCGACATCGACGAACAGCGCGCTGTCGCGCCAGTCGGGCAAGGCATCGAGCTGGGCCTGCGTCATGCCTTCCTTCAGCGCGATCGGCGCATGCTGGTCGGCCTCGTACGACGCACCGTTCAGAATCGCCACGCGCATGATCACCATCTCGCGCAGCGCGCCCGGCAGGCTCGACTTCTGTCGGATGGCGGTCAGATAGGTCAGCCAGCCTTCCGCCACGGGCGGCGCGTGCAGCAGCATCTGATAGAGATGCAGCACGCTGCCGCGCTCGGCGGCGATCCGTTCGGCCAGCGGCTGGATGTCGGGAGCCGAAAGATCGGCGTAGGGAATGGCGGCCATGTCTGGGTCCGTAGTGGGGTAAATGGAATCGGCGTGGTCTATTCCGCGACGATCACCTTGCGGCGCACGAGATCGCCCATGGCGCCCGCGTCCTTGTTGACCCGGGCGGCAAAGGCCTCGGGACTGCTGTTGACGATATCGAACGCATTCTCTGCGAATCGCTTCGATACCTCGGGATCTTGCATGACCTTGTGCGTCGCGGCCAGCAGCTTCGCGCGAACGTCGGGCGGCAAGCCCTGCGGCGCGACCAGGCCGATCCAGGTCGGATACTCGAAGCCCGGAATCGCCTCGCTCATCGTCGGCACGTCGGGCAGCATCGCGGAGCGCTTCGGCGAGCTGACCGCCAGCGCGCGGACCTTGCCCGCCTTGATATGCGGCAGCATCACCGACAGGCCGGCGAACGCGTACTGGACATGGCCGCCCAGCAGGTCGGTCAGCAACGGCGCCGCGCCCTTGTACGGGATATGGGTCGTCGCCAGCTGCCTGGCAATGGACAGCTGCGCGCTGTTGACGTGCCCGGCCGACGCCGTGCCCGCGGATCCATACGAGGTATTGGGATTGGCCTTCAGGTAGGCCACCAGCTGATCCAGATTGTTGGCGGGCAACGCGTTGTTGACGACCAGCACCTGCGGCGTCGTGACCAGCAGGCTCAGGTAGTCGAACGACTTGAACGTATCGAAGCGCAGGTTCTTGACCGTGTAGTGATTCACCGCATGCGAATCCAGCGCCAGCATCAGCGTATAGCCATCTGGCTTCGCCCGTGCCAGATCGGCTGCGCCCAGCGAGCCGCTGGCACCGGGCTTGTTCTCGATGACGATCGGCTGGCCCAGCTCCTTGCCCAGCGCGCCGGAAATCGTGCGCGCGGTCTGGTCCACCGCGCCGCCCGGCGCGAACGGCACGATCAGCCGGATCGGCTGGCTCGGATACGCCTGGCTCCAGGCGGGAGCGGCGGGAGAGAGGGCAGCGGCGGCCAGCGCCGCGGCGCCAAGCAGGCGCCGAGAAAGGAATGTCATCGTGGTCTCCTGTCGTTATCGATGGCAAGGCTGGCGGGAGCCTTGCCGCATGCCTGTCGGCATCGAACTGCAATGCAAGCGGCACGCAGCCGCTATCGCGTCGCGGCAACGAGCCCGCCGTCGACGACGATCTCGGTGCCGGTGATATAGCGGCTCTCGTCGGCTGCCAGAAACAGCACCGCGTGCGCGGTGTCCCAGCCATCGCCCATCCGCTGCATGGGAACCTGGCCATGCCGGTGCGCAATGAACGCCTGCGTATCGCCGCCGGCATACTTGGCGGCCAGCCCTTCGATCAACGGGGTATGCATCAGTCCGGGCACCACGCAGTTCAGCCGGATGTTGTCCGGCGCGTGAATCACCGCGGTCGTCCGCGTGAAATGCATCAGGCCCGCCTTGGCCGCGGCATAGGCAACCTGCGGCTTGCCGACATACCGCAGCCCGGCCACCGAGGCGATATTGACGACCGCACCGCCGCCCTGCTGCTTCATGATCGGCAGCACGTGCTTGCACGCCAGGAACGCGCCCTTCAGGTTCACCTGCATCTGCGCATCCCAGACGGCTTCGTCCATGTCGACGGGACCGCCGGGCTGCGACAGGCCAACGTTGTTGACCAGGATATCGATGCGGCCATGGCGCGACAGGCAGGCCCGCACCGCGTCCTCGACCTGCTCCGCGCTGGTGCTGTCGCACGCGACCACATCGGCATCGTGGCCTTCGGCGACGATCAGTTCGCGCGTGCGCACCGCATGGCCCAGATGCAGGTCCGTGCCGAACACCCGCGCCCCCTGCCGCGCCATCAGCATCGCGGTGGCGCGCCCGTTCCCCCACCCTTCGGCGACGGCGCCGCATCCCATGATCAGCGCCACCTTGCCGTTCAGATCCAGCATCTCGTCTCCGTTGTCCAGGTCCGCAAGGAAATCCCGCAATCGCTTGCGCGGCCCATTCTAGGGAGACTACATTTATTGCGGAAATTCCCTTTGTCTATAGATTGATAGACCCAAAGAATGAATATCACACCCCGCCAACTGCGGATCTTCCTGGCACTGGCGCAATCGCTGAATTTCAGCCGCACCGCCGAGCAGTTTTTCGTCACGCAGCCGTCGTTGAGCAAGGCGGTCAAGGAGATGGAGGAGGAACTGGGCATCGCGCTGTTCGAACGATCGACGCGCAGCGTCCGGCTGACGCCGGCCGGCGAGCAGCTGGTGCCGATGGCCCGCCGCATCGTCGGCGAGTTCGATTCCGGCCTGCGGCATCTGCAGAGCCGCGCGGAACAGGAGGCGCAGCGGCTGTCGATCGCGGCGCTGCCATCCCTTGCCAACGTGCTGTTGCCCGGCGTCTGTGCGGCGCTGGAACGGCGCTATCCGCATGCGCAGATCGCGGTGCACGACTGCGCGGATCAGGCCGCGGTACAGCGCGTGATCGACTATCAGGTCGACTTCGCGCTGGCCTCCGCGTCGCCATCCAACCCTGACCTGCTGTTCCGGGAGATCCTGCGCGATCGCTTCGTGCTGCTCGCTCCGGCGCAGTGGCGCAAGCCCTTGCGCAAGCGCATGCATATGGACGAACTCGCCGGCCTGCCGCTCATCAGCATGACCGACCGCAGCACCGCGATGAAATACATGAGCGCCGCGTTCCTGCAGCGCGGCGTGCAGTTCCGCCCGAAGCTCCAGCTGGACCAGATCGGCACCATTGCGGGCTTCGTCAAGGAAGGGCTTGGCATCGCGGTGCTGCCCTATCTCGGCATCATGCCGCTGCTGTCGCTGAAGGGCATGCGGGTGGCGGAGATCGTCGATGGGCCGGTGCGGTCCGTTGGCCTGGTCAGCCGCAAGACGTCGCCGCCGTCGGAAATCGCGGCGCAAGCCATGGTGGAGGTCGGCATCGTCGCCGACCGGCTGAAGCGGCGGTGGCCGGGCTGGATCTGGCCACCGGCCGCATAGCCTCTATCTTCTCGCCAAGCCTTAGCGGCTGAACGCCGCCTGCAGGTCGGCCTGGCTGGTCACGCCTCGCTGCAACAGCAGCATCAGCAGGATGCGCGCCTTGGCCGGCTTCAGATCGTCGGCCATCACCGCGCCGGCGTCGAACGTGGTCTTGCCGCCACCGACGAAGCCGTAGTTCGGCAGAACGCGTCCGTTGTGCACCCGCGTCGAGATCACGACCGGCACCTGCCTGGACAGCGCATATTTGACGGCCTCGAACATCGGCTGATTCATGTTGCCCATGCCCAGCGCCTGCACCACGATGCCCTTGACGCCGCGATCGACGGCGTTGCGCAGCGCAGCGCCATCGGCGCCGCCGTACATCGCGACGATTTCGACCTCGGGCATCTTGTCGGTCTGGATCGGAATATGCTGGCGGCGCGTTGGCGTGCTCGAGTAAATCACCCGATCCGGATAGACCTCGCCGATAAAGCCGAAGTCACCCGAATTGAACGTCTCGACGTTCGCGGTGTGGGTCTTGGTGACGTAGCGGGCGGCATTGATCTGATTGTTCATCGCCAGCATCACGCCCTTGCCCTTCGATTGCTCGTCGACGGCGATGCGCGCGGCGTTCAGCAGATTGCGGGGGCCGTCGAAGTCCGGCGAAGACGCGTTGCGCTGCGCGCCGATCAGCACGACCGGCTTGTCCGAGCGCACCGTCAGGTCGAGCCAGTATGCGGTTTCTTCCAGCGTATCGGTGCCGTGCGACACGATGACCCCGGCGACGTCAGGCCGGTCCAGCGAAGCCTGCACGGCCCGGGTCAGCGCGACCCAGCGCGGCGGGTCCATATAGTCCGACGGCACGTTGGACAGATTATTGACCTGGATGGTGGCGTACTTGCCGATGTCGGGCACCGTGGCCAGCAAGTCGTCGCCCGAGATCGCCGGCACCGGCGCATTCTTGACGGGGTCGATCTTCATCGCGATGGTGCCGCCCGTGGCGATGAACTGCACCACGGGCTTGCCTTGCGCAAAGGCGGTGGCGGATGCAAACAACAGCATGCTGAGCAGGGCGCGGCGTGGCTTCATTCGAAGTCTCCTGTGATGTGATGATCGGAATCCGGCTCGGCCCGTGCGTCGGGACCGGCGGGTTCGCAGGCATTGGGCCACATCCTGGCACCGCGCGCCATCCGGGCGATTCCCCGTATTCCCCATATTTGCCGGGGCGCTGCGCGACGCCCCGGCGCAGACATGGCCCTTATTGCTTGCGCTGCGCCAGCGCATTGCGGATTGCTGCCTCCGTTTCCGCGTACTGCCCCTCGCCGAAATGCTGGTAGACGATCTTGCCTTCCGCATCGACGAGATAGAGCGCGGGCCAGTATCGATTGTGATAGGCCGACCATGTCGCGTAGCCATTGTCCTGCGCGACCGGATAGCGGATATCGAAACGCTTGATCGCGGCCTGCACGTTGGCGGTCGACTTTTCGAACGGAAACTCGGGCGTATGCACGCCGACCACGACCAGCCCCTGGTCCTTGTACTTGTCGTGCCACTGCTTGACGTAGGGCAGCGTGTTGATGCAATTGATGCAGGAATAGGTCCAGAAGTCGACCAGCACGACCTTGCCGCGCAGGCCCTGCATCGACAGCGGCTGTGAGTTCAGCCAGCGGTCGATGCCGACGAATTCGGGGGCTTTGGTTTGGTTCGGGATCGTGAAGCCAAATGCGGAACCAACACCGGAACCAACGCCGGAACCAACGGCGTTGGCGCCATTGCCGATCAAACAGACCGCGGCGATGCCGGCGGCGGCCAATGTGGAAGCGAGAAGCGTGCGCATGATGTCGGACAGGTCGAAATGGATAAGAGGAGGCGGCTTGCGGACCGGGGAAGCGGCCACGCCTGCCGATCGATCGACCGGCAGCGGGCCCTCGCACGCTCAGACCAGCACGGTCTCCACGTGGATGTTTCCGCGCGTTGCCTTCGAGTACGGGCAAATGCCGTGCGCGGTCTCGACCAGGGCCCGCCCCACTTCGCTGTCCACCCCGGGGATATGCACGTGCAGTCGGGCCTGCAGCAGGAAGGCCTGGCCGGCCATCGCCAGGTCGACCTCGGCGTCGACCGACGGGGCGGACGGCAGCGCGACGTTCAGCTTGCTGGCGGCCTTGCCCAGCGCGCCGATGAAGCAGGCCGACCAGCCCGCGGCGAACAGCTGCTCCGGGTTGGTGCCGGCGCCCTTGCTTCCCGGCGGTGACAGCTTGATGTTCAACCGGCCGTCGTCGCTGTGCGCCTCGCCGTCGCGTCCGCCGGTGGTGCGGGTCTTGCCGGTGTACAGCACCTTGTCGATCCGGGCCATCTGGGTTGTTTGGGACGTTTGGGTCATTCGGGTTCCCTCGCTGATTCGATCAATGGGTTGCGTTCGATGATGGTGATTTCGCGGGCCGGGCGGTCAGGCGTAGGCGCCGTCCAGATACGGGTCGGCGCTGCGCGCAGGTTCGGCCGAGACGCCGGTACGGTCCTGTCCGGCCAGCGTACGGGCGCCGTCGCTGTACGGGTCGAACTGGCGGGCACCGTCGCTGTACGGATCGGTCTGGCGCGCGCCGTCGCTGTAGACGCTGCGCGGGTCCTGCGCCGAGCGGGCGCCGCTGCTGTACGGGTCGCGAGCATCGGCCACCGAGCGGGCGCCGTCGGTGTAGGGGTCCCGCGCACCGGGCTGGGCGAAGCTGGCGGCTTGCGCGCCGGCGGCAGCGGCGGCGAGCGACAGGGCAAAAACAAAGCGCTTGGCGAATTGGGCGGTCATGATGGTTTCCTTTGAAAGAGATTGCGTTGCGGGTTGGTATCGCGCGGTCCGGATCGCTTCGTTGTCGTTCAGCGCCGGGCCACGGATGCCATTTAAGGCGACCGACGTATCGCGCCCGTAGCGGGCAAGGGCCGTTTTTGTCTGGGTGCGTATCGCCGCGGACGCGAGATACAAAGGCATACAAAGCGGGCAAAAAAAATCGGCTCCGAGGAGCCGATGTCGCAGGAAGAAGGGACCGTTACGTCAGCCCAGCTTGACTTCGGCCGCCAGGCCGCCCCCCTCCCGATTGCGCAGCGTCAGCGTGCCGCCGATGGCCGCCGTCAGCTCGTGGGCGATCGCCAGGCCCAGGCCGGTACCGCCGGTTTCCCGGCTGCGCGACTGCTCCAGGCGCACGAAGGGCTTGAGCACGGCCTCGAGCTGGTCGTCCGGAATACCGGTGCCGCGATCGAGCACCTCGATCGCCACCGTGTCCCCGTCCCGGCGCACGCTCAGTTCCGCCGACCCACCGAACTTCAGCGCGTTGTCGATCAGGTTGGTCAGCACGCGCCGCAATGCATGCGGCCGCGTGACGATGGCTCCGCCGGCGTTCTGCAGCATCGTGACGGCCTTGCCGGTGTCCTGGTAGTCGTAGGCCAGGCTCTCGACAAAGGAGCCCAGGTCGATCCGCGACGGCTTCTCGCCATCGCCGTGCGCACTGCGGGCGTACGCCAGCCCTTCCTGGACCAGCGTCTGGATCTCGGACAGGTCGTTCAGCATCTTGCGCTTGTCGTCCGAGTCGTCGGCCATTTCGGCACGCAGCTTCATCCGTGTGATCGGCGTCTGCAGATCGTGCGAGATCGCGGCGAGGATCTGCACCCGTTCTTCGACAAAGCGCGCGATGCGGCCCCGCATCGCATTGAATGCGCGCGCGGCGCGGGCCAGTTCGGTGGGGCCGCTCTCGTCGAGCGGCGCCGATTGGGTGTTGGGGTCGAGTGCGTCCGCGGCGTCGCCGAGCGCGACCAGCGGCCGTATGGCCAGCCGCACGGCGAACCAGCAACACAGGATCAGCAACAGCAGCTGCAGGATCAGCACATAGGGCAACCATTGCGCGATCGGTGTCATGCGCGGATGCACGTCGATGGTCAGCGGACTGCCGTCGCTCAGCGTCAGATGGGCCTGCACGCGCTTGCCGTCGCCGGGGATCGATTCCACCCGCACCGGAAAGCGGCCTCCGCTCGCTTCGGTGATCCGTTCGGCGATATCCCTGCCGCGGGCCGTCATCTCGGGCACGCCGGGGAGACCCTCGCCGAGGATGTACTGATAGTTGCCGCGATTGACGCGCGGCAGCCACTGCGGCCGCTCCGCCGCCGGCAGGCGGTCGAGGATGGCAATCGACGTGGCCACGTCGGTCTCCAGCGTGCCAAGCATCACCTGCCGGGCCGACATATACCGCTCGGAGAACAGCACCGCGAACGACAGGCCGTGGGCGACGACCAGGCCGGTCAGCAGGATCAGGAACAGGCGCGATCGCAGCGTGCGCGGCCACGCCCAGCGGGGCGCGTTCACTGCCGGGCCTCGCGGATTTCCACCGGCGAGGCAAAGACATAGCCCTCGCTACGCACGGTCTTGATATAGCTCGGCTCGCGCGCATCGTCGTTCAGGCGCTGGCGCAGGCGGCTGACCAGCAAGTCGATCGAGCGCTCGAACATCTCGGCCTCCCTCCCCTGCGTCAGGTTCAGCAGCTGGTCGCGATTGAGCACGCGCTGCGGGTGGTCGACGAACACGCGCAGCAGCCGGTATTCCGCGCCGCTCAACGCGACGATGGTGCCCTCGGCGTCGATCAGATGGCGCGCGGTGGTATCGAGCTGCCACGTGCCGAAGGCGAGGATCTGCCCTGCCTCGGTGATCTGCAGATTGGGCGGCAGCATGCGGGTACGGCGCAGCACCGCCTTGATACGGGCCAGCAGTTCGCGCGCGGCAAACGGCTTGGCAAGGTAGTCGTCGGCGCCCATTTCAAGGCCGATGATGCGGTCGGTCTCGTCGTCGCGCGCGGTCAGCATCAGCACCGGCGTGGACTTGTGCTTGCCGGCGCGCAGCTCGCGGCACAGCACCAGGCCATCGTCGCCGGGCAACATCACGTCGAGCACGATCAGGTCGACGGTATTGGCGTCCAGGAAGGCGCGCATATGGCGGCCGTCGGGCGCCACCGTCACGCGCAGACCGTTCTTGGTCAGATAGGTCGAGACCAGTTCCCGGATTTCCCGGTCGTCATCGACGATGAGGATATGGTCGACGTGTGCGTCCATTGTTGTCACCGGCAGGTTGAAGGAGAGCGAGCTGTGCGCGCGACAGGCGTACCGCCATGCCTGCCGCCCCGGCATTGTATGGGGACGGCAAATCCGCGTGTATCGCAATGTATCTGGCCGGCGAGACCCCACACTGCGGTACAAACTCGCCGCTCGATGACACATCGCAGCGACGCCGGCCGGGTCTGATCGAGGGCAAGCCAACCCTTTTGTCTGGAGACACGATCATGACCCTGCTGATTCTCGCCTACCTTGGCGGCGCCCTGACCATCCTGAGCCCCTGCATCCTGCCGGTGCTGCCCTTTGTACTGAGCCGGTCCGGACAGCCGTTCCTGCGCGGCACGCTGCCGATGCTCGCCGGCATGGCGCTGACCTTTGCCGCCGTGGTGACGCTGGCCTCCGCCGGCGGTGCCTGGGTCGTTCAGGCCAACGAGTACGGACGCATCGCGGCCCTGGTGCTGCTTGCGGTGTTCGGCCTGTCGCTGCTGCTGCCCCGCCTGGCCGATGCGCTGGCCCGTCCGCTGGTGGCGCTCGGCAACCGCCTGGCCGACGGTAGCGGCAATGGCAATGGCAGCGGCAGCGGCAGGGGTGGTGGTGGCAGCGCCGGCACCATATGGGGCTCGCTGGGCCTTGGCGCCGCCACCGGCATGCTGTGGGCCCCGTGCGCCGGCCCGATCCTTGGACTGGTGCTGACCGGTGCGGCGCTGAACGGCGCGAGCGTGTCGACGTCGCTGGCGTTGCTGGCCTACGCCGCGGGGGCGGCGACCTCGCTGGCGGCTGCGCTGGGCATCGGCGGCCGCGTGCTGTCCGCCATGAAGCGTTCGATGGGCGCGACCGAATGGCTGCGCCGCGCGCTGGGCCTGGCCGTGCTGGGCGGCGTGCTGGCGATCGGTACCGGGGCGGATACGGGGCTGCTCGCCCGCCTGTCGACCAACGGCCCGGCATGGCTCGAACAGGTGCTGGTCGATGCGGTGGGACTGCCGACTCGCGCGCACTAGGGCTTGACCCGGAACCGCGGCGCGCGCATTGGGCGATCAGCGTCGGATCACGGACGCTCGCGCCGCGGCTCCAAATAAGGCTCGACGCGCGCGCCGCGCATCGCATAGCCGCTGTCGCCCATCGCCGTCTCGGCACGCTCGACGCGCAGCACGCCCTCGATCCACACGGTATCCATCGTGCGGGTACCCTGCAGCGGCGCCTTCGCCTGAACGTGGACGACCTGATTGGCGGGCGGCGGCGGCACGTGGATGCAGGCGCCGAAATACGGCACCAGCAGGAATTCGCGGATCGCCTCGCCCTCGCCGCCCAACGAGACGACGAAGCCCGGCAGCCGTACCGGCGAACCATCGAGGGAAGGTTCGACCGGCGCTTCCTGCCAGTATTGTTTGGCCTTCTCCAGCGCTGCCTGCGCCCGGGGATCGCCATCTTCCATCTGTGCCAGGTCCAGGCCCTTCAGCGGCGCGAGCGGATCCCATCCTTTCGGCAGCAGCGCGTCCCATTCGATCTCGCGATAGGTCGTGGGCGCGGGAGCCGTGGGCGGCGTCTCGCGCTCCAGCGTTTCGCCGATCGCGTATTTGCGCCGCGCGGTCGACGACGATCCGGCCGAGTCGCCGCGGCCGCGGATCCACCAGAGCCCCGCCGCGCTCAGGCCCGCCACCCCCAACGCGCCGCCTGCCGCGAGCAGCCACTTGCGGCGCCGCGGATTGCCTGGCGTTTGCCTAGTCATCTTTCATGTCCTCGGATTGAGCCCGTCCGCCAGGCTCAGGCGGTAGGCCCGCCATGCCGGCAGCAGGCTTGCTGCAAACCCGGCCACGACCAGCGCGGCCAGCAGCGGCAATTCCGCGAGGCTGGGCCACGATACCGGCAGCGCCACGCCCAGGCGCGCCTCCAGCCAGCCCGCCAGCAGCGCGCTGCTCAGCGACAGCAGCGCCACGCCCGCGGCGACGCCGGTCAGCATCAGCATCATGCCTTCGATCGCCAGCAAGGCCAGGATATCGCGCGGCCGCGCCCCGGCCGCCCGCAGGATCGCCAGTTCGCGCCGCCGCTCGCCGAGCGCGGCCAGGATCGACGACGCCAGTCCGGCCAGCCCGATCACCGCGACCAGCGCCGACACGGCGCGCAGCGCATTGCCGGCGATATCGACGAGGTCCCACAGCGCGTCGAGCGCCACGCCCGGCAGCACCGCCATCAACGGCTCGCGCGTGTCCTGGGCGATCTCCCGCTGCAGCGCGAAGACGCGCGAGCGCAGCTTCAGGCCGACCAGCACCGCGGTGACGCTGTCGGGCGTCAGATCGAAGCGGCGCAGGTGCTCGGGCGCGATCGACGCGCCGGGCACGCGTGTACCGCCCTGGAAATCGAGATGGATCGCCTGCATCGCCTCCAGGCCGATATGGATGGTGCGATCGACCGGCGTTCCGGTCGGCGCCAGGATACCGACCACGGTAAACGGCTTGTCCCCGTGCTCGAGACGCAGCGCGCCCGGGGCCGCCGCATCGCCATGGGCCAGCACGATTCTGTCTCCGATGCGATAGTCCAGGCGGCGGGCGACCTCGGCGCCGAGCACCGCGTCGAACATGCCATCGATCCTGTCGTCGAAGGGGCGTCCCTGCGCGAGCCGCAGCGCGCGGCCATCGCCATGGCGGAAATTCTCGAAATACCCGGCCGTGGTCGCCAGCACCGGAAAGCCGCGATGCGAATCGCCCAGCGAAAGCGGGATCGTCCATGCGACCTGCGGGTGGGCGGCAAGGCCTTGCACGCTGCCCCAACCGATGTTGTTGGTCGCGCCGCCGAGCCGGAAGACCGCGTACAGCACCAGCTGGATCGGGCTGGTGCGGGCGCCGACGATCAGATCCGTGCCCGACACCGACTGCGCGAAGCTGGCGCGCACCTGATGCCGGACCCGCTCGATGCCGAGCAGCAGCGCCGTCGACAGCGCGATCGCAATCACCATCCACACCAGGTTGAAGCGGCGGTTCCACGCGCTGCGCGCGGCAATCGACATCAGCGCGATCATGCCGGCTCCTCTTCGCGCGCGGCCGGCATCGTGAAGCGCCGGTCGAAGCCGGACGCCAGCCGCTCATCGTGGCTGACCATCACCAGCCCGGCGCCGGACGCGCGGCACTCCCGCTGCAGCAGCGTCATGAACGCGGCCTGCCGGGCGGCATCGAGCGAGGACGTGGGCTCGTCCGCCAGGATCAGTTCGGGCCGCCCCAGCAGCGCGCGCGCCGCGGCGACCCGCTGCTGCTGCCCCACCGACAGCTGCGCCGCGGGGCGTCGCCACAGGCTGGCCGGCATATCGAGCCGTTCCAGCAGCATGCCGGCCGCTTCGACCGCTCCACCGGCCTGCTCGCGGGCGCGCGTCTTGCGGCTCGCGGAGAAGCGGCACGGCAACAGCACGTTGTCGAGCACGGACAGATAGGGCAGCAGATTCAGCTGCTGGAAGATGATGCCGATGTGGTCGGCGCGAAAGCGGTCGCGCCCGGCGGATGGCAGCGTCGTCAGATCGGTACCGGCGATCCGGATCGAGCCCTGACGCGGCGTCACCACGCCGGCCAGCAGCGACAGCAGCGTGGTCTTGCCGCTGCCGCTGGGGCCCGAGACAAACAGATGCTCGCCGCGAGCCAGTTCGAAGGCAGGCAGCGACAGCGCGCCGCCGTCGCGACCGGGCCAGCGAAAGTTGACATTCCTCGCCACGACCAGCGGCTCTTCGTGCGGCACCTGTGCCATCGCCTCCGCCATCGCCTCCGCCATCGCCCTCACCAGCGCAGGCGCGGCTGTGCCGGCGTCAGCGTCGCGCCAGACTGGCGCGTGTCGGTGGCAAGCTGGACGGCAATCCGGCTGACGCCCGGAAACAGGCGGAACACGCGTACGTCGACAGAACGCAACGCCTCGGGCCGGGCGCAGCGGAAGCGGTAGTCCGCATCGAGATCCGCGTGCTGATGCTCGGCCTGCGGCTGGCCGCGCGGCGCTTCTCCCTGGCCGGTCAGGCCGTGGTGCAGCGCGCCGAATTGCACCTGCGCGGCTTCGAGCCGGCAGTCGGCCTCCGGGGAAGGCCGGAACAACGCCGCACCGTCGCGCAGGCCGGCAATGGCCTGACGGACCTTCGCCCGTTCGGCGTCGGTGCGCGGCAGGCGCTCGAAGCCGAATACATTGTCGAGCGGCGATGCGAGCGCGATGGACAGCACCTGGCCTTCCACCGCAACATCGAGCGTCGCTTGCCCATGAACATGCGGCTCGGCGGCCTGCGCCCGACCGGCGATGCAGGCAGCGAAGACGGCGATGGCAAACAGTGGGGAGAGTCGCGAATACATGAGTCGATCGTCCTTCTGCGAAGGCTGCCCGCTCAACGGACAGGATCAAAGACAACACACCGGGCGGCGCGCCGGGATCGGCAAATGATAACTTATTATCAGTAGAGGCCCTGCGCACCGCGCCGGCCGGCACGGCTATCGCGAGCGCGCCAGAACGGACCCATCGATCGCGTCCAACGTGGGGCAGCCGGCCAGCGCCATCGCGATTTCCAGCTCGGTCTGCAGCAGCGTCAGCATATGCGCGACGCCAGGCATGCCGCCCACCGCCAGCGCATGAAGCACCGGTTGCCCGAGCATCACGGCGGTCGCGCCCAGGGCGATCGCCTTGACGATATCCGTTCCGCGCCGGATGCCGCCATCCAGCAAGACCGGCACCCTGCCACCGACTTGCGCCGCGATGGCGGGCAGGCAATCGATCGTCGCCGGTACGGTGTCCAGCGTGCGTCCGCCATGGTTCGAGACGACGATGCCGGCGACCCCGGCGTTCAGGGCCGGCTCGACATCGTTCGGATTGAGCAGGCCCTTGACCAGCACCGGCAGCGACGTCTGACCACACAGCGCCTCGATATCGCGCCATGTCGGCGCGTTCTTCAGCATGCCGCGGAAGACCGGGCTGCCGTGGCTGGCGCTGACCGGCTCGACCGGCGGATAGCCCGCCAGATTGACCGCCCCGACATCGTCCGGCAGCCGGAAGCCCGCGCGCTGCTCGATATTGCGGACGCCGCTGACGGCGGCGTCGATGGTCACGACAATGGCCCTGTATCCGGCCTGCTCGGCGCGGCGCACCAGGTCGGCCGTATCCCGCGGCCGCGGCTGGAGATACAGCTGGAACCACAGCGGCACCGTCGAGGCCCGCGCGATCGCCTCGAGCGTCACGCTGGCCTGCGTGCTGACCGTCATCCACGTGCGCGTCAGCGATGCGGCGTGCACCGTCGCCAGTTCGCCGTCCGGATGCACCAGCCGATGGAAGGCCGTCGGCGCGATCAGGATCGGGTAGTCGAGCGCCTCGCCGAACAGCGTGCGCCGTGCCGAGGCGTGCGACATGTCGACCAGCGCGCTCGGCATCAGCCGCAGCCGCTCGAACGCGGCGCCGTTCTCGCGCTGCGTGATGCCGTCCGCGGCGGCGCCCGCGACATAGGCGCGCACGCCCGGCTCCACCCGTTCGTGGAAGCGGCGCTCGTAATCGCGCAGCGAGACGGTATCCGCGGGGATCTGCCAGCGCGTCACAGCTCGGCCCAGCGACGCAGCAGGTTGTGATAGTGATTGACCAGGGCCAGCACGGCGTCCTTGTCGTCGCCCAGCTGCTTGCGGATCTCGATGATCGCGAGATCGAGCTCGTACAGCATGCGCCGCTGGCCGTCGTCCTTGACCATCGACTGCGCCCAGAAGAACGAGGCCCAGCGCGAGCCCTTGGTCACCGGGGTCACCCTGTGCAACGACGACGCGGGATAGACCACCAGATGGCCGGCCGGCAGCTTGACGGTGTGCGAACCGTAGAGGTCCTGGATCACCAGCTCGCCGCCTTCGTACTCATCGGGATCGGACAGGAACAGCGTGCTGGAGACATCGGCGCGAATGCGCATGCCGCCCGTGCCCGGCACGGTGCGGATCGCGTTGTCCACGTGCGTGCCGAAATTCATCGCGCTGTCGTAGCGATTGAACATCGGCGGCATCACGCGCAGCGGCAGCGCGGCCGAATGATAGGTGGGGTTGCGGCCCAATGCGGTCAACACCAGCTCGCCCAGCTCGCGCGCCTCGGCGCTGTCGACCGGAATCTGCAGGTTGTACTTCGATTGCGCCGCCAGGTCGCCGGCGGTCACGCGCCCGTCGACCCATTGCGAGCGCTCGACGCGTTCGCGGCAGTACCGGATTTCTTCGGGGGTCAGGACGTCGGGGATCTGGACCAGCATGGCAAGGTTGGCGGGAGTGGCGCAAAAAGCGGCGCAAGGAGCGGCGCAAAGGCAGCGGAATTTCGCAATTCTAGCGGCTCCGCTTCGCCAGCCAACACGTCGTTCCCGCGCAGGCGGGGACCCAGTGGCTTTGAAAGACGCTGGGTTCCCGCGTGCGGGGAACGACGTGACGGGTGTTCGGGGGCACCGCCCCTTCGTCTCCGCTTAGAACGTCATGCCGACGTTCAGCAGGAACGTCCTGCGCGAGGTCGGCACCGCACGCACGGCGCCGAACGAGGACTGGTAGTTCAGATGGTCCGTCAGGTTGTAGCCGTTCAGCGAGATCCGGTACTTGCCGACCTTGTACGCGATCATCGCGTCCAGCGAGAAGTTGTCCGGCATCTTGGCCGTGTTCGCCGAATCGGCCCAGTAGCCGGTGGCGTACTGCAGGCCGCCGCCGATGGTCAGCTTGCCCGGCACCGGCAGCAGCGTGTGCGGGATGTCATAGGCGGTCCACAGCGTGACGTTGTGGCGCGATACGCCCGGCGCCGCATTGCCGACGATGGCGCCATTGGTGGCCGAAGTCACCTCGCCGCTCAGGTAGGCATAGGCGACATTGGCGGTCCAGCCGCCGACGATGCGGCCGCTCAAGCCCACCTCGACGCCGCGGATCTTGCGGCCCTCGCCCGAATCAGAGAAGCCGTTGGTGATGTCGCCGGTCACCGGATCGACCGTGTAGGCGTTGGCCTTCTTCGTCTGGAAGATCGCGCCGGTGAGGCCCAGACGCTTGTCGAGGAAGTCCACCTTGGCACCGACCTCGATGGTGTCCGAACGCTCGGGCTCGTTGCCGACGCCGTTCTGCGGCACTTCCGATGCCACGCCGCCGACCGCCACTGCGATATCGGTGCCCACGGGCCGGTAGGTACGCGAGAACGACGTGTAGAACATCGTGTCCCTGGTCGGCTCCCAGATCGCGCTGATCGACGGGCTCAGCTTCTTCGAGTCCGCCTTGCCGCCCAGCGTCGAGGCACTGGTCGAGAACTCGCTCTGGAAGTAGTCCCAGCGCAGGCTGCCGAGCAGCGAGAACTTGTCGTTGAACCAGACGCGGTCGTTGATGAACACGCCGACATTGGTCGCATTGGCGTCGCGCGTGTTGGCGTACGCCACCGTCGCGTTCGGGCTGTTGTCGAAGACCGGATTGACGACGGTCTGGTTGTTGTTGCGGCCGGTCCAGCTGCCCATGCTGCGATGGTCGCGCTGGTAGATCGTATCGAGCCCCACCATCGCCTTGTGGCGCAGGCTGCCGGTCATGAACTCGCCCTTGGCGCTCAGCACGTTCTGGATGCCCCAGCCGCGCTGCAGATAGGTCATGCCGCCGCCGGCGCCGTACGACACGGGAACGTTGCCCCCGGCCAGCAGACGCTGGAGATTGGCATAGCTGACCGCGGCCGGATTGGTCGCCGAGAAGTCGCGCTCGTAGTAGCTGAAGCGGGTGTCGTTGCTGATCGTGATGCCGTTGTCGAGCTTCGTCTTGAAGTTCGACGACACCACGTGCGCGTCGGTCCTGTCGCGGTCGGTATTGCGCACGTACGAGGTCGACGACGAGATGCCCGGCACGCCGTACTCGGTCAGCGGACGGTAGATGCCATCGGCGCCCTGCGCGACCGGCACGCCGAAGTCCGGCGCGCCGGTGCGGCGCAGGTACGAATAGTTCAGGTGCCACTCGGTGCTGGTGCCCAGGCCGGTGCCGAAATCGATCGCCAGGCCGCGGCGATCGTCGCCGACGTGGGCGCGGTCGGCCACGCGGCCGTTCTGGAACATGCCGTTGATGCGCAGCGCCGAGGTGTCGTTCAGGCGGAAGTTGCTGTCGACCGTGGTGCGATAGGTGTCTTCGGTGGCGAAACCCTGGTCGATGCTGGTGCTGGTATGCAGGTTCGCCTTCTTGGTGGTCTGGTTGATCAGGCCACCGACATTGCCCACGCCGAAGCTCTCGCCGGAAGGTCCCTTGATGACCTCGACGCTTTCCGTGTTGAACGCATCGCGCTTGTAGGCGCCGAAATCGCGCAGGCCGTCGACATAGATGTCGCCCTTGGCGGACAGGCCACGGATGCGGAACTGGTCGCCGCTCTGGCCGCCGTTGCCCTCGCCGGTCGAGATCGTGATGCCCGGCACGTTCTTCAGGATCTGCTCGAGCGAGGTGGCGTGCTGCTGCTCGATGACCTCCTGCGGCACCACGTTGATCGTCTTCGGCGTTTCGCGGACCGTGTCCGGCAGCCGTGAAATGCCAAGCGGGGCGTCATTGGTGTTCTGGATCGCGTCGCCGGAGACGGTTACCTGGGGCAGCACGTTGCCGCCCGTGCTGGCGCGTCCGCTCCCCGTGCCCTCGCCGGCGGCTGCCTGGGCATGGGCGGCGAGCGGGATCGTCGAGACAGAGATCACCAGACCCGCGGAAGCGCCTGACACCAGCAGGCGGATGGCGTTCGCTATTTTTCTTTGCTGCACGGAGGACTCCAGAGAAGGACAACGGACCTGACGTGCTGCCGAGCCTTCGCTGGAAACAGGAAGCACCCTCCCCGTCAAAGAGGTGAACACCGCATTTCGACGCTCGCCATGGAACGGCAGGCATCGGCACCCGTCAAAATGCGAATGATTACTATTTGATGTTGCCGGCGTTTGTTGATGTGTGGCGGACTATTGCAACGCGCATTCGTTGACACATTTCGCCACAATCGGGTCCGCGCCAGTCGCGCGGCTCGCGCCCGCCGCCGACGCCTGGACCCCACCGCCTAGTTCGGCAGCTCGATGACGGCCCGCAGGCCGCCCTCCGCCCGGTTGTGCAGCGTGACATCGCCGCCGTGGGCGCGGATGCACGAACGGGCGATCGCCAGCCCAAGACCGAGACCGCCGGTGTCGGCGCTGCGCGCGGCATCAAGGCGCGTGAACGGCTCGAATACCCGTTCGAGATGGTCGGGGTCGATGCCCGGGCCCTTGTCGTCGACTTCGATCCGCAGCCTATGCCGGATCCTGTCGGCCACGACGCGGATGCCCACCTCGCCGTAGCGCGCGGCATTGTCGATGATATTGCTCAGCCCGCGCTTCAGATGGACGGGGCGGCAACGATAGAACAGGCCCGGATCGGGCCGCATGTCGCAGCGCACCTCGCAGCGCACCGCGCGCCCCTGGATCGTCTGCTGATCGACGATTTCCTGGATCAACTCGTCGAGCCTGACGTCCTGGGTCGGCTCCTGCAACGCATCGTCGCGCGCGAACTGCAGCGCGCCCTCGACCATCACGCTCATGTCGTCCAGCGTCTTGACCATCGCGTCGCGCAGCTCGCCGTCGTCGATCAGCTCGGCCCGGATCCGCAGCGAGGTCAGCGGCGTGCGCAGATCGTGTCCGATGGCGGCGAACATCTGCGTCCTCCCGTTGACGAAGCGGGTCAGGCTTTCCTGCATGTCGTTGAACGCCCGGGTGATCTCGCGCACGCCGCTGAGCGCGCCGGGCGCGGGCAGGATGACGCGCTCGCCGCGGCTGACGCGCCTGGACGCCTCGGTCAGCAGCCGCAACGGCCGCATGATCCGACGCCCGAACAACAGCGCGATCAACGCCGTCGGCAGCATGCCGACCAGCAGCGAAAAGCTCAGGACACGGGACCAGTGCGCCGGGACCATCGTCGGCCAGTGCCGGCTGCGCAGCCAGCGTCCATTCGGCAACTGGACCTCGATGTCCAGCGCCAGCGCATGGGTGCCGCTGAACGCGCGCTCCAGCCAGTTGCCGCCGCGTTGGCCGCCCCGCTCCGGTTCGGCCTGCTGCAGGCGCACGTGGATCGGCACGTTATCCGCAAGGTCCAGCTGGCTGCGCAGCCGCTGCGCGATGGCTCGCTCCTGCTCGCCCATCCCGTACGGGTCCGGCAAGGCGTGCGCCGCGAGGCGGAACGTCGAATCGGGCAGGCTGATGTCTTGCAGCAGCGCATCCGCATCGGCAGGCCGGCCGGCCAGCCGGTAGGCGGAAAGGATGCGCGTCTCGATGGTCCGCACCGACAGCGGATGGAGCGTGGCATTGTCCGCGCGCCACCACGACAGCGCGACCACGGCGAACACATGCGCGGCGAGCATCGCCAGCAGCCACAGGGCCACCAGCTGGCCCGACAGGCTGCGCGGGAGCCATTTCATGACGGCAGCACCGAGACCTTGGTCGCCAACAGATAGCCGTCGCCGCGAACGGTCTTCAGCATGCCGGGATGGCGCGGATCGGGTTCCAGTTTCTTGCGCAGGCGGCTGACCTGGCTGTCGATGCTGCGGTCGAACGTCATCGTGCCGGAGCGCTGCGTCATGTCGAGCAGCTGGCTGCGGCTCAGCACGCGGTTGGCGTTCTCGACCAACGCGCGCAGCAGATGAAACTCGGCGGTGCTCAGCGGCACCTCCTCGTCGCGCGGATTGCGCAGCGCCCGCGTCCTGGTATCGAAGGTCCAGCCGCAGAACGTAAAGCGGTATTCCCTGGGCGCCGGCACGTCCGCCGGCTCGCGCGCCTCCGGCACGCGGTTGCGTCGCAGCACGCTGCGGATCCGGGCCACCAGCTCGCGCGGGTCGAAGGGCTTGACCACATAATCCGCCGCGCCGATCTCCAGACCGGCGATGCGGTCCGCCTGCTCGGTCATCGCGGTCAACAGGATCACCGGCGTTCCCACATGCTCGGACACGTAACGGCACAGCGACAGCCCGTCCTCGCCCGGCAGCATGATGTCCAGGATGATCAGGCTGTAGCGGCGCGCTTCCAGGCGCTGGCGCATCGCCTTGCCGTCGGCCACGGCCTCTACATCGAAATCGAAGCGCCTGATGTAAGTCGACAAGGGATCACGAATGTCCTTGTGATCGTCGACGATCAGGATGCTGGGACGGGGGTCCATTGTGCTCACACTGCTATCAATAAACGAGAATCGTTATCGTATTTTACCGTGAGGCGGCCTGGCGGCTCGGCAACGGGCTGCGGCACCCGGCTGCGGCACCCGGCTGCGGCACCCAGCTGCGGCACTCGGTTCGGCAACGAGTGCGACACCCGGTCGCACTCCGGCGTCCTCGCTTGCCCAGCATCACGTTCCGTTTTAAACTTTCAAAAATTACTGAAAATTCAAAACAGACAAACATGCAACTGTCGCCCCTGATCCAGCGCTTCGTCCTTCATTTCGGCGAAATGGGAAGCCGCTGGGGGATCAACCGCACCGTCGGCCAGATCTACGCGCTGCTGTTTACCGCGGCCCGCCCGCTCAATGCCGATGAGATCGCCGAGTCGCTGGGTTTCTCGCGCTCCAACGTCAGCATCGGGCTGAAGGAACTGGAGTCGTGGAACCTGGTACGGCTTTCGCACCAGCCGGGCGACCGGCGCGAGTACTTCTCGGCGCCGGACGATGTCTGGGCCATTTTCCGGACCCTGGCCGAAGAACGCCGCCGCCGGGAGATCGACCCGACTTTGTCAATGTTGCGGGAAGTTCAGCTCGAAACGCCGTCCGATCCCGACGACAAGCATGCCCAGCGGCGCATGCAGGAGATGTACGAGCTGATCCTGCTGGTGACGGGCTGGTTCAACGATATGCAAAAGCTTGATATCGCCACTTTGGAAAAATTAATGCGACTGGGCTCCCGCGTGACTAAGCTGCTGGAAGTGAAGGACAAGCTATCCGGGGCCGTCGGCGGCAAACCCGCCGAAGGCAAGCGCAAGCCGGCTCGCACCAAGAAGGAGTAGTGCCCCATGTTGTCGTCGCTCGACCCGATCCTGCTGGCGCGGATCCAGTTCGCCGCCAATATCACCTTCCACATCCTGTTCCCCACCATCAGCATCGCGCTCGGCTGGGTGCTGCTGTTCTTCAAGCTGCGCTACGGCAAGACCGGCGACGAACGATGGATGGCGGCCTATCGCTTCTGGGTCAAGGTGTTCGCGCTGACCTTCGCGCTGGGTGTGGTCAGCGGCATCACGATGAGCTTCCAGTTCGGCACCAACTGGCCGGGCTATATGGAGACGGTCGGCAATATCGCCGGCCCGCTGCTGGCCTACGAGGTGCTGACCGCGTTCTTCCTGGAGGCGACCTTCCTCGGCATCATGCTGTTCGGCATGCGCCGGGTCAGCAATCGCACTCATACCATCGCCACGCTGCTGGTTGCCGGCGGCACCACGCTGTCGGCGTTCTGGATCCTGGCGCTGAACTCGTGGATGCAGACGCCCGCCGGCTTCGAGATGATCGACGGCAAGGCCCATGTGGTCAGCTGGCTGCAGGTCATCTTCAACCCGTCGTTCCCGTTTCGCCTGACCCATATGCTGATCGCCTCGGGCCTGACGGTGTCGTTCCTGCTGGCGGGCATCTCGGCCTACCGCTGGCTGCGCAACGACCGCTCGCCGGAGGTCCGCTCGACCATGCGCACCGGCGTGATGGTGGCAGCGGTGCTGATCCCGCTGCAGATCATCGTCGGCGACCTGCATGGCCTCAATACGCTGGAACACCAGCCGGCCAAGATCGCGGCGATGGAAGGCATCTGGACCACGGGCACCAGCGTCCCGGCCGTGCTGTTCGGCTGGCCCAATGCGGTGACCCAGAGCACCGACTGGGAAATCTCGATCCCGAAGCTGGCGTCCTTCTACCTGACCCACACCTTCGATGGCGAGGTCAAGGGCATCGACGCGTTCCCCGGCAAGCATCCGCCCGTGGCGCCGGTGTTCTTCGCCTTCCGCATCATGGTCGGCGTCGGCATGCTGATGCTGCTGGTTTCCTGGCTGGCGGCCTGGCAATTCAAGCGCCGCGGCGAGCCGTCCAGGGGCGTGGCCCGCATGCTGCTGGCGATGACCTTCTCGGGCTGGATCGCGCTGGTCGCCGGCTGGTATGTCACCGAGATCGGCCGCCAGCCCTACCTGGTCTACGGCGTGCTGACCACCGCGGAGGCCGCCTCGAAGGTGCCGGCGACGATGGTCGGCTCGACCCTGCTGATGTACCTGTCGCTGTACCTGCTGCTGATCGCGGCCTATATCTCGGTGGTGTTCTATCTGGCCCGCCGCGCCGGCACCGATCCGGCCATCGACGAACCGGAAATCGAAACCCCTCAACCCGTCATCGGCGGCAAGCCATGGAGCGCGCAATGACCGACCTGACCCAACCCGCCGGCTGGATGCCGCTGGTCTTCCTGGCCCTGATGGGGCTGTCGATGCTGATCTACGTGATCCTGGACGGCTACGACCTCGGCGTCGGCGTGCTGCTGCGGCGCGCCGACGATGCCGACAAGGACACGATGATCGCGTCGATCGGACCCTTCTGGGATGCCAACGAAACGTGGCTGGTGCTCGGCGTCGGCCTGCTGCTGACGGCCTTCCCGATGGCGCACGGCGTGATCCTGACCAATCTGTACCTGCCGGTCGCGCTGATGCTGGCCGGGCTGATCCTGCGCGGCGTGGCCTTCGACTTCCGCGTCAAGGCGCGCGCCCACCACAAGCCGTGGTGGAACTGGGCCTTCTACGGCGGCTCGCTGCTGGCCTCGTTCTCGCAGGGCCTGATGCTGGGCCTCTATATCACCGGCTTCGAATACGGCTGGCTCGACCTGCTGTTCGCGGTGGTGGTGGGCCTGTGCCTGGTCGCGGGCTACTGCCTGCTCGGCGCCAGCTGGCTGATCATGAAGACCACCGGCAGCCTGCAGGCGCGGGCCATTTACTGGGCCCGGCGCAGCCTGTGGCTGACCGGCGTGGGCGTGGCCGCCATCTCGGTGGTGACGCCGCTGGTCAGCGAGCGGATCTTCGACAAGTGGTTCTCGCTGCCGAACATCATCCTGCTGGCGCCGATTCCGCTGATCACGATCGCGCTGTTCGTGGTGATCGACCGGCTGCTGCGGCGCATGGGCCCGCTGCAGAGGGCGGGGAACGACCGCCTGGCCTGGGTGCCCTTCGTCGGCACCGCGGTGATCTTCCTGATGGCGTTCAACGGCCTGGCTTACAGCCTGTTCCCCTACCTGGTGGTCGACCAGCTCGACATCTGGCAGGCCGCCAGCGCGCCGGAATCGCTGGCCGTGATCCTGATCGGCGCGGTCATCGTGCTGCCCACCATCCTCGGCTACACGATCTACGCTTATCGCGTGTTCTGGGGCAAGGCCACCGACCTTCGTTACTATTAGGCTGATTCAGGAGGCTGTTTCAGGCTGATTCAGGCCGATCAAGGCGATTTGGCCTTTCACCGAAGGCGGTACGAGATCAGGCAGGCATGAAGGGCAGTGAAGGAAGCAGGCAAGGGCTGAACGCTGCGGCATCGCGCCCGGGCGGTGTGGTCCGCCGGGTGCGCGAACAGGCCGGCGCGCACGTCCGCGCGCTGACCCGCAGCAACTCCGGCCTGACGCTCGACTACGACAATCCCCCGGGCGATCCGGGCCTGTTCGGGCCCGATGCGGTCTGCTGGCGCGTGCATGGCGACTTTCCCGCGATGCTCGCCGGCGGTGTCAGCGCGCTGCTGATGCAGACGATGCACCCGCTGGCGCTGGCCGGGGTCTGGGACCACTCCAGCTTTCGTACCGACATGCAGGGGCGGCTGGGCCGCACCGCACAGTTCATTGCCGGCACCACCTATGGCAACCGCGCCGACGCGATGCGCCTGATCGAACGGGTGCGCCGCATCCACACCGGCGTGACCGGCACCGCGCCCGACGGCCGCCCCTATGCGGCCAGCGATCCCGCCCTGCTGACCTGGGTCCACGTGGCCGAGGTGTCGAGCTTCCTTGCCGCCTACCTGCGCTATGTCCGGCCCCTGTCCGCCGCCGAGCAGGATCGCTACTACGACGAGGTGGCGCTGATCGCCGAACTGCTGGGCGCCACCGAAGTGCCGCGCTCTCGCGACCAGATCGCGGCGTACCTGCAGAAGATGCGCCCGCAATTGCTGGTGACCGAACGCACCCATGAGGTGGTGCGGCTGGTGATGCAGATGCCGGTGGCCAATCCGCTGCTGGTGCCGGCGGTACGCATCATGGCCGATGCCGGCATCGCGCTGCTGCCGGACTGGGTGCGGCGCGAGCTGGGACTGGCCGGCGCCAGCATCAGTGCACTGCGGCGGCCGCTGTCGCTGGCCGGCATGCGCGTGCTGGCGCCGACGCTGCGCTGGTCGCTCGGCGGCGGGCTGGCCGCACGCGCCCGGCGGCGGGCGGCGACCGCTCCCCACTGACGCGCCGCCCCGTGTCGGCTCAAGCGCCCTGTCCCTGATACAGCATCAATGCCCCATCGACGACGATCGTGGTCCCATGGATATAGCGCGCCTGCTCCGATGCCAGGAACAGCGCGACATGGGCGATTTCCTCCGGCTGCGCCGCCCGCTTCATCGGGATCGACTGCACTTGCTGCTCGCGCACCTTCGGATCGTCGACCGCCTGCTGGTTCATCGGCGTCAGCACCATGCCCGGCGCGATATTGTTGACGTTGATGTTCTTCTCGGCCAATTCCAGCGCGAGCGTGGTGGTCAGGTTGCGCAGCCCTCCCTTGGACGCATCGTAGCCGGCGGCCCCGGCACGCGGGATTTCCTGGTGCACGCTGGTGATATTGATGATGGTGCCGTGCCGCCCGCTGCCTTCGAGTCCGCGGATGAACTCGCGGCAGCAATAGAAGGGACCGTACAGATTGGTACGAATCGCCCGGTCCCAATCCTCGTCGGACAGATCCTTGACATGGGTGCCGGTCGCATCGACGCCGGCGCCATTGACCAGGATGGTCGGTAGCCCCAGCTGGTCGCGCGTACTGCGGAACAATTCGGCGACGCTGGCCGGGTCGGCCTGATCCAGGGCCACGACGATCGCCTTGCGGCCGGCGCCTTCCACCTCGCGGCGGGTCTGCTCCGCCCCTTCCCGGTCGGTGTGCCATGTGATGGCGACGTCCGCGCCCTCCCTGGCGAAAGCGATCGCGGTGGCCCGGCCGATGCCCGAATCGGATCCCGTGACGATGGCGATGTCGTTCTGAAAGCGGGGTGTCTGCATGACAGCCTCCATGGGCGAGAAAATCGACACCGCCGCAAGGGTCGTACCGGCGCGGCAACGCCGGGCTCGCCGCCTGAAAGGACGGAACCGCAGCGGACATGCCATCAGGCGCTCGCGGAATTTCCAACCGGCTGCAATCTTTACCGCCAGCAACGGCCGAGAGGGCCGGGACAGTCGCCTCAGCCCGCCGAACGATAGCCCGCCTGTACCGGCCGGCGCGATGCCGCCGCGCGACGCCCGGCCCGCTTGCGCACCCAGATCACCACGCCGGTCACGCACAGCATCGCCACCACCAGCCCCATCAGCGAAATCAGCACGCGCCCCGGCAGGCCGAGGATGCGGCCGGAATGCAGCGGGAATTGCGCCTGCAGGAACAGGTCGCCGGCGCTGCCGGTGCCCGGGATGCTGCCGCCCGCCGGCGCCAGCGTCCTGCCGTCGAAGTACAGCCAGTTGTTGCCCAGGCCGCCGTCGCCATGGTCGTTGCCGGCCTCGAAGAAGCCGACGCCATAGAGGCCGTACGGCGACGAGTAGAAGATGCCGCCGGCCGGTTCTGGCCAGCCGCGGCGCGTCCCTTCAGCCCGCGCCGCGGCGAGCACCTGCTCGCGCGTGACCGCCGGCTCGTGCGGCTGGTCCAGCGGGCGCGGCGTGCGCTTGTCGAATTCGTTGGGACTCAGCGGCGACAGCTTGGCCACCAGCGGCCGCATCACCTGCGTCTCCAGGTTCATCGAGATCGACGTCACGGCCAGCAGCAACAGCAGGCCCCACAACCAGACCGCGCCCGATCGATGCAGGTCGAAGTTCAGCGCATAGCCGCCCTTGCGCCAGCGGAAGGCGAACGACTTGCGCCATGCGGCACGATTCGGGAACGACAGCCACAGCGCGATCAGGCAATCCAGCGCCCACGCCATCGCGATCAGCCCCATGAACCATTTGCCCAGCTCGATGCCCCAGCCGTCGGGAATATGCATCGTGTAGTGAAGCTTGTAGAGGAAGGGCAGCAGGTTTTCGCGTGACAGCGAGATCGCGCCCCACATCCGGCGCGCCTGGATCTCGCCGGTGACCGGGTCGACCGCGATCTGGTTGAAGCCCAGGTCGAAGGGCTTGCCGGTGGCCGGATCGATCCGCCCCTCGACGAACATCGTCAATGCATGGCCCGGCTCGATTTCCAGCGGCGTATAGCTGATGCGCAGCCGCGGATCGGCCTGCTCGATATGGCGCGCCAACTCCAGCGCCGGCATCGGCACGCCTTCGGTGCGCGCCTGGAACAGCTGCGGATTGAGCCATTCGTCGAGCTCGTGATCCCACGAGATGATGGCGCCGGTCAGGCCCGAGATGAACAGGAAGATGGCGGCGGCAAGGCCGAACCAGCGGTGCAGCCGGACGAGAAGAGAGCGCATGGGGGTCAGAGGGGACATGGTTCCTCTGGCATTGACGAATCACGGCGCGGCATCGGAACCGAGCCATGTTCAATCGGCCTGCGCGCTAGCCTTGACGGTGACCGGCGCATACCCGTACTGACGGGAAAAGGCGCGCGAGAACGCAGCGGCACTGCCGAATCCGGCGCGGCTGGCGACCGCCTTGACGCTATGTCCCAGGGCAAGCTGGGCCCGGCCGAAAGCCAGGCGCCACGAAGTCAGGTAATCGGCCGGCGTGGTGCCGACGGTCCGGGCGAACTGTGCAACGAAATGGCTGCGCGACATGCCGGCGATACGGGCCAGATCGTCGGTGCGCCACTGTCGCGCCGGCTCGTCATGCATGGCGACCAGGCACGGATGGAGCCTCGGGTGGGCCAGGCCAGCCAGCAGGCCCGCATTGACGGTGCCCATCGCGATCGCGCGGCGCACCGCGAGCACCACGATGATTTCGCAAAGCCGGTCCTTGACGGTCGGACTGCCGCACCTGCAGTCCTCGACTTCGGCGACGAACAATTCCGCCAGGCCCCGCATCTCTGGCCGCTCGGCCAGCGGGAACACCAGTTCGTCGGGCAAGGCACCGACCAGAGGATTGGTCGCGCCGCCGAAATCCACGGCCGCGGCGGCCAGAACCGCGCCGTCGGTATGGCAAGGCGTTCCGCCCGAGGCACGGAAGACAAGATGCGTGGGAACGCCAATACCGCCGTCCGCATCGTCAGCATCGCCCATGACATACAGCCCGGCGAGCGTCCCACCTCTCCCCGCATCCGCGCCCGCGACAGCCCGCAGGCCGAACGCCCGCAGGAAGGCAGCCAATCGATCATGTTTTGCTTCGCGCACCGGCATTTCGATCATCTCTTTGCCCGAAAGGATGATCGATCTTATGCCAGACTTGGCCGATCGCAATACAGGAACAAGAACGATGACTGCCGACACCGCCGCCAAATTCGATCCCTTGCGCGCTGCCGAATACGACAGACAGAGCCGGATCGCGCTCGCCGGCTACGACGCCTGCCATGAACTGGCCGCCTGCATGCTGACCGCCGCGCTTGGCCCCGGGTCGAGCGCCACCGTGCTGGTCGCGGGCGCCGGCGGTACCGGCAACGAGATCGTGGTCGCCGGCGCGCTCGAGCCGAACTGGCGCTTCGTCGCGGTCGATCCCTCGCAGCCGATGCTGGAGCTCGCGCTGGCCCGAGTCCGCGAGGCCGGCCTGCTGGGGCGTACCGAGCCCGTGCTCGGCGTGGTCGCCGATCTGCCGGCCGAGGTCCGCTTCGACGCCGCGACGCTGATCGGCGTGCTGCACCACCTGCCGGGCGACGAAGCCAAGCAGGCGATTCTTCGCGACATTGCCCAGCGCCTGAAGCCGGGCGCGCCGCTGGTCCTTGCCGGCAACCGCTACGCCTATGCCTCGCGGCCGCTGCTGATGGCCGCGTGGGGGCAGCGCTGGCGCATGAACGGCGCCAGCGAGGAAGAGGTTCGCATCAAGCAAGGCAAGATCCTGCAGGGTGCGGATCCGCCGCAATCTGACGAGGCCGTCGCCACGCTGCTGTCCGACGCTGGCTTCGAGAAGCCCGAGCCGTTCTTCTCGAGCCTGTTCTGGGGAGCCTGGGTGGCCCGACGGGCCTGACTCCGCTGGCGGCAACGCGATGCCTTTCTGCAGCGTCAGCCCCGACTGCCTGACTAGCTTTTCGGTACGCGGGATCTCCGCCTCGACCATCGCACGGAAATCGGCCACGCTGCCGCCGCGCGGCTCGGCGCCCGTCGCGGCCAGCTTGTCGCGGAAGGCAGCGTCCAGCAGATGCCGGTTGATCGAGGCATTGAGCTTGCCCACGATGTCCGCCGGCGTTCCCTTGGGCGCGACGATGCCGTACCACGGCGCGATGTCGTAGCCGGGATAGCCCTGCTCCGCGATGGTCGGCACATCGGGCGCCATCGCCGAGCGTTTGGCGTTCGACACGCCGAGCGCCCTCAGTTTCCCGGCCTTGACGTAGGGCAACCCCGTCATGATGGTGTCGAAGTACATCGACACCTGGCCCGACAGCAGGGCCGGAATCGCTTCGCCCGCGCCCTTGTACGGCACGTGCACGATGTCGATGCCGGCCATCGCCTTGAGCATTTCGCCGGCCATGTGCGAGGTGGTGCCGGCACCGAACGACGCATAGGTCAGCTTGCCCGGATTGGCCTTGGCGTAGGCCACCATTTCGGGCAGCGTCCTGAACGGCAGCGACGGATGCGACAGCAGGATATTCGGCGTATAGGCCACCACCGCCACCTTCTCGAAGGCATCCGGGTCGTAGCTCAACTTCTTGTAGAGAAAACGGTTGGTCACCATCGAGGCGGGTCCCGACATCAGCAGCGTATAGCCGTCGCCCGGCGCGCGGGCCACTGCCTCGCTGCCGATCATCGCGGCGGCGCCGGGCTTGTTTTCGATCACGAAGCTCTGGCCATGTTCTTTGGCCAGGGCCTGGCCAAGCTGGCGCGTGATCAGGTCGGTAGCGGCGCCGGGGTTGAACGGCACCACGATCCTGACCGGCTGACGGGGCCATGCGGAATCGGCATGACTCCACGACGATGCGGCAAGGATGGCAAGCGCGGTGACGGCAAGGCAGGCGCGAAGAAGACGGCAACGTAGTGGCATCGACAGACCTCTTTGAGCGAAGGGAATGCACCCGCTCGGCGGCGGGCGACGCGCAGTTCATCGCAACTGCCGTGCCACGAGAAAGCGCGCGAAATACGCCGAAAACCACGGCGATGTGGACGCATGTCTCCCGCCGGCGCCATCGGCATGACGCCAGTCCCCTCGTTGCACCACGGCGCACCAATCCGGTCGGTTCGGGCTCACCGTCCGGGGGCAAACGCCGCTACACCAGGCTGATCCAGGTCGTCTTCAGATCCGTGTATTTGTCCAGCGCATGCAGCGACTTGTCGCGGCCCGAGCCCGACTGCTTGACGCCGCCGAACGGCACCGTGATATCGCCGTCCATATAGCAGTTGACCCATACCAGCCCCGCCCGCAGCTGCCGCGACACGCGATGCGCGCGTGCCAGGTTGGCCGTCCACAGCCCGGAGCCGAGACCATTGGGCGAGTCGTTGGCCATGCGCAGCGCCTCTTCCTCGGTGTCGAACACGGTGACCGCCAGCACCGGCCCGAAAATTTCCTCGCGCACGATCGACAGCGATTGGGCCGGACACTCGAAGATCGTCGGCTGCAGGAAGTAGCCGCCGGTTTCCGCGCGCACGCGTTGGCCACCCAGTCGCAGCCGCGCGCCTTCGCGCTGGCCCGCGGCGACATACGACATCACGCGGTCGAGCTGGCGCGCATCGACGATCGCGCCCATCGCGGACGACGGGTCCAGCGGATCGCCGGGCTGCATGTTGGCGGCGCAGGCCTCGAGCTTCGTCATGAACGCATCGTAGATGCCGCGCTGCACGTAGAGACGCGAGCCGGCGATGCAGATCTCGCCCTGGTTGTTGAAGATGCCGATCGCCGCGGCCTGCGCCGCGCGGTCCAGGTCCGGGCAGTCGTCGAAGACGATATGCGGCGACTTGCCGCCGCATTCGAGCCAGACCCGCTTCAGGTTCGATTGGCCCGCATATTCCAGGAAGCGCTTGCCGGTAGCTGTCGAGCCGGTGAACGCGATGCAGTCCACGTCGGCATGCCGGCCCAGCGCCTGCCCCGCCTGCGCGCCGAACCCCGGCACCACGTTGAACACGCCGGCCGGAATGCCGGCTTCCTCGGCCAGTGCGGCCAGACGCAGCGCGCTCAGGGGCGACTGCTCGGCAGGCTTGAGCACCACGCTGTTGCCGGCGGCCAGCGCGGGCGCGACCTTCCAGCTTGCCATCAGCAGGGGATAGTTCCACGGCACCACCGCCGCGACCACCCCCAGCGGCTCGCGCGTGATCGTGGCCAGCACGTTGGCATCGGTCGGCGCGATCTCGTCGTAGATCTTGTCGATCGCCTCCGCATACCACGCGTAGGTGCGCGCCGATTCGGGAATGTCGTACAACAGCGTGTCGGCGATCGGCTTGCCCATGTCCAGCGTCTCGAGCAACGCCAGTTCCTCGCGATGCGCATCGATCAGCGCCGCCAGCCGCAGCAGCGTGGCCTTGCGCTCGCGGCGCGGCATGGCCGCCCAGAGGCCCTGCTCGAAGGCCCTGCGGGCCGCGGCGACCGCGCGGTCCACGTCGGCCCCGGCGCATGCCGCCACCTTCGCCAGCACGTTGCCGGTGGCCGGATCGATGCTGTCGAAGGTGGCGCCATCGGCGGCGTCGGTCCATCGGCCGTCGATATAGGCCTGTCCGCGCAGGTTCGGGACGATCGACTGCGCGCGTTGCCGCCAGTAGGCCAGGTCGTGAAGCTCGCTCATGAGGGTTGCCTCGAATCAAGGGAGGAAGGAGAAACCGGTGCCGCGGCGCGCGCGGGCAGCGTCAGCGACAACCCGGCGCCGACGATCAGCGCGATGCCGCCCATGGCAAGCCCGTCGGGCCAGCGGCCGAACCACCAGGCGCTGTAGACCAGCGCCAGCAGCAGATGGCAATAGTTCAGCGGCGCCAGCGTGGAAGCCGGCGCGCGCTGCAGCGCCAGGATCAGCAGCACCTGGGCCAGCGCGCTCATGAAGCCCATGGCGAGGATCGTCAGCCAGTCGACCAGGTCCGGCCACACCGCGGGCAGGAAGAACGGCGCCGGCAAGCCGGTGGCGATCATGCAGATGATCGCCGCGAAGCCGTACTGCACCGTCGCATCGACCTTGCCGGCCATGCGCCGGGTCAGCAGTTGCAGCAGCGCGTAGCCGAGCATGGCCGCCACCATCAGCGCCGTGCCGATCCACGACAACTGGCCGCCGGGGCGCACGATCAACAGCATGCCGGCGAATCCCGTTGCCACCGCCAGCCACTGACGCGCGCCGACGCGCTCGGCCAGCAACCACGGCGACAGCGCCACCACGACCAGCGGCGCCATGAAATAGATCGCGGTCGCTTCGGCGAGCGGCATCCACAGCAGCGCGGTCATGAAGCAGGTACCCATGACCGCCAGCATCAGGCCCCGCAACACCAGCAAGCCGCGATGGGGCGTGCGCCAGAAGCGCAGGCGGCCCGCATTCGCCAGCATCGCGATGGCAACGGTGCAGGTGGCCGCATAACGTACCGCATTGAGGAAGGGCGCAGGATAGCGCCCCACCAGGTGCTTGGCGGTCGCATCGACGGTGGCGAACAACATCACCACGCACAGGAACAGCAGCCCGCCGCGCCACCAGCCGCTTTCGCGGCCCAGGCCGGCGTTCACGCGCCCGCCCGCGCCACCATCGCGCCGAGCAGCACGTTGGCGCCCGCCTCCAGATGCTCGGGCCTGGCGTCCTCGATCTCGTTGTGGCTGATGCCGTCCTTGCACGGCACGAAGATCATCGCCGTCGGCGCGACGCTGGCCATGTAGACCGCGTCATGACCGGCGCCGGTCACGATGTCCTGATGCCGGTAGCCGCGCGCCTCGGCTTCGTTGCGCACGTCGGCGACCAGCTCGGCGGCGAACGGCGTCGGCGGGAAATACTGCACGTCGCGCACATCGACTTCCAGCGGCGTGCCGGCGCTGGCGCCAGGGATGGTGCCGGCGGCCAGCGCTGCGCAGGCCGCGCGAAAGCGCGCATCCATCTCGGCCAGCCGCGCCGCATCCTCGTGGCGCAGGTCCACCGTGAACGTCACGGCGCCGGGAATCACGTTGCGCGAGGCCGGATGGACATTGACCACGCCGACGGTGCCGCGGCCATGCGGCGCGAAATCGTTGGCGATGCGCACCACTTCCTGCATCAGGAAGGTGGCGCCATACAACGCATCGCGCCGCAGCGGCATCGGCGTCGGGCCCGCATGCGCCTCCATGCCGGTCACCGTCACGTCGTACCAGCGCAGGCCCAGCGAGCCGGTCACCACGCCGATCACGTTGTCCGCGGCCTCGAGGATCGGGCCCTGTTCGATATGGGCCTCGAAATAGGCGCCGACCTGACGGCCGCCGACCTCCGCGCTGCCGGCATAGCCGATCGCCCGCAGCTCGTCCTCGACGCGCTTGCCGTCGCGGTCCGTCGCGTCCAGCGCCGTCCGCAGCGGGAAGATGCCGGCGAACACGCCGGAGCCCATCATCACCGGCACGAAGCGCGTGCCTTCCTCATTGGTCCAGATCGCAACCTCGAGCGGCGCCTCGGTCTGGATGCCGCGATCGTTCAGCGTGCGTATCACCTCCAGCCCGGCCAGCACCCCGAAACAGCCGTCGAACTTGCCGCCGGTCGGCTGCGTATCGATATGGCTGCCGGTCATCACCGGCGGCAGCGCGTCATTGCGGCCGGCACGGCGGCCGAAGATATTGCCGACCTTGTCGACCGTCACGGCCAGGCCGGCCTCGCGCATCCAGCCGGTCACGAGGTCGCGCCCCTGACCATCCAGCTCGGTCAGCGCCAGCCGCGCGTTGCCGCCCTTCGGCGTCGCGCCGATGCGCGCCAGCGCCATCAGCGAATCCCACAGGCGCTGGCCGTCGATCTTCAGTGTCGTCATTCTGTTCTCCTCGGGAAGCGGTACTCAGGCCATCGCCGGCGCGAAGCCCGACAGGAAGGCGTCCAGCGCGGGGCCGATGGCCTCGACCTCGTAGCCGCCCTCCTGCACCACGACCGTCGGCACGCCCAGCGCATGGATGCGCTCGCCGATGCCGCGGTAGCCGTCCATGCCGACGGCCAGCACGCTGATGGGATCGTCCACATAGGTATCGAAGCCGAGCGACAGCACCAGTGCCTGCGGCCGGTAGTCGCGCAGCGCGTCGAGCGCGCTGTCGAGCGCGGCCAGGAAGCCGGCGTCGCCGGTGCCGTGCGGCAGCGGGAAGTTCAGGTTGTAGCCATAGCCCGCGCCGTAGCCGCGTTCGTTGGCATAGCCGGTATAGAACGGGTAGTAGCCGGCCGGGTCGGCATGCAGCGAGATCGTCATCACGTCCGAGCGCTGGTAGAAGATCTGCTGCGTGCCGTCGCCGTGATGCGCGTCGACATCGAGCACCGCGACCTTGCCGAAGCGCTTGAGCAGCCCCTGCGCGGCGATCGCGGCGTTGTTGACGTAGCAGAAGCCGCCGGCTCGGTCGCTGTGCGCGTGATGGCCGGAGGGCCGGCACAGCGCGTACGCCATGCCGCCATCGGGCTGTTCGCAGACATAGTCCGCCGCCGCCACCGCGCTGTGTGCCGAGCGCAGGATCGACCGCCAGCTTTGCGGGCCGAGCGGGCAGCTCAGGTCGCCCAGGTAATAGCCCGCCTGCGCGATCACCGAGTCGGTCGGGCAATCGGGCCGGCGGTTCTGGTCGAGCTTGCCGTTGTGGTACGGGGACAGATTGGGCAGCACCTCGATGCCCGGTTCGAAGCCGGGGCGCGCCAGCGCCTGCCAGCGGTCGTAGGCTTCGCACAGGAAATCGAGATAGGCGGCGCTGTGCACCGTTTCCAGCGGCGCGCGGCCGTAGTCCGGCGCGGCCGCCAGATCGATGCCGCGCGCGGCGAGCGCGGCCTGCAGCGCGGCCGCGCGTGCGGGCACGTCGGTCGGCTCGCACAGCCGGCCCGCGCGCATGAACTGGCGGGGCTGATGGAGCAACTGGTCATCCGAGAAGAAAGCACGCATATCGTAGGTGTGGGTTGTCGAGCAGCGGTCGTGGGTGGCGCGCGCGGCGCGACGCGTTCAGGCGGCGGCGTCCGCCTGCCGCGCCAGCGCTGCCGCCCGAATCTGCGACAACGTCATGCCGGGCGCGATGCCGTCGGGGTCGTAGCGCAGTTCGAGAAGCGCGGGCAGACGCTGCGTATTGGCGAATTCGAGCGCCCGCGCAAACGCCGGGCCGAATTCGGCGTCGCTTTGCACCACTTCGCCGTGGCCGCGATAGGCGCGCACCAGCTCGCTGAAATCCGGATTGTCGAAGCCGAGCGCGATGGTGCGGCCGGGGAATTCGCGTTCCTGGTGCGCGCGGATGGTCCCCCACATGCCGTTGTTGAAAACCAGCACGACGATGCCGAGCCGGTATTGCATCGCCACGCCCAGCTCCTGCAGGTTCATCTGGAAGCAGCCGTCGCCGGCGTAGCAGACCACGGTGCGGTCCGGATATTCGAGCTTGGCCGAGATCGCGGCCGGCAGCCCGTACCCCATCGATCCCACGGTCGGCGCGAGGCTGGTGCCGACGCCCTGGAAACGGTGGTAGGCATGCGCAAACAGCGCGTAGTTGCCGGCGCCGGCCGTGATGCAGGCGTCAGGGGGCACGTGGTCGCGCACATGGCAGGCGACGGCATTCAGGTTCAGCGGACCGGGCGCGGATGCCGGCTCCTGCTGCCGCAGGTAGTCGCCGCGCGCCGCACGGGTCTGGCCGGCCCACGCCGGTTCGGCCGCCGGCTCCAGCGTGTCGACGGCCTGCGCGAACGACACGACGTCGGCGACGATCGGCAGCGCGGGCTGGAATACGCGCCCGAGCTCGTTGGCGTCGGGATAGACATGGACCAGCCGCTGGCGCGGCAGCGGACTCTCCACCAGCGTGTAGCCCTCGGTGGTCGCCTCGCCCATCCGCGTGCCGACCGCGATCAGCAGGTCGGCATCGCGAACGCGCGCGCGCAGCGCCTCGCCCATGCCCCAGCCGACATGGCCGGCGAAATTCGGATGATGGTTGTCGAAGCATTCGAGCCGGCGCCAGGCCGCGCCGACCGGCAAGGCGAAGCGCTCGGCGAAGCCTTCGAGCTGGCGCATCGCTTGCGGCGTCCAGCCGGAGCCGCCGACCAGCAGGAACGGCCGCTGCGCCTGCGCCAGCAGCGTGCCCAGCGACGCCACTGCGGCCGGCGTCGGCGCCGCATACGCGCGCTGGTAGCGCGGCAGATCGGCCACCGTGGCCTTGCCCCACAGCGTATCCTCCGGCAGCGCCAGCACCACAGGCCCGGGCCGGCCGCTGGTCGCCACCGCAAAGGCGCGCGCGATGAACTCCGGGATACGGTCGGTGCGGTCGATCTGCGCGACCCACTTTGCCATCTCGCCGAACATGCGGCGATAGTCGATCTCCTGGAACGCCTCCCGCTCGATGAAGTCGTTGCCGACCTGGCCGACGAACAGGATCATCGGCGTCGAGTCCTGATAGGCGGTGTGCACCGCGATGCTGGCATTGGTCGCGCCGGGGCCGCGGGTCACGAAGCAGATGCCCGGCTCGCCGGTCAGCTTGCCGTAGGCCTCGGCCATATAGCCCGCGCCGCTCTCCTGTCGGCAGACCACCGGGTCGATCGCGTCCTGATGGTCGTAGAGCGCGTCGATGCACGGCAGGTAGCTTTCGCCGGGCACCAGGAACACGCGCTTGGCGCCGTGGATGCGCAGTTGCTGCACCAGGATCTGGCCGCCATTGCGCTCGCGCAGCGATTGGCCGTCTACTGCGCGGTTGTGCGTGGATGCTTTGGTCATGGATTGGCTCCGTGCGCTGCCGTGCACGACGGCGATCCCGCGCCCGCCGTCGCCTTGATTTCGATCTCGACGAACACGCATTCGCCGTCGTGCGCGTTGATCACGTTGTGCTCGACGCCCGCGGGCCGCGCGTACGCGCGTCCCGCCACCAGCTGGCTGGTGACCTCGCCCTGCGGCGTCTGCAACAGCAGCGGGCCGGTCGTCATCGGCACCACCACGTAGTCGTAGCCGTGCCGGTGAAAGCCCGTTTCGGCGCCGGGCGCGAAGCGCCATTCGGTAACGATCACGCGCTCGTTGTCGACCTGCACGGTCGGCACTGCCTGGGGTCTGCTCATGTTGGGGCTCGCATTGGGGTTCGGTGGTGCGGCGGCTGTCGGCTATCGGCTATCGGCTATCGGCTGTAGGCTCTCAGCGGTCGATGCCGCCCATGCACAGGTACTTGATCTCGAGATAGTCCTCGATGCCGTATCGCGAACCCTCGCGGCCGAGGCCCGATTGCTTGACCCCGCCGAACGGCGCGACCTCGTTCGAGATCAGGCCGGTGTTGATGCCGACCATGCCGTACTCCAGCGCTTCGGCAACGCGCCAGATCCGGCCGATATCGCGGCTGTAGAAGTACGAGGCCAGGCCAAATTCGGTGTCGTTGGCCATGCCGACCACCTCGTCGTCGGTATGGAAGCGGAACAGCGGCGCCAGCGGGCCGAACGTTTCCTCCTTCGCCACGCGCATCGCCGGTGTCACGTCGGCCAGCACGGTCGGCTCGAAGAAGGTGCCGCCGATCGGATGGCGCTTGCCGCCGGCCAGCACGCGCGCGCCCTTGTCCAGCGCATCGGCAATATGCGATTCGACCTTGGCGACCGCGTCCTCGTTGATCAGCGGCCCCTGCAGCACGCGCGGTTCGACGCCATTGCCGACCTTGAGCTGCGCGACCGCGGCCACCAGCTTGCGGGCGAAGGCGTCATAGACCTTGTCGTGGACGTAGAGCCGGTTCGCGCAGACGCACGTTTGTCCGGCGTTGCGATACTTCGAGGCAATGGCGCCCTCCACCGCCGCGTCGAGGTCCGCGTCGTCGAACACGATGAACGGGGCGTTGCCGCCGAGCTCGAGCGACAGCTTCTTGATGGTGTCGGCGGACTGGCGCATCAGGATGCGGCCGACCTCGGTCGAGCCGGTGAAGGTCAGCTTGCGCACCACCGGATTGGCGGTGAGCTCGCCGCCGATCGCGACCGCGTCGCCGGTCACCACGCTGAACACGCCCGCCGGCACGCCGGCGCGCTCGGCCAGCACCGCGAGGGCCAGCGCCGACAGCGGCGTGTCCTCGGCTGGCTTGAGCACCATCGTGCAGCCGGCCGCCAGCGCAGGGCCGACCTTGCGCGTGATCATCGCCAGCGGGAAATTCCATGGCGTGATGGCCGCGCAGACGCCGACCGGTTCCTTGACCACGACCAGTCGGCGGTCCGCCATTGGCGAGGCCAGCACGTCGCCGCAGACGCGCTTGCCTTCCTCGGCAAACCACTCGAGGAACGAGGCGGCGTAGGCCACCTCGCCCTTGGCCTCGGCCAGCGGCTTGCCCTGCTCGGTGGTCATCAGCAGCGCAAGATCGTCGGCGTGCGCCAGCATCAGCTCATGCCACTTGCGCAGGATCTGGCTGCGCTCGCGCGCGGTACGGCGGCGCCAGTCGATCTGCGCGACGCGTGCGGCCTCGATGGCGCGCCGCGTCTCGGCGGCGCCCATCATCGGCACCTTGCCGATCGGCGCACCGGTGGCGGGATTCGTGACGACAAAGGACTCGCCGCGGTCGGCGTCGATCCAGGCGCCGCCAACCAGGGCCTGCGCACGCAGCAGGCCGGTATCGTTCAATTGCATCAAAGGCTCCGGGAAAATGGGCGGCGGATGTCGATCAGCGGACCAGCACGTCGGCCAGGATGTCCAGCCCCTCGTCCATCACCGCATCCGGGATCGTCAGCGGGAACAGGAAGCGGATCACGTTGCCGTGCACGCCGCAGGACAGCAGCAGAAGCCCCTTCTGCAGCGCGCGGTTCTGCACCTCGCGCGTGAACTCCGCATCGGGGCTGCCGTCGGCCTGCTGGAACTCGACCGCGACCATCGCGCCGAGCCCGCGCACCTGCGCGATCTGCGGCACGCTCGGACGCAGGCTGCGCAGCCGATCCATCAGCCGTTCGCCGAGCGCGGCGCCGCGCGCGATCAGGTTTTCCTCTTCCAGCACCTCGAGCACCGCGAGTGCGGAGGCGACGGCCAGCGGATTGCCGGCATAGGTGCCGCCGAGCCCGCCCGGCGCCGGCGCATCCATGATCTCGGCGCGGCCGCACACCGCCGACAGCGGCATGCCGCCGGCCAGGCTCTTGGCCATCGTGGTGAGATCCGGGGCCACGCCGTAATGCTCCATCGCAAACAGCTTGCCGGTGCGGCCGAAACCGGTCTGCACTTCGTCGGCGATCAGCAGGATGCCGTGCTCGTCGCAGAGCGCGCGCAGCGCCTTGACGAAGGCGGCGGGCGCGACATTGAAGCCGCCCTCGCCCTGCACCGGCTCGAAGATGATGGCGGCCACGCGCTTCGGATCGACGTCCGCCTTGAACAGGACCTGCAGCGCCTTCAGCGAGTCGTCGACCGACACGCCGTGCAGCTCGCACGGATACGGCGCGTGATAGACCTCGCCCGGGAACGGGCCGAAGCCGACCTTGTACGGCACGACCTTGCCGGTCAGCGCCATGCCCATCATCGTGCGGCCGTGAAAGCCGCCCGAGAAAGCGATCACCGCGGGGCGCCCGGTGGCGGCGCGCGCGATCTTGATGGCATTCTCGACCGCCTCGGCACCGGTGGTGAAGAACGCGGTCTTCTTGGCCCACTGGCCCGGCGCGCGCTGGTTGATCTTCTCGGCCAGCTCGATATAGCTGGCATAGGGCACGATCTGGTAAGCGGTATGCGTGAAGCGTTCCAGCTGCTTCTGCACCGCGGCGACCAGGCGCGGGTGCCGATGGCCGGTGTTCAGCACCGCGATGCCGGCCGCGAAGTCGATGAAGCGGCGGCCTTCGACATCCCAGATCTCCGAATTCTCGGCCCGCTCGGCGTAGAAATTGCACATCACACCCACGCCACGGGGCGTGGCGGCATCCTTGCGGCGGACCAGTTCGGCGTTCTTCATCGTGTTCTCCATGGGGCTTCGGGTTGGGCGCACGGACGGCATCCGGAAATAGGGGCTTGCCGGCCGGGCCAATGCGTTGTCAGGCGGCGGCGCGGATCGCCTTCGGATCCCACTCCTTGCCGGGGATCGCCGCGATCAGGCGCTGCGTGTAGTCGTGGCGCGGCGCGTCGAAGATCTGGGCCGGCGGCCCCGACTCGACCACCTTGCCCTTGTGCATCACGATCACGTGGTGGCAGATCTGCGCCGCCACGCGCAGGTCGTGCGTGATGAAGATCAGGCCGATGTCGAGCCGCTTCTGCAGCGCGGCCAGCAGCTCCAGCACCTGCGCCTGCACCGAGACGTCGAGCGCGGACACGGATTCGTCGGCCACCAGCAGCTTCGGCTCGAGCGCCAGCGCGCGGGCAATGCCGATGCGCTGGCGCTGCCCGCCGGAGAACTGGTTCGGATAGCGGTCGAACGCCGAGTCCTCCAACCCGACCAGCTGCAGCAGTTCACGCGCGCGGGCCTCCGCCTGCTGGCGCGGCACGCCATTGGCGATCGGCCCGTCGCTGACGATCCGGCCCACGGTATGGCGCGGATTGAGCGAGGCGAACGGGTCCTGGAAGATCATCTGCACATCCTTGCGCAGCGGGCGGAAGCGTCGTTCGGGCATCCGCGCGATGTCCTGGCCCTGGAACAGCAAGGTGCCGCCGTCGATGTCGGTCAGCCGCAGCAGGCATTTGCCGATGGTCGACTTGCCCGAGCCCGACTCGCCGACGATGCCCAGCGTCTCGCCGCGCCGCACGGTAAAGCTGACGCCGTCGACCGCATGCACCACGCGCTTGCGCGAGAACAGGCCGCCGCCGGACACATAGGTCTTGCGCAAGTCGCGCACGTCCAGCACCGTCTCCGCCGCCTGGCCGTCGGCTTCGCCGCAGCGGCCGTGCGGCACCGCGCCGATCAGCCGGCGCGTATAGGGATGCTGCGGGTGGTTCAGCACCTGCTGTGCGCTGCCCATCTCGACCAGCACGCCCTTCTCCATCACGGCGACCCGGTCGGCAATCTCCGCCACTACGCCGAAGTCGTGGGTCACGAACATCACGCCCATGCCTTTTTCGGCCTGGATCCGCTTGATCAGCGCCAGGATCTGCGCCTGCGTGGTGACGTCGAGCGCGGTGGTTGGCTCGTCCGCGATCAGCAGCGCGGGCTCGAGCGCCAGCGCCATCGCGATCACCACGCGCTGCCGCTGCCCGCCCGACAGCCGGAACGGGTAGCTGTGCACCAGCGTCGCGGGATCGGGCAAGCCGACGAAGTCGAGCAGGTCCAGCACGCGGCGCATGCGCGCCTCGCCGGGATAGGCGTGGTGCACGCGCATGACCTCGGCGATCTGGTCGCCGACCGTCATCACCGGATTGAGCGCGGACAGCGGCTCCTGGAACACCATCGCCATGTCCTTGCCGCGCATCGCCAGCAAGGTGGCTTCGTCCTGCGCGAGCAGGTCCTTGCCGCGGAACAGGATGCGGCCGCTCTGCGGCTTCAGGTACGGCGGCAGCAAACCCATGATGGCGTTGGCGCTCATCGACTTGCCCGAGCCGGATTCGCCGACGATGCAGAGGATCTCGCCGGCGTGCAGGTCGTAGGAAACGTCGCGCACCGCGTAGGGCCGGTCGCTTCCGCTGGGCAAGGCAATGGTCAGGTCGCGGATCGACAGCAGCGGCGCCGCGGCTGACTGGCTATTGGAGTGCGGCATCGATTGAACGGACATGGCTCGCTCCCTCATTCGCCGCGGCGGCGCAGCTGCGGATTCATGGCGTCGTTCAAGCCTTCTCCGATCAGGTTGATGGACAGCACCGTCAGCAGGATCGCCACGCCGGGCCACACGCTCATCCACCAGGCTTCGCGGATCATCGTGCGGGCGGCGCCGATCATGAAGCCCCAGCTCATCATGTTGCGGTCGCCCAGGCCAAGGAAGGACAGCGCCGACTCGGTCAGGATGGCGGTGGCGACCATGAAGGAGGCCGACACGATGATCGGCGACATCGCATTGGGCAGGATCTGCGTGGCGATGATGCGCAGCGGCTTCTGGCCGATGACCACGGCGGCCTGCACGAATTCGCGCTGCTTCAGCGACAGGAATTCGCTGCGCACCAGGCGCGCGACCGGCGGCCAGGACACCACCGAAATGGCGCCGACGATCGAATAGATCGACGGATTGAAGATCGCGACGATCACCACCGCCATCGCCAGCTGCGGAATGGTCTGGAAGAACTCGGTAAAGCGCATCAGCGCGTCGTCGATGCGGCCGCCGCAGTAGCCGGCCACCGCGCCGATCAGGATGCCGAACAGCAGCGCCACCGCGGTGGAGATCACGCCGACCAGCAGCGACACGCGCGCGCCGTACAGCATCCCCGCGGTGATGTCGCGGCCCAGCATGTCGGTGCCGAACGGATAGGCCGGATCGGCGAACGGCTGCACCAGCGGATCGGCCACCATCAGCCACGGCGAATCTTCGTACAGCACCGGAGCGAACAGCGCGAAGGCGATCACGGCGAGCAGCACCAGCGCACCGATCACCGCGCCGTAGTTGCGGCAATAGCGTTGCAGGAAGGCTTTCATGCGGTGGCTCCCTTGCCGCCGACCGAGATGCGCGGATCGATGAAGCGATAGAGCACGTCGGTCAGCAGGTTGAAGAAGACGACGAGGGCCGACGTCACGAAGAAGATGCCCAGCAGCAGCTGGTAGTCGCGCTGCAGCAGCGCGTCGAACATCAGGCGTCCGATGCCGGGCCACGAGAACACCGTCTCGGTCAGCACCGCGCCGCCGGCCATCTGGCCGAGCTGGATGCCGGCGAAGGTGATCACCGGCAGCAGCGCGTTGCGCAGCACGTGCACGCGGATCACCCGGCTGGCCGGCACACCCTTGGCGCGCGCGGTCTTGACGTAGTCCATGCCCATCACCTCCAGCATCGAGGCGCGGGTCAGGCGCACATAGACCGCCATGAAGAAGCAGCCCAGCGAGATCGTCGGCAGGATCATGTGCAACGCCACGTCCTTGACGCGCGCCATGCCGGTGTAGCCTGCACCGATGGTCTCCATGCCGAAGGCCGGCAGCCAGCCCAGCACCACCGAGAACAGGATGATCGCCATCAGCGACAGCCAGAACAGCGGCGTCGCATACAGCAGCAGCGCGCCCGACATCACCGCGCTGTCGATCCAGCGGCGGCGGTTCTCGTAGCGAGTGCGCGCGGCGATCACGCCGAGCAGCACGCCCAGCACGATCGAGAAGACGAAGGCACCGCTCATCAGCAGAAAGGTGGCCGGCAGGCGGTCGAGGATCAGGTCCAGCACCGGCAGATGGTTGCGGTACGAGTAGCCCAGGTCGAGCTGGGCCACGCCCTTCAGATAGATGCCAAGCTGCGTCAGCAGCGGCTTGTCGAGGCCGAACTGCTCGCGCAGCTGGCCGACGAATGCCGCATCGCCGGCGCCGGCCTCGCCCGCCATCACGGTGGCGGGATCGCCGGGCGCCAGGCGGATCAGGAAGAAGTTGATGATGACCACGCCGAGCACGACCACGATGGCCTTGCCAAGACGGGAAATCAGGAAGGAAAGGAAATTCACGGCAGGCTCCACGACTTCGTGGTGGCGGTCACCCTCTCCCCCGCCCCTCTCCCGCAGGCGGGAGAGGGGCGAAGACAGGGCCGGTGGCTCAGTTCTTCTCGATCGAGACGTTGTCGAACGACTCGTTCAGGCCGATCGCCGTGGTCACCAGGTTCTTCACGTTCTTGCGGTAGAGCGTCGGGAACTCCAGCTCGAACAGGTTGGCGTTGGCGACGTCGTTGACCAGGATCCGCTGCACCTCGCTGTAGAGCTTCTGGCGCTCGGCCGGGTCCATGGTCGCGCCCGCCTTGGCCCACAGCTCGTCGGCCTTCGGATTGTTGTAGCCCTGCACGTTGGCGAACGGCGTGCCCTTGACGATATTGCGCGCCACGTACAGCCGCTCCACGCCCAGCGCCGGATCGCCGTACTGGTAGGTGTAGGTGGTGGTCAGGTCGAAATCCCAGTTGCTGACCCGCGCGGCCCAGGTGCCGGCGTCGGCCGATTCGATGCTGACCTTGAAGCCCAGCTGCTCGAGCATCTGCTTGGTGTACTCGTCCAGCCGATCCCAGTTGGCCCCGTACGAGGTCGCCAGGATCTTGATCGGGTACTGGCCGACATTGACGCCCGACTCCTTGATCAGGTCGCGCGCCTTCTTCAGGTTGAAGTCCATGCTCGGCATGTTCTTGTCGAAGAACAGCGTGGTCGACGCGAACGGGCTGACCGCCGGCTTGCCCATGCCGAAGAAGATGTTGTTGACGATCATCTTGCGGTTCAGCGCATGCATCACCGCCTGGCGGACCTTGACGTTGTCGAACGGCGGCTTGCGCTGGTTCATCAGCATGCTGGCCATCGGCGAGAACAGCTCCCAGCCCTTGGTGGTGTATTCCACGTTGGGCAGCGCGCGCAGGCGCTTGACGTCGACGTTGTCGACATCGCCGCCGCGCAGCACCTGTACGTCGCCCTTCTCGAACGCCACCGCGCGGGAGGCCGAATCGGGAATCACGTAGAAGACCAGCTCGTCCAGATATGGCTTGCCCTTCTTCCAGTAGTTCGGGTTCTTGGCCAGCTTGATATAGGCGCCCTTCTTCCACTCCTTGAACATGAAGGGGCCGGTGCCGACCGGTTTCTGGTTGGCCGGGTTGTTGCGGTAGTCGGTGCCCTCGTACAGATGCCTGGGCATCATCGGCATGGTGCCGGTCTCGAACATCGAGATGAACGGCGGGAACGGTTCCTTCAGCTTGATTTCGACCGTGGTGTCGTTGACCGCGCGGATCGACGCCATGTACTTGTTCAGCACGGCACGCGTGCGCACATGGACCTCTCGCAGCAGCTTGTCGATCGAGAACACCACGTCGGCCGAGGTGAACGGCTTGCCGTCGTGCCACTTGACGCCGCTCTGCAGCTCGAAGGTATAGGTCAGGCCGTCGGGCGAGATCTTCCACGACTTGGCCAGCTCGGGCTGCGGCTTCAGATCCGGCGTGTAGGTCAGCAGGCCCTGATAGATCTTGCCGGCGATGTACTGCGTCGGCGCCTGCGAATTGAGGGCGCTGACCAGGATCGGCGGCTCGGGCTGCACGATGCCGGACAGCGTGCCGCCGGTGGTCTGGGCGGCGGCGTTGCCGGCCGGCAGCGCCAGGGGCAACAGGGACAGGCCTGCCGCCGCGATCGCCAGCGAAGCCAGGCGCTGTTGAAAGCGCGTCGTAACTCGTTTCATCGGCTCGTTTCCTTGTCGTTGTGAACAGCGGGTACTGATGGCACCTACGGAGTCGCAAACTGAAGCGCAAACTGAAGCGCAAACTGAGGCACTGCTTTGCATGGATCGCGTCCCGTCACGCCGTGACAGGGCGCATGGCCGGCGTCATGCCCTGGCAATCGGCTCCACACCGCACCAGTCGTGCAGGAACTGCGCCAACGTGGTGGTCACCCGCACCATGCTGTCGAGCGACACGGATTCGTCGATGCCGTGGATGTTGCGGGCGATGGGCCCGTAGCACGTCACCGGGGTATCGAGCATCAGGCGGAAATGGCGCGCATCGGTGGTCGCGGTGGTGGCCTCGCGCTTGACCGGCTCGCCGTGGACCTTGCGATGGGCCTCGGCCAGCGCCTGCATGCTGGGCACGTCGAGATCGAACTCGCAGCCCGGCGCATGAAAGCCCTCGTAGCGGATATTCAGTTCGAGATTGCTCTCCAGCCGCGCGACGGTGGCGCGGATGCGCGCCTCGACGATGGCCTTGGTCTCGTCGATGTCCATATGCGGATAGAAGCCGATGCGCACGCCCAGCGTGCAGGTGCAAGGCACCGACGAATTCCATTCGCCGCCGTGGATCTGCCCGAGGTTGAAGTTGATCGGGTGGGCATGTTCTCGGTACACCGGCGGGCGGTTCTCCGGCCGGTTCCATTCGGCCTCGAGCTCGCGCAGGTCTTCCATCACCGCGACGCCCGCCTCGACCGGATTGACGCCCGAGGTCATGTAGGCCGCGTGGGCCGGCTTTCCGGTCAGTTCGATGAACATCCAGTAGACGCCCACCTGCGCGCTCATCAGCCCCTCGCCGAGCGGCTCGGGAATGATCACGGTATCGAAGGCGGCCAGCTTGCCGGCGCCGACCGCACTGCGCAGCGCCGCCACGGTGGCCAGCGCGCCGTTGCCCGTGTTCTCTTCCTCGAGCACCGCGTTAAAGCCCACCGCACCGGCCGGCTGCACGCCCAGCACGCGCAGCGCCTTGAACGCAGCCAGCGCACAGACGATGCCCGCCTTCATGTCGCCCGAGCCGCGGCCATAGAGCCAGCCGTCCTCGACCACCGGCGTGTACGGCGGATTGCGCCACATCGATTCGGGGCCGGTGGGCACCACGTCGAGATGGCCGTTGAACAATACCGAGCGGCCGCCCTTCGCGGCAGGCCGATGCGTGGCCAGCAGGTTGTAGCGGCCGCCGTCCGGACAGCACGGCGGCGAGAACAGCGGCAGATGCCTGATGGCATCGGCGCGCAGCTCGATGCGCTCCGATGCGAGTCCCAGATCGCGCAAGGCCGCCTCGATGAATTCCGCCGCGGGCTGCTCCTGCCCGGAGGGGCTGGCGGCGGCGACGAAGCCCGACAGCGTCTCGACCATATAGGGCAACAGCGAGCGCACGGCGCCGGCGATGTCGGTGGTACTGAGTTGGCTTGCCGAATCTTGCATGAGGGCTCCTTGGAACACCGGGCTGCGAGGCTCGCCGATGTGAAAACTGCTTGCACCGGCGCGCGATGGGTGGGAAATTAGCGCACAGTTGGCACCATAGATAGGTCCATATTTGCCGCTTTTGCTGGAGCCATTTTGAAAGAGTCCATTCTGTCCGAGCTGCTGCTGCAACGGCTGGAACGGCCGACGGACGGCAGCGCCGACAAGGCCGGTACGCACATGAACCGGCAGGTCTATCAGATCATTCGGCAGGAAATCCTTGCCGGTACGATCCCCGCGGGCTGCAAGCTGCCCGCCTCGCGAATGCTGGCGAAAGAGGTTGGGGTGTCGCGCAACACCGTGCTGTACGCCTACGAGCAGTTGTTGGCCGAGGGCTATGTCACGGCGTCGACCGGAAGTGGCACCTTTGTGTCGCACACATTTCCCGACCATAGTGCATTGCACAAGGTTGGCGCCGCCAATGGCACCATCACCGTGCCCGCAGCGCAGCAAAACCCGAACCGCTTTGCGCTGTCGCGCCGCGGCCAGCATCTGGTGTCGCATGCCGGTGCGTCCGATCGCCAATGGGGTGCGTTCATGGCGGGGGTGCCTGACGTCTCGCTGTTTCCGCGCGCGGTGTGGACGCGGCTACTGAACAAGCATTGGCGCGAGCCGCGTCCCGAACTGCTGACCTATGCGCATAACGGCGGCTATCTGCCGCTGCGCCGCGTCCTCGCGGAGCATCTGCGCCTGGCGCGCGGTGTACGGTGCGATGCCGAACAGATCATCATGACGACCGGCATCCATCAGGCGATCGACCTGATCGCGCGCCTGCTGGCCGACCCCGGCGACAAGGCGTGGATGGAAGACCCGGGCTACTGGGGCACGCGCAGCCTGCTGTCGAACTCGGGCGTGGAGCCGATCCCGGTGCCGGTCGATGGCGAGGGCATCGCGCCGGACGCGGCCACGCTGCAGAATCCGCCGCGCTTCATCTTCGCGACGCCGTCGCATCAGTACCCGCTCGGCACCGTGATGAGCCTGTCGCGCCGGCGCATGCTGCTCGAATACGCGCGCCAGCGTGGCGTCTGGATCGTCGAGGACGACTACGACAGCGAATTCCGCTTCGAGGGCCGCCCGCTCGCTTCGCTGCAAGGGCTCGACGAGCACGATCGCGTGATCTACATGGGCACGTTCTCCAAGACGCTGTTTCCCGGCATCCGCATGGGATTCATGGTGTTGCCCAAACCGCTGGCCCCGCATTTCGCGACAGGGTTGTCCGAGCTGTTCCGCGAAGGCCAGCTGATCCAGCAGGCGGTGCTGGCCGACTTCATCGAGGAGGGGCACTACGCCACCCACATCCGGCGCATGCGCCTGCGCTATGCGCAGCGGCAAAGCCTGCTGCGCGAGGCGATCGCCGAACGCTTCGGCGCTGACTGGCCCACGTCGACGCACGAGGCCGGGCTGCACCTGGTCATGCATCTGCCGCCCGGCGCGGACGATCTCGGCATCAGCATGGCGGCACGCACGCAGGGGCTGAGCGCGCGGCCGCTGTCGCGCTATTACTGCGACGAGACGCAGGCGCGGCAGGGACTGCTGATGGGCTATGCCTGCGTGCCCGAGGAAGAGATCGGGCCGGCGTTCCGCAAGCTCGCCGAGGTCATCGAACCGGCGATGGAGCATCTGGCCCGCAAGCAGGAACCGCGACGCGAGTCGACGGTGAAGATCAACCGCGAGGCGTGGAGCGGCGCCTGATCGCGCCCCGGATTGTCTCGCCCTTTTTCCCTACCCCTCGAACCCGCTACAAGACTCGTTCATGGCAAGCTCCAGCACCCAAACCCGATCCGCGGCGGTGAACCGCGACGCCCTGCTGTCCGAACTGGCCGCCGCGCTCGATGCCGCCGGCCTGCAGACCGGCGATGCCATCGAGACGCGCTTTCGCAAGGACTGGTACGCCCCGCTCGATCCGGTGCCGCCGTTCGCGGTGGCGCGGCCGCGCAATACGGCCGAGGTGTCCGCGGTGCTGGCGATCTGCCATCGCCACCGGCAAGCCGTCGTGCCGCAGGGCGGCCTGACGGGACTGGCCGGCGCCGCGACGCCGGCAGGCGGCGAACTGGTGCTGTCGCTCGAGCGGATGCGCGGTGTCGAGGAGATCGACGGCCAGGCCGGCACGATGACCGTGATGGCCGGCACCACGCTGCAGGCCGCGCAGGAAGCGGCGCGCGCGGCGGACTGGCTGCTGCCGGTGGACCTGGGCGCGCGCGGCAGCTGCCAGATCGGCGGCAATATCGCGACCAACGCCGGCGGCAATCGCGTGATCCGCTACGGCATGATGCGCGATCAGGTGCTGGGACTCGAAGCGGTGCTGGCCGACGGCACCGTGCTGACGTCGCTGAACAAGATGCTGAAGAACAACGCCGGCTACGACCTGCGCCAGCTGTTCATCGGCAGCGAAGGGACGCTCGGCGTGATCACGCGCGCCGTGCTGAAGCTGGCGCCGCTGCCCGCCAGTACGCAGACCGCGCTGTGCGCCTTGTCCCGCTACGAGGACGTCGTGCAACTGCTGCGCCATGCGCAGCGCAAGCTGGCTGGCCGGCTGTCCGCGTTCGAGGTGATGTGGGCCGACTTCTACGAGCTGGTGACGACGCGCGTGTCGGGCGTGCGTGCGCCGCTGCCGGCCGGCCACCCGTTCTACGTGCTGCTCGATCTGCAGGGCGACGACGCCGGCCAGGATGCGCCCGCCTTCGAGTCGATGCTGGAGACCGCAATGGACGCGGGGCTGATCCAGGACGCCGCGGTCGCGACCAGCGACAAGGAGGCGCAGAGCTTCTGGCAGTTACGCGACGCCGTCGCCGAGTTTCCGGTGATGTGGGCGCCCAACGCCGCGTTCGACGTCAGCCTGCCGATCGGCCGCATCGGCGAGTTTGCGCAGGCCTTGCGCGCCGCCGTGCTGGACCGATGGTCCGAGGCCGAGCTGGTGAACTTCGGCCACGTCGGCGACAGCAATCTGCATGTCAGCGTCTATCTGCCCAACGTTGCGCTGCCCGACTTTCCGGAGCACGAGATCAGCGAAGTGGTCTATCGCGTCGTGCAGGAATTCGGCGGCAGCATCTCGGCCGAACATGGCATCGGCACGCACAAGAAGCCGTTCCTCGGATGCTCGCGCACGCCCGAGGAACTGGCGGTCATGCGCCTGCTGAAGCGGACGCTCGACCCGCACCATATCCTGTGCCCGGGCCGGGTCGTCGATCTCGAGTGAATGGTCCGGGGGGCGCGCCTTGTCAAACGACATGGCGCTGCCCGATCCTGCAATCGCTATTCGACGCTCGCCGCGGCCTTCACGGGACTGCCGCGCAGCGTCGCCTCGCGCAGCCGCACGACCAGCAGCGGCGCGAGCAGCGAGACCGCGGCGCTGGCGAGGAACAGCGCACGGAACGAACGCTCCGCGGTCTGCCGCACCGCCGCCGCCTCGGCGCCATCGCCCAGCGACAGCACCTCGCGGAACAGATGCATCAGCACGTCCTCCCCACCGGGCAGCGGGCTGACCGCCATGCCGCTATGGCGCAGCAGCGCGATCAGCACCGTGGTCAGCACCGCGACCCCGACCGCACCGCCGAGCATCCGCGAGAACGCGGTCAGCGCGGTGGCGACACCGACCTGTTGCGGCGGCACCGCGTTCTGCGTCGCCACCAGCGCGCTCGGTAATTGCAGGCCGATCGCCAGGCCCAGCGCCACCATCACGACGCCGGTGAGCACCACGGCGCGCGGGTCCACGAAGGCCAGCGCCGCAATCGCCAGCGGCGCGGCCGCGGCGCCGATCAATTGCAATGGCTTGTAGCGGCCGCTCCATGTCATCAGCCGGCCCGCGATGAACGCCCCGAACGGGATCGCCAGCGTCAGCGGCACCAGCCGCAACGCCGCGCTGTCCGCCTGCGCGCCGCCGACCACCTGGAAACGCAGCGGCAGCAGCACCGACATCGCGATCAACTGGAAGAAGCACAGGAACAGCGTGATGCAGCAGATCGCCACCGTCGGCACGCGCAGCATCGCCAATGGAATCACCGGATCGGCCGCGCGGCGCTCCTGCCAGACGAACAGCAGCAGCGCGGCCACACCACCGCCCAGCAGGCTCAGCGAATCGGCGCGCCAGACATCGTGGCCCTGGCCCAGCCGCGTCAGGAACACCAGCACCCCGGTCAGTCCACCGCCGAACAGCAGCGCGCCCAGATAGTCGATCCGATGCTTGCGGCCGCCGCCGGCCGGCAGATGGCGCAGCGCCCGGCGCACCGTGAACAGCGCCAGCAGGGCCAGCGGCAGGTTGATCCAGAAGATCCAGCGCCACGACAGATAGTGGGCCAGGTAGCCGCCGATCACCGGTCCCGCCATGCTGGCGACCGCCCACACGCCGCTGACATATCCCTGATAGCGGCCGCGCTCGCGCAGCGGCACCACGTCGGCAATCGCCGCCTGCGACACCGAGATCAGCCCCCCGCCGCCGAGCCCCTGCAGGATGCGCGCGACGATCAGCTGCGGCATCGTCTGCGCCAGCGCGCACGCGATCGACGCGAGCAGGAACAGCACGATCGCGAACGACAGCACCGAGCGCCGGCCCAGTACGTCGGACAGCTTGCCGTAGATCGGCGTGGCCACCGTCGACGCGATCAGGTAGGCCGACACGACCCAGGCCATCACATCGAAGCCGTTCAGGCGCAGGGCGATCTCGGGCAAGACCACGGCCACGATCGACTGCTCAAGCGCGCCGAGCAGGATCGCCAGCATCAGGCCGAAGATGACCTGCATCACCGGCACCGGCGGCGACCCGGTCGGCTCGCCGGACTGAACAGGCTTTGGCGGAATGGATGGGGCCGCAGGCGAGGCCGGCGACCCAGCGGAAGCCGCAACGGAAGCAGCCACGCCGGCAAGGCGCAGGCCAGAACGAAGGGGAGCGATCATCGGGCGGGCAAGGAGAAACAACATAGCCGGTGCACGACCGCGCTGGCCGGACCGGCTTTTCTAATGAAGGACAGACGGCTATTGTAGGCGCTTGCTTAAAAGTGTGCCTTTCGGCGCGCTCTTACTCAGCCGAGGTACTGCGGGTCAGGGACGAAGATATCGATGTCCTTCGACATGCGATGGTCGTAACGCAGCATCAATACCGTGCCACCGCCAAACGTCCAGAGCGGCTCGATGCCTCCATGCGTCTTCACTTCCTCCATCAGCGTTAGCGCATGCGGAAATAGGGCCTCCCAAGGGTCGCCGCGGAGTTTCACCGTCATGCCCATAGGCCACCCCGCGTCGCCGTCAGCTCACGCGCCATCCGGCGCAGGTTCTTCCAGATTTCGGTGGGCTTCCGATCGTGGCGCGTGGCCACTTCCGCCACCATCTTCGTCACCAACTGCAGCGGCGCCTCATCCAGGATTTGGGCGACTTGGGGCTGCAGTTCGTCGGGAACTTGTCCGCTGATCAGCGCCTGCTCCAGTGCCATTGGCGTCAGCTCACCGGAATAGCTGGTATTGGCACCCTTCGCCGCCATCCATACCGCCCGCGCGGGGCGACCCCGCTTCTGTTCAGGGTCCGCAACTTCCAACGTCAGCCCCAGAACGTCCAGAAGACGGCCAAGCGTGTCTACGGTGACGTTGACATGGCCGTGCTCGATGCCGTTCAAGGTTTGCCGCGACAGCACCGCCATATCTGCCAATTGCTGCTGGGTCAGGCCCAGTTGGATTCGTTTGCGGCGAATGGCGTTGCCAAGTAGAGCGACGTTCATTTGGCGCCTCCAGTTTTTGTCAATTATAGACGACAAAAAAGGAGCGCCAAATCGCCCTTCCCGGCTCCGGTCGACCACGCAAATTGGGACGCGGTCTACGTCCCAACTACGTTTCAGAAACTCTGCCAGTCATCTGCGCCAGCAGCCGCCGCTCCCGCAGCGGCCAGAGCGGCGGGCCGCACCGGCGTGCCACGGGACTTCGCGCCTGCTGCGGCAGCACCGTCGGCGCGAGAGACCGCCGGTGTCTTGGGAGTGGGTGCGGTCGTGGCCGCACGCAGCGAGGCGGGGCTTGCGGCCGATGCAACCTTGGCACCCGGCGCAGCTTTGGCAATCGGCGCCGCCACGGCGAGCATCGGTTCCCGAGCCGGGTCCGTGGCTCGCGACAACGCCACCGTCGCCTCCTCGACACGGAACTTCGCCGCGTCCTGCACCAGCCCCGCAGCCTGCTGCTGCAGGCTTTCGGCGGCGGCCGCGGCCTGTTCGACCAGCGCGGCGTTCTGCTGGGTCACGCTTTCCATCTGCGCGATCGCGCGGTTGACCTGCTCGATGCCGGTCGACTGCTCCGCGCTGGCGGCGGAGATCTCGCCCATGATGTCGGTCACGCGGCGAACGGCTTCCACGATGCCGTCCATGGTGCCGCCGGCCTGCTCGACCTGGCGGGCGCCGACTTCGACCTGCTCGACCGAGCGGTTGATGAGCTCGCCGATCTCCTTGGCCGCCGCCGCGCTGCGCTGCGCGAGGCTGCGCACCTCGGCCGCCACCACGCTGAAACCGCGCCCCTGTTCGCCGGCGCGCGCGGCCTCGACCGCGGCGTTCAGCGCCAGGATATTGGTCTGGAAGGCAATGCCTTCGATCACGCCGATGATCTCGGCGACCTTGGCCGACGATTGCGAGATGCCCTGCATCGTCTCGACCACGCTGCGCACCGTACGTCCGCCCTCGGCGGCCACCGCCGAGGCGTTGACGGCGAGCTGGTTGGCCTGGCGGGCGTTGTCGGCGTTCTGGCGCACGGTCGAGGTCAGCTGCTCCATCGAGGCGGCGGTCTGCTCCAGCGAGGCGGCCTGCTCCTCGGTCCGTTGCGACAGGTCGGTGTTGCCCTTGGCAATCTCGCGCGTGGCGCCGTCGATCGCGCCCGAGGCGCCCTGGATGCCGCGCACCAGTACCGACAGTTCCGCGAAAGCGCGCTGCATCGCCTTCAGCATCCGGCCCATCTCGTCGTCGCCCTTGGCGCGAATGGCGAATGCCAGATCGCCCTGCGCCAGCGCCTCGGCCGCGGCCAACGCCTGCCGCGCCGGCCCGGCGATCGAGCGGGTGATCGCCACCGCGAGCCCGACGGCCAGCAGCGCGGACACGGCACCAAGCGCCAGCAGCAGATTGCGCGTGAACAGATAGTCGGCCTGGGCCTGCTGCACCGCCTCGGTGGCCATCTTGCGGCCCGAGGCGATCAGCGTGTCCAGGCGCTCGAAGTACGCTGCCTGCGCGGCCGGCAGCGTGACAATCAGACCGGCACGCGCGGCGACGAACTCGCCTGCCTGCAGCTGCGTCAGCAACTGGTCGAGCTGGGCGTTATAGGCGGCGCGATGCTTGCCCAGTTCGTCGAACACCTGCTTGAGGCCGGGATTGTCGGAGGCGGCAATCAGCCTGGAGAGATCGTCGAGCGTGGCGCTCATCTGCTTGCGGCGCTCGTTGACGCGGCCGACGTTCTGCTGGACCACGGCCGGGTCCTCGGTCAGCACCGCGTCGCGCACCATGATGCCGATGGCCTGCGCACCCTCCTTGACGCCGTCCAGTTCCATGACCTTCAGCAGACGCTGCTCGACGGTCGTCCGCATCGAAGCGTTCATATCGCCCAGCGCGATCAGGCCGAAACCCGCCACCACGGCGAGCAACGCCACCATCGCGGCAAAGGCTCCCGCCAGGCGCGCGCCAATGCCGAAATGCTTCCACCCTCCCATACCGCCCCCTCTTCTCTGGTAGTCGACGCCGCGCGCGTGTGCGCGGCGGTGCTTCGCTAACGGCAGGAAGGAACGCTTTCTTGATGGCAGCCGATACGGCGGGGTATCGCTATCGGCGGCAGAGGTCGACTGAGGTCAGCAGAACGAGTGGTGAGCGGGGACCCCATGGCCAAATGGCGAACAAGAGGCAAAAACCCCGTCACCTCCATCGATTGCCCGAGACAGGACGGGTGTCCAATTGACGCCGAGCATCCGGTATTCCGCCCCAGGCGGGCGAAGACGTCCGGCATTGCACAGGACGCGGGCAAAAAAAGAAGCCCACGCGCGGGGTGCTCGTAGGCTTTCCAGGACTGCTAGAGCCGATTGGCTCGCGGCCGACTATAGCGGTGCTTAGATGAGGTGTAAATACAGTTTCCATCAGGGTAAATGCCGATAGTGACACTTACTTTGTTTTACAAATAAAACAAGAAAAGACCGTCGCGATTGCTGCAGAGAAGCGTCGAGGTGAGTACGCACTCGGATGGGAACCCGCTTCGGCTCGCAGTTCGCTTTAAAGGCTGCGCAGATCGAAGCACTTTACGCCGAGAACAGCTGTGGTTATCGGCACATGTATGCAAGCACTTAATTAGAGGTTTACCTCTAGACGCATGTCACGGCTCCTTCGATCCCCGAGTTGTAAAAATTTGTTACCCTCCGGGCCGAAGTATTCCCCTTCTCTTCTGGCGGCACGCCAGTCCGACCGTCGAGGCAACACATCCGCGAACCACAAGCGCCACGGCCGCAAGGACACGCGATGACTTCCCCCGCGCCGGTACCGAGAGCGAATGTTTCATCCCTCGCCAAGATCGGGCTCTCGCCAATACGGATACCGTCGTGCCGCATCCGCGCCGGCTCGTGCCTGATCCCCGTACCGTTGTCTGCCGACAGAACCCTATCGGGCTCGACCGGAGAAGTCGTGAAGTATCAGGAAATCAGAAGTATTCGTCCGGGCCGCCAGCTCCAGGACCGACAACTGGCCTTTCATCGCGCCAGCCGGCATCCGGTGGTGCTGCATCTGACCAGCGGCGTGCGCCTGCACGGGGTCGTGGTTGGCGCCGACGCCTATATGGTGTTGCTGGCCCTGGCCCACGGCGACCCGGCGCCGCAGATCGTCTACAAGCATGCGATCGCGGCGATCACCCCGGACAACGTCGACGGGCAGCCGATCGAGCTGCCCCGCGACGAGGTGCCGCCCGAGTTCGTGCGGCTGTTCACCCCCCGCACGCGGTCCCGCCGGCGCGCCTGAGCCAGGCCAGGAGCCGCCCGCAGCATTGCAATGACAGCTTTCCGCGCCACCGACTGAAAGTCACTCTAAACCTTTCGGCAGCCCGGTCGATAACCTTGGCAACGGAGGCACTTCACGCCCTGCAGTGCAGGCAGCCAACGTTACGGCACCCGCCGGAATGCGTAAAACATTGCAAATAGGAGTCGTACCATGGCGCAAGTCATTAATACCAACTCGTTGTCTCTGATGACTCAGAACAACCTGAACACGTCGCAATCGGCGCTGAACACCGCGATCCAGCGCCTGTCCTCGGGCCTGCGTATCAACAGCGCCAAGGACGACGCGGCCGGTCAGGCGATTGCCAACCGCTTCACCGCCAACATCCGCGGCCTGACGCAAGCGCAGCGCAACGCCAACGACGGCATCTCGCTGGCTCAGACGACCGAAGGCGCGCTGACGGAAGTCAACAACAACCTGCAGCGTATCCGTGAACTGTCGGTGCAAGCCGCGACCGGCTCGAACTCGGCTTCGGACCTGCAATCGATCCAGGACGAAATCAAGCAGCGTCTGGAAGAAATCAACCGTGTCTCGGAACAGACCCAGTTCAACGGCGTCAAGGTTCTGGCCAAGGACACCAAGATGAACATCCAGGTCGGCGCGAACGACGGCGAAATCATCGCCATCGACCTGAAGGAAATCACCGCCAAGACCCTGGGTCTGGACGGCTTCAACGTGTCGGGCCCGAAGGGCACGCCGGCCGCTCTGGTCGCCGCCGACTACCAAACCGCCTACGGCACGACGACGAACGTGACGACCACGGCCGTGACGGAATCGAACGCTGGTGACCTGGCTTCGCGCCTGGGCGTCGCCGCCGGTAGCGTGGTCCTGGCCGGTACGGCCGAGAAGGACGACAACGGCAACTGGTACGCCACCGTGACGATCACCGCCGCCGACGCGACCGAAGTCAGCACGCTGAAGGCCAAGGGCTTCGAAGTCGAAGCGACCGTTGCGAAGGAGTTCTACATCGCTCTGGATCCGCAATCGGCCGACGTGACCACGACCGCCGGTACCGCCGCTTTCGCGATCGACACCGCCAACATCCAACTGTCCAGCATCACCTCGGGCGCCAGCTCGAACCCGCTGGCCAAGCTGGACGCAGCGCTGGCGAACGTCGACACCCTGCGCAGCTCGCTGGGTGCGGTGCAAAACCGTTTCGACTCGGTGATCTCGAACCTGGGCACCACCGTGACCAACCTGTCGGCTTCGCGTTCGCGCATCCAGGACGCTGACTACGCAACGGAAGTGTCGAACATGACCCGCGCGCAGATCCTGCAGCAAGCTGGTACCTCGGTGCTGGCGCAAGCCAACCAGACCACGCAAAACGTGCTGTCGCTGCTGCGTTAATTCGCAACGGCGCGGAAAGCCGGGCCCGCAAGGCCCGGTTTTCCGCTGGGAATGCTTCGCAGGCAGTTCGCTGCCTGCAAAGCGTTTCTTGGGACGCGTTGACGTAGACAGGCTGAACAACAAAGGCAAAAGACTATGGCTACCATCTCCAACATCGGTGTCGGCTCCGGACTTGAACTTGGCGCGCTGCTTGAGAAACTCGAGGCCGCGGAAAAGACGCCGCTGAAGCTGCTCGAGACCCAGGCGTCCAGCTACCAAGCCAAGCTTTCCGCCTACGGCACGCTCAGCAGCGTGCTGTCCGCCTACCAGAGCGCCGCCAAGAAGCTCGCCGATGCGGCCACCTTTGGCGCCGCCAAGGCGGTGGCCGGTTCCACCGACATCATGACCGCCGCGGCAGGCTCCAACGCCGTGCCGGGCACCTACTCGGTCAACGTCACCAGCCTCGCGCAGGCGCAATCGCTGGTGGGCACCAACGTCGCCAGCCAGACCACCGCGATCGGCACCGGCAAGATCACCTTCGAATTCGGCACGCGCCAGGGCTACAACGAAGGCACCGGCGGCTACACCGATCCGCTGGGCTTCACCGCCGATGCCGCGCGCACCAAGACCGTCGAGATCAAGCCCGGCCAGAACTCGCTGCAGGGCATTCGCGACGCGATCAATCAAGCCAGCGTCGGCGTGACCGCCAGCATCGTCAACGACGGCAGCGGCACGCCCTATCGCCTGGTGCTGACCTCGAACACCACCGGCGAACAGTCCAGCATGCGGATTACCGCGGACAGCCCCGAACTGAGCAATCTGGTCGGCTTCGATCCGACCCAGGCGGTGCAGCCGAGCGGCATGCAGGAGACGGTGCGCGCGACCAACGCCAAGCTGAAGATCAACGGCATCGACGTGGTCAGCCAGAGCAATACCGTCACCGATGCGGCCCAGGGCGTCACGCTGACGCTGAACAAGACCGGCACCAGCAGCCTGACCGTGACGCGCGACACCGACGCGATCAAGGCCGCGATCCAGGGCTTCGTCACCGCGTACAACAACATCCAGAGCACGGCCAAGTCGCTGACCGCGTTCGACACGACCACCGGCAGCAGCGCCGCACTGAACGGCGACAGCACGCTGCGCTCGATCCAGACCAGCCTGCGCAGCATGCTGAACGTGCCGCAGCCGGACGGCAAGGGCGGCACCATCACGCTGTCGGAGATCGGCGTCTCGTTCACCAAGGACGGCACGCTGCAGGTCGACGACAAGAAGCTGACCAAGGCGATCAGCGAGAACCTCGGCGGCGTGACCTCGATGTTCTCGCACACCACCGGCACCGGCGGCTACGGCAAGCAGATCACCGACGCCATCGACGACCTGAACGAAACCAACGGGGCGATCAAGGTTGCCACCGATGGCCTGACCGAGAGCCTGAAGGACCTGGAAGACCGCTACGCGCAGGTCGAGGACCGCGTCAACACGACCATCGAACGCTACCGCGCGCAGTTCACCCAGCTGGACCTGCTGGTCAGCAAGCTCAATCAGACCCGCAGCTATCTGACCGAGCAATTCGCCGCGCTGGCCAACCAGACCAAGAAGTAACCAACGGCAAGGACCGCCATCATGTACGCGCGCCAAGCAATCAACGCTTATGCCCGGGTCGGCGTGCAGACCGGGGCCATGAGCGCGAGCCCGCACAAGCTGATCGCCATGCTGTACGACGGCGCGCGCTCGGCCATCGCACGGGCCAAGTTCCATCTCGATGCGGGCGACGTGCAGGCGCGCGGCCAGGCCATCTCGAAGGCGATCGACATCGTCGACAACGGCCTGCGCGCGGTGCTGGATCACGACACCGGCGGCGAGATCGCCGCCAACCTCGAAGCGCTGTACGACTACATGACCCGCCGCCTGCTGCTGGCCAATGTGCGCAGCGATGTCACGCTGCTCAACGAGGTCGACGCGCTGCTGGAAAACCTCGCCACCGCATGGGCGCAGATCGGCGAGCCGGAAGCCGGCGACCACGCCGCGCAATCGGCGGCCGCCGCTCAGCCGGAAGCCGTTGCCGTGGCGCAGGAGAACTGATGATGCATACCGTGTCTCCCACCGTGCTGAACTACGAGGAACTGCTGCTGCTGTCCGAGCAGATGCTCGAAGCCGCCGAGGCGGAAAACTGGACCGCATTCAACGATGTGCAGACGGTCTACCTGGCCGTGGTGGACCGCCTGCGCGAGCTCGAGCACAACGTGCCGGTCTCGGCCGAAGAACGGATGCGACGCCACGCGCTGCTCGACCGGATCCTGGCGTACGACGCCCGCATCCGCGACCTGATGCTGCCGCACCTGGCACGTCTGGGCCAACTGCTGGGCGACTCGCGCCGCCGCCAGAATCTTTCGCACGCCTACGGCAGCCTTGCCTGACCCCGCACCGGGTCCCGCTGGCCGTCGCCGGCAAGCCGGTGACCCAGCGGACCACCCGGAAGCCACCCCATGACCGCGATCCATCTGCCGCCCGGCTCGCCGTCAGGGCAAGGTCTCGATACCAACACGCTGCGCGCGCAGGTGTCGGCGAACAAGCTGGCGGCGCTGATTCCGACGGCCAGCCCCGGCGGCGCCACGGTGCGCCAGTCCGACGGCACCGCCACCGGCGCGGTCGAGCTGCCGGTGCGAACCGGTCCGCAGGGACAGACTTCGGCAAACACGCCGGTCGGCTCCACCCGCGAAACGCTCAGCTTTGCCGCCCGCACCATCCTTACCCTGCTGGCGCAGGGCTCGGCCGCGCCACTGCGCAGCGCCGGTCCGCTGCTGGCCGTGCCGCCTACGCGCCTGCCCGAAGGGACCGCACAGGTGCGGCAGGCGCTGATGCATCTGGTGCAAGACAGCGGGCTGTTCTATGAATCGCATCTTGCGCAGTGGATCGCCGGCGAACGCGGGCTGGCCAGTCTGGCGCGCGAGCCGCAGGCGGGAATCGGCCGGGATCCGTATCCGGGTAATAGCGCAGGCAACAGCGCCGGTAACAGCGCCAGAACCGGCGCCGGCGGTGCCGCGTCCGGTCACGGGGCCGCGACGGGCACCTACGGGCAGCAACCGGGGGCGCCGATGCAACCTTCGGGCACGGCGCCGCTGCCGACTCTGCTCCCCGCCTCGCCCACCGACGCCCAGGCCCTGAGCAGCGCGATCCAGGCACTGGCAGCCGCCGATCCCTCGCAGGCGGTGCTCGACGCCGCGTTGAATGCCGCGCGCTCCGCCACCACCGGCCTGGAGGCAGGCGCCGAAGACCCGGCCGCGACGCTGGGCGACGCCGCTGCACGCGCCAGCGACGCCCCACGCGGCAACGAAACGCCGCGCTCGTTGCAGGCGGCAGCACAGGCCTACCAGGCCGCCGCCAACGACGCCGCCCGCCAGGCCGGCTCGCAGACGCTGCTCAGCGCCAGCGACGACGCCCAGGCACGGCCGGATGCGACCGGCAATATGGCCAAGGCCGAAGCCGCACCGGCCATCCATCCGAATACCGAAGGCATCGTGCGCCAGCAGCTCGAGCTGTTGGCGACCCAGCAGTTCCGCTGGGCCGGCGAAGCGTGGCCCGGCACGCCGATGCAATGGGACATCGCCGAACAGCACCAGCACGGCGGGTCGGCGGAACACGGCGACGACGCCGACGAACGCGCGTGGTCGAGCCGGCTGGTGCTCGAGTTACCGCAGTTGGGAACGGTGGAGGCCCGGCTGACACTGACGCCTACGGGTCTGGAAACCCGGCTGGCCGTGCAGGAAGACCGCATCGCACGGATGCTGAACGACGCGCAGGATCGCCTTCGCACCAACCTCGGCGCGCGCGGCATCGACCTGCTGCATTTCTCGATCCGCCGCGACGCCGACGCGGAGGGCGCCGCATGAGCCAGCAGGACTCGCCCCGCGGCGCCGCCGTCGCGCTGTCGTACCAGAAGAACGACGCGGCCCCGCGCGTGGTCGCCAAGGGCTACGGCCTGATCGCCGAATCGATCATCGCGCAGGCCCGCGAGGCCGGCGTCTATGTCCACGATTCGCCGACGCTGGTCAACCTGCTGATGCAGGTCGACCTCGACAGCCAGATCCCGCCGCAGCTCTATACGGCGGTGGCCGAACTGCTGGCCTGGCTGCATCGGCTGGAAGCGGATACGGGGATCGTGCGGATCGAGTGAAGGTACCCCGGGCGCAGCAATAAACGAATAAGGCGGCCGCAAGGGCCGCCTTCATGTTTCCACTCACATCATCGTCCCCGCGGAGGCGGGGACCCAGTGACGTCAAAAGACGCTGGATTCCCGCGTTCGCGGGAATGACGAGATGGCATACGGTAGGTAGCGCGCGATCCGCGACGCTTACACCGCCATATTCATCACTTCCTGATACGCCATCGCCAGCCGGTTGCGCACCTGCACGCCGGTCTGGAACGAAATGCTGGCCTTCTGCATTTCGATCATCACGTCGTTCAGCGCGATTCCCGGCTTGCCGAGCTCGAACGCCTCGGCCAGGCCGTAGGCGCGTTCCTGGGCGCCGCTGATCTTCTGCAGCGAACGCTGCAGCTCGCCGGCAAAGCCGGAAGCGGCGGCCGGCGCGGTCTGGGACGTCGTGCCCGACGCGCTCTGCGCCAGGCCGCGCAGCTGCTGCAGCATGCCTTCGATGGAAGCAATCGAACTCATCGGTCTATCTATTCCGTAGTTGGCGAGGCGCCGAGACAAGGTCGGCGGGCCCCCGGATTGGGTCGGTCGGACGGGAACGGGTTCCGCGCGGGCGCTCCTTCCCATCCAGCAGCCGAAGCGTACCCGTCGCGCCTCGCCCGGCATAGGCCGAAATCGGACCGAAAAGCCGTCCTATTCCTCCGATTGTCTGTGCGCGCGGTAACCGATCATCGCTACCGTGCCGGGTCTGGCGGGTTGTCGCCTTGCCGCTCCCCACCCGCTTTCCTGGTTTGGTGCCAGCGAATGCATTAACGACACCGGCGCCCCTTTGTTTAACTATCGCGGAGAGTACGCGTGTTTTGTCTGCTGCGTGATCTGAGCCATGCCGACATCGGCCACCGCCAGGGCGGCGCATTGCGCCCCCGGCAAGGTTCGCCCCTGCCCGGCCTGCTCGGCGGGTCGGCCAACACGGAGGCCCGCGCATGAATGCCGCGGCCGTGCTGGGCAACCGCTCGGAATTGATCGAGCGCTTCAAGGGCAATCCGCGCCTGCCGCTGATGCTGGGCGGCGCCGCGCTGGCCGCCGCGATTGCAGTCGGCGTGCTGTGGTCGCGCAGCCCCGACTACAAGGTGCTGTACAGCAACCTGTCCGAACGCGACGGCGGCGCGGTGATCGCGTCGCTGCAGCAGATGAACGTGCCGTACAAGTTCGCCGAGGGTGGCGGTGCGGTGATGGTGCCGGCCGACAAGGTCCATGAGATGCGGCTGCGGCTGGCCTCGCAGGGCCTGCCCAAGAGCGGCAACGCCGGCATGGAGTTGATGGACAACCAGAAGTTCGGCATCAGCCAGTTCGCCGAACAGGTCAATTACCAGCGCGGGCTCGAAGGCGAGCTCGCGCGCTCGATCGAATCGATCGCCGCGGTGCAGTCCGCCCGCGTGCATCTGGCCATTCCGAAGCCGACGCTGTTCGTGCGCGAGCGCCAGAAGCCGACCGCGTCGATCGTGCTGACGCTGCATCCGGGCCGCGCCATCGACGAAGGCCAGGTCGCCGCGATCAGCCATCTGGTGTCGTCGAGCGTGCCGGAGCTGACGCCCAAGTCGATCTCGATCGTCGACCAGCATGGCAACCTGCTGTCGGGCAACGGCAGCAACGAGCGCATGCTCGATGCCACGCAGCTCAAGTATGTGCAGACGCTCGAGCGCACCTACGTGCAGCGCGTCGAGTCGATCCTCGCTCCGATCGTCGGCCAGGGCAATGTGAAGGCCCAGGTCACCGCCGACGTCGACTTCAGTATCGTCGAGCACACCGACGAGTCGTTCAAGCCGAACCAGGATCCGACCCGCGCGGCGATCCGCAGCCAGCAGACCAGCGAATCGAACCAGCAAGGCGGCTCGCCCGTCGGCGGCGTGCCGGGCGCGCTGTCGAACCAGCCGCCGCTGCAGGCCGCCGCACCGGTGGTCACGCAGCAACCGGGACAGCAAGGACAACAAGGACAGCAGGGTCAGCAAGGACAGGCCGGCCAGCAGGCCCAGGGTCAGCAGGCCGGCACCGCGCAGGCCGCGCTCGCCGGCGCCCAGTCCGGCCCAAGCAGCAACCGCCGCGATTCGACCACCAACTACGAGCTCGACCGCACCGTGCGCCACGTGCAGCAGGCACCGGGCGGCATCCGCCGCCTGTCGGTCGCGGTGGTGGTCAACCATCGCCAGGTGGCGGGCGCGAACGGCAAGGTCACCAGCGAGCCGCTGACCGCCGCGCAACTGGCGCAGATCGAGAACCTGGCCAAGGAGGCGATGGGCTTCTCGCCGGCGCGCGGCGACTCGCTCAATGTGGTCAACAGCCCGTTCACCTCCGGCGACGAGATCAAGCCCGAACTGCCGCTGTGGAAGCAACCCGAGATGATCGAGCTGGCCAAGACCGCCGCGCAGTATCTGCTGCTGGCACTGCTGGCCCTGTTTGTGTGGTTCAAGGTGGCACGGCCGATCCTGCGCAAGTACACCGCGCCGCCGTTGCCGCCGCCCGCCGAGACCAACGCGGCCGAGTCGGTGCTGCTGCCGGTCGAGGAGCAGCAGCCGGATCCGGAAGTGCTGCGCCTGACCGCCAAATACGAAAGCGATCTCGCCCTGGTGCGCGACGCCGCGCAACGCGACCCGCGTCTGGTCGCCAGTGTGATCAAGAACTGGATGTCTAGCGATGAACGGTGAGGGCTTGCAGAAGAGCGCCATCCTGATGATGTCGCTCGGTGAGGATGCGGCGGCCGAGGTGTTCAAGCACCTGTCGCCGCGCGAAGTACAGACGTTGGGCTCTGCCATGGCGTCGCTGAACGCCGTCACGCGAGAAGAAATGGCGGCCGTGCTGGCCGAATTCCGCAGCGAGACCGAACAGTTCCTGGCGCTGTCGGTCGACTCGAGCACGTTCATCAAGAGCGTCCTGAACAAGGCGCTGGGCGAGGAACGCGCGCTGTCGGTGATCGAGGACATCCTGGAATCGCGCGACCCGGGCAGCGGCATCGACTCGCTGAACTGGATGGATGCGACCTCGGTGGCCGAGCTGATCCGCGACGAGCATCCGCAGATTATCGCCACCATCCTGATCCACCTGGACCGTCAGAAGTCCTCGGAAGTGCTGGCGCTGTTCACCGACCGGTTGCGCAACGACGTGGTGCTGCGGATCGCGACCTTCGGCGGCGTGCAGCCGGGCGCCCTGCAGGAGCTGACCGACGTGCTGACCAAGCTGCTGGCCGGCCAGAGCCTGAAGCGCAGCCGCATGGGCGGCATCCGCACCGCGGCCGAGATCATCAACCTGATGAACACCACGCACGAGGAAGCGGTGATCGCCGGCGTGCGCCAGCACGACAGCGACCTCGCGCAGAAGATCATCGACGAGATGTTCCTGTTCGAGAACCTGCTGGAAGTGGACGATCGCGGCATCCAGCGCGTGCTGAAGGAAATCGCCACCGAGTCGCTGATCGTCGCGCTCAAGGGCGCGCCGCAGGAACTGCGCGACAAGTTCATCCGCAACATGTCGACCCGTGCGGGCGAGATGCTGCGCGAGGATCTGGAAGCGCTGGGCCCGGTGCGCGTGTCGCAGGTCGAGGCCGAGCAGAAGAGCATCCTGCAGGTGGTAAGACGCCTGGCCGACGCCGGCGAGATCCAGATCGGAGCCGGCGACGATGCCTATGTCTAATCCCTACGCGCGGCAGGCGCTGGGCCACCATCTGGGCGGCCCGCTCGGCAACGAGCGCGACGATGAGCGTGACGACGGTTTCGGCGCACGCTACGAGCCGCGTGCACAAGCCCGCGCCGCCGCGCAGTCCGCGCCCGCCGCATCGCCTTCCTCGTCCGCCGGGCTGAACCTGCGTGGTGGCCGCGACGGCGCCGCCTTCGAAAGCTTCGATGCGTTGGGCGCCGATGAACGCCAGCCTGGCAGCAAGCGCGGCGACCGCGGCGGCGACGGCAACGGCTGGCGCCGCTGGAAGATGTCTGCCTTCGACGCGCCGCCGCCTCCGCCACCCGCGTTCGAAGCCGAACCGGAAGAACCGGCGCCGCCGCCGATCGACTTCGCCGCGCTGGACGCGATGCGCGAGGGCGCCCGCAAGGAAGGCTATGCCCAGGGCTACACGCAGGGCCAGACCCAGGGTTACGGCGACGGCCATCGCGAAGGCTACGCACGCGGCCTCGAGACCGCGCGCCAGGAGGCCGCCCGCCTGCAGGAACTGGCCGGCACCTTCGCCGGCGCGCTGCGCCGCATCGACGACGAGGTCGGCCAGACGCTGATCGCGCTGGCGCTCGATGTCGCCCGCAAGCTGGTGCACGACACCGTCGCGCACAACCCGGCCGTGCTGTTGCCCGCGGTGCGCGAGCTGCTGGCCAACGAGCCGGCGCTGTCCGGCGCGCCGTGCCTGCTGCTGAACCCCGACGATATCGAGCTGGTGCAGACGCATCTGTCCGGCGAGCTGGAAGCGGCCGGCTGGTCGGTGCGCGCCGACGCGACCGTCGCACGCGGCGGGTGCATCGCCAGCGCCGCCAGCGGCGAACTCGACGCGACGCTGGCCACCCGCTGGAGCCGCGTAGTCAAGGCCCTCGGCCGCAACGATCCGTGGGAAGCGCCCGATGCGTGAGCCGATCGCCGCGCCCTCGGCCAACGCGACCACCGATGCCGCAGCCGGCGTGCCCGAGCTGCATGGCCAGCGCTGGCGCGATGCGCTGGCCGGCGCCGCCGCCAATGTCGCCGAGCTGGACAGCAAGCGCAGCTGCGGCCGGCTGACGCGCGCCGCCGGACTGGTGCTGGAAGCGGTGGGCCTGCGCATGCCGGTCGGCAGCGACTGCCTGATCGAGATCCCTGGCCATGCCGGCGCGCCCGGTCAAGGCCCGCGCATGGCCGAGGCCGAAGTGGTCGGCTTCGGCGCCGACCGTCTTTATTTGATGCCGCAGTCCGACGTGCTGGGCCTGGTGCCCGGCGCGCGCGTCTATCCGCTGGAACCGTCGCCACTGCCCAGCGGCGACAGCGCGCCGCGCGAGCCCGGCTCGAAGCGGTTGCCGGTCGGCGAAGGGCTGCTCGGCCGCGTGCTCGACGCGGCGGGCCGGCCGCTGGACGGCCTCGGCCCGTTGCAGGCCGCGCGCGAGGTGCCGCTGGCCGGCTCGCAGATCAATCCGCTGTCGCGCGCGCCGATCGATACCGTACTCGATGTCGGGGTGCGCGCGATCAACGGCATGCTGACCGTCGGCCGCGGCCAGCGCATGGGCCTGTTCGCGGGCTCGGGCGTCGGCAAGAGCGTGCTGCTGGGCATGATGGCGCGCTATACCAGCGCGGAAGTGATCGTGGTCGGCCTGATCGGCGAACGCGGGCGCGAGGTCAAGGACTTCATCGAGAACATCCTTGGCGAGGAAGGCCGTGCCCGCTCGGTGGTGGTCGCCGCGCCGGCCGACACCTCGCCGCTGCTGCGCATGCAGGGCGCCGCCTATGCGACGCGCCTTGCCGAATATTTCCGCGATCAGGGCCGCCATGTGCTGCTGATCATGGATTCGCTGACGCGCTATGCGATGGCCCAGCGCGAGATCGCGCTGGCCATCGGCGAGCCGCCGGCGACCAAGGGCTACCCCCCTTCGGTGTTCGCCAAGCTGCCGACCCTGGTCGAGCGCGCCGGTAACGGCGCCGAGGGCGGCGGCTCGATCACCGCCTTCTATACCGTGCTGGCCGAGGGCGACGACCAGCAGGATCCGATCGCCGATTCGGCGCGCGCGATCCTCGACGGCCATATCGTGCTGTCGCGCAGCCTGGCCGAGGCCGGCCACTATCCGGCGATCGACGTCGAGGCCTCGATCAGCCGCGCGATGACCGCCTTGATCTCGCCGGAGCAATTCGGCTCGGTGCGCCGCTTCAAGCAATTGATGTCGCGTTACCAGCGCAACCGCGACCTGATCAGCGTGGGCGCCTACGTGCCGGGCGCCGATCCCGAACTCGATCTGGCGATCCGCCTGCATCCGCGCATGGAAGCGTTCCTGCAGCAGGACATTCACGAGCGCGCGGGCTACGGCGAATCGATCGACCAACTGCATCTGCTCTTCGACAGGAGCGCAAATGGCTAAGACCTCCCCGTTGAACACGCTGGCCGATCTGGCCCAGAACGACACCGACACCGCCGCGCGCGAGCTCGGACGGCTGCAGGGCCAGCGCACGCAGGCCGAACAGCAGCTCGCCGCGCTGACCCAATACCGGCAGGAATACCGCGCGCGCATGCAGGCGCTGATGCAGAACGGCATGCCGTCGGCGCGCTGGCACGACTTCTCGCAATTCCTCGATTCGCTCGACGCGGCGATCCGGCATCAGACCGAGGCGCTGGCCAAGGCCGAATCGCAACTGCTGGCCGGCCGCGCCAACTGGCAGAAACAGAAGCAGCGGCTGAACTCCTTCGACACGCTGATCCAGCGCGCCGAGTCGCGCGAGCAGCAGATTGCCGCGCGCCGCGAACAACGCGCCACCGACGAATACGCCGCCCGCCTGGCGCGGCAGCAGGTCGGCAGCGGACACAACCAATAAGCCAGCAAGCACAGATGATCGATATCAGCCAAATCGTCAGCGGCGGCACTGCAGCCGCCAACGCCCCGCGCAACCCGCAGCCGGCCTCGGGCGCCAGCGAGTTCGGCGATGCCCTGGCGCGCGCGCGCCAGACGCAGGCCGGCGACGCCGGCGCGGCCAGCCAGCAGCGACCGGCGGCCAATAGCGGCAAGGCGGCCGACAGCGCCGGCAAGAGCGCGGCCGAAACCGGCAAGAAGGCGGACTCTACTGACGCCAATACCGAAGCTGATGCCGGCAAGACGCAGGCGCATTCGGGCAAGGTCGGCGGCACGACCGAAGATCGGCAGGACGATACCGACCTGGCGGACGGCGACACGGGCACCAACGACAACGCCGGCGCGGCCGCCGCCGCGGCACTGCTGGCGGCGATGCTGCCGGCCGCGCCCGCTGCCGCAGCCGCCGCTGCGGTCGCTGCCGGAACTGCCAGCACGGGCGCGGAGGATGGTGCAGCCATGCCTGCGGCGTCGACGGCCGCGATCGCCGGCCAGCTGCCGGCCACGGCAGCCGCACCCGACGCTGCCCCTTCGCTGGCAGAGGACACGCTGAACACCATCGCGTCGCAACGGGCGGCGCTGGCGGCCACCACGGCGGCGCCGGAAGCGGCCGTGGCCAAGCCGACCACGCCGACCGATGCGCAAGCGGATGCCGGCAAGCCGGCCATGTCGTTCGACGCGACCGCCAAGGCCGCGCTGAGCGCCGCGCAAATGCAGGCGTCCACCGGCAACGGTGGCGCGCATGACGGCGCAGCCGGCGGCCGCGACGGCAGCACCGGCCAGTTCGCCGCCCCCGCGCAGCAGCCCGCTGCGGCGGCAAGCAGCACGGCCGTATCGCCGACGGCCGCGTTGCAGGCCGCGCTGCAGGCCGCATCGGCCGCCGCCAAGGCACCGGGCGAAGACAGCGGCGCGGTGGCCGCGCCGATCGAAGGCGCCACACCGCTGGCGCATGGCACCGCCACCACGCTCGGCGCGCAAACCGGTGCGCAGGGCCCGGTCACGCTGCCGCTCGCCCCGCGCGTCGGCGATCCGCAGTGGCCGCAGGCCCTCGGCCAGCAGATGGTCCGCCTGACCACGCAAGGCAACCACACCGCCGAGCTGCAACTGAATCCGCCCGACCTCGGCCCGCTGAAGGTCGTGCTCAATGTGGTCAACGATCAGGCCCAGGCCCAGTTCGTCTCGCCGCACGCCAGCGTGCGCGCGGCGGTCGAGGCCGCCCTGCCCCAACTGCGCCATGCGATGGCCGACAGCGGCATCCAGCTGGGCCAGACCTCGGTCGGCGCCGAGCAGTTCGCCGGCCAGCCGGGACAGGGCCAGCAGCAGGCCCCGCAACACCGTGGACAGGGCTTCGCGCAGGGCGTGACCGAGTTCCAGCAGCCTGCCGCGACCCAGACCGCGACGGCCCCGACCGCGCCGCGCCGCGTGGCGCTGGGTGAGGTCGATACGTTCGCCTGAGTCCGCAAATAGTCACCTCTTGGTGTTCTCCCTCTCCCGCGTGCGGGAGAGGGCCGGGGAGAGGGCAAGGGGCGATCGTCATTGCGGACAGCGTTCGCACAACGACCGCCGTTTCGCTCTCCCCCAACCCCTCTCCCGCAAGCGGGAGAGGCGAGCAAACCAGCGGTAGTTGATACGCTCGCCCGACCCGCAAGAAGGACCCACTGTGTTCTCCCTCTCCCGCAGGCGGGAGAGGGCAGCCAACCCGCTGGTAGCCCGCTCACCGGCGTATCATTCCCCTCCCAATGAATCGATACGCGCGGTACCCCCATGACCTTCGACCTGTTCGACAACCTGCCGGAGCCGGATAGCCGCGGCGGGGAACACAGCGAAGCGATCGGCCCGGGTGCCGTTGTGCTGCGCGGCTTTGCGCTGTCCCGCGCGACCGCGCTGCGCGAGGCGATCGAGCAGGTTCAGGCCGATGCCCCCTTCCGTCATCTGATCACGCCCGGCGGCTTTCGCATGTCGGTGGCAATGACCAATTGCGGCACGCTCGGATGGGTCTCGGACGAGCGCGGCTATCGCTACGACCCCATCGACCCGGACAGCGGCCGGCGCTGGCCCGCGATGCCGGATGTCTTCACCGAGCTGGCACGCGAGGCCGCCGCCGCAGCCGGCTATCCCGGCTTCGCGCCGGATGCCTGTCTGATCAACCGCTATACGCCCGGCACGCGGCTGTCGATGCATCAGGACCGCAACGAGCGCGATCTGCGCGCGCCGATCGTCTCCGTGTCGCTGGGCCTGCCCGCAGTCTTCCTGTTCGGCGGAGCAAAACGCGCCGACCGTCCGGCGCGCGTGCGCCTCGCCCACGGCGATATCGCGGTCTGGGGCGGGCCGAGCCGGCTCTTCTATCACGGCATCGCGCCGCTGGCCGAGGGCGATCACCCGCTGACCGGGGCGCTTCGCCTGAACCTGACCTTTCGCAAGGCTGGCTAAAACACGTCGTCATGACGGCGCGATGACACATCGATGAAGCGTCGATGAAGATTCGTCGCCAAGCACACCGGCCGCGGCTTCCCATGCACTTGATGCCATTGCATCAGACATCTTTTCATCGCGACGTCACGGACCGCCCCTAGCATCCACCTCGCCGTCAATTTGCACTTGCCGCTGCATTCATCGCATTGGCACGATGCGGCCGCGCAATGTCCACGACATGCCTTCGAAAAAAAGGCTTCGACATGGCCGCGATGCGATGCCCGGCATTCAATCCAACAAAGGGAGGTCCCCCCGTCATGTCTTACATCACCGATAAGGCGCGCGAGCCGCGCCGTGCGGCTGAAGGCTACATTACCGTTCCTGGCCAGACGCTCGAAGAGATCGTCGCCGCCAACCCGGCCCGTCGCAAGGTCCTGCGCGGCGGCCTGAGCCTGTCGCTGCTGTCGGTCTTCGGTTCGACCAGCCTGCTGGCCGCCTGCGGTGGCGACGACGATCCCGCGCCGGCCCCGGCTCCGGCGCCCGGCCCGACCCCGACCCAGCCGCTGGACTACAGCATCGGCTTCAACCCGGTGGCGGACAAGGTCACCGCAGACACCGTGACGCTGCCGGAGAACTACTCGTACGAGGTCCTGTTCTCCGCCGGCGATCCGGTCGAGATCGGCTCGGTCGGCTATAGCGGTTCGTTCCAGAGCTCGGCCGAAACCGAGCGCCAGGCCGGCGGCAACCACGACGGCATGCACTTCTTCGAGATCCCCGGCGTCGACCCGCAGAAGGGCGGCCTGCTGGCGATCAATCACGAAGCGATGGATTCGGCCATCCTGTTCCCGGGCAGCTACAACGAAGCCACCGCGACGGCCGAGCAGAAGCGCCTGGCACTGTCGTCGGTCGGCGTGTCGATCATCGAGATCGAATTCGTCGACGGCAAGTGGCGCGTCAAGCGTGACTCGCGCTACAACAAGCGCTATACCGGCAACACCATCTACAAGGTCGGCGGCCCGGCGGCCAGCGCGATCGGCGGCAGCGTGGTCGGCACGCTGAACAACTGCTCGAGCGGCAACACGCCGTGGGGTACGTACCTGACCTGCGAGGAAACGACCGACAACTACCTCGACCAGTCGAACCCGGAAGAGGGCTACGGCTGGGTCGTCGAAATCGACCCGCTGAACCAGCTGGGCGCGCCGACCAAGCGCACCGCGATGGGCCGCTTCGACCACGAGAACACCGCCTTCATGACCGACGCCAACAACCGCGTGGCGTTCTACATGGGCGACGACGGCACCCCGGGCTGCATCTACAAGTTCATCCCGAGCAATGCCTTCGATCCGAACAACCGCGCCGCCAACGCCAACCTGCTGGACCAGGGCACGCTGTACGTCGCCAAGTTCAACGGCGACGGCACGGGCCAGTGGATCGAGTTGACGCACGGCAAGAACGGCCTGGTGACCGGCGCCAGCGATCCGGGCAACTACACCCAATCGACCACCCCGCCGGCGCCGACCATCGTCGACTTCAACTCGCAGGCCGACGTGCTGATCAAGACCAAGGCCGCTGCCCGCGTTGCCGGCGGCACGCTGATGGACCGTCCGGAGTGGATCACGGTTGCGCTGGACAAGACCGTCTACTGCACGTTGACCAACAACGGCAGCCGCCGCGTCACCGACCCGGCCAACCCGCGCGCGACCAACCCGCATGGCCACATCATCCGCTGGAAGGAACAGGGCGACTCGCCGCTGGCCACCACCTTCACCTGGGAAATCTTCCTGCTGGCCGGCGACCCGTCGCTGTCCGCGGAGAACCTGAAGGGCAACATCGTCGGCGATACGTTCTCGAGCCCGGACGGCATCCGCGTCGATCCGAAGGGCCGCCTGTGGGTGCAGACCGACGCCGGCACCGGCGCCAGCACGACCGACATCTTCGGCGCCAACTCGATGCACTACGTCGACCAGCAGACCCGCGAGTGCAAGCGCTTCCTGGTGGGCCCGCACGGCTGCGAGATCACCGGTATCGCCTACACGCCGGACCTGACGACGTTCTTCATCAACATCCAGCACCCGAACGGCGCATGGCCTAGCGCCAGCCTGCCGGCGCGCTCGTCGACCATCGTGGTTCGCCACAAGGACGGCAAGCCGATCGGCGCGTAAGTCTCGGCGTTCGATGCCGGCCCCCGCGCCGGCACTCCCAGAAGCCCGACGGCGACCTGCCGTCGGGCTTTTTGCTTGTTGCCGCGAAAGCGGTGGGCTTTGCTAAGGCGCAATCGCTTGCCGTCAACCGGCCGCCGGCAAGCGGCGCCAGCGGCGGCGCGCAGGAGCCAGCGTCGCGATCGCTGCCACCCCGGCATGCGCCTGCGCGGCATGGCGGCGCGCGAGCAGCGCCTGCTCCAGCAGGAAGCGGTCGCGCCATTGCGTCGCGGCTACCTGCGTCGCGGCCTCCTCGGTGCGGTCGACCGGCGTGGTGTCTCCGTTCACCGCGCCCTTCACGGCGCCCTTCGCGGCGACATCGGCCGTTGCGCCCTCGCCCGGCCGCGCGGCCAGCGTCGCGAGCTCGTCCTGCACCTCGGCAAGACGCCGCCGCGTGCCTGCGCTGGCGGGCACCGGTGCTTCGCTGCCGACCGCTTCCGCTCGAATCACGCCTGCCAATGCCGCCATCCTGCGCACGGTCACATGCAACCGCGCGAATTCCGTGACGATGGCCGGTCCCAGCTCAGGGCCGGCCTGCTCCAGCGCCTGCTCCGCACGTGCCGACGCGCGGCCGGCGGCCACGCGCAGCGCTTCCAGCCGCATCTCGGAATCGCCGAGCGCGCCATCGGACATTGCCTGCGCAAAGGCGGCGCGCAGATAGATTGCATGGATCGCGACCGCCTCTCGCGCGCGCCGGCGCGCCCGCGACAGCTCTGCGCGCGGCGCCAGCACCAGGTAGCTGGCCAGCGCGATCAGGCAACCGAATGCGGTATCGGCGCCGCGCAGCATCGCCACATGGCTGCTGTCGGACGCGGGTTCGCCGATCCACGAAAACAAGATCACCGCCGGCGTGAGCATCAGTGCGAACAGGCCGGGGCTGCCGGCAAGGCGGGCCACGTAGGCGGCGGACAGCGACACCGCGCTGATCGCCAGCGCGACCGGCGCGGCGGGATGCAGCAACCCGACCATGCAGGCCAGCAACGCGCCGCCCAGCGAGCCGGCGAAGCGCTGCAGCGAGATGCGCCGCGTGGTTTGCAACTGCGGGCTCAGCACCATGATCACGGTCACCGCGACCCAGTAGCCATGATCGAGCTGCCAGATCAGACCCGGCATCAGGCTCAATCCGCCCGCCAGTGCGAGGCGCACCGCGTGGCGCGTCACACGGGCATCGCGGGCGCCAAGCTCCGCCAGCGTAGTGCGCCACTCTCGCAGGCCGATCCACAGCGAGCGGCGCGGCCAGTGGAAGGCAGCGCGCCATGCAGCGAAGTCGGGGAAGCGCGCCAGCGAAGCCAGCGCGGCGTGGTACAGCGGCGGCGCGCTGGCATTGGCGACCTGCCCGTGCACGCGCTTGAGCTGCAGGTACATCGACCGCGTCAGCGCCGGCAGATCGGCCGCATGACGTGCCAGGCCCTGCCCGATCTGCTCGCGCAGATCGTCGACGCAGCGATGCAGGTGGCGCAGCGGCAGTTGTTCGTGCCCACGCCTGCCGCGCAGATCGGACGCGACGATCAGCAAAGCGAACACCGCCTCGGCCATCGCGATCAGGTAGCGGTAATGCAGCAGCGTGGCCGCATCGAACCAGCTGCGCTGCGCGGCGATCAGCTCGCGCGCCTGCTCGATCCGCTCGCGCACGCGGCGCTTGGCGAGATCGGTCTGCCCGTCCTCGGACGTGTTAGCAGTCCGGTCGTCGTGCACCGTAGCGGTTTCGGCCAGCGTGCGCGCCAGCGCTTCCAGCGCCGCGAAGATCGCCACCATCTGTGGACGCGGCCGCGTGTCCCGTGCCGAAGGCAGCAGCGCCAGCGACACCACGCAGGCGAAGGCGCCGCCGAGCAGATAGTCGCGTCCCATCTGCAGCGCCCACGCCGCGGCGCTGATATCCGTGCCTACATCAACCACCGGCCGCAGGCAGGCGGCAATCAGCACCACATACAGCAGCTTGGCCGACAGCGCGGCCGCGGTCCCGCGCAGTTCGACCATGCCGGCCGCGAGACCGGCGAACAGCACCACGACCACCGCCACGATTGGACTGCCGGCCATCGCACCGCCCAACGCACTGGCGAGCGCCCCGCCCACGCCGACCGCGGCAAGCGGAAGCAGGCGATCGCGCGCGGTGCCGCCGGGATCGGCGAGGCACGTCCAGATCGAAGCGGTGGCCGACCACAGCAGGCCGTGGTCCGCCCCGAGCCAACCCATCACGGCCAGCGCGAGAAACGAGGCGCCATAGACGGCGCCGCGACGGCATCGGGCGGCATTGCGCGCTTCGGCGACCGTCGCGCGGACATTGACCGAGACCGCGGCAACGACGTTGGTGACGAGACGATTCAGGGCGGAGACGGCGCGCATCGGGCTGGAAAAAGCAATGTTCCAGCCACTCTAGGGGATTCGATGTTGCGATGCAATAAAACGACGCTGGGAACGGGTTCTTCGCCGCTCTGGTGCGGGCTTGCCGCGGGATGGTGCGAACGATTCGCCGGTGTGGTGCAGCATGAAGACCAGAGGCCGGCATTGTCGCGGCGCTTCTTTCGATATGCGGAAATCGCCGGGAAAACTGCCTATGCCGGCATGCCGCGCTACGTTCAGTACGGGCAAAAAAAAACCGCGCGAAGTTTCGCGCGGCTGGAATCCACCGAGGTGGTGGAGGAGACAGACTCGACTATATACCATCTGCTGCGACGCAACAAGTCGACCGCGATTACCTGACGTCGCGATGCGGGATTTGTGGCATGGACACCACAACTTTGGCCTTCACCGGTCCGGCTCCACTGCCCGCCGCAAGGCGGCGCGAGCCAGCAACCGCGTCGAGTCGAGCGTCGGCAGCGGCGAATTGGCATCGCTGATGATCAGCGGAATCTCGGTGCAGCCCAGCACCACCGCATCGCAGCCCTGCGTCTTCAGGCCGGCGATCACACGCTGGAAGTACGCGACGGTCTCGGTTCGGAAAATGCCGCATACCAGTTCGTCCATGATCAGCCGGCCGATTTCAGCGCGCTCCTCCAAGCCCGGGCGCACCGCCTCGATACCGCGCGCGGCCAGCTTCTCCGGATAGACCTCGCTGTCGACAAGCCATCGGGTACCCGTCACGCCCACCTTGCGATAGCCGCGCCGTACCGCTTCGTCCGCAACGACCTCGGCGATATGCAACCAGGGCAGCGTAGAACGGGGCACGACATGTTCGAACGCCTGATGGATCGTGTTGTCCGGACAGATCAGAAAATCGGCCCCAGCCCGCGCCAGCTTGTTGGCGGAATCGAGCATCAGACCGACCACGCCGCGCAGATCGCCTCGATCCAGGCAGTCGACATACTCGGCCAGCGAAGGCGTATGCATCGAGATCTCGGGATGCCCGTGCGGTCCGAGAAACTGCGCGCCTTCCGCGCAAATGGTCCGGTAGCACAGCGCAGCGCCCTCGGCCGAGCAGCCGACGATGCCGATGTGTTTTGGCATGGCGTGATTTCCGTTTGATTGGTTAGGTAACTGTAAAGAATTGTAGCGGCCGCCCGGTCATACGATTGATTGCCCGAACGCCCCTCTCTGGCGCGGATCCCAATCGGCATCGTCGAGGACTGCCGACCAGGACTGGCGGCTGCGCCACCATCCGCGACTCTTCATCCCCTCTTTAGTCGGGTTGAGGGTCCCATGTCCCGAGCCGTTAAATCCGGCGCGGGTAATGCAAAGTTCGAGCCACGACTCGGACCTCGCATTACCCCAATTCATTCGCCTTTTATCAACCGGCGCAAAGTCCGGAGCCGCCCTGAACTTGCACGTTGTCGCTTGCGCCACGGCAGGAGGCCGCCGTGCGCCAAGACGTGTTGACCCATGGGTTGTCGCTTTTCTCTGTTGTCCCGGACGGCAATTGTCGCTGCGGCCGGTCTGATGTTCGCGCGTATTGCATTCGCCCAAAGTTCCAATGGCGTGGATGAGGCGGTGCGCCGCTCCCAACTCGAACAAAACCAGCAGCTTCAGCGCGAACGCACCATCGAGCAGGCGCAAGAGCGGGCGCGTCAATTGAACGTGCGCAGTGCTTCGATCGACGGCAGCACGACGGCGGCAGACGCCTTCTCGACTACGCTGCCGCAAGAGACACCGTGCTTCACCGTCAATCAAATGGTCGTGGAGGTCCCGGACTCTTTGCCGGAATCAATTCGGTCGCAGGGCGCCAGCACGTTGCCACAGGACCCATTTCGATTCGCCCAGGACTACCTGGATCGCTTTGCGGGCAGGTGCATCGGCAGGGACGGCATCAACACGCTCGTACGGCGTCTTGGCGCACAGATACTCGCAAAGGGCTACACCACCACGCGTATCGCAGTGCCACAACAGGATCTGTCCACTGGCACCCTTCGGCTCGCGCTGATCCCCGGCGTGATCCGGCAGATCCGGTTTGCCGACGATTCTTTGCGAGGGTCATGGAAATCGGCTTTTCCGGCGCGCCCCGGCGATTTGCTGAACATCCGCGCCCTGGAACAGGGCCTGGAGCAATTGAAGCGCGTACCGAGCCAGGACGTCGACATGCAGATTCTGCCGGGCGAGTTGCCAGGCGAATCCGATATCGTCATCGCGGTCAAGCGGACCAAGCCGTGGAGATTGATGGTCTCGCTGGACGACAGCGGCAGCACCGGTACAGGACGCCTGCAGGCCAATGCGTCGCTAGGTATCGACAACCCGCTCGGGCTCAATGACCTGCTCAACATCGGCGTCAGCCATGATGCCAATTTCAACCAGGACGATCGCGGTACACGGGGCGCCAATGCGTCTTATTCCTTGCCATGGGGCAATTGGACGCTCGGTGCGTCGGCCAGCGCCTATCGCTACTTTCAGCGCATTGCCGGCGTGAACCACGTCTTCGAGACCAGTGGGGAATCCAGGACCGCCGAGTTCAGGGCGCAGTACATGTTCCATCGCGACCAGTTTCAGAAGAACACACTGCAATTCCGCCTCGGTCACCGCTGGAGCCACGCGTATATCGAAGATACCGAGATTCTGAATCAGCAACGCAGCACGACGTTCGCGGAAATCGCGTGGCTGCATCGTCGCCACCTCGGCTCATCCCAATTGGATGTCGCCCTCGCCTACCGCTTCGGCGTGCCTTGGCTGAATGGTCAAACCGAGATTCGGACGATTGAACCGGACTTTCCCAGCCAACGCGGCAAGTTTCTGTACCACCTTGCCATTCTCGACGCGACGCTCGTCTTGCCTTTCTCCGTGCCGGCTCTTGTGGGCGACGCGCGCATGCCGATGCGCTACGTCACCACGCTCCACGGCCAATACACCGGCCCGTCGCTTTTCGCCAGCGAGTTCATTTCCATCGGCAACCGCTGGACCGTGCGCGGCTTCGACGGAGACGCGACGCTTGCCGCCGAGCGTGGCGCGTACTGGCGCAATGAACTCGAGGTGCCGCTGGGTGCGAGCAGTCAGGCGGTCTACCTCGGCCTCGATGCCGGCACGGTCGGTGGCCGCAGCGCCAGCCATCTGGCAGGCCGAACCCTGGTTGGCACGGCGGTGGGCCTGCGGGGAAGCCCGGCGAAGGGCCTGTACTACGACGTGTTCCTTGGTTGGGCGCTGGTAAAGCCGGAGAACTTTCCTACCCGCTCCCCGGCCGGTGGATTCGCACTGTCCTACCAGTACTAAATCACGCTGGCCGCGCGAACCGAACCAGCAAACGCTGCCTTGCAGCATGGTCTGCCGCTACCTCGATACCCGTCCCAAGTCATGAATAACAATCGCTATCGTCTGGTATTCAACAAGACCCGCGGCATGCTGATGGCCGTCGCGGAATGCGCCAACAGCATGCGCAAATCCGCATCCGGTGAAACGGCGGGATCGGCCGCTGCGGGAGCGCAGAGCGTCGTGGTCACCCTGCGCCCCGTCGCCTGGACCATCCTGCTCGCCCTTGGTGCAGTACAGATTGCCGGCGCGCAGATCGTGCCCGACCATGCCGGCGGACGTGGCCCCGGTGTCGGCGCGGCACCAAACGGCACCCCTCTGGTGAACATCAACGCCCCGTCCGGCGCAGGCGTATCACACAACCAATACCAGCAGTTCTCGGTGGACGGGCGAGGCGCAATCCTGAATAACGCCACCGGAACCACGCAGACCCAACTGGGCGGCTACATTCCCGGCAATGCAAACCTGGGCGCGAGCGGACCGGCGCGCGTGATCCTGAACGAAGTCATCGGTGCCCACCCCAGCCGGCTGAACGGCTATGTCGAGGTCGCCGGCCAGCGCGCCGACGTGGTGATCTCGAACGGCAATGGCATCTCGGTCAACGGCGGCGGCTTCATCAATGCCAATCGCGCAACGATTACCACCGGCACGCCCGTGTTTGGCGGCGATGGCAGCCTCGCCGCCTTTCGCGTGACGCGCGGCGGAATTCAGCTGGAAGGACAGGGCTTCAACGGCACCAGCCTGGACCAGGTCGACCTGATTGCGCGGTCGGTGACGTTCAACGGTGCGCTGTGGGCCAATACGGCGAACGTGATCGCCGGGACCAACCAGGTCGACTATGCCTCGCTCGGCGTACAAGTGATTCAGGGCGATGGCAACCGCCCCACCGTCGGTATCGATGTAGCGAGTCTGGGCGGCATGTATGCGAACCGCATCCGCCTGCTGGGCACCGAGGGCGGGGTAGGCGTGCGCAGCGCGGGCACGCTGGCCGCGCAGGCCGGCGACTTTACGATCGACAGTGCCGGACAGATATCGCTCGCCGGCACCACGTCTTCCACCGGTTCGCTGCTGATCCGCGGCGCGCAAGGGGTCGACAACCGCGGATCCACCGCGGCCCGCACGACGCTGACGGCAACCAGCGAGGGAACGATTGTCAATTCTGGCGCACTGGTAGCCGGCAACGATCTGGCCCTTGCAGGCCAATCGGTGCAGTCCACCGGCACGCTCGCGGCCGGCATCGACGCCGGCGGCAACATGACCCAAGCCGGCAATCTGACACTGCGCGCGGCGCAATCGGTCGCCGCCAACGGCCAGAACCTGGCCGGGACGCGCCTCGACGCCAGCGGCGGCACTGTCAGCCTTGCGGGGAGCCAGACGCGAGCCAACGTCGATATCGCGCTCGAGGCCCAATCCGGCGACCTCGATTTGTCGAACAGCACCTTGGGTGCAGGTCAGGCGATCAAGGCGGATGCCGCAGGCATGCTGCGCACGGATGGCGTCAAGGCGAGCGCCGCACGCCTGTCGGCATCGGCGCAGAGCCTGTCGAACCGTGGCGGCGCGCTTTACGCAAAGGATGGCGCGCGCGTTGCCGTACGCGGCGACGCGGACAATACCGGCGGCGATATCCTGACCGATGCCGGAATTCTCGATGTATCGGCCCAGGGCGCGCTGGTCAATGCGAACGGCCGCATCGTCAACGCCGGCACTGGTGAGACCATGCTTCGCGCGGCGCGCGTCGAAAACAGCAACCGCGGTCAAGCTGCCGGTGCCGGCACCATCGGCGGCAACGGCACGCTGACGTTGAGCGCCGACGTGCTGACCAATATCGATGGCGGCCGGTTGGTGGCCGGCACAGACCTGACGCTGCAACTGGCCCAGGCAGGGAACAACTCTGGCGGCCGGATTCAGGCGGGCACGCAGCTTTCCCTCCGCGGCGACCAAGCGGCGTGGCGCAACGACGGCGGCACGCTGTCCGCCAGCGCCATCGATTTTGACGGGGCGACGCTGTCAAACCGGCAGGGCAGCGTGCTGGCCAACGGCGCGTTGCATGCGCGCTTTACCGGCGACGTCGACAACACCGGCGGCACCCTGCAAGCGGGAGACACGCTGGAGTTGAACAGCAACGGGACGGTCACCAACGATGCCGGGCAAATCGCCAATACCGGCACCGGTTCGACCGATATTCGAGCCACCGCGATTCGCAACCTCAACGGCGCGACGCTGGGCGGAAACGGCAGCGTGAGTCTGACCGCGCAATCGCTGGCGAACACACAGGCGGCGCGCATCGTTGGCGGCACGGACGTGGCCCTGCATCTCGGGCAATCTGTGGACAACGCCGGCGGACGCATCCATGCCGGGCGCCAACTGAGCAGCGAGGGCAGCGGAGCCGCATGGCGCAACGATGGCGGCACAATCTCCGCCAAGACAGTTCAGCTCACCGGCGCATCGCTATCGAACCGGCAGGGATCGGTGTTGGCGGACGAAGCGCTCAACCTGACGCTTCTGGGCAACCTCGACAACAACGGCGGCACCATCCAGGCCGGTCAGTCGCTGACCGTGGCGGCAAGCGGCGTCGTTGCGAACGATGCGGGCGAAATCACCAACAGCGGTACGGGCGACACAGCCATCACCGCGGCAACCGTGGCCAATACGAACGGCGCCCTGCTTGGTGGCAACGGCGCATTGGCCGTCACGACCGATGAGCTGTTCAATACCGGCGCCGCACAGCTTGTCGGCGGCAAGGACGTCAGCTTGCGAATCGGCCGCGCCGCGGACAACTCGGGGGGAAATATCTATGCCGGCCAGCACCTGTCGATCGACGCCAGCCAAGCTGCGTGGCGCAACGACGCAGGTACCCTGTCGGGAAAGTCGCTCGACTTCGCAAGCCGCTCCCTGTCGAACCGACATGGTACGTTGCTGGCGGAGGACGACCTCGATGCCACCGTCGGCGGCGATGTCGACAACGGCGGCGGCACAGTACAAGCCGGCAAGACGCTCGCAGTCAACGCCGCCGGCCATATTGCCAATGATGCCGGGCAGGTGATCAGCACGGGCACCGGCAATACAAGCGTGGCCGCGGCTTCGGTGAACAACACCAACGGCGCAATGCTGGGCGGCAATGGCGACGTCGCGCTGCGGGTGCAACATCTGGCCAATACTGCCGGCGCGCAACTGGTATCCGGCCGGGCATTGCAGGCCGATATCGGCCAGGGCTTCAACAATGCCGGAGGCAAGGTGTTCGGCGGCACCGGCCTTGGCATTACCGGCTCGCAGGCCCTGCTGGCCAACGCCGGCGGCACGCTGGCTTCGGGCGGCAGCAGCACCGTGCAAGTGGGATCGCTGGACAACCAGGCCGGCAAGCTGATCGCCGATCGCGATATAGCAGTCGATACCGGGGCAATGACCGGCGTGGGGACCATGCATGCAGGGCAGGATCTGCGTGTGAGCGTCCAGTCGGACTACGCCAATGCTGTGGGCAACCAGCTGAAGGCAGAACGCAATCTGGAGTTTCGCGCGGGTGGGACCTTCGAGAACCGGACCCGCCTCGAGGCCGTGAATGCATTGACGCTGACCGCCAACCGCATCGTCAATGAAGCTGGCGCGGTGGTGAACGCATCGAACACCACGCTGAATGCGGCCGCCGACATCGCCAACTCCGGCCGCATCGAGGGCGATCAGTTGGAGATGCACAGCGACGTGCTGACCAACACCGCGACGATGATCGGCGGCGTCGTCACCGCGAAGGCGCGGGAGGTGAACAACGCCGGTGCAGCCGCCATCATGGCGGCCACCGATACGCTTAATGTCTACGGGCGCGATCAGGTCAGCAATACTGGCGGCGCAACGCTTTATACGCTGGGCGACCTCAATATCGCCGCCGATGGCGAACGCGATGACCGCGGCCTGCTCAGGAACCGGTCCGGCCAGGTTCTGAACGACAGCAGCACGATCGAGGGTGGCAGCAGCTACAGCGTGGTCGAGATCGCCGCGCAAAACGTGCTCAATCAGCGTCCGGCACCCACCGTCATCAGCGATACCACGGTCGAGACCAAGCACGAGCTCAAGCGCGAGAAGTACATTCATTGCGCGACAGGCAATGCCTATCCGCAGATGGGCTGTACCCAAGAGGTTTGGGAAGGCCCCTACAAGAAGCCGATCGATGCCACGTTCAGCGCCAGCCAGATCGTCTCGCGCGACGATGAGAAGAAGCGTGTCGTCGTGGAGATCAACGGCGTCGCGACACAGATCGACTACAACACGCTGACGGACAGCGGCGGTGCCATCTCGCTGAACTACTGGGACGGCTACAACCGCGACATTCACTACGATCCTGGCACCGAGTACGAGACGCGCAACGACGGACCGCGCGGCTGGCAGCGCGTCGAGATCGCACGCGACACGACCACGACAACAACGACCGAGCGCGATGCGAACCCAGGCCAGCCCAACGCCAACCTGATCTCGGGCGGCGACATGATCCTGGCAAATGTCGGCAGCCTCGAGAACCGCTACAGCACGGTGGCGGCCGGCGGCAACATGCTGATCGGCGATCAGGCGCAGAACGGTGAGGTGGCCACCGGCCAGTACGGGACCACCACGCTGACCAATATCGGCCAGACCTTGTACCAACGTGCCACGCAGGAGATTGTCTCGACTTACGCCTGGAACAAGGACACTAGCCAGGCAGTCGGTCCCGTGGCGCAACCGACCGTCGTGAAAACGCCGGTCGCAGTAGGAAAAATCGGCGGCACGATCACCGCTGGCACGCGGCTGACCGTCTATGGCGGCGAGATCCACAACGAGGATGTCGGCCGTGCGGACCCCATGGCGGGCACGGGCAGCACGACCGTGACCGGCGCATCGGGCACGACGGCGCCCTCCGTCAAAGGCGGTACTGGTGGCCGGACCGAAGGCAGCATCACCGGGGCAACCGCCGAGGCACCAACCGCCATCGCGCGTGGCACGTTGGCCAATGCCCCCATCAGCCTGCCCAGCAACGGCCTGTACACCTACCATAGCGAACCCGGCTACACGTACCTGATCGAGACCGACTCTCGCTTTACCAACTACGGCAACTTCGTATCGTCGGACTACATGCTCGGCTTGCTCGGCATCGAGCCGGCCATGACGCAGAAGCGCCTTGGCGACGGATTCTTTGAACAGAAGCTCATTCGCGACCAGGTAACGCAACTGACCGGCCGCGTTCACCTTGCGGGTTATGACAGCGCGGAGGAACAGTACAAGGCGTTGATGGCCGCCGGCGTCAATGCGGCCAAGGAGTTCAACATCCTGCCCGGCATGGCGCTGACCGCCGCGCAGATGGACGCCCTGACCACCGACATCGTCTGGCTGGTGTCCGAAACGGTGACGCTGCCCGATGGCACCACCCAGGAAGTACTGGTGCCGCGCATCTACCTGAGCCGCGCTCATGCGGCCGACCTGCAGCCCAACGGTACGCTGATCGCCGCCGACGACATCGAGCTGCACAGTGCGGGCACGATGAAGAACAGCGGCGTCATCGATGCCGGCAGTCGCCTGTCCGTTGCCGCCAAGGAGGACGTGGTCAATCGCGGTGGTGCCATCCGCAGTCAAGGAGTGACCGCCATCTCTGCCGGCCGCGACATCGTCAACCAATCGGGTCAGATCGGCGGAGACAAGGTCGGATTGGTGGCCGGCCGCGACATACAGAATGTCACGCTATTCGATCAGCAAGGCATCCAGTCCGCCGCCGGCAATTCGAAGGCCTCCACCAGCCTCTACGGTCAGCAGGCCAGCATCCAGTCCAGTGGTGACATGTTGATTTCGGCCGGCCGAGACGTCACGGCGTCAGCGTCGAACATCGCGGCCGGTGGCAACGCCATCGTCATCGCCGGGCGCGATCTGACTTTGGACACCCTGGCAGGCAAGACGCAGCAGTCGGTGTACAACAGCGACAAACACCACAGCGCGGACAGCCGAACCGAACATGCCGTCAGCACAGTCAAGACCGGCGGCAGCCTGACCACCACCAGCGGTGGCGACACGATCCTGAAGGGCACCGATGTCCAGAGCGGCACGGACCTGACCATGGTCGCCGGCGGCGACCTGGCAATCGCCGCGGTCACCAACGAAACGACGCATGACAACGTGGCCCGCCAGACCAAGCGGCGCCAGCTCGAGGAACACAGCCGGGATCAGACCACCGTTGGCGCGAGCCTGACCGCGGGCGGCAATGCAACGCTGGCCGCGGTCAAGGCGGCCGATCAAGGCGGCGGCATCGATCGCGCCGATGGCAAAGGCAATGTCACCGTGACCGGGGCGACGATTACGGCCGGCTCCGACGGCAAAGGCAACGGGGCATTGACGGTCGTAGCGGACCGCGACGTGACCATTGGCGAGGCCCGCGAGCTGCACGACAGCAGCCTCGATATCCAGCGCAAGGGCGGCAGCTTCGTGTCGCGCTCGTCCAGCAGCCTGCAGACCAGCAGCCATGCAGACCTTGGCGTGGGCAGTACGCTTTCCGGCGATTCGGTCGCGGTAAGGGCCGGCAACGACCTCACCGTGCGCCAGAGCGCTGTCGCAGGAACCGAGGGCGTGGCGTTGACCGCGACGGAAGGCAATGTGCTGATCACCGCCGGTCAGAACTTGCGCGAAGACAGCGCGTCTCGGCAACAGAGGAAGTCCGGCATCTCGGCCTTCGCAGGCCAGGGCGGCATCGGTCTGACGGTGGGCAGCAGCAGCGCCAGCGGCGCCAGCCACACGCTGGCGATCACGCAAAGCGACGCACGCAGCGTGATCGGAGCCAGCAATGGCAACGTGACCATTACCGCGGGCAAGGACGCCACCATCATCGGTAGCGACCTGGTGGCTGGACGCACAGCCGACAGTGCGAACGCCGCCGCCGGCAACATCGACATCCTCGCGGAGAACGTCACGATCGCCGAAGGCATCGATCGCATCTCCCAGTCGTCGAGCGCCAGCAGCAAGTCGAGCGGTATTACTGTCGCGCTGGTCGGCACGCCTTACGACACAGCGAGGAATCTGAAGGCCGCACAGGAGAACTCCAGCGGCGTCTCGCGGACCATGCAGACCGTGCGCGAGCTCGGCGCGTCTGCACTGACGGTGCCTCAGATCGCCGTGTCGGTCGGCAGCAACAAGAGCAGCAGCCAGTCGTCAAGCGACGCCACGGTCAGCAGCGGCAGCAGCCTGACCGGTGCCGGCGACATCCGCGTCCGGGCCAAGGGCAATGGCCAAACCGATGCCGATGGCAAGGCGTTGGATGGCAACATCCTGGTTTCCGGCAGCAATATCAATGCAGGCGGTGCAGCTATCCTTGACGCGGCTCGCGACGTGACACTGCGCGCCTCCACCGACAGTTATACGGAGGCAAACAGCGCCAGCAGCAGCGGCTGGAAGTTCAACAACGCCGTGCCTAGCCTTGGCGATGTCGCTCGCCATCTCGGCGGCGGACCGAACAACAGCGGTGTGGGCATGGTGCCTTACGGCAGCCAGAAGGCGAACGCCAGCGGCGACATTGCCAGCAGCAAGCAGAACGCCAGCGTGGTGACGGGCAACACCGTCGCCGTGACCGCCCGCACCGGCAACATCACGATCGCCGGCAGCGGGATCGCGTCGGAAGGCGATGCCGCGCTGTCGGCCGCTAAGGGCAAGATCGATATTCTGTCTGGCCAGGATACCCTCTCGCAGCGCTCGGACAGCTCGAGCCGGCAGATCGGCGACCTCGGCGGCAGCGGCTACTCGGGCACGATCGGCGTACGGAGCGAGTCGCACCATATCGACACCGACCAGGCCACGCAAAACACCATCCGCAGCCAGGTCGTCAGCAACGGCGGCAACGTGACCATCGTCGCGAAGGACGACATCACCGCCCGCGGTGCCGACATTGCCGCAGGCAACGACGTCACGATGATCGGCAAGAACGTCGTGCTCGATCCGGGCGTCGATGCCGCGAGCCAGAACGAAAGCCACCGCGTCAGCCAGTACGGCACGACGCTCGCCCTCTCCGGCTACACGGTGACGGCAGCCCAGGCGCTGGAGAACGCTGCGCGTGCTGTCGAGGAAAACAAGGACAGCCGCGTCGCCACGCTGTACGGCGTACAGGCGGGACTGGCGGTCGCCAACGGCATCGCCGGGATCCAGGCGGTGACAAGCGGCGGGGTCAGCTCCACCGCGGCGATCAAGGTCACCGCCAGCATCGGCGGCGGCAGCCAGAGCAGCGAATCGCACAGCCAGTCCAGCAGCCATCAAGGCAGCACCGTCAAGGCAGGCAACGCCGTCACCATCGTGGCCACCGGCTCGGGCGGCAAGGATGCCGACGGCTACGCCGTGGACGGCGACATCACTGGTCATGGCGCGCAGATCGAAGGCAAGACCGTCAACCTGAGCGCCGCCAGGGACGTCAATCTGGAAAGCGCACAAGACCACAGCAGCCTGGATAGCCGCAGCCGAGGCAGCAATGCCAGCATCGGCGTGGGCGTCGGCATTGGCGGCGACCAGAATGGCTTCACCCTTGAACTGGCAGCCAGCCAGAACAAGGCAAAGGCCAACGGCGAGTCGGTGACGCACCAGAATTCGCACGTGGTCGGTACCGACAAGGTCAGCGTGACCAGCGGCCGCGATACCAACCTGAAGGGCGCGCAGCTGATCGGCGATACCGTCGAAGGCACGATCGGCCGAGATCTGAACATCGAGAGCCGGCAGGACACCGAGACCTATCGCTCCCGTGAATCGTCCTCGGGCATGCAGGCCAGCGTCTGCGTGCCGCCGTTCTGCTATGGCACCACCGTCCATGCCAGCGGCAGTGTCACGCAGGGCAATACCGACAGCACCTACCGCTCGGTGCAGGAACAGAGCGGCATCTACGCCGGACAAGGCGGGTTCGACGTCAACGTCAAGGGCAACACCGACCTGAAGGGCGGCATCGTCGCCAGTACGGCCGAGTCCAACAAGAACCGCCTGACCACGGGCACGCTGACGAGCAGCGACATCGAGAACAAGGCAGAGTACAGCAGCAGCACTTCTACCATCGTCGGCAGCTATAGCGGCGGCAGCAGCGTGGCGGCCAGCGATCCCAACCTCGGCCCCGTACAGCCGGCCCACGTGGAATGGGCGGGCAACACCAACCTGCTGCAAGGCGCGGCCAACAGCCTCGCGGCTACAGCCGCCGGCAATGCGCAAAGATCAATCGACGGCAATGCGGCCGGTATCACGAAGAGCGCGATTGCGGCTGGCACCGTCGTTGTTACTGATGATGCCGGGCAACAGGCGAAGACCGGCAAGTCGGCGGACGACACCGTCGCAGAGCTGAACCGCGACACTGCGAATGCCAATCAGAGCATCGACAAGATCTTCGACGCGCAGAAGGTAAAGGACCAGCAGGAGCTCAACCGGCTCAAGAGTGAAGTGGCGCAGCAGCTGGCGCCGATGGTCTATCAGCAAGTGGGTGACGTGCTGGTCGGAGCGTCGCCCGAGACGAAGGCGGCTGTGCACGCGCTTGTGGGCGGGCTGATGTCGCAGGCGCTGGGCGGCAGCTTCGCGGCGGGTGCGGCCGGTGGCGCGGCGGCGTCGCTGGCCATGGAGGCCTTCGGGCAGACGTTGCTTGAGCAGAAAGACCTTAGCGAAGCCGATCGTAAGGCGTTGGTGCAGTTGGCTGGGGCTATCGTGGGCGGTACGGCCGGAGCGGCGGCAGGTGGTTCGGTATCGGACATCGCTGCGGGTGCCAATGTCGGAAAGGTGGCGACGGAGAACAACTATCTGAGCCACGTTGAACGCGAGAAATATGAAAGGTCGAAACAGGCATGCGGCAACGGCGATGCAAACGCTTGTGCGGAGGCGAAGACCTGGGAAACGCTCGATCAGGAGAAGGACCGCAATCTGGCTGGTTCTGTGAATCGATGCCGTACCGGCGAGGACTGCCAAGGGGTGTCGGATTTTATCCTCGACCAGATGAAGGCAGCCGGATGCGGCACTAATCCATCGAGCACGGACTGCACCAAACTAGGCAACGCCTGGTTGACCGCCCAGACGAAAGCCCAAGGTCTTGAAGCCCCTCTAATATCCCCGGATGATCTGATACCCTCCAAGAGCCTGTCTGCGCTCACTATCGCCGGCGTGAAGGGAGCCATCGCTAAGCTTGCGCAGGTTGGCCTTCTGGGCATAGTGAAAACGGCTGATGCAGAGGTAGCCGAATCCGTGGCCAAGCTCGCCGCCAGAGGAAGCGCCGCGGCTGTGGGCCCAAATCCAGGTCGGACTACCGTATATGTATCAACGGCAGCAGACGGGATAACTCAGTATGTCGGAATCACAGATGATGTAACAGCGCGTGCGGCTAGGCACCTGTCCCAGAAGCGGATTGTGATCGACCCAATTCCTGGTCTACAGGGTATTTCCCGAGAAGATGCACGTGCAGTCGAACAGGTACTAATCGAATTTAATAAGTTGGGCAAAAATGGAGGATCACTGATGAACAAGATAAATAGTATTGCTACCACCAATCCAATTTACGCAGATTCCCTAACCAGAGGCGCTGCGTTGCTCAAATGGGCAGGCTATCCGGGATTCTAAACATGATAAAGACAGGGGATGTATTTAGCATCAAGACGAAATGTGGTCTTGCATATTTCCAGTACACGAAGAAAGTCGCCCCGATGGGGACCTTGATCCGCGTGCTGCCGGGAATCTATCACGCAGAGCCGTCTGATTTGCCAGCTTTGGTCGGTCAAGCAACAAATTTCTGGATTTTCTTCCCAGTCGCGGCTGCCCTGAAGCAAAAGATCGTTCAGAAGGTCATGAACACTCCCGTGCCTGAGCATTCACGTCAAACGCCAGTTTTCAGAGCCGGTGTTGTCGATCCATCGACCGGTAAGGTGGGGACCTGGTGGCTTTGGGATGGTGAACGTGAGTGGAAAATTGGCGGCCTGACTGATGAACAGAGAAAGCTGCCCATTCGCGGCGCATGGAACGACACTATGCTTGTGGAACGAATCGAGGCTGGTTGGCTTCCGGAGAAGGATGACCGGTAGCGTGGCGCCTAGTCTTCTTGCACACTGCTCATAATGACATTCATCCGAAAGAAATTTGCCTACAGCCGATATGATAGCAGTCTCGACGGGAAGCTTCTTGAAGATATAACGCGAAGGGATCGCCCGTTGGAATTACTGGAAAGCCTTCCTGCAAGCGGTGACTAGCTAGCCGCAAAGGCGGTGTTAATGCGAGCCGCACTGTTTGCTCACCCCAACATCCAAACTCAATTATTCATAAAGTTAGCCATAGCTCAGACCCCTACGCTTTCGTGCGCAGCTTGGTAAGGAATGTCTTCAGCACAGCCTCTCGCGGACACGGCCTGAATCCCGACCCGGCCCCAAGCCCGAGAGAGGATGCGTTCAAATCGGTGGCAGATGTCTACCTGTCCGCCACCGAAGGGGCCATGCAAATGGCACAAGCAGATGTGCATGATGTACCTGTCCGGTCTAGCTGGATTACGCAATCGCCCACCGCAGGCAGTCGAGAAATGCCCACGCCAGTGCGGGCTCCGGATGCTGCCGGCGCAACACGTAGCTGTTGAATACAATCGCAGGCCCGAACGGCAGCACGGTGTTGCTCAACTTGGCGGATTTCCCTTGAGCGCAGATCAGGTTGCAAGATATATACCGTCAAATGCCGCTCCCCGGTTTTCGGCATCATCCAAAAATGGTTCGATCACGGTGCCAAACGCGAGGTAATGATGTCACTTGCAATGAATATTGAGTTGTCTACAGATTGTCGCTTCGCCGACGTGTTCGGATGCATCGAGGCCCTTGATCCGACTTACATCGATAATGAGGATGATAGAGTTCGCGCCACCATCTCGAATGGTTTAGTATCTATTTTGGCCTATGTGGAGAATCCGCCGAGCGAGGTCGTTACTGCAGGCTTGCCCCAACCAAAAAACTGGCTGGTTGGCATGAGAGTCTCGTTTCAATATCGTAGTGCCGGCTATGAAACCGCAATGCGTGCAGCTCGCTCCTTTGTGGAGCACATGGCAGCGCGCACGCAAGCCGAGTTCATTCTGTCGTTTCAGTACGATAGCGTTTATGCGATTCGGGATTCTGCTGGGCTTCATTTTCTTGTTGACCTCTAGACTACGAAGTAGCGTAGCACAGCGGGAAATGTTTGGAGGCGAAGAGTCTGTTTTTCCAATGTACCCTTATTGCAGTGATAAGGATATATGTCCCAGGATTTCGTCGTCTACCTGAAGCAGCGCGACATGCCGTCACCTGTGGCATGGGGTTCTGCCATCGTCGAAGCTGGATTTTCCGCAAAACTATATACAGACTTTGATGTACGATCCTTCTCGGGTTTTCTGCCTTGCTCGGTCAATGATGAAATTTCGGGCTTCGAATACTACGCATCCGCTGTCTCGGCGAAAGAACTAGAGCAGTTGCAATTGGCGCAGGAGATTGATTTCTCGATCCTTTTTTGTGCCGGATCGCGACCTTCGGAGTTAATCGCGGCCCTTGCAGCTTCGAGTGTCCTCGCCGCAATGTCTGACGGGACTATAGAAGATCCGCAGGTTGGTGAGTTCATCGCCGCGCCCAACGCCATTGCCTGGGCCAGATCGAAGCAGGCGAGATTGCTGGCAATGTGACAATGAATGCAGGGAGGTCGCACCTAGCTTTGTGCCAATGAAATTCACATTGAGCGACTCACTGGCGGTCTCCTTTGGATCCGGAACAAGAAGTGGTGCTCGTCTAATCGACTTCATCGTCAATAGAACCATCACGCGATCATGCTGGCCTATAAACAATGATTTTTTGAAGATGAGAAGATCAGGGTTAATTCTCTTTGCTTGCATTGCAATCTTCAGTGCTCCCTCTCAGGCAAGAGAGCCGTTGGGATTGCTAAGCTGTGACAGCCTGAGCTGCGCGTCCCCATTGTTTGCGTATTGTGTGAACCGCGTAGAGCGCGACGGCCTATTGCTCGGGATCACCGAATCGGATCAAGAACAGCGAAGAGCTATTGCGGCCTGCTACAAGGCATCCGAGCTCGGCCTGCCTGAAGCGCAACACTTTGTTGCCGGCATGAAAATGGTGGGGGCGCTAAGGGGGCGCGGCGGGGACGCTGATATCAAGTCTGCAGCAGAGCTGTCTATCTCGGCGGCGGAGCACGGACATGCTATGGCTCAGCAAGAAATTGGCCAGATGTACTTCCGTGGTGCGCCAGGCTTCGAGAAGAGCGACGTTAAGGCGTATCAATGGTTAAAGCTCTACTCGCTGCAATCCCTGCGCTCGGAAGAGCCACCAGAGTTAATGCAACTCCGACGGTCGATGAAGGAAGAGGAATTGCGGGAAGCGGAGAAAATGGTCGAAGCTTGGCGCCCCAAGTGAAGGACTACGCGATCGCCCGCCGCAAGCACTCCAGAAACGCCCGCGCCAGCGCCGCCTCCGGATGCTGCCGCGCGCGCAGCACATAGCTGTTGAACACGATCGCCGGCTCGAATGGTAGCGCCTTGACGCCGGCAATGCGCAGGCTGCGGATCACCAGCGGATTCACCACGCTGACGCCCAGGCCCATGCTGACCATCGTGCAGATCGTCGCCGCGTAGGGCGTTTCCAGCGTCAGCTTGCGGCGATCGGGCGCGAAGGCCGCGTCGATGGCGGCGCGCGTGCCGTCGCCGTGCGTCAGCGAGATGAAGGTCTCGCCATCGAGATCGCGGGCGACGACGCGTCGCTTGCGCGCGAGACGGTGATCGGCTGGAACGATGCAGACGCCCTGCACCTCGCGCAGCGAGCTGGCCTCCACGCCCGGCGTGTCGGCTACGTACGAGACCAGGCCGAAGTCGCAGAACTGCGTGGCGGTCCATTTCGCAACGGTCGGCGAGTCGCTGGTATGGACCGAGATCGGCACGTCGGGGTGCCGTTTGCGAAATTCACGGATGGCGGGCGACATCACGCTCATCGCGATCGACGGCACCGCGCCGACGCGTAGCGTGCCGGTGCCCACTTGTCGGATCGCGCGGGCGGAATCGCGCAAGGTGTCCAGGCCGACGAAGGCGCGTTCGACATCGCGAAACAGGGCCTCCCCCTCGGCGGTCGGTACCAGGCGTCCCGCGATGCGCTCGAACAGCCGGAAGCCCGCCTCACGTTCCAGCTGGGCAATCACGCGGCTGACATTCGGCTGCGACGTATGAAGCTGCTCGGCCGCGATGGTCATCGAGCGCGACAGCATCACCGTGCGGAAGGTCTCGATCTGCTTGAAGTTCATCGTGTCGTCGGCGAAAAAAAGGGCGCGACGATGGTATATCAAAACCGTATGCATTGGCCCGATATTGTGATTTGACGATATGCGGCATGCATTTCCATACTGGCCCCACGACACAACATCCCCCTCACCGAGGTTTCGGGCCATATGGACACGACAGCAACCAACGCCACCAGCAACGCCCCCTCGAAAGTCAGCCGCCGCCTGCAGCAGGCGACCGCTCCCGAAGTCTGCGAACTGATCTACCTGCCGCGGCTGAATCGCGACTTCGGCAGCGGCTTCCGTTACCTGACCGACATCAACCAGGCGCATCTGCTGATGCTGCATGCCGCGGGACTGGTGCCGCGTCCGTTGGCGGCGCGAATTGCGCGAGCGCTTGAGGAGATGGAACACGCAGGCCCCGACGCGGTACCGCTCGACCCGGCGCGCGAGGACGCTTACTTCAACTACGAAGCCCAGCTGATGCAGACCGCAGGCGCCGACGCCGGCGGACGCCTGCATGTCGCACGCAGCCGCAACGACATCCTGGCGACCCTTGACCGGCTGCGCGCGCGCGACGCAGGGCTGGCTCTACTGGAGGCAATCCAGGACCTGCGCACGACCACGCTAAACATGGCGCAGCAGCACGTCGACACCGTGATGCCCGGCTATACCCATCTGCAGGCGGCGCAGCCGATCACCTACGGCTATTACCTGGTGGGTCTGGCCGATGCGTTTGCCCGCGATGCCGAACGACTGCTGCGTGCGCTCGATACGCTGGACGCCTGCCCGCTCGGTGCCGGTGCGTTGGCAGGCACCGCTTTCCCGATCCGGCGCGAGGAAACCGCACGGCTGCTCGGCTTCTCGCGCTGCGTCGCGAACGGGCTCGACGCGGTGGCGTCGCGCGATTTCGCCTGGGAAATGATGTCGGCGATGACGATCGCGGCGGTCGGCTGGAGCCGCGTCGCGCAGGACTATTTCGTCTGGTGCACGCCGGAGTTCGGGCTGATCGATTTCCCGGACAGCGTAGCCGGCACGTCGAGCATCATGCCGCAGAAGAAGAACCCGGTCGTGCTCGAATACCTGAAGGGCAAGGGCGCCCATCTGACCGGCCTGCTGACCGCCGCGCTGTCGACCGTCAAGGGCACGAACTTCTCGCACACCGGTGACGGCAACCGCGAGAGCATGCGCGGCTTCTGGGAATGCGCTGACGAATGCGTGCGCAGCGCCAAACTGCTGACGCTGGTGATCGGCGCGGCCACGCCGCTGCGCGACAACATGCTGCTGCGCGCGCGCCGCGATTTTTCGGCGGCGACCGATCTGGCCGATGCGCTGGTGCGCGAGGCCGATCTGTCGTTCCGCGAGGCGCATCACATCGTCGGCGCCGTGGTGCGCCAGGCGCTGGACGCGCGGCTGCCCGCCGACGGCATCACCAGCGAGATGGTCGATATCGCGGCGCGCCAGCAGATCGGCCGCGCCATCGGCCTGAGCGACGAGGCGGTGCGGCGCTGCCTGGACCCGGTGCAGGGCGTAAGCGCCCGCATGTCGTCCGGCGGGCCCTCGCCCGCGCTGGTGCGTACGCGGCTTGTCACGATGCAGGCCGACCTCGAGGCGGCCGCCGCCGATCTGCAAGCCCGGCGCGCCGCGGTTGCCCGCGCGCGCGAGACGCTGAAGCGCGAGAACGCCGCGCTCGCCGCCACCCCGTGAGAACGAAACCGCCGGCCCAGGGGCCGGCGGAAGGTCATGGCGCAGTCTTCTGGCTGCCGGAAGTCATCCCGGCATTACTGCGGCGGCGAGCCCTCCTTGAAGGCCGCCCTGATCTGCTCGCGCAATTGCGGCGAATCCTGATGCTGGTGGACCGTCACCGCATGCTGCACAGCGGCCTCCAGCAATTCGTCCTCGCTGTCGGCGCTGATCGCCACAGTGCACTTGGTGTCGCTGGGAATTTCCCGGCAATCGATATATTTGCGTCCCATTGCTGCCTCCTGACGCTGCCTGCATGAAATGGCGGAACGAATTCCGCGCTGGCACCACCGGCGCGACACCGGTCAAGGCCGGCGGGCTGCATTGAGTATAGGCAGGCGGCAGGCAATCGATGCTTACCCGGCGCTGCCGCTGAGCCGCCTGCGCGTCGCCGCGGCGATGTCCCGCGTCCATGGCTCGGCGGCCCAGCGGCGCTCCGCGAACGCCTCGATCTGCTGCCGATACGCCAGCGACAGTCCGATGATGTCGAGCCCTTGCAGGAACATCTCGCGATGACGCGCTGACAGCGTAAAGCCCGCATCGAATCCATCGGCGCGCACGCGCATCGCATCGATATCGATGCTCACGGGACCGCCGTCGCTGCCTTCGGCAATCTCCATCAGCGCGGCGACCTGCTCCGGCGGCAGCATCACCAGCAGCAGCCGGTTGTTCATCGCGTTCGAATAGAAGATCTCGCCGAAGCTCGGCGCGATCACCGCGCGGATGCCGTATTGCTGCAAACCCCAGACCGCGTGCTCGCGGCTCGAGCCGCATCCGAAGTTGGAGCCGCCGATCAGGATCGACGTGCCGGCATATGCCGGGCGGTTCAGCACGAATTGCGGACGCGGCTGGCCGTGCGCATCGAAGCGCAGGTCGTACAGCAGGCCCTGCGCCAGCCCGGATTTATCGATGCCGCGCAGGAACTGCTTCGGCATGATCTGGTCGGTGTCCAGGTTCTCGATGCGGATCGCCGCGGCCTTGCCGTCGATGCGAAGCGGTTCAGTCATGGTGATGCTCCAGTGCGCGGACATCGGTGATGCGGCCGGTCACGGCGGCGGCGGCCGCCATTGCCGGACTCATCAGATGGGTGATCGCCCCCCTGCCCTGCCGGCCTTCGAAATTGCGGTTGGTGGTCGACGCGCAACGCACGCCTTCCTCGAGCACATCGTCGTTCATCGCCAGGCACATCGAACAGCCCGGCTGCCGCCATTCGAAGCCGGCCTCCATCAGCAGCGCGGCAATGCCCTCGGCCTCGGCCTGCGCCTTGACCGCGCCCGAGCCGGGCACCACCATCGCGCGCACACCGTCGGCCACGCGGCGGCCGCGCACGACTTGCGCGACCGCACGCAGATCCTCGATGCGGGCATTGGTGCAGGAACCGATGAACACGTGCTGGATCGGCGTGCCGGCGATCGGCGCGCGCGCTTCCAGGCGCGTATAGGCCAGGGCCTGTTCGGTGCTGCGGCGTGCGGGACCTTCGGGCTGCTCGATCGGATCGGGAATGCGTCCGCCCACCGGCACCACCTGGTCGGGGCTGGTGCCCCAGGTGACATGCGGGGCGACGTCGCTGGCATCGAAGCAGTGCTCAACGTCGTAGACCGCGTCGCCATCGCTGCGCAGCGCGCGCCAGGTGGCCAGCGCCTGTGGCCGCAATGCGTCGTCGATATCCGGCGCGCGTTGCAGCACGTAGTCGATCGCCGTCGCGTCGGGCGCGATCAGCGCGCCGCGCGCGCCGGCCTCGACCGCCATATTGCACAGCGTGAAGCGCGCCTCGACGCTGAGCGCTTCGATCGCGCTGCCGCAGAACTCGACCACATAGCCGCGCGCACCCTGGGCACCGATCCGGCCGATGATCATCAACACAAGATCCTTGGCCGTGGTGCCGGCCGGCAGTGTGCCGTCAACGCGGATCCGCATGTCCTTCGCCAGCCGGTAGACCAGCGTCTGCGTGGCCAGCACGTGCTCGACCTCCGAGGTACCGATGCCGAAGCCCAGGGCGCCCAGCGCGCCATAGGTGGTGGTATGGCTGTCGCCGCAGATCACCACCATGCCGGGCCGGATCATGCCGTGCTCGGGCGCGACCACGTGCTCGATGCCCTGCAGCCGGTCGTTGGTATCGAACAGCGCAATCCCGTGCCGATCGCAATTGGCCTTCAGATTGCTCGCCTGCAGCGCCGACGCGGGCTCGGCAATCACGCGGATCGCGCCGGGCTGCGTCGTCGGATGCGTCGGGATGATATGGCTGACGACGGCGACGTTCTGGCCCGGCATCAACACCGGCCGGCCCTGCTCGTGCAGGCCGGCGAAGGCCTGCGGGCTGGTGTACTCGTTCATCAGATGCAGGTCGCAGAACAGCAGGACGTTGTCGTCGTCCAGCCTGACGACCGTGTGCGAATCGACCAGCTTGCGATAGAGCGTGCGGGGGGTCATGCAGGGTTCCCAATGAGGCGATATGTCATGCCGCGATGTTCCGCGGCGTGTGGCACGGGCAAGGTTGCGGGCAATGTTTGCGGCTTATTCCGCCGAGATGCCGCGTTCCTTGATCAGCTTGGCCCACAGCGGCATTTCCTTCGCGAGGCGTGCACGGGCCTGCTCCGGCGTGGTCGGCATCGGATCGAAGCCCTCGCGCACCATGCGCGCCTTCAGCGCCGGCGCGTTCAACGCGGTATTGAGCGCGGCGTTCAGCTTGGCGATCACCGGCTGCGGCGTGCCGGCCGGCGCGAACACCATGAACCAGGTTTCGAAGGCATAGCCCGGCAGACCAGCCTCCGCGATGGTCGGCACATCGGGCATCAGCGCCGAGCGCTTTGGGCCCGTCACGCCGATCGCGCGCAGCTTGCCGGCCTGCACCTGCTGCTGCGCGGCAGACAGCACCGGGAAGCTCATGTTGACCTGGCCGGCAATGGTGTCCATCAGCGCCGGACCGCCGCCGCGATACGGGATATGTTCGATCGGCACATTGGCCACGCTCTTGAACAGCTCGGCCGCCATATGGAAGGTGCTGCCCGGCCCCGCCGAGCCATAGGTGTACTTGCCGGGCTGGGCCTTCAGCATCGACAGCAGCCCCTTCAGGTCCTTGGCTGGCAGCTGGTTGTTGACCACCAGCACGTGCTGGGAACTGGCCACCATGCCGATCGGCGCTAGGTCCTTCTGCGTGTCGTACGGCATCTTCGCGAACAGCGAGGGATTGATCGCCAGCGACACGGTCTGCAGGCCGATCGTGTAGCCGTCGCCGGCCGCCTTGGCTACCGCGTCGACGCCGATATTGCCGCCGGCGCCGCCCTTGTTCTCGATCACGATGGTGCCGCCGAGCGCTTTGGCCCATTCGTCGGCGACCAGCCGCGCCGCGATATCGGCGCTGCCGCCCGGGGCGTACGGCACCACCAGCTTGATCGGCCGCTCGGGATAGTTCTGCGCATACGCGCCGGCGGCGCCGACCGTACTACCGAAAGCCAGCGCAAGGCCGGCGCAAAGACGTTGCAGTTTCATCGTTGTCTCCATCCACCCGTGGGTTGGTCGTTATGGTTTGGTCATTGGTCTTGTAGTGCGAGGCATCGTATCATTGATGAAAACCAGCATAATTTCCGGTCGGATCATGCTTGATTAACTAGAAGTCATGAATCGGCATTTCCGCTCGCCGCAACAAACAGAGCCTCCATGGACGGTTTTTCCGATCTCGCCTTCTTCGCCACCGTCAACAAGCACGGCAGCCTGGCCGCCGCCGCGCAGCAACTCGGCGTCACGCCGCCCGCGGTCAGCAAGCGCCTGGCCGCGCTTGAACGCCGCCTGGGCGTGCGCCTGCTGCAACGAACCACGCGGCGGCTCAGTCTGACGCCGGAGGGCGAGACCTATCTGGTCGAAGGCGCCCGCGTGCTGGCCGAACTGGAGGCGCTCGAGCGCACCGTCGCGGGCAGCGGCGCGACGCCGCACGGCCTGCTGCGGATCAGCGCCACGCTCGGCTTCGGCCGGCGGTATATCGCGCCGGCACTGTCGGCGTTCGCGCGGCTGCATCCGCGCGTCGAGGTGCAGCTGCATCTGAGCGACCGCCCGGTCAATCTGGTCGAACAGGGTTTCGATGCATCGATTCGCTTCGGCGAGTTGCCGGACGCACGGCTGACCGCCCGGCTTCTCGCCAACAATCGCCGCCTGCTGTGCGCCACGCCCGGATATCTGAAATCGGCCGGCACACCGGCCACCCCGCAGGATCTGACACGGCATCAATGCATCTTCATTCGGGAGAGCGACGAGACCTTCGGCACCTGGCATTTGCGCAGTGGCGCGCGGCAGGAGACCGTCAAGGTGCGCGGTGCGCTGAGCACCAACGATGGCGAGTCGGCGCTGGGTTGGGCGCGCGAAGGGCACGGCATCCTGGTCCGTTCGGAGTGGGACGTGGCGCCGCTACTGCGCAGCGGCGAGCTGCAGCCGGTGCTGAAGGAGTGGAGCCTGCCGAACGCCGATATCTACATCGTGTTCCCGACGCGCAGCCATCTGTCGGCGAAGACCCGCGCGCTGGTCGACTTCCTGCTGCAACGCTTCGCTGCGCATCGGCGTGTCGACAGCGGTGCGCCGCACAACGGCTGGTGATCGTGACAGCGGTGCGCCGACGCGCTTACTCGCGGTATGGGCGCAGCGGCGCGGCCACGGCCTCCAGCGGCTTGCGTTCGGCATCGACTGCGTATCGCCACGCCAGCAGCCCGGCGACGATCACCAGCGCCGCGCCGATCGCATAGCCGATCGCTACCGCCTCTCGGCTGCCGGTCTCGACCAGCATGCCGAACAGCGCCGGCGCGGCAAAGCCGCCGGCACCGGTGCCGATCGCGAAGAAGATCGAGATGGCCAGCGCGCGGATTTCGAGCGGGAAGACCTCGCTGACGGTCAGATACGCCGAGCTTGCCGCGGCCGAGGCGAGAAAGAACACCGCCGACCAACACAGCGCCAATCCGCGCGCATCGACCCAGCCCTGCACGAAGGCCCAGCCGGTCAGCGCAAGGCCCACGCCGGACAGGCAATACGTCAGCCCGATCATCCTGCGCCGGCCGACCTGGTCGAACAGTGGACCCAGTATCAATGGACCGAGCACGTTGCCCAGCGCAAAGGGGAATAGATAGAGCGCGACGCGGCCATCGGGCACGGCGTAAAAGCGCGTCAGCACCAGCGCATAGGTGAAGAAGATCGCGTTGTAAAAGAAGGCCTGCGAGATCATCAGCGCCAGCGCGACCACGGTGCGCCTGCGATAGCGATGCAGCATCACGTCGGCGACCTCGCGCCATGGCGTCGCCTGCGCCGCGGTGCGCGGCATTTGCCTGAGCACGGTATCGTCCCGAACGGTATGCGCGGAATGGCCGTAAACCTCGGCCTCGATCCGCTCGACGATGCGCAGCGCCTCTTCCGGGCGGCCATGCGTGAGCAGCCAGCGCGGGCTTTCGGGCACATCGCGCCGCACCAGCAGGATCGCCACGGCGAGGATCGCGCCGAGCGCAAAGCCGGCGCGCCAGCCCAGCTCGGGACCCAGCACGCGAGGGTCAAGCAGCACCAGACTCAGGCCCGCGCCAAGCGCCGCGCCCAGCCAGAAGCTGCCATTGATCGCCAGGCTGACGCGTCCGCGCACGCGTGCCGGCACCAGTTCGTCGATCGCCGAATTGATCGCCGCGTATTCGCCGCCGATGCCCAGACCCGTGACGAAACGGCATAGCGCAAAGACCGCGAAGTTTGGCGAGAAGGCGGTCGCCAGCGTCGCGCCCATATAGACAGCCAGCGTCAGCAAGAACAGCCGCTTGCGGCCAAGGCGATCGGTCAGGCGGCCGAAGATCAGCGCACCGAGCACGGCGCCGGCGATATAGATGGAGCCCGACCAGCCGAATTGCGCAGCCGACAACCCGAGCGTATCGGGCCGCTGCAGCACGCCGCCCAGCGAGCCGACCAGCGTCACCTCGAGACCGTCGAGCACCCACGCGACGCCGAGCGCGATCACCACGCGCCAGTGCCAGCGGGACCACGGCAGCCCATCGAGCCGCTCAGGCAAGGCCGCCGCCAGCGCGACCGTGCTCGCCTGCGTGCCCGCCGTCATCACGCCTTTCCGTCGGACTTGCCGGATTTGCCGGATTTGGCCGCCTTCGCGCCCTTGCCCTTGCCGGCCGGCTTGGCATTCGCCTTGCCGCGCGGCTTGTCGCCCTCCCTGTCCTCGAGATGGCCCGGCAATCCGCGTGCCTTGCTGCTGCGTGCCAGCTTGACCGCATGCGCGAGCGCCAGCGCGAAACCCGAAACCGTGTCGAGCCGCCCATCGATATGACGGCGAAAGAAATCGGCCCAGCGGAAATCCGGATACGCCTGCTTGACCTTGTCGTAGCCGCCGGCCAATTGCGCGTAGGCCTCCAGACTGCGGTACGGATCGTCGCGCATCTCGGCCAGCGAATGCGGCAGCGCCGCGAGCCCCTGCCGCTCGCCGTATTGATCGTAGGGATGGACCAGGTGCCGCGCCTCCATCTCGAGCCAGAAGCGATCGGGCGGCAGGCCGCTCCAGTTGTGCTTGATCACCGCCGGCACGGATTCGATGCCGAGTTCGTACCACGCGCGCGCCCAATGATGGTGGTCGATCACGTAGAACGCCGGACCCGGGCCAATCACGACATGGATGCGATGCCGCTCCATCAGCTCGATCTGCTTGCGGCCCTGATGGCGCAGCGTCACGTCCATCTTGCTCTGCACGTGATACAGGCCGACCGTCATCTGCGTCGGCCGCAATTGCCTGACCGGCAGCGTGACACGGGCGCCCTTGCGCCAGATTTCACCAGTGAGCGCCTCCGCCGGCGGCGCCGATATGACACCGCCCGCCGTCGTCTTGTCGTCAACCGGATCCAAAGATTCGCGCAGCCGGGCGGGCTCGCCAATGCGTTTCATTGCCTTGCCCCCCTTGTGACCGTCTTGCCGTGGGTTCATGCGGGCCTTTGGTGGTTTGTTGATGCCCCGGGCGGGGCAAGAAGCATGCCGTAGCGGGATGCGTTTTACGCCGCCAATCCTTTGCCGGGTACGCGACGCGTTTGTAAAAGCTGCAATATCCGGTTGCCGGAACTGCCCGACGTCGCGTCTATTTCACTTCCACACCTGGACCCATTTCTCGAACTCGCTCGGACGCAATCGGAACCGTGCAATGCTGCCGAGATGCAGGGTCATCAATTGCGTTTCGACGACCTCGACAAAACGGGAGCGATCCTGTTCCGCCAGCCGCTCTGCACGGCTTCGGATAAACGACACGGCCTGGACCTTGGTCATTGCCATGCGTACCACCTCGGCCACGGTCTCCCCAATCTGGATTCGATATCGCATGCGGAAAGGGTCCGGCTCCCCGACCGACTGCCGGACAGCGGAATAGCGCGCGCACGAGCGCTGGTAGGCCCATACAAATACGTCGCGCAGCAACTCGACGCGATTCAATTCATAGATGGCCAGCATGGCGCTGATATAGACCTGCTGCGGGACATCGACGAAAGAAAGCGGACAGAGGTTGTGCTTGATCAGCGGAATATTGGCGGCCAACCGCGAGACGCGTTTATTGACGTCCTCGAACGGCTGCAGATAGGGCAAATGGACCATCGCAAAAAATGCCTGCTCGAACGGGTCGTCGATCGCAGCGGCCGTCTCCAACGCGCGCTGGAAGCACTCTGCTATCCGCTGTGGCCCGTCCAACGGCGTGAACGACGTTTGCCCGATACCGACCGCGATGGTGCGAAGTCGCCCGCTGGCGGCAGGGTCCGGCAGCAGATTTTCGGAAAGCAGCGCGTGCAGGTTCTGAATCGTATAGCTGTTGAACTGAATTTCCTCGGCGCTGGCCAACAGGAACTCGATGGCCTCCTTGTGGTTCAGGATCATCTGCGCTTCGATTGCGCCCTTGCCTTCCGCGGCTTCGCCGACGGACAGCAGATGCTCTGTCTCCAGCAAGGAATACGTATTGCCCTCCAGGCGGCTGGAATTCCACGACAGGTCGATCAGCAGGCGGCTCGCGATCTGGCGTGCGTATGTCCCGGCAGGCTCGTGCGAGCCCACCATGCTTCCCTGCGACCTCAACTCCGTGCGTATGGTCTCGGGCAGATAGAAGGTCCGGTTCGGGCGATAAGCGTCGAGAAACGCGCGGTTGTAACGCGCCGCACGGCGCCGGCCCAACGGCTGGAGGACATGGGCCTGAATCGATTCGGCCTCGGCCGTCAAGGGCACGCGGATCTCGCCGCGACCAGTCCGTCCGAGTTCCAGTTTGACGTTGCCCTCCGCGGTAACCAACGTCGCCGTGCGATACCGAGTCGCGCGTCCGGCACGCTCACGGCGCAGGTATCCTTGCGCAATCAGGTCGTTCAGCCAGCGCTGAACAGTGCGACGTGTGGCCACTCCATGCAGGCCGGCATCGATCTGCTCGATTCCGACGCCTTCCGGGTGGTGTGATACAAGGTCAAGCAAGACCTCGTATTGCTTGTTGGCATGGGTTTTTGGCATCACTTCAACGCCCGCCTGATGTCGCGATTTGGAGAATTGCGACATCACCAGCGTCACCAATGTCGCGAAAGCCGATTATCACGACATCGCCCATGTCGCGCAACAGCGTCTCTGCCGAACCTGGCTACGCGCAAGAGCATTCCGCGGCACGATCCGACATGAAGTTGCAACGTATCCTCCCCCTCCACACACTCCTTTCCGAAGTCCGCGCCTGCCGAGCCTGCGAACCGGACCTGCCGCTCGGTGCCCGTCCCGTCCTGCAAGCCTCACCGCAATCGCGCATCCTGATCGTCGGCCAGGCCCCCGGGATCAAGGTCCACGAGACCGGCATCCCGTGGAACGACGCCAGCGGCAAGCGGCTGCGCGAATGGCTCGGGGTCGATGCCGACACGTTCTACGACCCGACCCGATTCGCCATCGTGCCGATGGGCTTCTGCTATCCCGGCCGCGCCGCGAGCGGGGACAAGCCGCCGCGGCCGGAATGCGCGCCGATGTGGATGGATCAGATTTTGGCGAGGCTGAAGAACATCGAACTGACGCTGCTGGTCGGCCTGCATGCGCAGCGGTATTTCCTCGGCGCGGCGAACAAGGCATCGTTGACCGAAACGGTCAGGGACTGGGCGGAATATGGTCCGGGCGTCGTGCCGTTACCGCACCCGTCGCCGCGCAACGTCGCGTGGTTTCAACGCAATGGCTGGTTTGGCGAGGCAGTATTGCCGGCGTTGAAGGCGGAGGTCGGTCGGGTGCTGGCCGGAGTTCGATAAAGCGGGATCAATACTCGGCGCTGGACAGCCTTCGAATGGTGAGCGCCGCCCTCTGTTCAATCAGTCGAACGATTCTTGCCACGACGTCCGACCCGCCGAAAATATCCGCCCTTTCAGCTAGCAAGCGCATGGCGACCACAGGCAATTGTTCCGCCATCTGAACCACTGCCCTTAGAGATGGCGGCACTGCCAGTCCGCCATCTTGTGCGAGCCGTTCCCAATGTTGGACGTAGAGCTCCGTGAATTTGTACTTGCCGCCCAGTTTCATCGCCATCTTCGGTGTCAGATCCGAATAGATTGCGGTGGACAACGTGTCGTAAAGCGGCGCCAGCTCTGGCCCGCTGCTGCGGTACAACAGCGAAAAATTCTTCGCATGGGCGTCGTGATTGCCTATCAACGCATGAAATACGGTATAGCGAAACAGGCGGAGTACAGCCGGAGCAAAGGGACGGACGACACGGCGAAGTAATGCAAAGCATTGCGCCATATCAGGACCACCTTCATTCTGATATTTGGATTCCGGTACCACACCCAGCGCCTGGCAAAAATCTTCCTGGTGCATCCGATGAATCTGCCCAGAGCCGTCCCGGAGGCGGTCATAGCGCTCGACAAGCAGATAGCGCCGTGCACCCACCATGCTGATCCGCGCGGGCGCCACTGCCAAGCCCATCGCTTCCGCCAGCGCCATGCAGAAGCCCTCATTGCTTACGCTGTCCTCGATTCCCTCGATAGCCGGCTTCAGGATGTGTGTGCTTGGCGCCCCGCCTAAAGGCAAGCCTATGCGCTGACCGTCGACTATCACGGGAAGCTTGTCTTGTACACCGGCCAACGACAACCTCAAATCGTCCTTGCCGACAAGCATGGGGCGGCGCGGCAGCTCATCGAGCAGCGCAGCCAATTCGTCGTCATCCAACCACTGCACCGAACCTTGATGCTGCGATGGCAACGGTTGGCCGGGCTCGACGAATGTCACGGCACCGGCGCACTCACCACCGATGTGGTCGAGCAAGGCAAAGTCGTTCTGGACCGACACGTGAAACTGTTGTGCGATCAGCCTGCGCAGTCGTCCCTCGGGCAGCAGACCAGCGAAGAAGGCCCGGGCAGCAAAATCGTCGAACGGCTCTTCTTGCAGCGGCAAGGAGCAAGACAGAGCGAGCGCATCGGGTCGTTGCAACCAATCGGTGGAGTAGGCAAAGCGCAAACGGCCGTGCGACAACGACAAGGTGCCGACCCGACTGCGCTGCAGCCATACCTCCAATTCACGCGTCATCATGGTGTTCTTCAGTGTTCAAGCCTTGGAGTACCAATCGCCCTCCCACCGCGTCGATCACGCGCAATAACGTATCGAGCCTCAGTGTGGGCTTGCCGGCTTCGGCCTCGACGATAAAACGAAGGCCGCATCCGGCAGCCATCGCCAATTCTGACTGTGTCAAATGCAGACGTTTTCGAGCGGCGCGCAAGGCCGGCCCGAGGTCTGACGCGGAGCGGATCAGTGTCATGCGGTTTTCCCGTTCGGGATATAAGACGCCGTCACGAAAGTATAGGCAATGAAATTTCCCGATCGGGAAATTTGAGGCTCCCAAACATTGTAATCGGACGGATTTATCCCGTTCGGGAAAATTCGCCCTACGGCCGCCGGCGCACCAGCTTGCTTCCGCTCCCCGCCCCCAACACCCTGCGCAACGCCGCCTCAAACCTCGGATCGAGGACGGCGCCCACGTTGAACCGGGCCCATTGCGATCGCGCCTCGGGATCGACCCGGAACACGCGGCCCGGGGCGATCATGACCTTTTGCGCCAACAGGACTTCGGCCAGCGCCAGGGAGTCCGGTACCTCGGGAAATGCCGCCCACAGGTACAGGCTCTGCGGCGGCCGCACCCATACGTCGGTGCCGAGGCGATCGAACAGGACCAATGCCTGCTCGGTGGCATCCGCGAGCCGCGCGCGCAATTTGGCGAGATAGCGCTGGTAGTGGCCTTCGCTGAGGATCACGTCGACGGTGCGCTCGCAGTATTCCGAACTGCTGACATGGATCAGCGCCTTCAGGTCGGCGAGGTCGCTGGCGAGCGCATCGTTGCAGGCGATATAGCCGACCCGCAACGCCGCCGAAAAGGACTTCGAGAAGCTGCCGATATAGATAGTCCGATGCAGCTGGTCCAGTGCGGACAGCCGCGGCAGCGTGGTCGGCTTGAAGTCGGCCAGCGCGTCGTTCTCGACCACCAGCAGATTGAAGCGCTCGGCCAGCTGCAGCAGGCGATAGGCCTTGGCCGCGGAAAGGTCCGAGCCAGTGGGGTTGTGGCCGACCGATTGCGTGAAGAACAGCCGCGGCCGCTCGCGGGTCAGGATCTGTTCGAGCGCCTCGATGTCGGGCCCATCCGCGAGCCGCGGCACGCCGACGATGCGGGCGCCGGCCAGCTTCAGCTTCCCGAACAGCGGGTAGTAGCCCGGATCGTCGACCAGCACCGTCCCGCCGGCCGGCACGAAATAGCGGATCACGAGGTCCAGCGCCTCGTTGGCGCCGTGGGTCAGCACGATCTGCCTTGCCTGCGCGCCGATGCCGACATCGCCGAGCTTGCGCACCAGATGGTCACGCAGCGGACCAAAGCCGAAGCGGTTGCCGTAGCGGAACAGCGCGCCCAGGCCGGTACGCACGACCTTGTGGTGATAGCGGTCCAGCCGCGCCTCGGCGAGCCAGGACACCGGCGGAAAGCCGTCGCCGACGGCCAGCACGTCGGGCCGGCTCTTCAACTGTTCGCGCATCAGCCAGACGATGTCCATCGCGCGGCCAAGCGTGCCGGCATCCTCCTCCGGCGCCGGCCTGGGTGCCACCTCGCGCACGAAGAAGCCGGAACCACGCCGCGGCTCGACCAGCCCGCGCGCGACCAGCAGCTCGAAGGCGGCGACGATGGTGTTCTTGCTGTAGCCATGCAACTGCGCCAGTTCGCGCAGCGACGGCAGGCGATCGCCGGTGCGATACGCGCCCTCCGCGATCTGGCGCGCGATCGAGTCGGCCAGCGTGGCGGCGAGCGAGGGAGATCTGCGGGCGGTGCCGGGAGCGGTGGAGGTCATCGAAGGGGCGTAAAAACCAGGCGAGAGGTCACTGTCCCCGCAAACTGTACCCCTATTGACTGGTACAGTCACCCTAGACTGTCTCCATTCCATACCAGAGAACCACAGAACGGAGACCTCGATGCTCGCTTCCCTGCCCTCGTCCGACGCCAACGTCGCCGAGCCCCGCCGCAAACCCGTGGACTCCCGCCTGCCGCGCTTTCGCGAGATGACGCCGGCCCAGCGTCTGGCCGCCATTGCCGATGCAGCCGGTCTTGACGAAGACGAGCACGCGCTGCTGGCCGAGCCGGGCGCGTTGGGTGCGGTCCGTGCCGACGGCATGATCGAAAACGTGATCGGTACCTTCGAGCTGCCTTTCGGCGTGGCCGGCTATTTCCAGATCAATGGCAGGGACGTGCTGGTGCCGATGGCGGTCGAGGAGCCGTCCGTCGTCGCCGCGGCCTCGTATATGGCCAAGCTCGCGCGCGGCTGCGGCGGTTTCGAGACCTCGAGCTCCGGCCCGCTGATGCGCGCGCAGGTGCAGGTGGTCGGCGTCGCCGATCCCTATGGCGCGCGGCAGGCGCTGCTGCGCCATCGCGACGAGATCCTCGCCGTGGCCAACGCGCGCGACAAGGTGCTGATCGGACTGGGCGGCGGCTGCCGTGACATCGAGGTCCATGTGTTTCCCGACACGCCGCGCGGCGCGATGGTGGTGATGCATCTGATCGTCGACGTGCGCGACGCGATGGGGGCCAATACCGTCAACACGATGGCCGAGGCGGTATCGCCGGTGGTCGAGCGCATCACCGGCGCGCCGGTCCGGCTGCGTATCCTGTCGAACCTTGCCGACCTGCGGCTCGCGCGCGCACGCGTGCGTCTGACGCCCGAGGTGCTGGCCACCGGCGAGCGCAGAGGCGAGGCGATCATCGAAGGCGTGCTCGACGCGTACACCTTCGCGGCGATCGACCCGTACCGCGCGGCGACACACAACAAGGGCATCATGAACGGCATCGATCCGGTCATCGTCGCGACCGGCAACGACTGGCGCGCGGTCGAGGCCGGCGCGCATGCCTATGCCTGCCGCGCCGGCCGTTACACATCGCTGACCCATTGGGAGAAGGACGCCAGCGGCGCGCTGGTCGGCACGATCGAGTTGCCGATGCCGGTGGGACTGGTGGGCGGCGCGACCAAGACCCATCCGCTGGCGCGGCTCGCGCTGAAGATTCTCGGCGTGCAAAGCGCGCAGGAACTCGGCGAAATCGCCGCTGCCGTCGGACTGGCGCAGAATCTCGGCGCCTTGCGTGCGCTGGCGACCGAGGGGATCCAGCGCGGCCATATGGCGCTGCACGCCCGCAATATCGCGCTGGTCGCCGGCGCCGTCGGGCAGGAGGTCGAGCAGGTGGCGCGGAAGATGGCCGAGGAAAAGGACGTGCGGACCGACCGCGCGATTGAACTGCTGGCGCAGTTGCGGCGGGGATAAGGACACCAGGCCGCAAAGGCTGCCCTCTCCCCAGCCCTCTCCCGCAAGCGGGAGAGGGAGCAGGCCAACAGCGTGCGCAAGGCCGAGGTGTTCTTCCCTCTCCCGCTTGCGGGAGAGGGGTGGGGGAGAGGGCAAGCGCCCCGCGCCAACCCCACGCTCGCCACACCAACAAAAAGCGCCCGACAAATGGAGGCGCCACACAGGAGACAACGATGCCAACTGAAACAAAGCCCGCCGGCAGCCCGCTGGTCGAAGTCTGGGGCGACACCGCCAACCCGCGCCATCTTGCCTGCGCGATCGTCATCGGCGGGGCGCTGAGCCTTGCCGCGTTCGCCATCGCGAGCCGCATCCTGACCGAACTGGTCCGCACGCCCGAGCTCGCACGCGCCTATGCGATGCTCGCCGGGCTGGCCGGCTGCGTGCTGGCCGGCTTCATTTGCGCCTGCCTGTTCAAGCCGAAGCGCGTGGTGACCGAGGATATCTCCGCCACGGGCAGTGTGACCGCCGGTGCCGCTCGCGAGCAGGCGCTCGACCGCCTTGCCGAAGAATCCGGTGGGCTGGGAACCATGGCCGACCTCCCCGCCGCCACGGTGCAGGAACTTCGCGAACTGCAGCTCTACGAATTGTTCGCCGCCCGCGAGCGCGGTGCGACGGCCGCAGCAAGCCAAGCCGAAGCCGCGATACCGGACGCCGGTGCTCCGGTGCGCCCCAACGCCGCCTGACCCGCCACCGCCTGGAGCGCACCATGATCGAATCCACTCCTCTGCTGACGCAGATCCTCGTCGCGCTGGGCATGGGCCTGGCCGGTGCCATCGTGTTCGCGGCCATCGGTCTGGTGTCCGGCACCGACGAGACCACCACGCTGGCGCCACTGACGCTGCTCGTCGTGCTGCTCGGCGTGCCGCCGGCCGGCGTGTTCACCTTCTTCCTGGCCGGCGCGGTCGCCAAGCACATGACGCACGCGGTGCCGACTGCCTTGCTTGGCATCCCCGGCGACACCATGGCCACGCCGCTGATGCAGGATGCCAACCATCTGCGCAATCTCGGCGTGCCGCATATCGCGCTGCGCAAGATGATTTCCGGCGCAATCGTTGCTGCGTTCTGCGCGGTACCGCTGGCGGTGCTGTTCGCCGTGCTGCTGGCACCGTTCGGCGCAACCATCACCAAGGCCGCGCCGTGGATCTTCGTGGCCGCCGCGCTGGTGATCGCCTACGCCTCCCCGGGCCGCTGGGCCTCGGTAGCAACGCTGGTGCCGTTCGTCGTGGTGATCGTCGCGCTGCAGACCTTGACCGCGAAATTCGGCGTCAAGCTGAGCATCAGCTATTTCCTCGGCATCGCCATCGGCCCGCTGATCGCGGACCTGTTCTCGACGCTATCGCCGGTCGACCGCCCACGCATGCAGCGCAAGGAAGCACGAACCTTTACGCTGGCGCCGGACGTCAAGGGTTGGGGCGGCTATTTCCCGAATCCCCTGAAGGTCATGGACGGCACCCAGACCCGCTGGACCGTGGCGACCGCGGCCATCTCGAGCGCGACCTTCGTGTTCAGCCCGGTCGCGATGACGGTGGTGCTGGGCGAGCTCGTCGGCTCGCGCATCAAGCACGCCTATCACCGGCTGACCACGGTCCTCAGCGCCCGCAATGGCGTTACCGAAGCGACCTATATCGCCGAGGCATTGATTCCGCTGATCGCCTTCGGCCTGCCGCTGAGCCCGGTGGCCGCCGGTCCCGCCGCACCGCTGTTCAACGCCCCGCCCGTGTTCACCGTCGATGCGGCCAATGGCCAGACCCACAACCTGCACAACCTGCTGAACCACTGGGAATTCCTCGGCTACGGCCTGCTCGCTGTGCTGCTGGCGGCGATCGTGTCGTATCCGTTCGCAATGAACTACGCGCGCCGCGCCGCGCTGTTCGTGTCGCGCCGCATCTCGCACGAAGCCATCGTCGCGACGTTCGTCGGGCTGATCCTGGTGATCAGCGTGTGGGAAGGCCAGTTGCTCGGCCTGCTGGTGATCCTGACGCTGGGTTCGATCGGCGGGCTGCTGTCGCGCGTGCTGGGCTTCAACACGGGTGTGCAGTTCATGGGGTATTACACGGCGGTGCTGACGGTGCCGGCGCTGATCAAGCTGGCGGGATAACCGCCGCGGTTCGGCGGTTCGGCGGTTCGCCAGCCTGGAAAGCTGGCGAACCGGCCTTCACTCCCCCTCCCAATAGTCCAGACTTCCGTCCGCCCGGCCCATATAGGCAAACCCATTGCCTTGATCGAGCACGCCGAATTTTCCCGAGTCGGGATAGTGGCAAAGCTCCGGTGCGGCCATCGTGCTGACGGCCAGCACCTTCAATTCCTGCGCGCCGGTATTGATGATCTGATGCGCGGTTTCCGGACCGCCCGCCGGGCAGGAAATCACGTCGCCGGCGCGGATGGGATGACGGGCCTCCCCGATGCGCACTTCACCCGTGCCTTCGACAATAAAGAACATTTCCTCGTTGGCACGATGGCTGTGGAAAGGAAACACGCGCTTGCCGGGCTCGATCACAGTCAGGTTGTAGCCGAGCTTCTGCGCGCCCAGCATGCGCCCGATCGGCGCCATGCGGCCGCCATAGCGCTCGGCGGGCAGTTCGGAACCGTATTGGCGGGACAGGTCGGCGAAGTCCAGGTATTGGGCGTCGGCGATGTTGACGATGGGGTGGGGCATGGTGCTCCCCTCCTTGCAGGGTGTTTGTCGTTGCGGTCTGGCCTTTGACTCGGCACAAAGCAGCGATGACGCAGGCATCGGGGCTGTGGATTCACCAGAAGAGAATCTGAATTTTAGTGGCGTTGATTCCCAATTTTCGTCGCGTTGACTCCCGATTTTCACGGACCTCGTTCCCGAATTTCACGGCGTCGATTCCGCCCAGAGCGGCAGTCCAAAACGCCACGACAGACGTTGCGCTGCGGCGGTCAATCGGCGCGCTACGTTGCCATCGTGTCCGCTGTCGAAACTCCCCGCCGTCCCCATCGCCGCAAGCACAAGCACCACGGTACCGGTATGGTCGAACACCGGCGCCGCCAACGTATGGATGCCGGGCACAGGCTTGTCGAGCGCATCGTCCATGCGTTGCTCGCGAATGCGTGCGAGCCTCGCGGCATAGGCGGACCTTTCCTCTCGTAGCGTCTTTACCGGTGCGCCGGCCATCCGCACCGCTTCTTGTTGCAGCAATCCGTCCAGGACGTCTGCGGGTTGATGGGCGGCGAACACGCGGCCGATCGCGGTATTGACCAGCGACAGCACCGTGCCGACGCGCAGGCTGACGTGCTGCGGCCGCGCCGATTCTTCGAGCCGTACTACGGTAGGCCCGAGCGGACCGAGCACCGCCATCGCGACACTGAGCCCGGTATCGACTGCCAGGCCGCGCACTTCCGGCTCGGCCTCGCGCACCGGCGACAGCCGCTGCAGCGCGATCAGCCCCAATTGCAGCGCCAGCGGTCCAGGCAGGAAACGCCCATCGGCATCGCGCTCGAGTACGCCGGCTCGCACGAGGCTGACCAGATGCGGAAAGGCCTTGGCGGCAACCATGCCGGCGCCGCGTGCCAGTTCACTGAGCGCGAGCGGGCTGCCCGCACGCAGCAGCGCTCCGATCAGCTGGGCGCTGGCATCGAGCGCCTGAATGCCGCGCTGCGGCTTGCCTGCGGCCTCGTCGCTGGTTCCGATCGCGTTCGTCATGAGTCAGTCTTCTCCGCGCAGCGAATTTGCAACTTGCGCAGCCGTCGCCAGCAGGGCACGGGCCAGTTCGCCGCGCCAGGTGGTGTCGATGTTGGCCGTCGGCCCAATCGCGGTGAGCAGCAGACGAAGGGCGCCCCTAGCGTCCCGCACGGGCACGCACAGGCTGCTGACGCCGGGGCTCGGGATATCGATGCTGCGTGCGATGCCGCGGCTGCGCACCTCGTCGAGCTCGGCAAGAAACGCAGCGCGTGGGGGACGCGCCGGCAGCGCGTCGAACAGCGGCACCCATTGCGCTTGGTCCACGCAGGCGCAATACATGCGGCCGGTCGCGGTGGTGGCCAGCGACATCACGGTGCCGACATGCAGATTGACGTGCAGCGGCGCATTGCCGCGCTCGTAGCGGACGATGGTCGGACCCTGAGGACCGGGTACGCTGACGGCCACGCTGCAGCCGGTCCGTGCCGCCAGTTCGGCGACGAGGGGCACCGCCGCATGCAGGCCGGGATCCAGTTCCAGCCGCATCCGGGCCAGTTGCAGCGCCAGTGGGCCCGGCTCGAAGCGATCGTCGAGATGGTCGCGCTTGATCCAGCCCTGGCGCGTCAGCGAAACGAGATAAGGATGGGCCTGAGCCGGTGCAATGCCGACGGCCGTGGCGAGCTCCGCGGCCGATAGCGGCGCGCGCGCTTCCGCTAGCGCCTGCAGGAAGCGGCCGGCCACATCGACGCTCTGCACGCCGCGCTGTGTCTTTTCCTGTCCCGCCTGCCCTTCCTCGCCCATCGTCACCCTCCGAAAGGCTGGATATTAATCCAACGCCGCATGGAGACCGCGGCGGCGGCCTGCTGGGGCCCCACGCGACCCGTGGCAGCGCGGCCGCCCCCGGACTGCCTCTGCGCTCTTTTTATTTTCTAGCAAACCATTTGGATATTGACTAACACAAGAACGTCTCCTACCATCCGTCTACCCCGACAACACCGTGCGCGGTTCGCGCCCGGCCAATCCAATAACGAAGGGGCGAGACAGTATTCGTGCGTTGTCATCTGCAACGCCGCCCGCTGCCGCGCCCCGCACCCACGACGAGGCAAGCATGGCCAAAGCATTCGCATCGCAGGCCGACCTGGAAGCCAAAAAGGTCACCTTCACCCAGCTGTCCGAGAACGCCTACGCCTATACGGCCGAAGGCGACCCGAATTCGGGCGTGATCATCGGTGACGACGGCGTGCTGATCGTCGACACCACCGCGACGCCCGCGATGGCGCAAGACCTGATCGCCCGGATCCGCACGGTCACCGACAAGCCGATCAAGTACGTGGTGCTGTCGCACTACCACGCGGTGCGCGTGCTCGGCGCATCGGCGTATTTCGCCGAAGGCGCGCAGCAGATCATCGCCAGCCGCGGCACCTACGAAATGATCGTCGAGCGCGGCGAGGCCGACATGAAGTCGGAAATCGAGCGTTTTCCGCGGCTGTTCGCCGGCGTCGAAACGGTGCCGGGCCTGACCTGGCCGACGCTGGTGTTCGACAAGGAAATCACGCTGTTCCTGGGCAAGCTCGAAGTCCGCATCGCACATCTCGGCTCGGGCCACACCAAGGGCGACACCGTGGTCTGGCTGCCGTCGCAGAAGGTGCTGTTCTCCGGAGACCTGGTCGAATACGAGGCCGCCTGCTATTGCGGCGACGCGCAGCTGGCCGAATGGCCCGCGACGCTGGGCGCGCTGCAGGCGCTCGGTGCCGAAAAGCTCGTCCCCGGCCGCGGCCCGGCGCTGACCACGCCGCAGCAGGTACGCGAGGGCATCGCCTACACCAAGGACTTCGTCACCACGCTGTACCGCGCCGGCCAGGAAGCGGTGGCGCAGAACATGGACCTGAAGGCCGCGATGGCGCATACGCGCAAGAGCATGGACCCGAAGTTCGGCCATGTCTTCATCTACGAGCACTGCCTGCCGTTCGACGTGACGCGTGCCTATGACGAGGCGTCCGGCATCACGCATCCGCGCATCTGGACCGCCCAGCGCGACAAGGAAATGTGGGCCGCGCTGCAGGACTGAGGGAGCAGGATCGGCATCCGAGATGGTGGAAGGAGACAACACGATGACGGTCGACTATCAACGATTGACCTTCGAATACCGGCCGTGCGCCGAGCAGGCTGTTGCCGGCGCGGTGCATCCCGTCGTGGTGGTGGGCGCCGGACCGGTGGGCCTGGCCACCGCGATCGATCTGGCGCAGCATGGCATCCGCGTGGTGCTGCTCGATGACGATTGCACGCTGTCGACCGGCTCGCGCGCGATCTGCTTCGCCAAGCGCACGCTGGAAATCTTCGACCGGTTGGGCTGCGGCGACCGCATGGCCGACAAGGGCGTGCGCTGGAATCTCGGCAAGGTCTTCCTGCGCGACCAGATGGTCTATGCGTTCGACCTGCTGCCGGAGACCGGACATCGGCGGCCCGCCTTCATCAACCTGCAGCAGTACTACGTCGAAGCCTTCCTGCTCGAGCGCGCGCTCGAACTGCCTAACATCGAAATCCGCTGGAAGAACAAGGTAGTGGGCATCGAGCGTCGCGATGACGCGGGCGCGGACGGCACCGTCACGCTGGCGGTGGAAACGCCCGATGGTCCGTATGCGGTGACGGCGCGCTATGTCGTTGCCGCCGACGGCGCGCGCAGCCCGATGCGCAACCTGCTCGGCCTCGACAGCAAGGGCCGCACCTTCAAGGACCGCTTCCTGATCGCGGATATCCGCATGGAAGCCGGCTTTCCGAGCGAGCGCTGGTTCTGGTTCGACCCGCCCTTCCATCCCAATCAATCGGTGCTGCTGCATCGGCAGCCCGACAACGTCTGGCGCATCGATTTCCAGCTGGGCTGGGACGCCGATCCCGTGCTGGAGAAATCGCCGGGGCGCGTGATCCCCCGCGTGCAGGCGCTGCTCGGCCCGGATGCAAAGTTCGAACTCGAATGGGTCAGCGTCTATACGTTTTCGTGCCTGCGCATGGACAGCTTCCGGCATGGCAACGTGCTGTTCGCCGGCGATTCCGCGCACGGCGTGTCGCCGTTCGGCGCACGCGGCGCCAATAGCGGCGTGCAGGACGCCGACAACCTGGCGTGGAAGCTCGCCCATGTCTTGCGCGGCGAGGCGCCGGAGGCGCTGCTCGACACCTACGCCAGCGAACGGGAATACGCGGCGGACGAGAACATCCGCAATTCGACGCGCTCCACCGACTTCATCACCCCGAAGAGCCAGGTAAGCCGTGTGTTTCGCGACGCCGTGCTGACGCTGGCGGCCAGGCATCCGTTTGCGCGGACGCTGGTCAATAGCGGGCGCTTGTCGGTGCCCAGCGTGTTGGCCTCGTCTCCGTTGAATACGCCCGATATCGATGCCTTCGCGGGCGCGATGGTGCCTGGCGCGCCGTGCGCCGATGCGCCGGTGCTTGTCGATGGTGCGCCGGAATGGCTGCTGTCACGGCTCGATGGTGGATTCTGTTTGCTGGTCTACGGCAATCCGCAAACACTCGATGCGGAGACCTCAAAGCAGATCGCCACATTGCGCGCGCTGGCAGGTTCGCCACGTCTGCTGTTCGCGTCGCCCGCTAGGGGCGCCACTGGCCCGACAGCGGACACGACTGTGTTGATCGATGCCGAGGGCGTGGTCGCCAAACGCTACGACGCTGAGCCGGGCACCGCGTATTTGATTCGTCCCGACCAACATGTGTGCGCGCGCTGGCGTGCCGTCGATGCGGACCGCGTGATGGAGGCCATGGCGAGGGCTCAGGGTAAACAGCTGACGCCTCGTGCCAAGACGGCTTGCACTGCATCGGCACAAACCGAAGCTGTAGCGGCCTGATCAGCCTGAAGCGGTAGAGACGCCCCTCGGTTCTCTCCCCTCTCCCGCGAGCGGGAGAGGGGCGGGGAGAGGGCAACCCACGCCCGCCAAATCAGCAAAGCCCGCCTAACGCGCAACAACAAAATCCCGGAGACCCCATGCCCCTGACCACCGAACCCAACCTGGCCCAGCCCGACGATTTCTACGAAGCGCTGATCGACATGCACCGCGATCTGGATGACGCCCAAAGTCAGGCCGCCAACGCCCGCCTGATCCTGCTGCTCGCCAACCATATCGGCGACCACGAGACGCTGCTGTCGGCATTGCGATTGGCACGCGAGGCGGAAACCGCCTCTGCCTGAATGGGCAGGTGCGAGCCGCACCCCGCGCCATTTGACCGACACACGACGAAGACCACTCCGGGCCCACGGTGCACAAGACACCCGGCCCGTTAAGGGCGGCGCGATCCGCCCGTCTTTTTCCTCCTTCCTGCTTTACGGAGACAAAGCATGTCCCAACTTCACGCGGGCACCGCGACGCCGCCGCTCGCCCTCGCACACGAAGAAGACGCGCTGCATCAGAAGATCTGGATGCGGATCGTCCCCTTCCTGTTCGTCTGCTACGTCATCTCCTTCCTCGACCGCATCAATATCGGCTTCGCGCAATTGCAGATGAAGCACGACCTCGGCTTCAGCGATGCGATGTACGGCCTTGGTGCCGCGGTGTTCTACGTCGGCTATGTGCTGTGCGAAGTGCCAAGCAATATGCTGCTCGCCCGCTTCGGCGCGCGGCGTACGTTCACGCGCATCATGCTGCTGTGGGGCGCCGTCTCGGTGGGAATGGCCTTCGTCTCCACGCCGGCGCAGTTCTATACGCTGCGTTTCCTGCTTGGCGTGTTCGAAGCCGGCTTCTTCCCCGGCATCGTGCTGTATATGACCTACTGGTTCCCGGCCCGCCGCCGCGCTGCGGTGATGGCGATCTTCTTCGCCGGCGTCGCCGTCGCCGGCGTGCTCGGCGGCCTGGTCTCGGGCTGGATCATGCGGGATATGGCCGGCGTGATGGGCCTGTTCGGCTGGCAATGGATGTTCGCGATCGAAGGTGCGCCCGCCGTGCTGCTCGGGCTGATTGCCGCCTGGTATCTGGTCGACAGCCCCGCCGATGCCAAATGGCTGACCGCTGGTGAAAAGGCGCTGCTGGCACGGCAACTCGAAGGCGAACAAGGCAGCCACGCCGCGCATACGCTCGGCGCCCTGCGCGAGGCGCTGCACAATCCGAAGCTGTACGTCTTCGCGTTCATCTATTTCGCGCTGACGTGCGGCTCGCTGACGCTCAATTTCTGGATGCCGCTGATGATTCGGGATTTCGGCATTACGGATGTCGTGTCGATCAGCTTGTATAGCGTGATTCCCAATGCGGTCGGCGCCGTCGGCCTGATCCTCATTGCGCGGAATTCGGACCGCACTGGCGAGCGCCATCGCCATTTCCTGCTGTGCTGCTGCGGCGGCGCATTGGCCCTTGCGCTGCTGACGCTGCGGCTGCCGCATTTCGGCGCGATGCTGGCGATCCTGTCCGTGGCAGCGGTGTTGATCTTCGCCGCGCTGCCGATCTTCTGGTCGTTGCCGCGCAGCTATTTGCCCGGGCATACCGCCGCAACCGGACTCGCGTTCATCAGCAGCGTTGGCATTACCAGCGGCATCGTCAGCCCCTGGGTCATTGGGCAAGTCAAGGTGCAGACCGGCAGCATGGACAACGCGCTCTTTCTGCTGGCTGGGCTGCTGGTTGCCGCAGGCGTCGTCATGTGGAAATCCGTGCCGAAACACGCCTCACAGTAATGGACCCCTCCGGTGAAATACCCACACCGCCTCCGTCTTTGGTATGGTTTCGCCATCAGCGATGACTAATGCGTCCGTTCCTGATGACCGGTCAGGGGACGCCGGAGGCAAGCACATGTACGTGATCATGGGCGGTACCGGACATGTTGGATCGGCGACGGCGGAAACGCTGCTCGCCCGCGGCCAGGCGGTCACCATCGTGACCCGCTCGGCGGCCCGCGCAGACAAATGGCGCGACAAGGGCGCCGATATCGTCGAAGCCGATGTGGAAGACGTGGCGTCATTGCGCGCCGCGTTTCGACGCGGACGCCGGGCGTTCTTGCTCAACCCGCCCGCCGACACGAGCAAGGACACCGATGCGATCGAGCGGCACACGGTCGCCAACATCCTTGCCGCGCTCCAGGACTCGGGCCTTGAAAAAGTCGTCGCTGAATCCACCGGCGGCGCCCAGCCCGGCGAGCGCATCGGCGACCTGAGCGTCCTGTGGGAACTTGAGGAAGGCCTGCGCCGTCAGTCGATCCCCGCGGCGATCAATCGCGCCGCTTACTACATGAGCAATTGGGATTGGCTGCTCGATACGGTGCGCAGCACGGGCAAGCTGCCGACGATGTTCCCCGCCGATCTACCGATACCCATGGCCGCGCCACGCGATCTCGGAGAGGCGGCAGCGGCCCGCCTGATGTCCCCGCTCGACGATGTTGGCGTCCGTTACGTCGAAGGGCCGCGTCGGTATTCTTCCAAGGACGTTGCGACCGCCTTCTCACAGGCGCTTGGCCGGCCCGTCGCACTTGAAGTCGTGCCGCGGGACAAGTGGAAGGAGACGTTCCTGGGATTGGGGTTCTCGGATGCCGCGGCCGATTCCTATGCCCGGATGACGGCGGTCAGTGTCGACAGTGGATTCGATTTGCCGGAGGAACCGCTGAAGGGTGGGACGGCGCTGGAAGAATATATCGGCAATCTTGTGGCCGGTGCCAATAGGCAGGGCGACGGCCCTGGCTAGGGTCACCTGGCTCCGTCTTTCTTCCTGCCTTTGTCGTAATGCCACTTGATGGCGAAGAACATGCCCGTGCCGAGCACGAGAACCTTGAACACGATAAAGACTACAGGGAACCAATCGACCATTTTGAGTACTTCCAAGCTTTGACTTGACGCTGGTTCGATCATAACACCCCGGAACAAGGGGACGGTCTCACGATCAGGAGCCGACCAGCCTCGAGATGTACGCGAAGAGACGCGAGCTTGCGCTGCCTATGCTCGAGATCGAAAACAAGCGTCCCGCGCGGCTCAGCTTGGCTGTTGGTCCGAGCCTTCCGCCATGGCGGCCGCGTCGCTCCGCGCACGACAGTGCTGCAGCAAAGATAACTACGGAATCGGCCACTCAAAAGCCATCACGGCCAAACAGGTCCCCCATCCAGCCCCGCCGTTTCCGGCAGACCGCAAATCAGGTTCGCATTCTGCACCGCCTGACCCGCCGCTCCCTTGCCGAGATTGTCGACGACGCCCATCGCGATCACCAGGTTGCGCTCCGGATCGGCCGCATAACTGACGAACGCGAGATTCGAGCCGGTAGCCCATTTGGTCTGCGGCGGCTTGTCGCTGACGCGGACGAACGCGCGTCCGGTGTAGAAGCGCCGGGCCGCATCCAGGCACTGGTCCGTGGTAGCGCGGCCGCGGCAGTAGATGGTGACGAGCACACCGCGAGTCATCGGCACCAGGTGGGGCGTGAACACCAGCCCTGCCGCACTGCCACCACTCAGACGCTCGATCGTCTTGGCGATCTCGGGCATGTGGACGTGCTTGAGCAAGCCGTAGGGCACGACGTTTTCGTTGCTCTCGGCGTAGCCGAACTTGCTGTCCGCCCCGCCCCGGCCGGCGCCGGAGATGCCGGTCTTGGCGTCAATCACAATGTTGCCGGCCTCGATCAGCCCGTTGGCCAACAGCGGCGCCAGCGCGGTCAGCGTCGCCGCGGGGAAGCAGCCGGGGTTGGCAACGCGGGTCTGACCCTCGATCTGAGCCGGCCAGACGTCGGCGAGACCGTACGCCCAACCGTCGACGTAGCGGTGATCGCCGCCGATGTCGACAATCTTCACGTCCTTGGGAACGCGCGCCAGCGCGTCGGCCGACGACCCGGTGGGCAGCGACGCGAAGAGGACGTCGAGCTTCGGCAGGGTCGCAGGGTCCCACTTCTCGATCACCAACTCGGCAAGCTTGGCCGGCACACCGCGAAAGCGATCCACCAATCGGCTGCCGGCGCTGCCCTCGCCTGCGGCGTAGACAAGCTCAAAAGACGGGTGGCTCGCGATCAGGCGCATCGCCTCGCCGCCGCCAAAACCGCTGATTCCGACAATGCCGACGCGAATGCTCATGGTGGTGTCCTGCTGCTGGAGTGAGAGAACAAGTTGGGTTTTATCCCGGCCGCGTAAAGTCTAACCGACTCTCTCGGAATAACGTCCTCTCGGCAGTAATGAACGACCGATCCTGCGCTCTATCCTTCTACTGGCTTCTGGCGAACAGTAGATGGCGTCAAGCGCGGGAGATCGCCGATAAAAATTTACGAGCCGACCTTCAGCCGCCCACCACGTCCCAGTCCGCCCTTGACCTCCTGCGCCTTGTAGTTGCGCAGCGAGATCACCATGTTGTTGTAGGCGTCCATGAATGCGGCGACAGTGGCCTTGCCTTCAGGCGTGCGTGAGAAACCGCCGAGGCCGCCGGCCGTATTGCCGCCAAAGGCGCCAAGGGCCGCACCGAAGTTGGTGGCCGTGGAATTGCCTTCCGAGATGGAGACCTGCACGCCCGAGCGGATGTCGAACATGGTCAGCGTCACGACCGATGCCTTGCTTTGCATCGCACCGCCGACCAGTGCGCCGACGCTGCCAAAGAGGCCGCCCACACCAGCAGCCAGCTGGCCCGTGGAGTCGTTGTCGATGATGATGGCCGGCTCCATGTAGTAGTCGGCCGCTACGCGCTGTCCCTTCTGCTGGCGCGAGCCCGCGCGGAATTCACCGGAATTGCGCTGCTTGTCGGTGATATTCGACAGCTTGCTTTCGGTGCGATTGTTGCCGATCGACGTGATCACGAAGCAGTTCGACTGCTGCACGGCCAAGCGGATCAGCGGTTCGATGGTCGTGACCTTGGTCGCTGCGCCAAAGCCCGCAAACCACTCCTTGCCGCGGCCATCATCCACTGCCAGCGTGCCGAGCGGCGCGTCGCAGCGCTCCAGCGAAGCATTGGCGTTGACGCTGGTGGCACCACCCGCGGCGCCGGTGGCCGCGGTAGGCGCGGTGCCGGTGCTGATCAGACCGCCGCCAGCGGTGGCGCAGCCAGCGAGAACCACGGACGCAGCCAGTGCGGCCACGCGCAAAGAAATATTCTTGGGCATGATAGGGCGTTCCTGTCGAGGAAATTGACGAAAAAAATCCGGGTGGGAAGACTTAGCGGTGATACCAGCCCGAAGGGCCCCAAACCCAGTAATACGGATAGCTGCTGTACCAGGCAAACCACGACGTGCGATAGGCCTCGCGGACCCGGTAAGCGCTCTGTTCGTCTTTCTTGGCAGCCTGAGCCTGCGGAATCAAATCCTTGGCCTCCTTGCTGCCCTTGGCTGCGGCTCGCATCAGCCAAGCCTCGGCTTCGGCAGGGTCCGAACCCATTTCCTCAAAGCCCATCAGATAAATTCGGCCAAGCGCCAGTTGCGCTTGCGTATGACCGTTGTCGCCAGCCTTGCGCAGCCATTCCAGCGCTTGATAGCTGTTGCGCTCGACGCCGTCGCCACGCAGCAGACGCAAGCCGAGATCGTAGGCGGCGTCCGGATTCTTCTCGGCCACCTTGGCCAATGCCTGCATACGCGGATCCGCTTCGTTGGAGGCGAGCTGCGCCGTCGCTACGCGTCGATCCTGTTCGCTACAGGCGTTCCCGTCGCACAGGCGCACCGTGGACGAACGCGGCGCCAACTGGTCTTCAGGCGTTTGCGCGCATCCGGCAAAGCCGACCGTGGTGGCCAACAGCAATGGAACAAGAAGACGCATAGATGACCCCCCGAGGTCTGTTTTTATTCGTTTTGTATTTATTGCCTTGTGAGAAGGCGTATGGATTGTATTTTCCGCGGGGGGAGTATTTGCACCCAACCACCGTAGGTGTACGGTTTCCGTTGTATCTGGAAAACGGATCGGGTAACGGTCGGGCGATTGCTTCTGGAAGAGCAATTGGAACACGCGATCGAGGCGCGTGACCGACCGCCAAAACAGACGACTTTACTGGCTGCAGGTGCCCGGCTTTGCCATTTCGAGTTTGGCGACGTCGGCCTTGCCTTGCTCCTCGGGGATCAATTCGAGATCGGCCCCGCCAACGAAAGCGCCGAGCTTGATGAACTGGCGGACAAAGTAGTTCTTGCCGGCTTCCATGGCCACTTCCAGGGCGTTAGGCGAGAACTCCGATTCCGTCTCGATCTTGTGCTTCTTGCCGCCTTCGACCTGCGTGTAGAAGAACACGTCCGAGGCGCTCTCTCCCAGGCACTTGCCGTCCACCCAGATATCCTTCTTCAGCGCCTTCCCGACAAAGCTATTGCGGTAGACATAGAGACCGGAATTTCCTGCGCTCGGGGCGCTGAACTGTTTGGCTTGGTCGGACTGCTCCTTGCTGGCCATGTCGACGGACGCGCAACCGGTCAATACCAAGGTAGAGACGGCAAGGATAGTAATAATGCTGTGGTTGATCTTCATTTTATGAATCGTGGAAACAGAAATGGCAGAAGGCTAAGACGCAATAAACGCGAGAAATACGTTCTCGGTGATCGCGATGCTCCGCACTCTGCTACCACTTTCATCGGCCAGCGATCCATGCTTCTCCGGCTCGCATGCGCCGACCGATACCGACGTGATGGCGTCGCACGCGCAACCGGAACGCTTCCGGCTATCGACCACAGAGGCTCATCACTGTACCCCCCTGTCGTTGGGTACTCAGGCATGCCAATGCGAAACAGCGCAGAAGATTACGACCAACAACCGTATGGAGAGCATGCCTTTGCACGCCGCAGGCGAGAAGGGATGAAGACGGTCTCTCCCTGTCCATGTAAAGAGGTAGCGCATCATTCCTGCATCGCTCCTCAGCGGCTATTTCGGGTCGTTAGCAGGAACCGCTGCAGTCGCAAGCGGACGTGCACTTGGGTCGGAAGCCGCCATCCATGCAACCTCGGCGACTGACAGTCGCGGGTAGTAAACTCTCATGCGCCAAGGCGAAGGGAGGAGAAACTCTGCTACACGTTCATAGTGGTCTGGTATTCATATTTCGCGCCGAGAACCGCGGCAATCTCCCTAAGCGTGGCAGTAATGTTATCGGCGCGGGACGCTGGATGGTCAGACAAAATAAGGAAGCCACCCACGCCCCTGGATCGGTAACTCGTTTCAGACGGCCGGTTCCTGGCGGAAGCCTTGAACTGCAGCGTGACCGCGTAGTAGCCGTCGCCCTTGGCCGGAAGGACGTCGGTGAAGCGTATTGTGGAAATCGACCAGCAGCTGAAACGAAAGCTCTCGCCGCCGAACCGGAAGCCTGCCCATGCATAGTCCCGCGAGCGGAACACCACGAGCGCATCGTTCTGGTGGCTCGTCGCATCATGCCCGGCGGCGAGTTCCATGCTGGAAACCATCGCGGCATCAGAGCCATCACGGCCGGCCTCGACTTCAAGGTATTCGCTGATCGTTGCCCTCAGGTCTTCATAAAGCCGGCGGGTCGCATCATGCCGGCCTTCCGCCCCATCCATCAGCAGGAGCCGCTTGAAGCGCGCCTTCTCGCCGACTTGGAGTGGCACTGGGGTCCGTTGGCGTGGTGTCCCCTCAGTTGTAGCCGTGGCAACCACGCCGCTCATGCGGCCCGAAAGCCAGAACAGGAATACCGACTGAGCGACAAGCACCGCGATAAGCGTAGCCAGTCCGGCGAAGAAGCCGTGGCCAGATCCGACTTTCGACGCTGCGAGCGTGGCTGGGAGCAGATAGAGAAGCCAGAACATCCTTCGATCTTTTGTTTCTGCGGATTGTGGCGATTATGCCGTGCTTCCCTGCGCCGAAACGGAGATGCCGTCCCTACCCCCAAGCGCTCAATCGGCTCGCGTTCCAGATCGATCAAAACGAAGGGATCCGAAACGACGATCATCATCGAAAATCAGGTGACCTGCCGCGCCGGCCGGACTTCGGCCCCGGTATCAGCCCCAAAACAAAAAAAGCCCCGGAGACTTCCGCCTCCGAGGCTTTCCAACAGCAACAATTAAAAGCAGTTCAGCTCAGTCCCAAGGGCTCGAGGCCAAGAACACACAACAACCTCAAACCCCAGCGACCAGATCAAACCCCCGCTATCAAACCGTCACCGTATCCGCCACCCCCTTGAAATCCTCGATCTGGTCGAAGTTCATGTAGCGGTAGATCTTGTCGCCATTGGCGTTCAGCACGCCCATGTCGGCCATGTATTCCTCCTTGTTCGGAATACGGCCGAGGCGCGAGCAGATCGCGGCCAGTTCCGCCGAGCCCAGATACACGTTGGTGTTCTTGCCCAGGCGGTTCGGGAAGTTGCGGGTCGAGGTCGACATCACGGTCGCGCCTTCGCGGACCTGGGCCTGGTTGCCCATGCACAGCGAGCAGCCCGGCATTTCGGTACGCGCGCCGGCAGTACCGAACACACCGTAGTGGCCTTCCTCGGTCAGCTGCTTCTGGTCCATCTTGGTCGGCGGGGCGACCCACAGCTTGACCGGGATGTCGCGCTTGCCTTCCAGCAGCTTCGACGCGGCACGGAAGTGGCCGATGTTGGTCATGCAGCTGCCGATGAACACTTCGTCGATCTTGGCGCCGGCGACATCCGACAGCGTCTTCACGTCGTCCGGGTCGTTCGGGCAGGCGACGATAGGCTCGTGCACGTCGGCCAGATCGATTTCGATCACGGCGGCGTACTCGGCGTCGGCGTCCGGCTCGAGCAGCTTCGGATCGGCCAGCCATGCTTCCATCGCCTTGATACGGCGCGACAGGCTGCGGGCATCCTGGTAGCCCTCGGCGATCATCCACTTCAGCAGCGTGATGTTGCTGTTGATGTATTCGATGATCGGTTCCTTGTTCAGGCGCACCGTGCAGCCGGCGGCCGAGCGCTCGGCCGAGGCGTCGGACAGTTCGAACGCTTGCTCGACCTTCAGGTCGGGCAGGCCTTCGATTTCCAGGATGCGGCCGGAGAAGATGTTCTTCTTGCCTTGCTTGGCGACGGTCAGCAGGCCCTGCTTGATCGCGTACAGCGGAATCGCGTTGACCAGGTCACGCAGCGTGACGCCCGGCTGCATCTTGCCCTTGAAGCGGACCAGCACCGATTCCGGCATGTCCAGCGGCATCACGCCGGTGGCCGCGGCAAAGGCCACCAGGCCCGAGCCGGCCGGGAAGCTGATGCCGATCGGGAAGCGGGTGTGCGAGTCGCCGCCGGTGCCGACCGTGTCCGGCAGCAGCATGCGGTTCAGCCACGAGTGGATGACGCCGTCGCCCGGGCGCAGCGAGATGCCGCCGCGGGTGCTGATGAATTGCGGCAGCGTGTGGTGCGTCTTGACGTCGACCGGCTTCGGATAGGCGGCGGTGTGGCAGAACGACTGCATCACCAGGTCGGCCGAGAAGCCGAGGCAGGCCAGGTCCTTCAGCTCGTCGCGGGTCATCGGGCCGGTGGTGTCCTGCGAGCCGACCGAGGTCATCTTCGGTTCGCAGTAGGTGCCCGGGCGGATGCCCTTGCCTTCCGGCAGGCCGCAGGCGCGGCCGACCATCTTCTGCGCCAGCGTGAAGCCCTTGCCGGTGTCGGCCGGGTTCTGCGGCAGGCGGAACAGCGTCGACGGGGCCAGGCCCAGCGCTTCGCGCGCCTTGGCGGTCAGGCCGCGGCCGATGATCAGCGGAATGCGGCCGCCGGCGCGCACTTCGTCGAACAGCACGTCGGACTTGACCTGGAATTCAGCGATGACTTCGCCATTCTTCAGCGCCTTGCCTTCATACGGGCGCAGCTCGATCACGTCGCCCATTTCCATCTTCGACACGTCGAGCTCGATCGGCAGCGCGCCGGCGTCTTCCATCGTGTTGTAGAAGATCGGGGCAATCTTGCCGCCCAGGCACACGCCGCCGAAGCGCTTGTTCGGCACGAACGGGATATCTTCGCCGGTGAACCACAGCACCGAGTTGGTGGCGGACTTGCGGCTCGAGCCGGTACCGACCACGTCGCCGACGTAGGCGACCAGGTGGCCCTTTTCCTTCAGCGTTTCGATGAACTTGACCGGACCGCGCTTGCCGTCTTCCTCGGGCTGGAACGCGGCGCCTTCGCGCTTGTTCTTCAGCATCGCGAGGGCGTGCAGCGGGATGTCGGGGCGGGTGGTGGCGTCCGGCGCCGGCGACAGGTCGTCGGTGTTGGTTTCGCCTGGAACCTTGAACACGGTCACGGTCAGGCTTTGCGGGACTTCCGGACGGCTGGTGAACCATTCGGCGTCGGCCCAGCTTTGCAGCACCGCGCGCGCGTTGGCGTTGCCCTTGTCGGCCTTTTCCTTGACGTCATGGAAGGCGTCGAACATCAGCAGCGTCTTCTTCAGCGCGTCGGCGGCGACGGTGCCGACTTCGGCGTCGTCCAGCAGTTCGATCAGCGGCGAGATGTTGTAGCCGCCGAGCATCGTGCCGAGCAGTTCGGTGGCGCGGGCACGGTTGATCAGCGGGCAGGCTTCCTTGCCGAGGGCGACGGCCGCCAGGTACGAGGCCTTGACCTTGGCCGCATCGTCGACGCCGGCCGGCACGCGGTAGGTGATCAGCTCCAGCAGCGTCTGTTCTTCACCCGCGGGCGGGTTCTTCAGCAGTTCGATCAGTTCGGCGGTCTGCTGCGCGGACAGCGGCAGCGGAGGGATGCCAAGCGCGGCGCGTTCGGCGACATGGGCGCGATAGTTTTCGAGCATGGGAACCTGCGGGGTGATAGAGGAATGAGGATTAAACAACACCGTTGTGGCTGCGATTGTACGCTCAACGTCGGTCCTCGGTCAAACGTCTTATATCTTATATAAGACTTAGGACTGACCGCCGTGCCACGGTGCGCCGCCGTTACCGGGTGTAACCGCCGTAAGTCGTTGGCAACAAAGGGAAACGGCGCGCCCCGGCGGCCTCGCCGCGCGGTACAACGGAGGCTGCCGAATCATGGGGAGAACGGTGTGAATGCAGGAATTTTTGCCCTGCGCCGAGGGCTGGCCGTGATGGCGATCTGCGGCGTAACGATGGTGGTCGGCCAGGTCCAGGCGCAGCCGGTCGAATCCGGTCCGATGACGGTGGCCGGCACGCTGGTGGTCAACGGACCTGTAACGGTGCAGGGGCCGGTCGAGGTCGACGGCCGCGTGCGGGTACGCGGGCCGGTGACCGGGCAGTGGTTCGAGACGGACGACGGTCCGTCGATGCGCGGGGCGCCCCAGCGTACCTTCAACGGTCCGCTGACCGTGCATGGGCCGTTGCGCGTGCAGGGTGACCTGATCGTCAATGGGCCACTGGAAGCCGCCGGGCCGATCCGTGCCGCTCGGATCCGTGCCGACGGGCCGGAGCGGCAGCGGCAATACGGCGAGGACCGCCGCGGTTATCCGCCGCCGTACCAGCAGGGCTATCCGGACCAGCCCTACGACGGGCGGGGCTATGACGGGTACGGCTACGGGCGCTGAAAACGCCTGAGCACCCATCACGTCGTTCCCGCGGAGGCGGGAATCCAGCATCTTTGAGAGCCGCTGGGTCCCCGCCTTCGCGGGGACGACGAAGTGAATCAGTACGCGCCGAAGCGCCCGGGCGCCGCCCTACTCCGGCAACACCTCGAACGCCAGCACCTGGGTGATCTGCGTCGCGTTGAAGTTGTTGTCGGACACCAGCACCAGGCTGTCGCGGCCGTTGGGCAGCTTCGGGCCCCAGGCCATGCCCTCGATGTTGTCGACCGTCTTCAGTCCCAGCGTGTTCAGGTTCTGCACCAACCGTTTCTGCACCGGCACATAGCTGGCGCCTGCCAGCCGGTCCAGGCCGCGCACGTCGGTCGCGCCGCGGATATCGATCTGGTACAGCCGTACATAGGTGGTGAAGTTGCCGTCGGCGCCCTGCACGCCGGCGCGCTCGAGCGTCAGCAGCCGGTTGTCGTCGATCGCCAGGATCTCGGTCACGCCGTTGTCGGCGCTGCGTCCGGGGGCCGGGGCCGCCGGAATGGCGTCGAGCGGATAGACATACTGCGCCAGCACATTGCCGTTGCGGTCGTAGCGCAGCAGCCGGGACACCGAGCCGGACGACGGCGTCGGCAGGGCACCGTCCTGGTACAGCGGGCCTTCCATGCTGACCCACAGCGACTTGCCGTCGGCGGACAGCGACAGGCCTTCGAACGTCGCGTTATTGCGCGAGCCGGTTTCCTGCGTGGGCGACATCCGGAACGCCGCCGGCAGCGGCAGGGTGCCGGTCAGCAGACCGTCGAGGTTGGCCCGGGCCACGAATGGGTCGAGGCCGAGCGCGCGGTCTCCCTCGCTGGTCCACCACAGGCTGCGGGTCGACGGATCGAAGCGGATCGCCTCGGGATCGGGCACGACGCCGCCGGCGGTGCGATTGGGAAAGGCGCTGCCATCGGCCTGGCGCAGCGTGACGACGCCGGCGATTTGCACCGGCTGCAGGCGGGCCAGGTCATAGCTGAGCCGCGCGGTATAGAAGCGCGCCGCCTGCTTGTCCGAGCGGTCGTCCGAGACCAGATACCAGAGCTGGGACGCGGGATCGTAGTCGATGCCCGACAGGCCGCCGACCGTGGTGCCGCCGACCTGCAGGTCGTTGGCAAGCGTCTGCTCGCCGATCAGGCGGACCGATCCGACCGAGCGCCGCGGGCTGTCGTCATTGTCGTCGTCGCCTCCGCAGGCGGCGAGCAGCGCGGTCGACATCACCAGCGCGGCCAGGCCCAACAGGCGGAATCCGGTACGGGCAGCGGGCACGGCGGAGGAACGGAAGGCGGAAGGGACAGCGGAACGACGCATGCGCAGGCTCTCCAGGGAAGGAAATCCCGCGAGTCTGGCGCCTCGCAATGACCCGCCGATGACAAGCCGGCCGCCGCCCGCTCAAGTTCCGCCGCCCGCCAACGTTAACCCGTGAGATGACCGTCCGCTGCCGCCGACGGTCGCTCCCGCTCGACTCAAACGGCCAAGCTGAGCGGGTTTCCCCCTTTTTTTCGGCCCATTGCCCGCCACCGATTCACCCAGAATGGCGGGGCATTCCGATACAGGCATCTCATGGCGAAAACGCTCACGACTCCCCAGGCACCCAGCTCCAGCAAGCGCGGGGTGCTGATTCTCGCCGGTGTCGCGGTCGCGGCCGTGCTGGGCGCGGGAAGTTTCTTCCTCGGCAGCCTGCTGAACAACCGCGCACCCGCCGCGCCGGCCGCCCCCGTGGTTCCGGCGCCGATCTTCGTCGCGCTCGACGCCTTCACCGTCAATCTGAAGGGCGAGGACGGCGACCGCTTCCTGCACACCGGCCTGTCGGTCAAGGTGGCCGACACGCAGACGCAGGCTCGCATTGCCGAATACCTGCCGGAGGCGCGCAGCCGCATTCTGCTGCTGCTGTCGGCCAAGCAGCCGCCGGAGCTGTCGACCGTCGAGGGCAAGCAGAAGCTAGCCGAAGAAATCAAGCAGGCGCTGGCAAAGCCGTTCGCACCGGCGCTGCCGAGCCAACAGATCGTGGATGTCCTGTTCACTTCCTTCGTGGTGCAGTAAGCCCGTGCCCTGCCCCGCTTGCCAACCCGATATGAAGCCGACCACCCGACTCTCGCCCGCCGATGCGCACCTCGCGCGCGCCCAGGCCGGCGTGCGCGCGGCGCTTCTCTAATCCAGTCGTTCATTGGGGCAGGACACTAAATGGCTTACGACAAGTTCCTCTCGCAGGATGAAGTAGACGAGCTGCTCAAGGGCGTATCCGGCGAAGCCGAAACGCCCGAGGCCGCCGCGCCGGTCTCCGAAGATGGCGTGCGGCCCTACAACCTGGCGACCCAGGAGCGCATCGTCCGCGGCCGGCTGCATACGCTGGAGATCATCAACGAGCGTTTTGCGCGCCAGCTGCGCACCGCGCTGTTCAACTTCATCCGCCGCGGCGCGGATATCTCGGTCGGTTCGATCCGCATCGAGAAGTACGGCGAGTTCGTCCGCAACCTGCCGGTGCCGACCAACCTGAACCTGGTCCACATGAAGCCGCTGCGGGGCACCGCGCTGTTCGTGTTCGACCCGAATCTGGTGTTCCTGGTCGTCGACAACCTGTTCGGCGGCGACGGACGCTTCCATACCCGCGTCGAAGGCCGCGACTTCACGCAGACCGAGCAACGCATCATCCGCCGCATGCTGGATCTGGCGCTGGCCAGCTATGGCCACGCCTGGCAGGCGGTCCATCCGATCGAGTTCGAATACGTCCGCTCGGAGATGCACACCAAATTCGCCAACATCGCGATCCCCAACGAGGTCGTGGTGACCACCGCCTTCCATATCGAACTGGGCGCGGTCGGCGGGCAGATGCACGTCTGCTTCCCGTACTCGATGATCGAGCCGGTGCGCGATCTGCTGATGAATCCGCTGCAGGATGAAGTCGAGGTCGACAAGCGCTGGCTGCAGCAGCTGTCGCAACAGCTGCGCGCCGCCGAGGTGGAACTGGTGGCCGAATTCGCGCATCTGCGCAGCACCGTGGCAGAAGTGCTGGCGCTGCGCGCCGGCGACGTGCTGCCGATCGAGCTGCCCGAGAACGTGATCGGCAAGGTCGACGGCGTGCCGGTCATGCAGTGCAGCTACGGCACGATGAACGGCCAGTACGCGCTGCGAGTGCAGCGCATGTTCAATCATCAAGACAGCGATTCCAACAAGGAAACCGACCATGACTGACGGCAAAGAGGACAAGCCGGCCGATCCGATGGACGACTGGGCGAGCGCCCTGGCCGAGCAAACCAGCGCGACCGCTGCGCCTGAGCCCGCCGCCACGGTGGCGACGGCCACGCCCGCGGCCGCGACGGTCTTCCAGCCGCTGGAGCGCGAAGCGTCGAGCGGCTTCCACAACGATATCGAGATGATTCTCGATATCCCGGTGCAATTGACGGTCGAACTGGGCCGCACCAAGGTACCGATCAAGAGCCTGCTGCAACTGGCGCAAGGTTCGGTGGTCGAGCTCGACGGCCTGGCCGGCGAGCCGATGGACGTGCTGGTCAACGGCTATCTGATCGCGCAGGGCGAGGTGGTGGTGGTCAACGACAAGTTCGGCATCCGCCTGACCGACATCATCACGCCGTCCGAACGCATCCGGAAGCTGAACAAATGAAACCCGCTCGGGGCCGCGCCTTGCGGCCCGCGCCGGGCACGCGCTCGTATGCGGCCCGCTCGATCTGCGCCGCCGCGGCCGGACTGCCGGGTCTCGCGCACGCGGCCGATGCCGTGACCGGCGCGACCGGCGCCGGCGCGCTGGCCCAGGCCGGTCTCGGCCTGTTCGCGATCATCGCGCTGATCCTTGGCCTTGCCTGGCTGGCGCGCCGCGCCGGCCTGGTGCGGCATGTACAAGGCGGCGTGATGAAAGTCGTCGGGAGCACCAGCCTGGGCGCACGCCAGCGCCTGTTGCTGGTCGAGGTCGGCGATACCTGGCTGGTGCTCGGGGTCAGCGCCGGCGAAATCCGCACGCTGCATACGCTGCCGGCCGGCTCCGCCGCGCCCGGCGAGGCAATCGCCGGCATGGGTGGCATGAGCAGCAAGGGCTCGACGCCCATGTCGCCCCAGGCCCCGTTCGGCGACAAGGCCACCTTCGCGCAGAAGCTGCTGCGCTCGATGCAACAGAACCTGCAACAGACCCTGAAGTCATGAACACCATGTACGCCGCCAGCCGGCGTCTGTCCGGAGCGCCGCTGTCGCTGGCGCTCGGCCTGCTGCTGGCCGCCGCCCTCGCATTCGGCACCGATTCCGCGGCCGCGCAGGCCCTGCCGGGCATCGTCAGCCGCCCTGGGCCGGGCGGCAGCCAGACCTGGTCCCTGTCGGTCCAGACGCTGGTCCTGCTGACCTCGCTGTCCTTCCTGCCGGCCGCGCTGCTGATGATGACGGGCTTCACCCGCGTGGTGATCGTGCTCGGCCTGCTGCGCACCGCGCTCGGCACGGCCACCTCGCCGCCGAACCAGGTGCTGATCGGCCTGTCGCTGTTCCTGACGTTCTTCGTGATGTCGCCGGTGCTCGACCGCGTCTACACCGAGGCCTACAAGCCGTTGTCGGAAAACCGCATCAGCCTGGAGCAGGCGGCCGAGCGCGCCGCCGCGCCGATGAAGGCATTCATGCTGAAGCAGACCCGCGAGAAGGACCTGGCGCTGTTCGCGCAAATGGCCAAGACGCCGGAGATGCAGGGCCCCGAGGACGTGCCGCTGCGCGTGCTGGTGCCGGCCTTCGTCACCAGCGAGCTGAAGACCGCGTTCCAGATCGGCTTCACGATCTTCATTCCGTTCCTGATCATCGACCTGGTGGTGGCCAGCGTGCTGATGGCGATGGGCATGATGATGGTGCCGCCCGCGACGATCTCGCTGCCATTCAAGCTGATGCTGTTCGTGCTGGTCGATGGCTGGCAGCTGCTGCTGGGCTCGCTGGCGCAGAGCTTCCTGACCTGATGTTCCCCTGATGTTCCCCTGATGTTCCCCTGATGTTCCTCGCCGACCCTGCAAGCGCATCGGAGACCAAATGACGCCGGAAACCGTAATGACCATCGCCACCCAGGCGATGAAGATGACGCTGCTGCTGGCTGGTCCGCTGCTGCTGGTCGCGCTGGTCGCCGGCCTGGCGATCAGCCTGTTCCAGGCCGCCACGCAGATCAACGAGATGACGCTGTCGTTCATTCCGAAGCTGCTGGCGCTGTTCATCACGCTGGTGCTGGTGGGCCCGTGGATGATCAACACCTTCGTCGACTACATGCGCGAGGTGTTCGAGGGCATTCCTGGGCTGGTGCGCTGAGGCGCCTGCCCAGTGCATTCGCTGCATTCGCATGACGACGACTAGGACGACGGCGGAGACGACGCGATGGTTTCGGTGACGACGGCCCAGCTCTACGAATGGATCGCCGCCTTCCTGTGGCCGCTGTTCCGGCTGCTGGCGTTGATTGCCACCGCGCCGCTGTTCGGCGAGGGCACCATTCCGCGGCAGGCCAAGATTGGCCTGGCCGCACTGATCGCGATCGCGGTCTCGCCGACCATCGAGAACCTGCCGGTGGTGCCGGTCTATTCCTTCGACGGCTTCCTGCTGATCCTCAACGAGATCGGCGTCGGCATCGCGCTCGGCTTCACGATGCGGCTGGTGTTCGCCGCGGTCGAATACGCCGGCGAAATCATCGGGCTGCAGATGGGCCTGTCGTTCGCCTCGTTCTTCGATCCAAGCGCCGGCGGCCAGACCATGGTGCTCGGGCGCTTTCTCGGCATCGTCGCCATGCTGCTGTTCCTGGCGATGGACGGCCACCTGCTGATGCTGGCCACGCTGGTCGACAGCTTCTCGGCGCTGCCGATCGGCGGCACGCCGCTGTCGGCCGATGGCTGGGCGGCCGTCGCGCGTGCGGGCGGCACGGTATTCTCGTCGGGCCTGCTGCTGGCGCTGCCGCTGGTGGCCGCGCTGCTGACGCTGAACCTGCTGCTGGGCATCCTGAACCGTGCCTCGCCGCAGCTGTCGATCTTCGCGGTCGGCTTCCCGGTCACGCTGGCCGGCGGCCTGCTGTTGCTGATGCTGGTGATGCCGCAGATGAACGTCTACATGTCGCATCTGATCGAGACGGGGCTGTCGTCGCTCGAGAGCGTGCTCGGCCAGCTGGCGCGCTGATCGGGGACACCGCCACGGCGCCGGTTGCGGCGCCGGTTGCGGCGCCGGGGGCGTCGACTTGCGCCGCCATGTCTGCATTGTCTTGCCCCAAACGCTGCATGCGCGCGTGATGCCAGCGCGCGCGATATACCACAACGCGGCGATTTGCGGGCGCGCGGCGCTGCGCCGATAATGTCGCCGCCCGGCGCCGGCCAGCATCGGGCCGGGCCGTCGGTCCGCTCGCCGCGGCGTCCTCGATGCGCGATCGCACCGGCCGGCCAGCCGCCACCCTCGCCTTCCCCGCCGTACCGTCGATGCATTCAGAGCAAGGTCTTCCCTATCCGCAACGCCAGTGGGCGATCCTGACCGTATTCTGCGGGCTGATCATGGCCGTGCTCGACGGCTCGATCGCCAATATCGCGCTGCCCTCGATTTCCCGCCAGCTCGGCACCGATCCCGGCCACACCATCTGGGTCGTCAACGCCTATCAGCTGACCGTCACCGTCTGCCTGCTGCCGTTGTCCTCGCTTGGCGACATCCTCGGCTACAAGCGTGTCTACCGGATCGGCCTGGCCACCTTCCTGGCCGGCTCGCTGCTGTGCGCGCTGTCGGTCAATCTGCCGATGCTGGTGGCCGCGCGCGTGCTGCAGGGCATCGGCGGCGCGGGCATCATGAGCGTCAACACGGCGCTGGTGCGCTACATCTATCCGCCCACCAAGCTCGGCCGCGGCATCGGCCTCAATGCGCTGGTCGTCGGCATCACGACCGGCATCGCGCCATCGGTGGGCGCGCTGATCCTGTCGTTCGCCAGTTGGCAATGGCTGTTCGCGATCAACGTGCCGGTGGCGATCATCGCGCTGAGCCTGAGCCGCTGGGCGCTGCCCGTCACGCCGCCGCAACCGCGCGCGTTCGACTATCCGAGCGCGCTGCTGTCGGCGGTGGTGATCGGCCTGTTCGTGCTCGGCGTCGATGGCCTCGGCCATGACAGCCTGCGCCAGACCGCGGTCGGCGGGCTGATCGCGGCGCTGCTGCTCGGCTGGTGGCTGGCGCGGATGGAACGCGGCAAGGCGGCGCCGCTGGTGCCGGTGGACCTGTTCGCGAGCCGCGCCTTCTCGCTGGCGGTCGGCACGTCGTTCTGCTCGTTCATGACGCAGATGCTGGCCTTCGTCGCGCTGCCCTTCTATCTCGAATACCAGCTCGGGCGTTCGCTGCAGGAGACCGGGCTGCTGATCACGCCGTGGCCGCTGATGGTGGCCGTGATGGCACCGCTGTCTGGCCGGCTGTCGGATCGTTTCCCCGCCAGCGTGCTCGCCGGCCTGGGGCTCGCGCTGCTGTGCACCGGACTGGTCCTGCTGGCGATGCTCGATCGCGGCAGCAGCAGCATCGACGTGCTGTGGCGCATGGCGATGTGCGGGCTGGGCTTCGGGCTGTTCCAGTCGCCGAACAACCGCGCGATGATCGGCGCCACGCCACCGCATCGCAGCGGCGGCGCCAGCGGCGCGCAGGCGACCACGCGGCTGCTGGGGCAGACCACGGGCACGGCGGTGGTGGCCCTGCTGTTTGCGCTGGTGGGAACGTCGGCATCGCGCACGGCGCTGGGCGTGGCAGCCTGCGTCGCGGCGGTCGGTGCGGCAGTCAGCCTGGCGCGGCTGCGCGGTGAGCCGGATCGGCTGGCGGAACGGGCTACGACGCCGCTGGAGGAGTAGCGGAGGCACTCACCTCACCCTGCATACTCCCTCTCCCGCGTGCTGGAGAGGGGAGAAAAAACACCGCGATGAGATTGGTTCGAGCGGTCTGATGCTCCTTCTCGCGCCCGTGCCCCGTTCCTTACTGCGGCGTCGTCCCCGAATCCTTGACCACCTTCGCCCACTTCGCGATCTCGGCCTTCTGGAACGAGGCCAGCGCTTCAGGCGTGCCGAGGACCGGGTCCAGGCCCAGCGTCTTCAGCTTGGCCTGCACGTCGGGCAACGTGAAGATCCGGTTCAGCTCGGTGTTGAGCTTGGCCACGACATCCTTCGGCGTGGTGGCCGGCACGAAGATCGCGAACCACGAGTCGGCCTGGAAGCCGTTCAGACCCTGCTCGGCCAGCGTCGGAATATCCGGCGCCGAGGCCGAGCGCTTCAGGCTGGTCACGCCCAGCGCGCGCAGCTTGCCCTCCTTGATCACCGGCAGCGCCGACGGCAGGTTGTCGAACATCATCGTGATATGGCCGCCCAGCAGGTCGGGAATCGCCATCGCCCGGCCCTTGTACGGCACATGCGTGATCTTGACCCCGGCCACCGTATTGAACAGCTCGCCGGCCACGTGCGGCGAGGTGCCGATGCCCGGCGTGCCGAACGTCAGCGCGCCCGGCTTCGTCTTGGCCAGCGCGATCAGTTCCGCGGTGGTCTTGGCCGGCACGCCCGGATGGACCACCAGCACATTGGGCGTCGTCGCCAGCAGGATCACCGGCGCGAAGTCCTTGACCATGTCGTACGGCAGCTTGCTGTAGACCGCCCCGTTGATCGAGTGGGTGCCGACCGTGCCGAGCGCGAGCGTGTAGCCGTCGCCCGGCGCGCGCGCCACCGCTTCGGCGCCAATATTGCCGCCCGCGCCGGGCTTGTTGTCGACCACCACCGGCTGGCCCCACGACGGCGAAATCTTCTCGGAGACGATGCGGGCCAGCGTGTCGGGCGCCCCACCGGTCGGGAAGCCCACCACGATACGGATCGGCCGGGCCGGGAAGGTTTCGGCCTGCGCCGCCGGCGCGGCGAACGCGGTGGCAAGCACCGGGGCGAGCGCGGACAGCGCGCCGGTGAATCGGGTAATCCGCATGGTCTTTTTCTCCTGTGTGTTGGACGCTTGTTCGGTCTCTATCGGTCAATCAGCATCGATTATCGGCGCGTACGGGAAGATCATGGCTTGCCGATGGCGCCGAATTCGCTGAACACCTTCTCCTGCAGCCGCCGCATGCCCTTGAGCCAGCGATCGTAGTCCTGGCCCTTGCGGCGGTAGTACTCGAGCACTTCGGGATGCGGCAGGATCAGGAAGCGTTCGTCGCGGATCCCTTCCAGCGTCACGGCTGCGACATGTTCGGCGGTGACCGAGCCTTCCTGCAGAAAGCCCTTGCGCTCGCCGTTCTCGCCGAACAGCATCTTCGTCTGCACGCCCTGAGGGCAGATGCAGCTGACCTTGATGCCGCGGTCGCCGTAGGTGATTTCCAGCCATTCCGCAAAGCCGATCGCCGCGTGCTTGGTCACCGCATACGGCGCCGAGCCGATCTGCGACAGCAGGCCCGCCGCCGACACCGTATTGACGAAATAGCCGTCGCCGCGCTCGAGCATCTGCGGAAGCACCGCATTGGCGGCGTGGATGTGGGCCATCACGTTGATCTCCCAGATGCGCTGCCATTCGTCGGCGGTGGCATCGAGGCCCTTGCGCAGGATGATGCCGGCGTTCGAGCAGAACACGTCGACCTGGCCGAAGCGGCGCGTGGCCTCATCGGCCAGCGCCTGCACCGCGGCCGCGTCGGCGACGTCGGTGCGGCAGCCGAAGGTCTGGCACGACGGCGCGAGTTCAGCCGCCTCCGCGGCGACCTGCTGCGCGCCGCGCTCGTCCAGATCGGCAACCGCGATGCCGCGCGCGCCGGCCTTGGCAAACGCCAGTACCAACGCACGGCCGATGCCGGTGGCGCCGCCCGTGACGACGACGGTCTTGTTGCTGATCTCCATGCCTGTCTCCTTGTCTTGATGATTGTGGTGGTCGAGATGTCGTGGGTATTGGTGATGGTCCCGATGGCCAGGTCCGCTCAACCGTGGACGCGCCACAGCCGTCCCTGCAGCGCCTCGGCAAGCTGGCGCACGCGCGGCCCGAGATTGGCTTCGAGAATCTCTGGCGTCAGCCGCGAGGCCGCGCCGCCGATATTGATCGACAGCACCTCGGTGCCGCCCTCCAGCACGACCGGCGCGGCAGCGCCGCTGACGGTGCGGTCCCATTCGGCATGCGCGACACAGAAGCCGCGCCGCCCGTAGTCGCGCAATGCGCGTTCGAGCTTGCTGCGGACCGTCGGCCAGCGGGTCTGATAGTGGCGCTCCAGATCGGCGATCACGCTCGCGCGCCGCGCCGCTGGCAAACCCGCGAGCCACGCGCGGCCGATCGCCGAGGTCGCGATCGGCAGCCGGGAACCCGGCGTCAGCCGCATCACCAGCGCGCCGCGCGGTTGGCACACTTCGAGATAGACCATCTCATGGCGATCGGGCGTGGCCAGGGCAACGGTGCAGCCGGTGGCGAAGGCGAGCGATTGCATCAACGGCTGTGCAACTTCGCGAATGCCCGAGGTCGCCAGGTAGCGATGGCCCAGCACCATCGCGCCCTGCCCCAGCCGGTATTTCTCCAGCGACTCGACGTAGACCAGATAGCCGAGCCGCGTCAGCGTATAGGTCAGCCGCGATACCGTCGGCCGCGGAATGCCGGTGCGCCGCGACAGCTCGGCATTGCCGAGGTAGTCGTCGTGCGGGCCGAACGCGCGCAGCAGATCGAGGCCGCGCGCGAGCGCCGTGACGAAGCTGCGATCCTCTACCTCCGCGGGATTTCCCGGACCCAGGTCGTCGACATCGCGCAATGCCCTTGCCGGCACCGGCGAGGGCGGCTCGGCGCTAACGGGAATCACGGTGGCGGTACGCTTCATGATCGGTCCAGGCGGAGAGTCAGGCGGCGGCGACTGCGGCATCGGCGCAGCGGAGATAACTGCGGCGGCGGCGAAAAAAACAGGGAAAACCCGTGCGAAATTCGATCCGGCGGCGGCAGTAAAAACCGCGGCGGCACCGGGCCGGAAAGCCCTATTTCGCTGTGCGAAAGACTATTCCGTATTCCTTGACTGTGCCTCAAGCCCTATGCAACAGTCAACGAAAACGAACGATCGTGCGGAGACGCCGCGACAGACAAGCGGCGGCCAATTACGACACGAATAACCGGTATGAAAGCTGGGCATTTTGCGGCCCGGATCGACCGTTTCAGGAGACCGCCATGCAACCCTTTTCGACGCGCGCCACGCCGCGCAGTTGACCCCCACATTGGTTGAACGACAGTCCGCGTTCCTCGCGGTGCTGTCCTGCCACGCGCGCCGGTCACCGGAGCGCGTCCCCGTTTGCGATTTCGATCTGCATGAGGTGAGTCGGTGTCAATGTTCTTCCAACAGTTTCTGAACGGGCTGACGCTCGGCGGGGTCTACAGCCTCGTCGCGCTGGGCCTGACGCTGGTCTACGGCATCCTGCACGTACCCAACTTCGCCCACGGCGCCTTCTACATGGCGGGCGCCTACGTCTCGTACTACATGATGACGTCGCTGGGCGTGAACTACTGGCTGGCGATGGTCGCCGCGGCGCTGGCCGTGGCCGTGCTGTCGATGCTGGCCGAGCGGCTGGTCTTCCATCCGCTGCGCAACGCGCCGGAGCTGCACGACATGATCGCGGCGATCGGCATCCTGCTGTTTCTCGAAGCCGGCGCGCAGGCGCTGTGGGGCGCCGACTTCCATCGGATGCCGACGCCGTACGGCCAGCTGGTCGAAGTGTTCGGCCTGACCGCGCCGCTGCAGCGGCTCTTGATCATCGCCGCCGCCTTCACGCTGATGGTGGTGCTGCATCTGTTCCTCACCCGCACGGTGACCGGCTCGACCATCGTCGCGATGGCGCAGAACCGCGAGGGCGCGGCGCTGGTCGGCATCGACGCGACACGCGTCACGCTGCTGGTATTCGCGATCTCCGGCGCGCTGGCCGCGATCGCGGCGACGCTGTATGCGCCGATCAACCTGGTCTATCCGGCGATGGGGCACCTGGTCATCACCAAGGCCTTCGTCATCATCATCCTCGGCGGCATGGGCAGCATCCCCGGCGCGATCCTGGGCGGCCTGATCATCGGCATGGCCGAGAGCTTCGGCGGCTTCTACGTGTCGACCGACTACAAGGACATCATCGCCTTCGTGCTGCTGGTGATCATCCTGTCGATCCGGCCGCAGGGCCTGTTCGCCGGCAAGGCCGCCTGACGGTCCCGCCCCATCCATGCGCACAAGACAGGTACAAGGTAGGAGACATCTCGACATGAACGCATTGCAAGGCAAGACCGGCTGGGCGTTGCTGCTGGCGCTGGCCATCGCGTTTCCGCTGCTGACGACCAACAGCTATTACCTGACGGTGATGACGCTGGCCTTCATCTACGCGATCGCGACGCTGGGCCTGAACCTGATCACCGGCTACACCGGCCAGCTCAATCTCGCGCACGGCGGCTTCATGGCCATCGGCGCCTATACGCTGGGCATCCTGACCGTCGATCACCAGATGCCGTTCTGGGCCGCCTTCGTGCTGTCCGGCGTGGTCTGCATGATTGTCGGCTATGTGGTCGGCGTGGTATCGCTGCGGCTCAAGGGCCATTACTTCTCGATCTTCACGCTTTGCATCGGCTACATCATCTATCTGCTGATCGAGAAGTGGGAAAGCCTGACGCACGGCACGGTGGGCCTGATCGGCATCCCGGTGCCGGCGGCGATCGGTCCGGTCACGTTCGACAGCGTGCAGGCGCAGTACTACCTGGTGCTGTTCTTCCTGGTGATCGGCACCTTCCTGATGCACCGGATCGTCAGCTCGCTGCTGGGCCGCAGCTTCATGGCCGTACGCAACAGCGACGCGCTGGCCGAGGCGCTGGGCATCGACCTGATGCGCACCAAGGTGCTGTCGTTCGTGCTGTCGGTCGCCTATGCGGGCTTCGCCGGCGCGCTGTATGCGGGCCACGTGCGCTTCCTCGGCCCGGACATCGCGCGCACCGACCTGACCTTCGACATGGTGATGGCGATGCTGGTCGGCGGCATCGGCACGCTGCTCGGACCGCTGCTCGGTGCGCTGCTGGTGCCCTGGGTCACGCAGACGCTGCAGTTCCTGCAGGACTACCGGATGCTGGTGTTCGGCCCGGTGCTGATCCTGCTGATCATCTTCCTGCCCGACGGCATCGTCGGGTCCTACCTGAAGCGCCAGGCGCGCCGTGCCGCCGCCGCGCGCCGCGGCCAGCGCCAGCCGGCACGCCGCGCCGATGGTGGCCATGCCGCCGCCGGCGCGGCCGACGGCAAGGCCGCTGCCCCCGCCCCCGCTTCCGCCGGAGCCGACCATGCTTGAGATCCGCAACCTGACCAAGAAATTCGGCGGGCTGACCGCGGTCAACGATGTCTCGGTGACCTTCGAGGCCGGCCATATCAACGCCATCATCGGCCCCAACGGCGCCGGCAAGACGACCTTCTTCAACCTGGTCGCCGGCACCCATGCGCCGACCTCGGGCGAGGTGCTGTTCAAGGGCAGCAACGTGGCGGGCATGCGGGCCGACCGCATCGCGCGGATGGGCATCGCGCGGACCTTCCAGGCCACCGCGCTGTTCGATCGCGCCACCGTGCTCGACAACCTGATCGTCGGCCATCGGCTGCGCACCCATGCGGGCCTGCGCGACGTGCTGTTCAACACGAAGCGGCTGCGCGAGGAAGAACGGCTGTGCCGCGACAAGGCCGAGGAGGCGCTGGACTTCGTCGGGCTGTCGCATCTCGCGCATGAGGTGGCGTCGGACATCACGCAGGAGGAGCGCAAGCGCGTCGCCTTTGCGCTGGCGCTGGCCACCGGGCCCGAGCTGCTGCTGCTCGACGAGCCGGCCGGCGGCGTCAATCCCGAGGAGACCGTTGGCCTGGCCGAGCTGATCCGCAAGATGGTCCGGCACGGCAAGACGGTCTGCCTGATCGAACACAAGATGGACATGATCATGCGGCTCGCCGACAAGATCATGGTGCTGAACTACGGCGAGAAGATCGCCGAGGGCACGCCGGCGGAAATCCAGCGCAATCCGCAGGTCATCGAAGCCTATCTGGGAGCCGACCATGTTGCAGCTTGAACGCGTATCGCTTTCCTACGGCAGCTTCCGCGCGCTCGACAACATCACGCTGCACGCCAAGGCGGGCGAACTGGTGGTGCTGCTCGGCGCGAACGGCGCCGGCAAGAGCTCGATCTTCCTGGCGATGAGCGGCATCCACCGGACCAGCGGCGGCAGCATGCGCTTCGACGGCCGCGAGCTGTCCGGCATGAAGCCGTCGCAGATCGTGCAGGCCGGGTTGGTGCACTGCCCCGAGGGCCGCAAGCTGTTCCCGGCGATGAGCGTGCAGAAGAACCTGACGCTGGGCGCCTATGTGCATCGCCGCGACAGCGCCGGCATCAAGCGCTCGCTCGACGAGGTCTACGAGCTGTTCCCGATCCTGCAGCAGAAGAAGGACGATCCGGCCGGCTCGCTGTCAGGCGGCCAGCAGCAGATGGTCGCACTCGGCCGCGCGCTGATGGGCCGGCCGCGCGCGCTGCTGCTCGACGAGCCGTCGCTGGGGCTGGCGCCGCTGGTGGTCAAGCAGATGTTCGAGGTGATCCAGCGGATCAACCGCGCGGGCACCACCGTGCTGCTGGCCGAACAGAACGCCTATGCGGCGTTGGGCATCGCCCATCGCGGCTACGTGATCGAGGGCGGACGCATCGTGATGGAGGGCGATCGCGATTCGCTGCTCAATGACGAGGGTGTGCGGCGGGCTTATATCGGCGGGTAATGGCTTGCTGAAAGACGCTGGGTCCCCGCCTGCGCGGGGACGACGGACCTCCTGGTGTCGTCCCCGCGAAAGCGGGGACCCAGCGGCTTCGTCCTGCGATCGCAATTGACCCAAGCGGAAATTTGCATTCAACCAAGACCATCCGGGCCACGACCCGATGGCACTTTCATCGTTTAAGGAGACGGAACATGCAGAACGCCACCAAACCCCGCCGCAAGCTGTTGCCGCTGGCCGCCACCGCGCTGGCCGCATTGCTGGCCTCCGGCGCGGCCTTCGCGCAGGAAGTGGTCAAGCTCGGCTACACCGGCCCGCTGTCCGGCGGCGCCGCGCTGTACGGCAAGAACGTGCTGTCGGGCATCCAGATGGCGGTCGACGAGCTCAATGCCAGCGGCGTCGAGGTCGGCGGCAAGAAGGTCAAGTTCGAAGTGGTCGCGCTCGATGACAAGTACGCGCCGGCCGAATCGGCGATCAACGCGCGCCGGCTGGTGCAGCAGCACAAGACGCCGGCCGTGTTCGTGCCGCACTCGGGCGGCATCTTCGCGCTGCAGGCCTTCAACGAACAAGAGAAGTTCATGGTGATGGCGTACTCGAGCGTGCCGCGCATCACCGACGCCGGCAACAAGCTGACGATCCGCATCCCGCCGGCGTACACCGGCTATATCGAACCGTTCGTCAAGGCGCAGATGAAGCGCTTCGGCAAGAACGTCGCGCTGGTGCCGGCCGATCACGACTACGCCAAGGCGTGGGTGCAGGCCTTCGTGCCGGCCTGGGAGAAGGCGGGCGGCAAGGTCGTCGGCAACAACCCGATGTCCTATACCAAGGCGACCGACTTCTATAGCGGCGTCTCGCGCGTGATCGCCGACAAGCCGGACGTGCTGTTCGTCGGCGGTCCGTCGGAGCCGACCGCGCTGGTCGTCAAGCAGGCGCGTGAGCTCGGCTTCAAGGGCGGCTTCATCGTGATGGACCAGGCCAAGCTCGACGAGATGGCGCGCGTGACCAACGGCCTGGGCATGCTCGAAGGCGCCATCGGCGTGCTGCCGCTGAACAGCGACAGCCGCCCGGCCACGCAGGCCTTCAACAACAAGTACAAGAAGCTGCACGACGGCAAGGATGCGACCACCGAGATGTCGCTGAACTACACGATGGTCCATACGCTGGCCAACGCGATGAAGCTGGCCGGCACCACGACCGACGCCACGGCGATCCGCGCCAAGATGCCCGACGCGATGAAGACGCTGCCGAAGGAGCTGAACCCGAACGAGATCGATGGCATCGACGCCAAGGGCGGCTCGATGGCCGATACCGTGGTCGGCTGGGTCCAGGGCGGCAAGATCAGCCAGGTGCGGCTGTCGGAGCTGGCGAAGTAAGAGAATCGGAAGTGCGGTAGTGCTGGTCGCCCCCGCGAAAGCGGGGGCCCAGTGTCTTCAATCCGCCAGGGCAGTCACTGGGTTCCCGCGTGCGCGGGAACGACAGGAAGAACCGATCGGCGCTGTTTTCTTCAGTCCTTGGCCAGTCGCTGCTGTTCGTACAAGCGATCGGTCAATTGGTCCGCCGGCATCGGCTTGCCATACAGATAACCCTGGACCTCGTGGCAGCCGTTCGCCAGCAGGAAATCGCGCTGCTCCACTGTCTCGACGCCTTCGGCGATCACGCCGATGCGCAGGCTCGCACCGACGTTGATCACCGAGCGAACGATGGCCGCGTCGACCGGGTCCTGCGTCACGTTGCGGATGAACGACTGGTCGATCTTGATGCGGTCGACCGGAAAGGTCTTCAGGAAGCTCAGCGACGCATAGCCGGTGCCAAAGTCGTCGCAGGTCAGCGTCACGCCGTCGCGGCGCAGCGTCTGCAGCTGGCCGGAGACCTCGTCGCCCTGTTGCAGCGCAATCGTCTCGGTGATTTCCAGTTCCAGCCGGTTGGGCTCCAGCGCGAGTTCTCGCAGCACGTGCCGGACCTCGGTCAGCAGGCGGCTTTCGGCCAGTTGCGCGGCGAACAGATTGATCGCCACGCGCGGCGCCTGCTCGAACTGCAGCGACCAGGCCCGCGCCTGCGCGCACGCCGTCTGCAGCAGCCACATGCCCACGTCGACCGCGACGCTGCTCGCGGCCAGCGCATCGATAAAGGCGGCGGGAGCGAGCAGGCCCTGGGTCGGATGGCGCCAGCGCATCAGCGCCTCGGCGCCGACGATGCGGCCATCGCGCAGATCGACCTGCGGCTGGTACAGCAGCTCGAATTGCCGCTGCGCATAGGCTTCGCGCAGGGCCTGCACCAGCGACAGCCGGCTGGTCACGTCGGCGCGCATCTGCGCCTTGAAGAAACGGATCGTGCGGCCGCCGTCGCGCTTGGCGCGTGCCAGCGCGAGGCTGGCCGACGCCAGCGCATCCGAGGCATTGTCCCCGCCGGCCGGCATCACGCAGGCGCCCAGGCTCGCCAGCACATAGTGGCGGTGGCCATTGCAGTCATACGGCTCGGACAGCAGCGACAGGATCGCCGCGCTGACGTGGCGCACCAGCGTGGGGTCGTAGATCGAGGGAAGCAGCACCGCGAACTCGTCGCCGCCGGTGCGGCCGATCACGGCATCGCGCGGCGAGGCGTCGCGCAAGCGGCGGGCCATCTGCTGGAGGATCCGGTCACCCTCGCGATGGCCATGCATGTCATTGAAGGCGCGGAAGTCGTCGATGCCGATCAGCACCAGCGCGCAGCGCGGCACGGCCTCGGTCTGCAGGCGCGCCTCGAGCTTGCTCAAGAAGAATGGGCGGCTTGCTACCCCGGTCAACGGATCGGTGTCCGCCGCCGGAACCGCGCCAGCCGCCATCGCCTCCGACCTGGCCACTATCCCCGCCCCGTTTGTGATTGTCGACATCGTGCTCGGTCAGCTATCCCGGCAAGTGTGACGAAAAATTGGAAAAAAGCAAGCGGGGTGAAGGATGAGGGGCCTCGCCAGTTAAAACAATGGCAAACGATGGTAGACAACCAGCGCTTTACGAGTGAATCGCTTCCGCTATGCGGAACAACACGGGCCATCCGTTGCTACGTCCAGGGTGGCGGGTGTGACGCAACAGGCTGTCGGATTTCTCCGACACCTATATCGGAGAGCGCAGCGTTTCGGCTCATCGGCCCCCCCACTATCGTTCCATCACGGCACGCGGCCGGACCCGGACCACCACCAGGATTGCTGCGATCCGTTGGCACCCGATGCCAACGGATTCGCCAGCCCTTGGCCATCAGGTGGCACTGCGCGGTTGGCCCCGTAACTTCTTCGATTTCATTTCACCTGCAAGGGGAAATCCATGAAGCTGTTCTCGAAATCCGGGATTGCACTGGGACTGATGGTGGCGGCCAGCGCCATGCTGGCGGCATGCGGCGGCGGCGATGATGGCATCGACGACCGTCTCGGCCTGAACGAACCACAGACGCGCGTAATCCACGCCGTGCCTCCGATCCCGACCCAACTCAATCTCGACGTCTATCAGAACGGCGCCCGGACGTCCCTGCAGAACATTCCGTACAAGTTCGTCGCCCGCTATTCGGACGTCGATGATGGCAACCACCTGTTCACGTTCAACGCCGCCGGCACGCAGACCGAAGTGGGCCGCGCCCAGGTCGACGCGGCCACGGGCCACAAGTACACGATCGTGGCGCTGCCGGGCGACGACCGCGCCGATACGCTGGTAATCGACGATCCGTACGAGAAGGGCCTGCTGTCGAACAAGGCCCGGGTGCGCGCGGTCAACGCGGCGTTCAATGCGCAGAATGTCGATATCTACGTGACCGCCCCGTCGGTGGATCTGAATACGGTCAACCCGACGTTTGCCAACGTGGCCTACAAGTCGGCGGTGCCGGCCTCGGGCCAGGACTCGAACGAGTTCGACGGCGGCAACAACTACCAGATCCGCATTACCACCGCGGGTACCAAGCAGGTGATCTTCAGCTCGGGCGCGATCACGATCGACAACAACGCCGACTGGCTGATCATGCCGATCCCGGTCGATGGCATCGCGTCGGCCGTGCCGAACAACATCAAGGTGCTGGTGGCCAAGGCCAACGACGACTCGCAGACGGCGATCGAGCTGGTCAGCCAGTAAGTCAGGCGATCCAACGGTAGCTCGACCCGACTGTGTTCTCCCTCTCCCCCTCAGGGGGAGAGGGCCGGGGAGAGGGGGTGGTCTTGAAGCGCGGTCGCACATCGACCGCCCCGCCCTCTCCCCCGCCCCTCTCCCGCAAGCGGGAGAGGGGTGAAGAAAACCGGTAGCCCCAAACGACAATCGGCGGCGGCCTCAACGGTCGCCGCCGATTTCGTTTTGCAGCACATCGAGATGGGACAGGTAGGCGTCCAGCTCTTCGCGGCCGCTGTCGGTGATCGAGTAGACCCGGCCGTTGCCTTCGACCAGTTCCGCGGTGATCGCCCGTGCGATCAGCAGGCTGCGCAGGATCGGGCGCAGCGAGCGGATGTTCTTCTCGATGCCATGTTCGCGCAGCCGCTCGACGAGAGCGAGCACCGTGGCCGGACTGGACTGCACGAACTTCAGGATATAGAGCCGGGAAACGAGACTATCGATGGTTGGTCTTTTCATGCAACGATAGACATGCGCAAACGACCGGACCGGTCGGCGCCCGGAATGGCTCCGCGGCACCGGCCGGCCCGGTTTTTCTCTACTCCTCCTGGAAGGCGATTTCGCGCTTGGCCTTGATCGAGGGCAGCGCCACCACCGCCACCAGCGCCGCGGCGGCAATCAGCAGGCCCATCGACAGCGGACGGGTGAAGAACACCGAGAACTCGCCACGCGACAGCAGCAGCGTGCGGCGGAAGTTCTCTTCCATCATCGGTCCGAGCACGAAGCCGAGCAGCAGCGGCGCCGGTTCGCACTTGAGCTTCAGGAACAGATAGCCCACCACGCCGAAGCCCGCGGCCATGAAGACGTCGAAGGTCTGGTTGTTGACCGAGTAGACGCCGATACCGCAGAACACCAGGATCGCCGGGTACAGGAAGCGATACGGCACCGTCAGCAGCTTGACCCAGATGCCGATCAGCGGCAGGTTCAGGATGATCAGCATCAGGTTGCCGATCCACATCGAGGCGATCAGGCCCCAGAACAGCTGCGGGTTGCTGGTCATCACCTGCGGACCCGGCTGGATATTGTGGATCGTCATCGCGCCGACCATCAGCGCCATCACCGCGTTGGGCGGAATGCCCAGCGTCAGCAGCGGGATGAACGAGGTCTGTGCCGCCGCGTTGTTGGCCGACTCCGGACCTGCCACGCCTTCGATCGCGCCCTTGCCGAATTCGTGCGAGTACTTCGACGACTTCTTCTCCAGCGTGTACGCCGCGAACGAAGCCAGCGAGGCGCCACCGCCCGGCAGGATGCCCAGCGCCGAACCCAGCGCGGTACCGCGCAGCACCGCCGGGATCATCCGCTTGAAGTCGGCCTTGGTCGGGAACAGGTTGGTCACCCGATCGGTGAAGGTCTCGCGGTTTTCCTTCTGCTCCAGGTTGGCGATGATCTCGGCGAAGCCGAACATGCCCATGGCCAGTGCGACGAAGTCAATGCCGTCGGTCAGCTCCGGGATGTCGAACGAGAAGCGTGCCGCGCCGGAGTTGACGTCGGTACCGACCAGACCCAGCAGCAGGCCCAGCACGATCATCGAGATCGCCTTGACCAGCGAGCCCGAAGCCAGCACCACGGCGCCGATCAGGCCCAGCACCATCAGCGAGAAGTATTCGGCGGGGCCGAACTTGAACGCGAGCTCCGACAGCGGGCCGGCAAAGGCCGCCAGGATCAGCGTGGCCACGCAGCCGGCGAAGAACGAGCCGAGGCCGGCGGTGGCCAGCGCCACGCCCGCACGTCCGCGCCGCGCCATCTGATAGCCGTCGATCGTGGTCACCACCGACGACGATTCGCCCGGCAGGTTGACCAGGATCGCGGTGGTCGAGCCGCCGTACTGCGCGCCGTAGTAGATGCCGGCCAGCATGATCAGCGCGGCCACCGGCGGCAGCGTGTAGGTGATCGGCAGCAGCATCGCGATCGTCGCGAGCGGGCCGAGGCCCGGCAGCACGCCGATCAGCGTGCCGAGCAGGCAGCCGAGAAACGCGTAGGCCAGGTTCTGGAACGACAGCGCGGTCGAGAAGCCGAGCGTCAAATGTTCAAGCAATTCCATCTGCGCGCTCCTTAGCCCGTGATGAACGCCGGCCACACCGGCATCTGCAGGTTGATGCCGTAGACAAAGGCGCCCATGCTGATCAGTACCAGCACCACGCTGTTGAGCAGCGCGCCCTTCCAGCTGAATTCATGGCTGGCCATCGACGACACGACCACCAGCACGAACACCGACAGCACCATGCCGAGCGGCTTGAGCAACAGGCCGAACAGCACCACCGAACCCAGGATCCAAAGCAGGATCTTGATGTCCCAGCGCTCCATCCGGTCTTCCTCGCCCTTGCTCGACAGCGAGCTCAGCAGCACCAGCGCGCCGAGTCCGGCCAGCACCAGGCCGAGCAGGAAGGGGAAATATCCGGGACCCATCTTCGCGGCCGTCCCCATCGAATAGCCGCGAGCGACAAAGGAAAAGCCCAGGCCGACCAGCACGAACATCAGGCCGGAGGCGAAGTCCTTTTGGCTGCGTATGCGCAACATGATTCTCCTCGTTAAATGCAAAGCCGCACGGCACAAGCCCTGTGCCGAAAGCGGATGCAACGTTAGAGAAGCGTGCTTTCAGCGCCCTTTCAGTTGTCTGGTTTCAGGGTTAACCACGGCAACAAATCCACGCTTGCATCATGACGTGATGCTTTTTGAAAGGGACGTGAAAGCGAGATGTAGGCTCGTTGAAAGGAACGGCCATCGAACGCATCCGCCGCGCCAGCCACGCCGCCAGGCCCGACGCGGTAAGCTAACGGGTTCGGAGCTGTGGGCGCCCGCACGGCCAACCCCGGTTCCAGCCAGCGGACCCAGGACTCACGACACAGGACACAGGAGAAGCCATGTACCAGGACCTCGCCCTTTATATCGATGGGGAGTTCGTCAAAGGCGGCGGCCGCCGCGAGCAGGACGTGATCAATCCCGCCACGCAGGAAGTGCTGGGCAAACTGCCGCACGCCAGCACCGCGGATCTGGACCGCGCCCTGGCCGCCGCGCAGCGGGCCTTCGACAGCTGGAAGAAGACCTCGCCGCTGGAGCGCGCGAAGATCCTGCGCCGCGTCGGTGAGTTGACCCGCGAGCGCGCGAAGGAAATCGGCCGCAATATCACGCTGGACCAGGGCAAGCCGCTGGCCGAGGCGGTCGCCGAGGTGATGATCTGCGCCGAGCATGCCGACTGGCATGCCGAGGAGTGTCGCCGCATCTATGGCCGCGTGATTCCGCCGCGCAATCCGAACGTGCGGCAGATCGTCGTGCGCGAGCCGATCGGCGTCTGCGCCGCCTTCACGCCGTGGAACTTCCCCTTCAACCAGGCGATCCGCAAGATCGTGTCGGCGCTCGGCGCGGGCTGCACGCTGATCCTGAAGGGTCCGGAGGATTCGCCCAGCGCCGTGGTCGCGCTGGCCCAGCTGTTCCACGACGCCGGCCTGCCGCCGGGCGTGCTGAACATCGTCTGGGGCGTGCCGAGCGAGGTCTCGACCTATCTGATCGAATCGCCGATCGTGCGCAAGATCTCGTTCACCGGCTCGGTGCCGGTCGGCAAGCAGCTGGCCGCGCTGGCCGGCGCACACATGAAGCGCGTGACGATGGAGCTCGGCGGCCATTCGCCGGTGCTGGTGTTCGACGACGCCGATATCGAACCGGCCGCCGAGATGCTGGCCCGCTTCAAGATCCGCAATGCCGGCCAGGTCTGCGTGTCGCCGACCCGCTTCTACGTCCAGGAAAAGGCCTACGACCGCTTCCTGGCCCGCTTCACCGAGGTGATGGGTTCGATCAAGGTCGGCGACGGCCTGGAGGACGGCACGCAGATGGGTCCGCTCGCGCACGAGCGCCGCATCGCGTCGATGGAGCAGTTCCTCGACGATGCCAGCCATCGCGGCGGCAAGGTCGTCGCCGGCGGCGCGCGCATCGGCAGCAAGGGCTATTTCTTCGCGCCGACCGTGGTCACCGACCTTCCCGACGACGCCAGGCTGATGGTCGACGAGCCGTTCGGCCCGGTGGCGCCGGTGACGCGCTTCAAGGACGCCGAGGAAGCGCTGCGGCGCGCCAACAGCCTGCCGTACGGCCTGGCCTCGTATGTATTTACCAACTCGCTGAAGACCGCGACGCTGGTGTCGAACGGGCTCGAGGCCGGCATGGTCAATATCAACCATTTCGGCATGGCACTGGCCGAGACGCCGTTCGGCGGCATCAAGGACTCCGGCATCGGCAGCGAAGGCGGCATGGAGACCTTCGACGGCTACCTGGTGACCAAGTTCATCACCCAGGTGTGATAAACACCAGTCGTCCCCGCGCAGGCGGGGACCCAGCGGCTTTTGAAGACGCTGGGTTCCCACCTACGGGAACGACCGGCTGGCGGCAATTGACATCGCCGCGACCCCGGACGCGCAATTCTTACAAGCCTCCTCTCCCCCAGCGTCGACACTGACGCTCGCTACGCCCGCCAGGCGCATCGCGCCGCACGCTTCCCCATTGGGCACCGAATTTGCTCGAAGCCGGGAACCCGGTATTGCCGCCGCATGGCGCGGCAAACCCCGTCGAAGCGGATTCGCCCCATGTCCCTGACGCATTCGGAACCGGCCAGGACCCTGGCCCCATCCTCACCGCCGGCCGCAAACGCTCCCTCGGCCCCCGCCTCGGCACCGCCGCCCCGGACCATCGAACTGCGCGTCAACGGCGTGCTGCATGTGCTGACGGTCGAACCCCGTACCTCGCTGCTCGACGCGCTGCGGGAGCAGTTGGGTCTGACCGGCACCAAGAAGGGCTGCGACCGTGGCCAGTGCGGGGCGTGCACGGTGCTGGTCGATGGCCGCCGCATCAATGCCTGCCTGACGCTGGCCGTGATGCAGGTAGACCGCGACATCACCACGATAGAAGGGCTCGCCGATGGCGACCGCCTGCATCCGATGCAGGCCGCCTTCGTCGCGCATGACGCGCTGCAATGCGGCTACTGCACGCCGGGCCAGATCTGCTCGGCGGTGGCGATGCTGGCCGAGGCGCGCGACGGCCGGGCCAGCGCGGTAACGCCGCCGGGGCAATCGGCGCACGGGGCGCACTCGGCGGCGGCGCTGACCGACGACGAGATCCGCGAGCGGATGAGCGGCAACCTGTGCCGCTGCGGGGCCTATCCCAATATCGTTGCAGCGATCCGGTCGGTCGCGGCGCACGACGGCCGCGGCGACACGCAGCGCGCCGGCGATGGGCATATCGATTCCCGCTGAGCCCGGGACCGCCGCCATGCATTCATTCGACTACGACCGCGCCGACAGCCTCGACACGGCGCTGCAGCTGGGCAAGCAGCCCGGCGCGCGCTTCGTCGCGGGCGGCACCAATCTGCTCGATCTGATCAAGGCCGGCGTCGAACGGCCACAGCGGCTGGTCGATGTCGGCCGGCTGCCGCTGGCAAGCATCGATGCAACGCCGGATGGCGGCATCCGCATTGGCGCGATGGTCGGCAATGCCGATGCCGCCGATCATCCGCTGGTGCGCGCGCACTATCCGCTGCTGCAGGCCGCCCTGCTGGCCGGCGCCTCGCCGCAGCTGCGCAATATGGCGACGATCGGCGGCAATCTGATGCAGCGCACGCGCTGCCATTACTTCTACGACATCGGCTTCGACGCCTGCAACAAGCGCGACCCCGGCTCGGGCTGCGCCGCGCGCGACGGCGTGCAGCGCCAGCATGCGATCCTCGGTGCCAGCGAGCATTGCATCGCCACGCATCCGTCGGACATGTGCGTGGCCTTGCTGGCACTGGACGCAACGGTGGTCGTGCGCAGCGCTGACGGCGAGCGCCGCATGCCGCTGCAGGACTTTCACCGGCTGCCCGGCGACACGCCCGAGCGCGATACCAACCTCGAACCCGGCGAGCTGATCGTTGCGGTGGAATTGCCGCCATCGCGCTGGGGCGGCCATTGCCACTACCTGAAGGTGCGCGACCGCGCCAGCTATGCATTCGCGCTGGTCTCGGTCGCCGCCGCGCTGCAACTGGATGGCGGCATCGTGCGCGCGGCGCGCATCGTGCTGGGTGGGGTCGCGCACAAGCCGTGGCGCGCGCAGGCGGCCGAGCAAGCGCTGCTCGATCGCCCGCTCGACGAAGCCGCGCTGCGCCGGACCGCCGCGCTGGCCGTGCAAGGCGCGCGGCCCTACCCGGGCAATGCGTTCAAGGTCGAACTGGCCCAGCGCGCGGTAATCCGTGCGCTGTCGATCGCGGGAGACATCCGATGAACTCGCACGACGACCATCTCGACCGTGTCGACCATCTCCACCGTATCGACGGCGTGCTGAAGGTCACCGGCCGCGCGCACTACACCGCCGACCACCGGTTGCCGAACGTACTGCAGGCCATCATCGTCACCAGCACCATCGCCGCCGGCGAGGTGGCATCGATCGACACCGGCACGGCCGAGCGGATGCCCGGCGTGCGCCTGGTGATGACGCCGTTCAACGCGCCGCGGCTGCCTAAGAACGGCAAGGCGGCCGCGGGCCAGATGCCTGCCGGCCGCGTGCTGAACCTGCTGCAGGACACCAGCGTGCACTACAACAACCAGCCGATCGCGCTGGTGGTGGCCGATACGCTGGACCAGGCCCGCGAGGCGGCGCGCCATCTGCGCATCGCGTATCGCCGGCAGCCGGCGACGCTGGACTTCGCCAAGGCCAAGGCGCGGGCCTACGAACCGCGCAAGGTCAAGAACGAGTCGGCGGACACCGCGCGCGGCGATCTCGATGCGGCGATGCGCGAGGCCACGACCACGATTGACGCGACCTACACCACGCCGATGCAGCACCACAACGCGATGGAGCCGCACGCCACCATCGCCGCGTGGGACGGCGACACGCTGACGCTGTACGACGCGACGCAGTACGTGGCCGGCGTGCGCAAGGCCGTGGCCAAGACCTTCGGCATCCCTGCCGACAAGGTCCGCGTGATCTGCCCCTTCGTCGGCGGCGGCTTCGGCGGCAAGGGCTCGGTCTGGTCGCATGTGGTGCTGGCCGCGATGGCGGCGCGCGCGGTGGGCCGTCCCGTCAAGCTGGCGGTCGAGCGCCCGCAGCTGTTTGGCCTCGCCGGCGAGCGGCCGCCGACCGAACAGCGCGTACTGGCCGCCGCGCGCGAGGACGGCACACTGACCGGCCTGCGCCACGACGTGGTGACGGCGACCTCGTATCTGGAAGACTGGGTCGAGCCCGCCGCGATGATGACGCGGCTGCTCTATGGCTGCCCGACCGTCCATACCAGCCATCGCCTCGTCAAGCTGCATATCGGCACGCCGACCTTCATGCGCGCGCCCGGCGATGCCAGCGGCAGCTTCGCGCTCGAATCGGCGCTGGACGAGCTGGCCCATGCCCTGAAGGTGGATCCGGTCGAGCTGCGGCTGCGCAACGATACCGATACCGACCTGAGCCAGAACCTGCCATTCTCCAGCCGGCGGATGAGCGAGTGCTTTCGTCTCGGCGCGGAAGAATTTGGCTGGTGGCAGCGCAACCCGACCCCGCGCAGCATGCGCGCCGATGGCAAGCTGGCCGGCATGGGCGTGGCCACCGCGACCTATCCGGCGATGCGGCAGGCGGCCACCGCCACCGCCATCATCGAGCCGGACGGCAGCGCCTGCATCCGCTGCGCGACGCACGACCTGGGCACCGGCACCTATACCGTGATGACGCAGGTCGCGGCCGAAGCGCTGGGAATGCCGCCTGCGCAGATCCGCTTCGAGCTTGGCGACACCGCCTTCCCCGACGCGCCGATCGCCGGCGGCTCGCAGACGGTGGCCAGCGTGGCGCCGGCCGTGCAGGCGGCAGCCAGCGCGGCACGGCAGGTGCTGATCGACCGCGCCGTGGCCGACCGTGCCTCGCCGCTGTTCGGCGCGCCGCCCGAGGATGTCACGGTAGCCGACGGCTGGCTGGCCCGGGCATCCGATCCCGCCTGCCGCGAATCCATCGCGGCGGCGATGGCGCGCAATGGCGGTCAACGGATCGAGGCCACGCGCACGGCCGAGCCGGGCGACGAGACGCAGCGCCATTCGATGCATTCGTTCGGCGCGATCTTCGCGGAGGTCCATGTCGACCCCGATCTCGGGGAAGTGCGCGTGCACCGGATGCTCGGCACATTCGGCGTCGGCCGTTTGCTGAACCGCAAGACCGGCCACAGCCAGTTGATGGGCGGCATGGTGTGGGGCATCGGCCTGGCGCTGCACGAGGCCTCGTTGCTCGATCCGCGCAGCGGACGCATCGCCAACGGCAATCTGGCCGAGTACCACGTGCCGGTGAACGCCGATGTCGGGCAGATCGGCGTCATGGTCGTCGACGAGTTCGACCCGCAAATCAATGCGCTCGGGGCCAAGGGCATCGGCGAGATCGGTATCGTCGGCGCCGGCGCGGCGATCGCCAATGCGGTGTTCCATGCGACCGGCAAGCGGATACGGCACCTGCCGATCACGCCGGACAAGCTGCTGTAAGCGGCAGGCCTTCCACCGTGCTTATTTACAAGCCATCCCGGCAAAGATTGCACCCTCGCGGCCCGCGGCGCGTGACGCGGCCGCGGCGGCCGCGCGTGGCGGCAACAGCCGGCAACAGGCGGCGGTACGGTTTTTGCGGCCTTTGCCCGGTACGTCCATGATCGATGGAGACCGAAATGAACGGCAACCGAGACAACGGCAATACCCGTCGGATGGCGCCCAGGGAAACCGGCGAGGACCGCCGGGGACGCGGCACCGTGACCGGCGGCATGGAGTGGTTCCCCGAGGATCCGCGCACCGGCGAGGTCGCGGAAACCTGGCGCCATCGCGGCTATGGCGGCTCGCGCGGCATGCGTGACGCCTACCACTATCGGCGCGGCGACACCGGCGCGATGGGCTCCGGCGGCGGCAGCGTCGGCTTCAACGAATTCGGCGAGCGTGGCACCAGCAGCGGCGCGGGCATGGGCGGCAGTACGGGCACGCGGCGCCCGCGCACCTTGCCCAAGGGCTATCGGCGCACCGACGAGCGCATCTGCGACGAGGTCTGCGAACGGCTTGCCGAAGCGCGCGAACTGGACGTGTCCGAGGTCACCGTGGAGGTCGGCTCGGGCATCGTCACGCTGAGCGGCACCGTATCGGACCGGCGCGCCAAGTACCGCGTCGAGGATATCGCCGAGGAAGTGATGGGCGTCGACGAGGTCAGGAACAACATTCGCGTGCCGCGCTGACGGCATGACCTTCGCCAGCGCTCGCCGGGGCAGCGGGACGGCCCGCGTCAGCGCGCGGCCGTCCCCGCTTCGGCGGCGCGGATCCTGCCCGCCTGTTCGCGCAGCGCCTGCATGAAGGCGTGCAGCACCTCGTCGTCGCCGCCCTTGCGCCATACCGCCCCGACCGGGCCGAACGATTCCCGGTCCCCGAGCGGCAGGATATGCAGCAGCCCCAGCGAGGCCAGATGCTCGGCCATCGCCGCGGAGCAGACGCCGACATAGTCCGTCTCGCGCAGCACCGCCTGCATGGTGACGATCGAACCGGTCTCGACCGCCGGCCGCAGGCCGGCGGCGCCGTGCTCGAGCAGCACGGTATCGAGCCGCGTGCGCATCAGCGTCTCGCGCTGCGGCATCGCCCAAGGATACGAAAACAGCTGATCCCAGCGCAGGCGTCCGGCGTGCGCCAGCGGATGATGCGGACCGACCACCACCGCCATCGCGTCCTCGAACAGCACCTCGTGCGCCAGATGCGGACCGTAGGCGCGCGCATCGATGGAGCCGACCACCAGATCGAACTCGCGCTTCTCCAGGCGATCGAGCAGCGTGTTGAACGCGCCTTCGGTGACCTGGATCGACACATTGGGCTGCGTCCGCTGAAACGCGACGATGGCCCACGGAATCAGGTGCGCGACGCCGGCCAGCACGCTGCCCACATGCAGGCGCGCGACCGCGCCCTTGGCGATCGCGCCCAGTTCGTCGTGGGCGCGCGATACCTCGCCGAGCACGCGCACGGCGAGACGGCGCACGGCCTCGCCGGCCGGCGTCAGTTGCAGGCGGCGGCCGCGGATCGCCAGCCTGACGCCGGCCAGATCCTCCATTTCGCTGAGCCAGTGCGACACCGCGGACTGCGTCATATGCAGCCGCGTCGCGGCGGCCGACAGCGTGCCCGCCTCGTGAAGAATCAGGAAGGACTCGAGGTGCCGCACCCGCAGTCGGCGCGCCCAGGCGATGCTGTGATCGGATGGATCCATGAGCGAATACTAATAGATGGTTCGAAACAATTCACTAGGTGTGATTGCCGATCGGCCCAATAATTTCCCGGCATCCAGGCGCCAGACCTGGACTTCGACGGACCTGGATACTGCCACCATCTATGAGAAAAACTGCCTTCTTCCACTTCGCTGTTCCCCTGGCGCTCGCCTTCGGCGTAGCCGCACCGAGCTACGGTTGCGGTGAGCCTGGCGCGTCGTCGCGCCCGATCCGGCTGGTCGTTTCGCAGCAGGCCGGTGGCAGCACGGATACCCTGGCCCGCATGTGGGCCGAGCGCGTCGGCAAGACGCTGCAGACGCCGATCGTGGTCGAGAACCGCGCCGGCGCGGGCGGCATCATCGCCGCCAAGTACGTGCTGAGCCAGCCAGCCGACGGCTGCACGCTGTTCCTGGCGGGCGTGTCGCAGATGGTGCTGAACAAGTTCGTCTATGCGCCGCTGGCCTACAAGCCCGAATCCGATTTCGCGCCGGTGTCGATGCTGGCCACCGTGCCGTTCGTGCTGGTCGCCAATCCGCAATCGGGCCTGCGCAACTATCGCGAGCTGGTCGATGCCGCCAAGGCCAAGCCCGGCAGCATCAGCTTCGCCTCGTCGGGCAACGGCAACTCAACCCATCTGGTGGTCGAGCTGATGCAGAAGCAGCAGGGCATCAAGCTGCTGCACGTGCCGTATCGCGGCGAGCCGGATGGCGTGGTGTCGACTGTGTCCGGCGCGACGCAGGTGATGGCACCGGTGCTGAGCACCGCGCTGCCGCAGATCAAGGCCGGCAAGCTGACGCCGCTGATGCTGTTCGCGTCCAAACGCGTGCCCGAGCTGCCGGATGTGCCGACCGCCGCCGAGCTGGGCCTGAAGGGCTTCGAGAACATCGGCTGGAGCGGCATCGCGGCGAAGGCTGGCACGCCGGCCAACGTCATCGCGCGGCTGCACGCCGCGACGCAAACCTTCCTGGCCGAGCCGGCCGTGGTCGACAAGCTCAAGTCGATGCAGGTGCTGCCGATGCCGGGCCCGTCGGACCAGCTGATGGAACTGACCGTGCGCGACACCGCCAAGTGGCAGGGCGCGATCGGCGACCTGGACCTGAGCGCGAAGTAAGCCTCGCCCCTCCCGTCATCCACGCAATCCCGCGCCGGGATGCGCCATCGGCATCGCCGCCGGCGCATCCCGGCGCAAACCTATCGAGACAAGCAATGACCCGTAGTGGAATGGTGTCCTGCCCGCAGCCGGAGGCGGCCGAGTCCGGCATCGAGATCCTGCGCGCGGGCGGCAATGCGGCCGACGCCGCGGTCGCCTGCGCCCTGGCGCAAACCGTCGTCGATCCGCTGATGTGCGGCATCGCGGGTTTCGGCACCGCTGCCGTCTATATGCCCTGCAGCGGCGCGCACGAGTACATCGACTTTCATGCGACCGCGCCGGCGGCGGCGCGCCCCGACATGTGGGCCGATCTGCTGGAAGGCGAAGCGCGCGACGGCTTCGGCTTCTTCATCAAGGACCGGCTGAACGACATCGGCTATCAGTCGATCGCGACGCCGGGCACGCTGCGCGGCCTCGAGGCGCTGCATCGCAGCCACGGCAGGCTGCCGTGGAAAGAGGTGGTGCAGCCGGCGATCCAGTGGGCGCGCGACGGCTACTTCGTCCGCCCCGGCATGTACGCGTTCTGGATCGACGAGGCGACGCTGGGCCGCGCCAGCAACCGCGAGCGCCTGGCCTTCAGCGAGAGCGGCCGCCAACTGTATTGCCGGCCCGACGGATCGCCGCATACCATCGGCACCCCGCTGAAGAACCGCGACTACGCCGATACGCTGGAGCGGATCGCGTCCGGCGGCGTCGATGCGTTCTATCTGGGCGAGATCGCCGAGCAGATCGTCGCCGACATGCGCGAACACGGCGCGCTGCTGTCCCGCGAGGACCTGGCCGGCTACCAGGCCGTACGTACCGCGCCGCTGGTCGGCGGCTACCGCGGCCGCCGCGTCACCACCAATCGGCCGCCGGGCGGCGGCGCGATGCTGCTGCAGATGCTCGCCATCCTCGAGCAGTTCGATCTGCGCGCACTGCGGCACAACAGCCCCGACTACATCCGCGTGGTCTGCGAGGCGATGAAGCAGGCGACCATCGACAAGGACCGCTTCATCGGCGATCCGGCCTTTGTCGACGTGCCGCTGGACCGGCTGCTGTCGCCCGACTACGCCCGCGAGGTCGCTCAGCGCATCCGCGATGGCCAGCGCGCCGAAGTGCCGCGCGTCAATCCGGGCCATGCGGTGCCGCGCGACACCACGCATCTGTCGGTCGTCGACGGCGAGGGCAATTGCGTGTCTCTGACACACTCGCTGGCGATGCCATCGGGGGTCATCACGCCGGGCCTGGGCTTCATGTACAACGGCTGCATGGGTGTATTCGACCCGCGCCCGGGACGCGCGGGCAGCATCGCGCCCGGCAAGCGCCGCTTCACCTCGTCGTGCCCGACCATCGTCTTCAAGGACGACAAGCCCGAGATCGTGCTCGGCGCGCCGGGCGGCACGCAGATCGCGATGGGCGTGCTGCAGAGCATCGTCAATGTGGTCGACTTCGACATGCCGATGCAGGCCGCCGTGTCCGCGCCGCGCTTCTCCTCGACCAGCAATGCGATCGACGTCTGCAACCGCATCCCGCGCTACGTCACCCGCGAACTGGAGCAGGACGGCTACCAAGTGATCCGCAACCCGTACAACTACACGATCGGCTGGGTGCATGCGGTGCGGATCGTCGACGGGCGGCTGGAAGGCGGCGCCGATCCCGGCCGCGACGGCGTCGCGCTGGAGATCGAGGTGCCGGCAGCATGACCTTCCGATCCGCGTGATCGCTGGGGGGCCCGGTCCGCCTCGATGCCGGCCCTCCCTCGTTCTGATTTGGTATCGTTCGCCGTGGTGTCGCCGCGAACGCGACGCCTTCGACAACAAGGGGACGAGATGGCCAATGCCGTGCCGGGAAGCGCCGGCTACGAAGAGGAGGCGGGCGAGCTGGCGCAGCGGTACGAGCGCCTGCAATTCGAACAGGTCCATCACGACGTGCTGCATCTGCTGCCGGCAGTGCCAGCCAACGTCGTCGATATCGGCGCGGGATCGGGGCGCGATGCCGCCGCGCTGGCACGGCGGGGCTATCGCGTGGTCGCGGTCGAGCCCACCGACGCGCTGCGCAAGGAGGGCGAGCGCCTGCACGCCGGGCTGCCGATCCGCTGGGTCGACGACTCGCTGCCGGCGCTGCGGATCCTGCGCGCCGAGGGCGGCCGCCATGACCTGATTCTGCTCAGCGCGGTATGGATGCATCTGGACCAGGCGGAACGGGCCGAAGGCATGGCCGCATTGGCCGCGCTGCTTGCGCCAGGCGGCATCGCGATCCTGTCGTTGCGGCACGGGCCGGTGCCGGCGGGGCGCCGCATGTTCGAGGTGTCCGCCGATGAAACCATTGCGCTGGGACGTGAGCATGGATTGGTCCAATGCCACTGCGCCCGGCGCGACGACGCGCAAGGGCGCGCCGACGTGCACTGGAGCGTGGTCGGGCTGCAGCGCCCGCGCGCCGCCCCGCCCCGCTGACGCCGACCTCGTCCTCTAGCCGGCGGTCTGGCGAACCGATGCCTGCTTCACCGGATAGCGCGCCACCAGCGCATAGCTGGCCCAGCTGAGCACCGTCATCGTCAACGCGACGGCGCCAAGCTGGCCGGTGGGCAGGAACGGCGCCGTTGCCTGCGTCGCGACGGCACCGGCTGCCAGCAGCGCCAGCACCATCACGGCGGAGGCACGGCTGAGCTGCGCCTGCGGGACGGCCAGCGCCTCGCTGAATGCGGTCGGGCCACGCACCCCAAGCACGGCGCAGAAGGCGGCCCAGAAGCCCAGCACCCACGGGAACGACAGGCTTGCGCTCCACCATGCGATACACAGCGCGGTGCAAAGCAGCCCGTGCAGCAGCGCGCCCAGCTGGATCGCATGGCGCGGGCCCAGCCGGCTGCTGATCCGGCCGGCCTGGCTGGCCGCGACGATGAACCCTGCCACGCCGCAGACCTGAGCCAGCGCAAAGCCGCTCTGGCCGGTGCCGGCGATCGCCGGAAGGACTTGCGGCGCGCTGGCGACGAAGGCGATCAACGCGCCGAACGACAGCGAATGGGCCAGCGCCAGTCCGACGAAATGCCAATTGCGCAGCAGCGCACGATAGCCGACTCGCCCCGCCTCATCCTCCGTTCCCGGCAGCGCCCCGGGCGTAGCCCGCAGTGCGAACGGAGCGGTCACCAGCGCGACGAGCCCGATGATGGCGAAGGTCGTGCGCCAATCCGCGATCAGCAGCAGCGCGGTGCCGAGGACCGGCCCGGCAGCGGGCACGATCGCCTCGATCATCGCGATCGCGGCGATGCCCCGCACGCCGTCCTGTTCAGGCAGCGTCGCGCGAACGACGGTCGGCACGACCACCGTCGCGGCCCCCGCGGCGATGCCCTGGACCAGGCGCAAGCCGAGCAGCATCGTCAGATCGGGCGCCAGCGCACAACCGAAGCTGGTCAGGATCAGGACCAGCAGTCCCGTTTGCACGCAGCGCCGCGGGCCGATCCGGTGCAGCATCTCGCCCCAGACCAATTGCGAGGCGGCCAGGCCCAGCAGGAAGATCGCGATGGTCAACTGCCCTTGCGCCACCGTGATGCCGAGGTCGCGCTGCATCGTCGGCACGGCGGGCAGGTACAGGTCCATCGTCAGCATGCTGGCCGCCGTGATGGTGGCCAGCGGAAGGACGGTACGCATCGATGGCTTCGACAAAGGGGACTCCTTGCAGTGGGCGCGGACGCGTCAGCTCCGTCGCCGCATCACCAGATACAACCCGGCGGCGGCGATCGCCATGCCGGGCCATGCCGCCAGCGGGATGGTCTCGCCCAGCACCGCCCAGGCGATCAGCGCGGTGGTGGGCGGCACCAGGAAGAACAGCGCCGAGACGCGCGAAGCCTCGCCGTGGCGGACCATCGCCAGCAGCAGCGTCATCGCGACGATCGAGTTGGCGACGACCAGATAGGTCAGCGATCCGAACAGCGCCGGCGTCCATTGCACCCGCATCGGTTCGAGCCACCACGCCAGCGGCGCGGTCACCGCCAGCCCGACGCCGTATTGCACCAGATTGGCCGTCAGCGGATGGGTGTCCCGGCCGAAGCGCTTCTCCCACAGCGTGCCGGCGGTCATCACCAGCAAGGCCAGCACGGCGAACAGCAGCGCCAGCCGCGACGACAGGTCGATCGACGAGGTCGCCAGAATCACCATCGCGGCGCCGCTCGCGCCCAGCAGCAGGCCGATCCACCGCACACGCCCGACCCGTTCGCCGGCGATCGCCGGGGCAAGCAGCCCGACGAGAATGGGTTGCTGCGAGGTGATCAGCGCCACCGCGCCCGAAGACAGGCCGTACTTAAGGCTCAGATAGGTGAACGAGAAATAGCCGGCCTGCAGCAGCAGGCCGACCATCGCCAGATGGCCCCATGCCGCCCACGTGGCCGGCAGGGCGGGCCGCACCCACAGCCACGGCAGCACCAGCAGCGCGACCACGCAGGCGTAGCGCAAGGCGAGGAAGGTTAGCGGATCGGCGTAGGCCAGGCCGAGCTTGAGGAAGACGAAGCCGCTCGACCACAGCAGCAGGAACAGCGCAGGCGCGGCCTTCAGCCATGCGGGGACGGCGCTTGCGGAGCGGGTCGGCGGGATCATGGAGGGACGGGATGTCGGTCGAGGGCGGGCCGGTGTCGGTCTGCCGCCGACTACCGTTTCGGTCCAGCGGGAATACTATACGAACTCGCTCCCCGGCTCCCGCCCCTGCGGCTCACCGACCAATAACAATGAAGCCCGACGCCAGACTCGTGACCGGCCCGATCGGCCGCACCCTGCTGCTGTTCTCGCTGCCGGTGCTCGGCAGCAACATCCTGCAATCGCTGAACGCCTCGATCAATTCGATCTGGGTCGGCCACTATCTCGGCGAGGCGGCGCTGACGGCGACGTCGAACGCCAACATCGTGCTGTTCTTCCTGCTCGGCGTGGTGTTCGGCATCAGCATGGCCAACACCATCATGATCGGACAGGCGGTCGGCGCGCGCGACCTCGACGAGGCCCGGCGCGTGGTCGGCACCAGCACCACGTTCTTCGTGCTGCTGTCGGTCATCGCCGCGGCGCTGGGCTATCTGTTCACGCCGGACATCCTCGGCGCGATGGGCACGCCTGCCGATGCGCGGCCGCTGGCGATCCGCTATCTGCGAATCATCTTCCTGGCGCTGCCCTTCATGTACTTCTACAACTTCGTGATGATGACGCTGCGCGGGGCCGGCGACTCGCGCACGCCGTTCTATTTCATGCTGTTGTCGGTGGTGCTCGACGTCGCGCTGAACCCGCTGCTGATCTTCGGCCTTGGACCGATTCCGCGCATGGACATCGCCGGCTCCGCGCTGGCGACGCTGATCGCGCAGCTGGTCAGCCTGGCGGCAATGATGTGGCTGCTCTATCGCCGCAAGCATTTCCTGACGCTGCATCGGGGCCAGTTGCGCTATCTACGCCCCGACCTCGGCATCCTGCGCGCGCTGGTGGCCAAGGGACTGCCGATGGGCCTGCAGATGGTCGTGATCTCGTCGTCCGCGCTCGTGATGATGGCGCTGGTCAACCAGTACGGCTCGCAGACCGCGGCCGCGTACGGCGTCGCCTCGCAGCTATGGACCTACGTGCAGATGCCTGCGCTAGCCGTGGGCGCCAGCGTCTCGTCGATGGTCGCGCAGAACGTCGGCGCCGGCCGCTGGGACCGCGTCTCCCGCATCACGGGCATGGGACTGGCGTTCAATCTGACGATGACGGGGGCGCTGGTGGGGCTGGTCTATCTGTTCAACCGGCATTCGCTGGGCCTGTTCCTGCCGGACGACGGCGGCGCGATCGAGATTGCCCAGCACATCAATGCGATCGTGCTGTGGTCGTTCATCCTGTTCGGCTTCACCATCGTGCTGTTCGGCACGGTCCGCGCAACCGGCGCGGTGATGGCGCCGCTGGCGGTGCTGTTCGTGTCGATGTGGGTGGTGCGCCTGCCGTTCGCCTGGTGGCTCGGCCGCACGATGGGCGCTGACGCGGTGTGGTGGAGCTTTCCGCTTGGCTCGGTGGTGTCGATCGCGCTGGCGGCCGCGTACTACCACTTCGGAAACTGGCGCGCCAGCCAGATACTGCCAGCCGCGCCACCCGCCTGTGAAGTGGTCGGCCAGGCGCCGGATACCAGCATGGGGACGCCGGCGGAGGATGCGTTGAAGCCGGCGGGGGAGACGGAAACGGTGTGAGCGTCCGGCGCGATTGTGTCGTGCGACGCCCGCGCACGGTCAAGCCATCACACGAGTCACTGCTCGCGCGAGCTCCCGGAATGCCGCTCATTTCCGTCCATGGCGGACGTAAGACGAAATCGAGCCGGGTCTGTTCCAGCATGTGACCGATCATGGCGCCGACTTGAACGGCGCGGTTGTCGCCCGGACATTTGGACGAATCAGAACACTTTTGAGCCCCTCGAATACGCGGGCAACGTTACGCTAAGCGCCCACTCTTCTCCCAACAGAAGGGACAAGGTATGCGTCGGCCATGACTGGACGCGTGCCGCGAGTCCGCCAACGGCAGAGCCGCGAAAGGAGCGCCACAGTGAGCGACTCATCCTACACCGATGGATCAAGTCTGCAGATTCACATCGACCGCAAAGCGAAGTTATCCCTGTCTGAACAAATCCGTTTGAATATTGTCAGGGCGATAGATTCGGGCTTGTTGTTGCCTGGCACCCGCTTGCCATCATGGCGCTGCCTGGCTACACAGCTTGGAGTCGCGCGCGGTACAGTGCGGGCCGCGTATGAACAGTTGGCCGACTCCCAATTGATCGAAGCATCCGGAGCAAGGGGCACCCGCGTGGCACGGCGGCCGCGCGCGGTCATGGCTCGAGGGGACGTGCCGGAGCCGGAAGGTTTCATGAAGATCATTGAGGAGATGAACGTTGGGCCGGCGATCTTCCAACTCGGCGTTCCAGTGTTCGATGGTCCACCGGAGAAGCTTTTCGCGAGGGCACGGTCTTGCAATTTATTGAAGACGGGACCGTTCCTGTCGCTGACTTATCCCGATCCCAGAGGCGAGTTGAGGCTGCGCCAGGAAATCGCACGCTATCTCTCCATCTCCAGACACTTCCACTGCCTCCCGGAACAAGTGTTTATCACGTCGGGATACAGCTCCGGCCTCGGGCTTGCATTGCGAGTATTGGGCCTGGAAGGCAAAAAGGTCTGGATGGAGGACCCGGGTTTCCTGCTTACACGGAAAGGCCTGGAGTTTGCTTGTTTGCATGTCGTGCCAGTCCCGGTAGATGCGGAGGGCATCGACGTGGACCACGGAATCCAGCAGGCCGAGGACGCTGCGTTGGCCGTGGTAACGCCCGGTCAACAAGCCCCCCTGGGTTCGACTCTGTCCTTGAGGCGACGGCTCCAGCTGCTTGAATGGGCCGTCTCACGCCGCGCATGGATCATCGAAGACGACTACCTCGGCGAGCTTCAACTTGAGGGTCGGGCAGCACCCGCCCTGGCGTCGCTGGACGCGGGCAATCGGGTTATCCACATCGGTACGTTCAGCAAGACGATCAACCCGGGCCTTCGACTTGGATTCGTGGTGGCGCCGCCCGAACTGGTTGTCTCGTTCTCCGAGGTAGCGGCGACGCTTTCTCCCGCCCCTTCTCCACTGGTTCAACTGGCCACCGCACAGTTCATCCGTGACGGTCAATACATGCGACGCCTACGTCGGCTCAAGCGTCTTTATTCCGCCCAGCGCGACGCGCTATGCGAGCAATTGCGGACGCGCGATGCCGAGTGGATCAAGGCCGGTCTGGCCATCCTTCTCAGGCTTCCCGACGGTGCGTCCGACATCCAGATCGCTCGGGAGGCGATGACCATTGGCATGGCGCCATCGCCGTTGTCCAGATGGTTCGCGACTCCCGCCCGGGCATTTCCGGGACTGTTGCTCGGGGTCGCCACGGCGCCGGAGCCATACGTGGCGGCGTCGTGCCGTCGATTGTTCGACATCATCGACCGGCATCGCACGGCGTAACGGGCGGCTCATCTTCGCGTTCCTGTCTCGATAGACGATCGCCACTGGCCGCAGTGCGCCGGCCCGACATCACGGCCCCATCGACATTCATCCGACCACGGAAGGTCGGAGGTACTCGCTCGCCGCCAACAGCCATGTGCCGTGTCCGGATGGCACGAGCCGCCATCACGCGGTCCGCAGTCTTGGTGCACACAACAATGAGCAATCTTGGCCCTTCAATTTGTGCCGACAGCGGTACAGAATTTTGAATCCGAATCGCGCAAGGGAGGCAAATGAACCTGACACGTCGAATGACTGCAGCTCTGCATGGAGCGGAAGCACTCTTTTTGTAGCCGATCTATCCCCTCACCCACAGGAAAGACGAGGAGCCACAGAACTACCATGACCAATGCCGTCATCGAATGCATTCTGAGCCGCAGCGCGGCCAAGTATTACGACCCTGCCGCAATCCTGAGCGACGACCAGATCCGGGAACTGGTGCGAATCGGCACGAGCGCGCCGACGTCCTTCCACTTGCAGAACTGGCGCTTCATCGCGGTACGAACCCGGGACGCGAAGGCACGGCTGCTGCCCCTCGCGTGGAATCAGCCCGCGATCACCGAAGCATCGGTGACCTTCATCGTCTGCGGCCAGTTGGCCGATTCCAGCGTCATTCCCGACCGCCTCGCCCCGCTGGTCGAAGCGGGCGTCATGCCGGCCACGATGGTGGCCGAATGGGAAATCCCCGCACGCAACTTGTATCAGGACTTCCCGCAGCGCCAGCGCGACGAGGCGGTACGCACGGGCACCTTCGGCGCCGCGGCGATGATCTATGCAGCCTGCTCGATGGGCCTGGGTTCGACGCCGATGATCGGCTTCGATGCCGAAGCCGTCCACCGGGAGTTCGGGCTCGCCGGGAACGAAGTGCCAGTCATGCTGTTGTCGGTAGGGCTGGAGCGCCCGGGGAACTGGCCGCAGAAGCCGCGTCGTCCAGTGACCGAGGTGCTCGATCTCGTATAGGCGGCCAGCAAGACCGCAAAGCCAAGGAAAACCAGGATGGCTTGCGGCATGCAGGCTGTATCCGGCGAGCGTCGCCCTCGGTCGGCGTCACCATCGACATGGTCCAGATGTTCGAACCGTCCAATTTGCGCAAGGATCCTTTGCTGGCTGTGCTCGAGATCGGTGTGGCCCATTTCACCTCTGGGACATACGGAGCGGAGGGGGAATTGACTTTGTCGCTTGCGACATTGCCGGTTTGCATTACGGCCTGACCGGCGTCGGAGTATTGGCCATCCCTGGCTTTGGCCGCCATTTATCAGAAGCTCGGCGTTGCGTAGCCGTACACAGCCTTGCGCCGATGGCCGGTGGGCTTCCGCAATCGGCCATTCAGGGCGACTCTTGTTGATCCTTTTGAGCATCTTATTGAGGATTTGTAGTCTCGAAATCGGTATGCGGCGGGCCTAGAGTGAAGGCTCCTAACCACCTGATGAACCAGCCGCACATGAGACGCCTTGATGTCCCGGGATCGAGTCCGACAACGGCTCTGCTCTGCTGATAAAGGCGCGCAGGCAAGGAAGATTGGACCTCGCCCTACGCAGCACACATACGCTGCACCGAGCCGCCTGTCTCTTCGCCCCGACCTCCATCGACCGTACCAACGTCGGCTTCTCGTTCGAAGCGTTAGCCCCTGCCCAACAACCTTGTCGGTACATCCATAGGAACACTCATGACCAACGGAACTACCATGACCAATGCCGTCATCGAATGCATTCTGAGCCGCAGCGCGGCCAAGTATTACGACCCTGCCGCAATCCTGAGCGACGACCAGATCCGGGAACTGGTGCGAATCGGCACGAGCGCGCCGACGTCCTTCCACTTGCAGAACTGGCGCTTCATCGCGGTACGAACCCGGGAAGCGAAGGCACGGCTGCTGCCCATCGCGTGGAATCAGCCCGCGATCACCGAAGCATCGGTGACCTTCATCGTCTGCGGCCAGTTGGCCGATTCCAGCGTCATTCCCGATCGCCTCGCCCCGCTGGTCGAAGCGGGCGTCATGCCGGCCACGATGGTGGCCGAATGGGAAATCCCCGCACGCAACTTGTATCGGGACTTCCCGCAGCGCCAGCGCGACGAGGCGGTACGCACGGGCACCTTCGGCGCCGCGGCGATGATCTATGCAGCCCGCTCGATGGGCCTGGGTTCGACGCCGATGATCGGCTTCGATGCGGAAGCCGTCCACCGCGAGTTCGGACTCGCCGAAAACGAGGTGCCGGTCATGCTGTTGTCGGTGGGGCTGGAGCGTTCCGGAAACTGGGCGCAGAAGCCGCGTCGCGCGGTGAACGAAGTACTCGATCTCGTATAAGACGGCCTCCGCGCCGTTGGCCGCATTGACCGACGCGCCCTCAATTGGCAGGTAACCGTGAGGCGCCAGCGATTGAATGCTTGACAAGCTTCGACCCGAACCGTGGGCACGAAGTGAACCGCGGGATAGTTCCAGATGGACTTTCCCAAACTAGTGAAGCCATTAACTGATGGAGATGACGATGGCAAGAAGTGAAGCGCTGAAGCCGGAACACGTGCCGGCCGATTCGAAACCTACCCTCGATGCATTCACCCGGAATATCGGGTTCACTCCCAACATGATGGCAACGTTCGCGCAGAGCCCGATCGCGTTCAACGCGTGGGCTGGCCTGCTTGGCTCGTTGAGCAAGGCGCTCGACGTCAAGACGCGTGACAGCATCGGCCTGGCCGTGTCCGAGGTCAATGGTTGCAACTATTGCCTGACGGTTCACAGCTTTACCGCCGAGCATATGGCCAAGTTGCCAGCCGATGACATCATTCTCGCCAGGAAGGGCCGGGCTACCGACCCCAGGCGCGACGCTGCCGTCCAGTTTGCGCGCAAAGTCATTGAGTCCCGCGGCAACGTCTCCGATGCCGATCTGAAGATCGTCCGCGACGCAGGGTACACCGATGCCAACATCATGGAGATCGTCGCGCTCGTGGCCATGTACTCGCTGACAAATTTCTTCAATAACGTGTTCGATCCCGAGAAGGACTTTCCCCCCGTCGCCCCTGCCGGCACGATCTGAACGGTCCCCGCTCGCATCGACGGTCTACGGGCCTGCCGGACCGCGCCATCGATGCGAGCCAACGGTGCGGAGCATATCTGCATCCCGGCGAAGGTCGTGAACCCGCGACCGTGCTGATCCGGCGCAGGCCAGGGCGGCGAACATTGGGATGGTCCCTTGCCCCGAAGGTAAAAAAATGAGTCTCAATCATCCAATTTTTGCACGCTGGCCGGCGCGATACCCTGACCGGCTCCAGCTCTTTTCCCTGCCGACGCCAAATGGAGTGAAGGTCGGCATCATGCTGGAGGAAACCGGTCTTCCCTACGAGCCGCACCGAATCGACATCCTGGCGAACGAAAACCACGACGCTGCCTTTCTCGCGCTCAATCCCAATGGAAAAATTCCCGCCATCTACGATCCTGCCGGGCCGACAGGCAAGCCCTTGGCATTGTTCGAATCGGGCGCGATCCTGCTCTACCTGGCCGACAAGACAGGCGGATTCATCTCAGCTGATCCTGATACGCGATATGAAACGATTCAGTGGGTCATGTGGCAAATGGGCGGGATCGGTCCGATGTTCGGACAGGTTGGCTTCTTCAACAAGTTCGCCGGCAAAGACTACGAAGACAAGCGGCCGCGCGACCGCTACGCAGCGGAATCGGCTCGGCTGCTTGGCGTCCTCGATGCACGGCTCGCAGGGCGCAAATGGGTGATGGGCGCCGATTACAGCATCGCCGATATCTCGCTGCTCGGCTGGGTCCGGAACCTGATCGGCTTTTACGAAGCACGCGAGCTGGTCGGTTTTGACCGCTTTCGGTACGTGCAGGCGTGGCTCGACCGTGGCCTGGCGCGGCCGGCCGTGCAGCGCGGGCTGGAAGTGACGGCGACCTGAACGGTCAGGAGCGGTTTATGGAGCCGGTCAAGGTCGAGGCCACTCAATGCAGTGATGAACCTCGGCAATGGAGCGAGTCGTCTTGCCGGTCGATGGGACCCCACGTCTGGAATCGCATCGCTACCAGCATGTCGACTTTGATTGCGATGGGATGCCGATGAATCACGGTGCTGCACGTCAACGTAGCGATCCAACGGTAGTGCGGATATCGGCCCCTCAACTCGAGGGGATCATATCCGCCCTCAATGTGGAGTTCGTGCGATTGACCGAATGCCTGGTAAGTCCCGGTTGGCGCCTGAACCTGGGTGGCACCTCGGCGCCGGGCCTGCACTACACGCTATCGGGCCATGGCCGCATGGTCCTGGAAGGACATCCCCCCATCGAGCTCCTGCCTCACACTCTCGTCGTTACGCCACCGAATCAGTACTTCCGCGTCGAAGTACCCGCGAGGTCGTCTGGTAGCGGGATTGCCAACGAAGTGGAAGGGCGCTGGAAGTCATTCCCCCCAGGTGCGATACGAAGGTTGGTGGCAGGCGAAGACACGCCTCAACTGATGATGATCTGCGGTTACTTCGAGGCGTCCTACGGCACGTCTGTGAACTTGTTCTCCTCGCTGTGCAGCCCTATCGTTGAGCAATTCGATAGCGAACAGCACATCGATCGCACACTACAGTTGGTTCTGCGGGAGCTAATAAGCCAGGAAATTGGCATGGGCGCGATGACGGCGACACTGCTCAAGACTGTCCTGATTGCATTGCTGCGACGGTCATTGACCTCGACCAGCCTATGGGTCGAGCGATTTTCTCTATTGAAGGACGCCAACATCGCGAGAGCCTTCGCCCATATGGCGGCCCGCCCCGAAGCACGGCATTCAGTCGACAGTCTGGCTCAAATTGCGTGTCTGAGCAGATCTTCCTTCATGGCGCGATTCACCGAAGTCGTCGGGCTGTCGCCCATGGCGGTCCTGCGGAGATTGCGTATGCGCCAGGCTGCCTCCCTGCTGACCGCAGGCGAATCTTCGGTGGACTACATCGCGCGTTCAGTTGGATATGCCAGCCGAAGCAGCTTTCTGAAGGCGTTCCAGGATGCTTATGGCGTCCTTCCCTCCGTTTATCGCGCCCTGCAGCGGACCAGAGTTCCATACCAGTCGGAAAACTGAGCGCATCAAGCGAGCACACCCCATCGGCACCTATGGTGCCAACTCGAACGGCGTGGGCGTGACGGTCGAACATCTGGACAAATCGAAACCATTGGGAGACGGCACGGCACGCGCACAAGGCGCGTTTGCCGAGCCCCACATCTTCTACATCCGGTGCTGTCGATCGCCGCACGAGGCCCCTTTCGCGCAGGCGACTTCGTTATCGGCGACCCCGCGGCTTCCAGCATGCAGAGAAGCACTGCATGACTGGCCGGCAGCCGTGAAGTCGAGTTGACATGTCACGGCCTGCTTCCCTATCAGGGCATGTTCGGATGAACCCTTGGCACGCCATCGAATATTCTTGGTGCACAAGGAAACGGAATTCTTGGTACTTCCTTTCAGAATATCGTTAGTACAGAATTTCGGAATTGATCTGAAAAAATATCGGTCCATGGTCATTCGCCGAGTCATTCGCCGAGTCATTTGCGGCAACGCGCCAGGAGCCGCCTCGGAGAGTCATCCCGCGAGCAGGACACGGGCAAAACACGACCGAAAAGACCTGCCATGTCCCAAGTCGATTGGCTGAGCCATCTTTTGCAGATGGTCACCATCAGCGGCCAACTGGAGGTCCGCTGTACCTACGGTGCGCCGTGGCGTGCGACGTGGCCCCAGTCCGCCGCGCACGAGATTCCCTATCACGTCGTGCTCACGGGGCGAGCCATTATGGAAGACCCGGAGACACGGACCGCCACGGAGCTCAAGAGCGGAGACATCGTGCTCCTGCCTCATGGCGCGGCGCACATCCTGCACGATGGCAGCGGGCATCAGCCCGCGCGCGTCTACACTCGCCAAAGTGCCGCAGGATGGATGGTCAACGAGAATGATGGCGACGGTGACGCTTTGGACATGTTATGTGGACGGTTTTTCATCGGGCCACCGCATGATCGATTGATTCGGGGTTACCTTCCGACGACGCTGGTGGTGAGGCCCCTGGACGGCCGCAGTGAAGTGCGAAACGGGCCTGCTTCGGATCACCTGGCCAGTCTCGTCGCGCTGATGCGCAAGGAGTCAGCGTGCGACAAGCCGGGCGGATACGCCATTCTTAACGCGCTCACCTCGGCACTGTTCACGCTCGCGTTACGTGCGGCAAGCGAATCGGAACAAGCCCCCGCAGGCTTGTTGGCATTGACGGGCCATCCGCGGCTGGCACCAGCGATTTCGGCCATGCTCGCCGAGCCGGCGCGAGCTTGGAACCTGCCTGATCTCGCTGGACTGTGCAGCATGTCGCGGGCCACCTTCATGCGGCACTTTCAGGAGAAGCTGGGGCGCTCGGCCATCGAGATGCTGACCGATATCCGGATGAGCCTGGCGGCCAACGCGCTGAAGAAGCCGATGGCGACCACTGAGGCAGTGGCCGAAGCGGTCGGGTACCGCTCCGTGGCGGCATTTCGGCGTGCGTTCACTGAAAAAATGGGAATGACGCCGGGCCAATGGCGCCGCCATGCACAGGGGGCTCACTAGCGTTCGCGTGCCGATGTGCCGCCCAAACGAGACCTCACCCGCCTCCCGCAGCGTACTCGCGCAGGTGCCCGGATGCCCGAATCCCGACTTCGATTGCGACACGGGGAGATGCGCCGCGCCGTAACGCGGCGCAGCGCCCTCTCGTTTTGATTCCCATGGGCATTTTATTGCGCAAAGATAGTCTCGCGATCCGGATCACATGGGCTTAAGGTAGCAATGACTAACGACTCGATCAACTCGGAAGGGAGCACCAACATGTCTACTCGGGCAAATCAGTCATGCCTGCAAATTGCGGAAAAGGGCGTTGGACCGTTGTCTCCTCTCGCCATGCTCCGGTGGTCGCTTGTCATCATCTTTCTTTGGTTCGGTGGCATGAAATTCACCGCTTACGAGGCGCACGGGATTGCTCCGTTTGTGGCCAATAGCGCGATCATGAGCTGGTTGCACGCGTTCTTCGGGGTCCAAGGAGCGAGCTACGTCATAGGCGTACTTGAACTATCGACAGCGGCCGCTCTGATCCTGGGAGCATTCCAGCCCATTTTCTCCGCCTTGGGGGCCGCGATGTCGGCCGCCACCTATCTGATTACGCTGACCTTCCTTCTCAGCACGCCAGGCGTGGCGGAAGCGACGGCCGGCGGATTTCCCGCCATCTCCGCCATGCCCGGCCAATTCCTTCTCAAGGATCTCGTCCTTCTGGCTGCATCGCTTTCCCTCCTGCTGGCATCGGTCCAACGCCTACGGCCATGATCAGAAGGCCCGAGTGACAAGAGGCCGGCAACCCGGCGCCGGAACGCAACGCGATCAACCTAGACCTCGTCGCGCAACTCCTGCTACGGGATCGATATCGATTAAGCCGGCGTGGCCGTCGACATGAGCCGATCGCGACGGAAGCACTCCAGCGAGGCCAGCATCGGCCATGGCGTGAAAATGTGCGATTCGGCATTCCCGATGCTCAGCGGCGCGGCAGCGGGGGCCGCTTCATACTGACAAGGTCCGTCAGATCCTGCCGATCGTCCGTGGACAAGATTGCGATAGTCAGCCACTTTCCGTCGGGGTATGTCCGGGCTTCATCGTAGAGCCTGACCAATTGAGGGCGCCAGAAATATCGCCGTTCCTCGAACTTCTCTCGCTCCGCTCGTCCCAGCACCACCTGGACGGAAAGCAGTCGATATCCGGGCAACAACGTGCAGAACGCCTTCGTTTTCTTGTAGCGGAGGACCCAACCTCGCTTTTTGCCACCATAGAGCCACTCCGGTACAAACACACCGGGGTACGATGTCTCGATCCAGCCCCGCAGCGACGCCCAATGCTCGAACGCCTCCTGCCCGATCCAGTTCCGAACTGTATCTTCATCGGGCGGTACCGATTTGTCGCTGATCCTGTCGCCAATCGTGGGGGATTGCTTCATTTCGTTTCCGTCTTGACTGTAATGGCGGTCTCGAAGGCCCATCCATCTCCGGCATTAGCGGATTTGCCTTGTCCTGGGGGGCAGTGAACGCGATTTCCATGATTCCCGGGTCGCACGTATAAGCGCTGCTCACGAAGCAGCCCGACTGCTGTGCAATGCCGGTGGCAGCGGGTGCCGCGACTCTCCGAAGGTGTGCGCCTTGACGCTGTCGGGATTGATTGACAGCGTGGTCCAATGCCTTAGTTGCTCAACCGGGTCGGGACTTTCAATGACCTCGTAGCCAGCGCTCGTCAGTCTGAACTCCGCAGGAGAGGTGCATTCGGCAACGAGGCCCATATCTTTCAACAAGGCCAGGTGAAGTCTGACTTCGGGCCACCCATGGCCCAGTGCTTTGCCTATCCCGTTCTCGATATCCTTGCAGCACTGGGTTGGCTGCTCATGATCCTGCATGAAGGACAGTATCGATTTGAGAATCTCGATGTTCCTGCGCATGTCGACCTCCAGTGTGGACATCAGGGACCCAGGAAAGGTATGTCTCGCGTATCGCGCCCCAAAACGCTGCGAAAGATGTAGCGTTTGCCGAGAACAGAGCCGGGCTGGCGACGGTATCGTCAGATGGCTCCTTTGATTCCAACGCTTGTGCGATAGGCTTCCGTCTCAGTTCGCCCCGAGTGGTGTGATAGCCTCGGCGTGAACAACGGGCTGGGGTGCGTCCCAGCCGCCGCCCATCGCGCGGAATGCGCGAACCGCGGCCCTCGCCGCATCTGCTTTCGAGGCATCAAGAGCATCCCGGGAAACAAGCAGTTGGCGATCGGCATCCAACACGTCCGTGAGCGCGATGGCCCCCGCACGATAGGCCTTCTCGGAAAGGTCTCTCGCTCGGGTCAGCGCAAAAACCTCTTGCTTCAATTCATCCGTCCGCAACTCGGTCTGGACGAGAGTCATGAATGCATCCTCCACGTCCTGAACTGCCTTCAGCGTCGATTCCCGATATTCCGCAAGGGCTTCAGCGTAGGCGCCCTCGGCCCGTTTGACCTCGGCATCCACCTTGCCAAAGTCGAATAGACGCCACGAGAACCCGGCGGTCCCGACTGATTGAACACTTGCCGATTTGAACAATTTCCTGGCCGACGTGCTATCGAAACCAAAGACCCCGGATAAGGATATTTTTGGGTAGTAGTCTGAAATTGCGACACCGATATTCTCGTTCGATGCGGCCAGGCGGCGTTCCGCCGCGATAATGTCCGGGCGTCGACGCAACACATCGATTGGCTGGTCTCCGGCACCGATCGCCGGAACTTCGGGTATGGCGCCGGCCCCATTGCTTGCCAGTTCCGCCGCGTAAGTACCGGGCTGAACACCCATCAACACGTCAAGACGGTTCAGCTGTGCCTCGAGGGCAATTCGAAGGACGGGAACCACTGCGCGCGCCTGTCGAAGGAGCGCTTCGGCTTGCGCGACTTCACGGCTGTCGGCCGCGCCTGCCTTCAATCGCGCTTGTACCAACTCGAGCAGATGGACGTCGGTCCTGATCTGGTCTTGCGTTACGGCCAGCCGGGCCTGCAGTCCCCTGATCTGCAGGTAGGCGTCTGCGGCATCCGCGGCCACGGTGATGCGTGTCCCCATGTGGTCGGCCTCGGCCGCCCGCTCTTCCGCGCGGGCCGCAGATCGAGCGCGAATCAGTCCGCCAGCCAAGTCGATCTCCCAACTAGCGCTCGCGCCAATCTTGTACGATTCCTGCGAGCGGCTGTAATCGAGAAACGTGCTGGCAATCGCGCCCAAGGCGCTGTTGACGCTCTGGTGCTGTCTGGCCGCTGAACCGGCGGCATCCACTGTCGGCATGAGCCGGGCACCCGCGGCCTGCGCGGCCGCCCGAGCCTGGGCCACCCGTGCGAGCGCCGCCCGCAGCCCCAGGTTCTGATCCAATGCACGCTGGACGATCTGCTCCAGCATGGGATCATTAAAGCCGCTCCACCACCGATCAAGCCTGGGTGCCGGCAGGCTGGTCTGCCGGCCGGCCAGCACGTCGGTGTTGTGAAGGCGCGCCATATCGAGCCCGGGCGCCGTGTAATCGGGGCCGACGGCACATCCCAGCAGCATGGCGCTCAAAAGGCTGCCGAACAGGTACGTTACCGGGAAACCACGAGATGGGACCATCTTCATCGTGCGTTTCCCTGGCTGAGTTGCCAACCCGGAGCATCGCGGTCCTTCACACCCAACTTGCGAACGAAGGTATAGAACGCCGGTGTGAAAACCAGACCGAAGACCGTCACACCTAGCATTCCGAAGAACACGGTAGTTCCGAGCGATTGGCGCATTTCCGAGCCCGCCCCAGTCGCTACGACCAACGGCGCAACGCCTGCGATGAAGGCGAGCGAGGTCATCAAGATGGGGCGTAGACGCACACGGGCCGAATGAACCGCAGCGTCTTCCGGGCCCACCCCATCTTCCTCCTGACGCTGCTTCGCGAACTCGACGATCAGAATCGCATTCTTGGCCGCCAACCCCACGAGCACGACAAATCCGATCTGCGCAAGGATATCGATCGGCATGCCGCGCAGATTCAGCCCCAAGGCCGCTGCCAGCAGGCACATCGGAACGATCAGCACAATGGCCAGTGGCGTCTTCCAGCTTTCATACTGGGCCGCGAGCACCAGGAATACGAACAGGGCGGACGCCAGGAAAACGACGAGGGGAGACGTGGCCTGCGTTTTCTCCTGATGAGCCAGATCTGTCCATTCATAGGAGATCCCGTTGGGGAGCACTTCGCCGGCCAATTCCTCCATCCGCTCCAAGGCGTCGCCGGAAGAGCTGCCAGGGGCCGCGGTACCCATGATCTCGGCGGCGGGATACAGGTTGTACCGAGGTAGACGGTACGGTCCGGTCGTACTTTTGAAACTCGCAACCGTGCCGATCGGCACCATTTCACCCGCCGCATTCCGTATTTTCAAGCGACCGATGTCTTCAGGCGTCTTTCGAAAGGCTTCGTCACCCTGCACCCGTACCTGGTAAGTGCGGCCCAGGAAGTTGAAGTCGTTTACATACTGCGAGCCAAGATAAAGCTCCATTGTGGAAAAAATATCTGTGGGGGTGATACCCACCTTTTCCGCCTTGAGTCGATCTATGTCGGCATAGACGGAGGGTGCCGCAGCATTGTAGAGCGTGAATACGCCGCCGAACGTCTTGTCCTGGTTTGCGGCCTTGACCAGATCGTTGGCGGCCTTTGCAAGTGCATGCGGACCCAGACCGGCGCGGTCCTGCAGCATCAGTTTGAATCCACCGGCCGCACCGAGTCCCTGGACGGGCGGAGGTTGAACGACGATGACGACGGCATCCTTGATGTGTGCCAATCGCTGCCGGAGCGTCACGAGCATCGTGGCGGCGTTCACACCCGGGACATGCTTGCCATACAGGGAAGGCAGACCGAGAAACACCGTAGCGACGTTCGGCGCATAGGTTTCCGTTGTCACATCGAATCCGGTTACCGGCGATGTATGCCCGATCCCTTTGATCCCCGGCGTTTCAAGGATGATGTTGTTGACCTCGTGGAGCACCTTGTCGGTGCGTTCGAGGCTGGAGCCCGGTGGCAGGAACAGGATGACGGCCTGGTAACCAATATCCTGGTCCGGAATGAAGCCGCTCGGCATCCGCGCCATTTGCACACCGGTGGCAATGATCAAGCCCGCGTAAACCACGAGCACGACCGTCGTCTTCCGAACAAAACGTCCCGTGATTTTTCCGTATCGCGCGGAAAGGGAGTCGAACAGTTTGTTGAATCTCCCGAAGGTGGTGTCATGGAAACGGCGATGGATTGTCTTGCGACCCGCCCCGGCGACACCTGCATGCGGCTTCAGGAGGACTGCGCAGAGAGCGGGACTCAACGTCAACGAAACGAAACAGGAAATGACGGTCGAGGCGGCGATCGTGATTGCAAACTGCTTGAAGAACAACCCCGTAATCCCGGACATCAGCGCCGCCGGGCCGAACACGGCGCAAAGCGTCAGAGCGATCGCCAGGAGGGCCGTCGACACTTCGTTCATCGTCTGATGAGCGGCCTCTCTGGCAGACATGCCGAGCGCCATATTCCGTTCGACACTCTCGACAACTACGATGGCGTCGTCGACAACAATCCCCACTGCGAGGACAAGGCCGAACAAGGACAGATTGTTGACCGATGCGCCGAAGATGGACAGCACCGTGAATGTTCCCAGCAACGAGATTGGAATGGCGACCACGGGAATGATGGTTGCGCGCCAATTTTGCAGAAACAGGTAGACCACGACGACAACAAGCAGAATCGCATCAAAAATCGTCTTGATGACCTCCTCGATGGACTGGCTGACGAACGTCGTCGGATCATAGATCTTCTGATAGTCCAGACCAGCCGGGAAATCCTTCTTCAGCTCCGCCATCTTGTTCCAGATGGCATTCTCGACGTCGACTACGTTGGAGCCGGGCGTGGCAATCACGACCCATTGACTGGAGACCGACCGGTCCACGTAGGCTTTGGAGCCGTAATCCACAGAGCCCAGCTCCACACGACCGACGTCGCGAATCCGGGTGACACGCCCCTGGGCGTCCGACTTCACGATGACGTCCCCAAATTGCTCCGGCTTGGTCAGACGACCAAGCGCTGCTACATTGATCTGGTAGGCTCCCTGGCTCGACACCGGGGGCTGATTCAGCACGCCGGAAGCGACCTGAGCATTCTGCGCCCGCAAGACGGCGAGAATTTCGCTGGCGTTGATATTGTGGGCGGCCGCACGGTCGGGATCGATCCAGATCCGCATGGCGTACTGCCGCTCTCCAAGTGGCCGCAGTTCGGATACGCCAGGCAAGCGCGCGAGTTCATCTCTTACGCCGAGCATGTAGTTGGACATGTACTCCGCGCTCCTGGAGCCGTCCGGAGAGTAGACGTGCACGGCCAGGAGCAGCGCCGGGATCGTCTTCTTGACCTGCACGCCCTGGAGCCGCACCGCTTCCGGCAGGCGGGACAACGTGTCCTCGACCCGGCTCCGGGTCAACAATAGAGCCGTATCGGGATCGGTGCCAACCTTGAAGATGACGTTGATCGTCAACCGACCGTCACTGGTCGACTGGCTGCTCACGTAGTCCATGTTCTCGACGCCATTGACAGCTTGCTCTATGGGCGTCGCCACGGTACGGGCGATCGTGTCGGACGAAGCGCCAGGATATGAAGTCGAAATCTGGATGGTCGTCGGAACGATGTCAGGATACTGCGCAACGGGTAAGGAGACCATCGTTGCCAATCCGATCAGGACGACAAAAATATTCAGCACCGCAGCGAAGCGCGGATGCTCGATGAAAAAATGGGGCAACCTCATTTCGAGGCCCCCAGCGCAACGTGCTCAGCCTCGGAGGAATACTGGATCGTCCCCGCCTGGGCCCTCACTTTCGCGCCAGCGTGGACCGTTGGGATACCGTTGATGATGACCTGGTCGTGCAGCGACAGTCCAGCACGAATCACGCGTAGCCCACCGCGCAGATCCCCGATCTCTACCTTTCTCGGGGAGACAAGATTGTCGTTTCCGACTACATAGACGATATGGTCGCTCAAGTCCGCAAGGACGGCGGCATCGGGAACGAGAAGCGCCGACTCCGGGTTCGAGACCACGAGGCGAATGCGTGCAAATCCGCCCGGCGTCAGCGACAGATCGCCATTCGGGACGATCGCTCGTGCATGGATGGTGCCACTAGACCGATCGAGCGAATGATCAAGGAATTCAAGAGTGGCCTGGCGCGAGAACGTATCGTCGCCTGTCGGCGCGAGGATGACTTGATTGGACAGTGGTCCTGTCCGGCCGAGGTGTTCGTGCTGGAACGCCGCGTAGTCGTTCTCGCTCATGTCGAAATCGATATAGATCGGATCAAGAGACACGATCGTCGCCAACAGGGTGCTGGGACCGCTTCCTGCGCGGCTGCCGGAAATCAGATTCCCGATCGACACGAGATGTGTGCCCATGCGGCCCGTGAATGGTGCTCTGACCTTCGTGCGATCAAGGTCAAACTTCGCATCGCGGACCTGAGCGACGGCGTGGTCTACGGCGGCCTGGGCGACGCGATGTTCCGCGACTTTTTCATCGACGTTCTGAACGGAGCCGGCTTCGGCTCGCTGCAGTTCCTGAGCGCGCGATAATTCCCTTGTCGCCAGCGCCAGGCGAGCCTTGGCGGACGTCAGCTCAGCCTGCGCCAGGCTCAACTTGATCTTGTACGGCTCGGGATCCACTTCGAAAAGCACATCGCCCTTCTCGACGATGGCACCATCTCTGAAATGGATCCGGGTGAGTTCACCACCCACTTGGGCCCGAAGTTCAACGCGGTTGACTGCCGAGAATTGGCCCAGGAAACCGAGCGTGCGTTCGATGTCGCGTGCAATCGGCGGACTGACAGTCACGGAAGGTGGCGGCCGCACGGCGGCGCGCGGGGCGCCGCCCGCACGCATGTAGTAATAGGTCGCGCCGATGGCGAGAATTACCACCAGGGCAATCGTCTTGCGAGTCCGAAGAAAGGCACGAACTTTCTCCGACGGCCGAGCAACCCTCACCTCTATCTTATCGAAGTCGACATGCTCGTTCATGGCAATCCTTCCACGGCGACGAATTACTTGCTTGGCAAAGTGATGATCGTTTTTTTGAATGCTGGCTTCACATAATCGGCCGCCTCATCGCGAAGGGAGGAGCAGTGATGAAATATCGCAACTTTCACCAAACCTTCCATCAAATTGGAACGCCTTTTTCGCGGTATTTTTTTAATTGTTTTCTCAGTGAATTCTGGACCACTGATGTCAGGAATAGAAGGACCAAGATTCCTTAACTTCGTGTGTACCAAGAATATGAATGCCAGAGCGCTGAGCGCCGAGGAAGAGCCGGGAGACTACTGTGCGTTCGCCGCTGCGGGTTCCCGGCCGCGGAATGCTCTACTGCGTCATGCACACACCATGGACTGGTGGCGCACGCGTGCGGGCCGGCGGCCTCTATCCGATCAACTGAACTACCTCAGCCTGGATTGCGGACTCGAAGTCCAAGGGGAATCGCGCGTAACGCGGCCGGAAGAATGGCGGGCGACCATGTCCGGGGCTTGCTGATCAGGACTTTCGCCGACATCTTCGAGCAGTCTTCTCGCACTCTGGTGCGTGTCGGCACAGGGTGGCATTCGTCGCGTTCACCGCTGATCATCGGGCACATTCGCGCATGACGCGATATGCCAGGCATGAAGCGGAATAGTCGACGTTCCTTGCCAATATTCTGGCCTTGGCCACTCCTTGAATGGCGCTATCGTCCTGGACTATCGGAAGAACTCGCCCCGCATCACGAACGTGTAGTCGGCCTCGACCGCCATCAGCCACACCAGCACCAGCAGGCACAGTGGCGGCAGCAGGATCGCGTAGACCAGTGCCAGCCGCTCCCATGCCATATGCATGAACACGGCGACGATCAGGCCGGCCTTGGCGACCATGAAGATCAGGATCAGCGTCCAGCGCAGCGCGCCCTGCACGTGGAAGTAGTCGACCGCGTACGACATCGCGGACAGCACGAACAGCAGTCCCCAGATCTTCAGGTAGAGGCCGATCGGATGGGCCTGGCCGGTGGCGCCGTGCCCCTGGTCGGCCGCGGGCGCGCCGCCGTGCGGCGGCATCGGGGAATCGTGCAGCATGGGCTCGGACATGGCGGACCTCACCACAGGTAGAAGAAAGCGAAGATGAACACCCAGACCAGGTCGACGAAGTGCCAGTACAGGCCGGCGATTTCGACGATCTGGTAGTTGCCGGTGCGCTCGTAGCGCCCACGCAGCACGCGCGTGGCGACGACCAGCAGGTAGATGACGCCGCACGACACGTGCAGGCCGTGGAAGCCGGTGATCATGAAGAACGACGAACCGAACTGCGCCGCGCCCATCGGGTTGCCCCACGGACGCACGCCCTCCTCGATCAGCTTGGTCCATTCGAACGCCTGCATGCCGACGAAGGTGGCGCCCAGCGCGGCGGTGCCGAACATCAGCATCGCGCAGCGTGCCCGGTCGCGCCGGTAGGCGAAGTTGACGGCCATCGCCATGGTGCCGCTGCTGGTGATCAGCACGAAGGTCATGATCGCGATCAGGATCAGCGGAATCGATTCGCCGCCGATCGTCAGCGCGAAGACCTCGCTGGGATTGGGCCACGGCACCGTGGTCGTCATCCGCACCGTCATGTAGCTGATCAGGAAGCAGCTGAAGACGAAGGTGTCGGACAACAGGAAGATCCACATCATGGCCTTGCCCCACGACACCTGGAAGGCGTGCCGGTCCGACCCCCAGTCGGCCAGCATGCCGCGCCAGCCGCCGTGCGCGGAGGCCGCGGTATGCGAGGCGGTGTGCGCCACGGAATCGGTGACGCGATCGCCGGGATGCAGTTGGGTCGCCATATCGCCTCCTTCGATTGCCTGGCCGCTTGTTGCGCTTACTTGCTGCGCGTACTCGTTACCCGCGCTTGTTACGCAATCAGGCGGTGCCGCAGATGTAGCGCACGATTTCCGGGGTCAGCCAGCCGAGCGCGGCCAGCAGCACCAGCCATACCGCCAGCATGAAGTGCCAGTAGCGCGCCAGCAGCCGCACGCGCAGCGCCGCCCCGGCTCGCGCACCCGCGCGAATGCCCTGCCAGGCGGCAGTCCACGCCACCAGGCCGCCGACCATATGCAGGCCATGCATCCCGGTCAGCATGTAGAAGAAGCTGCCGGCCGGATTGTTGGCCGGCAGGATCTCGGCGGCGCCCAGCGCCTGCCATGCCCACAACTGGCTGGCGACGAAGCCGAGCGCGCCGATGCCGCCCAGCATCAGTGCGCGCCGCGCGTTCGGCTGCTCGCCGGCCCGCGCCGCACGGGCGGCCCGCCACATCGCCACGCTGCCGAAGACCAGCAGCGCCGTCGACAGCCACACCTGCCACGGTAACGCGATCCGATGCCAGTCCGCCGAGTCCATGCGCAGGCCGAACGCGACGACGAACAGCGAGAACAGCGAGGTGATCACGCCCATGAAGACCCACAGCGCGACACTGGCGGGCGTCGCGCCGGACGCGTGCTGACGCATTGCGTCGCCGCCGCGCGGGGCCGGGCCGTCGTCGCCGCGCGAGACTCGGTACAGTGCTCCGGCATTCATGCGACGGCTCCCTGGCTGGCGTGCGGTTCGGGTTCGGCGCCGCCGGCCTCCGGCGGCGCGTTCTGCGCGATGAAGTCCTCGCGCGCGCCGGGCACGCTATAGGCATAGGCCCAGCGATACACCACCGGCAGATGCGGGCCCCAGTTGCCGTGTTCCGGCGGCGTCTGCGGCGTCTGCCATTCGAGCGAGGCGGCGCGCCACGGATTGGCGCCGGCCGGCTCGCCGCGGCGCGCGCTCCAGATCAGGTTCCAGACAAACAGCAACTGCGCCGCGGCCACCACGAAAGCCGCCACCGAGATATAGGCGTTCAGCACATGCGCCGACTCGGGGATGAACGCGTAGTTCTCGAAGGCGTAATAGCGGCGGGGCATGCCGAGGATGCCGAGGTAATGCATCGGGAAGAAGATCGCGTAGGTACCGACGAAGGTGACCCAGAAATGCACGCGGCCCAGCGTGTCGTTCAGCATTCGCCCGGTGACTTTCGGATACCAGTGGTAGATGCCGCCGAACACGACGAGGATCGGCGACACGCCCATCACCATGTGGAAGTGCGCGACCACGAAATAGGTATTCGACAGCGGGATATCGACGCTGACGTTGCCGAGGAACAGTCCGGTCAGCCCGCCGATCAGGAAGGTGCTGATGAAGCCGATCGCGAACAGCATGGGCACCGAGAAGTGGATGTCGCCGCGCCACAACGTCAGCACCCAGTTGTAGACCTTGATCGCGGTCGGAATCGCGATGATCAGCGTGGTGGTTGCAAAGAAGAAGCCGAAGTACGGGTTCATGCCGCTGACGAACATATGGTGGGCCCACACCACCACCGACAGCACGCCGATCGCCAGGATCGCCCACACCATCGTGCGATAGCCGAAGATGCTCTTGCGCGCATGCACGCTGATCAGGTCCGACACGATGCCGAACGCCGGCAGCGCGACGATATAGACCTCGGGATGACCGAAGAACCAGAACAGGTGCTGGAACAGCAGCGGACTGCCGCCCTTGTAGTCCAGCTGCTGGCCCATCGACACCATCGACGGCATGAAGAAGCTGGTGCCGATGGTCTTGTCAAGCAGCATCATCACGCCGGAGACGAACAGCGCGGGGAACGCCAGCAGCGCGAGGATCGTGGCCATGAAGATGCCCCAGACGGCCAGCGGCATCCGCATCAGCGTCATGCCCTCGGTGCGCGCCTGCAGCACCGTGGTCACGTAGTTCAGGCCACCCATCGTCGCAGCGACGATGAAGATCAGCAGCGACACCAGCATCAGGATGATGCCCCAGTCGTAGCCGGGCGTGCCGGGCAGGATCGCCTGCGGCGGATACAGCGTCCAGCCAGCGCCGGTCGGCCCGCCCGGCACGAAGAAGCTGGCCAGCAGCACGATCACCGACAGCAGGTAGACCCAGAAGCTCAGCATGTTCAGGAACGGGAACACCATGTCGCGCGCGCCGACCATCAGCGGGATCAGGTAGTTGCCGAAGCCGCCGAGAAACAGCGCGGTCAGCAGATAGATCACCATGATCATGCCGTGCATGGTCACGTACTGGTAGTACGCGTTCGCGTCGATGAAATCGAAGCGGCCGGGAAAGCCCAGCTGCATCCGCATCAGGTTCGACAGCACGACGCCGACCAGCCCCACGACGATGGCGACGATCGTGTACTGCACCGCAATCACCTTGTGGTCCTGGCTCCAGACATAACGCGTCCAGAAGCTGGTGGGCCCGTGGTGGACGGCATCGTCGGCGTAGGCCATGGTGATCTCTCCTGCGGTCGGTGACCTGTCGTGGCGGGCCGCGTCCGGCTGCGGACGCGGCGCTGCCCCTTGTACTCGTTGCGCTGCGGTTGCGTGCGGTTGCGTGCGGTTGTGCCGTCCTTGCCTATTTGCCCGCCGCCTCGCGCGGCGCGCCCGCGGTGGACCGGATATAGGCGATCAGCGCGTTGACCTCGTCCTCGGTGAGCGGCATCTTCGGCATGATCGGCGCGAAGCCCTTGACCACGCGCTGCTGCGGCTCGCGAATCTCGGTACGCAGATAGTCGTCGTCGACCTTGGCGCTACTGCCGTCGGTGAAGGTCGTCGTATGCCCGTACAGGCCTTTCCAGGTCGGCCCGACGCTCGGCGAGCCATCGGTGCTGTGGCACGCGACGCAGCCCTTGCTCTGCGCCAGCGTCCTGCCCTGTTCGGCGAGATCGGCGGCAGCGGGCCCGGGCCCACGTGTGCCGATCGGCTGCGCCGGCACCGTCGCCGCGGCGGCCGGCTGGCCGGCGCGCATCGCGACGAAGGTCTGCTGCTTCTGCAGCCAGGCGGTGAAGGCCGCCGGCTCGTCGACGACCACCTTGCCGCGCATGTTGTGATGGCCGACGCCGCACAGCTGCGCGCACAGCACGTCGAAGGTGCCGGCGCGCGTCGGGGTGAACCAGAACGAGGTCACCATGCCGGGCACCATGTTCATGCGGGCGCGGAACTCCGGCACATAGAAATCGTGCAGCACGTCCTTGGAGCGCGCCAGGATCTTGACGGGCCGCCCCAGCGGCAGATGCAGTTCGGGGCCGGCGACGATGATGTCGTCCTGCCCGTTCGGATCGTCGGGGTTCAGCCCCAGCGGATTGCCCGGTCCGACAAAGCGCGGATCGGTGGTGCCGAACTGCCCGCCCGCGCCGGGGAAGCGGAAGCCCCATGACCATTGCTGCCCGACCACCTCGACCAGCATCGCATCGCGCGGCGGGCGCACATAGTCCGCATAGACGAACAGGCCCGGCGCCAGCAGCGCCATGATGCCCAGCGTGGTGCCGCCGATCAGCCAGAGTTCGAGCTTGTGATTGACCGGCTGGTAGGCGGCGCGGCTGCCGTCGCGATGGCGATAACGCCAGACCATGTAGCCGACGAACAGGTTGATGCCGATGAAGAAGGCGCCGGTGATGACGATCGTGATGGTCAGCGTGTCGTCCATCTGCTTCCAGTTGGACGCGAGCGGCGTCGCCCACCACGGGCTCAGGAAGTGGAAGAGCACCGAAGCGACAACCATGACCACGAGTGCGATGGCGAGCGCCATATCGACCCCTCCTTCTGTGCCGCCGGCACGAGGGCTGCCCAAGTCACGCAGGTAGGATAAGACTAGTGCATCCGATCAGCCCGATTCAAGGCGAGGCGGCGCGCGGGCCGTGCCGCATCGCACAAGCCATGCGCCCTCGATGCATGGGCGACGCACCGGCGCCGGCGTGCCCATGAAAAACGGCGGCCGGAGGCGAACCACCGACCGCCGCGCATTGGCTGTCGCGGCTCAGTGCGTGACGTCCTTGCTTTCCAGCTTCCAGTACGCCGCTGCGGCGCACATGCCGAACACGATGTTGCCAAACAGCGTGTGCCAGCCGCGCGCATCCGCAAACCACGGGAAGAAGCGCGTCATGCCATAGAAGTTGATCAGGTAGATCACCAGGCCGAACACCGCGCCGACCAGCAACGCCATGCCGAGGCTGGAATCGAGCTGGAACGGTGCCATGATCGCCGCCAGGATCATGCCGAGCACGGCGCCCAGCACGAAGTGGATCACCAGTGCGGCCGTGACCGTCGCCAGGCTGAACATGCCGCTCTGCAGCACGTCGGGCCCCATGACGATGGCGGCGATCATCCGCGTGGTGGGCCACGGGTTGGTGTCCGCGATCATCGTCGACCAGAACAGCTCGAGCACCAGCAGCAACGCGCCGGCAGCCAGGCCGGACACCGCGGCCGCGCTCCAGTCAGGCACGCGGCGCACATAGTGGTGCGAATGCATGTGAAGTTCCATTGCCACCTCCGTACGCTGTGACGAGACCGGGTCTCGTTCATTTGCACAGCATAGGACACGCGGCGGCGATCGGCGCGGCGGTACGCATGCCTCGGGTCAACCCCGAGCGGCAAAGCCCTTGGATAGTGCGCCCCGCTGCCTATACTGCAGGCATAACAGCATTCCCCACAGAGAGAGAGGAAAGGAGACCGCCATGCCGACCCTGGACATGCACGACCTCGTGTTCCTGATTCCGATGGCGCTGGTTGGGATTATCGTGATGGGCATGGTGCCCGTTGCAGCGCTGCCACTGCAGATCAGTTGCCGCACGCTCGGCGCAATCGCCGGCGCGCTGCTGGGCCTGGCCGTTCTCGAGGCGATCCCGCTGCTGATCTGAAGGGATCAGCTGGCCACGGGCTCCGAGCCGCTTCCCAGCCGGCTCGGCACTTGCCGGTGCGATCTGCATCGCGACCGGCGGGGAGGCTGACATGTCGCTGTTCTGGATCGCCGCCCTGCTAGCTGCGGCGCTCATGCTGACGGTCGGACGCGCGCTGTGGCGCAGCATGCGGCCCGCGCGGATGCGCTGGCGCCATTGCCGGAGGCGGCGGCGCGCCATGCCGATGCCGCGCAACCGGCCGCACGCCGGCTCGCATGGGGTCCAGCAAAACCGCCTGCACCACGGCTAGCAAGGTTTCCCGCGGCGCATCACTCCAAACGCGAAGGCAACGCTCGCGTCGCGCGCCGACGCCGTGCGTCAGATCTCGATCATCGCGAAGTCGGCTTTCGCCACATCGCATTCCGGGCAGCGCCAATCCTCGGGAATCTCTTCCCAGCGCGTGCCGGGCGCGATGCCGTCGTCCGGCCAGCCCTGCTCCTCGTCATAGACCCAACCGCAAATCAGGCACACCCAGGTCTTGTAAGCGACGGCTTCCTGCTGCAAAACACACTCCTTTATTCAATCCGGAGCGAATCATACGCGTTTTTGCTGCGGCGCCACGATGATGCTCCCGCGCGCCGCGCGGTCGAATGCCGCTGCGCTTCACTTGGCGCACAGGGGCGTTGCGCTGGCATGCAGGTTGCAGCGGATCGGCGATCCCGCTTCCGATCCGAGCACCGCCGATGCCCGCCATTCCACGCGACGCGCCCGGGGACCATAGCCTGGCCATGCTGGCCGACCCCTATCGCTTCATCGCCAAACGCTGCCGCGCGCTGCAATCCGACGTCTTCGAAACCCGCGTGCTGCTGCGCCGCACGCTGTGCATGACCGGGCCCGAGGCGGCCGCACTGTTCTACGATCCGCAGCGGTTCCAGCGTGGCGGGGCGGCGCCCGAGCCGGTGCGCGCGACGCTGTTCGGCAAGGGCGGCGTGCAGACGCTCGACGGCGACGCGCACCGGATGCGCAAGGCGTTGTTCATGCATGCGACCGCGCCCGAGCGCATTGCCTCGTTGTGCGACGCGGTCGCGCAGCAATGGCTGCTGTCCGCGCGGTCGTGGTCCGATGGCCAGCCAGTGGCGCTGTACGACGCGCTGCATCCGCTGCTGACCCGGGCTGTCTGCAGTTGGGCCAGCGTGCCGTTGCGCGAGCATGAGGTCGAGCCGCGCTGCCGGCAGCTGACCGCGCTGTTCGACCAGGCCGCCGCGCCGGGCCTTGGCCATTTCCGCTCGCGGCGCGCGCGCGACCGGATCGAGGCTTGGCTGTCGCGGCTGATCGACCAGGCACGGGCCGGTCAGTTCGAGATTCTCGAGCACACGCCGATGCATACGGTGGCGTGGCACCACGATGCGGATGGCCAGCTGCTGCCGCCGCGCATCGCCGCCGTGGAACTGGCGAACCTGCTGCGGCCCACCGTGGCCGTCTCGGTCTTCATCGTGTTCGTCGCGCACGCGCTGCACCTGTATCCGGCATGCCGCGAGCGCCTGCAGCAGGGCGATCCGGCCTATCTCGATGCCTTCGTGCAGGAGGTGCGCCGCTGGTATCCGTTCTTTCCGGCGGTGGTGGCGCGGGTGCGGGACGACTTCGAATGGAAGGGCTATCGCTTTGCGCGCGGCCGGCGCGCAATGCTGGACCTGTATGGCACCAACCGCGATCCCCGGAGCTGGGACGACCCGGAGACGTTCGCGCCGGAGCGCTTCCTGGCCCGCGCGCCGACGCCGTTCGACTTCATCCCGCAGGGCGGCGCGCAGGCCGCCGATCATCATCGCTGTCCCGGCGAGGGCATCACCGTCGCGCTGATGAAGCAGGCGGTCCTGTTCCTGCTGCGCGGGCTGCGCTATACGGTGCCGGAGCAGGACCTGACGCTGGACTTCGGCCGGCTGCCGGCGCTGCCGCGCGATCGCATGGTGATTCGCGACGTGCGGCTGGTGCACCGGCGCGCCGGCGCCACTACTGCCGGATCGTGAAGTCCACGCGATTCGGCGAGCCCTTGTCCTTGATGCCGTCGGTATCGAGCTTCGGCGCGGTCAGGAACAGGCGCGCTTCGGGCACCTTGCCCTCGCGCTCGAGCGCCTGCTTGACCGTCAGCGCACGCCGCTCGGCCAGCTGCCGCAGGCCCGAGTCGGTGACCGGCGCGTTCTGCAGCAGCAGCGCTTCCATCTCCGCGGTTGGCAGCGACTTGGCCATGCCGATCAGGTTGCGCGGCTTCTTGATCGACGAGCGGCGGTAGACCGCTTCCAGGTACTTCGGGTACTCCTGCGGGCCGACGGTGACCTTGGCGCCCTGCTCGCCGTCCTCGTCGTCGGCCGCGCGCTGCTCGCGCGCCGATTGCCGCAGTTCGCGCACCTTCTGCTCGGCCACCTGCTCGTCGAGCCAGGCGCGGCGCGCGCCGGCAGCGTCGGTGGCCGGATCGATGCGGCCGGTGATCTCCAGCCGCAGGCCCGGCCGATCGTTCAGCGCCTTGCCCAGCGTCTCGACCTTCCTGCGCCCGGCGTCGGTCAGATTCGCCGAACCGGGGGCGAACTCGACATAGCCGAGTTCGTCGCCGCCGCCGAAGGCCGAGGCGATCAGCGAGAACGGCGAGGTGATGGCCTTGGTCAGCAGGTTGACGATCACGCGCATGATCACGCCGCCGATGCTGAACTCGGGGTCCGACAACGAACCCGATACCGGCAGGTTGACGTCGATCACGCCATTGCGGTCCTTCAGCAGCGAGACCGCCAGCAGCACCGGCAGCTTGGTCGCGGTCGGGCTGTCGACCTTGTCGCCGAACGTCAGCTGGTCCAGGAACAGATGGTTGCTGGCGTTCAGTTGGCCGTTCTCGATCTTGTAGGCGACGTCGACCGTCATCTTGCCCTTGGTGATCGGATAGCCGGCGTACTTGGTGGCGTACGGCGTCAGGCGCGTCAGCTCGACGCCGGCAGCCTTCGCGGCGATATCGAGGTAGAGCTGCTCGCCGAGCGGGTTCAGCTTGCCGCCGATCGTCACGGGCGCATCGTCGTCGAGCCGGCCTTCGAGCACCAGATCGGCCGGTGCCGGATCGCCGGTCGACACCTTCGAGATCGAGCCGTGCATGCCGGTCAGGTTGGCGGTGTAGTTCGGCTTGACGAAGAAGTCCGAGAAGTTGATGTTGCCCTTGTCGATCTTGACGCCGCCGATGCGGATCTGCGGACCGGCCGCGGTGCCCTTGGTCGAAGGCGCGGCCGGCGCGGCGGCGCTGGCAGCAACAGTGGCCGAGGCGGACTGGGCCTGCGGCGCGCTGGCCGGTGCCGGTGCGGTGCTGGCCTGCGTCAGGCTGGTGGTCGGCGCCGGCTGGCCCTGCTGGGCGCCGCCGGAGACCACGTCCTGCAGATTCAGCCGGCCGTTCGCGTTCAGGATCACGCGCGCATAGAAGTCGTTCAGCGCGATCTGGCCCAGCGCCAGCCGCAACGGGCCCTTGCTGTCGTCCATGCGGAAGTCGATGCCACTGAGTCCCAGCGAGCGCCAGCGGATGAAGTCCTCGCCGTTGACGCGGTCGACCGTACGCACATTGCTCAGCTGCGCGGTGCCGGCGAAGGTGGCGGCCACCGGCTTGCCGCTCGGCACGGCCACCGCGAGATTGCCGTTGACGGTGGCGTTGCCGGCGCGCAGCGCCGCGTTGAAACGATCGGCGAGATAAGGCTGGAACGGCGCCAGGTCCAGCTGCTTCGCATCGACGCGCATCTGCAGCGCCGGCAGCGTGGGCTGCACGGTGCCGTCCAGCGACAGCACGCCGCGGCGGCCCGACTCGACCTTGGCCTTCAGCGCGATCGGCGTGGCAGGCAGTGGCCAGCGAACGGCGCCGGTCTTGACGTCGATACCGCGCAACTGATGAACCACCGGGCGATTGCCGTTGGCCGCGGCCGGCTGGTAGTCGGTCAGGCGCAGCTTGCCGCCGTCGATCGCGACGCTGCCGACTTCGACCTGCCACGGTTTGGCGGGAGCCGCGGGGGTACTCGTCTTCTGCGCAGGCTGCGCGCGCTTCGCGCTGGCGGCGCGCGACTGCGCCGCCCAGATGCGCGAGGCCTCGACCAGCTCGCCGCGATGGTCGCGCACCGCGACAAATTGCGGGCTGCTCAGGCCGATCTGCGCGACCTGCAGGGACTGCGCGGCCAGGTCGAAACGCAGGCCGTCCAGCGTCAGCTTGTCGGCGCTGACCAGCGGCAGCTTGTCGCCGACCAGATCGCCGCGCTGGCGGGCACGCTGCTCGCGCCGCTTTGCCGCGGCATCGTCGGACGGCGCAGCGGCAACGCGCGGCGCGGCGGCCGGATCGCGCAGCGCCACATGGACGTTGCTCATCGCGACGCGCGAATTGTCCAGCGACAGCGCGAAGGCCGGCGCGGCCCACGACATCCGGTAGTTCAGCTCGGCATCGAGCGCCGACTGGCCCAACTGGATGCGCAATTCGCCCGGGAACCAGGCGGCGAAGGTCTGCGGCTGCAATCCATTGGCGCGCAGCGTGCCGGCCAGCGTGGCGTCCCGCAGCGACAGCGCGCCCTGGTGCGCGATGGTCTGGCCGTCGGCCACCACCAGCGTGGCGTCGAGCCTGGCCGGCTTGTCGCTGTCGCCGGACAGCCCATCGATCTGCACGTCGATCGGCCCGAGCGCCAGCGTGCCCGGGCCGGAGAACGCCGCCTCGTCGCGCAGCGCGACGCGGGCCTGCTTCAGCGCGACGCGATCGATGGTGTAGCGCCAGGGCTTGGCGTCGGCGGCGGGCTGGGCCGCCTGTGCTGCAACCGGCGCCGAGGCGGCCGGTGCGGAGGCGGAAGCCAGCGGAGCGGATGCGGTCGCGGGGGCCGATGCGGTCGCGGCTGCCGATGCGGTCGCGGCTGCCGATGCGGTCGCGGCTGCCGATGCGGTCGCGGCTGCCGATGCGGTCGCGGCTGCCGATGCGGTCGCGTTTGCCGATGCGGTCGCGGGGGCCGATGCCGGAGCGGCCGCGGCGGGCGCGGCGGGCTTCGCCGCTGCCGGGGTCGCCGGCGTTGCCCGCGGCAGGAACGCCGTCGCCAGGTCGAGCGTGCCATCGGCGCGCCGCAGCGCGCGCAGGTCCAGCCCGTCCAGCGTCACGCCGCGCAGATGGATCAGGTTGTCGGCCGGCGCCAGCCGCGCGATATCGACCGTCAGATTGCCGGCCTGCAGCAGCGGCGTGCCGTCGCGCTTGCGCACATCGGCCTCGCGCAGCGAGGCGGTGCCGGAGACTTCGATCTGCTGCTGGTCCTGCTGCTGGCGAAAGCCCACCACCAGCCGCGTATCGAGCTTGCCCGCCTTGACCTCGGCGTCGGTCAACCGCGGCGCGAACGGCATGAAGCGGACCAGATCGAGGCCATTCAGATCGAGGTTCAGCTTCGCTTCGCGCGCATCGGCGAACGGCAGCATGGTGCCGCTGACCGCCAGCGGCGAGCCGTTGATATGGGCGCTGATGGTCGGCTGCGTGACGATATTGACGTCGTGCGGCAGGTTCGACAGGAAGGGCAGCGTGACCGTCAGATGGTCGACGCGCTGGGTCTCGCCCAGCATCTTGTCGTCGAAGCGCAGCGAACTCTCGGTCAGCGCGATGTTGTTGATCGAAAAGCGGGCCGGTTCGCCATCGTCCGGACTCTTGGGCCTGGCTTCCAGCCGGTCGCGGATATCGTCGAAGCTGAGCCGGCCGTCCGCTTCACGGACGACATGGACGGCGAGCCGGTCGATATGGACCGCGTCGACCACCGGAGCCAGGCGCCACAGCGACGCGATCGACGCGTCGATGTCGGCCGACCCCAGCGTCAGCATCGGCGTGGTGCCGTCCGGCTCGAAGATCGTGACATCGCCGACCGTCGCGGCCAGCGAGAACGGCCGCACCTGTGCCGTGCCGATCGTCACCTTGCGTCCCAGCGCCTCGCTGGCCTGGCTCGCGGCCAGCGACCGAATCAGCGGCGGTCCGCCGAAGTAGCCGGCCAGACCGAAAATCGCCACTGCCGCCGCAATGCCGGCCGCCACGCGCAGGCCCGTACGCCGGCGCGGCGTCGCGGTGGCGGCCTGCATCGAAATCTTGAATGCCATGTCGTCCCGAAGAAATTGACCCCCACAACCGCACGCGCCGGGCGGTTTCGCCATGCCGTCGTCGCGGCCTCGCGCCCTCCCGATACACGTCCTTGGCTCCAGTTGTGCTCTGGATCCCACTTTTTTGGGCATTATGGTAATGCTTCATGACAGTGCGCGGGGGATTATTGCGACCGGCCGCCGGCGGCGGGGCATCCGATCTGGTATCGTTTCGCCTTTGCGAAGCGTCCCGTCGCATGCCAAAGGCCCACCCGCCTCTGGCCCTGCCTCTCTCCCGCGCTGTACCCGCCGGCCGTACCCTCACACTTACCCGTGTTAGTGCGCTTCGCATGCGATCTCTTCCCATGCGAGTCTCTTCAATGTCCACCACCAGCAGTACTGTTGGCGCCGGCGGCGCGTCGCTCGAACGCGCCGCGCGCCCGCTGACCGGCCAGGATTACAAGACCCTGTCCCTCGCCGCCCTCGGCGGCGCCCTCGAGTTCTACGACTTCATCATCTTCGTCTTCTTCGCCACCGTGATCGGGCAGCTGTTCTTCCCGCCGTCGATCCCGGACTGGCTGCGGCAGCTGCAGACCTTCGGCATCTTCGCGGCCGGCTACCTGGCGCGTCCGCTGGGCGGCATCATCATGGCCCACTTCGGCGACCTGCTCGGGCGCAAGAAGATGTTCACGCTGTCGATCCTGCTGATGTCGGTGCCCACGCTGCTGATGGGCCTGCTGCCGACCTATCACGCGATCGGCCTGCTGGCGCCGGTCGCGCTGCTGCTGCTGCGGGTGCTGCAGGGCGCGGCGGTCGGCGGCGAGGTGCCGGGCGCCTGGGTCTTCGTCTCGGAACATGTGCCGACCCGCCACGTCGGCTATGCCTGCGGCACGCTGACGGCGGGCCTGACCGCCGGCATCCTGCTCGGCTCGCTGGTGGCGACCGGCATCAACACGATCTTCACGCCGGAGCAGCTGACCGACTGGGGCTGGCGCGTGCCGTTCCTGCTCGGCGGCGTGTTCGGCATCGCCTCGATGTATCTGCGCCGCTGGCTGCATGAAACGCCGGTGTTCGCCGAGCTGCAGCGCAAGAAGGCGCTGGCCGCGGAAATGCCGCTGAAGGCCGTGGTGCGCGACCATCGCGGCGCGGTCGCGGTGTCGATGCTGCTGACGTGGATGCTGTCGGCCGGCATCGTCGTCGTGATCCTGATGACGCCGACCTTCCTGCAGAAGCTCTATGGCTTCGACGCGCGCACGGCGCTGGTCGCCAACAGCGTGGCCACGCTGTGCCTGTCGATCGGCTGCGTGGTGGCCGGGGCGCTGGCCGACCGCATCGGCGCGCGCCGCACGCTGTTCTTCGGCGGCCTGTTCCTGGCGGTCAGCAGCTATCTGTTCTACACGGTGATCCACCAGCGCCCCGACCTGCTGCTGCCGCTCTATGCGCTGGCCGGCTTCGCGGTGGGCACGATCGGCGCGGTGCCGTTCGTGCTGGTCAACGCCTTCCCGGCGCATGTCCGCTTCTCGGGGCTGTCGTTCTCGTACAACCTGTCGTACGCGATCTTCGGCGGGCTGACGCCGATGGCGGTGACGCTGATGCTGAAGAACGATCCGCTGGCGCCCGCGCACTATGTCGTCGCGCTGTGCGCGCTGGGCATGGTGACCGCGCTGTTCGCGCGCAAGTCCGCCAGGCTGTAAGCGAAGCGGCCAGTCGCCGCGAGCGGGCCGGCCCTTAGCGGCGATGCTCGCGGAAGAACTCCCACATCAGCATGCTGGCGGCCGGCCCGGTATCGCTGTGGTAGCGATAGGCCGGATCGCCGCCGCTCCACGCATGGCCGAGCCCGGCCACCTCACATAGCTGCACCAGCTCCCGGCGCGCATGGCCGAAGCGGGACTCGAGGTAGTGGCCGACGGGAACGTCGGCGGCATCGGCTTCGCCCGCCGACGCGTCGGCCGCTGGCAGAGGCGCGCCGTTGCGGCGCTCGCCGTCGATGCGATCCGGCAAGCGGTTGTAGGCCAGGAATTGCCGCGCCAGCAAGCGCGCATTGACGGGGTGCACCACCTGGTCGTCCATGCCATGCAGGATCAGCGCCGGCATCGGCTTGCCGGCCAGCGCGACGCCCGCCGCATCGAGCAGGGTCGCCGGCTCGGCCCGCGAGCCGTGCTGCATCGCCCGCAAACCCGAGCGCGCCGAATCGGCGGCACCGACCACCACGCCGGAATGCAGCCCAACCGCGGCGACCTTGTCCGGATAGCGCAGGGCCACCACGGCGGCCATCGCGGCTCCGGCGGACAGGCCGGCCAGGTAGACCCGCTGCGGACAGACATCGCGCCGCAACGCCAGCGCGTCGATCAGCGCCGCGATCGCCTGCGCTTCGCGCGCGCCCTCGCTGGCGGCAAGGTCGAACCATTGCCAGCACCGCTGCAATTGCCGGCGCAGCGGCTGTTCGGCATAGGCAACGAGGAAACCCTCGCGCTCGGCCAGCGCATTCATGCGCGTGCCGGCGGCGAAGTCCTCGGCGGTCTGCCGGCACCCATGCAACATCACGACCAGCGGCAGCGGTCCGGCGTGCCGGCGCGACGGCTCGTAAAGCCAGTAGTTCAGCTGCGAAATGAGTTCGCCCGGCATGGCCGGCAATTTCAGGCGCCGCTGCGACCACTGGCCCGGCAGCGGACCGGCGGGCAGCGCCAGCGGCGGCGCCACGCGCAGGCGCGCGGCCGGTGCCGCGGTGCCCCGTCCATGCAGCCGGTCGAACCAGCTGCCAAGGTGACGGGCCGACTGGCGGGGCAGCGTGCCCATCTGCCGCCACGGACGCTGCCAATTACCCATCAAGCTTCTTGCCATGCGCGTGTACGGAGCGCGCGAACGCTCCGGTTCATTTTTGCTGCGTTGCAGCATAGCACATGGTGTTGAACGCAATTCGCTTACCAATGTAGGACAGTGACTGACAGCACACCGGCAATCGGCTCGCTATGGTTTCGCCATGGCGAACGGGCAGCCCGCCCCGCAGCCGCCATTCGAGGCGACTCGATACCGGTATCTTCATGCGGAACTCGCTCTTGATTTCGTTGCCCCACCCGTGGCGCGCCGCCGCGCTGATCGCCTGCGCATCGTGGCCCGCCGTGGCCCAGCATGGCAACGCCGCAGCCTCGACCACCTCCGCGCCGAGCATGTCGGCCCTGGCCCGGCTGCTGGTCGGCGTGGCCGACGGCCGGCCCACCGGCATGAACGGCGTCACCCGGCTGACCGGTTCGGGCAGCAGTACCGACGTGGCGCTGGGCACCGCCTGCCGCGAGCTGACCCGCTTCGGCCCGATCCCGCTCGATAACGCCACGCGCCTGGAGGGCTGCCGCGGCGAAACCGGCAAGCGCGTCGTCTTCCATCTGAACCTGGTTCGCTTCGACGCGTCCCGCGAGGGTACCGCCGCCTTCATGGCCAGCGCGACGCCCGCTCTGGTCCGCGGCATCTGCCGCAATCCCGATGTCCCGGTGCTGGGGCGCCTGGGCATCGCGCTGGTGTTTCGCTACACCGGCATCGGTGACCGTCCGGTCGGCGAAATCGCCATCGCGCCGGGCCGCTGCGACCAGGAATGATCGCGGCATCGGACTGCGGGCAACGCGTCCGATAGAACACCGTCCGCGTCGAACTGCGATAGTCGCAGCATGGCGCATTGGCTAGATTCCTCCGCTTCACCGTGTCCGTCCGGAGGTCGCCTCGATGCCATCCCCCTTTGACAATCGCACGCCGTGCAGGGCGGCGACGCTGCGCCGGCCTGCCGATGCAGCGCTCTGAGCGCCGGCTGTACGGGCTGATGTCGTGCGGCTGCCTGCTGTGGGCGGCGCTGGTGGCAGCGGAGCTCGGCCGCACGCAGACGCCGCGCGACGATACCGGAGCCGTGCGCGAGCGGCTCGCCGGCACGCTGACCGGCGCCGAACGACGCTGGCTCGCCGCCCATCCGGTGGTGCGCTACAGCGCGTCGCCGATCGGTGGGCCGATGGCCTTCGTCGGCGCCGGCGGACACGCGGCCGGCATCGCGGTGCAGGCCCTGGAGCAGGTCGGCCGTATCACCGGCCTGCGTTTCGAGCCGGTCTGGCAGCAGGACCCGGCAGCCCGCGAAGCGGCGCTGCGCGACGGCACGGTGCTGCTGGTGCCCGCGGTGGCGGCCGACTCGTCCGCACCGCCGTCCGCGGCGCCGTCCGTACCGCAATCGGCGCCGCCCGAAGCCGCCGCGATGCGCGAATCGGGACGCCGGCCGCACCGGCTGCAGCCATCGCTGCCCTACCTGATCACGCCTTGGGTCATCACCACGCACGCCACCAACGTCGCGATCCGCGACGCCACCGCCCTGGCCGGCATGCGCATCGCGGTGCGTCGCAGCAACCCCGGCCTGACGGCGCGCCTTGCGCAGGTGCCCAACGCCACCATCATCCACACCACTTCCACGAGCGAGGCCTACCGCATGGTCGCGCACGGCCAGGCCGACGCCGCGGTCGATACCCTGACCTGCGCGCACTACATGGTCCGATACGCGTTCGCGCCGCGGCTGCGCGTGGCCGCGCCTTTGGGCCCGCAGCCGGCGGCGATCGGCTTCGGCGTCTCGCCCGCCGCGCCGCAACTGCGCATGATCCTGAACAAGGCGCTGGCCGCCATCCCGCCCGCGCACTGGGACACGCTGCAGGCCGGCTGGGCGTCGGCATCGATGCCGGCCGCGGTGCCGGCGCCCGTGTCGGCGCGGCAACGGCATCGCCCATGGCTGCTGACCGGCTCGCTCGGCACCCTGCTGTGGATGACCGCAATGGGGGCATGCGCGGTCGCCCTGCATCGCCACGGCCGGCGTATCACCCGTGCCGCCACCACGCTGCACCGGAGCCTTGGCGGCGGGCGACCGGCCGGCCGCCGCGCGCCGTTGCCGGATGTGGCCGCATCGTCCGGCGCATGGTCGGGCACGGACCGCCTGGGCTTCCTGGCAACGATCTGCCACGAGATCCGTACGCCGATGCACGCGGTGATCGGCATCCTCGACCTGCTGAGGCACAAGGCCGCGATCCATGGCGAGGCCCGCCATTACATCGACACCGCGCACGACTGCGCCAAGTCGCTGGTCGCGCTGGTCGGCGATCTGCTCGACATGGCCAGGCTGGAGGCGGGCCGGATGGAAATCCGGCCGGAGCCGGTGCAGCTCGATACGCTGCTGCAGCAATGGGTCCATGCGTTCCGTCCGCTGGCGTCATCGCGCGGCCTGCGCATCCGGCTGCAACTGGACGCGCTGCGGGCCCGGCGCCATCGCGCCGATCCGCAGCGGCTGCGGCAGGTCGTCGGCAATCTGCTCAGCAATGCGATCAAGTTCGGCGGTCATCGCGACATCACGGTGAAGCTCGAAAGCGCGGGCGAGCACGTCGATCGGGAAACCGTGCGGATCGTGGTGCGCGACCGTGGCCCGGGCATCGCCGCGGAGCAGATGCCGCGGCTGTTCGAACCGTTCTACCGGGCTGCGGAGGCAGGCGGGCCCGGTGGCACCGGCCTGGGCCTGTCGATCTCGCGGCAGCTCGCCCGGCAGATGGGGGGCGAGCTCGAGCTGATCAGCCGGCCGGGCCACGGCACCACCGCGCTGCTGACGCTGACGCTGGCCGCGGAGTCGTGCGGCGGACGCGCGCTGCACGGCCACGGCCGCCTGACCCCTTGCGGCCAGCCCGCCATCGCGCCGCTGCGCAAGGACTATTGCGCGCTGATCGTCGATGACCATCCTGCCGGCAGGATGCTGCTGGCCCGCCAGTTGCGGCATCTGGGCGTGGAAGCGGTCGGTACCGGCAACGCGCACGAGGCGCTGGTACGGTTCGCAGCGCCGGACGCCGCGTTCGACCTGGTGATCCTCGACTGCAATATGCCGGGCATGGACGGCTTCACGCTGGCGCGCAGGCTGCGCGCACAGGAGCGGGCGCTGGCGCGACGGCGCGTGCCCGTGTTCGGCTACAGCGCCGACGCGCGGCCGCATAACCGTCAGCAGGCACTGGCGGCCGGCATGGACGATTGCCTGTTCAAGCCGATCGATCTCGACACGCTCGATCGCGCCTTGCAACAGTGGCTCGCCGATCCGCCGAATGGGCGTCGTGCGGCGACGGCGTTCGCCGCGACGCCTCTCGCATCGGCCTCCGATACCGCCTCCGATGCCGCCTCCGATGCCGCGATAAGGGCGGCCTTGCTGGCCGGCAACACCGCGGACCTGGCCGCGCTCCGCGTGGCGGTCGCGCGTGCCGACTGGCAGGCGGCCCACGCGGTCGCACACCGTATCAAGGGCGCCGCCCGGCTGGTATCGGCCGATGGCGTCGCGCAAGCCTGCGAGGCCTTGGAGGCGGCCTGCCGCGACGGCGATGCGGCCGGCGTCGCGGCCGCGATGACGCGCCTGGTGCCGGCGCTGGCGCGGTGGGCCAGGACGCTGTCGAGTTGAGGCGAGCGCGCCGCCGCGCCCGGCTACGCCAGCGATTGCGCTCGAGGTTGGCGTTTTGAGATTGGTCTTATCCTTTCGCGCTCCCTTCCCCGCTAATCTGGCGGGGCATTGCAGCGCTTCCGGCCATTTCCCGTTTTTGGTCTGGAGGCAGGCATGCGCGCTGTCGCTGTATCGGGCCGAGGCGTCGTCCTGTCCGCACCTGCAATGTGCCACCGGGCTCCCGATACCGATCCGACGCGCCTTGCGCCGCGCGGCATTTGCCGCGCGGCGCTTCTTTTCCGACGGACCGCACGCCCCGAGGCACCCGCCGCGCTGCGCGATGCTGCTCGGCAAGCGGCGCAGGAGCAATGGCATGGCACTGAACATCGTCGTCGCGGACGACCATCCCGCGATCTCCCTGGCGATCCGTAGCGTTCTGCAGGGGCACGCCGGCTGGCAAGTCTGTGCTGACGTGACGACGCCCGAGGCGTTGTTTCGCGCCATTGCGGCGTGTACGCCCGACGTCGTGGTCACCGACTACCATATGCCCGGCGGCGAGGCCAAGGATGGATTGCGGATGCTCGGCCAGATGCGGCGGCAGCATCCGCAGATGCGCGTGGTGGTGTTGACGATGATGACCAATCCGCTGATCCTGCGCGCGATCGCGGAGGTGCCGGTGCAGGGCATCCTGCTGAAGGATTCGCCGCTCGACGAGCTGGTCCATACGCTGGTCCAGGTCGAGCGCGGCCGGACCTATATCGGCAGATCGGCGGCGCGGATCCTGGCGGAATCGAGCGCGCGCTATCCCTGCCCGGAGGAGCGGGCGGGCATCGGCAGCTTGTCGGTGCGGGAGACGGAGGTGCTGCGGCTCTATCTGAGCGGCAAGTCGGTGACGCAGATCGCCACCGCGCTGAGCCGCAGCGTCAAGACGATCAGCCGGCAGAAGAACTGCGCAATGCAGAAGCTGGGGGCGAGCAACGACAGGGAACTGTTCGACTTCGCCGCCCGCCAGGATTTGATGCTGCCGCAGCCGTCGGCGGGTTAGCCGACGGCGTACGGCCGGGATGCGCGCTTATTCGGCGGAGCGCGGCGCCGCGATGACCGGCGACACGGCGGCCTCGCCGCCATCCTGATCGTCGCCCGGGCGGCGCTGCTTGGCGCCGGCCGCACGCTGCTCCCAGAAGACCGCGTTATCGATGCCCAGCGGTCCGGGCACGAAGTTCGGGTCGATGCCCTGGCGCTTTTGCGCCTCGTAGTCGCGCAATGCCTTCAGCGCGGGCTTTTGCAGGATCACGATCGCCACGATGTTGAGCCACGCCATCAGGCCCACGCCGATGTCACCCAGCGCCCAGGCCAGCGTCGCGGTGCGCACGCAGCCGTACAGCGTGGCGGCCAGGATCGCGATCTTCAGCAGGAACACCATCCACGGGCGGTGAATCTTCCGGTTGATGTACGCGACATTGGTTTCGGCGATGTAGTAGTAGGCGACGATCGTCGTGAACGCGAAGAAGAACAGCGCGATCGCGACGAAGGCGGCGCCGAAGCCTGGCAGCACGCTTTCGACCGCATGCTGGGTGAAGCCCGGGCCCGCTTCCACGCCTGCCAGGCCCGTGTGCAACGCTTCCTTGGCGGGACCGACCACGTTGTAGGCGCCGGTGATCAGGATCATGAAGGCCGTCGCCGAGCAGACGAACAGCGTGTCGACATAGATCGAGAACGCCTGAACCAGACCCTGCTTGGCCGGATGCGAAACTTCGGCCGCGGCCGAAGGGTGAGGACCGGTACCCTGACCGGCTTCGTTCGAGTAGACGCCGCGCTTGACGCCCCACTGGATCGCCAGGCCAAGCACTGCGCCGAAGGCCGACTCCAGGCCGAAGGCGCTACGCAGGATCAGGCTCATGACGTCGGGCAGCTTGCCGATATTGAGCGCAATGATCACGCAGGCGACGAGGATGTAGCCCAGCGCCATGAACGGCACCACGATCTCGGCGAACTTGGCGATCCGCTTGACGCCGCCGAGGATGATCAGCCCCAGCAGGATCACCAGCACCGCGCCGGTCACTGCCGGTTCGACGCCGAACGAATTGGCCATGCCGGCCGCGATGCTGTTCGACTGCACGCCGGGCATCAGCACGCCGCAGGCCAGGATCGTCGCCAGCGCGAAGATCCACGCGTACCACTTGGTGCCCAGCCCCTTCTCGATGTAGTACGCCGGACCGCCGCGGTACTGGCCGTCGACCTCTTCCTTGTAGATCTGCGCCAGCGTCGATTCCACGAACGCCGTGCTGGCGCCGAGGAAGGCCATCACCCACATCCAGAACACCGCGCCCGGACCGCCGAAGGTAATGGCGGTCGCCACGCCGGCGATATTGCCGGTGCCGACCCGGCCCGACAACGACATCGCGAGCGCCTGGAAGGAGCTGACGCCCTGCGCCGACGACTTGCCGTCCAGCATCAGCCGGATCATGCCGAAGAAGTGGCGCACCTGGGCGAACCGGGTGCGAATCGAGAAATACAGGCCGACGCCCAGGCACAGGTAGATCAGTGCCGAGCTCCAGATGATGCCGTTGATGGCATCGACGATTTCGTTCATGGCGAATCTCCGAGTCGGGTTCGGGCGAGATGGTGCCCGTCATGTCGGCGGTCGAGTCGCCCCGGGGTCGAGGCAAGACCGCTCCCCTGGAAAAAGGCGTAACCATACCGCAACAGCACGTTTTCCCACCTAGGGACAACCCGAATTCGTCGTCCGAAACGGGGGCTGGCGCGTTGTGGGATGCAGGATCGTGCACCACGAGCGGGCATGATCGGCGGGGCCGCAAGCGCCTGAAATTGTGTCGACGGGAAACAAAAGTCGGCACTGGCAGGCGGTTTTTACGTCACCGAACCACAAGTTACAGAACTGTTTCATGTTGTCGCCGCCGAGGCCGGCCGCAGGCCCGATCGTGCGTCGTAACCTGAACGCTCCCTACCGCTCCGATGGATGCAGAGGAATCTCATGTCTGAACGATTGATCATGCTGGACGTGCCCGGGGTGCTGTTCTCCGAGCGCTCCGCCGCGCGGCTGGGCGGCAAACCGGAGACCGGCGCGGTGCGCGAGCTGCGCCTGTTCGATCCCGTCGCACTGGGCTTCGTACGGCGGCTGTTCGGGCTGGCTGGCGCTCGCGTGGTGCTGCCGCATGCCTGGGGCGTCGGCGCGCGCTCGACCCTGGTACAGCAGCTGGACCTGCAGGTGCATGCGTTCGCGCCGGCCGCCCCTGGCGGCTTCGGCGCCGAGGTAGCCGCCTATCTGGCGTGGGCCCAGCCGACCCCGCAAAACTTCGTGGTGCTGACCGCCGATTCGGCCTCCGTCGATCCGTCGCTGCAGTCGCGGCTGATTGCGCTCGATCCGGCCAACGGCCTGACGCTGGATGACTTCAAGCAGGCGCTGGACCTGCTGGGCGTTGCCTGCCCCAACGGCATGTACCCGCCGACGCAGCCCGACCCGCGCCTGCAGGCTCGCCTGCAGCAGCTGCGGCGCGCCGCGCGCCATGGCGCCCTGCCCGGGCTGGCGCCGTCGCCCGTGGCCGAGCCCGCGCACGCCTGACCCGCGCCTCCCGCCCGACGTCCGCCTGTGTCGGGATCGGCCCGCATAGGCAAGTCCGCCCCCGCGTCTGCATAATGCGGCGCATGAACCAAGGGGGCGGAGATGACAGCAGCCGCGCTGGCTGACCGACGCGGCATTCACTGGCGACGCGGCTGGCCGCGATATCTGCCGGCAGTCCTGGCCGCGGGCTGGACGCTCGGCTCGTACGCCCAGCCTGCCGGCACGCCGGACGCCACGGCCCCGTCCGCCGCTGCTGTCGCCCCGGCCGCGCAGGCCGGCACCGCTCCGCCCGTGTGCCAGGCGCCCTGGTTTCGCAGCGGTGCCCGCGCCCAGTTGGAGGCCGATGGCCAGATGCCGATGTCGATCACGATGACGGTGCGCCATCCCGGGCCAGTGCCGGGTGGCTGCGCGGCCTGGCTCGACATCCATTCCAAGTCCGCGCTGGCGGCGATGATGGGCCCGCCGGTGGTGATGGACCAGATGCACCGGCTGACGCTGCTCGGCGATGCCGGCGCCGCCAATGGCCGGATCAGCAGCCAGCACGCCACCATCAACGCCCAGGCCCGCTATGCCCGGCTGTTCGGCGAGGCGTCGTTCGAAGGCACCGGCCTGTTGTCCTATGCCGGCCACGACATCCGCGAAGGCGTCACGCTGCCCGGCGAATCGCTGCACTCGAGCGCCAGCCTGCAGATCAACAGCCTGCATTCGGGCGAGGCGGTGACGACGATCCGGGTACCGCGCGCATCGATCCACATCGGCGAGCGGCGGGTCGGCCGCCGCCAGCACATCGACACGCCGCTCGGCCGGCGCGAATGCCTGCCGATCCGCTACGACAAGCAGGCCTCGCTGGGCGAGGTGCATATCGGCGACGACATCGAGCGGCCCGAGCCCTACAGCATGACCGTGACCGACTGGTACTGCCCCAGCGAAGCCTTCGTGCTGCGTACCGAGATCCGCCAGGGCGACCAGCAGCAGGTCATCGAAACCACGGCGATCGGCATGCCGGACAGCGGGCGCTAGCGCGCGCCGCGCCGCGCCCGCCCCGCTACAGCCTTGCCGCCGCGCGGCTCAGGCCGCCTGCAGGTCCTCCAGCGGTCCGAAGAACTCGAAGCGCAGCCGCTCGGGCGCGATGCCCAGCGCCCGTCCGTCGGCATGGACCGCGCGCATGAAGGCCTTCGGCCCCAGCAGATAGAAGTCGACGTCGCGATCGGCGGGCAGCCGGCTCGCCAGCAGCTCGCGCGTGACGAAGCCGACCGCGTGCGGATTGTCCCCGTCCCGTGGCGTGTCGTAGACGTAGCAAACGCTCACATTGTCGTAATTGGCGGCGATTGCATCGACGCGCTCGCGGAACGCATGGACGCCGCCGTGCCGCGCGGCATGGATGAACTGGATCGGGCGGCCGGCGGGCGCGGCGGCTTCGAGCATGCTGATCGCAGGCGTGATGCCGACCCCGCCGGTCACCAGCACCAGCGGCCGCTCGTCGGCCGCCGGCTCCAGCACGAAGTCGCCGCATGGCTGCAGCGCCTGCAGCACATCGCCGACCGCGGCATGGTCGTGCAGCCAGTTCGACGCGCGACCGCCAGGCTCGCGCTTGACGCTGATCCGGTACCACGGCTTGCCCGGCGCATCGGACAGCGAGTAGTGGCGGCGGGTCGGCGCCCCATCGATGGTCAGCAGCAGCGTCAGGTACTGTCCGGGCCGGAAGGCGGGCAGTACGCCGCCGTCGGCCGGCTCCAAATAGAACGAGGTAATGATTTCGCTCTCCTGCACCTTGCGCGCAATGCGCAGGCCGCGCGTGCCACGCCAGCCCCCCGGCTGGGCCGCGTTGTCGCGGTAGACCGCCTCCTCGGCATCGATCAGGATCTTCGCCAGCACGCCATAGGCCTCGCCCCAGGCGCCGATGATCTCCTCGGTCGCCGCTTCGCCCAGCACATCGCGGATCGCCTGCAGCAGGCAGCCGCCGACGATCGGATAGTGCTCGGGCTGGACGCCCAGCGCGGCGTGCTTCTGCACGATGCGCGGCAGCGCGCCGGCCAGCGCCTCGAGCTCATCGACATGGCTGGCGAAGGCGAGCACCGCGCCGGCCAGCGCCCGGGCCTGCGTGCCGTGGACCTGGTGGGCCTCGTTGAAGAAAGCCTTCAGCTCCGGATGCTGGGTCAGCAACAGCCGATAGAAATGTTGGGTGATCGCTTCGCCGTGCTGCTTCAGCACGGGCACCGTGGCCTTGACCAGCGCGATGGTATTCGGGGACAGCATGAGAACGCTCCTGTGGTTGGACGTCGATGGGTGCCATACCATATCAAGCGGCGTGCCAGCGACGATGGCCGGCGCAAGCCCTTGATTTCTATGGCACCATGGCGGGCGGTTGTCCAAACGACCACACTAACCGCGAGGTCACAAAGACCACAACGTTGTCCACATGACCACAAACTCCGATTTCCCCACGCTCGCCGACGACGGCCGCTTTCGTCAGTTGCTGGCCGCCGTCCGGGGCATCGTCCATTGCGATGCCGCGGCGCTGCTGCGGTTGCAAGGCGAGGTGCTGGTTCCGGTCGCGGTGCACGGCCTGAGCGACGATGCGCTGGGGCGCCGCTTCCCGGTGTCGGCCCACCCGCGGCTGGCGCAGCTGCTCGACAGCGAGGACGGCGTGCGTTTCGCCGCCGACTGCGGCCTGCCGGACCCGTACGACGGCCTGATCGAGGGCCAGCCCGACATCCTGCCGATCCACGACTGCATGGGTGCGCCGCTGCATTGCGGCGGCCGGCTGTGGGGCCTGGTAACGCTGGACGCGCTGCAGCCCGGGGCATTCGCCGACATCTCGGCGGCCCAGATGCAGGCCGTGGTGACGATGCTCGAATCGGGCATCGAGGCCGACGAGACGATCCGGACGCTGGCCGAACGGGCCGCGCGCGAGCGCGAGATGAGCCGGGCGCTGCAGGCGCACGGCCAGCCGCGCGAGCTGCTCGGCAAGAGCGCGGCAATGAAGCGGCTGAAGCAGGAAATCGACACCGTGGCCGGCTCGGATCTGAGCGTGCTGATCCTGGGCGAGACCGGCGTCGGCAAGGAGCTGGTCGCGCAGCGGCTGCACGACCGTTCCGCCCGCCGCGAGCGGCCGCTGGTGCAGATCAACTGCGCGGCGTTGCCCGAGACCCTGGCCGACAGCGAGCTGTTCGGCCACAAGCGCGGCGCCTTCACCGGCGCGGTGCAGGACCGTGTCGGCAAATTCGAGCTGGCCGACGGCGGCACGCTGTTTCTGGACGAGGTTGGCGAGCTGCCGTTGCCGGTGCAGGCCAAGCTGCTGCGCGTGCTGCAGAGCGGGGAAGTGCAGCGGCCCGGCAGCGACCGGCTGCTGCGCGTCGATGTCCGCGTGCTCGCGGCGACCAACCGCGACCTCGGCAAGGCGGTGGCCGAGGGGCGCTTTCGCGCCGACCTGTACCACCGGTTGTCGGTCTATCCGTTGCGCGTGCCGCCGCTGCGCGAGCGCGGCCGCGACGTGCTCGCGCTGGCCGGCGGCTTTCTCGAGGAAAACCAGCACCGTCTCGGTGCACGCAACCTGCGGCTGGCGCCGGATGCGGCGCTGGCGCTGATGGCGTATTCGTGGCCGGGCAATGTCCGCGAACTCGAACATCTGATCAGCCGGGCGGCCCTGCGCGCGCTGGCCGAATCGCGCCGCGGCGCGCGCTGGATCGCGATCGAAGCGCGCCACCTGGGGCTCGACGGCGGCACCAGCCGGCTCGCGCATGGCACAGAGGAGGCCGGCCACCACGGCGGTCCAGCGGTGCAGCGGGACGACCGCCACGCCCCCCGCTCCGGGACATCGATGCCGGCGGGCGGCACGCTGCGCGAAGCCACCGACGACTTCCAGCGCCGCTGGATCGAAGCCGCGCTGGCCCGGCACGGCGGCGCCTATGCGGCCGCCGCGCGCGAGGCCGGCATGGACCGCAGCAACTTCCATCGGCTGGCGCGCCGGCTCGGCATCGCACCGGAGATGCCAAGGGCCGGGGCGGGCCACGGCGCGGCGCCGCGTTAGCGCATCCCGGCCTGCCGCCCCCTGCGCTTCACCACAAGCGACGGCCAAGGCATACTTGGCCCTGCGAGCCGATCGCCTGCCTGCATTCGCCGATCTCGACGGCCCGGCCAGAAAATTTTCTGTCGGCTGTCCCTGTGCAAACGCCGACTAGCGCCAATACTAGAGATCGGAGGCGCGCGGCCCGTAGTGCGCAATGACGCTTCGATCGACCACCCATAGCACCGGAAGCGAACCGTGTCGCGTCGTGTCTGGCCTATCGTTGTCCTGCTGGTCCTGGTTGGCGGCGCCTGCTATTTCGCCGCCCATCTGATCGCTGACGAGGTTCGCACCTCGCGGTGGCAGGCGCGCTATTTCCACGATTGGGGCCAGCGCCTGACCTACACGATCGCGCCGGGCGCCAGCGACCGCATCCGCTTTCCCGACGCCGGGCCCTACGACATGCGGCTCGGTTACGCCCGGATTCCGCACTACACCGAGATGCTCGAAGCGCGGGGCTTCGTGCGCGAGCATCAGGCGCGGATGTCCCAGGCGATGCTCGAATACCTCGATCTCGGCCTGTACGCGCCCTATCGCGAGAAGACCCGCGCCGGGCTGGCGCTGCTCGATTGCAACGACCGCAGCGTGTCGGTGCAGCGCTTTCCCGAACGCCAGTACCAGGACTACCGCGAAGTCCCGCAGGTGCTGGCCAACTCGCTGCTGTTCGTCGAGAACCAGGGGCTGCTCAATCCCGAATATCCGACCCGCAATCCGGCGCTCGACTGGCGACGGTTGTCGCGCGCGGGCGTGGACCAGCTGTTCGCCATCGTCGACCGCGAGCGCGATACGCCGGGCGGCAGCACGCTGGCCACGCAGATCGAAAAATATCGCCATTCGCCGAATGGACGCACGGCTTCGATTTCGGAGAAGCTGCGGCAGATGGGCTCGGCCTCGGTGCGCGCCTATCTCGACGGCCGCGACACCGTGCGGGCGCGCGAGCGCATCGTGGTGGACTACCTGAACACCGTACCGCTGTCGGCGCGCAATGGCCGCGGCGAAATCCACGGCATCGGCGATGGCATGTACTACTGGTACGGCGAGGACTTCGACGAAGCCAACCGGATGCTGCACGAGATCGAGCAAAAACAGCCGACGCCGCGCGAGGCGCAGGTCTTCAAGCAGGCGCTGTCGCTGATCATCGCGCAGCGCCGCCCTTCGTACCATCTGCGCCGCTACGACACCAACCTGGAGCCGCTGACCGACAGCTATCTGCGCCTGCTCGCCGGCGCCGGCGTGATCTCGCCCCGGCTGCGCGACGCGGCGCTCGCCGCGCGGCTGGACAAGGCGCCGATTCCCTCGCTGCCGCCCGCCGACCCGTTCGTCACGCGCAAGGCCATCAACCAGGTACGTGCCGACCTGTCGCGCCTGCTCGGCGTGTGGAGCCGCTACGATCTGGACCGGCTCGACCTGACGGTCGCCAGCACGATCAATACCGAAGCGCAGCGCCAGATCACGGCGACGCTGATGAAGCTGCGCGACAAGCAGGGCGCGCGCGAGCTTGGCCTCTATGGCCACAACATGCTGCGCGACCATGACGATCCGTCGAAGCTAGTGGCCAGCTTCACGCTGTTCGAGCGGGTCGGCAATGCCAGCTATCTGCGCGTGCAGGCCGACAACATCGACCAGCCGTTCGACCTGAACAGCGGCGCGCGGCTCAATCTGGGCTCGACCGCCAAGCTGCGCACGCTGGTCACCTATCTGGAAATCCTGGCCGAACTGCACGACCGCTACGCCGGCATGACGCGCGCCGAGCTGCAGCGCGTCCCCGTTTCGCCGCAGGATGGACTGACGCGCTGGACGATCGACTGGCTGCTGAAGAACCCCAACGGCGATCGCCGCGCGATGCTCGAGGCCGCGCTCGAACGCAAGTACGCCGGCGGCGCCGGCGAAGCGTTTTTCACCGGCGGCGGGCTGCAGACCTTCACCAACTTCGAGCGCTCGGCCAGCGTGCAGAACCTGACGGTGCGCCGGGCCTTCCAGCACTCGGTCAATCTGGTCTTCATCCGCATGATGCGCGACATCGTCCGCTTCGAGGTTCACCGCGCGCATCCCGATGCCAGCGAGCTGCTGGCCGATCGCGATGCGCCCGGCCGGCGCAAATGGCTGGAGCGCTTCGCCGACGAGGAAGGCAGCCAGTACCTGAGCGGCTTCTATCGCAAGTACAACGCGCTCGACAAGGACGGCCGCATCGCGCTGCTGCTGCAACGCGTGAAGCCTGTCGCGGTGCGCGTGGCGGTTGCCTTGCGCAGCGCCGATCCTGCCATGGACGAGGCCACCTTCGCGCGGCATCTGCGCGCGAAGCTCGGCACGAAGCTGGACGACGAGGATGTGTACGCGCTCTACGACAAGTACGGCAAGGACAAATTCTCGCTGAACGACCGCGGCTACCTGTCGCGTATCCATCCGCTCGAACTGTGGCTGATCGACTATCTGGACCACCACTCCGAGGCCGACCTGAAGCAGGTGCTGGAGGCCAGCGCCGACGTTCGCCAGGAGGTCTACACCTGGCTGTTCCGCACGCGCAGCAAGGCCGGGCAGGACAACCGCATCCGCATCCTGCTCGAGCGCGATGCGTTCGTACGCATCGGCGAGCGCTGGCGCCGGCTGGGCTATCCGTTCGAAACGCTGACGCCGTCCTATGGCAGCGCGGTGGGTGCCTCCGGCGATCGTCCCGCGGCGCTGTCGGAACTGGCCGGCATCCTGCTCAGCGGCGGCGTGCAGCCGTACACCGAGACCGTGCGCTGGCTCGACTTTGCCGCCGGCACGCCGTACGAGACACGCTTCGTGCTGAAGCCGGGGCAACTGAAGCGGCTGCTGCCGGAGGACGTCGCGGAACTCGCGCGGCGCTCGCTGCTGGACGTGGTCGAGGGCGGCACCGCGCGCTCGGCGCAGGGCGTCTTTCCGGCCGAGCGCGGCATGGCGCTCGGCGGCAAGACCGGAACCGGCGATCACCGGCACATGGTGTTCGGCCGCGGCGGCTACGTGATCGCATCGCGCGCCGTCAGCCGCTCCGCGACCTTCGTGTTCACCATCGGCGAGCGCTACTTCGGCACGGTCACGCTGCATGTGCGTGGGCCCCACGCGGCGCGCTACAACTTCACCAGCGCGTTGTCGGTCAAGCTGCTGCGCGGGCTGGCGCCGACGATCGTCGCGATGGAGCCGCAGGCCGGACCGGCGATGCTCGCCTGCACCGGCGGTTGAACGCCGCGGGCCCGGACCCGCCTTGCCAGGGGCGCGGAGCTCGGCCCCCTCTTCGCGCGCGGTTGACGCGATCTGTTCGCTGCCCCACCAATTCCCCGCTGCCCCGCGCCCGAAACGTCGCGCCGCGACTTTGCCCGCCCCGCCCCTGCGCTTACCATCAAGCAAACGACGAGCATCGGCACCCGCCGAGACGCAGTCAGAAAATACGTCGCTGTGGAACGGGGGCACCTTGGGCAGCTATATCGAAGACTACTGCGCGCGCATCCGGCAGGGCGGCGCCAACGCCGTCATCGCGCATCCGGTCGTCGTCGACAACGACGGCACCTACGTGATGCATTACGTGCCGTTCGAGCACGTCAACGCGACGGCACGCCTCGTGCTGGTCAGCACGACACCGGGACACATGCACCTTCGGCTCGCCGCCGAACTGACCGAGGCGCTGCTGCGCGCGCATGCGCCGGGCCGCATCGTGCAGCTGGAAAACAAGCGCCAGATCGAACTGGGCGGGCCACTGGTCAGGCCCAACCTGATCCGCATGCTCGATCATTACGGCATCCCGGCGCTGGTCGGCGCCGAACGCGCGACCGCGCTGTGGGAAGACGGCTTCCACCTGTTGCAGCCGCTGGCCCTGCTGCCGCAGGCGACGATGCGCCGCGGACTGGCCTTCGATGGCACGCTCGAAGCGCTGCTGGCCATACCGATGCTGCGCCGCGCGTTCGAGGCGCAGTTCCTCGAGCGGCTGACGCGCGTCCGCGACGATGCCCTGTTTCTGGCGCTGGGCCGCACCGCGTGGGCGGGGCTGTGCCACGCCGCGCAAACGGGCGTGATCGGGGCCGGCCAGCTGCTCGGCATGATGCCGGTGCCGGCCCGCGCCGGCAGCATGGTGCGCTATTTCCTTGGCGAGATCAGCGCGGCGAAGCTCTCGCCCAGGGATCCGGTCAGGCATCGCACCGCCTGGCTGGACGCGGCGCGGCGCGAATTGATCGAGAACGTGCGCCGCCATCGGCAGGCGCAGAGCGGCGCGATGACAGGGACCACTACCGGGACCACTACCGCGGCGGCATAGGCCGCGGACCGCTGGATACCCCGGCCGCTACAGCGTCTGCGTGCCGCTGACCGGCCGCAGGTCACGCGCGGCCTGCGCGGCCAGCTCGAAGGAACGCAGCCGCGCCTGGTGATCGTAGATCTGCGCGGTCAGCATCAGCTCGTCCGGACGCAGATCGTCGACGAAGCGCTGCATGCCCTCGCGCACCGTATCGAGGCCGCCGACCACCGAACAGGACAGCGAGCGGCGGATATGGGCGGCTTCGGTCTCGTTCCACATCGATTCGATATCGTCGACCGGCGGACGAATGCGCCCCGGCGTGCCGCGCACCAATGCCAGGAACTGCTGCTGCAGCGAACTGAACAGCCGCGTCGCCTCGGCGTCGGTGTCGGCGGCGAACACGTTCAGGCCAAGCATCACGTACGGCCGGGACAGCGCCTCGGACGGCCGGAAGGTCTGGCGATACAGATCCACCGCCTGGCGCATGAAGCCCGGCGCGAAATGCGAGGCAAACGCGAACGGCAGGCCCATCGAGGCCGCCAGTTGCGCGCTGAACAGGCTCGAGCCCAACAGCCACAACGGCACCTTCAGGCCCGCGCCGGGTACCGCGCGCAGCCGCTGGCCGGGCCGCGGCTCGTCGAAATAGGCCTGCAGCTCCTCGACGTCCTGCGGGAAGGTGTCGGCGGTGTCGTGGGTCGCGCTGCGGCGCAGGGCGCGGGCCGTCAGCTGGTCAGTGCCCGGCGCCCGGCCCAGTCCCAGGTCGATACGGCCCGGAAACAGCGAGGCCAGCGTGCCGAACTGCTCGGCGACCACCAGCGGCGAATGGTTGGGCAGCATGATGCCGCCCGAGCCGACCCGGATGGTCGAGGTGCCGTTGGCAACGTAGCCGATCAGCACCGCGGTGGCGGCACTGGCGATGCCGGGCATGTTGTGGTGCTCGGCCAGCCAGAAGCGGCGATAGCCCCAGCGCTCGGCGTGCTGCGCGAGGTCCAGCGAATGGCGCATCGACTGTGCGGCGTCGCTTCCCTCGGGAATCGGCGAAAGATCGAGCAGGGAATAGGCAGTGGTGGGAGCGGTCATGCGGAAATGCGATGCGGGACGATGCGGGAACGGTTGTGGCCGGACGCGGCGCCATCGAAGGCCGGTCGGCACATCGATGCGTCGGTACGTCGCGGCGCCGCCAGGGCGTGGGCCGTGGCGGCGATCGAGTTGGAACGGCAACTATAGCCGTTCTCTTCCCGCGTTGTCGGAAGGGTCTCCCGCCTCGACCGGTGCCGCGCCTGCCCCGTCAGGCCTCCGGTACAGGCTCCCCATGCAGCTGCTTCCATGCATCGATGCCGCCCAGCAGCGCCCAGGTATTGGCATAGCCGGCCGCGCGCAGGCGCTCGGCCAGCATCGCGGCGGACAGCTCGTTGGGGCAGGCGCAATAGACGACGATCTCCACGGCCGGGGGATGTTCGGCCAGCAGGTCCAGCGGCGCATCGGGATCGACCGGCAGCGCGCCGGGAATGCGCTCGAGCGCCGCGCTGCCCGGCGCGCGCACGTCCAGCACCAGCGGCAGGCGGCCGTCCTGGCGCCGCGCCTCCAGTTCGTCGACGCTCATGCGCGGAATCAGCCGGGTGCGGCGCAGCAGCCGGACCCGCTTCCACCAGCGCCAGACGATGAACAGCGCGAGCGCCAGCAGCGCCAGCATCAGCGCCAGATGGCCATAGGTGCCGAAGGCGTCCAGCACGGCGTCGATGGCATCGCTGAACGCGGCGCCGATCATCAGCGCCCCGCCGGCCCAGACCACCGCGCCGATCGCGTCGTAGAACAGGAAGACCGCGAACGGCGTGGCAGTCATGCCCGCCATCGCGGTCGACAGCGCGCCGGCGCCCGGCAGCAGCTTGGAGAAGATCAGCGAGCGCGGGCCCAGCCGCAGATACAGCGACTGCGTCTGCCGGATGCAGCTGTCCTGCGACAGCGACACCTTGCAGATGGTGCGCAGCATCGGCTGGCCCAGCCGCCGGCCCGCCACGTACCACAGCGAATCGGCAATCAGGCAGGCCACCACCACGGCGCCCAGCACCGCGCCGATCGAGGGGCCCGTCTCGCGCATGCCCAGCGCCCCGGCCACCAGCAGCAGCGGATAGGCGGGCACCGGCAGGCCGGCCTGCTCGATCAGCACGTTCAGAAATACCAGCGTCAGTCCATGCTGTTCCAGCAGGACCTGCAATTCCCCCACGGCGGTCTCCCGTTCAATGATCGAAGGCGCGATGATTCGCGATATGGGCGAAGTTTGCCAGCATCGCGGCCAGCGCGGCCGGTCCTGGCCTGGACGATCGTTTCAAAATCTCTGAATGCCGGATGCCCTGGAGCGCTCGCCCTGAGCCCCAAGCCATGGCAAGATGGCGCCGAAGCGGCTCGGACCCGCCGGCCGCTCCTAACTGGGAGATGCGTATGCTGTCATTCCTCGGTACGGTGATCGTCGGCCTGATCGTGGGGCTGATCGCCAGGGCCATCAAGCCTGGCGACGACAAGATGGGCTGGATCTTGACCATATTGCTCGGCATAGGCGGTTCGCTGATCGCCGGATATGTCGGCCAGGCGCTCGGCTGGTATCGCCCCGGGGAGCCGGCCGGCTGGATCGCCTCGGTGATCGGCGCGATCGTGCTGCTGGTGATCTACGGGCTGGTGCGGCGCAGAGCCTGACACCCGCCCAACGGGCGGGGCCATCGGCGGCCCCGCCCATCTTTCCCTCTTTCCCATCCTTCTTTCGCGCCCCGGCCCCGCTGCCGGACTCGCGCTCTGCTGCTCCTCGTACGCTGCGTTCGCACGACAGTGCCGACGCTAGCAGGACGTTCCCATCCGCCGCAGCGCCTCTTCAATCCCCGCCAGTGCGGCCAGCATGCCCGCACCGATCGCCTCCTTGCGCAGCGCCATCAATTCGGCCTGCAGGCCGGTCCGGCCGACGTCCCCCGCGCTGCGGCCCAGCGCTGCCAGCACGCGGGCGCGGCGAATCTGGAACTGCGCCCACGGAAACGGCTCCGCGCGCGTATAGGCCTGCAGCGCGTCGGCATAGCGATCCGCATCGTCCCAGCGGCCGTTGCGCAGCGAGACCTCCATCGCGGCTTCGTAGAGATCGAGATGGCAATGGCTGACACAGCTTTGCGCGAGGATCGCCTCGCCTTGGGCCAACGCACGGCGCTGCTTGTCCGGATCGCGCGAGGTGCGGGCGATAAAGCCCAGGATCATGGGGCCGGAGTAGCGCATGCCGGTGTCGCGGCTGAGCGCCAGCGCTTCGTCGAGCAGCTGTTCGGCGGCCTCGGGATGCCCCTGGTTGCCGATGGCCAGCGCCCGCCGTCCGGCCAGTTCCGCCTCGAAGCGACGCGCGCCCAGGCGCCGGGCCAGCGCCAGCGCCCGTTCGGCATGCGCCTGCGATTTGGCCCATTCGCCGGTCTGCTGTTCGCTGGACGCCATCACGTCGTAGGCCAGCAGTTCGATGCGCGCATCGCCGATGCGGCGAGCGATGCGCAGCGCCTCCTCGCAACGCGCCAGCGCGGACGACAGCGCATGGCACAGGCTGTCGACCGCACCCACCATCGGCAGGTTCGCCCCTTCGATCCGCACGAAGCCGCGGGCTCGGGCCAGCTCGACGCAGCGGACGAAGTGCGCGCGGGCGGTGACCATGCGGCCCTGCTGGTAGTAGGCGTCGCCGAGGCCGCCAAGCGCGCGCGCCTCGCCCAGCGCGGAACCCGCCGCGCCGGCGTGCCGCAGCGCGCGCTGGTGCGCGCCCAGGCAGGCCTCGATGTCCCCCATCGGAAAATGGACGTTGCCGCGCAGCGATTCGATCTGCGCCAGCATGTCCTCGTCGCCGATCGCCGCGGCGCCGCGCTGCGCGTGCTGCAGCGCGATCAACGCGCGCTCGTAGCGGTCCAGCAGCCGCAGCGCCGAGGCCACGCCGAACCACGCATGGGCGCGCTGGCCGTGGTCGTCGGCCAGCGCGACTGCGTGCTCGAAGGCCTTCAATGCTTCGGCGGGCTGCCCGAGGTTCAGCGTCAGCTCGCCGCGCAAGCAGGCCAGCGACTGCCGGATGGCGCCATCGCCGACGATCTGCTGCGCGCGTTCGACCAGCCGCAGCGCCCGCTCGTTGCGGAAGTGGCCCGCCTCGTGCCGCGCCGCGGCTTCGTAGGCCGCCGGAGCACCGGCATCGCTGGCTGCGTCCAGATGCTCGGCATGCAGCATCGGATCGCGGCTTTGATACCAGTCGGCGGCGCGCCGATGCAGCGCGAGCCGGCGCGACTTGAGCAGCGACGCGTAGACGGCCTGATGAATCAGCGCATGCATGAACAGGAAGTCTTCGCCCTCGGGCCGCAGCAGCGCATGCCGCACCAGCGCATCGCAGGGGTCGTCGGCCGTGCCGAGCAGGTGGCGCAGCGCCGCAGGAGAGAAGCGCTGGCCCAGCACCGCGGCCGCCTGCAGCGCCTGGCGATGCGGCTCGGGCAAACGGTCCATGCGCGCCAGCACGATGCTCTGCAGCGTGCCGGGCAGCGCGTCGGCGTCCGTATCGGGCGCCGCGTTGCGCAGCAACTGGTCGAGAAACAGCGGATTGCCTTCGGCGCGGCGGATGCAGGAGTCCGCCAGTTGCTCGTCGACATGGCGATAGCGCGTGGCCAGTTCGCGCGCCTCGGCATCGTTCAGCGGCCCCAGGTCGATCGTGGTCAGCGATGCGCTGCCGGCGGCTGCGCGCCAGCCGCTGTCGAGCGGATCCTGCTCGGGCCGTACGGTCATCGCCAGCACCAGCCGGCAGGTTCGCGTGGCGGCCGCAAGCCGGGCCAGGCAATCGAGCAGTGCGCGCTCGGCCCAATGCACGTCCTCGACCACGATCAGCAGCGGCTTGAGCGCGCTGCGGCGGGCCACCTGCGCCAGCACGAAGCGCTGCACGCCGCGCTGGCGCGCGCCCGCATCCATCGCCGCCAGCGCCGCGGCCTGCGCCTCGGGTTGGGGGACGTCGAGCAGATCGAAGGCGAACGGCACATCGTCATCGTCGATGCGGCCGCCAGCGATAGCTTGCGCAATGACCTCTGCACGCGCATCGACGCTGGCGCCCGCATCGACACCGAACACTCCCCGTACCAGCACGCGCAGCGGGTCGCCCGACGTACCGACGCCGAAGTCGAGCACCAGAGCGCGCAGCGCTTCCATGCCATGCTCGCGTGCCAGCGCGACGAAGCGCTCGGCGAGCCGGCTCTTGCCGATGCCGGCCTCGCCGCGGATCACCACCACCCGCCCCTGTCCGGAGCGCAGGCAATTGCCGGCGACGCCGGCCAGTTGCACCAGCTCGGCCTGCCGTCCGACGAAGGCGTGCTGCGGCGGCGTCTCGGCGGCATCGAGAAACCGGTGCACGCGCCATAGCGGTATCGGCTCGGGGATGCCCGGCATCGACACATCGGTCAGGTGCTCGACCTCCAGGCGCCCGGGCAAGGCCAGAAAGACCCGATTCGACACCACGGTCTCCCCCGCCTGCGCGTGCTCCATCACGCGCGCCGCAACGTTGACCGGCGGACCGGTCAGCGTCATGGCGCCCGCGCTCGAGGACGCAGCGGCGAACAGCACCTGTCCGCTGGCGACGCCGACCCGCACCACCGGCGGCGTCGCGCACTCGGGGCACAGGCGCCGCGCGCCCTCGTGCAGGCCGACGGCGACGTGCATCGCGCGTTCGGCATCGTTGCCATGGGCCACCGGCACGCCGAACACGACGGTCAGCCGCGCGCCGATCTCGTCGGTCACGGCGCCGCCACAGGCTGCCGCGAGGGCGCGCGCACGTTCGCGCCAGCGCATCAGCAGGCCGTGGATCTGCTCGGCGTCGAGGCCGGCGGCATCGGCACCGATATCGTCGACGCTGGCGACGACGACCACGGCATGGCGAGGCTCCGGTGTCCTTGTCGTGGGCGCGGCGGTGGCGCCGGCGGGATCTGGCGGCGGTGGGGTCACGGGGCCGGTATCGGCGGGCGCGTCCCGCGCTGCCGGCGCGGTGGGCACCGTCGGCGGTACCGTCGCCGACTGCCGCCGCGCCCGCAGGATCCGCTGATGCAGCGCCTCGGTTTCCGCCTCGGGCGACACGCCCAGTTCGCGCTGCAGCGCAGTCCGGCACAGCCGGTATTGCTTGAGCGCCAGCGCCTGCCGCCCCTGCCGGTCATACAGCCGCATCAGCGCCCGGTGCACCGACTCCTGCAGGGCATCGAGCGTCAGCAGGCGCGTCGCACACGCGATTGCGCGGTCCAGCTCGCCCGCTTGCTCGTGCCGATCCACCAGCCGCCCCAGCGCCTGCAGCGCCAGGCCGCGCAGCCGCTCGCGTTCGACCGCGAGCCAATGGTCGAAGGTCGGCGCGGCGGCGTCGAACCCTTCGAGCAGATCGCCGCGATACAGCGCGACCGCGGCCTCGAGCGCGTCCGGGGTGGCGGTGCGCAGATGCTCTTCGAAGGCCACCACGTCGACCGCGACACCGCACAGCGCCACCCGGTCGGCGTCGGACAGCACCACCGGATAGCCTTCGACCGCCCGGCGCACCGCGCTGAGCGCCTGACGCAGGCTGGTGCGCGCCTGTTCGGCATGGCTGTCGGGCCAGAGCAGCGCCGCCAGCTTGTCGCGGGACTGCGGCCTGCCGTCGGCCAGCGCAAGATAGGCCAGCACCGCACGCGCCTTGCGCGCGGATAGGGGAAGGGGAGTGCCGTCCGGCGAACTCAGCGTGAAGCCGCCGAACAGATCGAGGTGGACCGCCGCCATCGCTTGGTGTGCTTGCTGTGGCCGATGTCAGAGGCAGGCGCGGCGGCATCGGCTTGTGAAGCTGCCCTGAAAGCTCTTTTATAGGCCACGGATTGACGCAGCGCGGTACTGCTGCCCGAGAACTTTCACGCTTCTTTCACGCCGGCGCGCACGGCCATATCACGCCGGCCCCCTAACCTCGCTACTGCCCCGCTTTCCAAGACACTCCAATGGCGAGGCCAGCCGCGACGCCCGCCGGCCGCATGATGCGGCGCAGACAGCGACATGACCACCGGGCTGCTGGATTGCGCATTAGAAACAAGGATGACTTCCATGGCACACACCGATTCCCGGCACCTGCAGGTTTCGTCGGGCAATAGCCGTTCGATGGAGCGCTTCGAATCCGCCCTCGAACTGTTGCAGGGCTACTACGGCGATCCGCTGACGATGATCGACGAGACCCTGGCCGAAGACCCCGAATTCGTGATGGGGCACGCACTACGCGCGGGGATGCTGATCACCGCGGGCGATGGCGCGGTGGCGCCGCTGCTGCGCCAGACCGTCGAGGCCGCCGAGGCGCTGCACGGCATCGCCAACGAGCGCGAGCGCCGGCACATCGCCGCCGCCCGCGCCTGGCTCGACGGCCAGTTCGCCCGCGCGAACCAAATGTATGGCGACATCGTGATCGATTACCCGCGCGATGCGCTGGCGTTGCAGGTCGCGCATATCACCGACTTCCTGCTCGGCCAGTCGAGCATGCTGCGCGATCGCATCGCGCAAGTACTGCCGAACTGGAATGCGCGCGTGCCCGGCTTCAGCCATGTGCTCGGCATGCACGCCTTCGGCCTGGAGGAGACCCATCTGTACGAACAGGCCGAGGAGCGCGGGCGCTTCGCGCTGGAGCTCGATCCGCGCGATCCCTGGGCGATTCATGCGGTCGCGCACGTGATGGAGATGCAGGGTCGGCCGGACCAGGGCATCGGCTGGCTGCAGTCGCACCAGCAGGACTGGGCCATCGACAACATGATGGCCGTCCATAACTGGTGGCATCTGGCGCTGTTCCACCTCGAGCTCGGCCATGCCGGCCAGGTGCTCGCCCTGTACGACCAGCACATCCGTGCCACGCGTTCCGCGGTGGCGCTGGAGGTGGTCGACGCCACCGCGATGCTGTGGCGGCTGCAGCTGCGCGGCATCGACGTGGGCTCGCGCTGGGCCGAACTGGCCGATACCTGCGAGGCGCGCGGCGCGGAAGGGACCTACGCCTTCAACGACGTGCACGCGGGCATCGCCTATCTGGGCGACGACCGCCCGGCGTCCTTCGCCAGGCTGATGGCCAACATGCGGCAAGCGGCGGCGGGATCGGGTACCAACGCGGCGATGACGCGCGAGGTCGGCTTGCCGGTGATCGAGGCGCTGTACGCCTTCGAGGCCTGCGACTACGACCATGCAATCGAACTGCTGATGCCGGTGCGCCTGATCGCGCATCGCTTCGGCGGCAGCCACGCGCAGCGCGACATCCTGAACCTGACGCTGATCGAGGCGGCCTTGCGCGGCGGCCGGGCCAACCTGGCCTGCGCGCTCGCGGCCGAGCGGATGGAACTGAAGCCGATGACGCCCAGCCTCAGCACGCTGGTGCAACGCGCCTCGACCCTGTATCGGGAGAGCGCCGAGGCGGACGCCCGCACGCCGGCAGCGCGGGCTGCCTGAGCCCGCGCGCAAGGCGCCTGCGTATCGCGGTATCGCCGCTGCGCGGGCATGCCATCACCGCAGGCGGCCTGCTGCCGCCTGCGGTTTTTTTGGCGCGGCCCCAGGGCTGGCGGTATCCTTTGCGTCATCCCAGCCCGGAGCTTCAACATGACGAACCCCACGGAACCGGTGCACGGTACCGAGGCCGCGGCCAACGCGGAAGGCACGCCCAAGCAGCTGGAAGCCAAATATCGCGCCCTGGTCGAAGCCATTCAGGACTACGCGATCTTCACGCTCGACGTGTCGGGCAATATCACCAGCTGGAATCGCGGCGTGGCCAAGATCAAGGGCTACGCCGCCCACGAGATCATCGGCAAGCATTTCTCGGTCTTCTACACGCCGGATGCCGTCGCCCGCGGCTGGCCGACGTACGAACTGGGCCGCGCCGCGCAGGACGGCCGTTTCGAGGACGAAGGCTGGCGCGTGCGCAAGGACGGCACGCTGTTCTGGGCCAACGTGATCATCACGGCGATGTTCGACGAGCAGAACGTGCTGCAGGGCTTCGCCAAGGTCACGCGCGACATGACCGAACGCAAGCGGCTGGAGGAGCTGGAACAGTCCAGCCGCCGCATGAGCGAGTTCCTCGCCACGCTGTCGCACGAGCTGCGCAATCCGCTCGCGCCGATGCGCAACGCCGTCAACCTGATGCGGCTCGAGACGCTGGGCTCGGGCGACCAGCGCGCGCCGCGCGACAGCGCGACGCTGCGCCAGTGCCAGAGCGTGCTGGACCGCCAGCTGTCGCATATGACGCGGCTGGTCGACGACCTGCTCGACATGGGCCGCATCACCTCGGGCAAGGTCGAGCTGCAATACAGCCGCGTGGACCTGTCGGACATCGTCGCGCGGGCGGCCGAGGCCGCCCGGCCGACGCTGGAGCGCCGGCGGCAACGGCTGGACCTGCAGGTGCCCGAGCGGGTCGCGATGCGGGCGGACCCGACCCGCCTGATCCAGGTGCTGCAGAATCTGCTGCTGAACGCGTCGAAGTTCTCGCCCCCGGGCAGCCGGATCACGATCCAGGCCGAGCCGCAGCCGCAGGTGGTGGAACTGCGCGTCAGCGACGAGGGGATCGGCATCCCCGCCAGCGAGATCGACAGCATCTTCGACCTGTTCGTGCAGCACAAGCACGGCAAGGTGTCGGACGACGGTGGCCTGGGCATCGGCCTGTCGCTGTGCCGCTCGCTGGTGGAGCTGCACGGCGGCTCGATTCGCGCCAGCAGCCCCGGCGAGGGCATGGGCAGCACCTTTACGCTGCGCCTGCCGCTGGCCCTGGAGAGCGCCGACGAGAAACGCGATGCGCCGGTGCCGCTGCCGGCCGGTGCGCTGCGCGTGATGGTGGTCGACGACAACCGCGATTCCGCGGACAGCCTGGGCATGCTGCTGCAGGCGATGGGACACGAGGTCCATATCGCCTATGACGCCGAGGGCGCCATCGAGATCGCCGGCGGCTTCGTGCCGCAACTGGCGCTGATCGATATCGCGATGCCCGTGGTCGATGGCTTCGCGCTGCTGCGCGGATTAAAGAGCATGCGGGGCTGGTCCGGCACCGTGTTCGCCGCGATGACCGGCTTCGGCCAGCCGAGCGACCGGGCCGAAACCAAGACCGCCGGCTTTCATTTCCATATCGTCAAGCCGGTCGAGTTGCCGAAGCTGCAGATGCTGCTGGCGATGGTCGAGCAGGGCACCGTCGCCGGGACCGGCCCTGCCGGCAATGCGCCGCCGGCATAGCCCTTCCCGGCTGCGCTTTCCGCTTCTCTTCGCCCTTCCCTCTTCCTTTCCTCTTCTCCTTTCCCGCTTCGACGCCTGCGCACCGACCTGCGGTCGGTCGGCGCGGCGTCGTTTCGCCGTGCGCGCTTGTCTCGCGCGGTAGGCGTAAACCCGCGGCCATCGACAAATCGCTTGACCAATCAATTCATGGATATAAACTCCAATTCACCATAATGAATTCGAGACATTGCCCGTGCCCGACCACCCCACCTATTTCGTGTCGCTCGACGACGTCCCCGGTTATCACCCTGCCAACCATGTCGGCACGCTGAACCGCCGCCTGATCGGCCCCGAAACGGTCGGCGCGCGCCATCTGGAGGTGGTGCACGGCACCATCGAAAAGGGCAAGGGCGCGCTGCCGCATGCGCACCCGGGCATCGAGCAGGTCTGCTACCTGCTCGAGGGCCGTGCGCTGGCGGAAGTCGGCGGGCAGCGCCGCGAGCTCGGTCCGGGCGACTGCTGCTTCTTTCCCGCCGACCAGATGCATGTGTTCACGGTGATCAGCGACGAGCCGGTCAAGGTACTGGTCATCTATTCGCCGCCGTACGAGGAATCGCCCGAACGCGTGGTGCGGCCCGACTGAGCGGCACCCAACCCCGAGCCCGCGCCAGTCGGGCCATCCCACCATAACGAGGAGACAGACGATGAACATGCTGACGAGGCAGGGCCTGGGCCGATGCCTGGCCCGACGCTTGGGCCGACTATTGACGGGCGCCGCGGCGGCGCTGACGCTGGCCGCCCCCGCGGCGCTGGCCGACACCTTCCCTTCGAAGCCGGTCAAGCTGGTCGTGCCGTTCGCCGCCGGCAGCGGCACCGATGCGGTGGCCCGGCTGACCGCGAAATACCTGGGCGAGGCGCTCGGCCAGTCGGTCGTGGTCGAGAACAAGCCGGGCGCGAACGGCACCATTGCCGCCGAATACGTGGCCAAGGCCGCCCCGGACGGCTACACGCTGTTCATGACGACCAACACCACGCATTCGGCCAATCCGTCGCTGATGAAGCAGCTGCGCTACGACCCGGTCAAGGACTTCACCCCGGTCGCGCGCATGGGCAACCTGCCGTTCATGCTGGTCGTCAGCCCGTCGCTGCCGGTCAAGACGCTGCCGGAGTTCATCGCCTACGCGAAGTCGCACCCGGGCCTGTCCTATGGCAGCGGCAACAGCACAGGCATCGTCGCCGGCGCGACGCTGGCACGGATGGCGGGCCTGAAGATGCTGCACGTGCCCTACAAGAGCACGCCGCCCGCGATGACCGACGTGATCGGCGGCCAGATCCAGATGATGTTCGTCGACTTCGCCGCCGGCATCGCCAACGTCAAGGCCGGCAAGCTGCGCGCGCTCGGCGTGACCACCGCACAGCGCAGCGAACTGCTGCCGGACGTGCCGCCGCTGGCCAGCGTGCCCGAGCTCAAGGGTTTCGATATCACGTCGTGGAACGGCGTGTTCGCGCCGGCCGGCACGCCCGCGCCTGTGGTCGAGCGGCTCAATCGCGAACTGGTGGCGATCGTCTCCAACAAGCAGCACGCCGCGCAGTACTACGCCTTCGGCTTCGAACCGTTCGGCAGCACGCCGGCCGAGCTGGGCAACTTCGTCACGGCGGAGCTGCGCAAATGGTCCAAGCTGGTCAAGGACGCGGGCATCCAGCCCGAATGACCCGGCGCCCGCCAATGAACAACCGCCGCAACACGAGGACAGCGACGTGAATTTCGAACTCTCGGACCAGCAGACCGCCATTGTCGAAGCGGTGCGCACGGTCTGCTCCCGCTTCGACATGGAGTATTGGGACCGGCTCGACCGCGACCACACCTTCCCGCACGATTTCCACGCGGCGATGTGCGAGGGCGGCTGGCTTGGCGTGGCAATGCCGGAAGCGCTCGGCGGCGCCGGTCTCGGCATCCTCGAGGCGGCGCTGGTGATGCAGGCGATCTCGGAGTCGGGTGCCGGCATGAGCGGCGCCTCGGCGGTCCATATGAACGTATTCGGCCTGAACCCGGTGGTCGTGTTCGGCTCGCCCGAGCAGCAGGCCCGCTTCCTGCCGCCGCTGATCGCGGGCCGCGAGAAGGCCTGCTTTGCCGTGACCGAACCCGATGCGGGACTCGACACCACGCGGCTGAAGACGTTCGCGCGCAAGGTCGACGGCGGCTACCTGGTCAGCGGCCGCAAGATCTGGATCTCCACCGCGCAAGTCGCCGACCGCATGCTGCTGCTGGCGCGTACGCAGACGCTCGAGTCGGTCGGCAAGCCCACCGAAGGCCTGTCGCTGTTCTACACCGCGCTGGATCGCAACCGGATCGAAGTGCGCGAGATCGACAAGATGGGCCGCGCCGCCGTCGACTCGAACATGCTGTTCATCGACGAGCTGTTCGTTCCGCAAGAAGACCTGATCGGCGAGGAGGGGCGCGGCTTCGAATACATCCTGCACGGGCTGAACCCCGAGCGCATCCTGATCGCCGCCGAAGCGGTGGGACTGGGCCGCGCGGCGCTGGCGATCGCCACGCAGTACGCGAAGGACCGCGTGGTGTTCGGCCGGCCGATCGGCGCCAACCAGGGCGTGCAGCATCCGCTGGCCCAGGCGTGGATGCAGCTGGAAGCAGCGAACCTGATGGTGATGAAGGCGGCGGCGCGCTACGACGCGGGCCTGCCCTGCGGCGCCGAGGCCAACACGGCGAAATACCTGGCCGCCGAAGCCGGCCACAATGCCTGCCAGACCGCAATCCTGACGCTCGGCGGCATGGGCTATTCGCGCGAGTACCGCGTCGAGCGGCTGTTGCGCGAATCGTATATCCCGCGCATCGCGCCGGTCAGCCCGCAGCTGATCCAGTGCTTCATCGCCGAGCGCGTGCTCGGCCTGCCTAAATCGTACTGAGCGCCGGAGGCTATCGCGTGAAGGATCACGGCATGACAGATTCGCCCTGGGACGCGCCGGACGCCGCTGCCACCGGTCCGCTGGCCGGCGTGCGGGTGGTCGACATGACCTCGGTCGGCATGGGCCCCTATGCAACGCAGATCCTGGGCGACATGGGCGCGCAGGTGATCAAGGTGGAGTCCCCGGAAGGGGACGTCTTCCGCCATGCGGAGCCGGCGCGTCATCCCAACATGGGCGCTGCCTTCCTGAACCTGAACCGCAACAAGCGCTTCGTCGTGCTGGACCTGAAGCGGGCGGAAGACCTCGCTGCGCTCAAACGCCTGCTCGCCGAGGCGGACGTGTTCGTCTCCAACGTCCGCCCCGCCTCCCTGCGCAAGCTCGGGCTCGACTACGCGTCGCTGCGCGAAGACCATCCGCGCCTGATCTATTGCGGCGCCTATGGCTATGCCGAGGACGGCCCTTACGCGGGGCAGCCAGCATTCGACGACATCATCCAGGCGCGCAGCGGCCTGGCGCAGTTCCAGGGCGCCAACGGCGACCAGGGCCCGCGCTACGTCAACACGATCCTGGCCGACAAGGTGGCCGGCCTGACGGTTGCCTACGCGATTCCGATGGCGCTCTATGAACGCGAGCGCTCCGGCCAGGGCCAGGCGATCGAGGTGCCGATGTTCGAAACGCTGGTGTCCTTCCTGGCGGTCGAGCAGCTGGCCGGGCGCACCTTCGTGCCGCCGCTGGGCGACGCGGGCTATGGGCGCGTGATGTCGCCCCATCGCAAGCCCTACCGGACCGCCGACGGCTATCTGGCGCTGCTGCCCTACACCAGCGCCCAGTGGGCGCGCTTCTTCGCGGTGGCCGGACGTCCGGAGCTGGCGGCCGATCCGCGCTACGCCACACCCGCGGGCCGCAGCGCGCATATCGACGCGCTGTATGAAACGCTGGCCGACATCGTGCTGACGAAGACCACCGCCGAATGGCTGGACCTGCTGCGCGACGCCGACATTCCGCACAGCGAGGTGCCGCGCTTCGACAGCGTGCTCGACGACGCCCATCTGCGCGCGACCGGCATGGTGTTCGAATACGCGCATCCGACCGAAGGGCAGCTGCGCGCCGTCGGCATTCCGACCCGCTTCTCGCGCACGCCGGGCAATATCCGGCATTGGCCGGAGCCGCTGCCCAAGCGCGGCACGGATGCTGCTGCCGAAGCGGCCAACGATCCGGCCTAGCCTCGGCGCAAGCCGCGGCGGCGCCCGCCAAGGCCTTACACTGTCGGCCTTGCGAAGCATGCCCCCCGACCAACAGGCCGACAGGAAACCAGCCGATGCCCGACGTGGAGCCCGCCCCGGAACCCGCCGATAAAGCCGCGGACAAAGCAGCCGAGAAGGCCGCAAGCGCGAACGTCAAGACCGCGCTGCGCGTGGTCGAGATCATGGAGATCTACGCGCGCGAAGGCCGCTCGCTGACGCTGACCGAGCTGGCCAAACTGCTGGGCGCGCCGATGTCGAGCTGCCTCGGCCTGATCCGCACGCTGGCGGCGCTCGGCTATCTGTACGAGACTGGACGGCGCCAGGGCTACTACCCGACCGGCCGGTTGCTGGCGATCGCGCAACGGATCGCCGCCAACGACCCGCTGCTCGAGCGGGTGCAGCCGGTGCTCGAATCGCTGCGCGACGAGACCGGCGAGACCGTGATCTTCGGCAAGCTGCAGGACGACGGCCGCGTGGTCTATCTCGATGTGGTCGAGTCGAGCAATCCGGTGCGCTACATCGCCACCGCCGGCGAACTGCGGCAGGCCCATACCAACTCGATCGGCCGCGCGATCCTGTCCGCGCTGCCCGCCGCCGACCGTGACGCGCTGCTGGCGCGCGCCTCGTTCGCGCCGCTGACCGCGCGCACGCTCGCCTCGCGCGAAGCGCTGGAGGCGGAACTCGACACATCGCGCGAACGCGGCTGGGCGCAGAACTTCGGCGAGTCGCTGGCCGACCTCGGCGCGGTCGCGGTGCCGCTGACACTGGCCGGGGTGGTCTACGGCGTGTCGGTGGCCGGCCCGATCCACCGCGTCGAATCGCGCGCGGCCGACATCGCGATGCCGCTGCGGACGGCGATACGCGCGCTGCAGGGCTAGACGCTCCGGCTTCCGCCGCCTTCCGCCGCCCCCTGCGGCCTCTCTGCCTGCGACACCTGTCGCATTCCGGACGCGACACCTGTCGCATGCCGCGACGGCGCCGCGACGCACCGGGCGCCATCGCATCGGCTCCGAGCGCCCCACGCGGCCCCTGATCCACCCTTGCCCGATTCACCGCAAAGCCGCGCCACGCAAGGCTTTGCGGCCCGCCGCTCGATCGGGGCGCCCTACTTCCATCGCCCTGTTTCCCCGCACTGGCATCGCGCTTGCAATGACATCGCAGCCGCGGCGCCCGCCGCACCGCGCTTCCCCGACGCGGACGCGGGCGCCACGCCAAGCGAAAGAAACAGGAGACACGACGATGGAACCGACCACGGACCAGTTGCTGTGGATGTACGAAAAGATGGTCGAGATTCGCCATTACGAGGAGACGATGGCGAAGGTGTATCTCGAAGGGAAGCTGCCGCCGAAGATCCAGAAGGGTCTGGCCTTCGATATCGGTGCCGGCCCGGTGCCCGGCGAAATGCATCTGGCCGCGGGCCAGGAGCCGGTGGCGGTCGGCGTCTGCGCGCACCTGCGTACCGAGGACACCGTGGTCGGCGCCCACCGCCCACACCACTTCGCGATCGCCAAGGGCGTTCCCCTCGACGAGATGACCGCCGAGATGTTCGGCAAGGTCACGGGCCTCGGCCGCGGCAAGGGCGGCCACATGCATCTGTTCCATCCCGAGACGAAGTTCTCCTGCAGCGGCATCGTCGGCGCGGGCGCGCCGCAGGCCTGCGGCGCCGCGCTGGCCGCGCGCAAGCTGGGCAAGGACTGGGTCGCGATCGCCTTCTTCGGCGAAGGGGCGGCCAACCAGGGCGCCTTCCATGAGGCGCTGAATCTGGCCGCGCTGTGGAAGCTGCCGGTGCTGTTCGTCTGCGAGGACAACAAATATGGCATCTCGGTCGAGAAGTCGGCTTCGACGTCGGTCGACAGCAATGCGGTCCGCGCCGCCGGCTACGGCATGCCCGGCGTACTGGTGGATACCAACGATGCGGTGGCGGTGTTCCGCGCGGCCGGCGTCGCGGTCGCGCGCGCGCGGCGCGGCGAAGGGCCCACGCTGATCGAGGTCAAGACCGACCGCTACCTGGGCCACTTCCAGGGCGATCCGGAAACCTACCGGCCGAAGAACGAGGCGCAGACGCTGCGCCGGAACGATCCGATCGACCGGCTCGGCAAGCTGCTGCGCGAGCAGGGCCTGCTCGACGACGAAGCCGACGCCGCGCTGCGCCGGCAGATCGTCACGCGCGTCGACGCCGCCTATGCGTTCGGCCGCGAAAGCCCCTACCCCGCCCCCGAGGAAGCGCTGCAGCACGTGTTCGCGTGATGACACGCGGTCGCACGCAATCGCATGCAATCGCACGTAATTCGCGCGCAATCCGCACGCTGCCCGCAATGACAGGAGACAACCAGATGGAACCCAACGACAACAACCCGCCGGCCGGCCGCAAGCTGACCATGGCGCAGGCGATCGCCGAGGCCATCGGCCAGGAGATGGAGCGCGACCCGAGCGTCTTCGTGATGGGCGAGGACATCGGCAAGTACGGCGGCATTTTCAGCGCCACCACCGGGCTGCTCGATCGCTTCGGCCCCGAGCGCATCATGGACACGCCGATCTCGGAGACCGCCTTCATGGGCGCGGCGATCGGCGCCGCCGCCGAGGGCCTGCGCCCGATCGCCGAACTGATGTTCGTCGACTTCTTCGGCGTCTGCTTCGACCAGATCTACAACCATCTGGCCAAGAACACCTATATGTCCGGCGGCCGCGTCAAGCTGCCGGCCGTGGTGATGACCGGCATCGGCGGCGGCTACAACGACGCCGCTCAGCACTCGCAATGCCTGTACAGCACCTTCGCCCACATGCCAGGCATGAAGGTCGTGGTGCCGTCGAACGCCTACGACGCCAAGGGCCTGATGATCGAGGCGATCCGCGACGACAACCCGGTAGTGTTCTGCTACCACAAGGGCATCATGGGCCTGTCGTGGATGTCGTACTTCGAAGGCAGCACCACGGCGGTTCCCGCCGAGGCCTACACGATTCCGTTCGGCAAGGCCCGCGTGGTGCGCGAGGGCCGCGACGTGACCATCGTCACGCTGAGCCAGATGGTGCAGAAGTCCGTGCTGGCCGCGGAGCGGCTGGCCGAGGAAGGCATCGACGTCGAGGTGATCGACCTGCGCACGCTGGTGCCGCTGGACAAGCAGACCGTGCTGGAGTCGGTGGCCAGGACCGGCCGGCTGCTGATCGCCGACGAGGACTACCTGAGCTACGGCCTGTCCGGCGAGATCGCCGCGATCGTGGCCGAGCATCTCGACACGCTGGAGATGAAGGCGCCGGTGCGGCGCCTGGCCGTGCCAGACGTGCCGATCCCGTTCAGCCGCCCGCTCGAGAACTTCGTGATCCCGCAAGTGGACACGATCGCCGCCAGCGTCCGCACGCTGATGCAAGCCAATCCCGAACTGAAGCAAGAAGCCAAGAGAGAAGCAGCATGACCGACGTAACGATGGCAGACGACGTGTGGGCCGATGTCGAGGAAGGCACCGAGGCCCTGTTGCAGGACTGGCAGGTCAATGTCGGCGACAGCGTTGCCGAGGGGCAGACGCTGGTGGTGGCCGAGCTGGTGAAGACGACCCACGAGATCGTCGCGCCGGTGGCCGGCCGCATCGCCGAGATCCTGGTGCAGTCGCAGGACACCTTCGCGCGCGGCGCCGTGCTGGCGCGCATCGAGGAGTAGACCATGGCCGAAGCCTCACTGACGCTGGCGGCGGACAACGGGGCCGGCGCGGCCACGCCGCCGCGGCACACCATACCGCTGACCGGCATGCGCGGCGCGATCGCGCGCGGCATGACGGCCGGCTGGCAGATCCCCCGCGTCGCACATTCGCTGGAGGTCGACGTCAGCGCGGTCGAGGCGCGGCGCGCGCAGCTGCAGGCGGAGCTGGGCGACAGCGTCAAGGTCACGCTGACCGCCTATCTGCTGCGCGCCGCCGCGCTGACGCTGCGGGCCCACCCGCGGCTGAACGCGCGCGTCACCGACAAGGAGATCGAGCTGATGCCCGACGTCAACATCGGGCTCGCGGTCAGCCTGGACGACGGCCTCGTCGTGCCGGTGCTGCGGGAGGTCGACCGCAAGTCGGTCGCGCAGATCGCGCGCGAGGCCCGCACGCTGGCCGAGGGCGCGCGGAGCGGCACGCTGGGCGCGGGCGCCTACCAGCGCGGCACCTTCACGATCAGCAACCTGGGCATGACCGAGGTCGAGCGCTTCACGCCGATCCTGCACGCGCCACAGGCCGCGATTCTCGGCGTCACCCGTGTGATCCGCCGCGCCGTGGTCAAGGACGACTGGATCAGCATCGCACCGATGATGGGCCTGCATCTGGTGTTCGACCATCGCGCCGTCGACGGCTACCCGGCCGCGGCGTTCCTCGGCGACCTGAAGCGGCGCCTCGAGTCCGCGGAAGACCTGTGATGGCCGCGCTCGCCCCGACCCTCGTCACCGCGACGCCGCACGCCGAGCAGGCGTGGAACGCGCGGCAGCTGGCCGAGCCGGTGACCGAGCCGCGCCTGCGCCTGTGGACCTATCGGGCGCCCGGCGTGGTGTTCGGCTGCTCGCAGCGGGCGCTGCACCAGCGCACCGCGCTGGCGGACCGCGCGGTCGTGCGCGGCTCCGGCGGCGGCGCGGTGCTGACCGGCCCGTGGATGCTGTCGGCCTCGATCGTGCTGCCGCCCGACCACGCGCTGCTCTCCAGCGGGCCGATCGGCAGCTATCGGTGGCTGGGCGTGCTGCATGCCGGCCTGCTGCGCGACATGGGCATCGCGGCGTTCGCGCTGCCGCCCGAGCAGGCGCGCAGTTATCGAGCCGATGCGGCACTGACCTGGGCCTGCTATGGCGGTCTGTCGCCGTGGGAGGTCGTGGTCGAGTCGCGCAAGATCGTCGGCCTCGCGCAACTGCGCCGGCGCACCGGCGTGCTGCTGACCTCGGGCACGCTGATCGCGCCGCCCGACTGGCGCCTGCTGTGCGAGGCGCTGGGGCAGCCGGCCGGTCTGGGCGACGCGCTCGCCGACCGCACCACCTCGTGCGAGACCGAGCTGGGCGCGCCGGTGATCGCCGAGGTGCTGGCCGACCGGCTGCACCACATGCTGACCGACGTGCTCGGCAGCGTGGCGGCCAACGACCACGACGCCATGCCGCGCGCTTGCGTCCGCCATGTGCTACCGCTGCGCGGTGCCGCGGCGCCGCCTGGCTAGCGCGGCGCCCGCCGCGTGGCCCGCGCGGGCGGACCCCGCCAAACAACGATACCGATATCCCACCGAAGGAGACGACAAATGCAAGACGACATCCAGCAAGCGGATGCCGCCGCGCCCGCGGCCGGCATGCGCATCGTGGCCAAGACCCAGCCGGTGACGCGGCGCGGCTTCCTCCGAGGCACCGGTCTCGCCGCGATCGGCGTCGCCGTCGTGTCGCCCGGCGCGCTGGCCAAGCCGGCGCGCGAGGCGCTGGTGACCGACCTGAAGGCGCTCGGCACGCCGACCGCCCGCACGCTGCTGGTGATGGCGCGCGACATCTTTCCGCACGACCGCTTCGCCGACCGCTACTACGTCGAAGCGATCGCGCCGCTGGACCGCGCCGCCGCCAGCGACAAGGCGGTACGCACGCTGCTGCAGCAGGGCGTGCGCGAGCTCGATGCGGCTGCGCAGCGCAAGCACGGCAAGCCCTATGCGCAGTTGCAGGACGAGGCCGACCGCGTCGCGCTGCTCAAGGCCATCGAGACCACGCCATTCTTCGAGAAGGTGCGCGGCGAGATGGTGACCAGCCTCTACGACAACAAGGCGGTCTGGCCGCTGCTCGGCTACGAGGGCTCGTCCTGGGAAAAGGGCGGCTACGCGAACCGCGGCTTCAACGACATCGACTGGATCTGAGCCGTACCCCGCGCGAAGGGCTGCGCAGACAGCATCGCGAACCATACAAGGCAGGACACTGGAGACAAACATGGCAACACGGATCGACCTGAACGACCGCGACGCGGTCGTCATCATCGGCTCGGGCGCGGGCGGCGCCACGCTGGCCAACGAGCTGGCGCAGCGGGGCATCGGCAAGATCGTGATCCTCGAGGCCGGCAAGCACTATACGCAGGCCGACTTCGAAAACGACGAATGGGCGATGTTCCGCAAGATCTCGTGGCTCGACAAGCGGATCTCGGCCGGCGGCTGGCATCACACCAAGACCTATCCGAACCTGCCGGCGTGGATCGTCAAGGCGGTTGGCGGCTCGACCATCCACTGGTCCGGCGTCGCGCTGCGCTTCCAGCCGCACGATTTCCGCACGCGCCAGATCTACGGACAGGTCGAAGGCGCCAACGTGCTGGACTGGCCGATCAGCTACGAGGAACTGGCGCCCTACTACGACAAGGCCGAGAAGAAGATGGGCGTGACCGGCAGCGCCGCCAGCGGCCAGCCGCCGATGCCGGAGAGCAACCAGTACAAGGTGGTCGCGGCCGGCGCGCGCAAGATCGGCTATCGCAAGATCGTGCGGCCGGTGGCGTCCAATTCCACACCCTATGACGGCCGCCCGGCCTGCCAGCAGGCCGGCTTCTGCATGCAGGGCTGCAAGATCGGCGCCAAATGGTCGGCGCTCTATACCGAGATTCCGAAGGCACTGGCGACCGGCCGCGTCGAGCTGCGTCCCGAGAGCATGGTGCTGCAGGTCCAGCACGACAAGTCCGGCAAGGTCAATGGCGTGCTGTACGCCGACAGCAAGGGGCGCAAGCACCTGCAGAAGGCGCGCGTGGTCTGCGTGGCGGGCAATTCGATCGAATCGCCGCGGCTGCTGCTGAACTCGGCGTCCAGCCTGTTCCCGAACGGGCTGGCCAACTCGTCGGGGCAGGTCGGCCGCAACTACATGAACCACGCGACCGCGGCCGCGGTGGCGATCCATCGCAAGCCGGTCTACATGTACCGCGGCTTCGATATCGGCGCGGTGGTGGCCGACGAGGTCGCGCTCAATACGAAGCGCGGCTTCAACGGCGGCTACTACCTGGAGGGACTGGCGCTCGGGCTGCCCTATACGGCGGCCTTCATGAAGCCGGGCGGCTGGGGACGCGACGTGACCTCGGCGCTGGAACAGTACGACCACATGACGGCGATCTGGGTCTGCGGCGAAGACATGGCGCGCGAGCAGAACACCATCACGCTGCATCCGACCGAGAAGGACCAGTACGGGCTGCCGATCCCGATCGTGACCAAGACCTACCACCGCAACGACGACGCCATCGCGGCGCACGGGCTGCAGCAGTTCCGCAAGCTGTCGGAGGCGGTCGGCGCGACGCGCGTCATCGATATGCCGGCGTATCCCGCCAGTCACAATATGGGCACCAACCGGATGAGCGCCAACGCCCGCGACGGCGTGGTCAACCGCTGGGGCCAGGCGCACGACGTCAAGAACCTGTTCATCTCGGACGGCAGCCAGTTCACCTCCAGCTCCGCCGCCAACCCGACGCTGACGATCGTGGCGCTGGCCATCCGCCAGGCCGAATACCTGGCCGGCGCGCTGCGCAAGGGCGAGGTCTGAGCCCGGGCTTGTCGGGATTGAAGTCCGGCCCGGGGCTGGTGTAAGGTCGTCGCGCCTGGGAAGGCGTTGTCGCTCCCGCACCGCGACAGCACTCCCTCTCCCGCCCGCGGGAGAGGGGCCGGGGAGAGGGCAACGGCGTTCCGCTGTACCGGCACCGCTCGCCGTCCGGTCTATATTGGATAACACCACGAACACAACAGCACAAAAGCGTCGTCCGTCCCCACGGCAAGGCGCAGCGAAGGAGACCCCGTGATCAGTGCCAAGCAAGCCGCCCAACGGCACGCGCATGTCGAGCAGGTGCTGACGCTTGCCAGTCAGGCCGATCCGGAGCGGCCGCCGCTCAGCGAGATCGAGCGCTCGTGGATCCGCTGCGTCAACGAGTACGGCATGGATCCCGGCCGACGCATGCCCGCGCATATCGTCGAGGCGGGACGGCTGCGCGAGCACAAGGACCAGATCGAGGACTTCCTCGGCGTGGCGCGCACCGGCATGGAGCAGTTGTACAAGCGCATGTCGTCGCTCGGCTATGTGCTGCTGCTGACCGATTCACACGGCATCGCCGTCGACTTCATCGGCAACGACCAGTGGGATCGCGAGCTCAAGAGCTCCGGCCTGTATCTGGGCGCGGACTGGAGCGAGCGCCAGGCCGGCACCTGCGCGGTGGGCACCTGCATCGTCGAGCAGCATGCGGTCACCTGCCACCAGACTGACCATTTCGATGTCTCGCATATCAGCCTGACCTGCAACAGCGCGCCGCTGTTCGACCCGACCGGCGGTTTTCTCGGCGTGCTGGACGTTTCGGCGCTGACCTCGCCCGGTCCGCGCGAGAGCCAGCATCTGGCGCTGCAGATGACGGCGATGTATGCGCAGATGATCGAGGACGCCAATTTCCTGCGCTACTTCCGCGACCGCTGGATCCTGCGGCTGGGCGCAACCTGGTCGCTGGTCGACGTCAGCGGCGAGATCATGGTCGCCTTCGACGCCGACGGCATCGTCTGCGGCATCAACAGCGGCGCGCGCCGCGCGCTGCGTGCGGCGGACCATGGCCCGGTGATCGGACGGCCGCTGACGATGCTGTTCCGCGAGAGCATGAGCGACCTGTGGCGCATCGCCCGCGCCGGCATGTCGTCGGATCGCGCGACGCTGCGCACGCATGGCGACGAGGTCTACTACGCCAGCGCGATCGCGCCGCGCGTGATGCCGCACCGCATCCCCACGCCGGCCGCGCCCGAGCCCGGCGACACCGCCGCGCTCGACGCGCTGGGCGCCGACGATGCGCAGATGCAGCGGCTGATCACACAGGCAAAGCGCCTTGCCAACAAGCCGCTCAATGTGCTGATCCACGGCGAGACCGGCACCGGCAAGGAGGTGCTGGCCAAGGCGCTGCATCAGAGCAGCAACCGGCGCGAGCACGCGTTCATCGCAGTCAATTGCGCCGCGATTCCGGAGACGCTGATCGAGAGCGAGCTGTTCGGCTATACCGCCGGCACCTTCACCGGCGCGCGCGGCAAGGGCATGCGCGGCCTGATCGCGCAGAGCGATGGCGGCACACTTTTTCTGGACGAGATCGGCGACATGCCGCTGCATCTGCAGAGCCGGCTGCTGCGCGTGCTGTCCGAGCGCGAGGTCACGCCGCTGGGCGCGCAGCGTCCGCTCGCGGTCGACCTGCGCGTGGTCGCGGCCTCGCACCGCGACCTGCGGCAGCTGATCGCCGAGGGGCGCTTCCGCGAGGACCTGTATTACCGGCTGTGCGGCGCCACGCTGTATCTGCCGACCTTGCGTGAGCGGCAGGACAAGGCCTACCTGATCGAACGGATCTGCCGCGAGGAAGCGGCTCAGTTGCAGATCGACGCGACGCTGTCGACCGACGCGCGGCGCGCGATGCTGGCCTACGACTGGCCCGGCAATGTGCGCCAGCTGCGCAATGTGCTGCGCTTCGCGCTGGCGATGAGCGACGGCGGCCATATCGATCTGGGCGATCTGCCGCCGGAGGTGACCGACGCCGGCACTGCCTCTCCGTTGCGCGCGCTGCCCGCCTCCGATGCCGCGAGCCCTCCGGTCCCCGACGATCCGAAGGCGCGCCAGTTGCTCGCCGCGCTGCAGGCGCACCACTGGAACGTGACCGAGGTCGCCGCGGCCTGCGGCATTTCGCGGGCGACGGTCTATCGGCAGATGGAGCGCTTCGGCATCGTCGCGCCGAACCGGCGCTAGGCGCCAGCCGGGGCCAGCGCTTCCGAGCGCTGCGGCTGGCATGCTCGCCGGGACCGACGTACCATCGCCGCATCGGCCGATCCTTGCCGCGCCTCCCTACGCCCCTTCCTACGCTCAATCGACGCCACCGCCATGCCGCTGCCCGCTGAACGCCTGAACGAGTATCTGGACTTCGCCCACCGCCTGGCCGACGCGGCCGCGGCGCAGAGCCTGCCGCTGTTCCGCACCCATGCCGAGGTGCAGGACAAGGGCGGCCGCCGCTTCGACCCGGTCACCGCCGCCGACCAGGCCGCCGAGACCGCGATGCGCGAGCTGATCGCGGCCACCTATCCCCACCATGGCATCCATGGCGAGGAGCATGAGCGCATCGAAGGCACGTCGCCGCTGACCTGGGTGCTCGATCCGATCGACGGCACGCGCGCCTTCATCACGGGCCTGCCGCTGTGGGGCACGCTGATCGCGCTGAACGACGGCGACAGGCCCGTGCTCGGCGTGATGGACCAGCCGTTCACCGGCGAGCGCTTCGTCGGCACCTGCGACGCGGCCTGGCTCGGCAGGACGCCGCTGCGCACGCGGCCCTGCGCGAGCCTGGCCGAGGCCAAGCTGATGTGCACCACACCGGAGATGTTCGCCGACGAGCCCGAATGGAAGGCCTTTCGCTGCGTGGCCGACCGCGCGCGGCTGCTGCGCTATGGCGGCGACTGCTATGCCTACTGCATGGTCGCCGCCGGCCATGTCGACGCAGTGATCGAGGCAGGGTTGCAGCCGTACGACGTGCAGGCGCTGATTCCGATCGTCGAAGGCGCGGGCGGCATCATCACCAGCTGGACAGGCGACGATCCCCAGCATGGCGGCCGTGTGGTGGCCTGTGGGGATCGCCGCCTGCATGCGCAGATCCTGGCGGCGCTGGCGGAATAGCGCGGCGGATTGGAGACGGCAGCGGCCGCAATCGGCCGGTTCTGACCGGCATCGACTGGCGAACCCGGCAGCGTATCTCCCGCTACGGCGCGTCGCCGGTTATGATGCGCGATTATCGAACGACCGCCGCCGCCCCGGATCCGGCCTTTTTCCGTATGGACGCCACCCGCTCCACCACCGCCTCAGCCCCTGCCGTCCCTGCCGCGCCCTCCGCCGATGCCGCCCCGCTGCGCCCCGCTCCCGCGCGTCCCGATCAGCTGGACCAGTACGCGGGCGACCCGAACTTCATGCTGTCGCTGGCGCGCGGGCTCCATGTGCTCGAAGCCTTCTCCGAGCGCAAGCGGCCGCTGACCATTTCGCAGATCGCCCAGCGCACGCAGCTGTCGCGCGCCTCGGTGCGGCGCTGTCTCTATACGCTGCAGCGGCTCGGCTATGTCAGCCAGGAGGACGGCCGCTTCGCGCTGCGTCCGCGCGTGCTGCATCTGGGCCACGCCTATTTTTCTTCGACCGCCCTGGTCGCCCAGGCGCAGCCGATCCTGGACCGGCTCAGCGCGGCCGTCGGCGAGACCTCGGCGCTGGCGATCCTCGAGGACACCGACATCCTGTATCTGGCCCGCTGCGAGGTGCGCCGCATGCTGTCGCACGCGCTCGGCATGGGCAGCCGCCTGCCGGCCTTCTGCACGTCGATCGGCCGCATGCTGCTGGCCCATCTGGACGAGCCGGCGCGCGACGCGTACTTCGAGCGCGCCGAACTGCGGCCGCGCACGCTGCAGACCAAGGTATCGCGCACCGAGCTGGAGGCCTGCTTCGAACAGGCACGCGCGCTTGGCTATGTGGTGGTGGACGAGGAACTGGAGCTCGATCTGCGCGCGCTCGCGGTGCCGGTGCACGCGGAGTCGGGCGAGGTCGTGGCCGGCATCAGCGTCAGCGTGCGGCCCACGCAGGTCGGCGAAGCCGAGATGCTGGCCCGCATGTTGCCCCGCATGCGGGAGGCGGCAATGGAAATGAGCCGATTGATGGCGGCGTGAGACGGCGGCGTGAGATGGCAGCGTCAGATGGCGGCACGCGAGTGCGGCCCTTGCACAGCTGTCTCCTCGCCACAACGACAATCGGCATCAAGCGCCAATATTGCGCCGCGCATTTGAAGCTGATCATGTCGCAATGCTCACAATCGTGGCGCTTTTAAGCGCGATGCGCGTCGCCGCCATCACTCCTCGGAATAGACCGCGGAAACGTGGCGATATTCAATGCATCGCGTTGCGATATACATTGCTAAAATCACCGTCCACAAGTCCGAACCCGAAAGACTCTTGCCAAAAAAGAGACTACCGCAACACCAATATGACTTTTGATGACATCTCGCTTGGCGCAATCGTCGCGGATATGCGCATGGCAGAGAGACCCCTGATGCCCGCCGAACAGGCCTATCTCGCCGAACTGCGCCAACGGATTGCGGCCGGCTCCGAGAATTTGTGGGCGATCCTGGAAGACGCCGGCATGCCATCGAACGGTGGCCGCCTGTCCGGCGATGTGATGCTCGCCCTCACGATGGTGGCGCAGAGCAAGCCGCAATAAGGATTGGCGCCGTCCACGCGCATATCCAGGGCCGGCGCGTCATCGATATCCCGATATCCCGATATCCCGATATCTGCGGCGCGCCCGTTGCGCGTCGCGAATTGCTAGCCCCGATGGGCCAATTCCAGCGCGAATACCAGCCGCTGCAGCGTATTTTCCAGACGCCCATCCGGATTGACGAACGCGCAGCCGAAATGATGAATCGCGCTGTCGTCGCGGCCCACCAGCCAATGCCCCACTACCTGCAGATCCAGATCGAGCTTGCCGAGCTCACGGAAATCGAGCCGGGCGCGCGCGATGCGCGTACCGACCGGCAGCTGCGCATCGCCGACCGTGCGCGAGCGCAGCCCCACTCCCGATAGCGACAGATCCGAGATATCGAGCTTGACCACGGTACCGTCGTCGAGCCGTCCCTCGCAGCCGTAGCCCCGCGTCACCAGCGTGCGTGCGCGGAAATGCCGGCGGCGCTGGAAGTGATAGAGCTTGTCCGGGAACGGCGCCTTGAAGGCCGGGCCGCCCTGGTATTGCACGGGCTCGGGCCGGCCGATGGCGAAGTTCACCGGCACGCCGCGCAGCGACGCGGAGATCGTGTTTTCCTCGGCCTCCAGCACCGCGCGTGCCTCCTCTTCGGTCCGGCACCAATCGAAGATGAAAGTCCGGCTGGCGGGGTCGACATGCAGCACCGAGGAAACGGTCTCCCGGCCGCGGCCGGAACGCACGTTCAGCGTGCATTTCTGCCACGCCAGATCGCGCAGCACCGTGCCGATCTGCGAGGCGTGGGTCAGGCGGTACTGTTCGTCGGAAGCAGCGTCGGACGCGGCGGCGGCCTCGGGCCGGTCGATGGACTCGTGGGAACTCATGAAATCACGCGGGCGGGTGCGGGGATCCAGATGCGGGCGAAGGGGACTCTAGTACAGAATCGGCATCCTCGGCGCAAAACTTGAGCCCGACTTAGGAGGGGTTGTCCGGGTCCGGCTCGTGCAAGGCGAAGGCCCGGCGGCAGCGATGTTCGGCGCCCTGCCGCTGCAGGCGGCTCTCGAACAGCACGAAGCGCCGCGACAGATAAGGCGGGCAGGCCAGTTCCCGTTGCGCGGCGACCCACTCGCGCAGCAGCGGCTCCGGCGCCTGCGGCGCGCAGCGCGCCAGCGTCAGGTGCGGGTGGAAGGAACGCGCCTCCGGCCCGATTCCAACATCGTGCAGCGCCAGATCGATCGCGGCATGCAAGGCCAGCAGCGGTGGCGCAGGCGCGACGCCGGCCCACAGGATGCCGCCGCGCCGGCCGAAGCGGCCGACGCCGGCGACATGCACCGGCACGGCAAAGGCGTCGATGGTGCCAAGCGCGTTGTCGATCGCCACTGCCCGATCCTCGTCGACCTCGCCGATGAAGCGCAGCGTCAGGTGGACCTGCGCGGCCGGCGTCGGACGGATGCCGCGCTCGCGCGGCAGCGTCGCCAGCAGCGACGCGGCACGCGCGGGCGGGGTTTCCAGTGCGACGAACAGGCGCGGCATGCCGGCCGGAGCGCTACGCGTGCGACGTCAAGCCGCCGCGGCCAGCGTATCGCGCAGCAGCGGCAGATGCGGCGCCGCGGCCGTGCCTTCGAGCCGCAGCAGTGCCTGCTTGCGCCCGGTACCGCCGGCATAACCGGTCAATGCGCCGTTGGCGCCGAGCACCCGATGGCAGGGCACGATCACCGAGATCGGGTTGCGGCCCACCGCGCTGCCGACGGCGCGCGCATGGCTCGGAGGCAGGCCCAGGCCGAGCGCCAGTTGGCCGTAGCTGACGGTCTGGCCGAACGGAATCTCGCACAGCGCCTGCCAGACCCGCTGCTGGAACGCGCTGCCGGCCAGGCGCAGCGGCACGGTAAAGTGCTGGCGCGCACCGGCGAAGTACTCGGTCAGTTCCTGCGCCGCCTGCTCCAGCAGCCGCGCATGGCGTGCATCGGCGGGGGCGCCGTCGAACGGTCCGGCCGGATGGTATTTCTGGCCGGAGAAGAACATTCCGGTCAGATGGCCGTCTTCGGCACGCAACAACACGTCGCCGAGCGGGCCCGACATCGAACGGTAGTGAGTCATGTTGGCTGCTCCTGTAACTGTGGGCGGCGGGTGCGGCGCGGTACGGCTTGCTTGCCGCCGGCGTCGCCGACGCCCGCCGGCGCGGCGCGCGCGGTCGCACGCTCGCGCTCGCGGCCGTCCTGCATGTCCTGGTACTGGCGCCACAGATGCATGGCCGCGTAGGCGCGCCACGGCGCCCACTGCGCGGCGTGGCGCAGCATCTCGCCGGTGCGCTCGATGCCCAGCACCTTGCGCAGCGCGTAGTCGGTCGCCGGAAACGCATCGGGCCAGCCCAGCGCCCGCATCGCGATGTATTGCGCGGTCCAGTCGCCCACGCCGTCGATGGCACACAAGGCTGCAATGGTTTCCGCAGGCTCCACGCCTGGTTCCAGCGACAGCCTGCCTTCGACCATGGCCGTGGCAATGGCGTGGATCGCGCGGGCCTTGGCCAGCGGCACGCCGAGCGCATTGAGGTCTGTCACCGGCACCGCGGCCAGCGTGGCGGCGCTCGGGAAGCACGCCCGCAACTCGTCCGTCGGCACGGCCAGCGGCGTGCCATGGGCCTGCACCAGCCGATCCAGCATCGACCGGGCCTGCGCCAGCGAGACGACCTGGCCGAGCACCGCGCGCACCGCGATCTCGAAGCCGTCGACCGTACCCGGCAGCCGCATGCCCGGCATGTCGGCGGCCAGCGCGCCCAGATGGTGGTCGACCACATCGGGCCGGCAGCCCACATCGCACAGGCGCCGGACCTTGCCGAGCACCTGCGGAATGGCATGCGCCAGCGAACCGGACAGCGTCACGCGCAGCACGTGGCGCTGCGGGGCCAGCGCCAGCCGCATCCAGCCGCTGTGCAGGCGGCCGGCCACCTCGATGGCCACGGTGCGCCCGTATTCGCCGCCATGCGGATCGGGCCGGATCTGCTCGACACCCGGCACCGCGCGCGCGCCGAGAAACTGCAGCAGCGCGTGCCACGCGAGCGGCGGCCGATAGCCGAGCTCGAACACCAGCCGGTCGGCCGGCATGCCCGCGGCGCGCTTGCGCATCGCGGTCGGCGCCAGGCCATAGCGGGTCTTCAATACGTCGTTGAAGCGGCGGACGCTGCCGAAGCCGGCGGCCATGGCCACTTCGGTAACCGGCAGCGCGGTATCGGTCAGCAGCCGCTTGGCCAGCAGCAGACGCTGGGTCTGGGCGTATTCGACCAGCGAGACGCCGAACTGCGCGGTGAACAGCCGCCGCAGGTGCCGCTCGGTGACGCCGATCCGCGCGGCCAGCTCGGGCACGCCGGCATCGGCGAGGAAGCCCTCGTCGATCAGCGTCGCCGCCGCCTGCGCCAGCCGCCCCGACAGATCCGCCAGCCCGTGCCCGGGCGCCAGCTCCGGCCGGCAGCGCAGGCAGGGCCGATAGCCGTGCTTCTCTGCGGCCGCCGCGGTGGCGAAGAAACTGCAGTTCTCGCGCTTGGGCGTGCGCACCGCGCAGACCGGCCGGCAGTAGATGCCGGTCGACGACACGGCGACGAAAAAGCGCCCGTCGAAGCGGCGGTCGTGCGAAACCACGGCGCGGTAGCAGGTATCGGGATCGAGTTCCATGGCTGCATGCTACCGCTTTCCGGCCGGTCGACCAGCCGGATTCGGACATGCGAGTCCGGCGAGCTTCGGCCCGCAAAATGGCCGCTGCGCGTGTTCAGCGCGGCTTGCCCCGCCGCCCGCGCCACTGGCGCGCCGCGAGGACGAAGGCGTCGATCAGCGCCGCGGTCGGCGCCCGCGACACCGCCGAGGGCCGCGCCAGCACGCCGACCTCGCGATGGATCGGCCGGCCCGGCAACGGCTCGGCCTGGACGTTCGGGCATTGCGCCAGCGGCAGCAGATCGGCCGGTACGATCGCGCAGCCCAGCCCCTGGTCGACCATCTGCAGGATCACCGCCGGCTCGTCGAGCTCCATGCCCTCGTCGACGCGCAGCCGATGGCGCTTCAGGTACCGGTCGACCAGATGTCCGCCAGCCGAATGCCGGTTGTAGCGGATGAAGGGCAGCGCACCGAGCATCGCCTTCAGCTCGCGTGGCGCACCGCGCGGCGCGATCGCGACGAAGGGCTCGCTCAGCAAGGGCAGCCATTTGAGCTCGGCCGGAATGCCGAGCCGCGGCTTGATCATCACCGCCACTTCGAGTTCGCGCGCATCGACCTGGGTCAGCAACTGCGTCGACATGCCGGGCACGATGTTGACGTGGGTCTTCGGGTAATCGGCGCGAAAGCGCTGCATCGCCTTCGGCAGCAGCGTGGATTGCACCGTCGATACCGCGCCCAGGTCGATCGGCGTCAGCGCGGGGGCCGCATGCGCCTGTCCCTTCATCGACTCGTAGAGTTCGACGAAGCGGACCGCCTCGGGCAGCAGCTTGCGCCCCTGCTCGCTGAGCGTCACCGATTTGCCGGTGCGGTCGAACAGCGCGCAACCCAGGTCCTCCTCCAGCCGCCGTATCTGCGTGCTGACCGCCGACTGCGTCAGCGACAGCCGCACCGCGGCGGCGGAAAACGAAGCGGTCTCGGCGGCGACCAGGAAGGTGCGGAAGTAGCGGATCATGGCACGCGGCTCATCGCAAATGGATCATCGAAGGCCCATCGAAATCTCTGATACTCAGCGCAAAAATGATTCGCTTCATATCTCGACTTGTGCTGGGTAGAATTTCCGGGACCATACCACGACAGCGCGGCGCCGCAGACCGGCGCTCCCATTCCACAAAGGTCCCCATATGCAATCCATTCCCCTGTTCCACCTGGCGTTCCCCGTGCACGACCTGGCGGAGGCCCGGCGTTTCTATGGCGATCTGCTCGGCTGCCCCGAGGGCCGCAGCTCCGACAGCTGGGTGGACTTCAATTTCTACGGCCATCAGGTGGTCGCGCACCTGGCGCCCGAGGAGACCGGGCATCGCTCGACCAGCGCGGTCGATGGCGACGACGTGCCGGTGCGCCATTTCGGCGCGATCCTGTCGATGGAGCAATGGGAAGCGCTGGCCGACAAGCTGCGCGCGGCCAACATCAAGTTCGTGATCGAACCGCATGTGCGATTCAAGGGCCAGGTTGGCGAACAGGCCACGATGTTCTTCCTCGATCCGTCGGGCAACGCGCTCGAGTTCAAGGCCTTCGGCGATATCGGTCAGGTCTTCGCGAAGTAGGGACTGCCGCCCTGCGCTGCCATCCGCCAGCACTGCAACGCCATAGCGCTGCAACGCTATAACGACAGGCCGCCCAGATGGTCCGCCAGCAGATCGATGAAGGCCCGCGTCTTGGCCGGAATCGCGCGCGCCGCGGGCCATACCGCCTGCACCGGGATCGGCGGCGCCTCGAAGCGGTCTAGCACGGTCACGAGGCGCCGCTGCTCGAGCAGATGCCGCACCTGCCATAGCGGGCCGAAGCCGATACCGAGGCCCAGCGCCACCGCCTCGTTGACCGCCGCGGTGCTGCCCGCACGCAGTCTGCCCTCGACCGGATAACGACGCTGCTTGCCGTCGACCAGGAACGGCCAGCGCGCATCGTTGCCCTCGCCGCTGCGCACGACGCAGCGATGCGCGGCCAGTTCGCGCGGGTGCGCCGGCACGCCGTGGCGCGCCACATAGCTGCGCGAGCAGAATGCCACGCGCCGCAGCATCGCCAGCCGGCGCGCCTTCAAGCTGTCGTCGGTCACCTCGCCGATCCGCACGGCCAGGTCCAGCCCTTGCGCGCGCAGATCGGTGAATGCGTCGCTGACCGTCAACTCCACCTCCACGCGCGGATGCCGCTCCATATAGCGGGCGATCACCGGCACGACATACGCCGGCGCAAACAGCACCGGCGCACTGACCCGCAGCGTCCCGGACGCGGACGAACTGAGGCTCGACGCGACATCCCAGGCCTCGCTCAGCTCGGCCATTGCCGGCGCGACGCGATGGCGGAACGCCTCGCCGGCCTCGGTCAGCTGACAGCTGCGGGTGGTTCGCTGGACCAGTTGCACGCCGAGGCTGCGCTCGAGCAGCGATAGCGAACGGCTGACCGACTGCAGCGAGCGGCCCAGATGCCGGGCGGCCTTGCTCAGGCTGCCGTGCTCGGCGATGGCCAGGAAGGTCAGGATGTCGGACACGCGGTCCATCGGCGCTCCACGTCTGAATGGGAAGATCGTCGCCCGGCATTCTCTCGATTTGTGGAAGGGAGAATCATCGGGAGCCCGTATTCTCCTCCGATTCGGAACTCCCTATCGTGTCCGGATCATTCATCACGAACGAGGAGAAACACCGTGACATCGATCGCGACAGCAACGCATTCGACCGACACCGCCGCGGCGCGCCGCGTGCTGGTCGTCGGCGCCGCCGGACGATTTGCCGGCCTGGTTCCGCAGGCCCTGCGGGACAGGGGCGTGACCGTACGCGGATTGGTCCGCGATGCGGGACGCTCCGCCGTCGCGCTGGCCAATGGCACCGACGAGGTCGCGGTCGGCGACCTGCGCTCGCCACAAGCGCTGGCGGCCGCGCTGGACGGCGTCGATGGCGTGTTCTACATCGGCCCCGCCTTCGCGCCCGACGAATCGCAACTGGGCGTCAACATGGTCCGCGCAGCGCGGCGTGCCGGTGTGCGCCGCTTCGTGTTCTCGTCGGTGATCCAGCCGACCGACGTCACGCTGGCCAACCACGCCAGCAAGATTCCGGTCGAACAGGCGCTGTTCGATTCGGGCCTGCAGTTCACCGTGCTGCAGCCCGCGAATTTCTACCAGAACCTGCTCGGCGCATGGGCGGGCGTCCTGGCCGGGGGCGTCTTCGCCGAGCCCTATCCGGTCGACGTGCCGGTAGCCCGCGTCGACTACCGCGATGTCGCCGAGGTTGCCGCGATGGCGCTGACGACCGACCGGCTGGCTTATGGCTGCTTCGAACTGACCGGCGAGCCGGGGCTCACGCGCGCGCAGATCGCCGCGATGATGGGCGACGCGCTGGGACGGCCCGTCGCCGCCGGCGAGATCGACTTCGAGCGATGGGCGGCGCGCCTGCCGCTCGACTACAGCGCGGCGCAATGGGACCTGCTGCGCAAGATCCACGAACACTACGCATCCCATGGATTGCGCGCCAATACGCTGGTGCTGCGGGCGATCCTGGGGCGGCCGCCGAGGTCGATGCAGGCGTTCCTGCGTGAGCTCGCCGGCAGCACGGCCAGGGCGGCGTAGACCGTTGGCCGCGACGCCCACGCACCGTGCGTTGCGGCCCCGATGTTGAGACACCTTCTGCTTGCCGGGTGACCCCAAGGACTGTATATTTGTACAGTCCTTGATCGCCACGGAGGTAAGCATGTCAATCGCACGAGCCGGCAGCAAGAACGAGGCCCTGCGTCTGCTGGCCGCCCGTGAGGTTCTGGCGCTGGAGCTGGACTATGAAACGGGTTGGCAGGACGCCGTCGAACTGGGCCGGCTGGGGGAAAAACGCGGCATCCGCGTCCAGTACCGCGGCCAGGAAAGCATCGCGGTGCGCTCGCACGACGCCCTGATCGAAGGGCTCGCCAAACCCAAGACCACCTTCCGTCAGCGCAATCTCTATTGCCTGTTCGATCTCGGCGCCATTCCGGACCAGCAGCTGCATGAGCTGGAAGCGCGCGCCAGCCGCCTCGGCGACTACATCCTGGCCGGTCATCTGCTGCGCGAGGTCGATGCCTTCTGGCATTGAAACGGCATTGAGACGCCATCGAGGCGTGACACAGGCGTGACGCAAGCGGGTTCCTGCGACGCCGTGTCGCAGCCTCGGCAATCTCGCCAAAACCGCCGCTTTACCCGAAGATCCACCAAATACTTTCGTCAGGTTTTCGAAAGAAGGCGGTAACCGGGCAACGCACGATGGTGCCCCCGATCGCAGGCACGGTTCGTCCAGCGTCAGTCCAGCGAGCGGTAACGATCAGGCCAAAACACAACAGGAGACTCGCGACACCATGTCAGCCAACCTGTACGACGCCAAGGAACCGCTGCTGCGCTGTCTGCAAGAGAATCTGGCCGGCTGGCATTCGGCCCTGGACCACGTTCTGTCGCAGTCCGGTATCTCGACGGCGGAATGGCATCTGCTGCAACACCTGGCACACCGCCAGCGCGTCGAACCCCACCACGTCACCGCCCCCTGCGCCTTGCCCTGGCTCCAGGCCGAGGAATTCGAGGCGATGGTCCGCAGCCTGTCGGACCAGGGATGGCTCGAACCGCAGCCTGGCCCCCATGCGGCGCAGCCGATTCCGGTCATCCGCTCGAGCGCCAGCCATCGGATGGACAAGCTGGGTCAGGCCATCAAGGCGCTGCAATCGGTCTGGGTCTCGCCGCTGACCCTGGAAGAGCGCGGCATGATGATTACCTATCTGACCAAGATGCAACGCCAGCTCGAGCGGCTGGCGGCCCGCAACCCGGCAAACCGCGGCGGCACGACGCGGGGCGCCGCGGACCGGCGGGTGCTGATCCGCTGAGTCGCCGGCCGCTGCGCCCTACCCGCTGACGCCGGTGTTGGCGCTGACGCAGGCTCGGTATTGCGGCCAGAACGCGCGCGGCTGAGGGCAAACCGCATTGCGCGGCAACTGCAGCAAGGTCAATCCGAACCGCCCCTCCCCGCCGTCTACCGCTCCCAACGACGTTTCCATCAGCTGGCCGGCGGCCGGCGCCTGGGCAAACCAGTCTGCCATCGCCACGCGGCGTTCCTGAACGACGACAGCCGGCACAACATCATTCGACGTTTCCATCGCGCCCCGCGCCTCTCGCGCCGGCACCGCTTGCGCATCGACGCGCCAACCGGCCGAGCACGCCGTCTCGCTGAGCCAGCTGGCGCGCACCGTCCCGGCCTCGTCGAGCACCAGCACGGCCTTCTGCGCGGTACGCGCCAGCCAGCGCCGCGCGGCATGCAGCAGCGGCACCTGCAGTTGCGAGGCAAAGGCGATCAGCACATCGCCATCGACATGGCCGGTCAGGCCGAGATGGCAGGCGGCGGCGGGCATCGTCAGCCGCGCCGCAAAGCTGTAGGCGCGCGCGGCCGGGCTGTCGTCATCGGCCAGCGAATACAGGCCGCCTTGCCCGCATTCGAACGCATCGGTATCGGCATGCTCGCCTCGCATCGCGTAGCAGGCGAGCAACCAGGCCTGGACGAAGCGGGCCTCGGACGGGCCCAGCGCGGCGCGGTGCAGCAGCGTCCAGCCGCCGGCGCCGGTGCGATACAGCACGCCATCGATATCGCCGAGTTCCGCCGCCTGGACCGACACGATCGGATCGCGGCGGCCGAGGACTGCCGCTGCGCCAAGCGCCAGCGCTCCCACGTCGAGCGGTGCGGTCGGCGGCGTGGCGCAGCCCGCCCGCAGCGCGGCGATGATCGGGAAGCACGGCGGACGAGCCGGCTCGTCACCGGCCAATGCGAGATCGAGATGCGGGGCCCAGCCGTGCGCGCCGGCACCGGGAAGTGGGATCCCGGGTGCCGTGCCGGCAGGGCGGACGCGTTGAAGCTGTTTCATGCTTGAACCCTCCGCGCCCGGGCCGGCTTCAGTCGCGCAGCAGCTGCTTGGCGATGATCATTTGCTGGATCTGCGTGGTGCCTTCATACAGGCGCAGCAGACGGACGTCGCGATAGAAGCGTTCGGCCTTGTACTCGGCGATATAGCCGGCGCCGCCGTGGATCTGCACCGCGCGATCGGCCACGCGGCCCACCATCTCGGTACAGAACATCTTGACGCACGAGGCCAGCATGCTGACTTCGGGATCGCTCTTGCCCGGCTCCTTGGCGTCGTAGCGCTGGGCGCAATCGCGCACCATCGACAGGCCGGCGTAGAGCTCGGCCTGGCTGTCGGCCAGCATGCCCTGGATCAGCTGGAATTCGCCGATCGGGCGGCCGAACTGCTTGCGGTCCTTCGCGTAGGCCACCGCGTCGGTCAGCAGCCGGTGCGCCATGCCGCAGGCCAGCGCCGAGATATGCAGGCGGCCGCGATCGAGCACCTTCATCGCGGTCTTGAAGCCCACGCCCGGCACGCCGCCGATGATGTTGGCGGCCGGCACGCGCACGTTCTCCAGCACCACGTCGCAGGTCTTGGTGCCGCGCTGGCCCATCTTCTTGTCGGGCTTGCCCAGCGAGATCCCCGGCGTGTCGGCCGGCACGATGAAGGCCGAGATACCCGATGCCCCCGGGCCCCCGGTGCGCGCCATCAGCGTGAAGGCGCCGGCGCGCGGCGCATTGGTGATGAAGCGCTTGGTGCCGTTGATCACATAGTGATCGCCGTCCAGTTCGGCCTTGGTCTGCAGCGAGGCCGCGTCCGAGCCCGCATTCGGCTCGGTCAGCGCGAACGAGATGACCAGCTCGCCGCTGGCGATGCGCGGCAGATAGTTCTGCTTCTGCTCCTCGGTGCCATCCATCAGGATGCCCTGCGAGCCGATGCCGACGTTGGTGCCGAACACCGAGCGGAAGGCGAGCGCGGTATGGCCAAGGTCATAGACCACATCGCATTCCTGCGACATCGACAGCCCGATGCCGCCGTAGTTTTCGGGGATCGAGATGCCGAACAGGCCCATCTCCTTCATGTCGGCCACGATGTCGGCCGGCACGTCGTCCGTTTCCTCGAGGATGTCCTCGGCGGGCTTCAGGCGCTCTTCGATGAAGCGCTGCACCGAGGCGCGCAGCAGGGAAAACGATTCGGTGTCCAGGGTCATGGCGGTCTCCGTGGGAGTGCGAAGGGAGGAAGGGTGGCGGCCCCGGCCGGCGACGGCGCGAGCGGCTGCCGAGCCGACAAGGCGGGCGGATGGCCGTCATGGTACGCCGCCCTCGGATTTTGACAATCCACGCCGGCTTGGACAGAATGGACAGCCATATTTGACAATCCTGCGGCAAGCGCCACCGTTGCGGCGCGTAGCTTGACCGTCCTCGTCCCTTCCGCCCTCCCACTGCTTCGCCATGATGGATCTGAACGCCCTGCGCCTGTTCGTCGATATCGTCGACGCGGGCAACCTGTCCGCCGCCGCGCGCAAGCTGAAGATGACGCGCGCCAACGTCAGCTACCGGCTCAAGGCGCTCGAGGAAGAGCTCGGCGTGCAGTTGCTGCGCCGGACCACGCGCCATGTCGAACCGACCCCAGTGGGCGCCGGCCTCTACGAACACGGGCGCAACATCCTGGCCGAGGTTGCCGCGGCTGATGCGCTGATCACCAATATGGGCAAGACGCTGCAGGGCCACGTGCGGCTGTCGGTGCCGACCGGCCTGGGACACGCGCTGCTGTCGCCGCTGCTGGTGCAGTTCAAGCACCGCTACCCGGACATCACGCTCGACGTGGTGTTCGACAACCGCATCCACAACCTGGTCTCCGAGGACGTCGAGGTCGCGCTGCGGATCATCTCGACGCCGCCCGATTCGGTGGTGGCCACCGAGATCGGCGAGGTCGACTGGGTGGTTTGCGCCTCGCCGGCCTACCTTGCCGCGCAGCCGGCCCCGCGAGCACTGGCCGATCTGCAACGCCATGCGATCGTCTGCGCATCGCCGGTCGGGCAGAAGCTGAAGGCCTTCGGCACGCGCGCCGGCGAGGACCAGCGCGAGCAGGTCGCGCTGGAACCGACGCTCAGTTCGGAGAATTTCGCCTTCCTGAAGGAGGCCGTGCTGGGCGACGTCGGCATCGGCATCTTTCCGCTGTATGCGATCGGCCGCGAGCTCGCCGCGGGCCTGCTGACGCCGGTATTGCGCGACTATCGCATCAGCGTGTTCGGCAGCCGGCTCTATATGCTGACGCTGCCGAACCGCTACCAGACCATGGCGACGCGATGCCTGCTGACGTTCCTGAAGGGCGAACTGCAGGCGATCTGGCCGCGCCTGGGCGCGGCGCAGCGATGACGCGCTGAAGCGGCGCGTTGCAGCGTGCGCGCTGGGCGAACCTTCAGTCCGGCCCGCCCGTCGACGCGCGCTCGATCACGCGAAACCCCACGTCGACGACGCGCGGCTCCACCGGCAGCCCCTTGCACTTGTCCAGGATCAGCCGCGCCGCGGTCGCGCCGATGTGCGCGGCGTCGACCTGGACCGTGGTCAGCGACGGCGCCATGTGGGCGGACGCCTCGGCATCGCCGAAACCGCAGACCGCCAGATCCTCGGGAACGCGCAAGCCCCGCGCCTGCGCTTCGACCAGCACGCCCTGCGCCAGCTGGTCCGAACTGCAGCAGATCGCCTGCAGGCCCGGGGCCTTGTCCAGCAGTTCGGCCAGCGCGCGCCGCCCCAACGGCAGATTGCTCGGGGCCGGCACGACCGCGGTCGGCACCGGCCGGCCGAAGGTCGACACGAAGGCCTCCGAGCGGATCCGCGCGCGCCGGTCGTCGCCGGTGGCGATGCCCACGCGCTGCCAGCCCTTGGCGAGGAAATACCCGGCCACCGCGCTGCCGACCTTGACGTGCGAAAAACCGACCGCCATGTCCACCGGCCGGTCGCTCAGTTCCCAGGTCTCGACGACCGGAATGCCCGACTGCCGCAGCCGCTCGCGCGCCGCCTCGGACTGGATCAGCCCGGTGACGACGATGCCGTCCGGGCGCCGGCCGATCATCGCGTTGAGCAGCGCTTCTTCGCGCGAATCGTCGTAGCTGCTCTGTCCGAGGATCAGGTGGTAGCCGGCCGCCTCCAGCGTCTCGGTCAATGCCTTGATGGTCGGCAGGAATTGCGTCACGGCGATATCGGGCACGACGGCCGCCACCATCAGGCTGCGCCGCGACTTCAGTCCGCCGGCGATCAGGTTGGGGATATAGCCGACCGCGTCGGCCGCCTGCTGCACGCGTTCGATCGTCTTGGCCGACACCATGCCGGGATTGCTCAGTGCGCGGGAGGCGGTGATCAGCGACACGCCGGCCGCGCGGGCGACGTCATGCAGGGTGACGGACTTGTTCTGCGCTTTGGTGGTGGCCACGTCAGGTCTCGGGTCGGGGCAAACGGATGGCAACGGATGGCAACGGATGCGGTGGACGGCCGGGTTCGGGAAAGCCATGAGTCGGCATCGCGGCGAAGCGCGTTGACAGCGCCGATATGACAACGTTAGCATTTCGCCGAAACGTGCCCGTCCCTGTCACGCCGCATCGCAGAATCCCGGTGCACGGCGCCCGACATTGTAACGGGCTTCATTTGGCACCGAAATGACAACGTTATCATTTCGATCCGACAACGATACCCTGCCGCCGAACGAAAGACAGCTTATGACCTCCACCGCCGACCGCATCGCCTGGATCCGCCTGTCCAGCTGCTATCTGCCGCTGGCCACCCCGATCAGCGACGCCAAGGTGCTGACGGGCCGCCAGAAGCCGATGACCGAGGTCGCGATCCTGTTCGCCGAAATCGCGACGGCGGACGGCCGCGAGGGAGTGGGCTTCAGCTATTCGAAGCGCGCCGGCGGTCCCGGCCAGTACGCCCACGCCTGCGAGCTGGCGCCGACGCTGCTCGGCGAAGACCCCAGCGATATCGCGCGGCTGTGGGACAAGCTGTGCTGGACCGGCGCCTCGGTCGGGCGCAGCGGCATGGCGACGCAGGCGATCGGCGCCTTCGACGTCGCGTTGTGGGACCTGAAGGCGCGCCGCGCGGGCATGTCGCTGGCCAAGCTGCTCGGCGCGCAGCGCGATGCGGTGCGCTGCTACAACACCTCGGGCGGCTTCCTGCATACGCCGCTCGATCAGCTGTTGATCAACGCCGCGGCCTCGGTGGAACGCGGCATCGGCGGCATCAAGCTGAAGGTCGGCCAGCCGGACGGCGCGCGCGACCTCGAACGGGTCGGCGCGGTGCGCAAGCATCTGGGCGACGCGGTGCCGCTGATGGTCGACGCCAACCAGCAATGGGACCGCCCCACCGCGCAGCGCATGTGCCGGACGCTGGAGCCGTTCCACCTGGTCTGGATCGAGGAGCCGCTGGACGCCTACGACCACGAGGGCCACGCCGCGCTGGCCGCGCAGTTCGATACCCCGATCGCCACCGGCGAGATGCTGACCAGCGCCGCCGAACACTGGGACCTGATCCGCCACCGCGCCGCCGACTACCTGATGCCCGACGCCCCGCGCGTGGGGGGCATTACGCCCTTCCTGAAGGTCGCCGCGCTGGCCGAGCACGCCGGGCTGATGCTGGCCCCGCATTTCGCGATGGAGCTGCACATTCACCTGGCGGCGGCGTATCCACGCGAGCCGTGGGTCGAGCATTTCGACTGGCTCGAGCCGCTGTTCAACGAGCGGCTGGAAATCCGCGATGGCCGCATCGTCGTGCCGACGCGGCCCGGCCTCGGTGTCTCGATCAGCGAGCAGGCGCGCGCATGGACGCGGGCACAGACGGAATTCGGCGCTCGCCCATAAGGGCGGCCCGCCAACGGAACACAGGCCGGCGCCCAAGACCGGCCGATGCATGGCAAGCGAGAGACCCACCCTCAAGGAGACACAGATGAAACGCCTGATCGCCACGCTGGCCTTCGGCCTCGCCACCACGCTGTCCGCCCATGCCGCCTGGCCCGACAAGCCAGTCACGATGGTCGTGCCCTTTCCCGCCGGCGGCTCGACCGACGTGATCGCCCGCATCGTCGGCGCCAAGCTGCAGGAACAGACCGGCGCCAGCTTCGTGGTCGAGAACAAGCCCGGCGCGGCCGGCGCGATCGGCGCCAGCTTCGTCAAGCGCGCGGCACCGGACGGCTACACGCTGCTCGTGTCCTCGCTCGGTCCACTGGTCATCGCCCCGCATCTGATCAAGAGCACGCCGTACGATCCGGCCCGCGATTTCGACTACATCTCGGTGGCGGTGCAGGCGCCGAACATCCTGGCGGTACCGGCCAACTCGCGCTTCCAGACGCTGCAGGAGGTGGTCGCGTTCCTGAAGGCCAATCCGGGCAAGCTGACCTTCGCCTCGGCCGGCAATGGCACCAGCGACCATCTGACCGCCGAGCTGTTCTGGCAGCAGACCGGCACCAGTGGCACGCATGTCCCGTACAAGGGCGGCGCGCCGGCGATGAACGATCTGATCGGCGGGCAGGTCGATGCGACCTTCATGAACGTCAACACGGCGATGCCGCAGGTCAGGGCCGGCAAAATCCGCGCGCTGGCGATCACCAGCACGCAACGCTCGCCGGTACTGCCATCGGTACCGACCATGGACGAGGCCGGGATCAGGAACCTGGTCGTCTACTCGTGGCAGGCAGTGGCCGCGCCCAAGGGGCTGCCCGCCGATGTCCGCGAGCGGCTGCACAAGGGCATCGTCGCCGGGCTGAACGACCCCGCGGTCAGGAACAGGCTGCTCGAGGTCGGCTTCGAGATCGTCGGCAACACACCCGAACAGTTCACCCGCTTCCAGGCCGCCGAATCGGCCCGATGGAAGCACGTCATCGAAACCGGAAAGATCACCGCCGACTGACGGCGGCCCAGGAGATAAGCTCATGATGCAAACGGCGAGCCGCAGCGCCGGCCAACCGCTCTATATCCGCATGCACGACGCCGACAACGTCGCCATCGTCGCCAACGATGGCGGCCTGCCGGCCGGCACCACCTTCCCGTGCGGATTGCAACTGGTCGAGGCGGTGCCGCAGGGCCACAAGGTCGCGCTGGTCGATCTCGACGAAGGCGCGCCGGTGCTGCGCTACAACGTCGTCATCGGCTACACCGTGAAGCCGCTGCCACGCGGCAGCTGGGTCAACGAGCGCGTGCTGCGGATGCCGTCCGCACCGGAACTCGACGCGCTGCCGATCGCCAGCCGCGTGCCGGCCGAGTTGCCGCCGCTCGAGGGCTACACCTTCGAGGGCTATCGCAATGCCGACGGCTCGGTCGGCACGCGCAACATCCTGGCGATCACGACGACGGTGCAGTGCGTGGCCGGCGTGGTCGACTTCGCGGTGCGCCGGATCAAGGCCGAGCTGCTGCCGCGCTACCCGAACGTCGACGACGTGGTGGCGCTGGAACACAGCTATGGCTGCGGCGTGGCCATCGACGCGCCCGATGCGGTGATCCCGATCCGAACGATCCGCAACCTGGCGCTCAATCCGAACTTCGGCGGCGAGGTGATGATCGTCAGCCTCGGCTGCGAGAAGCTGCAGCCGACGCGACTGATCGAGTCCGGCACGATCCCGCTGCAGATAGAAGGCGGCGCACCGGACGTGGTGTGCCTGCAGGACGAGCGCCATGTGGGCTTCGGCTCGATGATCGATTCGATCCTGGAGACGGCCGAGCGCCATCTGCAGCGGCTGAATGCGCGCCGGCGCGAGACGTGCCCGGCTTCCGAACTCGTGGTCGGCGTGCAGTGCGGCGGCAGCGATGCGTTTTCTGGCGTCACCGCCAATCCCGCGGTCGGCTTTGCCACCGACCTGCTGGTGCGCGCCGGCGCCACCGTGATGTTCTCCGAGGTCACCGAGGTGCGCGACGGCATCGACCAGCTGACCGCGCGCGCGGCCACGCCCGAGGTCGCGCAGGCGATGATCGAGCAGATGGCGTGGTACGACCATTACCTCAGCAAGGGCCGCGTCGACCGCAGCGCCAACACGACGCCGGGCAACAAGAAGGGCGGCCTGTCGAACATCGTCGAGAAGGCGATGGGCTCGATCGTCAAGTCGGGCAGCGGGCCGATCCACGGCGTGGTGCCCCCCGGCGAGAAGGCCAGGCAGAAGGGCCTGCTCTATGCGGCAACGCCGGCCAGCGACTTCATCTGCGGCACGCTGCAGCTGGCCGCCGGCATCAACCTGCATGTGTTCACCACCGGACGGGGCACGCCGTACGGACTGGCCGAAGTCCCGGTGATCAAGGTCGCCACGCGCAGCGACCTGGCGCGCCGCTGGCACGACCTGATGGACATCGACGCCGGCAGGATCGCGACCGGCGAGGCCACCATCGAAGAGGTCGGCTGGCAGCTGTTCCACACGATGCTCGAGATTGCCAGCGGCCGCAAGTCGTATGCCGAGCAGTGGAAGCTGCAGAACGCGCTGGTGCTGTTCAATCCGGCGCCGGTGACCTGAGCGCGGCGGCCTCGCCGGCGCCGAGCGCGCCGCTGTCCTCCTTGAGCCGCACGCCGCTGCAGCACAGCGCCACCGCGCCGCGCAGCAGCCACGCCAGCCGATCGGCCGCCTGCGGGTACGGCAGCCCTTCCGGGCGCACGTTCGAGATGCAGTTGCGCTGCGCGTCGGTGCGGCCGGGATGGGGGTCGTAGGTCAGATAGATGCCGAGGCTGTCGGGGGAACTGAGGCCGGGGCGCTCGCCGATCAGCATCACGACCTGCCGCGCGCGCAGCAGCTCGCCGATTTCGTCGCCGAGGGCCACGCGGGACTGCTCGGCGATCGCGACCGGGCCGATCCGCCAGTCGGGCAGCCGCTCGCGCACCGCGCGCAGCACCGGCACCGCATGGCGCTGCGCCGCCTGTGCCGACAGGCCGTCGGCGATCACGAAGGCCACGTCGCACGGCTCGCCCGCTGCCTGGCGCAACCGCTCGCGGCTGTGCTCGTCCAGCCGGCGGCCCAGATCGGGGCGGCGCAGGTACTGCGCACGGTCCGCCGCGGCGCTATGGACCCCTAGATGAGCAAACCCTGCCTCGTCCAGCGCCGCCCTGACGGCCTCGCAGGACAACGGCTGGTGCACCGCGTCGCGCGCCTGCGCATGGGCCAGGCCGAACGCGAGCACCGCGTCGGTGGGTTGGCTGTGCCCGGCGCGGCCGAGCGCGATGCGCGCCGAGGTGAACTGGCGCAGCCGTTGCCAGGGATGGGGCGGGGCGAGGGTCGAAGGCATCGATCGCTCCTGAATGATCCTGAATGGGCCTGAATCGCTTACAGGTCGTGCGCCAGTTGCAGCAAGGGCTGGCGCTCGGCCGGCTCCACCAGCCTGCCATCGTCGCCGAAGATGCCGGTGCGCTTGAGCCAGGCCTCGAACTCCGGCGCCGGCGCCAGGCCCAGCGTCTCGCGCAGGTACAACGCGTCGTGGAAGGCCGTGCTCTGGTAGTTCAGCATGATGTCGTCCGCGCCGGGCACGCCCATGATGAAGTTGACGCCGGCCACGCCGAACAGCGTCAGCAGCGTGTCCATGTCGTCCTGATCGGCCTCGGCGTGGTTGGTGTAGCAGATGTCGCAGCCCATCGGCACGCCGAGCAGCTTGCCGCAGAAATGGTCCTCGAGCCCGGCGCGCACGATCTGCTTGCCGTCGTACAGGTACTCCGGCCCGATGAAGCCGACCACGGTATTGACCAGCAGCGGCGAAAAGGCGCGCGCCACCGCATATGCCCGCGCCTCCATGGTCTGCTGGTCGACGCCGTGGTGGGCGTTGGCCGACAGCGCGCTGCCCTGCCCGGTCTCGAAATACATCAGGTTGTCGCCGACCGTGCCGCGGCCCAGCGACAGCGCGGCGGCGCGGGCTTCGGCCAGCAGCGCCAGATCGATCCCGAAGGCGGCGTTGGCCTGCTCACTGCCGGCGATCGACTGGAACACCAGGTCGACCGGCGCGCCCTGCTCGATCGCGCGCAGCGTGTTGGTGACATGGGTCAGCACGCACGACTGCGTCGGCACGCCGTGCCGCTCGCGCAGCTCGTCGATCAGCCGCAGCAGCGCCACGATCGACGCCAGGTTGTCGCCAGCCGGATTGATGCCGATGGTGGCGTCGCCGCAGCCATAGAACAGGCCGTCGATGATCGAGGCGGCAATGCCCTTGGGGTCGTCGGTGGGATGGTTGGGCTGCAAGCGCACCGACAGCCGGCCCGGCAGCCCGATCGTGTCGCGAAAGCGCGTCACCACACGGCACTTGCGCGCCACCGCAATCAGGTCCTGGTTGCGCATCAGCTTGCTGACCGCGGCCGCCATTTCGGGCGTGATGCCCGGCGCCACGCGGGCCAGCACCGTGCCGTCGGTCTCGTGCAGCAGCAGCCAGTTGCGCAATTCGCCGACCGTCAGCGCGGCGATCTCGGCGAAGGCAGCGGCGTCGTGGCGGTCGACGATCAGCCGCGTGACTTCGTCGCTTTCGTACGGGATCAGCGCCTCGTTCAGGAAGCGCGACAGCGGCAGGTCGGCCAGCGCGATCCGTGCAGCCATCCGCTCTTCTTCGCTGTCGGCGGCCAGGCCCGCCAGCTGGTCGCCCGAGCGGGCCGGGCTGGCCTTGGCCAGCAGCGTCTTCAGGTCCGCGAACGCGTAGCGCCGCGCGCCGATCGTTTCAGTGAACGCCATCTGTTCCCCCGGCAAGGAGCGGTGGCCCTGTCATGACGCGGCTTGGCGCGGCACCGGGCCCCTGGTCCGGAATATAGCGCGCAAACGTCATGGAAGCCCGATGGCGACTCTCTGGCGAAGGACTTGGGGGGCGAAGCGTACCCGTTTCTGCGTGCCAATTCCGCCGGCTCACCGGCCGCCAAAACCGGTCCGATTTCCGTTGCGGGAACGGCTGCTGCGGCGTCGGCGAGCGGACAGTCGTGCCACGCCGGCGCCGGGAGCGTACCCATTTCTGCGTGCGCCTGCCGGGAAGAAACCAGACACCGGAGCTCCGAAGAAGGCGCGTCGCTCGACGACGGCCGGCTACTCCGCCCGGCTGCGCACGTAGTCGATATGCGCCTGCATCGCCGTGCGCGCCTCTTCCGGGCGCCGCGCCAGGATCGCGGCGCACAGTGTGCGATGCTGCAGCAGCAGCTGGTCGGAGGCCTCGGCGTCCTGCTCGCGCAGGCCGGTACCGTTGGTCGTGATGTGCTCGCGCAGCATGCCGATCACGCTGGTATGCAGGTGCAGGAACATCGTGTTGTGCGAGGCCAGCGCAATCGCCTCGTGCAGTTGCGCGTCGGCGTCGGCCTCCGCCTGCTTGTCGTCGCGCTCGCGGGCGCGCTCCAACTGGTCCAACAGGGTTCGGATCCGCCGCAGGTCCTGCCCGTCGGCGCGCAGCGCGGCGAAATAGGCGGTGGCGCCCTCCAGCACACGGCGAAATTCCAGGATGTCCTCGCGCAGCGCCGGATGGTCGGCAACCAGTTGGCGCCACGGCGACGCGATGCCGCTGCGCAGCTGCTCGGTGACGAACACGCCGGCGCCGCGCCGGCTCTGCAGCAGCCCCCGCGCCGCCAGCCGTTGCGTGGCCTCGCGCACCGTGTTGCGGGCCACGCCGTAGGTCTCGGCCAGGACACGCTCCGCCGGCAGGCGCGTGCCCGCCGGCCACGTGCCGTCCAGCAGCGCGGTCTCGACCTTGCGCATTACCTCCTCCACCCGGCCGCGCTCGCGCATGCCTGCCGCCATCGTCCTCTCCCCTCGCTTCGTCGCGCGTTCAACTGGTCCAACCAATTTGAACCTTGCCGCCGCAGCGGGAATTATGCCGCCGAAGCGGACGTGCTCGGCCGCGCCCACACTCGGACGCAGAACGACGTCCCAAACGCACGACTACCCCACTACTACGCCACTACTACGCATCGAGCCCGCCATTGCAGGCGGGCCATCTCCGGAGCGAGACATGATTCCGAGGCAATACCCCGAGGCCCCCGCGCAGGTGTACCTGTTCGCGACCTGCCTGGTCGACCTGTTCGTGCCGCAAGCCGGCCTGGATGCGGTCCGTCTGCTGGAGCGGGAAGGGCTGACCGTGCATTTTCCGCGCGGGCAGAGCTGCTGCGGCCAGCCGGCCTACAGCAGCGGCAACCCCGAGCAGGCCCGCGCCGTCGCGCGGGCGCAGCTCGATCTGTTCGCCCAGCCCTGGCCGATCGTCGTGCCCTCCGGCTCCTGCGCCGGCATGATGCGCCATCACTGGCCCAAGCTGTTCGAGGACGATGCCGTGGCAGGCCCGAAGGCGCGCGCGCTGGCCGAGCGCGTGTTCGAACTGAGCGAGTTCCTGCTGCGCGTGCTGAAGGTCCGCTATCCGGATGCGGCGCAGGCGGTGACGTCGACGTCGGGATCTGTCAGCCCGGAGACCGTGGTACTGCATACCTCCTGCGCGGCCCGCCGCGAGATGGGCACGCGCGTTCACGGCGTCGAACTGATCGACGCATTGCCCGGTGTCACACGGCTGGAACACGAGCGCGAATCCGAGTGCTGCGGTTTCGGCGGCACCTTCTCGCTGAAGCATCCGGACATCTCGGGCGCGATGGTGCAGGACAAGGTCGCTTCCGCTTGTGCCACCGGCTGCGACACGCTGGTATCGGCCGACTGCGGCTGCCTGCTCAATATCGGCCATGCGGCGCGCCGGCAGGCGTTGGGCCTCAAGGTCGAGCATATGGCCACGTTCCTGTGGCGCCGTCTTGGTCATGCGGATGGAAGCGGGGATGGCGACCGCGATGGAAGCGCCGGCCCGCACGCGGCGCTGGCCGCAACGGAGACGCAGCGATGATCGCCGACGACGCCCGCACGCGCATCCTCGAACGGCTGCGCGCTGCCGCGCCGGTCGCCAACGACGACCCCGCCGCGGCGCCAACGCTGAGCCGGCGCATCGACGCGCATTTCGACGGCCGGCGCGCGATGCACGCGCCCGCGGACGGCGCCACGCTCGCGGACGCGATGCAGGCCGCCCTTCACGCGGCACACGCCGAAGTCTGGCGCACGGACGAGGCCGGCTGGCCCGCACTGCTGGCCCAGCGCCTCGCCGAAGACGGCGTGCGCCGCCTGCTGTTTGATCCCCAAGGTCCGGAAGGCATCGCGCTGTCGCGCTGCCTGCCATCGGCCGTCGACGCCGTCGCATACCAACGCCCCATCGAAGCGTGGAAGGGCGAGCTGTTCGACACCATCGACGCCGGCTTCACGGTGGCGCGCTCGGGCATCGCCGGCACCGGCACGCTGGTGCTGCTGCCGGACGCGCGCGCGCCGCGCACGGTCTCGCTGGTCCCGCCGCTGCATGTGGCGCTGGTCTACGCCGACACGCTGCATGCCGATTTGCACGCCGCGATGCGCGCCGAACGCTGGCAGGACGGCATGCCGACCAATCTGGTGCTGGTGTCCGGCCCGTCGAAAACCTCCGACATCCAGCAGACGCTGGCCTATGGCGCGCATGGGCCGCGCCGGCTGTGGGTGCTGATCGTCGAGCGCGGCGGCAGCACGGCATCGCCGGCAATACAAGCGTCGGCACCGACATCGGGAGAACCGGTATGAGCGCGACCCCGATGCATTTCGTGCCGTCCGCCGACTTCAAGGCGCGGGCCCGGGCGGCGCTCGACGACGCCAAGCTGCGCAGCAGTTTCCGCGGCGCGATGGACTTCCTGCAGAACAAGCGCGCGATCCAGTTTCCGGACGGCGACGAGCTGCAGGCCTTGCGCGACCTCGGCGAGGCGGTGCGCCAGCATGCGCTGGCGCATCTGCCGCAGCTGCTGGAGCAACTGGAGGCAAAGCTGACGGAGGTCGGCGTGCAGGTCCATTGGGCGCAGACGCCCGACGAGGCCAACGCAATCATCGCGGGCATTGCCGAGCGCCACGGCGCGCGCAGCGTGATCAAGGGCAAGTCGATGGCCAGCGAGGAGATCGCGCTGAACCATTACCTCGCCGAGCGCGGCATCCGCAGCCTCGAGTCGGATATGGGCGAATACATCGTCCAGCTGGCCGGCGAAGGCCCCTCGCATATCGTGATGCCGGCGATTCACAAGACGCGCGGCGATATCGCCGCGCTGTTCGAGCAGCATATCCCCGACACGCCCTACACCGAGGACGTCGACACGCTGATCCAGACCGGCCGCCGCGCGCTGCGGCACGCCTTCGTCGAGGCCGACATCGGCCTGTCCGGCGTCAACTTCGCCGCCGCCGACACCGGCACGCTGTGGCTGGTCGAGAACGAGGGCAATGGCCGGCTCTCGACCACCGTGCCGCCGGTGCATATCGCGATCATGGGCATCGAGAAGGTGGTGGCGAGCCTGGACCATATCGTGCCGCTGGCCACGCTGCTGACGCGCTCGGCCACCGGCCAGGCGATCACCACCTATTTCAACCTGATCACCGGCCCCCGTCGCGCCGGCGAGCTCGACGGCCCGCGCGAGATGCACGTGGTGCTGCTCGACAACGGACGCACCCAGGCCTATGCCGACGCGCAATTGCGCGCCACGCTGCAGTGCATCCGCTGCGGCGCCTGCATGAACCACTGCCCGGTCTATACCCGCATCGGCGGGCACGCCTACGGAACCACCTATCCGGGCCCGATCGGCAAGATCATCTCGCCGCATCTGCTGGGACTGGACGCCACCGCCGATCTGCCGACCGCGTCGAGCCTGTGCGGCGCCTGCGGCGAGGTCTGCCCGGTGCGGATTCCGATTCCCCAGTTGCTGATCCGGCTGCGCACCGAGGCCAACCGCAATCCCGACGAGGCGGTACAGCATCCCCTGCGCGGCCAGGGCGCGCGCTACAGCCGCGGCGAACAGCTGATCTGGCGCTTCTGGCGCGGCGCATTTGCGCATCCGCGCCTCTACCGGGTGTTCCGCTGGGCCGCGACGCGGCTGCGCGCGTTCACGCCATCGCGGCAGATGGGGTGGACCGATCATCGAGAGCCCTTGCGGCCGGCGGCGCGCAGCCTCGCCGATCTGCTGCGCGAGCGCGGGCAACCCGAATAGCAAGCGCTCTGCCCACCAACGTCTGTCGTCCCCGCGCAGGCGGGGATCCAGCGGCTTCCGAAGACGCCGGATTCCCGCGTTCGCGGGAACGACGCGATGGTGACCGAGACGTGCTCGGCCACTTCGCCAAATCCAATTTCCCTTTCTAGACTCGCATCCCTCGGAGGAGACCGATATGCAAACCTGGCAACAGGTCTATACGCCGCTTGGCAGCCTGTGGCTGTCCTCGCTGGCGGCCGCCATTCCCATCCTGTTCTTCTTCGTCGCGCTGGCGCTGCTGCGCATGAAGGGCCATGTGGCCGCCGCGATCACGCTGGCGCTCGCGCTGGCCGTGGCCATTGCAGGCTATGGCATGCCCGTGCCGCAGGCGCTCGCCTCGGCGGGCTACGGCTTCCTGTACGGCCTGTGGCCGATCGCCTGGATCATCGTCACCGCGGTGTTCCTGTACAAGATCGTCGTCAAGACCGGCCAGTTCGACGTGATCCGCGCTTCGGTGCTGGCGATCACCGATGACCAGCGTCTGCAGGTGCTGCTGATCGGCTTTGCCTTCGGCGCCTTCCTCGAAGGCGCGGCCGGTTTTGGCGCGCCGGTGGCGATCACCGCCGCGTTGCTGGTCGGCCTGGGCTTCAATCCGCTCTACGCCGCGGGTCTGTGCCTGATCGCCAATACCGCGCCGGTGGCCTTCGGCGCGATGGGCATCCCGATCATCGTGGCCGGACAGGTCACCGGCATCGACCCCTTCCATATCGGCGCGATGGCCGGCAGGCAATTGCCGCTGCTGTCGCTGGCGGTACCGTTCTGGCTGGTGTTCATGATGGACGGCGTCAAGGGTGTGCGCGAGACCTGGCCGGCCGCGCTGGTCACCGGCGGCAGCTTTGCCGTGACGCAGTACTTCACCGCCAACCATATCGGTCCCGAACTGCCCGACATCACCTCGGCCCTGGTCAGCCTGGTGTCGCTGTCGGCCTTCCTGAAGGTCTGGCAACCGCGCAGCGCGGCGCGTGCCGCCGGCGCATCGCTGCGAGCCGGCCACGGTGGCGCCGCTGCGCTCGGCGGCTTCGGCGATATGGGCGGTTTTCCCGCGATCGGCACGGCCAACGAGCGCAACGCGCGCAAGGCTTCGCCGTACACACTTGCCCAGACGGTGCGCGCCTGGGCGCCGTTCGGCATCCTGACCGCCATCGTCACGGTCTGGAGCCTGCAGCCGTTCAAGGCACTGTTCGCCTCCGGGGGCGCGCTGGCCGGCACTGTGCTGAAGTTCCCGGTGCCCTGGCTCGACAAGCTGGTCGTCAAGACCGCGCCGATCGTCGCCGAGCCCAAGGCCTACGACGCGGTGCTGAAGATCGACCTGCTGTCCGCCGTCGGCACCGCGATCCTGCTTACCGCCCTGATCTCCGCCGTGTTGCTGCGCATGTCGCCGCGCACGCTGCTGGCGACCTTCGGCGAGACGCTGCTCGAGCTGCGCCGACCCATCCTGTCGATCGGACTGGTACTGGCCTTCGCCTTCGTCGCCAACTACTCGGGCATGTCGTCGACGCTGGCGCTGCTGCTGGCCGGCACCGGTGCGGCCTTCCCCTTCTTCTCGCCGTTCCTCGGCTGGCTCGGCGTCTTCCTGACCGGCTCGGATACCTCGTCGAACGCGCTGTTCTGCTCGCTGCAGAGCACGACCGCGCATCAGATCGGCGTCTCGGACACGCTGCTGGTGGCCGCCAATACCACCGGCGGCGTGACCGGCAAGATGATCTCGCCGCAGTCGATCGCGGTGGCCTGCGCGGCAACCGGACTGGTTGGCCGCGAGTCGGAGCTGTTCCGCTTCACGGTCAAGCACAGCCTGCTGTTCGCGGTGATCGTCGGGATCATCACGATGGTGCAGGCGTATTGGCTGACGGGCATGATTCCGGGTTGATCGCCAGGCGAGCGCGGGGCGTCGCGCCAGCGAAGGGAATGTGTCGGGATCGTGTGCACGCTCTTCGATGGACGTCGGAGAAAAGCGAAAGCCGGGCAAATCCTGAGGTGGGATAGTGCGGCATCAGTCGAGTGGTGTGGCGGCAAGGACGTTGATCCTTGTCCCACGCCTCGCCGACCGATGCCGCCCTTCTTATCTCGATGGACGAAGACCATGATCACCACCCCGGACCCGAACGTTACCGATCACGATGCGATGCAAGCCGCCCCCCCTCGCCCCAAGCCCCATCGACGCCGCGACGACGCGCTGTCCCGACACGACGCGCTTCAACTGATCCGCAAGCAGGTGGGGGTAATCATTCCCCCGTGGGGCGTGTTCTCGTCCGTCGGCAGTGGGATCGCGCTCGTCATCTCGGTGATGAGCTTCCAAAGCTCCAACATGCAAGACAAGGTCGACAAGAACACCGCACCGTTGCAGGCCCAGCTTATCGAAATGGACAAGCGGCTGACGGGCCGGCTCGATGCAGTCGACAAGAGGCTGGATCGCTTCGGCGCCAGACTTGACGCAGTGGAAGCCCGGCTGGGCGCGCTCGAGGTTCGAGTCGGCGCAATCGATATGCGCCTCCAACAAGTGGACGCCAAGCTCGACCGCCTGCTCAGCAAATAGTTGCCTCGGGCCATTCGCATGACGGCGGATGGCCAATCCTGCCGCGTTGCGCTACGCCACCGTCGCGTAAGCCAACGTCTTCGGCGTCTTGACGATGACCTCCGGCCGCTCGCCCACGATCACCGTATCGTCGAGGCGGAAGCCACCAAGTCCATAGACATAAAGACCCGGCTCGGCGGAATACACCTCCCCTGCCAGCAACGGCCGCGTATTGAACGCCATGTCTTCCGGATACTCATGCAGCATCAGGCCAACGGCATGGCCGGTCCGGTGAAAGACGTATTGCGCGCAGTCGGCCCGCTCGATCACCTGCAATGCCGCGGCATCCATGTCGCAGACGCGTTTGCCCAGCACCGCCGCCTCGACCGCGGCATCGGTGGCTTCGGCCGCGACGGAATACAGGCGCGCCTGCTGGTCCGTCGGCTTGCCGCAGAACCAGGTCCGTTCGTTCTCGACGTATAGTCCATTCAAACGCGGCAGCACCAGGTTGACGATGGTGTCGCCCGCCGAAATGCGCGCGCCGCAGGCCGCGCCGTCGCCATGCGGGGAGGCGGAGGCGGGGCCGGACAGCGTCCAGCACTTCAGGATGTCGAAGTCCTCGCCGGGGAAGCGGCGCGCGGCTTCCTCGACCATCAGGGCCGCCATCGCGTGATCGAGCTCCTGGACCAGCCGACCGGCGCGAATGTTCTCGCGGTACCGGTCCTGCACCCAGTCCGTCAGTGCACCGAGTTCGCGCATGACCTGCTGTTCCTCGGCATGCTTGACCCACCGCAGGCTGCGCATCTCACCCATCGCGGGCCGCAGCGTCATCTCGGGCAGATAGCGCTGCGCCGCCGTGAGGATGGGGTGGGCGACGTCCACTGCGATGCGGGACATGCCCAGGCCCTTCTGCGCCAGCAGCGCCGCCACGACCTCGGACAGCTGCGGCGCAAGCGGCAGGCGATTGGAGACACGCGGGTGCTCGGCGTAATAGGTGATATCCGACAACCACACCTTCCCCTTTTCGGTGGCGAAGCGCATATGGTTCGTCGACAGCTCGTTCATCACCGCAAAGGTGTCGCCGTTGCGCGGAACGACGACGAAGACCGGCCGTTCCCAGGGCCATACGTCCAGCTGGAAGTTGGTCGCGAATTGAAAGAAGTCGGGCGTGCCGAAGACCAGCGCATCGACGCGCAGTCGGTCCATCAGCTTGCGCATCGACGCGAGTCGATATTCGTGGACGGCTTTTGTCAGATGAGGCATGGCGTCGTGATCAAAGAGAAATGCCGAGTTTGCGGATGACCGGACCCCAGGCTTCAGAGTCGCGCTTCATGTGGCGCTCGACCTCCGTTGAGGGTCCCTTGATCGGTTCGAGGAACTGGAACGCCAGCTTCTCCTTCAATTGCGGGTCGTCCAGTGCCTGATTGATGTCGGCGTTGATCTTTTGCACCAGCGCCGCCGGCGTGCCGGTCTTGGCGACGATGGCGTACCAGCCCGGCACCGCGACGTCATAGCCCAGCTCCTTGAAGGTCGGCACGTTGGGCAACGCGGCGAGACGCTTGTCGCCGGTGACGGCGAGCGGCACCAGCTTCTGCCCGACGATGTTTGCGTGCACGCCGGCCACCACGTTCATCATCACCGGCGTCTGGCCGTTCATCAGGCTGGTGGCGCCGCCCGGCCCATTGAACGGAACGTGCTGCAGCTTGATTCCCGCCTTTTCGGCGACCAGTTCCATTGCCAGATGCGTGGAATTGCCGACGCCGCCCGACGCGAAGCTGATCTCGCCGGGACGCGCCTTCGCCATCTGCACGAACTCCTGCAAGGTCTTGACCTTCAGCGACGGCGCGGCGACGAAGACGAACGGCGAGTTCGCCAGCATGGCGACGCCCACCAGATCCTTCGACGGGTTGTACGGCAGCTTCGGATACAGATGCGGGTTGAAGCTCAGGTTCGACACGCCGGCAAAGAACAGCGTGTAGCCGTCGGCGGGCTGCGACAGCACGTAGCTGATCGCAAGCGTGCCGTTCGCGCCTGGCTTGTTCTCGACCACCACCGCCTGCTTCCAGGCATGTCCCAGCCGTTCCGCCAGCGCCCGCGCCAGCACGTCGTTGCCCGTTCCGCCGGCCTGGGGCACCACCAGCCGGACCGGCCTCGAGGGATAGTTTTCCGCCTGCGCGATACCGGGCAGCGTGGCGGCCAGCACTGCACCCGCAGTCCAGCCCAAAAGTGTTCGCCGTTTCATTCCTGCACTCACCGTTTCGTCGATTCGTCCCGCTCGGGATGTCGTTCGGCCGCCGCAGCCGTCGGCCGAATCGAGTCGAAATGTACCACGTGGTACACGGATCGGTGTAGCGAGGGTATACGCGAACAATCGCGCGAAGAATCGCGCGGATTCCAGCGCGGATTACGGCGCGAACTCAGCGGCTGGAATGCAGGGAAAGCAAGGGTAGTCGGCGGATCATCGCTGGCGCGGCCGCGTCATCATTTCGGCGAAATATTCGATCGCGGCAGTGGTGCCCTTGCGGTCGCCGGTGGTGACCAGATCGAGCAGCAGCCCGCGGATCGTCGCCACTTCGACGCGGGCCAGCAGCTTCGCTTCGCTTCGGCTCATGCCGAGGCTGCGTTCGAAGCGTTCGGCAAGCATGCCGGTCCAGCTGCCGATGACATCCTCGAGAAAGCCGCTGAAGCGTTCGCGGTCGCGAATGGCACGGCCGTAGATCTCGAACACCAGCTGCATGATCGGCAGGTAGTTCGATGCCGAGTATCGTTGCCAGGCGGCAACCAGCGCTGACTTCGGATCCGTGCCCTCGGCCAGCGCATGATGTCGCGCCTGCTGTTCGGCATGGCGGATGCGATGCAGCAGCGCCTGCCAGAAGCCGTCCGCCGAGCCGAAGTAGTAGATCAGCATGCGGTGGCTGGTGCCCAGGGCCTCGGCCACGCTTCGCAGCGACAGGTCGCCAAGGCCATGGGTCAGCACGTGTTCGGTGGCAGCGTCGAGGAGTTGAAGGGCTTGCTCGCTGTTCGCGCGTGCGCTGGCGTCGGGCTTCTTGGTCGGCATGGGTGGCGGTCGGTATGCGGGACAACGACGCGAGGGCGTCGCGAACCGCGATTCTAGCCGCGGTCCGCCTCGCTACCGGCGAAAATTCCGGCACTGCGCGTGAGCGCGCAAGCCGGCAGGACGCTCAGGCCTGGACGATCGTCTCGAAGCCGCCGTAGATCATCCGCTGCGCGTCGAAAGGCATGTTCTTCATGTCCTCCGCCAGCCGCGGATCGGCCATTGACGCCTTCATGCCCTCGTCCCGCTTCTCGCGGGACGGCCACTCGATCCACGAGAACACCACGGACTCGTCGTCCTTGCGCTGCACCGCCATCGTGAACGACGTGACCTTGCCCTCGGGCACATCGTCGCCCCAGCATTCGAACACCCGGAGGGCGCCGTACTCCTTGAACACGTGCGCGGCCTTTTGCGCCATTTCGCGGTAGGCCTCGCGGTTGGCGGTGGGCACGGCAATGACAAAACCGTCGACATAGGACATGGTGGTCTCCTTGGGAATCGATCGGCACCGGCGGTCGGGTCTGCGCCAGCTGGCGCTGCCTCTCGCTCGGAATGCGTCTCGTTACCATAGCCCAAGATCCGCCATGTCCAAAGTGGACAGCAGGCTAGCCCTCCCCCTCCCGCGGTAGGAAGGCGTCGCCCTCGGCCAGCGGCGCGAAACGATAGGTCGCCGGCGTGCGCGACAGCTTCACAGGCGCGCCCAAACCCCGGTAGCCGCCTTCCATCTCGACCACCATCTCGCGATGCGCGGTGTGCGCATGCTGCAAGGCATCGGGCACCGACAACACCGGAGCGCAGGGCACGCCGGCCTGCACCAGCGTATCGGCCAGCGCCTTGCCGTCGCGCGTGCTCAACTGCGCCTCCAGCTCGGCCTTCAGCGCGGACCGATTGACCGAGCGTGCCCCGGCCGTCGCATAGCGCGCGTCGTCGGCCAGCGCGGGCACGCCAAGCTGCTGGCACAGGATGCGGAACTGCCGGTCGTTGCCGACCGCCAGGAAGATCGGGTCGGTGGCGGTCGCCACCGTGTCATACGGATAGATGTTTGGATGGGCATTGCCCGTGCGCCGCGGCGCCTTGCCGCTCATGAACCAGTTGGCCGCGTGCGGATGCAGCAGCGACAGGCCCGAGTCATACAGCGCGGCCTCGACGAACTGGCCGCGGCCGCTGCGCTCCCGTTCCTGCAACGCCAGCAGCACGCCCAGCGCGGCGTTCAGCCCGGTCACCATGTCGACCACGGGCAAGCCGACGCGCAGTGCCTCGCCGTTCGCCTCGCCGTTGATGCTCATGATGCCTGCCATCGCCTGGATCGCGGCATCGTAGCCCGGCAGGCCGCCCAGCGGCCCGTCGGCGCCGAAGCCCGACACACGGCAGTGCACCAGGCGCGGGAAGCGCACCGACAGCGCCTCGTAGCCCAGGCCCCATTTCTCCATGGTGCCCGTCTTGAAGTTCTCGATCAGCACATCGGCGTCGGCCAGCAGCGCGAGCAATACCTCGCGCTCGGACGGCGCCGCCAGATCGAGCCGCATCACGCGCTTGTTGCGATTCAGGCCAAAGTAGTAGGAAGCCACGCCGTCCTTGAACGGCGGGCCCCAGGTCCGCGTGTCGTCGCCCTGCGGCGGCTCGATCTTCAGCACATCGGCGCCGTGGTCGCCGAGGATCTGCCCGCAGTAAGGGCCGCCCAGGATGCGCGACAGGTCGACCACCCGGATGCCGGCGAGCGCGCCGGTGCTTGCTTGCGTCATCGAATTTCCCTGGCTCGTTGCCATCGTCGGCATCGTCGTCGATTCCGGTCAGTCGAGCTGCGCACCGGACTTCTGCACCACCGCGCGCCACTTGCCGACCTCGGCCTTGATAAAGCCGCCCAGTTGCTCGGGCTTGGTCGACGGCGCGAACTCGAGCCCCTGTCCCTGCAGCGTCTTGCGGACCTCCGGCTGCTTCAGTGCGTCGGCAAAGGCCGAATTCAGCTTGCCGATGACCTCTTTCGGCGTGCCGGCCGGTGCGACCACGCCGAAGAACACCGATACGTCGAAGCCGGCGACGCCCTGCTCGGCAACCGTCGGCACATCGGGCAGCGCCTGCGAGCGCTCGCTGGTCGTCACGCCGAGCGCGCGCAGCTTGCCGCTCTTGATGAAGGGCAGCGCGGTCAGCACGTCGGTAAAGGTCATGCTGACCTGGCCGCCCAGCAGATCGTTCAGCGCCGGACCGGTGCCCTTGTACGGAATGTGCTGGAAATCGGTGCCCGCCAGGTTGTTGAACAGCACGCCGGCCAGGTGCGATGAGGCGCCGTTGCCCGACGACGCATAGGTCAGCTTGCCGGGATTGGCCTTGGCATAGGCGATCAGCTCGCGGACGTTCTTCGCCGGCACCGACGGATTGACGACCAGCACATTCGGCAGATGGCCGATCTGGATCACCGGCGTGAAGCTCTTGACCGGGTCGTAGTTGATCTTGCGATAGAGGCTGACATTGATCGCCAGCGGCGCCGACGTGCCGAACATCAGCGTGTAGCCGTCGGGCTCGGCGCGCGCGACGGCTTCCGCGCCGATATTGCCGCCGGCGCCGGCGCGGTTCTCGACCACCACCGGCTGGCCGAGCGTGTTCTTCAGCGAGGCCGCCAGCGTGCGCGCCATCGCGTCGGTCGGACCGCCCGGCGGGTAGGTCACCACCATCATGATCGGCTTGGACGGATAGTCCTTCTGCGCGAAGGCGGGCGCGATGCCGGCGCACAGCGTCAGCGTGGAAACGGCGGCGATCGCCGCGATGCGTTGCCAGGGGGTCATCTCATGTCTCCTTGTCGGGCCATGCGCCGTCGGGATTCATCGTCCCGGGCGCTTGTGGGGTTGCTTGTTCGGTTGCTTGTTGCGTGGCTTGTCGCGTTGCTCATTGCGCAGGACCGGCCGCGACGGCATGCGCCTCGCCGCGGGTAGGTCCGCGTGTCTTCAGAACAGGTCGACCTGATCGACCTCGCCGGCAGGCTGCACCGCGCCTTCGGCCGGGGGTGCCACGGTGTCGGCCAGCCAATCGGGTTCGGCGCCGCCCGCCAGTGGGTCGCGCGGCAGCACACGGTGGATCAGCACCAGCTGGGCCAGACGCATGCGGCGCACCGAGCCGATGCGTCCCGCTTCCCAGGCCATCGCCACCGCGCTGGTCACGTGGTACAGCGCGGATGCGGCCTGGCGCGCGAGCACATCGCCCGCGGCATCGGCCTGGGCGGCGTCGGCCGCCAGCGTGCAGGCTCGTTCCAGCGCGCCTTCGAACGCCACACGGGCATTGGCGTGCAGCGGCGTCTGCGCCAACAGCTGCTGTAGATGGGCCCGCAGCACTGGCAGTGCACCCTCGCGCCGGATCGCCCGCAGCACGTCGAGCGCGACGATATTGCTGGTGCCTTCCCAGATCGAGCCCAGGTGGGCGTCGCGCACCAGCCGTGGGTCGCTCCATTCCTCGATGTAGCCACAGCCCCCGCGGATCTCCATCGCATCGCCGGTGACCTTGCGCGCGTCGCGGCAGGCGCGAAACTTGATCAGCGGCGTCAGGATGCGCATCAGCGGATAGGCCTCGGTCTCGCCCGCATCGGCCCGGCGCAGCGCCTCGGCAGTCTGGAACACCATCGTGCGGGCCTGCTCGGTCGGCAGCGTCAGCTTCAGTAACTGGCGGCGCATCAGGGGCATGTCGATCAGCCGCTTGCCGAACGCACGGCGCTCCCGCGCGATGAACAGTCCTTCGGACAACGCCCGGCGCATCAGTCCGGCGGCGCGCACGCCGTTGGACAGCCGCGAATTGTTGATCATGTCCGCCATCTGCACGAAGCCGCGTCCCGGCTCGCCGACCAGCCACGCATGCGCGCCTTCGAGGCGGATCTCGCCGCTCGCCATCGAGCGCGTGCCGAGCTTGTCCTTCAAGCGGATGATCCGATAGTGGTTCGGGCTGCCATCGGCGAGCCGGCGCGGCAGCAGGAACAGCGACACGCCCTTGATGCCATCCGGCGCCCCATCCGGACGCGCCAGCACCATCGCCAGCTCGGCATCGGGATTCGAGCAGAACCACTTGTCCCCGATCAGTCGCCAGCCGCCCTGCGCCTCGGGATCGGGGATCGCGCGCGTGGCGGTGGCCGCCACATCGGAGCCCGCGCCCTGTTCGGTCATGAACATCGCGCCCTGGTACAGGTCCTCGAACACCTGCGTGGTCAGGTTCGGCAGGAAGCGCTCGACCAGCGCCGGATCGCCGAACTTGCGCAGCGTGCGCGTCAGCGAATCGGTCATCGACAGCGGGCAGCACAGGCCGAACTCCGCCTGCACGAACAGATAGGTCAGCGCGTACTTGGCCGCCGCCGGCATCGCCTGCGGCCAGCCCAGCACGCCACCGCGATGCGATACCGCCGCCAGCCCGAACTCGGCAAAGGCCACGCGTTCGAGCTCGACATAGGCAGGATGCTTGTCGATGCGCTGCGCATCGATACCGGTGCGCGTGCGGTGCGTCAGCGTGGGCGGATGGTGGTCGGCGGTATTGGCCAGTGCATCGAGCACGCCGCCGGCCAGCGCGCCCATGCGATCCAGATGCGGCAACAGATGCTGGTACAAGTCCGCCGGCAGATACAGCGGCAGCAGCGCGCGCAGATCAGGATCGCTGGCAAATAGATTGACGCCATGCTGATCGGGCACCGGATGCAGCGGCGGCGTCGCCGCGACGTCGGGTTGCGATGAAACGTCCTGACGGACGGCGCTGCTCGGCATGCTTGTCTCCTCTTCCCACTTCTCGGTCCGCCGGAACGCGGCCGGCTGGATGATGGAATGTTGGAGGAGACGGCGATTTGCGTCCAATACTAAGAATGGCTTGAACGATATGTTTTTTGTATGGATGGCCGGTCAGTTTGCTCCCGCCATGACGGTCTCACGGCGTGTTGTCGGAGTCAGGCACATGCAGCCGGCCAAGCAGATCGGCCGGAAAAGCGCTGAGTGCCCATTGCGGTATACGGCATGAGTGCTGTCGGATTCGTCCGTTTTCCCACGAGAGGATCAGTCGCGGACGAAGCGCAGCGTTATCCAGCACAAACGTCCGGTCGGCAATGGCGAAGCCTTCTCCAAAATTGGCCAAGCTTCTTGAGTGGCGGCGTCGAACATCGTCGGGAGGAACCCAGTGTCCACCGTCTGCGACACGCTGCGCTATTCTCGCCATGCAGAGACCGGGTTCCGGGACGCCGATGAAGATCAGGTTGACCTTGTAGCCGGCGGCTTTGGCGGCCCGCATCAGCGCGAGTTCGCGCTTGCCCGAGAACGTCGTGTCGACGGCGAACGATTGCTGTTCCGCAAGGTGCTTCTCTTGCTCTCCAATGGCAAGTTTCCCTGCCTGGACCGCAGTGACGCCAAGCCGAGCAGCAATGGAATCTGGCGACACCACGGGAATGCGGTCGGCAAACCAGCGGTCAGCAACGGTTGTCTTGCCAGCCCCGTTCGGTCCTCCGATGACCCACAGTTGTGGCATGGCTCAAAGCCCGCGTACGACCGAAATATTGCCGTGCGAATCCACTCGCACCAGCTGCTCGCTACCGTCCGGGTTCTTCTTGACCAGGAAACCAGGGTACTCGGGCTTGGCATAGTAAACGGGGCGCCCCTCTGCCAAGTGCTTGTGAGCCGCAGCTTCACCTTGCGTTGCGATGGCCTTTTCGAAATCCGCCGATGTACTGAAGACATCCGAAACAGGCTTTATTGAGACGGGACGCATGCTGCCTCCTTCACGCCAGACGCTAGAGAAGCTTATTTTCGCACAGGGCACTGCAGTGTTTTGCGCGACTCGAGCACACCGTGGCAGCTAGGGAAATACCCGCCCTCCCCCACTACCAATGCGCAACGCGTTGCATACTGTCCCGCCACGGCGCAGCCGTGCGAGCCGGGCGGGACAGCCTGGCCGTCGTATCGAGACCCTCGCATCGACACCATACAAAGGAGACAACATGCAACGACGCCAGATCCTGCGCCTCGCCGGCGCGGCATGGGTGGCGGGCGTGGCCGGGATGCCGGTCGGACGCCTGCACGCCGAAGACTTTCCCACCCGCCCCCTCAAGCTGATCGTGCCCTATGGCGCCGGCGGCATTACCGACCAGATCGGGCGGGCGCTGGCCGATGCGGCGGGGCGCGAGCTTGGCCAATCGATCATCGTCGAGAACAAGCCCGGCGTCAGCGGCACGCTGGGCGCGACGCAGATGGCCACCAGCGAGCCCGACGGCTACACGCTGACGATGGCGCCGGTGGTGATCTTCCGCCTGCCGCACGTGCAGAAGATGCGCTATGACCCGCTGAAGGACCTGACCTATATCTCGATGATCGCGGACTACAACTTCGCGGTCGCGGTGCGCACCGACGCCAAGTGGAAGACCATGCAGGAGCTGGTGGCCGAGGCCAAGGCGTCGAGCCGCGGCATCACCTACGGCACTACCGGCATCTACGGCAGCCAGCATCTGACGATCTCGGAACTGGCGCGCATCACGCAATCGAACTGGACGCATGTTCCCTACAAGGGCGACGCCGAGGCCATCACCTCGCTGCTCGGCGGCCAGTGCGACGTGGCGATGCTGACCAACACGCTGCTGCCGTATGTGAAGAACGGCCAGTTGCGCGTGCTGGCGGTGCTGTCGGAAAAGCGGGCACCGGACTTCCCCGATGCGCCGACGCTCAAGGAAATCGGCTATCCGGTCTGGTCCAATTCGCCGTTCGGCATCGTCGGTCCCGCCGGCATGAAGCCCGACGTCGTGAAGAAGCTCGACACCGCGTTCCGCAATGCGTTGAAGGACCCGAAGCTGCTCGCGGTGACGCAGCAGTACGGCATGTCGACCAACTACATGGGCCCCGAGCAGTACACCGCTTATGCGCAGAAGGCCTTCAAGAGCGAGGGGGCGATCATCCGGCGGCTGGCCGAGGCGATGAAGAACCAATAAGGTTCATTGCCGGTTCATTGGCGGTTCATTCGCGGTTCATTGCGGTTCATTCGCCCGCACCGCGGCCGAGTTCTCGCAGCAGCGTCTGCTGCGGCTCGGTCAGCGTGCGCAGCCGCGACGGCAGGTCGATGGCGACCGTCAGCAGCAGGTCGCCAGTCTTTTGTTTGGCGCGATCGTGCAGGCCCATGCCGCGCACGCGGATCACGGTGCCGCTGCGCGTCATCGCCGGGATCTCGGCCATCACCGTCTTGCGAAACCGCACCACCGGCACGCGGCCGCCGAGGCAGGCCAGCACGAAGTCGATCTTCAGCTCGCGCGTCAGGTCCAGCCCATCGACGCCGAACACGCGGTCCTTGCGCACCCGCACCTTGCACATCAGGTTGCCGTTGGGACCGCCGTCGATGCCGGGGCCGCCCATGCCGCGGGCGCGCAGCACGGTGCCGTCGATCACGCCCGGCTTGATCTGCACGCGCAGCGCCTTGTCGACGCGAACCTTGCCGGTGCCGCCGCAGGCATCGCAAGCCGCCGGCTCGACGCCGCGCCCGGCGCAGCGCTCGCAGGCGCCATACGCGTTGAACAGGCCGCGCCGCACTTGGCCCGTGCCTCCGCATGGTTTGCAGGCCATCATGCGGATGCCGCGCGCATCGCAGTGCAGGCAGTCGACCGTCATCCTGACCCGCGTCGAGGCCATGCCGCCGAGCACCGCCGTTTCCAGCGCGATGCTGGTCTCGCACAGATAGTCGACGCCGGCCTTGCCCGGCGCGTTGCGCCGCGGGCCGCCATGCGGCCAGGCTTCGCGCGCCGGGCGTGGGCCATGCGCGCCGCGGCCGTTGGCGGCGCCACTGCCTGTGCCATTGCCCCCGCCGTGACCGGAGCCGCCGCGCGGCGCCGCGCGCTCGGCGTCGTAGGCCATCCGGCGGCCGGCGTCCTTGAGCACCGCGAACGCATGCTGCAATCGCTTGAACCGCTCTTCCGCGGCCTGCGGATCGTCCGGATTGCGGTCCGGATGCCAGCGCATGGCCAGCCGCCGATACGCCTGCCGGATCTCGTCCGCCGTGGCCGTCGGGGCAACGCCTAGGGTCTGGTAGTGGTCATGGTGCGTCACGGGGGCCTTGTGTTCGCCGTTGGCGCAGCCGGCATTGCAGCGGGCGCGCTACCTGTTCAGCCGGCACATCGAAGGGATAACGGCATGCCGGGCGGAAACTGTAGGCATAGAATGAGGCCCGTTTCCGAAGCGCGTTTGCGCCCCGTCCCACCTTCATCGAAGCGTCATCGAACGCCGCCCCTGTCATGGAGTTTCGCCATCTGCGCTATTTCCTCGTGCTGGCCGACGAGTTGCATTTCGGCCGCGCCGCGCGCCGGCTGTCGATCTCGCAGCCGCCGCTGTCGCTGAATATCCAGCAGCTCGAGGCGTCGGTCGGCGCCCGGCTGTTCGAGCGCGACAGCAAGGGCGTGCGCCTGACCGCGGCCGGGCGGGCCTTTCGCGAATCGGCGACCGCGCTGCTGGCGCAGGCAGAGGAGGCGCGGTTGCTGGCGCGGCAGATCGAAGCCGGTGCGGTGGGCAGGCTGCGCGTGGGCTTTGTCGGGTCGATGCTGTACCGCGGGCTGCCCCAGAAGCTGCAGCAGTTCGAGGCCGACCAGCCCGGCATCCAGATCGCGCTGACCGAGCTCAACTCGCAGGAACAGATCGAGGCGCTGCTGCACGGGCAGCTCGACGTCGGCTTCATCCACACGAGCCGCGTGCCGGACGAGCTGGCCACCCGGCTGATCCACAGCGAGCCCTTCGTCTGCTGCATGCCGTCCGCCCATCGGCTCGCGAGCCGACGCACCATCGCGCTGACCGAGCTGCGCGGCGAGACGTTCGTGCTGTTCTCGCGCAACGCATCGCCCGACTACTACGCGCGGATCGTCGACATGTGCGCGGCCGAGGGCTTCTATCCGCAGATCCGCCACGAGGTCCGGCACTGGCTGTCGGTCGTGTCGCTCGTGTCGCAGGGGATGGGCGTGGCGGTGGTGCCGGCGGCCTTGCGGCATTCGGCGCTCGCCGGCGCGGCGTTCCGGCCGCTGAAGCACAGCACCGTGCCGTCGGAAGTCTATTGCGTGTGGAAGGCGGCGCCGGACCATCCCGCACGCGATCGCTTCGTCGGTATCTTTGCGGCGCCGGCCGCGCGGCAGCGTTCGGCGCAGGCCTAGCGGGCCGACGCCTCGCGATACGCGCGGATGCGCTCGCGCAGCCCCGGCCGCGCGGCCGAGTGGACCAGCGCGGCGAGCTGCCTGGCAAGTTCGCCGCGGTCGGCACGCGACGCGGCATGGATGGCCGCCTGCGTATCGCCGTCGAGCCGGCGCGCCTGACGGGCCAGCGCCTCCAGTGCGGTGTCGGGCTTGCCGTGCTCGTCCGCCAAGAAGGAGCGTGTCGCGAGTCCGGCAGCGAGCGCGGTATCGGCATCGATCGTTGCGCCGGCGCCGATCCATTGGCGCGCCAGCGCCGGGCCGACGCGGCCGGCAAGCCGCGCGGTGCCCAGCACCAGCCCGAAGGCCGCGCCGGGGAAGCCGAAGCGGCCGTCGTCGGCCACCCAGCATTGTTCGCACGCCGCAGCCAGATCGGCGCCGGCGCCCATGGCGCGGCCATGGACCCGCGCCACGGTCGTGAACGGCGCCGTGTAGATGGCCTGCAGCATCAGCTCGACGCGGATGAAGCGGGCGAGCAGCGTGTCGTCGGTTTCGCTGTCGAGGTCGCCGAGGTCAAAACCCGTGCAGAAGTGTTTTCCCGCCCCTTCGAGCAGCAGCAGCCGCGTGCCGTCGCGCTGGCAGGCGAGGACCGCGTCGTGCAAGGCCTGCACCAGCTCGGCCGACAAGGCATTGCCCCGTTGTGGGCGGTTCAGCGTCAGCCGCGTGATATCGCCTTGCCGGTCGATCAGCAGCACCGGCTCGGCCGTGCCGGCGACGGTCGGCGCGCCGTCAGACATCCGGGGCCGCCCACAGATTCGGCGCGAAGCGGTTGGCATAGCCCGAGACGAATTCCTTCGGCGCGCCCGTTGCCGGGTCGAAGACATGGCGGCGAATGCGGCCGATATTGCCGCCGTACAGGTGGACGCTGACCGAGACCCGGTCGTCGAAGGCGTTGCGCACGCGGTGAATGTCGCCGAGCGACGGCGATACCGCCGCGACCTGGCCGGCCTCGAGCCGGGTTTCCTCGCCATCCTGATGGATGCCCCGATCGTCGCGCCGATAACGGATGTCGATTTCCGCGCCGCGCAGCACGCCGATCCAGCCCCACACCGTGTGGTCGTGCACCGGCGTCTGCTGTCCGGGGCCCCAGACGAAGCTGACCACCGAGAAGCGATCGAGCGGATCGCCGTACAGCAGGTATTGCTGGTAATAGGTCGGATGCGGCTGCGCCAGTTCGTCCGGAAGCCAGTCGTCGCGCGCGACCAGCGCCTGCAACAAGGGGCGGGTGCCGTCGAGCAAGGCGGCCTCGTCGCGGTTGGGTCCTTCCATCAGCGACGTGACGCCGGCAACGAATGTCCGCAGCGGTTCGATGGTACGGGTCATGGCGTTTGCTCCTGCGTTTGCTCCTGCGTTTGTTGCTGCGTTTGTTGCTGCGTTCGCCCTTGCCCGACGCCCTTGGCATCGGCGTCGCGAATCGATTCGGTATGCTCGCCGAGCGCCGGCGGAGGCCGGCGCACCGGCAAACCCATGCCATCGAGCCGCAGCGGCGAGACAAAGGTCCGCGTCGCCACGCCGCTTGGCAGCGTCAGCGGGCGCACCCATTCCATGTGTTCGACCTGCGGGTCCTGCAGCGCGGCGGCATAGTCGTTGATCCGCGCGTGCGGCACGCCGGCGGCCTGGAAGGCCGAGATCCAGTGATCGACGCCGGCGCCGGCAAAGCGCTGCTCCAGCAGTTCCTTCAACGCGCTCTGGTTGGCGGCGCGATCGCGCGTGGTGGCAAAGCGGGGATCGTCGGCCAGCTCCGGCATCTGCACCACGCGCACGACCTCGAGCCACAGCTTCTGGTTGCCGGCCGCGATCGCGAAGTAGCCATCGGCGGCGCGGAACGCCTGGTACGGCGCGTTGCGCGGATGCGCCGAGCCGAGCTTGGCCGGGCTGCGGCCGGTGCCGAAATACTCGCTGGTCTGCAGCGCGGCGATGCCCAGTGTGCAGCCATACATGGGCACATCGATATGCATGCCGGCGCCGCCGGCGCGCACGCGAGCCAGCGCGCTGGCGATCGCGAACGCCCCGTACAGGCCCGAAGCGAAATCGGCCAGCGGCACGCCGCATTTGACCGGCGCACCGTCGGGCTCGCCGGTCACGCTGATCACGCCCGCGGCGGCCTGGATCGTCAGGTCGAAGCCGCCCTCGGTGGCGCGCGGACCGCTCTGGCCATAGGCCGACACCGAGCAGTAGACGAGGCGCGGATGGTCCTCGCGCAGGCTCGCATAGCCCAGCCCCAGGCGGTCCATCACGCCGGGCCGGTTGTTCTCGACGACCACGTCGGCCTCGAGCATCAGCTTGCGCGCCAGCGCGACGTCTTCCGGCTGCTTCAGGTTCAGCACGACCGAGCGCTTGTTGCGGTTCAGCGAGGCGAAGTTTTCCGAGAAGCCGGCCGATATCGGCGGCCATTGCCGCAGCGTATCGCCATCGGGTGGCTCGATCTTGACGACGTCGGCGCCCATGTCGGCCAGCAGCATGCCGCAGAACGGTCCGGCGGCGACGGTGCAGAACTCCAATACCTTGACGCCGGCGAGCGGCAGATCCTTCTCGTTCAGATCGGGCATGACGATGGCAGCAGTGGGATGGCGCCGGTTGGCGGGAAGGCGCGCCGGCGGCCGGGTTGCGGGCGCCGGTGCATGCGGGGCATTATATGGACGTGCCGGAATACGGGACAATGGTTCCGTATTTGAGAACAGCGTACCGGAGGCGTGGCGCTGCCTCTCCCCACCCCTCTCCCACTGGTGGGAGAGGGGTGGGGAGAGGGCAAACCCGCGTGAAAGCCCGAGCAATACCAAACCCATGAACAACACCCTGATCAAAGGCCTCGGCATCGTCGAGCTGCTGGCCCATAGTGACCGGCCGCTCGGGCTGACCGAGATCGCGAACCGGCTCGGCATGGCCAAGAGCAATGTCCATCGGCTGCTGCAGGCGCTCACCGAGTTGCGCTATGTGATTCGCGACGAGGGCACCGCGACCTACAGCGCGTCGATCAAGCTGTGGGAGCTGGGCTCCGCGGTGCTGGGCCGGCTCGACCTGCGCCGCCATGCCGAGGGCTGGATGGAACGGCTGATGCAAGACAGCGGCGAAAGCGTCCACCTGTCGGTGCTCGATCGCGGCGAGGTCGTCTACGTGCACAAGATCGACAGCCCCAACCCGGTCCGCGCCTATACCCAGATCGGCGGACGTGCACTGGCGCACTGCGTGGCGACCGGCAAGGCGATGCTGGCGTTCCAGCCGCCGGCCGTGCTGCAACGGATGTCGACCACGCTGGAGGGCGCCACCGCCCATTCGATCGTCGAACCGGAGCGCTTCCTGCAGGAGATGGACAAGGTGCGCCGCCAAGGCTATGCGGTCAACCGCGGCGAATGGCGCGAGTCGGTCCATGGAGTCGCCGCGCCGATCGTCGACGGACACGGCCAGGTGTTCGCCGCGGTCGGCCTGTCCGGGCCGGCGGAGCGCTTCAAGCCGCAGAAGGTGCGCACCTTTGCCGAAATGGTCCAGCATGCGGCCGCCGAGATTTCATCGAGCCTGCGCGGCGGCACCCGGCACAGCGCGCTCGCGCTGGCCACTCGGGGCATGGTCGCGGCGGGCCACTGAGGCGCCGCGCGACAGGGCTTTACCGCGGCTTTACAGGGGCTTTACACGGGTTTTCCCGGGGGTTTACCCCCCATCGGCGGGGCGCGGCGAGCCGGTCGGCGGCAACGAGTGTTCCGCGGAAGCCACAACCGCGCCCGATTGGTGCAGCGCGCATAGGCCGCTCCAAGATTCACCTTATAATGCCGCCACCTGGCCGACATCGAACGGACTTACCCAGTTCTCACCGGTGCGGAGGGCAGGCGGGCGATTGGCCTGCGCAATAACAAGAACGTGGTCATGTAGTGCCCTTTCAGGCCTGAGCCGCGGTCGTGCATGCGCGCCCCGACCAGCCTGTCAAAGTCGCCGGGGAGTTCTTCGATTTTGCGCACGTCCAAGGCCCGCGCCTGGATGATTCGAACAAACACGATCGAGGAGCTCCCAATGAAGCATTCCCGTCTTACCTCCCTTTCTCTCGCCGCCGCGCTGGTCACCTTCGGTGCCGTCGCACAAGCGGAAACCGTCAAGATCGCTATCGCCGGCCCGATGAGCGGCTCGGTCGCGCAGTACGGCGACATGGTCAAGGCGGGCGCGCTGACCGCCATCGAGCAGATCAACGCTGCCGGCGGCGCCGGCGGCAACAAGCTCGAAGTCGTGCTGATGGACGATGCCTGCGAGCCGAAGCAGGCCGTGGCCGTCGCCAACAAAATCGTCAGCCAGAACATCCGCTATGTGATCGGCCACGTCTGCTCGGGCTCGACCATTCCGGCCGCCGACATTTACGAGAACGAAGGCGTCGTGATGGTGACGCCGTCGGCCACCGCGCCGCAGCTGACCGAAGGCAAGAAGCGCAAGATGATCTTCCGCACGATCGGCCGCGACGACCAGCAAGGTCCGGCCGCCGCGCAGTACATCATCGGCAAGGTCAAGCCCAAGAAGGTCGCCGTGCTGCACGACAAGCAGTCGTACGGCCAGGGCATCGCCGCCTCGGTGCGCAAGGACCTCGAAGCGGCCAAGATCCCCGTGGTGCTGTTCGAAGGCATCAACGCCGGCGATTCGGACTACTCGGCCGTGATCACCAAGCTGAAGTCGCAGGGCGTGGACTTCGTCTACTTCGGCGGCTATCACCCCGAGATGGGCCTGCTGCTGCGCCAGGCGCGCGAGCAGGGCGTCAAGGCGACGTTCATGGGACCGGAAGGCGTCGGCAACAAGGACGTCACCGCGATCGCCGGCCCGGCTTCGGAAGGCATGCTGGTCACGCTGCCGGCCGACTTCTCGGCCGACCCGGCCAACGCGGCGCTGGTCAAGGCCTTCGCCGACAAGAAGCGCGATCCGAACGGTCCGTTCCAGATGCCGGCCTACGCGGGCGTCAAGATCATCGCCGACGCGATCGCAGGCGCCAAGAGCACCGATCCGACCAAGGTCGCGGCGTACATGCACAAGAACGCCTTCCAGACCCCGATCGGCAAGGTGGAATACGACGCGCAAGGCGACCTGAAGTCGTTCAAGTTCGTCGTCTTCACCTGGCACAAGGACGCCACCAAGACGGCCGCCAACTGATCGCCGGCGCGGTCCGTGCCAACGCCCCGTTCGTCACCGAACGGGGCGTTTTGATATGCCGGGCCGCTTCGGTCGCGCCCCTCCCCGCGCGGGAGGGGCCCGCCGCGACAGGCACGCCGGCTTCACCGATGCGGCGCCGACAGGCCCGCCCCCCGGCCGACGTGCAGTACAGACGGGACGTACCTCATGAACGAATTCCTACCTCAATTCACCCAGCAGCTGGTCAACGGCCTGACGCTGGGTGCGATCTATGCGCTGATCGCCATCGGCTACACGATGGTCTACGGCATCATCGGCATGATCAATTTCGCCCACGGCGAGATCTACATGATCGGCGCCTATGTCGGCCTGGTGACGCTGACCGCGATCGGCGTGGCGGCCGGCTATCCGTTGCCGCTGGTGCTCGGCGCCGCGCTGCTGGTGTCGGTGATCGTCACCGGCCTGTACGGCTTCGCGGTCGAGCGGGTCGCCTACCGGCCGCTGCGCGGCGGGCCGCGGCTGGTGCCGCTAATTTCCGCAATCGGCATGTCGATCTTCCTGCAGAACTACGTGCAGATCGGCCAAGGCGCGCGCGACGTGTCGGTGCCGGTGCTGATCAGCGGCGCGCTCGAACTCGAGATGGGCGGCGATTTCACGGTGACCGTGCCGTATTCGCGCCTGCTGATCGTCGGCGTGACGCTGGTGCTGATGATCGCGCTGACGCTGTTCATCGGCCACTCGCGCATGGGCCGCGCCTGCCGCGCCTGCGCCGAGGACATGCGCATGGCCAACCTGCTCGGCATCGATACCAACCGGGTGATCTCCTTCACCTTCGTGCTGGGCGCGATGCTGGCCGCCGCGGGCGGCGTGCTGATCGGGCTGACGATCGGCAAGCTGAACCCCTTCATCGGCTTCGTCGCCGGCATCAAGGCCTTCACGGCCGCGGTGCTGGGCGGCATCGGCAGCATTCCGGGCGCGATGCTCGGCGGCGTGCTGCTGGGGCTGGCCGAGACGTTCGCCTCGGGCTACATGCCGGCCGAATACAAGGACGTGGTCGCCTTCGGCCTGCTGGTGCTGATCCTGCTGTTCCGTCCCACCGGCCTGCTCGGCAAGCCGGACGTGGAAAAAGTCTGAGGACCGCGCCATGAATTCCTCCATTTCGATGACGCAATCGCTGAAGAACGCCGTCTCGGCGGCGGTGCTGACCGCCATCCTGACGATCCCCATCCTCGGCCTGCAGCTCAAGCTCGAGGGCTATCGCGTGGTGCTCGAACCGCACTGGCGGCCGGTGTGGATCGCGGTGGCGGCGGTGTTCCTGTTCCAGCTGTTCAAGCCGCTGATCCACCGCACGACCTCCACGGTCAAGCTGCCGGCGCTGCCCACGCTCGCGCCGGGGCAGCAGCGCGCCGCGGTCTGGGTGCTGCTGGCGGTCGGTCTGATCTGGCCGTTCTTCGGCTCGCGCGGCGCGGTCGACGTCGCCACGCTGGCGCTGATCTACGTGATGCTGGGCTTGGGCCTGAACATCGTGGTCGGTTTCGCCGGCCTGCTCGACCTCGGCTATGTCGGCTTCTACGCGGTCGGCGGCTACACCTATGCGCTGCTGAACCAGGCCTTCGGCCTGTCGTTCTGGGAGTGCCTGCCGATCTCGGCCGGCATGGCGGCGCTGTTCGGCTTCCTGCTGGGCTTCCCGGTGCTGCGGCTGCGCGGCGACTACCTGGCGATCGTGACGCTGGGCTTCGGCGAGATCATCCGACAGCTGCTGAACAACCTGACCAGCCTGACCGGCGGGCCGGACGGCATCTATGGCATCCCGAAGCCCACGGTGTTCGGCATCCCGATGACCCGCAGCGCCGGCGAGGACGGTGCCCGCACCTTCCACGACCTGATCGGTCTGAACTACAGCGGCGAGCACATGGTGATCTTCCTGTACCTGCTGGCGCTGCTGCTGGTCGGCGTGACGCTGTTCGTCACCAGCCGGCTGATCCGCATGCCGATGGGCCGCGCCTGGGAGGCGCTGCGTGAGGACGAGATCGCCTGCCGCTCGCTGGGCCTGAATCCCACGCGGATCAAGCTGTCGGCCTTCACGCTGGGCGCGACCTTCGCGGGCCTGGCCGGCGCGTTCTTCGCCGCGCGCCAGGGCCTGGTCAATCCCGAATCGTTCACCTTCATCGAATCGGCGCTGATCCTGGCCGTGGTGGTGCTGGGCGGCATGGGCTCGCAGCTGGGCGTGATCATCGCCGCGATCCTGCTGACGGTGCTGCCCGAGGTCGCGCGCGGTTTCGCCGAATACCGGATGCTGCTGTTCGGCCTGGTGATGGTGCTGATGATGATGTGGCGCCCGCAGGGCCTGTTGCCCGCCAGCCGCCCGCACGTGGAGTTGCCGCAATGAGTGCACAGAGCGCAGAACTGTTGAGAGTATCCGGCCTGCAGATGCGCTTCGGCGGCCTGCTGGCGGTCGACGGCATCGATTTCAGCGTCCGCAACGACGAGGTGTTCGCGATCATCGGGCCGAACGGCGCGGGCAAGACCACGGTGTTCAACTGCGTCGGCGGTTTCTACAAGCCGACCGCCGGCGAGGTGATGCTGGACGACCGCCCGATCGCCGGCCTGCCGAGCCATATGGTCGCGCGCCAGGGCCTGGTCCGCACGTTCCAGAACATCCGGCTGTTCAAGAACCTGACGGTGGTCGAGAACCTGATGGTGGCCCAGCATCGCCGCGTCAAATCGGGACTGCTGCACGGGCTCTTCGCCACCCCCGCCTACCGCCGCGCCGAGCGCGAGGCGCTGGGCCGCGCCGCCGAATGGCTCGATCGCATGGGGCTGCGCGCGGTGGCCAACCGCGAGGCCGGCACACTGTCGTACGGCCACCAGCGCCGGCTGGAGATCGCGCGCTGCATGATCACGCAGCCGCGCCTGCTGATGCTGGACGAGCCGGCCGCGGGCCTGAACCCGCAGGAAAAGGTCGAGCTGAAGATGCTGATCGACCAGCTGCGGCGCGAGTTCGGCATCGCCGTGCTGCTGATCGAGCATGACATGAGCCTGGTGATGGGCGTGTCCGACCGCATCCTGGTGATGGAGCACGGCCGCCCGATCACCATCGGCAAACCCGAGGACGTGCGCAACGACCCGCGCGTGATCAAGGCATACCTGGGAGAGGACTGATGCTGAAGCTGGAACAGGTCCATACCCATTACGGCGCCGTCGAGGCGTTGTGTGGCGTATCGATCGAGGTCAACCAGGGTGAGATCGTCACGCTGATCGGCAGCAACGGCGCGGGCAAGACCACGCTGATGATGACGATCTGCGGCAGCCCGCGCGCCTCCAGCGGCCGCGTGCTGTTCGAGGGCCGCGACATCACCGGCAGCTCGACGCACGAGATCATGCGCATGGGCATGGCGATCTCGCCCGAGGGCCGGCGCGTGTTCCCCAGCCTGACCGTGCTGGAGAACCTGAAGATGGGCGCGTTCTTCGCGAAGCGCGACGAGATCGAGGCGGGCATCGAGCATGTGTTCAAGCTGTTCCCGCGGCTGGAGCAGCGCGCCTCGCAGCGCGCCGGCACCATGTCCGGCGGCGAGCAGCAGATGCTGGCGATCGGCCGCGCGCTGATGAGCCGCCCGCGCCTGCTGCTGCTCGACGAGCCGACCCTTGGCCTGGCGCCGATGATCATCGCGCAGATCTTCGACATCATCCGCACCATCCGCGAGGAAGGCGTGACGGTGTTCCTGGTCGAGCAGAACGCCAACAAGGCGCTGCAGGTGGCCGACCGCGGCTATGTGCTGGAAACCGGCAAGGTGGTGCTGGCCGATACCGGCGCGAACCTGCTGGCCAACGACCAGGTGCGCAACGCGTATCTGGGCGGCTGAGGCGAAAGCAAGGGCGGCGACGCACTGGCCCGGCCACCGCCGTCCGACCCCGGGCGGTGGTGGCCGGGCCGCTTTGCTTGCGGCACGCCAGGCGGCACCCCACGCCAGTACGGCACATCGAGCGTGATCATATGCAGTACAATGCAAACGATTCTCATCTACGCTCGCTGATTCATCACTAAGCAAGCGGTCAGGTAGTACCGGCGCCACGCCGGCAAACCCGCCGCGGGACCAAAGCTCATGCGCTTGTCAGACTTGCCGCGGCGCACCGCGGCCATCGTACTGTCGGTCGACGACAGCACCCCGAACGATCCCATCGCCCGACGCCTGCGCGAGCTCGGCTTCGTGTCCGGCGAGGCCGTGCAGATCATCACCTACGGCCCGTTCGGCAAGGACCCGCTGGTCGCCCAGGTCGGCAGCACGCGCTTCGCGCTGCGCCGCGCCGAAGCCGCCCGCGTGACGGTGCAGCCCGAGGGTGCGCGCACCGGCAAGACGGCCGACGCAGTTAATCAAGCCAGTACCGCGTGAAGCGGACCGATTCGAATTACGCCATGTCCGTCGCTACTTCTCCCGCCACTCCCGCTTCCGCCGCCACCGCGCAGGCGCCGCTGCGCGTCGCGCTGGTCGGCAACCCCAATTGCGGCAAGACCGCGCTGTTCAACCGGCTGACCGGCAGCCGCCAGAAGGTGGCCAACTACGCCGGCGTCACGGTCGAGCGCAAGGAAGGCTATTTCGTCGCGCCGTCGGGCCGGCAGGTGCGCATCCTCGATCTGCCCGGGGCGTACAGCCTGCACGCGACCAGTCTGGACGAAGCCATCACGCGCGACGTCTGCATGGGCAACCGCCCCGGCGAGGCACGGCCCGATCTGCTGGTGTCGGTCGTCGACGCCACCAATCTGCGGTTGCACCTGCGCTTCGTGCTGGAGCTGCGCCGCCTCGGCCTGCCGATGGTGGTGGTGCTCAATATGAGCGACGCGGCCGAACGCCGCGGCATCCGCATCGACCGCGACAAGCTCGCGGCAGCGTTGGGCGTGCCGGTGGTGCAGACGGTTGCCGTGCGGCGCGGCGGCGCCGCCGCGCTGCTGTCGCTGCTCGACGGCGCGCTGCCGTCGGCCCCGCCGCCTCCGCCGGCCCCGGCCGACGATTTCGATACCCATGCCGAGGTCAAGCGGCTGCTCGACGCCGCGGTGGCGATGCCGACCGCGTCGGCCAGCCTCGAAGACCGTATCGACCGTGTGGTGCTGCATCCGGTGTTCGGCCTGGCGATCCTCGCCGTGCTGCTGTTCCTGATGTTCCAGGCGGTGTTCTCGTGGGCCGAGCCGATCATGGAAGGCATCGAGGGCGGCGTGGCCTATGCCGGCGAACTGGTCGGCGGCCTGCTGCCCGATGGCCTGCTGCGCAGCCTGATCGTCGACGGCCTGATCGCCGGCCTGGGCAGCGTGGTGGTGTTCCTGCCGCAGATCCTGATCCTGTTCCTGTTCATCCTGACGCTGGAAGAATCGGGCTATCTGCCGCGCGCGGCGTTCCTGCTCGACCGGCTGATGATGGGCGCCGGGCTGTCGGGCCGGTCGTTCATCCCGCTGCTGTCGAGCTTTGCCTGCGCGATTCCCGGCATCATGGCCACCCGCACGATCCAGGACCCGCGCGACCGGCTGACCACGATCCTGGTCGCACCGCTGATGACCTGCTCGGCGCGGCTGCCGGTCTATGCGCTGCTGATCGGCGCCTTCATTCCGGCGGACACGGTGATGGGCGTGTTCAACCTGCAGGGGCTGGTCCTGTTCGCGCTCTATGTGGCCGGCATCGTCAGCGCGCTGGTGGTCGCCTATGCGCTGAAGTTCTTCCGCCGCGACCGCACCGAGCATCCGCTGCTGATGGAGCTGCCGGCCTACCGCATTCCGAATCCGCGCGATGTGCTGATCGGCTTGTGGGAACGCGCCCGCATCTTCCTGTCGCGCGTCGGCAAGGTGATCCTGACGCTCACCGTGCTGCTGTGGTTCCTGGCGACCTTCCCGTCCCCGCCCGAAGGCGCGACGCTGCCGCCGATCGACTACAGCTTCGCCGGCATGATCGGCCATGCGCTGGAGAAGGTGTTCGCGCCGGTCGGCTTCAACTGGCAGATCTGTATCGCGCTGGTGCCGGGCCTGGCCGCGCGCGAGGTCGCGGTCGGCGCGCTGGCGACCGTCTACGCGCTGTCGGGCAGCGAGGACACCGTGGCCGCGCAGCTCGCGCCGATGATCGCCGCGCAATGGTCGCTGGCCACCGCGCTGGCGCTGCTGGCGTGGTTCGTGTTCGCCCCGCAGTGCATCTCGACGCTGGCCGTGATCCGCCGTGAAACGAACTCGTGGAAGGTGATGGCGGCCTCCACGCTCTATCTGGCGGGCCTGGGCTATCTGGCGGCATTCGTGACCTATCGCGTGGCGCTGCTGTTCAGCTAAGGCATTCGGAAGCCATCATGTCGCTCTATCACGTCGTCGAATCCGTGCTGGTGCCGCTGATCGTGCTGGTCTGCGCGCTGTCGGTGGCGGCGCGCTACATGCCGCGCACGCGCGAGCGCGTCAAGGCGGCGCTGGCGGCAAGCCTCGGCGGCGCGCAAGCACGCGGATGGCGCGCGCGGCTGGTGGCACGGCTGGCGCCGCAGGCGGTGGCATCGGGTTGCGCCACCGGCTGCGACAGCGGCGGCTGCAACAGCTGCGACAGCAATACGTCGAGCAATACGACGAACTCCGCGCCCGCCGCGCAGGAGAAACCGATCCGCATCGTGCGCAAACCGCAGGGCAAGGGCTAGGCGCGATCCTGCCTCAGGCACCGCAGTTCGACGAAGCCGGCTTTGCCGGCTTTTTTCTTGCCCGGAACCCTGTCGTCACCGCGTATGCGGGGACCCAGTGGCTTTCAAAGACGCTGGGTTCCCGCCTGCGCGGGAACGACGGCATGGACCTTTGCTTTAGGTCAAACGGGTCAGAGGCCGGCAACGGCACACTCGGCATGGGGTCTTTCCCAGTCCTGTCGATAACAACATGAGCCCGATGCAATCTCCTCGTACCCGATTGGCAATGGCCGCCGTGGCGGCCGCGATGATGGCCTTTACCCCGCTGCACGCCGGCGCGGCAGATGCCGCCGCCCACCCATCCGGCACCGAACCCGAAGGCAACTGGATGGTCCGCCTGCGCGGCACCTATCTCGACTTTGCACAGAAGTCCGACCCCGTCGGCGGCGCCGGTGCCTCGGACCGGATCGGCGTCAACAACAAGTGGATCCCCGAGCTGGATGTCACCTACTTCTTCACGCCGCACCTCGCCGCGGAACTCGTGCTGACCGTTCCGCAGAAGCAGGACGTCTATCTCGACGACAACCGGATCGGATCGTTCAAGCATCTGCCGCCGACGCTGCTGCTGCAGTATCACTTCCGCCCGCACGCCACGTTGCGGCCTTATGTCGGCGCGGGGCTCAACTTCACGCGGATCTGGGACGCCGATATCGCCGGCAATACGCTGTCGCTGGACCGCTGGAGCATCGCGCCCGCGCTGCAGATCGGCATGGACTACCGGCTGACGCGCAACTGGTTCCTGAATGCGGACATCAAGAAGGTGTGGCTGTCCAGCGATGTGAAGGCGGCCGGCGCCAAGGTGTCGGAGGTCAAGCTCGACCCGTGGCTGTTCAGCGTTGGCCTCGGATACCGGTTCTGAGCGGCGGACTGCGGTCACGCAGAAATGGGTACGCTGCGTATCCGAACACCTCAACGTCGTCCCCGCGCAGGCGGGGACCCAGTGGCTTTGAAAGACGCTGGGGCCGCTTGCACGGGAACGACGTGTTCAGATCGCGCTGCCGTTGATCGTCACCGACAATCGCTGCCCGCTTTGCCTGACGCTGCAGCTCGCGGTCAGCGAGAACTCGCCCGGGGTCAGCGGCGTCACGCCGACCTGGCCCGGATGCGTGGCCGGGGTCACGGCGATATTGCCTGACTGTTGCCAGTCCCATGCCTCGCATTCGACGAAGGTCAGCGCGGTGCCGCGATGCCTGACGGTCGCGGTGACCGGAATCGGCAGCGGCGGCATCGTCGCGATACGCAGCGGCTGCGGGCCGTCGTAGACCAGCGTCCAGGTCGGCTGCTCGGTCACCGTCAGGCCGGCGCTCGGCGTGGCGTCGAGCTGTTTGCTGGTGGCGGTGATTTTCAACAGGCTCTGCAGCGGATCGGCGCCATTGGGACGGCTGGTGTTCAACGTGAAGCCGCGCCCGCTTGCGGTTTGTACGACCGACAGCGACGGCGAGGTGCTTGCGTACGACCATTGGCCGTCGAACTGCGCGGTCGCATCGGTGCCGTCGCTGCGCATCACGCGCGCCGACAGCGTTGCCGGATAGCCGTTCAGGATCGCGATCGCATCGATCGGCGTGCCGTTGCGCAGCAGCTCGAGCGTATAGCCGTAGCTGCCGTTCTTCAGCACGACGACCGCGATCCGGGCGGCCAACGCGGCGCCATTAGGCGCCGTCACGCCGATCGTGACCGTGCCCTCGACCGTGCTGCTGGTCGACGGATTGACGCCGTGCAGCGTCGCGCGCTCGCGATCTGCACTCAGCTGGATGCCGGTAGCCGAACTCGCCCAGGCCCAGTCGTGCACGGCGGCGGACACATCGATGCCGTCGCCATCGAGCAGCGTGGCGCGGATCTGCCGCGTTTCGCCATTGGCCAAGGTCAGTAGCGGATGCGACACCGCGAGGCTGTAGTTGTGGCTGGCCGCGACCGTGATCGTGGCGGTCTGCACCGGCAGCGCGATCGCCTTGCCGTCGGCACCGTTGATGGTCGCGGCGACCTGCACGGTGACGGTACCCGCGGCGATGCCGGTCACGACCGCGGCGCCGGCGACGTTGGCGCTTGGTGTCACCGTGGCGACCGCGGGATCGGACGAGGTCCACGCGTAGCTGCCCTGGGCGGTGACGTCCCTGCCGTTGCTGTCGACGACGACGGCCGCAAGGGTCAGCGTGCGGCCCACGCCGACCTGTCCCGCCGATTGTCCGAGTGTCACGGTATAGCTGACCGTCGTCGGTGATCCGTTGGAGCCTGGACCTGACGAGCTGCCGGAGCCCGAGCCTGAACTCGGATTCGCCCCCGCACCATCGCCGCCCCCGCCTCCACCGCACGCGGCCAATACCATTGCCGTCAGCGCCGCCGCGACCCAGGCGAGCGGCTTCGATCCCGTTCCCGTTCCCGTTCCGATCATGATGTCTCCCCGTTGGCTGGGACAATGTCCCCCTTCAGGCTAGGCGCGACGCAACTGACGCTGTACCGGCCAGGCGGTGGACCACCGCCGCGGTTTGCGTGTGGCAGCACGCGTTCAGGTACGAGGTCGCGCTGGCGATCTCATTCATTTGGCCGAGGCCACCGCGTGACGACGCACGGCGAAAGCACGGATGCACGCTTGACGAGTCGACGCTCGATGCACTACGCTTTGTCGCTGCTACACGCGTTTCCACACCGTCGACTCCCGACACACTCACACCAGCCAGCACGATGTCCGTTGCGCCGACCGTCCACCGCCAAGCCGCCGATGCCCTGTGCATCGCCGCGTCGGCGCGCGTGCGTCGTGCGATCGCCATCGACGGCTTCGGCTCGGTCCCTGCGCTCGTCCGCGCGCTCTCCTCGCTACAACTAGACCTACCGATCGGTTGCCGGGCCTAGCGCCCCGTGGCAGTTCGGCAGCCTGTCGCCACCTTTCCGTTCGCATTGGCACGCCGCTATCGATTTCGATTGCGGTCCTGATCGGTATTCGGCCCTCCGATCGTCCGATCGTCCGACCGTCCGCTCGCCATGCGGCCCCGTTTTCCCCTTGCTATCGCGAATTCCTCGCGAGGAGGACCCGTTCATGCTGCGCAACCCCGCCGTCAAATACCGTCCCGCCGCCACCGTCGATCTGCCGGATCGCAGCTGGCCCAACCAGCGCATCACGCGCGCGCCGATCTGGATGAGCACCGATCTGCGCGATGGCAACCAGGCGCTGATCGAACCGATGAGCGTGGCAAGCAAGCTGCGCTTCTTCGAGCAGCTGGTGAAGATCGGCCTGAAGCAGATCGAGGTCGCGTTCCCATCGGCATCGCAGACCGATTTCGACTTCGTGCGCATGCTGATCGAGCAGGACCGCATTCCCGATGATGTGACGATCGTCGTGCTGACGCAGGCGCGCGACGACCTGATCCGCCGCACGATCGATTCGCTGCGCGGCGCACCGCGCGCGGTCGTGCATCTGTACAACCCGATCGCGCCGGCGTTTCGCCGCATCGTGTTCGGTGCGAGCCGCGACGAGGTCAAGCAGATCGCGTTGGCCGGCACGCGGCTGATTCGTGAACTGACCGACGCGATTCCCGGCACCGCCTGGACCTACGAGTATTCGCCGGAGACCTTCAGCATGACCGAGCTCGACTTCGCGCTCGAGGTCAGCGACGCGGTCGCCGATATCTGGGAACCGAGCGCGGCGCGGCCGATGATCCTGAACCTGCCGAGCACCGTGGAGTGCAGCACGCCCAATGTGTTCGCCGACCAGATCGAATGGATGCATCGCCATCTCGCGCGCCGTGCCGACATCGTGCTGTCGGTCCATCCGCATAACGATCGCGGCACCGCGGTGGCGGCGGCCGAACTGGCGGTGATGGCCGGCGCCGATCGCGTCGAGGGCTGCCTGTTCGGCAACGGCGAGCGCACCGGCAACGTCGACCTGGTCACGCTGGCGTTGAACCTCTATACGCAGGGCGTCGATCCGCAGCTCGACTTCTCCGATATCGACGAGGTGCGCCAGTGCGTCGAGCATTGCAACCAGCTGCCGGTGCACCCGCGCCATCCCTATGCGGGCGACCTGGTGTTCACCGCGTTCTCCGGATCGCACCAGGATGCGATCCGCAAGGGCTTCGCGCAGCAGAAAGCGGACGCGATCTGGGAGGTGCCGTATCTGCCGATCGATCCCGCGGACCTGGGCCGCAGCTACGACGCGGTGATCCGCGTCAACAGCCAGTCCGGCAAGGGCGGCATGGCGTATCTGCTCGAACAGGTGCACGGGCTCTATCTGCCGCGCCGGCTGCAGATCGAATTCAGCCGCGCGGTGCAGCGCATGACCGACGAGACCGGGGCCGAGGCCAGCGCCGACGATCTGTTCGCGCTGTTCCGCCGCGAGTATCTGGAGGCCGATGCGCCGCTGCGCTATGTGTCGCATCGAATGATGTCGGGCCAGGACGATCAGGTCGAGGTGGAGGCGACGCTGGTGCAGGATGGCGCCACGCGCGTGGTGCGCGGCAAGGGCAACGGTCCGATCGACGCCTTCGTGCGCGCGCTCGGCATGCCGGTGCGCCTGATGGACTATCACGAGCATGCGCAATCGTCCGGCGCCGATGCGCGCGCGGCCTGCTATGTCGAGGTACGGGTGGGAGAATCGGCGACCGGCTTTGGTGCGGGCATCGATGCGAACCTGGTGACGGCGTCGCTGAAGGCGGTGGTGTCCGGTGTCAACCGGCATTTGCAGGCGGAGGCGGCGCAGCGGGGTTCGCAGCAGCAGGCGGCTTGACGTACGCTTTGGCCTTTGCGACACCGTTGGTCTGCTCCCCTCTCCCGTGTGCGGGAGAGGGGCTGGGGGAGAGAGAAAGCCTTTCGCGCTGGCAATACCGCTTCAGGTTTGCGAGCGCTCTTTGCCCTCTCCCCTACCCCCTCTCCCGCAAGCGGGAGAAGGGGGAACACTCGGTTGACCAGTGTTGTCGCGGTTTACCGGAACGCCGGCTCGTCGAAGCTGCGCAGCTTGCGCGAGTGCAACGCCTCGACGCCGTTCTCGCGCAGGATGCGGATCGCTTCGAGACCGATCGTCATATGCTGGCTGACGCGCTGGCGATAGAAGGCGTTGGCCATGCCGCGCAGCTTCAGTTCGCCATGCAGCGGCTTGTCCGAAACGCACAGCAGCGTGCCGTAGGGCACGCGCAGCCGGAAGCCGTTGGCCGCGACCGTCGCGCTTTCCATGTCGATCGCAATGGCGCGCGACTGGTTGAAGCGCGCGTACAGCGTCTTGGATTTCAGCTCCCAGTTACGGTCATCGGTCGAGACCACGGTGCCGGTGCGCATCCGCGTCTTCATCTCGTTACCGGACAGCCCGGTCACGCGCGCCACCGCTTCCTGCAGCGCGACCTGGATCTCGGCGATCGGCGGCACCGGTACCCAGGGTGGCAGGTCCTGGTCCAGCACGTGGTCGTCGCGCACATAGGCGTGCGCCAGCACGTAGTCGCCAAGCTGCTGCGAGCGGCGCAGGCCACCGCAATGCCCCACCATCAGCCAGCAATGCGGGCGGAGCACCGCCAGGTGGTCGGTCATCGTCTTGGCGTTGGACGGGCCGACGCCGATATTGACCAACGTGACCCCAAGCCGGTCCTCGCGCACCAGGTGATAGGCCGGCATCTGCGGCAGCGCGCGCGGATACAGCGCGAGATCGGGCTCGGCCTCGCCGTGGTTCTGCACGATGTCGCCCGGCTCGACGAAGCGGACGTACTCGTCGCCATCGGCGCCGCTCATCAGCGAGCGGCCGAGCGCGACGAATTCGTCGACATAGCGCTGGTAGTTGGTGAACAGCACGAAGCGCTGGAAGTGCTGCGGCGCCGTGCCGGTGTAGTGGTACAGCCGCTGCAGCGCCAGATCGACGCGCTCGGCGGGAAACAGCGACAGCGGCCAGGCCTCCCCGGGCACCGGCTCGTAGGTGCCATTGGCAATCCCGTCGTCGATGCGGCTCAGCTCGGGCAGCACGAACGAGGCCTCGAGCTCGCGCGCCTGCGTGTAGCTGATGTCGGTGGTCGAGGCCTCGATCACGAAGGGCAGCGGAATCGGCCGCCGGCTGGTGCCCACCACCACCGGCACGCGGTGATAGCGCATCAGCCGTTCGATCTGGTCGCGGTAGTAGTCCGCAAACAGATCGGGCCGTGTCACGGTGGTGCCATAAACGCCGGGATACGCCACCGTGCCCCACGACGGCCGGCTGTCGGTGACCATCGTCTCGATATTGACCGAGATGCCCAGATAGGGATAACAGGCATGCGCCGCCGAAGGCAGCGGGTCGCCGCGGGCGAATGCATCGAATCGCGCGCGTACCGCGCCGACCGCGTTGTCGTAGATCTCGCCGATGCGCGCCAGCGCGGCTTCGGGGTCCGTAAACTCGGCCAGCTGGTCGGCCGGATGGGCGGAAGAGAAGATCGAGGCTTGCATGGCGACGATCATACTCCGGCCCGCACGGGCCCGGCACACGACCGTACTGGCTACTCGGGAAACGGTCGCCACGTCGTTCCCGCGAATGCGGGAATCCAGCGTCTTTTGCAAGACGCTGGGTCCCCGCTTGCGCGGGGACGACTACCCGTGCTCACTCTGGCTGGATGTTGGCGGCGCGAATGATGCGCCCCCATTTGGCGGATTCCTGCTGCTGGAAGGCCGCCAGTTCGGCCGGCGTGCTGGTGAAGATCTCGGTGCCGGTGCTGCGATAGAAGTTGCTCGCGGTCTGGCTGCGCGCCGCCTTGACCAGCAAGTCGTTCAGCTTCGCCACCACCGGCTGCGGGGTGCCGGCCGGGGTGTACGCCGCGAACCAATAGCTCATTTCGTAGCCCTTGACGCCGGCTTCGTCGATGGTCGGCACGTCCGGGGCCAGCGGCGAGCGGGTCTTCCCCGACACGCCGAGCGCCCGGAGCTTGCCGCTCTTGACCTGCGGCAGGCCGGTCGCGGTATCGGTGATCATCATCTGGATCTGGTTGCCGAGCAGGTCGGTCACCGCCAGCGGATTGCTCTTGTAGGGCACGTGCAGCAGCTGGACGTTCGCCATCTGCTGGAACAGTTCGCCCGCGATGCGCGACGACGAGCTGCCGCTGCCGAAGCTCAGCTTGCCCGGCTGCTGCCTGGCCAGCGCGATGAACTCGCCCACGGTCTTCACCGGCAATTGCGGATTGACGACCATGATCTGCCCGCCCTTGCCCAGCGCGGTGATCGGCGTGAAGTCCTTGACCGGATCGTAGGGCAGCTTCTTGAACAGATGCTCGTTGGCCGCGTGCGTGGTGTTGGTCGTGATCAGCACCGTATAGCCGTCGGGCGCGGCCTTGGCGACGTCGGAGGCCGCGATGAAGCCGTTGGCGCCGGGCTTGTTGTCGACCACCACGGTGACCTTGGCGTCGGTGGTCATGGCCTGGCCGATCGCGCGGGCCAGTTGGTCGGTGGCGCTGCCGGCCGCGAACGGCACGACGAAGCGGACCGGCTTGTCGGGGAATTCGGCGCGCGCCGGTGCGGACGGCAGCGCCAGTGCGGCGAATGCCGTCAGTGCGGCCAGCGCCGGCAGCAGCGTCTTCAGGCGCGGCATTGGCTGCGTTCGCGCCGCGGTGGGCCGGAATCGGAATGGCATGGTGTGGTCTCCTCTGGGTGTTTTATGAGGTTGGAATGTGCCGATGCGCGGCGCCGGTCAGCCGCCGGCATGCAGGCGCGGCGGCAACGGAATCTCCAGCTGCAGCAGCAGGAAGGACAGCGCCTTGCCGTGCGCGTCGAGATTGAGCGCATCGTTGACGCCGCCGTCCAGCACGCCGTCGAGCACGAAGTTCATCGCGTGCAGCGATGGCACGACGTAGCGCGTCACCGCGGCGGGATCGCGATGGCGAAACAGCTCGCGCACCGCGTCCTCGGTCACGTGCTGCAGCAGATGCGGGAAATCGCGTTCGTCGTAGGCGATCACGCTGATGTTCGAGCGGTCGCCCTTGTCGCCGGTGCGGGCGTGGGCCAGTCGATAGAGCGCAATGGTGTCGGGCATGGTCATGGTCAGCCTTCGATCATCGTGTAGCGCGGCGACACCGCTTCGCGCGGCACCAGGCAGGACATCGCGTTCAGCCGCGGACGCAGCGCCGTGCGCACGCCGCCGCCGCCGGCAGGCCCGCAGCAGTACAGCGCGTTGACCTCGCGCAGCAGCGCCTCGGCAACGGCCTTGTCCTCGTGCGCCAGCGCGGCGCGCAGCCGCACGTCCTGGCTATGCGTTTCGTTCGGTTGCGATGCGGCGAGCCATGCGCCGCCATCGTCGGCCAGCACGCTGAGCACGCCGATCAGGTCGAGCCGCACCGGCACAGCGTGGCCGAGCATCGCCATCCGCTTGCGCACGATGTCACCGGCCAGCCGCGCGCGCGCCGCGGCGTTCGGACCGGCGTAGGAGATCTCCCCTTCGGCGATCCAGCCGCCCTCGTGGAACAGGTTGGCCTTCAGTTGCTCGGGACGCGCATGGCCGCGGATATTGCGCACCGCCACGCGGTCAGGGCCCAGCTGCTCGACGGTAACCGCGCCGATGTCGGCGACCACGTCGGGCGTCAGATAGGCGGCGGGATCGTGCACCTCGTACAGCAGCTGCTCCTTGACGGTCCGCAGATCGACGCAGCCGCCGGTGCCGGCCGCCTTGCCTACCTCGATGCCGCCATCGCTGTCCAGCCGCACGATCGGATAGCCCAGCGCATGGACGTCGGGCACATCCTTGATGCCGGGATCGGCAAAGTAGCCGCCGGTCACCTGCGCCCCGCATTCCAGCAGATGGCCGGCCATGGTCGCGCGCGCGAGGCGGTCCCAGTCCTGCCAGGACCAGTTGAAATGCGCCATCGCCGGGCCGACCGCCAGCGCCGGGTCGGCGACGCGGCCGCACACCACCACCTGCGCGCCGGCGGCCAGCGCATCGGCGATGCCTTGCGCGCCGATATAGGCGTTGGCGCAGACGAAGCGGCGCTCGGGAAAGGCCTCGCCAAGAATGCCGGACAGCAGCGTACGGCCGGCTTCGCCCGACAGATCGTCGCCCTCCACCACGGCAACGCGCGGCCGGGGCAGCCCCAGCTCGGCCGCCAGCGCCTGCACGCGGCGCGCCGCGCCATGCGGATTGGCCGCACCGAAATTGCCGATGATCGGAATGCCGTGCGCCAGGCAAAGGCCCAGCACTGGGGTCAGCAGCGCGTCGAGCAGCGGCTCATAGCCGCGTTCGGGATCGGCGCGCCGGGCCAGATGGGCCAGCGCCAGCGTGCGCTCGGCCAGCGTCTCGAAGATCAGCGCGGCGGGGCCGCCGTCGGCGATCAGCGTGCGCACCACGGGCAGCGCGGCGTCGATGCGATCGCCGGAGAAGCCGGCACCGGAGCCGATCGAGAGCGGAGAAACCATGGCGGGCGCGATATCAGCGGGACGACAGTAAAAAAAAGGGAGGCGGCGCTTGCGCGCAGCCGGTCACGGCATTCTAGGCATGACGTCGAATTCGGAAAAACGGATTATTTGGATTAATCTAGCGGTCTGTTCGATCAATCCAGGTCGCCATCCCGCGCATTCCCGATCCCGCCCGCCGCCATGAACCTGTCCGTCAAACATCTGCGCGCCTTCGTCGCGCTGGCCCAGCAGCGCAATTTCACGCGCGCGGCACAGGCCTGCCATCTGTCGCAGTCGGCCTTCAGCGCGCTGATCCGCACGCTTGAGGAGCAGGCGGGCGCCCGCTTGTTCGAGCGCACCACGCGGTTTGTCGAGCTCAGTGCCGAGGGCCGCCGCTTCGAGGAGGTGGCCGAGCGGCTGCTGGGGGATTTCGAGGACGCCTTTGCTGACCTGCGCGACCATGCCGAACGCCGCAAGGGACGGGTCGCGATCGCCGCGTTGCCGTCGATCGCCGCGGGCGACCTGCCGCCGGTGCTCGCCGCGTTCCGCGCACGCTATCCGGGCATCGCGCTGGCCCTGCACGATGTGCTGGCCGACGGCTGCATCGATCTGGTACGGCGCGGCCGCGTCGACTTCGCGCTGGCGCCGGCGCCCGGCCAGGATGCCGATCTGAAGATCGAGCCGCTGGTGGCGGACTCCTTTCACGTAGTCTGCCCGGCGGATCATCCGCTGGCGTCGCGCCGGAGCATCGCGCCTTCGGCGCTGGCCGGCCTGCCGTTCATCCATCTGTCGCGGACCAGCAGCGTGCGGCAGCATCTGGACGCCGCGCTGCATCCGACGCGGCTCAATGGCGTGATGGAGGTCGAGCACCTGGCCACCGTGGCAGGGCTGGTGGCCGCCGGGCTGGGCGTCACCGTGGTGCCGTCGCTCGCCCTGTTCCAGTTCCAGCTGCCCAATCTGGCGATCCGGCCGCTGCGGCTCGAATCGCTGGTGCGCGACATCTGCCTGGTACGGCTGCGCGATCGCGGCGATTCGGCCGCGGCCAGCGCGATGCTCGACTACGTGTACGCGCACTTCCGCAAGCGGCGCGGCGCCCAGGATGCCGAGCGGCGGACACGTCAGAAGTGAGCGAGATAGCCGCCGTCGACGGCAAGGACGTGGCCGGTGATATAGGACGCCGCCGGCGAGGCGAGGAACACCGCGGCGCCCGCGATTTCGTCCGGCTGCCCCCAGCGGCCCAGCGAGGTACGGCGCTGCAGCCAGTCCTTGACGCCGGCATCGCCGACCATCGGCTGGTTCGGCTCGGTAGCGAAGAACCCCGGCGCAATCGCGTTGACGGTGATGCCATCGCGCCCCAGGTCCGCGGATAGCGAGCGCGTCAGCGCATCGAGCGCGCCCTTGGTCGCGGGGTACAGCACGTCGTCGCCGCGCGCGACCTGCCCCGCGATCGAGCTGACATTGATGATGCGCCCATAACCACCGCGGCGCATGCGCATCGCGGCATGCCGGCACAGGTTGTACGGCGCGACCAGGTTGGTCTCCATCATGGCGCGCAGGTCGCGGGTATCGAGCTCGGCCATGGTCTGCCGATTGCGCGCGCCGGCGTTGTTTACCAGGATGTCGAGCCGGCCGTATTGCGCGTCGATGCGGTCGAACGCCTGCGCGACCGCGGCCTCGTCGGTGATGTCGAGCACCAGCGGATGCGCGCCCGCACCGAGCGCGGCCACGGCCTGCTCGACACGCTGCGCACTGCGTGCAACGACCAGCACGGTGGCACCGGCATCGATCAGGCCTTTTGCAATGGCCAATCCAAGGCCCTGCGCGCCACCGGTGACGAGCGCCACGCGGTCCGTCAGGGAGAAGGGATGGGAAGAGGTATGCGCGGACATGCGGGGGAATATACCGCAGGGCGCCCGGCTTATCGCTGGGGCGCCTGTCTGGTTTGTTCGATCAGCCAGTCGCGAAACGCTACCAGCCGCGGATCTTCGCTGCTGCTTTCCGGATAGACCAGGTGGTAGCCATAGTCCTGCGCCACGCTGACCCCGATATCGAACAGCCTGACCAGCCGGCCCGCGGCGAGGTCGTTGGCGATCATCGGCAGTTCGGCGAGGCCGACCGCGCCGCTGTCCAGCACGGCCTGCACGACGTGCGTGGAATCGGCGAAGGCCATGCAGCGGCTGTCGTCGAAGTCGTCGATGCCGGCCGCCGCCATCCACATCGGCCAGTCGGGCCAGACGATGCCATCGGTGCGGCAGTCGACGTGGCACAGCGTGTGGTGCAGCAGATCGCGGGGCTCGCGCAGCGGCGGGCCCGATTCCAGCAGGCCCGGGCTGCAGATCGGTACCACCACTGTGCCGAACAGGCGCTCGGCGCGTGCACCTTCATATCGGCCGGGGCCGAAACGGATCGCGACGTCGATGTCGTCGGCCTCGAAATCGCGGACCTGCTCGCTGATATCGAAGGTCAGCTCCAGGCCGAGATTGGCCGCGCGGAATTGCGGCAGCCGGGGCAGCAACCAGTTGGAAGCGAAGCGCGCCTCCAGCGATATCCGCAGATGCGCAGCGCCTCGCGCCATGCGCCGGGCGCGCGCGGTGGCGCGGCGCAGGTTGTCGAGCGCCTCGGCGGTCGCCTCGTAAAGGACCGCGCCGGCCGGCGTCAGCTGGATGCTGCGGCTGGTGCGCGTAAACAGCGTGATGCCGAGCTGTTCCTCGATTTCCTTGATCTGGTAGCTGACCGCCGCGGGGGTCAGGCCGACCTCGTCGGCCGCGCGCGTGAAATTCAGGTGCCGCGCCGCCGCTTCAAAGGTCCGGAGGGCGCGCGTGCCCGGCAGCATGCGATTCATCGATCTTCAGGCGAGATGGAAGGGTCGCACGGAAGCTACCGGTTTCCCGGCGGGGGGTCAATGCACAGGGAATCGCGCCGGACTGGCGCGCGGAGAGGGAACGTGGTGCACCAGCGCCCCCGGTGCACCACGTACCGTCAGATCGTCGATGCGATGCAGCGCGCCGGAATCAGGGGAACGCCGGCACCGCCGGATCCATCCCCGCGAAGCGGGCTTCCGGATGGGAGCTGCGCAGCAGGGTTTCGATTTCCTCGCAACGGCCGCGCGGCACATCGACGATCAGCAGGATCTTGCCTTCGGCGATATCGGCCTCGAAGGGCTTGAGCCGGCTGTTGGGCGCCGAGCTGCCGATCATGCTGGATGCCCAGGCACCGAACACCGCGCCGAGCACGGCCAGCACGCCAACCAGGCCCCATTGCGGGGTATCGCCGACGATCGGGAACATCGCCACCACCACGCCGGCGACCACGCCGACCGCGCCGCCGATCATCAAACCCATCTCGGCGGCGTGAACGATATCGGAGGTCTGGAACAGATTGGCCTCATGCAGGCCGGTCATGTCCATGCCGTCGCGGGCAACGAAGTGGATGTGCCGGTGTTCGACGCGATTGATCAGCAAATCGTCCATGGTGCGCCGAGCGCTGACGACGTCGGGCAATAACCAGTAGATGCGTTTGCGCATGACGGATTCCTCCGAGCGAGGTCCCGTCCGTGGGCTGCCGAGGCTGGCAGGTGGCGGCAGAATCCGCCAGCTGGGCGGGTTTTACTTTTGTACGCCACCAGGCAGGGAATCGCAAGCGCGCTCGTGGGATGCACCGCACCGTGCCGGCGCGGCGCCACGTAGCCGTCACGCGGGCGGCTGTCCGACGTGACGGCGATGACGCCAGGATGGGAACCGCTCAGAACGTGATCGGCAGCCGCACGTTGACCTGCAGGTCGGGCGTATCGCGCGTCAGCCCCGCGCCGACCGAGATATTGAGCGTATAGCGGTCGCTGAAGCGGTACGAATAGCCGACCAGCAACGAGCCCTGCGTGATCCGCACCGAGCCGGGCACGGTCTGGCCGTTCTGCTTGGTCGGCCAGATGATGCTCTGGTCGTAGCCGATGCTGAAGGACGCGCGTTCGTTCAGCGCCAGGCCCATGCCGAAGTTGAAGCCGAAGATATCGCCCGGCTCGATCTTGCCCAAGGGCTCCTTCTGGCCGTTCAGCACGGTACGGCTGACGTTGTCGCGGCCGAAGTTGTGCAGATAGCTGAAGGTGCCGAAGAACACCGCCGGATCGGTCGGCAGCAGCCACGTGATGCCCGGCTGGATCGCGTGGAAGCCGGTGCCGGTCGGCATGCCCAGCGGCAGCCCGGTACCCGTGGTATTGCCGATGCAGCGCTGCACGCAATCGGTGACCACGTCGAACGGGCTCTTGCCGGTATTGGACTTGTACCGCAGCCAGCCGACGAAATACGGCATGCGGTCGTTGCCGTAGTTCAGCTGATAGCGCAGCGTCGCCTCGACATCGCCGAGCCCGCTGCCGCTCGAATTGAAGACGTTGTCGACCGCGGTGCCGGTGAAGACTTCCCGGCTGATGGTGGAGCCCGAGCTATGCACGTACGGAACCTTGGCTTCGATTTCAAGCCGCTTGGTGATGCCGTAGCGGAACGCGACCGAGGCGACATAGGTCGAGGTCTTGACCTCGCGCACATCGATCAGGCCGATCAGGATCGCCGGAATCACCGTATAGCCGACCAGCGCCACCCGGTTGTTCGACGAGTAGCCGTACTGGAACGCCGGCTCGACCACCAGCCGGCCGGGCGGCGTCAGCACGCCGGGCTGATCGAAGATCGGCGCGATTTCCGGCGGACGCGTGTCGCGCTCCGGTGGCCGGCCGACCGGCTCCTGCGCCTGCGCGACCGTGGTGCTGCCGTTGGCGGGAGCCTGTGCCGGGGCCTGTGCCTGTGCCTGATTGACCGGCACGTTGCGCGTATTCGGCAAGCCGGTATTGCCGCTGGCCGCCGCGGGCGCCGTCGCCGCGCCGGTGGCAATGTCACCGCCGGTCACGCCGCCGCGCTGTCCGCCGCGCTTGTTGGCGAGCGCATCCACGCCGACGATGCTGCGCAGCTCGCGGATCGTGGCCTCTTGCTGGGCCATCGAGCGTTTCATCGCGTCGAGCACGGCGGCCTGTTCGGCGACCTCGCGTTTCAGGGCCTCGAGCTGGGCAGCCGTCGGTCCGTTGTCGGGCAGATTCTGCGCGTGCGCCAATCCCCCCAGCAAAAGCAAGGTCGAGCATCCCGCCTGCCGGATGCCCTGCATCGACCTTTTTCTCATGACTCTCCTCCCCCCGGATGGCGGACTGGTTCAGGAGTCCGCGGCCTGCTTTGCGTTGTTGCGATGCACCCCTGTGTTTCCGGATGCGACCGCGTGCATCCGTTGCCTCTGCCTGCTTCGATGTGGTCTTCGTGTGGTCTCGAGTGGTCCGTGTGGTCCCGTATGCGACCTGGCTCTACCGCATGCTCGCCGCCCGTTGCAGGGCGCTGTTCAATGCCGCGCCGGCGACCCCCGCGCGGAACGCCTGCAAGGTGTTCACGCCCGCATCGATGGTCAACAGGCTCTGGATCGACTGGTTGTTGAGCGAGTTCTGGATCACGGTCGCCGGCGTACCTGCCAGCGCCCCCGCGTTGAAGCTGTTGCCCGGCCCGTTCTGGATCAGATTGAGCAGGCCGTTGGTGGTGACCGAACCGGTCGCGGTGGCGATCACCGCCGGCGCCGGCATCGTGGTCGCCCCGGAAGGTGGTGCGGGCGATGGCGCCGCCACGGTGGCGGTGCCCGGCGTCGACGTCGCCGTGCCGGGCTGCCCAGCGCTGGCCGACGAACTGGCGCTGCCGCTGCCCGGCGTCGACGTGCCTTGCCCAGCCTGGCCGAGCGCGTTGGCCGCGACCGAGCCTGCATTGGCGGCGCTCTGCAGCGCGGCGGCAAGCCGCCCTGCCTGTTCGGACGTGATACGGCTGACGTCCGGAATGACGAGGCTGGTCGATACCACCAGGTTGCCGTTGATATAGACGGCGCGTTCGATGCCGAACGAGACCTGCAGGCCGCCGGTCTCGAAGCCGCCCCGCAGTTCTTCCAGTCGAGCCGATGCGACCGGTGTCCAGCCGGCCATGCCGCTGCGCGCGGCAGCGATGGCGTCGTGATGCGGATCCGCGGCGGGGTGCGACGCCAGGCCGGCGTCCCGTCCGCCATCGCGCCCGGCCTGCGTGCCCCAGGCCTGGCCGGCGCAGGCCAGCCCCGCCCCGAGCAGCATCGCGGCCGCGGCCGAGCGGGCAGCGCCACGGGCTGCGCCGCGGCGTGCCGGCCGCGTAGTCAAAGCTTGTCGATACATGATGACGGGTCCCTAGAAGTCTCCAACGCCATGCTTTGGCATGACGGTAAAGAACAGACTGTCCCGATTGACCCCCATCCAGTACGGCCCACTGGGTGCGACGCGCCAGTCCGAAGGCTGGTTGAAGCGCGCGAGATCGGTGCGGTTGTGGATCACGAACAGAAGACTACTGTCCCAGATCCGCTCGAAGTGTTCGCGAGACAACGCTCGGGTACCGAGCGCGGGATCGCCAACCAACACCCGATTGCCGCGTACCCCCTTGACCACGACGAAATGGTGGTAGCCGTTCTCGACCACCAGCACGATCGCCGGGACCTGGGTCTCCTCGAGCTTGGACAGCGGCAGTTCGAAGCCATCGGCCATGAAGCCGCGCGATTCGAGGAAGCGCTTCATGTCCAGCAGCGAGAAGCCCTCGCGCTGGATCTTGGCGCGATCGCCGGTCAGGTACATCTGCTGGAACACTTCGGCTTCCGTGACCGGATGGCCGTACTGATAGGTAAGCAGGGTCGCCACTGCGGCCGAGCCGCAGCTGAAGTCGTATTGCTGCCGGATGGTGGTCTTGAAGCGTGCCTCCTTCAGGCTCACCGTCCGGACCTTGTAGTCACTGCCCGCCGGCTGAAGCACCACCGTATCGGCGGCGTGCGCCGGCAGCATGGCCGACGCCCAGGCGAGCGCCGCCACTGCGGCGAGCCGTGGCAGCTTCATGGCCTCCTTCATGGCCCGCTTCATGGTCCAAATCGCACGTTCAGGATCGTCGCGTTCTGGATCAGCGTGTTGGCGCCGGTGTTCTGTATCACCGTGGGCAAGCCGCTGGCATTGGCGAACGCCCCATCCGAAATCGCGTTGCTGCCGGTAATCACCCGGTTGGCGGTGTTGTCTGCGACCACGCCGGCCAGGCGCATATCGTTGACCACCACTTCGGCGCCGCCGCGGATCTCGTTGAGCGCCGCTGTGTCGACCGGCCTGCCGAAGCCCGCGAGCACGGTGCCCGTCTGGCCTGGCGCCGAGTTGTCGACCGTTGACTGCGGTGCCGTAGCTGTCGTGGTGTCCTTGCCGCTCTCTTCCGGCATGCCGGCGGTAGTCGGCATCGCGGCCATCGGGCCCACCGCCTCTGGCGCGGCGGACGGCTCCGCCGCGGCAGGCAGGCCGGGCCAGAGCAGGAATGCTGTCGTCAAAGCGCCGACAGCGGTGCGGACCGCTCGCATGATGGTGCCTCCTTGTGTCCCGTCTCCGCATGGCGGGAGGCCGGACGTTCCGTCGAACGGGCGTCCCGGCACAGGCCGGTACGCCCACTCCTGCAGAGCAACACCGCGCAAGGCGCGATGCCGGCGCGCCATCCACGCGCCGGCATGCGCGCCCGCGCAGCGTCTTACCTGCCTACAGCCAGGTTGGCCTGGACCGTGACGGCTTGTTGCACCAGCGAGCCGAGGCCGCTGTTCTGGTTGGCGATCATGATGCCGGCCGCCGACTGCCCGACGCTGCTCATCGCGTTGGACATGTTGAACGTGCCCGCATCGGCCAGCGCCGCGCCGCCGGCGCCACCGGCGCCGCCGGTCGCACCGTTGCCCACGCCGCCGGTACCGCCCGCACCCGCGCCGCCTGCACCGCCCGCACCGCTGGCCGCACCAGCCGCGCCGACTGCGCCAGCGCCGGCCGTCGCATTGCCATTGCTGGCCGTGGTGGTCGCGCCGCCGTTGGTGGCATTGCCGCCGGTGCCGCCGTTACCGGCCACGCTGGTCTGCGCGCCGCCCGCGCCGCCGGTACCGGTGCCGGCACCACCCGAAGCAGTCGCTGCCCCGCCGGTACCCGCGCCACCGGCACCGCCAGTGCCGGTTCCGGTGCCGCCGGTAGCCGCCACCGCGCCGGTGGTGCCAGCGCCGCCGGCACCGCCAGCCGCGCCGGACGTGCCGCCCGCCGTGGTCACCGCGCCGCCAGTGCCCGCGCCGCCCGCACCCGCGGTAGTCGCCGTGGTGTCAGCGCCAGGACCGCGCGCGCCGCCGCCGCTCGAGCTGCTGCTGCCGCCCAGGCCGGCGCTCGCGCCAAGCGAGCCGCCGGACGCCGCACCGGCGCCGCCGCCATCGCCGCCGCCGGCCAGGCTGCCGCCCGTGCCGTTACCGCCGGCACCGGTACCGTTGGCGCCCCGGGCGCCGACGCCGACGCTGGCCGCCAGGGCGCCACCGCCAGTGCCTACGCCGTTCGCGCCACGACCCGCGGTGCCATTGGCGTTACCGCCATAGCCGCCGCGGCCCGCCGTTGCGCTGCCGTTGTTGGCGTCGCCTGCGGTCGCATCGCCAATCGTCGCCAGGCCGCCGGCACCGCCGTTACCGCCGGCGCCACCATTGCCGCTGTTGCCGCCATTGCCGCCGGTTCCGCCCATGGCATTGCCGCCCGTGCCGGCGCCACCCGCGCCGCCGGCGCCGCCGCTCGCATTACCCAGCTGGCGGGCGACGTTGCCGATGTGGCTGACGGTCAGGCCGCTGACCGTGCCGTTCAGCCGCGTCATGGCGACCGCACGGCTCGTGTTGAAGGCATTGGAGAAGTTGGCGGTCGAGGTGGAGCCGTTGTTTGCCGCAGTCGTGCCAAGGCCCTCCGCCCATGCGCGCCCGCGGTTCTCCGAATTGGTCTTGGTCGTGGTGGTGGTGTCGTTGTCGGTGACATTGACATTCACCGCCACGGCATCGTCGGTTGCGGTCTGCGCCAAGGCGTGCCCTGTCAGCCCGAGAGTCAGGGCGACGGCGGACGCGAGTAAGGTCTTTTTCATACATAGCTCCCAGGAGGATGTTCTCTGCGACTCAGCCCGGCGCCGCGCTCGTCAGACGGAAACGAAGCGGTACCCGGGTCATGGTCCGGCATTGGCCAAACCGAAGCGCCCTGCGCATATTCAGTGCCAGCACCCCACCGAAGTACGGCATTCCCTTGTAAAACAAGGCCAAAATGGCCCTGTTGCGGTGCAAGATCCCACTTTCGGTGCGACACTGCGAGGGCGAATCCTGTGAACCGGAACAGACATGTCACATCGGTGTGACAGGGCGCAAAAAGCCTCGTCGGCCGGCAATTCCAGCGGCCCGAAAAAAATATGTTTATTGCCGGATAGTTAAGTCCGAATGCCGAAAAAACCGGCTCGCCCCGCTCGCGTTACGAAAATGAAACGAGGAATCGGACAGGGCGTGGGTGGTGTTTTTTTAAGCACGTCCTGCATTGGGGGGATGTTTCTGATGAACCGCATCGCGGATCATGGGCGGCCGCGTCAAATGGGGCGCTGCATTCGTCGCTTCCAGCAGCGGAAAATCAAACCGAAAAACGCTCGCGAGATTGCAACGAAAATGTATCGACATTGCGCCGACGTTGCTCCGACAAGGCCGGTCCGCCACGTGGCCCGCAAAAGCGCAATTTCACACGACGGCGCCTATTGCGTTGTCACTATGTTCATGTCTGATTTAAAGTACATTAAACTAATTGCCGACCCGTCGTCGACTCGCAAGGGAAGCCATGAGTGAAGCCGTCGTTCCCCTGTATCACCAGATTTACGTGGTGCTGCGCCAACAGATTGTGGAAGGCCGTTTTGGCCAGGGGCCTCTGCCGGGCGAGATCGACCTGGCCAAGCAATTCCACGCCTCGCGCGTGACCATGCGCCGGGTATTCGATCGCCTGGTGCAGGAAGGACTGGTGCGCCGCCATCGCGGGCTCGGCACCTTCGTCAATCCGCATCCGATCGCGCCGGCGGCCAGCGCGCCGCAGGCGGTCAGCCTGCTGGACAACCTGCTCGACATGGGGCAGAAGACCTCGGTCAAGGTGATCTCGATCGAGGAGGTGCATGCCACGCCGGACGTCGCCGAGTCGCTGTGCCTGCAGCCCGGCGACCCGGTGACCAAGGTGGTGCGGGTGCGCCATTACCACGGCGAGCCGCTGTCCCATATCACCGTCTACGTGCCGGCCGACCTCGGCCGCCATCTGACCCGCAAGGATCTGGAGACCACGCCGATCCTGCGGCTGCTCGAGAACCGCGGCGGCCTGAAGCTGGGCCGCGCCACCCAGGTCCTGTCGGCCCGGCTGGCCGACGTGGTGGTGGCCCCGCTGCTCGAGGTGCCGGTCGGCGCCGCGTTGCTCGCCACCCGCCGGGTGGTGCAGGACAAGTCCGGCCGTCCGATCCAGCTGCTGCTGGGCCAGTACCGGCCCGACCGCTACGAATACCGGATGGAACTGTCGCCGGCCGGCGGCGACAGCGCCAACGTCTGGGTCGACAACGGGACCCGCACCAGCTTGCGCGACTGACGCAGGCGCGCCATGCTGCGCGCTTCGACGATCAGACAAGGAGACACGCGTCATGCCGCTGCAACGAGCCAGCCGTTCCCTTTCGCCATCGGCCCTCGCCGCTGGCGTCGTCAAGACCCGCCGCACCGCGCTCGGCCTGGGCGCGGCGACGCTGCTGGCACTGCTCGCGTCCGGCTTCGCCATCGGCGCGACCAACGGTAACAGCGGACCGTCGGGCACGTCGGGGACAGCGGCCCCGTCCGCCACCCCCCTCGGCCAGATCGCCGGCGGCAAGCCGATCCGCATCCTGGTCGGCGCGCCCGCCGGCGGCACCACCGATACGCTGGCCCGCACCATCGCCACCGAGATGGGCAAGCTGCTGGACCAGTCCGTCGTGGTCGAGAACCGCCCGGGTGCCGGCGGCAATATCGCCGCCGAACTGGTGGCACAGAGCGCGCCGGACGGCAGCACGCTGTTGATGAGTTTCACCAGCCATACCATCAACGCGACGCTGTACAAGAACCTGCCGTTCGATCCGGTCGCCGATTTCACGCCGATCACGCTGGTCGCCAGCGTGCCGAGCGTGCTGGTCGCCCATCCGTCGGTGCCGGCCAACAATGTCGCCGAGCTGATCCAGCTGGCCAAGTCCCGTCCCGGCAAGCTGAACTTCGGCATCGGCGCGGTCGGCTCGTCGGTGCATCTGGCCGGCGACATGTTCAAGATGATGACCGGCACGTACATCGTCAACATTCCGTACAAGGGGACGACGCCCGCCGTCACCGACCTGCTGTCGGGCCGCGTCGAGCTGATGTTCGCCAGCACGCTGAACGTGCTGCCGCATATCAAGGCCGGCAAGCTGAAGGCGCTCGGCGTCACCAGTCCGGCGCCGCTGCCGCAGCTGCCCGGCGTGCCGCCGATCTCGCAGACCGTCAAGGGCTTCGAGTCCAACGCCTGGTTCGGGCTGTTCGGGCCGGCGGGCCTGCCGTCGGAAGTCACGCGCACCCTGTATCAAGCCGCGCGACGGGGTCTGGAGACGCCCGCGGTGGCCAGGCGCCTGGAAAACGATGGCGCGCAGCCCGTCGCCAACACGCCGGAGGCCTTCAGCGCCTTCGTCAAGCAGGACATCAAGCGCTGGGCCACCGTGGTCCGCTATTCGGGAGCCAAGGTGGAATGAGCCGTGCCGGCGCCGGGTCCATCCCGGCGCAAACCCTCGCGCAGAAGCTGGTCGCCCGCGCAGCGGGCATGGACCACGTGACGCCAGGCACCGTGGTCACCTGCAAGGTCGATCTGGCGATGTCGCACGATTCCAGCGGACCGCGCCGCGTCGCGCCGCTGCTGGGCGAGCTGGGCGCCAAGGTCTGGGACCCCGAACGTTTCGTCGTCGTGACCGACCACTTCGTGCCCGCCGCCGATGCCGAAGCCGAGGCGATCGTCCGCTTCACGCGCGACTGGGTCCGCGAACAGCGCCTGCCGCATCTGATCGACAACGAAGGCATCTGCCACGTGGTGCTGCCCGAGCGCGGCTACGTGCTGCCGGGCCAGTTCATCGTCGGCGGCGACAGCCACAGCCCGACCGGTGGCGCGTTCGGCGCCTATATGTTCGGCATCGGCGCCACCGAGATGGCGGGCGTGCTTGCCACCGGCGAGATCTGGCTGCGCGTGCCGCAGACCATCCGCATCGAATGGGACGGCACGCTGGCCGACGGCGTCTGCGCCAAGGACATCATGCTGTTCCTGTGCGCGCGGCTCGGGCTGGGCGGCGGCCGCTACGAGGCCATCGAATATGCCGGCACGGCCGTGACCGCACTGTCGATGCACGAACGGATGACGCTGACCAATATGAGCGCGGAGCTGGGCGGGCAGACGGGCCTGGTCGCGCCGGACGCCACCACGCTGCAATGGCTCGAACAGGCCGGCGTGCCCGCGGCCACGCTGGGGCAGATCGACATGGGGCATTGGCGCAGCGATGCCGATGCGCCGGTGCTGCAGGCCCTTCGCTTCGATGCGACCACGCTGGCCCCGCAGGTCGCCGCGCCCCACTCGCCGGCCAACGGCGCGCCGGTGACCGAGGTCCAGGGCGAAACGATCGACGTCGCCTATCTCGGCGCCTGCACCGGCGCCAAGCTCGACGACCTGCGCATGGCTGCGCGCATCCTGCGCGGACGCAAGGTCGCGCCCGGGGTGTCGCTGCAACTGGCGCCGGCCTCGCTGCGCGATCAGCAGCAGGCCGAGCGCGAAGGCACGCTGGCGGCGCTGCTCGATGCCGGCGCCCAATTGCTGCCCAATGCCTGCAACGCCTGCGCCGGCTACGGTCCCACGCGTTTTGCTGCCGGCACGCGGGCGATTGCTTCGACCGCGCGCAATTTCGCGGGTCGCATGGGCGATGCCGGCAGCGCGGTGTGGCTTGCCTCGCCGATGACCGTGGCGGCATCGGCGGTCACGGGCCGCATCACCGATCCGCGCACGCTGCTGTCATGACCTCGCTCCGCACGAACACACCCGGCAATACCGCCGCCGACCATCGCACCGCCGGCCGTATCTGGCGCTTCGGCGATAACGTCGATACCGATGCGATGGCGCCCGCCACGCAGATGAAAGGCGGCATCGAGCAGATCGCGCGCCATTGCCTGGCCGGATTGCGCCCCGAATTCCCTGCGACCGTGCGGCCGGGCGACCTCGTCGTCGGCGGACGGCACTTCGGCGTCGGCTCGTCGCGCGAACAGGCGCCGCAGGCGTTGCGCCATCTGGGTGTTGCCGCGGTGATCGCGCCCTCGTTCGCTGGCCTGTTCTATCGCAATGCGCTGAATCTCGGCCTGCCGGCGCTGGTCTGCACGCATACCGACGGACTGGTCGATGGAGCACGCGCAACGCTGGATCTGGACGGCGCCGCCATCGTGCTGGCCGATGGCAGCCGTGTGCCATGCGAGCCGATCCCGCCGTTCCTGCTCGACATGCTGCGCGCCGGCGGGCTGATTCCGCATCTGAAGCGGCGGCTGGCGCAGCAGCGCGCCTGACGATGCCTCGCCCTCACCCCCTTTCGGCGTTGCGAGCCTCGCGCAGCAACGCCATCACCTCATCGTCGGTGGTCTGCTCGAAATCTGCGTAATACGCGCCCACCGCGCCGAAATCTTCCGGCACCGACAGCGATACGCATTCGTCGGCCGCGTCCCGCAGCGACGCCAACCCTTCGACCGACGCGACCGGCACCGCGGCAATCACGCGAGCCGCCCCGGCATGGCGCGCGCTCTCCAGCGCGGCGCGCATCGTCGCGCCCGTCGCCACGCCATCGTCGACCATGATCACGACCCGGTCGCGCATCGCCGCCACCGGCGCCCCGCCGCGATAGCGCTGCTGGCGCCGGGCGATCTCCGCCAACTGCCGGCCACGTTCCAGTTCGAACGCACCGCTGTCGACGGCGCGGCGCGTCCATGCATCGTCGTTGGCGACGGTATGCGGCGGCGAGCCGGTGGCGTCGCCCTCGACCACCGCGCCCAGCGCCAGTTCGGGATAGCCCGGCGCGCCGATCTTGCGCACCAGCAGGATGTCGAGCGTGGCGCCCAACGCGCGGGCCACCTCGAAGGCGACCGGCACGCCGCCGCGTGGCAGCGCCAGCACCAGCGGCGGCTCTCCGTCCCGCTTCGCATGGCCAAGTTCGCTCAGGCGGCGCGCCAGATGGACGCCGGCGTCGCGGCGATCGGCGAAATACGGCGGCAGCGGCATCGCGGCCCTCCTGTCCTGTTGGTGCTCCCCGGGCGGTTCCGGCGTGCGCACGGGTGCATTAACCCTGTGGCGCGGTCACCCTTTTATGTCCGGCTCGACACATGCCGTTACAATGCGAATGTTAACAAGAACGATTCGCATTTATCGTTCGTCCACTGGGCCTTCGACCCGCACGGACCGACGTCACGGTCCGCGCTGCCGCACCGCGGCGGCATTGCGCGGGCGTTCTGAAAAAATATAGACGGATCCGACCATGCCACAGCGCGCAACCCAACGCCGTGGCCGCCACCGCGGCCATGCCCTTCGCCTGACGACTCTCGCCCTGGGCCTGCAAGCCGCCGGCATGGTGTGGGCCCAGCAGTCCGCGCCTGCCGACGCTTCGGCGCCGGCTGCCGCGCCTGCCGCTCCTGCCTCCGCCACCGCTGGTGCCACCGCCGGTGCCACGGCCGCCGCCGAATTGCCGGCGGTCACCGTGCGCGCCACCAGCGACAACGAAACCGCCACGGGCCCGGTCTTCGGCTTCGTCGCCAAGCGCAGCGCCACCGCGACCAAGACCGACACGCCGGTCATGGAAACGCCGCAGTCGATCACCGTGATCACGCGCGACCGCATCGAGGCGCAGGGCGCGCAATCGGTGCAGCAGGCGATCGGCTATACCGCGGGCGTCCACGCGGGCCTGTACGGCAACGACAATCGCGGCGACTGGGGACGCTTCCGCGGTACCGATTTCACGCAATACCAGGACGGGCTGCTCAATGCGGTCGGCTTCTACAACAATGTCCGCCCCGACGTGTATGCGCTGGAGCGGATCGACGTCCTGCGCGGCCCATCGTCGATGCTGTTCGGCCAGGGCGCGGTCGGCGGCATCCTGAACCTCGTCAGCAAGCGCCCGCAAGCGGAAGCCGCGCGCGAGATCGGCGTGCAGTTCGGCAACAACAACCGCAAGCAGGTGCAGGCCGACCTGACCGGGCCGCTCGATGCGGACGGCAAATGGCTGTATCGGCTAGTTGCGCTGGCGCGCGACAGCGACACGCATGTCGACTTCGCCCAGGACAATCGCTACCTGATCGCGCCGTCGCTGACGTATCGGCCGAACAGCGATACGTCGTTCACGCTGCTGGCGAATTTCCAGCGCGATGACAGCAATACGACCGCGGGGTTCTTCCCCTGGCAGGGCATGCTGTATCCGAATCCCGGCGGCCTGAAGATCCGCGACAGCTTCTTCGTCAGCGAGCCCGGCTTCGATCGCTTCAAGGCCGAACAGGCGGCCATTGGTTATCAGTTCGAGCACAAGGCGAACGAGGTCTTCACGTTCCGCCAGAACCTGCGGTATTCGTACAGCACGGTGGATTACCGCAGCATCTACGCGCGTTTCAATGCGCCGAACGGCGGTTGGGTGCCGGGCAGCGACAGGCTGCTGAACCGTACCGTCTATTGGGACAATCCGCGGCTGCGGTCCTTCCTCGTCGATACCCAGGCACAGGCCAAGTTCCACACCGGCAGCGTCGGCCATACCCTGCTGACGGGCATCGATTATCAGCACGCCGATATCGACGGCCGCCGGGGAATTAACGGTACTGGCAGCGCCGCGCCGATCGACATCGTCAATCCGGTCTACGGCAATTACATCGCGCCGACGCTGGGCCACGTCAATCCCACCAAGCAGATCCAGACTGGCATCTATATGCAGGACCAGATGTCGTGGAACCAGTGGCTGCTGATGGCCGGCCTGCGCTACGACTGGTCGCGCGCCTCGCAAGTGAACACGCCGGCCGGTTCGCGCGACGACAATGAGCTGACCAAGCGCTTCGGCCTGATGTACCAGACCGACTTCGGCCTGAATCCGTACATCAGCTATTCGGAGTCCTTCCAGGGTGTGCCGGGCAACAACCGCGCAGGTCCGCTGAAGCCGCTGCGCGGCAAGCAATGGGAAGCGGGTATCAAATACCAGCCGCCCGGCAAGAACGCGATGGTCACGATGGCCGTGTTCGACATGCGCGAGAAGAACCGCCGCGCATCCGGCATCGTCAACGGCATGCCCGACACCGTGCAGATCGGCGAGGCACGCACCCGCGGCTTCGAGATCGAGGCGCTCGCATCGCTGCGCAATCGGGTCGACCTGATCGCCAACTACACCTACCTCGACACCCGCATCCTCGCCGGCAATCCCGTCGAAGTCGGCAAGCGCATCGCCAGCATTCCGAAGCATATGGCTTCGCTGTGGGGCACCTACAAGTTCAACCTGTTCGACAAGCCCGGCTTCTCGGCCGGCGCCGGCGTGCGGTACTTCAGCGCCAGCTATGACGGCACCGACCGCAACAAGGTGGGCAGCGCCACGCTCGTCGATGCCGTGCTGGCCTACGACCACGGCCCGGTCCGCGTCGCGCTGAACGTCAACAACCTGTTCGACAAGGAATACCTGACGACCTGCCTCGCCCGCGGCGACTGCTACTTCGGCGCACGGCGGACGGTGGTGGGGAGCGTTACCTACCGCTTCTGATCAGAGCTGGGAAAGATGATCGACACTTGGGCTAATGGACGAAGCCTGATTGCGCCGCCTTTGGGCGGCGTTTTTTTTTGTGAGGTATCAAACAACGATTTCAGCTTGCCAAGCTTTTCACGCATTGGTATCGAAAATAGGGCCCGTGTCCTCCAATTTCCGCTAAGACGAGAGAGTAATCACGAAATCATCCTGATGGTTCCGTCGTCAGAGGGCTCAATAGAAGCACGCTCCCAGCCGATATCTATCTTCTCACTACCGCAAGAAGAATGATGATCGAAAATCAAAATATCGAAGATGAAAAGCTACGCCTAGAGAAGGAAAAGCTCGCCTATACCAAGCGGGCATTCTGGATGGACCTTGTCTCGAAGCTATTAATTTCTGGTTGCATGGCGGCAGTAGCATATGCCACATTTCTTAGCAACAACCAACATGCCAATAGGCGGCTAGAATTCGACATCAATGCAAAAACTCAGGAACTCCATCAAAGGGAACAGGAACTTGGACTGCGTCGCGATGATGCGAAACTTGCTCGCGACATCCGCCAATCGACATTCCTTGTCCAAAATTATCAGCAAATTGTAAACAAAGACTCCGTTTCAGAAGACAGTCTGGCAGCGCTCGCGAACGTTGTCTTCACGGACGAACGGGAAGCGGCCACCGTGATCGCCAAGATTCGACAATTGCGTTCCAGTGCATCTGTGACATCGCGCTTATTTACCCCCGCAACTTCCGCGGATGCGTACATCGCTGCCGGGAAAAAAGCACTTCGCAACAAAGAGTTCGCCTTAGCTCTGCAATACTTCGATAGCGCGACTGCGCTGGCTTCTCATAGCGCCGATGCATGGAACAGCAAGGCCTACGTCCAGATGCAACTGGGAGACAACGAAGCTGCATTCGCAAGTATCGCGACCTCTATCTCACATTCACCTGAGGGCGACCTACTTCGAAGAAACGTGGCGCTCAATGCCACCAAAATTCTGTGCTCTCTGGGGCGCTTCGAAGAGGCCGGCTCATACCTAAAAAACAGTATCGCTGTGGTGCCCGGTTTGGCTGATACTGCTCCGAAGGAACCCGAGTTGAAACGGCGGTGCAACTTCTCTTGGAGCGAATAGGGATCGATGCGGCCGCTTCCGGCATTATTGTACGCGGTGGCGGCGTCGCCAAAATGGTTCAGGGCAGGAACGAGTTAAGGGCCATCTGAAACGCATGCGGCCTCTCCACATTTGACATATGCACCGCCGGCAGCAACACCAGCTTCGCGCCCGGAATCGCGGCCGCGATCTCTTCGCTGTGCTCGGCCCGGGTCACCGTATCGAACTTGCCGCCGAGCACCAGCGTCGGTCGTGAAATCAGCGTGATGGTGCGTCGCAGGTCCATGTCACGCACCGCGGCGAGCGCGCCGGCGATGCCATGGGGTTTGGTCTCGAGCAGGGCCTTGCGAAACGGCTCGAGCGCGGGGTCGTTCTTCTCGCGCATCTCGGCGGGAAACCAGTTCGCTAGAAACGCGTCGGCCGTCTCGTTCGGCGTCGCGGTCAGGATCGTTTGAATGCGCGGCTCCCAATCCGCGGCCGGGCCGAGGTAGGCGGCGGTATGCGCGAGCACCAGGTGGTCGATTCGCTCGGGGGCATGGATGCCTAGCCATTGCGCGACCATGCCGCCCAGCGATAGGCCGAGGAAGTGGACGCGATCGAGCGCCAGCGCGTCCATCAATTCCAGGGCGTCGCGTCCTAGCCGATCCAGCGAATAGGCGCCGGCCGGTACGTCGGAGGCGCCGTGGCCGCGCATGTCGTAGCGCAGCACGCGGAAACGCTGCAGCAATTGCGGCATCACGCCGTCCCACATCGACATATCGGTCGCGATCGAATTGGACAGCATCAGCACGGGGCGGCCGGCCTCGCCTTCGAGGCGGTAGGCAATCCGTTGGGCATCGCTGGTGGTGAAGGTCGACAACGCTGGCATCTCGGTTCTCCTGGAAGGTTGAAGAAGGCCCATCGCCCATCGGCGGCCGGGCCTATCACGGAAGCCATCGTAGTCGCGCAGCGATTCTGAGAAAATTACAAAGTTCCCACACTCTCTGTCAGGAAACCGAACAATGTCCCGCTTCACGTTGCAAGACCTGCAGTGCTTCGACGCCGTCGTCCGCGAAGGAGGCTTCCAGGCAGCCGCTGCGGTCTTGCATCGAACCCATCCTGCGGTATTCGCGGCTGTGGCAAGGCTCGAGCGGCAGCTCGGATTGGCGTTGCTCGATCGCAGCGGGTACCGGGTCACCCCGACCGAGGCGGGGCGTGCCTTTCATCGGCACGCACAGTCGTTGCTGCGCGAGCTACATGCGCTGCAGCTTCATGCCGAGCAATTGGCGATGGGAGAGGAAAGCGAACTGCGTGTGGTGATCGGCGACCTGTGTCCGCCGTCACAGACGCTGGGGCTGCTGAGCCCGTTCTTCGCGCAACATCCGGCAACGCGGCTGGACTTGCATGTCGAAGCGGTGACCGGACCGTGGGAGCGCCTGTTCGACGGCGAAGCCGATCTGATCGTGCATCGGATCGACAAGAGCGACACGCGGGTCGAATGGCTGGACCTGTGCAGGATCGAGTTGATTCCCGTTGTGGCGCCCGGTTTCCTGCCATTCCCGATCTCGCGCGCGATCCGCCCGGAGCAATTGCGCGCGCTGACGCAATGCGTGATCCGCGACAGCGCCCGCCGTCCGCTGGCTCAGGAGCATTTCGTCGTCGCAGGCGCGCCGCAGTGTACGGTGCCCGATCCGATGATGAAGAAGGAGATCATCGTGCAGGGCATGGCGTGGGGCCATCTGCCCCGCTTCCTGATCGAACGGGAATTGGCCGAAGGAAGGCTGTTGTCGATCGCTGGCCGCTATCTGCCGGGGCGCATCGAGGAGCTGGTTGCCGCCCGCCGGCGCGACAGGCCGCATGGGCCCGTCGCGAACCGGCTGTGGGAGCATCTGGGCAAGGCGGCGCCGCGATTTCGCGCGGCGCCGCGCCGCAGCCGTTGAATGGCCGCCAGGCGCGTAACGCGGAAGCCGACTACTGGGCCGCCGGCGCCGACACCGTCGTGGCCGCGCTCTTCGCGGGCTCGACGGGCATCGGCTCGTACTTGGCGAAGTTCGGATCCTGCTCGGTCGCCTCGGCAATCGACACGATCTTGCGGTCGAAGATATTGACCCCGGTGAATACGATCACGTCGCCGAGCCGAGGGGTGAACGCAATGTAGTCAGGCTCGTCGACAACGACGGTGCCCTTGACCTTCAGCGGTTCCTTGACGAAGGCATATTGCCCACTGACGTAGGTCCACTTCGTCGCGTCGCGCAGCGTCTTGCCGGCGATATCGCGCAGCATCACGTCGATGCTTCGCTTCAGCGACTGGTCGAGCGCCGCGCGGAGCGACTTCGCATTATCGGCAAACCAGCCGCTCTCACCCGCGAATGGCTTGGCTTCCGCGCTGGCGGAGATATAGCGCGTGCTCCAGAGCTGCTTGCCCGACGCGTCCTTCAGCGCGGTTCGGACCACGACATACGGCCGAACGTCCTTGTCGTTGATGTAACTGAGCACGCCGAACGGGGTCAGCGTCAGTTGCGAGGCGCCAGCGGCGGCCGGGCCGTAAGTCAGCGTGGCGGCGCCGTCGGCTGCAAGTCCTTCCTTGAGCAGCTTCTCGGTGACCGCGACCATATCGTGGTCGGCGATCGCCTTGTCATCGCCGAGCAGCGACTTCGCGCGCTCCGCATTGATCGCGCTGCCGACCAGCACGCCGAGCGGGCCAAACAGCATGGCGGCGCCGGAACCGGTCTGATGGCCGCTGACCAGCAGGCGGGTATTCGGCACGGCATAGACACCGGTCGGCATTTCCGACCACGTCGACGGCATCTCCTTGCTGATATCCACCGCCACTTGCTTCTGTTCCTTGGGAAAGGGCTCGGAATTGTTGAACGTGGCACAGCCGGCCAGCGTGGCGATACATAGCGCGACCGGAATGACCCTGTAGATGGCTGCCTTGAGCATGTTGTTTGTTTCGGTATAGGCGTTCGATAGCGTCGGGACCGCCGACGATCCACACACCGGTGCGGATCATTCGGATATCGGCACGAGGGCGAAGTTGTTGAGCCTCGCGTTCGTCGCCGTGTGACGGCAGCACTGCGTCCCACAACCGGCCGCCCTCCTCGTTTTCCCTAGCCGGGGAACCGTACTCGGCGGCTCCCCCGCCTGCGCACCGCGCCGCGGCCATGCTGCGCTCCTTCCCGCAAACCCTTGCCGCCGTTGGCCGGCAAGCCCGTGCCGAGGCACGGAATCGGTGCACCGCACCAATATCCGGCATGCATACGCACCACTTTCGACAAACAATTTTCGTCTTGATTGTATGGCGGTTATTAGACTACTGTACGGGGCAGTGAGACGCCATGCGAGGGCCGTGCCGACGGCACGGATGCGGCAGTCCCACCCACTACGCCAACATGCCGACCGCCGACAGGCGGCCCCTCCGGAGGAGAACGCATCATGCAAGCAGTCAGTGTCGACGCAGCCGCGCGTACCGCGCAGGACCGTCCCCAATCGGTCGCGCGGGTCGCCGGTGCCAGCGTGGCGGGGACCACGCTGGAGTTCTACGACCACTTCATTTACGGATCGGCCGCCGCGCTGGTCTTTCCGAAGCTGTTCTTCCCGCAAAGCGATCCGCTGACGGCGACGTTGCTGTCCTTCGCCAGCTACGGCGTCGCGTTTGTCGCGCGGCCGCTGGGCGCGGCGATCTTCGGCCACTTCGGCGACAAGTTCGGCCGCAAGTCCGTGTTGATCGTCACGCTGCTGATGATGGGCCTGGCGACCTTCGGCATCGGGCTGCTGCCGACCTACGGCAGCGTCGGCATGCTGGCGCCGTTGCTGCTCGTGCTGCTGCGCGTGATCCAGGGCCTTGCACTGGGCGGGGAGTGGGGCGGTGCCGCGATCATGGTCAACGAACTCGACCCCGAAGGCCGGCGGCGCGGACTGCTGGGCAGCCTGGTGCAGCTGGCGGCGCCGATCGGGCTGCTGCTCGCCAACGGTGTCTTCGCGCTGGTGACGTGGATGGTGTCGGAGGAAGCGTTCCTGAGCTGGGGATGGCGTGTGCCGTTCCTGCTGAGCGCCCTGCTGGTCGCGGTAGGCATGTACATCCGCGCCAATGTGCGCGAGTCCGCCGTGTTCGAGAAGGCCGAGGCCCAGCATGCCGAAGCGCGCGCGCCGATCGCCGAGGTGCTGCGCCACTACAAGAAGCAGCTGCTGATCGCCTTCGGTGCGCGCCTGGGCGGCGATATCGCCTTCTACGTCTTCACGCTGTTCCTGCTGTACTACGTGCCGACCAAGCTCGGCCTGCCCAAGAGCATCGCGCTCAATGCCGTATTGCTCGGGGCCGTCGCGCAGATTCTGTTCATCCCCGTGGCCGGCGTGCTGGCCGACCGCATCGGCCGGCGCCCGGTGCTGATGATCGGCGGCATCGGTGGCGCGCTGTGGGCGTTCGGCTTCTTCGCGCTGGTGCATACGCTGAGCCCGGCGCTGATCATGCTGGCCTCGTTCATCGGCATGGTGCTGGTGTCCTTCATGTTCTCGCCGCTCGCTTCCTTCCTGCCGGAGCTGTTCGCCACGCAGGTGCGCGTCACCGGCGCCTCGCTGGGCTTCCAGTTCGCCGGCGTGTTCGGCGGCGCGCTGGCCCCGTTGATCGCGGTGGGCCTGCTGGACCGCTTCGGCAGCAGCACGCCGGTCGCCATCTACCTGGCCGTGGTCTGCGTGCTGATTGCGGTCGCCGCCGGCGTCGCACGCGAAACGGCACGGGCGCGCCTGTCCGACCTCGGCAACGAGGCCGCGCGCTGAACGCGCGGGGCGACCCGCGCCAGAACAACAACCGTCATGAGATTCCTGTGAAACAGTTCGACCTTCTGATCCGCAACGGCACGGTGGTGACCGCCAGCGACACCGTCCAATGCGACATCGCGATCGCCGGCGGCCGCATCGTGCAACTCGGCCACGACCTGGGCAGTGCCCGCGACGTGATCGATGCAAGCGGCAAGCTGGTACTGCCCGGCGGTGTCGATGCGCATTGCCATCTCGACCAGCCGATGCCCGATGGCCTGAAGATGGCGGACGACTTCGAGTCGGGCACGATCTCGGCCGCATGCGGCGGCACCACCACCGTCATTCCGTTCGCCGCCCAGGAAAAAGGCCAGTCGCTGCGCGCGGCCGTGACCGACTACCATCGCCGTGCCGAAGGACGCGCCGTGGTGGACTACGCCTTCCACCTGATCGTGTCCGACCCGACCGAGACGGTTCTGCGCGAGGAGCTGCCCGGCCTGATCCGCAAGGGCTACACCTCGTTCAAGGTCTACATGACCTACGACGACCTGAAGTTGGGCGACCGCGAGATCCTCGAGGTATTGACGGTGGCACGCCAGGAAGGCGCACTCGTGATGATCCACGCCGAGAACTCCGATTGCATCGCCTGGCTGACCGACCGGCTGGAGGCCGAACAGAAGACCGCGCCACGCTTTCATGCGATCGCGCGGCCGATGGCGATCGAGCGCGAGGCCACGCACCGCGCCATCACCTTCTCGGAGCTGGTCGACGTGCCGATCCTGATCGTCCATGTATCCGGGCGCGAAGCGGTCGAGCAGATCCGCTGGAGCCGAGCGCGCGGCATGAAGATCTTCGCCGAGACGTGTCCGCAGTACCTGTTCCTGACCGCCTCGGATCTCGATCAGCCCGGCTACCACGGCGCCAAATGCGTCTGCAGCCCGCCGCCGCGCGACCGCGCCAACCAGGAGGTGATCTGGGACGGCCTGGCCGATGGCCTGTTCACGATCTTCTCGTCGGATCATGCGCCGTTCCGCTACGACGATCCGCAGGGCAAGCAGCCGGGCGGCGAGCAGGTGCCGTTCCGCTATATTCCGAATGGCATCCCCGGGCTCGAGACGCGGCTGCCGCTGCTGTTCTCCGAGGGTGTCGGAGGCGGACGCATTTCGCTGAACCAGTTCGTCGCGTTGACCTCGACCAACCCGGCCAAGCTCTACGGCCTGCATCCACGCAAGGGCACGATCGCGATCGGCGCGGACGCCGATCTGGCGATCTGGGATCCGGCACGCGAGGTCGTCATCCGCAACGCGGACCTGCACCACGCGGTCGACTACACGCCGTACGAGGGCACGCGCGTCAAGGGTTGGCCCGTCACGACGCTGGTGCGCGGCAAGGTGGTCGCGCACGAAGGCAGGCTGACGGCGACGGCGGGGCACGGCGAGTTCCTGCCCTGCGCGCTGCCGGAGATGGCAAAGCCGCGCTATCGCACTTCGGGAGGAAGCCTTTGATGCCCCATCCGAATCGCACCGAGCACGAAACGCGCTGCGACAACGCACCGCCCTATCCGAACGCCGCCGCCATCGCCGCCCAGGTCAACGCCGGCGAACTCGATCCCGGCGCCGTGGTGTCGGCATTTCAAGCACGGATCGACGCGCGCAATGGTGAGCTCAATGCGGTGTTCGAGGAGCGCCGCGACCTGGTCGACGCCGACGTCGCGCAACTGCGCGAGCGCCTGGCCGCGGGCGAACGGCCGCCGCTTGCCGGCGTGCCGGTGATCGTCAAGGACGTCGTGTGGGTGCGCGGGCGCCGCGTGACGCAGGGTTCCTTGCTGTACCGCGACTTCGTCGCGCCGGCTGATGCGATTGCGGTAGAACGGCTGCGCGCGGCGGGCGCCATCGTCCTTGGCATGGGCAACACCTCGGAGTTCGCCTGCAAGGGCCTGACCACCAACAAGGTCTATGGCCCGACGCGGCATCCGCAAGACACCGCGCTGACGGCCGGCGGCTCGTCGGGCGGCTGCGCGGTGGCGGTGGCCGCCGGCATGGCGCCGCTGGCGCTGGGCACGGACGGCGGTGGCTCCAGCCGACGGCCACCGGCCCATGCCGGAGTGGTCGGCTTCAAGCCGTCCTTTGGCGCCATTCCCGATGCGGCCGGCTTCCCGCACGCGTTTCCCGGCATCCAGGTGATGGCGCCGATCGCGCGCACCGTCGACGATGCCGCGCTGATGTTCCGCGTGCTGTGCGGGCCCGATCCGCGCGACCCCGATTCGGCCGGCTTTCGGTGTGCCCCTGCCGGACCGCTGGATGGGCTTCGCATCGCTGTCAGTCCCCGCCTGGGTCTCGACACGCCGGTGGACGACGACGTGGCCGAGGCGTTCGAGGCGGCGGTGGCAAGACTGCGTGCGGCGGGCGTGCCGGGCCTTCGCGTGGCGCGGCAGGATCCGGTCTGGCCCGACGGGGCCGGCGAAGCGGCATTGATGCCACTGCAGCATGTCGGCCTGGCCAATCTCCATGGCGACGCGTGGCGACGCGATCCGGATCGCTTCGATCCCGACATCGCGCGGCAGATCGAGCGCGGCTTCACCTGGAGCGGCGCCGAGGTTGCGCGCGCACGCGAAGCCAGCCGCCGCATCGGCCTGGCGCTGGCGGCATTCTTCACCGAACATGACTTGCTGCTGTGTCCGACCACGCCTTGCGTGGCATGGCCCAACGACCGCCTTGGTCCCGAGCGGATCGGCGGCGTCGCGGTCGAGCCGCGGGCGCATGCCGTCTTCACGCCGTTCTTCAATCACGCCCAGGCACCCGCGATTTCGGTGCCGTGCGGCACGGGACGCGACGGCCTGCCGGTCGGACTGCAGATTGCCGGTCCGCGCGGCGCCGACTGGCGCGTGCTGGCAGCGGCGCGGCTGATCGAACAATTGTTGGCGGCCGGCTGACACGGCCGCCGGGACCGAGCCTGACGAACCCGCGATTCCATCCCAAGACACCATGCGCATCCTTGTCCTGAACCCCAATACCAGCGAAGGCATCACGGCACGACTGATGGCCGCGGGCAGCGACGCCGCCGCCCCCGGTACCGAACTGGTGCCGTTGACCGCCCCGCGCGGCGTACCCTATATCGCCACCCGTGCCGAGGCGCAGATCGGCGGCGCCATCGCGCTGGAGATGCTCGCCGAACACCATGTGAACGTCGATGCCGCGATCATCGCGGCGTTTGGCGACCCGGGCCTGCTTGGCGCGCGCGAACTGTTCGACCTGCCGGTCGTCGGCATGGCGGAGGCCGCGATGCTGAGCGCCTGCATGCTCGGGCGGCGCTTTGCCATCGTCACCTTCGCCCGCGCGCTGGGCCCGTGGTACGAGGAGTGCGTCGACATGCATGGGCTGCGCGGCCGGCTGGCCGGCATCCGCATGCTCGACGACGCCTTCGCGTCGGTATCGGATGTGCAGGACGAGAAGGAAGCGTTGCTCGTGGCGCTGGCCAATCGCGCGGTCACCGAGGACGAGGCCGATGTGGTGATCCTCGCCGGCGCGCCGCTGGCCGGGCTGGCGGCGCGGGTGCGCGACCGCATCCCGGTGCCCGTGGTCGATCAGATGGCGGCCGCCGTCAAGCAGGCCGAGGGACTGGTTGCATTGAACACGCGCAAGGCGACCGCCGGTACGTTCCGCCGTCCCGATGCCAAGCCCACGTTGAGGCTCCCCGATGCGCTGGCGGCCCGCATCGAGCATCGCTAGACGTTAGCCGTCGGGGCGTTCTGTCGTAGGGTCGTTGGTCCGCGGAACGCGGCCGCGGCCGCGTCAGACGGAGGCGAAGACCGCCTCCAGATCGACCTCCTCGTCGGCCGGCGCGTCCAGATGCAGCGTGCTTTCGACATGCGCCAGATGCTCGGTCATCAGCGTCGCCGCACGTTCGCCGTCTCCCGCTTCCAGCGCATCGAGAATGTCGTCGTGCTCGTGATGCGGGCACGACGGGACGCCCGGCGCATCGTACAGCGCGATGATCAGGCAGGTCAGCGAGCACAGCTCGCGCAGATATTTCGCCAGGTACTGGTTCTCGGACAGGTCGGCGAGCCGCGCATGGAATTCGCCGGACAGGCGAATGATGGTGCGGCGGTCATTCTTGCGCCGCGCCTGCGCCTCCTCGCGCGTGATCGCGCGCAGCGGCCGCAGGCGCTCCCGCGTCATGCCGGCCGCGAGGTCGCGCGCCAGTTCCGGCTCGATCAGCCGCCGCGCATGCAGGACCTGGCGGGCCTCCTGCACGCTGGGGCTGGAGACGAAGGTGCCGCGATTCGGATACACCGTCACCACGCCCTCGTGGGCGAGCTTGGTGAAGGCCAGCCTCACCTTGGTCCGGCTGACGCCGAACACGCTGGCCAGTTTCTCCTCGACCAGCTTGGTCCCCGGCGGCAGGCGGTGCTCCCAGATCGCGACCAGGACACGCTCGGCGATCTCGTCCACCTGGATGCCGGACACGGTCTTGCCGTCGTCCAGCGGTTCGGCAGGGCTGTCGGTGTCGAGGCGCGCGGCTTTCGCTCGAGGCATGGTCAATCCGGATGCGGGCTGTGGAGCGACTATTGTACGGCGGCGGCGCGACGAGTGTATATCGGCAGCGCAAACAATCCGCCCGCCCTCTCACCACTGCACGCCGCGCATTCCCTGTTCGATCGCCGCCGCCAGCGACATCAGCGGCCCCGCCAGTGCTGACTGCGCAGCCGCCATGTCCTGCTGCCCGGAAACGCTGACGTTCAGCACATGGACCGCGTAGCCGTCAAACCGCATCGGCGTGGCCAGGGCCACCACCTGGGGCTGCCACGAGGCCGCGCAGTAGCCGTGCCGATGCACCGAGTCCACCGCCGCCTCGATCTCCTTGCGCAGCTCGCGCCAGCCGCGGCCGCCGCCTTTGCTCGCGAACGACGCCATCATCCGGGCGAAATCGTCGGGGCCCAGCGTCGACAGATGGGCGCGGCCCAGCGATGTCAGCGCCATCGGAATGCGCTGGCCCGTCACGACGGTACGCAGCGATTGCCTGCGGTTGTAGCGGAACGATTCGAGGTAGACCATCTCGTCGCCATCGGCGACGGCCAGGCCGACATTGATGCGGTGGCGCATCGCGACGTCCACCATCATCGGCGTGGCCACCTTGAGAACCTGGGAGCTGTCCCGCATCGCATGCGCCATGCTGAGCACCGGCACGCCAAGGCGATACGCACGGGCCTGCGGGATGTAGTCGAGCATGCCGGTCTCGACCAGCGTCTGGGTCAGCCGGCTGACGGTCGAGCGCGACAGCCCGGTGCGCTCGGCGATCTCGCTGTTGCCGAGCATCGACGAACCGGCGCGGAACGCGCGCAGGATCGCCACGCCCCGCTCCAGGGACCGGTTCGGCGTCGCCTTGCCCTTACCGGGCAGGGTGCGCGCGAGCTGGGGGCGGCTGTTCGGCATGATCAACGTCGGGGCATCGCAGAGGCTGCCAATGATAGCGGCCGCCGCGTGATCCATGCCGATGCCACTCAGCGGTTGTCGCCGTCGGCCAGTACCGCCACGCCGTCCGCCGCGACCACGCCCCGCCCTTGCGGCAGCACGAACAGTGGATTGATCTCGGCCTCCACCAGCCTGTCGCCCAGCGTGGCCACCATGCGCGAGAACGCCACGATGGCATCGGCCAGCGCATCGAGGTCGGCGGTCGGCCGGCCACGAAAGCCCTGCAGCAACGGGGCGGTTTTGAGGCGCTGCACCATCTGCAACGCAGCGGCGCGCGTCAGTCCACCGTTGCTGGGCAGCAGCCGCAACGTGGTGTCGCTGAACAGCTCCGCCGTCACGCCGCCCATGCCGAGCAGGATGGCCGTGCCCAGCGCATCGCGGTGCATGCCGACAATGACTTCGACCCCATCCCTGACCATTTCCTGCACCAGAAAGCGCTTCGGCGCGCTGCCGGTCGCGCCGCGGACATCGGCGGCCATGCGTTCGAGCCGGGCGGCGATGTCCTCGGGCGGAACATTGACCGCGACCCCGCCGATATCGCTCTTGTGCGTGACCTCGGCGGACAGCATCTTCAGCACGACGTTGCCGCCGAAGGACTGCGCCGCGGCGGCCGCCTCGTCGCCATTGCGGACCACGACCTCGCGAGCGACCGGCACGCCAAAGGCGGCGAACAGCGCCTTTGCGGCCGCTTCGTCGAGCGAACCCGTGCCGAAGCGATCCAGTTGCGGTGCCGGCGGCGCCGGGGTACCGGCGTCCTCGTCGGCTGGGAGCCGTGCCGCGCGCAGCATCGCATCGAACGCAACGGTACAGCCCTCCGGGTCGGCAAAGGCCGGCACGCCGTTGCGGTTCAGCAGCGCAAGCGCCTGCGGCGCATGCGGACTGACGTAGGCGACCACCGGCTTGTCGGTCTCGGCCAGGCAATCGCCGATCGCATTGGCCATCAGGTCCGGCATGGCCACGCCCGACGAACCGACGATGACGGCCACCGCGTCGTAACCCTTGCTGTCGAGCAGCGTGCGAATCGCCGCGCGCAGCAGATCGGGCTGCAGCCCCGCCAGCGTGACATCGATCGGATTGCGGTCGAGCGCGGCATGGTCGCCCTTCTGCAACGCGCGCAGCTTCGGCGCGGTGTCCTCGTCCGGCGGCGGCGTGTCGAATCCGGCCAGGCCGAGGCTGTCGGATACCAGCGTTCCCGCGCCGCCGGTCGAAGTGAGGATCGCGATGCGCTTGCCCTCGAGCTTGCGGCCTGTGGCCAGTGCCGCGGGGATGTCCAGCAGGTCGGAGAACGACTGCGCGCGAATCACGCCCAGCTGCTCGAACAGTGCGTCGTACATGCGGTCCGCGCCGGCGAGCGCACCGGTATGCGACACCGCGGCGCGCGCGCCGCTCTCCGATCGGCCGATCTTGAAGGCGACCACTGGCTTGCCGGCACGGGCGCACTTCAGCGCGGCGCGGCGAAACGCCTCGGGATTGCGCACGCTTTCGATGTAGAGCGCCACCACGTGCGTCGCATCGTCGTCAGCCAGGTAGTCCATGAAGTCGGCCAGGTCCAGGTCCACCTCGTTGCTGGTGGAGATCAGCTTGGAAAGACCGATGCCCCGTGCCGCCGCGCGCGACAGCAACGCGCCAAGGATGCCGCCGCTTTGCGATACCACGCCGATATTGCCGGCGGGAAACGCGTCCATTTCCAGCGCGCCGCTGGCCGACAGCGGGATGTTGTCGGTCAGATTGACCAGGCCGATCGTGTTGGGGCCAAGCAGGCGCATGCTGCCGGCCGCCTCGATCAGCTGCGCCTGGCGCCGCGCGCCTTCGGCACCGGTCTCGGTATAGCCGCTCGCCAGCACGATGGCGGCGCCCGCTCCCTTGTCGGCCAGTTCGCGCACCGCCAGATGCGCGCGCTCGGCGCCGAGCAGCACGATGCCGACGTCCGGCACCTCCGGCAGCGACGCGATATCGGGATAGCAGCGCAAGCCGTCGATCGATTCGACCTTCGGGTTGACCGGATAGATCGCGCCGCCGAAGCCGTGCTTGCGCAGGTAGGACACCGGACGGCCGGCCGTCTTGGCGGGATCGGCCGACGCACCGATCACCGCGACGCTGCGCGGACTGACGAGTCGTTGGATGGCATTCATGAATCAGCCCTTGCTGGCAGTCTTGTTCAGGAAGGCCAGCACGGCTTCGCGATGCTCGGTGCTGGTGTAGCAGATGCCCTGCGCCTGGCTGCCCTGCGCAAAGATCTGGTCGGCCGGCAGTTCGAACGACTGGTTGATGATGCTCTTGCCCAGCGCGATCGCGGTGGCCGAGCCCTGGCTGAGTTCCTTCGCCCAGGCCAGCGCGTCGGCGATCAGCGTCTCCGGTTGGCTCAGGCGGTCGGCGATACCCAGCGCCTTCGCCTCCTGCGCATCGACCTTGCGGCCGGTGAACACCAGTTCCTTCGCCTTCGACAACCCCACGCGGCGCGGCAGGAAGTACATGCCGCCGCCGTCCGGAATCAGTCCGCGGTTGATATAGGACCAGGAGAACGACGCGGCCTCGGAGGCCAGCACGAAGTCGCAGCACAGCGCGGTATCGGCGCCGAGGCCGGCCGCGGCGCCGTTGACCGCGGCAATCGTCGGCTTCGGCATCGTGTGCAGCAGCTTGACGGTGTGGTGCACGCGCTGCTGGCGGCTCCAGCCGTTGAAGGCCACTTCGCCTTGCGGCGCTTCCATGCGGCGCTGCATGCCGGCGACGTCTCCGCCGGCGCAGAAGCCCTTGCCATTGCCGGTGAGCACCAGCGCCCGGATCGTCTTGTCGGCCGCCACGCGTTCGAGGGCGTCGATGAACTCGGCGCGCATGTCGTCGCTCATCGCGTTGCGCTTGTCCGGGCGGTTGAAGGTGATCAGCGCGATGCCTGATTCCACCCGCAGCTCGATAAGGGAATATGGGTCCATGATCCTGTTCTCGTTGTCTCGTTGTCTCGTTATCTGGTTGTCCGGCCGCGCTCAGTCGACCGTGATGTTGGCTTGCTTGACGACCTTGCTCCAGCGCTGGCTTTCGCCCTTGACGTAGCGGCCGAACTCTTCCGGCGTGCCGCCGCCGATGTTCAAGCCCTCCTGCTCGGCCCGCTTGCGGAACGACTCCGTCTGCACCGCCTTCTTCGCCGCCTCGTTCAACCGTGCAATCACCGCCGGCGGCGTACCGGCGGGGGCGAACAGCCCATACCAGCTGTCGGCGGCGTAGTTCGGCACCCCGCTCTCGGCAATCGTCGGCACCTTGCTCAGGCCCGGGGCCTGCGAACGCTGCGCCGTCGTCACCGCGACCGCGCGCAGCTTGCCGCTCTCCAGGTGCGGCGCCACCGCGGCCGCCGTGGCAAACATCATGTCGACCTGGCCGCCGAGCAGATCGGTGATCGCCGGGCCGGCACCGCGATAGGGGATATGAATCAGGTCGACCTTCGCCATGCTCTTGAACAGCTCGCCGGCCAGGTGGGCCGAGGTCCCCGCGCCCTGCGACGCATAGTTGAGCTTGCCGGGCTTCGCCCGCGCGGCGGCGATCAGGTCCTGCACCGTCTTGATCGGGCTGTCGGGCTTGACCACCAGCACATTGGGCGAGCGGCCCACCAGCATCACCGGCGTGAATGCCTTGTCGGTGTCGAACGGCAGCTTGCGGTGCAGGCTCGGATTGACGGCATGGGCAATGGTGGCCATTACCAGCGTGTAGCCGTCGGGCGCGCTCTTGGCGACCGCCTCGGTGCCGATGATGGTGCCGCCGCCGGGCTTGTTGTCGATGATCACCGGCTGCCCAAGGTCCTCGCTCATCGTGACGCCCATGGCACGCGCGATCAGGTCGGTGCCGCCGCCGGGCGCAAACGGCACGACCATGCGGATCGGCTTGTCGGGGTAAGCCGCCAACGACGGCGCGGCGGCGGCCATCGTCAACGAGATGGCGGCGGCCGCCATGGCAACACGTCGGAAGAATCCGGTGCGGGTGCAATGCATGTCTGTCTCCTGAAGATGGGAGCGCCTTGGCCGCCGGAACGACCGCAGCGGCGCGCTTTCTTGTTGGTGACAGCTTAGGGCCTGCGACGCTGGCTCACACCCCCGCAATTCCACTGCATGGAATGATCTGCCGGCCCACGACGGACATCGGCGGACGTAAAAAAGCCCGGCGAAGGCGAGGACCTTCACCGGGCCGCGGCCGGGCAACGGGGCCGAGCACGCCGCAGCGCCCCGGCCAACATTGCCGCGCGCCTATCGATTGACCGTCTTCGCCGGCATCGCCAGCACCAGCAGGCAGCTCCCCAGCAGGCACACCGCGAACAGGATCAGGCCGGCGCTCGGACTGTGGAACGTGTCTTTCATCCACCCCAGCAGATAGGTCGCCGCAAACCCGCCCAGGTTGGCGATCGAGCAGGCCAGCGCAATGCCGGCGGCCGCCGCGGTACCGCTGAGGAAGGTCGAAGGCAGGCACCAGAACACCGGGAACGTTGCCACGATGCCGACGTTGGCCAGCGTCAGCAGCGCCAGCGTCGCGCCGGTATGGCCGGTGACGAAGGTACTGGCGACGAGCCCGACGGCGCCGAACAGCACCGGCACCACGATATGCCAGCGGCGTTCGCGGGTCCGGTCCGAGTGTGCGCCGTTGATCAGCATGGCGACCACCGCCACGGCATGCGGAATCGCGGTCAGCAGGCCGATATGCAGCGGGCTGGCAACGCCCGAATCGCGGATGATGGTCGGCATCCAGAAGCCGATCGAGTACGTCCCCATCAGCAGGCACATGTCGATCACGCCGAGCATCCAGACGCGGCGATCGGTGAAGGCTGCCTTCAGCGAATGCTGGTTCTCGACCAGCACGTCGGCTTCGAGATTGCGTTGCAGCGTGCGTTTCTCGCCGGCATCGAGCCATTTCGCCGAGTCGATATTGTTCGGCAGATAGAAGAACACCATCACGCCGAGCAGCACCGAGGGCAGCGCCTCGAGGAAGAACAGCCATTGCCAGCCGGCATAGCCGTAGACGCCGGCAAACGCCGTCATGATCCAGCCCGAGATCGGGCTGCCGATCATGCTGGCCAGCGGCAGCCCGATCATGAACAGCGCGATGATCTTGCTGCGGCGATGCGTGGGATACCAGTAGGTCAGATACAGCAGCACGCCGGGTAGGAAGCCTGCTTCCGCCGCACCCAACAGGAATCGCACGATATAGAACTGCGTCGGCGTGGTGACGAACATGGTCGCGCCCGACAGCAGGCCCCAGGTCACCATGATGCGGGCGATCCAGATGCGTGCCCCGACCTTCTGCAGCACCAGGTTGCTCGGCACCTCGAACAGGATATAGCCGACGAAAAACAGGCCGGCGCCCAGGCCGTAGACGGTCTCGCTGAACTTCAGGTCGTCGAGCATCTGCAGCTTGGCCAGGCCGACGTTGATCCGATCCAGATAGGCGGCCAGATAGCACAGACAGAAGAACGGAATCAGACGCCATGTCACCTTGCGGTAGACATCCGGTTCCGTCGTTGGGGCCAGCACGCCGGCCGTTCCTTGAGGGTACTGATACGACATCTTCGCTCCTTGCTTGGTCTACCTTCGGGTGCTGGCGTCAACACCGTCCCCGCCTCGGCGTCGATGACGCAAGGTGCGGAGTCGGCGTGACTGGGGTCCGATGCAGTGCGTGCTGCATCGTGATCGGGAATGTCTTCGGAAGCGCTGGCGGGTGGCGGCGACCTCGTCGAACTTATTGCGCGCCGTGGCCGGCGGCGGACGCGCTGCCGCGTATTCGCGCCACCGCCTGGTCGACGCCCTGCCAGGCCGGCTTGTCCGGCGCAAAGCGGGCGCGCAGGTAGTGCACCAGTTCGGCGACCTGCTTGTCATCGAAGCTGTCGGCAAAGCCGGGCATTTCGCCCAGCGCATTCGATGGCGGCGCCGGAATGCCCTTCAGCACGGCCTGGATCACGTTGTCCGGCTTGTCGCCATGCAGATTGGTATTCAGTGCCAGCGACGGCTTGACGCCGAACATCGGCACGCCCTGGTCGGACTGGTGGCAGACCGCGCAGGCGCTCTGGTAGAGCCGGTCGGCGGGTCCGGTCATCGTGCGGGCCAGTGTCGCGCTGCGCTGCTCCAGCGCGCGCGCCTGCCGGTCGAGCGCGGCGGCATCCGGCGGCGGCGCGTTGAACGATGCGACGTAGTGCGCGATCGCGCGGACGTCGCTCTCGGGCAATTGCGCGAGTTCTTCGACGACCGGCGCCATCGGCCCGGCCGCCGCGCCATGGCGCGCGGAGTAGCCCGTGCGCAAATACTGGAACAGGTCTTCCTCGGTCCAGGGAATCGGCGCGCGCGACAGCGCGGTCAATGCCGGTGCTTCCCATCCTTCGGCCTCGCCGCCGGTCAGGTAGGCGCGGCCGCCCTTTTCCGCGCCAAACGCATTGCGCGGCGAATGGCATGCGCTGCAGTGTCCCAACCCTTCGGCCAGATACGCGCCGCGATTCCATTGCAACGAGCGCGACGGGTCGGGCTGGAACGGCTCGTTGCGATGGAACAGCAGGTTCCAGCCCGCCATCAGCGGCCGCAGGTTGAAGGGGAACGCGAGCGCGGTCTTCGGCGCCTGCGACCGCACCGGTTCGGCCGACATCAGATAGGCGTACAGCGCCCGCATGTCGCCGTCGCTGATCTTCGCGAACGCGGTGTAGGGAAAGGCCGGATACAACCGGCGTCCATCGCGATGGATGCCTTCGCGCATCGCGCGCTCGAACGCGGCATACGACCAGTTGCCGATGCCGGTGTCGACATCGGGCGTGATGTTGGTGCTGTAAATCGTGCCGAACGGCGTCGCGAGCGGCAGGCCGCCGGCATTCCTGGCGCCGTTGGGCGCGGTGTGGCAGACCGCGCAGTCGCCGGCCGCGGCCACCAGGCGGCCGCGTTCGATGGTCGCGGCGGAATAGAAGCCCGGCTCGGGGGGCGCAACGGGCGCGATGGCGGATCGCCATGGCATCACGGTGGCGCACAGCCCCGCGATGGCCGCGCCGGCCGCAAGCAGCCAATTGCGTTTGCGCCCTGCCGGCCGGCTCTCGGCGCGTTCGCCGGCCAGCGCCAGGCGCACGCGTTCGCCGCTGAACGGCGGTTCGCGCAGGCGCACGCCGGTGGCGTCGAAGATGGCGTTGGCGATCGCGGCGGCGGCGGGCAGCGTCGCGGCGGCACTGCCGCGCAGACCCGCGGTCGTCGTCAGGCCGCCGACGACGCGGACCTCGGGAGGCAGCGTGCCAACCGTCGCGGGCAGCGCGGTGGCGGCATCGGGCGCAACGTGCCAGCTGTCGAACGACGGCGCCGGCGCGGTCAATCGGCGCGTCGCCTCCGCAATATCGTGTTCCAGCGCCGGCGCAAGGGCCCGCCCGCCACGGGACGAAGGCGATGGTGTGGATTCGCCGCTGTCATGGCCCAGCGTGACTCGTGTCACGCTGACTTCGCCGCTGAACGCATCCACCTCGACGTCGGCGACCCACGCCGCCCAACTCTGCATCGGCTGCTCGCCATCGGCGTCGAGCACGCTGGCGTAGGCGAAGCCGCGCCCGCGGCGAACGCCTGCCGACGCGTCGCGAGTAGCGCCGCGCAGCGCAGGGGTCTGCCATGCGGCCTGCAGCGCGACCTGCCGAACCAGTGCCGCGCCTCGCTCGTCCTGCAAATGGTTCAGACGCAGCGCGACCGGATCGACGCCGGCCAGCGCGGCCGCTTCGTCCAGATGCGACTCGCGCGCGAAGACCTGCGCAACGGCGCCGGCCAATGGATTGACGGCGAGGGCAGCGGTCGGGTGCGCCGTGTCCGTTGACACGGCCTCCAGATGGTCGATCCGATACGGCGGCACCAGCGCGGCGTCATCGTCCACGCGGATGTCCGACTGCGCGGACGGCGTACCGGTCTGGAGCGAGGCCAGCGGCCGAGACTCCACGGGCATCGGCGTGGCCGTGACCTGATAGGCGGAGATGGCGACCACATTGCCGGCCGGGCCGCCACCGTTCGTGGCACTGGCGATGCGGGTCTCGATCCATCCGGCAGCATCGTCGAACGCGGCGGCATCGAAGCGAACCAGCACCGGCCCACCGACGGCCTGCGCCAGCAGCGCGGCATCGCCGGCCGCATGGTGGGACACGCTCGCCCCCGCCGCGCCGCCGGCCATATCGACCATATCGGCGCCGTCGTGCCAGCAGACCAGCGTGACGGCGGTTTCGGCAATATCGAGCAGCTTCGCCAGTTCGGCGCGCAGCGCACCGGGCCGGCTGTCCGGCAGCCAGACCCGCAGCTCGCCTTCGCGCCAGTCGGCGATCGCGGTGGCCGCGGGCGGCGCGATGCCGGCCAGCGGCCAGCGATAGGTTTGTTCGAGCCGCGAGGGCGCGGCGGCAAGCGCCGAGGCTGCGTCGCCATGCGAAGCCACGATGCGACGCCGGCGCGGAACGCGCTGGTCGGCACGTCCGCCGGCATCCGACCATACCGGCCGCAACGCGGCGGCACCGGCGGCAGCCTGCTCCGGGGAGCGCGCCACCACGGCGAGGAAGTTGCCGCGCGCGACCACCGCGACCACATCGGGCACCGCGCGTGCCGCCTCGGCATCGAAAGCGCGCAGCCTCGCACCGAGCGGACCGCGGGGCCGGACGACTTCGCCGAACAGCCATTGTTCGCGCGCGGGCGGCGGACGGACCGGCATCGTCACGGCCGCGCCTTCAGAAAGTTCGCGGCTACCCGGCACCTTTGCCAGATCGTTCATCGGCGCTCCGCCTGTGCGCGGGCCTGCCGCAGCAAGTCCGCAGCGCGCTTGACCGCGCGGACGATCTCGACGTGCGTGCCGCAGCGGCACAGATTGAAGCGCAGCGCCTCGCGAATCTGTTCGTCGGTGGGGTCGGGATGCGTCGACAGGAAGGCCTTGGCGGTCATGATCATGCCGTTCAGGCAGTAACCGCACTGGGCCGCCTGTTCATCGATGAAGGCTTGCTGCACCGGGTCCAGCCGCTCGCCCTGCGCAAGGCCTTCCAGCGTGGTGACCGCGTGCCCCACCGCGGCCCTGACCGGCACCACGCAGGAACGCGCCGCCACGCCGTCGATCAGCACCGTGCAGGCCCCGCACTGGCCCAGCCCGCAGCCATACTTGGGGCCGTTGCATTCCAGGTCGTTGCGCAGGATATAGAGCAGCGGCGTCGCGGGGTCGGCGCAGACCGATCGCTCGGTGCGATTGACGTTCAGCGCGAGCTGGCTGGGGGGGCGGGACACGCTCATGGGGCTGGCTTGGCTTGGGGGCGGCAATGCGAAGTTGCCGCGCCTCCGGGATTCACGGTTCATCTCCGGCCGAACCGCGCCGGCCGCACCGCACCGGCGGGCCCGGGGACCCGCGCAAGGCCTGCGCTCAGGCCGCTGCGGCTGCGGTTGCCGTGCTGGCTGCCGCCGGGGCGGCGGCGGGCTCGACCAACGGCACCTCGAACACATCGTAGCCGAAGCACCAGTCGGGATTCTCGTTGGTGCGCAGCCAGGTGTTCTCGTGCGAGACCCGTTGCACCTTGCTGGCGCGCTCGGCGCGGTTCGCTTCGTACAACGCAAAGGTCGTGCCGAAGTCGTCGAGCCCGGCTTCGACGAAGCAGCGCGTCAGCATCGCGGCGTCCTCGATCGCCATCGCCGCGCCCTGCGCCATGTGCGGCTTCATCGGATGGCAGGCGTCTCCGAGCAATACCAGACGGCCGCGGCTCCACAGCGGCAGCGGATCGCGCTCCAGCAAAGGCCACTTGGTGACCTCGACCGTGCCTTCGATCAGCGACTGCACGCCCTGGTGCCAGCCATCGAACGCGGCGCGCATCTCCTCGATGCTGCTCGGCAGCCAGCTCTTGCTCATGTCCCAGGTGGGCTCGGGCACGCCGGTCACGTAGTAGATCTCGTCGAGCTTGCTCGTATCGAAGTAGACCATCATGTGGCGATCGTCGGACCACCACTTGGTGCAGCGGTCGTGCGTGAAGCCCTTGACGCGCGAAATCGGGAACACCGCGCGGTGCGCGATGTAGCCGGTGTACTTGGGCGGCTCGGCGCCCAGCAGCGTTTCGCGGATCTTCGAATTGACGCCGTCGGCGCCGATCACGATATCGGCCTCTTCGACGGTGCCGTCGGCGAAGCTCAGGCGCACCACGTCGCCCAGATCCTCGACCTGCGTCAGCTTCTTGTCGAACAGCAGCGTGCCGGGCGCGACCGCATCGGTCAGCAGCGCATGGAAGTCGCCGCGGTGCACGGTCAGATAGGTGGCGCCATAGTGCGACACCGCGTAGTCGCCCAGCGGGATCTGCGCGATCACCTCGCCGGTCTCCCAGTCGCGGCTGTACCAGTAATCCGGATGGCAGCCCATCGCATTGAGTCCGTCCTCGATGCCGATCCTGCGCATGATCTTCATCACGTTGGGCCCGACATGGATGCCGGCGCCAAGCCGCGAGAACGCCGGGGCCTGCTCATAGAGCCTGACGTTGAAACCCTGACGTTGCAGCAGCGCCGCCGCGGCCGTTCCTCCCAGTCCTGCACCGATCACGGCGATACGAGGTTTGCCTTGCACGTTTTTCTCCTGGCCATCACTTCCAATCAAACACGGTCCGCGCCGGCCCGGGCCAGCGATTTGAATTGAGTGTACACACCATATTTTTGTGCGTAAAGGCGGATTACCCGGACTCCGTGTAATCCCTAGGTATCGACGTGCCTGTAACGTTGCAATGCGCCAATCTCGTGAAATCAAGCACCATTCGCGTTCTTCGTTCGTTGAGTGCTTACTAAAATGGTGCATTCGGCACGGTGTCGGATCTGGTTGTAGTAATACAGTGTGTACACTACAATGATCCGACACACGCGCAAGACGGCTCGCCGTAGCGCCCCTCTATACCGACAAAACGGAGTCGACAGTGCAGAAAGTCTTCCGGATCGGCCAGATCGTGCCGAGCTCCAACACCACCATGGAAACCGAGATCCCTGCGATGCTGGCGGCGCGCCAGCTGGTGCGGCCGGAACGCTTCACGTTCCATTCGAGCCGGATGCGGATGAAGACGGTCAGGAAGGAGGAACTCGCCGCGATGGACGCCGAATCGGACCGCTGCGCGATCGAGCTCAGCGATGCTCGCGTCGACGTGCTCGGCTACGCCTGCCTCGTCGCGATCATGTCGATGGGGCCTGGCTATCACCGCGTGTCGGAGGAGCGGCTGCAGTCGCGCACCGCCGAGAACGACGGCACCGCGCCGGTGGTGACCAGCGCCGGCGCGCTGGTCAACGCGCTGAAGGTGATCGGCGCCAAACGCATTGCGCTGGTGGCGCCGTATATGAAACCGCTGACCGAGCTGGTGGTCGACTACATCCGGAACGAAGGCTACGAGGTCGTCGACTGGCGCGCGCTGGAGATCCCCGACAACCTCGAAGTGGGCCGCCACGATCCGAACCGCCTGCCGGCCATCGTCGCGCAGATGAATACGGGCGATGTCGATGCCGTGGTGCTGTCGGCCTGCGTGCAGATGCCGTCGCTGCCGGTGGTCGAGAAGGTCGAGGCGATGACCGGCAAGCCGGTGATCACCGCGGCGATCGCGACGACCTACGCGATGCTGAAGGCGCTGGACCTGGAGGCGGTGGTGCCGGGCGGCGGCACGCTGCTGTCGGGCGCGTACTGAGCCGCGGGGAGACAGCCATGACGACCTCCTTTCTCTACGGCGCCAACGTCTTCGCCAACGGCATCCGCCAGCACTACCTGCGCTACGGCGGCCCTGGCGAGGGCCGCGAGGCGCGCGACCCGGTCATCGTCGTGCCCGGCATCACCAGCCCCGCGATGACCTGGGGCTTCGTCGGCGAATGCTTCGGCCGCCAGTTCGACACCTATGTGCTCGATGTGCGCGGCCGCGGCCTGTCCGAAGCGGGCGAGGCGCTGGACTACAGCCTCGATGCACAGGCGGCCGACGTGATCGCCTTCGCCGAGGCGCTGGGCCTGAAGCGCTACAGCGTGGTCGGCCATTCGATGGGTGCGCGCATCGGGCTGCGTGCGGCGCGCGCGAAGCCGGCCGGCCTGGTTCGCCTGGCCATGATCGACCCGCCGGTGTCTGGCCCTGGCCGCCGGCCCTACCCCTCGCAACTGCCCTGGTATGTCGATTCGATCCGGCTGGCGCGCCGGGGCATCGATGTCGACGGCATGCGCGCGTTCTGTCCGACCTGGACGGAGGCGCAGTTGCGGCTGCGCGCCGAATGGCTGCATACCTGCGACGAGCGCGCGGTGGTGGCGAGCTTCGACGGCTTCCACCAGGACGACGTGCATGCCGACATGCCGCATGTCGCCGTGCCCGCGCTGCTGATGGTCGCGGGCCGCGGCGACGTGATCCGCCCGGAAGACGTCGAGGAAATCCGCGGCCTGATGCCACAGCTGCAGGTCGCGCGCGTGCCCGACGCCGGCCACATGATTCCGTGGGACGACGAGGCGGGCTTCTATCGCGCCTTCGGCGATTTCCTCGGCGCGCCGCTGCAGGCATGAGCGCGCCGCGACTCATCACCGACTCACCGATTCACCGAGCAAGGAGAACGCATGCCGGTAAGCGATCATGATCTGACGCAGGCCTGGAAGCAGGTGCTGACGCTGTCGAAGCTGCAGCCGGGCCAGAGCGTCACGGTGCTGACCAGCGCCGCCACGCATCCACAGACAATGCGCACCGCGCTGCTGGCGGCCTCGTCGATGGGCGCCATCGTCAACCGGCTGGACCTGCCGCCGGTCAATGCCGAGAAGGCGCTGAGCCGCGATTCGCTGGCGTATCTGGGCACCACGCCGCTGACCGGCAATCCGGCCGCGATCGCGGCGCTGAAGGCCAGCGACCTGGTGCTCGACCTGATGACGCTGCTGTTCTCGCCCGAGCAGCACGAGATCCTCGCCACCGGCACGAAGATCCTGCTGGCCGTCGAGCCGCCCGAGGTCTTGGTGCGGCTCGTGCCGACGGAAGCGGACCGCGCCCGCGTGCGCGCGGCCACGGCGCGGCTGTCGCGGGCGCGGGAGATGCATATCGTCTCCGACGCCGGCACCGACCTGCGCTGCGCGCTCGGCGAATTCCCGGCGATCAGCGAGTACGGCTTCGTCGACGAACCCGGCCGCTGGGACCACTGGCCCAGCGGCTTCGTGCTGACCTGGCCCAACGAGGGCGGTACCAACGGCCGCATCGTGCTCGATCGCGGCGACATCCTGCTGCCGATGAAGTCCTATCTGCAGGCGCCGATCGATATCACCGTCCAGAACGGCTATGTCACGTCGATCGACGGCGAGCTCGACGCCGAGCTGCTGGCCGACTACATGGCCTCGTTCAACGACCCGGAGGCCTATGCGATGTCGCATATCGGCTGGGGCCTGCAGCCACGGGCGCGCTGGTCCACGCTGGCGATGTACGACCGCGAGGCCACCATCGGCATGGACGCGCGCGCCTACGAGGGCAACTTCCTGTGCTCGTTCGGCCCGAACAACGAGGCCGGCGGCAGCCGCACCACCGCCTGCCACATCGACATTCCGGTGCGTCATTGCACCGTCAGCCTCGATGGCGAGACGGTGGTGGAACGTGGCCGCGTGATGGATGGCGGCGCGCCGATGCAGCAAGCCTTCGATTATCGAACCGATGGAGCCAGACATGCAGGATGAAGTGTCGACGTACCAGCGCCAGGGCTTTGGCGCGACCATGGAGATCGCCGCGCCGTTCGGCCTGCTGATCATTGACTTCGTCAATGGCTTCGCCGATCCGGCGGTGTTCGGCGGCGGCAATATCCCGCAGGCAATCGCCAACACCGGGCCGCTGCTGGCGGCCGCGCGCGAGCAGCGCTGGCCGATCGCGCATACGCGCATCGTCTTTGCCGACGACGACGCCGACCGCAATGTCTTCACGCAAAAGGTGCCGGGCATGCTGACGCTGAAGGAGGCCAGCCACGACAGCGCGATCGTGCCCGAGTTGGCGCCGCGCGACGGCGAGCTGGTGGTGCGCAAGACGGTACCGTCGGCGTTCTTCGGCACGTCGCTGGCAGCCTGGCTGGCGCACCGCGGCGTGCGCACGCTGCTGGTGGCGGGCTGCGTGACCAGCGGCTGCGTGCGTGCCAGCGTCGTCGACGCGATGTCGTACGGCTTCCGCCCGCTGGTGCTGTCCGATTGCGTCGGCGATCGCGCGCTGGGGCCGCATCAGGCCAATCTCTTCGATATGGAGCAGAAGTACGCGACCGTGATGCCGCGCGACGAGGCGCTGGCCGCGATCGCCGCGGCGCAGGCCCGTTAAGGCTTCGACGAGAAGCGCGAGACCGCCGATGCGCCCCGCTTCAACCCGCCACCGCCACGCGGGCGCTCTGCCCGCTCTTGATCGCGGTCTTGTTCGCGGTCTTGCGCGCCGGCTTGCGCGCGGCCTTGACCGGTTGCGAAGCCGCCAGCGGTTCCTCCGCAGCAGCCTGCTCCGCGGCAATGGCCGGCCGGCAGACCGCGTTCAGCACGGTGTGCTGCATCACGTCGCGCCAGTGCTCCAATGCCGGCTTGCTCATCATCGGCTCGCCGAGGAAGGCGCTGAGCGTATGGTGGTTCGAGTTGTAGAAGTAGCCGAGCGAGGCAATCACCAGATAGATGTCGCGGGCGCCTACCTCCGGGCGGAAATGGCCGCTGGCCTTGCCCCTCTCGAGCACGCCGTCGAGCACCGACAGCGCGTAGCTCGAGATTTCCTTGAGCCGGCCGGACTTCTTCGCATGGCGGCCCTGGCTGATATTCTCGCTGGTCAGGATCGCGACGAACTCGGGGTGGTCCAGGTAGTAGTGCCAGACGAAATCGGTCAGCTGCATCAGCGCGCGCACCGGATTGTCCGGATCGAGCTCCAGCGCCTGCTCGGCCTCGTTCAACTGCGTGTAGATGGTCTCGAGCACTTCGACGAACAGCTTTTCCTTGCTGCCGAAGTAGTAGTAGATCATCCGGTCGTAGGTCTTGGCGAGCGACGAGATCCGCTCGACCCGCCCACCGTCGTAGCCGCGCTCGGCGAACACCTTGATGGCCGCCTTCAGGATCTTGGCGCGCGTATCCTGGGCTTGCCGGGCCCGCGTGCCGGCCGCTGCCCTGGTTTTTGCCGTCGCGGTGGTCATGTCGTCGGTTGCGAGGATCTGGCGTTGCGAAGCTGCCAGTATAACTGTCGAAGGTGCGGGCGGCCGCGGGCCCTGCCGGCCGCACAAGGCCATGTCGTGGTCATGGCGGCGCGTCCGCCATCGAAGGGAAACCAAGCCAATGCCGATGCACGACGATGACTCTCCGCGGGCTCTGAGAAGGGCGCTGGCGCAGGCCAGCGGCGTGCTGCTGATCACGCGCGCCGCGCAGGCCGCGCCCAAACCGGCGCCCGGCCAGCCCGGCGCTGCGTCCGACTATGTACCGGCGCTGCCCGATGTCTTCGTCGCGGTGCGCGCGGACGACGAGGTGCTGGCCTTCAATGGCCACGTCGATCTGGGCACGGGTATCCGCACCGCGCTCGCGCAGATCGTCGCCGAGGAGCTGGACGTGCCGCTCGCTTCGGTCCGCATGGTGCTCGGGCATACCGATGCCACGCCGAACCAGGGCCCGACCATCGCCAGCGCAACGATCCAGATTTCCGCGCAGCCGCTGCGCCGCGCCGCGGCGCAGGCGCGCGCGTTCCTGCTGGCGCGTGCCGCCGAGCGCCTCGGTGTGTCGGCCAACAGCCTGTTCGTCGACGACGGCCGCATTCGGGTCCGTCAGCCGGCCCGACCGGGCAACGATACCCCGGCCGAAACGAGCCTGACCTACGGTGCGCTGCTCGGCGACGATCACGTCGAACTGCCGCTCGCCGACGAGGTCGCGACCAAGCCGGCCAGCGCCTATCGCGTGGTCGGCAGGGCCGCGCCGCGCGTCGATATTCCGGCCAAGGCCACCGGCGCGCTGACCTTCGTCCATGACGTGCGCGTGCGCGGCATGCTGCATGGGCGCGTGATCCGTCCCCCGTATGCGGGGCGCGATGCCGGCGACTTCGTCGGCCGCAGCCTGGTCTCGGTGGATCGGGACTCGATCCGCGACGTGCCGGGCGTGGTCGACGTCGTGACGATCGGCGATTTCGTCGGCGTGGTCGCGCAGCGCGAGGAGCAGGCCATCGAAGCGGCGCGCCGGCTGCGCGTGCATTGGCGCGCCGTGCCGCCGTTGCCGCCGCTGGACGACCCCGAGCCGGCGCTGCGCGCCAATCCCGCCAAACGGCGCGCGCTGCGCGCGGACGACCTGGCCGCTGAGGCACCGAGGCAGGCCGCCGCCACGCTGAAGCGCAGCTATGTGTGGCCTTACCAGATGCATGCATCGATCGGGCCGTCCTGCGGCGTGGCTGAGTGGCGCGACGGCGAGGGCAACGACGGGCGCGGCAGCACGCTGACGGTCTGGTCCGGCACGCAGAATCCGCATGTGCTGCGCATTGACCTGTCGCGCCTGACCGGCCTCGACGAAGGCCGGATCGAGATCGTGCGGATGGAGGCGGCCGGCTGCTATGGCCGCAACTGCGCCGACGATGTCTGCGCCGACGCGGTGCTTCTGTCCCGCGCGGTAGGCCGGCCAGTGCGCGTGCAGCTGTCGCGCGAGCAGGAACATCTGTGGGAGCCGAAGGGCGCCGCACAGCTGATGGACGTGCAGGGCACGCTGGGCGCCGACGGCGCGCTGCTGGGCTACGACTTCGTCAGCCGCTATCCGTCGAATGACGCGCCGACGCTGGCGCTGCTGCTGACCGGCACCGTCGATCCGGCGCCGCGCATGCTGGAAATGGGCGACCGCACCGCGGTACCGCCCTACGACTACGCGCGAACCCGCATCGCCTGCGACGATACGCCGGCCATCGTCCGCGCGGCCTGGCTGCGCGGCGTGTCGGCGCTGCCCAATACCTTCGCGCACGAGTCCTTCATCGACGAACTCGCGCACGAGGCTGGCGCTGACCCGCTGGCCTTCCGGCTGCGCCACCTTCGCGACGAGCGCGCGGCCGAGCTGCTGAGCGCTGTCGCCAACGAAGCGCTGTGGCGCGAGGGGCAGCGCGGTACGCGCGGCACGCCCGATGCCGATGGCAAGCTGCGCGGCCGCGGCATCGCCTATGCCCGCTATATCCACAGCAAGTTTCCCGGCTTTGGCGCGGCCTGGTCGGCGTGGGTCGTCGATCTGGAGGTCGAGCCCGACAGCGGCAGCATCCGCGTGCTGCGCGTGGTGGTCGGCCAGGACACCGGCATGATGGTCAACCCCGACGGCGTCCGCCATCAGGTGCATGGCAATGTGGTGCAGACCCTCAGCCGCGCGCTGAAGGAGCAGGTGCGCTTCAACGCGGACGGCGTGGCAAGCCGCGAATGGGGCAGCTATCCGCTGCTGACGTTCCCGGAGCTGCCGCCGATTTCGGTGGTATTGATGCCGCGCCAGCACGAGGCGCCGCTGGGCGCCGGCGAATCGGCTTCGCTGCCGGGTGCGCCGGCACTGGCCAATGCGCTGTTCGATGCCACCGGCCTGCGGCTGCGCCGGCCGCCCTTCACGCCGGAATCGGTGCGGGCGGCGTTGGCGGAAGCGGCAGCGAACGGAGCATCGTCGTCCCCGCGAATGCGGGGACCCAGTGTCTCTGCTCTTGCCGGTTGAAAGCCGCTGGGTCCTGCCTGCGCGGGAACGACAACCACCGCGTTCGAACCTTACGCCCCCGGCTCCCGCTCGTCGAACTCGCTCATCTTCTTGAGCAGATAGGTGATCGCAACCCGTTCGGCAGGATTCAGGTCGCCGAAGGTCTGCTCGGTGATCTGGTGCGCGAACGGGATGGTCTCGTCGATCAGCGCCAGCCCCGCCGGCGTGACAGTGACCACTACCTTGCGCCGGTCGCTCGGATCGTGCGACACCGCGATCAGCTCGCGCGCCTTCAGCCGCTCGATGATGCCGCGCACCGTGGCCTGGTCGATTGCCGTGGCGCGCACGATCTCGCTGAGCGAGCACGATTGCCGCTCCTTGACCGCGCACAGCACGACGAACTGCGCCGCGGTCAGCTGCGAATCGGGAATGGTCTGCTGGAAAATCGCGACATGCCGCTGATAGGCCCGCCGCAGCAGGTGGCCGACCTGATCGGTGAAATCGTAGGAAGGGACCGGCGTCTTGTTCTTGTTGGATGACGAGGTGGACACTTTGCGTGGCGGCATCGGTGGGAGTGTTGCGCAGAGTATATCGGGCACGGCCTCGCTACGGGGCCTTCGCCGCCGCTTTCCGCCCGGCATCCACTGGCATTTCGTCCCGGTCGCCGAGCAATTTGACCGTGCCCGCACGCGCGCGCAGTATCATGGGACCTTCTCCACGACGCAGCGCGCCCACACCGTTCCCATGTCAGCCGTCATCCCGGGGCATCTGGCCAAGCCCGATCCCTCGCACATGGTCCGCTTTTACGACGAGGATTCGATCCTTCTCGCGGACGTGCGCGAGTTCGCCGACGAGGCCTTGCGCTGTGGCGGCAGCGCGATCCTGATCGCCACCGAGGAACATCTGGACGCCCTGCTGCCGCTGCTGAGCGGCCTCGGTCCGGGACGGGACGATCGGCCCTGGTACACCGGCAATCTGATCACGCTGCCAGCGCAGGCGACGCTGGACCGCTTCATGGTCGACGGATGGCCGGACGAACAGCGCTTTCTGGCAAGCGTCGGCGAGCTGGTGGCCGCGGAAGCGCGGCGTGCCCCACCGCTGCACGCGTTCGGCGAGATGGTCGCGCTGCTGTGCGAGCAAGGCATGCACGACGCCGCGCTGCGGCTCGAGGAACTGTGGAACGATCTGATCCGGCGCCACGGCTTCAGGCTGCTGTGCGCGTATCCGCATCGGGTGTTCGCCAGCGACGAGCAGGCGCGGCACTTCCGCTGCGTCTGCGACGTCCACACCCACTTCTACGCCACCGCCGCTGGCAAAGCACCGGATATCGCCGACAGCACGCTGCGCGCCGCGGTATGGCAGCAGAAGGCGCTGGCGCTGGAGAACGAGGTCAAGCGGCTGCGCGAGGCCGAATCGACGTTGCGCCGGCGCGAGATCGAGCTGACCGACTTCCTCGACAATGCCGCCGAGGGCGTGCATCGCGTCGCGGCGGACGGCACCATCCTGTGGGCCAACCGGGCCGAACTGGAGATGCTGGGCTATCGCTACGACGAGTATGTGGGACGCCCGATCACCGACTTCCACGTCGATGCGGCGGTGATCGAGGACATTCTGGACAGCCTGAAGGCCGGCGAGACGCTGTACGACCAGCCCGCCCGGCTGCGCTGCAAGGACGGCAGCATCAAGCCCGTGCTGATCCATTCGAACGGCTGCTTCGAGGACGGCAAGCTGCGCTATACGCGCTGCTTCACGCGCGACGCCAGCGACCGCGTCGCGCGCGAGCTCGCCGAGCAGCAGCGCGAACGCCTGGTGCGCGAACTGGAGCGCGCCAGCCAGGCCAAGGACGAATTCCTGGCGATGCTGGGGCACGAGCTGCGCAATCCGCTGTCGCCGATCGTGACCGCGCTGCAGCTGATGCGCATGCGCGGTTCCACCGAGACCCAGCGCGAACGGGCCATCATCGAGCGCCAGGTCGATCATCTGGTGCGGCTGATCGACGATCTGCTCGACGTCTCGCGCATCACGCGCGGCAACATCGAACTGAAGATCGAGACGGTTCAACTTGCCGACGTGCTGACCAAGGCCGTCGAGATGGCGAGCCGGCTGCTGGAGCAGCGCAGCCATCGGCTGTCGTTCGAAGTGGACCGCTCGCTGGTCTGGCAAGGCGACCCGGTGCGGCTGGCGCAGGCGGTCGCCAATCTGCTGACCAATGCCGCGCGCTATACCGATATCGGCGGCGAGATCCAGCTGTCGGCACGGCACGATGACGAAGGAAACGAGGTCGGCGCGGGCCGCACGGACGGCACGAATAGCGCCAATGGCACCAATGGCACCACCGGCACCATCGTGATCCAGGTACGCGACAACGGCATCGGCATCGCCGCGGAAATGCTGCCGCATCTGTTCGAGCTGTTCTATCAGGGCCCGCGCAAGATCGACCGCCAGGAGGGCGGGCTCGGCATCGGCCTGGCGCTGGTCAAGAATCTGGTCGAGTTGCACGGCGGCAGCGTGTCGGCCACCAGCGCAGGGCCGGGCCACGGCAGCGAATTCACGATCCGGCTGCCCGCGGCCGCCAGCGCCGAACTGGTCGCCGCGGCGCACCGCGAGGAGCCGGCCGCCGCGGTGGCGCAAGCCGATGCGCGCCGCGTGCTGCTGGTCGACGACAACGTCGATTCGGTGCAGGCGCTGGCGCAGTTGCTGACGGCCTACGGCCATCACGTCGAAGTGGTCTACGACCCACTCTCGGCGCTGCGCATCGTCGAACGTTTTGCGCCCGACGTCGCGGTGCTCGACATCGGCCTGCCGGTGATGGACGGCTACGAGCTGGTGCGGCGGCTGCGCGAGGCGCTGGGGGACCATCCGTGCCGCTTCGTCGCCCTGACCGGCTACGGGCAGGAAACCGACCGCGATCGCAGCAAGGCTGCCGGCTTCGGCCAGCATCTGGTCAAGCCGGTCAGCCCCGATGCGCTGCTGCGGCTGATCGAGGACGGTGGGCGCTGAGTCCAGCCTGGTCCAGCTGCCGCTATACCGCCAGGTACTCGCGCCGCACCGCGTCGTTGGCGGCCAGCTCCGGCATGGTGCCGTGATAGCGGATGTGGCCGTTCTCCAGCACATAGGCGCGATCGCTGACCAGTTCGGCGAAATGCAGGTTCTGCTCGGACAGCAGGATCGCCATGCCCTCGCGCTTGAGCGCCAGGATCATGTTGGCCATCTGCTCCACGATTACCGGTGCCACGCCTTCGGACGGCTCGTCGAGCAGCACCAGATACGGATTGCCCATCAGCGTGCGCGACACCGTCAGCATCTGCTGCTCGCCGCCGCTCATCTGCCCGCCCGGACGGTTCGGCATCTCGCCGAGATTGGGAAACAGCGAGAACAGCTTCTGCGGCGTCCATTCGACCGCATCGGCACGCGGCGGCTGCCTGCCGATCTCCAGGTTCTCCATCACCGTCAGGTCGGTGAAGATGCGGCGGTCCTCGGGCACGAAGCCCATGCCCATGCGGCTGATCTGGTACGGCTTGGCGCGCGCGAGATCCCGGCCGCGAAAGCGGATGCTGCCGTGCGCGCGATCGAGCAGCCCCATCAGCGCCTTCATCGTGGTCGACTTGCCGGCGCCGTTGCGGCCCATCAGCGCGACCACCTCGCCGCGCCGCACTTCCAGCCCGACGTCGAACAGGATATGCGCGCGGCCATAGAAGGCATTGAGGCCGCTCACTTCCAACAGCGTGTCGGCGCTCATGCCGAGCCCTCCTGCGTCTGTGCCGATCGGTGGTGTCCGGCTCGGCTTTCGAAGGTCTTGCCGGTGCCAAAATACACCTCGCGCACCTTCGCATCGTTGCGGATCGTCTCGCCATCGCCCTCGGCGATCAGCTGGCCGCGCGCCAGCACGATCATCCGGTCCGCATAGGCAAACACGACGTCCATGCTGTGCTCGGTGAACAGCACCGACAGCTGGTGGCGCTCGACCAGCCGCCTCGTCAGTGCCATCAGCGCACGGCGCTCCTCGGGCGCCATGCCGGCGGTCGGCTCGTCCATCAGCAGCAGCCGCGGCCGGTTGGCCAGCGCGATCGCCAGCTCGACGCGCTTGACGTCGCCATAGGCCAGCACGCCGCAGGCGCGCTCGGCCTGGCTGGCCATGCCGACCTGTTCGAGCAGCGCCATCGCCTCGTCGCGATAGTGTCCGCGCACCGGCCGCCACAGCTGGAACAGCTTGCGCTCGCGCGACAGGATCGCCATCTGCACGTTCTCGACCACCGTCATCGAGCCGAAGGTCGCGGCAATCTGGAAGGTCCGACCAACGCCGAGCCGCCAGATATCGCGCGGCCGCATGCCGGCGATCTCGTGCCCGTCGAAACGGATCGAGCCCTGGTCCGGCTTCAGCTGGCCATTCAGCATGTTGAAGCAGGTCGATTTGCCGGCCCCGTTGGGGCCGAGCAGCGCCAGCAGCTGGCCGGCCGGCAGGTCGAACGACACGTCGCTGACCGCCTTGACGCCGCCGAACGCCTTGCCCAGATGTCTGACTTGCAGCAGCGTCATGCCGGCTCCTTCAGCGAGGGGGATTGCCACGGCGAGGGGGCCGCCCCTGGCGCACCAGCGGCCGGCTCGGCCTCGGCCGGCTCCGTCTCGCGCACGAAGCGCTTGCGCAGCGAGCCTACGATGCCGGCCGGGAACAGGATCACCAGCAGCAGCATGGTGGCGCCCAGCAGCGCCCGCCAGTACTCGGTTTCGCGCGCGATGGTGTCGTGCAGCCAGGTAAATACCGAGGCGCCGACCAGCGGCCCGGCCAGCGTCTGCACGCCGCCGAGCAGCACCATCACCAGGCCGTCGACCGAGCGGCCGACACTGATCGCCTCGGGCGAGATGCTGCCCTTCGAATAGGCGAACAGCACGCCGGCCATGCCGCAGAACAGGCCGGCGATGGCAAACGCCACCCACTGCACGCGCTTGACGTCGATGCCGATCGCCTCGGCGCGCAGCGCCGAATCGCGGCCGGCGCGCATCGCGTAGCCGAACGGTGCAAAGAGGATGCGACGCAGCGCCAGCACGCACAGGCAGCACAGCCCCATGGTGAGGTAGTAGAAGGCGGTCGGCGAGGACAGCCAGCCGGCCGGCCACACGCCGAGCAGACCGTTGCTGCCGCCGGTAAAGCCGTCCCACTGGTAGATCACCGACCAGACGATCTGCGCGAAGGCCAGCGTCAGCATCGCCAGATAGGTGCCGGACAGCCGCACGCAGAACCAGCCGAACACGATCGCGCCGGCGCAGGCCACCAGCGGCGCCAGCAGCAGCGTGCTCTCCATCGGCAGCTGCCACTTGGTCAGCAGCAGCGCGGCCGCATAGGCCCCCAGGCCGAAGTAGGCGGCATGGCCGAACGAATGCAGTCCGCCCGGGCCCATGATGAAGTGCAGGCTGGCGGCGAACAGCACCGCGATCAGGATTTCGACCAGCAGCACCGTCAGGTACGGATAGGTTTGCGCCAGCAGCGGCACCGCCAGCAGCGCCGCGATCGTCAGCGCGCCGGCGAGCTTGACGGCCCTGCCGGGCGCGCGCAGCGGCGCCTCCAGCTCGGCGCCGTTGCGCGAGGGCGCCTGCGGCTTGCCCAGCAGCCCCCATGGGCGCACCACCAGGATCACCGCCATCACCAGGAACTCGACCACCAGCGTCATCCTGGTCAGCGCGATCTCGACGCCGCCGAACGACACCGTGCCGAGCGCGATGCACAGCGCCTTGATCTCGGCGATCAGCAGCGCAGCCAGGAAGGCGCCGGGAATCGAGCCCATGCCGCCGACCACGACGACGACGAAGGCGCTGCCGATGGTCTCCAGATCGAGCGCGAGGTTGGCCGGCACGCGCGGACCCTGCAGCGCGCCCGCCAGACCCGCGAGAAAGCAGCCGAGTGCGAACACGCCGGTGAACAGCCAGGCCTGATTGATGCCGAGCGCGCCGACCATCTCGCGGTCCTGCGTCGCCGCGCGCAGCCGCGTGCCCCAGCGCGTGCGTGTCAGCAGCAGCCACAGCAGGCCGAGCACCAGCGGGCCGATCGCAATCAGCACCAGATCGTATTGCGGGAAGCGCTGGCCCAGTATTTCCACCGCGCCGCTCAGGCCCGGCGCGCGCGGGCCGAACAGATCCTCGGGCCCCCAGACGAACAGCGCCGCATCCTTGATCACCAGCACCAGCGCAAAGGTCGCCAGCAACTGGAACAGCTCCGGCGCCTGATAGATGCGCCGCAGGATCACGCACTCGACCAGCGCGCCGATCGCGGCGACCAGCAGCGCGGACACCAGCACGCCGCCCCAGAAGCCCGCGGCGGTCTCGCCAATGCGGCTGACCACCGTATAGGACAGGTAGATGCCCAGCATGAAGAACGAGCCGTGCGCGAAATTGACGATGCGCGTGACGCCGAAGATCAGCGACAGCCCGGCGGCCACCAGGAACATCGTCGAGGCTTCGGCCAGGCCGTTCAGCAACTGGGCCAGCAAGCTTGTCAGTGTCATGTGTCGACTCCAGCCGGGACGCGCCGGCCTTGTTGCATCCGCCTAGTGCATCGGCCTAGTGCATCCGCCTGATTGCATCTTGCTTATTTCGCCGGCCGCATCGCCTTCACTTCGGCGTCGGTGGGCTGGACCTTGGCGCCGTCGACGTAGACGAACGAGGTCATCACGCCCTTGCCGTCGCGCACGCCGGTGCGCCCGACATAGGCGCCCATCGTCGATTGATGGTCCTGCGGGCGGTAGACGATCTGCCCCATCGGCGTGTCGACGCGCAGGCCCGAGAACGCGGCCGCGAGCTTGTCGCTGTCGGCGGTGCCGGCCTTCTGCAGCCCGGCCGCGATCGATTTGACCGCGGCGTAGCCGACCACCGAGCCGACGCGCGGCGTGTCGTTGAATTTCTTGCGATAGGCCTCGACGAACTTCTTGTTCTCGGGCGTATCGATCGCGTACCACGGATAGCCGGTCACGATCCAGTTCTTCGGCGCCTCGCTGCGCAACGGATCGAGGTATTCCGGCTCGCCGGTCAGCAGCGACACCACCTCGCGGCCCTCGAACAGGCCGCGCGTATTGCCTTCGCGCACGAACTTGCCGAGGTCGGCGGCGAACAGCACGTTGAAGATCGCATCGGGCTTGGCGTCCGCCAGCGCCTGCACCACCGAGCCGGCGTCGACCTTGCCCAGCGGCGGCGCCTGCTCGGCGACGAACTCGACATCCGGCTGGGCCTGCTTCAGCAGCTTCTTGAAAGTGGCGACCGCCGACTGGCCGTACTCATAGTTGGGATAGACGATGGCCCAGCGCTTCTTCTTCAGCTTGGCCGCCTCGGGCACCAGCATCGCGACCTGCATATAGGTCGACGGACGCAGCCGGTAGGTGTACTGGTTGCCGTTCTGCCAGACGATCTTGTCCGTCAGCGGCTCGGCGGCCAGGAAGAACACGCGCCGCTGCTTGGCATAGTCGGTCAACGCGAGGCCGGTATTCGACAGGAAGCCGCCGAACAGCAGCGCGACGCGCTCGCGCGCCACCAGTTCTTCCGCGACGCGCACCGAGTCGCCCGGGTTGCCGTTATCGTCGCGCGAGACCACTTCCAGCTTCTTGCCGAGCACGCCTCCCGCCGCATTGACCTCCTCGACCGCCATCTCCCAGCCGCGCTTGTACGGCTCGAGGAACGCCGGCTGCGCCTTGTAGCTGTTGATCTCGCCGATCTTGATGGTGTTCTGCGCCAGCGCCGCGGCGCTGCCGAGCAGCGCCGACACGGTGACTGCCACGGCGGCGGTGGCGCGGCGCAGTCGTCGTTGGGGGCGGATTCGGTTGGGCATCGTTCTTCCTTTGCTGAAGCGGGTCGCCGGTAGGCGGGATGGACGTTGGATCGACGGTGAAACGGACGTTGCAACAGCCTGGCACGCCGGCTCCCGGCCGGCACAGCGCTGGTGCGGCAGGCCCGCCCGGACGGTGCGCCGCGCACTGTTTTCATTCAGGATTCACTACATCAACTGCGGCGGACCGGTTGACGCAAGGAACGGGCCAGCGGCAGACTCCGCCAATCCGTACAAGCATGCCACGTCAATCGGCTTCGCGCCCGCCGGCCGGCCGGCAGTGCGCTGTCGGACGGACCCGCGCGGCGGCGCCATTGATGTAGTGTTTACCGAATGGACGTTCAGTATGTACTACATCAAGGCAAGTGGAAATCAGGGTGTTCACGGGAATGGCACCGGCTGAAGCGAGGCTGGCCCGCCGGAAAACAGCGCGGTGAATTAAGTCCTCCGCGAAAAGCCGGAGGGCATCAGCCGCGCGCTCGCAGCAGATCGACATAGGCCGTCGGCACGAGCTGGCCGGCATCGACGCCAAGCTTGCCGAGCAGCGCATGCGCCTCGGCCACGCCCTGCTCGGCCGCTTCGCCGTCGCGCAGCACCACCTCCAGTTCGAGGAAGTCGCCCAGTCCCTCGACCCGGTCCAGATGCACACGGGTGCGGCCGACCAGGTACAGGATGCGGGCCTTGCGCACGCGTCCGGCCTCACCGTAGGCGGCCGCCAGCGCGGCGCGCAGCCGGTCCGGCTCGGCGGTCGGCACGATCTGGTAGTGGCTTGGCTTGGGACCGCTGTCGTCGGCGCGACGGTAGAAGATCAGCTCGCCGCAGCCCGAGGGGAACGCGCGCAGCTTGAGACGGCCGTTGCCGCAATGGAAGAAGGTGTCGTCCTGCTGCAGCAGTTCGGGACCGTGGTCGGCCAGTTCGGCCGCGAGGGGCGCCAGGGCGTCGCGGTCGTCGACGCGGGCCTTGATTTCGATATTGGTCGGCATGGGGCGACGATGGTAGCACGCGTGCCTGCGCGCCCCCGCCGCATGCCGTCAGGCCCTTATCCTCCTTATCCTGTTACCGCCTGCTGTTCGATGGCGAACGCCAGCGCGTCCTCCAGCCGGTCGTTGCCCCAGAACATCTGCTCGCCGACGAAGAAGGTCGGCGCGCCGAAGACGCCGCGGTGCAGGGCCCGGTCGGTCTGCGCGCGCAGCGCCTCCTTGTTCTGCCGCAGCACCGCGGCGGACAGCAGCGCGTCGGCCGGCAGGCCGAGTTCGGCCAGCGCCTCGCCGACCGCGTCCGCGTTGTCGATATCGCGGTCCTCAGCGAAGTTCATCCGCATGATGCGGCGGCAATAGGCCCCGATCCACGGTTCGCCGGCACCCAGCAGCGCCACGCGCATCGGCAGCAGCGCGCGGCGCGGGAACTGGCTCGGCTGCCGCCATGGCAGGCCGTATTTGGCGCACTGGCGGGCGGTATCGATCATCGCGTAGGCGCCCTTGGCGCGCTGCACCACGAACGGCGAGCCCTGCCAACCCAGGGCGGAGAACACCGGGCCGAGCAGAAACGGCTTCCACGCCAGCGTGACGCCGTGCCGGGCCGCCAGCGGCTCGATCCGCATCGCGCTCAGGTAGCTGTAGTTGCTGCCGAACTCGAACCAGAACTCCAGCGTGGGCGGGGGTGCCGGGTGCATCGTCTCTCCTCGTTGGCTGCAACGACGCCACGATGATCGCCCACGGATCCGGCGGCGCTCAAGCGCGGCCTCGGCATGGCCAGCATGCCCATGTGGCATGCGGCACCGCACAGCGAGCACCCAGACTGTGACACGCTCGCCGCACCAGGTGTCGTCCCTTTCCTACAGGCAATTCAGTCCCGGGCCGAATCGACGGCGCCTCGGGCGGGCCTAAGCTGGACGCATCAGGCGGCAACCACGCCGCTCAGGAGATCATCATGTGGAAGCTGATAGCAACGCTCGTTGCGGCGGGCGCGATGACCATCTCGATGCAGGGCTGTACGCTGGGCGGCGCGGTTGCCGGCGGTGCGATCGGTCACGAAGTGTCCGATGGCAGCCCCTGGGGCACGATCGGCGGGGCGGCAGTCGGCGGCTATATCGGCCACGAGCTCGGCAAGGACTGACGGGCCCGGTCTGTCGTTGCCGCGCATGCGGGAATCCGGCGCCTCTGACCGCCGCTGGGTCCCCGCCTTCGCGGGGACGACGTCGTCCTCAGCAACTCAATAGCGTGTCCGCTCCGCACTGCGCGCCACCACGGCATTGCCGGCGATCAGCTCGCCGAGCAGTGCCAGCGAGGCGCGGCCGCTTGTGCGGTACGGATCGAACTCCGCCCGCGGGAAGTACTTCAGCAGCGTGGCGGTATTGATGCGGCAGGTGTCGACCAGCCCCATCGCCCAGCCGGCAAATTGCCGCTCCCCGATTTCCTCGTAGTGCAGCAGCACGACGTCCTCGTGCCGCGGGTCCTTTGCGATCCGGTGATAGAGGGCCGATACCTCGGCGCGGGCGCCTTCCAGCGCCTGCAGGAACACGCCGTTGCCGTAGCACAGCACGCCGGTGATGCCTTGCGGCGGATTGCGCTCGATGCTGGTGGCGACGATGGTGTCGACCAGATCCTCGTCGGCGGGCTGGCGGGCGCGGCTCGCGTAAAGCAGACGAACTAGCATGGTGGCCTCCTTCAGCCGCGGTTCAGATTGAGCAGGGTCAGGAATTCGCGGCGCAGGCTGTCGTTCTTCAGGAAGGAGCCGCGCATCACGCTGTTGGTCATCTTGGCGTCGGTATCGCGCACGCCGCGCCAGTGCATGCAGAAGTGCTCTGCCTCCATCACGATGGCCAGGCCGTCCGGATTCATCTTCTGCTGCAGCAGGTCCGCCATCTGGCTGACCGCCTCTTCCTGGATCTGCGGACGGCACATGATCCATTCGGCCAGCCGCGCATACTTGGACAGGCCGATCAGGTTCGAATGCTGGTTGGGCATGACGCCGACCCACAGCTTGCCGATGATCGGGCACAGATGGTGCGAACACGCGCTGCGCACGCGGATCGGGCCGACGATCATCAGTTCGCTGAGCTGCTCGACATTCGGGAATTCCGTCACGCTCGGCGCATGCACATAGCGGCCGGCGAAGATTTCCTTCAGGTACATCTTGGCGACGCGGCGCGCGGTTTCGTGCGTGTTGTGATCGTTGTCGATATCGATCACGAGGCTGCGCAGCACGTCGGCCAGCCGGTTTTCGACCTCCTTCGACAGCTGGTCGAGTTCGCCGGGCTCGATGAAGCGCGAGATATTGTCGTTGGCGTGAAAGCGCTGGCGCGCGGCGATCAGCCGCGCGCGGATGCGCTCCGACACCGGCGGCTCGACGACGTGGCCGCGCGAGTCGGCCGTGCTGGGCGTCGAGAGGTCGGCCCCTTGCCGTTTCGGAGCGGAATCGCTGTTGGTCATGCCGTTTCCCGAGTTGAAGGACATTGGCCCGACTATAGGGGGACGGCACAGCGTCGGCAAGCGAGTCGCCTCGGCCACACTCGCTGCAAGAAAATGTGACGAGTGCTACATTAGCGGGACGATTCTTGCTGCATTGTTCCGCCTTTCCCGTTCACCCGTCCTCACGGTCACCGTACGCCCATGGAGCGCCGCATGAGCCCGTCCCGTATTGCCCTCCCGCGCCGTGTTCTTCCCATCGCGCTCGCCGCCGCGCTGGCGTGCGCCGCGCTGGCCGGCGCGCCGGCCCACGCGCAAGGCGTGCCCGCGCAGCAGCAGAGCCAGGTGCCCGGCTATTACCGGATGATGCTCGGGGAGTTCGAGATCACCGCGCTGTACGACGGCTATATCGATCTGGACCCCAAGCTGCTGCGCAACACCAGCGCCCGCGAGGTGCAAACCCTGCTGGCGCGCATGTTCGTGGAGTCGACCCCCGGCGTGCAGACCGCGGTCAACGGATTCCTGATCCACACCGGCAAGAACCTGGTGCTGATCGACACCGGCGCCGGCGCCTGCTTCGGCCCCGCGCTGGGCAAGATCGTCGACAACGTTCGCGCAGCCGGCTACGACCCGATGCAGGTCGACACGGTGCTGTTGACCCATCTGCACGGCGACCACGCCTGCGGCCTTGCGGTCGACGGCAAGCCGGTGTTCCCGACGGCCACCGTCTACGCGTCGCAGATCGACGCCGACTACTGGCTGTCGCAGGAGGTCGCCGACAAGGCGCCGGCCGATGCCCAGCCCTTCTTCAAGCTGGCGCGCGATTCGGTCGCCCCCTATCAGGCGGGCGGGCGCTTCCGTACCTTCAAGGCCGGCGACGAACTGTTGCCGGGCATCGCCGCGGTGGCCGCGTATGGCCACACTCCCGGCCATACCGGCTATCTGGTGCGCTCGGAGAAGAACGGCAAGGCGCAGAACCTGCTGGTCTGGGGCGACATCGTGCACAGCCATGCGGTCCAGTTCCGCCGGCCGGACGTGGCGATCGAGTTCGACGTGGACAGCCGCGCGGCGGTGCGCACGCGCAAACGCCTGTTCAACGACGCCGCGCGCAACAAGCTGTGGGTCGCGGGCATGCACCTGCCGTTCCCCGGCATCGGCCATGTGCGGGCCGACGGCAACGGCTATACCTGGGTGCCGGTGGAGTTCGGTCCGATCCGCCCGGACCGCTGAGCGCCGCGAGTCCGCGCCACTACAGGGCCGCTACTGGCCGCTACGGGCCGCGATTGGCCCACTACCCCCGCCGCTGGTCGCGCCGCATCACGGCATCGCACATCGCCTGCAGGCGCGCCGCCATGTCCCGCGAGGGCGCCGACGGTTCCGGCCTGACATGCAGGCTCAGCTCGACCGGCGGCACCGCGCCGATCAGCGCCGGCTCGCCCAGCACCCGATGCGCGCGCGTGACCACGCGGCGCGGCAACAGGCTGATGCCCAGGCCGTCCGCCACCGCCGAGCTCAGGCTAGCGAGACTGGCGCTGACGAAGCCGATGCGCCAGCGCCGGCCGCTCGCCTCGAGCGCATGCGTCATCTCGCCGCGATACAGTGCGCCACCGGGAAAGACGGCCAGCGGCACCGGATCGCGCTCGAACGCAGGGCGCCGCCGGCTGTCGATCCAGCACAGCGGCTCGGGCCAGTTCGCCAGCCCTGCCGCGCTGCCCTCGCGCTGCTTGATCAGCGCCAGGTCGAAATCGCCCTCCTGGAAGCCCTGCCACAGTTCGTGGCTCAGGCCGCTGGTGACCTCGAGCCGCACGCCGGACCACGCGTCGGCGAAAGCGGCCAGCACCGGCGTCAGCGTCTGCGCCGCGAAGTCTTCCGGCACGCCGAGCCGGATTTCGCCCTGCACCGCGCTGTCGCGGATTATCGCGACAGCCTCGCCCGACAGCTGCAGGATCCGCCGCGCATAGCCGAGCAGGCGTTCGCCTTCCGGGGTCGGCGTGACATAGCGGCCGCCCCTGTCCAGCAGCACGCAGCCGCATTGCTCCTCGAGCCGGCGCAATTGCTGGCTCACGGTCGACTGGGTCAGGTGGACGCGCTCTGCCGCGCGGGTAAAGCTGCCGCTGTCGGCCACGGCGACGAAGCTGCGCAGCAGTTGCGGATCGAGGATGTCGTTCAAAGGTGTCGTGGACGCGGGCAACAGCGCGTTATTTGATTTCTCACTGCAGCGCATTCCATCATTTAATTTCCCAATTGCCAAGCGCGCGCGTACAGTCTGCTCCTCTACCCGCAGGCTCTTTTTCCGCGAGGCATCCCATGTCGAACCACGAATCCCTGCTGCGCGAGGCCGTGCATCTGGCGCAGGCCAACCGCGCGCGCGGCGGCCGGCCCTTCGGCGCCGTACTGGCACGCGACGGTCAGCTGATCGCCACCGGCGTCAACGGCATCGTCCAGAGCCACGATCCGACCAGCCATGCCGAGATGGAGGCGATCCGCGCCGCCAGTCGGCGCTTGCAAAGCCCTGACCTGCGCGGCTGCGCGGTCTATGCCAGCGGCCATCCCTGCCCGATGTGCCTGGCCGCGCTGCTGATCAGCGGCGTGCAGGAGGTCTACTACGCCTTCGACAACAACGACGCGGCGCCGTATGGCCTGTCCAGCGAGGCCACCTACCAGGCGCTGCGGCTGACGCTCGATCCGGCGCCGCTGCCGCTGATCCGGCTCGATGTGGGAATCAGCGCCGATGCCGTCTATGGCCGTTGATCTTCATGGCAGTTGAAGTCTCCACCGGCCGGCGCGGCATCGGCGCGCCGGGCTGGGCGCTGGCCGCGATCGTGCTGGCCGGCCTGAACCTGCGTCCCTTCCTGACCGGCATTGGCCCATTGGCGCCGGTCATCCGCAACAGCACCGGCCTGGACTACCGCGGCATGGCGTGGCTGACGCTGCTGCCGATGGTGCTGATCGGCGTCGGCGCCTGCCTCGCCCCGGCGATGCGCCGATGGCTGGGCGAACGGCGCGCGGTGCTGCTCGCGCTGGCGCTGGTCGGTATCGGCTCGCTGTTGCGGCTCGCGTGGCCCGGCGGCACGGCGCTGATCGCGACCGCGGCACTGTGCGGCCTCGGCACGGCGGCGGCGCAGGCGGCGCTGCCCGCCATCGTCAAGCGGCAGTTTCCGGGGCGGATGGCGATGGTGATGGGTCTCTATTCGGCCGCGTTGATGGCGGGCGGCGCGCTCGGCGCGCAGCTGACCCCATGGATCGCCGGCCTGAGCGGCAGCTGGCATGCGGGGCTGGCGGTGTGGGCGCTGCCGGCATGGGCGGGGTGGCTGCTGGCGTGGCGCGCGCTGCCGCGGGATGCAGCCGTCGAGCGGGCGGTCCTTGCCAACGGCGTCCCGCATGCGAAGGCCGCCGCGAGCCGCCCCACCACGATTCCGGTGCTGCGCCTGCTCGGACGCCCACGCACCTGGCTGCTGATGGCTTCGTTCGGCGTGATGAACGGCGGCTATGCCTCGCTGATCGCGTGGCTCGCCGCCTATTACCAGGAGCGCGGCTGGAGCGGTCCGGCCTCGGGCGGCCTGATTGCAGTGATGTCGGTGGCGCAGGCCGTTGCTGCGCTGGCGCTGCCGACACTGGCGGCCCGCAGTCCCGATCGCCGCGCCTGGCTGGCGCTGGCGCTCGCCCTGCAGGCGATCGGCTTCGCCGGCCTGGCCGGATGGCCGGACCTCGCGCCGCTTGCATGGGCGGTGATCGGCGGCGCCGGTCTCGGCGGCTGCTTCTCGCTCTATCTGGTGGTCGCGCTGGACCACCTGCCCCGCCCCGAGGACGCCGCCGCGCTCGGCGCATTGATGCAGGGCGGCGGCTTCCTGCTGGCCGGCTGCGCCCCGTGGCTGGCGGCGGTGCTGCACGACGCCACCGGCAGCTTCGCCGCGGCCTGGTGGTACCACCTCGCCGCGGTGGTGCTGGTGATGCTCGCCACCACGCGCTTCGATCCGCGCCGGTATCTGGTGGCAATGCCGAGCCGGGCCTGACGGCCTGCCCTGCGAAGGCGAAGGCCTCGGTCTTCGCCTCGCCATGCACTTTTCCTCCCGTCGACTTTGCGCGTCACGGTCTCGATCGGCCTCGATTTACGGATCTCACATCCCGACCGTCCAGACATGCATGCGTCATCCCCAACCTCTAGTGGCGTACCAATTTCTGCGTACTGTGGCCGCGATGCTGACGCCGTCCGTACCCGTTTCTGCGTAGGCCAACGGTCTCTGCCGATCGTCTGTTGATCCACAGCTCTCGCTGATCGGCACGCGCTCTCCCTGGCGCAATCGCTGTTCGCTGCCCGCATTCATTTCCGATGTAACGCCGCATTACGTGCGGAATGCGGCGCGCCATGCGCCGCGCCGTTTCCGCACGTCCTCATCCCGCCAAAAAAGCCTTGCCTCGCAAGGAGATACGCCGATCGGCACGTTTGACCGGTGAGGTCATGGCCGTCCGATTGCGCTGTGAGAGGGCCTTACAAGTGCAACGGCCGCCGCGGCGTGCGCGCCGCTACATTGCAGCCATGTTCAACGCGCCCCGACAAGGAGCCAAAGATGAAACGAACCAAACGAACGCTGTCGATTCTCGTGCTGCTGTCCGCCACCGCCGCCATGCTGTCCGCCTGCATCGTCGTGCCGCATGGACACGGACACGGGCATCACCATCGCCATCACCGTTATTGATTGAAATGCGGTCGCGCCGACCGGCCGGACCGCATCAGAGCAAACCCAAGCTTGTTCCCCGAAGCAGGAGTACCCGATGACCCGCCCCTTGATTCTCGCGCTCGCCACCCTCGCCGCCGGCTCGGCCTTCGGATTCGTGTCGCCCGCCCAGGCCTATGATGGCCATCGCTACGATCGCGACCACGGCTACCGCCGCGTTGCGCCGCCACCGCCGCGCTACGAAGCGCCACGAGCCGCACGCCGCGGACAGGTGTGGGTGCCGGGCTACTGGCGCGCGGCCGGTCCGCGCTATGTGTGGCAACCGGGCCATTGGGAACGCGCCCGCCCCGGCTACCGCTATGTGCCCGAGCGCTGGGTACGCGGGCCGCATGGGTGGGTGATGCGGCCGGGGCACTGGGTGCGGTGAATCCCGCCACCGTCCCTGCGAAGGGGGGGATCCAGGCACGTTGAGCCACTGGCCGCCCGCTTTCGCCCCGGCGCCAGAACCGCCTGCATCCGCTCACGTCACCTCACCGAGGGCCGGCCATTGCGCCGGCCCTTTTGTCATCGCCGCGCCACCTGCGGCGCCAATCGGTGACCGTCGACCTCTGTTGCCTAGCAAACATTGCTGCAGCACAGCGGTCGATACACTTGCCCTGACGGTTTCACCCAATCGCATCGGCCCGCGCGCAGCGGCCGATTGGAGGTGTCATGGCAAGCGAGAATCGAATCGTACCGGTGGTGCTGTGCGGCGGCACCGGTTCGAGGTTATGGCCGCTGTCGCGCGACGGCCATCCGAAGCAGTTCCTGCGTCTGCTTGGCGAACATACCCTGCTGCAGGACACGCTGCTGCGCGTGCGCGGCATCGACGGCGTCGGCGCGCCGATCCTGGTCAGCAATGAAGCGCATCGCTTCGTCGTCGCCGAACAGGCGCGCGAGATCGGCTGCGAACCGGCGGCGATCCTGCTCGAGCCGCATGCGCGCAACACGGCGCCGGCCGCCGCGGTCGCCGCGCTCAAGGCGCAGGCCGGCGGCGACGATCCGATCCTGCTGGTGCTGCCGTCGGACCATCTGGTGCGCGACCACGCCGCCTTCGCGCGTTCCGTGACGGCGGCCAGCGCAGGCGCGGCCGCCGGTGCGATCGCCACGCTGGGCGTGGTGCCGACCTTTCCCGCGACCGGCTATGGCTATATCAAGGCGGTACCGACCAATGACACCGGCCTGTTGACGGTCAAGCGCTTCGTCGAGAAGCCTTCGCTGGAGCAGGCGACCGACTTTCTCGGCGAGGGCAACTGCTATTGGAACAGCGGCATGTTCCTGTTCCGCGCGTCGGTCTATCTCGACGCGCTGCGGCAGTTCGCGCCCGAGATCCTGCGCGCCGCCGAACAGGCCGTGGCGCGCGGCAAATCCGATCTGGACTTCTGCCGGCTCGATGCCGATGCGTTCGGCGCGTGCCCGTCCGATTCGATCGACTACGCGGTGATGGAGCATCTGCGCGACGGGCGCATGGCGCCGCTGGCGGCCGACTGGAGCGATATCGGCTCGTGGGACGCGGTCTGGAAGGCCGCCGACAAGTCCGAAGGCAACAACGCGGCGGTCGGCAATGTCGTCACGCACGGCGCGCGCGATTGCCTGGTCCATGCCTCGCACCGGATGGTGGCGGTGGCGGGACTGGAGAGCGTGATCGTGGTGGAAACGCCCGACGTCGTGCTGGTCGTCCACAAGGACCATGCGCAGGACGTCAAGCAACTGGTCGAAGCGCTGCGCGCGCAGGGGCGTCCCGAGGCCACGCAGCATCGGCAGGTGTACCGGCCCTGGGGGTCGTACGACAGTGTCGACCACGGCCAGCGCTATCAGGTCAAACGCATCAGCGTCAAACCCGGCGCCAAGCTGTCGCTGCAGAAGCATCACCACCGCGCCGAGCACTGGGTGGTGGTGTCCGGCACCGCGCGGGTGCGCCGCGGCGACGTCGAATTCCTGCTGACCGAGGATCAGTCCACCTATATCCCGATCGGCGAAACCCACAGTCTCGAAAATCCCGGACGGATCCCGCTCGAACTGATCGAGATCCAGTCCGGCTCGTACCTTGGCGAAGACGACATCATCAGGATGGCAGATATTTATGGGCGCACTTGACCTGCAACCGCTCGGCCCGCTGGCGGCCGGCGATCTCGAACTCCAGCCGCGGCAGCACGACGAGGCGACGGCCGGCGGCGGCTCGCGCCGCAAGCGGGCGCTGATCACCGGCATTACCGGGCAGGACGGCGCCTATCTGTGCGAACTGCTGTTGGCCAAGGGCTACGAGGTCCATGGCATCAAGCGGCGCAGCTCGCTGTTCAATACGGAGCGGATCGACCATCTGTACCAGGACCCGCAGGCCCCGGACCGCCGCCTGATCCTGCATCACGGCGACATGACCGATACCGCCAGCATGGTGCGCGTGGTGCAGCAATCGCAGCCGGACGAGATCTACAACCTGGCCGCGCAGAGCCATGTGCAGGTGTCGTTCGAAGAGCCGGAATACACGGCGAATACCGATGCGCTGGGCACGCTGCGGTTGCTGGAGGCGATCCGCATCCTCGGCCTGGAAAAGACCACGCGCTTCTACCAGGCCTCGACGTCCGAGCTGTACGGCCTGGTGCAGGAGATTCCGCAGAAGGAAACGACGCCGTTCTATCCGCGCAGCCCATATGCGGCCGCCAAGCTCTACGCGTACTGGATCACGGTCAACTACCGCGAGGCGTATGGGATGTACGCCTGCAACGGCATCCTGTTCAACCACGAGAGCCCGCTGCGCGGCGAGACCTTCGTGACGCGCAAGATCACGCGCGCCATCGCGCGGATCGCGCTGGGGCTGCAGGACACGCTGCATCTGGGCAACCTGTCGTCGCTGCGGGACTGGGGCCATGCGCGCGACTACGTGCAGATGCAATGGATGATGCTGCAGCAGGAGCAGGCCGAGGACTTCGTCATCGCCACCGGCGAGCAGCACAGCGTGCGCGAGTTCGTGCAGCGCGCCGCCGCCGAGCTAGGCATCACGGTGCGCTTCGAGGGCAGCGGCGTCGACGAGATCGGCGTGATCGCCGCGATCGACAACAGCCGCCAGCAACTGGCGCCAGGGCGCAAGGTCGGCGATGTGATCGTGCGGGTCGATCCGCGCTACTTCCGCCCGACCGAGGTCGACACGCTGCTCGGCGATCCGAGCCGGGCCCGCGAGCGGCTGGGCTGGTCGCCGACCACCAGCTTCGACGAACTGGTGCGCGAGATGATCGGCGCCGACTACGCGGCGGCGCGGCGCGATGCGCTGTGCAAGCTGGCGGGCTTCCGCGCCTACGACCATCACGAATGATGCGGTGGACACGAGTTTGAACGCATAAGCGCATGGCATGACGGCCCGGGCCTGCCGCGGCAGCCGGGCCGCAAACGGAAGAGGCGAGCGTGGAGCGGATATTGCGCGGAATCGGCGCGAACGCGCTGGGCCAGGCGGTCACCATCGTGACCCAGCTGCTCAGCGTGCCGATGTTCCTGGCGGCATGGGGTCCGGAGCGCTATGGCACCTGGCTGATGGTGATCGCGGTGCCGGTCTATCTGGGGCTGGCCGACCTGGGCTTCACCGGCGTGGCGGTCAACCGCATCAACATGAGCATCGCCGCCGGCAACCAGCGCGCCGCGGTGGTCTGCTACCAGTCGGCGCTGGTGCTGCTGCTGGCGATCGGTGCCGTGCTGGCGGGCCTGTCGATGCTGCTGGGCGCGGCGTTCGGCAACGCGATCCAGGGCTGGACCGGCCTGGCCGGCGGCGCCGCGGTGCTGGCGATGCTGATGATCGCGATCCAGGTCTCGACCTATATGCTGGCGTTGCTGTCGCACGGCGTGTTCTGGAGCGCGGGCCGCTACGCCGAGGCCACGATGTGGTTCAACCTGTTCCGGCTGCTCGAGTTCGGCGCGCTGGCGGCCGGCGTGCTGCTGTTCGACGGCGGCTTCCTGCTGCTGCTGACGCTGCTGGCGATCGTCCGCGTGCTGCTGGTGGTCGTCATGTATCGCCGCATGATGGCGTTCGCCCCGTGGGCGCGCGCCGGCGTGTCGGCCTTCTCGCGCGCCGAGGTGCGCGAGATGCTGCTGCCGGCGCTGGCGCTCAATGCCTTCCCGATCGGCAATGCACTCAATATGCAGGGCATGGTGCTGTGCGCGGGCTTCGTGTTCGGGCCGGCCTTCGTGGCGTACTTCAGCGCGATGCGCACGCTGTCGCGCATCCCCTACCAGCTCGGGCAGCTGATCAGCCAGGCGCTGTCGCCGGAGATCGGCCGGCTCTATGGCCAGCGCAACGCCACCGCGCTGCGCGCGTTGTTCCGCCACGCGCTGACCGCGTCGGTCGGCCTTGCCACCGCCTGCGGCATCTTCCTGTACGTCGCCGGCGAATGGATCTGCCAGCTGTGGACGCACGGCAAGATCGCGCCGATCCATCCGGATTACAGCTGGCTGCTGGCCGCCGCGGTGGTCAATTCGCTGTGGCACACGGCCTCGGTGATGGTCACCTCGACCAACAACCATGCGCGGCTGTCGCTGGTTTACCTGGGCGCCAATGTCGCGGGCCTGCTGATCGCGGTGGTCGGCGGCAAGCTGTTCGGGCAGCCGGCGGTGTCGTTCGGCGTGCTGGCCACCGAGCTGCTGATCCTGCTGGTGCTGCTGCCGCAGATCCATGGATTCGCACGGCATGGGTTGGCAGGGGCGTTGGTGAAGCCGTGACATGCCGGCCGTGACATGCCGGCCGTGACATGCGGCCGTGCGACGCGTCATTCCCGCGCGCGCATGCGGGAAGCGGGTGTCTTCCGAAGTCGCTGGATCCCTGCCTTCGCGGGGACGACGTCGGGCCGCTTCGCACGCCGTGCGGCCTCAGACGATATACCCTTCCTCGCGGCGGAAATACGCCAGGTCCTCCGGCAGTTCCTGCACCGCCTTGGCGGGGCAGCCGCCGTACAGCATGTGCGGCGCCGCCATGCTGCGGTTCAGCACCGCGCCGGCGGCCAGCACGCTGTAGTCGGGCAGCGCCGCGCCGGGCAGCAGGATCGAGCCGGTGCCGACGAAGCAGTAGGCGCCGATCGTCACCGGCGCGCAGCGCTGGCGCGATTCGCGGATCGACACGCTATGCGTCAGGATCTGGCTGCGATAGCCGGCCACCGTCGAATAGGCGCCGACCGTGATCGTATCGGTGCAATCGAGGATATGGCGCGAGGTGATCGCGGCATGCCGCCCGATCACCAGCGCCGGATCGCGATCGGCAGCGTCGCGAAAGTGCGGCGAGTCGGTCAGCCCCTGCGGGAATCCCGACACCCAGTTCAGGCTGCCGAGAATCGCATGCTCGCCCAGGCTCAGCCGGCGGATACCCTTGACCAGCGTCAGATGGGCGATATGCGAGTGCGGCCCCATCTCGAGCTCGTCGCACAGCACCAGCGACCAGCCGATGCGCGCGCTCGGATCGATGCGGGCACCGCAGAAGCGGTTCAGCAGCCGCCGCCGCAGCGGCCACGGCAGGCCGATCGAGACGGCCGCCAGCACTTTCCGGATCATGACTGCCTCCCGAACACGGGGCCGCGCACCACCCGTTCATAGGTCGCGCGCGGATTGGCCAGATGCTTGGTCACGCGATACCAGGCCGATGCCAGGTCGTCGTAGCGGCGGCGATCGCGCCCAAGAATCTTGCGGAACATGCGCTGCTCGAACTGACGGTGCGCCTCGGCGAGCCTGGCCGAGCCGGTGATCGACTCGGCGTAGACGCGGTAGCAGCTCAGGAAGTCCGGCACATTGCGGAAGGTCGCTCCGGCCAGCGCCATGTCGACCACCAGTTCGCCGTCCCAGTTCGAGCGGTTCTCGACATTGAAGCCGCCGACCGCGCGATAGGTCTCGGCGCGGAAGAACGTCGACGGCTGGATCGCGATGCTGGCGCCATAGGCCGCGCGGCGCAGGCCGAAGCGGTCGGAGTACACCCGCCGCACCAGCGCGCCCTCGCCGTCGATCACGTAGCCGTTGCCGCAGATCACGTCGGCCGACGGATAGCGGCGGAAATACGCGGCCACCTTGGCGAACGCCTCGGGCAGGAACAGGTCGTCGGAGTTCAGGTAGCAGAAGATCTCGCCGGTCGCCGCGGCGAAGCCCTTGTTCAGTCCGTCGGCGGGGCCGTTGTCCGGCTCGAGGATGCAGCGGTCGATCGAGCCCGCATGGCGCGCGATGATGTCGCGGCTGCCGTCGGTCGAGCCCGGGTCCACCATGATGTATTCGAGCTCGCAGCCGCGCTGGCCGGTGACCGAGCGGATCGCCTGCTCGAGATAGCGCGCCTGGTTGAACGAGACCGTGACCACGCTGAATTTCATCGCACGCTCCGCAGCTGGCGATAGCGGGAGGCATGGTGCCAGGCGAACAGCATGCCGAGGAACATCGCGGACTCCCAGCGGTGGTCCGCAGAGAACGGCGAGAAGAACACGTCCCAGACGAACTGCGCGGTGCCGACATAGAAGAAGATCGGCATCGTCGGCATATTGCGCACGAACAACCACAGCGTGCGCGCCAGCATGCAGATCCAGTAGAGCCCGCCGACGATGCCGCTCCAGATCAGCGCGCCCATCAGGAACGAGTGCGCGGGAATCAGCGTGTCGTCGGTAACGACGATCTTGTCGTCGAGCGCCGCGCCCATCTGGTAGACCATCACGCTGTAGGCGTCCTGGTAGCCGTTGCGGTCGACCGCCCACGAACCGTGGCCGAGCAGCGGCGCATCGAGGAAGGCGCGTACCGAGATCAGGATCTCGGAGCGGCCGCCGAACAGGATGCCCAGGTCGCTGGTGGCCTGCACCGTGTATTTGTGCGCCGCTTCGGGCGTCAGGAAACCGAACTCGCCGGCGTGCGCGAAGATCATCGAGAACAGCGCGTTCAGCGAGGCGATCACCAGCACCAGCACGCCGAACAGCAGCGGAATGCCGCCGCGCGTATTGGTCAGGCTGCGTATCCAAGCGACTACCGAGGTGCGGCGCAGCAGGTAGATCGCCAATGCCAGCAGCGGCAGGCCGGCGGCGCTGCGGAAGTCGAACACCGCCGATACCGCGCAATAGGCAATGATGCACAGCGCGATGCGCAGCGCGCCGGCACGCGCCATCGACAGATAGCACAGCAGCAGCATCAGCACCGGCATCGCATAGCCCCATTTCCAGGGGTTGAACAGCATCTCTTCGCTGGGTGCGCGGCTGAGGTTGACGATTTCGCTGAGCGCGGCGCCGATCAGGAAGTACCAGATCCGCTTCGAGCTGCCCTGGCTGAAGTGGGTGCCGATGGCGAACACCGTCAGGAAGAACACGCCGGGCGCCAGCACGCCCTTGATCGACGAGTTCAGCGGCGTACCATTGGACAGGTCCGACAGCGCCTGCGCGAAGGCCCACATCAGCGTCAGGCCGAGGAAGGAGGCATAGGCGCGCTCGATCCGCAGCGTGGACAGCATCGCCAGCGCGTAGGCGGCCGCAAGGAATTCGCCGACATACACTTCGCCGATCACGTTGACCTTGATCGCGCACAGTGCGCCCAGCCCGAGATACAGCAGCATGGCCGAGTGGCTGGTGCGGGCGCCGATCGGCAGGGTCGAGGTCGTTTGCATGGTCTGGCCGCCTTCTGAGTCGGTGAGCGGGTATGCCGTGCGGGCCATGGACCCGCATGGCCGCACGATGCCGGGGGGTAAGCATGTTTTCCGTTCGATGGCGCACACCGGTTCGAGGCGGCCTGCGCGAATGTGCGCAAGCCCACAGTCGGCGGCGGGAGCGCGCGCTAGAGTCCGTCCAGTGCACGCCCTTCCGGGTGCAGCCCGGTGTGCCCGCCCATCGTCCGACCGCCACGTTGGTGGCCCACTTCGCCGATCCACAGTCAGTGTCACAGCCATGAATCAGCCTCCACACCGCATCTTCGTCGCCGGCCATCGCGGCATGGTCGGCGGCGCCATCGTGCGTGCGCTCGGCACGCGTCGCGACATCACCGTCATTACCCGCACGCATGCCGAACTGGACCTGTGCGATCAGGCCAAGGTACGCGCGTTCTTCGCCGAGCAGCGCATCGACGAGGTCTATCTGGCCGCGGCGCGCGTGGGCGGCATCCATGCGAACAACACGTATCCGGCCGAGTTCATCCAGCAGAACCTGATGATCGCGGCCAATGTCGTTCACGAGTCGTGGCGCTCCGGCGTCAAGCGCCTGCTGTTCCTCGGTTCGAGCTGCATCTATCCGGCCTTCGCCGCGCAGCCGATCGACGAGGCGGCGCTGCTGACCGGCGCGCTGGAGCCGACCAACGCGCCGTATGCGATCGCCAAGATCGCCGGCATCAAGCTGTGCGAGAGCTACAACCGGCAATACGGCACCGATTTCCGCTGCGCGATGCCGACCAATCTGTACGGCCCCGGCGACAACTACCACCCCGAGAACAGCCACGTGATACCGGGCCTGCTGCGGCGCTTCCACGAAGCCAAGCAGAACGGCGCCAGCGAGGTCGTGGTGTGGGGCACCGGCACGCCGCTGCGGGAATTCCTCTACGCCGACGATCTCGGCCAGGCCTGCGTGCACCTGATGGCGCTGCCGCAGCAGGAATACCGCAACCACGCCGGCGCACCCGGCTTCTTCAATGTCGGCAGCCCCGACGAGGTCAGCATCCGCGTGCTGGCCGAGCTGATCGCCGACACCGTGGGCTTCCGCGGCGCGATCCGCTTCGACACCAGCAAACCCGACGGCACGCCGCGCAAGCGGCTGAACTCGCACCGGATCGAGGCAACCGGCTGGAAGCCGACCGTGTCGCTGGTCGACGGCCTGCGGCTGGCCTATCGGGACGCGCTGCAAAGCGGCCGCCTGGAAAGCCCGCCCAGACGCCAGCCGCGGCTGGTGGCGCTGCGCTGATCGCGCGCATCGAGAACGGCGCGCGCCGATGAAGATCCTCCTGTACTGCCTGAACTACTCCCCCGAACTGACCGGCATCGGCAAATACACCGGCGAGCAGGCACGCTGGTTCGCCGCGCGCGGGCATGAGGTGCGCGTCATCACGGCGCCACCCTACTATCCGGCCTGGCGCGTCGGCGCGGGCTACCGCGCATGGCAGTACCGGCGGGAGCAGCACGACGGCGTGCAGGTATGGCGCGCGCCGCTGTGGGTGCCCAGCCGGCCATCGGGCCTGAAGCGGGTGCTGCATCTGGCCAGCTTCGCGGCAAGCAGCCTGCCCTGCCTGCTGGCGCAATGGCGCTGGCGTCCGGACGTGGTGATGGTGGTCGAGCCGCCGCTGCTGTGCAGCCCCGCCGCGCTGCTGCTGGGACGCTGGACCGGCGCGAAGACCTGGCTGCATGTGCAGGACTACGAGGTCGATGCCGCCTTCGCGCTGGGCCTGCTGAAACAGCCGCTGCTGCGCAAGCTCGCCTGTGCGCTGGAACGCCATGCGATGGCGGCCTTCGACCGCGTGTCGACGATCTCCGAGGCGATGCTGCGGCTGGCGCGCGACAAGGGCGCGCCGGAGGCACGCACGCAACTGCTGCCGAACTGGGTCGACCTGCGCGCGATCCGGCCCGGCCGCGGCAGCCTCTATCGGCGCCGGCTCGGCATTCCGGCCGATGCGACGGTGGCGCTGTACTCCGGCAACATGGGCAACAAGCAAGGGCTGGAGGTATTGGCGCAGGCGGCGCGCCAGCTGCGCGACCGGCCCGACATCTGGTTCGTGCTGTGCGGTGACGGCGCCGGGCGCGCCGCGCTCGAGCAGGCCTGCGCCGGGCTGCCGCAGGTCCGCTTCCTGCCGCTGCAGCCGGCCTCGCGCTTTCCGGCGCTGCTGGCCGCCGCCGACCTGCACCTGCTGCCGCAGCGTGCCGACGCCGCCGACCTGGTGCTGCCGTCGAAGCTGGCCGGCATGCTGGCCAGCGGCAGGGCGGTCATCGCAACGGCCCATGCCGGCACCGAGCTGGCCCGCCTGGTGGCGCGCTGTGGCCGCGTGGTGGCGCCCGGCGATGGGCTCGCGCTCGCCGCGGCGATCGAACAACTGGCCGCGGACCCCGCCACGCGCGACACGCTTGGCGCGGCGGGACGCGCCTGGGCCGAGCGCCATCTGGACCGCGACGCGGTGCTGGGCCGCTGGGAGGCCGCGATGCAGGCCCTGTGCGGCGAGCACACGGCGGTCAGCGTGCCCGCGGCAAGCGTCGGCACCGAACGATGAATCGCGCGGCTGCGCCTTACCGGTCGCTGCCGCTGGTCACACCGCCACCGCCCGTGCCGCGATCCGAGGTACCGCTGCCTTTGGTCGCGCCGGACGGCGTGCTGGCCTTGCCGCCCCCGGCACTGGCGCGGCTGCTGCCCTGGGTCGAGTCGGACACGCCGCTGGCACGGCGCGAGTCGCCCGCCGGCCTGCCGCTGGTCGCGTCGCCGCCGCGGTTCGCCGCGGTATTGCCTGCCGTATTGCCTGCCGTATTGCCTGCCGTATTGCCTGCGGTATTGCCCGCGGTGTTCGCCGTCCCCCCGCCGCCGGGCGCTGCCTTCGCGCTGCCGGGCGGCTGACGTCCGCCGGACGGCGATCCGGTGGTGGGACTGCCGCCATGCTCGACATCGCCGGCGCGGGATTGACGTGAATCGCCGGCGCCGGCTTGTGCGCCACCCTGAGCGCCACGCTGGACGCCACTCTGGACACCACCTTGCCCGCTTCCTTGCGTGTTCGACTGCGCGCCCTGCCCGGGACCGACCGCGCCGCGCGCACCGCCGCTGAGAGGACCGCTGGCGCCGCCCGCCGTGCCGGTCGCTGCACCGGCTTCGGCGCCGGTTCCCGACGATGTCGCGCCCGTGCCCGTATTGCCCTGCGCGCTGGCGCCATCGCTCATGCCGGTCGATCCCGCCTTGCCGCTGCCGCCGCTCGAGCGGCCCTGCGCCATCGCAAGCTGGCTGGCCAGCGCGAGGCAGGATGCGGCCACCACCAGCAGATGTCGTGGTTTCATGCTGTCCCTCCTGATTGTCGACGTGGCGATCCACGCGATCTCTGCGCGGTCTCCAATGCCCCTCTCCACGCAAGCCGCATGCCGGCATGTGGGCACGATCCGCGACATGCGGACGCCGCGCCGCGCGGCGTGCTTGCAGAATTTGCTCCACGGACTTGCATATTTGGGGCCGGCACGCCGCGCGTATCGGCGAACGCTTCCCCGTGGATCACGGCGCGGCGGCGAACGCGCTGGCCGGCACGCGCGCCGAGCGCCGCGCCAGCCGTTCGAACTCGACCATGTCGTGGCCGCAGCAGACCGTCATGTGGCCGTCGCGCCGTTCCTTCAGTTCGCGCAGATGCCGTTGCGTGGCCAGCCGCGCCCCGCGGTCCTTCTCCATCATCCATTGATAGAAGCGCAGCCCGGGCGTGCAGTACGGCCGCACCGGGTCGAGTTCGCCATGATGGAAGTAGGCGTCGCCGGCCTGCAGCAGCCATTCGCCCTGCGCCTGCACCGCGATGCCCGCATGGCCGAAGGTGTGGCCCGGCAACGCGACCATCGCGACCTCAGGCGGCAGGCCGTCGAGCGTGCGCACGCGGTCGAAGCCGTACCAGCGCTCGCCGGCGTCCGGCGCGTAGGTGCGCCAGCGCTCCTGCGTCGACCACTGTTGCGGGCGGAAGCGCTGGCGGTCCAGCCAGGTGCGCTGCAGCCGCGCATAGTCGCGTTCGGCCGCCATCAGGTGGACGGTAGCCCAGGGGAAATCGTCGAGGCCGCCGGCGTGGTCGAAGTCCAGATGCGTCAGCACGATGTGCCTCACATCGCGCGGATCGAAGCCGAGCGCCTGCACCTGACGATAGGCCGTCATCTCGTCGCGGAAATCGGGCCGCAGCAGCGTCAGGAAGAAGCCGCTCAGGCGCGAGCGCGGATCCTGCACGTCGCGCCGGCCCAGGCCGGTATCGACCAGAACCAGGCACTCCGGCAGCTCGACCAGCAGGCAGTGGCAGGCCAGTTCGCCGCGCTCGAGGATCGAGCGCGAGCGCCCGTCCATCAGCCGCCCGCCAAGCGGACAGGTCGAGATGCAGTTCAGATGATGGATCCGCATGAATGCCCTCCTGCAGGATCCTGCGCTCGTGCAAGTCTCATTCCAGGCCGCCCCGCCGCGTCCATGGCGAAGGTCTGTGACCGGCCGCACCGACCCGCTGCGTGGGCCGGCTCACCATCGTCCCGTGCGCGCCGCGCGCTTACCGGGACAGCCGATGCTGATTACGCAAGACGATCCGACCATGGGCCCCTCGTTCTCGCTGGGGAACCGCGTGCAGCGGCAGATCTGGAACTGGGTCTGGCTGTTGCTGTTCCGTCCGAGCCCGCGGCCGGCGCACGCGTGGCGCGCCGCGCTGCTGCGGCTGTTCGGCGCGCAGCTTGGGCGGCATGTCCATGTCTATCCCGGCGTCCGCATCTGGGCGCCGTGGAATCTGCGCATCGGCAACAATGCCGGCGTGGCCGACGGCGTCACGCTGTACAACATCGAGCGGATCGACATCGGCGAGTACTGCGTGGTGTCGCAAGGCGCGCACCTGTGCACCGGTTCCCACGACTACAACAGCCCGAATTTCCAGCTGATCGCGTTCCCGATCACGCTCGCACCGCGGGTATGGATCTGCGCGGAGAGCTTCGTCGCGCCCGGCGTGTCGGTGCCCGAAGGCGCGGTGGTCGCGCCGCGCTCGGTGGTCACCAAGCCGCTGCCGACGGCGTGGACCGTCTACGGCGGCACGCCGGCAAGGCCGATCGGCAAGCGCAAGCCGCAGGGACGCTGATTCGCGACGCGCCGCACTCGGTCTGCGCTCGGTCTGCGCTCGGTCTGCGCTCGGTCTGCGCTCAGGCGCCCAGCTCCACCACGATCTGCTGGTAGGTCTCGGCGAAGCGGCGACGACGCCGTACCAGGTCGTCGCGCGCAAGGCGCGCCTGTTCGGCGTCCCGCTCGGGCGACGCAGGGCGGGCAAGGACCTGCGCCATGGCGTCGGCCAGCGCCGGCGCATCGTCCGGTGCGAAATAGAGGCCACGCGGCGGCGCCTGTTCGCGATGGACCTCGATATCGGACAGCAGGATCGGCTTGTCCAGCGACTTGGCTTCCTCCACCGTGGTGCTCCATCCTTCGAAGCGTGACGGATTGATCAGCGCGGCCGCGCCGCGCATCAGGCCGGTCAGGTCGCCGTGCGGCACCACGCCGAGGAAACGGAAATGCCGTTGCAGCCCGGCCTGCTCGACGCTTTGGAGCAGGCGCTGGCCATAGCCGGGCTTGCGATGGTCCGCGGTCTGGCCGGTCGACAGCACCAGCGCATCGATCCCGCGCTGGCGCAGCAGGCGCAGCGCCTCGACCACGATGCCGTGGTTCTTGTGCTGCCACAGCTGGTTCGGCAAGTGGAAGTAGGGGCCGCGAAAGCCGTAGCGGCGTTCCAGCTCGGACACCGGCGGCGCCGGCGCCAGCGGATTCACGCTGGCGACGAACTGCAGCACGCGGGCGCGATGCGCCTGCGCCGGAAAGCAGCGCTGCAGGTCGCGGCACGCGGCATGGCTGCTGACCAGCACGCGCGCCGAGCCCTCGCACAAGGACGCGAACAGACGATCGCGCATCGCGATCTCTTCGGCCGAAAACATCTCGGGCAGATGCAGATGCTGAAAGTCCGGAATCCAGCCCAGCGTCGGCACGCCGGCGCGCGGACCGAGCGGGTTGTGGTGCGACAGCACCGCGATGCCCTGGCGGACCAGATAGCGCGCCAGCATCAGATCGGTGCCGCTGGCCGCCTGGCATGCCTTGCGCATGTACCACCATGGATGGCGGCGATCGAGCAGCCCCGTGCGGTGGACCGGCAGCGGCGGCATGCCGTCGAGCAGATACGCCGGCGTGCGCGCGCCAGTCAGGATCACCGGATCGATGGTGCGTTCGGGCAGCGTGTACAGCGCCCACAGCAGGTTGCGGAAGTAGCTGATGCCGCCGAGCCAGCCACGATCCTGAAAGGCAAAGACGAAGCCGACCCTAGTCATCGCACACCGCCTCGAACCAGCGTGCAAAGCGCCGCACGCCCTCTTCCAGCCGGATTTGCGGGGCCCACCCGGTGCTCAGCGTATGGCCGACGTCGGCACGCTGGTCGCAGGGATCGCCATGGCGGGCCTCGCGCGAAAAACACGGACGGCGGCCGGGCGCGAGCTCCCGATACAGCAGCGTCAGCGCCTGCCTGACCGTGGTGGCCGTGCCGCTGGCGCCGTTGTAGATCGCGCACGCCGGCGAGGCATGCAGCGCCACCGCGGCCACCAGGCGCGCCGCATCCTCGGCATGCAGCCAGTCGCGGCTCTCCTCGCCGGTGCCCCCATAGAGGTCGTCGCGCCGCCGGATCTTGCGGCAGGCGTCCCACAGCAATTGCTTGCGCTGGCCCTCCCCATACAGCGAGAAGAAGCGGACCACCGCGACCGGCACGCCGAAATGCGCGCCATACGAGGCACACAGCTGCTCGGCCATCAGCTTGTGGGTGCCGTAGGGGGAAGCGGGCCGCAATGGCACCGTGCCGCCTTCGCGGGCCGGGCAGTGCGCGGCGTCGCCATAGACGGCGGCGCTGGACGGATAGACCACCGGCGTGTGGGGGCAATGCCGCCGGACATATTCGAGGACGGCGGCGATACTGTCGACGGTGCGCGCGTGGTCGCCGAAGGGATCGCGCAGCGACGCCGACACCGAACCGCTGCCGGCGCAATGCACCAGCAGGTCGGGCTCGATCTCGAGCCGTTCCAGGCTCTCGAGCACGACATGGGCACGGTGCCAGACCATGCGGCCCTCGCAGGTGCACCCCGGCACGCCGTGGCCAAGACCGATCACGCGCCAACCCGCGGCCAGATAGTGCTCCGCGACGTAGCCGCCGAAGAAGCCCCTCGCCCCGGTCACCAGCACAGTCTTCTCGGTCATCGTCAAATCGCCTGCGACGCGTTGCCAACCAAAACGTTTGGTTGTGTGAACAATATAGCGTTGAGGCCGGCAATCCATCGTTGCCTGGGCCTCATAACGTAAAGATTCTTTGCTGACGGTCGTGAAGCGTGAACTGCGGGGCCGTGCGTGCTAGACGCAATGGCTGCGCAGCAGCTGCTTGACCTGTTCGCCGGCGCTGCGCCAGTTCAGCCGTTCGGCGTACTCGCGGTACGCGCCCCGTGCGAGCGCGCCATAGTGCGGGGCGGACTGGAACACGCGTTCGATGTAGTCGCACCACTGGGCCGCATCGGCTTCCAGTTCGAACGTCATGCCGTTGCGGCGATCGCGGACCGCTGTCGGAATGCCGCCGACGCGCGTGGCCAGCGACGGCAGGCCGAAGGAACTGGCCTCCGCCAGCACCACGCCGTAGCACTCGGCGGTCGAAGGCAGCAGCAGGAAATGCGCCTCGCTCATCAGCCGCTCGAAACGGCGGCGGCCCTCCTCGGTGGTCTTCGGCACGAAGCCGTGCAGCTTGACGAAGCTCGGCGGCTCGTACGGCGGGCGGCAGCCGACCACGTGCAGTTCGGTCGGCAGTCCACGGCGGTTCAGGCATTGCGCCACCGCCAGCGCCGTTTCGCCGCCCTTGCGGATCCAGTCCACGCCGATCAGCAGCAGCCTGCAGACACGGTAGTCCTTGCCGAGCACGATCCGCTCGATATCCTGCGAGGTGCGCCGGCAGTCCAGGTTGGCGCCGAACGGCACTACCTTGACCTTGGCCGCATCGACGTCGTAATGGCGCAGCGCGGTGGCGGCGGCCCATTCCGAGCTGAAGATCGCCAGCCGGCAGCGCGACAGCGCCTGCTGTTCGAGCCGGTGGCCGTCGCGCAGCGTTTCCGCGCAGAAATTGCTGAAGCCAGGATAGAAGCCGACCATGCCGTCGAAGGTGGCGTCGGTCCAGATCGCGATCGGGCGGTCGGTGTCCAGGCAGGACACCGGTAGCGTGCCCGGGCTGAGCACCGCGTCGCAATGCGCGCCCACCAGGCGGCGCTGCACGCGCTGCGCATAGCGGCGCGCCACCGTTGGCGAGCGGTCGCGCTGGTAGTCGCGCCGCAGCAGCCGCCGATAGGCCAGCGCCTTGGCGCGCAGCAGGCAGGCCAGCACCGGCCCCTCGTCGACCTTGTCGATCACTTCGGTCTCGATCGCACTGCTGCGCAGCGCGCGCGGGATATAGCTCGCCGATCCCGACCAGGCATGGGGATCGGAGGCATCGTATGTCGTCACATAGGCCACTCGCATGGTTCTCTCCAGCGGTGGCGGCGCAAGCCGGCTACAGGGGTAACTGCATGGCCCGTCGTCGCTGCTCCTGTACCTTCAGCACCACCATGTATTCGTAGATCGATACCAGCACGCAGTAATGAAATCCGGCCTTCCCGTCGATGAAGCCGAACTTCAGCAGGTACAGGTATAGAAAGCGCGCCACCGGCCGCATCGGCAGGCGGAACGACAGCTCTTTCAGCGCCCGCCGGCGCGCCGGCGGATCGGAGGCCAACAGCGAGGAAAAACGGAACTTGTCCTCGTCCAGACTGCGGATGGTCTCCAGCGCTTCCCCCATCGAATATTTGTTGTGCTTGTCGAACCAGGCGTCGAAGCCCTTGTTGAAGCTGTAGTGCAGGAAATGATGGCGCAGGAAGCCGACCGACCCGTCGACCACCGGCGCCGGGTTGACCAGCCGCTCCCAGCGCACCTTGTCGGGCTGGAAGAAGCGCAGTACCCAGATCGGATAACCGCCGGCGAAGCGGATCCATTTGCCGAGAAAGTAGTTCTTGTAGCGGACGCGGTAGGCGACAGGCGCCGAGCTGCCGTCGGCCGGCACCTGGTCGGCGATCTCGCGCAGCTCCGCCGCCAGCTCCGGGCTGACCACTTCGTCCGCGTCGGAGTAGTAGACCCACTTGTGCTTGAAGTCGATGTTCTCGTTGGCCCAGTTCTGATGGGCCGACCAGTTGTCGAACTTGCGCTGGAACACGCGCGCGCCGTGGCGCCGCGCGATCTCCAGCGTCTGGTCCGTGCTGTACGAGTCGAGCACGACCACATCGTCGGACCACGACACCGACTCCAGGCACCGGGCGAGGTTCTTCTCCTCGTTCAGCGTCAGGATCAGCACCGACACCCTGGCGGTCTGGCACGGCACGGCATGCGTGCCGTCGCCGGCGGCCTGCGGCGTGTCGGGACGCGCCACCGCCTGCGCCGGCAGGCTACGGGCCAGCGGAGCGGTCATTGGCCGTACCTCCGCAGCGCAATGCCGGCGCGCTGCAGCGCCGTGCGCAAGGCGGCGGCGTTGACCAGCGGTTCGGTTTCGCCGCGCCGCCACGGTTCCGCGTAGCCCGGATGGACCGAGATCTCGGTGATGCCGTCGCGCAGCAGCTCCGGCAGCCGCGCGGCCCAGTCGGTGTTGTCGTGGTTGATCGCGCCGTAGTAATGGGTATGGCGCAGCCCGTTGAAATAGCGCTGGCAATAGTTGTTCATCACCGCCTGGCGTGGATTGGCCGTGAAGTAGAAGTTCTGCGGCCGCCGTACCCATTCGAGGCCGGCGCGTTCGAGTTCGGTGCGCAAGGCGCTGATCACGATCGGAAACTTGTGCAGATGGCCGTGGCTGTCGACATGGGTCACCTCGACGCCGTTGTCGCGCAGCTCTTCGAGCTGCACGCGGAACTCGCGCGCGATATCGTCCTCGGACAGCATCCACGCGAGCGCGCGCACGCGCTGCCGATGGCTGGCGCGAAAACGCCCGTCGCGCGTGCACAGCGACGAAGGGCGGCCCGCATGCGGCAGATGGCCATCGACCATGTTGAAGTGCAGGCCGAACGAGAAGCGGCCGCGATTGTGGCGCGCGTAGTCGTACGCCTGCTGCGACGCCGGCCGGCCGGTCATGATGGTGGCGCTGGTCAGCAGCCCGCCTTCGAAACAGGCGATGGTGGCGTCGCAGGTATCGGCATCCCAGCCGAAGTCATCGGCATTGAGGATCAGTTCTCGCATCTGAGGTCTCCCGGTCAACCGCTAAGGGGCCGCATGCGAAAGCGCCGGTCCCGAATCGCGGTCGGCCGGCGGCGCGCCATCGGTGCGGCCCTGAATGATGTCGAGCAGGCGTTGTCCGACCTGCCTGCTCTGGAAGCGGCGCGCGAACGAGAGCGGCGCGGCGGCGCGCATGCGCGCGCGCGTGGCCGCATCGGCGGCCAGCCATTCGCGCAGCCCCTGTTCGGTGCCGTCGACCGTATCGGTCTGCACGATGCCCGCGCCGTCGGCCTCGATCTCGCGCCAGATATTGACCTTGTCCGAGATCAGCACCGGCACGCCGCAACCGAGCGCCTCGACGACGGCCACGCCGAAGTTCTCCTGGTGCGAGGGCAGGCAGAACACCTCGGCGGCATGGAAGGCACCCCACTTCTGCGGGCCGGACAACATGCCGGTCCACACCACGCGCGGCGCGATGCCGACCCGTTCGGCCAGCATCTCCAGTTCCTCGCGCAGCGCCGGCGTGCCGGGGCCGGCGATCACCAGCTGCAGCGCCGGATCGACGTTGGCCACGCGCGCGAAGGCCTCGATCAGCAGATCGCAGCCCTTCTTCTCGTGGATGCGGCCGAAGAACAGCACGATGCGCTTGCCCTCGGTCTGCGGAAAGGCAGCGTGGAAGGCGGCGCGCAGCGTGCCGTCGTCGGCGGGCGGTTGCGCGGTGCCATAGGACGCGATGCGTTCCGTGCAGTGGTACCAGGGAAACGACAGGCGGGCGCGCCGGCGCTCCTCGTCGCAGGTGAACAGCACCGCGGTCGCATGGCGCAGCGCGCGGCGCTCGAACAGCAGCCAGTACGCCAGCTTCTTCAGATGCTTGAGCGGATAGCGGGCCTTGAACCACGGGTCCAGCATGCCGTGGGTGAACACGTAGTACGGCACCTTGCCGCGCAGCACCCGCAGCGCGGCAAGGCTGTGGAATTGCCACAGGCCCTCGATGATCACCGCGTCGTAGCGCGCGCCGTGCTCGCGCAGCCATGGCACCAGGCGCGGGTTGTAGGTGTAGATGCCCTTCGACGGCCCCAGCGCGATCACGTTGAGCTCGCTCTCGCGCACCCATGGCGCGGCGGGGTCGTCGCCGCAGACGACATCGACATGCACGCCGCGTTCGACCAGCGGCATCCGCAACTGGCGCAGGCCCTCGATCGGGCCGCCGCCGGCCGGATTGATCGTCGCGATGATGTGAAGAAGCTTCATGGCCCTGACCGTATCGGCATGCAGCAGGATGGGATGGCGCACCACGGCGGACGGTGCCGCGCCAAGACGCGCCGTGCTGATGGGCGGCGCTCCGTGCCACAAAGCGTAGGCAGCGCGATGGGCAAGCTCTGTTCGCTGGCGCACCCAGCGGACGGGCCGCGGGGCGGCCAGTGGGGCGGCCAACCTCCCGGCCGGCCCCGCTCCGATGGCGGGCGAGCGGAGGGTGGAAGTGGGGGGAAGGCAGGATGGACAAAGGGACGATGGGCCCTGCCTCGCGGCCATCATCCTGATGGTGGAGAACCCACTCATCCATTTGGCGGGCCCCCCGTTCGCGGGGTCCGGCCCGTGTGCACGGCGGGCTCCATGGCGCGATGGGCGGCCGCTGTTTCAGCGCTGTATCGACAGGCCGCGCCGGGCTTGGCCCACTGCGGTCGGAACGTCATCGACGATGAGACGAGTTTCAACGCTGAAACATTATCGGACGAGCGTTGTTTCATTATTGAAACTCGAATGGCCCGATTTATTCTCACCCATTTGGGGAGGCTGGAAACGCTTATGGATCAAGGGTTACCGGATTATGAAAAGCGGTGGTAATCCCATCCTTCCGGGCCCCCCGGAGGTGACTTGATTTCGACTGACTCAACCCATAAGATGCCCTAAACGGATTAAAGATAAATGTTTTGGGGTGGGGATCAGGGTCGGCTATCGGGCCGGCGCACCACAGTGGCCTGGTGATGCCGATACCGACAGACGGGGGGAAAGCCTGAGCCGCTTCGCCGGGAAGTCGCCTGCGATGAGGCAACTGCATTCGCCAGTGTGTTTGCCTGTTTTCCACCCACAGATACGGGGGAAAAAGAAGATGAATGCACTGTTGATTGAAAGCCATCCCTTGCTCCGGCTGGGCCTGCACCAGATGCTGGAGCGCATCGAGGGAATCGATCAGGTCATCGCGATCGATCCCGCCGATGTCTCTCTTCTCGACGGCACCGACGGCGATACCGACCTGATGGTGTTCGGCATGCCGCAGGATGTCGACGCCGGATGGCAACTACTGACCCAGGTCCGCCGCGTGCTCAACGCACAGCGCGTGCTGCTGTTGTCCGATATGGTTCCGTTGCAGGTTCCCGCTGCCGCCATGGCGCAAGGCGTCTGCGGCTGCCTGCCGAAATCCGCCTCGCTCGCCGTGCTGGAAGCGGCCATTCGGCTGGCGATGGTCGGCGGCTATTTCGTGCGAGGCAATGGCGCCGCCGGCACGCTGTCGTCGTCGCTGCCAGGCGCCGGCTATGGCGGTCCGGTGGTCGCGCCGGCGTCGCTGGGCACGCGCCCCGTGATCGCCGGTACCGCCACCGTGTCGCCGCATCCGGCGATGCCGGCCTCCTCGCGCAGCGGCATCGTGCCGCCGCACGCCGCCGCGGCGGCGCCGCGTCCCGCGCCGGTCGACACCGGCAGCGCGGAAGCGACCTACTACGACGAAGCCGAGATGCTGCAGATCACGCCGCGGCAATACGAGGTGCTGGTGCTGCTGGCACGCGGCCATCCGATCAAGACGGTCAGCCGCATGCTCAATATCTCGGTGGCGACGGTCAAGAGCCACGCGTGCACGCTGTATCAGCGCTTGAAGGTACGCAACAAGGGCGAGGCGGTTTACACCGCGCTGCAACGCGGCGCCAAGCTCGAATGGGTCAACGGCGACGGCGCGGCGCCGGTGGCGTCGGTCACGCGCATGCCGCGGCCGACGAACGAACGCGCGGAGATTGCCGAACTGCCGCTGCAGGCGGGAGGCGGCATGCGCTGACGCTGCGCGGGTTACCAACGAAGGCGGGCCGGAGGATATCCGGCCCGTTTTCGTTTGGGTACTGCGGACGCTCGCGCGGGGTGGAACGCTGGCTGCCCTCTCCCCTGCCCCTCTCCCGCAAGCGGGAGAGGGAACACCGACAGCGAGCGCGCGCCACAGGTTGCTGCTCTCTCCTGCACGCGGGAGGGGAACACCAACGGCGAGCGCGCCGCCACGCGTTGCCTCCCTTCCGCAAGCGGGGAGAGGGAGCACCGACAGCAAGCGCGCGGCGCTGGTTCGCTCCCCTCTGCCGCTTGCGGGAGAGCGGTTGGGGGAGGGGCAAGGGCAACCGCAACCCCCCGCGAACCCCTTCCGTTGCCCTGCCCTTCCACGCCGCATCAAATGTGTGACAACGCACCGATACCCAGTGCCTCGGCGGACACGATGGCAGCATCCGGGGGACATGGCCGTGCGCGTGTCCATGTGCAAGTCGCAGTGGGGGGAGGTTGCCATGAAAGCATTGGAACAGCATCAGCAACGCGGTCCACGCAGTGTGCGCCGCGGTCGGTCGGTGGCGGGATTGGTCGCAGCCAGCGCGATGGGTGCGGCGGCGCTGCTGGCCGGTTGCGCGAGTTCGCCTGGCATGTATTTCGACAAGCAGGCGCCGGTCTCCGCGATCGGCCCCGATGCGGTGCCCAAGATCACGCCGATCACGATGGACCTCGTGCGCGAGCTGCGCAACAACTCGCGCCGCGACAACGAGAACGTCGAGGAACTGTTCGCCGCGCCGCAGCCGTACCGCGTCGGCCCGGGCGACATCATCTCGGTCGTCGTTTGGGATCACCCCGAACTCGTGTTCCCGACCCAGACCTACAGCATCGGCCAGGCCTACGAACTGCCGAGCACCGGCGGCAGCCCCAACGTGCCCGGCTATGTGGTCAGCCCGCACGGCGACATCCAGTTTCCGTATGCCGGCGTGATGAAGGTCGGCGGCAAGACCGCCAACGAGGTGCGCGATCAGATCGCCAAGGCGCTGTCGCGCGTGGTGCGCGATCCGCAGATGACGGTGCGCGTGCTGGCCTTCCGCAGCCAGCGCGTCTATGTCGACGGCGAGGTCAAGACACCGGGCATGCTGCCGATCGACGACGCGCCGATGACGCTGGTCGAGGCGCTGAACCGCGCCGGCGGCGTGCTGACCCAGACCGGCGACAGCAGCCGCATCCGCGTGACGCGCGGCGAGCGCAGCTGGTACATCAACATGCCGGCGCTGCTGGCCAAGGGCGTCGACCCGTCGCGCATCCTGCTGCGCAATGGCGACATCGTGCGCGTCGAACAGCGCGAGGACAGCAAGGTGTTCGTGACCGGCGAAGTGCTGCGTCCCACCGCGCTGCTGATGCGCAACGGCCGCATGACGCTGAACGAGGCCCTCGGCGATGCCGGCGGCGTCAATCCGAGCTCGGCCAGCGCCGACCAGATCTACGTGATTCGCAAGACCACCGCCGGGGAAGAGCCGAAGGTGTTCCATCTCGACGGCAGCTCGCCGGTGGCGCTGGCCATCGCCGAAGGGTTCGAGCTCGAGCCGAAGGACGTCGTCTACGTCGACGCGCGCGAACTGGTGCGCTGGAGCCGTGTCATCAACCTGCTGATCCCGTCGACCCAGCCGGTGATCGGCACGGCCGGCGTGGTCCGATAGGCGGGCGCGATGATCCGAACCATATTGGTGGTCTGCATCGGCAATACCTGTCGCAGTCCGATGGCGGAAGCCCTGCTGCGGCAGGCGCTGCCAACGTGCGAGGTGGCCTCCGCGGGACTGGCACCGCCGGTCGGCGCGGCAGCGCATCCGTGCGCGATCGCGCTGATGGCCACCGAAGGGCATGAACTGCGCGGGCACCGTGCCCGCGCCGTCGATGCGCAACTGGTGGAGTGGGCCGATCTGGTGCTGGTGATGGACCTCGAGCAGCGCGACGAGGTCGAGCGCCGGTTTCCGGACGCACGCGGCCGCGTCTATCGCATCGGCGAATTCATCGCGGCCGATGTGCCCGATCCCTTCGGCGGTTCGCACAGCATGTTCACCATCGCACTCGGCTTGATCAAGACGGGCATCGAATCCTGGTCGGCACGCATAAGAGCCATTGCGCCGGCCGAATGTCACGGGGAGGCATCATGAACAGCAACAACATCCGGAGCACCCACTCCGAGCGCGCGGACGAGCGCGATGGCATGGTCGATCTGACATCCTGGTTCGACGTGCTGGCGCGATACCGGTGGACCTTCCTGACGGTGGCGGGCCTGGTCATCGCGCTCGGGACGATCTACGCGCTGATCGCGCGCCCCGTCTATCGCGCCGACATCATGGTGCAGGTGGAGGAGAGCACCAACACCACGGCGGCGACCAACCGCGTGGCCGCGCAGATCTCGCCGGTAATCGAGGTCAAGTCGGCCGCCTCCGCCGAGATCGAGCTGCTGCAATCGCGCATGGTGGTCGGGCGCGCGGTCGACAACCTGATGCTGAACGTCGAGGCGTCGCCGCGCTACTTCCCGATCATCGGCCGCGCGATCGCGCAGAACAACAGCGAGCTGTCGCGGCCGGGGCTGTTCGGCTGGGGCGGCTTCGCCTGGGGCAGCGAATCGATCGCCGTCAGCGAGCTGACGGTGCCGGCCGAGATGGACGAACGCAAGATCACGGTCACCGCGCTCGGCAAGGGCGAATACCGCGTCAGCTTCGACAGCGATCCGGCCCGCGCCAACGGCAAGGTCGGCGAGCCGCTGACCGTCAAGACCGCCTACGGCCCGGTCAACCTGACGATCAGCAAGCTCGACGGCCGTCCCGGCGCGCAGTTCGCACTGCGCCATCTGCCGCGCCTGGCCGCGATCGCCCGCCTGCAGCAGCAGCTCCACATCATGGAGCGCGGCAAGCAGAGCGGCGTGATCGGCGTCACGCTCGAAGGCGATTCGCCGCAGCTGACCGCGGCGATCCTCAACGAGATCGGCATGGAGTACGTCGAGCAGAACGTGCGCCGCAAGGCCGCGGAAGCGGAGAAGTCGCTCGAATTCCTTCAGGGCCAGATGCCGCAGCTGCGCCAGCAGGTGGAGGCCGCCGAATCGCGCTATAACGCGATGCGCAACCAGCGCGGCACGGTGGACCTGAGCGAGGAATCGAAGCTGATCCTGGCGCAGTCGGTGCAGATCCAGACCCGCTTGCAGGAGCTGAAGCAGAAGCGGCAGGAACTGGCGATGCGCTTCGTCGGCGATCACCCCAGCATCACCGCGATCGACGGCCAGATCGAGAGCCTGAGCGCGCAGCTGAACGGCGTCACCGGCCGCATCCAGCGCCTGCCCGATGTCGAGCAGAACGTGCTGCGGCTGATGCGCGACGTCAAGGTCAACACCGAGCTCTATCAGGCGCTGCTCAACGACGTGCAGCAGCTCAAGCTGATGAAGGCGAGCAAGGTCGGCACCGCACGCCTGGTCGACCCGGCCAACGTGCCGCTCAAGCCGGTGCGGCCGAACCGCCCGCTGATCGTCGCGGTGGCGGTGGGCCTGGGCGTGCTGGCCGGCCTGCTGATGGTGGTGGTGCGCCGCTCGCTCGACGGCGGGCTGACCGATGCCGACGAGATCGAGCAGCAGACCGGCCTGACGGTCTACGCCACGATCCCGCTGAGCCAGCAGCAGACCCGCAAGTTCGGCGGCGCCAAGCCGCTACCCGGCCTGCTCGCGCTGCAGGAGCCGGAGGACCCGGCGATGGAGAGCCTGCGCAGCTTCCGCACCGCGCTGCAATTCGCGCTGGTCGGCAGCCGCAACCGCATCGTGGTGATCACGGGCCCCGCGCCGGGCGTCGGCAAGTCGTTCATCGCCGCGAACTTCGCCGCGATCCTCGGCGCGGGCGGCAAGCGCGTCGCGCTGGTGGACGCCGACCTGCGCCGCGGCGGGCTGAACCACCGCTTCGGCTCGCGCCGCTCGCCGGGCCTGAGCGACGTGCTGCTCGGCACGCCGCTGGACAAGGTGGTGCAGCGCCAGGTCGCGCCGGGGCTGGACTTCATCCCGACCGGGGCGCAGGCGCCGCAGCCGGCCGACATGCTGAACAGCCCCGGCATGGAGGCGCTGATCGATGAACTGAAGGCGCGCTACGACGTGGTGCTGATCGATTCACCGCCGGTGCTGGCGGCGGCCGATGCCGGCATCCTGGCCAGCCGCGCGGGCGCGGTATTCCTGGTGGCGCGCGCCGATGTCACCACCGCCAGCGAGCTGCAGGCGACCGACAAGGCGATCCGCCATGCCGGCGGCGACGTCAAGGGCGTGCTGTTCAACGGCCTGCACGTCGAGGGCCGCTGGTACCGCTCGCACTACCACTTCGGCAAGTATCGCTATATGAACCAGTACAGCGCGATCAAGGCCAAGCGGGCCTGATACCGGCAGCTTTGACCCTACCGTCGTATCGGCACCGATCCCCGCCGCGCGCGGGGATCGGCGTTTTGTAGGACAGCGGGCGCGCGCCGCGTAGGAAGCCGCTGTCGGTCTTTTTGCCATTTGTAAGGAGTTGTTGGAACGCGGAAACGGCGACGGCCGCTTGCCATCAAAAATCGAGCGAGCGGCAGCATCCTCCGGGCGTGCGCCGCCACCGTCGTCCCCGCGGCCTGCACGGCCGCGGGCTTCGTTCGATAACAACTCACGAGGTCTGATATGTCCCGAAACCTGACTGTGCGCACCCGAACCGCCCTGGCGGCGCTGGCCGCGGGTCTGATCAGCGCAACTGCCTTTGCCCAGACGCCGATGGCACCTTCCACCGGCACCGGTGCCGACACCAGCGTTGGCGCGGGTGCCGCCGCCGGCGGTGCGGGTGTCGGCGCGGGCGCTGGTGCCAGTGTTGGCGCCGGCGCTGGTGCCGGCACGATGGCCCCCGCCGGCGCAGCCTCGACCATGCCGACGACCGGCCCCGCCCCCGGCAGCGTTCCGGCCGGCATGGTGGCCGTTCCTCACGGGCCTGGTGTCTACCAGCTCCAGCCGAAGCTGGACCCGCTGGTCGAGCGGCGCATGGCGCGCGCCGAGGCACGCGGTGAGTACCGCGCGCGCAAGTCCGAAGCGCGGCAGGAATACCGGCAGGAAGTGAACGCCGCCAAGCAGGAGCGCAAGGCGGAAATGCGCGAGGCCAACGAAGAGGCCAAGCGCGAACTGACGACGCCGCCGGCGCGCTGATGCGCTGAGACGCTGATGCGCTGAGACGCTGACGCTGCGTAGGGCCGCCCCGGGCGCTGGACGACGCCGCGGCGTTAGTCCAGCATCCGGGATGCGGCTCGCGCGGTCGGCGTCGTGGCCGGTGCGATGCCGGTGGAAGCGGCCCGCGAAGAAGCCGGCGCCGCTTCCATTGGCGCACTCGATGCATCCAGCAAATCCAGCGCCGCCAGATGCCGCATCAGGCCAGCGGCGAATTGCGCGCGGCTCTCGGCCAGGAACAGCGAATGGTCCAGCCGCGGCAGCACGTGGACCCGAATGCCGCTCAACTGGGCCAGCGCCTCCAGATGCCGGCCGAAGCGCGAGCGCGCTTCCTCCAGGCCGATATCTCCCGCCCCATACAGCAGGTCGACGCGCACGCCGCGGCGTTGCAGGCTGTGCATCGCGTCGCGCGCCCAGGTGTCCGGATCGTTCGCGCCGGGCTTGGCGCCGGCATTCGCACGGCCGGTAAATAGCCGGCGCGCCAGCGCCGCGGCATGCGGCCAAGGATCGATCTCGCCGCGCAGCAGCCGCAGCCATTGCGCAGGATTGCGCGCCGCCGCCAGATAGACGCGTGTCGATTGCAGTTGCGCATCGGCGTCATCGTCGCCGTCCCGGCTGTCCCAGCGGAATTTCAGCAGATTGGCGAGCACCAGCCCGTCGATCGGTGCCCCGGCCAGCGCGGCCTGCAGCGCGATGAAGCCGCCCGAGCAAACCCCGCCGACGACCACGCGCCGATATCCGCGTGCCCTCAGCCACGCCACCGCCGCCGCGACATCGCGCCCCGGTTGTTCGCCGTAGAGCGCCGCAATGCGCATCGTGCGCGCCGCCAGCGGACTGTCGCCGAGCGCCGATACGTCAAGCCGCAATGCCGCCACGCCGGCATCGGCGAGCTGGCGCGACAGCGTGACGAACAGCCGGCAGTCGCCGACATGGTGGTTGCCCCCTGTGTTCGGAAACAGCACCGCGGTGCGGGTCGCATTGCCGCCATCGTCGGGCGCGCACAGCACGCCGAACTGACGGCCGCCATCGAGCCACACCGGCTGCTCCACCGCGCCCGCGACCCGCAGCACCGCATCGCCGTCGACATGGCACGACGGCTGCCCACGGCGCGCGACCGATGCGGCCGGGCCCAGCCATTGCGCGACCTGCTGCCACGCCTGCTCGGGCACGCTGCTGTGCTCGGCCGAACGCATCATCGCGGGATACTCGTCGAAGTCGAGCCGCGTCACCTGCGCGCCCTGCGCACGGTAGCGGCCCGCCAGCGCGGCGACCGGCGAACCGGGCCCGGGCCACGCATCGAGCAGCAGCATGCGCGGCGCGGGACAGACCGCGCGGCGCTCGAGCCGCAGGCTCTCGAGCAAGGCCACCGCATCCGAAGGCAGCCGATAGCCCAGCACCTCGCAGGAACCGTCGCCCGGCGGCGCGACCGGGATATCGGGGATCGCGTTATTGCACCAGCTGCGCTGCAGCGCCCGCAGCTCCCGCAGATAGCTGCGGCCCGTCACCGGAGGCGCCAGCAGGACCAGTCCATCGGCACGCTGGCCGCCGTCGGCGGCCATTGCCTCGGCGGCCAGCACCGCCAGCGTCGCGCCCAGGCGCAGGCCGCACAGCACCACGCGTTCGGCGCCGGTATGCGCGCGCAGCGTCTGCGCCGCACGCACGATGCTGTGCGCACAGGCGCTGAGCCGATCGGGACCGTCCTCGGTCCCCGCGGAATCGCCACAGCCGGGATAGTCGAAGCGCAGCACCGGCATGCCGGCGCTGGCGAGGTCGTCGGCCAGATGCCGCCACGCGCGATGCGACCACATCGCTTCGTGACCCCAAGGCGCGCACAACACCACGCCGGTTGCGCCAGGGCCTGGATGCAGCCAGCCGACGCAGTGGTCGAACGCCACTCGCTTCATCGGTCTTCCCCCGGATGCCGAGAAGGCGCGCGGACAAGAGCCCGCGCGTGCCTGCTCGAAACGTTCCTGCTGCCTCCGCAATCCTGCCCGACACCTACGCAGAAACGGGTACGCTGCCCGCTTCACGCCTTGCCCGCTTCACGCCTTGCCCGCTTCACGCCTTGCCCGCTTCACGCCTTGCCCGCTTCACGCCTTGCCCGCTTCACGCCTTGCCCGCGGCGGCCGCCACCGGACGTTCGAGGGCACGGGCCGCCGGTGTTGCAGGCGGCAGGGGCATGCCCAGATACGGATTGATGGTGGCAAAGTCCGCGCGGTTGCTGCGACGCTGCGCGACGCCGTTGATGATGCCTCCCGCGATGCGCGCATCGGCGCGCGACAGTCGCTTGAGCGTGTCGTCGACCTGGCCGGGCAGCGTCACGTCTGCGCGCATCACCAGCAGCGTCGAGCCGGCCAGGCTGGCGATCAGCATCGCGTCGGCGACCGACAGCACCGGCGGCGTATCGACGATGACCAGGTCGAAGCGCTCCTTGCACTGCTGCAGCGCGTCCTTCAGCGTCGGCAGCATCAACAGTTCCGACGGATTGGCCGGCGTCGCGCCGGCACCGAGGATGCACAGGCCCGCGACCACGGTCGGCTGCACCGCCGCGCCGACCGGAATGCGGCCGGCCAGCACATCGGACAGGCCCGGCTCGGCGGCCTGGCCAAACCACGTCGCAACCTTGCCGCGCCGCATGTCGGCGTCGATCAGCAGCACGCGTTGCCCGGCCTCGGCGAACAGCACCGCGAGATTGACCGCGGCGAAGGTCTTGCCGGCACCGGGCGCGGGGCTGGTGATCGCCAGCACGCCATCGGGCGCGCCGCGCAGGCCGAAGTACAGCGAGGCGCGCACGCTGCGCAAGCCTTCGACCGCCAAGGCATGCGGCGAGCGGCGCGCCAGCAGGAAGCGGTCGTGCAACCCGTTGCCGTTGCGGGCGCCGGCCTGCGGGTCGGCGCCGCCTTGCGCCTCGGCCAGCGCGGTGCCGGGCGCGGGCGCGGCCAGCCGTTGGCGCGCGGCGTCGGCCAGTCCCATCGCCGCCATCGCGCCGAAGCGCCGCTCCAGTTCGGCCTGGCGCTCGAGTTCGGCCTGTTCGTCGCTGAAGGCGACGTCGCCGAGCATCGGCAGTCCCAGGCGCGCCTCCGCTTCGTTGGCATCGGCGACCACAGGCTTGACGCGCCGGCGCAGCATCACGCCGCCGATCGCCAGCGCCAGCGCCGCCGCGCCGCCTGCCACCGCGGCCGGCCATGGGCCGATGCCGACGGGCACGGTCGAGGCAGCGGCCGCATCGACGACGCGCACCGCGCTGCTGCGGTCGGCCTGCACCAGCGACAGCTGTTCGATCTTGCGGCGCAGGGTCATGTACATGTCCTCGGCCACCTTGACGTCGCGCGTCAACGCGACCGATTCGCGCTCGGACAGCGACAGGTTCTGCATCCGTTCGTCGAGTTCGCGCCGCTCGCGGATCAGTTGCTGGATCTGGCTGTCGACGGTCTTGACCTCGTTCGCATCGGTAGTGAAACGCTGCAGCAGCTTGGTGCGCTCGAGCCGCAGCGCCGCGATCTGGCGCTGATATTCCATGCTGCCCTGCAGATACGACTGCGCATCCTGCGTCGGCTGGATCGAGCCCGAGCGCGAGCGATAGCGGGTCAGCGCCGACTCCGCGCGTTCGAGCTCGGCCTGCACGCGCGGCAGCTCGGCCGCGAGGAAGGCCAGCGATTCGGCCGCGTCGCCGCGCCGCGCGCTGGTCTGCCCGCGGATATAGCCGTCGGCGATGCCGTTGATCAGATCGGCGGCCTGCTTGCGATCGCCGCTCTGCCACGACAGCCGCACGGTGCCGCCCGGCATTTCGCTGACCTTGAGCTGGCTCGCGATCGCATCGACTGTCGCGACCGGATCACGGCGCATCAGCGTGAAGCGCGTGCCGGGCCGCGCGTCGATGCGCGAGATCAGTACCTCGACGCCGTCGACCGCGGCCGACTCGCCGACGCGGCCTTCGAGCAGCGTACGGTTGGCATCGCCGAGGCGGAACGCGCCGCCGCTGAGCACCTCGAGCGTCAGCGGCTTGTTCAGCAGCCGCTCGGGCACTGCGAGCGTATCGAGCGCGATGCGCTCGCCGCCCCATGCGTAGCCCATTCCCGGCGGCCAGGCGCCGCGCACCTGTCCGGGCTCCGACAGCCGCGCCGCCAGCGCGCCCACCAGCGGCGCGCGTACCGGCTCGGCGGTGATGCCCAGCCTGAGCTGCTCGATCACCGGCGCGGCGACCGCGCGGCTTTTCAGAATGCTGGCGTCGAAGCCGGCGGCGGGCGTCGATGGCGCGCCCGGCGTGCCGCTGACGGCAACGTCAGGCCGCGCGACCTGGATCAGCGCCGCGGCTTCGTAGCGCGGCGGCACCGTCAGCGCCGCCAGTCCGGCCACGGCCGCGCCGGCCAGCGTCGCGCCGACCAGCAAGCCCGCGCGATCCTGCAGCGCACGCGCATAGCCGGCCGGCCGCTGCGGCACCACGTTGGGAGCCGGCATCGTTCCGGCGAAAGACAACCTGTCCACGGCAATCTCCTGACGCACTGGCGCAAATCACGCTTCGGCGAGGGCCGGCAGCAGCCGGTCGAATTCGCGCTTGACGAGCTTGTAGCATTCGCACGAATGCGCTTCGAGCCCATGACGATCGAGCACCGTGATATGGCCGCGGCTGTGGTGGATCAGGCCGAGGTCCTCCAGCTTGCCGGCGGCCTCGGTCACGCCCTCGCGGCGCACGCCCAGCATGTTGGCGATGACCTGCTGCGTGATCACCAGCTCGTTGGTCGCCATGCGATCGAGCGCGAGCAGCAGCCAGCGGCACAGCTGCTTGTTCAACGAATGATGGCGATTGCAGACCGCGGTCTGCGCGATCTGCGTCAGCACCGCCTGCACGTACAGCAGCGTGGCGCGCTGGATCGTCGGCGAGCGCATGAACTCCTGGCGCAACGTGCCGGCCGACAGCCGGTACGCGAAGCCCGGCGTGCGGACCTCGACGCGGCACGGCATGGTGTCGCCACCGGTCAGCACCGGAATGCCGACCAGCCCCTCATTGCCGATCGCGGCGATCTCGGCCGTCGCGCCGTTTTCCAGCAGCGACAGCATCGACACGATCGCCGTGGTTGGAAAGTACACATGATGGATGCGTTGACCCGAGTCGGTGAGCAGTTGTCCCGCACGCATCCGTACCAGCTCCAGGTGTCCCGACAGCGTTTCCCATTCCTTGCGCGGCAGCGAGGCCAGCAGGTGGTTGACGTGCAAATCCGAACGTTGACCGATCATTTCTGTTCTCCCTTCTTGTCCTTTTTGTTCCCTGGCTTTCCCTGTTTTCCCCGCCTCGCACCGATGCCCATCGACGATGTCCGTCACAACCACGAGACAACACGCTGACCGTGACGGCGACGCGGTGCGGCTTGCGTGCTTCCATTAAGTTCCATCTGTGGGACGCCCAACAGTAGCCGCACGGCTGAAACCTGCTCATCCTTCGGTAGGTGGGAATCGGAAGGGAGCCGCGTTACAGCGATGCAACCATTTGGCGCACCACTTCGGCGACGCGTCGGCGGGTCGTGATGGGGACTGGCCTGCGCGCCGATGCGTCAGGCGCCGTAGCCAAGTGGACGAGGTGCGTTCAGCGCGCGAATCTCACCCATCGGGATGGCTGCGCTCGCCAGACGGTTTAGGCCTTCTGCGGCGCGCCTGTCCCCGTGACCCGGTTCGTTGTCGGCACGCAGCAGCACACGGCGGCTCGCGCCGGGTGCGAGATGGAAGTAATCGCTTGCCGGTTGCAGGTTGGCATCGTCGATCTGCACCCAGCGTGCGAAACGGCGCGCCGATATCGTCAGCCACCACTGGCCATCGACACGCTCGACCTGCGCATGCAGCTCCGGCGGCGACAGCGCGGCGGCGCTGCGATCGGGCAGATAGAAAGCCTCGCTGACCACCGTGCCGCTACCATCGAGCCACGCCGCATGGACCACGTCATGCAGGCGCGGGCCGAAGCGGTAGGCATAGGCGAAGTCGAAGAACTCGCCAGCGAGCTCTGCGCCGCTGACACATTGCACCGAGCGCGGCGCCAGCGTGAAGTCGCGCGCCACGTCGAGCAGCGGCGTCAGACCATCGCGCAGGCAGCGCAGCTGCAGGCGCATCGGCTGCGCGACGGCGCTCTCGTTGATCAGATGCAGATGGACGCCGTTCAGGCCTTCGTCGGTGATCAGCACCTGCAGCGGCTGCCAGACCTGGCGCAGCGCATGCCAGCCCGACTTGGGCCGGCGCAGCGCATCGACGATGCCCCAGCCCGCACCGGGTACCAGGTCCTGCCATTGCCATACCAGCCCGCCGGCGCAGCACGAGCCTGCGCGGCGCCATTCGGCAAAGACCTCGCTCATCAGCTCGGCGACCACCGCGCGCGAGCAATACAGATAGCGCGCCGGATCCTCCCGGCGCAGCCGCGCGGGATCGACCGCATAGAGCGACTGCAGGTAGAAGTCGCGCACGTCCTCGAAATCCCAACTGGCGCCGGCATCGCGCGGCACCGCGCGCTTCCAGTACGGATCGTGCACCGGCGCCACACCGGCCATCGTCTCGCGCAGCGTGCGCTCGCATGGCACGTTGGCGAAGGCCAGGCATTCGGCGGCAAAGCGCACACGCGCGCGCCGCGCGTCCTCCAGCGGCCGCTGGTAGGCGCCGACGCCGTAGTAGTGGCTGACGCCGCGATCGGGCTGGAACGGCCAGGCACCGCCGCTCGGCGAATTGCGGACATAACGCACCGAGACGCCGTGCGCGGCGAGGCAGTCGGGAATCACCGTGTCGAACAGCGGCTGGCGCCACGTCTCGCACGGAGCGCCGAGCATCGCGGCCTGCTGCTCCGCTTCGCTGCCGCCGCACAGCACCGCCAGGCTCGGATGATGGCCATGTGCGGCGAGCCATTGGCGCACCTCTTGGCGGACGTCGTCGAGCAGTGCGGTGCCGGCATCGGAGGCGGGGTTGGCGCCATCGATGTTCGAATAGTCGAAGTTGGCGAATGGAAAGTCCTGCCAGACCAGCAGGCCCATCGCATCGCAGGCCGCGTAGAACGCTTCGCCCTGGTAGCAGGTCACGCCGCTGACGCGAACCATGTTCATGTTGGCCTCACGCGCCTGCGCCAGCCACGCGGCGCAGTTCCGCGCGTCGGGCGCGTGGCCGTGCAGATCGAGGCTGGCCACGCAGGCGCCGCGGCAGAAGACCGGCACGCCGTTGACGCGGACGACGAAGCCGCCATCGCTGTCGTCGACATCGATCTGCCGGAAGCCGACCCGCGCGCAATGCAGCGTCTGCGCGCCGGCGCGCAACGTGACGTCGTACAGCGCCGGCTCGCCGTGTGTGTGTGGCCACCATTTGCGGACGCGGGGCACCGATACGCTGCCGTGCCATATGGTGTCGTGCTCCGGGCCGTGGTGCGGGCCGAGTCGTTCGATCTGCCGGCACGTCAACGCGGCCTCGTGGCCGTCGATCGCCAGCATCAGCGGACTGTCGAGCGGTGCAGCGACGCCGCGCACCTGTACCGACACGACGCCATCGTTGCCGTCCAGGCGCGCGCTGATCTCGCAGCGCGCGGCGTCGAGCGCTCGCGTGGCCGATGGCGCCGGCAACAGATCGATCTCGCGCCATGGCCCGACCGCGTGGACCGGCGGACACCAGCCCGGCATATGGCCGAGCAGCGTGGTGCGGACATGCCGCAACGATGGCAACGACACCAGCCGCGGCTTCCATCGCACCGGGCCGCGGCGGCCCCGCAACGCACGTTCGAGAGAACGAAAGCACAGCGACAGCGTGTGGGTACCCGACAGCGTCAGCGCGATCTCGTGCTCGACGAACATCGAACGGCTGTCAAGCACGCGCGTGCCGTCGAGCCACACCTCGCAGATCGTGGCGAGGCCGCGTAGCCGCAGAGTGTGCAGTCCCTCGCCGGAGATCGGCACGCGATACCAGTAGTCGCGCCCGTGCAAGGCAGGCGGCGCCTCGTCGCACCAGCGGCCGGCCGCCTGCAGCGCCCGCGCGACCGTGCCGGGGACCGGAGCGGGCAGCCAGTCGCCGCCGGCCGGCAAGTCGAGCGGCGTGGCGATGGCATCGGCGTCGGTCTCCAGCATGCGCCACGGGCCGGCCAGAGGCTCGTGCACCAGCGGCCGGCCGAGCGGCATGGCCGGCGCCATGCGCTCGCTCCCAACCGTCGCGGTTACCGCGGCCTCCCCGGCGCCCACGGCGCCCGCCGCGCCCGCGGCGTCAGGGCTCGCCCTCGCCGACATAGGCGGCAAGCGCCGGCACCGCGGCCTCGTAGCAGGCTTCCATCTGATCGAGGCAATCCTGGCAGGGGTCGGGCCGGCGTCCGAGAATCGAGCGGATCAGCCGGAACTGCATCACCATCGCCTCGGACGCCAGGCGCTGGCAGGCGGTGGCGATCGCGGCCGGCAACGGCTGTCCCTGCACGCTGAGCCAGCGCAGGTATTTGCCGAGCAGCTCGAAGTTGGCGCCCAGCTGGCGCAGCACGTTGAACGCGTACGGGTGGAAGGCCGGCTCGCCGCGTACCGCCAGTTCGTCCAGGTGCTGCGGAAACACCTGCCGGTACGCCGCGATCGGGTTCTGCCGCGGGCGGCGCGCCAGATGCCGCCGCAACAGCGCCAAAGACGCGCGCAGCAGCATCGGTCCGGACAGCGGCGGAAAGCGCCGCCGCACGACCTCGGCATACGGGAACAGCAGGTGCGGATTGGCCTGCAGCTCGGGCAGCAGCCGGAACAGGCCCGCATAGTCGTCGCCGCGCGCGACGTGGTAGCCGTCGTTGTGGTAGTAGCCGACGCCGCGCGCCTCGGGCATCAGCACGTCGATGCCGATGGTGGTCTTGGTGTGCTGGCGCCGGTACGACGTGGCGCGATTGTCCGGCAGGTAGTAGCCGTCGACCTCGAGCAGCACCACGTGGCCGCGCGCGGTCTGCGTCGCGACATGGCGCTCCATCGCGTCGTACAGCGACAGCTCCTGCACGACCACGCCATAGAGCCGTTCGAGATCGTCAACCGGATACTTGAAGAAGGTGAACTGGTCGCCCTCGAAGTCCTGCGCGACGGTAAAGGGCAGCGCCGCCAGCGGATCGAGCTGCCAGCCGTGCAGCAACTCGATCCACAGGTCGACATAGCAGTTGGTCTGCGGCCACACCGCCTGCTCGGTATGCAGCACATGCGAGGCATGCACGGATGGCGCCAGCCGCCCGGTGCCGTCATACATGGCGCAGTCCCAACAGCTCGCGCACCTGGCTCGGCCAGCGCGCCAGCGCGAAACCATGGTGGCGCAGCAGCGCCAGGATCAGCCGGTCGATGCCGAAGCCGACGCAACCGGTATGGGCTCGCGCGCCGTCGGCGGTGCGCAGCGGCCAGACTTCGGCGAAGTGGTCCTTGTGGTAGTTGAAGCTCATGCAGGCGGTAGGCGGGGCGTCGTCGTGGATCGGAATCAGCAGTTCAAACTTCAGCTTCTGCTCGCGCTGGCCGTCGGCGACGATCTTGCCGCCGCGGCCGAAGAACGGGTCGTTGGCCAGATCTAGCTGCCAGGGCACGGCCAGCTGCTGCGCCAGCGCACTGCCGCGCTCGATCCACTGCGTGCGGAACGCGACGATCTGCTCGGCGGTGCCCAGCCGCACGTACTCGCGCATGCGGAACAGCTGCATGCGCGCCGGATCCACCGAGGGCTCATGGCGGAAGCAGTACGACAGCACGTCGACCACGCGGCCCTGCGGCGGCAGCGGACCGCGCGCGGCCATCACCGGATAGATCGGATAGCAGGCGGCGGGGGTCAGCACCACGCGCGTGGGCCGCTGCTGGTCGGCCCATTCCTCGCCGGCATCGAGCCGCGCCAGCAGCCGATGATGATCGCGATCGCTGCCGCAGAAGCTGTGCACGGTGCCGGCCAGTTGCGGAAAGCTCTTCAGGTATTCGCTGGCTTCGAAGTCCTGCCGTGCCATCGCCGGCGGAAAGCGCATCACCTCGGCCTGCTGGTCGGCGCCCAGCGCGCCGATGGCGGCGTTCAGCCCGTCTGCAATCGCCTCGAAGTCAGCGCTGCGGCCATACAAGCCATCGACGCCGGTCGGGATCAGCATGCCCGCCTCGATCAGCGCCTGGCGAAAGCGCCGCTGCGCCGCCAGCGCGGCCTCCTCCGGTGGCCGGGACAGGCGCTGCGGCGGCGCCGTGGTGTCGGCAGGCCCGACGGCGCCATCGTGCTGGCCGCTCTGGTACTCCATGCCGATTCTCCTCAATGCGAACGTTCGGCCAGCAGCAGGCTGGCGGTATTGGTCAGGATGCGGTCGTTGCTGATCATCAGCGGCGCGGACCACAGATCGCGCAGATGACGGCCGACGCTGAACGGCGTGCCTTGCTTGTAGCCCGCCATGCCGCAGATCAGCAGGGCGATCTGCACCGCTTCCAGCGCCAGCGTCGACACGCTGGTCTTCAGGCCATTCATTTCGGCGGCGAAGGCAAAGTCCGCGGAGACGGAACGGCCGGGCGTGTGCTGGCGGTAATGCGCGAGCGCCATCTGCACGCGCGCCTCCATCGTGTCGATCATCGCCGCGGCCTCGGCCAGCTGCGTGGCCGAGGGCGGCAGCGTGCCGGGCCGGGCCCTCGCCTGGCCCTGGAAGAAGGCCTTGGCCCGCTGCACCGCGTCGGCGGCGATGCCGGTCCACAACGCGCTCCACAGCATGTGCGACACCGGCGTCATGGTCGCGTCGGCGATCTCGCCGAACGGCACCGGCACGATCTGCTCGCAGGCGCCGCGCGCCTCGAGCCGGAAGCCGTTGCTGCAGGTGCCGCGCATGCCCAGCGTGTCCCATCCGCTCGTGCATTGCAGCGTGCAATCGCCATCGAGCACGCAGACCAGCACCTGGTCGGACTGCGGCGCCTCCGCATGCCGGCGAGCGGTGGCGAGAATCACGTCGGCCTGCGCGCCGTACGAAATGGTCGGCGCCATCTTGACCAGGTGAAAGCGCCCGCCGTCCGTGGCCACCGCGCAGCCGCTGGTGCGCAGCGCGCCGCCGATCGACTGCTCCGAGGTCGCCGACGCCAGCAGCAGCTGGTCGGCGGCGATGCGCGCAAGCAGGCGCTCGTGCCAGATGCTGCCGCGCGCATGAGCGATCAGGCAGGCGACCTGGATCTGGTGCATCGCGTAGATCATGCCGGTGGCCGCGCAGGCGCCGCCGAGCACGCGGCAGATCACGGCGATGGTGTCGAGCGTTGCGCCGCCGCCGCCGAGTTCGACCGGCACCATCGCGCCGAGCAGGCCGCGCTCGCGCAGCGCGGCGATCGCCAGCTCGGGAAACGCTGCTTCGCGGTCGACGCGATCGGCCTGCGCCGCGGCAAGCGGCACGACGTCGCGCGCGGCGGCCAGCGCGTCCCGCGGCGGATGCCCGGACTCCGGCGCATCGTCCTGCCCCTGATCGGCGGCGTCGTGCGGGCGGGGCTGCACCGCATGCGCGGCGAACGCGTTCATGCTGCCTCCTGCTGCTGGCGCAGATAGACGATCGCGTCGGCCAGCGACTGGATGCTGCGGAACAGCTGGCGCGTCAGCATACGGTCCGGAATCTCGATATCGAAGGCGTTCTCGATGGCCAGCATCACGTGCACCGTGGCGAGCGACGACAGACCGGCTTCGTAGAGGTCGGCCTGGTCGTCCAGCGTGTCCGCTGGCACCTCGAGCCGGCCCACCTCCGCCAGGATCGTGCGTAGGGTGGCTTTCATGGTCTCCTCTCCCTGGGGTCTTGGTATGCCCCATTTGGCTCGACCGTACCCGCCGGCACCGTGCGCTTGCCAACGCACGTTCGCCACCGCCGTGGGCCGGACCCCGTTCAGAACGCGCTCTTGCCAGTCCAGCCGTGCAGCGCGGTGCGCGCGATGATCCGCAGGTCCAGCTGAAAGGACCAGTTGCGGATGTAGTAGATGTCGAACTCGATGCGGGCGCGCATCTTCTCGACCGTGTCGGTCTGCCCGCGCAGGCCGTTGATCTGCGCCCAGCCGGTGATGCCGGGCTTGACGCGATGGCGCAGCATGTAGCGGTCGATCAGCTCCTTGTACATCTCGTTGTGTTCGAGCGCATGCGGGCGCGGGCCGACCACCGACATCTCGCCACGCAGCACGTTGAAGAACTGCGGCAGCTCGTCGAGGCTGGTACGGCGCAGGAAGCCCCCGATGCGCGTCACGCGCGGATCGTTGCGCGTCGCCTGCGTGACGCCGCGGTCCTGGTGGACCACCATCGTGCGGAACTTGAAGACGTCGAACGGCTTGCCGTCGATGCCCAGGCGCTTCTGCCGGAACAGCACCGGACCGGGCGAGGACAGCTTGACGCCGATCGCGATGGCGATCAGCAGCGGCGACATGCCGAGCAGCGCCACGGCGGCGAACACGCGATCGAAGCTTGCCTTGAGCAGGCCGGTGATGCGCGAATCGGGCGGGCTGTTCAGATCGATCACCGGCAAGCCCAGGAATTCGCTGAAGCGGTGACCGAGCAGCTCGACCGACATGATGTCGGGTACCCAGCGAATGTCGACCAGGTCGTTGCGGAACTGGTAGACCACGTCGCACAGGTCGCGGCACGCCGCCATCGGCAGCGTCAGCCAGATCTCGCGCACGTCGTGGCTGCGCACGAAGCGCGTGACGTCGCGCATCTCGCGCAGGATCGGCACGCCGGACGGCAGCGTGTCGTCGTCGTGGTCGCAGTAGATGCCCACCACGTGATAGCCGGCCTCGCGAATGCGCTGCACGCGCCGGTACATCTCGTTGCCGAGCGGACCGTAGCCGAAGATCAGCACGCGCTTGGCGTTGATGCCCTGCTGCCGCACATTGCCCAGCAGTTGGTACAGCACCAGCCGCGAGCCCACCAGCGCCAGCGAGACGGCGCCGAACCAGCTGGTCGACCACAGCCGCGACACCGCGCCTATCTGATGCATCAGATAGGCCAGCACCAGGCCGCTGACGGCCACCAGGCTCCATGCCGCCAGCGTGCGCAGCCCGAGCGCGGCGCGGCTGCGGCCGCGCCACGATTCGTACAGTCCGCAGGCTGGAAACACGATCAGCGTGGCGACCGCGCAGAACGCGGTCAGGAAGCCGTGCACCGGCGCCGCCGATGCCAGTCCGCCCTCGGGAAACCAGAATTCGCCGACCAGGATGCCGCAGATGCCCACCGTCAATGCATCCGAGACCCGATACAGCAGTTGCAGCGCTGTCTGCCGCTCGACGACCGCTTGCGCGCTTGCCGTTGCCATGACCCTCTCCCCTTGCTGCCCCGTCGATGCCGTGAGCCGGCATATCGGGAACATCGTCGCGCCCGGGTCGGCGTGGGGTCTGTTGGCTCGCCCACACACACTTGGGGACGGCGGCGCGGTGCGGTCGACGGTGCGGTGGCGGGTCTTGTCGTTCTCGTTGGTCTTTCGTCTTGTGCCTGCTCTTCAGTCGCGCGTGGCGGAGATCGAATCGATGCGCCATTGCGCGGGAAGCAGCCGCGGCCGTGCAGCAGGCGTGATGGTGGTGGGCGTGGGCGTTGGCGTGGCGAGCGACGACGGTGACGATGGCGGGATCGTCGCGGCTTCGCGCCGTGGCCAATCCGCGCGTTGAAACGGCCTCGCGCGTCCGGACAGATACAGCGCGATCTGCTCGATCCATTGTTCGGTCGGCGCGTGCGCGCCCGATGCCGGCACGCCCAGCAGCAGGGCGCCAAGCAGCAGCAACAGCGGTGCGCGCGGCGAACGGCGCCGGCGCGGCGCGGTCGCGAGCAGACAGCCGCCGCTGACGGCAAAGCCCAGCGTGAGTCCGCCGATCACTTCGCTGGCCGAATGCGCGCCCAGCGGCAGACGCGAATAGCCCACCAGCAGCGCGAGCGATGCGCCCAGCATTGCCGCGGCCCACCCGAGTCGCGGCGCACGCCCCGGCGCGAGCCGATGCATCAGCACCGGCAGCACGCTCGCCGCCATCATGCTGTGGCCGGAGAAGCCGGTGAAGTCGAGCGCAGGCACGCCGACGCCCCAGCCGATGAAGGCGAGCTTCGATGCCAGTGTCAGTCCCGCCGCCGCGGCGAACGCCAGGCACCAGTCGCGCGCCGCGCGCCATTCGCCGCGATGGCAAAGCGACAGCAGCAACAGCGCGGCGCAAGGCAACAGCAGCGCGGTGTCGCCGAAGCGCGAGATCAAATGCCAGTTCCACATGGTGTCGGTGTCGAAGGCCCCGTACCGCCGCGCTGCAGGCGTGGGCTTTTGGTCCTTTTGGTTGATGGAAGTCGCAAGATCGATTGGATATCGTCAGTCTTGTGGTGGGCCAGGCGGAATCGGCCTGCCACTTTGGAGCCCGCATGGTCCCCCGGTCTGCGGGCTTCTTTTTTCCCCCTTCCCGGCTGCGGTCGTCGTCGCCTCGTCGACCTGCCCGCGACCCTTCCAAAAAAGAAAGGACCCCGGCGTGCCGCCGATCGAGCGGCGGCTCCGCCGTGGTCCGCAGATCCGGCCGGGCGATCGCCGCGGCCGAGACGCGCGTGTACGCATGTCGTTCAACTCGTCATCCGACATGCGGCTCCCCCGAGCACGCGCCTTGTTTTCCCCCCTTCGTGTACGTTCGGCAGGCTTCGCTTATCGATCTTCCGGCCGCGGTGTCTCGATGTCGCCGCCCTTGCTTGCGCACGTGCCGGGCGCCACCGACAGGAACGACGTCGCCAGTCCTGCCGCGATACGCCGTCGCGCCTCGCGCTCGCCGGCTTCGCGGGCGGCGATCACCGCGGCATCCTCGCTGCAGAATGCGCGGCCATGCAGTTCGCCGCGATGGACCAGCGGCCCATCGCTCGCCGATGCCAGCCGGATTTCATAACAACATGCCCACTTGTTGCGGCCCTCCGGCACGGCGAAGCCGCGCACGATCAGCACCGCCGATCCTCCATTCATATGACCCCCCGCTTCTGCGGCGGCGGACCTTCTGATCCCGGGTCCGGCTACGCCAGCAGCGTAGTGCCAGCATAGGCGGCATCACCGGTGGGCGACCATCAGCCGCTTGCCGTAGAACCAGGGCGCAAAAAGTTGGAGGCCGGTGCGGGAGCGGGCGCCATCAACCAGGCCATGCTGGCGCGCGGAAAGCATTGGCCGCCGGCGCTGACGAGCGCCACCGCGGCGCAGACCAGGTCCGGAGAAGCCGGGGCCAGCAGGCAGCCGCCGGCGCCGGCCCGGGCCGCGCGCTGGGTCAGCGCGGTGGCGCCCGGCCGGGCGATCAGCAGCCATCGGCGCGGCGCGATGCGCTGGCACAGGGCGTCGATCAGCGCGACCGGGTCCGCTTCGCTGCTGCTGCAATCGAGCAGCGCGAAATCGACGGGTTGTTTGGGCAGTTCGGTCGAGGGGGCGTTCAGCAGCCATTCCGGCGACTGCAAGGTCAGCGGGCGAGAGGCCTGGCGCTTGCCCA